>NZ_AP042404.1:0-3332510 GCF_055378705.1 Thiobacillus thiophilus | reverse complement strand
GCCAGCACGACCAGCATGACGATGAGCTTGGGAACGAAGGATAGCGTGGGTTCAAGAATTTGCGTGGCGGCCTGGAACAGGCTGATGGCAAAGGCGGTGAGAAGCCCCGCCAGCAATACCGGCGCGGCCACCAGCATCAACAACCAGAGGGCATCGCGGGCAAGGCCTTCCATCAGAAGCTTCCGAGCAGCGAACCGACCAGCAGATGCCAGCCGTCGACCGTGACGAACAACAGCAATTTGAGCGGCAGCGACACCAATTGCGGCGGCAACATGATCATGCCCAGCGCGGTGAGCACGGCGGCAACCACCAGGTCGATCACCAGGAAGGGCAGTATCACCATGAAGCCGATCTGGAATGCTGTCCTGAGTTCGCTGGTGAGGAAGGCGGGCGCCAGCGCCGCCAGCGGCACGCTCTCCGCCCCGTTTTGATTGACTGTAGCGGGGTCGATGGCCCTGTCGTCGCCGGTGAAAAGACCGAGGTCCTCGGCTCGTGTTTGCCGCAGCATGAAGCTTTTCAGCGGCTGCGCGGCTTTCCCGGCGGCGTCGTTGAAGCTCAACGCGCCCGACAGAAAGGGCTGATAGGCCTCGGCATCGATGGTCTTCAACGCCGGCGACATCACAAAAATCGTCAGCAGCACCGCCAGCCCCGTCAGCACCAGATTCGGCGGCGCGGTGTGGCTACCGAGCCCCTGCCGCAGCAGGAACAGCACCACCGCGATGCGGGTGAAGGCGGTGAAGGCCAGCAGCAGGGCCGGTAAAAACGGGAACAGCAGCAGCCACGGCAGGCTCGCGCCCGGCACGCCGATCACCTGCCCGCCCGCACCGGGGGTCACGGCGAGCAGCGGCACGCTGCTGTCCGCGCCCAGAGCCGGCACGCTCAGCGCCAGTGCCACCAGCGTCAGGATCGTTTTCATCATGTGCGCTCCGCCAACGGGCTGCTTGAATCGGCGGGCCGGGGCAGGGTGTGCAGCAGCCGCACGTTGCCGCCCCCCACGCCCAAAAGCAGCCAGGTGTTGTCGACCTCGACCACCACCACGCGCTCGCGCGCGCCGACCGCGGTCGTCCCCACCACCTTGACTGCGCCTTGCGTGCGCATGCCCGGCAGATAGCGGCGGGCGAGCCACGCCACCGCGGCAAATCCGCCGAGGATCAGTCCCAGACTCAGCAGCACGGTGAGCATGCTGCCGGCGGTGTCGGGCGCGGCCAGCGCCGGAAACGGAATCAGCAGCAGCGCGCCTGCCGCAACGAACTTAAGCATGCCGTATCACTCCTCGCGCCCAGCGCGTCATATCGGTTATGGGGTGCGGCAACTGCACGGCGAGCGTTGCCTGCGTGCGGGCCGCCGTGAGCTGCCACGCCAGTGCGGCGGGCGGATCGGTCTGCGCGGCTTCATCCAACCAGCACTCTGCCAGCAAAGCGTCCAGGGCATGGATCAAGGTATGCGGCACAAACGGGGTCGTGCCTATCACATGCCGGCCGCCGAGGCGGCGGACCAGCCACAGGCTGGCCAGCGCGGCATCGGGCTGCCAAACGGGGGACGCCGGCGCGTCGGTCGACGCATCGGCTGGCATCGCCATCGCCTGCAGCGGCAGGCGTAAACGCGCGCTCAGCGTCGCGGCAAGCTTGCGGGTCAGCCGCGCCCGCAAGCTGTCGGACGCCACGGAGGGCGCTGCCAGAAAAGCGGTTTCCGCGGGCGTAAGTTCAAGCAGACGCATCAGCGTGCCCATCGACCGTCATTCTGGTGATGCGTCAGTTCGACCAGTTCATCGTGCTCGCGCTGCTCGCTGCGTCGTTGCTGGATCGCGGCCTGCGCCCGGTGGCGCTGCTCCAGCAGGCGCAGCGCCTTGACCCGTTGCTCGACCTGTATCCATTCGGCCAGTCGCGCCTGCCAGTCGCGGTGCGCAGCGTCGATGGCGGCTTGCGCGGCCAGCATTTCGGCGGCCTGCGCGTGCTGCAGGCGATTCATCTCCTGCAGCTGCGCCGCCGACACGCCATCGCGCAACTGGCTGGCCAGCTGCGCAACGTGCGCGTCGCGCAGCGTGGCCAGCTGCACCTGGCGCCCGCGCGTACGGAGCCAGATGCCGTGCGCAAGCTTGACCGCACGCGACAGGCCTTCGGCGCGGCGCTCGGCCAGCTGCAGAATGCGTGCGAGGGAAAACGGCTTCAACCGAGCACCTCATCCAGTCCGGTGTGGGCGGAATCCAGCGATGCGCGCTCACGCATGCCCTGCATCAGGTAGCCCTGCATTCGGGGATACAGCCGCACGCCTTCGTCCAGCACCAGGTCGGCACCCGGCACATAGGCGCCGACGGCCAGCAGATCGCGGCTGCGCATGTAGCGGGAGTAGAGATATTTGAAGCGGCGGGTGCGCTCCAGCGCCTCTTCGGAAAGGAGGTCGGGCTGGACCCGGCTGATCGAGGCTTCGACGTCGATGGCGGGGTAATGCCCGGCATCGGCCAGGTCGCGGGAAAGCACGATGTGGCCGTCAAGGATCGCGCGCGCCGCATCGGCGATCGGATCCTGCTGGTCGTCGCCTTCCATCAGCACGGTAAAAAACGCGGTGATCGAGCCGCTGCCGCTGCGGCCGTTGCCGGCACGTTCGGCCAGCTGCGGCAGCTTGGCGAAGACCGACGGCGGGTAGCCCTTGGTGGCGGGGGGTTCGCCGATCGCCAGTGCCACCTCGCGCTGCGCCATCGCGTAGCGGGTGAGCGAATCCATGATGAGCAGCACGTGCTTGCCCTGGTCGCGAAAGTATTCGGCAATCGACATCGCATACGCCGCGCCGTTCAGCCGCATCAGCGGCGGATGATCGGCGGGCGCGGCTACCACTACCGCGCGCGCCATGCCCTCGGCGCCGAGGATGCAGTCGATGAATTCCTTGACCTCGCGGCCGCGTTCGCCGATCAGCCCCACCACCACCACGTCCGCATCGGTGTAGCGCGCCATCATGCCAAGCAGGACGCTCTTGCCGACGCCGCTGCCGGCAAACAGGCCGAGCCGCTGTCCGCGCCCCACCGTCAACAAGCCGTTGATCGCGCGCACGCCGACATCCAGCGTGTGCCGGATCGGCGCCCGTTCCAGCGGATTGATCGAACGGCTGTACAAGGGCACGCGATGTTCCAGCGACAGCGGGCCGAGGCCGTCCAGCGGCCGCCCGGCGCCATCGAGCACGCGCCCCAGCAGGGGTTCGCCGACCGGCACCTGGCGCACCCGATCCTGCGCGCGGCGGCGCGGGATATAGCGCATCCCCAAACGCGGCGGCTGCGCCACCATCGGGTTGTCGGGAATAACCCGCGCGCCCGGCATCACGCCGTAAATGTCGGTGGCCGGCATGATGAACAGGCGGTCCCCGGAAAATCCGGCCACCTCGGCCTCGATGCTCTGGCCGCCGGGAATCTGCACATGGCACTGGCTGCCCACCGGCAGCCGCAGTCCCACCGCTTCCATCACCAGCCCGGACACCCGTGTGAGACGCCCGCTGCTCGCAATCGGCGTCGCCCAGCTCACCGCACGCCGACAGTTGGCCAGGTATTCGCGCAGGCGGACGATGCGGTCCATTAGCCTGAAGTCCCTGAACCACAGAGACACAGAGGCACAGAGAAAACAAGCTGCTTGCTCCGCCTCGCGGCCCCGCCTATCGACGGGCTTCCAGCAAGTCGACAACCCTTGGGTTTCTCAATCATCTCTGTGCCTCCGTGTCTCTGTGGTGAGGAGTTAACGATCACTCGATCCAGCTCTTGTTGGAGCCGAGCACCTGCACCACCTGACGCCAGCGTGCGGGCAGCGTGGCGTCGAGATCGCCCTGCGCGGTTTCGATCAGGCAACCGCCGCGCTCGATCCGCACGTCTTCCACGATGCGCAGGCGGTTTTTGTCCAGTACCTGGTCGAGATGCGGCCGCACCAGCGCGGCGTCGTCCGGGTTCAACAGCAGGCGCGCCTCGCGGCTGGTTTCCGCCATCTCCTTCAGTGCCAGATTGACCACATCGAGGATGCGTTCCGGGCGCACCGCCAGTTCGCCCGCCACCACCTGGCGCGCCACATCCAGCGCCAGTTCCAGCACCATATCGGCAAGCCGGAAATCGAGGTTGTCCAGGGTGATCGAGAAGCTTTCGACCATCTGCTTCATGCGCCCGCAGGCCTGCTCCCCTTCCACCCGTCCGGCGGCCACCCCTTCGGCGTAGCCCTCGGCGCGCGCGGCTTCGCGCAGCTTCGCCAGCTCGGTCTCGGCATCCTCGGCGGGCGTCGCCACACGGCTTGCGGACGCAGCCAGCTCCACCACCTCCCACTGCTCGAATGCGGTGGTGTCGTCGTCTGTACTCATGCCGTCTCCTCTTGAGGGAACGGAATCGCCCCCTCCGCCGCCAGGCGCCGCAAGCTGGCGCCGGCATCCTCCTGCGCCGCCTGGATCGCAGTCACCGGCAGCGCGCCCAGGGTATCGAGATCATCGCGCATGCGCTGCGCGGCGGTCGAACTCATCACCGCCGTCAACGCGTCGAGCACCCGCCCGTCGCTGCCCTTCAACGCATGCAGCAGGGTGCGCGCGCCGATGTTGCGCAAAAAGGCTTTGCGGCCGTCTTCAGACAGCCGCGCCAGGTCTTCGAACGCGAGATGGCGAACGCGCAGGCGCGCGGCCAGCTCCGCATCGTTCTGGTCGAGCTGGCTCAAGGCAGCGGCCGCGCTACCCTCGCTCATCTGCCCCAGCAGGCTGGCGACGGCGGCCTCGCCCTGGGACGGCACGACGGTTTCGAGGCTGGCCAGCCAGGCGCCCAGTTCGCCCTGCATGTCGGAACTGGGCGCGTCGCTGTGCGCCAGGCTCTGCAAGGTATCCGCACGTATTTTGCCGGGAAGCAGATCCAGCACCGCGGCGGCGACGTCGCGCGGCAGGTGTGCCATCACGACGGCAATCAGCTGCGGCGGCTGCGCCTCCAGCAGGCCGGCAATCTCCGCCGGTTCGTGCCAGGCCAGTTGCTCCAGCGCCTGCGCGCCCGGCGCACCCAGACGCTGCAGCAGCGCCTGCGCGCGTTCCGGGCTGAGTGCAAGCCTGAGCGCCTCATCGAGGAAACGCCCGGTATCCGCGGCAAACCCGGTCTGCTCGGCCGCCTCGGCGGCGTAATCGCGCAGGATTGCGCGTACGCGTTCGCGCGGCAGCACCTCCAGCTCGCGCATGGCGCTGCCGAGGCGGCTCACCTCGAGCGGGCTCAGGTAACGGAATATGACGGCCGTGGCCTCTTCGCCCAGGGCGAGCAGCAGCGCGGCGGATTTTTCGATTCCACCCTGGCTCATGCGCGCATCCACAGCTTGACGACATCCGCTGTCACGCGCGGATCGGCCAGCACCTGGCTGCGCACCGCGTCGAGTTCGGCATCGAAATCCGCTGCTTCCGCCGCGACGACGGGCATCCGGCGGGTGCGCAGCCATACCGACAGCGCGAGCAGGATCAGCGCCGCCGCGGCCGCTGCCAGCGACCATTGCGGCAAGGCAAACGGACGGGGCGCGGCAGGCGGCGGGCTGGCCGGCCGCACCGGGGGAACAGGGGTGGGCGCCGCAACCTGCGGCGTGACAGCGGGAAGAGCGGCCTGCGGTTTGGGCGCCACCCCGGGCAGCGCATAGACGTTCAGTCTGTCGCCACGCGCCGGCTGCAAGCCCAGCGCCTGGCTGGCCATCTGCCCGGCACGCCGCTGTTCGCCGGCGCTGGCGTCAAACCCCAGAATCACGATGGCATTGAGGCGCTGGATGCGGCCTTCCGGCACGCGTGTGGTGCGCACGGTTTTTTCCAGCGGGCGCGCCTGCCCGGCCATCATGACATTCTGCACGCGCTCGACCGTCTGCCGGGTTTCGCTGTCTTCCAGAGTGGCCGTCACCTGCACGTTGACGTGGTCTTCGCCCAGCCACGGCGTCAGCACCGCCAGCGCCCGCCGTGCCAGATCCTGCTCCAGCACCTGACGCTGCGACTGTTCGGCTTCGGGCGCGGTGCCGCCCAGCAGGACGCCGCGCGGGTCGAGCACTTGCACCTCGACGCGCTTCAGGCGCGGCACCCCGGCGGCCACCAGGGTCTGGATTGTCGCCACCTGATCCTGCGACAACTGCGTCTCGGGGCGCAGCCGCACCAACACGGCAGCGGTGGCGGGCGGCGCATCGCGCAGGAAGGGCGAAACTTTCGGCAGGGCAAGATGCACGCGCGCGAGCTCGACTGTTTCCAGTTTCTGGATCGAACGCGCCAGGTCGATCTCGAGTGCACGCTGAAAGCGCTGCTGTTCCTGCAGCGACGATGCGCCGAATCTGGGGGCACGATCGACTTCGTCCTGTGCATCGTCATCGGATTTGGGCAGGCCGCGCGCAGCCAGGCGATAGCGCGCTGCGTGCAACTGGTCGGACGGCACCTCGATGGCGCCGTCGACAGCAGACAGGCGATAGGGGATGTCGAGCTGTTCGAGCGCAGTGATGACTTCGCCGCCGGCGCGGTCGGACAGTTGCGTATACAGCACACGATAGGCTGGCGGGTTGAACCACAGATAAGCGGCGGCCAGAGCGGCCAGCGGCAGGATCACCAGCAGGGCAAGCATGAAGCGGCGCCAGGGGCTCGCTTCTGCGATCAGGTCGCGCAGGCTGCTCAGCCAGCCCGGCACTGCACGCACCTCGTCTGCATCGCCGGGGTCAACTGGATCGCGTCTTGCTGATTAAGCTGGATATTCACACGGCGATTATAACCAGTCAGGTGCCGCCACCGCACGCAACACCACCTGCAACTGGCCCGCGCGCTCGCGACCCTGGAACCACCAGATGCTGCCCTTCTTCACCGTCAGATCGCCCGTCCGCCCGGTCAGCAGCCGCATCGCCACCTGCCCCAGCGTGGGTTGATGGCCGACGATCAGCACCGGATAGGGCGCGTCCGGCCAGCCTGCAGCGACCAGCACGTCTTCGGCGCTGGCCCCGAGCGTCAGCGCCGATACCCGTTCGTATTCGCGTCCCAACGCCTGCGCAGTCTGCCGGGTGCGGGTGGCCGGGCTCGCCAGAATGCGGATATCCGGTGGCAGCCGCGGATTGAGCCAGTCGGCCATGTGCGCGGCCTGCTTGCGTCCGCGGTCGGTAAGTTCGCGGGAGAGGTCTGGGGTCGTATCCTCGGCCTCGGCGTGCCGCCATAAAATAAGTTCCATCCGGCTTACCTCGAAAAATGTCTGATTTAAAATAGCTATTTCATCGTTATTTATTGGTGTTGGGCGCCGCCGATAGGGGTAGAGAAAGGCTCTCGCCCTCCCCTCCCTCCAAACCGTGCATGCGGTTCTCCCGCACACGGCTCTCCAGTCAGTGGTTTCCTCATCGGGATTGGCTCGCCGACATTCGGGCCTCCGTCATGGCGAACAGCCCCAATGCAGCGAAGTCGGCATTTGGTCAGCGGTTGTAATCAGTGTGACATTTCCCAGATCCGGGGCGCTTTTCCTGCTTGAGCAGGATCGTCCGGAGTCTTCGGCGGATGAATCCATCCAGCCTGGGAAATGCCCGGCGGCAGGCGTGCTTGAGTAGCCATACCAGCTCCCGATCAGCGGGGTGAGGTCGGCAACGATCCGCGTCAGGCTGTCGCCTCGGGTGCGACGTGTCTTTTCCCGTATCTTGTCCTTGAACCCTTGCAGGCTCTTTTTCCTCACCCAGCGCTTGCCCGCTTCGAACCGGTAGCCAAGAAACTCGAAGCCTTGTCCCTCTATCCGGCAATCCCCAATGTGGGTCTTGTCGGGGCGCAGGGTCAGGCCGTTTTCTTCGACCCACGCTCTGACTTCTTCCAGTGCCGCGTGCGCTTGTTCCGCTCTTCAGCCTTGCGGTACGACGAAGGCTCTGACTCCTGATACGCGTCACCGCGCGCACAGGTCTCCCCGCTTATCTGGGGAACCGCTGATTAATTTCATTGCGAGGAGCGCAGCGACGCGGCATACGATTCCACATGGGCTTCAGCCCATAGTGGATCGGAGTCCTTTAGGGCAATCCAGAAATGCCCGCTTGATCGATACGCTGGATTGCTTCCCGCCGCGCTTCGCTCGCGGTCGCAATGACGGCCATATCGAATTAATCAGTGCTTCCCTAGGGTCTTGCCGTGCCACCTTTGCGGGCTACCGCCCGCATCGCGGCTGAAGCCACTCCGAGGCTGGCCAACACCAACAAATAACAATGAAAGAGCCAACAAAAAAAACTTATGCGCGGGATCGGTGGCGCGACAGGAGAGGCAGGCCCGCCATGGGAAACCGCGAGCCGGGCCGTGTGTGCATGAATACCCCTCCCGGCGCGATCCGGAAACCGGATTCAGGCAGGTCCAGCCTGTTTCGCATGCGCAGATCAACAGTATGCAATTAACGCTGCATAAAGCGCTTTACACGCCTTTCTGCTTCGTGGACGGGCTGTGTTCAACATCGTAGCCCTCCGTCAGGGCATGAAGCACGGCAAGGATCCTCGACAGCCGCGAAGGCTCGTTGCCTGACATGCCCTCTTCTTCGGCGACGGCAAGCTCGCTGGCATCGTACGCCCAGCGGCGCAACGGATCGATTTTCTGTTCCTGCAGCCACGCCGCGATGCCATGATTTTTTCGACGGCACAAAAATCGTGGCGTGGACGCCGCTCCCACATGCCGGTCAATCATTCGTCAATGACGTCGGCGCCCTTCGGCGGGGTGAAGGTGAAGCGCGACGGCGCGATGGTCGGGTTGCGCACGAAGCGAGACAGCTTGAGCGTGGTGCGCTGGCCGAAGAAGTCGTCCAGCTCCATCTGCACCAGCACGTCGCCCTTGAAGCCCATGCGGATGCGTTCGAAGCTGGTGTCCTTGTTTTTGGGGGTGGCTTCCAGCCATTCCAGGCCGCCGGCCTCGCCTGCGTTTTCCAGGATGAAGTATTTTTCGATCGAGTTGTCACCGGCCAGCAGCGCCGCGGGGGTGCCGGCAATGACGTCGTCGAGCGACTTGACGGTGACCTGTTCGAGATCGGCGTCGTACAGCCACAGCTTGACGCCATCGCCGACGATTACCTGTTCATACGGCGCGGTGTAGTCCCAGCGGAACTTGCCGGGGCGGGCAAACGCCATCCTGCCGCTGGCCTGCTGGGTGACGCGGCCGGTCTTGTCGGAGACGGTCTGGCTGAAGTCGGCCTCGGCGGTTTTGGCGCCAGCAATAAAGGCTTTCAGGCGATCGACGCCGCCGGCGTGGGCTGCGCCAGCCAGGGCAAGTGCAAAAAACAAAGAAACGAATCGCATGAAAACTCCAAAAAAAAGTGCGCCTGTTTCGGGCGCACTCTCAATGACCCTGCAATCTGTCAAAAGTTTATTTCGTCTTGCAGGTGCTGATGCCGAAAGGCATATAGATCAGGCATCGGCTGAAAACTGCAGTCAACACCAGGATAAAACCGACTATGCCCGCCGGGACCATCCAGTCTTCGGCTCCCGGCAAATTCGATATTGCGTAGGCGATTAAAGCGATCCCTGCGACTGCGCGGATTGCGCGGTCGATACCACCAACATTCTTTGCCATTATTGTTTCCTCTCTTGGTTTATGTGTCTTACTTCCTCCGGGGTAGTTGCCCCGGAGCAAGCTTAACGCATTTCAGGGCTCGCCTGTTTCAACCAATCAGCGGGACAATCAGTAACGCGACGATGTTGATGATCTTGATCAGCGGGTTGACAGCGGGACCGGCGGTGTCCTTGTAGGGATCGCCGACGGTATCGCCGGTGACGGCAGCCTTGTGCGCTTCCGAGCCCTTACCGCCGAAGTTGCCTTCCTCGATGTATTTCTTGGCGTTATCCCATGCACCGCCGCCGGTGGTCATGGAAATGGCGACGAAGATGCCGGTGACAATGGTGCCGACCAGCACGCCGCCCAGGGCCTGTGCGCCGAGGGTGAGGCCGACGATCACGGGGACCGCAACCGGCAGCAGCGAGGGAACGATCATTTCCTTGATCGCGGCCTTGGTCAGCATGTCGACCGCGCGCGAATAATCCGGCTTGGCGGTGCCAGCCATGATGCCGGGGATTTCCTTGAACTGGCGGCGAACCTCCACCACCACCGAACCGGCGGCGCGACCGACGGCTTCCATACCCATCGCTGCGAACAGGTAGGGCACCATGCCGCCGATGAACAAGCCGATGATGACCATGTGGTTGGACAGGTCGAAGGTCAACCCGGGTTGGTGCGCGGAAAGGGCGTGGGTGTAGTCGGCGAACAGCACCAGGGCGGCGAGACCGGCGGAGCCGATGGCGTAGCCCTTGGTGACGGCCTTGGTAGTGTTGCCGACGGCGTCGAGTGGATCGGTGATGTTGCGGATGCTGTCGTCCAGGCCGGCCATCTCGGCGATGCCGCCAGCGTTGTCGGTGATCGGGCCGTAGGCGTCGAGCGCGACGATGATGCCGGCCATCGACAGCATCGAGGTGGCGGCGATGGCGATACCGTACAGGCCGGCCAATTCGTAGGCGCCCCAGATGGCGGCACAAACGGCGAGCACGGGTGCGGCGGTTGACTTCATCGACACGCCG
Source organism: Thiobacillus thiophilus (assembly GCF_055378705.1). Taxonomy (NCBI): domain Bacteria; kingdom Pseudomonadati; phylum Pseudomonadota; class Betaproteobacteria; order Nitrosomonadales; family Thiobacillaceae; genus Thiobacillus; species Thiobacillus thiophilus. Next base: position 3,322,008 of record NZ_AP042404.1, on the reverse strand, counting down.
AGGCCGGCGATGACGTTGGTGCCGTGACCGGTGGTCGAGGCCTGCGCGATGTGGCGCACCGGATTGAATTCGGTCGCGGTGTAGTACTCGGTGATCCACACCATGGCGGCGGTCAGCGCGAGGCCTATCAAACTGGCGTAATACAGATTCAGCGAGGTCACCAGCACCCCTTCGATCATCACGCCCTCGCCCAGCATCCAGGTGGTGATGGGGTAAAACGCAATCGCTGCCAGCACGCCTGACACGATCAGGCCGCGGTACAGCGCGTTCATGATCTTGCCGCCCTCCCGCGCCTTGACGAAGAAGGTGCCGGCGATGGAAGCGATGATGGCGAAACCGCCCAAAACCAGTGGGTAAATAACCGCTTCGGGGGAACCGGTGATCAACAGGCCGCCCAGCAACATGGTGGCGACTACGGTCACGGCGTAGGTTTCGAACAGGTCGGCGGCCATGCCTGCGCAATCGCCGACGTTGTCGCCGACGTTGTCGGCAATCACCGCGGGGTTGCGCGGGTCGTCTTCAGGGATGCCGGCTTCGACCTTGCCCACCAGATCGGCGCCGACGTCAGCGCCCTTGGTGAAAATGCCGCCGCCGAGTCGGGCGAAGATGGAGATCAGCGAACCGCCGAAGGCCAGACCGACCAGTGCGTGCGTCGCTTGCTCGGTGCTCTCGCCCAGTCCCAGGGTGAGCACGGCATAGTAGCCGGCCACACCCAAGAGGCCCAGACCGACCACCAACATGCCGGTGATGGCGCCGCCCTTGAAGGCGACGTTAAGAGCGGCGTTGAGACCTTTCGATGCCGCTTCGGCGGTACGCACGTTGGCGCGCACCGAGACGTTCATGCCGATATAGCCGGTGAGGCCGGAAAGAACGGCGCCGAGCAGGAAGCCGACGGCGGTTTGCCAGCCCAGGGCGAAGAAAATCGCGACCAGCAGAATCACACCGACGATTCCGATGGTGGTGTATTGCCGGTTCAGATAGGCGGAAGCACCTTCCTGCACGGCCGCTGCGATTTCGCGCATGCGGTCGTTGCCGGTGGGCAATCCCAGAATCCACTTGATCGACACGATCCCGTAGAGCAGTGCGAGCACCGCCGCCACCAGGGCAAACAGCAAACCTTCATTCATGATCTTTATCTCCTCAAAAAACCCCAAAAAAACGGCCACTTTCGCCACCGTTCCTGTTTACTCCTACTTACCTATTACCAAGCCGCCTTCAAAGCGTGTGCCTGGCTCGAACCCGAAAATCCGGTCGAGCTGCAATTCCCTGATGAGCTGATCGACCGCATCCTGCCCGTGCTCGCGCTGCACCTCGGACAGGATCAGCTTGGCTGAATTGCCATTGTAAAAGCCGCCGAAGTCGGCTTGTACCTTGAGCAGCTGCTTCGCGCGATCGAGTGTCATTTTTTCAGGGGTCAGGGGTTGGGATTCAGGAATCAGGAAACGTGCGGGCAAAGCCCTCGCCCTGATTTGTTGCGCGGCACAGCCGCACATCCCCTGACCCCTGGCCCCTGAATCCTGATCCCTGTCAGAGTTTGAACGCCGCCAGCTTCTTCGCCACCGCGACGTTCTTCAGCGTCACGTACACCGGCAGGCCATCCTTGTATTTCGGATAGTCTTCGCCCTGAATCAGCGGCGTCAGGTAGCGCTTGCACTTGGGTGTGATACCGAAGCCATCCTTGGTGATGAAATCGCGCGGCATGAATTTCTCGACGTTGGCGACGTCTTTCAGATCCGCCATGCCGATCTTGTACTTGTAGGGCGCGTCTGAAATGCGCTCGACCGTCGGCATCACCGAATTATGGCCCTTGATCGCCAGTTCGACCGCTTTCTGGCCCAGCTCATAAGCCTGCTTGACGTCGGTCTTCGAAGCGATGTGGCGCGCGGCGCGCTGCAAATAGTCGGCCACGGCCCAATGGAACTTGTGGCCATGCGCGTCCTTGATCATGTTGGCGACCACGGGAGCGGCGCCGCCCAGTTGCGCGTGGCCAAAGGCGTCACGCGTGCCCTGCTCGGCGAGGAACGTTCCGTCCGGGTAATGACAGCCTTCGGACACCACCACGGTGCAGTAGCCGTGTTCCTTCACCAGCCTGTTGACACGGGCGAGGAATTTTTTCTGGTCGAACTCGATTTCCGGGAACAGGATGACGACGGGAATACCGTAGTCCTCGACCAGACCGCCGGCGGCTGCGATCCAGCCGGCGTGACGGCCCATCACCTCAAGAACAAAAACCTTGGTCGAGGTCTTGGCCATCGAACGCACGTCAAAGCTGGCTTCCAGCGTCGACACGGCGATGTACTTGGCAACCGAGCCGAAGCCGGGGCAGCAGTCGGTGATCGGCAGATCGTTGTCGACCGTCTTCGGCACGTGAATGGCCTGGATCGGATAACCCATCGCCTCCGACAGCTGGCTGATCTTGAAGCAGGTGTCGGCCGAGTCGCCGCCGCCGTTATAGAAGAAATAGCCGATATTGTGTGCCTTGAACACCTCGATCAGGCGTTCGTATTCGCGCTTGTTGGCTTCCAGCGATTTCAGCTTGAAACGGCAGGAACCGAAGGCGCCCGACGGCGTGGAGCGCAGTGCGGCAATCGCGGTGGTGGATTCCTTGGTGGTGTCGATCAGGTCTTCGGTCAGCGCGCCGATGATGCCGTTGCGGCCGGCATAAACCTTGCCGATCTTGTCCTTGTGCTTGCGCGCGGTCTCGATCACGCCGCAGGCCGATGCGTTGATGACGGCTGTGACGCCGCCGGACTGTGCGTAAAAGGCGTTCATTTTCTTCGCCATACTTACTATTGCCTCCCTCGATACTTTAAATTCAACGTAATGAATCGTATTTTTGCAAAACAAAAGGCCAGCGCCGGTTTATTCAACAAACAGAGCTGGCTTGATATCAACTGTGGCCGGACACTTCGCTCTCGGCCAGGCGCCTGACTTCCTCGTCGGCCTGCATTTTCAGCAGGGTGGTGACGCAGTCGCCAATGTCGTCGTATTCCTCGCGTCCGGTCGCAAAGCGATCGCGAATACGATAGAAAAACATGCTGCGATAGCGCGAATCACCGGTTTTCGACAGCACGAAATGACAGCCATGCTCGTTCCAGTAAAAGCCCGGGCACAGCGTCAGTTCGCGGTCGTCGATGTGCAGACGGATTTCAGTGTCGACATTCTGGATCTCGACTTCCCTGCCATAACGCTCGTTGACCGACTGCTGGACGACCCAGCGCTCGGTGTCGGTCAGCGGGGCAATCTGCTGCGGCATCGCTGGCGGAATTCCGGCTCAGCCAAGTGCGGCAAAAATCGAATCGCGGATTCCGTCGACCTTGCCGACGCCCGAAACCTTCACGTACTTGGGCGCACCGGCTTCGCCGCGCGCCGCCCAGTCGCCGTAGTACTTCACCAGCGGTTCGGTCTGTGCGTGGTAGATATCGAGACGCTTTTTCACGGTTTCTTCGGTGTCGTCGTCGCGCTGGATCAGATCCTCGCCGGTGACGTCGTCCTTGCCGGCAACCTTGGGCGGATTGAACACGATGTGATAGGTGCGGCCCGATGCCTGGTGCACGCGGCGGCCCGACATGCGCTTGACAATTTCCTCGTCGGCAACATCGATCTCGACCACGTAGTCGATCGGCACGGCAGCAGCCTTCATTGCCTCGGCCTGCGGAATGGTGCGCGGAAAACCGTCGAACAGGTAGCCGTTCTTGCAGTCGGCTTCGGTCAGACGTGCCTTGACCATGCCGATGATGATGTCGTCGGAGACCAGGCCACCGGCGTCCATGATGGCCTTGGCCTTCATGCCGAGCTCGGTGCCGGCCTTGATCTGCGCACGCAGCATGTCGCCGGTGGAAATCTGCGGAATGCCGTATTTTTCCTTGATGTAATTGGCTTGCGTACCCTTGCCCGCGCCGGGGCCGCCCAACAGAATCAAACGCATTGCATGTCTCCCTTAGATTTTGAAAATGCCAAACTGCCGTAGCCTAAGCCAAGGCCCGCTTCTGCAACACTTAAAATTTTTTATTGGGGGATTCAACAGCCTGTTAGCTTGCCTGAAACAGACCACGAACTCGCGCCAGATCTTCCGGCGTATCGACGCCGGGCGCCGGCGCGATGGGGGTGATGCCGAGGCTGATGCGGTGGCCGTGCCACAGCACGCGCAACTGTTCGAGCATCTCGTAGCGCTCCAGCGGCGAACTGGCAAGGCTGGCATAAGTGCGCAGAAACCCGGCGCGATAGGCATACAGGCCGATGTGGCGCAGCGCGCCGAGTTCGTGCGGCATGGTCTGATGCGCGGCGCCAATTTTATCCGATATCGCTTGCTGCGCAGCGAAAGCATCGCGCGGCCACGGAATCGGCGCGCGGCTGAAATACAGCGCATAGCCGGCTTCGTCGGCGACGACCTTGACGACGTTGGGATTGACGAAGTCGGCATGATCGTGGATCGGATGCGCCAGCGTGGCCATCACCGCATCGTCGTGCAGCACCAACTGGCGCGCGGCTTCGCGGATCAGCACGGGGTCGATCAGGGGCTCGTCGCCCTGCACGTTGACCACCAGCGTGTCGTCGGTCCAGCCCAGGGTTTCGGCCACTTCGACCAGCCGTTCGGTGCCGGACCGGTGATCCGGCGAGGTCAGCAGGGCCTGGTGGCCTGCTGCCGCGACCGCCTGCTGTACTCGCACGTCGTCGGTGGCGACGACCACCGACTCGGCCCCCGCCTGCAGGGCGCGTTCCAGCACATGGAGGACCATCGGACGGCCGCCGATATCCGCCAGCGGCTTGCCCGGCAGCCGGCTGGACGCATAGCGCGCAGGGATGACGACGCGAAAACGCATGACGATCAGCGATTGTGGATTTCGTCGGGACTCAGGGTGCGCGCCTCTTCCGGCAGCATCACCGGAATATCGTCGCGGATGGGATAGGCCAGGCGGCATGCCCGGCACACCAGTTCATGCGCGGATTTTTTCCATTCGAGCGGGCCTTTGCAGACCGGGCAGACGAGGATTTCAAGCAGCTTGGGGTTCATCGATCGGGGTCCTGTGGTTTCTCGGCGCGCGGGCCGTTACGGGCGGCTACGGCCGGCTTTGATAAAGATTGCGCGAGGCGTGCGTCCAGCCAATGGATCAATCCGGCTTCCGGCGCAACATCCAGTTCCACCGCCCACCAGTCCGTTCCCGCAAACGAGCGGCATTTTACCGCGTCTTTTTCAGTCATCAGCACCGCAGCGTCGGCCGGCAGATCCTGCGGCCGAAAGGCATGGTGGTCGGCGAAGGTGCATGGCGTGAAACGGATGCCCGCGGCTCGCAGCATGTCGAAGAAACCCTGCGGGCGGCCGATGCCCGTCACGGCGAGCCAGTCGTGTTGCGGCAGGTCGCGCAGCGCCCTTGTTTCCCGAGGCGCATGCAGGCGCCAGGCCTGCCCTGCGCTGTAGTCGGCGCGCCAGGTCTTTACCCCATACGGATGTGGCTGTGCCGTCCCGCGCACCACCTGGATCACCGCATCCGCGCTGTTCAACCGGCTGGGGGGTTCGCGCAGGGGTCCGGCCGGCAGCGGCCAGCCATTGCCCAGTCCGGTCGCTGTGTCGATCACCACCAGTTCGAGGTCGCGCTGCAGGCGATAGTGCTGCAAGCCGTCGTCGGACACGATCACGTCCATCCCCGGATGGCGTGCCAGCAGGGTGCGCGCCGCCGCCACCCGGTCGCGTCCGACCACCACCGGCGCGCTGGTTTTGAGATGGATCAGCAGCGGCTCGTCACCCACCTCCGCCGGGTTGCTGCCAGGCCACACCTCGACGCAACCGCGCGCCGCGCCGCCGTAGCCGCGGCTGACCACACCCGTACGGTAGCCCTGGGCACGCAGCCGGTTCACCAGCCAGATCGTCAGCGGGGTTTTGCCGCTGCCGCCGGCGCTGAGGTTGCCGACGATGATCACCGGCACGCCGACGGAAATGGCAGCCAGCCAGCCGCGCCGGTATGCCAGACGACGCAGCCCGGACACGGCGGCGAACAGCGCAGCGAGGGGTGAGAGCAGCAGCGTGAGCACGCCGGTGCGCGCCCAGAGATGCTGAAGGGAAAACACGAATGCGCCCGCTTACGGGGCAGTCTGGGTGACGAAGGTGATGCGGCTCAATCCCACCCGGCGCGCCGCTTCCATCACGTTCACCACCGACTGATGCGTGGCCCGCGCATCGGCGTTGATCACCACCACGGGGTCGACCTGGCTGCCGGCGGCCTTTTTCAGCGCGGCGGCCAACTCGTCGACCGAGATTTCGCCCACCGCGGCATCGTCGACCTGATAGCGGCCGTTTTCCGCCACGGCCACCTCGATCTGCTTGGGCGGGGTCGGCGTCTGCTCGGCGCTACTGGTGGGCAGGTTGATTTTGAGTTCGGCAAAGCGCGCGTAGGTAGTGGTCACCGCCAGGAAAATCACGATGACGAGCAGGATGTCGATGAACGGAATCAGGTTGATTTCCGGATAGTCCTCGCGGCGGCCTCTACGAAAATTCATGGCTGCTTTATTTCCCTTATTTCCGCTCGCCGTGGACGATTTCCACCAGCTTGATCGCCTGCTGCTCCATATCGACCACCAGGGACTCCACCTTGGCGCGGAAGTAGCGGTAGAAGATCATCGCCGGAATCGCCACGATCAGGCCGAACGCCGTGTTGTAAAGCGCGATCGAAATGCCGTGCGCCAGCTGGCCGGGGTTGGTGCCGCCCCCCGTCTGCGCGCCAAAGATTTCGATCATGCCGATCACCGTGCCGAAAAGACCGAGCAGGGGCGCCATGCTGGCGATGGTGCCGAGCGACGTCAGGAAACGGTCGAGTTCGTGGGTGACGGCGCGGCCGGCTTCCTCGATCGATTCCTTCATGATCTCGCGCGAGTTATGGGCATTCTTCAGCGCGGTCGCAAAAATCCGTCCCATCGCCGAACCGTCGGCCAGCCGCGTGACGAGCTCCTGGGTGACGCCGCGTTCCTGATAACTCTTGATCGTTTCCAGCAGCAGGCTGACAGGGGCGACTTCCTGGGTCCGCAAGCTGTACGCACGTTCGATGATGATGGCCACGGCGACGACAGACGCCAGAATCAACGGCCAGACCGGCCAACCGGCCGCCTCTATGATGGCAAACACTAAATACCACTCCACAATGAAAACACCAGGCGGAATGGTGCCCCCGCGTGCGGGTTTCGGCAAGCACCAATTGAGGGGACGGCGTATTTTCGGGCTCCCTGCGAGTTCTCCACAATTGATGTGGATAAGTCTGTTGGGAACTGCCTGCCTACCCTCTTAAACACCCGCCCATCAAGGGAAAAGCCGTTTGGCCCAAAAAGTAGACAATGGCAATATTGCTTAAATATCAAGAAGTTATAAAACCCAACCCACGTCAATAGTATTGATACAATTTATTTTGTGAAAGCTTGATGACGGTGCATGAACCGCGCTGGAGGTTAACCCGTTATCCTGTAGCCCATGAATTATCCGGACGATTTCCCCGCCATCGCACCTGCCCTGCCCGTCCTCACCGTAAGCGAGCTCAATCGCATGGCGCGCCGCGCGCTGGAATCGCAACTGCCGCTGTTGTGGGTGGAAGGCGAAGTGTCCAACTTCATGCGCGCCGCTTCCGGCCACTGGTATTTTTCGCTGAAGGACGCCACCGCGCAGGTGCGCTGCGTGATGTTTCGCGGCCGCAACCAGTTTGCCGACTTCACCCCGGCCAACGGTGACCACGTCGAAATTCGCGCCCTGCCCTCGCTGTACGAGGCACGCGGCGAATTCCAGCTCGGCGCCGAGGCAATCCGCCGCGCCGGTACCGGTCGCCTGTATGAGGCCTTTCTCATGCTCAAGGCGAAACTGGAAGCCGAAGGCCTGTTCGATCCGGCAAAAAAACGCGCCCTGCCACGCTTTCCGCGCGTCTTGGGCATCGTCACCTCGCCGCAGGCGGCGGCCCTGCACGACATCCTGACCGCGCTTTCGCGCCGCATGCCGGGCCTGCCGGCAATCCTCTATCCGACCCCGGTGCAGGGCGCCGGCGCGGGCGCGCAGATCGCCGTCGCCATCCGCACGGCCGGTGCGCGCGCCGAATGCGACGTGCTGCTGGTATGCCGCGGCGGCGGCTCGCTGGAAGATCTGTGGGCGTTCAATGATGAGCCGGTGGCGCGGGCGATTGCCGCCAGCCCGATGCCGGTGGTGAGCGGGGTCGGCCACGAAACCGATTTCACCCTGGCCGACTTTGCCGCCGACCTGCGCGCGCCCACCCCGACGGCGGCAGCCGAGCTCGCCAGCCCGCTGCGACAGGAGCTGCTGCTGCAGCTGGGACAGCTGGCACGCCGGCTGCAGCACCCATTCACGCGCAGACAGCAGACCGAAATGCAACGGCTGGATTACCTGGCACGACGCCTGGTCCACCCGGCCGAGCAGCTGCGCCGCCGGCACAGCGACCTTTACCGGCTGGCGCAGCGCCTGCGCCATGCCTGCGGCACCCGCCTGACGACCGAGCACCTGCGCCTCGCACGGCTGAGCCAGCGGCTGGTGACGCCGATTCACGTCATCCGGCGCGAACAGCAGCGGCTGGACGCGCTGGACATACGCGGCAGGCGTGCGGTCGAGGGCGGTTTCGGGCAACGCCAGTTGAACCTGGCACGGCTCGCCAGCAGCCTCGCCCACCTCAATCCGGAAGGCGTACTGGCGCGCGGCTACAGCATCGTCCGGCGGGAAGACGGCCGCGTGGTGCAGGATGCTGCAGCGCTCGATGCCGGCGACGCCGTCGGCATCCGCTTCCACCGTGGGCAGGCCCGCGCCCGGATAGAATCGACCCGCAAGGATTAGGGCACAGTCAAGCCTTCAAATGACGTGCCACCAGGGCCGTCGCCTGCGTCTCCAGATCGTCCGCCAGACAGTCCAGCACCACCGCGTCGGGCCATGTGCGCAGCCAGGTGAGCTGGCGCTTGGCGAGCTGGCGGGTGGCGGCGATGCCCTGTTCGCGCAGCGCCTTCATATCGATATTGCCGTCTAAACAGGCCCACGCCTGGCGGTAACCGACCGCGCGCATGGCGGACAGATCGGGGCTGAGCACATAGGCACGGCGCAGAAATTCCACTTCGTCGACCAGGCCTTCCGCGAGCATGGCGTCGAAGCGCGTGGCGATGCGCTGGTGCAGCACCGCGCGGTCGGACGGAATCAGGGCGAGCTGCAGCACGCGATAGGGCAATTCGGGTTGCGCGCGATCGAGCAGTGCCGACATGGGCGTACCGGTGAGCCGGAAAATTTCCAGCGCGCGGCCGATACGCTGGGAATCGTTCGGCGCCAGCCGCGCGGCGGTCGCCGGGTCGACCGCCGCCAGTTCGGCGTGCAGCGCGGGCCAGCCGTGCGCCTTCGCCTTCGCTTCCAGCGCTTTCCGCAGCGCCGGATCGGCGCGCGGCAGGTCGTCCAGGCCGCGCAACAGCGCACGAAAATACAGCATGGTGCCGCCGACCAGCAGCGGCACCTTGCCGCGCGCGACGATGTCGGCCATCAGCCTGCGCGCGTCGTCGCAGAACGCCGCGGCGGAATAGGCTTCGGTGGGGTCGCGGATGTCGAGCAGGTGGTGCGGGGCGCGCGCCAGGGTGGCGGCATCGGGCTTGGCGCTGCCGATGTCCATGCCGCGGTACACCAGCGCCGAGTCGACGCTGACGATTTCGAGCGGGAAGCGTTCGGCCAGGCTGACCGCCAGCGCGGTCTTGCCCGATGCGGTCGGGCCCATGAGGAAAACGGCGGGGGGAAGGCTGGGTGCGGACATGCGGGGATTATCCACCAGCCTGGCGGTCGCGCCGATGGCGGCTGGCGGTTCGGTGCGTTGCCGGCAGGCGAGGCGTAAAAAAAACAGGGTCTACAGTACAGTATAGGGTGAGGGCATCGACGAATGCCCTGACTCATTTATTCCTGAAGGAGGGCCATAGCCCATGAACATCGACGAACTCAAGTCCGTGGCGAGAGCCATTGTTGCGCAGCACAAGGGAGTGCTGGCGGCTGACGAAAGCAGCCCCACCATCAAGAAACGCTTCGACACGATCCAGGTTGAATCGACCGAGGAAAACCGCCGGCGCTACCGCGAAATCCTGTTCACCGCCGACGGCATCGAGCGCCAGATCGGCGGCGTCATCCTGTTCGACGAAACCCTGCGCCAAAGCACGCACGACGGCATCCCCTTCCCCAAACTGCTGGCGGACCGGGGCATCATCCCAGGCATCAAGGTCGATAAGGGCGCCAAGGCGCTGGCGCTCTGCCCCGGCGACAGGGTGACCGAAGGACTCGACGGCTTGCGCGAGCGGCTCGCCGAATACAAGCAGCTGGGCGCGCAATTCGCCAAATGGCGGGCGGTGATCGACATCGACGACCGCTATATTCCGTCGCCGTTTGGCATCCGTGCCAATGCCCACGCACTGGCGCGCTACGCCGCGCTGTGCCAGGAGGCAGGGCTGGTGCCGATCGTGGAGCCGGAAGTGCTGATGGACGGCGCTCACGGCATTGAGCGCTGCGAGGCGGTAACGGCACAAGCGCTGCAAGCGGTGTTCGCCGAGCTCGACGCCCATGGTGTGCAATTCGAAGGCATGCTGCTGAAGCCGAACATGGTGCTTGCCGGCAAAAAGTGCCCGCGCCAGGCCAGCGTGCAGGAGGTCGCCGAGGCCACGCTACGTTGCCTCAGGCGTTACGTGCCGGCGGCGGTTCCCGGAATCGTGTTCCTCTCCGGGGGGCAGAGTGCGGAGGATGCGACCGACCACCTCAACGCCATGAACGCGATGGAGCCGCAGCCGTGGGAAGTCAGCTTCTCGTACGGGCGGGCGCTGCAGGCGCCGGTACTGGCCGCCTGGCAGGGTCAGGAAGACAACGTCGCCGCCGCGCAGACCGCGCTGATGAACCGTTGCCATCTGAACGGCCTGGCCCGTGCCGGTAAATATTCCCGCTCCATGGAAAGCGCCGCATGATCGCGCCAGGGCTTGGCGCCCCGGTCGACCGGCGGTCGGTTCCGGATCCGCCTGCCATTCCCGCGGACAGGCGCCGGAGCTGATGCCCAAGCGGTTTCATCGGCTACTCCGCAGCGTCCGCCTGGCGAGCCTGTGGCTGGCCATCGCGCTGGGCTTTCATGCATCCGCCTGCGCAACGGAAATCGCCGCAAGCAGCAAACGGATTCTGGCGATCGGCGTGATCGCGCACGACCGCGGACCGGCGAGCGATCACCACGAAAACGGAGTCGATCTCAATCTGGAGATCCAGTACCCGCCGCTTGCGTTCGCAGACTCGTTGCACCCCCATCTCGGCGGCACCCTGAACTTTGTGGGGGATACCAGCATGGCCTACGCCGGCCTGAGTTACCGCGTGCGCGAAACAAGGCAATGGTTCGCCGACCTTCTGCTCAGTGTGGCCGTGCATGACGGGCCGCTGCACAAGGATCCGGAGGGCTGCCGCTTATACAGCGACTGCGGGTACGGCATTCGCGTCATGCCGCGCTTCGGGCTGGAAACAGGCTATCGGATCAGCGCCGCCAGGTCGGTTTCCCTGTTTGCGGATCACATGTCGCACAAGTGGATCGTCGGCGGCGAAAACGAGGGACTCGACCATGTCGGGGTGCGCTATCTGCAGTCCTACTGACCCACTGACCCATCCCTTCCCGGGAAAGCCGGCCACAAAAAAGCGGCGGAAGTCTCCCCCCGCCGCTTCAGTTTCGACTGCTCGCGTAATCAGGCTGCGTTGGCGTACTGCGCCTTGGCCTGGCGTGCGGCCGCGATTTCGTCGGGACCGTAGGCCTTGCCGGACCACAGCATGTCGTAGGCGATTTCCTCGTTGCCGTTCTCGCACAGATCCAGCACTTTCTGGAACAGCGGCTGGAAGGTTTCCGATAGGTGTGATTTCTCGTGGTTTTCGTAGTCGGTCCAGAAGGTCACGATCAATGCCTCCTTGCCCTTCATCGGGCTTTCGACCGCCTGGCCGATGGTCGAACCCGCGTTCGACACGATGCCGGAGTTCAGCGCGACGAAGCCGCCGACGAAGCCAGTGTCGGAATGGTAAGTCTTGACGTTTTCACACAGAAATGCCACCCGCTCCTGCAAATCATCCACCGTGAATTCAGGTTTCAGAATTACCCGATTGACTGTCACGATACCGTCGGTCGGGAAATTAGCGATCAGTCCACTCATGGTTTATCTCCTGTCTGGAAAGGGTTGAACAGGCCTCCAGTGTATATACCCGAGTAATTTAGTCAACTACTTTATTCAATTCTCTCACTGCGCCATTGATCAAATTGATGGCGGTCCTGACAAGGCGATTTCTTTCATATCGGCAAGTTGAAGAATCCCGCTGTGGCAGGTTCATACGTAGCGCTTTTGCTCGCTGCGTTTTCCGGGCCGCTTTTTCATGATGACCACGCCCTTGGCGACGTCGATGTCGGCAACCGGTATGTTCTCGTACAGGGGGTTGAGTGGCTTCAGCATCCAGCCATCGGGCGTCTGCACGAGCTGGCGGAAAATATACTCGTCGTTCACAAAAGCCACCACATAGGAGCCGTCCTTGATCAGTCCGGACGGCTCGACGACGATGATCTCGCCCTCCTCGAATTCCGGCATCATGGAGTCCCCCAGCACCATCAGCGCATAAGGTTCGGCACTGGCGCAGTTACTGGCCTCGTTGACATCCTGGATCGGGATGGTCTTGCGTTCGCTGCGTTCGTTCATGGGGGTCTCGTTCAAACAGATCAATCAGACAAAGCTTATATACAAAAGCGCCGGATGCAAAATCAGCGGCCGCGCATGAACATGGCGTCGAGCTCCCTGAGGCTGATCGGAAACCAGGTGGGGCGGCCGTGGTTGCACTGTCCGGCCCGCTCGGTGGCCTCCATCTCGCGCAGCAACGCGTTCATTTCTGGCAGCGTCAGATGGCGGTTGGCGCGCACCGCACCATGGCAGGCCAGGGTGGCCAGCAGTTCGTTGCGGCGCTCGGCCAAAAGGCGCGCCACGCCGAATTCGGCGATTTCGGCCAGCACGGCACGGGTCAGTTCCACCGGGTCGGCATTCTTCAGCAGCCACGGCACCGAGCGCACCGCCACCGAGGTAGGCGAAGTGATCGACAGCTCGAAACCGATTTCGCGCAATTGATCCAGGTGCGGGCCGATTTCCGCCGCGTCGCGCGCGTCCACCGTCAGCGCCACCGGGATCAGCAGGGTCTGCGCCGGCACCGCGCGGGCATCGAATGCAGCCTTGAGTTTTTCATAGACCACCCGTTCGTGCGCCGCGTGCATGTCGACCAGCACCAGCCCCTGCGCGTTCTGCGCCAGCACGTACACGCCGTGCAGCTGCGCCAGCGCATAGCCGAGCGGCGGCGCATCGCCCTGCCCGCTTTCAGGCAAAGCCTGCGCCGCAGGCGCAACAAACGCCCCTGAATCCTGGCCCCTGACCCCTGATCCCTGAAGCGGCGCATAGAACCCCATCGCCTCGGTCACCTGCAGCGGCATCGATGCCTGCCGTGGCGCGCCAAACCCCGGTCTGAACCCCGCTACCGAGGGCGTGTCGGCCGCCTCGGGCATGCGCTCGGCCGGCACCGGCACCGACAGCAGGCGCTCGACCGCATGAAACAGAAACTGGTGCACGCCGCGGCTGTCGCGGAAGCGGATCTCGGTCTTGGCCGGATGCACGTTGACGTCCACCGCATCCGGCGGCAGGCTGATGAACAGGCAATACGCCGGATTCAGCTGATGGTGCAGAACGTCGCGATAGGCTTCCTTCAGCGCATGGACGATCAGCTTGTCGCGCACGTAGCGCCCATTGACGAACACGTGCTGGCTGTCGCGACTGGCCGTCGCGGCGCCGGGGCGGATCACCCAGCCGGACACCCTCAAGGCCCCCGCGGCGGCATCGACCGCAATCGTGTTGCGCTCGAATGCCTCGCCCATCACCTGACGCACCCGCGCGGCGGCGGAATCGGCGTTGAGGCGCAGCTGTACCCGGCCGTTGTGGCTCAGGGTGAAGGCCGTGCACGGGTTCGCCAGCGCCAGCCGCCGCACGGTTTCGGCGCAGTGGGCGTATTCGGTGGCCTCGGTCTTGAGAAATTTGCGCCGCGCCGGGGTGTTGAAGAACAGGTCCTGGATGTCGATGGTGGTGCCGGCGGCGCGCGCCGCCGGTGCGGGTTCGCTCAGGCGACCGCCCTCGACGCCCACCGCCCAGGCATGCCCGGCGTCCGCGCCGCGGCTGCTGAGCTGCACCCGCGCGATGGCGGCAATCGACGCCAGCGCCTCGCCGCGAAATCCCAGGCTCGCAACCTGTTCGAGGTCGGCCAGGCTGGCGATCTTGCTGGTGGCGTGGCGGGTCAGGGCCAGCGCAAGTTCGTCGCGCGCGATGCCGTTACCGTTGTCGGCGACCCGGATACGCTTGATGCCGCCCTGTTCCAGATCGATCTGGATATCGGTGGCGCCGGCGTCGAGACTGTTTTCGAGAATTTCCTTCAAGGCCGCGGCCGGGCGTTCGACCACCTCGCCGGCGGCGATCTGCGAAATCAGCACATCGGGCAATACGCGGATCGACATGTCAGTTCGCAAACGTCACGACGCAAGCCTCGCCAGCGGCCGGTCCAAACCCGTGGCCGCGGCGCCCGGAAAACCGGCGCTCATGGATTGAGCGTCAGCCGCGACGGCGCGCCCAGCGGATGCTTGTCGAAGTAATTCCTGACGCCGACGACGATGGCGTCGGCCAACTGGTCCTGGTAGGCAGAATCGTTCAGGCGCCGCTCCTCTTCCGGGTTGGAGATGAACGCAGTCTCGATCAGGATCGAGGGGATGTCGGGCGCCTTCAGCACGGCAAACCCGGCCTGCTCGACCTGCGCCTTGTGCAGCGTATTGACGCCGCCGATTTCCTTCAGCACGGCATTCCCCAACTTGAGGCTGTCGTTGATGGTGGCGGTCTGCGACAGATCGATCAGGGTGCGCTTGAGGAAGGGGTCCTTGACGTCGATGTTGACGCCGCCCACCAGGTCGGCCTCGTTTTCCTTCTTGGCCAGCCAGCGTGCGGCGACCGAGGTTGCGCCGTTCTCGGACAGCGCGAACACCGACGATCCGCGCGCGTGCGGCTTGATGAAGGCATCGGCATGAATCGACAGAAACAGGTCGGCCTTCAGTGCACGCGCCTTGGTGACGCGCTGCACCAGCGGCACAAAATAGTCGCCATCGCGAATCAGCACGGCACGCATGTTTTCCTGCGCGTCGATCTTTTGCTTGAGTTTCTTTGCCAATGCCAGGGTGATGTGCTTTTCGTACGAACCCTTGGCGCCGATGGCGCCGGGATCCTCGCCGCCGTGGCCGGCATCGATCGCCACGATGACGAGCCGCGCGTACTGTGGAATACCCGGTCCGGCAGGCTTCAGTCCGGCCATCGCCGGCTGCGGAAGGACAGCCGGGCTTGATGCCGTATCGGCCACCTGGTCCGGATACAGGTCGATCACCAAGCGGTGGCCATACTCTGCCAGCGGCTGCAACTGGAACACCGACGGCCTGACGGCTGCTTTCAGATCCAGCACCACCCGCATCACGCCGGGGCGGTTGATGCCCACCCGAATCGCGCCGATGTAGGGATCATCCGCACTCAGCTGGGCGGTCAGCGCATCGAGCACGGCGTTCTTCTCCACGCCTTCGAGGTCGATCACCAGGCGCTCGGGATTCGACAGGGTAAAGTATTGATGCGCGACCGGCTGCGCGGCCTCCAGCGTGATACGCGTGTAATCGGGCGACGGCCACAAACGCGTGGCGGAAAGCTGCAGCGCCTGGGCCCAGCCCGACGCCAGCACACCGCACAGCAGGAAAATTTTCAGCAGAGCGTGCAAAATGACTCCAGATATTGGGCGCCGCGCGAACTTCTCGCTTCGCATTCGATTTCGCGTGCCTCGTCCGCAATCGTCAGCCGGATGATCATGTCCGGCGGCGGCAGCCAGCCCGCGGCTTTTTCCGGCCATTCGATCAGACTCACCGCCTGGCCGTCGCTGATGTCGCGAAACCCCGCATCCAGCCACTCGCGCGGGTCATGCATACGATACAGGTCAAAATGATATAGCTCAAACGCGGGCAGGCTGTAGATTTCAGCCAGGGTGTAGGTCGGGCTCTTGACCCGCCCGCTGTATCCCAGCGCACGCAGCATGCCGCGCACCAGCGTCGTCTTGCCCGCACCCAGATCGCCCTCAAGGTAGAACGTCATCCCCGCCGCCAGTTGCCGGGCCAGTTGCGCACCGAATGCAAGCGTCGCAGCCTCATCGGCCAGACGGCGGCGGCAACGCACGATATCATCGACGGTATGCATGAGCAGGATTTAAGCCGACTGGCACAGAAAATCAAGTACTGGGGGCGCGAGCTCGGCTTTGCCGCGGTAGGCATTGCCGACAGCGACCTGAGTACGGCCGAAGCGGGCTTGCAGGAATGGCTGGCGCAAGGTTTTCATGGCGAGATGGATTATATGGCGGCGCACGGCACCAAGCGCAGCCGGCCGGCCGAACTGGTACCGGGAACCGTCCGCATCATCAGCGCACGGCTGGACTATTTTCCGCCGACGTCGGCCGATCCGCAGGCGGTGCTGGATGACGCCGACGCCGCCTATATTTCGCGCTACGCGCTGGGACGCGACTATCACAAGGTGCTGCGCAACCGCCTGCAAAGCCTGGCCGAAAAAATCGGCACGGAAATCGGCGCGTATCATTTCCGCGTTTTCACCGACAGCGCGCCGGTGCTGGAAGTGGCACTCGCCACAAAATCGGGACTGGGCTGGCGCGGCAAGCACACGCTGCTGCTGAACCGGCAGCATGGCTCGTGGTTCTTTCTCGGCGAGATCTATACCGATTTGCCGCTGCCGGTAGACGCGCCCGAAGCCGGCCACTGCGGCACCTGCTCCGCCTGCATCGACGTCTGCCCCACCGCTGCGATCGTCGCGCCCTACACGGTCGACGCGCGGCGCTGCATTTCTTATCTCACCATCGAACTCAAGGGCAGCATCCCGCCCGAGCTGCGTCCGCTGCTGGGCAACCGCATCTACGGCTGCGACGACTGCCAGCTGGCGTGCCCGTGGAACCGCTTTGCGCAAACCGCCGCGCTGCCGGATTTCGAAGTGAGGAACAGACTCGACAGTGCGCAACTGGTGGACCTGTTCGCCTGGAGCGAAACGGAATTCAACGAACGGCTGGCGGGCTCGCCGATCCGCCGCATCGGGCATGAGCGCTGGCAGCGCAACATCGCCGTCGCGCTGGGCAACGCGCCGCCCTCGCCCGTCGTTCAGGCCGCACTCGGCGCCCGCCTGGATCATCCGTCCGAGTTGGTACGCGAGCACGTGGCGTGGGCGCTTGCGCGCCAACAAGTGGCGTAAGCGCAAGGCTTGCAAATTGTCTTTCCGGCGAAAGCCGGAATCCGTGGTTTCAATGGACTGGGCCGACGATTAGGCTTACTGTGAATTTACTGCCAGTTTCGCACTGTCGCCCCACCATAAGTCACCCTGTGGGAGGGGCTTTAGCCCCGATAGGCGCGTCAATCGCGGGTAAACCCGCTCCTACCGAAAGGCACTCTTATGGAGGCGCGCCCTCGCCGCGATTTTCGCAACCATGAAACCACACCGTTTTAGTTCATGCGCAGCTCACGCTGCGCATGTTGGATCACCGAGGCACCCGAGCTCAGCGCCAGCCCGGCCAGCACCAGCGCCACCGCGATATCCGGCCAGCCGTGCGTGGTCGCCCACACGCCGCCCGCCGCGCCCATCACCGCCAGATTGCCGAGCACGTCGTTGCGCGAGCACAGCCACACCGAGCGCGCCTGCGCGTCACCCCGGCGATACGCGAAAAGCAGCGCCGCCACGCCGACGTTGACCGCCAGCGCCAGAAGGCTCACCCAGCCCATGACGAACGGCTCCGGCACCACGCCGGCCGACCACTGCCAGGCCGACTTGCCAAGCACGAACACGCCGAAGCCGATCATCAGCCAGCCTTTCCACAGCGCACTGCGCGAGCGCCACACCGGCGCCAGGCCCAGCACGAAGAGCGCGACGGCGTAGTTGCCGGCGTCGCCCAGAAAGTCGACCGCGTCGGCCAGCAGCGACACCGACTGCGCCGAAAAGCTGGCAACGATCTCCACGCCGAACATCAGCGCGTTGAGCACCAGCGCAACCCACAACGCGCGCCGGTAGCGCGGATCGGACGGCGCCGCATCGCACACCGAATCGCAGCCGCACTCGCTCATGCCGGATCTCGCCTCATGCTGCCCTGCAGGTAAAATGCCGTCTTTCTCATCGCGCCATCCTGCCACCCATGTCCACGAATGCAAAATCCCCAATCGGCGTATTCGATTCCGGCATCGGCGGGCTGACCGTGGTGCGCGCCCTGATGGAGCGCCTACCCTACGAGAACATCGTCTATTTCGGCGACACCGCGCGCGTGCCCTACGGCGTGAAATCGGTCGAGACCATCGCCCACTTCACCACCCAGATCGCGCAGTTCCTGCTGGAAAAGGACGTCAAGCTGCTGGTCATCGCCTGCAACACCATGGCGGCGGTAGCCTCGCAAATCGTCAAGGACCTGTCGCCGGTGCCGGTGCTCGACGTCATCGACGCCGGCGCGGCATCGGCACGCGGTGGCAGGAAGATCGGCGTCATCGGCACCCCCACCACCATCAACAGCAACGCCTACGCCCGCGCCATTCACGAATACGCGCCCGATTCGCGCATCCACTCGCAGGCCTGCGCGCTGTTCGTACCGCTGGTGGAAGAAGGCTGGCTCGACCACGAAGTCACCCGGCTGACCGCGCAGGATTACCTGAAGCCGCTCCTGGGCGAGCACATCGACACCCTGGTGCTCGGCTGCACCCATTACCCGCTCTTGAAACCGCTGCTGCGCCAGGTGGTGGGCAACGACGTCGCGCTGGTCGATTCCGCCGAAGCCATGGCCGAGCAGGTCGCCGCGGTGCTGGCCGAAAAGCGGATCGCCAACCCCGGCCCGGCCCAGCCGCGCTACGACTTCTACGTCACCGACGTGCCGCTGCGCTTCCAGACCATCGGCGAGCGCTTTCTCGGACGCACGCTCAACAACGTGCATGTGGTGAAGTGGTAGTCACGAAGCCGCACGCATGATCCGGGTCAACGCCGAGATCGAGCTCGACGAGCGTGAAATCCAGGAGGATTTCGTGCGCGCCTCGGGCCCCGGCGGGCAGAACGTCAACAAGGTGTCCACCGCGGTGCAACTGCGCTTCGACGTCGCCCGTTCCCCTTCGCTGCCCGACCCGGTGCGCGCCCGCCTCATCGCCCTGGCCGGCCGTCGCGTGACCCAGGACGGCGTGCTGATCATCGAGGCCGAGCGCTATCGCAGCCAACGACGCAACCGCGACGATGCGCTGGAACGACTGATCGAACTGATCCGCGAAGCCTGCGAAGTGGAAAAACCGCGCCGCCCGACCCGCCCGACCCTGGCATCGAAGAAACGGCGGCTGGAAGGCAAGCAGCGGCGGGGCGAAACCAAGAAACTGCGCACATCGAAACCGGGTACTGACAGCTGAGGCAGCCCTTTCCGTCGGGATTGTCTCGTCCGCCAGGCCCCTGACAGACTGCTAGCCAAAGGTGTACTTCATGCCGATGGCCTGCCAGTGCCCGATTTCCTCTTCCAGCGCGCGATGGGTCAACGGGCGCCGCTCCAGCCAGCCTTCGGGCAAGGAGAGGTGCAAGCGCTTGCCGCTGGCTTCCACTTTCACGTCGGGCAGGCGAGGGTCTGCGCGGCTGCGGCAGAGGATGACGGCCTGGCGCAGCAGCCAGACCAGCAGGCGGTCGCGGTCCGGCACCGCGCCGCTGGCGAAGGCCGACAGCTTCGTCAGCGCGCCGCGCTGGGCGCGCATCAGCAGGGCCAGGCGCGCCTGATCGGTGCGCGAAAAGCCTGGCATGTCGGCGTTTTCCAGGATGTAGCCGGCGTGGCGGTGGTAGCCGCCGTGCGACACCGACAATCCGATTTCGTGCAGACGTGCGGCCCAGTCGAGGAAGCGTTCGTCGTTCTCGTCGCCGCCGCCGCAGGCCGCCAGCAGCTTTTGCGCCACGCGCTTGACGCGCGTCGCCTGCTGGACATCGATGTGGTAGCGGCGCATGAATTCGTCCACCGTCGCCTCGCGCATGTCCTTCTCGTGGAAGCGGCCCAGCAGGTCGTACAGGATGCCCTCACGCATCGCGGTCTCGGCGACAGCCATCTGTTCGATCCCGAGTTCGGCAAACACCCCCGCCATGATGGCAAAGCCGCCCGCAATCACCGGGCGGCGGTCGTTGCGCAGACCGGCAAGCTGCAGCGTGTCGATATGCCCGGCCTTGATGAACTGGGTGCGCAACTGCGCCAGGCCATCGGCGGTGATGCCGCTGGCCGACCACCCGTTCTGTTCGAGAATCTCGCGCAGTGCCCGCGCGGTGCCGGACGACCCGATCGCCTGCTGCCAGTTGGCTTTGGAAAATTTCCTGGCGATACGCTCGACCTCGAGCCGGGCGGTGACCTCGGCGACTTTCAGCGCAGCCTTGTCGATCACCCCGGTGGCGAAGAAACGTTGCGAGAAATTCACACAGCCCATGTGCAGGCTTTCGCGTTCGTGCGGTTTCAGGCCTTGGCCGACGATCAGCTCGGTGGAGCCACCGCCGATATCCACCACCAGCCGCTTGTCGGGCGAGGCCGCCAGCGAGTGCGCCACCCCCAGATAGACCAGCCTCGCCTCCTCGCGTCCGGCGACGATCTCGATCGGGTGGCCCAGCGCGATTTCGGCCCTGGCAATGAAGGCGTCGGCGTTCCTGGCGATGCGCAGCGTCGAGGTGCCGATGCAGCGGACCGCCTCGGGCGACAGCCCGCGCAGGCGCTCGCCAAAGCGGTGCAGACAGGCCAGCGCGCGTGCCTGGGCGGTTTCATCGAGCTGCTTGTCGTCGCCCAGCCCGCCGGCCAGGCGCACGGTTTCCTTCAGCGAATCGAGCGGATAGAGCTGATCGCCGGAGACCCGTGCGACCTCAAGGCGAAACGAATTGGAGCCGAGATCGACGGCGGCAAGGGTGTCGTAGGGTTTCAGATTCATGCGATGCTGCCAAAGAAGAGATAGGCCATGCCGATGGCGGCAAGAATGCCGGCGATATCGGCTATCAGACCGCATGCCACCGCATGGCGTACCCGACGGATGCCGACCGCACCAAAATATACGGCCAGCACGTAAAAGGTTGTTTCGGTGCTGCCCTGCACGATTGAAGCCAGTCGCCCGGCAAACGAATCCGCGCCGTGCGCCTGCATGGTGTCGATCATCATGGCACGCGCGCCGCTGCCGGAAAACGGTTTCATCAGCGCGGTGGGCAGCGCGTCGACCCAGCGCGCGTCGTACCCCAGCGCCAGCACCATGCCGCGCATCCCGCCCATCAGCAGGTCGAGCGCGCCGCTGGCGCGGAACACGGCGATCGCCACCAGCATCGCGACCAGATACGGGATGATCGTAACCGCCGTGTGAAAGCCTTCCTTGGCGCCTTCGACGAAGGCCTCGTAGGCATTGACCCGGCGCCGCACCGCCATCAGCAGGAAGGTGACGATGAGGCCGAACAGCAGCACGTTGCTCAGGATCGACGACTGCCGTGTCATCGCCGCGGCGTCGAGGCTGCCGAAATACAGTACCAGCCCGCCGATCAGCGCGGTGGCGCCACCCAGGTAGGCCATGGTGACGCGGTTCCACAGGTGCAGGCGCTGGAACATGCCGGTGACGAAGAGTCCGACCAGGGTACCGATATAGGTGGTGATGAGAAGCGGCACAAACACGTCGGTAGGGTCGGCCGCGCCCAGCTGTGCGCGGAAGGTGAAAATGGTCACCGGCAGCAGGGTGACTGACGCGGTGTTGATCACCAGGAACAGGATTTGTGCGTCGCTGGCGGTGTCGCTGGACGGGTTGAGTTTCTGCAGTTCCTGCATCGCCTTGATGCCGAGCGGGGTGGCCGCATTGTCCAGCCCCAGCATGTTGGCGCCCATGTTCATTGTCATCGCGCCGAGCGCCGGATGGTTCGCCGGCACGTCGGGAAACAGGCGGCGGAATAGCGGCGCCAGGCCACGCGTCAACACGTCGAGCATGCCGGCGCGTTCGCCGATTTTCATCACCCCCAGCCACAACGCCATCACGCCGGTCAAACCCAGGGCGATTTCAAACGCGGTCTTGCTGCTGGTAAACAGCGCCTTCACCAGCGCGGCGAAAATGTCGGCGTCGCCGAGGAAAACCAGTTTGAACAACGCAATCAGGAAGGCGACCAGAAAGAACCCGATCCACAGCGCGTTGAGCATTTACGCTTAAGAAGTCCAGCCGGCGATGACGACCAGCAGCCCCGCCGCCAGCCAGATCGCCAGGCCGCGCCAGATCATGCTGACGGCGCTGTCGATGCAGTCGGCTTCCGGGGCCTGACCGGTGCCGAGTTCGGGCCGCCACACGGTTTCTCCGCCCACGTTGACGCCCTGCCCCAGCAGGATCCCCATGGCGCCGGCGCCAGCGGCGAGCACCACGCCTTCTTCCGGCTCCGGCCACGCCGACGCCTGGGTGCGCCAGCAATAGGTGGCATCCTCGAAATTGCCGGCGATGGCGTAGGTCAACGCGGTCAGCCGCGCGGGCAGCCAGTTGATGGCGTGAAACGCGCGCCGGGAAAAGCCGCCGAACTGTCCGGTGGCGTTTTCCCAGCGCCGCGCCAGGATCGAGGCAATGCGAAACAGCACCGCGCCGACCGGCCCCAGCGACGACAGCAGCACGAACCAGAACAACACACCGAACATCTGACGGTGGCTTGCTGCCATTACCTGCTCGACGGTGACCCGTACCAGTTCGTCGACGCTGAACTGGCTGGCATCGCCGCCGCGCCAGGCATCCAGGCGCGCACGTGCGTCCTCGATATCGCCGGCGCGCAGCAGCCGCGCAATCTGCTCGGCGATGGTGCTGAAATATTTGAACCCCAGAGTGAAATACAGCACGGCCACATTCCACAGCCAGCCGAAAATGGGACTGATGCCGTCAAGCAGGACAAAAACCAGCCACACGCCCGCCAGCAGCGGCAACGCCGCCAGCGCCCAGGCAATCGCACCGTGGCTGAATTCGCCGGCATTGAAGCGACGCTCAAGCCAGTGGGTCAAGCGGCGGTAGTGCTGGTAGTACGGCAGCGGCTGCCGCAACGGGCGCAGATGTTCGAGGGCCACGGCGGCAAGGACGGAGAAAAAAGCCATCAGCGGTTCATTTCCAGGGTAAAGATACCGATACGGTTTGCCTGACCCGACGGTCGATACAGCTCGACCGTCGGCATGACGATGGCCAGCCCGCGCGACGCCAGCGTGTCGGACAGCGCCTGGTAGGCCTTGGACGGCGCCAGCAGCACCGCTGCCTGTACCTGCGCGACATACACCGGACGACGTTCGATGCGGCCTTCCTTCAGGCCTTCGGGGATCGGGGCGCTGTCGGCCAGGGTGTAGCCCAGTTGCGCACGCACCTTGCCGTTGGCAGCGCGCGGGTCGGTGAGAATCACGCTGATCGTGTCGCCCGCCGCCACCCTGGACGCAGTGAATCGATCCAGCGCCGTGCGATGCGATTTGCGCACGTTGCTGATCGGGCCATCGTAATCCAGATAGGCATAGCGATAAGGCCCTGCCTCGGTTTCGGTGACATTGACCGGGTTGAACCCGCCCCACCACCAGAACACCGCCAGCAGCGGCAATACGAACGCCAGCACAAACGCCGGCCACTGTTTCTTGAACACGCCTGACACCCCCCGTTACAGCTTTGAAGATATCACAGCATCACTCGCTGACCCCAGGCTGCCGGAGACGCCCAGAAAAAACCGGCTGATCGAAATACCCTGCCATGCCGGCATTCGACAATCCAGACGGACAATGCATTCAGCCTTTATTTGCGGCCCGGACAGGCGGGCAAAAGCAAATGCGGCAAGCGCCAAGGGGCCGCAACGCGTGAATTCACGACCGGGGGCACGGCGAATTCGTATCGCCGTTATCCCATTCACGTATAAAGCGTGATAATTGCTGAACAGGCATCAACAGGAAAATCTTATCCGGCTTGCTCCATGCTCTGCTCCCCCGAAGAACTCCTGCAGAAAAACCAGGCTTTGTCGAACACGTGGCAGCGTTATCAGGCGGCGCCAAGTTTCGAGAGTTTCGTCGAGCTGGCGGTATCGATCAACAGCTTCACCGAGTTCCTGATCGACAAAGGCATCACGGCCCTGCATCACGCCAGCCACCAGCTGGAGCAGGTGACGCTGGCCCTGTTCAACACGGAGGTGGCGCATCCGCTCCCGCAAGCCGCGCTCGACGACCTCAACGAGCGCGTGTTCGCGCTGGCGCGCATGGCGACGACCCACGCCTCAGCGACCGCCGGTCTGGCCGAGCGACGCCATGACCGACAGCACCCTGCCGTCCATGACATGGCGGTGGGCCAGTCCTGGCTGATCGGGCATGATCAGGCGGCCTGGGGCGACCTGCAGGCACAGCTTGGTTATTTCGGCATGGCCGCGCAGTACACCACGTGGGACCGGCCCCTGCCGGACAGCGCCGGCGTCGCCCCGCTCCTGCTGCTCGACCTGAGCAGCCTGCCCGAAGCCGAGTGGTGCAGCAGAATCCAGGCGCTGCGGCAACGGTTCGCAATGGGGCAGCTGATCTGCCTCGGGGTACGCTCCGATTTCGAACAGCTGCAACAAGTCCTGCGTGGCGGCTGCGATAGTTGCCTGCTGGATGGAACGCCCGTACATGCCATCGTCGAGCACATCATGGAACTGAACGAGCGCCATGAGCAGGAAGCATATCGCGTGCTGATCGTGGAGGATTCCAAGACCGCCAGCCACATGATCCGTCGTACCCTGGAAGAAAACCAGATCGTCTCCGAGATCATCAACGATCCGCAGCAGACGCTGAATGCGCTGCGGCAGTTCAATCCGGACCTGATCCTGATGGACATGTACATGCCGAACTGCACTGGTGTCGAGGCCGCGCGCATCATTCGCCAGCACAACGAATTCCTCAGCACCCCGATCGTCTACCTGTCGGGCGAAACCAACGTTGCCCTGCAGGTCGACGCCATGCGGCTGGGCGGCGACCATTTCCTCACCAAGCCGTTCAACCCGGTGTTCCTCAACGCGATCGTCAAGAGCAAGATCGAGCGCTACCGGGCGCTGCGCCGCACCATGTACCACGACAGCCTGACCGGGCTGCTCAACCATTCAAGCGGCAAGAACATGCTGGACATGCTGCTGTCCAGCGTGGCGCACGAGGGCGGATTCCTGTCGGTGGTGATGATGGATATCGACAATTTCAAGCAGGTCAACGACACCTATGGCCATCCCGTCGGCGACCAGGTCATACGCGGCCTGTCGTGGCTGCTCAAGCAGCGCCTGCGCAAGCAGGACATTCTCTGCCGCTACGGCGGCGAGGAATTCCTCATCGGTTTGCCGCACACCGATGCCGAACAGGCTTTCGCCATCATGGATCGCATCCGTCAGGATTTCGCGCAAATCCGCCATCCCCATGGCAACAGCCATTTCCACGTCAGCGCCAGCGGTGGCATCGCCACCTATCCGCTCTATCAAACCGGCGATGCGCTGATCAAAGCCGCCGACGAAGCGCTCTACCAGGCCAAGCGTGACGGGCGCAACCGCATCCGCACCGACGAGGACTGAGCGCGGCAGGTCGCTCAGCCAAGGATCAGTTTCAGGCCGATCGATATTGTCACGATTTCGAATGCCCGCTTGATCCACAGATTGCCTTTCCTGATCGCCAGATGGCTGCCCAGGTAGCCGCCGAGGACTGAGCCGGCCAGCAGCGCCGGCATCCAGTCCCACGCCACCGTACCGATCACGCCCAGTATCAGTGCGCCGGTGCCGTTCCATAGCAGGCCGCAGAGAATCAGGGTGTAGGCCACGGCGCGAGTGTAGTCGAGGCCGAACCAGCGGATCAGCCAGATGGTGAGGAACAGCCCGGTGCCGCTGGTGATCGAGCCATTGAGAAAGCCGACGACAAACAGCCCCGCCATGCCGCCGACCAGCGCCGCGCCCTGCCGGTTCCTGGGCGCATGGTCCATGCCGAGCCGGGGCTTGAACACCGAATACAGACCCAGCCCCAGCGTCAGAACGCCCAGCGCCAGGGTGGCGATGCGCTCGGGGATCTGCAGGATCGTGACCGCGCCCAGCACCACGCCGGGCAGCCCTGCACCCAGGATGATCAGCGAGAACCGGCGTTCGAGATGCGACTCCTTCAGGTGACGCAGCGTGGCGCCAAGTCCGAGCGCGACGCTGGCGACCTTGTGGGTGGCGAGCGCCACGCCGAACGGCAGCCCCAGAAAAATCAGCATGGGAAACTGGATCAGCCCTGCCCCGCCGCCCGACAGTGCCGAAAAGAAATTTGCCGCCAGCGAGGCGACAAACAGAATCAGCTGGTCGAGCACGCCGGCTAAAGCGTGACGCCGGTTTCGGCCGGAAGCCTGGCGTAGAACAGTTTTAAATCCGCTTCGGCGATGCGCTGCAGCAGCTGGTCGGCCATCGCCGCATCGACGAAGAACTCCACCACCACCGGCAGCTCGCCTGCGAGCTCGAAGAATCCTGCGTCGTGGCGGCCATGGCGGCCGAATCCCGCAACGGCGCGGAACGCCGAACCGCCGGCAATGCCGAGTTCCTGCGCCGTATCGAGCAGCCATTCGTAGGTCAGCTTGCCGTGATGGCGGCTGGCCTCCGACACAAATACCTGCAGACAGACCGCGTTCATTTGAAAAGCCTCATCGAATAAAACCCCAGCCCGGTCGCCAGAAAGGAACCCGTCATGTGGGCGAACGCAATCAGGCCGCCGGTCAGCCACAGGCCGCGCATCAGCGCCGTGACGACTTCGGCGGAAAACGTAGAGAACGTGGTCAGCCCGCCAAGCAGGCCGGTGATGAGAAACAGCCGCGCTTCCGGCGGCACGCCGGGATGTTCGGCAAACCAGGCGATGACCAGGCCGACGAAATAACCGCCGATCAGATTGGCGGCCAGCGTGCCGAGCGGCAGCGAGGGGAATGCGGGGTTGAGCCACAGCCCCAGCCCCCAGCGCAGCCACGCGCCGATGGCCGCACCCAGGCCGATGGCGAAGAAGGCGGTCATGGCTGGCGCGCGTCGGCTGAAATCATGTACGCCTTCTATTCAAGTCCGGCGCTTACATCGCGTCCCGGATGATGTCGTTAAGCAGCTTCTCCACATCGGCCAGGGCTTTTTGCAGGGCCGGATTTTGGGTGGCAGCGGGCTTGCGATAGGCAATATAAACATGCTTGTCGTTGGGAATCGTATACACCGCCACGTTGTAGGGGCACATTACGATCGCGTGCGGATCGGCTTCCATCATCCGGCGCGAAATAGTGGCACTGCAGAATTCGAACTGCTCGGCGTTTTCATACACCACCCTGGTCGCGCCGATATCCCTGCCGGTTCGCTCCAGCATTTCGGCAATATGGTTGGTGTTGGTGATCTTCAGGCCTTGGCCCTCGATCGCGGTTTGCACCAAATCGCGCACAAATTGGTAGTCGCCCTGGGTTTTGAAGGTCACCGCATAATCCTCGGCCGCCATCGCGGAAAAGGGCAGGCAGAGCATCGCGCATACGGCAAATATTTTTTTCATGACATTCATCCTGGATTGCAAACCCCGATTTTCATCCGCTCGCGGATAAACAGCAATGGCCATTTGCTACACTCGCCGCATGGCAACGCGATCGAAGACAACGCAACTCAAGGCAGACGGTCGCTTCTGGCTGACTCTGGAAGGCAGGAATTTCCTCGGCCGCGGCCGCATCGAACTGCTGCAGCGCATCCGCGAAACCGGCTCCATCTCCAAAGCTGCCAAGGCGATGAAGATGAGCTACAAGGCGGCATGGGATGCGATCGATGCGATGAACGCCGCGTGGCGATCGCCCCTGGTGGAAAGCGGCCCCGCCGGCAGCCGGCTAACCGAAGAAGCCGAGCGGCTGATCGCGATGTTTCAAAAAATCGAAGCACGTCACACCGCGTTCATGCTGAAACTCACCATCGACCTGTAAAAAACCCACCGCACAAGCAGCGGGTTCATCAACGCGTGGTTACAGAAGCTGTGCTGAAGGCGGCGTTCATTCGTGTTCCGCAACAAAACGCGCGACGAATGCCCCCTCGTAACCCGCCGGCAGGGGAATGCTTACACGATGGCCGCTACCCGGTGCGACCTTGACCGGGGTGCTGTTTTTGCCTTGCATGGTGGCAATCGTCAGTTCCAGGTTGCCTCTGGGATGGATGATCTCGATGCGGTCGCCGACCGAAAACCTGTTTTTCACGTCGATCTCGGCCAGGCCTTCTGCGTCATACCCTATGACATCGCCGACGTAGAGGCTGCGGTCCGACTCGGAATGGCTCTTCAGGTAGCTCTGGTATTCGCGATCCGGGTGGCGTTCGTAGAAACCGCCGGTATAGCCGCGGTTGGCCAGGCCGTCGAGCTCGCGCAGCAGGGCCGGGTCGAGCGGGCGGCCGGCGGCGGCATCGTCGATGGCCTGGCGATAGGTCTGGCAGGTGCGCGCCACGTAATAGGGCGACTTGGTGCGGCCTTCGATCTTGAGCGAGTCGATGCCGATTTCCGTCAGCCGCTGCACGTGTTCGATGGCGCGCAGGTCTTTCGAGTTGAGGATGTAGGTGCCGTGCTCGTCCTCCTCGATGGGCATGTAGCTGCCGGCGCGTTTGCGCTCTTCCAGCAGATACACGTCGCCATCCGGCGCTTCCTTGCCGGGGTGGGTGTTGAACTCCCAGCGGCAGGAATTGGTGCACGCGCCCTGGTTGGGGTCGCGGTGGTTGAAGTAGCCCGAGAGCAGGCAGCGCCCGGAATAGGCGATGCACAGCGCGCCATGCACGAAGACCTCAAGCTCCATGTCCGGGCATTCCTGGCGGATCTCGGCGACCTGGTCGAGCGACAGTTCGCGCGACAGGATGACGCGGCGGATGCCGAGCTTTTTCCAGAACCGCACCGCCGCGTAGTTGACGGTGTTGGCCTGCACCGAAAGGTGGACGGGCATTTCAGGCCAGGTTTCGCGAATCATGTCGATCAGGCCCGGGTCGGCCATGATCAGCGCGTCCGGCTTGAGGGCGACGACCGGCGCCATGTCCGCCAGGTAGGTTTTGATTTTGGAGTTGTGCGGAAAGATGTTGCTGACGACGTAGAACTGCTTGCCCCGGCTGTGCGCGTAGTCGATGCCGATGCCCAGCGCAACTTCGTCGCGGAAGCTGTTGTTGCGCACGCGCAGGCTGTAGCGCGGCTGGCCGGCATACACCGCATCGGCGCCGAAGGCGAGCGCGGTTTCCAGCATGGTTTGCGAGCCGGCGGGTGCCAGCAATTCGGGTTGGCGCATTTCGGTGTGTTTCAAGTGGGATTACCGGCTCACGCAACGGGCTGCGTTTTATAAAAGTTCAGCGGCGCGCTGTTTTTGGCGACGGCCGGTTTCAGTTTCCCCATCACGTGCATCTCGCAGGCCTTGCAGTCGAAGCGCAGGGTGAGCTTTTCGCTGCCGTTGATCAGCGTCAGCGGCGCGGCGCGCACGGTGCCCTGCACGCCGGTGACGCCCTTGGCCTGCTTGGGGCACAGGGAGAGCGAATAGCGCACGCAGTGCCTGGTGATCATCAGCGAGACCTCGCCCGTTTCCTCGTGGCTCTCGTAGGCAGCGGCAATGGCCCGGACGCCGTGCTTCGTGTAGAAGTCACGCGCCTTATGATTGTAGACGTTGGCGAGATAGGTAAGCGTGTCCTCGGGATAGACCGCCGCCGGCTCGACCGCCTGCGCACGCGGCGGACGCCGGTAAGCGGCGGCGCGTCCGGCTTCCAGCGCGGCGACGGCGTCGCGGCGCAGGGCGTTGACGAAGGACGCCGGCATGAACCAGTCCTGCGACAACTCAAGCGCGATTCCCATAGGTGCAAACGGCGTGGCGCCGAGTTTGCCGAGGTGCTCGCGCAGGGTGGCCTCCGCTTTGACGATGTCCTTGGCCGGCTCTTTGGCGTGCGCCGCCTCGACTGTCGCGGCATGGCCGTCCTCGTCGGTCAGCGTCAGCGCGAAGCCGTCCGCAGTCTCCTCCAACCGCAGCCACACGCCGATGCGACGCTCGCCCGACGGCTTGTCGAGCAGGCGCGTCCAGTTCATGTCGCGGTTGCGGCTGACCATCGTGCCGGCGCGCAAGTCCCTGAAACTCGCGATGGTGTCTTTCGGGAACACGCGCCAGGCGCCCTCGCCCAGCTTTTCGGCACGGTTGATGGCGAGGCCGGTCAGGTCTTTCTGCAAGGTGTAGTAGCAGAGGCCGTCGCCGTTATTGAGCACGATATCGGGCGAGTCGGTGTGCAGTTCGACCCATTTGTCGCCGACCTTGCTGACGTAGCCGATGGAAAGGCCGGGGTTCTTCGGCGTGTCGAACGCACCGATGTCGTCGCGGCGGCCGCCGACGAAGTAGTCGGTGAACTCGCGGTTGAAGTTCTGCTCGGGGTCGGGGGTGAAGGCAAACGCGGTGCGACCCGCGGACGCGCGCGCGAATTCCGGGCGGCGCTCGACGAGCTGGTCGAGCAGCGTACGGTAATGGGCGGTGATGTTCTTCACGTAGCCCATGTCCTTGTAGCGGCCCTCGATCTTGAAACTGCGAATGCCGGCGTCGACCAGCGCTTCGAGGTTGCCGCTCTGGTTGTTGTCCTTCATGGAAAGAACATGCTTGTCGTGCGCGACGATGCGCCCTTCCAGGTCGGTAACCTGATACGGCAGGCGGCAGGACTGCGAGCAGTCGCCACGGTTGGCGCTGCGCCCGGTGTGGGCGTGGCTGATGTAGCACTGGCCGCTGTAGGCGACGCACAGCGCGCCATGGACGAAAAATTCCAGGGTGCAGCGCGCAGGATCGGTGGCGGCGCGGATGGCGGCAATCTGGCCGAGGTCGAGCTCGCGTGCCAGCACGATCTGCGACAGCCCAACGTCCTGCAGGAAGCGGGCCTTTTCCGGCGTGCGGATGTCGGTCTGGGTGCTGGCATGCAGCTGGATCGGCGGCAGATCGAGCTCCAGCAGGCCCATGTCCTGGATGATCAGGGCATCGGCGCCGGCGTCGTACAGTTGAATGATCTGCCGCCGTGCCGGTTCCAGTTCGTCGTCGGTAAGGATGGTGTTGAGGGTAACGAATACGCGTGCGTTGAAGCGGTGTGCGTATCCGACCAACCGCGCGATGTCGGCGACTTCGTTGGACGCCGCCGCGCGCGCGCCGAACGATGGCCCGCCGATGTACACCGCATCGGCGCCATGGTTGACGGCCTCGATGCCGATATCGGCGTCGCGCGCGGGCGCGAGCAGTTCAAGTCGATGGGGTTCCACGAGGCGGTGTTCCGGACAGCTAAAGCAACATTTTACCGGAGCCCGCCCGGCTTATTGCGCAGCCGGCTGTTCCCTGACCGCTTCGATCGCCAGTGTCAGCGTGACCTCATCGCTGACAAAGGGCGCGTTCTTGCCCATGTTGAATTCCGAACGCTTGATCTGCGTGCTTGCGTTGGCGCCACAAGCTTCCACTTTCAGCATCGGATGCGGCTGGCATTTGAAGTGCGTAATGGCGAGCGTCACCGGCTTCGTCACGCCCTTGATCGTCAGGTCGCCCACCAGGCTCACTGGCTGGTCGCCTCTGAACGCCATCTTGTCTGCCATGAACGTGATCGTCGGATGGTTGGCGGTGTCGAAGAAATCTGCCGACTGGATGTGCTCGTTGAACACCGCATGGCCGGTGTTGACCGAGGTGGCGTCGATGATCACGGAAACCGAGCCGGCTTTCCCGGCACGGTCGAGCACCACCTTGCCGCGGGTCTTGTCGAACTTGTGGGTCTGGTTGGAAAAGCCGAAGTGGTTATAGGTGAAATGTAGATAGGTGTGGCTGTTGTCGATGACGTAGGTGACTGAAGCGGCCTGGGCGGTGGCGGCAAACGCAGAGCAGAAGTGCGAGATGATTCATGTTTTGCTCCTGGAGGGATGAGCAGCGGGTTAGCCGCCGGTGGCGGCAATGCGGAATCTGACCTGGACCTCGTTGGCGACGATGGTGATATCTGACCACCTGCCTTCGCCGATGCCGAAGTCGAGGCGCCTGAGGACGAACGCACCGTCGAAGATGGCGGCGTTATTGCCGGGCGTGAACGTCAGCGGCACGACCATGTCGCGGCTCTTTCCCTTGAGCGTGAGCGTGCCGCGCATCTCGTAGCGGTTGTTGCCCAGCGCGCGCACCTGACTGGAGACGAAGGTCGCTTTCGGGTGGGTGTTGCGGTTGAACCACAGCTTGTCGCCGGATTCCTCGTCGGCCCTGGATAAACCAGTGTCGATGCTGGCGAGGTCGATGTCGATCTGCACATGGACGGCCTCGGGTCTGGCCGGGTCGAACGCCATCTGCGTGGTAAAGCGCTTGAAACCGCCCTTTATCGGCCAGCCCGTCTGGCGGAACTCGAAATGGATCGTGCTCTGCTTCGGCAGCACCGTCTGGTATTCCACCGCATTCGCCGCAGGCGCGGCCAGCGCCGCCAGCAAAATCCAACCAGTCATTCTCATGTGCGTACCTTTCTGTCCCAGGCCATGCGATGCAAAAACGGCCGGCGTTCGATGAAATGATGTTTCAGCGCAGCGGCCACGTGCAGGATGACCAGCACCAGCAAGCTGAAGTTCAGGGCCTCATGCACCCCGGCAAGCAGGTCGCCCAATGCCTTGTCCTTGCCGACCAGGTCGGGCAGCGGCAGCACGCCGAACCACACCGTCTGGAAACCCTTGGCCGAACTCATCAGCCAGCCCGACAGCGGAATCGCGATCATCAGCACATAAAGCAGACCATGCACGATATGCGTCACCCGATGCTGCCACTGGGCCATGCTGTCCGGCAACACGGGCGGCGTGTATGTCGTCCGCCACATCACCCGCGCCGCCGCCAGCATTAAAATCGTGATGCCGATCCACTTGTGATAGCTGTAGAGCTTGAGCTTGTCGGGCGATACTGGCAGCTCGTGCATATATACGCCGAGCGGGAACGCCACAAAAATCAACAGGGCCACCAGCCAGTGCAACACGATAGCCGGGGATGGATAACGCAGTACTGTACTCATATCGTCTCCTTTTTAAAAACCTGTTCCAGCGCGCGCAGGGCCGTTTGCCAGCGCGCATGTTCAGCCGCCGGCACGCCGGCGAAGCAGGCATCCATGTGTGCCAGATGCGCCGGTAAGACCTTGGCAAACAAGGACTCGCCCGCCTGCGTCAGCCGGATGATCTGGCAGCGGCCATCGCTTTCGTGCGCCACGCGCTCGACCCAGCCGCGATCGACCAGACGGTCGACCACGCCGTGAGCGTGCCCTTGGTGATGAGCGTCTTTTCGCCAAGCTCGGTGGCAGTCATGCCGGAGGTGTTGCCGAGGGTGGCGACGATGTCGAACTGCGGCGGCGTCAGCCCCAGCGTGCGAATGTGCGTTGCGGAATAGGCCTCGAAAGCCTGATAGCACTGCACCAGGGCTTGTGCACCAGGGCTTGTACGGTCGGCAGGAATTCGGCTGGCTGGCTCATCGCTCGCACATTTGGTTCTAACACGGACATAATTTAGTTCGTGCTAGAACCAAAGTCAAGCCCTGTCAGCGGACCAGACCGGTTGAGGGCCACATTGCGGTAATTGCGAGGTCGGGTTCGTAGGGTGCACTCCGTGCACCTTCTGGCATCAATCGGTGCACGGAGTGCACCCTCTACGCTCTACAAATCGCCGAATGAACCCTCCCGGATAAAACAGACGATCAACTCGCCTGCCAGCGCGCCACCGCGTGGCATTAAAACACCTTGTTAAAACAGCAACTTACTTTTATTTCCCCACAGGTTTCAGCTGAAACAAGGAAACAAACTGACAGAAATCCAACAGTCTGCGTTCAAGTGCCGACCTTCCGGCAGTCTGGCAGTCTGGCAGTCTGGCAGTCTGGCAGTCTGGCAGTCTGGCAGTCTGGCAGGGGGTATGCCAGTGTCTGCGGCGCGCCTTGCGCAACGCAGACAAAACAGCGCATCGGCTTATTGCGCAGCCGGCTGTTCCCTGACCGCTTCGATCGCCAGTGTCAGCGTGACCTCATCGCTGACAAAGGGCGCGTTCTTGCCCATGTTGAATTCCGAACGCTTGATCTGCGTGCTTGCGTTGGCGCCACAAGCTTCCACTTTCAGCATCGGATGCGGCTGGCATTTGAAGTGCGTAATGGCGAGCGTCACCGGCTTCGTCACGCCCTTGATCGTCAGGTCGCCCACCAGGCTCACTGGCTGGTCGCCTCTGAACGCCATCTTGTCTGCCATGAACGTGATCGTCGGATGGTTGGCGGTGTCGAAGAAATCTGCCGACTGGATGTGCTCGTTGAACACCGCATGGCCGGTGTTGACCGAGGTGGCGTCGATGATCACGGAAACCGAGCCGGCTTTCCCGGCACGGTCGAGCACCACCTTGCCGCGGGTCTTGTCGAACTTGTGGGTCTGGTTGGAAAAGCCGAAGTGGTTATAGGTGAAGTGCGGATAGGTATGGCTGTTGTCGATGACGTAGGTAACCGGCGCGGCCTGGGCGGTGGCGGCAAACGCAGCAAGTGCGGAGAGAAGTGCGAGATGCTTCATGTTTTGCTCCTTGAAGGATGAACAGCGGGGGTTAGTTGCCGGTGGCGGCAATGCGGAATCTGACCTGAACCTCGTTGGCGACGGTGTCGACGTCTGCCCACATGCCTTCGCCGATGCCGAAGTCGAGGCGCCTGAGGACGAACGCACCGTCGAAGACGGCGGCGTTATTGCCGGGCGTGAACGTCACCGGCACGACCATGTCGCGGCTCCTGCCCTTGAGCGTGAGCGTGCCGCGCATCTCGTAGCGGTTGTTGCCCAGCGCGCGCACCTGACTGGAAACGAAGGTCGCTTTCGCGTAGACGCTGCGGTTGAACCACAGCTTGCCGGCGGATTCCTCGTCGGCCTCGGGCGAACCGGCATCGATGCTGGCGAGGTCGATTTCGATCTGCGCACGGGCGGCCTCGGGTCTGGCCGGGTCGAACGCCATCTGCGTGGTAAAGCGCTTGAAACCGCCCTTTATCGGCACGCCCATCTGGCGGAACTCGAAATGGATCGTGCTCTGCTTCGGCAGCACCGTCTGGTATTCCACCGCATTCGCCGCAGGCGCGGCCAGCGCCGCCAGCAAAATCAAACCCGTCATTCTCATGTTCGTTCCTTTCTGTCCCAGGCCATGCGCTGCAAAAATGGCCGGCGTTCGATGAAATGATGTTTCAGCGCAGCGGCCACGTGCAGGATGACCAGCACCAGCAAGCTGAAGTTCAGGACCTCATGCACCCCGGCAAGCAGGTCGCCCAATGCCTTGTCCTTGCCGACCAGGTCGGGCAGCGGCAGCACGCCGAACCACACCGTCTGGAAACCCTTGGCCGAACTCATCAGCCAGCCCGACAGCGGAATCGCGATCATCAGCCCGTACAGCAGTCCGTGCACGATTGCGCTCGCGCGGCGCTGCCAGGCGGCGATGCTGTCCGGCAGCGGCGGCGGCACGTGCGTCAGCCGCCAGCCCAGCCGAACGGCAACCAGCATCAGCACCGTGACACCGATCCACTTGTGGTAGCTGTAGAGTTTCAGCTTGTCGGGCGACAGCGGCAGCTCGTGCATGTACACACCGAGCGGGAAGGCTGCAAAGATCAGCAGCGCCACCAGCCAGTGCAGCACGATGGCCGGGGTTGAATAAGGTATCACGGCGCTCATGCAGTCTTCTTACTGAAAGCCTGTTCCAGACCGCGCAGGGCGGTTTGCCAGCGCTTGTGTCCGGTTGCGCCCGTGCCGGAAAAACATGTCGCCAGATGCGCCAGGTGTGCGGGAAAGACCCTCGCGAACAGGGCCTCGCCGGATGGCGTCAGCCGGATGATCTGGCAGCGGCCATCGCTTTCGTGCGCCACGCGCTCGACCCAGCCGCGATCGACCAGACGGTCGACCACGCCGGTGAGCGTGCCCTTGGTGATGAGCGTCTTTTCGCCAAGCTCGGTGGCAGTCATGCCGGAGGTGTTGCCGAGGGTGGCGACGATGTCGAACTGCGGCGGCGTCAGCCCCAGCGTGCGAATGTGCGTTGCGGAATAGGCCTCGAAAGCCTGATAGCATTGCACCAGGGCTTGTACGGTCGGCAGGAATTCGGCTGGCTGGCTCATCGCTCGCGCATTTGGTTCTAACATGGACATAATTTAGTTCGCGTTAGAACTAAAGTCAAGACCTGTCAGCGGGCCAGACCGGTTGAGGGCCACATTGCGGTAATTGCGAGGTCGGGTTCGTAGGGTGCACTCCGTGCACCTTCTGGCATCAATCGGTGCACGGAGTGCACCCTACGCTCGACAAATCGCCGAATGAACCCTCCCGGATAAAACAGCCGATCAACTCGCCTGCCAGCGCGCCGCCGCCGCATCGTCACTGGCGCGGGCCTCGACCCAGCGCTCGCCTTCCGTCGTTTCTTCCTTCTTCCAGAATGGCGCCTGTGTCTTCAGGTAATCCATGATGAATTCGCAGGCGGCGAAGGCTTCGCCGCGGTGCTGGCTCGCCACTGCCACCAGCACGATGGGATCGCCCGGCAACAGGCGGCCGACGCGGTGGATCACGGTGACGTCGAGCAGGGTCCAGCGCGAGCACGCATCGTCGACCACAGCGGCGAGCGCCTTCTCGGTCATGCCGGGGTAGTGTTCCAGCGTCATCGCCGCAACACCGCTGCCTTCGTTGAGGTCGCGCGCCAGACCGACGAAGCTGACGATGGCGCCGATATCGGTGCGGCCCCGGCTCATCGCGGCGACTTCGGCGCCGAGGTCGAAGGTATCGGCCTGGACCAGGATTTTCATTGTCTCAGCCTCCGGTCACCGGCGGAAAAATCGCGACTTCGGCATTGTCCGGCAGCAATGCATCGAGCGCGACGATGTCCTGGTTGACCGCCATCCTGAACGCACGCCCCGCAGCCAGTTCTTCCGCCCACACGCCGCCGCGGGTCTGCAACTGTGCGACCAGATCGGCAGCGGTAGTGCCGGCGAAATCCAGGGTTTCCTCGCCCACGCTGAAACGCTCGCGCAGACGGGCAAAATACAATACGCGTAATTTCATGACAGCAACTCCGAGAAAGGAATGTAGCGCACCCAGTCACCCGGATGCACGATATGACCGATGCCGAGGTCAACCAGGCCATCGGCCCAGGCACAGGAAGTCAGCACGCCCGAGCCCTGATTGGGGAACAGCGCCAGCCTGCCATCCGCCTGAATTTTTACCCGCAGGAATTCGCGCCGTGTGCCCGCCTTGTTCCAGGCGAAGTCCGCCTGCATGGCAAATGCGCGGTACAGTACGTCGGCCACGCCCATACGCTTGAGCAAAAACGGCCGCACGAACAGGCAGAAGGTGACAAAGGCCGATACCGGATTGCCCGGCAGGCCGATGAAATCGGCGTCGTTCACGCGGCCGTAGACGAGCGGCTTGCCGGGCTTCATGGCGACCTTCCACATCTCGACGCGGCCGAGTTTTTCGACCGCCGCCTTCACATAGTCGGCCTCGCCTACCGACACGCCGCCGCTGGTGATGACGACGTCGGCAATGCTGGCCGCGCCTTCCAGAGCGGCCTGGGTCGCTTCCAGCGAGTCGGGAACGATGCCGAAATCGGTCAGCTCGCAGCCCAACGACTTCAGCAGTCCGGTCAACAGGTAGCGGTTGGAGTTGTAGATCTGGCCGGGGGCGAGCGCCGTGCCCGGCGTCACCAGCTCGTCGCCGGTGAAAAAACACGCCACTTTCAGCCGCTTGAACACCGGCAGTGCAGCCAGCCCGACCGAGGCGGCAAGGCCCATTTCCGCCGCGCCGATGCGGGCGCCTGCGGCGAGGACTTGCCCGCCCGCCTCGATATCCTCGCCGGCGCGGCGGATGTTTTCGCCCGGCTGCGGCAGGGTGTTGATGACGACGAATTCGCCCTCGGCCATGCAGTATTCCTGCATCAGCACGGCGTCGGCCCCGGGCGGCACCGGTGCCCCGGTGAAGATGCGGGCAGCGGTGCCGGGCTGCAGGGGCGCACCGACCGCGCCGGCGAGAATGCGCTGCGACACCGGCAGGCGCACGCCGGCCACGACCACGTCGGCGGCGCGCACGGCGTAGCCGTCCATCGCGCTGTTGTCGAGCGGCGGCACGGTGATGGCGGAAGTCTGCGGCACGGCGAGCACGCGTCCGAGCGCATCCGTAATGGCCACAGTCTCGGTTTCGGTCACCCCGCGCGCGCGTTCGAGCAGGGCATCAAGCAGTTGGTCGGCTGTAAGCATGGTTCAGGATAAAGTCGGTGAGTTGGAAAACGGCATCGAGGTCGATGCGGGGAAAACCGTTCGGGGGGTCGACGTCGGACGCCGCCGCCAGAATATTCGGGTCGTCGGGAAACAGCCAGGGCTTGGCGGTCTCCGTGCGATGCACTTCCAGCTTGGGGATCGCGCAGCGCTTGTAGCCCTCGACCAGTACCAGATCGCACGGCGGCAGCTGCGCCAGCAGATCGTCCAGCAGCGGCGGCGCGTCGCGATGCTCGGTCAGCACCGCGGTACGGTGGTCGGATGCCAGCAGCACCGCCGCTGCGCCCGCCTCGCGCGCACGCCAGCTGTCCTTGCCGGGGCGGTCGATGTCGAAATCGTGGTGGGTGTGCTTGATCACCGCCACCCGGAGCCCGCGCGCGGCCAGCTGCGGCAGCACGCGCTCGATCAGCGTGGTTTTGCCGCTGCCGCTGTAGCCTGCAATGCCGAATATTTTCATGCCTGGAATATTTTCATGCCTGGAGGGTGAGTCTGGCTGGTCTGGATTGGATAATTGGGTTATATTTTTCCATATATAACCCATTCCTGCCACCACTTCGGCCCTCATCATGAACGCACCCGTTCTTACCGATCAGTTCGGACGCCGCATCGACTACGTGCGGCTGTCGGTGACCGACCGTTGCGACCTGCGCTGCAGCTACTGCATCCCGGAAGGTTTCACGGGCTTCGAGGAACCCGCACACTGGCTCAATTTCGACGAGATCGAACGCCTGATCGGCGCATTCGCCCGGCTCGGCGTAAGCCGCATCCGCCTGACCGGCGGCGAACCGTTGCTGCGGCGCGACATTGCCGGACTGGCCGGGCGCATCGCTGCCCTGCCCGGCATCGAAGACCTGTCGCTGTCGACCAACGCCACCCAGCTCGAACGCCACGCCCATGCGCTGAAAGCCGCCGGAGTGACGCGGCTCAACGTCAGCCTCGACTCGCTGCAGCAGGCGCGGGTGGAAAAAATCAACGGCCGCGACGTGCTCGCCAGGGTGATGGCCGGCCTCACCGTGGCGCAGGATGTGGGCTTTGCGCCGATCAAGCTCAACATGGTGGCGCTGGCCGGCACCAACGACGACGAGATCGACGAAATGGTTGCCTTCTGCATGCAGCGCGGCTTCGTGCTGCGGCTGATCGAGGCGATGCCGATGGGTGATACCGGCCGCAACGCCGAATACCTGGACCTGCAGCCAGTGAAGGAACGCCTGCGCAAAGAGTTCGATCTCGTCGAAACCGTCCTGCCCGGCGCCGGACCGGCGCGCTACCTGGGCACCGCGGACGGCCGCTTCAACGTCGGCTTCATCACACCCATCTCGCAGCACTTCTGCCAGACCTGCAACCGCATCCGTATCGCCGTCGACGGCACCGCTTACATGTGCTTGGGCCAGGATGAAAAATTCGAATTCCGCCCGCTGCTGCGGAGCGCCTGTTCCGACGCCGAACTGGATGACGCCATTCTCGAAGCGATCAATCTCAAGCCGGAACGCCACGAATTCAACGAGGCGCCACAGAAAGTCCTGCGCTTTATGTCGATGACTGGCGGCTAGCCCCCCCGTAATCAGGGTTGACGGTGCGAAACCCTGCGAACGGATCGCGCCGGTGCGGCAGATAGAAATTGCGGAAGCCGGGACGTTTGAGGGCCGGATCGGTGACCGGCCCGCCGCCGCGCAATTCCGCATGCGTGTGGAACCAGGGCCGGGAATAATCCTGGTAGGGATCGGGCGAAAACCCCGGATACGGTGTGAAGAGATTGCGCAGCCAGTCCCAGCCCATGCCCCCTTGAAATTCCGGCCGTGCCGCCGCGCGCAGCCACTGCGCAGCCGTGGGCAGACGCCTGCCCATCCAGGCGGCACAGGCCTCGGCTTCGTAACGGTTCACATGCAACATGGGTGCGTCCGCACTCAGCGGCATCCAGCGGTCGAAGCGGCGCACCTGCCAATCGCCGTTTAGCGGCCGCCAGTAAAGCGGATGGCGGGCACCCGAGGCCTCGCGCCAGGCCCATCCCTCGTCCGACCACCCGTCCCTGCGCTGGTAGCCGCCCGCATCGACGAATTCGGCGAAGGCCGTCTCGGACTGCGGACTCGCGTCGATGTCGAATGCCGGAACCGGCGCCGTGTGACGCCACTTTTCGTTGTCGAAAATGAACCCTTCGTCCGTACCGCTACCCAGCACAACCTCGCCCGCGGCAAACGCCAGCCGCCGGGCAGGCGGCAAAGCTGTCGCATCGGGTCGCCCCGGCGGCGCATAGCCCAGATTCTGGAAAGCCATCCACCAGGCCTCGATGTGCATCAGCTCGTGATACAGGCTCAGCTCGGCGAAATACGCCAGCTCATGGGTGAATGCGTTGCGCAGGCGGGCGGCCACGGCTTCGGCCACCCCGGCCGCGTAGTCGTCGACCGCCGCGAGTTCCGGCAAGGGTAGATCCCAGCGCGTGTCGTGCGCTACGCTGGAGGAGTCGTACAAGGCATCGGCCCCGGCCAGCAGGCTGGCTGCGAAACCGCCATCGGGCCGTGCGCGCAGGCACCAGCGCTCCTGGAACCAGACGATGTGCCCGTATTCCCACAGCGGCGGGTTCAGGTGTTCGGCACGCGGCCCCAGCAGGCCGCCGGTCGGCAGGCCGTCGATCAGCGCACGCAGGTGGCCGTGCGCCTGCGCCAGCCGGTCGATGAGCTGGTCCGCGGTGCAAGCGCTGACGGGTCGGATCTTGTTCATGCTGTATAAACTACTATAGGCCGTGCCATTCCGGGCGCCCCCCTCGACTACGAATTCTGATTATGAACGATACCCTTCTCACGCCACCCATTCGCCTGACCCAGTTTTCCCACGGCGGCGGCTGCGGCTGCAAGATCGCGCCTTCGGTGTTGCGCGATATCCTGTCCGACACGCCCTTCGCATCGCATCTGGCAGCAACCTATCCCGACCTCCTGGTCGGGATCGAGCACGGCGACGACGCCGCCGTCTACCGGCTGAACGACGAGCAGGCGATCGTGGCGACCACCGACTTCTTCATGCCCATCGTCGACGACCCCTACGAATTCGGCCGCATCGCCGCCACCAATGCGCTATCCGACGTCTATGCCATGGGCGGGCGGCCGCTGTTCGCCCTGGCCATCGTCGGCATGCCGATCGGCAAGCTGCCTAACAGCGTCATCCGGCAGATCCTCGCCGGCGGCGAGGCTGTCTGCAAACAGGCCGGGATTCCCATCGCCGGCGGCCATTCCATCGACGCGCCGGAACCGATCTACGGCCTGGTCGGCATCGGCGTGGTCGATCCGCGCAAGGTCAAGCAGAACAGCGGCGGCCAGGCCGGCGACCTGCTGATCCTCGGCAAGCCGCTGGGCGTCGGCATCTACAGTGCGGCGCTGAAAAAGGACCTGCTGAGCGCCGACCAGTACGCGGCGATGATCGCCGCCACCACCCAGCTCAATACCGCGGGTGCCGACCTCGCCGCAATCGACGGCGTGCACGCGATGACCGACATCACCGGCTTCGGCCTGCTCGGCCACCTGCTCGAAATCACCCGCGCGTCGATGCTGGCGGCACGCGTTGAATTGGCGCGTCTGCCGCTCTTTCCGGGCGTCGCCGAACTGGCCCAGGGCGGCCACATCACCGGCGCCAGCGAACGCAACTGGGCGAGCTACGGCAGCGAAGTGAATCTGCCCGATGGCATCGCCGACTGGCAGCGTGCCCTCTTGACCGATCCGCAAACCAGCGGCGGCCTCTTGGTGAGCTGTGCGACCGAATCAAGGGATGCCGTGCTTGAAATTTTCCACCGGCACGGCTTTATGCAGGCGACGGAAATCGGCCGGCTGGATGCCGGCAGCCAGATTTCAATCGAGGCTTGAATGTCTTTTACCTTCAAGGATTTTCCCGCCGACCGCGACGACCTGCGCGCCGACGTTCTGAACGGTCTGGCGGCCAGCCCCAAATCGATTCCGCCGAAATATTTCTACGATGAAGCGGGCTGTCGCCTGTTCGAAGCGATCTGCGCCCAGCCCGAATATGCGCTCACCCGCACCGAACGGGCGCTGATGGCTTCCTGCTTGCCCGACATCGCCACTGCCATCGGCCCGGTGGACTGCATCGTCGAGCCAGGCGCTGGAGACTGCGCCAAGGTGCGCCTGCTGCTCGACGCGCTGCATCCCGCGCACCTCGTCGCGATGGACATTGCCGGCGCCCCCCTGGCAACCGCGGCGGAAGCTCTTTCCCGCGACCACCCGGATCTTGCCGTCACCGCGCTGGGGATGGATTTCGTCCATGACCTGGAAGCGGCGGCGTCCCATCTGCCATCCGGCCGGCGGCTCGTCTACTATCCCGGATCCAGCATCGGCAACTTCCCACCCGACGCGGCGACTGCCCTGCTAACCCGCTTTCGCCAGCTGGCCGGCGCGGAAGGCCAACTGCTCATCGGCTTTGACCTCAAGAAGGACCCGCAGCGGTTGCATCGCGCCTACAACGACGCTGCCGGC
Source organism: Thiobacillus thiophilus (assembly GCF_055378705.1). Lineage (NCBI taxonomy): Bacteria > Pseudomonadati > Pseudomonadota > Betaproteobacteria > Nitrosomonadales > Thiobacillaceae > Thiobacillus > Thiobacillus thiophilus. The sequence goes on along the minus strand of NZ_AP042404.1, from coordinate 3,279,206 downwards.
ATCACTGCCGCCTTCAACCTCAACCTGCTCGAACGGCTGAACCGCGAGCTGGGCGCCGACTTCGATCCGTCCCGATTCAGCCACTACGCGTTCTACAACCCGGTGGCTGGCCGCATCGAGATGCACCTGGTGAGCCTCGCCGAGCAGGACGTGAGCGTCGCGGGCCGGCGCTTCCATTTTGTCCTGGGCGAAACGCTGCACACCGAGCATTCCTACAAGTTCCGCCGCGACGAATTCAGCGCACTTGCGAACAGCACCGGCTGGCAGCTGGCCGGCGAATGGGAGCACGACGGGTTCGCGGTCCAGCTGCATCGTTATCGTTAGAAGCTGCCATTAACCCTGCCGCCGCACGGGTCGCGCAAGGCTTGCGCGGCCTTAAAATCGGCCCATGTCCAGCCTTGAATCGCTCACCTTCGACAACGGCTTCGCCCGCCTGCCGGAAGCCTATTATTCGCGCGTCTGCCCGACCCCCCTTCCCGACCCCTATCTGGTCTGCTACAGCCCGCAAGCGCTGGCGCTGCTCGACCTCGACGAAAGCGAAATCACCCGCCCCGAACTGATCCAGACGCTGGCCGGCAACCAGCTGCTGCCGGGCATGGACGCAATCGCCGCGCTGTACGCCGGGCACCAGTTCGGCCATTACGTGCCGCAGCTGGGTGACGGCCGCGCGATCCTGCTGGGCGAAGTGAAGAATGCCGTCGGCGAAGGTTGGGAAGTGCAGCTGAAGGGTGCCGGCCGCACCCCCTACTCGCGCGGCGGCGACGGCCGTGCGGTGCTGCGCTCGAGTATCCGCGAGTTTCTGTGTTCCGAAGCGATGCATGCACTCGGTATTCCGACCACCCGCGCCCTCGCCATCGTCGGCAGCGACCGCCCGGTCTACCGCGAGGAAGAGGAAACCGCCGCGCTGGTCACAAGACTGGCGCCGAGCTTCGTGCGCTTCGGTTCGTTCGAGGTGTTCTACTACCGCAACCAGATCGAGTCGATCAAGCACCTGGCCGATTACGTCATCGCGCGTTACTACCCCGAGCTGACGACGCTGGCCGATCCCTACCCCGAGTTCCTGCGCCAGGTCGCACTGCGCACCGCCGAGCTGATGGCGCAGTGGCAGGCGGTTGGCTTCTCACACGGGGTGATGAATACCGACAACATGTCCATCCTCGGCCTCACGCTCGACTATGGTCCGTTCGGCTTTCTCGACGCCTTCGACCCCGGCTATATCTGCAACCATTCCGACAGCAGCGGGCGCTACGCCTTCGACCAGCAGCCCGACGTCGCGGCATGGAACCTCACCAAGCTGGCCCAGACGCTGGTGCCGCTGATGTCGGTGGAAGCCGCATCCAGTGCGATCGGCGAGTATCCGCAGGCGTTCGGCCGCGCCTACCTCGAGCGCATGGCTGCCAAGTTCGGTCTGCCGCCGGGCGACGAAACGGCCTCGCTCGTGATGGACGCGCTGCAGCTGCTGGCGCAGAACCACGTCGATTACACGATTTTCCTGCGCCGCCTGTGCGACTTCGACATTGGGGAAAATTCTCCCAACACGCTGCGCGACCTCTTCCTCGACCGCGCGGCCTTCGATGCCTGGGCGGCGCGCTACGCCGCCGCGCTGCGCCAGCAGGGTTCGCTCGACGCCGAGCGCTGCAAGGCGATGCGTGCGGTCAACCCCAAATACATCCTGCGCAACCATCTGGCCGAAATCGCCATCCGCCGCGCGACAGACGAGCGCGATTACAGCGAGATCAAACGCCTGCACGCGCTGCTCACACGGCCGTTCGACGAACAGCCGGAATACGAGCCCTACGCCGCCGAGCCGCCTGACTGGGCGAGGAAGATTGAGGTAAGCTGCTCCTCGTGAACCGCACCGCTGCCCTGCTCGCCGCCTGCGCCGGACAGTCCATTCAGCGCCGCAACGGCAGCAGCAGCGTGAAATGCATCACTGGCGATTGAGCATTCAGGATGCCGACTGCTCCTGATGCCATGCCACTTGTGCCACTGCGTCACCCACAGAAAGCCCTTCTTCCACACCATCCATGATCATCCGCTGCAGGATGGCACCCAGCATTTCCACATTGGCCTTGCCATGCTCCCTCAAGGCGCGCAGGAACATCACGGTATTGATATCCTGGAAACGTTCCTCGAACTCGTCGTAGTCCTTGCCCGTGGCAAGCCAGTAGCAGAGATCGTATGCCAGACGAAAAAGAGGCTCCAGTTGTTCATTGCCAAGGCCCGGTATGTTCAACGCCACTTCCTGCATCAGGTCATGCCGGAATTTGTCCAGACCGTAATCGATTTCGCCCTTCACCACTTGCTGCGGTGTGAATTCCCATTCCATGCTTGTTTCCTTCCAGATGGCTATCCGAACAGCGAAGTAAAATCTGCGTCATCCCCCTCGCAGATCGGGCAGATTTCCTCCGGCGCGGGCGAGATGAAAAAGCGGTCGCAGCGGGTGCATCGCTGTTTGCCCAAGGTATGCAGGGTCACCGGTTCGGGCAACCTGGCAAGGTTTTTCATCTCGTCCTTGAAATACAGCACATCGGGCTGACACACCTCGACGCATACGCCGCAGCCGACGCAGCGCGTGAATTCGAAGCCCAGTTGCCAGGCCGTGGCACCCTCCCTGATCTGCAGCGCGCCGGTAGGACAGGCGCGGGCACAGGCCTCGCAGGCGGTGCAGCCGGGCCGGATGCCGATCTGCGCTGCGAGCAGGGCGGCATGGACGGGCAAGGTCGCAGGGGGGGGCTGTGGCACGTTGAACAGGATTTGCAGCAATTCCCGTCCGGCGGTGGAAAACGGCGCGGCGAAGCGGATCGCCTTGAGGGGAACAGGAGAGGCCTCGCTTGCTGAAACCGGGCGCGACAACTGGTCGGCACCGCGACCGACGAAGCGGCGAAACAGGTGGCGGCGGGAGGAATTGTGTCCGCCCTTGTCCGGTTCGGCTGCGCTTGCGTCAGGTACGGCTATTGCGGCCCACTTGTCGTTACCGGCAACGTGTCGCAGGCTTTCGGCCGCTTCCAGGTTGAGGCCCAGCATCGCTTCCCCGCGCGCACCATGGGCACATTCTGCGCAATGCTGCGTGCCGGCCAGCGTGACCGCGATGCCGCGGCTGGCGAGATAGGCCAGCATCGCCGCGTCCAGGGCGCCCAGGCAGGGGACGATCTCGTCCCCCCTGGATTCGGAAGGCGCGCAGGCGAAAGTAACTTCGGGCCGCTTGGCGGCGCGCTTCAGCACCTCGATGCGCGGCAGGTTGTCCGCCAGCAGCGCTTCGGTGGGACAGGCGGCGGCGCACAGCGCGCAGTTCCGGCAAGCCGCAGCGCTGATTTTGATGCCCTCGTCGTTCAGCTCAACCGCTTCGTGAGGGCAGGCGTCGGCACAGCGGCTGCACCCGCTGTAGCGGTAGCGAAAACGGGTGCAGCGGCTGGTGCGGTATTCGGGCTGACTCAGCATCAATTACTTGTACTCATGCAAAGCCTGCCCCTGCTCGCAGGTATTGCTGGGGATGGTGAAATTCTGCGGCATGAGGATTTCCGGCCCGGCCGAGGATGCCTCGCCACCCGACTGCACCTGCTTCAATATGGCGTAACCGCCTTTCACGGCGAATACGTCCTGCCCGCTGTTTTTGGCAATGACTTGTGCAACTTCCAGTGCCTGCCGGTCGTTGTTGCCCACCACCACTGCGAATCCGCCCGGCTTGGGCTTGACGCCTTCCTTGTAGATCACGGCAAAAGGAATCGGCTGCTGTTTGCGCCGCCCTTCTTCGCGCGCATCGATGACACAGCAGGGCTGGCCCTTTTTCAGCACTTCCGCAAGCTGGGGGCCGTCCAGCAGCTCTGCCCGTGCGGCCCACACCGGCGCCGACAAGACACATGCCAGGACAACCACGAATCTTCCCGGCCAGTTCATGCCACGACCTCCATCGCTGGTTCCAGTGCCCGGCTCAAGGCCAGCATCGCTGCTTCATCGTAATGTGCGCTATTGGGAATGGCCAGGTTTCTGGCCTGGCCAAATTGAATCCAGGGAAGCAGGTCCGCCTCCGGATTTGCCAGCGGCGTCAGCCACAGACAGGCGCCGCACTGCTCCACCAACTCGGCGCACAGGTTGAGGTCGGTGTCGTCGACGATGTCCGCCCCGAGCAGCACCAGCGAAGCGCCGCGTTCAAGCATCTGCCCGAGCCACCAGCCGGCATCGGTGCCACTGCGGCTGCCATCGCTTTTCAGCACTTCCCAGGCTGGCTTGCCATAGGAGGGTGTCACGCAGCTGAAATCGGCGTTGGAATGAATGTCCAGCGTCCAACTGACCTCCACGCGTTGCGCAGGCACCCATACCCCCACGCGATTGCCGCCAAATTCCCGGCTCATGGCCTCGATCAGACTGCCGTCAAGCAAGGCGGCCTCGCCCGCCAGCACCCGCTCGGCGCCCCGCGCCAGCAGTTCGCGCGCGCGCTCCAGGCCGGCACCGCGCAGCACGACCGAAACGCGGGACAGGTCCTCGGGCAGGTCATCGCCGTCAAACAAAAAAACAGGCTCGGCAAACGGGCCGTCTTCTGGCTTGGCCCAGCGGCGCAGGATGATTTCCGGCATGGCTTGCGTCATCGATTCATCACCCGGTGTTCAAATTTTTTGAAAACAAAAGGCTGCAGGGGACAGTCTGCCTCATGGTCCAATCCAGCCAGCAACGGCCTCAGGATATTGAGCGTTTCCAGGACGGGGCCGAGCGCCACCCCGCGATAAACCGGAACAAATTGCGGCAACAGGGTCAGGGCGTCATCGGCAAGCAGCGCCGCGCCGTCCTGATTATGGTTCTGGGTGAAATGAAAGGCCAGTGCCGCGAACGCCAGCCCCTGCAGGAACCGGGCATCCGGATCTTCGTGCTCGTCCGGCCGGGACTGGATCAGGTGATTCCAGCGTTCGCCCAGCCAGTCGTGGACGGCGCCGAAGTTATTGGCGTTCCACAACAGTTCCAGTTCATCCCAGGCGAATTCATGATTCATGCGGCAACCCGGTTCTCTTGCTTGCCATGTTCGCAGCCGCCGCATACAGGCTCGTCGGGATTGAACAACACATCGATTTCACTTTTCGGCACCACTTCCCGGCCGCCGTCCACATCGTCGACCTTCACCTTCAGCAGGGCCAGTTCGGCCTCGGCAAAATCGCGCAACAGGCGTGCGATTTCACGGTAGAAGGAATGCTCCGTCACCCGCTCCAGTAGCGTCGCGTAGCCGCGCACCCAACGGCCGAGGTGGGTGGCCCAGAAACGCTTGATTTCCTTTTCCAGCCGCCAGGCCGCTGCCTTGTCGCCCTGTTCCAGTGCGGCCGCCTGGTTTTCCAGCAGCACGGCCACGAAAGTCAGTTCGACCCCGAGCTGGTCCTCGAATACGGCAAATCTACCCTGTTGCAGCTCGAATCCGCAACGCTGGTATATGGCCTTCACCTCATGGAAGGGTTCCTGCTGTAAACGCCCGGTAAGGCGCGACGACTCCACCGGCGGGCAGCCGCCGGAGGTGGTGAAAAGGGTGGCGTATTCGCACGCCAGAACATCCTGAAGCGTGTCCAGGGGACTATCGGTCACATCCGCGTCGAACGCCAGACCCAATTCAGCCAGCGCTTCCGGCGCACGCAGGGCCGCCAGATAATCGCACCCCGGCTCTTCGACGAAAGCGCCCGCCAGCAACTGGTAGTAGCCGGCGCGGGCGCGCAATTCCAGAGGGGACAGGCTATCTTCCATGGGTTCAACTGAAACTGCATTCTGATTCTGCATGGCAATCCTCTCAAAAAACCCGGTCATGAAGAAGGGAAGGACTTCATGACCGGGGCACTGCACTGGCTCAGGTATGGATCAATGGCCGCCTCCGCCTCCCTTGGGCTTGACGCTTTCCGGCCCGCCCCAGTCCGCCATTTCCGGATGCATCGTGCGGTGGAGATCGCCGGTGTAGGCGTAGCGCATGGTTTCCTTGAAGGCTTCCACGTGCTTCTCCCACGAGGCCTTGACGTCGCCGTACTTGTCGTTCGGACCGGCTTTGGTCACCTTGACCACCGTGTCGTACCAGCCCTGCGAGCCGCCGATGGGATCTACCACCACGGGGATGATGGCATTGGGATGAACCCCCTTGTCTTCCCACCACACGTTGTTCAGATCCGGGTCGTCCGCCGCTCCCCATGCACCGGCTTTCTCGCTCTTCAGCTTGAGCTGGGCCAGCCTGCCGTAGGCCCAGTGCCCGAATGAAGTCGGGATGGCCACCACCTTGGGATGAATGCCCTCGAACACGTAGGCCTTGGTGACCAGGTAACCAACCTTGCTTTCCACCCGCACCAGGTCGCCGGTTTTCACGCCCAGCTTCTTGCCGGTTTCGGTGTTCATCCACACCGGATTGTCATGGGCGATCTCGGCCAGCCATTTCACCGACGCGGTACGGGATTGCACGTGTACATTGAGCTTGTAGGTGGTGAGGACCAGCTCGTCGTCCTTCATTTCCTTATGCCAGGGGATCTGCTTGAAGGTGGGCATGGGGTTGAAACCAAAGTCAGCCCACTCGTCCACGCGCACGTTGATGATCCGGTCGTGGGTGGGAAAGCCGGTGTAGTTCTTGCCCTTGCGCTGGACGCCGATGGCTTTGCCGTTTTTGACGATGGTGCCGTTCTTTTCCACCACGGCACCGGCCATGTCGGCGGCATACAACTCCTTCTTGTGCAGGCCGTATTCCGGCTGGATTTCGCGCCCGGTCTTGTCCACGATCTTGCCGGTGGCCGGATCAAGCTTGCCATAAATCGGCCATACCCCGTGCTTCTTGAGGAAATCCAGCCCGCCAGCCTCTTTCAGGCCCGGGACACTGTCGAAATGGTGGCGCATGTAGTCCTCGCCATCCTTGAAGTTCCAGTATTGTTTCATGCCGCGCTTGCCGTCCGGGTCCAGCTTGTGAATGATGTCGCGCATGATGATGCGGGTTTCACGGGTCTCGCCTAACGGCTTGATCACCGGTTGGCGAATGCCCAGCCATGGCCACAGGGAGTTGGGCATGGACTCCGGTTCCCATCGCTCGAGGTACATGCAGTCGGGCAGGATAATGTCGGCCAGCTCCGTTTCCTCGCCCATCACCGCGCTCATGGAAACATAGAACGGAATCAGCTTCTCGTCGCGGAACAGCTTGCCCCACACTGCCTGGGCGCCGGGGTTGGTGTATACCGGGTTGTCCATGTATGTGAAATAGACGTTGATCTTCTGCTTGCCCTCCGCGATCCAGAACGGCACCAGATGAGCCACCTTGTGCCCGGCCAGGGGGTAATCCGGGTGATCGGACATCCACGAAGGCTTGGCCGGATTGGGCGGTTCTGGCTGCGGCTGGGGCCAGCCCATGCCGCGCGGCATGCAGTAGCCGCCGCGCACCTCGATGTTGCCGGTCATGATCGGCAACATCATGCACGCCTTCTCGTTGTAGGAACCGTACAAGTGCTTGGCCGGGCCGCGGTAGGTGTAGGTGGTGGCCGGCTTGGTGGTGGCGAATTCGTGCGCGATGCGCTCGATCGTTGCTACCGGCACACCGGACAGCTTGGAGGCCCATTCCGGGGTGTACTGCCGGTAATGTTCCTTCAGTTCATCCACTGTGACGTTGGTCCAGGTTTCTATGAAGTCACTGTCCTGCAGATTGTCGCGCAGGATGACGTGGCCGATGGCCAATGCCACTGCCCCGTCAGTGCCGGGGAAGACTGGAATCCACTCATCGGAACGTCCAGCGGTATTGGACAGACGTACATCGAAGGTCACCAATTTGGCCTTGTTCTCCGCCATGCCATCGGCCACGCGCTGGGCGTAGGGGTTGTGGAAATATGACGCCTCCATGATGTTGGAGCCGAAGTTGAGGATGTACTTGGCGTTGGCGAAATCCGGCGTTTCAATGTCCGGGCCCCAGGTCGGCTCCATGCCGATTTTCTTGGAAGACTCGCACACCGAGGTATGGTTCATGATTGTGGCCGAACCCAGCGTCTTGACGAATCGGCTGATAGCGCCACCCGTGCGGTCGCGACCGTACTTCAGCATGATTGTGTTGGGGTCTTCCTTGAGCGCCGCATCCAGCTTCTGGGCGATTTCGGTCAGCGCCTCGTCCCAGGTGATGCGCTTCCACTTGCCTTCGCCGCGGGCTCCAACGCGCTTCAAGGGATAGAGAATGCGGTCCGGATTGTAGGTGTACCACATGCCGGAATTGCCTTTGGCACACAGCCTGCCGCGCGTGGAAACGTGCTCCGGGTTGCCTTCCAGCTTGACGATACGGCCGTTCTCTACGTAGGCCAAGGCGCCGTCCTGAATGTTGCAGACGTGGCAGGTAATGGGAATCGCCTTGCGTTCGGCGAAATTCACCGGGTTGAAATCCCTGCCGCCCAGATCCGTTTCCATTGCCCTGAGCAGCCTGGGGGAAGCCGCGGCAGCGGCCGTGGTCGCAGCGCTTGCCTGGAGAAAGGTGCGGCGCGAAATCTTGAAATTCAACATGTCCATTTTCTGGTCTCCCGATCTTTAGAAATAGGTCTGAACGATCTGGCCGCCGACCAGGATGGAATAGCGCAACGCCATTCCGCCCACCAGCAGCAGCAGGGCTGCGAGCATCACGCCGCCCTGCTGGCGTCCGAAGGGCGCGAGCAGGAGCAGGATGGGCGCGGCGGTGCCGAGCAGGATGCCGATGCCGATAAAAATCATGCCGAGCGTGCCGCTGGTCATGAACATGAAGGTCAGCTCCTCGCCGGTGCCGCCGTAAGCCGTGGTGCCGAGCATCGAGATCAGCATCACGCCCACTGCTGCTGCCGACCACAACATGAAGCTGCGCAGCATGACGAGCAGTTTTTCGTTTGCTCCTGCCAGGAAAGACGCCACCGCCGCGCCCGATACCAGCGACAGGGCGACAAACAGGATGGGCATCAGCGGCGTGTTCCATACCGGCCGGTTCTGATGCACGGTAAGGTCGAAGCCGGTGTAGATCGGTAGCCCCAAGGCCAGCAGCGAACCCACTACCGCGAGCTTGCGGCTCAGGCCCTCGTCGTTCTTGCGCATCATGAAGAAATAGGCCACCGACACCGCGCCAAACGCAACTAGGTTGAGACCACCCCAGGCCAGCGGCGAGGTGAAATTGAGATAGGCCGGATTCATGATGTTCAGGAAACGCGCCGGTTTCGACAAATCGCCGATCAGCAGCAAGCCGCTCACCGCCAGCAGCACGAACGAGAGATAGAACGCGCTGGCACGCAGGGTCCTGAACTCCGCTCGATACCAGGACAGCGTGGACATGAAGAACAGCGCCGCCGAAATGCCGATGGTGAAGAAGTAGATCGAATAGGTACTCGACCACGGCATGTGATGGAAAATATTATAGTCACCCATGATTCGCTCCTATCCCTGATGGTTCTTGTTGAAGGCCTTGCGGTCCTGTTCCAGCACCTCGGGCGGGTCGTAAACCGCGCGGCCAAACTCGGAATTATTGCGGTCCAGGCCGATGTAGAACACATGCGGCTTGGTGCCTTCCTCGGGGCGCAACACCTGGGTCGGCAGGGTGGACACCAGATGCGACACTTCGCTCGCGGGATCGTTGAGGTCGCCAAAAATGCGCGCCCGGCCGATGCAGGTCTGCACGCAGGCCGGTGTCAGCCCCTGGGTTACCCGGTGGTGGCAGAAGGTGCATTTGTCCACCACGCTGGTGATGTCGGTGTAGGTACGGCTCTTGGGCAGCATGAAGCGCGCGTTGTAGGGGCAGGACGCCATGCAGGCCTTGCAGCCGATGCAGCGTTCATAGCGCTGGAGCACGAAGCCGCCGTCTTCCACGACATACGTGGCGCCTACCGGACAGGCACGCACGCAGGGTGGATCTTCGCAGTGATTGCACAGGCGCGGCATGAAATGCTTGCGCACATTGGGATACGTGCCCACCACCCTGTAGGGCACCCAGGTTCTGAATACCCCGAGCGGGACGTCGAATTCGGCCTTGCACGCGACCATGCAGGCATCGCAGCCGATGCAGCGGCGCAGGTCGATCACCATGGCGTACCTTTTCTTAACAGGCTCGCCACGGGTTTCGCTGGAAGACAAGCGCATTTCGCTCATGGTTGTTGGTCTCCTCCTAAATTCCATTTCCGACCCGCCTCGATGCACTGGTAACTACTGGCGGGCAGCCATAACCCTGTTCAAACTCGGGTTGTTAATTCATAAAGCAGCATCCATGCCAGAAAATAACTCATTGTTTAATCGATATATTTTGAATAGGGAGCGCAAACACCGTTACCTGATGGTTACAAATCATGAATTCCGGTATTACCATTTGGTAAACATCGGCAACAAGCAACCAATCCAGACGGAGAATGAAACGTGTCGAGAAGGCGGTTTTGTACAGCATTGGCCCTGTGCGGGCTGGCACCCGGCGCATTCGCGGCAGCGCTTGCCGGCGAAGCGCCTGCATTGCGGATTGGCCTGACCCCCGTTTTTCTCGACGACCAGTCCACTTTCCTGGAGGCCTGGCGCGTTTACCTGACCGAGCATCTGCAACGGCCGGTGGTTTTCGTGCAGCGCGGCAGCTACCGCGAGATTGTCGACCTGCTCAGCCAGGACCAGCTCGACGCGGCATGGCTATGCGGTTCGCCGTACGTGCGTCATGAACGGCGCCTCAGGCTTCTGGCCGTGCCGTTGTTCCAGGGCAAGCCGCTGTACCGCTCCTATCTCATCGTTCCTGCCGGCGACACGCACACCAAGTCCCTGCTCGACCTGCGCGGCAAGGTCTTCGCCTACTCCGACCCCGATTCCAATTCCGGTTTTCTCTATACCCAGTTCGCACTGGCGCAGATCAGGGAGCGTTCCGAGGTCTTCTTTGCGCGCACTTTCTACACCTGGTCGCATCGCAAGGTGGTTGACGCGGTTGCCGTCGAACTGGCCCAGGGCGGCGCAGTGGACGGTTATGTCTGGGAAACCCTGCAACGCTCCCATCCGCAGCTCACAGCCAGAACCCGGGTCGTGGCGCAATCGCCCGAGTTTGGTTTTCCGCCCTTTGTCGCCCGCGCCACCCTTTCCGATAGCGATTTTGCGGCACTGCGGCAAGCCCTGATCGATATGCGCGACAACGATGAGGGGCGGAAATTACTGCGCCAGCTCAACCTGGACGGTTTCACGCCGGGTGAGCGCAAGCTGTTTGATGGCATCGCACGCATGGTTAAGGAAGTGGCAAACCGGCCATGAAGCATTTCCTGCGCGATCTCAGCCTGCGCTACAAGATTCCCTTGCGGGTACTCATGCTCGCCAGCATCACCGCCATTCTGGTGGCCGCTTCCATCCTGTTTCGGGTGTATGACGAAACCCGCAACGATCTGCTGCGTCACGCCGAAAGCATGGGCCGGGTGCTGGCCAACACCCTGGTCGGCCCCATCACCCATGACGATGTCTGGCGCGCGTATGAAATCATCAACTCACCTTTCCAGGGGGAAAGCCAGGAGCAGACCCAGATTGCGGAAACCATCCTGGTGCTGGACACACGGGGCCAGGTTTATGTTTCCACCCGCCCCACCCAGTACCCCATGCTGTCGGACCCAGGACGGCTTGATCCTGAATATGCCGCAATCAGCAATCTGGCGACGGACCGAAACGATGTGAAACCAAGCGTCGTTGACCCGCCCGATTCCAGCAGGCTGTTCGTCATCATTCCCATCACCGCCGAAGGGACGCGCCTGGGAACCCTGGTCATGGGTTTCTCCAAGAGTCTGTTCATCCCCCGCTTCGTCGGCATCGCCCAGCGCGCCGCCCTGATGACCCTGCTGGCCTTGGCGATGCTGCTGCCCGTCGCCTGGTACTGGGGCCATCGCATGGCTAAACCGCTGGTCCGACTGGCAGGATGCATGGACCAGATCGGGCCCAGCGTACCGGAAAACCTGCACTGCGATCTGTTCGAATCGCATGACGAAATCGGTCGTGCCGGGGCGTCCTTCAAACGCATGCTGAAGGAGCTCAAGGAAAAGGAGCAACTGGAACAGGAAATCATGGCAAGCGAACGGCTGGCGGCGGTGGGGCGGCTTTCCGCCGGCATCGCCCACGAAATCAACAACCCCCTGGGCGGCATGCTTAACGCCATCAGCACCTTCAAACGGCACGGATCGGACGATCCGCGCACGCTCAAAACACTGGCTTTGCTGGAACGCGGCCTGACCCAGATCAAGGATACGGTCGCCGCCCTCCTGGTGGAAACCAAAGTGGAGAACCATCCACTGTCGCGCCGCGACATCGAGGACACACGTACCCTGGTGGCTGCGGAAGCGGCCGAAAAAAAACTTGAACTGACATGGGAAAACGACATTACGGAAGATCTGCCGCTGCCTTCCACCCTGGTGCGCCAGATTCTCCTCAATCTGCTGCTCAACGCCATCCGTGCCGCGAACACGCGGGTCGAGTGCCAAGTTTACCGTGACAGCCGCAGTTTCACCCTGCTGGTAAAAAACGATGGCGCCCACATCGAGGATGAAGACATGGCCTACCTGTTTGAGCCTTTTTCGCGTTTGAGCCACAACGGCCACGGCCTGGGTCTGTGGGTCACCTACCAGATCGCACGCCAGTTGAATGGCGGCATCGTGGTGGAAAGCGAGCCCGGCGAAACCCGTTTCGCCGTCACTCTGCCCTTGCAGAAAGTACCATGAGCACCCCAATCACACCTTCCCTGTGCCTGATCGAGGACGACGAGATCATGGGCGAATCGCTGCTAGACCGCTTCGAGCTGGAAGGCTACACGGTGGACTGGCACCGCACCGCCCAGTCGGCCCTGGCAGCGGTTGGGCGCAAGGATTACGCGGCAGTGGTGAGCGACATCCGCCTGCCCGACGGCAGCGGCGAGGAAATCTTCATTCGGCTGCTGGAGCGCGGCAGCAGCCTGCCGCCGTTTCTCTTCATCACCGGCCACGGCTCGATCGACCGTGCCGTGGCGCTGCTCAAGCTGGGGGCTGCGGACTACATCACCAAGCCCTTCGATCTCGACCGGCTGGTGGAAAAGGTGGGCGCGTTATGTGGCAACCGCTTCTCCCCCTGCGAAAAGGATAGTTGCCGCCTGGGCATCTCGCCCGCTATGCGCCGGATCGCGCAGACTCTGCCCCGGCTCGCCCAGCACGCGCCCACCATTCTCGTCACAGGAGAGTCGGGCGTGGGCAAGGAAGTGATCGCCCACGAAATCCACCGTCTCGACCCCAAAAACAAGGAACGCCCTTTTGTCGCCGTCAATTGCGGGGCGGTCAGCGAATCGCTGCTCGAAGCGGAACTGTTCGGCCACGAAAAAGGGGCGTTCACCGGGGCGATCCGCGCGCGCAAAGGGGTGTTCGAACAGGCCGATGGCGGCACGCTGTTTCTCGACGAAATCGGCGACACCCCGCTGGCCATGCAGGTCAAACTGCTGCGCGCCGTCCAGGAGCGCAGGATCGTGCGCGTCGGCGGCAGTAATGAAATTGCCGTCAACTTGCGATTGATCTGCGCCACCCACCGCGACCTGCGCAAGATGGTGGAAGAAGGCGCTTTTCGCGAAGATCTCTACTACCGCATCCACGTCATTCAAACCAAGATACCGCCACTACGCGAGCGACGCGAAGACATCCTGTGGTTCGCCCACCGCTTCCTGGAGGAGCAGGCTGCCAAGGGAGAACGCAAGCAGCTTTCCCGCGCCGGCGAGGAAGCCTTGCTCGCCCACGCCTGGCCCGGCAACGTGCGGGAACTACGACACGCCATCGAGCGCGCCTCGATTCTCACCCCCGGACCGCTGCTGGAGCCTGAAGCCCTGTTCGAGCATGGTGAACAGCCGGTCCCTGCAGACAACCGGGAACTCGGCAGCTACCTGCAAGGCTGCGAAGAACGTTACATCCGCGATTCCCTGGCGCGCAATGACGGCCACCTCGGACGCACAGCAGAAAGTCTTGGCATCAGCCGCAAGAATTTGTGGGAGAAGATGAAAAAGCTCGAAATTTCTTCTTCTGACTAGCAGCCTGTCGGGATTGATCCGACTGGCTGCCAGCCCGAGTCCGCCATACCAGGAACACGCCATGTTTGCCGCTAAATAAAGTTTATTAAACCGTTTAAAACTTTATTATCAACAGGGCGCACCAAAAACAAAACCGGGGCTTGCGCCCCGGTTTCATATATGACTTGACCCGATAAAACTCAGGCGAAATTCGCTTCGGCGAACTTCCAGTTCGTCAGATTGTTAAGAAAGGTCTCGACGAACTTGGGACGCGCGTTGCGGTAGTCGATGTAGTAAGCGTGTTCCCACACGTCCACGCACAGCAGGGCCTTGTCGCCGGTGGTCAGTGGGGTGCCGGCGGGGCCCATGTTGACGATGTCGACTGAGCCGTCGGCCTTTTTCACCAGCCAGGTCCAGCCGGAACCGAAGTTACCCACGGCGCTGGTCTGGAAGGCCTTCTTGAATTCGTCCAGCGAGCCCCACTTCTTGTCGATCGCGTCGGCCAGTGCGCCGGAGGGCGCGCCACCGCCGTTGGGCGACAGGCAGTTCCAGAAGAAGGTGTGGTTCCACACCTGCGCGGCGTTGTTGTAGACGCCGCCGGCGGGAGCGGTCTTGACGATGTCCTCGAGCGACTTGCTCTCGAACTCGGTGCCCTTGATCAGGTTGTTGAGGTTGGTCACATAAGCCTGATGGTGCTTGCTGTAGTGGTATTCGAAGGTTTCCTGGGACATGTGCGGTGCGAGCGCATCCATGGCAAAGGGCAGTGCGGGCAAGGTGTGTTCCATAACTCTCTCCTGATATTGAACAGACAGTAAATGATAGGCTGTTTTTCGGGCGCTGCAGTCCGATGTCGGCACCAGCGCCGTCAGCCGGGCGCACAAGAAAAAGGGCCGGTGCAATCCGGCCCTGACTCTCTTGTTTTTTGGTCGGGACGAGAGGATTTGAACCTCCGACCACTTGACCCCCAGTCAAGTGCGCTACCAGGCTGCGCTACGCCCCGATGAAGCCGGTAATTCTAACAGATGAGCCGCATCCGGCGGAAGCCGGTCACCCCAATATTTTCAGGATGGCGATGATTTCGGCACGCAGTTTGCCAATATCCAGCGCACTTGAAGCCGGCGCGAGCGCGGCCTCGGATGTGGTTTCGGGATCGTGCTCCAGGCGTTGCCGTGCGCCGCTGATGGTGAACCCCTCGTCGTACAGCAATTCCCGGATGCGGCGGATCAGCAGCACCTCGTGGTGCTGGTAGTAACGCCGGTTGCCGCGCCGCTTGACCGGGCGCAACTGGGTGAATTCCTGTTCCCAGTAACGCAGCACATGCGCCTTGACGGCGCACAGCTCCGACACTTCACCGATGGTGAAATAGCGTTTTGCCGGAATCGGCGGAAGTTCACTCCTCGCTGGGCGTTCCAATTTCGGCGCCTTCGACCTGTGACTTGAGTTTCTGGCTGGCGTGGAAGGTCACCACGCGACGCGCGGAAATCGGCATTTCTTCGCCGGTTTTGGGATTGCGGCCGGGCCGCTGCGGTTTCTCGCGACACTGAAAATTACCGAAACCGGACAGTTTGACGATGTCGCCCTTTTCGAGGGACAAGCGAATCTCGTCAAAAAACGACTCGACGACGTCCTTCGCCTCGCGTTTGTTCAAACCCACTTTTTCGAACAGAAGTTCGGCCAGATCAGCTTTGGTAAGGGTGGTCATGGTCGTTGGTCGTTGTTGCAGAATTTGGCTGGTGGAAAATCGCGTCACGCACGCGTCAGTAAAATTTACGCTACACCCGCAAAGAGGCATTGCACTGACGAAGTGCGGCATCGACCAGTTTTTGCACGGCATCGTCCACTTCCCGATCCGTCAATGTGCGTTCAGTATCTTGCATAACTACCCGTATGGCAAGGCTTTTTTGGTTTTCGGTCACACCTTTTCCACGGTAATCGTCGAACACCTCGATTGAGCGCACCCAGTCAGCCGCGGCCTCGCGCAGCGCAGCCAGCAGCTCGCCGGCTGGCGTATGAACGTCCAGCACAAACGCCAGATCGCGCTGCATCTGCGGGAAGCGGGACAACGCGGCATACCGCGGCAGACTGCGTCGGGCAAGCGCCAGGCTGTCGAGTTCGAACAGCACCGGTGCGGCCGGTAGATCGAACGCCTGCACCAGGCGCGGATGCAGCGAACCGATCCAGCCGATGGACCAGCCATCGGCCCACAGTTCGGCACACTGCCCCGGATGGAGGGCGGGATGCACACCGCTGCGGGCATCCAGCGCATGACCGAACAGCCGTTCCAGGTCACCTTTGAGATCGAAGAAATCGACGCGGCGCGACGGCGCGCCCCACTGCTCGGGAAGCGCGTCGCCATAAACCAGGCCGCCCAGCCGCATCGGCTGTTCGGCAAGCGACACGTACACCCGTCCCAGCTCGAAAATACGCACCCGCGCCTGCTGACGGTTGAGGTTGTGGCGCAGGGTTTCGATCAGACCGCCCCACAGGGTAGTTCGCATCGCCGACAACTGGTTGGCGATCGGGTTGGCGAGCAACAGCGGGCGGGCAGTGGCGTCGAACGCAGTCTCCCATGATGGATCGACAAAACTGTAGGTGATGACTTCCTGGTAGCCGAGATCGACCATCATCTGGCGCAGGGTATCGTCGGCCAGCACTGTTTCGTCCTGCGGCAGCATGCGCAAGGGTGCCGCAGGCGGCTGCGCCGGAATGTTGTCGTAGCCGAACAGGCGCACCGCTTCTTCGATCAGGTCTTCCTCGATCGCGAGATCGAAACGGAAACTCGGTGGCGTGACGACGAAGCGGTCGTCCTGGCGCTCGACATTCGCGCCGATGGCGGCAAGGTCGCGCGCAACCTGGTCGGCATCGAGCTCGATGCCGACCACGCGCGTCAGGCGCGCCAGCCGCAGGGTGATCGGCTCACGCCGGGGCAACTCGGCGACCGCCTCGGTGATCGGCCCGGCCTGGCCGCCGCAGATGTCGAGCAGCAGCTGCGTTGCGCGTTCCATCGCCTGCCGGGTGGCGCCGAAATCGACGCCGCGCTCGAAGCGGTGCGACGAATCGGTCGACAGGCCCAGGCGCCGGGCGCGGCCGGCAATCGCCGCCGGCACGAAGAACGCGGCCTCCAGCATGATGTCGACGGAGACGCGCTCCACGCTGGTCGGCTGCCCGCCCATGATCCCGGCCAGCGCCACCGGCCCGCCGGCATCGGCGATCACCAGCATATCGGGGGCGAGTTCGGCGAGCTGGCCATCCAGCAATTCGAGTTTTTCACCCGGACGCGCCAGTCGCACCTCGATGCCGCCATTCAAGCGCGACAGCGCGAAGGCATGCATCGGCTGGCCGAATTCGAGCAGCACGTAGTTGGTGATGTCGACCGGCGCCAGCAGCGGTCGGATGCCGCTACGCTCGAGCCGTTGCGCCATCCAGCGCGGCGTGGCGGCCTGCGCGTCGATGCCGCGCACCACGCGCGCCAGATAGCGCGGACAGGCCTCGCTTGCCGTCACCTGCAGCGGCACCGCATCCTGGATGCTCGGGGCGACTTCGACGATCTGCGGCAACCTCGCCTCGGCGCCGGTGATCGCGCCAACCTCGCGCGCCAGGCCTTGTATCGACAGGCAGTCCGCACGGTTGGGCGTGAGTTTCAGGGTGATGAGAGTGTCGTCCAGGTTGAGCCAACTGCGGAAATCCTCGCCCACCGGTGCGTCTTCATCCAGCACCATCAAGCCATCCGCCGCACCTTCCAGGCCCAGTTCCCTGGTCGAGCACAGCATGCCGAAGGACTCGACGCCGCGCACCCTGGCGACCTTGATCTCGATCCCGGGCAGCGTCGCGCCGGGGCGGGCGCACGGCACCTTGAGGCCTGCCGCCGCGTTGGGTGCGCCGCACACAATGGTGACCGGCGCCGCTTCGCCGACATCGACCCGGCACACGCGCAGGCGATCGGCGTCGGGATGTTTCTCCGCCGACAGGATTTCGGCCACCACCACGTTATTGAAGGGCGGCGCGGCGGGCGCCAGCGCCTCCACTTCCAGTCCCGCCATGGTCAGGGCATGGGCCAGTTGGGCGGTATCGAGCGCGGGATTGACGAGGCTGCGTAGCCAGGATTCCGGGAATTGCATGATGATTTCGCTTTAATTAATTGAATTGCTTGAGAAATCGCAAATCATTTTCAAAGAACAGCCGCAGGTCGTCGACGCCGTAACGCAGCATCGCCAAACGCTCGACGCCCAGACCGAATGCGAAGCCCTGATAGCGTTCGCTATCGATGCCGACGTGGCCGAACACGTTGGGATGCACCATGCCACAGCCGCCGATCTCCAGCCAGCCGTCGCCCCAACTCATATCCATCTCGGCCGAAGGCTCGGTGAACGGGAAGAACGACGGACGGAAGCGCACCTGCAAATCATCGCGTTCGAAGAAGCGTTGCAGGAAGTCCTGCACCACGCCTTTCAGATTGGCGAAGCTGATCTGCTCATCCACCCAAAGGCCTTCGGCCTGGTGGAACATGGGCGAATGGGTGGCGTCGGAGTCGACCCGGTAGACGCGGCCGGGGGCAATGATCTTGATCGGCGGCTTCTGGTGCTCCATGTAGCGCACCTGCACCGGCGAAGTGTGGGTGCGCAGCAACGCCCCGCTCTGCAGATAAAAAGTGTCGTGCATCGCGCGGGCCGGATGGTCTTGCGGGATGTTGAGTGCAGTGAAGTTGTAGAAATCGGTCTCGACCTCGGGCCCGGTCGCCACATCGAACCCGATCGTACGGAACAGCGCCTGAATGCGCGCCAGCGTCTTCGACACCGGATGCAGACCGCCGTGCCCCAATCCACGTCCCGGCAGGCTCACGTCCAGCGTCTCGGCCGCCAGTTGGCGATCCAGTTCGGCCTGCTGCAAGACGTCACGGCGGGTTTTCAGCGCCACCTCGACCGCCTGCTTGGCCTCGTTGATGCGAGCGCCGGCGGTCTTGCGCGCGTCGGCCGGCATCGCACCCAGGCTTTTCAGCAGTTCGGTGAGCTGGCCGCTTTTACCAAGATAAGCCGCCTTGACCTGTTCCAGCATCGGCAAATCGGGGCTGGTCTGGATCGCGGCAAGGGCGTCGGCAACGATTTCGTTTGGATTGCGCATGGCGGTTTTTACATATCGGGAATTTATCCGCGAAGGACGCGAAGTTCACAAAGAAAAGCGAAACGACCGAAGCCCGATCGATACGCCAGCTGGTTTTTCTCTTCGCGCTTCTTCGCATTCTTCGCGGATAAACTCGTTTGAACAATACCAACAAAAAAAGGCCTTGCGGCCTTTTTTTGTGACGGTTTGACGGCTTACGCCGCCAGCTTGGCCTTGACCTGATCGACGATCTTGGCAAACGCATCCTTGTCAAAAATCGCGATATCGGACAGCACCTTGCGGTCGATCCCGATCTCTGCGCGGCTCAAGCCGTTCATGAACACGCTGTAGGTCAGACCGTACTGACGCGCGGCGGCGTTGATACGGGCAATCCACAGCCTGCGGAACTGGCGCTTGCGCTGACGACGGTCGCGGTACTGGTACTGACCGGCCTTCATCACCGCTTCATTGGCGACGCGGAATACGTTCTTGCGGCGGCCGCGATAGCCTTTGGCGGCGTCGAGGACTTTCTTGTGACTGGCGCGGGCGGTTACACCCCGTTTGACGCGTGGCATGGTCTTTCTCCTTTATGCGTAGGGCAACATGCGAGCAACCGACTTGTGGTCGCTGGCACCGACTGTTTCCGTGCCGCGCAACTGGCGCTTACGCTTGGTGCTCTTCTTGGTGAGAATGTGACGCATGAACGCGTGCGAGCGCTTGAACCCGCCGCCGCCCAGTGCGCGGAACCGCTTGGCGGCGCCGCTCTTGGTTTTCATCTTAGGCATGATGCTTCCTTTTATCTCATGCGGCCAGGTGATCCCACGGCGTGGAATGCTTCACCAACCCGACTGCACGTATTGTGGCGTTTTCACCCGCTGGCTTGACCCGTCAGGGGCCGAGAAACGCCGGTCTCGAAACTCAAATTTTCTTTTTCGGCGCCAGCATCATTACCAGCTGGCGGCCTTCCATCTTGGGGAACTGCTCGACCACCGCCAGTTCGGCCAGGTCGGCCGCGACCCGCCTCAACTGGTTCATGCCGATTTCCTGGTGGGCCATTTCGCGGCCCCGGAAACGCAGCGTAATCTTGGTCTTGTCGCCTTCTTCCAGAAACTTGATCAGGTTGCGCAGCTTGATCTGGTAATCGCCTTCGTCGGTACCCGGACGGAACTTGATTTCCTTGATCTGGACCTGCTTCTGCTTCAGCTTGGCTTCGTGCTGCTTCTTGCTTTCCTGGTACTTGAACTTGCCGTAGTCCATGATCTTGCACACGGGCGGCTGGGCCGTCGGTGCAATTTCCACCAGATCCAGGTCAGCTTCTTCTGCCTGACGCAGCGCATCGTAAATTTTTACGATGCCAAGCGGCTCGCCTTCCACACCGACCAAACGTATCTCGGGGGTGGTAATTTCCCCATTGATGCGTGTCTGTTTCTTTTCTGTCGCGATGAGTTGTTCTCCAAATAAAAACCTGACGCTACGCGCCGAGGCAAAAAGATCAAACCATAAATAAAAAGGCGCGGGGCCGCCCTTAACTACAGGAGGTCCCTGCGCCTTGTTTGACCGCCATTACTGGCGCGCCAGCGTTTCCGCTTTCAGGCGCGCCATCAAGTCATCCAAACTGAGCTGCCCCAGATCCTGGTTGCCGCGGGCACGGACGGAAACCATCCCGGTTTCCATTTCCTTGTCGCCGACAACCACCTGATAAGGCAGCTTTTGCAAGCTATGTTCGCGGATTTTATAAGTAATCTTGTTATTACTCAAGTCCGACATCGCACGGATACCCGCCTCGCGCAGCGCCTGGGTGACTTTTTGTGCATAGTCGGCCTGGCGCTCGCTGATATTCATCACCATCACCTGCACCGGCGCCAGCCACAACGGGAAGTTGCCGGCATGGTGCTCGATCAGGATGCCGATGAAACGCTCCATCGACCCGAGAATCGCACGGTGCAGCATCACCGGAGTCTTGCGGCTGTTGTCCTCGTCGACGAATTCGGCGTCGAGGCGCAGCGGCAGGTTGAAATCGAGCTGTATGGTGCCGCACTGCCACAGCCGACCAATCGAATCCTTCAGGGTGAACTCGACCTTGGGGCCGTAGAATGCACCCTCGCCGGGCTGCAGGTCGTAGGCCAGCTTGCTC
Source organism: Thiobacillus thiophilus (assembly GCF_055378705.1). NCBI lineage: Bacteria > Pseudomonadati > Pseudomonadota > Betaproteobacteria > Nitrosomonadales > Thiobacillaceae > Thiobacillus > Thiobacillus thiophilus. The sequence continues at coordinate 3,258,036 of NZ_AP042404.1, read as the reverse complement.
TTGTCGAGCGCCGCCGCTAGCGCCGCTTCGGCCTTGTCCCAGGATTCGTCCGAGCCGACCCGTTTGTCCGGACGGGTCGACAGCTTGACCAGCACGTCGTCGAAGCCGAAGTCGGCGTAGGTCTTCTGCAGCATGACGATGAAGTCGGCGACTTCCTGCTCGACCTGGTCTTCGGTGCAGAAAATGTGCGCGTCGTCCTGGGTGAAGCCGCGTACCCGCATGATGCCGTGCAGCGCACCTGACGGCTCGTTGCGGTGGCACGAGCCGAACTCGGCCAGGCGCAACGGCAGGTCGCGATAGGAATGCAAGCCGCTGTTGAAAATCTGCACATGACCCGGGCAGTTCATCGGCTTCACCGCGTAGTCGCGGTTTTCCGACGCGGTGGTGAACATGTTCTCGTGGTAGTTTTCCCAGTGGCCGGACTTCTCCCACATGCAGCGGTCCATCATCGCCGGGGTGCGCACTTCCTGATAGCCGTATTCGACGAATTTCTGCCGCATGTACTGCTCGATCTGCTGCCACACGATCCAGCCCTTGGGGTGCCAGAACACCATGCCCGGCGCTTCGTCCTGCATGTGCAGGAGGTCGAGTTGCTTGGCAAGCCGGCGGTGGTCGCGTTTTTCGGCCTCCTCCAGCCGGTACAGATAGTCCTCAAGGTCTTCCTTTTTTGCCCAGGCCGTGCCGTAGATGCGCTGCAGCATCTCGTTCTTGCTGTCGCCGCGCCAGTAGGCGCCGGCCAGTTTCATCAGCTTGAAGTGCTTGAGCTTACCGGTCGACGGCACGTGGGGGCCGCGGCAGAGGTCGATGAAGTCATCCTCGCGATACAGCGAAATATCCTCGTTGCTCGGGATCGACGCGATGATCTCGGCCTTGTAGCGCTCGCCCATGTTCTTGAAGAAGGTCACCGCCTCGTCGCGCGGCATCACGCTGCGCTCGACTGGAATGTCCCGCTTGGCCAGCTCGGCCATTTTTTTCTCGATGGCCGCCAGGTCTTCCGGCGTGAACGGGCGCTTGTACGAAAAATCGTAAAAGAAGCCGTCCTCGATCACCGGCCCGATGGTCACCTGCGCGTCGGGGAACAGCGACTTCACCGCATGGGCCAGCAGGTGCGCGCTGGAATGGCGAATCACGTCGAGGCCGTCGGCATCGCGGTCGGTGACGATGGACAGCAGCGAATCGGCGTCGATCAGATGGCGGGTGTCGACCAGCTTGCCGTTGACCCGTCCGGCGAGTGCCGCCTTGGCCAGCCCCGCGCCGATACTGGATGCGACCTGCGCGACCGTGACCGGGGCTTCGAACTGCCGGACGGAACCATCGGGAAGCGTGACGTTGATCATGATTCAAACTCCAGAAACAAAAAAAGCGCGGACCGGCCGCGCTTTTGGGTACTACAGGAAGCTTGCAGAAACTCTGCGAACAGCAATGCGCCGGGTTTATCGAGTGACAAGCCGACTAGTTCGCAGTGACATTCCACAAGCTCCACGGGGCGAGCCCCACTAATAAAACTAAAACGGGTCATCCCGACCCTTCAAATATTGGTAGGCGCGAATGGACTCGAACCATCGACCCCCACCATGTCAAGGTGGTGCTCTAACCAGCTGAGCTACGCGCCTAATGCGGGGCGCATCATAACCGAAACGCCACGCGCGTGTCGAGTCGGCGCGGGGGTTTTTTGACTTTTTATGTTGTTTTACGCCAGCGGCCAGCGCCGGATCACGTCGTAATGCATCCCGTCGGCCTCGCGGCGCGAGACCACCAGCACGAAATCTCTCACCGGCCAGTGCACCGGCTCGCATGGCAGCGCCTCCCCGCCAGCCGAATTGCGCAGCAGGGTGACGTGCGGCACATGCGGGCGCGCGTCGACGGCGAACCCGCCGCCCTGCAGGGCAGTGTTCAGCGCGCCGACCAGTTCGAGATGCTGCGGCGTCTGGTTCACCCCCAGCCAGCCGATCCGGTTGTGCCGCCAGTAGCCGGCCTGGTCGAGGACAAGCTCGAACGCATCGGTGCGGACCATGTCGGCGCAGGCGGCCAGGGCATCCAGTTGCCCGGCCGGCGTGCTGCCGAGAAAGGCCAGGGTGATGTGCAGCGTGTCGGCGCGCATGCGGCGGCCGCCCCAGTGCTGGTGCAGCCACTTGCCGGCTCGGTTGAGCGCGGCGCGGGTGGCGTCGTCCGGCCATAGGGCGAAGAACAGCCGCAGCGTGTCGGGTCCGGCCGGGCTGGACTCGATTAAACCGGGTTCAGTCACGCGCGATCAGGCACACCGCTTCCGCCGCGATACCCTCGCCGCGCCCGGTGAAGCCGAGTTTTTCAGTGGTGGTGGCCTTGACGTTGACGTGCTCGATGGCGACGCCGAGGTCATCCGCGATGTGCGCGGTCATCCGCGCAATGTGCGGCGCCATTTTCGGCGCCTGCGCGATGAGGGTGGCGTCGATGTTACCGACGCGCCAGCCACGCGACTTCAGCTGTTCGGCTACCCGGCGCAGCAGGATGCGGCTGTCGATGCCGGCGAACGCGGCGTCGCTATCCGGAAAATGGCGGCCGATATCGCCCAGCCCGACCGCACCCAGTAGCGCATCGCAGATCGCGTGCAGCAGCACGTCGGCGTCCGAATGTCCGGCCAGCCCGAGGTGATGGGGAATGTCGACGCCGCCGATGATGAGCTTGCGGTTGGCGGTGAAGGCGTGGACGTCGAGGCCGTGGCCGATGCGAAAATCAGTCATTCAGATGCTCCAGGATGAGGCTCGCCAGGCGCAGGTCCTGCGGATAGGTAACCTTGAGGTTGCGGCTGTCGCATTCCACCAGGCGCGGATGCAGCCCCAGCTGTTCGATCGCCGACGCCTCGTCGGTCATGTCGGCGTCTGCCGCGCGCAACGCGTCACGCAGCATGCCGTGACGGAACATCTGCGGCGTCTGCGCCTGCCACAGGCCGGCGCGCGGCACGGTCACCTCGACCCGGCACCCGCCATCGGCGCGCTTCAGGGTATCGGCTACCGGCACCGCGAGCAGGCCGCCGACCGGGTCGTCCACGGCAATATCGAGCAGGCGTCCGAGTGCCTTGGCCGGCAGACAGGGGCGCGCGGCGTCGTGCACCAGCACCCAGTCATCCGCTGCGCACCATTCGGCCATTGCCTGCAGACCGTTCAACACCGTCCCGGCGCGCGCGGTGCCGCCGCAGCGCAGCACCTGCATGCGGTCCTGCCAGCCCGACCAGTCGTAGTTGTCCCACCATGCGTCGTCGGGCGACAGCACCACCACGAGTCGATCGATGCGCGGCTCGCGCGCCAATGCGGCAAGCGCATGGGCAATCAGCGGCAAGCCTTTGAGTTCGAGATATTGTTTGGGCAGCACGCCGCCCATGCGCGAGCCGCTGCCGGCGGCGGGGATCAGGGCGTGAAACCGGCTCATGCCTCCCCGCCCGGCGCCAGCACGTCACGGTTGCCGTTCGACTGCATCGACGACACCAAGCCTGCGCGTTCCATGTCCTCGATCATGCGCGCGGCGCGGTTGTAGCCGATGCGCAGCTGGCGTTGCACCGACGAGATCGAGGCGCGCCGCGTTTTCAGCACGTAGGCCACGGCCTGGTCGTACAGCGGGTCGGCTTCCGCCGCCTCGCCGAATTCGCCGCCACCCTCGCCCGCTTCTTCCGGCGATTCGAGCACGCCTTCGATGTATTCGGGTTCGCCCAACGATTTCAGGTAATCGACGACGCGATGCACTTCGGCGTCGGACACGAAGGCGCCATGCACCCGCTGCGGCATCCCGGTGCCGGGCGGCAGGTAGAGCATGTCGCCCTGCCCCAACAGCGCCTCGGCGCCCATCTGGTCAAGGATGGTGCGCGAGTCGATCTTGCTGGATACCTGGAAGGCGATGCGTGTCGGGATGTTGGCCTTGATCAGGCCGGTGATGACGTCGACCGACGGCCGCTGCGTCGCCAGGATCAGGTGGATGCCGGCCGCGCGCGCCTTCTGCGCCAGCCGCGCGATCAGTTCCTCGACCTTCTTGCCGACCACCATCATCAAGTCGGCGAGCTCGTCGATCATCACCACGATCATCGGCAGGGTTTCCAGCGGCTCCGGGTTGTCCGGCGTCAGGCTGAACGGATGGGTGAGCGGCGTGCCGGCTTTCCTGGCGTCGCGCACCTTCTGGTTGTAGCCGGCGAGGTTGCGCACGCCGACCGCCGACAGCAGCTTGTAGCGCCGCTCCATTTCGCCCACGCACCAGTTGAGCGCGCTGGCGGCCTGCCGCATGTCGGTGACCACCGGCGCCAAGAGATGCGGAATACCTTCGTAAATGGAAAGCTCCAGCATCTTGGGGTCGACCATGATCATGCGCACGGCAGACGGATCAGACTTGTACACCAGCGACAGGATCATCGCGTTGACGCCAACCGATTTGCCCGAGCCGGTGGTGCCGGCGACCAGCAGGTGCGGCATCTTGCCCAGATCCGACACCACCGGATTGCCGGCGATGTCCTTACCCAGGGTGATGGTCAGCGGGCTCGAACTGTCGTGGTAGGCCCTGGAACCGAGAATCTCGCTCAAGCGCACCATCTGCCGCTTGGGGTTGGGAATTTCCAGCCCCATGGTGTGCTTGCCGGGAATCGCTTCGACCACGCGAATGCTGATCACCGACAGCGTGCGCGCCAGGTCTTTCGCCAGGTTGACGATCTGGTTGCCCTTCACCCCCACCGCCGGCTCGATCTCGTAGCGCGTGATCACCGGGCCGGGCGAGGCCGAGACGACCTTCACCTCGACGCCGAATTCGGCAAGCTTGCGCTCGATCATCAAGGAGGTGAATTCCAGCGCCTCGGCACTCGCGGTTTCCACCGCCGCCTCGGCGGGATCAAGCAGATGCAGCGGCGGCAAGGGTGAGTCGGGCAGATCGGAGAACAGCGGCGACTGTTTTTCGGTGACGGCGCGTATCGATTGCGGCACTTCCTTCACCACCGGCTCGATGCGGATCGACGGCGCGTCGACGCGTTTTTGCTTTTCCACCGACACGACGGCTTCACGTTTTTGCTGTGCCACCTCACCCAGCTTGCGATCCTTATAGGCCTGCCAGGTATGGATCGACTTCCACCAGGCCCGCTCCACCCACTCGCCGGCGCGCTCGGCCATGCCCAGCCACGACACGCCGGTGAACAGGCTGAACCCCACCGCCATCAGCAGCAGCAGGGCCAGCGAACCGCCGGTGAACCCCAGCAGCGCACCCGCCGCCGCGCCGACGCCAGCGCCCAGCACGCCGCCGTGCGTGTCGGGCAGCACCACCGCCCAGTGCCAGGCGCGCAGCCATTCGACCCCGGTACTGGCAAGCAGCAGCAGGCCGAATCCGCCAAGCCGGAACCAGCGCTGACGGCTGTCCGCCAGCGGATTTTCATCCAGATGACGAAAGGTGTGAATGACATAAGCCAGTGCCAGCAGCACCCACCACCAGGCCGACACGCCGAAAATCATCAGCAAAAGATCGGACAGCCAGGCGCCGCTTTTACCGCCGAGGTTATGGATCGCCACGCCTTCGCCGGTGGTGCTGAAACCGGGGTCGGCCACATTGTGGGTGAGCAGAATTGATGCCAGCAGCAGCGCGGCAAAGCCAACCAGCAGCGCGCGGGCTTCGCGCAGCAGGCGCTGCATACGGGGCGGCAAAGGAGTCGGTGAACGGGAAGCGGGACGCGCCATGGGAACTCAACAAGCCAAGGTGCTCTGGATTATACCGGGCAGCCCGCATGGAAACGCTGCCGCCAAGTTTGGTTAGAATAGCCAGCTTCCCCATCGTCCGAGCACAGGCCATGAGCACCCAACACCACAAACTCGTCATTCTCGGTTCCGGCCCCGCCGGTTATTCCGCCGCTGTGTACGCCGCGCGCGCCAACCTCTCCCCCGTCGTCGTCACCGGCATGCAGCAGGGCGGCCAGCTGATGACCACCACCGAAGTCGACAACTGGCCCGCCGACGTCGACGGCGTGCAGGGCCCCGAGCTGATGGATCGCTTCCAGCGGCACGCCGAGCGCTTCAACACCGAGATTATTTTTGACCAGATCAACAGCGTCAAACTGACCGAAAAGCCCTTCACCCTGGTGGGCGACTCCGGCACTTATACCTGCGATGCGCTGATCGTCGCCACCGGCGCCTCGGCCATGTACCTGGGCTTGCCGTCCGAGCAGGAATTCATGGGCAAGGGCGTATCGGGCTGCGCCACCTGCGACGGTTTCTTCTACAAGAACCAGCAAGTGGCCGTCGTCGGCGGCGGCAACACCGCCGTTGAGGAAGCCCTGTACCTGGCCAACATCGCCAGCCACGTCACCCTGGTGCATCGCCGCGACACCTTCAAGTCCGAGAAAATTCTCATCGAGCACCTGATGGAAAAGGTCAAGGAAGGCAAGATCACCCTCGCCACCGACCACGTCCTGGACGAAGTGCTGGGCGACAAGACCGGCGTCACCGGCGTGCGCCTCAAAAGCACCAAGAATGACAGCACCCAGGAACTCAAGCTCACCGGCGTCTTCATCGCCATCGGCCACAAGCCCAACACCGGCATCTTCGAAGGCCAGATCGAACTTGAAAACGGCTACATCGTCACCCGCTCGGGCCGCAACGGCAATGCCACCGCCACCAGCATCGAAGGCGTGTTCGCCGCCGGCGACGTGCAGGATCACATCTACAAACAGGCCGTCACCAGCGCCGGCACCGGCTGCATGGCCGCGCTCGACGCCGAGCGTTACCTGGACGCGCTCGGCAAGGCCTGAGTGCCGCCCGGGCCAGGCGGTGATCCGGCATGAAGCGCGCCCGCGGCAGTGCGCTCGACCCCGCCTCGTTCGAGGCGCTGGCCCGCATGCGTCGCGTGCTGCGCGCGCAGGCCACCGCGCCGGCCTCGCTTCACCAGGCACCGCATAAGCCCAGGATTCCTGAAGACGGCACGATGCTGTTTCGCCGCGCCGTCGCCGATGTCGTTCCCCTGCCGCCTTCCAACCGCGCGGACGTTGCGCGTCCGCGCCCCAAGCCGATTGCCCGCCAGCGCCTGCGCGACGAGCAGCAGGTGCTGGTCGATGCGCTGTCCGACCCGTGGGACTGGGAAGCCGCCATCTCCACCGGCGAGGAGCTGGTTTTCTCGCGTCCCGGCGTGCCAACCGCAGCGCTACGGAAACTGCGACGCGGCGGCTGGGTCATCCAGGGCGAACTCGACCTGCACGGGCACACCGGCGACGAAGCGCGCATTGCGCTAGCCGCCTTCCTCAACCGCTGCATGAAGGACGACCGGCGCTGCGTGCGCATCATCCACGGCAAAGGCCATGGCTCGAAAAACCGTCTGCCGGTGTTGAAGAACAAGGTGCGCCACTGGCTCACCCAGCGTGAAGATGTGCTCGCCTTCTGCCAGGCCCGCACCGTCGACGGCGGTGCCGGTGCCGTCATCGTGCTGCTTAAATCCTCGTCACGTTAAAGAAACCCCACCATGAATGACCCCGTCATCAAGGACTTCGAGCTCCCCTCCACCGGCGACACCCCCTTCAAACTGTCCGACCATCGCGGCAAGAACGTCGTCGCCTACTTCTACCCCAAGGACAACACCTCCGGCTGCACCCTCGAAGGCCAGGAATTCCGTGATCTGTACGCCGATTTCGCCAAGGCCAACACGATTGTCGTCGGCGTCTCGCGCGACAGCCTGAAGTCGCACGAAGGCTTCAAGGCTGCGCACGGTTTTCCGTTCGAGTTGCTGTCCGACAAGAACGAAACCGCCTGCGAACTGTTCGGCGTGATGAAGCTGAAGAATATGTACGGCAAACAGGTGCGCGGGGTGGAGCGCAGCACGTTCGTATTTGATGTGGATGGAAAACTGGTTAAGAGCTGGCGCGGGTTGAAGGCGCCGGGGCATGCGGCGGAGGTGTTGGGGGTTGTGCAGGGGCTGTGAGCGCGTGATGCCCGATCCGTCGTTGCGAGCGTAGCGAAGCAGTCCAGTTGAGATTAAGGCGCGGAGCACCACCGAGTAGTGAGGTTTGTGGCTGGCTGACTGCCGTTGGCCGGGGGTAGCCCGGCGGCTAGCAGCCTGTCGGACTTGGAGCCCCGCACGGCAGCAATTTCCCCGCCGGGACGGTATTTGCACAATATTTAGGCATTTTTAGTCGTTCATCGCCGCATCGGTATCAAATTTGAACGGGTTTCTGCTCTTTTCAGGCGCTTGGGACGGATTTCTGGCGCAACACGGCCATGCGTTTCAAATTCCACGCCAGACATACCAGCGTCCACTCGCCCTTCGCCTTCTCCAAACCACGCAGCAAGAACTGCCTGAACCCCATCACCGATTTGATGATGCCAAACACCGGTTCCACGCTCTGCTTCCTCAGCGCATACAGCATCCGCCCCAGTTTGGTCTTGAGTTTATGCGCCATCTTTTGCATCGGCGTGGCGTCCGCTTCCAACTGCGGCGGCTCGGTGAAACGCTCGCGCCAGCCGGGATGGTGATCTTCGCGGGCGACGGCAATGTAAGGTTCAACTCCAGCTTCTTCGCAAGCGGTGATGTTGTTCGCGCTGCAATAGCCCGTGTCAGCCAGCAGGGCATCGACTGTGCCCAGGCTGGCGGGTAGCGCACCGAGCTTGTCCAGCATCGGCTGAACCTGCTGTTTGTCGTTGCCCGCATTCGTGAGTGATGCCGCCACTACCAGCATCGTCGGCGCATCGACCGCCGCCTGAGCGTTGTAGCACTGCTCAAAGCCGCCGCCGGCAATCTTCATGATGCGGGATTCCTCGTCGGTGAGATTGATCTGGTCTTCCGGACGGGGTTCCGGCGTCGGCGGCTGGGGCGGCTTGCCGCTGGGCTTCTTGCCTGATTCCGCTGCGCGTGCGGCTCGCTGGGCGAGCTTCGTTTCATAAGCCGCTTGTTCCGCTTCGAAGCGGGCTCGGGCACGCGCTTCGATCTTGGCTTTGGCGGCGGCCATGACGGCCAGCCGGTCTTCACGGCGTTTGATTTCTGCGGGCAGATTCACGCCATCCGGGATGTCGGCCTGGTCAGCGGCTTCGGCTGTCGCCAGCAGGTCTTGTACTTCGGCCTTGAGTTGGGTTTCGAGCTTGACGATGTGGCCGTGCGAGAGCGCACTGTGGCGGGAGGCGTTGGCGTGAACCTTGGTGCCGTCGAGGCTGACTGTCCCCAGCTTCAGGAGCTTCATCTCGCTCGCCAGTTCGAGCACTTGCAGGAACACGCCGGCGAGTTCTTCAAGAAAGCGGCGGCGGAAGCTGGCGAGCGTGTCGTGATCGGGGTGGCTGCCTGCGGCGAGGTAGCGGAAGGCGACGGAATCGTAGGTGGCGCGTTCGATGCGGCGGCTGGAGAAGGTGGCGGTGGCGTAGCCGTAAACCAGCAGGCTGAGCAGGACTTCAGGGTGGTAGGCGGCGCTGCCGCGCCCGGCATAGACGCGGGTCAGTTCGGTGAGGTCGAGTTGTTCGATGGCTTCGACGATGAAACGCGCCAGGTGGTCTTGGGGAAGCCAGTCTTCGACCGAGGGCGGCAGCAGGTAGGCAGTCTTGCGGTCGATCGGGCGGAAGCGGCTCATGCGATGGAGGGGCTCGGATTCGATAGCGGGATTATCGCGGATTGGAAGACGAATTGGGGGTTCAAGTCCGACAGGCTGCTAGTCACTTTCTTTTGTCTCGCCAAAAGAAAGTAACCAAAGAAAAGGCGACCCCGCTCATCCCCGAAGCCCCGAAAACCGAGCCTGCCGGGTGGGCGGCAAAGAACTCGCCCCGCTTTTGCTGTTTTTAATTGGTTTTTTGTGAGCGGAGCTCAAACACCTTTGCCGCTGATCCACCCGGCAGGCTCAATTTTCGGCGAGGCTGAGAGGGGAGGAAAGTCAAAACCAGGACGGTGGTGGCGGGGTAGTTCGCGTGCTTGTGTGACGACACCCATCCGACGCATTATGCCTGCGGCTAATTAGAGTTAAGGGACTGCCGCGCTTCTCGCGGCAGTCCCGCTTTTACGAAGGGTTGACGTGTAACGTACATGCCATGATCGCTACGTTTTCGCCATGATAATCCTTGCGAGAAATAGTACGCCAACCGAGGCGCTCATAAAATGACTCTTGGTCCGGCGTGAAAAGATAAATACATCGAATTGCCAAAGCATGGGCTTCCCGCAAAATGGCTTCTGTCAGTGCGGTTCCGATGCCTTGCTGCCGGAACGCCGGATGCACGTAGAGACTCGCCAGCCATGGCGATAACTCGGTGTGACACTCCATATTGTTTGCAACGAGGCTGACAAAACCTAAAGCGCTCTTGCCCTGCAATGCAACTAAAGTTGTCGGGATTTCTCGACGGCCCAGCCGATCTTGAATTATCTCGATCCGATGTTCGAACGATGGATCTGACTCCAAGGGCCATTGGGCATGATGCCATCCCGCAAGCAGAGGGATGAACTCCGCATGATTGGCAAGATAGTCAACGCAAAATGCATGGGCCATGGAAAACGCCTAACGAGCTAAGGGCTTGAGTACTTGTCTTGCGACGCAATTCAGCTTGAGTAGGGCGTATTCGCCGTAGGCGTAATGCGCCGGATGTGTGGCAATGGTAATTCAAACCGCCCAGTTATCACCGGCCTGGTTTTGACTTTTATCCCCTCTCAGCCCAGCCGAAAATTGAGCCTGCCGGGTGGATCAGCGGCAAAGGTGTTTGAGCCCCGCTCACAAAAAACCAAATTAAAACAGCAAAAGCGGGGCGAGTTCTTTGCCGCCCACTCGGCAGGCTCGGTTTTCGGGAATTCGGGGATGAGCGGGGGCGCCTTTCTTTGGTTACTTTCTTTGGCAAGACAAAGAAAGTGACTTGCCGCCGGCAACCCCGGTCAACGGCAGTCAGCCAGCCACAAACCTCACTACTCGGTTGTGCTTCACGCCTACATTTAACTGGATTGCTTCCCACCACGGCCTTCGGCCTCGTGACTAAAGGCAACAGCGCTCGTAATGACGGGCGAAGTCGCCTCCGCAGCAAAGAACCGCTCCACCACCTCCATCTTCCGCGTCCGCGTCATCGCCGGCAGCGCATTCAGCAACAAGCGCCCATAAGGCTTATCCGCCAGCCGCATATCGCAAATCATCAGCACCCCCCGATCGGTCTCGCTGCGAATCAACCGTCCCGCCCCCTGCTTCAGGCTGATTGCCGCGTGCGGCAGCTGATAGTCCATGAAGGGCTTGCCGCCGTTCTTCTCGGCCTGGGCGATGCGCGCGGCGACCACCGGGTCGTCGGGCGGCTGGAACGGCAGTTTGTCGATGATGACCACCGACAGCGCGTCGCCGGGCATGTCGACGCCTTCCCAGAAGCTCTGGCTGCCGAGCAGTACGGCATTGCCGGCTTTCTGGAAGCGCGCGAGGAGTTCGTTTTTCGGCGCGTCGCCCTGCACCAGCAAGGGGTAGTCCCAGCCGCGAAACTTGAAGGCATCGATCAACAGGCCGCGTGCCTTGTCCAGCGCGCGCAGGCTGGTGAACAGGATGAACGCGCGGCCGCGGCTGACTTCCAGCACCGGCAGGGCGGCTTTGACGACGGCCTCGGTGAATTCGGGCGTATTCGGTGCGGACACGCCCTGCGGCACGTAGAGCACGCCCTGGCGCGGGTAGTCGAAGGGGCTGTCGACGCACAGGGTTTCGGCATCCTCGATTCCCAGGCGGGTTTTCAGGTGGCTGAAGTCGCCGCCGACGGCGAGCGTGGCCGAGGTGAGGATCCACGCCTGGGCGCGCTCGGTGAGCTTGGCACCGAACATCGCGCCGACGGACAGCGGCGTGGCGTGCAGCAGCAGCGAACTCAGGGTGGTTTCCAGCCAGCGCACGCGGGGATTCTCGGGATCGTCGGCACGCTGCCAGCTGGCCAGGGTGGCCTGCACACCTTGCGCACGCTCGAAGCAGTTTTTCAGGTCGGCGTCGCGCTCGGCCTGGGTTTCGAGCAGCTTCGTCATTTCATCCAGCGCCGCCGACAGGGTTTTCAGCGCATCCGGCCATTTATCGTAACGCGTCAGCTCCGCAATGGTCGATTTGACCGGGTTTTGCGGAAACGCCAGGCGCAGGTCGCGTGCGGCCTTGGAAAGATCCTCCGCAGCGCGGCGCAGGGCGGGAAAGTCGCCCGCCTTCACCGCCGCCAGTCGCTTGGTGTCGCCCGCCAGATCCAGCAATTGAGCAACGGACAGGGTTTCGCCGAAGAACTGCGCAGCGGTTTCAGCCAGCTGGTGGGCCTCGTCGAGGATTACGGTATTGCAGGCGGGCAGCAGTTCGGCGACGCCTTCGTCCTTCAGCCACAGGTCGGCAAAGAAGAGATGGTGGTTGACCACGACCACTTCGGCGTCGAGCGCAGCCTTGCGCGCGGCCATGACGAAACAGTCCTTGTAGTGACTGCATTCGCTGCCCAAACAGGTGTCGCGGCTGGACACGGCGTAATGCCAGGCGGTGGCGTCTTCGGGGATGCCTTCGGCTTCGGCGCGGTCGCCGCTGGAACTGGTTTCGGCAAAACGGGCGATTTTGGCCAGCCACACCGGATCGTCGCGGTTGGCAAAACGCCCGTCGCTGAGGTTGCGCTCAAGGTGATGGTGGCAGATGTAATTGGCACGGCCCTTGAGCAGGGCCACCTTGACCGGCGACTTGAGCGCGCGGCGCGCGGCCGGAAGATCGCGGTGGAACAGCTGGTCCTGCAGCGCCTTGGTGCCGGTGGAGATCACGACTTTTCCGCCCGACAGCAGGGCGGGAATCAGGTAGGCCAGTGTCTTGCCGGTGCCGGTGCCGGCTTCGGCCAGCAGCACGCGGTTATCGGCGATCGCCCGCTCGACCGCCTCGGCCATGGCGAGCTGCTGCGGGCGCGAGCGCCAGCCGGGCAGCACCGCGGCGCACGCACCTTCAGGGGAAAAAATGGTGTTCAGATCAAACATGCCGGGAACCTGATTTCGAGCCGGAGTGTACCATCCGGCCGTGACCGAACCGATCACATCCCGCTTGGCTCCCACTTCAGTTTCACCGGTTTACAGCCGTTAGCACTACAGCTACCGTCTACACGGCCCCGCCATGCGCATTGTTTTGTTCTGCTTGCTGATATCGGTATTCCCAGCTGCTGCTCATACAATGATTGTCCAGCAGGAGATGCGCGCCGGCATTACTGCCAGCGCCGAATATCTGGTCGGCGAACGCAGCAAACCTGCCGTGCTGCTGCTGCACGGCTTTTTGCAGACGCGCGAATTCCCCACCGTGGCCACCCTGGCCCGCGGCCTGCAGGACGCGGGCTATACGGTATTGGCGCCCACGCTCAGCCTGAATATTCCCAACCGCACGCAAAGTCTGGCGTGCGAAGCGGTGCACAAACACAGCCTGGATGACGACGTGTCCGAAATCGGGCGCTGGGTGATCTGGCTAAAATCACAGGGCCACCATTCCATCGTGCTGGTCGGTCACAGCTTCGGCAGCCTGCAGTTACTCGCCTATCTGTCGCTCAAACCGGATGCGGCCGTAAAAGCCTATATCGGCGCTTCGTTGATCGAAGCCCAGATCGGCACGACTGCACGCCCTGCCCTGATCGCGCAACTGGAAGCGCGCGTGCGCGGAAAACAGCGTGCGCTGGTCAACCAGGCCTTGTCATTCTGCGGAAAATATCCCTCCACGCCTGAAGGCCTGCTGTCGTATGTGTACTGGGATCAGGCACGCCTGCTGGCTGCATTGAAGCAATCGCCGGTCGGCGTGAAACTCATCATGGGCGGTGCGGACAACATGCTGGAACCGGGCTGGATCAAGGTACTGCAGCATGTGCGGACACCAATGGTGATTGTGAAAGGCGCCAGCCATTTCATGGATGGCGCGCACGAGTTTGATCTGCTGGATCACACGCTCAAACATCTTGAAACGATCAAGGCGCCCTTATCCAGATGAAATGGCCTGCTTCCATCTCCATCAAGCAGGTCGCGCTCGCTTTCATCGCCGGTCTGCTGGTGCTGCTGAGCCTGATCGGGTACTTTGCCGCTTATCAAACGCGTGCCGCTACGCACAGTCTGGCGCAGCATAATCAGAGTGCGGCGCAGTCCGAGCTGGCTGCCGCCGTTCAGCGGCTGTTGGGTCAGACGGAAGAACAGGCCGTCAATCTGGCGCACTGGGATGAAACCCGGCAACAACTGGTGCTGCCCGAGTATTACACGTACTGGCGGGATCAGCGGGTGTACGAAAGCGGCATGCTGAACAGCCGTTTTGTCCAGGCGGCGTTGTATGCCCAGTCAGGCATGTTGCTTGCACCCAGCCCGGTAAACAACAGATTCCCGGCCAGATTGCCGCCGTTTCAGGCCTCCAGCTGGCTGGCCAACGAGGCGGGCTCAATTGCGTTGTATTACGCGTTCCCGGTATACAACAATGAACAGCGACAGACCCTGCTTGGCCACGGTCTGATCAAACTGGATTTCATGCCGGCCCTGTTGCAGCAGGAAACACTCCACTTCACCGACACCTCCAGCGTCAGCCTGGCACTCAAGCCGGGCGAAGTACTGGCCGTGCCGGAACTGTTTTCGCGCCTGAGCTTCAGCGCCCGACCCGACCTTGAGCAATTCCGGTTTCAGACCATCCTGTCGCGCACCCTGCTCGGACTGTTTGTGCTACTGGCAGCCACTACGCTGCTGGGCTTCCTGGCATACAACCGTCTGTTGATGCGTCCCTTGGGACGGCTTTTGCAGGACATCGACGCCATGCAGCACGGCCGCTTCAACCTCCATCCGCCGCGTTCGCCGGCCATGCGCATCAGCGAACTGGAGAATATCCGCCGCTCGCTGTACGACTACCAGCTGCAATTGCGGGAGCTGCACGGTTCGATGGAACACCAGAACCGCGAATTCCACTCGCAGGCGCGCCAGGATGCGCTCACCGGCTGCCATAACCGGCGCGCCTACGAAGAAGACTGGGATGATTTCCGCAAGAAACTGGAAACTTCGCCGCAGGGCGTGGCTTTCCTGCTGTTCGACTGCGACCGCTTCAAGACCATCAACGACACGTATGGCCACGCCAAGGGCGATCGCGTATTGAGCATCGTCGCCGATGCGCTGGTGATGGCACTGCGCGCCAACGACCGTCTGTATCGTCTGGGGGGCGACGAATTCGCCACTTTCCTGTCACGCACCACGCCGGCGCAGGCCAAGCAGGTTGCGCAGCGCTGCCAGAGCCTGATCGACGCCGCCGGGTTTACCGATCTTGGCATCATTGAGCCGGTCGGCCTCAGCATCGGCATCGCCTTCTGCGCGGCCGACCAGATTGAGCATATCGACGAGCTGCCCAAGCAGGCCGACATTGCCATGTATACCGCCAAGCAGCCCGGACGCAACCGTATTGCGCTGTATGGGGAAGACACCGAACGTGCCTCGCAGACACTGGTGGCCAGCCGCGAGACCAGCGCCCTGTTCCAGGCGCTGGCCACCCCCGGCATGATCGAAATGCACTACCAGGCCATTCATGACCTGCCGGGACGCCAAGTGGATTATTACGAGGCGCTGGCTCGTATTCGCTACCACGGCGATCTCATGCTACCGGCAGCGTTTCTGCCGGTGGTCAGCAGCCGCCGGCTGGAAACCGAATTCGACATGGCGGTGCTGCATCAGGTCGATGCCGATCTGTCGTCAGGCCTGTTGCCGACCGGGGCAGGCATCTCGGTCAATCTGTCGGCGCAGAGCATTTCGCGCCCCGAAGTCGTCTCGCATCTGCTGGAATTGTCGTGTCACAGTGCGAACCACCCCTTGATGCTGGAAATCACCGAAACCTCGCTCATCACGCAAATGGTCGAGGTGAGCACCTATCTCGAATTGCTGCGCACGGTGAACTACCGCATTGCCATGGACGACTTCGGCACCGGATATTCGCCGTTGCGCTATCTGGTGGACTTGCCGGTCGATGTGGTCAAGTTCGACATCTCGCTGGTGAACAAGCTGGGAAAGGACAACCGCGCCGGCCAGGTGGTGGCGGATTTTGCGCGCATGATGAGCGAAGCGGGTTATTCGCTGGTGGCCGAGGGTGTGGAAACCGAAGCCGTGCTGTGCAAGGTCGAAAGCCTGGGCATTGCCCATGCGCAGGGTTATTTGCTGGGGCGGCCCGTTCCGCTGGCGGAGTTGGCCGCCAACCTCGCCAGGACCCCGGCGCCCCATGCATTGCCTGATGCCGGAGGCTCAGTGCTTACCCGAACGCCAGATGGAAAAAATGATCCACAGGCTGTTGAAAAACGCGATCAGGAATCCCAGCAGACCGAACAAGGGAAGGCCGAATAGCTGAGGCCCACCCTCCACCGTCATGATGATGCTGGAGCCCACCACCAGCGAGGCGGTCAGGATGCCCATGGTCAGCCGGTTGCTGGCGCCGTCCAGCTGGTGGCCAAAATGATCCAGCCGCTTCAGGTCGAGGTCGATCCGCATGCGTCCCCGCCGCATGTCGCGCACCAGATGCCGCATGTCGCGCGGCAAATCGGCCAAAACCTCCAGCGTCTCGCGCACGCTCTTGCGCCCGCGCGCCAGCAACGCCTGCGGCGTGTAGCGTTGCTTGATGACGTGTTCCACGAACGGCGTCACGTGGTCGATCATGTGGAATTCCGGATTGAGCTGCAGTCCCAGACCTTCCAGCGTGATCAGCGTCTTGAACAGCAAGGTCAGGTCGGCCGGCAACACCAGGTTGTTGTCGCGCATCAGGGCGGTGACGTCATTCAGCAGCGCGCCGATCCTCACATCCTTGAGCTGCAGGTCGTCGTAATTTTGCAGCAGCTCCGTGACGTCGTAAGCCAGGCGGTCTTCATCGCCCACCGATTCGCCGCTCCAGTCGAGCAGTATCTGCAACATGGCCTGCTCGTCCTTGAGCGTCAGGGCATGCAGCATGTCGACAATCTGGTTGCGGCGTGGGTTGGTCAGCATCCCCACCATACCGAAATCGATAATGCCGATGCGGTTGTCGGGCAGAAACAGGATATTGCCGGGATGCGGATCGGCATGAAAATAACCGTGCTCCAGCACCATGCGCAGCACCGTATCGGCGCCGCGCGCCGCCAACAGCCTGGGGTCGAGTCCGCTGGCACGCAATTTGTCCGGCGCCACCCCCGCCATGCCGACAATTTCTTCCTGCACATTGACGCGGTCGTTGGTAAATTCCCAATACACCCTGGGAATTTTCACCAGCGGGTCGTCGGCAAAGTGGCGCGCGAACTGGTCGATGTTGCGCGCCTCCTTGGCCAGGTCGAGTTCGCGATTCAGCGAGCGACGGAACTGCGAGACGATATGCACCGGATCGTAGCGCCGGGCTTCAGGCATTTCGCTTTCCAGCAATTTGGCGGCGTGTTCCAAAATTCGCAGATCGGCCCGGATCACGTCCTCGATGCCGGGGCGACGGATCTTGACGACCACCGGCGTGCCGTCTTTGAGCATGGCGCGATGCACCTGCGCAATGGACGCTGCCGCCAGCGGCAGCGGATTGAATTCGGCAAACACCTCCCCGGGCTCGCCCTTGATGGCGGCCACCAGGTCGGGGTAAAGAATGTCGTAGGGCACCGCCGGTACCTGGCTGTGCAACTTTTCGAATTCGACAATCCAATGCGGCGGAAACATGTCGACCCGCGTTGCCAGCACTTGTCCCAGCTTGACGAAAGTCGGGCCCAGCTCTTCCAGTGCGCGGCGGATACGCACTGGCGCGTCGAGCTGGCTGATTTCACTGGTGCTGTGCCAGTGCAGAACCCGCCCGGCGCGTTCCAGTACGCCACCGATACCCAGGGCGCGCACCAGATCGCCCCAGCCATAACGAATCATCACCGAGGCGATTTCATGCAATCGCGGCAGGTCGCGCACGACCGAAATGGTTTCCCAGAGCATCGTTTTTTTGGAATCCGTAATGCCGAGAGTGTACCCGCAAGGGGTACACCGGATTCGTAAGCCGCTAAGGAACCGCTGATTAATTTGTCATTGCGAGGCGCGCAGCGACGCGGCAATCCAGAAATGCCCGCTTAATCAAATACGCTGGATTGCTTCGCTGCGCTCGCAATGACGGCCATATTGAATTAATCAGCGCTTCCCTAAAGCAGCAACGACTCCGCAGCACCCGCAAGGGGCAGGGCAAGGAGGATCAGGAACGCAGGCGTTCGCTCTGCCGTTTGAGCGAATCGGACAGCGCGTCCAGAATGCCACTCGCCACCAAGGACAGGCGCTCGGTGGCCGTGCTGGCCGATTCGCTCAAGCCGGCGCGGCCTGATTTGGCGCCTGCCTTCACTCCACTCGCCAGTTGCCGGAGTGCTTCGCGCGCCTCTTCGCCGGTACGGGTGCCGCTGATTTTCAGGTGGTCGATCAGATAGCCGAGTTCTTCCTTCAGCTTGCCGCCTGATTGCCTGGCGGTCTGCTTCAGCGCCTCGACGATCTGCGTCTCAAGGTCGCGCAGTTGCTCCAGGCTGGCTTTCAGTTCGTTGTCCTTGAACGCCTTCCCCTCAGCGGCAGCTTCCTGCAAGGCGAAGGAAGCCGCCTGCGCAGCACTGCCGACGGCCGCATCGATGCCGGTCATGGCCTGCTTGAGGCCGTCCTTCATCTCGCCGCCGCGCGCGGCCAGCCCGCTGCCGACGCCTGAGGTGATGGCGCCGACGATTTCACCGATGTTTTGCAGCGCCAGGCGGCGTTCGTGCAGCGCACGCGCGGTTAGTTCGCGTACCCGCTCATACAGGTCGGGCGCGGACGCCGCAGCCGCGGCCTCGTCATGCAATTGCTTGAACTGCGCTTTTTCGAGGATACTGGTTTCACTGTCAGGAAGAGATGGGGCGTCATGCATGATGCAATCCTCAGGGTCAAGACTCGCCGGATTTGGCCGTTTTTCCTGCTTAACTATAGAGTAGATTATTGTTGGCCCATGAAGCCTGTCGTGCTGCTGTCCCTGTTGGCGTTTCTGATGGCGTCGCCCGCCTGCGCCCACACCCCGCCCGAAGACATCCCGATGTACGCCGTCAGCCTGATAGGCAGCCCGTATCGTCTTGGCGGAATTTCGCCCGAAACCGGACTCGATTGCAGCGGTTTCGTCGGCCACGTGTTCAGGCAGACAACCGGCATCGTACTGCCGCGCGACAGCCATGCGATCAGCGAAGCCGCGCAGCCATTGGCCAAAGCCGGACTCTTGCCGGGCGATCTGGTCTTCTTCAATACGCTCAACCGCGCATTTTCCCATGTCGGCATTTATCTGGGCGATGACCGTTTTGTGCATGCCGCGAGCAACCGCTCGGGCGCGGTCATGATCTCCAATCTCAACGACCGCTACTGGCGTGAACGCTTCGACGGCGCCCGGCGCGTCACGCCCCCGGATAATCTCCAATCCCCCGAGAGAATGTCCGGACTTGACATCGCCGAGTAGCCAGGCGCCATTCGGGTGGAAGCGGTATTCGAGGGCGAACTGCAAACCATGATTCAGTTCGAGCGGAACTGAAAGGACAGGAGGGTGTTTTCTTCTGGCATTGATAACGGTTATCATTTGCAGTACGATTGCCAACACTTAATGCCTTGAGAACCCGAACATGAAACCGACCAAACTGCTCCCCGCCCTGACTCTTCTCTTCGTTGCCCTGCCCGCGCTGGCGGAAGAGGTGGTGGTGTATTCCGCGCGCAACGAACAGCTTATCAAGCCGCTGTTCGATGCCTATACCCGCGACACCGGGGTGCAGATCAAATTCATCACCGACAAGGAAGGCCCGCTGATGGCGCGCCTGAAAGCGGAAGGCAGGAACACCCCGGCCGACATGCTGCTGACGGTGGACGCAGGCAACCTGTGGCAGGCATCGGAAGAAGGCCTGCTGCGTCAGATCCAGTCGAAAACGCTGGAAGCCAACGTGCCGGCCCACCTGCGCGACCCCGGCAACGAATGGTTCGGCCTGTCGGTACGCGCCAGAACGCTGGTCTACAACACCGGCAAAGTCAAACCCGCGGACCTGTCGACCTACGAGGATCTGGCCAGTCCGAAATGGAAGGGCCGCCTCTGCCTCCGCACCTCGAAGAAGGTCTACAACCAGAGCCTGGTGGCGATGATGATCCACGAATACGGCGAAGAGAAAGCCGAAGACATCGTCCGTGGCTGGGTCGGCAATCTGGCCACCTCGCCCTTCCCCGACGACACCAAGGCGATGGATGCCGTGGCCGCCGGCCAGTGCGACGTGACGCTGGTCAACACCTATTACTTCGGCCGCCTGATGCAGAAGAAGCCGAA
The DNA here is from genome assembly GCF_055378705.1 of Thiobacillus thiophilus. NCBI lineage: Bacteria > Pseudomonadati > Pseudomonadota > Betaproteobacteria > Nitrosomonadales > Thiobacillaceae > Thiobacillus > Thiobacillus thiophilus. The sequence continues at coordinate 3,237,866 of NZ_AP042404.1, read as the reverse complement.
CCTGCCGCTGGCGATTTTCTGGCCCAACCAGAATCTGAAAAACAAGGCGGCTGGCGTGCACGTCAACATCTCGGGGGCGGGTGTCACGCGCCATGCCGGGAACCCGACCGGCGCGCAGAAGCTGATCGAATGGCTGTCGTCCGACAAGGCGCAGAATCTGTTCGCCGACGTCAACATGGAATACCCGGTCAACCCCAAGGTCGCGCCGGACAAAACCGTGGCGGCCTGGGGCAGCTTCAGGCAGAGCCTGATAAACGTGAAAGAGGCTGGCAGCCTGCAGACCAAGGCCGTAAGATTGATGGACCGCGCCGGCTACAAGTGACCCGACGTCTTCTGAAAGCCGAGGAAACACCGATTAAACCAATTCCCGTCATTGCGAGCGCTGTTGCCTTTAGCCACGAGGCCGAAGGCTGTGGTGGGAAGCAATCCAGAATGCGGGCGAAATCAAAAGCTTCTGGATCGCCACGCCGCTTCGTTCCTCGCTGACGGGATGGGCCATGCGCTTTCACGTTAATTCCGTTCTCCCGGCTGTGGGCGTTTTTGCCTGGCCCCGCCCCAGCGGCTGGATGCTGCTCGCGCTCGCAGTCGCCGCGCTGGTGCTGGTGCCGGTCGTGGTCACCTTCTCGTCGTTTGCCCGGGTCGAGGGCAGCGTCCTTGCCCACCTGATCGAATTCACCCTGCCCGAGCTGATGGCCAACACGCTGTGGCTGGTGTTCGGGGTGGGAATCGGCGTCAGCCTGCTGGGCGTCTCGTTGGCCTGGCTTACGGCGATGTGCGAATTTCCCGGCCGCCGCCTGTTTGGCTGGGCGCTGCTGCTGCCGCTCGCGCTACCCGCCTACGTCACCGCCTTTGTCGCAATCGGCCTGCTGGATTTCACCGGCCCGCTGCAAACCTGGCTGCGCGAGGGCTGGGGCATCACCGGCCTGCCGGAAATCCGCTCGCGCGGCGGCGTCATCCTGGTGATGTCGCTGGCACTCTACCCCTATGTCTATCTGATCGCGAAAAATGCCTTCGCGACGCAGGGTGCGATCGCGCTGGAAGCGGCGCAGTCGCTCGGGCTGTCGCGCAGGCAGGGCTTTTTCCGGGTGGCGCTGCCGATGGCGCGGCCGTGGATCGCCGCCGGCCTGATGCTGGCGCTGATGGAGACCCTGGCCGATTTCGGTACCATGGCGATCTTCAACTACGACACCTTCACCACCGCCATCTACAAGGCGTGGTACAGCCTGTTTTCGCTGGCGGCGGCAGCGCAGCTGGCATCGATCCTGATCCTGTTCGTGCTGGTCGCGGTAGTGTTCGAGCAGCGCTCGCGCACCCGGATGCGCTACGGCACGGTGGGCCGTAGCGCCGCGCAGCGCCGCATCCAGCTGTCGCCGCTGCTGGCCGGACTGGCCCTGGTGTACGCCGGAACGGTGCTGGCGATCGCCTTCCTGATACCGGTCACGCAATTAGCGCTGTGGACGCACGAGGTCATCGCCACCGACCTCGACGCCCGCTACTGGACGTTTGCCTGGCATTCGGTTCTGCTGGCCGGCATCGGTGCGCTGATGGTGGTGGCGGTGGCCCTGCTGCTCGCCTACGCGGGGCGCCAGCGCCCCGGCACCGCGATGATGTGGACGCAGCGACTGGCCACCATCGGCTATGCCTTTCCCGGCGCGGTGCTGGCGGTAGGCCTGTTCATCCCGGTGGCGGCGCTGGACAACTGGCTGATCGACGCCGGGCGCGCCAGGTTCGGCTTCGAAGGCACCGAGATCCTCAAGGGCACGCTGCTGGTGATGCTGCTGGCCTATCTGGTGCGCTTTCTCGCGGTAGGCTTCGGCCCCATCGACAGCGGGCTGCACCGCATCACCCGCAACGTCGACGAGGCCGCGAAGAACCTCGGCACCAGTGCCGTCGGGCTGCTGGGGCGGGTGCACCTGCCGCTGCTGCGCGCCAGCCTGCTGACCGCAGCGGCGTTCGCCTTCGTCGACATCATGAAGGAAATGCCGATCACCCTGATGACCCGCCCGTTCGGCTGGGACACGCTGGCGGTGCGGGTGTTCGAGATGACCTCGGAAGGCGAATGGGAGCGTGCCGCGCTGCCCTCACTCGCCATTGTCATTGCCGGTATCATCCCCATCATTCTCCTGACCTGGCGCGGCGCGCATTCCCATAGCTAAGCCCCAATGGCTGAACTGATCCTCGATTCCGTCTCGCAGTCGTATGCCGATCGGCAGATCATTGCCGACCTCACTTTCACCCTGCCCGAAGGCACGATCGGCTGCCTGCTCGGCCCCTCCGGCTGCGGTAAGACCACGGTGCTACGTTGCATTTCCGGCTTCGAGCCGATCCAGAGCGGCGAGATCCGCATCGGCGGCGAAGTCGTCAGCCGTCCGGGCTGGATGCTGCCCGCCGAAAAGCGTCGCGTCGGCATGGTGTTCCAGGACTACGCCCTGTTTCCGCACCTGACGGTGGCGAAGAACGTCGGCTTCGGCCTGCGCGGCAAACCGGCCGCCGAAAAACAGACGCGCATCGACGAACTGCTTGAGCTGGTCGGCCTCGTCGACCATGCCGGACAGTATCCGCACCAGCTCTCCGGCGGCCAGCAGCAGCGCGTGGCACTCGCCCGTGCACTGGCGCCACGCCCGCGCCTGATCCTGATGGACGAGCCGTTCTCCAACCTCGACGTCGAACTGCGCGAACGCCTGTCGATCGAGGTGCGCGACATCTTGAAGCGCGAAGCCACCACCGCGCTCATCGTCACCCATGACCAGCACGAGGCCTTCTCGCTGGCCGACTGGGTCGGGGTGATGCACCAAGGCCGCATCCAGCAGTGGGACACGCCCTACAACCTGTACCACGAGCCGGCCAACCGCTTCGTCGCCGACTTCGTCGGCCAGGGCACGCTGGTCAGCGGCGAGGTCATCAACGACCATCAGGTGGAAATCGAACTCGGCGTGCTGGATGGGCATATTCCGGTCGACTGCGACGCCAAGGGCTGCGATAAGTGCGTGCGCAACTGCCATGTCGATGTGCTGCTACGGCCCGACGACATCGTCCACGACGACGACAGCCTGCTGCTGGCCGAAGTCGAGAACAAGGCCTTTCGCGGCGCCGATTTTCTCTACACCCTGAAGCTCCCAAGCGGCCAGCACGCGCTGTCTCTGGTGCCCTCGCACCACAACCACGCCATCGGCGAGAAGATCGGCATCAAGCTGGCGGCCGATCACGTCGTGGTGTTTCGCCACGAATAACGCCCATGCTCCCCCCTCCCCTGCGCGGCCTGCTGTTCAATGTGGTACTTGGCTTTACCGTCTCCCTGCTGCTGATGCTGGCTGTGATCGGCCTGGGCGTCACCGAGATGTCGCGCCTCAACACCGAGCTAGCGAATGTGGTGTCGATCAACAACGTCAAGAATCGGCTGGCCTCGCAGATGCGCGACGCCATTCGCGACCGGCAGATGCTGATGCACAACATCGTGGTCTCGATCGACCCCTGGGAAAAAGACGCGCTCTTCCTGCAGTTCCAGGAATACGGTGAACGCTACGCCAAGGACCGTCGTCGGCTGGGCGCCATGCTCAGTACGATGGACGAAAAAATACTGATCAATGAACTCGACGCCCTCACCTCCATCAATCAGCCTGTCATGTTCAAGGTGATCGAAGCAGCACTCGACGAGAACAATTACGGCGCATTGACACTGCTGCAGGAAGAGGCCATCCCGCTGCAGAACCGTCTGGTCACGGCACTCGACAACATGACCATGTTGCAGCGCGAGGCCAACGAGGCGGCGCTCGGAAAAACGTTTACCGCCTATCAGGCCACCCGCAACCTGATGCTGGTGCTTGGCATCCTCGCCACACTGCTGGCGACGCTGGTTGCGGTTCTGGTGAGCCGCCGCATGCTGACGCAGACACGCCAGCTGGAAACAGAAAAACAGAAATACCAGACCCTGTTCGAGACCAATTCAGACGCCGTTGTCATCCTCGACGATCAGGGCTTTACCGATTGCAATCCGGCCACGCTGTCGCTGTTCGGCATGGGCTCGGTCGCCGAGTTTCTCAAGCATTCCATTTCGCAACTCGGCATACCAGTCCAAGCCCATGGCATGGATGCCTATGATCATGCCATGCAGGCCATAACCCAGGCACGCAGCCGCGGACATGCGCTGATGGAGTGGCAGGGACTGCGCCGGGACGGCTCGGTATTCTCGGCCGAAATCACCCTGCACGCGATGCAACTGGAAGGCAGGCCTGTGATCCAGGCGATCATGCGCGACGTCTCCGCGCGCCGGGCAGCCGAAGCCGCCAAGGAGGCCGCACGCGAGGCCGCCCTGCAAATAGCGCGCGCCAAATCGCAGTTCATCGCCAACGTCAGCCATGAAATCCGCACCCCCATGCACGGCATTCTGGGGATGAGCGGGATGCTGCTGAAAACGCCGCTCAACGGCCGCCAGCGCGAGTACGCCGCCACCCTGAAAAGCTCGGCGGAAAGCCTGCTCATCATCATCAACGACATTCTCGACTTCTCCAAAATCGAGGCAGGCAAGCTGGCCATCGAACAGGTCGCCTTCTCGCCGGTTGCGCTGGTGCAAGGCGCGGTCGCGCTGTTCCAGGCGCGTGCGATGGAAAAAAACCTGCAGCTGACGCTTGCACTGCCGTCCAGCCCGCCCGCTGCGCTGCTGGGCGACCCCACCCGGATCCGCCAGATTCTGCTCAACCTGGTCGACAACGCCATCAAGTTTACGGGCCAGGGTACGGTTGAGTTGCGCGCAGCATTCGAGGCGCCGAACGGCAAGGTTCATTGCCTGTTCAGCGTACAGGACAGCGGCATCGGCATCGACGACTCGACCCAGGCACGCCTGTTTCAGGCTTTTTCACAGGCCGACGCCTCGACCACGCGCCGTTACGGCGGCACCGGACTGGGGCTTTCGATCAGCAGCCAACTGGCCGAGTTGATGGGCGGGCGGCTCACGGTCGAGAGCACCCCCGGTCAGGGCAGCTGTTTCACCCTGGCACTGGATCTGCCGGCCACCACCTTGCCGCTGGCCGAACTGCCGGCCCAGACAAACATTCAGTTGCGCGGCCACATCCTGGTGGTGGAAGACCATCCGGTGAACCAGAAGGTGCTGGCCCATCAACTACGTGAGATGGGCCTGCAGTACAGCGTGGCTGTCAACGGCCTGCAGGCGCTGGATCTTCTTGCAACGGACACCTTCGACCTGGTGCTGATGGACTGGCAAATGCCGGAAATGGATGGGCTGGCGGCCACGCGGCAGATCCGCCGCTTGCCGTCGGGTACCCACCACATCCCTATCATTGCCCTGACCGCCAATGCCGATACCGGTTTTCGCGAAGCCTGCCTCGCCGCCGGGGCCAACGATTACCTGAGCAAGCCCTATTCCGAGGCTGCGCTGGCAGCCCTGCTGGCACAATGGCTACCACAGGCCGGAACGGTGGCCACCCGCGCCCCGCTGCTCGATCTGCCGGCGCTGCATGCACGTTATCCCGCCAATCCGGGGCTGGTTGCCGAGCTAGAAGCGGTTTTTCTCAGCACCACCGAAGCCAGCCTGGCCACGCTGAAACGTGCGATCGAACAAGGCGATGCCGAAGCCTGCAGCAAGGAGGCCCATGCCCTGAAGGGCGCCGCAGCCAGCGTGACGGCCACCGTCATCCGGGAAGGCGCTGCCCGTATCGAGGCGCACGTGAGACGGGGGGACTTTGCCGGCGCGGCAACTGAACTGGCAGCGCTGGAGAACATCTTCGGCGCCTACGTCTGATACCGCATTGACGCCCGCATTACGGCGCGTAGGATGAAGACATTCCCGTCTGGAAGGCACGTCATGATGCGCACTCTTTCATTTGTTCTTGCCTGGTTTTGCTGCCTGCCGGCATTCGCTGCCGATGCGCCCGCAGCGCCCTCCGCGCAAGTCCCCGTCGAGAACTGGCTCGATGTGACACCCACCCCCTATGGCCCCATGTTGATCCAGCAGGGGACGCCGCCGCCCTATCGCGACTACCAGATGAGCCGCGTGCTGACGCCGGAGGAAAGGCAGCGCTGGCGTGAAACGGCCATGCCGGCGATGGCCAGCATGGCGCGCATGGATGCGCGCGAGGTGGTAAACCATTTCGCCATCAAATACCAGGCGAAATCCGGCGTCAGCTTCGACGAGGTCGTCGAATCGATGATGCTGCGCGCCAACCGGCTCAACCTGAAATTCGTCGGCAGCAACCTGCTATGGAAGGAATTCCAGACCGTGCTCGGCGATACCCGGGCACCGCGGGTCGAGGTATTCAGTTTTTGCGACATCGCCATCGGCCGCGAGTTGCTGAAAATCATTCCGGAAACGGTGGTGCTCCTGCCCTGCCGCATTGCGGTCATGGAAGACGCCGACAAGCACATCTGGGTACTGATGATGGACTGGGACATGACCTGGCTCGACCTCGCCGGCGAGCAGATCGGCATGACGCCGGCGCTGCGCCGCGGCGTGCTGGAAATCCGTGAAAAAATGGACAACGTGATGCGCAGCGCCGCCGCCGGCGAGCTATAAGCACGGCCGCCGGCGAGCTATAAGCACAGCGCCGCGCCACCCAAAAAACCTGAATGCCCGCCGCCGCGGCGGGATGGCACCATACGGGATTCACATCCGTCGTGTCCGACCCGCATGCTCCTGCCTCTCACCCCGTTCATTTCGCCGACCGCGCTGGAACAAGACTTTACCGACGGACTCGTCAAAATGCTGGAGCATCACAGCGGCCTCGGCGTCCACATCCTCGTGCTGGCCAATGCTGCCTGCGATGCGGGCCTATGGGAACGCCTGTCGCCCGCATTGGCCGCGCATCATGCCAAACTTGCCGCCGCTATCACCGACACGCTCAGGCACGGCCACACACTGGACGAGCCGGACGACGACGTGCTGGTTTTTCTCAAGCTGCATGCCATCGGTCCCGAACACGTGAAAAGGCTGGAAAGCCGCCGCGCCGGCCCCTGGGACGTGATGTTCAACCCCATCCGCGCCCTGCGCCCGCCACGCACCAGCGGGATGAAATTCGAAAGCCTGCTGCGCCCCTTCGATCCGACCGGCTTCCATTTCAACAAGTCCTTTCTCGCCAAGGAAATCCTGTGGGAAGGCGAACTCGCCGGCAAGCCGGCGCGCCTGCTCTACAACAAGTTCCCCTTCGCCCGCCTGCACGGCCTGCTGGCGCCGGAACCGGTGCGCGAGCTGCCGCAATGCCTCACCCCGCAACTGCACGGCTGGGCCTGGGACCTTTGCGCAGAATCCGGCGTGCCCGGCCTCTGCCTGGGCTACAACAGCCTGGGCGCCGGCGCATCGGTCAACCACCTGCACTTCCAGAGCTTCGTACCGGCGAGCCCCCCGCCGATACTGGATGGCAGTTTTGCCCACAACGGCGGCGCCCGGCCCTACCCGCTGCCCTGCCAGCGCTTCACCGACCCCGCCGAAGCCTGGTTCGAACTCGATCGGCTGCACCAGCAGAACACGCCCTACAATCTCGTCTACGGCAAGGACTGCCTGCACCTTGTCGCCCGCGTGCCGCAGGACAGCATCCGGCTCGACGCCCGCTGCCGCGGCTATGGCTGGAGCGAAATGGCCGGCGCCGTCACCCTGTTCAGCCGGGAGGCGTTCGACGGTTTGAGTGCGGGGACGTTTGAAACGGAACTGGCAAGCTTCGCGCCCTGAGACGAGCGGTCTATATCTCGATCACCTGGCCCTGCATCAAGGCCTCCACGCCCCACTCCGGCGCTGCCTCGCGCAGCTCGTTCATGATCGCCGACTCGTTGCCGGGTTTGAGATGTGTGATCCAGACCTCGGGCCGCACCCTGAGCATCTGCAGTTCCGCCGCCAGCGAATCGGGCCAGTGGTGTTTGGATACCTGCGCGATGTCGGCCAGCGCATTTTCGAACGAGGTCTCGATGATGAGGTGACGCAGGTCGGGAATGGCGTTGAGCGCGGCGATGAAGGCGTCGTTGTGGGTGGTGTCGCCGCTGAACACCAGGCTGCCCGCTTCTATGGCCAGATGAAGGCCGCACGCCGGCACCGCGTGGGTCACCGGCAGCGGGGTGAACGTGCGGCCGTTCAGGGTGAACGCCTCCCCCAGCCCTAAAGGCGCAAACCGCAGCCAAGGCGCCTCCGCACTCGGGATCTCGCGAAAATCCGGCCACAGCTGCCAGTTGAACAGGTGACTGGACAAGGCTTGCAGCACCTCGGGCAGCGCATGCACCGTCAGCGGGGCGGTGCGCAGGTCGCCCACGCTATCGAGCAGCAACGGTAACCCCAGCACATGATCGAGATGGGCATGGGTGAGGAAGATGTGGTCGATTTTCACCAGTTGCTCGAAGTCGAGCATGGTGATTCCGCTGCCGGCGTCGATCAGCACGTCGTCGTCGACCTTGAGGCAGGTGGTGTGGCGGCCGCTGCCGATGCCGCCGCTGCAGCCCAATACGGTAAGTTTCATTGCTGTGTTTATCGTGGCTATTTGGTGGTGTAGACGAACACGCCGTCCCAGTCGGTGGGCGGGGGCAATTCGCGAAAATGCGCGATGCGTTCAAGATAAATATCGCACAAAGCGCAGGGCACGGCTTCTTTCAGTTCGGTTAGCATTTTCGTAGCAGCATCCCAATCACGAGACTGGTAGCGCTCAAAGGCTGCCCCAAAAATACGTGCAACCATCCGGGCCTGTTCTGACAATTCTTCCTTACGGCCCATGGGTTGATAGATCGCTACCGGGGTTTCCTTGCCCTTGACCCGCACCTCGTCGACCTTCATGAAGGCATGCACCGGATCGGCGTCGACCGTGGGCTGCGTGACGAGAATGCCGACGCCGTATTGCTTGGTGATGCCTTCGAGGCGCGAGCCGAGGTTCACCGCGTCGCCCATCACGGTGTACGACATGCGGAATTCCGAACCCATGTTGCCGACGCTCATGCGGCCGGTGTTGACGCCGATGCCGATCTTGACTTCGGGCCAGCCGCGCGTGGCGAATTCCCGGTTCAGCTGCGGCAGCGCCGCCTGCATGTCGAGCGCCGTCTGCACCGCGCGGGTGGCGTGGTCGGCGAGATCCACCGGCGCGTTCCAGAACGCCATGATGGCGTCGCCGATGTATTTGTCGATGGTGCCACGATGCTGCTGGATGATGCGCGTCATCGTCGATAGATAAGCGTTCAGCACTTCGGAAAGCTCGGTCGGCGGCAGCTTCTCGGAAAAATTGGTAAAGCCGCGAATGTCTGAAAACAGTACGCTCATTTCGCGCGACTGCCCCTCCATCGTGTAATGCGCCGGATTCTGGCTCATTTCGGCAGCCAGTTCGGGCGGTACGTACTGGCCGAACAGCTTGGTGATCTGGCGCTTGCTGCGCGTAGCAGCAAAAAATCCGTAGGCGGTGTTGAGCGCATACAGCCCAAACACCGTCAGCATCGGCGCCGCCATTGGCACTACCCAGAAGCGCGACCATGCCGCGCCGTAGGCTGCCAGCAGCAACGCCAGCAGCGCAATACTGGCGGCCAGCCCGATGGTCGGCCCGAAGCGCAGCAGCACCGCCGTCAGCAAGGCGCCCAGCAGCAGCACGGCGGCCAGCCGCGCGTCGGCCGCCCACGGCGGCGTGGTGCGGGTGGTGCCATCGAGCATGCCGGCGATCAGGTGGGCATGGATTTCCACTCCCGGAAAGGCGTTGGAAAACGGCGTCACCCGCAGATCGGACAGCCCCGGCGCGGTCGAGCCCAGCAGCACGATGCGGTTTTCCAGCTGTTCCAGCGGCGCCTTGCCCGCCAGCACGGCGGCTGCCGAAAGGTAAGGGAACGGCGCGCCGGCGCGATACGGCACATGCACGGTGCCGTCGGCGCTGAGCGGGATGCGGAGGCCGCCCACCTCCAGCCACGGCGACCGATACTGCCGCCCCAGCACCGACTGCCGGTCGATGCCGGCAAGGACCGGATCGCCGCCGAACGCCACCCGCAGCGTGGACGCCGACAGCGCCAGGTAGTACCCCTCGCCAAACGGACTGACCATATTTATCTGGCGCGCCGTGCCATCCTCGTCGGCTCGCATGTTGAAGAAACCGGCGCCTTGCGCCGCCTGCTGGAAGGCGGCCAGATTCGCGCCATAGCCGGTGGGCGGTGGCGTACCAGGCTGCAGCGGGCTGAAAGCGTCGGCTGGCAGCGATGGTTGCGGCAACATGCCGGTCCTGGCGTCGCCATAACCTTGCGGGATGAAATAATAGCCTAGCGAAATGGGCCGCTCGGCCAGCGCCTGCGCAAAGCGGGCGTCGTAATCGAGGCGCGGCGCAAGCTGTTCGAGGGCCGCCCTGAAGTCGCGGCTGCCCGCCAGATCGCGATACGCCAGCTGCTTGAGGGTAGCGAGGCCGGAACTCGTGTCCGGCTCGGCAAACACCACGTCGAACCCGACCGCCGCCACCCCATAATGGTCGAACAGCTGCTCGACCAGCGCGGTCATGGTATCGCGGCTCCATGGCCAGCGGCCGAGGCTTTTCAGGCTGGCCTCGTCGATGTCGAGGATGGCCACGCGATCATCCGTCCCGACCGGGGCGGTGCGCATCAGCCAGGCGTCATACAGCCAGGCCTCGGCGCGCTGCATGGACGCAATGTGAATCAGTCCCGCAACATGCGCTGCGATCAGCAGAACAAACAGCGCAGACAGTCCCGCCTGCGCCATGCCGGAAGGAATGCGCCTCACCGGATGCGGTAGAAGCGATCCGCCACTTCCTTGCCCTGCACACCGTCGAGACGCCCATCCACCGCTTCACCCAGCGCTGCGAGGCGATCGGCCGGATGCGGGTGGGTCTTGTAGAGCAGGCCGGTACGGCTGTCCTTGGCAGGCAAGCCTGCCATGCCCTGCAATACGTCCGGCAGTCCCCAGGGGGTGTAGCCGGCGCGCGCCGCGTACACCATGCCGACGCGATCGGCTTCGTATTCGGCATCCTTGTCGAGTCCGCGCGCCATGACTTCCGCGCCATTGCCGATCAGGTTCTGCACCACCGGGTCGCTGCCCCGCACCTTGCGGCTGGCAGCCTGTCCCAGCGCACCGATCAGGCTGGACTGCTTCAACACCTTGAGATGATGCTTCTGGGTGACATGGGCGATTTCATGCCCCAGCACCCCGGCCAGGTCGGCCTCGTTATGGAGCAGGCGATACAGGCCCCTGGTCACAAAAATATAGCCTCCCGGCGCTGCAAAGGCATTGATATCCTCGGTGTCGAGCACGCCGAAACGCCAGGTGACGTCCTGGCGTCCACTTTGCAGCGCCACCCAGTGGCCAACCAGGTTGACATAATTCTGCAGCTTGTCGTCGCGCACCAGTGGCACCGCACCCAGCAGGTTGCCCGAAATCTGGCTGCCGATGCGGTTTTCCTCCTCCAGCGAGTAATCGCCGAACAGAGCAAAGCCCAGTTGCGCCGCGTCGATTTTCTGCTTGGCCGGGGGCTGCGGCGCGGCGGTGTTTTGGGATGCAGCAGGCGCTTCTTTCGTGGTCTGGGACGGTTCCGGCTGTGTCGGCTTGTCCTTGTCCATCTCCTGTTTAACCCGATCTTCGAGAAACTTGCCCAGATCGAACGCGACCGCCCCCCCGCTGAAAGAAACCAGCGTAACGGCCAATAGCATCAGTTTGATTTTCATCAGTTGTTCTCCCATGGCGAAGAAGATTGCTCGGGTTTGGGTTTGGGCAGGGCCGGCACCTTGACTGCGACCAGGCCGGCCTGGCCGGCGAAGCTTCTGGCCTGCGCCGCGGTCACCTTCAAGGCGTCCAGCCGCGCCAGCTCGTCGGCATCGAATTGGGCCCGTTTCAAATCTTCCTCATTCAGGCCGCGCAGACCGGCCACCGCGACGACGCGAGTGGGGTCGGACCGGGTGGTGGCGGCCCCCACCACGTCGCCCACCCCGACCCCGCCCAGTCCACCCGCCCCCGCGCGCACCGAAAGCAGCCGGATCCAGCCGGTGGACTTGCCGGCCTTCACGCGCAGCCAGCCGCCCTGCTTGGCGAGGATCTCGACGCTGGCGCCCTTGGGCACGCTGGCCGTCACGCGGGCGCTTGCACTGGGCTGGCTGTAGAGCTTGTCATTGCGCAAGACCGTGCCGGGTGTGGCCCAGGCTGTCGCCGACGCGACGCACAGCACCAGCGCGGCTACCGGCATCAAGGATGTTTTCATCATGTTTCTTCTCCGTCCAGGTTCAAAACTGTATGGTCTGTCATCCGGCGGCGCAAGCACCGTCGACGTCACAAGCGTCTTATACAGAGTTAAGATGCCGCGATGAGTTTTCTTGCGACATCCATCGAATCGCTCGGCGCCAAAGTCAGCGGCTGGTTTACCGTCGGTTACGGCATGTTTGCCTTTCTGGCCAGGGCCGGCTTGCTGCTGCTGGATCGCACCACCTGGAACCGCGCCACCTTCGACGTGGTGGTGAAGCAGGTTTACTTTACCGCAGTGCAGATTCTGCATGTTTTTCTGGGCTACGCACTGGTCATTTCATGGCTCATCATCACCATCATCCTGTCCACCGCACGCGATTTCGGCCTCACTGCATTCGCCAGCGAAATGACCATTCGCGTGCTGGTGCTCGAACTGCTGCCCTTTCTGACTGCGCTTTTTATCGCCTTGCGCTCCGGCAGTGCGATCAACACCGAAGTAGCGCTGATGCAGGTCAACAATGAATTGGATGCGTTGGCGCACTGCAAGGTTCCGCCGATGCAGTTCGAGTTTCTGCCACGCCTGATCGGCGGCGTAATCTCGGTCGTCATGCTCGCAGGCCTGGCCGGTCTGCTCGCCCTGCTGATGGGCTATCTTTCCATATATGGCACGAGCACTGCAGGTTTTGAACCGTATACCCAGACCATCGCAAAAATATTCGATTTCACGATCATGGCGGGGCTGCTCGTCAAGTGCGCGCTGTTCGGGCTGGCGGTCACCCTGATCCCGGTCACCGCCGGGCTCGAAACGCCGAAAAAACTCTTCATGGTTCCGGTCTCCGTGTTGCGCGGCATGATGCGGGTGTTCTTCGCCATTGTGACGATCGAGGTGGTGTCATTAGCGCTCAAATACATCTGACCCCGTTTGCCGACCGCATGGCACTGATGGCTGCCGTCGCCGCCCTGCCCGACGACGTGGCACGCGTCGCCCTCGATCTGCCGCTGCGGGCGAACCTGTCGGCGCTCGAAAACATTGCGCTGATTCCGCTCTACCAGCGCCATTACAACGCTGCCGAATCGGCCAGGCAGGCGCAGGCCATGCTGGATCAGCTGGGGCACGCCGATATAGCGCTGCTGCGCGACCCCGACATGACGCCGGCGCAGCGTTTCGTCACCCAACTTGCGCGCGCGCTCATCCTCAAGCGACCGCGCCTGGTAATCGACCGCCCCGGCGCCATGCTTTACGATGTGCCCTATCCCGCCTTCATCGGGAAACTGGCGGCACAAGCAGACATGACGGGCACCTGGGAAATTTACGACTTCAACTGGAACCAGGTTCTCTACGACCAGGCACTGCACTCAGAATGAATAAACTGCATTTCAAGGTGGGATTGTTTGCTGCCGCGTCGCTGCTGCTGGCCGGCGCATTCCTGGTTTATCTGCTGCATGCGCGCGGTTTTTTTGAGGATACCTTCCATCTGCAACTGGCCGCAGCAAGCGCAGACGACGTCGCCCCCGGGGTACCGATCGTGTTTTCCGGCATCGAAATCGGCCGCGTCACCACGCTGGGGCTGAATGAGGTGGGCGGCATCGTCATCCACGCCGAATTCATGGAACGCAATGCCAAGTGGCTGAAGGAGAACAGCACCTTCACCCTCGACAAGCCCATCGTCGGCGGCGCCAGGATCCGCGTCGGCTCGCCCGATCTCGACGCCCCCGCACTTCCCGACAACGCCACCATGCTGCTGCTGACCTCCGACATCAGCAAGGAGATCCCGGCACTGGTCGAACGGGTCAAGGCGATTCTCGACAATATCGAACACCTCACTCGCAAGGATGGTGAACTCAATGCCACCCTGGCCAACGTCAAGACTGTGAGCGGACGCATGACGGGTGAATACGGCATGCTGGAAAGCCTGCTCGGCAGCCCGGAAAAGGCCCGTGCAGTAACCGATTCTCTCGACAAGACCCGCGACCTCATCGGCAAGCTCGACGGCTTGGTGCTGAAGGTGGACGGCATGGCCGGCAAAACCGATCAGTGGCTGTTCGCGCCGGACGGCGTGGCCGACCAGACGCGTGAATCGCTGGTCCAGATACGATTGATGCTGAATGACGCACAATCCAGCCTGAAGAAAGCCGATGCCCTGATGACCAATGCCGTGGAAATCTCCGCCGACGTCAAGGAAGGGACGCAGGACATCGCCGCGCTGCGCAACGAGATCGACGATGCCGTGCGCAAGGCCAACGCGCTGGTCAACGAGATCAACCGGATGTGGCCGTTTGCGCGCGACCCCGAGGTGAAACTGCCATGAAGATCCTGCTCGTGCTCGCTGGCCTGGTCATGCTCACCGCCTGCAGCGGCGGCCCGCCGCCGCCCGACTGGAAAACCGATGCGGCCGACCTGATCGAGCGTTATCAGAAGCATGCCCTGCTGGGCGAAAATATCCTCGCCGAGCGCTATTTCCAGCAAGCCGTCGGCGCCACCGGCGGCGCCGGCCGCGTCACCGAGACCGCACGCCTGTGGCTGGTGCGCTGCGCCACCCGCCGCGCCATGCTGATCGACGACGCCTGCGCCGAATATACCGAACTCGCCGGCAGCGCGCCGAACGCAGCGGATCAGGCCTACTACCGTTTCCTCACCCTGCGCTGGGAAGCCCTCGATGTCGCCCTGCTGCCCGGCCAGCACCGCGATCTGGTGCGCGCGCCGGCCGTAAAACGGCCTGAAGCGCTGAGCCGGATCGACGACCCGCTGGCGCGCCTGCTCGACGCCAGCCTGCTGGTGATGCGCCAGGAAGCCGATGCCGCCACGCTGACGCTGGCCGCGGAAACCGCCTCGGAGCGCGGCTGGCGGCAGCCCTTGCTGACCTACCTGAAACTGCAGCAGCAACAGGCTGCCGCCCGGGGCGATCCCACTGAACTGGATCGGCTCAGTCGACGTATCCGGCTGATCGAACAAAGCTTCACTTCACCCCACCGATAGACATGCTGCCTCAGCACTCCCCCTGTCGCGGACGATGTTCGCATTACCCCCAGGCGGCCTGGCCCACACCTGAAAGCAATCGATCTTTCGGCACCGCCACATTCGATAGGTCAGTTGTACCAACGGCGACCCCGGAGAGCGCATGGCTGCGAGAGGCGACAAATAAAAACCTGACCGATTGACAAGCCTGCGCCGCATGTTTACCGTGCAGCCTCGGAGAAATTATTTCTTCGAACAAACATTCATTAGTAATACGGCAGTCCAGCCAAGTTACTTAAATAATTCGATAAGGAGGAGGTACCCATGAAATACACGTCCATCGCGCTGGCTGCCCTGGCAGTACTCGCAACCACCGCTCACGCAGCCCCCGCCATGATGTCCACCGAATGGACCGCGCAGGCTTGCGACGCCTGGAACAAGGATGCCACCCTCACCGACGGTCTGGCTGACCAATGGATCAAGAATGACAAGGATCGCGGCTACAAGATCATTCACCTGTATCGCACCGACTGTGGCGAGACAACCCAAACCGAAATGAAGATCGTCCCCAAGGATAACAAGGCCATCTGCGCCTACGGCGGTGCCGTGCAAAACACCAAAATGGATTATGCAGTCGACTACACCATGCACGCCACCACCGAGCGCTGGAACGAAATGGGCGCGGGCGAGTATGGCCCGTTGAAGGCCATGATGTTCGGCCGCCTCAAGTTCACCGGCCCGAAGATGGAAGCCATGGGCGTGATGGGACCATTCGGTGCCTTCCTGCGCTTGCCGGGCAAGATTCCTGGCGACCAGGCCTGCCCTGCCAAGTAAGCACAGCAGCCTACGCGCCACGTAAAAAGACCGGGAGTTATCCCGGCCTTTTTACGTGGCGAACCTCAGGATTTTAGTGAACCGTGCCGGTTTTCACATCGAGTGGCCGGCCGTTGCGGATTTCCTCCGGTGTGGCATCACGAATATCCATCACATTCACCAGACAGGTGACGCTCTGCCCGGCCAGCGATGGGTTGCCGTCCAGCGTGAGCGTGTCGTCCTCGATCGCGGTGACGTAAAAAACCTTGGTCTCGCCCGTATCGTTCTCGAACATGACCTCAGCGCCGACGCGCCTGAATTGCGGTGGCACATTCTCGATGTCGTCCGTAAACACCAGGCTCTCGTCGCGCAGGCCGTAGCCTTCTTCGGGGGACAGCGTGATCTCAATCCGGTCGCCCACCTTGCGGCCGGCGACAGCCGACTCGATTGCCGGCAAAATGCCGCTGTTGGCGCCCTGCACGTAACCAACCGGAATATCGTACTGCTCGACGACCATGCCGCGCGCGTCGAGTATGGAATAGGTAATGTATACGAGCTTGTTCTGCGTCACGGTAATCATGCTGGCTAATCCTGAAGCGTCGAAGAAAACGCCGCGGTGGCGCCCGATTGGCCCCTCCACAGCATTCTCATAATACCTTCGATGCTCGCCTCCGCATATCGCCCGCCATGAAACCGCGCAACGTCCGCCCGCCTGGAAGGCACTGGAGCAGCGCTTGAAGATCATGTGCCGTCCGGCATGCGCGCAGCGGCTGACTCAGTACATGACGCGCACGCGGTAGCTCAGCGTCGCCCTGCCCTCGGCGGGCACCTTCACCTGCCACTCGGCGGTGCCCGACGCCGCCTTGGTATGCGGCTGCGATTCGCTCACCATCGTCCAGTCGCCCGGCATCGGCTCGCGCACGGTGACCATCACCGCTTCCGGCTTGGCGTTTTTCAGCACGATTTCATATGCCGACTCGAACACGTAGTTGTAGCGACTGATGCCGGCCAGTTTCCGGAAGGTGGTCTGTTTCTTGTCGGCGGTCAGGTCGAATGCGTCACCCAGCTTCAAACGCACGCTTTCGTTCTTCGGCGTATGGTCGATGCGATCCTCGCCGACGAACTGCGCGTTGCCCTGGCTATCCTGCTTGTACATGCGGATCACGCCGCGGGGCAAGGGAATGCCAAGACCTTCGCCCTTGTTGTCGAACCCGACGAACACGCCGACTTTCATTTTCTGCCCCAGCTCGCCGTACTGCCCGGAGTAATAGTAATTCGCGCCTTCGAGCAGGAATTCCTTCTTCACCGGCACCCGTGTGGCCGACATCAGCGCCACCTGCTTGGTCTGGTTTTCCGCCAGCGTGGTGGGGCGTTGCAGCGTATATAAATGGTATTCAAACAACGACTCCTGCTGCATCCCGGCGGCGTCGGTCTCCTTGGCCGCCATCGCCATCGCTGCGCGCGGCACCGGCTGTGCATCGGGCACCTGGTTGATATCCCCCGCCACCAGTTGCAGCTTGGCGTCGGGATAGGCCGCGCCGCTCCGGTTGGTCAGTGTCACCCATCCGTTCAAATCCAGCCGGTCGTCACTGGCATTCAACTCCGCCACATAATCGGCGCGCCACGACAGCCCGCCGGTCAGATAGGACAGTTCCAGATTCTGCGTGCCCGCCGACGGGTTGACCAGCGAAACCACCAGGGTGGGCTTGTCGCGCAGGGTGTCGGGCACGCCCGGAAACGCCAGCCGCCCCGGCACTCCGGTCTCGATGCGGTCGGAAAACTTCAGCACCACGCCGCCATTGGTCGCCAGCACGGTGGCGGTTTCGCGGCTTTCCGCGCCGGTGGTGGGATGGGTGCGGATGACGCTGACCTCGCGCCCCGCGTATTTCTCGAGTAGTTTTTGCGGCGTCAGCAGGTCGAAATCGAAATTCTGTTCCAGCAGCCGAAATCCGGCGGGGCTCGACAGATTGCGCAGTTGCGCGGTCTCCGGCCGCATCTGTGCCGACACCTCGCGCCACGCCAGCCGGTTGATGTCGCTCGCCAGCTTGACCCGCCGTGTATCCTTCACCAGCGCCAGATTGTCGTTGTAAATGGTGACCGCCACGCTATGCTGGTCCGTGGCCGTACTGACGATTTCATCGCCCGGCGCGGCCCAGCCGGCATGGGATGTGGCCATCAGCCCGGCGACCATCGTATTCAGCAGTTTCTTCTTCATGTCGAGTCTCCTGAACGCCTTGCGGCAAACTCCCATGATGACCGAACCGCGCGAAAAATGGTTCACAGCGCTAAAATGCCCGGACAAACTCTGTAGTGAACGACATGACCTCAGACGACCCCCGTCCGTCACGCATAGTCGGCGGTGGCATCAACACCCGCGAGTCCGAACCGCCCGTCGTAGTGACGCAAATGCTCGGCATCGACAACAGCGACCCGATTCGCGAAGAAGCGCTGCGCGCGCGCTTTTTGTCGTTTGATCCACTGTTCGACGCCGCCTCCAACCTGGTTGCCCATCAACTGGTCCTGCGCGGCCGCGCCGCGCCCGCCGATGCGCCGGCCGAACTTCGGCAAATGGAAGAGGACATGCTGCTGACCGGCCTCTATTCCTTGATGCAGGGTGGCCTGACCGACAAACTGCCCTTGCTGGTGCGGATCAGCCCGGGCGTGCTGTTCAGCGAGGTCCCGCAGCAACTCAATCAACCCCGGCTGATCTGGTGCGTGGCCATCGACAACGAGCAGCATCTGGCACGCGCGCTAGCCTTGCAGGATGCCGGGATGGCATTCTGTCCCACGCTCAACCGCAACGACACGATCGTGCAGGACAGCGCTTCCGCCTGGCACTACCTGAGCTGCCATGCCGACGACACGCCCCCCCCGGTTGCCGCGCGCCTGGTCGTGGAAAGTGTGCGGCACGCGCACACCCAAACGCGCTGGCCAGAGAGCGCCTGGTTCAAGGGCAGCTTCTTCTCCGGCGACACCCAGCCCGTCGAAGTCAGTCATGAACACGCCGTCCAGCTCGATCTGCTGGCCATCGCCCTACGCGAGTCGGTCGAAACCCTGGTGCAGTTCTTCCGCCTGAATCCGGACATGACGCCGCGCATGCTTGCCATCGCCAATTCCCAGGTCGGCGGTTTGAGCCGGCCGGCAGAGTCGGTAGCCCATGCACTGATTATGCTGGGACCGCAACGCGCCCGCCGGGTCGCGGCGCTACTGGCGCTGGCCGGCAAGCAACCGAGCGAAGCCATGCGCCACTATGCCGTGACCGCACTCACCCGGGCGCTGTTTATGGGCAAGATCACCCGCCTGGGCGCCCCCGCCGAAAGCGCGGCCGACGCCTTCGAAATCGGCTTGCTATCGATTGCCCCGCGCGCGCTGTCGCTACCGGTGGAAACGCTCATTCGCAAGCTGGGGCTGTCGGCAACGCATGCACGTGCATTGAGCGCCCATCCCTCGCCCGAAGGCGCCATGCTGCGGCTGGCGCACGCCTGCGAAAACAACGACGTCGACACACTGGCCTCGCACGCGCAAAAGCTGAAGATCCCGCTGCACCAGATTTCCGTGGCCTATCTGGATGCCCTGATTGCCGCCTCGGCGCTCGACGAAGCCCTGCACTGACAGCGTAAAATAGCGGTTTTGCCCGCGCACCCCCCTTATGCATCCCACCCTGGTTTTCGATATTGAAACAGTTCCCGACCTCGCCGGGTTCGCCGCGGTCAATGGCATAGATGAAACGGCGCTGCCGCAGGTCGAGCTCGCCGAAATGGCATTGTTGCACCGTCGCCAGAAGACCGGCAGCGACTTCATGCCGCATCATCTGCACCGCATCGTCGCCATCTCCTGCGTTCTAAGAAGCGGAGACCAGCTCAAAGTATGGTCGCTGGGCGAGCCCGACAGCAGCGAGGCCGAGCTGATCCAGCGCTTCTATGACGGCATCGAGCGCTACACCCCGCAACTGGTGTCATGGAACGGCGGCGGCTTCGACCTGCCGGTGCTGCACTACCGCAGCCTGGTTCACGGCATTGCGGCGGCGCGCTACTGGGACTGGGGCGACGACGACAAGGATTTCAAGTGGAATAACTACCTGTCGCGCTACCACACCCGGCATCTGGACCTGATGGACGTGCTGGCAATGTTCCAGCCGCGCGCCAACGCCCCGCTCGACCAGATGGCCAAGCTGTGCGGCTTTCCCGGCAAGCTGGGAATGGACGGATCGAAAGTGATGGACGCCTTCCAGCAGGGGGAAATAGACGCCATCCGCAACTACTGCGAAACCGACGTGATGAACACCTGGCTGGTATACCTGCGCTTCCAGAAAATGCGCGGCACGCTCTCCGAATCGGCTTACGCCGCCGAAATCGAGCTTGCGCGCAGCACCGTGCAAACCCATTCCGCCCCACACTGGCAGGAATTCCTGGCGGCCTGGGGGTAAACCTTTTTCACCACAGAGACACTGTCTCCGTGCCTCTGTGGTTAATGCATTGAATCCATGAACACCATCGTCGACATTCTTTCCCTCGACCACGAGGGCCACGGGATCGCACGCATCGACGGCAAGGTCACCTTCGTCGACGGCGCGCTGGCGGGCGAGCGCGCCGAAATCGCCGTATACCGCGAACACGCCAAACACAACTCGGCCAACGCCATCGCCATCCTCAAGGCCAGCTCGCAGCGCGCCGAGCCGCGCTGCCGCTACTTCGGGCGCTGCGGCGGCTGCTCGATGCAGCATCTGGAAATCAGCGCCCAGGTGGCCGCCAAGCAGCGCGTGCTGGAAGACAATCTTGCCCGCATCGGCAAGGTCAAACCCGAGGTGATGCTGTCTGCCCTGCACGGCCCGGCCTGGCGCTATCGCACCCGCGCACGGCTGTCGGCGCGCTGGGTCGACAAAAAAGGCGGCGGGCTGGTCGGCTTTCGCGAAAAACGCTCCAGCTTCATCGTCGACATGACAAGCTGCGAAGTGCTCACGTCCGACGTCTCAGTGCTGCTCCAGCCGTTGCGCGAACTGATCAACGAACTGTCGAACGCCGACCGTATTCCGCAGATCGAGGTTGCCGTCGGCGAGCATGTCACCGTGCTGGTGTTCCGCCTGCTCTCCCCCTGGACCGACGACGACGCCGCCAGGGTGCGGGCGTTTGCCGACCATCATCGCGTGCAGATCTGGGAACAGGAAAAAGGCCCCGACACCGTGCGCCCCTTCTGGCCCCACATTGCCCCCGAGCTTAGCTACAGCCTGCCCGAATTCGGTCTGGTGATGCCGTTCAAGCCGACCGACTTCACCCAGGTCAACGTCGCCATGAACCGCGCGCTGGTCAGCCGCGCCCTGCGTCTGCTGCAGCCGCGGGCGGGCGAACGCATCGCCGACCTGTTCTGCGGGCTGGGCAACTTCACCCTGCCCATCGCCCGCAGCGGCGCCGAGGTGCTGGGCATCGAGGGCAGCGCAGAACTGGTCGCCCGCGCATGCGACAACGCGCTGCACAACGGCCTGGCCAACGCCCGCTTCGCGGTCGACAACCTGTTCAAGATGACGCCGGAAAAATTCGCAGCCCTCGGCCGCTTCGACAAACTGCTGATCGACCCGCCGCGTTCCGGCGCCATCGACGTAATCAATGCCCTGCCGGAGTCCAAATCGCCGCGACGCATCGTCTACGTCTCGTGCGACCCCGCCACGCTGGCGCGCGACGCCGGGATACTGGTACACGCCAAGGGCTACCGGCTCGAAGCGGCAGGCGTCGCCAACATGTTCCCGCATACGGCGCATGTCGAGTCGATCGCCCTGTTTACGCGCTAATCCATTAAAATTCCGTCCCTTACCCAGTTTCCTAGCCCCTAACTCCTAACTCCCAGCCCCTGACATGGCACTCATCGTACAAAAATACGGCGGCACCTCGGTCGCCAACGTCGAACGCATCCGCGCGGTAGCCGAACGCGTCGCCAAATTCAAAATGCTCGGCCATCAGGTGGTGGTGGTGCTCTCGGCCATGTCGGGCGAGACCAACCGCCTGATCGGCCTGGCCAAACAGATTCAGGCCACGCCCGACCCGCGCGAACTGGACATGATGGTGTCGACCGGCGAGCAGGTCACCATCGCGCTGCTGGCGATGGCATTGAAAGACCTGGGCCTGAAGGCGAAGAGCTACACCGGCCCGCAGGTGCGCATCCTCACCGACAACGCCTTCACCAAGGCGCGTATTCTGTCGATCGACGAAGACAGAATGCGCGCCGACCTGGATTCCGGCCACGTGCTGGTGGTCGCCGGCTTCCAGGGCGTCGACGAACAGGGCAACATCACCACCCTGGGACGCGGCGGTTCCGACACCACCAGCGTGGCGCTGGCAGCCGCATTGAAAGCGGACGAGTGCCAGATCTACACCGACGTCGATGGCGTCTACACTACCGACCCGCGCATCGTGCCCGAAGCGCGCCGCCTGAAGACCGTCACCTTCGAGGAAATGCTCGAAATGGCGAGCCTCGGCTCCAAGGTGCTGCAGATCCGCTCGGTCGAATTCGCCGGCAAATACAAAGTCAAACTCCGCGTGCTATCCAGCTTTCAGGACGAAGGCGACGGCACGCTCATCACCTTCGAGGAAAACAACGCCATGGAACAGGCCGTCATCTCCGGCATCGCCTTCAACCGCGACGAAGCCAAAATCACCGTGGTCGGCGTGCCCGACCACCCCGGTATCGCCTACCAGATTCTCGGCCCGGTCGCCGACGCCAACATCGATGTCGACATGATCGTGCAGAACGTCGGCCACGAAAAAACCACCGACTTCACCTTCACCGTGCACCGCAATGACTTTGAGAAGGCCATGGGTATCGTCAAGGCGACGACGACCGGCATCGGCGCACGCGAAGTTACCGGCGACGACAAGATTGCCAAGGTCTCCATCGTCGGCGTCGGCATGCGCTCACACGTCGGCATCGCGCGCAAAATGTTCGAAACCCTGTCGAAGGAAAACATCAACCTGCAGATGATCTCCACATCGGAAATCAAAATCTCGGTGGTGGTCGAGGACAAATATCTGGAACTCGCCGTACGCGCACTGCATCAAGCCTTCGAACTCGAGAAAGCCATGGTTTGAGGTGGCTTTCCGTCGCGCATTCCGCTACAATTCGCGGCGGTTCGGAGACGTGGCCGAGAGGTTGAAGGTACTCCCCTGCTAAGGGAGCATGCGGGCTTAAACCTGCATCGAGGGTTCGAATCCCTCCGTCTCCGCCATTCACTAGCATTCACGCGGTCTGCGTGGATGAATCAAAAATTACCCATCATTAAACCCATCAATTCCAAAACCCTTGGATTGAACTGGCGAACGCGCGACCTTGGGCAGCACTCAGCGCCGTTTTCTGAGAGCCCCAATGGGCGGACAGTAAGCGCGCAGGCAAGCGGCAGACGAGCAATGCACACCCGCCACCCACACCAAGCCCTAAACCCCCACCGGAGCAGCCGCCAGCGAACGGCGACCGCCTGATGGTGGAGCCGTGCCTTTTGACGGAGCCATGAAGCGCGACGGCGTGAAGCTGCAGCGGCACTGAGGGTGCGCGAACCGTGCGGGGGCCCGCTAAGTCAGGAGCGCAGCTGCTGGCGTGGCTGAATCGGCAAAGGTGCAGCGTGGGCGGGCGCCGCGGCCAGGTGCAGGGAGCCCGCGCCGACGCCGGAAGCAAGGCGCACCTGGCCGCGCGGTCAGGGGGAGAAAGACGCAAGGAATTCTTTTTGCTCCATACCCCCCCAGGGGGGAATGACAGCCGCGTTAGGAGGGGTAGCTCCGTATTGTCCCGCAGATTTTTTGAAAAAAAACTGGGATTTCAATTGAGATGCACCGGTCAACCTACAATGCAACTGCAGCTCCAACCTAAATAATCCGGTGCAACCCACCAGGCCGAGCTTCGTTCATGTTATTTGTTAACGATTCCAAGTGTTCGGGTCTATATTTTTTTGACGGCTCATTTCCTGTTTGTAGACTCCCCGTTCGTGTGCGTCTGTAGGTTGGTGCGTAATAAAGCCAGGAATCTGCTGTTTCTGATAATCCCGTTTTGCGTTCATTCTTACGTCAAAATCCCGAGTGGACGAATCAACACCTTGGTTTGGTCCCGTGTTATTGGTTAACCCTGCGGCATCCTCGCCATGCCCACGATTACCCATCCCATTCGTCCCGCAAACAGCGTCCACGACCATTTTCTGCTGCGCAAATGTGACACTGTTCGATCCACCGCTCGCCATATTCGCAAGTTTGTTGGCCGCCCTGTCGCATTCGACATTGTTGCGCCCACTATTACCCAACCCGTTTGTCCCGCATAAAGCGTCCACAGCCATTTTCTGCCTAGCGAACGCGACACTATTTGATCGCCCACCAGCCATATCTTTAAGTCGGTCGACCGCCTTGTTACATTCGCCACTCGCTCCGCTACTTACTTCCTGGATCTTCCTTATCTCTGCTTCTGACCTGCTTGCCGCAGCAGCTTGCCTACCGGCTGCACTATTTTCATATTGGATACTTCCATGCACCGGTAGTTGAGCCGCCTGCGTTTGGCAGGGGCTATCGCTGTATGTGATTTTCCCTTTTGCATCTTTGCATTTGTACACTCCTGCCAACGCGGCATGGGGTGATAGCGCCATGCTTAACATCGCCGCAATAAAGGCGATTGCAATATGGGGCTTTGCTGCAACATGCCTACCGTTTGCCACAGGCGTATCTCCATCTATTCACATCCTGGCTTGTCACTACTGACCAGCCAGAGGAAGGGTCAGAATATGCCATTACCTGTCCGCCTCGTCCCATGTTTTGCGCGTAAGCACGAAAGCCCCGGACCTTGATTTGACTTGTGCGGCAATCGTAGGAACTCAAAACCACAAAAGACTTATATGGATCACTCTGCTCATCCACAACTGTAGTCATGTAGTCGACCAAAGACCGCATATCAACTCGATCACCCGTGCGACTTATACTTGATGAGTCAGCATAAACGTCAGCGTTCGAAAACCTCTCGACTAACATCCACCCCGAAGCAATGCTAGTGGCATCTTGAGGAGAAACAGCGGAAACGACGGGTGTCTCAGCTAACTCACTGAAATTCGATGTCGATACATTACTTGGAGTGCTGACTTCAGGGAACTGCGGCTGCGGCTGCGGCTGCGGGATTGATTCTGCTTCGTGTGGCGTATTGTTTGGGCTTAACGTTAAAGCTAAAACGACCAACACCACGAGCCCTGCCAATCCATGCCATATTGTTACTGGATAAGACTTTGGATTCGAATTAATGACGTTAGCCGTTGGGCTATCTTTTACGTTTATAGAAGAGAGAGGTGAACTGCGCGATTCATTCACAGTACCGCTTCTACGAAAGTACACTAACAACAAAAACGAAGGGATATATACCCAATACCAAATATCACGTACAAATGCTGAACTGGCTATCCATTTTGTAATGAGCAATATTGGGAAACTAATAAACACAGCAACCACCAAGTAGCCAACGATGGCAGGCCCCCATTCAGAGGCTCCATTCATCGCCTTAGGCGCGTCGTTTGTAATTTTTCTTTGCTTCCACTGTTTATATGAGGAAAATAAATAAGCATAAGCGGCGATGGCGCATATAAGGAAAATGATATCCATGATTGGATCATCGCCAACACCGCCACCATGGCTGTCCAGTCTTAGGTATTCCGGCTCGATCGCGAAGGGATTGCCCAGCACAGAATTCGATATGAAACACAGCACAACCAAAACTATGCGTAGTTTGAACTTCATCTTTTAAGTACCAATTTGTTAAAAGGAGAGGTTTGGTTATCTGTTTAAATTATTAATTTCCAGCGCCATGTTGAATTATTTGCATACTGAGATAAGCGCGAGAATACCAACGCCCAGCAAAGCAATAGTTGGGGCTTCAGGTACGTTGTTCAGCGCGTCGCCGTCGCCGTCACGAACAGCCCATATGTACAGGCTATTTCCCTTGTTTATCCTGTACTTGATCAGGTCAAGCCGGCGGCACCCAATACCGGCAATACTGACCCGCTGTTTCCCATTTACGTTTTCTGCGCCAACCCAACGCCAGCAGCACCGGGCTGATATAGCGCCCCTGTGTACCCAGGGCACGTTCAAATTCGATCATACCCCAGGGGCGCTGCCGTGCAATTTCCGGGACGGTGGCAAACCAAGCCTGAAATCTAGCCTGAAGGTTGGGGGTGTCATCCCGCGCAGGGGCAGGGGCAAGCGATTGGGTGAGGTTGTGGATATAGGCACTCATGGCAACTCGCTGGTGGTTAGTGGGGTTTCGTCGGTTATGTCAGTGCATGACAAGCAGTTTTCGGATACAGAATCACGCATCCTGCCGCCTGGAACACACTACGCACCGCTGACAAAACCGACAAAAGATGGCCGCCCCCTAATTCCTGGGCACGAGTGGGTTAATCAAATACCGCACCGTGGGTCGCCCCACTAAGCGTCCCTCGGTGGCGTGCAGCCACCCCAAGTCAGTCAGGAGTTCCAAGGCTTCCTTCACTTCTTCCTTTTCAGTCAGTTGCGCCCAGCCTTTGCGGGTGACATCGCGGAAGGTAAATCCATCCTCAAGCTGATTTTTCTGGAGTTTGGCCGCGAGGATGCGAGCGGCTTCATGGTGCCCCTGGCTAACGGAGCTGTAGATGCGCTTGGCGTGGCTGCGCAGGTAGTGCATCCAGGCCAGCGCTTTTTCAAATGCGGCAAGGGTGATCGGGCCGGTGCCCCCCTCGGCCAGATGAATGATCAGTGCCAAGGTGGGGATGGTTTTCCCATATTTACTGTAATGGCTGATCAAGGCTGAGTGGGCGTCGAGCTGGCGCATGATGGTTGCCAGATCGAGAAGGAAGTGCCGAACCACTGGCGCGGCTTCGTCGCTGAACCCCAGGGTAGGAATCGTCTCGCTAAAATCCGCACCCAAAGTCTGCGGGTCGAGCGTATCGAGGCGTTGGAAGATTTTGCGGACTTGCTCTTGCGCAGCCATATCGGGTGCGCGATCAACATAGCGGGCGGGGCCAGTTTGGCGATCCGGGTAAACGGCGAGTTGGAAGCGTTGCATGAGGCCGTCATTGCCGACGCCGCCGCGCACTGTGCTGCGCAAATAGTTTTTCAGGGTATCGGGCTGGGTGGTGCCCAGGATCGAGAGGCAAGCACATGGAATGGTGACGCGCCCACGCGTGATCCGATCGACGGTGACACGATTCTTGCCGTTGTAGGCTTCCAGGTAGAAGGCGCGTTCGCTGCGCCGTTCTTCCTGGTCTAGCTTACTCAAGAGGCCGGCGAGTTCATCTTGCAGGGCAAGGGTTCCGGTAGGGTTATCTTGCAGGATGATGCCCAAGGCTTCGACGGTAGTGTCGTTGACGATATAGCGCCTTTCCGGCGGCGCCTGGGGTGAGGTGGTGTCCTCCAGCGTCAGGACGTGTTTGCCGCTTTTTGCCTTGGCTTTCTTGCCAGCCAACTCAAGCTCATGCTGCGCCAGACCAAGCCCATACAGACCCATGTCATGCGCGTGTTGCGCACCGGCAGCAGCTTCAAGATCGCGCAGCGGCTTGAGCATTTCATTGATAGCCGGGGTTTTTTTGACGCCTGAACGGCCAATGATGACACCCCACAAATTGGGGACTTCGTGCCAGTCGTCAACCCGCTTGGGGCGCACCCCCAAACGTGCGCCGATCAGCGAGCCGCAGGCCACCATGATGGCCGCCCCCAGAAAATCGATCGGGCAATCCATGCGCTCGGCCACGTCCTTGACCCAGGGGGCCAGCGTGCCCGGCAACAGCACATCGGGGTCGAAGGGTTCAACCGGGGGGAGCGCTTCAGGCAGAGGTTGCGGCGGCTCCCAAGCCAGTTCGTTGCCGGTTTGTTGCTGTTGATAGCGTCGGGCGACAGACAACACCTCGGCATCGTCGAGCGGCGGGGTGCAATGGGACTGATTCCAGGACAGCAGCAGGGATTCGATATCCGCCTGGTCCAGTCCCTTGCCACGCAAGCGGCTAGCCATGGCCAGCAGGGTGCTATTGCGCTGGCCTTCAGGGATGGGGCCATTGGAGTTGGCCATATTCGACCCCAAGCCGGTAACCCCCGGAGCTTTATTTGCACCGGCTGAAGCACTGACCGCAGGGAATGCTGCGCGAACTTCCGCAGCAGAATACGGTGGAATGATGTTGTTAATTTTGATCATGCTTGAAAGCGCCGGCGTTTCCTTGCAGTGCAGGAAACCCGGCACGCGCATAACTCGGGGGAGATCGTGGACGCTGGGGTCGGCATTGAACTTTGCGATGATGGACTTCTGCACGGCTGTAAATTCAGCCCGCGCCAACCCGTCCACCAACCAGAAAACCTGATAGCGCCCAGGGCTAGATTCAATGATGGCGTGCGGCTGCAAGGCACAATTTGCAGCAGGCTCAAGGGGTGCGCCATCGAGATCGGCGAAGACTGCCCTCACTCGCTCCACGGATGCCGTGTTGCGCCGCCCGTTCAACCCCGTGGCGTTGATGGTGACGTAGACCCCTGCGCTCTGCTCGTTCAATGCTTTAAGTTTGGGATAAATCTGATCAAGCGAGCCTTCGATAATTCGGGCATAGGGATCGCGATGCCGCTTCACGGCAGCGGCAAGCGCGTTGCTCAGTTCGTCACCGGACAAGGTGGCGCGCAACTCCACCTGCTCGGCTTTCAATGCTTCATCACGTGCCTTCTTGCGCGTTTTGTTGTCGTCAAAGGTTTGGAATGTAAAGGCGCTAGCGGTTGGATCAAGCAGGCTCAGAAAGCGCTGAGCTTGGTCACGGTCAATATTCACTTCAGACATGGGCGCCCCTGGGGAATTCGACATCACAGAACCCCAGAAGCTGCTCGGCGTATTCGAGTACGGGTTCATTGGCAAGATCAACACGAGTTGATACGAGGAGAACGAAAAGGACACCGACTGGTGTGTCCGTGTCGGCCACGAAGTAGAAATCATGCATTCCGTTTTCGATCACGAGTTTTGCCACGATGCCAGGAACGCCGGCCACGATGAACTTAGATGCGAACTCATTGAGCATGTGACAAAGCTGCAAATTCACAAGCATCAGACGCCCCTCCTTGCCTTGCATTGCGCAAGCCAGGTATCGAACTCATCCGCATCAATGCCAACAGCGCGGGCATTCATACCAAGCGGGAAAGGCTTAGGAAACAGTGGATCGTTTTTTACGCGGCGCCAGAACGTGGCTGCTGATATCTGCGCGACCTGGCAGGCCTGCCTCACGCGAAGCACGCGGTGAGTTGTGTTGCATTGAGTGGGAAACGACATGGCTAGATACCTTTCGCAATGAGTTGAGACAGTGCGAACGGTACAGCTGAGTTTTTCCCGTCAATTTCTCGCCGGAATTAGCAGGAATCAAAGTGCGCGCCCAGTGGCGCACGCATGGGTAAATAATTATTTCGTGTTGGGGTTGACACGTTTTGAAGGCGCAACATTCGGCCCCGATAAAGTCAGTCCGTAGGCGGGATATTGCCTTCAGGAAAAAACTTTTCAACCTGCCGAATTCGAGCTTTGTGCTCTGACACGATGTTCATGAGCGTCTTGATTGTGGCGTCTTCTTTTTTTGGCGAAAGCCCTGGATTCAGTTTCCTGGCCACCTTTTGCCAATGGTAAGTTGTGCTTTCGTGCGGTTTTTCCATTTTGGACTGCTCCAAGGCATCAAGCACCTGGCACACCCAGGAAAAATCGTGTTTGGTCGGCCGACCACGCTTCACACCTTCAAAAATTTTTCCCATTTCTATTTGCTTGCGCGCGGCAGTGCGACGCATCGCCAGCCCCGTCTGGTGCGGGAGCAGTCCTTTATAAAGCACCCGAGCCAGCTTTTCCCAACCACCCATCCTTCTAGCAAGCTTGGCCAGATCATCCATTACTTGCCCCCTGCTTACGCAACGCGACCACTTCACCCACAACCCCGCGTGCCGTCCCGCAATACTTAGCCCAGTCGTCCATCAAACGACGACGTTTATCGAACAGGTCACCGCGCCGGTATGCTGCTTCCACCTTGTTGCCGATGGTGTGGGCCAGGGCCATTTCCACCACTTCGGATGGATATGCGGTTTGCTCAGCTGCCCAGTCCCGGAAAGTTGAGCGAAAGCCATGCGCGGTGAGGTCGCCACGGCTCATGCGGCGCAGAACAGCGGTCAGGCTCATGTTGGATAGCTGCCCGCTCGTGCCGGGAAATACCAGTTCGGTACCGTCTAGGCGCGGCAGCGTGTTCAGGAGTGAAACAGCCTTGCTGGACAGGGGAACACGATGTTCCCGCTTGGCCTTCATGCGTTCGGCGGGAATGCTCCAAACACCCGCACTCAGATCAATCTCGTTCCAGGTGGCGCCGCGCACTTCACCCGAGCGGGATGCGCACAGGATGGCGAATTCAAGTGCCCTCGCCCCCATGCCATCCATCTTCGCCAGATCGGCCATGAAGCTCCCCAGTTCCGCGTAAGGCAAGGCGGCATGGTGCGCCACCTGCTGGATTTTCGAGCGGGAGGCCAGAAGCTTGTCCAAGTGTCCTTTCCAGCGGGCAGGATTCTCGACTTGCCGGTAGCCACGTACCGCGGCCCAGGACAAAATGTTTTCAATACGCCCGCGCAAGCGGCTGGCGGTTTCGGTCTTTGTTTTCCAGATCGGCTCCAGCACTTTCAGCACCAAGCCGGTGTCTACAGCGGCCACGTTCAAGTTACCGATGATGGGGTTAGCGTAGGTATCAAGCGTATTGGCCCACTGCTGACGATGCTTGGCGTTTTTCCAGCTGTCGCCATGGGCATCCAGATAAGCGGTGACGCATTGGGAGAATGTCATCGCCTTGGCACGTTCTGCCGCCAGGGCGGCGCGCTTGGCGCGGCGGTCCTCGATGGGGTCAATACCCTGGTCCACCAATTCGCGAATCTGGCGCGCCTTCTCTCTTGCCCCGGCCAGGGTGACATCCGGGAAGCCCCCCAGGCCCATGTCCCGCCGTTTGCCCGCGATCATCTTGCGCAGAATCCACGAGCGCGCACCTGCGCCGGACACCTGAAGGGCCAGGCCGTCGACGCCACCGACGAAGTACATACCGGCCTTGGACAGCCTATTTACTTCCAGGGCGGATAATTCTTTGGCTTTTCGTCCCATCATCGTACCCATCAATAAAGATGAGTTTTGATGATAGAAGGTGCGACGCGATGATGCAATGAATTTGCCGGAATGCTAGACAAGATAAGGCCTGTGAGATACAGTGCGACAACTTGAGGTTAGGCGGAAGCGGACTCCGTCTCCGCCAAATAAACAAGTGGTGAACCATTGCATCCGCCATCGATGCAAAAAAGTGTAAAAACTGCGTATAATGCGCAACCTTCAAAGCGCCGGTAGCTCAGCTGGATAGAGTACTTGGCTACGAACCAAGGGGTCAGGAGTTCGAATCTCTTCCGGCGCACCATATATGATCAAGAGTGGGCACTTGGGTAATCAAGTTGCCCATTTTTTCTTTCTACATTACCAGCATCGTTACGGCCAAAGCCGCATAGCCGCTCTTGGTACCGTGCCCAGCCAGCATGAACTCTTCACAGCCGAGTTTGATTGCTTTAGGGTTGCGGGGCTTTGATTGGCGGAGCGCATCTTTCTCGGCGGCCAGATGCGCGTAATCGAGCTGCCAGCCCAAATCTGGCGCGAGATAATACGCGCACTCGATAGTGTCGTGGCCAGAGAGATGATTCTCACACCACGGATTAATGATCGTGGCCGCAGAACGAAACCGCCGACCGCGCCGCCGCCGCCAAAAAATACAGCCAAATTCCAAGCCGCCTGCGCCAGTGTGAAATCGACGCACACCTTGTTGAATGGGCACACAATTTTTCCACTCCCGGTTTTCGCCAGCAGACCGGTCTCCAGCAGGGCCTGCACATCGCGGTGCACGGACTTGAAGTCACGTACCAGCCTGCGGCAAGTTCAAGCAGTCCCATTTCGCCGGCGCCGCTCATGGCTTCCAGCACACCCCAGCACTTGGAGCTGATTTCGGAGAACAGCAGTTCTGGACTGGCATAGCTGCGCATGGCCGGCGATCTCGGGCGCCGTGTCCACGGGCTAGAATGTTTGTTATCAGCCTCAAAATGAAGGAGACCCCCCATGCGGTGGGAACACGGACGACGCAGCGACTATCGAGGACCGGCGCGGCATGTGGGTGGGGCGAAAAGGTCTGGCCGGCGGCGGCATCGGGGCGATCATCCTGGCACTGGTGGCATTGTATTTCGGCGTGGATCCGGCGGTGGTGCTGAACCAAGCGGGTAATCCGGTGCCGACGCAGGAGGAACAGACGGTCGCGTTCAGCCCGGAGGAGGAACGCCTGAAGGAGTTCATGTCGGTGGTGCTGGCGGACACGGAAGACGTGTGGGGGGCACTGTTCCAGGGTTCGGGCCAGCGCTACTCGCCGCCGAAGCTGGTGCTGTTCTCTGGCGCGGTGGAGTCGGCGTGCGGCTTCGCCGAGGCGGCGATGGGGCCGTTCTACTGCCCGACCGACCAGAAGCTGTACCTGGACATGCGCTTCTTCAACGATCTGGCGCAGCGGCACGGCGCGCCGGGCGACTTTGCGCAGGCCTACGTGGTGGCGCACGAGGTTGGGCACCATGTGCAGACGCTGCTGGGCATCTCGGAACAGGTGCACGCTGCGCGCCAGCAGGCAGGTAAGAGAGGACAACGCGTTGCAGGTGCGGATGGCGCTGCAGGCCGACTGTTTTGCCGGGGTGTGGGCGCACCACGCCCACAAGGCGCGGCAGGTGCTGGAGCCGGGCGACGTCGAGGAAGCCCTGGCAGCGGCGACAGGCGTGGGCGACGACCGCCTGCAGAAGCAGGTGCGTGGGGTCGTGGTGCCGGATTCCTTCACCCACGGCTCGTCGGCGCAGCGGATGCACTGGTTCAACCGCGGCCTGCAAAGCGGCGATCCGGGGCAGTGCGACACCTTCAAGGCCGTAAAATAGGGACGTCAAGTCAAAAACTTCGACTGGAAAATACGTCAGTCGGCAGACAAGTGCCAAATCACGCTCACCAAGCTGGCGGAAATCAAGGCCAGGATCAAGGCGCTGCGCATACTCGCCTGAGCAAGCACAGTAACGGGGTCTTGCAATCCAATGCATCAATGCAAGATCCGTTTTCGTAGTCAATGAGCGACAGGTAAACGGCAACAGCATGCAAACACTTTTTTCCCTGATCGAGTCCCCCTTCCAGCCCGATTTCAGCGCCTTGTATCGGAAGCTCGGCATTGCGACGCAGCATTTCGACTCTGCCCGTAATCTGCTCCGGGTGTTGCAGAAACAGCCGCCGGATTTTTTTGTGGGGAAATTCATTTACGGCTGGGGCAACAATTACGCCGGCGCAAACATCTCGAACCTGGACGTCACGACCAGATCCCTGCAACGCTTTGCGCCGCAGGCGAGGACGATCGCGTTCATGCATCCCCGTGAAGAACCCCATATCGGCAAACTGCTGGAACTGTTTGCCGTCCATGCCGTGTTGACCTACCCAGTGACCGGGCAAGCGATGCAGAACGCGTTGCAGCCCCGGACGTAAACCCATTAGCCAATGAGCATCACCCCATTCCAGGCACTGGCCTGCCCGCTGGACGGTACGCCCTTGCATTGCACGGGTTCCGCCTGGGCCTGCGCGTCCGGCCACAGTTTCGACATCGCCAGCCAGGGCTATACGAATCTGTTGCCGGTGCAAAACAAGCGCTCGCGCGATCCGGGCGACAGCAAGGAGATGGTCGCGGCGCGGCGGCGGTTTCTCGCGGCCGGCTTCTACCAGCCGATTGCCGCTGCTGTAAGCTGGGCGGTGCTGACCGAACTGCCGGCTGACGCAACCTTCAGTTGTCTCGATGCCGGCTGCGGCGAGGGCTACTACCTGCGCGAGTTGGCGACAGCGGCAGGAGATGAACAAACGCTGGCGCTGCTGGGGCTGGATATTTCCAAATGGGCGGTGCTGTCGGCCGCGAAAGAGGACAAGCGCCCCAGCTGGGTGGTGGGCAGCAACGCCAAGCTGCCGGTGCTGCCGGGGACGCTGGACCGGGTGCTGTGCATGTTCGGCTTCCCTGTGTATGCGGAGTTTGTGCGGGTGCTGAAGTCGGGCGGTCGACTCATTCAGGTCGATGCCGGACCCGATCATCTGCGCGAACTGCGCAAAATCATCTACCCCAGCCTGAAGCCGGAACGCACAACCGACCTGCAAACTCCGACAGGATTCCGCCGCTTGCCGACGGAAACGGTGTGCTTCTCGATCGATCTGACCAATGCCGGGCAGGTTGCCGACCTGCTGGCGATGACGCCGCATCTTTATCGCGCCAGCGCCGAGGGCCGCGCGGCGGCCGCTGCGCTGGCGGCCCTGTCGCTCAGCGTGGATGTTCGACTGACGTGTTTTGTACGGGACGTGGACTAGTATTCCGTTTCGAACATCATCGTGAACTGCATTCGATGCCGCCTGCCTCGATCGAATGCAGCGGATAGAATGACGCATCCGATCAAGGGTTCTACGTGGCGAGTCGAGGAATGAAAATGAACGTGCAGTAACCACCTCTTGGCAACTGCCACGACCTGGAGCGACGGGTTCCGCCGGGCGCGTTTTTGGTGCACGGTGGATACATTAATTAATCGGAATTGAATACAGCATGGAATTTTTTCGGGAAGTTCATCACGCCGGCCTGGATATCCCCACCCTCAAGAATCTCTTAACCATCGGCAACCTGACAAACCTGTGTGCATCCATCAGCACAGTCACGCCAGGCGGCGAAAACGAAGGCGATATTTACTGCATCTGGGGTGCATTCAAAGTGCGTCGTGAAGAAATCAGGAACGGCGTCCGCTACGCGCTGATCGATTGCCCGCACGCACTGGCCTGGACAAACACGTTTGATGAAGCGCGCCAGAGTTTGATTATTCACTGCACCATCGACAAAACGCATCCCGATCCCGAATTCGTTGAATCGATTCATGCGTTTGTTTCGGACTGGTCAGACGGCATGTGCAAGGCCTTACACCAATAGGCGGGAAGGACGATCAGCGCGGCGCCGATGCACAAGCGCTGTTATTGGCACAGCGCTCTGCAATTGCCTCTGCCCCAACCAAGACGAAACCCCGTGTTGAACAAGCAATGACACCCGATGAGCGGGAATTGCGCCCCGATTGACGATTGATTTTGAACAATACAGAGTGTTTATCATCCCAGCTCGACGCTGCTATATTTCGACAGCAAGCCCGTCAGCGGGACAAAATCCGGTATTCCGGTATTCCGGTGCGAACAAATAGATGGCAATTTTTTTATTTTTCGGTCTAAGATATTTCACTCTGAATATCCCCATCCTCACCGAGGCCTGATTCATGAAACGCTGGAACGTCAAATACCCTCGCAGATTCGATCTGGGCTCGAATGAAGACTATCTGAAATGGCGCGACGAGAAGTTGGCAGCCTATCCCAAAAATATCGGTGAACTGGTGGTTGAACTCGGCGACATGAGCGCGCTGACCCCCGCCGAAAAAGCCAGGATCCTGGAGACGGTGGAACGGGCCAACATGTGCGTTTACACGGCAGGATCCGCCGAACTGGGTATGAGTTCCCTGCTGGCCCTGGGAAAGCAACTCGGCGTCAGCCACACCGACAAATCCGCCCGACACGCGCAGTCCGACGAACTGACCGATTCAGGCATTTTGAACCGGGCTATCCCGTTCTCCACCCGGCACTGCAACTGGCACACCGACGCCACCTATTACGGATCGGACAACACCATCCAGGCGCTGTTCCTGCTGTGCAAGCGCCCTGCGGTAGAGGGGGGAAGCAACAAGGTTTTGGACCATGAAATGCTCTACATTCAGCTCAGGGACAAGGATCCCGACGCTCTTGAGGTATTGATGAACAAAGACTGCTTCAATTACAGGAACCCGGCCACCGGCGAGATCGATCCGAATCGGGGCGGCAAGGTTTTCTGGCCGAACGCCGACGGCCATTTGTGCCACCGGTTTTCCTTCCGGAAAACGGACATGGCCTGGTCCGGGGACAGCGATGTCGCCGCTGCCGGACACGTGCTGGAATCCCTGATTTCGGACGAGTCGGCGCACGCCATTGAAGGGCGGCTGGAAT
Organism: Thiobacillus thiophilus; assembly: GCF_055378705.1. NCBI lineage: Bacteria > Pseudomonadati > Pseudomonadota > Betaproteobacteria > Nitrosomonadales > Thiobacillaceae > Thiobacillus > Thiobacillus thiophilus. Next base: position 3,201,870 of record NZ_AP042404.1, on the reverse strand, counting down.
CCGGAATGGGCCTGATTTCGAACAACGTGCTGCATACACGGGAAAGACTCGTGGACAGCGACGATGCCGCAAAAAAACGGCTGCTTTTCCGCGCCAGGTTCTATGATCGGGTCAATCCCGGATAACCCGGCTTGCGGGGCAGGCCATTTTTGCAGCCGGGCTAACGGCTGTGAAACGATGACCCCTCGCGCTTTGGCCGGACATTCATGTTCGGCCCGGCTTTACTCCCTGCCAGTCCAGCCTTCGGGCGTCATTTCTTCAAATTGCCATGACCAACACCCAACCCACCAAGCTCGACGCCGCCCACTTCGACGGCAAAGCCCTCCAATGGGACGAAAACCCGGTCTTCCAGGAACGCGGGCAAAAAATCGCGCAGGCCATCCGGCAAAGCGTGCCCTTGCATCGGCAAATGAGTGCCCTCGATTACGGCTGCGGCACCGGCCTGCTGTCGTTTCCGCTCAAGGACGAACTCGGCGCGATCCTGATGGCGGACAGCTCGGGCGGCATGCTCGAAGTGGTGGCCGGGAAAATCGCCGCGCAAGGGGTCGACAACATGACGCCAGTGAAGCTGGACCTGCTCGTCGACCCGCCGCCGGCGCAGCGCTTCGACCTGATCGTTACCTCGATGACGCTGCACCACGTTCCCGACACCGACCACATCCTGCGCGTCTTCCACGACCTGCTGAATCCCGGCGGCACCCTGTGCATCGCCGACCTGGACCAGGAAGACGGCTCCTTCCACGGCCCGGAGGTGGACGTGCACCATGGCTTCGACCGGGCCGACCTGGGCCGGCGCACTGCCCAGGCGGGGCTTGCCGACGCGCGGTTTCAGACGGTGTTCACCATTACCAAGACACGCGAGACCGGGACACAGGACTACCCGGTATTTTTGATGACGGCACAACGCGCAGGCGCCTAGCAGCTGTCTGATAACAAGACCAGAAGGGTCACGGAATGGGTTTCGAATACATGTTCTTCAACGAGGCGTTGCGCGACCGCTTCATCGCATTTGTGGCGGATCACGGCGTCACCGGCACGATACGGCAGGACCCGATCGCAGGCTTTGTGGTCGAGCTGCCGGATGGCCTGGCCAATGATCTGCAGGACGCCATCGATGACGAATACGATTCGATCATGGACGAACAGATGCTGCTCGCCGAAGCGGACGAGGAACTGGTCAGCCATCACGCATTCGGCATCACGGTGACGCTGGAAGATGGCACGACCCGCGCCGTACGTATTCCCCCGGCGATCGCACGCCGCCTCCTGGAGCATTTCACACCCGGCGAGGTCCACGAGATCACCACCGCCATTGTGCAAAGTGCCGAAAATCCGGTTGACGGACCAATTTGCCACAAGCCCCCCAAATAACAGCGCCAGCATGGTGAACCCTTTGGGTTAAGCCAGTGCCGGCTGATGAAACCACGCGGTTAAGTATTGCGCGCCATGCTGCCGTCTGCCGATAGTCGAACTTTACGTAAAAGGAAATGATGATGAACCTGAAAAACGCTGCGAGCCGCTACGGCTCGCTTTCCATCGGCATCCACTGGCTGATGTTGCTGCTGTTCGTCGCCGTGTACGGAGCCGTCGAATTGCATGAACTGTTCGAAAAAGGCAGTGATTCTCGCGAGATGCTGATGACCTGGCACTTCATGCTCGGCATGCTGGTGTTCGTGCTGGTCTGGCTGCGGCTGGGGGCGCGTCTGTCCGGCCCCACGCCCGCCATCCTGCCGGAACCGCCGGGTCTGCAACAATTATCTTCCAAGCTGTTGCATCTGGCGCTGTATCTGCTGATGATCGGCATGCCGCTGACCGGCTGGCTGATGCTCAGTGCTGCCGGAAAGCCGATCCCGTTCTTCGGCCTGGAACTGCCCGCACTGATCGGTGAAAACAAGGACCTCGGAAAACAGATCAAGGAAGTGCATGAATTCGTGGGGACGACAGGCTATTTTCTGATCGGCCTGCATACAGTGGCCGCCTTGTACCATCACTACATCAAGCATGACAACACGCTGACGCGCATGCTTCCCGGTCGTAAATGACCCGGTACGTTCAGCCTTGTCTTAAGGAGTCTTTAAGCATTGCGCACCATGCTGGTTCCCGTTGATAATCGCGCTTTTACAAAGGAAAAATGATGCTCGCACTATTACGATTGGCAGGCCTCGGCATATGTGTCGCAACGGGAATGGTGTCGCTTGCAGCACCGGTTTACGCGAACGAACACAAGCATGAAGCGCAGGATGCTGTGCCCGTGTTGAAGCCAAGCCAGAAATGGGCATCCGACGAAGTATTGCGGCAGGGCATGGACAATATCCGGCAAGCGATGCTCGCAAACCGTGAAGCCATCGAGAAAGAGCGTCTCGGTGTCCAGGATTATCAGCGGCTGGCTGCGGCAGTGAACAAAGACGTTGCCGACATCGTGAAGAACTGCAAACTCAGCAAAGAAGCCGACTCGGCCTTCCATACCATCGTGCTCGCCGACCTGACGCAGAGCACGGAATTGATGCAGGTCTCGCCGAAAGTGCAGGTGCAGCGGGCCGGGGCTTTCGGTGTGCTGCAGTCCTTGCGCCTCTACGGCGAATATTTCCAGTATCCCGGCTGGGATATCGGGAAATAGGAACTGGGCATCAGGCTGCACACTCTCTGATCTCCCACGCCGGCTGTTGCGTGCGCTTGCCGCAAAGTGGGCGCTATAGGCTGCCCGACCTTCGTGTCGCAGTCAGGCCCGCTTATTTGCTGGAAATTTCCGTCAAGCCGCGAAACACATCATTGAAAGACGCCTCGCGATTGCGTACAAAACAAGCCACTTCCGCAACGGCACAAATGGAGAACTCATCGCTCATCATCATCCAGCCCCGAGGCGGCCAGCCCTCGATGCTGGAAAGGGTCGCGAGCGCATCGCCGTTGTGGTGCATGATGCGTCCATTCGCGTAACACAACTCCGCGGCCAGTTGCGCGTCGATCTGGTCCAGATCGCCCGCGGCCTCCGCCAGGGAACCATCGTCATAAAAACGCAGTGCGGCAACAACGCCCTTGAGCGCAAACAGGCTCTGCAAATCCAACATGGTGCAATTCTCCTTTTGCGAGCGCCGCATTCAGGCAGTGGCATTGAAGCGCTGGTAGGCCGCGTCGTAATCGAAATCCTTGCTGCGCGCCAGAATCGCATTGCCATTCATGCCCATCACCACGTGATCCAGGGCCAAGAAGGCAAACCCGCGCTCGGGCAGAAACCCTTTCTGGCCCGTCAGCTTCGTCCATCCGGTGGCCTGCATTCGGTAAATCGCCATATTGGCGGCGCACATCTGGGCGACAAGCTCCGCAAAATCGCGCTCGAGATCGCCGCGCGTCTGACCCAGCTCACCCATGCAAGAAAACTCGATCGCACCGTATACCCCTGGTAAAGACATCAATTCATCCAATGCCGGCATTTGGCTCTCCTTTCCCTGGCTTGACGATTTCAGCATCGGCCGACTCCTTCATGGCCTTGATCACCTGGTTGAATGAGACTTGTTGCCCCCGTACGATGCATACGCTGTCGTGAATCGCGACAAAGGACATCTCAGGCCCCCACATCATCCAGCCGTAACTGCTATCCCATCCCGATTGATCGACCATGCGGCCCAGCAGGCGGCCCTGCATTTCCATGGTCAGCGTAATGGCCGCGTCCAGAATCGCCATTTTCTCGGCCTCGGCTTCGGTCAATGTCCCCTCGAACCCTTCCAGGAATCCCTTTCTGGAAAAGAGAGCGGCAGCTACAGTGCCGGGCAATTTCACCAACTCGGATGTTCTTGACATGACGCCTCCACAAAATATTCAAGCCACAAGAACGAGTATAGGAAAGTAATCAGCCTATTTTTTCCGATCGCCGGCAGCCCGCATTGAATCGCAGAAAAAAACTTTTGCGTCCCGGACGCTGACGGCGAATCGGCCTGCGACCGCCATGCATTCAACTAATCCCCATACGGGCCGATATCGTTAGTAACCACTATCCCCGATCCGAGACCTTGTTGAATACAGCGCCCCCTGCCGCGAGCCGCCCCCAGCGCGCGCCGGCCGAAGAACCGATCGCCGAAGAGAGCCTGTCCGCACACGCCAGGCGCGCGCTGCTTACCAGAGTGCGCGCCAGAATCGCGGCCTTTCTGGATGCCGACATTGCGTTGCTGCAAGGATTACGCAAAAAGGTCGGTGGTGCGCAGGACGCCGGAGAAGACGAGGACCGGCCCGGGTCGAGGCGTGAGCGGCCGGGGGCAAGGAAAAGGACCGCGCCCCCGGACGAAGCCGCGGTCGAGCCCCCCAAACCCCGACGTCGCCTGCGCGCTTTCCTGATCTATATCAGCGTCATGCTGGCCGGCGGCATCGGAGGCGGCGCCCTCGCCTACAACCAGTACCAGAAACAGCTCGGCCAACTACTTGAGGAAAGCCTGCGCCAGGAGGCCGCGCTCGTCAAAAAAATCAAGCCCGGTGCCAAAACGCTGAAAACATTTGAGGAAGAACAGGCCAGGCGTGCCGAAGCGGAGAAAAAGCTGGCGTTGGCCCTCGCCGAGTATTCGAACTCCGCAACCGAGTCCTACTCCGTGCTCGAAAGTCTGCTCGACCAGCAGATCACCGAAAGCCGGCGCCTGGAAGCGGCACTGGCCGAAAAAGACAGATCAGGCGCCGAAACCCAAAAAGCGCTTGATGAAGCGCAGGCCAAGCGAACCGAAGCAGAGGAAAAGCTGGCGTTGTCCCTTGCCGAGTATTCGAAATCGACAACCGAGAAACAAAAGCAGCTCGACGCAGCAGAAAAACAACTGGCCGCGCTGCACGCCGGCGAAGCCACGCGCAGCGCCCAGCGGCAGGCGCCGGCCAGCCGCCGCAGCGACAGCAGCAAACCCCGCCCGGCCAGGTCGGGCAACTGCGCCCTGGATACGAAGAACGTCGACACCCTGAAAGCTTGCATCGACGATTTCAACCAGTAAGCCTTTGCCGCTGGTCGAAGTGAGAAAAACGCCGTCAAAACGGCGGATTACGACAGGCTGCTAGCGTTTGGGAGACGTTGAACAACTCACCACTCCCGAGAAATCTGCGGGATATTGACGAAGCAAGTCAGCAAGTTGGTTTGCTTTTCGATCGATACAGTGCGTTTTGAGCGATTTTCTGCTCATTTCCCATTTTCAGGACGCAACTTGCCCCTGAGGGTTAAGCAACCATCGACGCGCCAGCATCAGATTCGCCAGGCCAAACAGCGAGAATAACTGCGCCGCGTTTTTGGCCAGTCCCCGATAGCGCGTCTTGCGATGACGAAACGGATTCTTCACTACGTGAAACGGATACTCGACTTTGGCGCGAATGCTGACCTTGGCCTGTTCGAGCCATTCCTGCCTGCTGTTCGCCCTCGGGCGATTTATCCAGGGCACGACGTTTACCGGGACGCATCGCGACATGCCAATGGCGTTGAAGATGGACTCGATGAGCTGATGGCGTTCGAGCAGGTGGCGTAAGTGCAGCAGGGTGGTGGCGTCAGGCACGGCGTCGCGGGCAAGATCAAGCCGATGAAACGGCGGATTGCCTGACTATCGTAGATGGCGTCTTCCGTCTTCCGTACCCTCGTCGGAGAAACCGAAACATTGCTGTGCGATGTACATCCGCAACATCCGGGTCAATCCTTTGGACGGGCGACCGGGGCCGCCGTCGCTCGGGTAGAAGGGGGCGATGCACTGTTCGAGTGCAGTCCAAGGTGTGATGGCTTCGAGTTCGGCAAGAAAACGATCACGTCGGGTCTGTTTCTTCTTGGTGGCGTATTCCAGTTCGGAGAAGCTCGTTTGCATCGCAAAATCACCCGTGAGAAGGACAACTGAATTCTGACAGACACCGCTCAAATTTAGGCACAGCGTGGGGAATAAATCAGTGTTTCCCTGAAGGACTGGCTGCCCCTCCCCATGCAGGAAGGGTTCCCCTTTTCCGGGTTGTTTGACGGCCATGCCTCCCCCTCCTGATTTTCCTTGTTTTTACTGCTTCCCCATCCCTCAGCCGAACGTCAGCCCCATCGCCTCGCGCACATCCCGCATCGTGTCGCGCGCCAGCTCCTGCGCCTTCTCGCAGCCATCGGCGAGGATGTTGCGGACCTGGTCGAGGTTGTCTTCGTAGTATGCGGCGCGTTCGCGGATGGGGGCGAGCTCGGCCAGCACGGCGTCGATCACCGGCTGCTTGCAGTCGAGGCAGCCAATGCCGGCGCTGGTGCAGCCGGCGGTGACCCACTGGCGCGTCGCATCGTCGGAATACACCAGATGAAACTGCCATACCGGACACTTGGCCGGGTTGCCGGGATCGGTGCGGCGCACGCGTGCGGGGTCGGTCGGCATGGTACGGATTTTCTTGCTGACGATCTCCGGATCTTCACGCAGCGCAATGGTGTTGTTGTAGGACTTGGACATCTTCTGGCCGTCCAGACCGGGCATTTTCGACGCTTCGGTGAGCAGCGCCTCGGGCTCGATAAGGATCATCTTGCCGGAGCCCTCGAGGTAGCCAAACAGGCGTTCACGGTCGTTCATCGACAGGTTCTGCGCATCGTTCAGCAACGCCTTGGCGGACTCCAGCGCCTCGTCGTCGCCCTTTTCCTGATAGGCGGCGCGGCATTCCTCGTACAGCCGCGCCTTCTTCGGGCCGAGTTTCTTGACTGCGGCGCGCGCCTTGTCCTCGAAGCCCGGCTCGCGCCCGTACATGTGGTTGAAGCGACGCACCAGTTCACGGGTGAATTCGATATGCGGGACCTGGTCTTCACCGACCGGCACCCGGTTGGCACGGTAGATGAGAATATCGGCGCTCATCAGCAGTGGGTAGCCGAGGAAGCCGTAGGTCGAAAGATCCTTCTCGCTGAGTTTTTCCTGCTGGTCCTTGTAGGTGGGCACGCGTTCCAGCCAGCCCAGCGGCGTCATCATCGACAGTAGCAGATGCAGTTCGGCATGTTCGATCACGCGCGACTGCACGAACAGCGTCGCCTGCGCCGGATCGACACCGGCGGCAAGCCAGTCGATGATCATGTCGCGCGAATTTTCTTCGATCATCTGCGGCGCATCGTAATGCGTGGTCAGCGCATGCCAGTCGGCGACGAAAAACAGGCACTGGTATTCGCTCTGCAGGCGCAGCCAGTTTTTCAGGACGCCGTGGTAGTGGCCAAGGTGCAGGCGCCCGGTGGGGCGCATGCCGGAGAGAACGCGGTCGGAATACATTTTTTAGAGTCGGGAGTTAAGAGCGGAGAGTCGAGAGTGTTTCGGGTCAGGACAGCACGACCTGGATCAGGCCGATCAGTTGCGCGGATTCGAGACCGGTGACCAGTGCGATGAGGCCGATGAACAGGGCGATGAGCGGCCACAGGATGATGCCGAGGATGCCGGTGAACAACAGGCCGAGCAAAATGAACAGGCCATAGGGTTCCAGCCGCGAAAACTGGATGGCCTGCTTCACCGGCAACAGGCTGACGGCGATGCGACCGCCGTCGAGCGGCGGCAGCGGAATGAGGTTCAAGGCCATCAGGATGACATTAATGAACACGCCCGCCGCGCCCATCAGCATCAGCGGCGTGCCGGCAAAGCCGCTGCCGAGGGCATGACCCAGCTGGATCACCAGCCCCCAGAACACCGCCATGACGAGATTCATCCCGGGTCCGGCGGCGGCCACCCACAGCATGTCCTGCTTGGGACGGCGCAGCTGGCCAAAATTGACCGGCACCGGCTTGGCCCAGCCGAACAGGATCATGCCACCACCCAGAAGCTTGCTGGCAATCAGGATCGCCAGCGGCACCAGGATGGTGCCCACCGGGTCGATATGCTTGAGCGGGTTGAGGGTGATGCGGCCCAGCGCGGCCGCGGTCGTGTCGCCGAAGTGGCGTGCGACATAACCATGGGCAGCTTCGTGCAGGGTGATGGCGAAAATGACCGGCAGCACGAATATGGCGATTTTCTGGATCAGGCTGAGTTCCATCGTATTAACCTGGCGCCTCACAGCGACGCATTTGTCCGCTCCCCCGCAAGCACACTCCTTGCGGGTGGGGCGTCGGGGTGAAGAAAATCCGGGGGCAACTCACGCCTCGAAATCCGTCGTGTCGCCCCTGCCGAAGCGCACCACGACGGGCGTATCGGTGGTGAGATCGACCACGGTGGTCGGGGTGAGGCCGCAGGCGCCGCCGTCGATGACCAGATCGACCAGATGCTCCAGGCGTTCGCGGATTTCCCACGGCTCGGTCAGCGGCACGTCCTCGCCGTCCAGCAGCAGCGTGGACGACAGAATGGGCTCGCCCAGTTCGGCCAGCAGCGCCTGCACGATGGGATGATCGGGCACCCGCAGGCCGATGGTGTCGTGCTTCTTGTGCAGCAAGCGCTTCGGCACTTCGCGGGTGCCGCGCAGGATGAAGGTGTAGGCGCCCGGGGTGTGCGCCTTCAGAAAACGGAACTGGGTGTTGTCGACCTGGGCGTAGCGCCCGAGCTCGGACAAATCCCTGCAGATCAACGTGAGGTCGTGCCCGGTGTCGAGTCCGCGCACCGACAACAGCCGCATCGCCGCTTCCTTGTCGCCGATGTGGCAACCCAGCGCATAGCACGAGTCGGTGGGATAGACGATCACGCCGCCGCGCTTGAGGATGTCGACCGCCTGCTGGATCAGCCGCGGCTGCGGGTTCTCGGCATGGATATTGAAGAATTGCGCCATAAAATTAATGTTCGATATAAGGGCTCAGGCCATGGAAGAAGAAAGATGGATCGCCAGTTCCGGCCAGTCATGCCACACCGGTCGGCAATAGTGTGGCAGCGCCGGCAGGCAGCCGATGTCGCTGCCCTCGTCCGGGGCGTGGAAGTCGGCCCCGCGCGAGGCCTTGAGCCCGAACGCGCGCGCCAGGTCGGCGAACTTGCCGTACTCGGAAGGATGATGGCTGCCGGAGATGACCTCGATGCCCGTGCCGCCCAGTGCGCGGAAGGCATCCAGCAGCAGGTGCAGTCCACGCGCGTTAAAGGCGTAGCGCCCGGGGTGCGCGATCACCGCCATGCCGCCGCTGGCGCGGATCCAGCCGACGGCGTTTTCCAGCGAGGTCCATTCGTGCTCGACGTAGCCGGGGTTGCCGGGTGTGAGATAGCGCTTGAATGTCGTGCGCAGGTCGGGGGTGTGGCCCTGCGCCACCAACCAGCGCGCGAAATGCGTGCGCCCCACTATTTCCTTGTTGGCGGTATAACCGAATGCACCGTCGTAGGCGCCATGGATGCCCGATCGCGCCAGATCCGCCGCCATGCGTTGCGCACGTTCGATGCGCCCCACGCGGATGCCGTGCAGGCCGGCGGCTAGTTCGGGGTGCGCGGGATCGATGCGCAGGCCGACGATATGCACGGTCTGCCCGCCCCAGCTCACCGAGATTTCAACCCCCGGAATCAGCGTCATCCCGGCCGCGTCTGCCGCCGCCCGTGCAGAAGCGATCCCGGCGACGTCGTCATGGTCGGTCAGGGCGAGCGCATCCACGCCGTTGGCCACGGCGCGGGCGACCACGTCGGCGGGCGACAACACACCGTCGGACACATTGGAATGGCAATGCAGATCGATATTGAGCATCGATGATCGGGATCGGGCGACCAGGGCCAAAAGCGCTTGGTCAGGAGGGAGAATCATAGCAAAATAAGCGCCCGCCCGAATTTCAGCGGGCTGAAGCCCCGTCCGAATGAAAAAAGCACCATGAAAAAACTGCTGTTCGACCTGTTTCCCGTCATCATCTTTTTTGTCGCCTACAAGCTGGGCGATGCCAACACCGAGGCCACGCGCACCTTCATGGCCGGTCTCGGCCTGCCACAGCCGGCCGGCATCGACGAAAAGCCCGGTATCTACCTCGCCACCCTGGTCGCCATCGTCGCCAGCTTCGGACAGATCGGCTGGGTCAAGCTGCGCGGCCGCAAGGTCGACACCATGCTTTGGGTCACTCTGGGCATCATCGTTGTGTTCGGCGGCGCCACCCTGTGGCTACACGACGAGAGCTTCATCAAGTGGAAGCCGACCGTGCTGTACTGGATTTTTTCCGCCGTCATTTTTGGCGCTGCGGCCTTTGGCCGCAACGTCATCAAAAGCCTGATGAGCAAACAGATGGAACTTCCTGCCCCCGCCTGGGGTCGGTTGAATGCGAGTTGGGGTGGATTTTTTGCCTTCATGGGGCTTGCAAATTTGATTGTCGCCTTCAACTTCTCGACTGATGCCTGGGTCAACTTCAAGCTGTTCGGCAGCCTGGGGCTGATGCTGGCGTTTGTGATTGGTCAGAGCATGATGCTGACCAGATATCTGGATAAAGCCGATCTGGATCAAGCCAAACTGGACAAGGAAGAAAAGCAATAATGTTTTACGCCATCGTCGGACAGGATGTGCCCGACAGCCTGAATCAGCGGCTTGCAACCCGCTCCGCGCACGTCGATCGCCTGCAGGCATTGCAGCAGGCCGGACGTCTGCTGCTGGCCGGTCCGTTTCCGAGTATCGACGGCAACGACCCCGGCAGTGCCGGCTTTTCCGGCAGCCTGATCGTCGCCGAATTCGACACCCTGGCCGGCGCACAGGCGTGGGCCGACGCCGACCCCTACGTGGCAGCCGGCGTGTATGCCAGTGTCAGCGTCAAACCTTTCAAGAGAGTGTTCCCGCAATGAGCACGACCGATCTGATCCGCCAGCGTCTCGCCGCGCTGGAGCCCGAAACCTTCACCCTGGAAGACGAAAGTGCCCAGCATAAGGGACATGCCGGTGCCGCCTCCGGTGGCGGGCATTTCCGGCTCACGCTGGTGTCGCCCAGGTTCCACAATCTCTCTACCCTCGCTCGCCACCGGCTGGTGTACGAAGCCATGGGCGAGCTGATGCATCGCGATATCCACGCGCTGTCAATTACCGCCTTAACCCCTGAAGAACTTTAATAAGGAATCCACATGCGACTTGCCCTACTCCCAACCCTGATCCTGCTGGCTCTTGCCCCGCTGGCGCAGGCACAAACTCCAGCCCCCGCGACGACCGCCCCTGCCGTTGACGCCAGCAAGCCGCTGGCCGTGGTCAATGGCAAGGAAATCCCTGCCTTGTATGGCGAACTGGTCAAGCGTGAAATGGCCCAGGGCCAGCCCGATTCCCCGCAGCTCGACGCTCGCGTTCGCGAGTCGCTCATCAACCTGGAACTGCTGTCGCGCGCCGCCCTGGACAAGGGGCTCGACAAGAATCCGCAACTGGCTGCCGCGCTGGATATCCGCCGCAAGGATCAGCTGACGAAAGCCTATCTGGAAGACTACGTCAAAGCCCACCCGGTCACCGATGCCGAAATTCAGGCCACCTATGACAAGGCCAAGGCGGGCCCTGTCGAGCCGGAATACCGTGCGCGCCACATTCTGGTGAAAACCGAGGCCGAGGCGAAAAAGATCATTGCCGACCTCGGCAAGAAGGCCAAATTCGAGGATCTGGCAAAAAAATATTCCCAGGATCCCGGCTCTGCCAAGAACGGTGGTGCGCTTGACTGGTCCAATCGGGGCGCATTCGTGAAAGAATTCTCCGACGCCATGGCCAGCCTGAAAAAAGGCGAAACCACCAAGGCGCCGGTGAAGACGCAGTTCGGCTACCACGTCATCCGCCTCGACGAAACGCGCCAGCCGCAGTTTCCGCCGCTGGATGCCGTGCGCGGCGAAATCACCAGGCAATTGCAGCAGCAGCGCGTCCGCGACGCCATCGCGGCTGCGCGCGCCGATGCAAAAATCGAATAATCAGCTAATAAAAAATTAGGCGGAGTACCGCTCCGCCTTCACCTACAGGGAGCCGAACATGGCCAAAGAACATAATCAACTGCAAGACGTCTTCCTCAACACCCTGCGCAAGGAGCGCATTCCGGTGTCGGTGTTTCTTGTCAACGGCATCAAGCTGATGGGGCGGATAGAATCGTTCGACCAGTTCGTGGTACTGCTTAAAGGCCAGGATCAGGCCGCGCAAATGATTTTCAAGCACGCCATCTCGACCATTTCGCCTTCGCGCGAAGTCGTGCTGCCGCCGCGCGAAGTCGTGGCTTAAACTTTCCTATTCGGCGGCCTGCAGCCTGGCCGCCGCCTGCGCGTTCACTAGAACGGCCACTCCCCCGCGATACGCCTGCTTGTGAAGGACCGGGAACCCATCCAGTTCCTGCCTGCTTTTCAGATAAATCACCGCATAGGCTTCAGGATGCTCGGCCAGCCAGGGTGCCAGTTCGGCACCCTGCAATTCGACCAGCGGCGCTTCCAGACGGCCAAGGAACTGGTATTGCGCATGGTATCTCGCGGCATTCGCCACCGGCCGCCCTTCATCCTGTACCTGTTTGATTGCCTGCGCCATCGGCTTGATGTCATACAGGGGATCGATCGAACGCATCGCCGCCAGTTGTATCAATGCCAGCGTGCCGGCACCTAGCAGCCTGTCGGACTTGGAGCCCCGCACGGCAGCAATTTCCCCGCCGGGACGGTATTTGCACAATATTTAGGCATTTTTAGTCGTTCATCGCCGCATCGGTATCAAATTTGAACGGGTTTCTGCTCTTTTCAGGCGCTTGGGACGGATTTCTGGCGCAACACGGCCATGCGTTTCAAATTCCACGCCAGACATACCAGCGTCCACTCGCCCTTCGCCTTCTCCAAACCACGCAGCAAGAACTGCCTGAACCCCATCACCGATTTGATGATGCCAAACACCGGTTCCACGCTCTGCTTCCTCAGCGCATACAGCATCCGCCCCAGTTTGGTCTTGAGTTTATGCGCCATCTTTTGCATCGGCGTGGCGTCCGCTTCCAACTGCGGCGGCTCGGTGAAACGCTCGCGCCAGCCGGGATGGTGATCTTCGCGGGCGACGGCAATGTAAGGTTCAACTCCAGCTTCTTCGCAAGCGGTGATGTTGTTCGCGCTGCAATAGCCCGTGTCAGCCAGCAGGGCATCGACTGTGCCCAGGCTGGCGGGTAGCGCACCGAGCTTGTCCAGCATCGGCTGAACCTGCTGTTTGTCGTTGCCCGCATTCGTGAGTGATGCCGCCACTACCAGCATCGTCGGCGCATCGACCGCCGCCTGAGCGTTGTAGCACTGCTCAAAGCCGCCGCCGGCAATCTTCATGATGCGGGATTCCTCGTCGGTGAGATTGATCTGGTCTTCCGGACGGGGTTCCGGCGTCGGCGGCTGGGGCGGCTTGCCGCTGGGCTTCTTGCCTGATTCCGCTGCGCGTGCGGCTCGCTGGGCGAGCTTCGTTTCATAAGCCGCTTGTTCCGCTTCGAAGCGGGCTCGGGCACGCGCTTCGATCTTGGCTTTGGCGGCGGCCATGACGGCCAGCCGGTCTTCACGGCGTTTGATTTCTGCGGGCAGATTCACGCCATCCGGGATGTCGGCCTGGTCAGCGGCTTCGGCTGTCGCCAGCAGGTCTTGTACTTCGGCCTTGAGTTGGGTTTCGAGCTTGACGATGTGGCCGTGCGAGAGCGCACTGTGGCGGGAGGCGTTGGCGTGAACCTTGGTGCCGTCGAGGCTGACTGTCCCCAGCTTCAGGAGCTTCATCTCGCTCGCCAGTTCGAGCACTTGCAGGAACACGCCGGCGAGTTCTTCAAGAAAGCGGCGGCGGAAGCTGGCGAGCGTGTCGTGATCGGGGTGGCTGCCTGCGGCGAGGTAGCGGAAGGCGACGGAATCGTAGGTGGCGCGTTCGATGCGGCGGCTGGAGAAGGTGGCGGTGGCGTAGCCGTAAACCAGCAGGCTGAGCAGGACTTCAGGGTGGTAGGCGGCGCTGCCGCGCCCGGCATAGACGCGGGTCAGTTCGGTGAGGTCGAGTTGTTCGATGGCTTCGACGATGAAACGCGCCAGGTGGTCTTGGGGAAGCCAGTCTTCGACCGAGGGCGGCAGCAGGTAGGCAGTCTTGCGGTCGATCGGGCGGAAGCGGCTCATGCGATGGAGGGGCTCGGATTCGATAGCGGGATTATCGCGGATTGGAAGACGAATTGGGGGTTCAAGTCCGACAGGCTGCTAGAAGCGTTATGTTCAACAGTGGGGAAACGCCGCGGCGGCCAGCTATCCAGGCCGCCCCGCCCAACAGCACCAGCAGCACACCCGGCCACATTGGCGGCAACACGGCAACCTGTTCATAGACTGCCGCAATCCTGCCGCTGGCAGCCAGAATCAAGACCGCCCCCAGCGCCGCCGCCAGCAGGGCGGGCAAACCCACGCGGGAACCTGAACGGTCTGCCAGCACGCGCGCCGCCAGCAATGCAAACGCCGGAAACAGTGGAATCAGATAATGCGGCTGCTTGCCGCTGATGAAGGAAAACGCGACGAACACTGGCAGCATCCAGGCGAGGCAGAAGCGCGTGCCCCGGTCCAGCCCGGTTCTCCAGTGATGCGCCAGCGCCCTCCACAGTTCTGGCCAGACGAACCACGGAAACAGCAGGAGCGGCAATAGCGGCAGATACCACCAGAACGGCCGCCGGTGGGCAAAGGACTCGACCATACGGTTGGCGGTCTGCCCCCAGAAAATCGCGTTGCGATACGCCTCGCCTCCTGCCATGCCGGCCGGGATCGCCCACAGCAGGGCGATTGCCGCCCCCAGCAGCACCGCCAGCCCCACCCCACCGAACCAGCGGCCCCATTTAAGACCTGGATGCCACCACAACGCCAGCACCGTGACCGGCAACAGGTTCAGCAGGATGACCGGGCCCTTGGTCAGCACGCCCATACCGATCGCGATGCCCAGCATGACAAACCCGCGGCGCTTGCCATTGGCGGCACTCACCACGCCGTGCATGCCGAGCAATACCCAGAACGCCAGCATCACGTCAAACATGACTGAGGTGGAAAAGACAATCCACAACAGTGTGCTCGACAGAATCAGTGCAGCCTGCCCGCCAAGGCCGGCGCGCTGCGGCCACAGGCGACGGGCGAGCGAATAAGTCAGCAGCAAGGTACCGGCAGAAAACAGCGGCAGCACCAGGCGTGGCCACCAGTCGTTGACGCCGAACAGCGCCCAGCCTGCGTGGAACATCCAGAACATGAAAGGCGGCTTGTGGCTGTAGGGCTCGCCGTTCTTGAACGGCACCAGGAAATCGCCGCGCAGCCACATTTCCCAGGCGGCGCTGACGTAGCGCGTTTCGTCGATAGGAATCAGCGGCCGCGTCAACAGTGCCACCGCGGTCAGTGCCGCCAGCAGCAGCAGGCTGAGCAGCAAGCCGCGCCCGGAGGAATCAGGATTTTGCATCGGGTTCAGGGGCAGAAGGGGGGGCTCCATCAAGCGCGGCATCGATCTGCGCATCAAGGCTCTGGCCGTGGCGGAAATGACGGTAAAGCCAGGCGCCCAGCGCGCCCGAGATCAGGAACAGGCCAATGGCGAGCGCGAGTTTCAGGGTCGGCGCGATATAAACGCCGCTGCCGACCAGCGCAAACACCAGCGTCTGCGGCAGATAGCCGAGCAGCGTACCTGAGAAGAAATGGACTGACCGGATGCTGGAAATGCCCGCCGCCAGATTGGTCAGCATGTTGCTTCCCACCGGCAGCAGGCGGATCAGCACCGTCATCGAAAGCGGGTGGTCGTGAATGAAGCGGTCGAAGCGCCCGGCGCGTTCGCCCAGCCGGGCGCGCAACAGCCCCTTGCCGAAAAAGCGCGCGTAGGCGAAGCTCAACATGCAGCCCAGCAAAGCGGCGAGCGCGCCCAGCAGCGTGCCCAGGCCGACGCTGAAGGCATAGCCGCCGAGAAAAGCGATGATCTGGCGCGGCAGGCCGATCGCGGTGAACAACCCGCCCATCAGCAGAAACAGCAGCGCGCCGTTGACGCCATGGCCGCGCACCCGCGCGTCGATCCAGGCCTCGTTGACGCTGCTGCCCAGATCGCTGGTCTTGAACAGGTAGCCCAGCAAGGCCAGGCTCAACATCAGCGCCAGGCCCTTGAGGATGACGCGCGCTTTCATTTAGAAATCGGAGTCGGGCTCGATCAGCGGCAGGCGCACCCGCCGCTGCAGCCAGGCGACGCCGAACAGATCGACGATCCCCACCCACAGCCGGTTGTGCACGCCGTATTTGGAGGTGCCGCGCGCGCGCGCGCGATGATGGACCGGAACCGACACCACGGCGCCGCCATTGCGCATCACCAGCGCCGGCAGGAAGCGATGCATGTGATCGAAGTTGGGCAAAGCCAGAAAGGTCTCGCGGGCAAACAGCTTGAGGCCGCAGCCGGTGTCCGGCGTATTGTCGCGCAGCATACGCGAGCGCACGCCATTGGCGATTTTCGACGACAGGCGGCGCAGGAAAGTGTCGTTGCGCCGGGCGCGCCAGCCCGCGAGCAATTCCAGATTGGCGGGTTGCGCCGGATTGGTCAGTTGGGCCAGCAGCGCCGGAATATCGGCCGGATCGTTCTGACCGTCGCCATCGAGGGTGGCGATCCATTCGTAACGCGCCGCCGTCACCCCGGTCGTCACCGCGCGGCTTTGCCCGCACGATTTGCGGTGGCGGATCACCCGCAGCATCGGGAATCCGGTCTTCAGCGCCTGCAACCGCGCCTGGGTGGAATCGGTGCTGCCGTCGTCGACGTAGATGATTTCGAACGTGATGTTGCCGGACAGCGCCGCTGCAATTTCGCGCACCAGCGGCTCGACATTATCCTGCTCGTTCTTGACGGGAACAACCACGGAAAGCCTGCCGTGGTAGGCGTATTTCGGCATCGCGTAAACGTGGCTGTTGATAGATGTGTGTGGCGGAGAGGGCGGGATTCGAACCCGCGTTAGGATATTATCCTAAACACGCTTTCCAGGCGTGCGACTTAAACCGCTCATCCACCTCTCCGGGAGCGCCGCATCATACCGGAAGCACCTGCGCGCGGCAAATGAAGCCGGCGCCTCCAGGCGTTTCCCCCATCTCGACGCAGGGAAATTGACGTTCGCCTCTTGAAACCCTGCCATTCGCCCCCAACTTTCCGCGTGAACCAATTGGGAGCCCACATGCAGGACGAACTCAACACCGACACGAACACGGCCGAAACCCACCCCGAAAGGGAAATCATGCCGAGCCTGGAAACGCTGCTGAAAGCGGCCGAACTCCAGGCTGCCGAGCATCACGACGCCTGGCTGCGCGCCAAGGCGGAAACCGAGAACATGCGCCGCCGCGCGGCTGAAGACGTCGACAAGGCGCGCAAGTTCGCAGTTGAAAACTTCGCCAACGAACTGCTGGCGGTGAAGGACAGCCTGGAAGCCGCGCTGGCGGCCGAGTCGCTGAGCGTGGAAAATATGAAGGACGGCGTCGAACTGACCCTGAAGCAGCTGACTGCAGCCTTCGGCAAATTCAATTTGCACGACATCGATCCAATGGGCGAGAAGTTCGATCCTTACCAGCATCAGGCGATCCAGGTAGTCGAGTCCGATCAACCTGCGAACACGGTGGTGACGGTGCTGCAAAAGGGCTACCGCCTCAACGAGCGCACGCTGCGGCCGGCACTGGTGATGGTCGCCAAGGGCAAGGACGCTTGAAATAGCACCGACCTCCCCCACATTCAAATCAATTCAATCTCTTTAAAAGGAACGCATCATGGGACGCATTATTGGCATTGACCTGGGCACCACCAACTCCTGCGTGGCGGTGATGGAAAACGGCAAGCCGAAGGTGATCGAAAATGCCGAGGGCACCCGCACCACGCCATCCGTTGTCGCCTACACCGAGGACGGTGAAATCCTGGTCGGCGCGCCTGCCAAGCGCCAGGCGGTCACCAACGCGAAGAACACCCTGTATGCGGTGAAGCGCCTGATCGGCCGCCGTTTCGACGAGAAGGAAGTGCAGAAGGACATCGGCCTGATGCCCTACAAGATCGTCAAGGCCGACAACGGCGACGCCTGGGTGGAAGTGCGCGACCAGAAACTGTCCGCACAGCAGGTGTCGGCCGAAACCCTGCGCAAGATGAAGAAGACCGCCGAGGACTACCTGGGCGAGGAG
Source organism: Thiobacillus thiophilus (assembly GCF_055378705.1). Taxonomy (NCBI): domain Bacteria; kingdom Pseudomonadati; phylum Pseudomonadota; class Betaproteobacteria; order Nitrosomonadales; family Thiobacillaceae; genus Thiobacillus; species Thiobacillus thiophilus. The sequence goes on along the minus strand of NZ_AP042404.1, from coordinate 3,183,947 downwards.
GTGACCGAAGCCGTCATCACGGTGCCGGCCTACTTCAACGACAGCCAGCGCCAGGCCACCAAGGACGCCGGCCGCATCGCCGGCCTGGAAGTCAAGCGCATCATCAACGAGCCGACTGCGGCCGCACTCGCCTTCGGCATGGACAAGAAGGAAGGTGACCGCAAGATCGCGGTGTATGACCTTGGCGGCGGTACTTTCGACGTCTCCATCATCGAGATTTCCGAGATGGACGGCGAACACCAGTTCGAAGTGCTGTCGACCAACGGCGACACTTTTCTCGGTGGCGAGGACTTCGACCAGCGACTGATCGACTACATCGCGGAAGAATTCAAAAAAGAGCAAGGCGTCGACCTGAAGAAGGACGTGCTCGCGCTGCAGCGCCTGAAGGAGGCCGCTGAAAAGGCCAAGATCGAGCTGTCGTCTGCGCAGCAGACCGAAGTCAACCTGCCCTACATCACGGCGGACGCTTCGGGTCCCAAGCACCTGGCAGTGAAGATCACGCGCGCCAAGTTCGAGGCCCTGGTGGAAGACCTGATCAAGCGCACCATCGAGCCGTGCAAGATGGCGCTGAAGGACGCCGGCCTGACCACCTCGCAGATCGACGACGTCATCCTGGTCGGCGGCCAGACCCGCATGCCCAAGGTGATGGACGCGGTGAAGGACTTCTTCGGCAAGGACCCGCGCCGTGACGTCAACCCGGACGAAGCGGTGGCGGTGGGCGCCGCGATCCAGGGCGGCGTGCTGCAGGGCGAAGTGAAGGACGTGCTGCTGCTCGACGTCACGCCGCTCTCCCTCGGCATCGAGACCCTGGGCGGCGTGATGACCAAGCTGATCCCGAAGAACACCACGATCCCGACCAAGGCCTCGCAGGTGTTCTCCACCGCCGACGACAACCAGAGCGCGGTAACGGTGCACGTGCTGCAGGGCGAGCGCGAGGTCGCTTCCGGCAACAAGAGTCTCGGCCAGTTCAACCTCACCGACATCCCGCCCGCGCCGCGCGGCATGCCGCAGATCGAGGTCACCTTCGACATCGACGCCAACGGCATCCTGCACGTGTCGGCCAAGGACAAGGCCAGCGGCAAGGAGAACAAGATCCGCATCCAGGCCAGTTCCGGCCTGAGCGAGGAGGAAATCCAGCGCATGGTGAAGGATGCCGAAGCCAATGCTGCCGAGGACCACAAGGCGGTCGAACTGGCGACCGCGCGCAACGCGGCGGACAGCATGATCCACTCGGTGAAGAAATCGCTGGCCGAACATGGCGACAAGGTGTCGACCGACGAGAAGGCAGCAATCGAGGCTGCGCTGAAGGAATGCGAGGATGCCGTGCGCGAAGGCGACAAGGACACCATCGAAGCCAAGACCAATGCACTGGCCACCGCCAGCCACAAGCTGGCCGAGCAGATGTACCAAGGCGAGCAGGCGCAGCCGGGTGAAGCCGCCAGTGGCGGCGCTGGTTCGGCCGACGACAACGTGGTCGATGCCGAGTTCGAAGAGGTGAAGGACAAGTAAATCTGTGAAGGGGGAAGGGGCCGCGCCTGCTGCACTCAAGGGAGAAGGGTAAAACCGGTCTCCTTTTTCCCTTTTACCCTTCCCCCTTTACCCTTTCCCCTTTACTTATCGCCCCATGTCAAAACGCGACTACTACGAAACCCTCGGCGTCGCCAAGAACGCCTCGGACGAAGACATCAAGAAGGCCTACCGCAAGCTGGCCATGAAACACCACCCTGACCGCAACCCGGATGACAAGGGCGCGGAGGAAAAATTCAAGGAAGCCAAACAGGCCTACGAGGTCCTGTCCGATCCCGACAAGCGCGCCACCTACAACCAGTTCGGCCACGCCGGCGTCGACCAGCAGGCTGGCATGGGTGGCGGTTATGGCGGAGGAGCGAGCGGATTTTCAGATGCATTTTCCGATATCTTCGGCGATATTTTTGGCGGCGGGGGCGGCGGCCGCCGCGACCGTGTCTATCGCGGCGCCGACCTGCGCTACAACCTGGAAATCGGGCTGGAAGAAGCAGCGCGCGGCACCGAGACCAAGATTCGCATCCCCTCCCTGGAAGAATGTGGCGTGTGCCACGGCAGCGGCGCCAAGCCCGGTACCTCGCCGACCACCTGCACCACCTGCGGCGGGAATGGCCAGGTGCGCATCCAGCAGGGCTTTTTCTCGGTGCAGCAGACCTGCCCGCGCTGCGGCGGTACCGGCAAGATGGTGGCCGACCCCTGCACTGCCTGTCATGGCGAAGGCCGCGTCAAGAAACACAAGACCCTGTCGGTGAAGATCCCCGCCGGGGTCGACAGCGGCGACCGCATTCGTCTGGGTGGCGAGGGCGAAGCCGGGGTCAACGGTGGTCCGTCGGGCGACCTCTATGTGGTGATCCATCTCAAGGACCACCCGGTATTCAAGCGCGACGGCGACGATCTGCATTGCGAAATGCCGATTAGCTTCGCCACCGCTGCACTTGGCGGCGAGGTTGAAATTCCCACCCTGGAAGGCCATGCCAAGATCAAGGTTCCGGCAGAAACGCAGTCGGGAAAGGTGTTCCGCCTGCGTGGCAAGGGCATCAAGGGTGTGCGCAGCCATGCCCCTGGCGACCTGCTGTGCCACATGCAGATCGAAACACCGGTGAATCTGTCCGAGCGCCAGAAGGAATTGCTGCGCGAACTGGATAGCCTGAGCCCGGGACGCAACAATAACCCGCGCGCGCAGTCGTTCATGGACAAGGTCAAGGCGTTTTTCGAGTAGCAAGCCCTCAGGTTCTGCGGCCACTTGCGGCCCGGAACAGGTAGTATGGCGATGGCCCCCGATGCCCCGGCCGGGTTGAGTTGAATTGCCATCCGGCTCGCCATGCAGGGTGTTTCCCACATCAACATACCAACAGGAGGAGATGGTTCATGCGCAAACCTTCATTGATCGCGGCGAGCTGCGCCGCTTTGTTCACCTTTCCTGCGATCGCGGCAGAGGTGCCCGTCATCGTCAAAATCCCCAGACTCACCGTCGAGGCTTCGGAAAAAATCGCCCATGCCGCGATGGCGGCCTGCCGCAAGGAGGGCATCCAGATCGGCGTAACCGTGGTCGACCGCAGCGGCGACGCCATGGTGACGCTACGCGACACGCTGGCATCGCGCATCACCCTGGAGATCAGCCGGCAGAAGGCCTACACGGCGGTCAATTTCAATGCGGCCACCTCAAGCATGGAAAACCGCTTTACTCAGCCGTTCTCGGTCGGCAAGGTCGAAGGTCTGGTGTTTTCCGCCGGCGGCGTGCCGATCGAGGCCGCCGGCAACATCATCGGCGCAGTCGGCATCTCCGGCGCAGCGACCGGCGAGCAGGACGAAGCCTGTGCCCGTGCCGGAATCCAGGCAATCCAGTTCGAACTGGAAACTGCGGATCTCTGATCCTGCGTCTGGGAGACCTCCTTCAGCCAGCGCCGAGCGGGCCCGGCTCCCAGACCACCCGGTTTGTCTGGCTCTTGCAAGTCCCATTTTCAGACCTGCCGGCATGGTGTGCATCGAATCCCGTGCGGCGGACACGGTATGATTCGCGCCACAACCGCCGCCTGATATCCTGATGCCTGCCGATCCCCCGATCCCCGGACGACAAGCCGGCAGCCCCTTTCATGACTGACCTCTTCCACAGCGAACACGCGATCGATTTCGAGCGCCGTTTTGGCGGCGTGCGCCGGCTTTACGGCGCGACTGCCTTCGAGCGTTTCCAGCGGGCGCATGTGTGCGTCATCGGCATCGGCGGCGTCGGGGCCTGGACCGCAGAGGCGCTGGCGCGCTCCGCCATCGGCCGACTTACCCTGATCGACCCCGACCATCTGGCCGAGTCCAACATCAACCGGCAGATCCATGCGCTGACGCACGAACTCGGTAAGCCCAAGGTCGAGGCCATGAAAGCGCGCATCCATGCGATCAATCCGCGCTGCCAGGTCGACTGCGTGGATGAGTTTCTCACGCCCGAGAATGTCGCCGGGCTGCTGGCGGAAAGTTTCGACTACGTGGTGGATGCCATCGACAGCGCCCGCGCCAAAACCGCGCTGATCGTCCACTGCCGCCGCCAGCGCATCAGGCTGGTGTGCGTCGGCGCTGCCGGCGGCCAGAGCGACCCCGGCCGGGTGCAGCTGGCCGATCTCGCCCGCACCATCGAAGATCCCCTGCTGGCCAAGGTGCGCGCCAGCCTGCGCCGCGAGCATGGATTTTCGCGCGAGCCGGGTAAAAAATTCGGTATCGACTGCGTGTATTCCACCGAATCCCTCACCTATCCGAGTGCCGAGGGCGGTGTGTGCTACGAACGTCCCGAGGACGCCCACCTGCATGGACTCAATTGCGCCGGTTTTGGATCTTCCGTGTGCGTCACCGCCAGCTTCGGTCTGCGGGCAGCGGCGCACGTGCTCAACAAACTGGCGGCACGGGCCGGGTAAGCTATTCGCCCGATCCAGGCAGGGGCTTGAACGCCTCAGTGGCGGGCGGACTTGAACAACCGGAAGAAATTCTGCGTCGTGATGTCACCCACCGCCTCGGCGGTGATGCCGCGCACCCGCGCGATTTCTTCCGCCACGTGCTTGACGTAGCCGGGCTGGTTGGTCTGTCCGCGATGCGGCGCCGGCGCCAGGTACGGCGAATCGGTCTCGATCAGCATGCGCTCCAGTGGAATGACCGCCGCCACCTCGCGCAGGGCCTTGGCATTCTTGAAGGTGACGATGCCGGAAAACGAAATGTAAAAACCCTGCTCGATCGCAGCTTCGGCTACTTCCAGACTTTCGGTAAAGCAGTGCATCACCCCGCCCGCCTTGCCGGCCTGCTCCTCGCGCATGATGCGCAGGGTATCGTCGGCCGCAGCGCGGGTATGGATGACCAGGGGCTTTTGGCACGCACGCGCGGCACAAATATGGGTGCGGAAACGCTCGCGCTGCCATTCGAGGTCGCCGCCGAGCCGGAAATAATCCAGCCCGGTCTCGCCGATCGCCACCACCTTCGGGTGATCGGCCAGCGCGACCAGTTCCGCCACCGTCGGCTCGGTGCAGCCTTCATGGTCGGGATGGACACCGACCGAGGCGTAGACATTGGGATGCGCCTCGGCCAACGCGCGGATCTCGGGGAATTTTTCCAGTTCCACGCTAATGCACAGCGCGTGGCTCACCTGGTTGGCCGCCATAAGGTCGAACACCTCAGGCAACTTGCTGGCGAGATCGGGGAAATTGATGTGGCAGTGGGAATCGACGAACATTTCAGATACAAGATTCAAGTTACAAGATGCAAGGCCCTTGAAGGCGCCCTGGCTTTTGGAAAGGTTCAGCGCCGCTCTTGAAACTTGAACCTTGCACCTGTCACATGGTGTGAGTGGGTCGTACCGATTTTAACGAACCGCCGAGAAAACCTTCAATCTTGTTTTGCGCCGCCTTGCCGCTTTCGTTGAAGGCGAACTGCACGCCCACGCCCTGGGTGCGGCCGCCATGCGCACCCGAAGGCGTCAGCCACACCACCTTGCCCGACACCGGCAGCCTGGCGGGGTCGTCCATCAGCGTCAGCAGCATGAACACTTCCTCTCCCATCTTGTAGCTTTTGTTGGTGGGAATGAACAGCCCGCCCCCCTTGATGAAAGGCATGTAGGCCGCAAACAGCGCGGATTTTTCCTTGATCGACAGGGAAAGCACGCCGGGCCGGACGGGTGCCGCGACATCATTGACTGCTGCATTCATATTCAACTCTCTATTCAAACAGATGCCGGTACTGAATCAGCCAGGCTTCCAACTGCAGGCTGCGGTTGAGCGGATGGGCCAGCGTCCGGCCTTCGTTCGCCTGCATTCTGGCGAGTGCCAGCAGCTTTGCCAGATCGGCCTTTTCCCCCAGCCGCATCAGCACCCCGGAAAAATCATGGTTGAACTGTACGCTGCCCTGCAACTTGACCGCCAGCAAATCGCCCAGCCACTTGTATGCCACGTTGTGCCAGGTCTGCGGACCGACCGTTTTGAAGCGGTCACCCAGCGTCACCGGATCAAGCAGGTCGGGACGCGACAGGCCTTCCAGCACGCTACGGCGTTCATCCAGCTCGCCGCTGTCGACCCAGCGCTGCGCGTCGAGCGGCGTGCCGCCGGAAAGCGCCAGCAGGTTCTTCGCATCGTCCACACCCTGCCCTGCCAGCCACTGCGCCGCCTGATCGATTGGCGGCAGGCCGATGTCGAGCCGGGTGCAGCGGCTGCGGATGGTTGGCAGCAGCCGTCGCGGTTGATCCGAGACCAGCACGAACACCGTATTTAACGGCGGTTCCTCCAATACCTTTAACAGGGCATTGGCGGCCGCCGGGTTGAGGCTATCGGCCGGGTTGACCAGCACTACCCGAAGCCCCGCGCGGTAGGTGGAAAACTGGACGTAATCGACCGCCTCGCGCGCCTGATCGACCTCGATGGCGGTGGCCATCCGGGTCTCGCCTTCCTTGCCGGTTTTCTCCTGCAGGGTGACCAGCCGAAAATCCGGATGCCCGCCAGTGTCGAACCAGTGGCAGGCGGGGCACGTACCACAGGCCGCGCCGTCGGCAAGCGGCGCTTCGCACAGCAAGGCCTGCGCCCACGCCAGCGCCAGAGCGCCCTTGCCCACCCCGCGTGGCCCGGTCAGCAACAGGGCCTGAGCGGGATGTCCACGGCCCGCCAGCAAGCGCTGCCAGGGCACCTCCAGCCAGGGATACGGAGCGCTCACGCCAGCCCCTGCAACAGCTGGCCGATTTCGGTCTGCAATTCGGCGATACTGTGCCGCGCATCCAGTACGCGAATGCGGCCGGGGTTGGCCTGTGCGCGCTCGAGGTAGGCGTTGCGCACGCGGCTGAAAAAGCTGTCGGCCTCGCGCTCGAAACGGTCGGCGGTGCGTGCGGCCGAGCGGCGCGCCTCCGCCACCGCCGGCGGCACGTCGAACAGCAGGGTGAGGTCAGGCTGGAAGCCGCGCTGCACCCAGGCTTCCAGCGCGGCGATGCGTTCCGCGGCGATGCCGCGCCCGCCGCACTGGTAGGCATAGCTGGCATCGGTGAAGCGGTCGGACACCACCCACGCGCCGCGCGCCAGCGTCGGCAGGATCAGACGCGCCAGGTGCTCCTGGCGCGCGGCGAACATCAGCAGCAGCTCGGTGTCGGCGTCCATCTCCTGGTGCAGCAGAAGTTCGCGCAGGGTTTCGCCGAGCGGGGTGCCGCCGGGCTCGCGGGTGACGATGACCTCGCGGCCCTGCCGGCGCAGCCAGCCGGCGACGAAATCCAGATGGGTGCTCTTGCCGGCGCCGTCGACGCCTTCGAGGGTGATGAATTTGCCGGATGCTGTCATCGCTGGTAGCGGTTCACTGCGCGGTTGTGCGCGTCGAGGTTGCGGGAAAATGTATGCGTGCCGTCATTGCGCGAGACGAAATACAGGGCATCGGTTTTGGCGGGGTTGAGCGCAGCCTGGATCGCCGCCTCGCTGGGCATCGCAATCGGCGTCGGCGGCAGGCCGATGCGGGTGTAGGTGTTGTAGGGCGTGTCGGTTTGCAGATCGATACGGCGGAGGTTGCCGTCGAAGCGCTCGCCCAGTCCGTAGATCACGGTGGGATCGGTCTGCAGGCGCATTCCCAGCCGGAGCCGGTTGATGAATACCCCGGCAATTGTCGGACGCTCGAATGCCGCGCCGGTTTCCTTTTCCACGATCGACGCCATGACGAGCGCTTCATACGGGGTGCGATACGGCAGCCCCGCTGCACGGGTTTCCCAGGCGGCCATGAGCTTTTCCCGCTGCAGGCGATAAGCGTGGCGCAGCACGTTGAGATCGGACGAATGCGGTGCGTAGGAATAGGTGTCGGGAAAGAAAAGGCCTTCGGGATGACTTTGTTCGGCGCCGATCGCCTGCAGCAGCTCGGCATCGCTCATGCCGGCGCTGTCGTGCTTCAACAACGGCTGCGCGGCAAGGACTGCGCGCACCTCGCGCCAATTCCAGCCTTCGATGAACTGGACGATGGCCTGCGAGACGTCGCCGTGCTGGATCTTGCCGTAGAGCTCCAGCGGCGTCAGCGGCCTGTCGAGCGTATACACGCCGACCTTGAGCGTCCCCGCCTTGCCGAGCACGCGGCCGAGCAGCCAGAATACCTGCGCGTTGCCGATCACGCCTTCGCGCTCCAGCATCGCGCTCAAGCTCCGCAAATGGGTGCCGGGTACCACGTTGATGGTCTTCGGCAAGGACTCGATGCGCAGGGGCTGGTTGGCGTACCAGGCCAATCCGCCGGCCAGCAGCAGTATGGCCAGCACGGCAAGCACGAACAATCGCTTAATCGACTTCATCATCCAGGACGGTTTTCAAAGTATCGGTCCAGCCCGCGGGCAACCAGGTCACGTCATCCAGGCGGGCCACGCGGCGCACCCCGATGATGCTGTTGCAGATCATCACTTCATCGGCAGCGAGTATAGCGTCTGGCGACAAGCGGGCGATATGGGCGGGGATGCCGCGACGCGCCAGGGCACGCAGCAGCCGCGCCCTGGCCACGCCGGCCACCCCGCTCTGACTCAGATCCGGGGTGAACAGTTCGTCTGCCTTCGCAATCAGGAGATTGCTCATCACGCCGCCGATCACCGCGCCGCTGTCATCGCACAACAGTCCCTCGAAAATCGCCGGATCGTCCCATTCCGCCCGCGCCAGCACGTTCTCCAGCCGGTTCAGGTGCTTGATTCCGGCCAACCGCGGCTGCCGCGCCAAACGCAGGCTGCACCAGCGCGCCGTGATACCAGCAGGCGAATCGGGCTGTGCATGCGGCGGCAGCGCCGCGGACAGCACGATGCGGGTGCAGGCCGGATCTTGCGGCGGCGCATAGCCGCGTGCCCCCGTTCCGCGCGTAAGCACGATCTTGGCGACGCCTTCCCCTGCCGCAGCCACCCGACAGATCTCGCCGCGCAATCCGGCTTCGTCGGGGCAAGCCAGTGCCAGCGCCGCACAGTCGGCCGCCAGCTTGGCGTAATGGTCGCGCCACCACAACGGCTGGCCGGCCCGCGTACGCAGCGTGCGGAAAACACCGTCGCCGTAGGCCAGACCGCGATCCAGCACGTTCACGGTCTCTGCAGGCTGGCCGTTGACCAGGATCATGCGGGTTCAGGTTCAAGCGCGCGCAGCAGGCCGCGGGCCTTGGCGCGGGTTTCGTCGAGTTCGCGCGCGGCGACGGAGTCGGCCACGATGCCGGCGCCGGCGCGGAAGCTCAGCGCGCGTCCGCGCAACAGGAAGCTGCGGATCAGGATGTTGAAATCGAAGCTGCCGTCGCGGTTGATGTAGCCGACACTGCCGGTATAGCTGCGGCGCGGCGTCTGCTCCAGTTCATGAATGATCTGCATGGTGCGCACCTTGGGACAGCCGGTGATGGTGCCGCCCGGAAACACCGCGCGCAAGGCATCGAGCACGCGCATCCCCTCGCGCAACTGCCCACAGACGGTTGACTCGATGTGGTGCACGTGGCGGTAGCTGGCGATTTCCATCAGTGCCGCCACCTTCACGCTGCCGGGTTCGCATACCCGCCCCAGGTCGTTACGCTCGAGGTCGACCAGCATGACGTGTTCGGCGCGTTCCTTGGGATGCGCCTGCAGGCGTGCACGCAGGGCAGCGTCTTCCACAGCATCTTCGCTTCTGGGATGGGTGCCGGCAATCGGCCGCGTTTCCAGGCGACCGCGGGGGTCGAGACGGGCCAGCCGTTCGGGCGACGAGCTCACGATCGCCCATTCTTCCCTCTGCAGCAGCGCCGAAAACGGCGCAGGATTTTTCTGCATCAGCCGCGTAAACAGCGATGCAGGCGCAACCGGAACGCCGAATTCGGCCTGCCAGCCGCGCGACAGATTGACCTGGAACACATCGCCGGCACGGATGTAGTCCTGGATGCGCGCGACTCCGGCCAAAAAGGCGGCAGGATCGTCCTCCTGCAGCGCGGTGAGCGCCGGCAACGCGGGGACGGGGGGCAGCGCCTGCGCCAGGTCGCGCGCCATGCTGTCGATCAGCGCGTGCCGGCCGGATTCGGCCACCAGCACGCACCGTCCGTTGTGGCGGTCGAACAGGATCGCAGCCGGGATACGGGTCAGCCAGGCAAGCGGGAAATCGGCATCATCGGCCAGCCCCACGCTGGGCTCGAACAGCCCGCCCAGCTCATACGCGAACGCGCACAGCCAGCCGCCGCAAAACGGCAGACCATGATCGAATCGGGCAGAGCGGAGCGGCTGAAGCTGCATCGCCGGATGCGTCTGCAATCCGCACAGGCCATCGGCAGCGGCGATGTGCGTGGTGTCCTGCGGAAACGCAAACAGCACGTCCCAGCCGGTATCGCCACTGCCGAGAAACAGGCCGGGATAACGCTGCGGATCGGACGCCTGAAGCCGGACCAGATCAGGCCGCGATTGCTCGGGCTGCAACGGCCATTCCCGAATCTCGGGCGGGGCCAGGCGGTCCGCGGCGAAAATCAAACGCGTTTGAAGACCAGCGAGCCGTTGGTGCCGCCAAACCCGAAGTTGTTCTTGAGCGCAAAGTCGATCTTCAGGTCGCGCGCGGTGTTGGCGCAGTAATCGAGATCGCACTCCGGGTCTTGCGAGAAGATATTGATGGTCGGCGGCGACACCTGATGATGCACTGCCAGCACGGTGAATATCGACTCGACACCGCCGGCGCCGCCCAGCAGGTGGCCGGTCATCGATTTGGTCGAGTTGACCACCGTCCTGTAGGCCGCATCCCCCATGGCGAGCTTGATCGCATCGGTTTCGTTCTTGTCGCCCATCGGCGTCGAGGTGCCGTGCGCATTGATGTAATCGATCTGATCGGCATTGACACCGGCATCGCGCATCGCGTTCAGCATCGAACGCCTGGGACCGTCGGTACTTGGCGACGTCACATGGTAGGCATCGCCGCTCATGCCAAAGCCCACCACCTCGGCATATATCTTTGCACCACGCTTTTTGGCGTGCTCGTACTCTTCGAGCACCAGCACGCCGGCGCCTTCGCCCAGCACGAAGCCATCGCGATCCTTGTCCCACGGACGGCTGGCAGTAGCCGGGTCGTCGTTGCGGGTGGACAGCGCGCGTGCCGCGGCGAAGCCCCCCAGACCCAGCGGCGACGTCGCACACTCGGCGCCGCCGGCAACCATCACATCGGCGTCGCCATGCTCGATCATGCGGGCGGACAGACCCACCGCATGGAGGCCGGTGGCGCAGGCGGTGACGACCGCCAGGTTGGGACCTTTTATCCCGTACAGGATGGAAAGATTGCCGGAAATCATGTTGATGATGGAGCCTGGGATGAAGAAGGGGGAAATCTTCCTTGAGCCGGATTCCATCAGCTGGGTGTGGGTCTCCTCGATCAGCGGCAAGCCGCCGATCCCGGAACCGATATTGATGCCGATGCGCTCGGCGTTGGCGTCGGTAACTTCGATACCGGAATCCCGAATCGCCTGAATGCCGGCAGCCACCCCGAACTGGATGAAGACATCCATGCGGCGGGCTTCTTTCGGGTTGAGATAGTGCGCAACGTCAAAATCCCTGACCTCACCCGCTATTTGGGAGGTGAAAGGTGAAGGGTCGAAACGGGTAATCCGGGCAATCCCGGAACGCCCGGCAACCAGGTTATCCCAGGCTTCAGGAATGGTGTTACCGACCGGGGAGACGATCCCCAGCCCGGTGACGACGACGCGACGTTTGGACAAGACGCAGACCTCTTGACTGGGGTGAACGATCAGCTCGAATGGCTGTTGACGTAATCAATCGCCTGCTGGACGGTGGTGATCTTTTCTGCGTCCTCGTCGGGAATCTCGCAGCCGAATTCTTCTTCCAGCGCCATCACCAGTTCGACCGTATCGAGCGAGTCAGCGCCCAGGTCACCGACGAAGGAAGACTCGTTCTTGATGTCCGCCTCATTGACGCCCAGTTGCTCGGCGACGACTTTAATTACACGCTGTACGTTTTCCATTACTGATCCTCTCTTGAAATTAGGCTCCAACAAATTGAAGCCCGGAAAATTAAAACTTCGCGATTCTACCAAACTTTGTTTGGCGGCTATGCCATGTACATTCCGCCGTTGACATGCAGGGTGGTGCCGGAAATATAACCTGCAGCGGGCGACGCCAGAAACGCGACGGCCTGCGCGATGTCTTCCGCCGTGCCCAGCCGTCCCAGCGGGATGTGGGCGAGCAGCGCCTGCCGCTGCGCATCGGGCAGTGCGCGCGTCATATCGGTGTCGATGAAGCCCGGCGCCACGCAGTTGACCGTGATGTTGCGGCTGCCGACCTCGCGCGCCAGCGACTTGGTGAAGCCCATGATGCCGGCCTTGGCGGCACTGTAGTTGGTCTGCCCGGCGTTGCCCATCGCGCCCACCACCGAAGCGATGGAAATGATGCGCCCTGCACGCGCCTTCATCATTGCGCGCAGCACCGCACGCGAGAGACGAAACACCGAAGTGAGGTTGGTCGCCAGGATGTCGTCCCACTCCTCGTCCTTCATCCGCATCAAGAGGTTGTCGCGGGTGATGCCGGCGTTGTTGACCAGGATGCCGATGTCGCCGAACTGCGCAGTAATCGCGGCGATGACCGTGTCGACCTCGGTCGCGTCGGTGACGTTGAGCTTCATGCCGCTGCCCTTGATATCGGCCGCGGCAAGGTAATCGCCGATCGCCTGCGCGCCCTTGTCGCTGGTGGCGGTGCCGACTACGGTGGCGCCCGCCTGGCCGAGCGCCAGCGCGATCGCCTGGCCGATTCCACGACTGGCGCCGGTCACTAACGCCACCTGCCCTTCAAGATTCGCGCCAGGCGCGAGGCGTCCTTGCATGATGTCTCCTTATTGGCTGAGTGCGGCCGCGAGGCTCGCTTCATCCACCAGCGCCACGGCGGGCAGGCTGTCGTCGATACGCTTATTGAGGCCCGCCAGCACCTTGCCGGGGCCGCACTCGATCACGCGCCCGATGCCGGCGGCTTTCAGCGCCTGCACGGTCTCGACCCAGCGCACCGGCGTGTGCAATTGTTTCGCCAGCGCGGCACGGATCGCGTCGGGCTCGGCATGGCTTTGCACATCGGTGTTGTGCAGCACGGGAATCGCGGGGGCAGCGATCGCCACGCTCTGCAGATGCGTCAGCAGCTTTTCGGCGGCCGGCAGCATCAGCGACGAGTGCGACGGCACGGAAACCGGCAGCAGCAGCGCGCGTTTGGCGCCTTTTTCCTTCGCCAGCACCATCGCGCGCTCGACCGCGGCCTTGTTGCCTGCGATCACCACCTGACCGGGCGAGTTCAGATTCACCGCCTCGACCACTTCGCCGGCAGCGGCCTCACTGCAGACAGCGCGCACGGTATCGTCGTCCAGGCCCAGGATCGCCGCCATGGCGCCGATACCTTCGGGCACCGCCGCCTGCATCGCCTCGGCGCGGAAGCGCACCAGCCTGATTGCATCGGCAAAGCCCAGCGCCCCGGCGGCCACCAGCGCGGCATATTCGCCGAGGCTGTGTCCTGCCAGCAGCGCCGGCGTTGCGCCGCCTGCGGCCTGCCACACGCGCCAGACGGCGACATCGGCCGCCAGCATGGCGGGCTGGGTATTGACCGTCTGGTTGAGCAGATCGGCCGGGCCGTCGACGACCAGCGCCCACAGGTCCTGGCCGAGCGCGTCGGACGCTTCTGCAAAGGTGGCGCGCACTTCGGCGCGGTCGCCCCACCCGGCCATCATGCCGACCGATTGCGAGCCCTGCCCGGGGAAAACGAAAGCAAGCTTCATCAAAGGTCTTTCTAGTATTTGAGGAGCGCGGAGCCCCAGGTAAAACCGCCGCCAAAGGCTTCCATCAGCACCGTCTGGCCACGCTGGATGCGGCCGTCGCGCACCGCCACATCGAATGCCAGCGGCACCGAGGCGGCCGAGGTGTTGCCATGGCTGGCCACGGTGGTGACGACGTTGTCCATGCTCATGCCGAGTTTTTTCGCGGTGGCGGAAATGATGCGGATATTGGCCTGGTGCGGCACCAGCCAGTCGATATCGGATTTCTGCAGGCCGTTGGCTTCCAGCGTTTCGTCGACGATGCGATCGAGCGTGTTGACTGCCATCTTGAACACGGGGTTGCCTTCCATCCGCATCAGCGGAGGCTCCTTCATGCCGGTCGAAGGGCCTGTGGTGGTGCGCAGCAATTCCTTGTGGCGGCCATCGGCATGAATGTGGGTGGCGATGATACCCGGCTCGGTCGATGCGCCCACCACCACCGCACCCGCGCCGTCGCCCCACAGGATGCAGTTGCCGCGGTCGTTCCAGTCGGTGATGCGCGACAGGGTTTCCGCACCGATCACCAGCACGTGTCTGGCGGCACCGGTCTTGATGAACTGGTCGGCCACGCTCAGGGCGTAGATAAAGCCGCTGCACACCGCCTGCAGGTCGAACGCCGGTTTGCCGTTGGTCATGCCAAGCTTGGACTGCACGATGCAGGCGGTGCTGGGAAAAACCAGGTCGGGCGTGGTGGTGGCGACCAGCAGCAGATCGATGTCATCCGCCGCCAGCCCCGCTGCGTCGAGTGCGGCGCGTGCCGCCTGCACTGCCAGGTCGCTGGTGAATTCGCCCTCGGCGGCAATATGGCGTTCGCGGATACCGGTACGATCGACGATCCATTGGTCGTTCGTATCGATCAGCTTTTCGAGGTCGGCGTTGGTGAGGATGCGCGCCGGCAGGTAGCTGCCGGTGCCAAGAATGCGGGAATAGGTCAAGCGGCCACCCGTTGCAGGAGTTGGATCTGGTCGGTAATACGTTTCAGCACGTTGTTGCGGACTTCATCGCTGGCGGTTTCGATGGCGTGTTCGAATGCGAAGGAATCGGCCGAGCCATGGCTTTTCACCACCACGCCTTTCAGGCCCAGCAGCGTGGCGCCGTTGTAGCGGCGCGGGTCGAGCCGCCGCTTGAAGGCATTCAGCACCGGTAACGCAATCAGCCCTGCGATGCGGGTCAGTCCGTTGCGCTTGAACTCGGCACGCAGCGTAGTGGAAACCATCTTGGCCAGCCCTTCAGAGGCTTTCAGGGTGACATTGCCGACAAAACCGTCGCAGACCACCACGTCGGTGGTGCCCTTGAAGATGTCGTCACCTTCGACGTTGCCGTAGAAGTTCAGGTGACTGTCGCGCAGCAGTTCGCCGGCACGTTTGACCATTTCATTGCCCTTGATGGCTTCCTCGCCGATGTTCAGCAGACCGACGCTCGGATTCGGGATGTGCTCCACCGCCGACACCAGCATCGCGCCCATGATGCCGAACTGCAGCAGATTCTCAGCCGTGCAGTCGACGTTCGCCCCCATGTCCAGCACCAGCGCGTGCCCCTTGACCGTCGGCATCACGCCGGCAATGGCGGGGCGGTCGATGCCGGGGAGAGTCTTCAGGACGAAACGCGCGGTTGCCATCAGGGCGCCGGTGTTGCCGGCCGACACGCAGGCATCGGCCTCGCCGGACTTGACGAGATCGATGGCCACCCGCATCGAGGAATCCTTTTTGCCACGCAGCGCCAGCGCGGGCGCCTCGTCCATCGCCACCACCTGGCTGGCGTGGCGCACGATAAGGCGCGGACCGGTCTTGGCACGACGCGCCTTGAGTTCGGCCGCGATAATGTCCTGCGGCCCGACCAGAATCACGTTCATGTCGGGATGACGCGCAAGACAGCTGATCGTCGCCGGAACCGTGACATGGGGGCCGTGGTCGCCCCCCATGACGTCAATGGCGACGGTGATGGTTCTCATGCAGCCGGAATCGTTAGCCGGGTTGAATGCGCCAGGCCGGAGCCATCAAACCCCAGCGTAAACCACGCCATGGCGCGTCGGGAAATTATTCGCCTTTTGCCTTGACGACCTTGCGGCCACGATAAAAGCCGCTGGGGCTGATATGGTGACGCATATGCACTTCACCCGTGGTCGGCTCGACAGCCAGCTGCGGGCTTGCCAAAAAGTCGTGCGAGCGGTGCATGCCGCGCTTGGACGGGGATTTTTTGTTCTGCTGGACTGCCATTTCTTGCTCCTTAAATTCGGTTACACCCAAGCGGGCGCATTAAAAACTACTTCACCCCAGGGACGGGGCATTCACCTTCTGCGTGCATGGCCGCCAGCGGCAGGCTCAACAACACTTCATCCTCAACCAGATCGACAAGATTCAAGACTTCACCGGCCTGGATTGCGTCGCTGTCCGGCAACGCATCCAGTCGTTCCATCTCGGCCTCGTTGCGCGCCAGATACAGCGTGCGTTCGACATCAACCTTATACGGCATGCTGCCCAGACAGCGCTGGCAGGGCAATTCCACTTCGCCGCTGACCATCGACTGCAGGGACAGGCTGCCCCGCTGATCCACGCGTCCGACGACTCGACAGAACAGCGTGCCTTGCGTAAATTCATGGGCCAGACGCGGAAACGCAGCCACATCGGACCGGGTTTCCCACGACTGTCCATCCCTGCAAAAACGCCATGGATCGACCTCGATTGGCTGAAGCATGACAGATTTAAACATGACGCACTCGTAAACATGGCCAGCAACATTAGCCAGCAATGATATGATTTCGCGTTCTTTTTGTCAAAGAAACCCCAGCCTTCCCAACGTCAGGCAAGCCCATGCTCAAGAAAATTCTAGTCGCCAACCGCGGTGAGATCGCCGTTCGCATCGTGCGCGCCTGTGCCGAACTGGGCATCAAGTCGGTCGCCATCTACACCGACGCCGACCGCCACGCGCTCCACGTGAAGAAAGCCGACGAGGCTTACCATATCGGCAAGGATCCCATTCTCGGCTATCTGAACGCGCACACGCTGGTCAACCTGGCGGCCGCTTCGGGCTGCGACGCGCTGCATCCGGGCTACGGCTTTCTCTCCGAGAACCCCGACCTCGCCGCCATTTGCGCGCGCCGCGGCATCCGCTTCATCGGCCCCTCGCCCGAGGTGATCCGCCGCATGGGCGACAAGATCCAGGCGCGCAATGCGATGATCGCCGCCGGCATTCCGGTGATCCCCGGCTCCGACCACAACCTGGAAAACGTCGAGGAAGCGCGAGCGCTGGCCGGCAAGTTCGGCTATCCGGTGATGCTCAAGGCCACCAACGGCGGCGGCGGGCGCGGCATCCGCCGCTGCGACAACGAGGAAGAACTGCTGAAAAACTACGACCGCGTGGTGTCGGAAGCCAGCAAGGCCTTCGGCAAGCCCGAGGTCTTCGTCGAAAAATGCGTGGTGCGGCCCAAGCACATCGAGGTACAGATCCTGGGCGACACCCAGGGCAACGTGATCCACCTGTTCGAGCGCGACTGCTCGATCCAGCGCCGCAACCAGAAACTGATCGAAATCGCACCGAGCCCGCAATTGACCGAGGCGCAGCGGCAATACATCGGCAAGCTGGCGGTGCGCGCCGCCAAGGCGGTGAGCTACGTCAATGCCGGAACGGTCGAATTCCTGCTCGACCAGGACAACCAGTTCTATTTCATGGAAATGAACACCCGGCTGCAGGTCGAGCATCCCATCACCGAGACCATCACCGGCGTCGACATCGTGCAGGAACAGATCCGCATCGCGTCCGGCCTGCCGCTGCAATACAGGCAGGACGAGATCAGGCATCGCGGCTATGCCATCGAATTCCGCATCAACGCCGAAGACCCGAAAAACGAGTTTCTGCCCAGCCTCGGCCGCATCACCCGCTACTATTCGCCGGGCGGTCCCGGCGTGCGCGTGGACGCGGCGATTTACACCGATTACGTGATTCCGCCCTACTTCGATTCCATGTGCGCCAAGCTCAGCGTATGGAATCTGAATTGGGAGGCGACCATCGCACGCGGGCGCCGCGCACTCGACGATATGCTGGTGTATGGCGTGAAAACGACGATTCCCTATTACCAGGAAATCCTCAAGAACCCCGAATTTCGCAGCGGGCGCTTCAACACCAGCTTTGTCGACGAGCACCCGGAACTCACCCAGTACACCGAAAAGAAACCGCCGGAAGTGATCGCAGCCGCCATTGCGGCCGCCATTGCGGCGCACCAGGGATTATAGGGCGTGGCAATCTTCATTTCACGCCTGCGTTGCCGCGAAAAAGCGATGGATGCCAGGCGCAAGGTGCAGCGAATGGTCATTCCATTCACAAACCTTGCAACGCCGCAGACGCGCTTTTCTCGCAGCAACCCTCCGGGACGGGGGCGATTTGGGCGCCCCCCTTTGTCGCAAGCCACTCATGGTGACTTGCACCACTTCGCGTCTTGCTTCGCGGGCTGCATCCCAAATTGCCCCCGTCGCAGACGTGAAATGAAGGTTGACACGCCCTAACCATGGCCAAAGTACACATCACCGACCTCGTCCTGCGCGACGGCCACCAGTCGCTCATCGCCACCCGCATGCAGACCGCCGACATGCTGCCGATCTGCAGCAAGCTCGATGCGGCCGGCTTCTGGTCGCTGGAAGCCTGGGGCGGCGCCACCTTCGACGCCTGCGTGCGCTTTTTGCGCGAAGACCCGTGGGAGCGCCTGCGCAAACTCAGGAAAGCGCTGCCCAACACGCCGCTCCAGATGCTGCTGCGCGGGCAGAACCTGCTCGGCTACCGCAACTATTCCGACGACGTGGTGCGCGCCTTCGTGCAGAAATCCGCCGACAACGGCATCGACGTGTTCCGCGTGTTCGACGCCATGAACGACCTGCGCAACCTGCGCGTGTCGATCGAGACGGTGAAAGCCGCCGGCAAGCACGCCGAAGGCACGGTCTGCTACACCACCAGCCCGGTGCACGACGTCCCCCACTTCGTCGAGCTCGCCCGCGGCCTGGCGGAAATGGGCTGCGACACCATCGCGATCAAGGACATGGCGGGGCTGCTCACGCCCTACACGGCGTACGAACTGGTATGCGCGATCCGCGAAGCCACCAACCTGCCGATCCACACCCACAGCCACGCCACCTCGGGACTGGCGCACATGACCCACCTGAAGGCGGTGGAAGCCGGCGCCACCATCATCGACACCTGCGTCGGCGCGTTTGCCGAAGGCGCCAGCCACCCCACCACGCAGAGCATGGTCGCCGCACTCGCCGGCACCGAATACGATACCGGCCTGTCGCTGCCGCTGATCGAGGAGATTTCGGCCTATTTCAAGGAGGTGCGCAAGAAATACTGGCAGTTCGAGTCCGCCTTCACCGGCACCGACACCCGCGTGCTGATCAACCAGGTGCCGGGCGGAATGATTTCCAACCTCGCCAACCAGTTGAAGGAGCAAGGCGCGCTCGACAGCATGGACGCCGTGCTCGAGGAAATCCCGCGCGTGCGCGAAGACCTCGGCTACCCACCGCTGGTGACGCCGACCTCGCAGATCGTCGGCACCCAGGCCGCGCTCAACGTGCTCACCGGCGCGCGCTACAAGTCGGTCACCAACGAGGTGAAGCTCTACCTGCAGGGCCGCTACGGCCGGGCGCCGGGGCACATCAACGAGGAGGTGCGGAAAATAGCGATCGGCGATCTCGACGTCACCACCTGCCGCCCGGCCGACCTGCTGGGCGACGAACTCGACAAGCTGCGCGGCGAAATCGAGGGCCTGGCCAAGTCCGACGAGGACGTGCTGACCTACGCCATGTTCCCTGAAATCGGCAAGGCCTGGCTGCAGGAACGCGCTGCCGGGAGCCTCAAGCCCGAACAACTGCTGCCGCCTGCCACGGCGCAACAGGACAACGGTCCGCGCTACGCCGCCGACGAATTCAAAATCACGCTGCACGGCGAGACCTACCACATCAAGCTGTCAGGCAGCGGCCGCAGCGATTCCACCCAGCGGCCCTATTTCGTGTCGGTCGACGGTGTCACGGAAGAAGTGCTGGTCGAATCGCTGAACGAGGTCGCCATCGAAACGGGCGGCGACAGCGCCCCGCGCAAGGCCGCTGCGGCGCCCGCCGCACCCGGCCAGAAGCCGCGCGCCAGTCATCCCGGCCACGTTACCGCCGCCATGCCCGGCACCGTCGTCGACGTGCTGGTGAGCATCGGTCAGACGGTCAAGGCCGGCGACGGCGTGCTGGTGATCGAGGCGATGAAAATGGAGAACGAAGTGCAGGCACCGATCGCCGGCGTCGTCATCAGCATCTTTGCCAAGAAAAGCGACGCGGTAACGCCCGATATGGCGCTGGTCGAGATCCAGCCGGAATGAGGCTCATCCTGGCTTCGACTTCGCGCTACCGGCGCGAACTGCTGTCGCGCCTGCATCTGCCGTTTGAAATCCTTTCGCCCGACGTCGACGAAACCCCGCTGCCGGGCGAGACGCCCTCGGCCACCGCGCTGCGCCTGTCGGTGCTGAAGGCGCAGGCCGCCGCGACGACTTATCCCGACGCGCTGATCATCGGATCCGATCAGGTGCTGATGCTCGATTCCGAGCAGCTCGGCAAGCCCGGCAATTTCGACAATGCCTACGCGCAGCTGAAAAAAATGCAGGGCCGCACCATGGTGTTCCACACCGCGCTGACGCTGCTCAACAGCCGCAGCGGCCACACCCAAACGCGCGACGTGCCGACGGTGGTGCATATCCGCCCACTCACCGATCCGCAGATCGCCGCCTACCTCGAAAAGGAAACGCCCTACGACTGCGCCGGCTCGGCCAAGAGCGAGTCGCTCGGCATCGCGCTGATGGAACGCATGGACAGCCCCGATCCCACGGCGCTGATAGGCCTGCCGCTGATGGCGTTGACCGAGATGCTCATGAACGAAGGCGTCGACGTGCTGACCTGGCGTCCGGTGTAATTCGAGTGGCCACCCTCTACCTGATCCCGGTTCCGTTGGGGCCGGTCAGTCCCGACACCTGCCTGCCGCCCGACACCCTCGCGGTCGCACGCCAGCTCGATCATTTCGTCGTCGAACGCGCCAAAACCGCACGCGCACACCTGAAAGCCATGGGCCATCCGCAGCCGATCCAGGCGCTGCAGATCGCGGAACTCAACGAACACACCCCGGCCCCCGCCATCCCGGCGCTATTGGCGCCGCTCAGGGCCGGGCACGACGTCGGCCTGCTGTCCGAGGCGGGCTGTCCTGCCGTCGCCGACCCCGGTGCGGCGCTGGTGATGGCCGCGCATCGCGAAAACATTCCGGTGGTACCGCTGATCGGCCCGTCGTCGATCCTGCTGGCACTGATGGCCTCGGGGCTGGGTGGCCAACGCTTCGCCTTCCACGGCTATCTTCCTGCCAAGGAACCCGAGCGCAGCCAAGCCATCCGCGAGCTGGAAAAAACCGCGCGCCGCGACCGCGCCACCCAGCTCTTCATCGAGACGCCCTATCGCAGCGCAGCCCTGCTGGATGCGCTGGCCACCACGCTGGCGCCCGACACCTTCATCAGCGTCGGCGGCGACCTCAGCCTGCCAAGCCAGCTGATCCTGACCCGCAGCGCAAAAAACTGGCGCGGCCGCAGCGACGCGGTCAAAGACCGGTTGGTGGTGTTCGGAATCGGAATTTAAGCCGCTGAACTGCGATTACCGATTGCGTCGGGCGGTCTCGCGCGGCGCGGAATCGTCGGCGACGTCCAGTATGCGCACCTTGACGCTTTTCCCCTTCAACTTGCCCGCGGAAAGCCTGCGCTGGACTTCGTGCGCGATGCCCCGTTCCACCGCGACATAGGTGGTGGATTCGGTGACGGTGATCTTGCCCACCTGCGCGCTGGCAAAACCCGCCTCGCCGGTGAGCGCGCCCAGTACGTCGCCGGGACGGATCTTTTCCTTGCGGCCACCGAGAATCTGCAGGGTCGCCATCGGCGGCAAGAGTGGCTCGTCGCTGGCGGCTTCCAGCTCGTTAAGAGCGTGCCATTCAGGCTCGGTGCCGAGTTCCTTGACGATGTTGGCGACGCGCCGCATCTGGCTGGAGCTGGCCAGGCTCAGCGCCCAGCCTTCCTGGTCGGCGCGGCCGGTGCGGCCGATGCGGTGGATGTAGACCTCGGGATCGGGCGTGACATCGACGTTGATCACCGCTTCGAGCTGGGCGATGTCGAGCCCGCGCGCGGCGACGTCGGTCGCCACCAGCACCGAACAGCTGCGGTTGGCGAACTGGATCAGCACCTGGTCGCGCTCGCGCTGCTCCAGTTCGCCGTGCAGCGCCAGCGCGTGGAAGCCCTGCTCGCGCAGGACCTGCACCAAATCGCGGCATTGTTGGCGGGTGTTACAGAAGGCCAGCGTGCTGACCGGGCGATAGTGGCGGAGCAGCAATGCCACCGCCTGCAGGCGGTCGTCGTGGCTCACCTCATAGAAGCGCTGGCGGATCTTGTCGTGCTCGTGCCGCTCCAGCAGCTTCACCTCGTGCGGCTGCCGCAAGAGGCGCCGGCTCAACTCCGCAATGCCCGCTGGGTAGGTGGCGGAAAACAGCAGCGTCTGGCGCGTGCCCGGACACTCCCGTGCGATGAAGCCGATGTCGTCGTAGAAGCCCATGTCCAGCATGCGGTCGGCTTCGTCGAGCACCAGCGTATTGAGCGCATCCAGGTTGAGGCTGCCGCGCTGCAGGTGATCCATGATGCGGCCCGGCGTGCCGACGACGACGTGGGCGCCGTGCTCCAGGCTGGCCAGTTGCGGACGCATGGTGGAGCCGCCGACCAGGGAGAGAATCTTGATGTTGTCCTCGCTGCGCGCCAGTCGGCGGATTTCCTGCGTCACCTGGTCCGCCAGTTCGCGCGTCGGGCACAGCACCAGCGCCTGCACGGCGAAGCGGCGCGGATTGAGCCTGTTCAGCAGGGCCAGCGCAAAGGCCGCCGTCTTGCCGCTGCCGGTCTTGGCCTGCGCGATCAGGTCGTGGCCGGCCAGCGCGATCGGCAGGCTGGTCGCCTGGATCGGCGTCATGTGGAGGTAGCCGAGCTGGCGCAGATTGGCCAGCACGGCGGGCGCCAGCGGCAGCTGGTCGAAGGGCGAGCCGGCCGTTGGGAGGTCGGCGGGCGGCGAATCAGGTGGGGTGTTCGGGTGATCGGTCATGCCGGATTATACGGGACGCACGGGGCGTGCTTCACGCATGCGCCGACTCTGCCATTCGCGGTTTGGATTTTGACACCTGGCAACCAAGGCTCAAGACAGCCACCATCGATTGCGCGTGTAAAATTAAAGCGTTCTTACATTGAAGAGGGTCATGCCATGCAAACCGCCAAAGAAATGGCGCGCCAGCTGATCGAGCATTTGCCCGACACGGCGACGTTCGACGACATCATGTATGAATTTTATGTGCGGCAAAAAATAGAATCGGGACTAAAGGACGTCGCCGAGGGACGTGTTTTCTCGCATGAAGAGGTGGTGCATGACCTGCTCGGCAATCAGAAATGAGGCTTGTCTGGTCAAATACCGCGCGTAATGACCTCAAACAGCTGAACGCTTATATCGGCCAGGACTCGCCGATTTATGCCCGGCAATTCATCCAGCGCATCCTGATGCGAGTGGAGACGCTTCCCGGTTTCCCGAATCTTGGTAGGCATGTGCCTGAAGTCAATCGCGACGATATTCGGGAAATCGTTTTTCAGGGCTATCGGCTCATTTATCAAGTCGCTGCCGACCATGTGCTGATCCTAACGGTGGTACACGGCAGCCGCGACTTGAACAATCCCGTAAACCGGCCTTGGGAAGTGTAGCGGGGCTAAACCGCGCCGCTACCCCGCTTCCAGCATCCGCAGCTGCCGCGCCGCCTCTTCGTCACGGGCATCGCCGATTTCCCGCAGAACACCGTCCAGGTCCACCGGTTTCGTGCTGCGTGCAAAATGGCCGGTCAGCGGCACGTCCGGATGCAGCGCGCCGTGTTCGTACAGCGCCCAGATTTCCTTGCCGTAGTCGGTCCCCAGCAGTTCCGGCGCAAAGCGTCCGAAATAGGCGGTCAGATTGGCGACATCGCGTTCCAGCATGTCGGGGGCGTGGTTGTTGCCGGCGGCATCCACCGCCTGCGGCAGGTCGATGATCACCGGGCCGTCGGCGCTGATCAGGATATTGAATTCGGACAGGTCACCGTGAATCACCCCGGCGCACAGCATCAGCACGACTTGCTTGAGCAGCATCTGGAAATGCACCCGCGCCAGTTCCGGCGTGAATTCCACGTCATTCAGACGCGGTGCCGCGTTGCCGTCCTCGTCGCAGACCAGTTCCATCAGCAACACGCCGGAATGGAAATTGTAGGGCGTCGGCACCCGCACGCCGGCGGCGGCGAGGCGATACAGGGCATCCACTTCGGCGTTTTGCCAGGCCGCTTCCTGGGCTTCCCGCCCATAACGCGTGCCTTTGGCCATCGCGCGCGCCTGGCGGCTGTTCTTCACCTTGCGGTTTTCCGTGTAATCGACGCTCTGGCGGAACGCGCGCTTGTTGGCTTCCTTGTAGACCTTGGCGCAGCGCACCTCGTCGCCGCAGCGGACGACGAAGACCATCGCCTCCTTGCCGCTCATGAGCTGGCGCGTCACGTCGTCGATCAGGCCGTCTTCGACCAGCGGTTCGAGTCTTTTCGGGATTTTCATGGTGTTCTTTATTTAGGATGCATTCTATTAGTGGCCTGTTCCCGCGGCCAACACGCTAAGACAATGCTGAAGCCTCTGCGTTCGGCACCGCCACCCGAACGTTCAGAATTGCAGCCAGTCGAGCCGCAGGGTCAGCCGCTCGCCGGATTCGGTTTCGGCCAGCAGCCATTCGGCGCCGTCGCGGGTGTATACGTCCAGAGGCATCAAGCGCTGGCGCCCGATCCGATCGCCCGTCGTGACGTTCAAATCCAGCCATTGCTGCTTGAGTGCAGCGAATTCCAGGCGTTCGTGATCCGCACAGGCGATCGCCCGGTAATCGTTCACCGCAGGCTCACCCCGGCTTTGTCAAAGGGCGACCACGTCTTCGCCATGGTCGCGCCGAGGCGGCCGGCAATGCGCTCGACCAGACTGTCCTGGCGGGTGTAATCGACAATGTCCTCGGCCTTGATGACATCTCGCGCAACCGATTCGACGTTGCCGAGGCCGTCGGCAAGGCCCAGCTGGATGCTTTTCTCGCCGCTCCACACCAGCCCGCTGAACATCTCGGGGGTTTCCTTCAGGCGCTTGCCGCGCCCTTCCCGCACCACCCCGATGAACTGGGCGTGGATTTCTTCGAGCATCTGTCTGGCGAACGCCTGCTGTTTGGGGTCGACCGGCGAGAAGGGGTCGAGGAAGCCCTTGTTTTCCCCCGCCGTCAGCAGGCGGCGTTCGACGCCGAGCTTCTGCATGGCTTCAGTGAAGCCGAAGCCATTCATCAGCACGCCGATGGAGCCGACGATGCTGGCCTTGTCGACGAAGATCCTGTCGGCGCCGGCGGCGACGTAATAGCCGCCCGAGGCGCAGATGTCGTCCACCACGGCGTAGAGCGGCGTTTTCGGATACTTGGCGCGCAGGCGCTTGATCTCGTCGTAGATCTGCCCGGCCTGCACCGGGCTGCCGCCGGGGCTATTGATGCGCAGGATCACACCCTTGGTTTTCTTGTCCTCGAACGCGCCCTGCAGGCTGCCGATCACCGAGTCGGCGCTGGTCTGGTCGGCCGCGATGACGCCCTGCAGATCGACCAGCGCGGTATGCGCCTTGGGCAGGGAAACGCCATCCGAGCGGAACCAGCCGGCCGCCAGAAACAACACGATGAACAGGTACAGAAAGCCGAGCGTCTTGAACAGGATGCTCCAGTGCCGACTGCGACGCTGTTCCTGCACCGCCGACAGTGCCAGCTTTTCCAGAACGTCGCGTTCCCAGTTTGCCGGAGAAGATTTTTCTGGTTCACTCATTATTGTTTTTCCATCAGGCTGTTTTCAATCGATATACATGGCCATCGCGCTCGACGGCCGACAAAGGAATCAGGCCGCGTCCGGCGCAACGTCCGCCGACGCACTGCCCGCTTGCGGGATGATAAAGCCCTCCACGGGAGAACAGATCAAGTATAGCCGCGAGTCGTCGAAGAACTCGCCTTGCTAACAGGCCCTACTTCCACCGGCACATGGCCGCGGTTGCGGCGTGCCGGTGCGGACCAGTTCGAAACGCACGTCGCGACCCTACCCGAAAATGTCGCGCGAGGCATAGATCAGGCGTTCGCATTCAGCCATGCGTGCACCTCGGCAAAACTGTCCATCAGGGCGAGCGGTGCATGCGGATGCAGGTCGCCGGCTTCGTGCGCGCCATAGGTTACACCCAGGCTGGCGACGCCGGCATTCGACGCCATCAGGAGATCGTGGCTGGTATCGCCGATCATCAGGGTGCGCGTCGGGTCGGCGTCGAGTTCGTCGATCAGCTCCAGCACCATCGCCGGGTGCGGCTTGGAATGCGTCTGGTCGGCGCAGCGGGTGGCGGCGAACCAGGCGCCCAGCCCGCTGGATTCAAGCGCGCGGGACAGGCCGGCGCGGCTTTTTCCGGTGGCCACCGCGAGCGTAAAGCCGCTTGCATGCAGCTGGCCGATCCCGCTGGCCACCCCATCGAACAACGGAATCTGCGCGTCACGGCCAAAGTAATGATGGCGGTAACGTTCGACCAGCCGCGGATAATCGTCGGCCGGCAAATTCGGCAGCAGGGTCTGCAGCGCCTGGGTCAGCCCCAAGCCGATGATCTGGCGCGACGCGTGATCGCCCGGCACCGGCAGGCCGATGTCCTCGCAGGCGCGCTGGATCGAATCGACGATCGCCCCGGCGGAATCCATCAGGGTGCCGTCCCAGTCGAAAATCAATAGGTCAAATTGTTTGGGCATGCTTCAAGTTATCCAGGAAAGTGGCCAGTTCGGCAGGCAGCGGCGCTTCGATCAGCATGCGCTCGCCGGAAACGGGATGCTCGAAGCTCAACTGGGCGGCGTGCAGGAACATCCGCTTCAGTCCCTGCTTCATCAGCCGCTTGTTGAGTTCGAAATCGCCGTATTTGTCGTCCCCCGCGATCGGAAACCCGAGATGCGAGGTATGCACGCGAATCTGATGGGTACGTCCGGTCTTCAGTTCCGCCTCCAGCAGGGTGAACCCGGAAAAACTTTGCAGACGTCGGAAGATGGTGTGCGCAGTCTGCCCCTCGTCGCGCACCGTGACGCGCTTTTCGCCGTCGTCGGTGACCCGCTTGTGCAAGGTCAGCTTCACATGCTGCACCGGGTTCGGCCAGCGCCCGGCCACCAGCGTCAGGTAGCGCTTTTCGATTTTTCCCTCGCGCATCGCGGCGTGCAGTCCGACCAGGGCGCGGCGTTTCAGCGCGATCAGCAGCACCCCCGAGGTTTCGCGGTCGAGCCGGTGCACCAGTTCCATGTAGCGGCATTCCGGCAGTTCCAGCCGCATCTGCTCGATCACCCCGCGCGAAATTCCGCTGCCGCCGTGAACCGCCATGGCGGCCGGCTTGTTCAGCGCGATCAGGGCGTCGTCGCGGTACAGGATGTGCGGCACCAGCCGGATGCCGCCCTGCGGCAGATGGGTGGCGGGGGTGATGACCGGCACCGCGATGCGCACCGGTGGAATCCGCACCTCGTCGCCCAGCTGCAGACGATAGCTGACCTCGACGCGGCCGCCGTTGATCCGCACCTCGCCGCCGCGCACCAGCTTGTAGATACGGCTTTTCGGCACACCCTTAAGCCGCGCCATCAAAAAATTGTCCAGACGCTGGCCGTCGGCGCTGTCGTCGATTTTCAGCCGCCGGACCGAATCTTTCTCTAAGTCATTCTTTTTCATATACACTACCGTCGGTTCAGGCTGAGTTTTGCCCGACCAATCGCCCGGCAGGATTGCCGGACAGATTTGATTTTAAAGAATACGCCGGTTACAACGCTCACCGGCCGCCGCCTGTCCGGCCCGTCTGGATTCCTGCCGCCCAGCCAACATTCAAGCTGGCGCGATCAGTCGAAACCACCCGCCCCGCGCAATCGGCAAAGCAGCGATGTTATCAATGACGCGACAACAAGCATACGAAATAGTTGTTCACGCCGAGGCGCAGCCTCCGGCGGGAACCGGAAAGACCACCCCGGCTTTGTCGGCGAAACTCTCCAGGAACAGGACACCTTTTATCCCATGCCATTTCACCTGACCTACCACGTGATCGCATGAGCCGCCCGCTCTAGGCGGCAGTCTGGCCTGTCCCGTATGCACGCGCGCGGGAGTAAATAATGAAGCGCATGCTTTTCAACGCAACCCAGGCGGAAGAACTCCGGGTTGCCATCGTCGACGGCCAGAAGCTGGTCGACCTTGACATCGAGTCCGCCAGCAAGGAACAGCGCAAGGGCAACATCTACAAGGGTGTCGTCACCCGCGTCGAGCCCAGCCTGGAAGCCGTATTCGTCGATTACGGCTGCGAGCGCCACGGTTTTCTGCCGTTCAAGGAAATTTCCCGCACCTGTCTGCCCAACGGCGGACGCGTCCCGGAAAACCTGAAAGAAGGCCAGGAACTGCTGGTCCAGGTGGAAAAAGACGAACGCGGCAACAAGGGCGCCGCCCTCACCACCTACGTCTCGCTGGCCGGCCGCTATGTCGTGCTGATGCCGACCAACCCGCGCGGCGGCGGCGTCTCGCGCCGCATCGAGGGCGAGGAACGCAACGAACTGCGCGACACCTTGGCGCAACTCGACATCCCTGAAGGCATGAGCCTGATCGCCCGCACTGCCGGCATCGGCCGCAGCGCCCAGGAATTCCAGTGGGATTTGAACTACCTGCTGAGCCTGTGGAAAGCCATCGACGGCGCGTCCAGCTCGCAAAAAGGCGCCTTCCTGATCTACCAGGAAGGCAGCCTGGTCATCCGCGCCATCCGCGACTATTTCTCGGCGGACATCGGCGAGATCCTGATCGATACCGAAGACATCTACGAGCAGGCGCAGCAGTTCATGGCGCACGTGATGCCGGACAACGTCGACAAGGTCAAGCTCTACCGCGACGATGTGCCGCTGTTCTCGCGCTTCCAGATCGAACATCAGATCGAATCGGCGTATTCGCGCCAGGTCAACCTGCCTGCCGGCGGCGCCATCGTCATCGATCACACAGAAGCGCTGGTGTCGATCGACGTCAACTCGGCGCGCGCCACCAAGGGCAGCGACGTCGAGCAGACCGCCTACAACACCAACCTCGAAGCGGCCGATGAAATCGCCCGCCAGATGCGCTTGCGCGACCTCGGCGGCCTGATCGTGATCGATTTCATCGACATGGAAGAGCCCAAGCATCAGCGCGAAGTCGAAAACCGCCTGCGCGATGCCCTGCATCACGACCGCGCCCGCGTACAGACCGGCAAGATCTCGCGCTTCGGCCTGCTGGAAATGTCGCGTCAGCGGCTGCAGCCCTCGCTCGGCGAAACCAGCTACACGCCCTGCCCGCGCTGCCACGGCACCGGCCACATCCGCGGCGCCGAATCGTCCGCGCTGCACATCCTGCGCATCCTGCAGGAAGAGGCAATGAAGGAAAACACCGGCGCGCTGCATGTGCAGCTGCCGGTCGATGTCGCCACCTTCCTGCTCAACGAGAAGCGCGTCGACATTCACACCCTCGAAACACGCCTCAAGGTGAATGTGGTGCTGATCCCCAACATCCATCTGGAAACCCCGCACTACGCCATCACCCGGCTGCGCCACGACGAGCTCAACCTGCGCGATGCGGCTGAGCCGAGCTACAAGCTGGTGGCCCTGCCGGAAGCCGAGCCCATCTACCAGACCGCGCAAGAGGCCGCCCCGGCACGCCAGGTCGCTGCGGTCAAATCGATTGCGCCACCGCCGCAACCGGCGCCCGCCGCACGGCCGGCCGGTGCGGCCCAACCGCAGCCGGAGACCGGCCTGTTCGAGCGTATTTTTGGCTGGTTCAAACAACGGGGTGAAGAAGCGCCGGCGGCCAAAGCCGCACCGGCAGCCGAACCGGCTCCCGCTCTCACGCGCGGCGCACGGCCGAGCGAGCGCCGTGACCGCAAGCCCGGCCAGCGTCGCGGACGCGACACTGGCCGTGGCGAAGCAAGCCCGAATGAATCGCGTGAACCCCGTGAACCGCGCCAGGCCACACCGCGCCCGAGCGAGGGGCGCGCCGAAACCCGTGGCGGCGAATCAGCCAAGCCGGCACGCCCGCCGCGCCAACCCAAACCGCGTCCGGAAGCCGAAGCCGCACCACAGGGTGCGGGGCCGGTCGAGGCACCGCTTGAAGCCGTCAGCGAGGAAAAACGCGAGTCGCGCAGCCGCCGTGGACGCGGCAATCGCCGTCCGCGCGAAGCCCGCCCGGAAAACGAAGCAGGCACAGGTGAACGTGTGGCGCAGACCGGGAACGACGTCGCCGCGGCACCCGCCGGCTTCCATGCGATCATCGAAATTGCGGGTGCGCCCAAGACAGCCCCCGCTGCGGTCGCACCCGCACAGCAGGCCTTGCAGCTTGAAACGGCGGCTCCGGTCACCGCCTCGCCCGCCGTCATTCTGGCGGAGCTGGCAACCGGCACGGCCAATCTGAATCAAGTGGAAACCCAAGCCGCGGCGGTCAGCACGCCTGAAACCAGCGAAGCCGGACGCCCGCGCCGCCGCCGTCGCCCCGTAATCAAAACCGAGACCGAGCCCGTCAGCCTGATGCAGGTGGAAACAACCAGCGTGCCCGTTGCAACGGCAGGCGAGACGACCGCCCCGGCCGCCCCCCACCCCACCCGCCGGCGCTCACGCCCACAGGTTCCACCACCCCAGGAACCCCTTGTGCAGGTGGAAACGCAGGCGAAATAAGCCTGCAACCGCAAAAAAACAAGGGCCGCTAAAAAGTGGCCCTTGTTTTTTTGCTACACACAGCAGGATGCGTTCCGCTGTCTGAACGCATTTTCACCCGGGTGTCGCCGGTGATTTCCCGGATAAGACCCTGCACCGCGTCCTCGATCATGTCGAGGTTTTCCTCGAAGCCCTGCGGGTTGCCGTAATACGGATCAACCACGTCGAGGTTGTGGTATTTGCGGCTGAACGACAGCAGCCTCCGGATTTTGCCATGGTGGTGCGCCGGCGCGCGCCTGATCAGCTGGCTGTAATTGTCGTCATCCATCACCAGGATGTAGTCGAAGCGCTCGAAATCCTCGTCCGCCACCTTACGCCCGCGCAACTGGCTGATATCGACACCACGCTGGCGTATGGCCTGCTGCGCACGCGGATCCGGCGCCGCGCCGATGTGGTAGGCATGCGTCCCGGCGGAGTCCACTTCCACCTGCCGGTCAAGGCCCGCATCCATGATGGCCTTGCGAAGCATGCCCTCCGCCATCGGCGATCGGCAGATATTACCCATACACACCATCAGAACTTTAGTCATGAATCATGCTCTTCCACACCAAATAACACCCGTTTGAGTTCCTTCAAATGATCGCGAAGTTCCGCGGCTTTTTCGAATTCCAGGTTCTTCGCTGCATCCAGCATTTCCTTTTCCAGCTTCTTGATCCTTTTGGTCAGCGCTTTTTCATCCAGTATCTTGTATTCGGCCACAGTCTGTGCGGCCTTGAGTTCCAGGCGTGCGGCGTCGGTATTGTACACACCGTCGATCATGTCCCGGATGCGCTTCTGCACGCCGCGCGGAGTGATGCCGTGCTCGGCATTGAAGGCAAGCTGCTTGTTGCGGCGGCGTTCGGTCTCGTCCATCGCGCGCCGCATCGAGTCGGTGATCCTGTCGGCATACAGGATCGCGGTGCCGTGCAGATGGCGCGCGGCGCGGCCGATGGTCTGGATCAGCGCGCGCTCGGAACGCAGGAAGCCTTCCTTGTCGGCGTCGAGAATCGCCACCAGCGACACCTCGGGAATGTCGAGGCCTTCGCGCAGCAGGTTGATGCCGACCAGCACGTCGAATTCGCCCAGGCGCAGGTCGCGGATGATCTCGACGCGCTCGACGGTGTCGATGTCGGAGTGCAGGTAGCGCACCTTGATGCCGTGCTCGGCCAGGTAATCGGTGAGATCCTCGGACATGCGCTTGGTCAGCGTCGTCACCAGCACGCGCTCGCCGATGGCGATGCGCTTTCTCGCTTCGGACATCAGATCGTCGACCTGCGCCGACGCCGGGCGCACCTCGATCAGCGGATCGACCAGACCGGTCGGGCGCACCAGCTGCTCGACCACCTGGCCCGAATGCTCGGCCTCGTACTTGGCCGGGGTGGCGGAAACGAACACGGTCTGCGGCATCAGCGCCTCGAATTCCTCGAACTTGAGTGGGCGGTTGTCGAGCGCCGACGGCAGGCGGAAGCCGTAATCGACCAGGTTTTCCTTGCGCGAGCGGTCGCCCTTGTACATGCCGCCGACCTGCGTCACGGTGACGTGCGATTCGTCGATGATCATCAGCGCATCCTTCGCCAGGTAGTCGATCAGCGTCGGCGGCGGCTCGCCCGGCTTGCGCCCCGAAAGATGCCGCGAGTAGTTCTCGATGCCCTTGCAGAATCCCAGCTCGGCCATCATTTCGAGATCGAAACGGGTGCGCTGTTCCAGCCGCTGCGCCTCGACCAGCTTGCCGTTGGCGTAATACCACTCCAGCCGCTCGCGCAGCTCGACCTTGATCTGCTCGATGGCCCTTAGAATCGTCGCGCGCGGGGTGACGTAATGGCTGGACGGGAACACGGTGAAGCGCCCCACCCGCGACAGGATCTGCCCGGTGAGCGGGTCGAACAGGTGTAGGGTCTCCACCACGTCGTCGAACAGTTCGATGCGGATCGCGGTTTCGGCGTGTTCCGCCGGGAAGATGTCGATGACGTCGCCGCGCACGCGGAACACCCCGCGTTTGAACTCGATGTCGTTGCGGTCGTACTGCATCTGCGTCAGCCGCGCGATGACCTCGCGCTGGCTCATCTTGTCGTTCTCGCGCAGCAGCAGAATCATGCTGTGGTAGTCCGACGGGTCGCCGATGCCGTAGATCGCCGACACGGTGCAAACGATCACGGTGTCGCGCCGCTCCAGCAGCGACTTGGTCGCCGACAGCCGCATCTGCTCGATGTGCTCGTTGATGCTGGAATCTTTTTCGATGAACAAATCGCGCGCCGGCACATAGGCCTCGGGCTGGTAGTAGTCGTAGTAGGAGACGAAATACTCGACCGCGTTTTCCGGGAAGAACTCGCGCATTTCGGAATACAGCTGCGCCGCCAGCGTCTTGTTCGGCGCCATCACCAGCGCCGGCCGCCCCGTCCGCGCAATGACGTTGGCCATGGTGTAGGTCTTGCCCGAACCGGTCACTCCCAGCAGGGTCTGGTAGGCCAGGCCGTCATCGATGCCCTCGATCAGCTGGGCGATGGCCTGCGGCTGGTCGCCAGCAGGCTGAAATGGCTGGAACAGACGGAACGGGCTATCGGGGAAGGTGACGAACATCGGAACCTGAATATTTCATAAGTTGCTGCACGAGCATCACGCGAATTCATGAAACATTCGGGTTAAAATCGCGCGGCCTGAAACTTGTCGATAGTAGCACTCCGCCACCGCGGGTGCATGAAGGAACTACTGTGGAACTCTCCCGCCGCGTACTGGCCATCAAGCCCTCCCCCACCCTGGCCGTCACCGCGCGCGCCGCCGCGCTCAAGGCAAGCGGCCGCGACATCGTCGGTCTCGGCGCCGGCGAGCCTGATTTCGACACCCCGCAGCACATCAAGGATGCGGCGATCGCGGCGATCAACGCGGGCTTCACCAAATACACGGCGGTCGACGGCACCCCCAGCCTGAAGGCGGCGGTCATCGCCAAGTTCAAGCGCGACAACGGGCTGGACTACACGCCCAGGCAGATCCTGGTTTCGTGCGGCGGCAAGCAGAGTTTCTTCAACCTGGCGCTGGCAGTGATCAACCCCGGCGACGAGGTCATCATCCCGGCGCCCTACTGGGTGTCGTATCCCGACATCGTGCTCCTCGCCGACGGCAAGCCGGTGATCGTCGAGGCGGGCATCGAGCAGGGCTTCAAGATCACCCCGGCGCAGCTGGAAGCGGCGATCACGCCAAAAACCCGCCTGTTCGTCATCAACAGCCCGTCCAATCCCACCGGCGCGGTCTATACCGGTGACGAACTCGCCACACTGGGTGCGGTGCTGCGCAAACACCCGCATGTGCTGATCGCGTCCGATGACATGTACGAGCACATCCGGCTGAATAACGCGTCCTTCGTCAACATCCTCAACGTCTGCCCCGACCTGTACGACCGCACCCTGGTGCTGAACGGCGTCTCGAAAGCCTATTCGATGACCGGCTGGCGCATCGGCTACGCGGCCGGCCCCGAAGCCATCCTGCGCGCGATGACCAACGTGCAGTCGCAGTCCACCTCGAACCCTACCTCGATCTCGCAGGTGGCTGCCGAAGCCGCATTGAACGGCGATCAGGGCTGCATCACGCCGATGCTCGACGCCTTCAAGACGCGCCACCGCTATGTCGTCGACGCGCTGAACGCCCTCCCCGGCTTTCACTGCGTCGACAGCGGCGGTGCCTTCTATGCCTTCCCCGACGTGCGCCCGGCGATCATGCACCTGCTGGCGCGCGACATCATCGAGGAGCCGACCGACATCGCGTTTTCAGAATACCTGCTGGAATCCGCCGACGTCGCCGTCGTCCCCGGCTCGGCCTTCGGCGCCGAAGGCTACGTCCGCCTGTCGTTCGCCACCTCGCAGGCCAACCTGGAAAAAGCGCTGAAGCGCATCGCGCAGGCGCTGGCCTAGCGCCCTGCCCGTGGCGCGGGTAGGCTAGCGCCATGTTTCGAAAACTCGCCTTGCCCCCCACGCGCGGCACAGCCGGCTGGCTGCTTCAGCTTGCCTACACCACCCTGCGCCTGTTCGGCCAGAACGGCCTGCAAAACCATGCCGCGGCGACGGCGTTTTATTTTCTGCTGTCGGCCACCCCGTTGCTGCTGCTGCTGAGCTACGCCCTGCAACTGCTGAGCCGCGTCGCCGAAAACTCGGTGCCTGCCACCATCCTGATGGCCGCGCTCTACGATCAGATGCAGCTGGAAAGCCTCGCCGCGCTTGGCTTCATCGCGCGCCAGACCCAACTGGCCGCAAGCGGCGTCGGCCTGCTGACCCTGGTGCTGTCGTCGCGCTGGCTGGTCAACGCGGTACAGGGGGCGTTCCGCATCATCTTTCCAAGCCCGAGCAAGCGCAATCCGGTGATGAAGTGGGTGCTGCCGCTGATCATCCTGCCGCTGCTGTTCCTGCTGATGTGCGTCGCCGCGCTGGCGCAGGTGACGCTGAGTTTCCTGGCGCAGAACAACTTCATCGGCACAGGCAACGCACAGGTGCTGCAGGTGCTCAATACGCTATTCGTCTTTGCCATGGTGTGGGCGCTGGTATTCGCCGCCTACTGGCAGTTGCCGCGGCGGCATCCGCCCGCGCGCGTCGCCGCAGCATTCGCACTGGGCGCCGCCGTAAGCCTGGGGCTTCTGCTCACGCTGTTCGGCGCTTTCTTCAAGCTGGAAAACTACAACAGCCTGTACGGCGCACTCGGCGGCGTGGTGTTCGTGCTGATCGGCGCCTATTTCGCGTTTCTGCTGCTGTATCTGTGGGCGCAGGCGCTGTACGCCTACGGCAAGGCCGACATCACTGCGCTGGAAAAGCTGTTTCTCGCCGGCAGCGACAAAGGCGCCGACAAGATAGAAGCCTATGTTTTCGGCGACATCCAGCGCCTGCTGGAAACCTATGGACAAATCCTCCCCCCAGGCCACACCCTGATCGAGGAAGGCGACGACTCGCGAACCGCTTATTTTCTCCACACCGGCCGCGCCAGAGCCTACAAGAACACCCCAGACGGCCCGCGTCAGCTGGGCGAACTCCACGAAGGCCAGCTGTTCGGTGAAATGGCCTATCTGCTGAACGAGAAACGTACCGCCACGGTGGTGGCCGACACTGAAATCACCGTGCTGGCGCTGCCGCCGCACATCATGGAAGAGCTGATGCGCCATTCCGCTCCGCTGTCGCGCCGCATCATCGACACCCTGTGCCAGCGGCTGGAACGGATGAATCTGGCGAACCCCGGCTGAGTTACAGGGTCTGAAAAGCACCCGGAGCACGCCATGTCACTGCATTCGCTTTACGTCGATCTCAATTCCTACTTCGCATCGGTCGAGCAGCAGTTGCGCCCCGAACTGCGCGGCAAGCCGGTCGGCGTGTTGCCGGTGATGGCCGACACCACCTGCTGCATCGCCGCCAGCATCGACGCCAAGCGCTTCGGCATCAAAACCGGCACCCCGGTGTGGCAGGCGCGCAAGCTGTGCAAGGACATCGTGTTCGTCCAGGCGCGTCCCGCCACCTACGTCGAAATCCACCATCGCATCGTCACCGCGGTCGAATCGTGCACCCCCGTCGGCGCTGTGCTGTCGATCGACGAAATGACCTGCGAGCTGATGGGAAGCGACCGCAAGGAAGCCAACGCCGTCAAACTCGGCCAACAGATCAAGCAGGCGATCTACGACCAGGTGGGCGAAGTCCTGCACAGTTCGGTCGGCATCGCGCCCAACCGCTTTCTCGCCAAGACCGCGTCGAACATGCAGAAGCCGGACGGACTGGTCGTGATCCGCCAGAATGAATTGCCGCAGCGCCTGTACGGCCTCAAGCTCGGCGCCCTCACCGGCATCGGCCGCGCCATGGAACCGCGCCTCAACCGGCTTGGTATTCACAGCGTCGAACAACTGTGCGCCGCCAGCAAAAACACCCTGCGCCAGGCTTGGGGCGGCATCGAAGGCGAACGCTTTTACGCCAGACTGCGCGGCGAAGTCGTGGAATCCGCCCCCACCCAGCGTGCCAGCGTCGGCCATTCGCACGTGCTCGCGCCCGACCTGCGCGACCCCGCCTCCGCCCTGGCGGTGCTTTACCGCCTGCTACACAAGGCCGCGATGCGGCTGCGCCATTACGGCTATTGCGCCGGTGGCCTTGGCCTGCACCTCACCTATCTGCAACGCGGCAACGGACCCGTCCACTGGTCCGACCAGGCCCGCTTCTCGCCGCACGCCGACACCCTCAAATTCAACCCGGTGCTGGCCGAACTGTGGCAGCGCCGCCTGCCCGATCCCGCCCCCCTCCTCAAGGTCGGCGTCACCCTGCTCCACCTCGCCGAGCACAGCCAGATCACGCGCGACCTGTTCGATCCCGACGACCAGCATGAAACCCTCAACAGCGTGCTCGACCAGATCAACCAGCGCTACGGTCCCAACACCCTGTACTTCGGCGGCGCCCACAGCGGCCGCCGCGCCGCGCCGATGCACATCGCCTTCAGCCACGTCCCAGAATTGCAGGTGGAAAGTGACGGTTAGCCGCTATAAGGCTTGACCTGAAAGCCCGCCGACTCTAGAATGCGCGCTCTCCTATTCCCCGATAGCTCAGTCGGTAGAGCGACGGACTGTTAATCCGCAGGTCCCTGGTTCGAGCCCAGGTCGGGGAGCCAAATTCGAAGAGCCTCGCAGCGATGCGGGGCTTTTTTAATGCTGCCCCAGCGTAGCCAATCGTAGCCGGCTTTCGTGAACAGTTTGGTCAAGCAGATATGTCCCACAAGAAAACACTCTCGGACAGCCTCATCGGTTCACTTGGGGCCTGCCCCTTCAGCGAGGGGCTATCCCAGAGGGTTTCCAGAAATTTGAAGGAGCAGCACCAGTGACCAACGCACAACGCCGTGCAGCATTACGCGCCAGTCGCACGGCTGAAATGGATCCGCTACGTAACGACAGCAAGCCTGAGCCAACGCCTAAGCCGGTGCCCAGCGCCGCGTTTTGCCCCCATGAAGCAGGCGCGTATTACCTTGCTGCCGTGGATACTGTCGGCACCTTCAAGATGTTCGCCAAGGACCTCGCGCCGCCCGTTTACACCTACGGCATCACCACTATTCGTTTTGAACTGAATCCTGAAACCGGCACATGGATCTGGTTTGATGGCAAGAAAAATCAATTCCCGCGCAAGACCCAGGATGGTTGGCGACTTGGCAGCAGGAAGCTGCACGACACACGCGAAGGCGCAGAAGCCGAGCTTCAGCGCGAAATGGCCAAGAACGGCGACCGGGTGACCAAGGTGCATGACCTGCCCGACGATATGGCTGCGTTGAAAAAGATTCGTAGCGCCAACCACCCAGACCGCAACACCGATGCCGACGGGGATCTCTATCAGGCCGTGGTCGAGAAACTGGACCGGATGCGCATAGCGATCCAGTGAACCATGCCGAAGCCTGACCGGGTTCCAACCCACACAGCCCACCTTTTCCCGGTAGGGGTTTTATCTGTATAGGCTCGGGGCAGGCATGCCGGCGATACAACGTGAAGCAATTGATGCCATGATCGGGAAAGGTGTATTACACAGCTTCCCCCATACCCTAGCGGCGGCACTGTGGTTATCGTCGCCTTTGCGGCCCCATAATAGCCTCCTGTCCGCAGGAGTAACACAGTCCTTCGACTTCCTGGTTTGGTTGTCGAATGAGCAGCGCGTGCTTCGCGACTGCTTCAACACCCGCACTGAAATAAAGGCATAAAACGCTACTACGGTAGCCTGCCACACAAGCGCTTCAAAATTTGCGACAAGCCCTGGAACGCGCTACTTCCCTTTATCCATATGCGCAACCTTGGGTCTTGCATGGGAGCGATACTCGTTGGGGTCTATGCTGTGCAAATTGATCTTCTGGTGGATCGCCCGCGGCGTAAGCCCCAACGACCTGGCGACCTCGCTGACATTTCCACAGAAGCGGGTAAGCGCCTCCTTGAGGATGAGCGCCTCAATCTGTTCGCCCGCCTGCTGTTTCGCCTCCTTGAGGGACAAGTCAACGGACTGATAGACGCTCGCTGACGCACCACCACCGGCCTGGGGAAGCAGTAACTCGGACATAACAGGGCCGCTTGAGAACAGGAACGAACGCTCCAGTACGTTCTCCAGTTCACGTACGTTGCCGGGCCAGTCATACTGCGTCACCCTCGCCATTGCGGCCTCGCTTAATGCTTTGATAACTTTTTTGTACTTCGTGGAGAGTTGCCCAAGGATGTGATTAACGAGTGGCAAAAGATCCTCGCGTCGTTCGCGCAGCGGTGGGAGAAGTATGGGCACCACGTTTATCCGGTAGTAGAGGTCCTTCCGAAAAGACCCCTCGGCAATGAATTTGTCGAGGCGCGTACTGGCTGCGGCAATTACCCGAACATCTGCTGACAGGCGCTGCTTCCCACCCACCCGCTCGAACTCACCGCCCTGGAGCACCCTCAAAAGACGCACTTGGGCGGCAAGAGGTAACGAATCGATCTCGTCAAGAAACAGACTTCCGCCCTCTGCCTGTTCAAACAAACCGTGGTGGACTTCGTAGGCGCCGGTAAACGCACCACGCTCATGTCCGAATAGTGTGGTCTCGACTAAATTTTCGGGTATTGCGCCGCAGTTCACCGCGACAAAATTTCTGTTCCAGCGCTCACTCATGGCATGGATACGACGAGCGATGACCTCCTTGCCCACGCCGGTCTCACCGGTAATCAGCACGGTCGCAGTGGTTGGTGCTACTACCTTTATTATCTCCAGAGCGCTGAGCATGGCTGGGGACTTCGCCACGACGGGAGGTTTGTCGGTATCCTCGGGCTTGCGCGGGCTGACACCGCACCATACTTTCCCGCTACGCCGCTCTCTAGTAATTTGCGCTTTGACTGAGGCCTTCTGGCCACGGATGACGCCCTGTTCCCGGTGATATTCGTCGCCCTCAAAGGTGGCCGCTTTCTTGGGATCGGTATAAATGCGCGCCTCGCACATTCCATCTCCCACCGCAATACGCTTGTCCAGGATCACTTTCGCGTAGCCGAAGTTACGTGCCGCAATTCCACCGAAGACGCTGGACGTCATTTTGCAGAGCTCCGGGGCCTGCATAACGGCTTCCCCAAAAGGGCAGCGCCTATTGACTACGCGCACCATGCCCGGTTCGCTTGATGCTCGGGAAAAATTTCCACCGATCTTATTCTTGATCTCCACAATCATGTCCGCGTACTTGTCATGATCCAGGGGGCCGTCTTGTGCCAACTCCTGGCGGTACGCAGTCTCAAAGCAATCGCTCGCGGTGAGGCCGAGTTGCTCGATGTGATTTAGGCGGTCATCACCCTTGTCTCTTCCCATCATCGCGCTGACCTCGATGCTCTGGGCAACAAAAGTCTGCAAAAACAGGATGGGATTGAGATGGGAAAAAAGCTTATCGGGCATAGTGATCTCCTCAAATCCGATATCGCTATCGGAAGTCGCGCGCTGTTGCGCGCTGGACTTTGCTATTCCAAAGTCACACGGTATTTGTCCGCCTAGGCTACGCCAATATATTGATAGAAATTAAGAATCTTGGTGACCCCCACATCCACATCCAGGTCCGTGTACGTGTTTTTCCTGGCCAGGTTTCGGCTGAAGTGAGCGCATTGCCAGATCACGCCCGCGCGCCATATGCCCGTGCATCGCCGGGGCCGAGAGAATCACTTTCGCGGCCGCGCCACCGCATACCGGGCAATCCGGACGGGACGCGCTGATTGCATGGTTTGCGTCGAATTGCAGTTTGCATCGGGCACACAGATAATCATAGACTGGCATTTTGAACCTCATTCTGTAGGTGAGAGCGTTTCTTGAAAACGACAAGACGTGGATACCCGTTATGCAGGTACCCACATTTCCGGGTTTCCTCCAGGAGGCTAGCTCCAACGCGGCGGTTGCTTCCCTTTAACGCCGAATGGGGCTGAGGTGACATCGGTGCACCGGACCCGCTTACTCTGATCTAGGGTCGGCGCCCTCAATCGACGCGTCTCAACCTCCCAGATCCAGCCGCTGATGACCACATCCTTGGGGATGAGGGGATGGTTTTTGAATGCCTCAATTGTCTTTAGGCAGGTTTCGTCCACGTCGTCCATCATCCCGATCCACTTGGCAAATGCGCCTTTCTCCAGCCTCAATTCCGGCAACGTCGGATCCATCATGAGATTGTCTATATCGACCCCCTTGTCGCGTAACATTTTTTCCAGATCGACCGCATTCGCCGACAGCATGCCGCATTGCGTATGCTGCACGATGACGATTTCCTCGGTGCCAAAAAAATTGCAAGTCAGCATCGCCGAACGGATCGCATCGTCGGTGACGATTCCTCCAGCATTGCGAAAACAGTGCGCATCGCCATGTCCGGCCGGTGTATCTACGTGAATGCCGAGCGCTTCGTCTACCGGCAGGCGTTCGTCCATGCAGGCAAGTACCCACAATTTCCGATCGTTAGCCCCAGCCGATCCATGATGGCGTCGTTTTTCCCATATATCGTATGCGGCAACGTGCGCGGTTAGTTGCTCTTTGAGAGTGGTCATATTGAATCTCCTCGGTAAAAAGCTGCATACTTAAAACCCCTTGAGCATGAACTGCCTAATTTCCTCGGCGGCAGCACGAGGGGATTGGTGACGGGAATTTTTCCCGCACGCAATTGTTAAGCATACATCATGCCATTTTAAAAAAATGTTCAATAACATCAACTTATCTGTTTGCACGTAACATCCATAAACATTAATTTTCTGCTGAAAGAAAGCCAAATGAACATAACCCATTGAAATATATTGGTAATATTTAGATGAAGGATCACTTCATAGAGGGAAAGGACATTTCTTATGGCGGGGAGAACTTGTTAAGCCATTGAAATTATTTGTCTAATTCAGTCAAATCGTATTGTTTGCCGATCGTGAAAGTCAGATGGAGGTTACCTAGTCGACCAGCATTCAATGGTCGCAAGTCGTCGTGGTTGTGAGTGACGCGGCCAAACAAGGTGGGCGTTATCTTGGCATCGCCAAATATGCCCATCCATTAGCCGAAGGAAAACTTGTAGCGATCAGAGATATTTTCTTGTAGAACTGGCTGATCAGGTGGAACAGCAGCGTTGCTGAAGACGTGAAATGACAAACCTTACCTAAGAGATTGCGGTGACGATCCGCACTGCCGAGGGGCCCTTCGAGCAACCAGCGGTGAAGACCCGCAACGGGTCACTATGTAAATCTCTACATAGCGACCCTGAACAGCCGGTGACGGCTTGCAGCCTCAGGGAACTGGAACTATGGGCCAACAGCAGTCATTTACGGGAGGAGGATGTGTAAATCCGGCTGTAAAGAAAGCATGAGCGAATAGCCAGGCGGATTACCTCCACAGTGCCGAAATGCGGCCACGGAACAAGATCGTCATCAATGCGAGGCCGCTGAATACTGCCCCGGCGATGAACGTCTGCGATGCGCCGAAGCGATCCCACAGCAGGCCGGCGAGTACGCTGGCTATGAGCATAGCAATGCCACTTACCAGATTGAAGAAACCGTAGGCAGTGCCTCGCAACGCTGCCGGCGCAGTATCGGCCACCATCCTCGCCAGGAGACCTTGTGCAATCCCCATGTGCAAGCCCCACAAAGTGATGCCCAGCCACACCCATATCCAATGGTTGCTGTACGCCAGTACCACATCCGCGCCGATCAGGGTCGCAAGCCCAAGCGTCAACAAGCCGGTGTGGTTCACGCTGTCTGAGAGCTTGCCGAACGGATAGGCCGAGAGTGCGTAGACGACGTTCATGGCGATCAGTACCAGAGGCACCAGCGCGATGGGCAAGCCGCCTTGCAGGGCGCGCAAGACGAGAAAAGCCTCGGAAAACCGTGCCAGAGTGAACAGGGCGCCGATCACAACGACCCACCAGTAAGCGCGCGACAGCCGGCGCAGGTTTTCCCGGCGAATGGGGTTGACGGGATGGGCGCCCTGTTTCTTCTCGGGCTCCTGTACGCCAAACAGCAACATGGCGACAGAGAGAAAGCCGGGGATGATGGCCACCCAGAAAACGGCACGGAAGTCGTTCGCCCAGAGCAGCATCAAGCCCAAGGCGAACAGCGGGCCAAGGAAAGCACCCACGGTGTCGAGTGACTGGCGCAGGCCAAAGGCTGCTCCGCGCAGTTCGAGCGGGGCGATGTCTGCCACCAGGGCATCCCGCGGCGCCCCCCGGATACCCTTGCCAATCCGATCGATCAGACGCGCGACGAGGACGAGGCCGGCGCTCGACGCGAGGGCAAACAAGGGCTTGGAAAGCGCGCCCAGCCCGTAGCCCAAAACGGCAATGGGCTTGCGCCGTCCCCAGTAGTCGGAAAGCGCACCCGAGAACACCTTCACGATCAGCGCGGTGGCCTCCGACACACCCTCTATCAGGCCTACAACGAACACGCTTGTTCCAAGGGCCGTGACCAGGAAGACCGGCAACAGGCTGTGAATCATCTCGGACGAGATATCCATCAACAAGCTGACAAAGCCGAGCGTCCAGATGGCCAAGGGCATGTGGGCAGGAGTGGCAGTGCGCTTGGTCTCTTGCGACGGTGTGCTCGGTTTCATGGACAAAGCTTCTGTGCTGGTCGATGGGTTGATCTTGTCGTTCATTGGCTTTTATGGGAAGAATATCTTGCTGTGCGCCGATCTGACAGGCGAAACTCTGCCCGCTGCGCAGGAAATAACGCCATGCGACTCCCAGATGGGCAAGAGGGAATGGTAATCTGAACTGTCTGACGTGCTGGGCGGCATGGGTGGCGGCACTGGCCGTCGCCTACTTCTTTTACCAATCCCGCGAGGAATTTGGAGCGAAGGAGTTGACGATACTCGTGGCCATTATCCTGCTGATCGCAGGAAGCGCGCATGTCGCCACTCAACACGCTAACGCTGTGCTTCGCTACTCGCCAGCAGCCGAGAGCCAACGATGAAAATTCTGATCATTGAAGATGAATCCAAGACAGCCGCCTTCCTCACAAGGGGTTTCAATGAGGAAGGTTATGTTGTCGATGTTGCAGCAGACGGTGCGGATGGATTCAATCTGGCGGCGACGGGCGACTATGAGATGGTCGTGCTCGATATCATGCTGCCGAAGCGCGATGGATGGTGGGTGCTGCAGGAAATTCGCAAACATCGGCAGGATCAGCCCGTCATCCTGCTCACCGCGCTGGATGATGTTTCCCACCGTGTGAAGGGTTTGAATTCAGGCGCCGACGACTATCTGGTCAAGCCGTTCGCCTTCTCGGAGCTGCTTGCGCGGGTACGCAACATTTTGCGTCGGACGCCCGCTCGGCAAACCGAGATGCTCCGATTCGCCGATCTCGAAATGGATTTATTGCGGCATAAAGCAATGAGGGCCGGGAAACAGATTGATCTTGCACCCCAGGAATACCGGCTTCTGGAATATCTTCTGCGCCATCCGGACGAAGTATTGACTCGCACAAGGCTCGCAGAGCAGGTGTGGGATATGCATTTTGACGGCGACAGCAATGTTGTCGATGTTGCAATCCGCAGATTGCGGAGAAAAACGGACGATCCATACCAGCAAAAATTGATTCACACACTACGTGGGGTTGGCTATGTTCTGGAAGAGCGGGACTGAGGCTGCAATAGGGATACCCGGTTCGATTGCCGCGCGCCTCACCTTTTGGTATGCGCTGCTCAGCATCGCGCTGATCGCCTCGGTCGGCAGTGTGCTGTATTGGGTGCTCGCGG
This sequence comes from Thiobacillus thiophilus, assembly GCF_055378705.1. NCBI lineage: Bacteria > Pseudomonadati > Pseudomonadota > Betaproteobacteria > Nitrosomonadales > Thiobacillaceae > Thiobacillus > Thiobacillus thiophilus. Next base: position 3,139,671 of record NZ_AP042404.1, on the reverse strand, counting down.
ATCGGTTGCAGCAGGAAAATGATCGGCTACTGGCGGGAAAAATCGCCGAGGTGCGCGCCGTTCTGAAGCTCCACCCAAATGATTACGCGGCCTTGCGCGAAGAGGTTCAACACGAGGCGGATACGCTTCCAGGCATCTATATCCGGGTGCTGAATGCGCAGGAAGATATCGTTGCGGACAGCCCAACACCCAGCGCCATTTTTGACAGCGGTGAGACTTTCATAAATTCCCCACACGCAATAGACGAACACGGGCGGGACTGGTTTTCCAGCGACGGGAAGAAGTACCGTCTGATGTCCGGAAAATTCCAGGAAAACGCGCTATTCACCGTGCACACAGCGATGAGCCTATCGAAAGAGGCGCAACTACTGGCAGCTTACCGGGGCAGCGTGTTGTTATCCGTTGTCATCGCCCTGGCAATTGCCATTGCCGGCGGTTACCTGATTGCCCGTCGCGGAATGCAGCCCGCATCGCGGCTTGCCGCGATCGTCGATGAGCTTGGCGCGGGTCAATTGCATCGCCGAGTCGGCGATGAGGCCTGGCCTTTGGAGCTGGGGCCGCTCGCGACCAACTTCGATCGCCTCCTGTCGCGCCTCGAAAACTCGTTTGCTCGCATCTCACGCTTCTCGGCCGACATTGCACACGAACTGCGCACGCCGCTCCATATCCTGCGAGGCGAAGCAGAAATCGCGCTTTCCAGGGACCGATCCAATGAGGATTACCGAGCTTGCATTGAATCATCGATGGACGAATATGACCGTCTGTCCCATATGGTGGATGCGCTGCTGTTTCTTGCCCGCACCGAACAGCCGGCCGCGCAGATCGACAAGAAATGGCTGGACGTTGAGCAGGAAATTGCCGCTGTATGCGCCTTTTATCAGGCGATGGCCGATGAGCAAGGCGTCACCCTGATTGCCCATGGCACTGGAAGGGCATTAGCGGATTCCGGCCTCTTGCGGCGTGCCTTGGGCAATCTTGTCGCCAATGCGATTCGCCATACGCCAAGCGGCGATCGAGTCGTCATCGATGCGAAGACGCTGCGGAATGACGCGGCTGAAATTACCGTAAGCGATACCGGGTGCGGAATAGCACCCGAAGATTTGACCCATGTACTTGAGCGCTTTTACCGGGTCGATGGCGCGCGCGCGCGGCAGGGTCAAGGCACAGGACTCGGCCTTGCCATCGTACAGTCGATCATGCATTTGCATGGCGGCACGGTTTCAATCCAGAGCGAAATTAATCGTGGCACGGCCGTCACGCTGACGTTTCCTGCAGCCGCAGGTACTGCCTGATCCGGCTCCATCTCACGGCGAGCTTATGCTTCGAGGTCGACGCGTTCAAAGATGACCAATTGGTCAGGTTGCGGTCATCTTCCGGTTTCCCCGTTCTTCTATCATCCTCCGGTCAAACGCAGCTTACCGCGACAAAAAAGGGATAGAAAAGCAATGAATCCAAGCCAGGACGTTGCCGTCCAGTGTTCCGGTATCACGAAGGACTATGGTGTCGGTGATGCGAAAGTAACGGCCCTGCGCGGGATCGACCTCGATGTCTACCAGGGGGAACTGCTCATCCTGGCCGGTCCTTCCGGCTGTGGCAAGACCACCCTGATATCAATCATCGGCGGGATCCTCAAGCGCGACGGGGGGAATTGCACGGTACTCGGCAAAGACTTTGAGGACATGAATACCGACGAGCGGGCGCGCTTTCGCGGGTCGTCTATCGGGTTTGTTTTCCAGACATTCAATTTGCTCCCTTCGCTGACCGCCGCCGAAAACGTAGCCGTGCCGCTATTGATCAGCGGTGAGGAACGCAAGTCTGCCGATCAACGTGCTCGGGCCGTTCTCGACCAGGTCGGACTTTCAGAACGCGAAGATGCCCTTCCGGGCCAACTCAGTGGTGGGCAACAGCAACGCGTGGCGATCGCCCGCGCGCTGGTGCACAATCCCAAAATCATTATTTGCGACGAACCAACCAGCAGCCTGGACCATGCCACCGGACATGCCATGATGGAAATCCTGCGCGATGTGGCGCAAGCGCCCGACCGCGCGCTGGTGGTCGTAACACACGACGCCCGCATTTATGAATTCGCCGACCGCATCGCGCATATGGAAGACGGGAAAATAATCGACATAAGCGTTGGCGCCGAGCAGGCACAGGCCCAATGATGCGTAAATATTTACTGCCGATACTCGCGCTAATTGGTCTGCTCCTGGCCGTCGCGATGGTGCTGATCGGCAATCGGCAACCGCCCGTCTCCAAACCGGCAGCACAGTCGCCCGTGGCGCCTTTTGCGTCCTACGTCGCCGGCTCGGGCATCATCGAAGCCAGCACGGGCAACATCCTTGTCGGTACGCCAGTGCCCGGTATTGTGGTTGAGCTCTACGTAAGCACAGGCAGCCAGGTCAAAGCGGGTGACAAGCTGTTTAAAATCGACGATCGTGAACAGCAAGCGCAACGCCTGTTGGCGACAGCGAAAATAAAAGAAATAGCCGTACGCCTGGCGCAAGCCAGAAGCCAGTTCGAACTTGCCGACAGCGTATCGGATAAACGCGCCATCAGCGTCGAGGAGTTAAACCGTCGGCGCTTTGCAGTGAAGCTTGCCGAAGCCGAGCAGGCTTCATCCCAAGCGCAGGTTGTGCAGATCCAGATGGATATAAATCGGCATACCGTACGTGCCCCAATCCGCGGACGCATATTGCAAAACACGATGCGCGTCGGTGAATTCGTCCAGGGCGGCGCGCCCGGGGCTGCTTCGATGCTGATCGGAAACGATGACTGGCTGTTCGTGCGTGCCGACATCGACGAGAACGATGCATGGCGTGTTCAACCGGGTGCGCGTGCCGTGGCATTTGTGCGCGGCAAACCGACGCTACACACCGCACTGAAATTTGAACGCGTCGATCCGTTCGTGTTGCCAAAAAAATCGCTGACCGGCGCCAGCACCGAACGGGTCGATACGCGTGCCTTGCAGGTCATCTATAGCTTTGACCACACGGCTTTGCCGGTCTACGTGGGACAGCAAGTCGATGTGTTCATCGAGACAAACGTAGACAAACTTTCGCCTGAAGCCGCATCAACCCCGTCGTCCGTGAAGGCGCCGTGATCATCCGGTTGCGACGAATCTTGTTTTTGATGCTCGCTATCGCTACCGGTGGGTGCGTTGTGGGACCCGATTATCATCGACCGGCGCTTGATGTGCCCGCCCACTGGAGCGAAGCACCCGAAAGTGCCACTTCGTCCCCACCTGCTGCACAGGCATCATGGTGGCGAAGCTTCAACGACACGGAACTCAACGCCCTGATCGAGCGCGCCGTTCAGGGCAATCTCGACATACAAGGTGCCGAAGCGCGAATACGTGCGGCACGTGCAAATCTCGGTATCGCGACAGCATTACGCTTGCCCACGGTCAGTGCAACCGGCTCGCATACCCGTGGACGCGAAAGCGAGAACGTCCCAAGCTCGACGTCTACAAGTGTGGCCCCACCCTCTGCGTTGGATGCAACGAAGTCTGAAGACCTGTTTCATGCAGGATTCGACGCACGATGGGAGCTTGATCTCTTCGGCGGCGTTCACCGTTCAACCGAACTCGCGGATGCAAACTATCAGGGATCGTTGCATGACCGGAACGGCGTCATACTTTCGCTGCTTGCCGAAGTTACCCGTCACTATATTGCGCTGCGCGCCACCCAGCAGGCGCTGGCCATCACGCGTACCAGCCTTCTGGCTGAGCAGGACAGTCTTCATCTGATCAAAGTACGCTATCGGAGTGGCATGGCCACAGACCTGGACGTTGCCAGTGCCGAATCTCAAGTCGACGCAATCGCCTCCCGCATCCCCGCCCTGGAAAACGCAAGCGAACAAAGCGTGCATCGCCTCGGCATTCTGCTCGGCCTCGCGCCAGGGGAATTGTCTGAGGAGCTCCGTGCGCCAAGGCCAATTCCAACCGGACCCTCATCGCTGCCCCTGGGCATGCCTTCCGATCTGCTTCGGCAGCGTCCGGACATCCTGCGAGCAGAGCGCCAGCTCGAGGCGGCAACCGCACGAATCGGTATTGCAACGGCGGATTTGTACCCGAAATTTTCTTTGCTCGGCGCCCTCGGCCTGGAGAGTCGCTCAGGCAGCGACTTTTTCAATGCAGGCAGCCGATACTGGTCGATCGGTCCATCGATCACATGGCCTATTTTCCAGCGCGGACGCATTGTCGCCCATATCGAAGTCCGCGATGCCGAGCAGCAAGAGGCTTTGATCAATTATCGAAAGACGATCCTGCTTGCATATGAGGAGGTTGAAAATGCCATCGCCACCTTTCGCAATGAAGGCGCTCACCGGCTTTCACTCTCTAAAACAGTAGATTCGAACGAGCGCGCGGTCACCCTGTCGACAGCGCTGTATAAAAGTGGCCTCACTGATTTTCGGAATGTTCTGATCGCTCAGCAAACCTTGTTTCAGTCACGGATTGATCTGACGCGCAGCGACGCTGCAGTGGCAACAGCATGGGTGGCATTGCACAAGGCCTTGGGTGGGGGCCTTGAACTGGAACCGGTTACGACCAGGCCCAATTCCCACTATCAGCCATTACCCTGCCAGTCCGCACGCGCAGAAGGAGCGCCAAAATGTTACGCGTGGCCGTAAAAATGCTGCTGGGTGATCGCGCCAAATATGTGGGCCTGATCTTTGGCATTACGTTCACGTCATTCCTGGTGACGTTCGCTGCATCCTATTTCGCCGGCATCATGACGCGCGGCTACGCGCTCATCTCCGAGAACGCGACCACAGATGTATGGGTGATGGACCCGGCGGTCAATTCAGTCGAGCAGACGACCAACATGTCACAACAGGTATTGGCAAGAGTCCGCAGTGTTGCAGGCGTTCAGTCGGCGGTGCCGCTCATACTGGCCACGGCGGAGGTCCGTTTTCCCAACGGACGTTATCAGCCGTTTCAGATCATTGGTGTCGATGACGTGACGCTGACAGGTCTGCCCCCCATGAAAGACAGCGTGACACCTGGCTTGCTTAGAGTGCCTGACGCCGTGGTGGTCGATGCAGGGGGATCCAATGGCAAGCTGGAGACGCCATTTCAAGTTGCGGATCAGTGGCCACGCGACCAACCGCATCTCGACGCGCCGACACGTGAACTGGCGGCAGGCGACGAATTGCTCGTCAATGATCACCTCGTCAGGATTGCAGGGAGATCACAGGGACTCCCCCTGTTTCCGCCGCGCCCGTTGCTCTATACGACTGTTTCGAACGCGACCCGGATTCTGCCGCCAGAGCGTCGCCGGCTCACCTTCGTGCTTGCAACCGCCGCACCGGGCGTAGCGCCTGAGGCCCTGGCGATTCGCATCGAGTCGGCAACGGGTATGCGCGCGCGCACGTCTGCAGACTTTAAATCCGATACCGTTCGCTGGTTTCTCGTCAACTCCGAAGATGTGGGTGACATCGCAGCGATGCTTACCCTGGCCATGTCAGTTGGCTTTGGCGTAACCGGGGTGATGCTCTATATGTTCACCAACGAAAACCTGCGAAATTATGCTGTGCTCAGTGCGATGGGGGCCACACCACGGCTGCTTTTGACCATGGTGTTCGCCCAGGCTGGTTTGTGTGGACTCCTTGGAACCGGTCTCGGACTAGGGCTCTGCGCCATCATTGGAGAATTGGCCATCCTGGCCGGATATCCGTTTCGCATGATGTGGTTCACACCTGTACTGGGCGCCGTGACCGTTGTACTCATCAGCGTGGTTGCCGCTGCGCTAAGCATCCGCCCTGTATTGAAGATGGAGCCAGGTGTGGTGTTTGCGGGACGTTGAGGAACCGTTACGAATTCATTTTTAGTAAACATTCCCCAGTGCAGTTCCTTGGGCCCGCGCTCAAATTATGGGCATCTGGCGATCACCGAATGCACATGATTTACGCAGCTTTTTAGAGAATGCAATCCGTGTTACAAGACGAGATGAAGGGTGGCTCTATCTATGAATGCATGTCCTGCACTGTGTACAGCGGACACCCCAAAGGGCCTCGATTTTGACTACTGTTGCTATTGAAATCTTTTCTGACTCCAAGGCAAGCAACAAGCGATAGTGGACATTGCCAATTTCAGCGGATTGATCGCCTGGATTGCCCGACATCCTGAGTGGGCCTATGCGACAGTTTTTCTCGCCGCGTTCACAGAGTCTCTCGCGGTCGTGGGGCTGTTCGTTCCAGGCGCACTCATCATGTTCGGCGCAGGCGCCGTCGTAGCGGTCGGCCCGCTTGACCTATGGGCCACATTGGCTTGTGCAGCCGCAGGCGCGATTGCCGGAGACGCCAGCAGCTACTGGCTGGGCCGTCACTACCGTGCTGAACTGCGCAATCGCTGGCCTTTCAGCCGTTATCCGAAACTACTGGAAAAAGGCACTGTGTTCTTTCATCGGCACAGCGGTATGAGCATCTTCCTGGGACGCTTTGTCGGACCCATTCGCCCCGTGATTCCGGCGGTAGCGGGCATGCTCGGCATGACTCCGGCACGCTTCTACGCGGCCAATATTCTGTCTGCGCTCGGCTGGGCGCCTACTTATATCTTGCCGGGCGTCGTCTTCGGTGCCTCATTGGGCTTGGCGGGGGCGGTGGCCACACGCCTCGCTTTGACCCTCGTGCTGCTATCGATCCTGGCCTGGAGCAGCATCTGGATCGTCAGCCGCAGCGTGATCTGGCTGCAACCGCGCGTCGAACACGGCTTGGGTCAGCTTCAGGCCTGGGCGGGCAGGGCGCTGCCGACAAGAACCTGGTCGTTGCGGGGCATGGTCGCTTCGCTGCTCGACCCGGCGCGTCCCGAATCCCGCGCCTTGCTGGTGTTCGCAGCGGTATTGATTGCCGCCGCCTGGATGTTCTTCGGGATTATCGAGGACGTGCTTACCGGCGATCCGCTGGTGGTGGTCGACAGGACGGTCTATCACCTGTTTCAAGGGCTGCGCACGCCCTTTGGCGATAGCGTCATGATCGTGCTCACCGAATTGGGCGATGCCGCGGTGACGCTGCCGGTCATCACCGCAGTGCTGCTATGGCTGGCGTGGAAACGCGCCTGGCGGCCAGCTGCCTACTGGCTCGCCGCAGCGAGTTTTGGTGCGATGCTCACCGTGATTTTCAAAGTGGGATTCGGCCTGCCACGCCCGCTGCCTTTGTACGACGGCAGCATCGCGTTCGGCTTCCCCAGCAGTCATGCGGCCATGAGCATTGTCATCTTCGGCTTTCTGGCCGTGTTAAGCGCACGCGAACTGTCCTTGCGCGGACAACTCGTGGTGTTCAGCGTCATGGCCTTGCTCGCAGGCCTGATCGCTTTCTCGCGCATCTACCTGGGTGCGCACTGGCTGTCCGACGTGCTGGGCGGGTTAAGTTTCGGGGTGGCATGGGTGGCGCTGCTGGGCATCGCGTACTTGCGCCGCCCGGCGCCTGCGGTCTCGGCGCACGGCCTGCTGGCCGTGGCGGCTATTGCGCTCATTGTGGGCGCGGGCGTTCACGCCACGACCCAGCGTGACGCCGACATCGCACGCTACGCAGTTCACCGGCCATCCACGCTGATTGCCCAGCAAGACTGGTGGAACCAGAGTTGGCAAACCCTGCCTGCCTGGCGCATCGACATCGAGGGTGAATACGAGCAGCCACTTACCGTTCAGTGGGCTGGATCGATCGAATTCCTGCGTACCAGATTGATGGCGCAAGGATGGCGGGAGGCGGTGCCCCTAACCGGCAAGAGCCTGCTGCTTTGGCTCGACACCCATCGCCCGGCCATGCAATTGCCGCTACTGCCTCATGTTCACGATGGTCGCCACGAAACACTGGCTTTGATCTACCCGGTCAAGGGCAAGCCAGACCAGCGCCTGGTGCTGCGCTTGTGGCCAACAGAGAAAATGTTGCAGGCACCACGCACACCCATATGGGTCGGGACCGTGGCAGAAGAAAGCATAAGCCGCCCACTGGCCTGGTTTAACCTGCCGCATGACGGTCAGGATTTCAACGCACCGCGCCGGGTTTTGCTTGAGAGTCTTGCAGGCTTGCAGGCACGACTTGTCGACCGTAAAAGCGTGCCTGCGGCGGCAAGCGAAGAAACTGTGTGGGACAAAGGCGTGCTACTGATCTATCAACCGGAATGAATGACATGAAGAATAAAACGATGCGACACCGACTCGGCTTTGCCTGGGCGGGCATCGCCGCGGCGTGGCGAAACGAGCGGAGTTTTCGTATTCAGACTGCCTTCGCCATCGCGCTGCCGGCTGCGCTTTTGCTGCTGCGGGTGTCGGCCGTATGGTGGGCGATATGCCTGATTATTGCCTTGCTGGTGCTGGCGGCGGAGCTATTCAATACGGCGCTGGAGTCGCTCATCGACCATTTGCATCCCGAGATTCACCCCGCGATCAAAACCGCCAAGGACTGCGCGGCAGGGGCGGTTTTGTTGCTAAGCGCGGGCGCTTTGATCGTGGGCATCATCGTCGTGCTGGTCGCGCTGGACGTCTTGTCCTGATAAAAATCATACAGCGGCGATCATGTCCCATTGCCTGCCTACGCCGGTTACAAGGCGCCGTTTACGCATGGCGTCACGGAACTGGGCTGCCTGGCGCATGCACGTCGCAAGTTCTTTGACCTTTATGCGGCCAACCAAAGCCCGGTCGCTGCCGAGGCGCTGCGCCGGATCGGGGAGTTGTATGAGGTGGAACGGCAAGCACGGGGAATGGATGCGGCGTGTCGCTTGCAATTGCGGCAGACCGACGCCCGCCCCAGGCTGGATACCTTGCGAACCTGGCGGATGCAGACCCGGCTCGGCGTCGCCAATGGCGATGCCACGGCCAGGGCGCTCGATTACAGTATCAAGCGCTGGCCAGCGCCGATGCGCTACGCTGACAACGGCGTGCTGCCGATCGATAACAATCCGGTGGAGAACGCGATTCGGCCCATCGCGATCGGGAAAAAGAACTGGCTGTTCGCCGGCTCGGAGCGCGCAGAAAAACGGGCGGCAGCCATTCAGAGTCTGCTGGGAACCGCCAGGCTCAACGGCCTGGATCCTCATGCCTGGCTGAAGGATACTTTGGAGAAATTGCCTGCTTGGTCCAATAGCCGGATTGATGAGTTGCTGCCGCTGAAAACCGTATTGCCGTAAATCTTGCTGCTGCGAGGACGGGGCGGATGGGCGCTTACAAAAAATAAAAAAACCCCCTCTTTTTGTGAGGGGGTTTTAGTGTGCTGTTAGGCACGGATATGGAGTCTGACGATGACCTACTTTCACAGGCGAGATGCCTACTATCATTGGCGCGGGAGCGTTTCACCGTCCTGTTCGGGATGGGAAGGGGTGGTTCCACTCTGCTATGGTCGTCAGACAAAGGGGTGAGGACCAAGGCCAACCGGTTTCGGTTGCGCCTTGACCCAGCATTCGAATTGTCTGGGGTGCTTTGCGATCTTTCAATCACTCGGCCGACTGCAATATGTCACGACGACCTGGGTCGGCGTGTCTGGAAGAAGGTTTTTGGGCTGAGGTTGTATCGTGCTTACACACGCTGCCGCTGCATTAAATACAGCTGCTTCTCAAAATTATAGGATCAAGCCTCACGGGCAATTAGTACTGGTTAGCTTAACGCATTACTGCGCTTCCACACCCAGCCTATCAACGTCCTGGTCTCGAACGACCCTTCAGTGTGATCGAATCACAAGGGATATCTCATCTTGAGGCAAGTTTCACGCTTAGATGCTTTCAGCGTTTATCTCTTCCGTGCTTAGCTACCCGGCGATACGACTGGCGTCATAACCGGTACACCAGAGGCACGTCCACTCCGGTCCTCTCGTACTAGGAGCAGCCCCCCTCAAATATCCAACGCCCACGGCAGATAGGGACCAAACTGTCTCACGACGTTTTAAACCCAGCTCACGTACCACTTTAAATGGCGAACAGCCATACCCTTGGGACCGGCTACAGCCCCAGGATGTGATGAGCCGACATCGAGGTGCCAAACTCCCCCGTCGATATGAACTCTTGGGAGGAATCAGCCTGTTATCCCCAGAGTACCTTTTATCCGTTGAGCGATGGCCCTTCCATACAGAACCACCGGATCACTATGACCTGCTTTCGCACCTGCTCGACGTGTCAGTCTCGCAGTCAAGCCTTCTTTTGCCATTGCACTATCAACACGATGTCCGACCGTGTCTAGAAGACCTTCGTACTCCTCCGTTACACTTTAGGAGGAGACCGCCCCAGTCAAACTGCCCACCATGCACGGTCCCCGATCCCGATAAGGGACCCAGGTTAGAACCGCAACGACACCAGGCTGGTATTTCAACGTCGCCTCCACGAGAACTAGCGTCCTCGCTTCACAGGCTCCCAGCTATCCTACACAAGTCCCGTCACAGTCCAATGCAAAGCTACAGTAAAGGTTCATGGGGTCTTTCCGTCTAGCCGCGGGGAGATTGCATCTTCACAAACATTTCAACTTCGCTGAGTCTCGGGTGGAGACAGTGTGGCCATCGTTACGCCATTCGTGCGGGTCGGAACTTACCCGACAAGGAATTTCGCTACCTTAGGACCGTTATAGTTACGGCCGCCGTTTACCGGGGCTTCGATCAAGAGCTTGCACCCCATCAATTAACCTTCCGGCACCGGGCAGGCGTCACACCCTATACGTCCACTTTCGTGTTTGCAGAGTGCTGTGTTTTTAATAAACAGTCGCAGCCACCATTTCACTGCAACCCCATCGAGCTTCAAGAGCAAGTCTCTACACTCTACCGGGGCGCTCCTTCTCCCGAAGTTACGGAGCTAATTTGCCGAGTTCCTTCACCCGAGTTCTCTCAAGCGCCTTAGAATTCTCATCCTACCCACCTGTGTCGGTTTGCGGTACGGTTCTCGTTTACCTGAAGCTTAGTGGCTTTTCTTGGAAGCTTGGTATCAGTGACTTCGCTCTCAATGAGAGACCGTCATCATGCCTCAGCATTAACCCCCCGGATTTGCCTAAGGGATCTGCCTACACACTTAAACCGGGACATCCAACACCCGGATCACCTAACCTTCTCCGTCCCCACATCGCAGTAAACAAAAGTACGGGAATTTTAACCCGTTTCCCATCAGCTACGCATCTCTGCCTCACCTTAGGGGCCGACTCACCCTGCGCCGATGAACGTTGCGCAGGAAACCTTGGGTTTTCGGCGAGGGAGCTTTTCACTCCCTTTATCGCTACTCATGTCAGCATTCGCACTTCTGATATCTCCAGCATCCCTTACAGAACACCTTCACAGACTTACAGAACGCTCCTCTACCATATGTAATAAATTACATATCCGAAGCTTCGGTTACGTGCTTAGCCCCGTTACATCTTCCGCGCAGGACGACTCGACTAGTGAGCTATTACGCTTTCTTTAAAGGATGGCTGCTTCTAAGCCAACTTCCTAGCTGTCTATGCCTTCCCACATCGTTTTCCACTTAGCACGTCATTTGGGACCTTAGCTGTCGGTCTGGGTTGTTTCCCTCTTGACACCGGACGTTAGCACCCGATGTCTGTCTCCCATGCTCGCACTTCACGGTATTCGGAGTTTGCTATGCCGCAGTAAGTCGCAATGACCCCCACTAACATTACAGTGCTCTACCCCCGTGAGTGATACATGAGGCGCTACCTAAATAGCTTTCGAGGAGAACCAGCTATCTCCGGATTTGTTTAGCCTTTCACCCCTATCCACAGCTCATCCCCTAATTTTTCAACATTAGTGGGTTCGGACCTCCAGTGCGTGTTACCGCACCTTCATCCTGGCCATGGATAGATCATCCGGTTTCGGGTCTACGTCCCGCTACTATGCGCCCTATTAAGACTCGCTTTCGCTTCGCCTCCCCTATTCGGTTAAGCTCGCAACGGAACGTAAGTCGCTGACCCATTATACAAAAGGTACGCAGTCACCCCTGCTTCAAACACCCTCCGGGTGTTCTCGCAGGGCCACCGACGCTTTTCGCTTTCGCTCAAATCGCCAGTCACCCTCCTACTTCGAGCAAGCTTTTAAGGCTTACCCATTTCACTCCTTCTTAAACCTTTTGAGTCGCATCGCTACGCGATGCTCCTCGAAAGAATCTTAAAGGTGCTTGAAGCAGGGGCTCCCACTGTTTGTATGCATGCGGTTTCAGGATCTATTTCACTCCCCTCCCGGGGTTCTTTTCGCCTTTCCCTCACGGTACTGGTTCACTATCGGTCGACTACGAGTATTTAGCCTTGGAGGATGGTCCCCCCATGTTCAGACAGGATTTCACGTGTCCCGCCCTACTTGTCTCATGCCTAGTTCCACACTCTTGTTTTCGCGTACGGGGCTATCACCCACTATGGCCAGACTTTCCAGACTGTTCCACTAACAAAAATGCTAAATCATGAAGGCTCTTCCCAATTCGCTCGCCACTACTATGGGAATCTCGGTTGATTTCTTTTCCTCGAGCTACTTAGATGTTTCAGTTCACTCGGTTCGCTCTACCCGGCCTATGTATTCAGCCAGGAGTACCCTTACGGGTGGGTTCCCCCATTCAGAGATCTCCGGATCAAAGCTCTATTGCCAGCTCCCCGAAGCTTTTCGCAGGCTTACGCGTCTTTCATCGCCTGTAGTCGCCAAGGCATCCACCACATGCACTTAGTCGCTTGACCCTATAATTTTGAGGACTCGCCACACACAACCAAACAGGCTTGCGCACATCGAATCTCGCATTACAGGTGTGTTTGCTTGCCATACACCCAGGCTCGGCGCCTGACTGTATGGTTAATACAATCTCAACCCATGTTGGGATTTCGCTCAAGGAGGTATCGCCGAGGCGATACTTTCCCATCACAAATATCCCACCTTCTTCCAAATTTTTAAAGATCAGCCGTTACGCATAAAGCGTAAGAGCTAAAGCCTTGAGCCTCAGTTCTTACGATTCACTTTGATAGGTACTACTTTTATCCACCACCCAAGCGTCGATACGTCCGGAAGGTGGTGGAGGATGACGGGATCGAACCGACGACCCCCTGCTTGCAAAGCAGGTGCTCTCCCAGCTGAGCTAATCCCCCTCTGTCTTTCGATAGCCTTCGCATTGCTGCGTTGCTCGACACCTTGTGTGCACCAGCACACGGCGGTGTCTCGCGCCTTGCTCTGCTCGACTCTCGAAACCCAGAGGCCAATCAGGCAAACCGCCAAGCCACCACGCTGTCTGGTGGGCCTGGGAAGACTTGAACTTCCGACCCCACGCTTATCAAGCGTGTGCTCTAACCAACTGAGCTACAAGCCCGGCTAAAAATAACAACCGATAGGTGTGAGTGTTGAAGCGGCTTTCTCTAGAAAGGAGGTGATCCAGCCGCAGGTTCCCCTACGGCTACCTTGTTACGACTTCACCCCAGTCATGAAACCCACCGTGGTAAGCGCCCTCCTTGCGGTTAGGCTACCTACTTCTGGCAGATTCCACTCCCATGGTGTGACGGGCGGTGTGTACAAGACCCGGGAACGTATTCACCGCGGCATTCTGATCCGCGATTACTAGCGATTCCGACTTCATGCTCTCGAGTTGCAGAGAACAATCCGGACTACGATCGGCTTTCTGGGATTGGCTCCACCTCGCGGCTTGGCAACCCTCTGTACCGACCATTGTATGACGTGTGAAGCCCTACCCATAAGGGCCATGAGGACTTGACGTCATCCCCACCTTCCTCCGGTTTGTCACCGGCAGTCTCATTAGAGTGCCCTTGCGTAGCAACTAATGATAAGGGTTGCGCTCGTTGCGGGACTTAACCCAACATCTCACGACACGAGCTGACGACAGCCATGCAGCACCTGTGTTCCAATTCCCTTTCGGGCACTCCCGCATCTCTGCAGGATTCTGGACATGTCAAGGGTAGGTAAGGTTTTTCGCGTTGCATCGAATTAATCCACATCATCCACCGCTTGTGCGGGTCCCCGTCAATTCCTTTGAGTTTTAATCTTGCGACCGTACTCCCCAGGCGGTCAACTTCACGCGTTAGCTTCGTTACTAAGGGATTTCACTCCCCCAACAACCAGTTGACATCGTTTAGGGCGTGGACTACCAGGGTATCTAATCCTGTTTGCTACCCACGCTTTCGTACATGAGCGTCAGTGTTATCCCAGGGGGCTGCCTTCGCCATTGGTGTTCCTCCACATATCTACGCATTTCACTGCTACACGTGGAATTCCACCCCCCTCTGACACACTCTAGACTACCAGTTCAAAACGCCATTCCCAGGTTAAGCCCGGGGCTTTCACGTCTTGCTTAATAATCCGCCTGCGCACGCTTTACGCCCAGTAATTCCGATTAACGCTCGCACCCTACGTATTACCGCGGCTGCTGGCACGTAGTTAGCCGGTGCTTCTTCTGCCGGTACCGTCATTAGCACACAATATTAGTGCGTACCGTTTCGTTCCGGCTGAAAGAGCTTTACAACCCGAAGGCCTTCTTCACTCACGCGGAATGGCTGGATCAGGGTTGCCCCCATTGTCCAAAATTCCCCACTGCTGCCTCCCGTAGGAGTCTGGGCCGTGTCTCAGTCCCAGTGTGACGGATCATCCTCTCAGACCCGCTACTGATCGTCGCCTTGGTAGGCCTTTACCCCACCAACTAGCTAATCAGACGTCGGCCGCTCGAATAACGCAAGGTCTTGCGATCCCCTGCTTTCCCCCTCGGGGCGTATGCGGTATTAGCACAGCTTTCGCTGCGTTATCCCCCATTACTCGGTACGTTCCGACGCATTACTCACCCGTTCGCCACTCGCCACCAGGAGCAAGCTCCCGTGCTGCCGTTCGACTTGCATGTGTAAAGCATTCCGCCAGCGTTCAATCTGAGCCAGGATCAAACTCTTCAGTTCAATCTCTGCTATTACTTCAAATACTGCTTCGCTCAAACTCAAAATGAATTAACTTCAATTCAAGTGTGAGCATTTATGCTAGTTGCCAACCCAGCCTAAACCAGGCCAGCTACCGCAACAACACCCACACCTATCGGCTGTAAATTGTTAAAGATCAGTCTCTTATGACTTCGCATTCGTTGCGTTGCCGTTTCGAGAGGTGCGCATTCTACGTAGTTCACATAAAACGTCAACACTTATTTCGAAGTGGTTGCGGGGGCAGGATTTGAACCTACGACCTTCGGGTTATGAGCCCGACGAGCTGCCAGACTGCTCCACCCCGCGCCTGTCGCAATGTTTCGCGTCAATCGAGAAGCGAGACTATAGCAAAGACTCCCCGAGGACGTCAACACTTCTTCGGCTTTCCGATCAGGCCAGACTGCCCTGGAAGACGGATCCTCCAATGATTTCAACGCTGGCCATGCCAAACCATTCCCTCCCACCGGATGACGGGGCGGCGGCGATCCCACCACGTAAAATTGCCAGGCAGACAGGCGGTTGCCCTTGTCGCTACCATACAAGGCTTGCATGGACAGGGAGTTGAGTGTGCGCATGACCGAGTTTTCCCTTTCGCGCTTGCCGCGCATCGAGTTTGGCGCCTGCGTGCTGGCCAGATTACCAGCCCTTGCCCGCGGATATGGCGCGCATGCCTTGCTCGTCACCGGTGCCGGCTCGCTGAAAAGCTCGTCGTTCTGGCCGGCCGTGACGGCGGGGCTTAAAGCGCAGGGCATTTCGTGGCTGCACCTTGCCATCCCGGGCGAACCGTCGCCGCAGATGGTGGACGAGGCCGTGCGCGCCTTGCACCTGGAGCCCATCGATGTAGTCATCGGCATCGGCGGCGGCAGCGCGCTGGATGCCGCCAAGGCAATCGCCGGCCTGCTCAAGCCCGGCAATTCGGTGATGAATCATCTGGAAGGCGTGGGGCCCGAGTTACCGTACGCCGGCCCTGCCACCCCGTTCATCGCCGTACCGACCACGGCGGGCACCGGCTCGGAAGCGACCAAGAATGCGGTATTGAGCGTGCCGGGGATGGATGGCTTCAAGAAGTCCTTCCGCGATGAGAAACTGGTGGCGGAAGTCGCGCTGGTCGACCCGGATCTTTTGGCGACCTGCCCGCCTGCAGTCATCGCGGCGAACGGCATGGATGCCTTCACCCAGTTGCTGGAGTCCTTTGTCTCCAGCCGCGCCGCACCACTGACCGATTCGCTCGCCTGGGGCGGCATGAAGGCCGCGCGCGACGGCCTGCTGGCTTTATACGTGGGTGCCGGCGACGCCGTGGCGCGCGAGCGGATGGCGTACGCGGCGCTGGTGTCGGGCATCGCGCTGGCGCAGGTCGGGCTTGGTTCGGTACACGGACTGGCCGCGCCGCTGGGGGCATTCTTCCCGATTCCGCATGGCGTGGCGTGCGGCACACTGGTGGCGATGGCCACGCGCATCAATATCGAAGCGCTGCGCACGCGCGAACCGGCGCATCCGGCGCTGGGAAAATACGCGCAGGTGGGGCGGTTGCTGAGCAAACAAGGCCATCTGGACCAGGAAGCCGCCCATGTCGCCCTGATCGACACACTGGAAGCCTGGACCCACGCGCTTGGGCTGCCGACGCTGGCACATTACGGAGTGACACCGGCCGACATTCCGCGCATCGTGGCCGACAGCCGCGGTAGCAGCATGAAAACCAATCCGGTCTTGCTCGAGGACAGCGACATCGCAGCCATTCTCGCGGCGCGGATTTGACCATGCCGCGCTCAAGTTAAACGCACGCCATCCGCTATTCCTGCGACTCAATCATCTGGAGCACATCATGTCCGGCCTCCTGGTTTTTTTTATCGTGCTCGCCCTGCTCGCCGTTTTCGGCGTGTTCATCTTCAACCAATTGGTGACGCTGAAGCACAACGTCGGCAAGTCCTGGTCGAACATCGATATCCTGCTCAAACAGCGCCACGACGAACTGCCCAAACTGGTCGAGACCTGTAAGCAATACATGCAATTCGAGCAGGAAACGCTGGAGAAGGTGATGCAGGCGCGCAGCCAGGTGGCCAGCGCACGCGTATCGCACGACATTCCCGCGCTGGGGCAGGCCGAAGGCGCGCTGCGGCTCGGGTTGGGCAATCTGTTTGCGGTCGCCGAAGCCTATCCCGAGCTGAAAACCAACGAAACCTTCCAGCATCTGCAGGGGCGAATTACCGGGCTGGAAAACGCCATCGCCGACCGCCGTGAGTTTTACAACGACTCGGTCAACGTCAACAACGTGCGCGTCGAACAGTTCCCCGACACCGTCGTCGCGCGGCTGTTCGGCTTCCGCCAGTTTTCGCTGCTGCGGTTTGTCGCCGAGGAAAAGAAAGACATCGACCTGAAACAGCTCTTCAATAGCTGATGTTTTACACGTACGGGGCGGCCGAATGGCGGCACGATTACGCCAATCTCGTGCTGGGCGGCGGCAACCTGCTCATCCTGCTGCTCGGTTTCCAGTTGCACTCGCGCATCGGTTGGCAGATCAGTTTTACGCTGGTCGGGCTGACCAGCTTCTGGGCGTGGTACGCCAACCTCAAGCGCTACCGCGCCGTGGCAGACACGCCGACCTCGCGCATCGCCTCCGCGCCGCAAGGCTATATCGGGCTGGTCGGCCGCGGCCGGCAGCCGCCGGGCGCCGACCTGGTCAGCCCGCTCAGCGGTCTGCCCTGCCTGTGGTACCGCTACCGCGTTGAACGCAAAAACGGCAATCGCTGGGAACATGTCGAATCCGGCATCTCGCACGACACCTTCGGTATCAGCGATGGCAGCGGCATGGTCCTTGTCGACCCCGACGGCGCCGAAATCCTCACCTCACGCAAGCAGGTTTCAAACGCAGGGGGCTATCGCAAAACCGAGTGGACCTTGGTTGAAGGCGAAACTCTTTACGTCATCGGCGAGCACGTCACTCTCGGCGGCCCCAACGCCGTGCTCGACAAAAAAACCGATCTTTCCACCCTGCTGGCCGAATGGAAACGCGACAAGTCCGCCCTGCTGGAACGCTTCGACGCCAACCGCGACGGCGAAATCGGCCTCGACGAATGGGAGCGCGCGCGCCAGGCCGCATCCGATGAGGTCGACCTCGCCCATCTCGATATCCGCCTGAAAGACGGCATTCACCTCATGCGTCAGCCTGCGTACGGCCGCCCCTTCCTCATTGCCAACCGCGAAGTCACCGCACTGATGCGGCATTTTCGTCTGTGGAGCTGGGCGCATCTGGTGCTGATCATGGCCGCGCTGCTGGGCCTGACCTTCGTCGAGCGCACGCTCTGAATGACGCTTGCCCTGCCTGGCTTAGCGCCCTATAGTTGAGACACGGAGGACGCGCAATGAAACAGTTCATACCCGAAACGCCACCCGACTACGACCACACCCGCATCGTCGAGCGGCCCGATGGTTGTTACTGGATCGATGCCGATACCAGCGAGGAATATGGGCCTTTCCCGAGCATACTGGAAGCCGTGCAGGACATGGAATACAGTGCCGAAAGCGACTTTGAGCCCGGCGAAACGGTGGCAGAGGCCGAAGAGGAAATCGGCATATCCGACTGGATCGATCCCGACACCGGCGAACCCGGTGAAGGCGCTCACCGCCCGATAGAGTGAGGCCCGGCTGAGCCTGGCCGGACAGCTTTTTCCGGGGCCGCCGCCGCGGCACGCGCCTCACGTTCAAATAAATTATCGCAATACGGATCCCCGCCGCGCACCCACGCGAGCAGGCCGGCGAGCGGATACAACAGCAGCAACAATACGCCCCAGCGCTCGAACTGCCTGACATGCGCGCGCTCGTGCGCACGGGTTGCCGTCAGCGCGTCCAGCGACACGCCCACCACCACATGGCCCAGCGTGATCGCCGCCACCGCGCCGCTGAACGGCAAGCTCCGCCTTAACACCCATGCCGGCCAGCCACCCGCGGCCTCCAGCACGCCATCCACCCGCAGCAGGGCGCCGCCGCTGCCGCGCGCGATGAACGCCACCAGCATGCCAAGCAGGGTCACCGGAAATGCCCACAGATAAAGCAGGACCCGCAGCATTCAGGCGTCGATCGCACCCGCGAACCAGCGTACTTCCGGCAGGCCCTGGCGCACAAAATGTGCCCGCGCCCGATCCAGCTGCGCTGCGGTGCCCGCTGCATAAACGTCGAAGCGATGCAGGTCGGGGTAATCCAGCACGATGGCCTCCAGCACAGCGTCGAGGTCATCGGGCTGCGCATGGGGCACGTAATTGAAATTGTCCAGCGCATCGGCCCAGGTACGGCACAGATTGTCCTGATAATGGCCGGCCTCGTCGGCCACCCAGTGCAGGTCGATCGATTCGGCCAGTTCCAGCGACATCGCGTGCTGGACCAGACTCTTGATCGGCGCGAAGCCGATACCGAAGGCAAGAAAAATCACCGGCCGCGGCGAATCTTCATCCAGCACGAATTCGCCGAACGGGCCTTCCAACGCGACCGTATCGCCAGCTTTCAGCGCGGTGAACACCGCGTCGGCCAGCACATCACCGGGGCGATGCGGAATCTGCAATTCTATATTGCGGTCTTCGCACGGACAGCTGGCAATGGCGTATCGCCCGCGGCCGCCATCGATCGACACCTCAATGCTTTGCCCGCCGAGATATCGCAGACGCTGACTGCGCGGCGTCAGAATATGCAGTGCGGCCATCTGTGGATTGAATATTTCCACCGACTTGACCTTGGCGCTGATCTGCTGCACCGGAATGGCGTGCGCGCCTTCCACGTTGGTCTCGATCACCACATCGTTCACCGGCGCATACGCGCACAGCAGAATCACCCCGGCATCCTTATCGGCCTGCTTCATCATGTAGTCGTAGGCACGGACTTTTTTTACCTCGCCCGAAACCAGCCGTGCCTTGCACTCCCCGCAGTTGCCGTTGCTGCAGCCGTAGTTGAGCGAAATGCCGTTGCGCAGCGCAGCATCGAGCAACGTGTCGTTGCCCTCCACAATGAATTCGTGGCCGCTTGGCTGGATGGTGACATGGGCTGACATGACTTTAAGTATCCTTTCCTGTGCAATCGCTGCCTGCGCCAGCAGCGCATCGGGCGGCATTTCGGCCAGGTTGCGCAGCAGAAATGCGCGCACGCTGTGTAGCGCATGATGTGTTTCGGCGCTGGCTTCTTCGTCGAATTCGTCGATCTTTTCGTCCAGCCAGGCCATCACGTTACCGTAATGCAGTAACAGGGTCCTGGCCGCGGCATACTCGTCGCCCAACTCTGTGAGCCGTGCCGCCAGCACTTCCTTGTCCGGCAACACGTTTTCGTACACCCGTTTGGCAAACGCCTTGTCCTTGATTTCCTGAACCCGGCGAAACTCTGCGTCGTCATCCCACTTCACATCGGGAAACATACGCAGCAACTCGTCGAGCTCGACCATGCCATCGAAGGTCGCCAGCAGACCGCTGCGGATCACTTCCTGCAGCTTATGACGCGGCTGATTGATCAGCTTGGCCACACGGGAAAGCGGGAGTAAATGACTCATGGGATCATGTTACTACGTGTTTCTGACGGACAGAATCGGCAATCCACCGGGTTCCGGATCCCGATTCGCTTGCCTGGTGCTTCTGCCAATACAATCGCACCACGCTCTAATTACACGATGTTCCATCGCACCATGCCTTCAGTCACCACCCGCCCCTGCCCCGCCGACGCCCGCACCGCCCTCGAACAGGCCGGCCTCGCGCCCGCCTGGGCGCGTCTGTATGCCGCACGCGGCGTCACCCATCCCGAGCAGATCGCGCACCGACTGCCGCAGTTGCTGCCGCCCGTCGGGCTGCTGCACGTCGAACGGGCTGCCGCGCTGCTGGCCGACGCCATCGCCGCAAACAAGCGCCTGCTCATCATCGCCGACTACGACGCCGATGGCGCCACCGCCTGCGCGGTCGGTGTGCGCGGCCTGCGCCTGCTCGGCGCACAGGTCGATTTTCTGGTGCCCAACCGGCTCGAACATGGCTACGGCCTCACCCCCGACATCGTCAAACTCGCCGCCGCGCGCCGGCCCGATCTGATCGTCACCGTCGACAACGGCATCGCCGCCGTCGACGGCGTGGCGGCGGCGAACGCGCTCGGCATCCCGGTGCTGGTCACCGACCATCACCTGCCCGGCGACGCCTTACCGGATGCCGCCTGCATCGTCAACCCCAGCCAGCCGGGCTGCGGCTTCGCCTCAAAGAACCTGGCTGGGGTTGGGGTAATGTTTTATGTATTGCTGGCGCTGCGCGCCGAACTGCGCCAGCGCGGCGCGTATGCGCAGCAGCCCGAACCCGACTTGCGCGCACTGCTCGACCTGGTCGCCCTCGGCACCGTCGCCGACGTCGTCAGGCTCGACGCCAACAACCGCACCCTGATCGAAAACGGTCTGGCGCGGATGCGCGCGGGCAAGGCCAGCGCCGGCATCAACGCGCTATTCCGCGCCGCCGGACGCGACCCCGCGCGCGCCACCGTGTTCGATCTCGGTTTCATGCTCGGCCCGCGGCTCAACGCCGCTGGCCGCATCGACGACATGGCGCTCGGCATCGAATGCCTGCTGACCGACGATCCCGCCACCGCGCAGCAGCTGGCGCAGCAGCTCGACACCCTCAACCGGACGCGGCGCGACGTCGAAGCCGACATGCTGGAGGAGGCGCTCGCCATCCTCGCCAGCTTCAACCCCTCCGACAGCCACAGCCTCACCGCGTATCAGCCCGGCTGGCACATCGGCGTCATCGGCATCCTCGCCTCAAGGCTGAAAGATAAGTTCCACCGCCCCACCATCGTGCTGGCCAGCAATGAAAATGGCGGAACGGGAGAGTCGGGTGAACTCAAGGGTTCCGGCCGCTCCATCCCCGGCCTGCACCTGCGCGACGCGCTCGATCTGATCGACAAACGCCATCCCGGCCTCATCCTCAAATTCGGCGGTCACGCCATGGCGGCCGGGCTCAGCCTTTCCACCGGCCGTCACGAAGAATTCAGCCGGGCGTTCGAGACCGTGGTACGCGAGCTGATCGACCCCGCCGACCTCGAAGGTGTAATCGAAACCGACGGCGAACTCGACGCCACCGACCACAGCTACCAACTCGCCATCGAGCTGGACCACGCCGTCTGGGGACAGGGCTTCCCCGCCCCGCTGTTTTGCGCCACCTTCGATGTTGTGGCACAGCGCGTCGTCGGCGAAAAGCATCTCAAGCTCAAACTCGCGCGCGAAGGCGAGGTGTTCGATGCCATGCGCTTCTTCCACCCCGATCCGCTGCCCGACCGCATCCGCGCCGTCTACGCCCTCATGCCCAACGAATACAATGGTCAGCAATCGCTGCAGCTAAAGCTGCAACACTGGGAACCCGCGGGGGAATAGTTACAAGATTCAAGTGACAAGCCACAAGGCGATCCTGGCTTGACCTAAAGCGCGTAGCCCTTGGGGCCTGCAACTTGAATCTTGAATCTCGCCTCTCAGGCGTATCCCTCCGGATTGCCCTGCTGCCAGCGCCAGGCATCCGCGCACATACGCGGCAAGTCGTATTCCGCGCGCCAGCCCAGGTCACGCGCGGCCCGCGAGGGATCGGCCCAGCATTGCGCCACGTCTCCCGCGCGCCGCGCGACGATCCGGTATGGCACCGGCTTCCCGCTCGCCGCTTCGAACGCATGCACCATATCGAGCACGCTCACGCCGCGGCCAGTGCCCAGGTTCCAGGTCTGCACCCCGCCCAGCTTCAGCAGCGTGTTCAGCGCCGCCACATGCCCGCGCGCCAGATCGACCACATGGATGTAATCGCGCACCCCGGTGCCGTCGGGCGTCGGGTAGTCGCCGCCGAACACACTGAGTTGCGGGCGGCGCCCCACCGCCACCTGCGCCACATAGGGCATCAGATTGTTGGGGACACCGCGCGGGTCTTCACCGATCAGACCCGACTCGTGCGCGCCCACCGGATTGAAATAGCGCAACAGCGCAATTTTCCAGCCCGCGTCCGCAAGCGCAATATCGCGTAGCATTTCTTCGATGAAGAGCTTGGAGCGGCCATAGGGATTGGTCGCCGACAGCGGAAAATCCTCGGTGATCGGCACCGTCGCCGGGTCGCCATACACCGTGGCGGACGACGAGAACACCACCGATTTCACGCCGGCAGCAGTCATTTCCTCGAACAGCACAATGCTGCCCGCGATGTTGTTGTCGTAATACAGGATCGGTTTTTCCACCGACTCGCCCACCGCCTTCAGCCCGGCAAAATGCACCACCGCGTCAATCTCATGCCGGGCGAACAATGCGCGCAGCGCCGCGCGCTCGCGGATATCGCCCTGCACGAACGTCACCGATTTGCCCGCAATCTGCGCCACCCGGTCCAGCGACTTCACGCTGCTGTTCGACAGGTTGTCGAACACCACCACCTCGTGCCCCGCTGCCAGGCATTCCACTGCGGTATGCGACCCGATATAACCTGCCCCGCCGGTCAATAGAACTTTCAAATTTATCTCCCCCATTTTTTCTGTTTTTTTAATTGGTTATGTCACTGTTGGCTGTCGAAGTTATGTTTTGCCCCCTCTGATGAAATCCCTACCCTGCGGCATTCCGCAGGTGGCCCCGAGGGCGACTTCAACCGCGATGCGCCGCAAGGCGCAAAGAGCAAATGCTCGCCAGGATCTTGCCGCGCCACCTTTGCGGGTTCCCGCCCGCATCGCGGCTGAAGCCGCTCCACAGGGCTGGCCAACACCAACAAAACGGTGAAAGAGCCTTTTTAATTATGCTGCACGACATGAGGCCAGTTCATCGCGCATGCAATTCACAAACCCGTGGTGAAGTCCTGATAGGCGCGCGCCAATCCTTCGCGCATATCCGTTCTCGCCGTCCAGCCCATCGCATTCAGCCGCCCCACATCCATCAGCTTGCGCGGGGTGCCATCAGGCTTGCTAGGGTCGAATTCGAGTTTGCCCGGATAGCCCACCACGTCTTTCACGGTCTCGGCCAGTTCGCGGATGGTCAGGTCGTGGCCGACGCCGATGTTCATCAGCGGCGGCAAGCCGTCGTTACGGTCCTGTCCCAGCAGCGGAACGAACTGTTCGTCCGGCAGGTTCATCAGATAGACGCAGGCGTCGGCCATGTCTTCGCTGTAAAGGAATTCGCGCCTGGGGGTACCGCTTCCCCAGACACTGACGCTCGGCGCATTCGCCAGCTTCGCTTCGTGAAAGCGGCGGATCAGCGCGGGGATGACGTGGGAATTTTCCGGATGGTAATTGTCGCCCGGGCCATACAGATTGGTCGGCATGACAGCGAGATACTGGGTTTTGTATTGCCGGTTGTAGCTCCAGCACATCTCGATGCCGGCGATCTTGGCCAGGGCATAGGGGCGGTTGGTGGGTTCAAGCTCGCCGGTGAGCAGGTACTCTTCCTTCATCGGCTGCGGCGCCAGCTTGGGGTAGATGCAGCTGGAACCGAGAAACAACAGGCGCCTGACGTTATTCTTATACGCGGCGTGAATGATGTTGGTCTGGATGGCGAGGTTGTCGCGGATGAATTCGGCTGGATAGGTATTATTGGCGTGGATACCGCCGACCCTGGCGGCGGCGAGAAAGACGTAGTCGGGTTTCTCGGCGGCGAAGAAGGCCTCGACCGCTGCCTGACTGATGAGGTCGAGCTCGGCGTGGGTGCGGGTAACGAAGTTATCGAAGCCCCTGATGCGCAGGTTGCGTATGAGGGCGGAGCCGACCAGACCGCGGTGGCCAGCGATGTAGATTTTAGAATCTAGTTTCAAGTTACAAGTCCCAAGTTACAAGTCTCAAGTCGCAAGTTACAAGGAGAGGTCTTGGAACTTGGGAGAAAGATGAAGGAAAGAGGTCGCGCAATTTTTGCGGTGGCTTGACCCCGCAACCTGACGTGACCCGCAGAACTGACTCGAACCCCGGATTGTTTCCATAGAGCGCGCACGTCAAACAGGCCGTTGGCGACTTGTCGCTTCCAGGCACTTTCAGTTCTGGCACCCGCCACCTTCCGCTTTCAAGTGTAATTCGAAAGGAGTCGGTATGGAACTCTGGTAGCCATCCATAAACGCGTTATCGGACTGGATGTTCATCAGGCGTAAATCACGGCCTACGCCATTGTCGAAGAGCCTGACGGAACGACGCGTATTGAGCAACGACAATTTGATGCGGTCAAGCGTGCATTGATTGAAATGTGGCATTGCAAGACCTGGCCCTGAAGTGCTGGCGGAACTGACCCACGGCGGCACCTGGGAAAACGGTGGCCCTTATTGTTGCTACTATTGTTACCAGCTAAAAGACGTCTTTTTAATTCGCCAAAAGGAGCGCAACGTGAACACACGGTATTTCATCACCGCCTTGGGACTCATGTTTTTTGTGACGGTTCCTTCGGTCAGTTTTGCACAGGGCAAAGCGCTGATCACTTCGCCAACAGATGGTGCCACCCTGGACGGGATGGACGAGAACCGGCTCGCCTATGAGGTGGTGCACGGCCCGCGCGGTGATCACGCCCATCTCTATGTCGACAACAAGGAGGTGGCGATATTGCGCAAGTCCAAGGGCAGCTATTTGCTGGAAACCCTGTCATCCGGCAAGCACAGCCTCTGTGTCAAGGTGGTGAACAAGGCCCATGTGCCCATTGGCATTGAACAGTGCATCCAGGTCACGGTGAAATAAGCCTTGGAACCGGAAAATCTTGCCTATGCCCTGACCCAGGTGGTGCATAACTTTGGCGCCATCGCAGTGCTGGGTGGCGCAGTATTCGCGCTTTGGCCCGCACCCCGGCTGGAATTTGGGCGCACATTCGCCTGGCTGATCCTGGTTGCCTGGACCGCGCAGCTTGTCAGTGGCGGCACGTTCGGCCTCATCAGCTACCACTATTACGGCGAGACGCCGGATCTGAGCAGCGTGGCCATGACGGCCCTGGTCGTCAAGATAGCCGCAGCGTTTTCGGGCGTGTTGCTGTCCGCTCTCTTTCTTCTGCGTGGCCGGCAATGGCGCCCCGATGCGGTGAAACGCACCTTCCATGGCCTGGCCGCGCTGGGCGCGGTGGCGCTAACGGCCGCCGCTTTTCTGCGCTGGTTTTCCTGAATCGCTTGATACGGATTGATTGATTCGGCCGATAAAGTTTGAAGCCCGTTCACTGAAACAGCTCCATCGAGGGCTTCCAGCGGGAGGCGGCACAGGCCATGCAGGGCAAACCCGGCTTGCCGAAGGCGGATGCTCAAACCTGTTCCGCCGATCCGATGCCCACTATCCCCGCATCATCCCGGCGATCCGCTGCATGTCGGTTTCGAGGATGGCCTCGACGTCGAGGGTGATCGCCACGTCGTCGCCGACAACCAGACCATTCCGGTCCATCGGCGCATTCCAGCTGACGCCGAAATGATGGCGGTTGATCACCGTGGTGGCCACGAAGCCGATGCGGCTGGCCGGTCCAAGATCTTTGCCGTCTTCCCAGTAGGGGCACTGCCAGCGGCCCAGATAGCGAGTGACCAGTTCGACCGGACGGGTCACACCGCAGAGGGTGAGATCGCCCAGCACCTTGTAATCGGTCTCACCGACACAGCGCACCTCGCTGTTGCGGAAGATCATCTCCGGATACTTCTCCACGTCCAGGAAGCCCACGCCGCGCAAATGCGCGTCGCGCGCATCGTCTCCGGTCCAGATCCCGGCGGTCCCGATCGTCGTCTCGACCGCGGCGGCCCCCATCGGATTATCCGGATCGAAATCGATACTGCCATGCACGTTCTTGAACATTCCGCGCATGGTTGAAACCATCATGTGGCGCACCGCAAACGCCGCGGCGGAGTGTCCAGGTTCGAAAATCCATCTGGTCATTTTCAGCTCCTCCAATCATCTCTCGACGCCTTGTTCGGCTCCAGGCATAGGAGCCGGCGTGCGTGCCTCGGAAAATCAGTATAGGAAATCGTGCTGGAAAAACGAGGCGCGCCAACCATTCGTTCTCAACGGAATTGGCCTGCACTTGTGAAGTTGATCCGGCCAATGCGGGCGGCGAGATGGCGTCGGTGATACGCTTGCAAAGACCGTCAACCTTCCCTCTTCGATAACAAGGTCAAGCCACATGGACATGACCCATTATTCAGACCTGCTAAACGCCGCCAGGCAACAGTCCGAACCGCAACGGCTTCTGTTCGTTTTCACCCAACCCGAATTGCCTGACGGCTATACCGACGCCAAGAATCAGGATTTTCACGCCGGTACAGGCGGCGTATTGACCCCTAAAATGTGTACCGACAAAGCCTTGGATGAACCAGGCGATTTTTCCGATCTCGTCGCGGAATCACACCAGATGGGGCAGGATTGGAAAATCGTGTTTATCGCCTGCCTGGCAGGGCGTGCGGGGGCCATGCCGAGCACCGAAGAGGCGCAGACGCACTTAACTACGATGGTCAATTCCATCCAGAATGGCGTGATCTCCAAATATCTGGCATACGACCAGGATGGGAATCTGGTTCGGTTTTCCTGAAAACAGCATTCGTCCTTACAGTTTGCGCGGCCGTCGGGTGAAGTGGATGATCTTGTCCAACTGGAAGCGCATTTGTTTGCCGGCACGCTCGGATTTTTTGGTCAGCGCTTTTTGTACCAGATCCGAAAAAGCGACCAGATCCTGCCGCGGATAATCCTCCTGCACGCCACCATCCTGAAAGAACTCGGCAATCCAGCGCGCATCCAGTTCGTGTTGTCCGGTCTCCTGCAAATATTCCATTGCAGCCATCTCGACGTATTCGCTCAACTTGGGCATCGCGGTTCCCGTGAAAATTGTCTCCAGCCCAGCAGGCGTTATGGGTGATGTGAGTGACGGAGACGGCATTTCAGAGCCGAGCGACGTTTGTTGCCAAACCACGGACCCCATGAGACACACCCCCGTCAGCAGAAAATGCTACGCTTTCAACTGGCAGGTATCATCCACAAATCCGATGATAGACCCCATTTATTCTCGGCTTGATTGGTGTACTCCCGGCCAACTGGCCGTCATCCCGCCAAAGTCGACTTTCCGTGGGATGGCTGCGTCTGCATCTCAATCGTCATCGTCGTCGCGATGCGTGGCTCGACGATCCCGACGCTATTTTTTTGGCATCGGTTTGTCACCATAGACGGCCTGATACACCTCGTCCGGCGAGAAACGGCATTCCAACCGTGCGTGCAGTTTTTTCAGCATGGTGGTGTCTGGCTTGAAAAGCAGCACACCAGTTTGCGCCTTGATTTCCAGCCTGATTTGTTCGCAGGACTCAGCCTGGGGAACTGCGGCATTGGCATTGACGGCTAACAGCCCGAGCAAGCCGATGACAGGGAAGTAGTTGTGTTTAATGTATGTGAGCATCATGGACTCCAGTTTGGTGTTTGACGGATGTCACTTTGCCGGATCTGACCTGAACAGATGGTGAATCCGCTGTTCACCTTGCATTCATCGCACACGCTGGCGTGCCCCCCGCCCATAACTGGGCAATCGCCAAAGAGGTTGGGCTGCAAAGCCCAACCCGCACGGGTTGACTGACCGACCCAGCTTAATCTGACTGTGTCACTAAATTCTGAAACTTGCCTATATTTCAGAACATCTTCCTTACTGAGGGCGATGTCATGGAAGTCGAAGACGAACTGGAACGGTATCTTGATCGCCTGGCGGGTGTGCTTGGCCATGCGGATCGAAGGACGGGGTTGATGGACTACTGTCGGGGATTGATGTTGCCGATCAAACGCAAGAGCGTGGAGCCGCTGGCAGCGCATGTCGATCCGCTGCACGTTCAGGCCAAGCACCAGTCGCTGCACCACTTTGTGGCCAAGTCGGCGTGGTCGGACGAAGCGGTGTTGAGGGAAGTGCGAGCCGTTGTGGAACCGGCGCTGAATTTCGATCGCGGTTGCTACTGGATCATTGACGACACAGGCATCCCGAAGCAGGGCACTCACTCGGTCGGCGTCACCCGGCAATACTGTGGTCAACTGGGCAAGACCGAGAACTGCCAGGTTGCTGTCAGTTTGTCGCTGGCCAGCGACACGGGCAGTTTGCCCATCCAGTGGCGCCTGTATCTGCCCAAGGAATGGACGGGTGACCTGCCGCGCTGCCATGCAGCGGGTGTTCCGGAGGACATCAAGTTCTCGACCAAGATTGACATTGCCTTGGCCCAAGTGAAGCAAGCTCAAGACGATGGAGTGCCTGCCGGAATTGTTCTGGCTGACCCGGCGTATGGCGATAGCGCCTCGTTTCGCGACAAACTGGCCGCGATGGGTTTGCGCTACGCGGTCGGCATCAGATCGGCCACCAGTGTGTGGGCGCCAGGCGTGGCGCCCTTGCCGCCCGAGCCCACGGCAGGCCGGGGACGCCCCAGCAAGAACCTGCGCCGTGCGCCCGGCCACACGCCGGTGTCGGTCAAGGCGCTGGCGCTGGCCTTGCCGGGCGAAGCCTACCAAACTGTGGCCTGGCGCGAAGGCACGAACGAAACACTAAGCTCGCGTTTTGCCGCAGTGCGCATCCGTACCGCCTACCGCGACTATTGGCAAAGCACCCAGCGTCCCGAGGAGTGGTTGCTGATCGAGTGGCCGGAAGGCGATGCGGAACCGCTGAAGTACTTCCTCTCGACCTTGTCTGCGGATACGCAGATTGAGCAACTGGTGTTCGTTACCAAGATGCGCTGGCGCATCGAGCGTGACTATCGGGAATTGAAGCAGGAGTTTGGCCTGGGCCAGTATGAAGGGCGAAATTGGCGAGGGCTGCATCATCACGCCACCCTGTGCATTGCTGCCTACGCCTTCTTGCTGCATCAGCGCCTCGCGCTGGGCAGTAAAAAAAACGCTGCTCGACCAAAAGCGCCTACCCTACCCAAAAATTACCAGCCTCGCGGCAGCGGGGCGAGCACAACGACACGTACCCGATTCGATCGCCACGCTTCGCTTTCTCATCGCCGCTCGTATCGTACTTTGCCTGCAGCGATGTCCGTGTTGCGGATCGGTTAAACGCAATTTGTGACACAGTAAAATTAAGGAACCGCTGATTAATTTGTCATTGCGAGGCGCGCAGCGACGCGGCAATCCAGAAATGCCTGCTTAATCGATACGCTGGATTGCTTCGCTACGCTCGCAATGACAGCCATATCGAATTAATCAGTGCTTCCTTAAAGGTCTTCGCGCCGCAGCATGAATACGAACTGGCCGCCGCTTTCGGTGTCGAGCCAGGTGAAAGGGAGGGCGGGGCAGGCGAAAATGATGTCGGACCCTGAGGTTTCCCCATGATTTGCTACCGGCTGCTGCCCAAGCAAGGCCCGCCTGACCGGCGGGTCTTGCAGTTTGGGCCGTACGTTCAACCTCTGGGACGGCATGTAGAATCACCCTCATCCCCGCTCCCTCCTCCTGATCATGAATGCCCTGTGGATCCTGATCCTGCTCATCCTGATTTCCGGCCTGTTTTCCCTTGCGGAAATGGCGCTCGCTTCCGCTCGCCGCGGCCGCCTGATACAGCTGGCCGAGACGGGCGATATCGGGGCCATCAAGGCGCTGGCGATCAAGGAACACCCGAGCCGGCTGCTGGCCGCCAGTCAGACGGGCATCACTGCTGCCGCACTACTGATGGGGGTATATGGTGAGTCGGCCCTGTCGGCGTCCATCGAAGCAGCCATCGGTGCGGTGATTCCCGGGTTAGCCGACTGGCGTGAATCCATTGCCTTCGGTGTCACTATCGTGATCGTTACCGCCGTTTCGATCATTCTGGGCGAGATCGTACCCAAACGGATCGCACTCGCGCATCCGGAAAAGGTGGCGGCGTTTTGTGCCCCCTTCATGTCGCTTTTCATCCTGCTGCTGTCCCCCGCGATCCGTTTTCTGTCGTTCGTTGCAGACCGCATACTGGCCCTGCTTCCGATCCAGTCGGTGCCCGCGGTCACCAGCGTGGAGGACATCCTGGCATTTGTGGACGAAGGCGAGCGAACGGGCACCATCGCGCCGGAAGAGAGCCAGCTGTTCGGCAACGTGCTGCGACTGGAGGACTGGCGTCTCGCCACCGTCATGACGCCGGCGTCGGATGTCGCCTGGCTCGACCTGCTGTCCCCGCGCGAGAATAACCTGCGCATACTGAAGGAGGCGCCGCATTCCCGCCTGCCCATCTGCAAGGGCGATCTACAGCAGGTGATTGGCATTGCCGAAAGTCACGATATTCTCAAGGCTGCCATGGAGGGCGACATCGACTTTGCCGAACTGCCGCTTGCGCAACCGCTATTCGTCCCCTCCAGCCTCACCCTCATCGACCTGCTGCGCATCTTCCGCCAGCAGCGCGCCAATTTCGCCCTGGTGGTGAGCGAATTTGGCCTCACCGAAGGCGTCGTCACCCTGGACGACCTGATGTATTCGCTGGTCGGCGACATGATGCCTCTGGCCGAAGACGTCGAAGACGCCCTGGCCGTGCGCCGGGCCGACGGATCCTGGCTGCTCGATGGCCTGCTGCCCATCGACGAGATGAAGGACCGGCTGGAGATCCGCCATGTGCCCCAGGAATCGCTGGGAAACTATCACACGGTTGGTGGTTTCGTGCTGGCTTCGCTGGGCCGCATTCCGCGCAAGGCGGAACGCTTCACCTGGGCGGACTGGGAGTTCGAGGTGGTGGACGTCGACCGCAATCGGGTGGATCAGGTACTGGCAACGCAGGTGCCGACGCCTGGCGCGCCATCTGAGGGCAGTTGAAATTCAGCCGCTCGATCCATCGACCCATTCCGTGCCAGGAAAAAAAGGCAAGCAGACACAATATTCGTGGGAAACCTCAGTGTCTGCCCCCATTTATTCTCATCGTATCTGAACCCCATTTGTTTAATAGTCTGTCCGCTATTGTCCACTGAATGGCAAGGGCAAAACCTGACCCCGAAATTGTTCAGGACTACGTTCGATAGCGCACGGAACCCACCGACATTTATGCTTACTGTTGCTTGACCGCGATGGTGTATGACCCCATTCGTATACTTTCAGGCATATTTTTTAAGGAGCAGTCATGGATAAATCGATGATCATAGGGATCGTGGCAGGCGCTGTTGCAGTGACCGCAGTAGGCGGATTTGCCGGCTATAAAGCCATGAAAGGCGCGGATTACGCTGAAGTGATCAGCGCAAAGGAAGTGACTGAAAAGGTGAGGACGCCGCGTAAAGAATGCAGCGATGTCGCCGTTACCCATCAGGCGCCCGTGAAAGACGAACACCGGATCGCGGGTACCGCCATCGGCGCGGTGCTGGGTGGAGTGCTGGGCAACCAGGTTGGTGGCGGCAAGGGTAAAACCCTGGCTACCGTGGCAGGTGCGGCGGGTGGTGGCTATACCGGCAATAAAGTGCAGCAGAATATGCAGGAATCCGACCAGGTCACAGGGACGGAGAGACGCTGCAAAACGGTCTATGATTCCAGCACCAAGACACTCGGATACGACGTGACCTATCGACTTAACGACAAGCAGGGTGTCGTGCGTATGGACCACAATCCGGGGCAGCGCATTCCGGTTCGGAATGGACAACTTGAATTGACATCGACTGGCGCAAACAGTCCTTCCTGAGTCAATGGCTACAAAAAATGGAGTCGGACACAATTATTGACTTCATGAATATCGTGTCTGACCATCATGCCACGATTATTGCCCTCTCCCGACTATGAATATCGGTTATGAATATCGTGTCTGACCCCATTTGTCCCATGACCCCATTTGTCCCATTTGTCCTTTGTCTGGGCTTGAACCGCGACATGGCAAGGCTATATTTAAATTGGAGACAGTAACGGGAGTGTGGATATGAAACGCAAAATCATGTTGATGGGTTTGGTCATGGTTACCGGTTTGCCGCATGCCGTGTGCGCCAAGAGTGACAATGAGGATTCAACACAGGCCTATTCTTCCTGGAGTACATCATATATGCCGCATTACGGCGTCGAAGGTGCGGCGAAACCATTGATGGATCATGTTTCCGTGGCTGGCGCCCTGCCCAGGCAGGGCATCAGCAATACATGGCGGCTGGAATTCGCCCCGCCGACGGCCTTTTCCGGAGCGGACGACCCCCTGACGGCCAAGGATAAACGGGTAGGCTTCAGTTTGAAGCTGGATTTTTAAATGCGCAAATAAGCACCGGGCGTCCATCCAGGGATGCCAACCTCAAATATGCCAACCTTCGGGGTCATTATTTCGGCCATCCAGGGGAAGGGGTTGGTGACGCCGGGGAACATCTCGTCGAGGCCGATCTGCTGGCAGCGGCGGTGGCAATGAAGGGCAATATTTCTTGAGCGGGATGACGTTCTACCCGAGCATTCCGCGCGGTACGGTATGGGAGGATATCATGTCTGACCCCATTTTTGCGTTAGATTCTCTGGCGCTGCCTCAACAGGGAATTTATTTGCAAGAAAATGAGGCATGAAACTAAGGAGAAGTTTATTATGGAAAAGCTGCTCGGTGTTTTAGTTGTCATTTTTTCTCTTTCTATATCGTCGTTTGCACGTGCTGATCAAGTAAAAGAAGTTCAGTCACTTTCTAGCTGGACGAATCAAAGCGGTTCGACGCTGTATATTAATAATATTGGAAACAATGGCCTGCTTACGGGAACATACATTAATCGTGCTCCTGGCTATGGATGTCAAAACATAGCGTATCCAGTTACCGGGTGGGTATATGGCACAGCCATCACATTTACAACCATTTGGCAGAGTACGGAATCTTGTAATTCCATTACCGGGTGGACGGGCTTCCTTTACAACGGCCAGATACAAACCCTGTGGCAACTAGTCATAAATGGTTCTTCCAGCACAAAGCAGATTTTGCAAGGTGCCGATACATTTACGTGGAAAGCAAATAAGACTCATAAGTCACTTATGATTGAAAAATAAGAATCTAACCCAACGTTTAACCAGACCGCCTAGAAGCGGGGCGGCTGGTTAACTTTACGTTATGCCTAGGGGATCTCAAGAAATCAAAGGAGCCAGGCACGAATTAATTTGCTATGGTGGTTCATGCTCCGTCGCGCCGGAGATAAAACCGAGCCCGGCACCTTTGATTCCGCGACTCCGCCGTGCACCATGATCAGCACCCTTGGTTTGCTCATGTGATTTTCTCCTTCACAAATGGGACGGACTGACACTGAAAGGTTTCTTGAATCAGTTACTGACCAGCGTATCAACCAAGGCATAGGAGCCACGACCACGAAATTCAATCAGTCCCATGTCACGCAGCAATTGCAATTGCTGACGTAACTTTGCCTTTACGTTTTTATTATTCGGAAACAGACGCGATGCTCGTGCTTCGTATACATAAACATCATGGAGTGAGAAAAATCTGCTTCCTATTGAATCGACTATTCCCAGCGTAACGGCAATCCATCCGCGCTCAGCACCTCCAACGTTTTCCAGCACTTCTGTGGCAGACCAGGATCGCTGAATTTTCTCCTGTGGAACAGGCGTCCCATTAACAATGCATGGAATCAGTGCACTCCGTGGAATGATTGCGAGATCAAGATTGCAGCCAACCCATCCCGCCCTTCTGGCATGCTGGGAAAGTGGTTTTCTTGCCACAACCATTGGCTCGACAATAAATCGGCGGGGCAATACAAACAAATCCAAAACAGAAAATGGCAGCCGATAGTTCATCAGAATCAAGTTCGGCTGACGATCTTCCCTAATGGCCGAGATCATCGACCCATAGGCACCGTCCACAACCTTTTTTCCAAACCTGGTCTTTGAACTCTTCAACTCAAACGGACGCGCGCAGGACTTGCAGTTAAAGTCCAGAGCCTTCGTATTGTTTGGAGTTTTGACATACGCTCCACCACATGCGGGGCATAAGGCATTGACTGGAATCCAGGATTCCGTCAAAACTCGGGCACGTTGTGAAGCGCTCTTGTAGTCCAACTCAGTATGAATCAAAGGGGCCGCGCTCGAATTGTTTACCAGCCAGCTTCACTGCCGCTCCATCTCCGAAACTGCGGCCTTCGCTAGAAAGCCGGACCGGCTCAAGTGATGCGCTTTGGCGTAGGCATCAATCCGCTTGACCAGCCCTTCCGGCAAGGACACGTTCAAACGTACGGGGCGGGTCGTGAGCTGGGACACATCGACGTCCACCAGCAGCCACACGCCATCCTGATATTCCGACTGGGCGGTGAGGACTTCCAGCGGGGTGGGCGCGGGGATGTCCATGTCTTCGCTTTCGCAATAAACTTCGATGGCTTCCTGAATTTTGGCGGGGAGTTCTTCCCAGTTGTCCGCGGCCGAATAGCAGCCGGGAAAGTCGGGGACGGTGACGCCGTGAGCATGGCTGTCATCGCCAACATGTACATAGACCGGGTACAGCATGGTTACCTCCATTCCCAACCGGCTTGCCGGTAGATGTTGCGCAGCGTGCCTATCGCCATATCCTTGCGCGGATGCGGGACCACGACGTGGCCGGGTTTTTCGGGGTGCTTGTACTTGGCATGGTCGCCCTTGCCGCCTACCCGTATCCAGCCCTCGCGCTCCAGGCGCTTGATAAGCTCCGCGCTGTTCATATTTTAATACACACGAATACACAAAACAATACAGAGTCTACGCCTGTGATTCAGCCGGTCAATCCCAGCTCAACGCCCCGCCCGTCTGATACTCCGTAACCCGCGTTTCGAAGAAGTTCTTCTCCTTCTTCAAATCGATCATCTCGGCCATCCAGGGGAAGGGGTTGGTGACGCCGGGGAACATTTCGTCCAGCCCGATCTGCTGGCAGCGGCGGTTGGCGATGAAGCGCAGGTATTCCTTGAACTGGGCGGAATTCAGCCCCAGCACGCCACGCGGCATGGTGTCTTCGGCGTAGCGGTATTCGAGCTCGACGCCCTTCTGGATCAGGCCGTTGATTTCGGCCTTGAACTCGTTGGTCCACAGGTGCGGGTTTTCGAGCTTGATGGTGTTGATGAGGTCGATGCCGAAGTTGCAGTGCATGGACTCGTCGCGCAGGATGTACTGGTACTGCTCGGCGGCACCGGTCATCTTGTTCTGACGGCCCAGGGCGAGGATCTGCACGAAACCGACGTAGAAGAAGATGCCTTCCATGATGCAGGCGAAGACGATCAGCGACTTCAGCAAATCCTGGTCGGCCTGCGGGGTGCCGGTCTTGAACTGCGGATCGGTGAGGGTGTTGATGAAGGGGATGAGGAATTCATCCTTGTCGCGGATGCTCTCGACCTCGTGATAGGCGTTGAAGATCTCGCCTTCGTCCAAGCCCAGGCTTTCCACGATGTACTGGTAGGCGTGGGTATGGATGGCCTCTTCGAACGCCTGGCGTAAAAGATATTGCCTACACTCGGGCGCGGTGATGTGGCGATAGGTGCCGAGCACGATGTTGTTGGCGGCGAGCGAATCGGCGGTGACGAAGAAGCCGAGGTTGCGCTTGACCAGACGGCGCTCGTCCTCGGAGAGCGCGTTGGGGTCTTTCCACTGCGCGATGTCGCGGCTCATGTTCACTTCCTGCGGCATCCAGTGGTTGGCGCAGCCGGCGAGGTATTTTTCCCACGCCCATTTGTATTTGAAGGGAACGAGCTGGTTCACGTCCGTCGCGCCGTTGATGACGCGCTTGTCGGCAGCCTGCACACGCCGGGTCTGGGGCGCGGGGTCAGCAATATCGGCAGCCGCTGCGGATTCCTTGCCCAGGAAGGCCGGCACGTCTGCGGGCTTGGCAGCGGGGGTGAAATCTTCTTCAAAGTTCAACATCGTTAAATTCTCCTTTGGTTTTCCCAAAGTGGGCTGGGCCCACACTACTTTTAATCTGGCGGTGGGCGGAGCCCACCCTGCTTTCTTGTGCCGGTTTCACCCGCAAGGGGTACGCCGGTGGGTCCCCGCTGCTTCGCAGCGACCCTTCCGCAGCCCTTCTGCGCCACCTCGACTGGATCGAGTCAGCGGGGATGAAGGCGAGCACTGTCTGAGCTCCGCAGCAGAACACGTTTTGTGTGTTCTGCCAGGGCGAGTTGCGCAGCCGCCCCGATGGCCCGGTTCAGTCGAGGCCCGCCCCGAAGGGGTGGCGCAGCAGGGCGGCTTTCTCTTTGGTTACGTTCTCCTGGCCGGCAAGAGAAAGTGACTAGCCACCGGGCATACGATTCCACACGTGCTTTAGCGCGTAGTGGATCGGAGCCCCTTCAGGGGCTACCCCCGGCCAACGCACTCAAACCCTTACTGGCACGCCTCGCATTCCTCGAACCCCACATCCCCCGGCCGCATGGTGCATGCCACGCCATCCAGCTCAGGCTCGGGCAAATTGGCAGCCGCCGCGTTCATCGCGCGGCTGCCGCCGCTGCTCATTGCCCCGGCTCCGCCGCTCGACGAGACGGCGTTCAACTCGCCGCCCTTGCCGGTCGACTTTTCGGCCGAGGTGGCGCTCAGGGTACGCAGGTAGTAGGTGGTCTTGAGGCCGCGAACCCACGCCAGCTTGTAGGTTTCGTCGAGCTTCTTGCCGGAGGCGCCGGCCATATAGATGTTGAGGCTTTGAGCCTGGTCGATCCACTTCTGGCGGCGGCTGGCACATTCGACCAGCCATCGGGTTTCCATCTCGAACGCGGTGGCGTAGAGCGTGCGGATGTCGGCCGGGATGCGGTCGATCTTCGCCAGGCTGCCGTCGAAGTACTTGATGTCGGCGACCATGACTTCGTCCCACAGGCCGAGCTTTTTCAGGTCGTTGACCAGGTACTTGTTGGCGACGGTGAACTCGCCCGACAGGTTGGATTTGACGTAGATGTTCTGGTAGGTCGGCTCGACCGAGGCAGAGACGCCGACGATGTTGGCGATGGTCGCGGTCGGCGCGATTGCCAGGCAGTTGGAGTTGCGCATGCCGTGCTCGGCGATGCGCGCACGCAGCACGTCCCAGTCGAGGGTGCTGCTGGTATCCACGTCCAGATAACCGCCACGCTCGTCCGCCAATAATTTCAGCGAATCCTGCGGCAGGATACCGCGGCTCCACAGGCTGCCTTTGTAGCTGGAATAGCGGCCACGCTCGGCGGCGAGTTCGGTCGACGCCCAGAAGGCGTAGTAGGAGACGGCTTCCATCGAGCGGTCGGCGAATTCCACCGCGGCGTCCGACGCGTAGGGCACGCGCAGTTCCTGCAGCGCGTCCTGGAAGCCCATGATGCCGAGGCCCACCGGACGGTGCTTGAAGTTGGCATTGCGTGCCTTGCCGACGGCGTAATAGTTCACGTCCACCACGTTGTCGAGCATGCGCATCGCGGTGTGGATGGTGGCCTTGAGCTTGTCCATGTCCAGCTTGCCATCCTTGAGATGGTTCACCAGGTTGACCGAGCCGAGATTGCATACGGCGATTTCGGTTTCGCTGGTGTTGAGCGTGATCTCGGTGCACAGGTTGGAGCTGTGGACGACGCCGACGTGCTGCTGCGGGCTGCGGATGTTGCACGGGTCCTTGAAGGTGATCCAGGGGTGGCCGGTTTCGAACAGCATCGACAGCATCTTGCGCCACAGCTGGTTGGCGGGAATGCGCTTGAACACCTTGATCTCGCCGCGGTCGGCGCGGCGCTCGTATTCGGCGTAGGCCTCGGCGAACTTGCGGCCGTACAGCTCATGCAGGTCGGGCACGTCGTTGGGCGAGAACAGGGTCCAGTCGCCGCCTTCCATCACGCGCTGCATGAAGAGGTCGGGAATCCAGTTGGCGGTGTTCATGTCGTGGGTGCGGCGGCGGTCGTCGCCGGTGTTCTTGCGCAGTTCGAGGAATTCCTCGATGTCCATGTGCCAGGTTTCCAGGTAGGCGCACACCGCGCCCTTGCGCTTGCCGCCCTGGTTCACCGCGACGGCGGTGTCGTTGACCACTTTCAGGAACGGCACCACGCCTTGAGATTTACCATTCGTGCCCTTGATGCGGGCGCCCATGGCGCGCACCGGGGTCCAGTCGTTGCCCAGCCCGCCGGCGTACTTCTGCAGCATGGCGTTTTCCTTGATCGCCTGATAGATACCGTCGAGGTCATCGGTGACGGTGGTCAGGTAGCAGGAAGACAGCTGGCTGTGGCGGGTGCCGGCGTTGAACAGGGTCGGCGTCGAGCTCATGAAGTCGAACGACGACAGCACCTGGTAGAACTCGATGGCGCGCGCTTCGCGGTCGACTTCGTTGATCGCCAGGCCCATCGCCACGCGCATGAAGAAGGCTTGCGGCAGCTCGATGCGCGACTCTTCAATGTGCAGGAAATAGCGGTCGTACAAGGTTTGCAGACCGAGGTAGCCGAACTGGTAATCGCGATCGGCGTCGAGCACGGCTGCGAGGCGCGCCAGATCGAACTGGCCCAGCTTCTCGTCGAGCAGTTCGGCGTCGATGCCCTTCTTGATGTAGGCGGGGAAATACTCGGCATAGCGCGCGCCCATTTCGGCCTGCGTCACCGTCTCGCCCAGCACTTCGTGGCGGATCGAGACCAGCAGCAGGCGCGCGGTGACCAGGGAGTAGGCCGGGTCCTGCTCGATCATCGAGCGCGCGGCCAACACCAGCGCCTTTTCGACTTCGGCCATCGGCACGCCGTCATAGAGGTCGCGCAGTACGGTGTGCATGATCGGCTCGGCGCGCACGCCGTCACCAAGGCCGGCGCAGGCGTCGGCCAGGAGGCCGGCCAGGCGCGCGGTATCGAGCGGTTTTTTCACGCCGTCCTCGATCACGTGGAGCTGCACATCGGGGACGCCGGCGGCCTTCTGCGCAGCGCGTTCCTGGGTGCGCTTTTCGCGGTACAGCACGTAGGAACGCGCGACTTCGTGCTCGCCCGAACGCATCAGCGCCAGCTCGACCTGGTCCTGGATGTCCTCGATGTGGAAGGTGCCGCCGTTGGGAGTGCGCCGCATCAGCGCCGCCGTCACCTGATTGGTGATCGATTCGACCAGCTCGCGGATGCGCGCCGAGGCCGCTGCCTGCCCGCCCTGCACCGCGATGAAGGCCTTGGTCACGGCAATGGCGATCTTGTTGGGCGCAAAGCCCACCACCGCACCATTGCGGCGGATGATCCTGTAGTCGGCGTAGCGCATGTCGACCACCACCGGTTCGGCAGTTTCGAGCGGCGGGACGGTGAGAGATGCGGCAGATTCGGTGGCGACGTTCAACATCTACAAGTCTCCTTGGTGGGATGACAAAAAACCGGGCAATTACGTAAGGAATTCACAACTTACACACAGCTTGCCCAGCCCTCGTTCACACAGTTATACACAACATATTGTGGTCCATGTACGGAACAAATACAAACTCTGGACAAATTCTAGATGCGTGGCCCGGCGTGTCAACCTGGACGTGCGGTTTATTTCGCAGGCATTTTTCGCCGCCCGGAAAATCCCATGACAAATCAGAGTCTCTGTCGAACAGACTGCCTAAATATTGAACAAGATGACGTCTGGATGCGGCCTGGCGCCAAGAAACGTCCGGCCAAGCCCATGAATACGTTTGAATTCGGCTTATTAGCATGCTCGAATACAGGGCGTGCCGCGCAAAGACTGCTGAATCTTTATGCGCCCCGGTGAAGCGGATGGGCGCTGGGCCCCATAAGGCGATCAGGGGATTTTTGGTTATGATTGGGTAAAAACCCCCTGCCGAAAACCCCTACCGAACCGGGCACCGCCATGCGCCATACCGCTGTTCTGCTGATTTCCTGCCCCGACCAGAAGGGGCTGGTCGCCGCCATTGCCGATTTTCTGCTGCTGCACAACGCCAACATCCTGCACGCGGACCAGCATCAGGACGCCGAACTGAAGCTGTTCCTGATGCGGGTGGAATGGGAATTGGCGGAATTCAACCTCGATCTGGCCGAATTTGCCGTGGCCTTCGGACCCATCGCCACCCGCTTCGAGATGACCTGGCGCCTTGCCGAGTCGAGCCGCAAGCCGCGCATGGCGGTGTTCGTGTCGAAGTTCGACCACTGCCTGGCCGACCTGCTCTACCGCTACCAGAGCGGCGAACTGCACTGCGAACTGCCGATCGTCCTCAGCAACCACGAAGACACGCGCTGGCTGGCCGAAGCCTACCGCGTGCCTTACCAACACCTGAAGGTGCACAAGGATGCCAAGCATGAGGCCGAGCTGACGCAGCTGGCGATCCTGCGCGACCGCAAGATCGATTTCATCGTGCTGGCGCGCTACATGCAGGTACTGTCGCCCGATTTCATCCGCCACTTTCCCAACCGCATCATCAACATCCACCATTCCTTCCTGCCCGCGTTCCACGGCGCCAAGCCGTATCACCGGGCATTCGAACGCGGCGTCAAGCTGATCGGCGCGACCGCGCACTACATCACCGAAACCCTCGACGACGGCCCCATCATCGAGCAGGACGTGGCACGCATCTCGCACCGCGACAACCTCGACGACCTGGTCAAGAAGGGGGCGGATCTGGAGAAAGTGGTGCTGTCGCGTGCAGTGAAATGGCATCTGGACAACCGCGTGCTGGTGTATGCCAACAAGACCGTCGTGTTCGACTGAACCCATGCTCACGCCCAACACCTCCGGCGCCGACCCGGTGCGGCAACAGACACCCGAAACCCGGCCGAAAGCCGTTGCGGAATGGCTGCAACGGCTGCCCTTCGCCAGCCCGGCGGACACCGCCCGGCAACTGGTCATGGCCCTGTATGCGCTCAATCGCCACGCGCCGGGCGCGGACGAATACCATGCGCTGGTGGCCCTGTACTGTCCGGTGGTTGCACGCGTCGCCGCCAGTCTGGAATCGCAGTTCGCCGATTCCGGCGTGCCGCCCCACGCCCAGCACAGGCAAATCGGCACCCTCCTGCGCGAACTGCAAACCGAACTCGGCATCGGCTACAGGCAAATCCTGCTGGCAATGGCCAACCGGCGCTTCGGCTGCGCCAGCCCCAAGCGCACGGCTGAAGTTTCCGCACGGCTGCTGGCGGTCCTGCGCGACATCCAGACCGCCTGCTACCTCACCCACACGCCGCTTCCCGCAGGACTGTGGCAGGAAATGCACCAGATCCACGCTTTCGTCAAGGTCTCGAATCTGGCCGACAACGCCGTGGACGGCGCACTATCGCCCAGCCTGGCCTACAGCCAGGCCTTGCTGATCGCGCTGGCCGACCCGCCGCACATGAGCCACGCCGAACTGGTCCACACCCGCCTCTACCTGAATCAATTCGCCGCACTGACCATGCTGACCTCCACGCCGGTAGCCAGCCACTGCGGCTTTCCCATCCAGGCCGATGGCGACGTGCCGCCGAGTCATTTCGCCGCCAGCCAGCCTCACGACGGCCTCTGGCTCGACACCGATGCACTCTGCCGCCACCTGCACGAAACCGTACTGCGCCTGCGTAACGGCGAAACCCCGCTCCAAATCGGTCTGCCAACGGGAATGGCAGGCGAACTCAGCCTGACCCTGTGTAAACGCCTGCTTAAACAGTGGAGCACCGGCGCGCAGCGCGCATTCAAGCGTTACGCCACCCCAGACAGGACGGTGCAGATAGTGGCCGGCGTGAGCGCCATCCACCGGATGCTGGAAATGGTTCCGCCAGCCGCCCAGCTCCAGCAAGGTGAAGCGGACAGCCTGCCCATCCATGGCATCGAACCCGTATTCGCCGCACCGGCCGCCCTCAACGCCACCCGCTGGACGGTCGGCAACGATAGCGCGTCCGGCCTCGCCCTCTACGATACGCCGGATGTCCCGCTGAACCTGAAAGTGGGCGACCCGCTGGCCCTGCGTGCCGACGATGCGGCAGTGTGGTCGCTGGGCGTGATCCGCTGGATCCGCATGGGCGATGCGCAGCAGGTCGAACTCGGTGTCGAGCGGCTGTCGCCGCAGGTCCAGCCGGTGTGGGTGCGTCTCCTGCGCGGCCCCGGCAAGACGAACCCGGCAGCGGCGCTGTTCGTTCCGGGACTGCCCGCGCTGAAGCAGAATGACCGGCTGCTGCTGCCGCGCCCCCTGTATGAGATCGGCATGGACGCCGAAGTCTGGCACCCGCCGCACCAGTACACGCTCACCTTTGGCCGATGCCTGGAGCACACGCCCAGCTTCGACCTGATCGATTTCACCATTTTTGCCAACGAGTAACCATGACCGCAGCCATGACCGAGATTCTTGTTTTGTATTACAGTGCCGGCGGCAGCGTGCGCGAAATGGCGCAACTGCTCGCGCGCGGCATCCATCAGGTGGCCGGTGCTTCCGCCCGCGTGCGCACCGTGCCGCCGGTGGCGCCGCGCACCCAGGTGGCCGAGCCGCCGGTGCCGGACGAGGGCGCGCCCTACGTCGAACTCGCCGACCTCGAACAGTGCGCCGGCCTCGCGCTCGGCTCGCCCACCCGTTTCGGCAACATGGCGGCGCCGCTGAAGTATTTCCTCGACACCACCGGCGCGCTGTGGGTCAGGGGCACGCTGGCCGGCAAACCCGCTGCCATGTTCACCTCCACCGCCAGCCTGCACGGCGGCCAGGAAACCACCCTCACCAGCATGATGCTCCCGCTGCTGCACCACGGCATGCTGATCGTCGGCCTGCCCTACACCCTCGCCGAGGTGAACCACACCGCGAGCGGCGGCACCCCCTACGGCGCCAGCCACTGGGCCGGCCCGAACGACGACAAGCCGCTCACCGACGACGAGCGCTCGCTGTGCATCGCGCTCGGCAAGCGGCTGGCTGAAACCGCCGTGAAGCTGGCCGCGTGAAAACCCTGCAAACGCTCTCCAGCGTCAGCCTGATCGCGCTGATCTTCCTGTGTCTGGCGTGGGAACTGGTGCTGGCGCCGATCCGTCCCGGCGGCTCTTCGCTGGCGCTCAAGGCGTTGCCGCTGCTGCTGCCGCTGATGGGCATCCTGAAAGGCCGCCGCTACACCTATCAGTGGGCGCCGATGCTGGTGCTGGCCTATTTCAGCGAAGGCGTGGTGCGCGCATGGTCGGACACCGGCCTGTCGGCCTGGCTGGCCGGCGCGGAAGTGGCGTTGTCGGTGGTGTTCTTCTTCGCCGCGATCTATTACGCCAAACTCAGCGCGCCGTCGCGGCTCGCCCCATAACCCTGAATTCCTCACCACAAAGGCACAGAGGCCCGGAGAAAAACAAGAAACCAACAGCTTGCCCACTCACCCGACAGGAAACTGGGCATCGCGACGTAATCCTTACACTGTGGGAGCGGCTTCAGCCGCGATGCGGGCGGTAGCCCGCAAAGGTGGCACGGCGAGGCCTCGGCGAGCATTTGCCCTTTGCGCCTTTCGGCGCATCGCGGCTAAAGCCGCTCTACGGCGGTGCCTGCGGGATGCCGAAGGGTAGGGGCTTCATCAGAGGGGGCAAGACATGACCTCAACAACCAACAGTGACATCGCCTAAAAAAACATTCGGGGTCGGGTGCCGGACACAAGAAATTACCGACGA
Organism: Thiobacillus thiophilus; assembly: GCF_055378705.1. Classification (NCBI taxonomy): domain Bacteria; kingdom Pseudomonadati; phylum Pseudomonadota; class Betaproteobacteria; order Nitrosomonadales; family Thiobacillaceae; genus Thiobacillus; species Thiobacillus thiophilus. The sequence continues at coordinate 3,095,539 of NZ_AP042404.1, read as the reverse complement.
AACAGGCGTTTCTTATTGCACGGCGGGCAGTATCAAGGTCGCCCGCAGCCCCCCCAGCGGCGAATCCGTCAGCACGACCTGGCCGCCATACATGCGAGCCAGATCGTCGACGATGGCCAGCCCGAGTCCGCTGCCGGGAACCTGCTGATCGGCCCTGATGCCGCGGCGGAGCATGGCCTCCCGCTGCTCCGCGGCGATGCCTTTGCCGTCGTCGTCGACGCGGATCACAAGCCGATCCTGTTCGATGGCGGCATCGATCTCGACGCGGTGCGACGCCCACTTGCAGGCGTTGTCGAGCAGGTTGCCGAGCATTTCCTGCAAATCCTGCGCTTCGCCGCGAAACGCCAGGCTTGCCGCTATCGGCTGCACGACCAGATCGAGATTACGCCCGGCATGAATGCGCCGCAAGGTCCGCACCAGTCCATCGACGACGGGCCCGAGCGGCGTTCGCACGCCCGGCAAGCCAACCGTGGCCGCGGCCTGCGCCCGCGCCAGGTGGTAATCCACCTGCCTGCGCGCCATCTCGATCTGGGCGGCCACCAGACGCGCCAGCGCATCGTCCTTGCCGCCAGCGGCATTGGCGAGGACGCTCAAGGGCGTTTTCAGCGCATGGGCGAGATTGCCCGCCTGGGTGCGTGCACGCGCGACGACTTCGGCGTTTCGCGCCAGCACGGTATTGAATTCCTCGACCAGCGGCATGATTTCCGCCGGGAACGCCCCCTCCATCTGCTGCGCTTCACCGCGGTGCACGCGCCCGAGCGCAGCACGCAGCTTCTGCAGCGGTGCCAGTCCGACGAAAACCTGCACCAGCGCCGCCAGCGCCAGCCCGAGGCCCAGCACGCCCAGCGCCAGCCAGAGCATCTTGTTGAAGCGCGCCACCGGCTCGATCATCAGGCCTTCGTCGGCGGCGACGATCAGCCGCAGCGGCAGCTCGTCGATCCGCACGACGCGCTCGACCATCCCCAGCATCTCCCCTTGCGGGCCGGCGATGCGGTGATGATGGATCTCTCCGCTGGCGGGCGAATCCGCGGGCACGCGCAGCACCTGATCCCACAGGGAACGCGAACGCATCACCGCCCTGGCCGTCGGAAGACCGGGGCTGACGAGACGGTCGATCTGCCAGTAGAGGCCCGCAAAAGGCTTGTTGAAGCGGGGATCGCTCAGCGACATCGCCAGCATCGGCCGGCCCTGGTCGTCAAGCGTCAGCTGGGCGGTCAGCTGATCGAGATGGGTTTTCAGTTCGGCATGAAACTGCGATTCCACATGCTGGCGAAACATGCTGCCCAACCCCCAGCCGGCAACGAGGATGGTGGCGGCAATCCAGAACAGCGTGCCCAGCAGCAAACGAAAGCGCAGCGAGCCGCGCAGGGTGACCAGCGTCATTGCGAGTTGACGAGACGATAGCCCATGCCGCGTACGGTTTCGATCAATCCGGGCGGTAGCTTCTTGCGCAGGCGGCCGATGAAAACCTCGACGGTGTTCGAGTCGCGATCGAAATCCTGCGCATAGATGTGCTCGACCAGGTCGCTGCGGGAAACCACCTCACCGGCGTGGTGCATGAGATACGCCAGCACGCGGTATTCGTGGCTGGTCAGCGTCAGCGCCCGGCCCTCGACGGTGACGCGATTGTTGCGGGTGTCCAGCGTCACCGGGCCGCAAACCAGCTCGGCGCTGGCATGGCCGCCGGCGCGGCGGATCAGCGCGCGCAGGCGCGCCAGCAGCTCTTCCATGTGAAAGGGTTTGGTCAGGTAATCGTCGGCGCCGGCATCGATGCCGGCTACTTTTTCGTGCCAGTTGTCGCGTGCGGTAAGAATCAGCACCGGCATGGTGCGCCCGGCGGCGCGCCATTTTTTCAGCACCGTGATGCCATCCATTTGCGGCAGGCCAAGATCCAGAACAACCGCGTCGAAGGACTCGGTATCGCCCATGAAATGGGCGTCGAGGCCGTTGTGCGCCACATCGACCGCATAACCGGCTTCACGCACGCCCTCGGCCAGTTGCGTGGCCAGTGTCGGTTCATCTTCCACCGCCAGAATGCGCATCAGCGTGCTGTTCCACGGCGGCCATCCTTGCCCTTCGGCCCCTTGATGCCGAGCAGCGCGCCGTCGCGGGCACCGATCTCGATCTCGACCAGCGCCCCGTCCGTACGCAGCAGCTTGATCTCGTAAATCCAGCGCGCGTCCTCGCGCTCCAGATCGACTTCCATGATCTGCCCCGGATAGTCGCGTTCGACCCGTTCCAGAATCGTCCGCAAGGGCAGTATCTCGCCGGATTCCAGCGCCCGGCGGGCGCGATCGTGATCGTTCCCGTCGCCGGCCTGGCCCGCCCCGGCGCCCAGCAAGGCCAGCAACAGCGTGGCGGAAAGTGCCGCGCGCAATCCCCTCGACGGTTTTCTGCCTGACATCGCGGTATCCAGAATGGGTTTTTCCATGCGTTTGTTTTTAACCCTGCAAGCCTGAACGCAGGATGAACGGCGGATTCACCTTCGGTTCAGTCCACTGCGAGCAAAGTGCAGCTTCACACCCATCGTAAAGGAGAAAAACCATGCGCCGAAAGCTTGCCGTCCCCCTGGGCATTGTCGCTGCGATCCTGTCCACCTCGCTCTTCGCCGGCCCGCGCGAAGACCTGTTGGCTCAATACGCTACCGCAGCCAAGACAGAAACGCCAACTTTTTCCGGGTTCTCCGCCGCGCGCGGGAAGACCCTGTACACCCAGAAATTTTCCGGCGGCAAGCCCGACACGCCGGCCTGCACCGCCTGCCACGGCGAGAACCCGCGCGGCGCCGGCCGCACCCTGACCGGCAAGGACATCGAAGCCGTGGCGGCATCGGTCACGCCGAAGCGCTATACCGACCCGGCCAAGGTCGAAAAGTGGTTCAAGCGCAATTGCAATGAAGTGCTCGGGCGCGCATGTACGGTGCAGGAAAAAGGCGACTGGCTCAGCTACATGTTCAGCCTGTAAACGATCCGAACACACTCATTTTACATTTTACAAGGAGCACCCCATGAACATCCCCTACCGCCCGCTCGCCATTGGCCTGGTTACGCTCGCCTTTTCCGCCGTCGTGCTGCAAAGAGCCCAGGCCGGCGGCGACGACTACTTTCCCCCGGTTGTCGACCCTCTGGTCAAGGAGGAATGCGGCAGCTGCCACATGGCCTTCGCCCCCTCGATGCTCCCTGCCAGTTCATGGAAACGCATGATGGGCAATCTGAAAGACCACTTCGGCGACGACGCCAGCGTCGATGCGGATACCGCCGCCAGAATTTCCAGCTACCTCGTCACCAATGCGGCCGATACGGGCGGCAAGCGCTACAGCAGCAAACTGCTGCGCGGCGTGGCGGCGAACAGCGCTCCTCTGCGCATTACCGAGTTGCCGAGATGGGTGCATAAACACCGCAAGGTCCCCGCCTGGGAATGGAAGCACAAGGATGTGCGCACCAAGGCGAATTGCGTGGCCTGCCATGCCGATGCCGAGCAGGGCTTCTACGAGGACTGATGCACCCCCAGCATGATCATCATGAATGCCGGATGAACGGACGCTTCAGAACAGGTTCAGACACCCCCTCGCACAATGAATGCACGGTCATCGATCCGACCACAACCGAAGGAGATTTTCATCATGCGCACCACGACTATTCTTTCTGCTTTCGCCCTTGGCGCCGGACTGCTGGCCGGCAGCGCAGTGCTTGCCCCCGCGTTCGCCGATGACGACCGACCCGCCCGTACCAGCGAGCGCCAGTGGCTGTCGATTCCGCAGATTCACGACAAGCTCGTTGCCGCCGGATACCGCAACATCGAGAAAATCGAACGCGAGGATGGCGGCTATGAAGCCCGCGCCACAAACCGCAACGGCGAACGGGTCAAGCTGTACCTCAACCCGCAGACGGGAGAGATCCTCGATCGGCGGCAGCGCAAGTCCAGCCGCGACGGGAGCGACCGTTGGGGGTACACGCAGGACCAGCGCAATTCCGCCGACTGCAACGAGCGGCGCTGCCGTGACGATCTGCCGCAAAAATCCACCACCACGCCGCCGGCAGGCAAATAATCCGTGCGGAATCCAGCCATGAAAACCCTGCTTGCCGGTCTCATCTCCCTGGTCACCCTGGCCTGGGGGTGGGACGTCCTGGTCGCGGGCAGCGCCTCCGGCGGCAGCGCCCCCTGGGTCATGCGCCAGGAGGCTCTCTACCTGAGCGGCCTCCTGTCGATCGCCCTGATGTCCCTGGCGATGCTGCTGGCCGCCCGGCCGGCCTGGCTTGAAGGGCCGCTGGGCGGCCTCGACCGCATGTATCGAACGCACAAATGGGCGGGCATACTTGCCGTCGGCTTTGCCGCCCTGCATTGGCTGATCGAGATGTCGGACGACATCCTGAAGTTTTTGTTCGGCCGCGAGGGACGCCTGCCGAAGGGCCACGACACCGGCCTTCTGGAAATCCTGCGCGACCTCGCCGAGGACATGGGCGAGTGGGCGATTTACGCCGTGCTCGCGATGCTGGCACTGACCCTGTGGAAACGCTTCCCGTATCGGCCATGGCGTTTTCTGCACCAGGCGATGCCGGTGCTCTATCTGATGCTCGCCTTCCATGCGCTGCTGCTGGCGCCCGTCGACTACTGGGCGCAGCCAGTGGGCTGGCTGCTCGCCCTGCTACTGGGGGGCGGCGTGTATGGCAGCGTGCATTCCCTGGCCGGGCATATCGGTCGCTCGCGCCGGGTGCAAGGCAAGGTCGTTGCCGTCGAGCATCCGGCTGCGGACATCGTTGCCGTGCGCTGCCAACTCGATCAGGGCTGGCGCGGGCATCGTCCCGGTCAGTTCGCCTTCGTCACCTTCGACCGCGGCGAGGGGCCGCATCCCTTCACCATCGCCAGCGCAGACCACGGCGACCGCACCATTTCCTTCCAGATCAAGGCGCTGGGCGACTACACCCGCAGCCTCGCTGACCGGGTGCAGCCGGGGCAGGCGGTGACGGTCGAAGGACCCTACGGCCGCTTCGACCTCGACCGCCGCAATCCGCGGGCGCAACAAATCTGGGTTGCCGCCGGCATTGGCATCACGCCCTTCCTCGCCTGGCTCGAATCGCTGCAGGACAACCCCGGTCAAGCCCCCGTCGCCGACCTGCATTACTGCACACGGGATCGCAAAACCGACCCTTTCATCGCCCGCCTGGAAACGCTTTGCACCTCCCTGCCCGGCATCAAGCTGCAGGTGCACGGCTCCCGGCAGGGAGAAGTTCTGACCGCCGCTGGCATGCTGGCCGCGAAGGATCGGTCCCGCCGCGCCGAGGTCTGGTTCTGCGGGCCGCAGAGCCTCTCGGAAAAGCTCAGGAAAGGTTTGGACGCCACCTGGCCGGGGAATCTCCGGTTCCATCAGGAGGCGTTTGAAATGCGCTGAAACAGGGAACCGAAATGAAAGATGGATGTTTCTGCCGAGCAAGCCGCTGGGCGACGAAATGCGGACTCGATGACCGCAACACGCAATCTGAACTGAAAGGTAATGAACGATGAATCTGAAAAACTCTACCCTGCGCTACGGCTCGCTTTCCATCGGCATCCACTGGCTGATGTTGCTGCTGTTCGTCGCTGTGTACGGAGCCGTCGAATTGCATGAACTGTTCGAAAAAGGCAGTGATTCTCGCGAGATGCTGATGACCTGGCACTTCATGCTCGGCATGCTGGTGTTCGTGCTGGTCTGGCTGCGCCTGGCAGCACGCCTGTCCGGCCCCACGCCCGCCATCCTGCCGGAACCGCCGGGTCTGCAACAACTATCTTCCAAGCTGTTGCATCTGGCGCTGTATCTGCTGATGATCGGCATGCCGTTGACCGGCTGGCTGATGCTCAGTGCCGCCGGAAAGCCGATCCCGTTCTTTGGTCTGGAATTGCCGGCGCTGATTGGCGAAAACAAGGACCTCGCAAAGCAGATCAAGGAAGTGCATGAATTCGTGGGGACGACAGGCTATTACCTGATCGGTCTGCATACCGCCGCTGCCTTGTATCATCATTACCTGAGGCATGACAACATGCTGACGCGCATGCTGCCCGTGCGAAAATAAGCCCGTCTGCCGAAGCTTGCGTTGGAAGCCGGGGCCCACACGAAATCTGCCGGTGGCGGTTTCTGAAAATCAGCGCCTGGCCGCTTTCCGGCCCGGATGCTGGAAATACTGTCCATACGCCTTGAGGGCTTCCAGGACGCGAACCGCGCCGTCATGACGCGGGTTCGCCGTTTTCCCTTCCATCGTCTCGGTGCCGGTCATAAGATCGGCATTGAGCTGGAGCTGTTGCGGAGCGGCTTTGCCATGACCGCCGTGTACGCTCGCCGAAAAGACCCGCGCAAGCGAAGTCAGCGGGATTGAGCATGTGTTTTCTTCGGATGTTTTTCAGGTAAACAGGAAGAACTCACGTCACCGGGAAGCGCTGAATGGGGTGCATGCCGGATATCGAGCGATCGACCCGTGCCCGGCGACGTCCGCTGCAGGTCGCCCGGAAGGGGTGGCCCGCCCCCTCTTCGCGCCCCTTCGCACAGGTCATGCCCTGTGAATGTTCGCGGATCAAACGACTACACCTGCGGGTGCGCCCGCTCGCGCTTGCTGTGCAGCTTATTCAGCGCGTGCAGGTAGGCCTTGGCCGAGGCCACCACGATGTCGGTGTCGGCGCCCTGGCCGTTGACCACGCGGCCGCCCAGCGCCAGCCGTACGGTCACTTCACCCTGCGCGTCGGTGCCGCGGGTGATGTTGTTGACCGAATACAGCAGCAGGTTGGCGCTGCTGTTGACCACCGATTCAAGCGCCTTGAAGGTGGCGTCGACCGGGCCGGAGCCGGTGCCTTCGGCCTGTTTTTCGACGCCTTCGTCGGTGAACACGAGTTGCGCGTGCGGAACCTCACCGGTCTCCGAACACACTTTCAGCGATACCAGCTTGTAGCGCTCGTGGTCGGTCGCGTAGCCTTCGTCGGAAACCAGCGCCTGCAGGTCTTCGTCGAAAATCTCGCGCTTCTTGTCGGCCAGATCCTTGAAGCGGGCAAACGCGGCGTTGAGCGCTTCCTCGCTGTCCAGCACAATCCCCAGTTCGGTGAGCTTGGTCTTGAAGGCGTTGCGGCCGGACAGCTTGCCCAGGCTCAAACGGTTCGCATGCCAGCCGACGTCTTCGGCACGCATGATTTCGTAGGTCTCGCGGTGCTTCAGCACGCCGTCCTGGTGAATGCCGGATTCATGCGCGAAGGCATTCGCCCCGACGATGGCCTTGTTCGGCTGCACCGGGTAACCGGTGATGGTGGAGACGAGCTTGGACGACGGCACGATCTGGGTGGCGTCGATGCGCGTGTCGCAGTTGAATACATCCTTGCGGGTACGCACCGCCATCACGATCTCTTCCAGCGAGGCATTGCCCGCGCGTTCGCCGAGGCCGTTGATGGTGCATTCGACCTGGCGCGCGCCGTTCATCACCGCGGCGAGCGAGTTGGCCACCGCCATGCCGAGATCGTTGTGGCAGTGCGTCGACCAGATCACCTTGCCGGAATTGGGCACACGCTCGATCAGCTGCTTCATGCGCTCGCCCCACAAGGCGGGAATGCTGTAGCCGACGGTGTCCGGCACGTTGATGGTCCTGGCGCCGGCCTTGATCACCTCGTCGAAAATATGGACCAGGAAATCCATTTCGGAGCGCACCGCATCCTCGGCCGAGAACTCGACGTCGTCGGTATATTCGAGCGCGAGTTTGACTGCCTTGATTGCGGCCTCGACCACCTGGTCCGGCTGCATCCGCAGCTTCTTTTCCATATGGATCGGGCTGGTGGCGATGAAGGTGTGGATGCGCCCCCCTGCCCGATTACCTTGGCAGGCCGGCTTGATGGCGCCGCCCGCGGCGTGGATGTCGCGCTCGTTGGCGCGCGCCAGCGAGCAGATGATCGAGCCCTGGATCGTTTCGGCAATGGTGCGGATCGCCTCTGCGTCCCCCGGACTGGCCGCGGCGAAGCCGGCCTCGATGACGTCGACGCCGAGCTTTTCCAGCTGGCGCGCAATGCGCAATTTCTCGTCCCGTGTCATCGACGCGCCGGGGCTTTGCTCACCGTCGCGCAAGGTGGTGTCGAAAATAAATAAACGGTCTTTCATGGCTGGCTCCATGGGGGTCGGGGCGATGTCGATGGCGACTCGGGCCGACGCATTATAAAAGGGTTGCCGCGAGAAGCTGGCGGCGTGGGGGTACTGCGGGGGAGGGGGTTTAGTATGCGCGCGCGCAGCGCAGCGGCAGGCTGCCGAACAGAACGCTCGACAGGCCAGGGAGGAAGGAAGCTTGTGACCAATTGGACATGGTTCAGATTCTATCTATTTTTTGTCGCTCGGCAAGGGGGGCGTGGCCCTGGGTGACTTTTTGCGGCGGATCACCCGCAACAGCGCGTCAGCGTAGCCCGACAGGCCGTACAGCACGAACACGCCGAACAGCACCTCGGGCGGGCTGGTCGACACCAGGATAAAGGCCAGCACGATCAGCAGGATGACGAAGAACGGCACGCTTTTCCTGAGGTTGATTTCCTTGCCGCTGTAAAAGCGGAAGTTGCTGACCATGGTGAGTCCGCCAAACAGCGCGATCGCCGCCGCCAGCCAGCGTGTATCCTCTTCCGCCACGCCGTATTCGACCATTACCCAGACGAATCCGGCGACCAGCGCTGCCGATGCCGGACTGGGCAGTCCCTGAAAGAAACGCTTGTCGGTGACCACGTCGAGCTGGGTGTTGAAGCGTGCCAGCCGCAGGGCGGCACCGGCGCAATAGACGAAGGCGGCGATCCAGCCGAACTTGCCCATGCCTTGCAGGGCAAACTCGTAGATCACCAGCGCCGGGGCGACGCCGAACGACACCATGTCGGACAGGCTGTCGTATTCGGCGCCGAAGGCGCTTTGCGTGTGGGTCATGCGGGCGACGCGGCCGTCGAGGCCGTCAAGCACCATGGCGATGAAAATGGCCACCGCGGCGTGCTCGAAGCGCCCGTTCATCGCCTGGACGATGGCATAGAAGCCGGCGAACAGCGCGCCGGTGGTGAACAGATTCGGCAGCAGATAAATGCCGCGATCGCGCATCCGCGGTCGCGTCATACTGGTCTTGCGGCGATCGAATTCAGACATGACCATTCCTAGTGTTGCGAACCGGAAATAGCGGAACAAATGAAACAGATGGATTTTTTCGCCAGGCCAGGCGCAGACCCGCAGCCGTATGGGGTATACCGCAAGGGGCTGCAACGACGCATGGCGGAAAAAGACGCTGTTTCATGTTTCGTTATTTCCGGTTCGTGACACCAGGGAAGCGCTGATTAATTTGTCATTGCGAGGCGCGCAGCGACGCGGCATACGATTCCACATGGGCTTCAGCCCATAGTGGATCGGAGTCCTTTAGGGCAATCCAGAAATGCCCGCTTAATCAATACGCTGGATTGCTTCGCTGCGCGCGCAATGACGGCCATGTTGAATTGTTCAGCGCTTCCCTAGCTACCAGCGAGCCAGTATGGTACGCCCACCACTCACCTTCTGGCCAATCGTGACTTCGGCGCGCGCCGTAATCGGCAGGTAGACGTCGACCCGCGAACCGAAACGGATGAAGCCGTAGCGCTGGCCGCGCACCAGTTTGTCGCCGGTGCGCACGTAGCACAGGATGCGCCGCGCGATCAGACCGGCAATCTGCACCGAAGTAACATCGCCGCGCGGTGTCGCGATGTGGATCGCGTTGCGCTCGTTCTCGGTGGACGCCTTGTCGAGGTCGGCATTGACGAAGCTGCCCGGGGTGTACCAGACGCCCTTGATCTCGCCGTCGACCGGACTCTTGTTGGAGTGCACATTGAACACGTTCATGAACACGCTGATCTTCAGCGCCTCGCGATCCAGGTATTCGTCGCGGACTTTTTCCACCACGACAATCCGGCCGTCGGCCGGCGCGATCACCGCGTCGGCATCCATCGGCGGCACGCGCGCCGGATCGCGGAAGAACTGCAGCGCGAACACCGCCCAGATCCAGAACGGGGCCGACCACCAGCCGACGAGCCAGGTCGCGATCAGGGCGGCAGCAAATGCTGCCAGCAGAACCAGCCAGCCCTCGCGGGCAATAAGGGGATGGGTCATGTGAGTGAGGGGTAAGGCGTGAAGGGTGAGGAGAAAGGGATGAGGCGCGCCGGGCTGACCGCCCCCTTACGCCTCACCCCTCACGCATTTAGTTCTTGGTGTGATCGACCAGCTTGTTGGCCGTGATCCAGGGCATCATGGCGCGCAGTTTGCCACCCACCACCTCGATTTGGTGTGCGGCGTTGTTGCGGCGACAGGCGGTCATCTCGGGGTAGTTGGCCTGCCCTTCCAGGATGAAGCGCTTGGCGTAGTTGCCGTTCTGGATATTGTCCAGGCACTTCTTCATCGCGGCTTTGGATTGGGCGTTGATGACCTTGGGACCGGTCACGTACTCGCCGTACTCCGCGTTGTTGGAGATCGAGTAGTTCATGTTGGCGATGCCGCCCTCGTACATCAGGTCGACGATCAGCTTCAGTTCGTGCAGGCATTCGAAGTAGGCCATCTCGGGCGCGTAACCCGCTTCGGTCAGCGTTTCAAAGCCGGCCTTGACCAGTTCCACGGCGCCGCCGCACAGCACGGCCTGCTCGCCGAACAAGTCGGTCTCGGTCTCGTCCTTGAAGGTGGTTTCGATGATGCCGGTGCGGCCGCCGCCGATGGCGGAGGCGTAGGACAGGGCGAGCTCGCGCGCCTTGCCGGAGGCGTCCTGGAACACGGCGATCAGGTCGGGAATGCCGCCGCCCTTGACGAACTCGGAGCGCACGGTATGGCCGGGGGCCTTGGGGGCGATCATGATGACGTCAAGGTCGGCGCGCGGAACGATCTGGTTGTAGTGGATGGAGAAGCCGTGGGCAAAGGCCAGGGTGGCGCCCTTCTTCAGGTTGGGTTCCACTTCATCGCGATACAGGCGGGACTGGAACTCGTCCGGGGTGAGGATCATCACCAGGTCGGCGGCGGCAACTGCCTCGGGCACGGTCTTGACCTTGAGGCCGGCGTTCTTGGCCTTTTTGGCGGAAGCGGAGCCCGGACGCAGGGCGACGGTCACGTTGACACCGGAGTCCTTGAGGTTGCAGGCGTGGGCGTGACCCTGCGAGCCGTAACCGATGATGGCGACCTTGCGCTTCTTGATGAGGGAAAGGTCGGCGTCCTTGTCGTAAAAAACTTTCATGATGTATTCCCGAGAAATTAAAAATCAGACTTTGAGGCTGCGCTCGCCGCGTCCGATGCCAGACGCGCCAGTGCGCACGGTTTCAATGATGAAGGCGGAATCGATCGCCTCCAGAAAGGCATCCAGCTTGGAGCCGGTCCCGGTCAGCTCGATGGTGTAGATGGCGTCGGTGACGTCGATGATGCGGCCACGGAAAATATCGGCGGTACGCTTCATCTCCTCGCGCCCCGGGCCCACCGCCTTGACCTTGACCAGCATCAGCTCGCGCTCGATGTGGCTGCCATCGGTCAGGTCCATCACCTTGATCACATCCACCAGCTTGTTCAGCTGCTTGGTGATCTGCTCGATGACGTCTTCCGAGCCCGTGGTGACAATGGTCATGCGCGACATCGTGGCGTCTTCGGTCGGCGCGACGGTGAGCGACTCGATGTTGTAGGCGCGCGCCGAGAACAGCCCGGCCACGCGCGACAACGCGCCCGCCTCGTTTTCCATCAGGAGCGAAATGATGTGTCTCATAGCTCCTCCGCCAGAATCATTTCGGACAGGCCTTTGCCAGCGCCAACCATGGGGAAGACGTTCTCGGCCGGGTCGGTCTGGAAGTCCATGAACACCAGACGCTCCTTCAATGCGGGCGAGAACGCTTCTTTCAGCGCGGCTTCGACGTCCTCGGGCTTGTCGATGCGCATGCCGACGTGGCCGTAGGCTTCGGCCAGCTTGACGAAGTCGGGCAGGGAGTCCATGTAGGACTCGGCGTAGCGGCTGCCGTAGAAGAATTCCTGCCACTGCCGCACCATGCCCATGTAGCGGTTGTTGAGCGTGACGACCTTGATGGGAATGCGGTACTGCTTGCAGGTCGACAGTTCCTGGATACACATCTGGATGCTCGATTCGCCGGTGACGCAGGCCACCTGCGCGTCGGGGTGCGCGAGCTGCACGCCCATGGCGTACGGCAGGCCGACGCCCATGGTACCCAAGCCCCCGGAATTGATCCAGCGGCGCGGCTTGTCGAACTTGTAATACTGCGCCGCCCACATCTGGTGCTGGCCGACGTCGGAGGTGATATAGGCATCGCCCCTGGTCACCTCCCACAGCTTTTCGACCACATATTGCGGCTTGATGATGGGGCTGCTGCGGTTGTAGCTGAGGCAGTTCTTCGAGCGCCACAGCTCGATCTGCGTCCACCACGAATTCAGTGCGGCGGCATCGGGTTTTTCCTTGGCCTGTTTCAGCAGGCCCAGCATTTCGGTCAGCACGTTCTGCACGTCGCCGACGATGGGCACGTCGACCCTGACCCGCTTGGAAATCGACGAGGGATCGACGTCGACATGAATGATGCGGCGCTGCTCGCGGGCAAAATGCGCGGGATTGCCGATCACGCGGTCGTCGAAGCGCGCGCCCACCGCCAGCAGCACGTCGCAATGCTGCATCGCCATGTTGGCTTCGTAAGTGCCATGCATCCCCAGCATGCCGAGGTTCTGCCTGTCGGTGGCGGGATAGCCGCCCAGCCCCATCAGGGTGTTGGTGATGGGAAAACCCAGCAGGCGTGTCAACTCGATCAGCTGTTCCGAGGCATCGCCGAGCACGACGCCGCCGCCCGCGTAGACCACCGGGCGCTTGGCTTCGAGCAGCATCTGCACCGCGCGCTTCAGCTGGCCGCTGTGGCCCTTGATCACCGGGTTGTACGAGCGCATCTCGATCGTGGCCGGATATTCGAAATCCGTGATATGGGCGGTCACGTCCTTGGGCACGTCGACCACCACCGGGCCGGGACGGCCGGTGGCCGCGATGATGAAGGCTTTCTTCATCGTCACGGCGAGGTCCTTCACGTCCTTGACCAGGAAGTTGTGCTTGACGCAGGGGCGCGTGATGCCGACGGTGTCGACTTCCTGGAACGCATCCAGCCCGATCGCCGGGGTCGGCACCTGGCCGGTGACGACGACGATGGGGATGGAGTCCATGTAGGCCGTGGCAATTCCGGTCACGGCATTGGTGACGCCCGGCCCCGAGGTTACCAGCGCCACGCCGACACGGCCGGTGGAGCGCGCATAGGCGTCGGCTGCATGCACCGCGGCCTGCTCGTGGCGAACCAGCACGTGCTTGAATTTGTTCTGCTTGAAGATTTCGTCGTAGATGTTGAGCACGGCCCCGCCGGGATAGCCGAACACAAACTCGACCCCCTCTTCGGCCAGACAACGTACGACAATCTCGGCGCCCGTGGCTTCCATAAAATGGCAATAAATCAATTCGTTGATCGACTTGCGAGAGTAATCGTTTTGCCCTGTTTCGGTCAAGAAATCATGCCGCAGCGGTTATCCGGCCGGTTTTTGCGACCGGGTAATAATCGTGAGTTACCTTGCGATACGCGTCGAGCCCCACCTTGGCTTTTTGATTATGCTTGGGGTGCGCTGTGGCAAAGTGGCGCATCCGCCCACCATTATCGATATCCGGTTCCCATGCAAGACAACACACCAGTCACCGCCCCATTCATGATTCGCATTGCCGCCATGATCTACGAATCGCTGCTCGTCGCGGCCGTGGTATTCGTCGCTGCATTCCTTTTCCTCTACCTGGCCGGCAGTGCGGAGGCCGGCTGGCGGCATCATGCCTTTCGGCTGTATCTGCTGGGTATTCTGTTCGCCTATTTCAGCGTGTTCTGGCTGCGTAGCGGGCAAACGCTGTCGATGAAAACCTGGCGCATTCGCCTGGTCAACCGCAGCGGCGGCCCAATCGCCTTCAGACAGGCCGTGCTGCGCTTTTTCCTCGCCCTGCCCGGCTTGCTGCTGGCGGGCATCGGCTTCTGGTGGGCGCTATTCGACCGTGACCGCCAGTTCCTGCACGACCGCATCGCCGGCACCCGGCTGGTGCGCGTACCGCGCAAGGCCGGGCCGTGAACTGGCGCGACCTCTTGCAGGCACGCCTGCTGGAAATCCAGCCCGAGAGCGTGTGCGCCCTCGATGCGGCCGCCCATCGACTGGTCGCCGAAGTGTTGCCCGACACGCCGGCGCACCGGCAGGAAAACTCGCCGGGGCCGGCGTGCGCGCTGGCACTGGGAATCGACGCGCTGAACGGGCTGGATGCGCAGCAGGCCCAGCACCTGATCAGCCAGACACGTCTCTACGTCGCCCCGCGCATCCTGCTCGCCGCGCGAGAAAATTGCGCGCTGGATGAAGCGATGTTCCGCGCGCTCGGCTTTACGCTGTCCGCAACCGACGCCGCGGAAAACCTGCGCATCTACGATTACGACCTCGCCACCTACAAGATGGTGCCGGACTGGCTCAATGCCCGTTTCTGGGCGCACCCCGAACGCTGGAAGCCCTGATCCGGGAGCCCTGTCGGCCCGAACCCTGCAATGGCATCAAGGCGGGCCTCCAATCTCTATCCTGACCGCATCGGCTTCCACGGTCCGCCGCCACAATCTTTTTGATGGCACGTGGAATCAGACGGCTTGCGCGGCGTCAGGCATCTCCAGCCACTCCCGCCCCACCACCCGCAGACCGGGAGCAAAGCGATACACCAGCGGCATCCCGGAGGGAATCTCTACCCGCTCCATCGCCTCGGGACTGAAGCCGTCCAGATACATCACCAAGCCGCGCAGGGTGTTGCCGTGACTCACCACCAGCAGGCGACGCCCCGCGCGCAGCCGCGGCACCAGCACCGCGTGCCAGTAGGGCAACGTGCGCCGCTGGCAGTCGCGCAGGCTTTCGCTGGCGGGCAGGTCCTTGAGGTCGAGCGCCGCATACAGCGGATCGAAACGCGGATGGCGCGGATCATCGCGATCCAGCGGCGGCGGCGGCTCGAAATAGCCACGCCACCAGCGGCGCGACGCTTCCTCGCCCCACGTCCTGAAAATTTCCTGCTTGTTCATCCCCTGCAGCGCGCCGTAGTGCCGCTCGTTGAGGCGCCAGGTGGTGTACAGCGGCACCTCGGGCGTACCCATCGCGGCCAGCAGCGCCTCGACCGTCTGGCGCGTGCGCTGCAGCACCGAGCCGTGCACCTCGTCGAAGGCATACCCCGCCTGTGCCAGCCGCCGCCCCGCCACGACCGCCTCGGCCAAGCCGACTTCGGTCAGCGGAATATCGGTCCAGCCGGTAAAGCGGTCGGAGAGATTCCATTCGCTGTGGCCGTGGCGGAGCAGCACCATCCAGTCTGCCGGCGCACTCATTCCGGCGGCTCCGACAATACTTCGTGCAGGTGGTGGCGGTCGCCCCAGGCTTCCAGGTGCCAGCCCTGGCCGTCGAAATGGAACCAGTTGAGCGCGCAGTTGGGAATCTTGAAATCGCGCGGCGTGGAGAGCGGGCGTCCGGTGGCGCGGCGATACACCGCGTCCAGCACCCCGCCGTGGCTCACCGCCGCAATCGTCTGCCCGCGGTGATGCCGCACCAGCCAGTCGATGCCCTCGGCCACGCGCTCGGCAAACCGGCGCAGCGACTCACCCGTTTCGAAATCGTAATCCGGATCGCGCGCCAAATAGTGCGCGTACGCCGCCGGATACAACTCGGCGCCCTCGGCGGCGGTGATGCCCTGAAACACCCCGTAATGCCGTTCGCGCAGCTGCGGCAGCAGCTTCACCTCCTGCTCCTCGCGCTGCGCCAGCACCCGCGCCGTCTCCAGCGTCCGCGCCAGATCGCTGCTGTAGATCGCGGCAAACCGGTGGTGCGCCGCATTGAACGCCATCGCCAATGCCTGCGCCCGCCCCACCGCGTTGAGCGGAACATCGGTATGCCCCTGGATGCGCTTCTCCACATTCCAGTCGGTCTCGCCGTGGCGGATGATGCAGATGCGAGTCACGACGGGTTTGGGAATGTGGTGCATGAAGGGTGTTCACAAAGCCATGTCAGATTCAAATCTGGCACAAAACCCGGGCTGCGTCAGTTTGAAAGCGAAACCACAACCATCCGGGCGAAGGTGAAGTCGCGCAACGCATCCGCATCCTTCCCTGTCATTGCGCCCGCGAGCGCAGCGCGGCGGGAAGCAATCCAGAACACCCAGAGGGCACTAGTGTTTGCGGCATCAACGAACTCCGAATCGCCACGGCACTGCGGGCCTCGCGATGACGGAATAAAACAGCGTTTCCCAGGCTTGTTTTCAATCAGGGGCAGGCCTAATATGACCACTTGTTATAGTCACCAAGGAGTGAATATGAACATCAATACCGCCGAATTCAAGGCCAAGTGCCTGAAACTGATCGACGAAGTCGCCGCCACGCATGAGCCGCTGATTATCAGCAAACGCGGCAAACCGCTGGTGAAGCTGGTGCCCATCGAAAACGAAGTGCCAGCCAGCATGTTCGGCTACATGAAGGGGACGGTCACGCTCCACGGCGACATTGTCGCGCCGCTGGATGAAGCCTGGTCTGCAGAAACCGGAGAGGAAGACGCCCTCTATGCCGATTTCAAGCCCAGGAAAAACCGCTGACATGGGCGGTTTGCTTCTGGATACCCACGTCTGGCTTTGGTATGCGGAAGGCGTGGCCGGGCGTTTGAGCCCCGCCACCCTGGCCGCCATTGACCTCGCAAGAATCGAGCGCCGGTTGCATATCAATGCTGTCAGTGTCTGGGAAGTCGGCATGTTGTGTGCGAAAGGAAAAATCAGCCTGTCCGCACCAGCCCGCGAATGGGTGTACCGCGCCATGTCGATTCCCGGTATCCGCCTGCAGGCGCTCGATGCCGAGACCGCGATGGAAAGCACGCAACTGCCAGACAGCCCGCATGGCGACCCGGCAGACCGGTTCCTGATCGCCGCAGCACGCATACATGACCTATGTCTTGTCACCGCCGACAAGAAAATCTGCACATACGGCAAAGCCGGGCACGTCCGGTTTTTGGCGGCATAACCGACACGCAAGCCTGACTTCACAAGGAGCCTGAACATGGAATGGCGAGATCGAATTGCCAGCGACCCCGCCGTGCTGGCCGGCAAACCCGTTATCAAAGGCACACGGATTTCCGTCGAACTGATTCTGGGTTGGCTGGCAAATGGCTGGACCTACGAACAAATCCTGACGTCCTACCCCCACATTACCCGCGAAGACATCCTGGCCACACTGGCGTTTGCCGGGGAAATGATGCGGGATGAACGGTACATCGCCGCACACAAGGCCGTCACTTGAAGCCGGTTCTTCTCGCCAACGGAAACTTTCCTGCTCCGGCTTCGGGCAAACAGCCCCCTTGCCATCCCCCGCACCCAGACTTGCAAGTGCCCGTCGCATGCAGCACACTTCATCGCACAATAAAAACAACCGGCGTGGAGAATCGAATAAGAACGAACAAGCGACCCGGAACACTTGAGCAAACTCGACGAAATCTATCGCCTGCACCGTCTGCTGGATGGACGGCGCACCGGGCTCCCCCGCGCCGCGCTCATCGCTGAGCACGGCTTTTCGCGCTCCACCCTCACCCGCCTGATCGCCGACCTGCGTGACCGCCTCGGCGCCCCGCTCATCCATGACAGCGAACGCGGCGGCTACCGTTACGACACCGCCGACGGCAGCCACGCACTCCCCGGCCTGTGGTTCACCCCCGCCGAACTGCACGCCCTCGTCACGCTGAAACACCTGCTCGCCAACCTGGAGCCCGGACTGCTCGACGACCACCTGCGCCCGCTGCAAACCCGCATCGACAAGCTGCTGGACAGCAACCATATGGGCGCGGGCGAAGCCAACCAGCGCATCCGGCTCCTGAGCATCGCCTCCCGCCACAAAAACCCGCGCCACTTCCAGGCCGTCGCCCACGCCGTCCTGCAACGCCACCGGCTCCGCATCGACTACTACAACCGCGAGCGCGACCAAACCAGCCGCCGCGAAATCTCCCCACAACGCCTCACCCACTACCGCGACAACTGGTATCTCGACGCCTGGTGCCACGACAAAAAAGGCCTGCGCATCTTCGCCGTCGAATGCATCCGCACCGTCGAGCCACTGACCAAACCCGCCAAAGCCGTCGCCGAATCCACCTTGAACCGCGAACTCGCCAGCAGCTACGGCATCTTCTCCGGCCTTCCCCACGCCATCGCCGTGCTGCGCTTCACCGCCAAACGCGCCCGCTGGGTTGCCGAAGAAATCTGGCACCCCGAACAAGAGAGCCGTTGGCTGGAAGACGGTCGCTACGAATTGCGCCTGCCGTATTCGGATGAGCGTGAGCTGCTTATGGACATCCTCAAATATGGAGCGGAGGTTGAAGTCGTTGCGCCAGAAGTGTTGCGTGAAGCTGTCAGAAATCTGCTTGATGTGGCGGCAGATCAGTATCGGCGGGGCTTGGAAACGGGCTCAGGTCTTGAGCCTGGTGGCACGTAGGATGCCAACATGACCTCACCCGCCGTTTACTTTGCGCACAGCGCCAACAAGGTTGGGCGTTGGCATCAATTGCACACACATTTGTCAACCGTGTCTCAGATTGCCGGAAAATTTTCCACCTCGATGAACTGGAACAATGAGGCAAAACTGGCAGGGCTATTGCACGACCTGGGTAAATTCGGGGATCTATTTCAGGCGAGGCTTCGGGGCAAAGAATCCGGGCTGGATCATTGGTCGGCTGGCGCATGGGTTGCACTGGAACAAAAATGTACCGCCGCCGCACTCGCTATTCAGGGACACCATATCGGCCTGCAATCACTTGCCCACGCCGATCTGAAGAGGCTTAACCCCAAGTGGTTGGCGGAGCATCCTCAAGCACTGCGTCTGACCGCGCCAGATATCCAATCACTGAAAAATCGCTTTGCAGACGATGGCCTGACGATGCCCCAAGTGAAACAGCCCTTGCTGGGCAATTCGCTCGACGCCACCGTACCCACCATGCTGGACGTACGCATGTTGTTTTCCACTTTGGTGGACGCTGACTATCTGGACACCGATTCGCATTTCGAGGGTGACGCATCCGGCAAGCGTTACTGCCCATCCGGGCCAGGGCTGGATGCCACCAACGCCCTAGAATTGGTTCTCTCGGCTATCGAACAGACCCAAGCAAAGACCACCGCTTCATTTGACGTGCAGGGTGTTCGTCGCGCCCTGTTCAAAGCCTGCTTGCACAGCGCAGAACGTGACACCGGACTGTTCACGCTCACCGCCCCCACCGGCAGCGGCAAGACACTTGCCATGCTCGCCTTCGCCTTGGCGCACGCGGCAAAACATGGCCTTGAACGGGTGGCTTTGGTGATTCCCTACCTGACCATCACTGAACAAACTGCCCGCATCTATCGGGACATATTCGCGCCAGCGTTTGGTGCAGAATTTGTCCTTGAGCACCATTCCATGGCTGGCGTAGGAAAAGAGAACTCTCTGCAAGACAATGAAGGCGAGGCAGGCCAACCCAGCTACGCCGAACGCCGTCGCCGCCTGTTATCAGAAAACTGGGATGCGCCGCTCATTGTCACCACCAGTGTGCAATTACTCGAATCTCTATTCTCCAATCGCCCCTCTGCCTGTCGCAAACTGCACCGTCTGCAACGCGCCGTCATCCTGTTCGACGAGGCACAGACCCTGCCTGTGCATCTGGCCGTGCCCACGCTCGCCGCGCTCTCGCACCTCTCATCCAGTTACGGTTCCAGTGTGGTGTTCGCCACCGCCACCCAGCCCGCTTTTGCGCACCTCGACCAAGCCGTTGTGGCAACGAATGCTCCCGGCTGGAAACCGCGCGAGATCGTGTCCGATCCATCTGCTCTCTTCGCGCCCATGAAGCGTGTGGAATTCGACTGGGACAGCCCGGATACTCCCGTGACCTGGGATGAGCTTGCCGAACAATTAACCCGGTTGCCCCAAGTCCTGTGCATCGTCAACCTCAAACGCCATGCCAAAAGTTTGTGGGAAAAACTGGATGACCCAGCCACGCTGCATCTCTCCACCAACCTGTGCGCAGCCCACCGCCAGGACGTGCTGACGACCGTCCGTGAACGTCTCACCACTAATCAGCCGGTGCGTCTGGTTGCCACCCAATGTGTAGAGGCTGGCGTGGACTTGGACTTCCCTGCCGTGATGCGCGCATGGGGGCCGCTGGACGCCATCATCCAGGCCGCCGGGCGTTGCAACCGGGAGGGGCGACGCAGCCGACTCGGACAACTTCGGGTGTTCATGCCGGATGACACGGGTTATCCCACTGACAGCTACCAGCAAGCCACCCAGATCGCCCAGATGATCTTCCGCCGTCACGGCGCGTCTGGCATGAAGCTCGACGACCCAGCCTTCATCACCGCGTATTACCGCGAACTCTACGACTTGGCCGGGGTGACGACAGCCCCCGCCAGCCGCGAAATTCTCAAGGCTGTCGAGTGCGGCAGCTTTCCCGACGTAGCCAATCTCTACCGGCTTATCAAACAGGACGCCATCAATGTCCTCGTCCCCTATGCGCCGCAGCAAACGCTGTTCAATAGTTTGCGCGGACAGGCCGATGACACCGGGCTGACCGCCGTCTGGATGCGCGCCGCCCGCTCGCTTACCGTGAGTCTCTATCGCCCCAAGGATAGCGACCCGATTTGGGATGCGCTGCTGCCCGTTCCCGTGGCGGGCTGGAAACAACGGGAACAAAACGACTGGTTCATCTACACCGTGCCGGAGCACTACCACCCGCAACTCGGGTTGGTTCCGTCCGGCACGCTCAACACCTGGATTGGATAAAGAGGAGAACAACATGAACCGAGGCAAAACCCACTGTCTGGAAGTCTGGGGCGATCTGGCCTGCTTCACCCGACCAGAGATGAAGGTGGAGCGCTACAGCTATCCCGTCATCACTCCTTCCGCTGCTCGTGGCATTTTCGACGCTATTTACTGGAAGAAGTCATATGGTTTTTACTGGCAATTGGAACGAGTGGAAATCCTCGCGCCGCCGAAGTACCTGGCGCTGCGGCGCAATGAAGTGAAGGACAAGGCACCCCCAGCACCCACTGTGCTCGCCTGGGCAGACGGCAAGGAAATACCGCAACCACTGTGGGCAGACGGCAGCAAAGATGAACTGGGTACAGACCAGAAAGGCCGCACCCAGCGCCAGACTATGGCGCTCAAAAATGTCCGCTACCGGCTCCATGCCCATATCCACGTACGCAGCACACAAGCCGACTTGAATGCGCTGGATGCCCAGTTTGTCCGCCGCGCCAGCCACGGCAAATGTTTCTATCAGCCCTACCTCGGATGCCGGGAGTTTCCCGCCTGGTTCGAGTTACAAACCGAAGAGGCCGCCACGCAACCCATCGCGCTCGACCTTGATCTGGGCTACATGCTCTACGACGTATTCAACCTGGGCACGGAAAACGATGCCCACGCCAAGCCCGCCATCAGCGTCTTTCATGCGCAAGTCATGGCTGGGGTCATGCATATCCCGGCTTACGAAGATAACGCGGTAAAGAAAGCCTGCGGGGAGGATTTCCATGCTTGATCTGGTATTGCAACAAGCGGGCGTCAGTGAACCCGGCTTCGCCCGCAAAACCGTCAAATGGGCGATCACCTGCACGGCGGACGGCCAATATACCGGCGTGGTTTCGCTGGGAGAAGGCAAGGGTCGGGGCTTCGACGCTTGCCCGAACCTGTCGCAACCCGAACTGATAGGTGGATCGGAGCCACGCGCGCATTTCCTCGTCGAGGCTTTACCTACTGTCGCGCTCTACCTCGACGAAAAACTCAATGACAAGGAACGCGAGAAATTTTTCGCCAAGCACAACTGGTTTGTGGGCTTGCTACGGCGAGCCGCGCAAGACGCGACCTATTTAGAAGCTGTCGCCAATCTGCTTGATGATGCTGAGACTCTCGCGCTCATTCAGACCGACCTCAAACAAGCCAAGGCCAAGTTCACCGAAGCGGCAGTGATAATCATAGATGGTATCAACCCACTGGAACGTGATGATTGGCGCGATTGGTGGCGCGGGTTCCGTGCCTCGCTGCGACCGCCCAAGGTCGGAGGCGGTCAGTTAATGCGTTGCGTTCTTACCGGCGAAGCCATCGAGCCGGTAGCAACCAACCCCAAGATCAAAGGGCTTGCAGGAGTCGGCGGGTTGAGCATGGGTGACGTGCTGGCTGGTTTCGACAAGGCAGCATTCCAGTCTTACGGTCTAGAACAAGCCGCAAACGCGGCCATGTCGGAAGCCACCGCCACCGCTTATGCGGAAACCCTGAACCGACTCATCTCCGACAAAAACATCAAGCTGGGCAATACGCTGGCGACCTACTGGTTTACCGGTCAAGATGACATTCATGCTGAAGACGAAGTCATGTCCTGGTTCGTCGAACCACCAGAACAAACCGCCGGGGCTGCCGAACACCACGCCCATGAACTGCTCACCGCCATTCGCACAGGGCAGCGCGCCGATCTGGCGAACGCCCGCTTTGTGTCGCTGCTACTGTCTGGTGCGGCAGGGCGAGTGATGGTGCGTGAAGTGATGCAAGGCAGCTTCGAGGAACTGGTTGCCCATACCGAAGCATGGTTCCGCGACTTGTCCATCGTCGCGCGAGATGGAAAATCATGCGCACATGACCCCAAGTTTCTGGCCGTGGCTGGCAGCCTGGTGCGCGACCTGAAAGACCTGCCCAGCCCGTGGTTGCAGCAGCTTTGGCGCGCAGCAATCAGTGGTGGTCTCATCCCTGCCGCCACACTCGCCCAGGCTGTGACTCGCACCCGCATCGACATCATTCAGGACACCCCCGCCAGCCATGCCCGCATGGCGCTCATCAAGGCTTATCTAATTCGCAACCGAGGAGACAACAACATGAAACCGTATATGAACCCCGACCATCCACACCCAGCCTACCACTGTGGCCGTGCGATCGCCCTGTTCGCCCGCTTGCAACGCACTGCCCTGGGGGACGTAGGCGCAGGTGTCGTGCAGCGTTATTACACCGCAGCCTCACAAACGCCCGGCCTCATCCTTGGGCGGCTCGCCGCCAATGCCAAAAATCACTTGAGCAAGCTCGATGGTGGTCTGGCCTGGTGGTATGAAAACCAGCTCGCCGGGATCATGAGCAGCATCGGCGACTTCGTTCCGCGCACGCTCACTCTGGAAGAACAAAGCCTGTTTGCGCTGGGTTATTACCAGCAGCTTGCCTCTCTCAATGCGGGCAAGCAGGTCTCTTTCGAACCCGAATCCACCCCATCCAACTAAGGAGATAACACCATGGCCATCATCGCTAACCGCTACGAATTTCTGTTCCTGTTCGACTGCGAGAACGGCAACCCCAATGGCGACCCTGACGCCGGCAATGCACCGCGCATCGATCCCGAAGACATGCACGGGCTAGTTTCCGACGTGGCGACCAAGCGTCGAGTTCGCAACTATGTGCAGGTGGCCGAAGGCAACGCCACACCCAACGCAATCTTTGTCGAACACGCCACCAATATGAACCGCCCGATTGCCTTCGCGCACGAACAGGTCAACGGCGGCATTCCGGAAAAGGCTACCAAGGACAAGGTAAAGAAGGCACGCGACTGGATGTGTGCCAACTTTTACGACGTGCGTACCTTTGGCGCTGTGATGAGCACAGGCGCAAATGCAGGCCAAGTACGCGGACCGGTGCAGTTCTCTTTTGCCCGCTCGATTGATCCTGTTTTGCCGATGGATATTTCAATTACGCGTATGGCCATAGCCGAGAACGTGAAAGGTACGAAAACCGCCGCCGACATCGAGAAATGGGAAAATGAGCAGGAAGAAGACACGCTGCGTACCATGGGGCGAAAGCAGCTCATCCCCTACGGCCTTTACGCTATGAAGGGTTTCGTCTCCGCTCATCTCGCCGAAGGCACCGGCTTTTCAGAAGACGACCTCGCCCTGCTCTGGCAAGCCCTCGCCACCATGTATGAACACGACCGCTCCGCCAGCAAAGGCGTGATGACCTGCCGAGGTCTGTACATTTTCAAACATGTCGGCACGGACAGCAACGAAGCACAACGCCAGAAACAGGCCATGCTGGGTTGTGCAGCGGCGCATCGGTTACTGGATAACGGTCGCGTCGTCGAAATTGGCCGCAAGCAAGGCAGAACCGGCGCGGCACGCAGCTTTGCGGATGACTACGACGTCAGAGTATTAGCCGGGAATTTGCCCAGCGGGGTGGAATTATGGACGTGGGATGACGTTGCGCGCAGTTTGGCCAAGCATGACGGATAGATGTAATCGGTTCACTGCCGCCCCACCCAATACCCCGGGCGGCGGCTTTGGTTGGCAATGGCGATGATGACGATCTTCCCGGGATAAATCCGGTACACCAGATCGAAGGGAAATCCATGCAAAGGAATGCTGCGCGCCTGACACTGAATAGGCTTGCCAATAGCAGGGTGTTCGTGCAGAAGACCAAGCGTCTGTTTGGCAGCGGTTGCGAATTTCCTGCTGATGTTTGCCCCGGCGTGAACGGCGTAGTAATCCAGTGCCTGATCGAATTCCGTTTCGGCCAGTGGATGCCAAACGTGCTTCACGCGCCAGCTTTGCGGAGTTTCTCGTCTATCCTTGCAAACACTTCTTCGCTCGGGATCAGCTCGACCGTGCCCGCGTCGATTTCAGAGATGCGTCGGGCGATTTCAGCATCCCAGGCAGCCTTTACCTCTTCACGTGGGGTGGCGCTGATCCAAAGCCAGTCAGCCAAGTCCGCACGTTCTTCGGGCGGGAGTTTCATGGCTTCAGCCTTGATTTGTTCGGCGGTCAATGACATGGGAGTCTCCATTGCGTTGGGCTAGTGCACATGGAACAAACGATACGCCACGGCCCCACTATGTTCAACCCTGACCCCGTCCCCCTTTCCGCCCTCAACCACTGGGCGTACTGTCCGCGCCGTTGTGGACTAATTCACATGGAAGGTGAGTTCACCAACAACATCCACACTGCACGCGGCAATGCCGAACATGAAAAAGTGGATGGTATCCATCACGAAACCCACAGTGACCGGCGCAGCGAGACAGCCTTGCCGGCCTGGTCGGATCGCATTGGTCTCATCGGGAAATGCGATGTAGTGGAATTTCTCGCCGATGGCACGCCTTACCCGGTCGAATACAAACACGGCCCCAAGCGCAAGTGGTTGAACGACGATCTCCAGCTCGCCGCGCAGGCGATGTGTCTGGAAGACATGCTCGGGCACCCGGTACCTAAAGGCGCGATCTTTCACGCCAGCAGCCATCGGCGGCGGGAGGTCGTCATCACACCAGTGCTGAGGGCGCGCGTAATCGATACCGCGAACGCAATCCGCGCGATGCTCGCCTCGGGTGTGCTGCCGCCACCGGTCAACGACGCCCGATGCAAGGAATGCTCCCTGAAAGAGATCTGCCAGCCTGAAGCCGTCGCGGATCAAACCAGGCAGCGACAACAACAGCGCAGACTATTCGACCCGGAGGCATGAATTGCATACCATCCAGAACACACTCTACGTCATGACCCCTCAGGCGTACGCCCATCTTGAAAACGCCACCGTGCGCATCGACGTGGAACGCGAAAAGAAACTCCAGGTACCGCTGCACCATCTGGGCGGGCTGGTCTGTTTCGGCAACGTCATGGTCTCGCCTGCGCTGATGCATCGCTTGGCCGACGAGGGGAAGTCTCTGGTGCTGCTGGATGACAGCGGCCGCTTCAAAGCCAGGCTCGAAGGCCCGGTTACTGGCAACATCCTTTTGCGCCAGGCTCAGCACCGACAGGCAGGCGATGCAGCTTTTACGCTCGAATTCGCCCGCGCTGTGGTCGCAGGAAAACTCAAAAACAGTCGCAGTGTATTGCAACGCGGCGCGCGCGAAGCCGCAGGCGAAACCGAAGCGGCCCGGCTCACGCGCACCGCCGACAACCTGGCCGCCTCACTGCGCGCTGCCACCGTTGCAAACACGTTGGACGAGCTACGCGGCGTCGAAGGCGAGGCCGCACGTGGCTACTTCGCTGCCGCCAACCTCGTCGTCAAGCCCGCCATGCGTGAACACTTTCAGCTCAACGGCCGCACCCGTCGCCCGCCACTCGACCGTTTCAACGCGCTGATTTCCTTTCTCTATGCCATGCTCATGAACGACTGCCGTTCCGCGCTGGAAGCCGTCGGGCTCGATCCACAGCTCGGATTTCTGCACACGGTGCGCCCCGGCCGTGCCGCGCTCGCATTGGATTTGCAGGAGGAGTTCCGCGCTGTGCTGTGCGACCGACTGGCGCTCACCCTCATCAATCGCGGCCAGGTTAGCCCGGCCGACTTCGACTTGCGCGAAGGCGGTGCGGTCATGCTCAACGACAAAGGCCGCCGCGCCGTCGTCACCGCTTGGCAAGAACGCAAACAAGAAGAGATCACCCACCCGCTCACCGAAAGCAAACTGCCGTTTGCCTTGCTGCCCTTCATTCAGGCGCGCTTCATCGCGCGGACCCTGCGCGGCGAAATGGAAAGCTACCTGCCATTTGTGGCCAGATAAGCATCATGCTCATCATCGTCACCTACGATGTTTCCACAGAAACCGCCGCCGGGCGCAAGCGCCTGCGACGCGTCGCCAAGGCCTGCGAACGCGTCGGCCAGCGCGTACAAAAATCGGTTTTCGAATGCACAGTCGACGAAATGCAGTTCGAACAACTTGAGCGCGAACTACTGGATGAAATAGATCCGAATAAAGACAATCTGCGCTTCTACCGCATCACCGAGCCAGTCGAGCTTCGCGTCAAACAACACGGCTGCTTCCGCTCTGTCGATTTTGAAGGCCCCTTGGTGATATGACGCGCGAACCCCCATCAACGGCACAAACCCGTCGGCTTCGCGCATGCCGTAACTCATTGTTCTTTAACAAGCTGAAGAGGTTAGCCACCACAAAACATCGCCGCCAGGTTGCGGCGCAAAGCAGGTTCGCGGAAACTTGTGGCGCTGCACAGAACAATCAACAGGTTGCATGTGCGGAGCATCGCCCGGCCTCACGGCCGGGCGCGGATTGAAACACTGAGTTCGAGCGGCTCGGGCAGCATCTCCCCGCGCATCGCCCGGCCTCACGGCCGGGCGCGGATTGAAACTGTGCCCAACAATTCATTCAAGCGGGACGGGCTGACACGCATCGCCCGGCCTCACGGCCGGGCGCGGATTGAAACATTAGGTCAGCCCTTTGATCTCATCAACCAAGCATCGCATCGCCCGGCCTCACGGCCGGGCGCGGATTGAAACATCAAGCCCACTGGCGGCAGCAAGTCAGACCCTCTGCATCGCCCGGCCTCACGGCCGGGCGCGGATTGAAACAGTGGAACCATGCCGGTCGGGCCGCTGCGCTGCTTGCATCGCCCGGCCTCACGGCCGGGCGCGGATTGAAACTCTTCGCGCTTCAATTCTGGAGCGGGCGTCGCCCCCGCATCGCCCGGCCTCACGGCCGGGCGCGGATTGAAACATGCTCCGCGCCAATGTGGTAGCCGTCTCCGTCCGCATCGCCCGGCCTCACGGCCGGGCGCGGATTGAAACACGCACTACACAGGCACCGCAGGACAGACCGCCGACGCATCGCCCGGCCTCACGGCCGGGCGCGGATTGAAACGGCAATGCAGTTGTCCCAAGGGCGCGCGTTCATCGCATCGCCCGGCCTCACGGCCGGGCGCGGATTGAAACTGCTCACATGCAGGCGTGGTGATGCCAGCATTCGGCATCGCCCGGCCTCACGGCCGGGCGCGGATTGAAACCAAAGGCGATGCGCCAGCGAAAACAAAACCCATCGCGCATCGCCCGGCCTCACGGCCGGGCGCGGATTGAAACTTGGCGCAGCCCCTGCCGCCAAATGCGCCCCTTAGCATCGCCCGGCCTCACGGCCGGGCGCGGATTGAAACAAAATCAGGCGGCGGGACGCTGGATTGATCGCGCGCATCGCCCGGCCTCACGGCCGGGCGCGGATTGAAACAACGATGGCGTATTCACCCCCGGCCAATATCTAGGCATCGCCCGGCCTCACGGCCGGGCGCGGATTGAAACATTGGCCTGGTTGATGCGGTCGGCCCCGGCCAGCGGCATCGCCCGGCCTCACGGCCGGGCGCGGATTGAAACTACCCGGTTGTTGCCGTCGCCGTGGATCAACTGGGCATCGCCCGGCCTCACGGCCGGGCGCGGATTGAAACGGCTTCGACCTGCCATTCCTCAAACACCGCTCGATGGCATCGCCCGGCCTCACGGCCGGGCGCGGATTGAAACCAGTATTTCAAAGGCCGGATGATATGGGAATACGCAGACGACGCATCGCCCGGCCTCACGGCCGGGCGCGGATTGAAACTAGAGCTTGCGGCCCCGGATGGCGACGGTGAAGGGCATCGCCCGGCCTCACGGCCGGGCGCGGATTGAAACGGTGTATTCGATCCGCATCACCGTGGGCACCTGCTGGCATCGCCCGGCCTCACGGCCGGGCGCGGATTGAAACTCAAGTCCCACTGTTCTCTCCTTCAAAAGTCGGCGCATCGCCCGGCCTCACGGCCGGGCGCGGATTGAAACTCGAGGTCGGCGAAGGACATCGGGGATTACGCGGGCATCGCCCGGCCTCACGGCCGGGCGCGGATTGAAACAACGACGGCACGTCGCCGGGGATCAGCGATTTACGCATCGCCCGGCCTCACGGCCGGGCGCGGATTGAAACGGCGTGAGCCATCGCACAAGCAAAGCCGCATACGAGCATCGCCCGGCCTCACGGCCGGGCGCGGATTGAAACCGTCCATGTGGTAGTGCGTTCGCCATAGGCGTCCGCATCGCCCGGCCTCACGGCCGGGCGCGGATTGAAACTCGCCTTTTTCTGTAAATTGCACGTCGAGCGCAAAAGCATCGCCCGGCCTCACGGCCGGGCGCGGATTGAAACTTCGATCTCCACGCCCGCCGGCCTGGCCCACCCTTGCATCGCCCGGCCTCACGGCCGGGCGCGGATTGAAACAAGAACGAAATCATGCAGAAGGGGAAAGACAGGAGCATCGCCCGGCCTCACGGCCGGGCGCGGATTGAAACCACAGCGTTACCCGCACACATGGTCAAAATAGGGGCATCGCCCGGCCTCACGGCCGGGCGCGGATTGAAACGTCACGCAGATGCCCGTAATCTCGCGGCTCCGTGCATCGCCCGGCCTCACGGCCGGGCGCGGATTGAAACTTGAGGATGCACTTGGCCCGGTGGCCGTGCAGTTGCATCGCCCGGCCTCACGGCCGGGCGCGGATTGAAACGAATTTACGGCCAGTTATTCTGGCGGGGTGTACGGCATCGCCCGGCCTCACGGCCGGGCGCGGATTGAAACTCCTTCGTGGACAGCTACGAGTCCGACACGCCGACGCGCATCGCCCGGCCTCACGGCCGGGCGCGGATTGAAACTCGGCAACTTCAGCCAGGAACGCGCGCGCCGCATCGCATCGCCCGGCCTCACGGCCGGGCGCGGATTGAAACATTCCCGCCGCAGTATTCGCAGTCAGCCGCGCTGCATCGCCCGGCCTCACGGCCGGGCGCGGATTGAAACATTTGCTGCCTTTCGTTGTGGTTGATTTGTACACGCATCGCCCGGCCTCACGGCCGGGCGCGGATTGAAACAACAAGACCGCGCTGAAGCGCGGCGCGTTACCTTAGCATCGCCCGGCCTCACGGCCGGGCGCGGATTGAAACTTATTACAAAGACAATCGGACTCGGATGAATGAATGCATCGCCCGGCCTCACGGCCGGGCGCGGATTGAAACGTTGGTCGGGAAGGTTCTCAGGTAAAGGCGCTGTTGCATCGCCCGGCCTCACGGCCGGGCGCGGATTGAAACAGCAAGGCGCAGCACGCCTTTGTTCAGGAGCCGGTAGGCATCGCCCGGCCTCACGGCCGGGCGCGGATTGAAACAAACAAGCGGCACCACGCTGCTTTGTTTTTCGCGCATCGCCCGGCCTCACGGCCGGGCGCGGATTGAAACAAGCAGCTCGCTTTCGGTCGGAACCGCGCGATTCCCGCATCGCCCGGCCTCACGGCCGGGCGCGGATTGAAACAATGACGCAGTGCGCTACGCCTCCTAATCATGGCGCATCGCCCGGCCTCACGGCCGGGCGCGGATTGAAACCACCACCAGGCGCAGCGAGTCGGCCTCATCGATCGCATCGCCCGGCCTCACGGCCGGGCGCGGATTGAAACCGCTGCTACAGCCGATTGCGCAGGGCGGCGCCAGGCATCGCCCGGCCTCACGGCCGGGCGCGGATTGAAACCTCGCATCGGGTTATTGGTCGCTGCAAAAGATGCGCATCGCCCGGCCTCACGGCCGGGCGCGGATTGAAACGAGTTGCGCAAGAAAGTAATTCACAGCGTATTGCGGCATCGCCCGGCCTCACGGCCGGGCGCGGATTGAAACATACGTTGCCCCGACAACGTATTCGGTAACGCTACGCATCGCCCGGCCTCACGGCCGGGCGCGGATTGAAACGCAGCGCCAGCGGTCCCGTCACCGCGCATCTGGAAGCATCGCCCGGCCTCACGGCCGGGCGCGGATTGAAACACGACGACGGTGGCGGTTTTGGCGTTGGCGCTGGGCATCGCCCGGCCTCACGGCCGGGCGCGGATTGAAACATCTTCCAGAAGCCCGTAGGCGTTCATGCTGCCCGCATCGCCCGGCCTCACGGCCGGGCGCGGATTGAAACCATTGCTTCCCACTCGCCTTCATCAAGCCCAAGGGCATCGCCCGGCCTCACGGCCGGGCGCGGATTGAAACTGCATGTTCTCAAGTATTGCCATACCGCCACGACGCATCGCCCGGCCTCACGGCCGGGCGCGGATTGAAACACCTACACGCATTACACCGGCACCGCCGGCCAGACGCATCGCCCGGCCTCACGGCCGGGCGCGGATTGAAACTCTGTAATAAGCGTCCTCTCCGGTGCCTGCGACGCCGCATCGCCCGGCCTCACGGCCGGGCGCGGATTGAAACGTCGAGCTGGTCGCTGTCGCGCGGGATCTCGATGGGCATCGCCCGGCCTCACGGCCGGGCGCGGATTGAAACGAGTACGAAGTGAAGGTGTGTGCCGTAACTTCAATGCATCGCCCGGCCTCACGGCCGGGCGCGGATTGAAACACCACCACCGGCTCGGGCTGCATCACCACCGTCGGGCATCGCCCGGCCTCACGGCCGGGCGCGGATTGAAACGAATATTTACCGACTCCATCGGCTTCGTGATAGAGCATCGCCCGGCCTCACGGCCGGGCGCGGATTGAAACCGTAAAATCTATCTCGACCCCTCCCCTACCTGTAAGCATCGCCCGGCCTCACGGCCGGGCGCGGATTGAAACATGTCCATGATCAAAGCTCCTTCACGATTTCAGCGCATCGCCCGGCCTCACGGCCGGGCGCGGATTGAAACATGTTTGCCGCCGGCGCCTGGATCTGCCCGGCCATGGCATCGCCCGGCCTCACGGCCGGGCGCGGATTGAAACAGGTAGGTGTATACCGCCTTCAACCGCCCCGACGCACGCATCGCCCGGCCTCACGGCCGGGCGCGGATTGAAACAGTTTTCGCAGGGCCATCGAGGTATAGATCGCCGTGCGCATCGCCCGGCCTCACGGCCGGGCGCGGATTGAAACTTCCCAGGGTTCATCGCGGCTGTGAAATGTGTCGCATCGCCCGGCCTCACGGCCGGGCGCGGATTGAAACAAGATGCCCACCAGCGATGCGGCAGACAGCACCAGCGCATCGCCCGGCCTCACGGCCGGGCGCGGATTGAAACGTCGTGATCCTTGCTCAGCACGCCCGCCTCCAGCGCATCGCCCGGCCTCACGGCCGGGCGCGGATTGAAACCTGCGTCAGCGGCTGCTGCATGCCGATCGCCTGCAGGCATCGCCCGGCCTCACGGCCGGGCGCGGATTGAAACATCTGCAACCCATGCACCGGGGCAAGCAGCACCCGGGCATCGCCCGGCCTCACGGCCGGGCGCGGATTGAAACAACAACTCCTACGGGCTGCTGGACGAAGACCAGCGCATCGCCCGGCCTCACGGCCGGGCGCGGATTGAAACATGTTGCACTTCGTGGTCGAAGAGGGGCGCCCATATGCATCGCCCGGCCTCACGGCCGGGCGCGGATTGAAACCATGTCGCCTTGATGCGGCTGGAATACAAGCCGGGCATCGCCCGGCCTCACGGCCGGGCGCGGATTGAAACCCAAGAACCTCGCGAAGAACATAATTATGTTGTCGCATCGCCCGGCCTCACGGCCGGGCGCGGATTGAAACCAGGGCGTCGAGCGCAACATGTGGGGCAAGCCGCTGGCATCGCCCGGCCTCACGGCCGGGCGCGGATTGAAACGATCTAGACGAGGCAGAAGAGGTTCTCGCGCTGGCGGCATCGCCCGGCCTCACGGCCGGGCGCGGATTGAAACGATGGAGTTCGAATTGGACTTGGTCGGACAGACGGCATCGCCCGGCCTCACGGCCGGGCGCGGATTGAAACTCGGGTGCGCGTACTGCCAAACATCCCGCATAGATGCATCGCCCGGCCTAACGATCATGGTGCTGGCACCACCCCTGAAGATGCAAAGAGACTACGGGGTAGAAGGTAGAGATCGTAAAAGTCACGGTGTTCCCCGCCCACGCGGGGATGAACCACAGATGACGAAAAAGCCGAACACCCTGGCCGTCCCGCCCAATACCCCGGGCAGCGGCTATGGTGGGTGATGGCGATAACTCTGATGGTGTCGGGCTGCAAGAGACAGATCAGCGAATATGGAAAATTGTGCAGCAGGGCGATGCGGGTATTGTGTGCAGACTTCCCGCCCAGCGAGGGGAAGCTTGTCAGCATGGCAAGTGCCTTGTCGAGTTCGTTTGTGAATTCGTCGGCGGCCAGAAACGCGGCTTCGCCAAGGTACCAGTCAATTGCTTCGTTGGCGTCGGCCTGTGCCTCTCGGCTAAGGCTGACCAGCATCGTTTTTGGCGGTGGCGATTTTGGCTCGCAGTCTTGCCATGACTTCGTCAGCCGGAATCCATTCCGTTCGTCCGGCATCCATGTCCGCTACGCGCCGGGTAATTTCCTCGTCCCAGGCCTGGGCGATGGCCTCGGGCGTGTCTTCCGGTGTGCCTTCCAGGCTCATGATCAGGCGGTGGATCAACTCGCCGCGCTCTTGCGGCGAAAGCCGCAAGGCCTGGTTTTCAATCTCTTTCAACAATGCTGCCATGACATGGCCTCCAGAAATGATTTCTTGTTGAAATGGTAGCGCTTGCATCATGACCGAGACAGATCCGGTTCCCCTTTCCGCCCTGCAGCTCTGGGCCTATTGTCCGCGCCAGTGCGGGCTGAAAACAGGTATTCGACTAGAACCCGTCCCGCAAAGACCTGGGGCGAGCCTTCTCTTGTAGCGAGACCCGCGTCAGACTGTCCGCGAATAGCGCGGCTTGTCGCTGGCGGCTTCCTTGAGATAGCGGTCGAAGCACATGCCGATGTTGCGCAGGAACAGACGTCCCGTGGGGGTGACACTGACCTTGCCGGTTTCAAAATTCACCAGCCCGTCGTCGGCCAGCGGGCGCAGATCGGTCAGCGCATCGGCGAAGTAGTCGGTGAACGCGATGTCCCATTCGCCGCCGAACGCAGCGAAATCGAGCTCGAGATCACACATCACGCGGGTGATTGCCGCGCGGCGGATCTGGTCGTCGCGGGTGAGCCTGATGCCGCGCTCGACGGCAAAGCCGGTTGCGGCGACGTGTTCCTGATAGCGCTTGAGGTTCTTTTCGTTCTGCATGTAGACGTCGGCCGTCTGGCTGATGCTGGACGTGCCGAAGGCGAGGATGTCGCTGTCCTTGTGGGTGGTGTAGCCCTGGAAGTTGCGCCACAGCGTTTTGTTCTGCTGCGCGCGCACCAGTTCGTCGTCGGGGCGGGCGAAGTGGTCGAGTCCGATGTTGACGTAGCCCGCCGCGCCCAGCGCCTCGTTCACCGCCTGTTGCAGGCCCAGGCGGGCGGCCAGATCGGGCAGGTCGGCGTCGCGGATGAGAAGCTGGTGCTTTTTCAGCCACGGCACGTGGGCATAAGCAAATACTGCCAGCCGGTCGGGCGCCCACGCCACCACCCGTTCCAGGGTGCGGCTGAAGCTTTCGACGGTCTGTTTCGGCAGGCCGACGATCAAGTCAAGGTTGATGCTGGAAAAACCCAGTTCGCGCGACCAGTCGATCACCTGCCGGATCAGTTCCTCGGACTGGACGCGGTTGACCGCCTGCTGCACGGCCGGGTCCATATCCTGCACGCCGAACGACACGCGGTTGAAGCCGCATTCGCGCAAGGCCAGCAGGTGCTCGCGCGTGAGTTCGCGCGGATCGGCTTCGCAGCTGATTTCGGCATCGAGGGCCACGGTGAAA
Source organism: Thiobacillus thiophilus (assembly GCF_055378705.1). NCBI lineage: Bacteria > Pseudomonadati > Pseudomonadota > Betaproteobacteria > Nitrosomonadales > Thiobacillaceae > Thiobacillus > Thiobacillus thiophilus. The sequence continues at coordinate 3,061,143 of NZ_AP042404.1, read as the reverse complement.
TACTGCCGCATCTTCGCCATCAGGCGGCGGATGTCGTCGGGATTCAGGTAGGTCGGGGTGCCGCCGCCCCAGTGCAGCTGGTGCGCCACGCGCTTGGGGTCGACCCGTTGCGCGGTGCGCGCCATTTCGCGGTCGAGCGCCGCCAGGTAGGGTACGGTTTTACTGTAGTCGCGCGTCGCCACCATGTTGCAGCCGCAGTAGTGGCAAAGCGAATCGCAGAATGGGATGTGGGCGTACAGCGACAGCTCGCGATCGGGCGCCGACGCGGCCAGTGCTTCAGCCCAGTCCGTTTCGCCAAAACCGGTATGAAAATACGGCGCGGTGGGATACGAGGTATAACGCGGCCCGGCTACGCTGTACTTGCGGAGGAGTTCCAGGGTGGTCGGCGTCATCTTGCTGCTCTCGTAACAGGTAATGGTGTCTTTTATCACAGCGCAGACCTGAAATCCAGCGCGCCCCAAACCCCAGGTTCCGCGATTGAATTCACCCAGAACCCGTAAGCACCGCGGCGCGCCTTGATCTTCGATAGAGTGCCGTTATCGAGACGCTCACCTCTGCCAAAGCCCGGCAGTGGGCGCGGCTATGCGGCATCGGCCTGCGTCAACCCGCCGGTGCTCATGCTCACCGGCGGCGGATGCCGCCGGCGACTGGGCTGCGCCGCACCGGTGCGGGCGCGGGGCTGAGCGGCCTTGATCGCATCAACCGGCGCATCGTCGCCACCCGTATCCGCCAGGCCGGTACGACCGCGCACTTCACCTGCAAAGGCGAGGTGGGCTACATGCCCATGGTCGGCCATTTGGCTGAAGCAGGGGTTGTCATCCACGTTGCCCCCGCCACGCAGAACCGCGAATTCATCCGTGCCTGCGAAGCACGGCGGCCCAGGGGACACCGTATTGCGCATGTACGCATTGATTCGGCGGGCTGCCAGGCAGACCTCTTCAACCACTGCAAAGACCACGGACAAAGCTTCGCCATCGGCGCGCGCCTGGATGCCCCAACCCGTGCGGCCATTGCTGCGATCCCCGAATCCGCCTGGAAGCCCTGCGCGGACAGCATGGTGGCTGAGACCGCGCACAGCATGAATGGCCCCCGCAAAGCGTTCCGCCTGATCGTCGTCAAGCGGGCGCAGCAGGCTGAACTGCTTGAGGCCGGGGTCGAAGACGACGCGCCCCGTTACCACGTCATCGCCAGCAACCGGCGCGAGTCAACCGAAGCGACGTTGATCTGGTATCGCCAGCGCGGCGACGTGTCGGAGAACGGCATCAAGGAACGCAAACTCGGCTTTGGCATGCAGTGCATGCCGTGCGGTCAGTTTGCGGCGAATGCGGAATTTGGGATACATGCATTGCGATGAAAAAGCCCGGCGGGACTGCTACCATTGCGGGCTTATCCAATAACCAGCCTGAATCGTGTCCCTGGAGAGCCTGCAATCCTTTCTGGCAGACGACATGCGCGCCGTCGATTATGTCATCCGCCAAAGCCTGTATTCCGACGTGGTGCTGATCCGCCAGGTCTCCGAATACATCATCAACAGCGGTGGCAAGCGCCTGCGCCCGGCGCTGGTGCTGTTGTCGGCCGGCTGCTTCAACTATTCGGGACGCGCGCATCATGAGCTTGCCGCGGTGATTGAATTCATCCACACCGCCACCCTGCTGCACGACGACGTGGTCGACGAATCGGAACTGCGGCGCGGCCGCGAAACCGCCAACGCCCTGTTCGGCAACGCCGCCAGCGTGCTGGTCGGAGACTTCCTCCATTCGCGCGCCTTCCAGATGATGGTGGCGGTCGACAACATGGAAGTCATGCGCATCCTGTCCGACGCCACCAACACCCTCGCCGAAGGCGAAGTGCTGCAGTTGCTCAACTGCCACGACCCCGACATCGACGAAGAGAACTATCTGCGCGTCATCCACTACAAGACCGCCAAGCTGTTCGAAGCCGCGGGCCAGATTGGCGCCGTCATTGGCGGCGGTACCGAAGAGGAGAAAGACGCGCTGGCGCGCTACGGCATGCATCTCGGCACCGCATTCCAGCTGATCGACGACGTGCTCGACTACTCCGGCGACTTCCTCAAAACCGGCAAGAACATCGGCGACGACCTCGCCGAGGGCAAGCCCACCCTGCCGCTCTTGTACGCGATGAAGCACGGCACCGCCGAACAGGCCGCCAGCATCCGCCAGGCCATCGAACACGGCGGCCTCTCCGAATTCCAGAGCGTGCTTGCCGCCATCAAGGACACCAATGCCCTGCAATACACGCGCGAAGCCGCACAGCGTGAAACCCGGATGGCCAATTCAGCAATTTCTTGCCTGGCGGATTCAAATTCCAAGGCAGCTTTGTTACAATTGGCGGCTTTCGCGGTTGACCGAAGTTTTTGACCGCGCAGTTTTTTGAATTTCCCGGTAGTTCTTCAAAATGGGTTCAGCACTGAACCCGCCATCTGCCTCGGGGCGTAGCTCAGCCTGGTAGAGTACTGCGTTCGGGACGCAGGAGTCGGAGGTTCGAATCCTCTCGCCCCGACCACTATTCCGGCTTTCGTCACAATTAAAGTCATCGCCACCGGAAACCGAACGGGACGCGCCATGACTAGCCCTGGCAAGACGCCAGTGTCGTCCGGATTGATCGCCCTGTTTGATCAATCCCACGATATGGCCGATAGTGGAAGTCGTTTTTCCCGCGCACGCCACACATGCTTTCCACCTTATTTCCCATCGTTTCCTTGCTGACCGGTATCGGCATCCTGCTCATCGGCAGCGGGCTGTTCGGCACCCTGCTCGCCCTTCGCGCGGGCCTGGCCGGATTCTCGGATCCCGTGATCGGGCTGGTGATGTCCGCCTACTTCGTGGGTTTTTTCGCCGGCACGTTCTTTTGCCCGGGGCTGATCCGGCGTGTCGGACATATCCGCGCATTCGCCATGTTCGCCACTATCGCCGCCGCCACGGCGATCCTGCATGTCCTCGTGATCGAGCCGGCGGTCTGGTTGATCTTGCGCATGATTACCGGCGCGTGTCTCGTGGGGATCTACACCGTCATCGAAAGCTGGCTCAACGCACAAACGCCGAATGCGCGGCGCGGACAGGTGTTTGCGGCCTACATGGCCGTCACCCTGCTCGCACTCGCGTTCGGACAGGTGCTCATCACCTGGGCAGATCCGTCGGGTTTCACCTTGTTCGGGGTTGCGTCCATTCTGCTGTCGCTGGGCCTCGTACCCATCGCTTTCACCAGCATCGCCCAGCCGCTGCCGGTCAAGACACCCCACATCGGTTTGCGATTTCTCTATGCCACGTCACCGGCCGCGATCGCCGGCGCGCTTGCGTCGGGGCTGGTGATCGGCGCGTTCTGGGGCATGGGGCCCGTGTTCGCGCAGCGCGTTGGACTCGACACCGCGGGGATCGCGAGTTTCATGGCGGCCACGATACTGGGCGGTGCCGCCCTGCAATGGCCAATCGGACACTGGTCCGACCGGGTCGACCGGCGGCGGGTGCTGGCGCTGGTCGCGGCATCGGCGTCGATGTTCGCGCTGATCTCGATGGCGGCGGCGCCGGGATCGATGGCCGGCCTCATGGTCTCAAGCTTCCTGTTCGGCGGACTCGCCTTCAGCGTCTATTCGATCAGCGTCGCTCACTTGAACGACCACCTCCGCCCGGAGGAAAGCCTGGAAGGTATTAGCGGTCTGCTGTTGTTGCATGGCATCGGCGCCGCCGTGGGCCCTGCGGCCGTGGGGCTGTTGATCGCGGGCTTCGGACCGCGCAGTCTGCCGGTGTATTACGCGGTCACGCTTTTGTTGTTGGCGACGTTCGTACTGCTGCGCATCCGGCAGGCGCCGCCGACGCCGATGGAGAACCATGCGCCGTTCACCCTGATGGTGCGGACGTCGCCCGAAGCCCTGGTGCTGCTGACCGATACGCCGGACGAGGCCGCCGCAGCCCCGCATGGAAACCGCTGATCGCTCCGCGAACGCAGCTGGCGTACCGGATCAGAAATACACGCCCGCGTTGACGTTGACGCGGTCGTGCCAGGAATCGTCGGCCCCGCCTGCGGCCAGACCCGTGCTGAAGTTGGGGCCGATATACGGATGCTGGCGGCCCCGCAGATAATCGACATAGACAAACACCTTGTCGATCGGCGTAAAGGACACGCCATACACCTGCTGCTGGCTGTCGCGAAATCCGGCGGCATCCTTGGAGAGCATGCTGTAGTCGGCATAGACAGTGATGTCGCGTAGCGCACCCCATTCGCCGACGCGATAACTCAGGTTGGCGGTATACAGATTGGCGCGCGCCGCCACCGCATAGGGGAAGTCGTACGCACCCATGATCACCACGCTGCGGTCCTGACCCGGCGGGTTCTCGACGCTGTTCACGTAGCGCGTCGCCTGCAACATGACGCCCCACGGCCCATAATCGCCCCGGTAGTGCACCGCCCCCGCGCGGCGATGTCCGTCGCGGCCGGTGGTTGCGTTCGGCAGGCGCCCGGACAGCAGCGACACGCCGATCTCGCTGGATTGCTGTGTGTCCTTGCCGAAGGTATAGGCCGCCCGACCCACCACGGTATCGCGTTCGCTGTTGCGCACGGCGCCGTTCTCGACGACGTTGAAGGTGTAACGGGCGCTGCTTTCGCTGTCGCCGCTCCAATGGCCGCCGTCGCGGACGTAGTAAGCCAGTTGCAGATCCCATGGCCCGGTGCGATGAATCAATTTGCCGCCCAGGTTGTAGCTGTCTTCCAGTCCGACGTAATACGCCATAGAGAAAAAGTAATTGTGCGAGGCGAACGGCGTGATGCCGAAGGGAATCGGATTCAAACCGACATGCAGTTGCGTGTCGTCATTGAACCGATATCCCACCCAGGCGTGCTGCAGGAAATGCGTATCGGCGCCCCCGCGATAACGGTAATAGCGGTACTGGGCCGTCGCCAGCCACGGCCCGCTATCATAGCCGGCATCGATGCGCGCGGTATCGAAATCGACCAGACCCGTGCCGTCGTATTTGGGATCCCAGTCCTTGTAGGCGTAGTTGTAGCGCAGCGCGCCACCGAGCCGAAAACCGTTGCCGATATCAATCGCCCAGGCGCCGTCCGCCAGGGTAACGCTGACCAATAGCGCGGATAACAGGGCGTCGCGCAGGTAAGCAAACCGCACGGTGGATGTCGGCATTGGGTCTCCCTGGAGCGTCGATCTGCTCGCGCCGCTCATCGGACCGCCTGTAAAAAATGCATGTGTCGTTCGTACTGATCGAGGACATCGTGGATCACCTCGTCGGCGCTCCATCCCATGATGTCGTAGTCCTGTCCGCCTTCGCGCAGATGGACCTCTGCACGGTAATATTTCAGCGCCTCGACGCGGCGAGCCCGGGTGTCGCGCAACACGAATGAGGGCGCTTCATAGGGCCGCGGATGGACCGAATAGAAAAAGTCGATCTCGTCGCCGTGGCCCACTTCAATCCAGGCCCGGCCTTGTTCGTCTTCGCCGGTGCGCGCGTCCCTGTCCTGTCGCTTCAATTCGGCGACCACTTCGCCCAGGGCCGGTTTGACCACCTCCCGGACGAAGCGGTCGACCTCGGTGCGACTCGGCTGGTGGATCACATTGTGCAAGCGGCTTTGCCAGCTCTGGCCTGCCTGCGGTCCCCTCGATGCCACCCCCGCCCGGCGCAGACTCAGGCGCTTGACCGACTCGATGCGCAGCGCCCTGACGAGCCCCCAGCACATCAGGATGATGATCACCGTGAACGGCAGTGCGCTGGCGATCGTCGCGGTCTGCAATGCCTGCAGCCCCCCGGCAAGCAACAGCGCGGCTGCGACCACGCCTTCCACCACTGCCCAGAAGACGCGCTGCCATACCGGCGATTCCTCTTCCCCGCTCGAGGTCAGCATGTCGACCACCAGCGATCCCGAGTCCGATGAGGTCACGAAGAACGTGACTACCAGCAGCGTCGCCAGCAGCGAGGTGATGCCGGAAAACGGCAAGTACTCGAGGAACTTGAACAGGGCAACCGAGGTATCCGCCGCCACCGCATCGGCGAGGTCGCCAATGTGCTGGATCATGATCATGTGGAGCGCGGTGTCGCCAAAAAACGTCAGCCACATGAAAGTGAATCCTACCGGCACGAGCAACACGCCGACGACGAATTCGCGGATAGTCCGGCCGCGCGAGACGCGCGCGATGAACATGCCGACGAAGGGCGACCAGGCGATCCACCAGCCCCAGTAGAACAAGGTCCAGCCGCCGATCCAGGTCGTTGGTTCGTAGGCATACAGATTGAAGGTCATGCTAAACAGATTCGACAGATACGTGCCGGTGTTCTGGACCAGCGTCTGCAGCAGGAACACTGTCGGCCCGGTCACCAGGACGAACAGCAACAGCAGCGCCGCGAGCACGACGTTGAGCACGGAGAGGCGTCGTATGCCGGCGTCCAGGCCCAGCGCCACCGATAGCGTCGCGATCGACGTGATCACCGCGATCAGGATGATCTGGACGCCGACGGTAGCGGGCACATCGAACAGATAGTTCAAGCCCGCGTTCACCTGCATCACGCCTAAACCGAGTGACGTCGCCACGCCAAACAAGGTGCCGAGCACGGCGAAGATATCGACCGCGTGGCCGATCGGACCATAAATCCGCTCGCCGATGAACGGATAGAACGCCGAGCGGATTTTCAGCGGCAGGTTGTGCCGGTAGGCGAAGTAGGCGAGCGACAAGGCCACCACCGCGTAAATCGCCCAGGCATGCACCCCCCAATGGAACATCGTGATCCGCATGGCGTTGCGCGCCGCCGCAGCCGTCTCGCCAGTACCGACCGGCGGACTGACAAAATGCATGACCGGTTCGGCGACGCCGAAGAACATCAGGCCGATGCCCATGCCCGCCGAAAACAGCATGGCAAACCAGGACAGGTAACTGTAATCGGGTTCGCTGTGGTCGGGGCCGAGCTTGATGCGCCCGTAGCCCGAGACCGCCAGCGCCACCGCGAACACCAGAAAGCCCGCCACGGAGAGTACATAAAACCAGCCCGCCGAATGCGTGACCCAGTCCTGCGTGGCCGTGAAGAGTCCTTCTGCGGCGTCGGGATAGAGTACCGCCAGTCCGACGAACACCAAGGTAAAAACGCCCGACAGGATAAAAACCGGCGGATTGATCTGGACCCGCCAGGGCGACGTGCGTTCTTCGGTCGATTCAGACATCGGGCTCCCTTGGCAGTCGGGTCTATAGGCGTGGACGCGCGCGATGAAGACCGCATTGCCCAGTGTAGGACATGTCGCCTTGGAGCGCGCCGCACAGATCCTTATCCCTATAGGGTGCTAAAACTCATCAGGATCTGTTTTAGAGACTTGATTGTCGTTCGAGACGGATGAGTCGGAGGTTCGAATCCTCTCGCCCCGACCACCTTTCTGTCATATCCGTCGAGGCGCTGTAATCCAGCGCGCCGCCAGTTGCTCACGCCCAGTACTTCGCTTTGTCCGGCAGCACCCACCGCACGCCGCCGCGCGGGTCTTCCTTGTCGCCCCGGTAGCGGGGAATCAAATGAATATGCAGGTGCGGCACGCTCTGGCCGCCGGCCTGGCCGTGGTTGATGCCGATGTTGTAGCCGTCCGGCTGATGGTACTTGTCGAGGAGGTCCCTGGCGTGCGCCAGTGCCTTCAACAGCGCGGCCTGCTCGGCTTCGGTGGCGTCGAACAGGGTGGCGAAGTGGCGGCGCGGGATGATGACGCTGTGGCCGAGCGAGACGGGAAAGCCGTCGCGGTAGACGACGGTCAAATCGTCCTCGGCCATGATGCGGTTAGGGTCGAGGTGGCAAAAGGGACAGGGTTTGCTGGTGAGTGCGGTCATGCCTTGGGCGTGCTCGTGTTGTTTACGGAAAATCGGTGATGGTCCGGCGATCCCGGCGCGCATGCTGCTTTGAAAAGGGTGCGGGTTGCGGGCGAAGCGGATGCACATGCGCGTTCCATCCGATGGCGATGCATTGCTGCAGTGAGATCGGGTGTCATGCTGGGCGCTTTCCTTGCTGTCGTACCGAGTTTAACTCATGCGGTGGCGGGCTTTCAGGCGGCACCGGTTTCTGCCAGGGCGGAATTTCGGGTTTCGGGGGCATGCCGGCATCCAGCGCAAAAAGAAGTCGTGGCACCTCATCCGAAGCTGACAAAGCCTGCAAAGCCGCAGCATGCGATGCCGCACGGCCTTCGGGCCAGCCAAGACTGGCGCTTCGGAAGCGACTGGTAAGCAATTGATTCAAAAAGCATTATGGATTGCTTCTCGGCACCCACCCTGACGAGGAATGAATCGCTGCGTATCCAACCGGGGCGGGATTCGGGTAAGGTGTCACTGCCCGGCATCGACAAAATTGGCTACACTGCCCTGAAGGCACGGAAATTGGGGCATTGCCAGCAAGTGGTTTCTTCAACAATAATCCGAACCGGGTTTCCCTCCATTCACCCCCTCATTCACCAAGGAGCTTTAAACATGAACAGAAAAGAACTCGTCGACGCACTGGCCGCCAAGACCGAATCCACCAAGGCGGATGCCGAGCGTGCCGTCGGCGCGCTGATCGACATCATCTCGGGCACCCTGAAAAAGGGCGACTCGCTGACGCTGGTCGGCTTTGGCACATTCGAGGTGCGCAAGCGTGCCGCACGCATGGGCCGCAACCCCAAGACCGGCGAAGAACTGAAGATCAAGGCCGCCAAGGTTCCCGCATTCAAGCCGGGCGCAACGCTCAAGGCTGTGGTGAACGGCGTCAAGAAATAAGCTTGCCCTTAAGCTTCCCGTAGCAACGGGAAAGCCTGGCCGGGCACGGCTCATGCGGCAGTGCCCGGTGTAACTCCCTTCCATCGATCACAAATAAATGCAGCCGCGATTTTGAAGCGATGCAATATCGCATGCAGAAATCGTGCGCCCACGACATGGTTCGCTGCCTGAATTGACACAAAACCCGTAAGGATTTCAAAGCGGTCGATGCGGCTAGAATGGCGCATTTGCGCAGGAGTCCTCATGTCCGAACCCGTTGTGTATGACCGTAATCCTGCCGAACTCGAACTCGAACCCGGTGAATACTGGTGGTGCTCGTGCGGCCGCTCGATGACGCAACCGTTCTGCGACGGCTCGCACGAAGGTACCGACATGGAACCGGTGTCGATCGTCATCGCGGAAAAGACCACGGTGTGGCTGTGCAACTGCAAGCACACCCAGGACAAGCCGTTCTGCGACGGCTCGCATAACGACCTGCCCGACGATATTTTCTGAGATGATCGCCACGCCGGATGCGGTGCTCGATTTCTGGTTCGGTGCGCCGGGTCCGGCGGCGGATGTCGCCGCGCGTCAGCGCCCGCTGTGGTTCGCCAAGTCCGCTGCCAACGATCAGATCGTGATTGCGCGCTTTGCCGAAATGCTCGTCGCGGCTGGCAAGGGCGAACTCGATGGCTGGGCCGCAAGTCCGCGCGAACGGCTGGCGCTGATTGTGGTGCTGGACCAGTTTCCGCATCACATCCACCGCGACCACGGCCAGTCGTTTGCCTACGATGCGCGATCGCTGGCGCTTGCCATGGAAATGATCCGGCGCGGCGAGGATGCGCACCTCAGTCCGCTCGAGCGGGTGTTTGTCTACCTGCCGCTGGAACACGCCGAATCGATCGAGATGCAGGACCTGTCCGTCGCGCTGTACGAGAAACTCGTCACCGAAGCGCCTGCCGCCGAGCGTCGGCTGTTCGATGGTTTCCTCGATTACGCACGCAAGCATCGAGATGTCGTGGCCCGCTTCGGCCGTTTCCCGCACCGCAATGAATTACTCGGGCGCCCGAGCACTGCCGACGAAATCGAATTTCTCAAGCAGCCCGGCTCGCGCTTCTAGCCGGTAAAATGCCGGCTTCTTGTGCCCTTGGGTATTCGCCCGGCTTTTTCCATGTCCCGCCAGATCCTCGTCACCTCCGCCCTGCCCTACGCCAACGGCAGCATCCACCTCGGCCACCTGGTCGAATACATCCAGACCGACGTCTGGGTGCGCTTCCAGAAAATGCGCGGTCACGACTGCCACTACATATGCGCCGACGACACCCACGGCACCGCGATCATGCTGCGCGCGGAAAAGGAAGGCATCACGCCGGAAGCGCTGATCCAGCGCGTGTGGGATGAGCACACGCGCGACTTCGCCGGCTTTCATATCGGCTTCGACCATTACTACTCGACGCATTCCGACGAGAACCGCGAGCTGGCGTCAAAAATCTACCTGCGGCTGCAGGAAGCCGGCCTGATCGAAAAAAAGACCATCGCCCAGCTGTACGACCCGGTAAAAAACCTGTTCCTGCCTGACCGCTTCATCAAGGGCGAATGCCCCAGGTGCGGTGCTTTGGATCAGTACGGCGACAACTGCGAGGTGTGCGGCGCGACCTACAGTCCGACCGAGCTGAAGAACCCGGTGTCGGCGGTGTCGGGGGCGACGCCGGTGCACAAGGATTCCGAGCATTACTTCTTCAAGCTCGGCGACTGCGAGGCCTTCCTGCGCGAGTGGACCAAGTCGGGCGCGCTGCAGGACGAGGCCGCCAACAAGATGCAGGAGTGGTTCGCCTCGGGTCTCAACAACTGGGACATCAGCCGCGACGCGCCCTACTTCGGCTTCGAGATCCCCGACGCGCCGGGCAAATATTTCTACGTGTGGCTGGATGCGCCGGTGGGCTACATGGCGAGCTTTGCCAAATACGCCAAGGACACCGGCCTCGATTTCGACGCCTGGTGGGGGGCGGATGCCAAGTCCGAACTGGTGCATTTCATCGGCAAGGACATCCTGTATTTCCATGCTTTGTTCTGGCCGGCGATGCTCAAATTTTCCGGCCACCGCCTGCCGACCGCGGTGTACGCGCACGGCTTCCTGACGGTGAACGGGCAGAAGATGTCGAAATCGCGCGGCACCTTCATCACCGCCGGCAGCTACCTTGCGCAGAAGCTCAATCCCGAGTGGCTGCGCTACTACTACGCCGCCAAGCTCAACGGCTCGATGGAAGACATCGATCTCAACCTCGACGATTTCGTCGCGCGGGTGAATTCCGACCTGGTCGGCAAGTTCATCAATATCGCCAGCCGCACCGCCGGCTTCATCCACAAGAATTTCGACGGCAAGCTCGCCGACGGCGTGGCGAACCTCGAACTGATCGGCGATTTCCAGGCCGCAGCAAACACCATCGCCACGCACTACGAGGCACGCGATTATGCCAAAGCTTTAAGAGAAATCATGGCGCTGGCCGACCGCGCCAACCAGTACGTGGCCGACGAAAAGCCCTGGGAACTGGCGAAGAAGCCCGAGGCGGTGTATCGACTGCATGAGGTCTGCACGGTCGCGCTCAACTGCTTCCGCCTGCTGACCCTGTACCTGAAGCCGGTGCTGCCGAAACTCGCCGGCGAGGTCGAGGCCTTCCTCGACATTCCGCCGCTGGCCTGGGAGGATTCCCAGAGCCTGTTCATCCGCCACCGCATCAACGCATACAGCCACCTGATGACCCGTATCGACCCAAAAGCAATCGAAGCCATGGTAGACGCCAACAAACAGAATCTTGAACCCATCCCTCCCTCCGCGCCGGTGCGCCACGCCGAAGCGCAGGCGCATGCCGCGCAGCCGGCGGCCGCCATGCCGATGTCCGAAACCGTCGGCATCGACGACTTCGCCAAGATCGACCTGCGCATTGCGCGCATCGCCAACGCGGAACACGTCGAAGGCGCCGACAAGCTGCTGCGGCTGACGCTCGACGTCGGAGAACTCGGCACGCGCCAGGTGTTCGCCGGCATCAAGTCGGCCTATGCGCCGGAAGCGCTGGTGGGCCGGCTCACCGTGATGGTCGCCAACCTGGCGCCACGCAAGATGAAATTCGGCATGAGCGAGGGCATGGTGCTGGCGGCTTCGGGCGATGCGCCCGGCCTGTTTATCCTGTCGCCGGACAGCGGCGCGCAGCCGGGCATGAAGGTGAAGTGAACCTGAAATGATACTGGCATGAAGACGCAGCGCCTGCTTATCAAGGGCCGCGTGCAGGGCGTATGGTTTCGCGAATCGATGCGGCGCAAGGCCGAGCGGCTGGGTGTCGCGGGCTGGGTGCGAAACACGCCCGATGGCGCGGTGGAAGCCGTGGTACAGGGTCCGGCTGAAGCCGTCGACGCGCTCATTGCATGGGCACGCAGCGGCCCGCTCATGGCGCGGGTGGATGGCATCACTTTGACCGGGGCCACAGGACATTACCGGGCTTTCGAGAAGCGGATCGACTAAAGGGCGCAGGGGCGCATGCTGCAGCGGTGGGGGGCTTGCGGAGGCCAAATGCCGGGCAAAAAAAAGCCCGGCTCAAGGGCCGGGCGGAATATCCACCAAAGGAGGAGGATTGGAGGAGACAACACGAGAGTCCTTGCAGGCCCTCGCGTTATTAGAATTGTCTAATATAATAAAATACCTGTCAACTACTTTCTTGCCCCAAAGCACGAATTGGTACTTATTTGCCATCTCCCGGCATTCAGTAAATCACGCTCACTGCCTCCGGCTTGAGCCAGCCCCCCAGCGACTCGAGCAGGCGGTCGTCCAGCCGCACCCGCCAGTCCTCACCCAGCCGCACCCGGCAGCGCGCATTCTGGTTATGGTAATCCACCCATACCGGACAGCCGCCCTCCTGCACTTTATAGGGCGCGAGCATCTCGGCCAGCTTGCGGCCGCTATTGGACTGGGCATGGCACTGGCCGTTGCACGCCAGCCGCAGCCCCTGGGCAAAGCGGGTGCGCGCCCCCGCCAGATCGTAGATCCGTTCCGCGGTCACCCGCACGCCGCCCGAATAATCGTCGCGGTTCACCTTGCCCTCGATGACCAGCAGGGCATCGTCCTTCAGCAGATGGCGGCTCTGCTCGTAGAGTTCGTTGAAGATCACCACCTCGACCTGCGCAGTGGCGTCGTCCAGCAAAAGGATCAGCATCTTGCCGCGCCGTGTCATCTGGGTACGTAGCGAGACGGCAATGCCGGCCAGCATCACCGGGTCGCGCGAAGGTTCCAGGCTGTCGAGCTGCCTTTTGGCGAAACCGGATACCTCGGCCAGGTATGAGGTAAACGGATGGCCGCTGAAGAAATAGCCGAGTGCAGATTTTTCCTGCAGCAGCTTTTCCTGTTCGGACCACTCGGGCACGTCGATCAAATCTTCGCCGCCGTCGAGCATTTCGCCGAACAGGCCGACCTGGCCGCCGCTGCGTGCTGCGCGGTCGGCGGTTTCCAGCGCCGCGCCGACCGAGGCCAGAAGGCTGGCACGATGCGCGTTGATGCTGTCGAACGCACCTGCCTTCACCAGCGCCTCGAGCACGCGACGGTTGAGATAGCGCTTGTCCACCCGCCGCGCCAGATCGAACAGGCCCTGGTACTCGCCGTTGGCCGCACGCTCGTCGACGGTGGCGCCAATGGCCGCCTCACCGCTGCCCTTGAGCGCGCCCAAGCCGTAGCGGATCTCGGTCTTGCTGACGGGCTCGAAGCGGTAGCCCGACTGGTTGATGTCGGGTGGCAACATGGCCAAGCCATTGGCACGGCAGTCCTCGTAGAACACCCGCACCTTGTCGGTGTCGGACATTTCCGACGACATCGTCGCGGCCATGAACTCGGCCGGATAGTAGGCCTTGAGCCAGGCGGTGTGATAGGCGATCAACGCATAGGCCGCCGAGTGCGACTTGTTGAAACCGTATTCGGCGAATTTTTCCATCAGGTCGAACAGGCGCTCGGCGATCTTGGTGTCGACCCCGCGCTTGGCCGCGCCTTCGAGGAAAATCGTGCGCTGAACCGCCATTTCCTCGGGCTTCTTCTTGCCCATCGCGCGCCGCAGCATGTCGGCGGCGCCAAGGCTGTAGCCGGCCAGAATCTGCGCCACCAGCATCACCTGTTCCTGGTAGACGATGATGCCGTAGGTCGATTTCAGCACCGGTTCGAGGTCGGGGTGGAAGTACTCGGGCTTCTGCTTGCCCTGTTTGCGCGCGATGAAATCGTCCACCATGCCCGAGCCGAGCGGCCCCGGCCGGTTCAGCGCCATCAGCGCAATGATGTCCTCGAAGCAGTCGCCCTTGAGCTTCTTTTCCAGATCCTTGGCCGAGCGCGATTCGGACTGGAACACCGCCGTGGTGTTGCCCACGGCAAACAGCCGGTACACCGCGGGATCGTCGAGCGGCAGGTCCTCCAGTCGGAAATCCTTGCGGTCCTCGTGGCGCTGCACGAAGCGCACCGCTTCGGCGAGGATGGTCAGCGTGCGCAGCCCAAGGAAGTCGAACTTGACCAGGCCGATCGCCTCGACGTCGTCCTTGTCGAACTGCGACACCATCGATTCCGAACCTTCTGCGCGGTACAACGGGCAGAAGTCGGTAAGCCGGCCCGGCGCAATCAGAACCCCGCCCGCGTGCATGCCGACGTTGCGGGTGATGCCCTCAAGCTTCTCGGCCAGCGGCAGCAACTCGGCGAGTTCTTCCTCGCTGCTGGCGCGCTCGTCGATCTGCGGTTCCTTCTCGCGCGCCTCGGCCAGGCTGATCCCAAGCTCGTTGGGCACCAGCTTGACGAACTTGTCGACGAACAGGTACGGCAGATCGAGCACGCGGCCGACGTCGCGCAGCACCGCTTTCGCCGCCATGGTGCCGAAGGTAGCGATCTGCGACACCGCCGCGTGACCGTACTTGTCCTTCACGTACTGGATCACCCGCTCGCGCCCGTCCTGGCAGAAGTCGATATCGAAGTCTGGCATCGACACCCGTTCGGGGTTCAGGAAGCGCTCGAACAGCAGGTCGTAGGCCAGCGGATCGAGGTCGGTGATGGAAAGGCTGTACGCGACCAGCGAACCGGCGCCGGAGCCGCGCCCCGGCCCCACCGGCACGCCGTTGTGCTTGGCCCAGTTGATGAAGTCGGACACGATCAGGAAGTAGCCGGGGAAACCCATCTGGATGATCGTCCCGAGCTCGAACTCCAGCCGCTCGGTGTATTCGGGCAACCTGGCGGCACGGATATCCGGGTCGGGATAGAGGTGGGCCATGCGCTCATGCAGGCCTTCGAAGGATCGCTGCCGCATGTAGTCGTCGAGACCCATGCCGTCCGGAGTCGGAAAGTCGGGCAGGCGGCTCTTGCCGAGCTCCAGCGAGAGGTTGCAGCGCTTGGCGATTTCGACGCTGTTGGCGAGCGCCTCGGGCAGGTCGGCGAACAACTCGGCCATCTCTTCCGGCGTCTTGAAATACTGCTCGGCGGTGAATGGCCGCGGCCGCCGCGGATCGCCCAGCATCATGCCCTCGGCGATGCAGACGCGCGCCTCGTGCGCCTTGAAGTCGTCAGGCAGCATGTACTGGATCGGATGGGTGGCCACCGACGGCAGTTTCAGCGCCGCACCGAGGTCGAGCAGACCGTCGATCAGGCGTTCGCCGTGCGGCTGGCCGAAGCGCTGCAGTTCCAGATAATAGCGCCCGGGAAACAGCGCGGCCCACGCTTCGGCCGCCGCGCGTGCGGCGTCCGGCTTGTCGTCGAGGATCGCCTGCGCGACGTTGCCGCTGTCGCCGCCCGACAGCGCCAGCAGGCCGTCGGTGCCGTCACGCAGCCAGGCAGGATCGATCTCGGCGCGGCCGCGATGGAGATTTTCAAGATAGGCGCGGGTGAGCAGTTCGCACAGACGGCGATAGCCTTCGCGATGCTGTACCAGCAGCAGCAGCCGCGAAGGGCGGCTCCTGTCCGCGGCGTTGGTCACCCACACGTCGCAGCCGAAGATCGGCTTGATACCGGCGCCGCGCGCGGCGCGATAGAACTTCACCCAGCCGAAGGTGTTCGACAGGTCGGAGAGCCCGAGCGCAGGCATGCCCGACTCGCGCGCGCGCTTGACCGCCTCGTCTACCCGCACCAGGCCATCGGCGACGGAATACTCGGTGTGCAGGCGGAGGTGGATGAAATGCGGGTCGGTCATGGGGCGAAAGCGGAAATGCAGCTCGCTATTTTAACGCCGCTGCGCGCGACCCAAAAACAAAAGGCAGCCGCAGCTGCCTTTCGTTTGGTCAAGCGCCGGTATTACCGGTATTTACCCGCAAGGGGCAGGCCGTGGTTGTCCTCGCAAGGAGGAGGCCATGACTGTAAAGCTGCTAAAGCAGCAACATTCATGCTCTAAAGCCGACAAGTCGGCAACAACCACGCTCAATTGGCGCGGCGCTTGAATTCGTTGGTGCGGGTGTCGATTTCGATCATGTCGCCGATGTCGACGAACGCGGCGACCGGCAGCTCGAATCCGGTGGGCTTGATGCGCGCCGGCTTCATCACCTTGCCGGAGGTGTCGCCACGCACGGCCGGCTCGGTGTATTCGACTTCGCGAACGACGGTGGTGGGCATCTCGACCGAGATCGCCTTGCCGTCGTAGAACACCACCTCGACCGGCATGCCGTCGTCGAGGTAGTTCAGCGCGTCGCCAAGGTTGTCGGCTTCGATTTCATACTGGTTGTAGTCGCTGTCCATGAACACGTACAACGGATCGGCGAAGTAGGAGTAGGTGCATTCCTTGCGCTCGAGGTTGACGGTTTCGAATTTGTCGTCGGCGCGGTAGACGCTCTCGGCACCCGAACCGGTGAGCAGGTTCTTGAGTTTCATTTTGACGACGGAGGAATTGCGGCCCGATTTCGAAAATTCGGCCTTTTGCACCACCATCGGGTCTTTCCCGACCATCACGACGTTGCCGGCGCGGAGTTCCTGTGCGATTTTCATGGATGTGTCCTGCTGCGAGAGCGCTATTAAGGATTTTAAGGGTTTGAGAAAACCCCGTATTTTATCTTATTTTCCGCAAAATCCACCAGCTTGTCGGTGAGCCGGCCGGCCAGCCTGAGGCGGTCGCACCAGGCCACCGCATGCGCCTCGATGACGGCCTGGTGCGACCGCCATATCGTCCAGCTGGCGGCCAGGCCCTCCGTATCCGGCATCCCGTTCCAGTGCCGCCACATTGCGCTCACCGCGTGCGCCGCGGCGCCATCCAGCCCCTCCGTGTAGTGCGCCAGCAGCGCGTTCGCCTTGTCCCAGTGCGCCGCGTCGGCCTGCGGATAGGCCTGCCACACCAGCGGGCGCGCCGCCCACTGCGCGCGCACGCAGGAATCCTCGCCGCGCACGAAATTCAGATCGCATGCCCACAGCAGATGGTCGTACCGATCCTGGTCCATAAACGGCAGGATGCGCAGTCGCAGGGCGCCGCGCCGATGCGATGCGCCTGCTTGTAAAGTTGTTACCGAAAGCCACGCCGCCAGTTGCGGAATGACCCGGCCTTCGGGCACCAGACAGGTGATGGGGCGCGAGTCGGCCGTCCAGGCATCGAGCAGGGCCGGCAGCGCCGGATTCTCGTAGGCGAACAGCGATACCCGCAATTCGCCCGGCTGCGGCGCCTGCAGCCCCAGTTGGCGCCAGAATGCGACGGTTCCGCGCTGCACGAACGCGGCGCGACGCGCGTCCAGGCCTGCCTCGGCCAGCAGGCCGCCGGTGTCCGGTGTGTAGCCGGGGAAGAAAAAAAAACGCGTCAGCGGCAGCTGCGGATGCGGCGACGGCAGGCCATGGTGCCCGGCCACCCAGGGCTCGGCGCTGAGATATTCGAGATTGATCCACACTGGCGGCGGCGACTGCTCGCTCATCGCCGCCAGATAGGCTTCAGGCAGGGCGCAGCCGAAGGCATCGATCACCACCTGCGCCGGCGCGGCTGCGACAAACGGCGTGCGCCACGCGCACACCGTCACCCCTTCGCAGGACTGCTCGGCCGCATTCGCATCGATCGCCGGCCAGATGCGCTGAAACGCATGCAGATCGTCCACCCACAGCCGCACCGCCAGGCCATGCTCGCTGACCAGCCCGCGCGCCAGTCGCCAGGCGATGCCGATGTCGCCATAGTTGTCGACGACCTTGCAGAAGATGTCCCAGGTGCGCATGCCGCGCATCCTACCGCATCGATTCGGGTGACTGCGGCGTGCCGGCGCGCCAGGCAGCATCTCCGCTTTCCCCCATTTCCGGAATCCCGGGTTGGCAGGAAACCACAGTCCGGCCAAGGCCATTGTTTTTTCACGCATTCCGCTTGAAAAAACATATTCCAGGTAGTAAAAAGCAGTAAGTTTGGTTTCAAGAACCGTAAAGGCTTGGCATTACCGCAGGAACATCACCGGGTAGCGCGCTTGAATTCAGACCGACGGCCAACAATTCCCGCCGTCACGTCATCCGCCAGCGCAATTGCGCTTATCGCGGTTATGTTGGGTATCACGCCAAGGAGGAAGTTTGAATGACAACAGGTACGGTCAAGTGGTTCAGCGACGCCAAGGGGTTTGGCTTCATCACCCCCGATGACGGTGGCGAGGATGTGTTCGCACATTTTTCCACCATCCAGTCCAATGGCTTCAAGACCCTGAAAGAAGGTCAGAAAGTCGCTTTTGAAGTCACCCAGGGCCCCAAGGGCAAGCAGGCTTCCAACATCCAGCCCCAGGATTGAGTACTTGGGCCAGGCAACAAAAAACCCCGCCAATGCGGGGTTTTTTGTTGCTGGATAAACAGTCTTACATCTTCGCGACCATCACCTCGGCAAACTGCGAGCACTTCACCTCGGTCGCGCCGTCCATCAGGCGCGCAAAGTCGTAGGTCACGGTTTTTTCGGCGATGGCTTTGCCCATGCTGGCGATGATGAGGTCGGCCGCCTCGATCCAGCCCAGGTGGCGCAGCATCATTTCCGCCGACAGGATCAGCGAACCCGGGTTGACGTAATCCTTGCCGGCGTACTTGGGCGCGGTGCCGTGAGTGGCCTCGAACATCGCCACGGTGTCGGACAGGTTGGCGCCCGGCGCAATGCCGATGCCGCCAACCTCCGCCGCCAGCGCGTCGGAGATGTAGTCGCCGTTGAGGTTGAGCGTGGCGATGACGTCGTACTCGTCCGGGCGCAGCAGGATTTGCTGCAGGAAGGCGTCGGCGATGACGTCCTTGATGACAATGCCGTTCGGCAATTCCATCCACGGGCCTTCGCCGATCATCCTGGCACCGAATTCGCGCGCGGCGAGCTCGTAGCCCCATTTCTTGAAGCCGCCCTCGGTGAATTTCATGATGTTGCCCTTGTGCACCAGGGTCACCGAGCGGCGCTTATTGTCGATAGCATACTGGATCGCCCTGCGGATCAGGCGTTCCGAGCCTTCGACCGACACCGGCTTGATGCCGATGGCCGAGGTTTCCGGGAAGCGGATCTTGGTCACGCCCATTTCCTTTTGCAGGAATTCGATGACTTTTTTCACTGCGTCGCTACCGGCTTCCCACTCGATGCCGGCGTAAATATCTTCGGTATTTTCGCGGAAGATCACCATGTCGACTTTTTCCGGCGCCTTCACCGGGCTCGGTACGCCGGTGAAGTAGCGCACCGGGCGCAAACACACATACAAATCCAGCATCTGGCGCAGCGCCACGTTGAGCGAGCGCATGCCGCCGGAAGTCGGCGTGGTGAGCGGCCCCTTGATCGAGATCACGTAGTCCTTCACCGCCTGCACGGTTTCCTCCGGCAGCCACTGGTCGCCACCGTAGACCTTGACTGCCTTCTCGCCGGCAAACACTTCCATCCAGGCGATCTGCTTCTTGCCGCCGTAGGCCTTGGCCACCGCTGCGTCGACCACGCGGCGCATCGCCGGGGTGATGTCGATGCCGGTGCCGTCGCCTTCGATGAAGGGGATGACGGGGGTGTCGGGAACGTTCAGCGTGTTGTCGGCGTTGACGGTGATTTTTTTGCCGGAGGCGGGAATCTGGATGTGCTGATAAGTCATGGGGGCGGCTCGTGTAACGTTAAAATGAGTGTTTTTCCGGAAGTTCGTCTTTCAGCGTGGCGCGATTGATCCTGCTCAACAAACCCTACGGCGTGCTGAGCCAGTTCACCCCCGAGGGGCGCTGGCAGGGTCTGCGCGACCACCTCGGCGTACCCGGCGTATATGCGGCCGGGCGGCTCGACGCCGACAGCGAAGGGCTGCTGATTTTAACCGATGACGGAAGCCTCCAGAGCCGCATCGCCGATCCCAGGCACAAACTGCCCAAAACCTACTGGGCGCAGGTCGAGGGTGCACCCGATGATGCCGCGCTCGAAACGCTACGCTGCGGCGTCGACCTCGGCGACTTCGTCACCCGTCCGGCGCAGGTGCGCCTGATCGACGAACCCGCCGGCCTGTGGCCGCGCAATCCGCCGATCCGCTTTCGCCAAGCCATACCGACCAGCTGGATCGAACTGATAATTACCGAAGGCAAGAACCGCCAGGTGCGCCGGATGACGGCCAGAATCGGCTTCCCCACCCTGCGCCTGATCCGCGCCGTCGTCGGCGAATGGACCCTGGGCGCGTTGCAGCCCGGAGAATGGAAGGAACTGCATGTCTGACATCTGGACCCCGCACGTGGTGGTTGCCGCCATCGTCGAGCGCGACGGCAAATTCCTGCTGGTGGAGGAGCACACCGCCGAAGGCCTGCGTCTGAACCAGCCGGCCGGCCACTGGGAGCGCGACGAAACCCTGCTCGACGCAGTGCGCCGCGAAGCGCTGGAGGAAACCGCGCACCACGTAGAACCGCTGGCGCTCCTGGGCTGCTACAGCACCCACTACCCGCGGCGCGACATCACCTATCTGCGCTTTGCCTATGTCTGCGAGGTCAGTGGCTTCGACGCCGGGCGCGCGCTGGACACCGGCATCGTACGCGCCGTATGGCTGACGCCGGAGGAACTCACAGCGCATCCCACGCCGCACCGCAGCCCGCTGGTGATGCGCTGCGTCGAGGATTACCTGGCCGGACGGCGCTTTCCGCTCGATTTCGTGAACCACGCATGAGCACGCGCGTCGTCGTCGGCATGTCGGGCGGGGTCGATTCCGCCGTCGCGGCCTACCTCTTGAAGCAGCAGGGCTACGACGTGCTCGGCGTCTTCATGAAGAACTGGGACGACGACGACAACACCGGGCAATGCACCGCGCGGCAGGATTTTCTCGACGTGCTGGCGGTGGCCGACGTGCTCGGCATCGAGGTCGAGGCGGTCAACTTCGCCGCCGAATACAAGGACCGCGTGTTCAGCTATTTCCTCGCCGAATACCGGGCCGGCCGCACCCCCAACCCAGACGTGCTGTGCAACGCCGAAATCAAGTTCAAGGCCTTCCTCGACGACGCCATCGCGCGCGGCGCCGAATACATCGCCACCGGGCATTACGTCGGCAAGGGCACGGACGCCGCCGACCGCGCCACGCTGCTGCGCGCTTTTGACACCAACAAGGACCAGAGCTATTTCCTCTACCGCTTGAGCCAGGCGCAGCTCCGCCCTGCCCTGTTTCCACTGGCCCATCTGCCCAAGCCCGACGTACGCGCGCTGGCGCAGAAGATCGGTTTGCCCAACGCCGCCAAAAAGGACAGCACTGGAATTTGTTTTATCGGCGAGCGCAATTTCCGCGAATTCCTCGAACGCTATCTGCCGCGCGACCCAGGTGAGATGAAAACGCCCGAGGGCCGCGTGGTCGGGCTACATCAGGGCCTGATGTATTACACCCTGGGGCAGCGCCAGGGCCTCGGCATCGGCGGGCAGAAGGACGGCAGCGACGAGCCGTGGTTCGTCGCCGCCAAGGACATGGCGAGCAACACGCTGGTCGTGGTGCAGGGGCACGACCACCCGCTGCTCAAGCGATCGACACTCGCCGCCGGCCAGCTCAGCTGGATCAGCGGCGTCGCCCCCGATCCCGAACGTGCCTACACCGCAAAGACCCGTTACCGGCAGACCGACGCTGCCTGCCGCATCACCACACTGGTCGACGACACACTGGAACTCGTGTTCGACGCCCCGCAATGGGCGGTCACGCCCGGCCAGTCGGTTGTTTTGTACGACGGCGAAGTCTGCCTCGGCGGCGGCATCATTATTTGAACCCGCTACAATTCACGCTTTCAAGCACCGCAGCCCATCATGTCGCACGACACCGCCCCCGCCGCCAATTTCATCCGCAACCTCATCGACGAGCAGAACGCCGCCGGCAAATGGGGCGGTCGCGTGGAGACGCGCTTTCCGCCCGAGCCCAACGGCTATCTGCACCTGGGTCACGCCAAATCGATCTTTTTGAACTTCGGCCTCGCGCGCGATTACGGCGGCGTCTGCCACCTGCGCTTCGACGACACCAACCCGGAAAAAGAAAGCCAGGAATATGTCGATTCGATTATCGAATCGGTGAAATGGCTGGGCTTCGACTGGGGCCAGCACCTCTATTTCGCGTCGAATTATTTCGACACCATGTACGCCTGCGCCGAATATCTGATCCAGTCCGGCCATGCCTACGTCGACTCGCTGTCCGCCGACGAGATGCGCACCTATCGCGGCACCTTGACCGAACCGGGCAAGGACAGCCCCTACCGCAGCCGCAGTGCGGAAGAGAACCTCGACCTGTTTCATCGCATGAAAACCGGCGAATTTCCCGATGGCGCGCACGTGCTGCGCGCCAAGATCGACATGGCCTCGCCCAACATCAACCTGCGCGACCCGGCGATTTACCGAATTAAAAGAGCGCATCACCACAACACCGGCGACACCTGGTGCATCTACCCGATGTACACCTATGCCCACCCGATCGAGGACGCAATCGAGCACATCACCCACTCGATCTGCACTCTGGAATTCGAGGATCAACGCCCGTTCTACGACTGGCTGCTCGACAAGCTGGCCGATGGCGGCTTCTTCACCCGTCCGCTGCCGCAGCAGATAGAATTCGCCCGCCTGAATCTGACCTACGTCGTGCTGTCGAAGCGCAAGCTGATCCAGCTGGTGGAAGAAAAACATGTCAGCGGCTGGGATGATCCGCGTTTACCCACCTTGGTCGGCGCGCGCCGTCGCGGCTATACGGCCGAAGGCTTCAAGCGTTTCACCGACCGCATCGGCGTATCCAAGTCCGACGGCTGGATCGACTACAGCGTGTTCGAAGAATGCCAGCGCGACACCTTGAACGACACCGCACATCGCCGCATTGCCGTACTCGATCCAGTCAAGCTCATCATCGACAACTACCCCGAGGCGCAGTCCGAAGAATGCTTCGCCCCCAACCACCCGCAGCAGCCCGACCTGGATAAACGCACGGTGATGCTCTCCAGGGAACTATGGATCGAGCGCGAAGACTTCATGGAAACCCCGCCCAAGGGCTACTTTCGGCTCTACCCGCCGCGTCTCGACGCGTCGGGCATTATGCAGCCCGGTAACTCGGTGCGGCTGCGCTATGGCTACGTCATCACCTGCACCGGTTGTGACAAAGATGCCAACGGCACCATCACCGCCGTGCACTGCGACTACCTGCCCGACACCAAATCCGGCACGCCCGGTTCCGACTCGGTCAAGGTCAAAGGCAACATCCATTGGGTATCTGCAGTGCATGCCTACGAAGCCGAAGTCCGACTGTACGACCGCCTGTTCAAAACCGCCCAGCCGGGACAGGAAACCGGCAATTTTCTGGACGACATCAATACCGACTCGATACGCAGCATCCACGCGCAACTGGAATCCGCGCTGCAAGATGCTGCACCCGAAGACCGCTTCCAGTTCGAGCGGCATGGCTATTTTGTAGCGGATCGTATCGATTCAAGACCCGGCGCGCCGGTGTTCAACCGAACGGTGACGCTGAAAGATTCGTGGGTGAAAGCGGAGAAGTAAAGCTGGGGCTCGCAACCCTGTGAAGGCAAAGACCCCAGCAGAAATTCAGCGAACAACGAAAGCGTGGCTTTTGGCGGTGTGTTGGGATGATTTACCAGGCTGACTGGGCATAGAGTTGGAAGAATGTCCCATCAGGAAGAACGAATCCTCTTCAGCCAGTACCGCCCATCCCTCACGTTCATAGAACCGCTTCGCATTGACATTCGATTTGAACACTCTCAGCAACAGCGTTTTACCGTTGTCATGAGTTATCTCCAGAATTTGCGAAAGCACTTTTGCTCCGATTCCAGCAGATCGCGCTGAGGGCTTGAGAATCAACATTCGCAAATGGTCATGATTTTCATTTTGGTCGATTTGGAAATAGCCCAAAAGAGTCGAGCCAGACTCAATTACATAGGTCAAAGAAGATTGGAAGGCGCTGTTGAAGTCATTGTCCTGCCACGATTGGTCCCAACCCCAAATCGTCTCGATATGATTCCTCATCGCTTGTTCGTATAATTGGCGGATCGCGTCCCGATCTTGTGGCAGGGCAGCACGTGCGGCAATTTCCATGGAAACCCCTAAGGAAGCGCTGATTAATTCGATATGGCCGTCATTGCGAGCGCAGCGAAGCAATCCAGCGTATCGATCAAGTGGGCATTTCTGGATTGCCGCGTCGCTGCGCTCCTCGCAATGACAAATTAATCAGCGGTTCCCTAACGTCATATAGCCACTCTGGTCATTCAGCGTTAACGGTTCCAGGCTTGATTTGAATTTGGCGAGCCAACTCTCAGGCCGCCAGCGAATGCCCCTGCGTCTGATCGCCGATTCCCATCAACAGACCTTCGACGCTGATGTCTTCATCCAGCGCATCCCAGTGCAGCCCCGTGCCGTTGCCCGACATTTCGTATTGCAAGCGCTGCTCCGCGTCGCCCGCAACAGGCGCGGGAAATAGGCGAGGGGCACGCCGAGTTTTTGTCCGTCTGACAAATCCACCCACATCATCGATTCGTCGAAGTCGAGCCTAGTCGCCGAAATGTTCATGCCATGCCCTTTCAATCTCGTCTCTGTGCATTTCCACGATCTGCGCCAAACTGTTCACTTCCTTGCCGGTGAAGCCCTGATTGTTTGCGAGGCCTACGGACTCAACCAGAACTTCGCGCGGCTGCCCTCCTTGCGTATGTGCACATGGATCGGTTCCCGAGGACTGCCTTCGTTGGAGAAGAAGAAAAAACGATAACCCTCGAACAGGAAAATGGTCGGCATGGCCGGATGTTAGCGCATCGCTTCCCGTTTTGCCCGCCCGCTACGCGCTTCAGTCCTTGAAACGCGCGGCAAACTTCGCCTGCGCCTTCGCGACCTTCGGCGCAACCACAAACTGGCAGTAAGGCTGGTTGGGATTCTGGTCGAAGTAGCCCTGGTGGTAATCCTCGGCAGGGTAAAACGTCTCCGCCTCGGTGACTTCGGTCACGATGGGGGCATCGAACTGTTTGGCTGCAGCGAGTTCGACGATGATAGATTCGGCTTCGGCCTTCTGCTCCGGCGTGTGCCAGAAAATCGCCGAGCGATACTGGGTGCCGACGTCGTTGCCCTGTCTGTTCAGTTGCGTGGGATCGTGCAGGGTGAAGAAGACTTCAAGCAGCTCGCGATACGAGATCGCGTCCGGGTCGAAGCGCACCTGCACCACTTCGGCGTGGCCGGTGTCGCCGTTACAGACGTCCGCATAGGTGGGGTTCTCCGTGCGCCCCCCCATGTAGCCGGACACCGCGGATTCGACGCCGCGCAGCTGGTTAAACACCGTTTCGAGGCACCAGAAACAGCCTCCTGCCAGAGTCGCTACCGCGTAAGCCATGTCTCTTCTCCTTTACTAATGCCGCATGTCATCGCGAGCCCGCAGGGCGTGGCGATCCAGCAACAGGACACGCACACTGGATTGCTTCGGCTTCGCCTCGCAATGAACTGTGCTTCTCGTCAAGCATATTCTGTCGAAAAAGGCGCATTGGTCGTTGCCACCGCGAAGGCCTGCCTCAACAATTTATGCGCAATTGCGACGTTGATGACCTTCGGCGGCTTGCCCAGTGCTTTCAAGCGGGCATACAGTGCCCTGCAGGCCGGATTGCAGGTCTTCGCGGTCCAACTGCACAGGTAGAGCAATTGACGCATCCGCCCCTGCCCCAGCTTGGCGATCCCGCCTTTGCCATTGACCGAGCTGCCCGAGCGGAATGTCGTCGGGCTCACCCCGATATAGGCGCACAGCGCCTTGACGTCCTCGAAGCGCCTGAAGCCGTCCGTCACGATGATCAGCTCGATCGCCGTCTTGGCGCCGATCGAGGGAATCGTGAGCAGCCGCTCAAACAACTCGGTAAAAGACTTTTTTACCATCACCTCCAGATGCCGTTCGCATGTCTTGATCTGTCCGTCCAGTTGCTGCAACTGCGCTGCCATCTGCGAAATGACGAAGGCGTTGGGTTTGGCGTGGTGGGCATGGGCTTCGCGCCGGTTGAGCAGCCGGGTGCGCTCCCCGATCAGGTCGTTCAGCCAGCCATGCGCCTGCTGCAATTCAAGTACTTCATCCGTGGCGGGCGCCCAGGGCGACAAGGGCTGCTGTTCGCCATAGCGCCGGATCAACTCGGCATCCGCACGGTCGCTCTTTACCCGTGACAGCTGCATTTGGGAAAAGCGCTTGATGACCAGCGGGTTGACTACGCTCACTCGCCGCCCCGACTCATGCAGCCTGAGCGCCAAGCGCGCATGGTAGGTTCCCGTTGCTTCCATCACGTAGTGTGCCGCCTCGGGCGTTTGCGCCAACAACTGGCCGATGTCTTCATCGGTGTACTCAAAGCGCTGATGCCGGCCCTGACCATCCACCTGCCAGGCCGCATCAAACCATTTCTTGCTGATATCAATGCCTACAATCATCAATCACCCCTGAATCCTTGGAAATGTATGAAAAACCAGCCACTTACACTTTCCATCCATCCTGAATGCGGGGTCACGCCCCAATGAACTGTCCGGAATCAGTAAGGGCGGAGAAGGGCAACCACCATTGCGAACAGCCTCGAACGACTCATGACAACTTCGGCTTCAGACCCTTCTCCTAGCTCGTCTCGAATATCCTATTCAAAACGAGTTGGCGCAAGCATAGGATGACAGCTTAGACGACCGGCACTGTTTCCTTGAACGATGCACGCGTCGCCAGCCTGTCGGCGAGCCTGGCCAGATTGGGATGCGCGGTGCGCCAATCGATTCCAGGGGCGCGCAGTTCCAGATAGCCGAGCGTGCAGCCGCAGGCGACGTCGGCCAGCGTCATACTGCTGCCGAGGTACCAGGGCTTTTCGCCCAGGGCTTCCGACAGGGCTCCCAGCCCGCGGAACAGGGTTTTTTCCTGCAGCACCAGCCAGTCGCTGCTCTGCTGTTCGGGCGGGCGTTTCTTTTCCAGGTAAGCCGCCACCGTGGCGTCGGTGACGCCGTCGGCCAGGGCCTCGATACCGCGCACCACCATGCGGCTTCTCGGTTCGGGCGGGATCAGGTGCGCGACCGGGCTGACATGATCGAGGTATTCGACGATGACGCGTGAATCGAACACGCTGACACCGTCTTCCAGCACCAGCACCGGCACCTTGCCGAGTGGATTGAGGCCGGCAACAGGGCTGTCTGGCAACCAGGGATTTTCGACGTGAAGTTGAAAGGGAATTTTCTTTTCCAGCAGCACCACACGGACTTTGCGGCCGTAGGGACTGGTGAGCGAGGTGACGAGTTTCATGCGGGCCCCCTGAAATTCAATTTTGTTATTGATTCAGCCAGATGAAGTTTGAAGTGGCGTTAAGGTTCAGCTTAATCGAACTGTGTGCGATAGCGAGAAAGGCCAAATCAATAAGCATTAAAAACAGCGCTCTATTGAGACGGCTCAGCGAACCAATCAAGCAGAATGCCGTAAAAATACTTTATGACTTCGAACATCATCAGGCGGTCTCAATAGGCTTGGCTATTTGTGCCGCTATTATCGTCTGCCGGAAGCAGCGCTCCAACCCGCTCGCGCAGGGCCGGCAACACCTCCTGCCCGAACCAGGGATGGCGCGTGAACCATAGACGATTGCGCGGGCTGGGATGCGGCAGCGGAAAATAGTCGGGGCCGAAATCGCGCCAGGCCTGAACCGTGTCGGCCAGCGTGCGGCCACGGCGCTTGCCCAGGTAATACGCCTGGGCATAGGCGCCGATCAGCAGCGTCAGCCCGATCTGCGGCATGGCCTGGAGGAACTGCGGATGCCAAAGCGGCGCGCATTCGGGACGCGGCGGCAGATCGCTGCCCTTCACGGTGCCGGGGTAACACAGGCCGGTAGGGACGATGGCGATGTGCGAGGCGTCATAAAACTGCTCACGCGTCATCCCCAGCCACTGCCGCAACAGATCGCCCGAGGGGTCGTTCCAGGGGATGCCGGTTTCGTGCACCCGGCGTCCGGGCGCCTGGCCGACGATCAATAAACGCGAGGTGGGAGACGCAAGTATGACGGGGCGCGGCGGATGCGGCAGGTTGGCGGCGCAGACGGTACAGGCCTGCGCCCGTGCCAGCAGTTCGGTAAAGGCCCTGGGCGAGCGGATGTTGCGCGGTTTTTTCATCGCCACCCGGCGCGCCGGTCAGCCCGCGTGGTCGACGATGAACTGCTTGACCGCATTCACGTCGGCATCCAGCATGTGTTTTTTCTGCGGCTGCGCTTCGAGGCCAGCGAGTTCGGCCGGACGCACCGGCTCGATGCCGAGCGCTTCGTGGATCGCGTCATCGAATTTGGCGGGCTGCGCGGTTTCCATGCAGACCAGTGGTACGCCGGGCTCGCGGTGCTCCAGCCCTACTTTCAGACCGTCGGCGGTATGCGGGTCGATCATCGTGCCGTACACCTGGTACACGGTGCGGATGGTGTCGATGCGGTTGGCGTGGTTGCTCGATCCCGAGACCATGCCGAATTCGGCGACGCGGTCGAACAGGCGGCCTCCCCTGGAATCGGAATGGGCATTCAGATCGAAGTTGCCGCCCGACTCGACCGCACGCCACAAGCTCCGGACCGTAGCGGCATCGCGCCCGGCGAGGTCAAACACGAAACGCTCGAAGTTGGACGCCTTGGAGATGTCCATCGACGGGCTGGAGGTGTGTTTCGTTTCCGGACGTGGCCGGTAGACGCCGGTCGTGAAGAACTCGTCGAGC
Source organism: Thiobacillus thiophilus (assembly GCF_055378705.1). Lineage (NCBI taxonomy): Bacteria > Pseudomonadati > Pseudomonadota > Betaproteobacteria > Nitrosomonadales > Thiobacillaceae > Thiobacillus > Thiobacillus thiophilus. The sequence goes on along the minus strand of NZ_AP042404.1, from coordinate 3,032,339 downwards.
ACGTCGTTCTCGTTGGTGGCGACGATCAGCTTCCTGATCGGAAGCCCCATCTGGCGCGCGATGTGGCCGGCGCAGACGTTACCGAAGTTGCCCGATGGCACCGAGAACGACACCTGCTGGTCGTTGCTCCGGGTTGCCGCGAAATAGGCCTTAAAGTAGTACACGCTCTGCGCCGCGACGCGCGCCCAGTTGATCGAGTTGACCGCGCCGATGTGATGTTCCGTCTTGAATTCGAGGTCGTTCGACACTGCCTTGACGATGTCCTGGCACTGGTCGAACACGCCGCGAATGACGAGATTGTAAATATTGGTGTCCGTGAGCGCATACATCTGCGCCTGCTGGAAGCGTGTCATGCCGTGCTCGGGCGACAACATGAAGACACGGATGCCGCGCTTGCCGCGCATCGCGTATTCGGCGGCGGAACCGGTGTCGCCGGAGGTGGCGCCGAGAATGTTCAATTCACCGCCAGTCTTCGCCAGCACGTACTCGAACAGGTTGCCCAGGAGCTGCATCGCCATGTCCTTGAACGCCAGTGTCGGGCCGTTCGACAGCGCCAGCACATGCAAACCGGGCTCCAGGGTTTTCAGCGGGGTGATGTCCTCGGCGTTCTCGCCCGGGTTGGTGTAGCGATAGACATCGGCGGTGTAGGTTTTGTCGATCAGCGTGCGCAGGTCGTCGTGCGGAATATCGTCGATCAGGCGCGACAGCACGGTGAAGGCCAGTTCGCGGTAATTCATGCCGCGCATCGCTTCGAGTTCGGCGGGCGTGAAGCACGGGTAGGTCTCCGGCACATAGAGGCCGCCGTCGCTGGCCAGCCCGCCGAGCAGGATTTCGGAGAAGCGGAGCTGCGGCGCGAGGCCGCGGGTGCTGAGGTAGTTCATGGCCTGACCTTTTTTACTTGGACGCCAGCTCTTCAAGGCGGATGCGCATCACCTGCCCCGCCACGGTATCCAGCGCCTCGATCCTGGCGATCGCGGCGTTGATGTTCTTCTCCACCGTGATATGGGTCAGCAGGATGATGCTGACCTGCTCCTCGCCTTCGGCAGGCTCCTTCTGCACCATGGCGTCGATGGAAATGTCGCCGTCGGCCAGGATGCGGGTGATGTCGGCCAGCACGCCGGGGCGGTCGAAGGCACGCAGACGCAGGTAGTACGCGGTGCGCACCTCGTCCATCGGCAGGATCGGCGTGTCGGCCAGCTGGTCCGGCTGGAACGCCAGATGCGGCACGCGGTGGTGCGGATCGGCGGTGTGCAGGCGGGTAACGTCGACCAGGTCGGCGACCACCGCGGAGGCGGTCGGCTCGGCACCGGCGCCGGCGCCGTAATACAGCGTCGGGCCGACGGCGTCGCCCAGGACCAGCACCGCGTTCATTGCGCCGTCGACGTTGGCGATGAGCCGCCGCTCGGGAATCAGTGTCGGATGCACGCGCAGTTCGATGCCGTTGTCGGCGCGGCGCGCGATGCCCAGCAGCTTGATGCGGTAACCCAGTTCCTCGGCGTACTGCACGTCCTCGCGCGTCAGCTTCGAGATGCCCTCGGTGTAGGCGCGGTCGAACTGCATCGGGATGCCGAAGGCGATCGCCGACAGGATGGTGAGCTTGTGCGCGGCGTCGATGCCCTCGATATCGAAGGTCGGGTCGGCCTCGGCATAGCCCAGGCGTTGCGCCTCCTTCAGCACATCGTCGAAGGCCGCGCCCTTGTCGCGCATTTCGGTGAGGATGAAGTTGCTGGTGCCGTTGATGATGCCGGCCAGCCACTCGATGCGGTTGGCGGTAAGGCCTTCGCGCAGCGCCTTGATGATGGGAATTCCGCCCGCTACCGCCGCCTCGAACGCCACCATCACGCCCCGCGCCTGCGCCGCCGCGAAGATTTCGTTGCCGTATTTGGCGACCAGATGCTTGTTGGCGGTGACCACGTGCTTGCCGTGGGTGATCGCCTGCATCACCAGTTCGCGTGCCGGCTCCAGGCCGCCGATCAGCTCGACCACGATATCGATCTCGGGATCGTCGACGACGTCGAACGGATTGGTCGTCAGCGGCAGGTCGCCGGCCAGCACCTTGGCTTTTTCAAGATTGCGCACCGCCGCGCGCACCACGCGAATTTCGCGCCCGGCGCGGCGGGTGATCTCTTCGGCATTGCGGCGCAGCACGGTGAGCGTGCCGCCCCCGACAGTTCCCAGGCCCAGCAGGCCGACGTTGATGGGTTTCATTGATTAATCTCGTTCAATTTAAATTCTTTACCGCAGAGGCACAGCGACACAGAGGGGGAACCGAATAACGACAGGGTGGGTTTCTCTGTGTCTCTGTGCCTCTGTGGTGAAAATGTTTTCTGCAATTGAAAATCAGCGATGCGCACGCTGGCGATCGAGGAACCGGCTCATGCGCGAGATCGCCTCGGTCAGTTCTTCCTCGTGCGGCAGGAACACCACCCGGATGTGGTCGGGATGCGGCCAGTTGAAGCCGCTGCCCTGCACCACCAGCACGCGCTCCTCTTCGAGCAGGTTGAGGATGAATTTCTGGTCGTCGTGAATGGGGTACTGCTTAGGGTCCAGTTTCGGGAACAGATACATCGCCGCCTTCGGCTTCACGCAGCTCACGCCGGGAATCAGAGTCAGCAACTCGTGCGCCAGGTCGCGCTGGCGCGTCAGCCGCCCGCTTGGCGCGACCAGATCGTTGATGCTCTGGTAGCCGCCCAGCGCGGTCTGGATCGCATACTGCCCCGGCACGTTGGAACACAGGCGCATCGACGCCAGCATGTTGAGTCCTTCCAGATAATCCCTGGCGTGGCGCTTGTCGCCCGACACGATCAGCCAGCCCGAGCGGTAGCCGCAGGAGCGGTAGTTCTTCGACAGGCCGTTAAAGGTGACGACCAGCACATCCTCGGCCAACGAGGCGATCGAGGTGTGGATCACGCCGTCGAACAGTACCTTGTCGTAGATCTCGTCGGCGTACACGATCAACTGGTGCTGACGCGCAATCTCCAGGATTTCCAGCAGCAACTCGTTCGGGTACAGCGCGCCGGTCGGATTATTCGGGTTGATGATGACAATGGCGCGCGTGTTCGGCGTGATCCTGGCACGGATGTCGTCCAGGTCGGGCAGCCAGCCGGCGCCCTCGTCGCACAGATAATGGCGCGGCTTACCACCACCCAGGCTTACCGCGGCGGTCCACAGGGGATAGTCGGGCGCCGGCACCAGCACCTCGTCACCGTTGTTCAGCAGCGCCTGCATCGCCATCACGATCAGTTCGGAGGCGCCGTTGCCGATGAAGATATCGTCGATCTGCACCCCGGGAATGCCCTTGCGCTGGGTCTCGTGCATGATCGCCTTACGCGCCGAGAAGAGCCCCTTCGAATCGCTGTAGCCCGAGGCGTTCGGCAGGTTGAGGATCACGTCCTGCACGATTTCTTCCGGCGCCTCGAAGCCGAACGGCGCCGGGTTGCCGATGTTCAGCTTGATGATGCGGTGGCCCTCTTCCTCCATCTGCCGCGCGCGCGCCATCACCGGCCCGCGGATGTCGTAGCAGACGTTGTCGAGCTTGGACGATTTATGGATGGTGCGTAAGCATGGCTTGTTGTCAGCCGTCACGATGAGCTTCCTGGTCAACCTGCGCAAAACCAAGGCAAAACAACGCCTTGGGAAACGCGCGATTTTACCGGAGGCGCCCTGCCCCGGCAAACGCCGTTGCAGTGGGCGACAGTACCCGGAATTTCACTGAATCTGCTATGGTTTCACCATGAAACTGCACCTCAACACCGACGCCAGCCAGTTACTGTTCACCGGCTATGCCGACGATCACGTTCTCATCAACGGTCAGCGTTTTGATAGCAGCCTGCTGCTGACCGCACGCGGTGTCGAGATCGCACCGTGGGTCGGACAGGGTTTTGAGGCGCTGACCGCCGACCATTTTGAATGGGCAGCCCGTCACGAACTGGATATCCTGCTGCTGGGTACCGGCCCCCGGCAACGCTTTCCCCACCCTTCGCTCACGCGCGCGCTGATGAATGCGCGCATCGGGCTGGAGGTGATGGACATCGGCGCGCTGTGCCGTACCTACAATATTCTTGCGGCAGAGGGACGGAGCGTGGGGGCGGCGGTGTTGATCGAGCCTGCAGCCGAGAACTGAGCCCGTCGTTGTGAGGCGCGTAGTGCTGAAGCAATCCAGTTGATCATGCGCGAAGCACGACCAAGTAGTAAGCACTTTTGCAGGACTGCTGACAGTAGGCCGGGGGTTGCCCGGCCTACGGCCACACGCCCAGGCACATCCCCGGCATCACCTCCCCAAAACTCGAAATCTCCATAAACCCCCCACAATCTTTATGCGGCTGCTTCGAATCCGGGTTACACACCGCCAGCAACTGCGCGATCCCATAAGCCTGCGCACTCTTCAACACCGGCAAGCTGTCATCCACAAATAGCGTCCGCTGTTTGTCAAACGGCTCAACCCCCTGCAGCCCCTGCCAGAAATCCAAATGCTCCTTGGGCACACCCACTTGATGCGACGAGATCAACGCATTGAAATAGGCGTCGATGCGGGTTTCGCGCATTTTGAGTTCGAGGCTCCTGGGATGCGCGTTGGTCACCATGACCATGCGGCGCCCCGATGCGCGCACCGCCTGCAGGAAGGCCGGCACGTCGGGGCGCACCGCGATCAGGTGGGCGACTTCTTCCTTCAACTGCATGATGTCGAGCGCGAGCTCGCTGCTCCAGAAATCCAGGCAGTACCAGTTGAGCGTGCCGCTGTGGCGCGCGTAATGCGCGGTGAGATGTGCATGCGCCACCTCCGGCGCGAGGCCGTGGTACTCGGCATAGCGGCGCGGCATGTGCTCAAGCCAGAAATAGTTGTCGAAATACAGGTCGAGCAGGGTGCCGTCCATGTCGAGGAAGACGGTATCGACCTGCGGCCAGTCGATCATTGCAGCGCCGCCGTCCGGCGCCCCCGTAACTCGTGACGGCACGTCAAAACAGCTCGTCTTTGGAGATGCCGCGCCGCCGCAGCGTCTGCCGCAGCATGCGCAGGGCTTCCATCTGAATCTGCCGCACGCGTTCGCGGGTGACCTGCAGTTCCAGCGCCAGATCTTCCAGGGTGCAGGCCTCGCAGCCGTTCAGGCCGAAGCGCCGCTCGATCACCCAGCGCTGCTTGTCATTGAGCTGCCCCAGCCATTCGCGGACGTGGTGTCCGATTTCCTCAAGCAGCAGCATTTCATCCGGCAGGTGGGCGTTTTCATCGGCGATGGCCTCGCCCAGCGACAGCGCGGGATCGATGTCGAGCGGCGCATCGAGCGAGGCCACCCGCTCGTTCAGCTGCATGATGCGGCGCACGTCCTCGACCGCATGACCGGTCAGGGCGGCGATGTCGTCCGAACTGGCGTCGGCGACGCCGTGCGTTTCCAGATGACGCCTGGCGCGCAGGTAGATGTTGAGTTCCTTGATGATGTGCACCGGCAGGCGGATGGTGCGTGACTGGTTCATGATCGCGCGCTCGATGTTCTGACGGATCCACCAGGTCGCGTAGGTCGAAAAGCGAAAGCCGCGCTCGGGGTCGAATTTTTCCAGCGCGTGGATGAGGCCGAGGTTGCCCTCCTCCACCAGGTCGAGCAGGGTCAGTCCGCGGTTGGCGTAGTGCTTGGCAATGTTGACCACCAGCCGCAGGTTGCGCTCGATCATGGTCTGGCGCGCCTCGAAGTCGCCCTCGACCACGCGCCGCGCCAGCACGACTTCCTCTGCCGGCGTCAGCAGCGGGGCCCGGCCGATTTCGTTGAGATAAAGCTGGGTGACGTCGACCTGCGGCTTGTCGAGGATGGCCGATGCCAGTTCCTCGCTGGTGTCCGCCGGCGCCTGCGGCTCTACTTCGGATTCTTCAGACGTCAGATCGTCCGATTCATCGCTGGGGTCGTGGCTCATGAGCGCTCCGGCAGATAGATCAGGGGATCGAGCGGCTTGCCATAGCGGCGGATTTCGAAATGCAGCTTAACCCGGTCGGCGTCGCTGTCGCCCATCAGGGCAATTTTCTGCCCGGCGGCCACCGTGTCGCCCTCCTTCACCAGAATCGTTTCGTTGTGCGCGTAGGCCGAAAGAAACTCGCCCGCATGCTTGACGATCAGCAACTGCCCGTAGCCGCGCAGGCCGCTGCCGCTGTACACGACCTTGCCGGGCGCCACCGCGACCACCGGCGTATTGCGCTGCCCGACGATGTCGATACCCTTGCCGCCCGCTGCGCCAAAGTGCCCGGCCAGCGTACCCTCGGCCGGCCACAGCCAGCTGTCGACCAGCCCGCTTGCGGCGGGTGCCGGAGGCGGCGGTATCGCTGCGACAGGCGCCGGCCTGGCCACGGCGGGCGCCACCACGGTCACCGGGGCGCCCGACACCTGCGCCCAGCCGGCCTCGGAATACGCCAGCAGTACCGCTTGCGGCTCGCGCAGCACCGGCGGCCCCGTCGGCGTTGCCTCGTCCAATGGACGCGCGCTCGGCACGGGTTCGTCGTCGAGCGGACGGATTTCGACCGCCCCCGGCGGCGGCGCCAGCCGCAGCACCTGGCCGACCAGAATACGGTCGGCCGACTCAAGCCGGTTCCAGATGGCGATCTCGCGGTAATCGAGGCCGTTGGCAAAGGCGATGGCATACAGTGTTTCGCCGCGCTGCACGGTATGCAGGCCATTGGCGGACGGCGCGATCTGCGGCGTAATGGGGCGCGACGCCCCGGATCTGACCGTGCGCCCGGACCGATCGCTTACCGGCGCGGGCCCGGGCGAGGTGCAGGCAGCAAGCCCCAACAGCAACAGGCCCAGCCAGGCGACGGATGCGCGCCCTGCGGCGGCCATTCCGATCGCACGATTCCGGGCAGCCATCCGCATCACGCCACCCCAGGCAGCAGAGGAACGAACTTCACCCTTTCCAGCAGGCGCTCGGTGTACGTATCTCCCTGGCGTTCCCTCACGCACAGCGTCTGCGTGGCATGGCCGAGCGGCATCACCAGACGCCCGTCATCGGCCAGCTGCGCCAGCAGTTCCTGCGGCACCTCGGCAAACGCCGCCGCGATCACGATGGCATCGAACGGTGCGAAATCCCTCACCCCGTGCATGCCGTCGCCGTGCTTGGGCTTGACGTTGTTGACCCTGAGTTCGCGCAGCCGCATACGCGTCCTGCCGACCAGCGCCGCGATGCGTTCCAGCGACACCACCTCGCGCGCCAGCTTGCCCAGCACCGCGGCCTGATAACCGCAGCCCAGACCGATTTCCAGCACGCGGCCGAGCGCACGACCCTGGCCGTTCTCGCCATGGCGCGCCAGTTCGGCCATGCGCGCCACGATGTAGGGGTTGGAAATAGTCTGCCCGAAGCCGATCGGCAACGCGGTGTCTTCGTAGGCGCGCGATTCCAGCGCCTGGTCGACAAACAGGTGGCGCGGCACGCTGCCCATCGCCGACAGCACCATTTCGTCCTTGATACCCTGCTCGCGCAGGCGCTCGACCATGCGGCCGCGCGTGCGCGCCGAGGTCATGCCGATGCCGGCGCGGGGGGTCAGCGTTTCAGCCATGCGTTCACGCTGTCCATCTGGCTGAAACGGGTCAAATCCATTTGCAGCGGAGTGATCGAAATGAAGCCGTTGGCGACGGCATGAAAATCGGTGCCTTCGCCGGCGTCCTGCGCCAGCCCGGCTGCGCCCACCCAGTACACGGTCTGGCCGCGCGGGTTGGTGGTTTTCACCACCGATTCGGCCTTGTGGCGCTTGCCCAGCCGGGTCACGGTGAGGCCTTTCAAATCGACCCAGGCGCGATCCGGCACGTTGACGTTGAGCAGCATCGGCTCGGTCGGCGGCTGCGCCTGGATGCGCTGCACCAGTTCGACCACCACGCGCGCGGCGGCGTCGAAGTGCAGCGCATTGTGGTTGGCGAGCGAGACCGCAATCGACGGAATCCCCAGCAGATAGCCTTCGGTGGCGGCGGCGACGGTGCCGGAGTAAATGGTGTCGTCGCCCATGTTGGCGCCGTGGTTGATGCCGGAAATCACCATGTCTGGCATGTGGTCGAGCATGCCGGTGACGGCCAGATGCACGCAATCGGTGGGAGTGCCGTTGACGTAATAAAAGCCGCTCGGCGCCTGGCGCAGCATCAACGGGCGGTCGAGGGTGAGCGAATTGGAGGCGCCGCTGCGGTCGCGCTCGGGCGCCACCACGGTAATGTCGGCCAGTGGCGCAAGTGCCTGCGCCAGCGCGGCCAGGCCGGGGGCAAAATAACCATCGTCGTTGGACAGCAGGATGCGCATCAGTGGTCGCCTCCGGACAGAACAGGCAATCGGCGCAAGGAATTCATGGCGAGGATGCGGACGTCGAACATGCGCCCGATTCTAACATCCCGCCTTGATCGGTTCAGCCGGGAAACCGTATATCCATCCGCGAAGGGCGCGAAGAAGCACGAAGTGAATGAAATCGTGTAGGGATGGCCTTGCCCCCGGCCTTGCGTTACAGACTTCGTGTCCTCCGCAGACAAGCCGTTTCAGTCATATTCCCGAGTGTAAAACACGTCGAAACTGCTCTGCTGCCCGGCCTGCGTTTCAAGCCGCACATGCGGCGACAACTGGTACAGCACTTTCACCACCTGACTGAGCCCGTCCAGGCTCTGCTCGTAACTCAGCATCGTGCGCGAGGACAAACGCTTGCCGACGCTGACCACGGTACTGGAGAGATCATCACCCTCACCCGCATGCATGCCGAAGCTTTCGATGCGCAGGGCCTCGGCAAGCCGCGCCTGCATGCCCACCGATTCCGCCTGGCTCAGCAGTGCGCCAGCGGCGAGCTGAAGCAGCGCAAATTCCTCCTGCTCCCCCGTTTCCAGGCCGTGTCCCAGCACCAGCCAGGAGAGCTTTTCGGTGTCCGACAGTGCCGGATCGGAATACAGCGTCACCAGCGGGCGCTGCACCGTGCCCCTGACCTGCACGCCAGCCGTGACCGTGGGCGTCTTGCGCACCGCCAGGACATCGATCCCCGGGTTGGCGATCGGGCCGATGAAGCTGAGCACGCCGCGCTCGATGTCGAGCGCCTGCCCATAGGCGGCATAGCGCCCCTTCACCACCTGGATGCGCCCCTCGCCGCGCAGTGCGTCGTTCACGGTGAACACACGCAGCTGCCCCCCCAGACGCGCGTCGAGCCCGCCGCCCTTGAACAGGAAATCGTCGCCCAGATTGAGTTTGAGATCGAGCAGCAGCGGGATGCGCCGCGCGGCGGATTTTTCGCGCGGCGGCCGGCCAACCACGACTACATCCTCCGACAGCTTGGGACGGCTGGCTTCCGGGATTTCGAGGCGGGCGCGGTCGGCGGTGAGTTCACCGGTCAGCTGCATGCGTTTCAGATCGAGATTGAGCTGGCTGACGCCGGAAATGACGATGCGTCGGTCGCTGCGGTTGGTAACGGCAAATTTTTCAAAAGTGAGCGCAAGGCCGGCCTGCGGGTCCCGCAGCCGCGCCTCGCCGCTCACCAGGATGCGCCCACTCTGGCCTTTCAGCACGCCTTCCTGCACCCACACGCGGTCGTCGTCCAGAATGAGTTTGAGCGTGCCGTCGGTAATCGCCACACCTTCCTCCGGCATGGAAAAACGGATCGCGTCGGCGGCAATCCGACCATCGACGCGCGGCGCAGCCAGGGTGCCGCTGCCCGTGAGCTGAGCGTTGAGGCGGGCATCGGCGTTGACGCCGACCGGAATAAAAAGCCTGGCCAGACGCAGATCGGGAATATCGAGCTGCGCCGTCCACGCTAGCGGCGCCGTGCGCGGCAGGGTGAAGAAGGCGCCCTCGCGCAGCAGCGTCGCCTGTCCGTCGGCGCGCAGCTGGCCGGCGTCGCGGCTGGCCGCCTCGATGTGTGCGGTCACGCGGCTGGCCACAGCGTCAAGATTGAGCACCAGCGTCGTCAGCCCCAGACTTTGCGCCGGATCCTTCATCCGTATATCGCCCGACTGGCGACGCAGCCGCAGCTGGCCGTCGAGGCTGTCGCCGGCACGCAGATTCCAGTCGCCATCGATCCTGAGATCGGTGGTGAAAAGCGGCTCGGTTTCCAGCAGCGCCAGCAGCGGCGCCAGCGGCAGGTTGGCGAGCGCGCCGCGGCTGTCAAGCTGAGCGCCCTGGCGGCTGAACTGCTCGACGCTCAGGCGGCCGCCCGCCAGCGTCAGCGCAAGATCGCTCACCTGCTGCTGCTCGCGCGACAGCAGCAGGGTGGCGGGCGCCATCAGCTGCATCGGCCAGGGTCCCTGCGCCGCAGCCTGATTCAGTTTTCCGCGCCATATTTGTTGCTCGTCCAGCCCACCCTCCAGGCTCGCCGTTACCTGCCAATCGGGCATGCGGGCGTCGAGCGTCAGGGTGTGGGCATTGCGGTGGCCCTGCAGCTTGGCGCCAATTGTGCTCAGGCGCTGCCCGGCCAGCGTCACCCCGCGCGCATCCAGCCGGCCGTTGAAGGCGCCGCTGGTTGCGGTCTGCAGGTCGAGCTGCAGTTCCAGCGCGTCGGCGGCGATGTCGCCCGGCAGGCGCAGGCCGCTGGCGGAAAGCACCGCCTCGATCTGCAGCGCAGCAGGGTCGCCGCTGACGCTGCCAGTACTGGCCAGGCGCCCGGCCAGACCGAGCTTGAGGCGCGCCAGCGCGGGGGCGTCGATGTCCCAGGTGAGGCGGTCGCCGGCGTGGCCGAAGGCCCCCTTCACCTTGGCCAGATTGCCGGCCAGGTCGAGGTCGATGTCGGCATCGGCCAGATGCCGGTTTTCGTAGCGCAGCCGGCCCTGCCCGGTGACCGGGCGGTCTTCGAGCTCGCCCGGCGGCAGGGTGAACTGGCTTTGCAGGCGCAGCTCGGGCAGCAATGCGCCGCTCGCTTCGCCGCGTGCATTCAGCCGCCCGCGCGGAAACTTGCCGAAGCGCGCCGGGTTAATCTGCGTGGCGTCGAATTCGGCGGAAAACGCACGGCCGGCATCGAGTCGCAGTTCGCCCTGCGCGGTCAGGCGTCCGGCCTGGCCGCTGAAGTTCGCCGATTCCAGGCGCAGGGTCGCGTCGGCATGGCTGAGGGTGAAGCGGCCCTGGCCCCAGGTTTCAGTCACCTCGCCACCGAGGGTCTGGCGCGTCGCGTCGCCCGCCAGCTGCAACACGGTGCGCATGCGGGTGGCATTGAGGTCGCGGTGCAGTCCGGCGAGGTCCAGGCGCGGGCTTTCCAGGTTCACCGTAAAGCGGCCGTCGCGCCACTGGCCGCCGCCGGTGAATTGTCCGGCCGCGCCGAGGTCGATGACCAGGTCGCTGACGTCGGCGCGGGTGCTGTCGCCGAACACCGCGCCGGTCAGCTTGGCCAGCGGTAGGCGTTCCTGGTCGAGGCGCCCGGCCAGCCGGTTGGAAAGGCTGAAGGTGCCGAGCAGGCGCTCGCCCGGCTGGCCCTCGAATATGCCGGAAAACGCCAGATCGGCACTGGGCGCGCTCGCCGCGAACCGGCGCGGGTCGATGCCCTCGCCGGCCACCAGCAGCCGGGGCAGGCGCACTTTCGCAAACGGCGCCACCTCGCCGCTGGCGAAAAATCGCATGCCCTCCGCCGCTGTATTCAGCTGAAATTCCAGCATGGCCAGTTCCCCGCTCAGTTCGAGCCGCGCCGTCACCGGCAGCGGGTCGCGGCGCACCGCGTCGATCTGCCCCCGCAGCGCGAACGGTGCGTCCTTGCCGAGATCGAGCTGCCCGCCGATGTCCGCCCAGGGCGTCTCCAGCGTCGCGCTGCTCAGCCGGTAGCGCTCGCCGGTGCCGTCGAGGCGGGCCCTGAGATTGCGGAACGTCATGCTCGCGCCCGCCTCGACGATGTCCAGCCGGGCCAGATCAATCACGTGCACCTGCAGGTCGAGCGGCAGGCGCAGGCTGGCGGGAAGCGCGGGCGGCGTCGGGTCCTTTTTCAGGGTGGTTATCCGCATCGCCTGCGCCGCCAGCAGGTCGACCTCGACGCGGCGCTGCCACAGCGCACGCGGCTGCCATTCCAGGCGCAGGCGTTCGATCTCGATGCGCTGGGTGTCGGTGACAAAGGTCAGTTTTCGGATGCCGAGCGGCGCCCCGAGGTGGCCGTCGACGCCTTCGAATTTCAGCCGCTCGCCACTGAGCGCCGTCACCGTTGCGGTCAGCCAGCGAAACCCGCTGGCGGTGGTCGTCATCCAGGCGCCCGCCGCCACCAGCCCCGCCAGCAGGGCCAGCAGCGCGGCCAGGCCCCAGGCAGCGCGTCTCAAAACGACACCCCGAGCGAGAAATGCAGGCGAAATTTCTCGGTGGCCTCGCCATACGCCAGGTCGAGGTTGATCGGCCCCACCGGCGAACGGTAGCGCGCGCCGACGCCGTAGCCGAACACGGGCGACAGGGCGCCGGGGCTGTCGGCCGCATCGCCCGCGTCGACAAACACCGCCATGCCCCAGTTGCCTTTGAAGAAATGGTTGTACTCGACGCTGCCGGTGGCCAGATAACGCACCGATTCCACCCCCCCCTCAAGCGTGCGCCCCAGGCTCTGGTAGGCATAGCCGCGCACCGAGTTGTCGCCGCCGGCACGAAACAGGAAATCGGTGGGAATGCCCTCGCGTGTCTGCGCCAGGACGCTGCCGAGCTCGCCGCGCAGGATCAGCCGCCCGTTGTCGCCGATGCGGAAATACTGGGTGTGGCGGCCGTACAGGCGGACAAAGCTGGTGTCGGTCAACAACGCCTCGGCCGCGCCGCCGCCCTGCAGCGTGAGCACATAGCCGCGCCGCGGATAGAAGTCGCGGCCGATCGTGCGCAAGGTCCACGCATAATTGGGGGTCAGCGCCTGATTGCTCACGCCCACCACATCGCCGATATCCTGCTCTTCGGTCTGGTACTGCAGCGACAGCGTCGTCTCGATCTGTCCGCGCGTGCGGTTGCGCTTGGCCACCAGCGCGGTGGAGCGCGTTTCCTGCCCCTCGATGTCTTCCTGCTTGAGTTGGAATCCCAGGCTGTTCTCGTAGCCCTTGGCATCGTGCGGCCACGCCAGTTCCGCTCCGCCGGTCTGCTGCGCTTCTTCCACACGCGCATCGAGCTTCAGGCGCAAGCCCCGATCCAGGATGTTCCGGTGCACCCACGACGTCGACACCCGTGCACCGGTGTCGGTGCTGATGCCGACCCCCACGCTGAACAGCTTTTCCGGTCGCTCCACTACCTCCACCTGGATCGGCACCGCCGCCGCCAGCGCCGGATCGGGCTCGATGCGCACCGTGGCCTGCGCGAAATAGCCGCTGGCCTCCAGCGCCGTCTGGTAGTCCAGCAGATCCTGCTGGCGATACGGCTGGCCGGGCTTCAGCGGATTCAGGTTGCGGATGATCGACTCGGCATAACGCTGGTTGCCGCTGATCGCCGGCTGGCCGTAAAAAAACGCCGGCCCGCTGTCCACCGTCACGTTCAAATCCGCCGATTGCGTTTCGGGGTCGATGTGCGCCTCGCTCGCCGCCAGCCGCGCCGTCGGATAACGCACCGTCAGCAACGGCCCCAGCAGGGCCAGCTTGGCCGCATCCCAGTCGGCCTGGCGAAACGGCATCTGCGGCTGCAGCATGAAATTGCGCTCGGTGCGTGCGCGCAACCGCGCCCCCGCCCCGTCCGCGTCGGCCAGCGCCCCGGCAAAGTCGATCTTCAGGGTGCGGACCCGTGTGCGTGGCCCCGGCGTCACCGCAAAACGCATCACCCAGTCGTTTTCCGACTGCGTCAGACTGCTGTCGATCTGCGGTGAGAAATACCCCTCGGTCGCCAGCAGTTCGCGCGCGGTTTCCTCGCTCACCCCGCGCAGCCGCGCCAGTTCCGCCTCATCCAGCGTCTCGCCCAGCCGCGCCGCCCGTGCCGCTTCCAGGTACTGGTCCAGCAGCGGCTTGAGCTCATCCGGCGCCGCTACCTCCACCGTCAGGGCGTGCGCCGGCGTCGCGCACAGCGCGGCAAGAAACAGCAGGGTTCTGAAAATGGGTGAAGGCAAAACAGTCCACGAGAACGAAGTCGTCGCTTCATTCTAGGGGGTGCGCGGGGATCGGGCAAAAAATACGGGAGAAGCAAACGGGATCGATGCTCAGGTCACGCGCATGTTCCTGAACTGCCACGGATCGTCGCTGTCCAGCAGCCTCGCGGAAGGGCCAGCCCCTGTCGCGCAGCGATGCCCAGTCGCCATGGACCCCCACCGTCTCACCCAGATACGGCTCGGCGATTTCCGGCACCAGCGTATGGTCGAGATCGTCGGGCGCCACCACGCCTGCCGCGGGATTGGCGGTGACCTACCAGCGTCTCGGCAGGCAGGGCGCGGCTGAGACCGCGCACAATCAGTTCACCCGGCCGGCCACGCCCGGCTGTAGCCCGGCGTGGCCAAACTCAACCGCAACGACAACCCTCAGCCCTTCCCCGCTTCCTCATCCAGCTTCTTCAGGTGCGCCAGTTTCTCGGCGATCTTGCCTTCCAGTCCGCGCGGGGTGGGCTGGTACCAGTTCTGTTCTTCGATGCCGTCGGGGAAGTAGCGTTCGCCGGCGGCGTAGGCTTCGGGCTCGTCGTGGGCGTAGCGGTAGGCGCGGCCGTAGCCCAGTTCCTTCATCAGCCTGGTGGGGGCGTTGCGCAGGTGGATGGGGACGTCGTTGGAAGGGTTGGACTGGACGAAGGCACGCGCGGCGTTGTAGGCGACGTAGGCGGCGTTGCTCTTGGGCGCGCAGGCCAGATACAGGCAGGCTTCGGCCAGCGCGAGTTCGCCTTCGGGGCTGCCGAGGCGTTCGTAGGTGGCGACGGCGTCGAGCGCGATGCCGAGCGCACGCGGGTCGGCCAGGCCGATGTCCTCGCTGGCCATGCGGATCAGCCGCCGGCCGAGGTAGCGCGGGTCGGCGCCGCCGTCGAGCATGCGCACCAGCCAGTAGAGCGAGGCGTCGGGGTCGCTGCCGCGCACGCTTTTGTGCAGCGCGGAAATCTGGTCGTAGAAGGCTTCGCCACCCTTGTCGAAGCGGCGCAGCGATTGCGCCAGCGCGTTCTCGACGAAGGCGGCGTCGACCTCCTTCACCTGCGAGGTGCGTGCGGCGATGTCGAGCTGCTCCAGCAGGTTCAAAAGCTTCCTGGCATCGCCGTCGGCGTAGGCGGCCAGCAGCTTGTCGACGCCCTCGCCCAGCTTCAGGTCCGGTAGCGCCTTCAGCGCGCGCTGCATCAGCTGGCCGAGCTCGTCGGCCGTCAACGATTTCAGCACGTAGACCTGGGCGCGCGACAGCAGCGCGCCGACGACTTCGAACGAGGGATTTTCGGTGGTGGCGCCGATGAAGGTGAACAGGCCGGATTCGACGTGCGGCAAAAACGCGTCCTGCTGCGCCTTGTTGAAGCGGTGGACTTCGTCGACGAACAAAATGGTGGTACGGGCCAGGGTCTGGTTCATGCGCGCGCGCTCGACCGCTTCGCGGATGTCCTTGACGCCGGAGAGCACAGCGGAGATGGCGATGAAGTCGGCGCCGAAGGCCTGCGCGGTCAGCCGCGCCAGCGTGGTCTTGCCGACGCCCGGCGGCCCCCACAGGATCATCGAATGCAGCCTGCCGGAATCGAAGGCCAGCCGCAGCGGCTTGCCGGGGCCCAATAGATGCGTCTGGCCGACGACGTCGGCGAGGGTGCGCGGGCGCAGGCGCTCGGCCAGCGGTGCGTGGGGATCGTCGCGCGCGGGCTCGGGGGTGTCGGTTTGGAAAAGGTCTTGGGTGGACATTGCCGCCAATTATCCGCTAGAACCGCTGTAGCAGCGGCGTACTGGGTGCACTCCGTGCACCGATTGACACCCGAAGATGCACGGAGTGCACCCTACGCGCCATAAATCGTCTAATAAACTATCTGGGTTTATTCAATCAAACTTGCACAGGAGGTTCGATGGCCGCACTAACCCAGTCCCAGCTAGATCAACTCGCCAAAAGGCTGAACGAGGACAATCAGGCGCTGTTGCGCGAAGTGCGCAATGAACTGGAAAATTCGGGCGATCGGCATCGTATCGACCTGCTCAACAGCGAGCCCGGCGACACTGGCGACGAGTCGATGGCCAACGCCCTGGCGGACTTCAACGTGGCGATTCTGGACCGCCATATCCGGAGCATGCGCGACATCGAGGCCGCGTTCCAGCGCATCGGTAATGGGGAATACGGCGTGTGCAGCGACTGCGGAAATGACATCGATTTCGCCCGCCTGCAAGTCTACCCGACCGCCAAGCGCTGCATCGTGTGTCAGGAAAAACATGAACGTGAATTTGCACAGGAAGGCCACCCCAAAATGTGATCCGGTCAGGCATGATCGACCAAAACGGAAATTACGCGATGCCGGAATTGAAAGAAGAGCTGCCTCAATTGGTCCGCAGTCTGCGTGATCCGGTCTGCTACGACCATGCGGCAGGCCCGGTCCGGGTGATCGAAACCCATATTTCCTGGGTCCTGCTCACCGGCGAATTCGCCTACAAGGTCAAGAAGCCGCTTAACCTCGGCTTCCTCGATTTCAGCAGCCTCGACAAGCGCCTGCACGCCTGCTGCGACGAAGTGCAGCTCAACCGGCGGCTCGCGCCGGCCATCTATCTCGACGTCGTCCCCATCACCGGCTCTCCGGCCGCCCCGCGCGTCAACGGCAGCGGCGAGACGTTCGAATACGCGGTGAAGATGCGTCAGTTTCCGCCCGACGCCACGCTCGACCGGATCGACGCCGAAGGCGGATTGACCGCGCACCACGTCGAAGCCATCGCCGCCACCCTCGCGCGCTTCCACCGCGAAGGCTGCGCACGCGCCGCGGCAGACAGCCCCTGGGGGAGCCCGGAGAAAGTCTGGCAGCCGGTGGCGCAGAACTTCGCGCAGATCGCGCCGCGCCTCGACGAGCCGGCCGACCGGCAGGGTCTCGACGCCCTGCAGCGCTGGAGCGAAGCCGAGCACGCCAGGCTCGCCCCGTTGATGGCCGCGCGCAAGCGCGACGGCTTTGTGCGCGAATGCCACGGCGACCTCCATCTCGGCAACCTCGCCTGGGTCGACGACCAGCTGCTGGTGTTCGATTGCATCGAATTCAATCCCGAACTACGCTGGATCGACATCCAGTCAGAAGTCGCATTCTGCTATATGGACCTGCTGCAACGCGGCCATGCTGGGTGGGCCTGGCTCTTCCTCAATGCCTGGCTGGAGCAGACCGGCGACTACCCAGGGCTCGCGCTGCTACGCTACTACGCGGTGTACCGCGCGCTGGTGCGCGCCAAGGTGGCGGCCATTCGCACCGCGCAGACCGCCGGCCCCGAACGCGACGCCGCGCTCGCCGGGGTGCGCACGCTGCTGGACCTGGCCACCGCGCTGACACGCCCCCGGCCCGTCCGGCTCGACATCACCCACGGTCTGTCGGGTTCCGGCAAGACCACCGTCACCCGCAAACTGATGCAGGCAGCGGGCGCCATCCGCCTGCGCTCCGACGTCGAACGCAAGCGCCTGGCCGGGCTCGACGCCCAGGAGAAAAGCGGTTCCGGCGTCGGGCAACAACTCTATGCGGCCGACGCCACCCGCCACACCTACAACCATCTGGCGCGCCTGGCAAACGGCATTCTCGACGCCGGCTGGCCGGTGATCGCCGATGCCACCTTCACTTCACGCTGGCAGCGCGACCTGCTGCGCGAAACGGCGCACACCCGCAAGGTCGAATTCCGCATTCTCGATTTCCCCGTCCCCGTCGCCACCTTGCGCAAACGCATCGTCCAGCGGTCACATGAAGGCAAGGATGCCTCGGAAGCCGATCTCGCGGTGCTGCAGCATCAGCTCGACACCGAGGAACCGCTCGGTGCCGACGAGCGGACCGATATCGCCAGCATCGACATGTAGTTGCGGCAGGCCGCAAACGGTGGGTGCTCGATTGCCAGCATGATGAAATATCCCGTGTGAATGGTTCTTGCGCGGACGACGGGGTGCGCCCACCCGGCGGCCTTGACGGCAATGCACGGGATAAGACACCATTTGCGATGGCCGGACGGCGCAATGTCATCCGGCACCGCACCCAATATAAAAATATCCTTCATGAGAAGAACGGGCATGCACAACGAAAACGGCGGGGAAGCATAAATGCAGAGAATCTTCTCCCCTGCCATTTTCATGCTGAATCGCCTGAACTACACCAAGAAATTCACACTGCTGTGGGGGGTGTCGCTGATTGCGATTGGCGTGGTGGTGTACAGCCTTTTTGTCAACCTGGACCGTGTCATTCAACCCTCGCAACAGCGGCTGGAAGGCCTCGCGCTGATCGAGCCGGTCACCCGCACCACGCAGGCCCTGCAATTGCACCGCGGGCTCTCGGCCGCCCTGTTGAGCGGCAACGCGTCCATGCGCGACCGGTGCGCTGCCCAGGAAAAGGAAGTCGCCAATGCCCTCGGGATGCTGGAAGAGAAGCTTCCCCCCGCCCTGACCGGGACCAAAGACTACCGCCGCATCCGCACCGACTGGGCACGACTGCAAAAGGAAGGCCTGTCATTGACCGTGGCCGACAATCTTGCCGCGCATACCGGGCTGATCGAGCATCTGCAATTCTTCGAACAGCTGGTTTCCGAGAAACACCTGCTGGGCATGGATACGGATATCGCTGCGTATTACCTGACCGACATCGCCACCAGCAGGCTGACACAGGTGCTGGAAAAGCTTGGCCGCCTGCGCGCCTACGGCACGGGCGCACTGACCCGATACGCGCTGACCGGAAAGCGGCTCAACGAGGACCAGCGCGTCGAGCTGCGGGTGATGATGGCCGGACTGGACGACGCGCTGCGGCATTTCAACCTCGGCATCGACAGTATCGGACGCCACAATCCGGCCATACATGGCGCGCTCCAAGCGGTATCCCGGGATATCGACAGTTCGGTCCAACTGGTGACCGGGCTTGTGACAACGGGCATTCTCTCCGGCCGCTTTGCCCTCCCGCCTGAAACCTTCCTCAATGCCGCCACGAAACAAATCGACCGCAGTTATGTGCAACTGTACGATGTCCTGCTGCCGATGGCCCGGAACCTGGCTCAGACGCATATCGACCGCGCCAGGCAGGAATTGTTCGCCAGCGTCGGCATCTCCCTGCTGGTGTTCCTGCTGGCGGTCTATCTGTCGGTCAGCTTTTACTACGCGATTGTCGGCAACATCCAGTCGATCGCCCACGGTGCGCGCGTCTTTGCCGGCGGCAACCTGGACACGCGCATCGAACTCGGCACGCGCGACGAACTCAGCCAGGTGGGCGACAGCTTCAACGAAATGGCCGACGGGTTCAAAGCCCTGCTTGAAACGCACCGTGAAGGTGAAGCGCGCCTGCGCGCCATCATCGAGACCGCACTGGATGCCGTGGTGCAGATGAACAGCGAAGGAATCATCACCGGCTGGAACAGCCAGGCGGAAAATATTTTCGGCTGGACACACGGGAATGCGCTCGGGCGGCCACTCGGCGAAACCATCATTCCACCCCAGTATCGCGAGGCCCATGAGCAGGGGCTGAAGCATTTCCTGCGCTCGGGTGAGGGGCCTGTCCTGAATTCGCGGATCGAACTTGTCGGGCTGCATCGCGATGGCCATGAGTTCCCCGTCGAATTGGCCGTCGTGCCGATCAAGGCGAAGGGCACACACGAATTCAGCGCTTTCATCCGCGACATCACCAGCAAGAAGGAATCCGAGGAGCTGATCTGGAAGCAGGCCAATTTCGACACCTTGACCGGCCTGCCCAACCGCCACATGTTCCACGACCGGATGGAGCAGGAACTCAAGAAAGCAGATCGCGCCGAACTCGAAATAGCCCTGCTGTTCATCGACCTCGACAAATTCAAGGAGGTCAACGACACGCTGGGGCACACCATGGGCGACATCCTGCTGCAGGAAGCCGCGCGCCGCATTGGCGGCTGTGTGCGCGAGACCGACACCGTGGCACGCCTGGGCGGTGACGAGTTCACCGTCATCCTGGCCGAGCTTGGCGATCCAGGCAGTGTCGAGCGGGTCGCGGAAAATATCCGGCAAAGCCTGGCCATGCCGTTTCTGCTGAGAAATGAAATAGCCTACATATCGGCCAGCATCGGCATCACGCTCTATCCCAACGACGCCACCAATGTGGACGATCTGCTCAAGAACGCCGACCAGGCGATGTATGCCGCCAAGAACGAAGGGCGCAACCGCTTCAGTTATTTCACCCCGTCCATGCAGCAATCCGCACAGGCCCGGCTGCGTCTGACCAACGATTTACGCGGCGCCCTGGAAGCCAACCAGTTCAGGGTCTATTACCAGCCCATCGTCGACCTGGCTAGCGGCCGCATCCACAAGGCAGAAGCGCTGATCCGCTGGCAGCACCCGGAACTCGGTATGGTCAGCCCGGCGCAGCTTATCCCGCTGGCCGAAGAGAATGGCTTGATTGTCGAAATCGGCGACTGGGTATTCAAGGAATCGGCGCGCCAACTGAAACACTGGGAAGCGTTGTACAACAGCAGACTTCAGGTCAGCGTAAACCTGTCGCCCGCACAGTTCGGCGACGCCGGCTGCCTGTACAAGGCATGGCTCGTTTATTTGCAGGAGCTGGCGCTGCCGGCGCAAAGCCTGGTCGTTGAGATCACCGAAGGCTTGCTGCTCAATTCCGAAACCGGCGTCACCGACGAGTTGCTCGGATTCCATGACGCGGGCATTCAGATCGCAATCGACGACTTCGGAACAGGCTATTCGTCGCTGTCCTACCTGAAAAAATTCGATATCGATTATCTGAAGATCGACCAGTCGTTCGTGCGCGACCTGGTGACCGACCCGAATGACCGGGCATTGTCCGAGGCCATCATTGTGATGGCGCACAAGCTCGGCCTCAAGGTGATCGCCGAAGGAGTGGAAACGGAAGCGCAGCGGGCGCTGCTGACCCAGGCAGGCTGCGACTATGCGCAAGGATATCTATTCTCCAGGCCACTGCCTGCCGACGAATTCGAGGCCTTGCTGAAGCGGTAGCCGTCCAGCTGAATTGCTCAGGAAAACCGAACCTGATTCCCGTCCGAATCGTAGGCCAGATACTGGGAAACCGCGCCATTCAGGATGGAATCGACCATCTTTTTCAGGGGCGTCTGCGCATCTTCGGTACTCGGCATGACGCCTGCACGCCCGGCCAGGCAGGCGACAAACACGATTTTCCAGTCCAGCCCGGTTTTGCGTGATTCCTCGACCAGATCGGAAAAATCACCCAGCTCGTCCAGTGCTTTGTCGGTGCACATTTTGGGGGTCAACACCCCCCCCTTTCCGGCTTTGAAACGCTGCGTCTGGGCTTCGGTATAGCCTTCCGGCAGTTCGGATTGCGTAAAAACGAAAAGAAGCCGTTGCGGTTCCGGCTGCTGCCTGGCGGCGTTTAACAGATCCGGATAATTCGAGATGTTCATGTAGGTTACCTTGTTTCAGGACTACTGGAATATAAACGTCCCCGACAAAATTTGAAATCCATATTGGCGTCGATGAGCGAATCCGGAGCGAATGCAGGCAACGATCCCGCAAAACTTTACCTGACGGCTGGTCTGGTTACTCCTTCGCCCTGGGGGCTGCGCGGGACTCACCCCTACCACCACCCGATGATCCCGCACATGGCGCAGTTCCTGTTTGGTGCAGGCAGGACTGTTGGCGATGAACCCAGCAGCAGACGGAAGCGCTCCCCGCTTTCGCGCAGGGCCGCCAGCGACGCGCGATGGTCGATGGCAAGGCCAGGATCGGTGGCCGGTTTTTCCAGTCGCTGCGAACATCCACCCGCGCGGGATCGTCCCGAACAAAGCCGGCCTCGGCCGCCGGACGCACCGTTACACCGTCCTCATCGAGCATTTCGTTCATCGCCGCAATCGTCCGCAGGAACAGATTGCGCCGCTGCATGACCAGCGCCAGCGCGTGGGCCTGTTCATCCTCACCGGCGTGCAGCGTGCGACCGGCCTTGCCTGGCGGATTCGACGATCGGTGAGCGGGGCGGGAACACGGGCCATGACGGCTAAGTATCGGTATCGGAGTGACGGCATCCTACCCGGCAAGCGCGGTCACGCACACAGTCAATAATGTCCGGTACGGCCGGTGCGAATGGCTGAACAGGACCCCGTGATGGACAATGCTTTTATCTCGGGAAGCGACCGTTGGTAGAAGCGAACGGCGCGGCTGGTGCAAGCCGGCCTTCCACCACCGTGCCGCACTATTTATCGCGGTACCACGCGGGCGTTCTCGCCGCTGCCCTCGATACGTACATTCATGCCTTCCCGCAGGCGGCCATCCATCGGCTGCGTAATCGTTACGCGCCCCCCGGTCACCATGTTGACGGTGATCCGCTGCGCATCATTTTTGGCCATTTTGCTCTCGGCATAGGTGCCGGCCACACCGCCCAATACTGCACCCGCCATTGTGGCGGTGGTACTGTCGCCCACCCCGGCGCCAAGAAGGCCGCCTGCAACCGCGCCCACGGCCGTCCCCACCCCCAGCTTGTAGTTGCCGTCCACCTCGATGTTTTCCAACTGCGCGATGGTGCCATCGCGATCCGACTGGCGCGTCGCCGTGATATCCGTCTCGCCATATTTCGTTCCCCCCAGGCTGCCCGTTTCGGCGCAGCCCCCCACTAAGGTTGCACACAATATCAATGGCCATGCAATTCGATATTTCATGATCAAACTCCTTCTTGTTGATCTGGAGTGTTCAGTCTAGGAAATAATCCTATAAACCGCGAGTGTGCTCACCCAACAGGTGAATGTGATCGATGGCACTCAAGCAAGCATTCATGGGAAATTCCTGCGAGCAATAAGCGGTCAACTGCAGTTTTCAGGATAATTGAACAGAAAACGCTACAGCCAGGTTGCTGCGGCAAATTCATGTGGCCGTTCACGTGCGCGGCCCGGTAATATGGCAGGAAAGATTCACGGCTTTCAACTTGACATCCCCACAGACGCCCCGTCCCCTCAAGTCCACCCCGTACAGAAAACCCTGCTCATGAACGATCTGGCGCAACAATTCGGACTTTCCTTCCTGGCCGCATCCTGGCTTCCCCAGGTGTTGACGGTGATTGCCGCCGTTGCCACCATCAACATCGGTGCCTACTACCTGCTGCGCCACATCGAAAAGGTCGCCGCGCACACTCCGGTTGTTTGGGACGACGCCCTGATCAAGGCCACCCGCAAACCCCTGACCCTCATCATCTGGGTGATGGGTACAACTTACGCCATCCAGATCGTGCACCAGCATCTCGGTACCCCCGTCTTCGATTTCGTACTTCCTGCCCGCAACTCGCTCATCATCGCCGCACTGGCCTGGTTCCTGCTGCAGCTGATCAGCCAGGCTTCCCGCAATTTCCTCACCCGCAGCGCCGCAACGGGAAACAGGATGGACTTCACCACCGTCGACGCCCTCTCCAAGCTGGGCCGGGTCTCGGTCATCGTCGTGGCCACCTTGGTCATTCTGCAAACCATCGGATTCAGCATTTCCGGCGTGCTGGCCTTCGGCGGCATCGGCGGCATTGCCATGGGCTTTGCGGCCAAGGATATGCTCGCCAACTTCTTCGGCGGCCTCACCATCTACCTTGACCGACCGTTTACCGTGGGCGAATGGATCCGCTCGCCGGACCATCAGATCGAAGGCACGGTGGAATACATCGGCTGGCGCCACACCCGCGTGCGCGCCTTCAACAAGAATCCGATCTACGTGCCGAACGCCCTGTTCACCACCATCGTGGTGGAAAACCCCACCCGCATGACCAACCGGCGCATCAAGGAAACCATCGGCATCCGCTACTCCGACCTCGACAAAATGGCCGCCATCGTTGCCGACGTGAAAGCCATGCTGCAGGCCCACCCTGAAATCGACCCCAACGCCACCCTGATCGTCAATTTCAACGAATTTGCTGCGTCGTCACTGAATTTTTTCATCTACACCTTCACCAAAACCGTCCAGTGGGTGTACTTCCATGAGGTCAAACAGGATGTACTACTGAAAGTCGCGGCCATCATCCAGGCCCATGGCGCGGAAATCGCCTTCCCCACCCGCACCCTGCATATCGAACCCGGCCCGTGCCTGGAAACGCCCCCGCAACTGCCAGGCTGAGCTTGCAGGAACCCGATGCTGAGACCGTCATTGCGAGTACCCAGAGGGCATAAACTCGCGCGGCAATCCAGCGTATCGATCAAGAGGCTCATGGCGCGTGTCGTCAGCTTGATCGCCTCCCGACAGGTCTGGCAAGCCGCCGCCACAGCTAATCCCACAACAGGCGCATGCCACCGCCAGCCAGCATTAGACAAAGTCTAAATCAATGCGTATCATGTACAAATGCTCTACACACGAGACAATATGATCGGCCTTTTGCGTGGCCACGACATCAATCCGACCCACCAGCGGATCGAGATTGCATACGTACTGTTTTCGCGCCAGGAACACCTCTCGGCCGACCAGGTGATGGCGTTCGTCAACACGCACCATTCCGAGACGTCCAAGGCCACGGTCTACAACACGCTTAAGCTATTCGTCGAAAAAGGCCTGGTACGCGAACTCATCGTCGACCCCAGCAAGGTGTTTTACGACCCCAACACCCATCCGCATCATCATCTCTACGAGATCGACACCGGCAAGTTGTCCGACATCGGTGCCGAGTACATGCAGGTTTCCGGCCTGCCGCCATTGCCGGCAGGAACAGTGATCGAAGGCATCGACCTCATTGTGCGTGTCCGCCTCGCAAGCTGACATTCCTGCCCGTTGATGAAGCGGGTTCTCATCGCTCCCACCCTGCTCGACGCCCAGCTGGCTGTCGATACGCTATCCAGCCTCGGCATCGTCACCCATATTTTCAACGCCAACGCCGCCGGTGCACTGGGCGAGGTGCCCTTCATGCAGGTGCAGCCCGAAGTGTGGGTCGACGACGATGCGCAGGAAGCGCGTGCGCGTGGGGTATTGGCCGGCTTGCGCAACGCGCTGCCGCGCAACGAAAAAACCTGCGCCCATTGCGGTGAGCTCAATCCCGGGAATTTTCTGAGTTGTTGGAAGTGCGGGCGTGCGCTGCCTGATTGAGCCGCGCGAGGTCAGGGTGATAGCGGGTCTTGTTTCAGTGCTTCGAGGTGGTCCTGATACTGGCGCATAAAAATCCGCTCCAGTTCGTCGATCGCTTCTGCCGCTGCCACGCCATGAATCAGGTGGCGGGTCATCTGCGCCGATGCTTCGTGGAAAATCCGGTTGCGCTCCAGCATCGGATAGGTTTGCATCAAACGCTGAATCGCCTTGACCACGTTTTCCTGCTCGGGACGTGGAATCGGCAGCGGCTCCGAGGGGGGCGCCGCGGCGATCTCGCCGCCTTCCTTCTCAGCCAGAAATTCGGCGTATTCCAGCAAGGCCTGCTGCCGTGTTTCCGACAGCGCACGGAATATCGACAGCAGGCGCTTGCTGTCGCGCATCAGCGGCTGCGTCCCTTATTCGGGCGTTTCAGCGAAGTGATATCGAGATTGCACTGCTGGAACTTGTTGTCGACAAAGTTGATGAAGGCATCGAGCAGCTTGCTGCGGAATTTTTTCGGTGCGTAGACCATGGTCAGCTCGCGCGTCAAGCGGGGGGTCAGCGGCACCGCGACCAGCGTGCCGAGCTGGATTTCCTTGGTGACGGTGGAAGCCGACAATATGGCCACGCCGAGATTGGCCTCGACCGCGCCCTTGATCGCCTCGCGGCTGCCAAGCTCCATTTCGATGTGCAGGTCGTCGGGGTTGACGCCATGGTCCTTGAAGAAATCGTCCACCACCTCGCGCGTGCCCGAACCGTGCTCGCGCGACACGTAGGGCTGGTCGGCGATATCGCGGGCGTTCACGCTCGAACGCGAGGCCAGCACATGATTGGGTGAACAAATCATCACCAGCTCGTCCTCGCAGCACGCCAGCGTGGTCAGGTTGGGGTTATGCGACGGCGCTTCGATCAGGCCGACATCGAGCGAATGGTCACCCACTTTCGCCGCCACGGTTTCCGAGTTGGCTACGGTCAGACGCGCCTGCACCTGCGGAAAACGCTCCTTGAATTCCCCCAGGATGCGCGGCAGCAGGTATTCGGCAATGGTGGTGGAGGCGCCGATCATCAAGGGCCCTGTCACCTGTCCGGTCAGTTCGCCCACGCGCGCCTCCATCTCGGCGGTCAGGCCCAGAATACGCTCAGCGTAGCCTAACACCAGATCGCCTACCGGCGTCATCGAAATCTTGCCGTGACTGCGCTCGAACAAGCGGGTGTTGAAATGCTCCTCCAGCTGCTTGATCTGAAAGGTCACCGCAGGCTGGGTCATGTAAAGAACATCCGCAGCTTTGGTGAAGCTGAGCTGCTTGGCAACAGTGTAAAATACTTGAAGTCTGCGGTCAGCCATAAATCCCCGCCCCCGGGTCAGAAAAGCTTTTTATCTAACCACAAACCTGCCCGTGTTGAAACATTCCCATCACCAACCCACTGTATTTTATGGCCTTTTGCCAGCGCCTGGGCGCCTGCCCGACACCCCTCTCCGCCGTCCCTAAGTGAACCGCGCGTTTTACACCATCCTGCTGGCGCAGTTCCTATCCGCGCTGGCTGACAACGCCTTGCTCTTCGCGGCCATCGGGCTGCTGCTGTTCTTCTCGGCTCCGGAATGGTTTTCACCGCTGCTGCAGACGGTTTTCGTCGTTGCCTACATTTTGCTGGCGCCGCTGGTTGGGCCGTTTGCCGACGCCCTGCCCAAGGGCCGCGTCATGCTGATCGCCAACACGATCAAATTCGCGGGCTGCCTCATCATGCTGGCCGGCCTGCACCCGTTGCTGGCCTACGCCATTGTCGGCGTCGGCGCGGCCATGTATTCACCCGCCAAATACGGCATCCTCACCGAACTGCTGCCGCCCGAAAAGCTCATCGTCGCCAACAGCTGGATGGAGGGCACCACCGTTGCCGCCATCGTGCTCGGCGCCATCGTCGGCGGCGCGCTCATCAACCCGCAGCTGGCCGAAGGCATTCTGGTCAACATCGGCCTGGACAGCCGGCTGATCGCCCCAAAATTTGCCATCGCCGCCATCACCAGCCTGTATCTCGGCGCCGCCATCGTCAACCTGTTCATCCCGCACCTGCCGATCGACCACAAACTCCCCAGCCGGTTGCCGCTGTTCATCCTGCATGACTTCTGGCACAGCTTCAAACTGTTGTGGCGCGACCCGCTCGGGCAGGTTTCGCTCGCCGTCACCACCCTGTTCTGGGGCGTCGGCGCCACCCTGCGCCTGCTCATCATCGCCTGGGCCGCACTCAACCTGAAATACGGACTCGACCAGGCGACTCAGCTCACCGCCGCCACTGCGTTCGGCATCGCCATCGGTTCCGTGCTGGCCGGCAAATTCGTCAGCTTGCAGCGCGCCGTCAGCGTCCTGCCCGCCGGCATTCTGCTGGGCTTCGTGCCGATTGCGCTGATCTGGGTGGAAAGCCTGTTGCCCGCCGTGTTGCTGCTAACCCTGGCGGGGGTGCTGGTGGGCTATTTCGTGGTGCCGATGAACGCCCTGCTGCAGCATCGCGGCCATTTGCTGATGGGTGCCGGCCACTCCATCGCGCAGCAGAATTTCAACGAAAATATCAGCATCCTGCTGATGACCGGCGCCTACGCCCTGATGGTACGCGCCGACTGGCACATCCACACCATCATCTGGGTATTCGGCCTGTTTATCAGCAGCGTGATGAGCGCCATCTGGCTACGGCATCGCAATGATGTCGTGCATTAACCCGCATTCTGCGACTTCACCACACTCATCGCCCCCGCAATCAGCGAGCTGATGTCCGCCATGTTGGATGGCACGATGAGAGTATTGCCGGTCCTGGCGATACCGGCGAAGGCATCGACGTATTTTTCCGCCACTTTCAGATTCACCGCATGCATGCCGCCGGGCAGTTCAACGGCACGTGCGACACGGGCAATGGCTTCGGCGTTGGCGGCGGCGATGGCCTTGATCGCCTCGGCCTCGCCCTGGGCGACGTTGATCGCCGCCTGCATCTCGCCTTCGGATTCCTGAATGGCGGCATTGCGCGCGCCAGTGGCGATATTGATCTGCTCCTGCATGCGGCCTTCGCTTGATGCAATCAGCGCGCGCTTTTCGCGCTCGGCGGTGATCTGCCGCTGCATGGCGTGAAGAATTTCCTTCGGCGGCGTGAGGTCCTTGATCTCGTAGCGCAGCACCTTGACGCCCCAGTTGGTGGAAGCCTCGTTCAGCGCCAGCACCACGCCGCGGTTGATGTCGTCGCGCTCTTCGAAGGTGCGGTCCATTTCCATGCGGCCGATCAGCGAGCGCAGGGTGGTTTGCGCCAGCTGCGAAATCGCATCGATATAGTCGCTCGACCCGTAGGATGCCATTTTCGGATCGGTGACCTGGAAGTACAGGATGCCGTCGACCGCCAGCTGGGTGTTGTCGCGCGTGATGCAGACCTGGCTCGGCACGTCGAGCGGGATTTCCTTCAGCGAATGCTTGTAGGCGACAGTGTCGATGAAAGGAATCACGAGGTTGAGGCCCGGCACGAGCACCGCGTGAAACTTGCCGAGGCGTTCGACCACCCAGGCGTTCTGCTGCGGCACCACGCGCACGCCCTTGGCGACGACGATAGCAATGACGGCAAGGATGACCAGTGCAACGATATCCATCTGTTATTTCTCCCTTTGTTTATCTGTTCCGCGACCCGTGCTTCAGTTGCCCAGAATCAGCGTATTGCCTCTTACTGCCCGAATGATCAGCGGACGCATAGTGTCGACGCCGGCCGACTCGGCCTCGGCGTCCCACAGCGCGCCGCGGTATTTGGCCTGGCCACGATCATCCTGCCAGAACTCGATCTGCACGCTCTGGCCGATGTCCATGTCCTGCACGGTGGATTCCGGGTGGCCGGTACTGCGTTTCCAGCGGCGCAGGGCCAGGGTGCCCAGCACGGCGATCGCACCTGCGGTCACCAGCTGCGCCAGCGTGCCGGCGCCTAACCAGGCGGCCACGCCTGCGGCGGCTGCGGCGAGACCGTACAGCAGCAGGTAAAACGTCCCACTGGTGAGTTCAACGCCCACCAGCACCGCCGCCAGGATCCACCACGCTACATAAGCCTGCATCTCATCTCCTCACAATCACGGGCCGATTCGCCAGCTCGTCCGGATTATGCCCGGACGGCGGAAAATGCGCTGCCAGCAGCGCACCAATCTGCTCGATCCCCGCCAGCGCACCGTGTTCGAACTCTCCCTGCCTGAATGCGGCCTCCATCGTTTGCGCCACCGCCTCCCAGGTTGCCTGGTCCACCCGCGCGGCGATGCCGCGGTCGACCACGATTTCGATATCGTGGTCGGCCAGCAGCAGATAGATCAGCACGCCGCTGTTGTGCTCGGTATCCCACACGCGCAGGTTGGAAAACATCCCGATCGCGCGTTCGCGGCTGCTCATGCCGCGCCAGGCCAGGGTGCCGGGCAGGCTGTTCTCGATGGCGAAGCGGATTTCGCCGCCGTGGCGGGTTTCGCTCACCCGTATCGCGGCCTCGATGGCATCGAGCGTGGCCCGCGGAAACGCGCGCCGCCACGCCCACGGCGGCATGAAAAAATGCCTCGCCAAACGTTTGATCCTAAGAACCATAGTTGGGCGTGCCCGATGGTGCGTTTGTGGGTGTGTCTGCCGCGAAGCAACGAGGCGGCAGGCCGGTGCCTGCAACGAGGCGCGAGAGCGGAGTCGTTGCCGCTTTAGCGGCTTTACGAATCCGGCCTACTCCTTGCGGGTACAAAGGCAGGCGCGCGCACAAACGTGCCAGCGGGTACGTAGCGTCATTACCTGATGGGTGAATCGTATCGAAGCGGAAAAGACAAATATTCATGAGAGCCTCATTTAAGGTAACAAGCGGTCAACTGTGGTTTTTAGGATCGTATTCACCATGAGCCCGATGCGCCCCCGCCGCCGAATCCGCCTCCACCGCCGCCCCAGGAACCGCCTCCCCTGCCGAATCCACCCCCGCCGCCGCTGCTCCAGCCGCCGCCGTGGCGGCCTCCACCGGCGACCCCGGCGAACACGAACACGGCGATGAACAGCAACAGCGGGGTGAATCCCAGCAGCATCGCCCCCACTGCCCCGCTGCCGAGCGCGGCGACCCCGCCCGCGACCGGACGGCTCATCAGCAGGGAGAGCAGCCAGCCGGCGACCATACCGCCAACGATGAGCATAACGAGGGCGCCATCGTCGCCGTTGCTGCCCGCCTCGCCGGGCGGCGGCAACGGCTCGCCCTCGATCACCCGCATCAGCTGCTGCACGCCGGCGTCGATGCCGCCATAGAAATCGCCCGCCTTGAAATACGGGGTAATGGTTTCGGCGATCACCCGCTTGGCGATGGCGTCGGGGATCGCGCCCTCCAGCCCGTAGCCGACTTCCAGCCGCAGCATGCGGTCGTCTTTGGCGACGATCAGGATCACGCCGTCGTCGATTTTCGCGCGGCCGATTTTCCACTGCTCGGCGACGCGGATACCGAACTGCGCGATGTCCTCGGGCTGGGTGGTGGGGACGATGAGGACGGCGATCTGGCTGCCCTGTTGTGCTTCGAACGCAGCCA
Organism: Thiobacillus thiophilus; assembly: GCF_055378705.1. NCBI lineage: Bacteria > Pseudomonadati > Pseudomonadota > Betaproteobacteria > Nitrosomonadales > Thiobacillaceae > Thiobacillus > Thiobacillus thiophilus. The sequence continues at coordinate 3,001,839 of NZ_AP042404.1, read as the reverse complement.
GCTTGCCTTCCAGCGCCGCGATCTGGGCGGCGTCGAGCGTGGCGGTGAGGTCGGTGACCCGGCGCGACAGCTCGGGCACCGCCACCTGGGCCCAGGCGGACAGCGCACACAGCAGCAGAAAGAAACCGGCCGCGAACGTCCGGGCCGATCGGCTCATCCGGGGATCAGTTGCCGACTGCCGGTGCGGGCGCACCGAAATCGACCTTCGGCGGCACGGCGATGGCTGCCTCGTTTTCCACCGTGAAGCTCGGCTTGGTCTTGTAGCCGAACAGCATCGCGGTGAGGTTGGACGGGAAAGCGCGCACCGTGACGTTATAGGTTTTCACCGCGGCGATGTAGCGGTTGCGCGCGACGGTGATGCGGTTCTCGGTGCCTTCGAGCTGCGCCTGCAGGTCGCGGAACAGGCCGTCGGCCTTCAGCTGCGGGTAGTTTTCCGCCACCAGCAACAAGCGCGAAATCGCGCCGGTCAGCTCGCCCTGCGCGGCGATGAATTTCTGGAACGCGGCTTCGTCGTTGACCAGCTCGGGCGTTGCCTGAATCGCGCCGACGCGGGCGCGCGCCTCGGTCACCGAGATGAACACCTCCTGCTCGTGCGCCGCGTAGCCTTTCACTACGTTGACCAGGTTCGGCACCAGGTCGGCGCGGCGCTGATACTGGTTCAGCACCTCGGCCCAGGTGGCCTTGATGTCCTCGTCGGTGCTCTGCAGCGTGTTGTAGCCGCAGCCGGAAAGGGCCAACACCATGAATGTTGCGAATAGCCATTGGGATACATTGCGCCACTTGAACATGTCAGCCTCCTGGGGGTGTTGTATGAGCTTAGTTTACGCCACGCCCCAGGTGGCAAACAGGGGGTCGGATTCGGCGAGACTGTCGGCGTAGCGGTCGTCTTTGGGGCGCTTGAGGCCGCGCTCGACATAGGTTTCCACCTTCCTGAAGCCGGCCTGCTTGATCAGCGTGCCGACCCAGGCCATGCGCTCCATCGGGTGCAACTGGGTCCACAGTTTGGTCACCTTGGGCGGGAAGTAGCGGTGCGACAGCGTCACCACCAACATCCCGCCCGGCTTCAACACCCGTTTCGCCTCCGCCACGATCTGATGCGGCTGCGTCAGGTATTCGAACGACACCGTGCACACCACCGCGTCGAAGCTGGCATCGGCAAACGGCAGTGTGGGGTCGGCGTTGATGTCCTTCACGATACGCTCGGCGAGTTGCGGATTGTCGGCCAGTTCCTCGGCGTTCAGACCCAGTCCCACGGCGGACTGCACCGTATCGGGCAGATGCGAGCGCCAGCCCGCCATCAGGTCGAGCACCCGCGCGTTCTCGGGCAGCACGGTGCGGTACAGCGCCTGGATGCGGCGCGCGCAAACGGCGTCGACGTGGCTGACTTTTCTGGCAATCGAGTAGAACTCGGTGTCGGGGAACTCATCCTCGCGGCTGAACGAATCCGGCTCCTCGAAGTCGGTCGGCATCTGCATCTGCGTTTCCATGCCGCTCCATTCCAGCAGCTGCGTGACCTTGCCGACCGGCTCGGTCGAAACATCGGCCTTGCCGCTGTCGATGCTGAAGATGCGGCCCTGCAGCGGGTGGCTGAAGTTGGCGACGAAGCTGGATTCGTCGAGCTTCGTCACACGGAACATCGGGCCGGGCGCTTCGTCGGCGCGCAGCAGCAGCGACGGATAGAAGCGTCCCAGTTTCAGCGGCGCGATGTCGCTGCGGAACGCCTCGTTCGGCACCTCGTGCTCGATCTTCGGCCCGACATCCATCTGGGCGTCAACCGGCGGCGTGTCGCCCGACATCCAGATCACCACCTGATGGCGGCCGAGGTCGGAAAAATAATTGACGCGAAAGCGTAGTGCGGAATGCAGGAGTTTCATAGGGCTCAGTTATCCGGATACAAAAAATCTCACCACAGAGGCACAGAGGGAATCTTCAAGGACGGGGCAGTTGATTTTTTTCTCTGTGCCTCTGTGCCTCTGTGGTGAAGGGTTTTACATGCGTTTCATCGTCCGCCGCGCCAGGCACAGGTCCTCCCACGCGCGGGCCTTTTCGGTCGGCTTGCGCAGCAGGTAGGCGGGGTGATAGCTCGCCACCAGTGGCACGCCCTGAAACGTGTGCACCCGACCGCGCAGGCTTCCGATCGCTTCGTCGGTGTCGAGCAGGCTTTGCGCGGCGAAACGCCCCAGCGCGAGGATGAGCTTGGGCTGGATGAGTTCGATCTGCGCCAGCAGATAAGGCCGGCAGGCGGCCACTTCGTCCGGCTCGGGATTGCGGTTGCCGGGCGGATGCGATTTCAGCACGTTGGTGAGGTAGACGTTATCGCCGCGTGCGAGGTCGATCGAGGCCAGCATGGCATCGAGCAGCTTGCCGGCCGGGCCGACGAAGGGCTCGCCCTGCGCGTCTTCCTCGGCGCCCGGCGCCTCGCCGACGATCAGCCAGTCGGCGTTGCGGTCGCCCGCGCCGAGCACACCCTGGGTGCGGGTGGCAGAGAGCTTGCAGGCGGTGCAATGGGCGACGGCATCGGCGAGCGTATCCCAGGTGTGGGGGGGAGCGGAAAGCGGCGAAGCGGGGGTTTCGCGCAGGCGCCAGACGGGGCCGATGCCGAGTTCGCCGAAGACGTCGTCGCGGCTCAGCATGTCAGGTCAGGTCTTTCTTCATGATCAGCGCATCCTCGCGGCCGCCGCGTGCGGGATAGTAGCCGCGCCGCACAGCCAGCTCGGCGAAACCGCTGCTGCGATACAGCGCAATGGCAGCCGTATTGGAGGTGCGCACTTCGAGAAACAGGCTTGCGGTCTTGTGATCGCGGGCGCGCGCCAGGCAGTGGTCGAGCAGATCGCGTCCGAGTCCGTGGCGCTGCCAGATCGGCGCGATGGTGAGGTTGAGCAGATGTGCTTCGCCCGCCGCCGCCATCATCGCGTAATAGCCGATCACCTCGCCCTCGGCTTCGCGCACCCACATGCTGTAGCCGGCGCTCATCGAATCGGCGAAATTGCCCAGGCTCCACGGGTATTCGTAACTCGCCAGTTCGATGCGGTGGATGCGCGGCAGGTCGGCCTCGGTCATCGGGCGCAGGCGGTGCGCGACCTCGTGGACCGGAATCTCTGGCAGGGCACTCATGCGGACTTTTTCCGGCGGCGTTCGTCCACCGTCAGCGCCACCTTGTCGCGCAGGTAAATCGGCGCGGCGAGCGCGGCATCCACACCTTCGCCACGTTCGAATGCCCGGACGGCAAGCGGCGCCATCGCCGCGGCGTCGGGCATCAGGGTGTCGTCGATATGCGCGAGCTGTGCCGCCAGGCGCGGGCGCAGCACCTCGCCCAGGACGGCAAAGCCGTTGCCGGCGCCGACCCACTCGCCGCCGGCCGGCACCGTCACCGACTCGGGCAGCGCCAGCTGCGGCTCGCTCACGGCACACCAGCCATTGGCATCCCGCCGATACGCCGCCCAGTAGACCTCGGCCATGCGCGCATCGAGCACGGTCAGTACGTGCTCCGCACCCGCCTGTTCGGCAATCGATTCCAGCGTGGAGACCCCCACCACCGGCAGGTCGGCGCCGAACGCCAGGCCTTGCGTCACCGCGCAGGCGATGCGCAGGCCGGTGAACGAGCCGGGGCCGGCGCCGTAGCCGATGCCGTCGAGCTGGCGCAGGCCGAGGTCCGACTCGCGCAGCAGTTCGTCCACCATCGGCAGCAGCAGGCTGCTGTGCCGCTGCCCGGCCAGCACGCGGCGCGCCTGGATCTGGCCGTCCAGCCACAGCGCGACCGAGCACCATTCGGTTGAGGTATCGAGGACAAGCAGTTCCATGCGTGTAATTTTACCGGCTACCGCGGTAGGTGACGCGGTAAATCGCGCCGGCATGGTCGTCCGACACCAGCAGACTGCCGTCGGGCATCACCAGCACATCGGCGGGACGGCCCCAGGCAGAGTCGCCCTGCAGCCAGCCGCTGACGAAGGGTTCGTAGCTGACCGCGCGGCCATCCTGCAGGCGCACCACGCTGACCCGGTAGCCGGTTTTGCTGCTGCGGTTCCACGAGCCGTGCTCGGCAATGAAGACCGCATTGCGGTAGTGCTCGGGGAACTGGGTGCCGGTATAGAAGCGCATGCCCAGGCTCGCCACGTGCGCGCCCAGGTTCTGCACCGGCGGCTCGAATTCGTCGCAACGGCGGGCGCGGCCGAACTCGGGATCGACGAACCTCCCGCCGTGGCAATACGGGTAGCCGAAGTGCTGGCCGGGCCGGCCGACGCGATTGAGCTCGTCTGGCGGTGCGTCGTCGCCCAGCCAGTCGCGGCCGTTGTCGGTGAACCACAGCTCGCCGCTCTGCGGCTGCCAGTCGAAGCCGACCGTGTTGCGCACGCCGCGCGCGACCACCTCGATCTTGCCGCTCGCCACATCGAGCGCGGTGATATTGGCGTAACGATCCGGGTCGGGTTCGCAGATGTTGCACGGTGCGCCCACCGGCACATACAACCTGCCGTCGGGGCCGAACGCGATGAATTTCCAGCCGTGATGGGGATCGCCCGGATAGGCGCTGCTGACCGCCTCGGGCCGTGGCGGCTTGTCCAGGCGCGCCTCGATGCCGGCAAGCCGCAGGATGCGGCTCACCGCCGACACGTAGAGGTCGCCGTCGCGGAACGCCACGCCCACCGGCATATTGAGTCCGTCGGCAATGACCACCGGCTTGCGCGCGCCCCCGAGCGGAATCGCATAGACTTTGCCGGCGCGCATGCTGCCGACAAACAGGGTGTTGTTACCGAGCGCCATCTGCCGCGCGTTGGGCACGCGCGCGAACAGCTCGATCTCGAATCCGGGCGGCAATTTAAGGCTGGCAAGCGGCAGGGAATCCGCGGCCGCCGGCGCCAGCCAGGCAAACAGCATCATGATGGGCAGGATCAGTCGCTTCATAACGTCCTCCTTCAGGGCTGCAAGGGAATCAGGATCTCGAAACGCACCCGCAACCACGGCTCGCGCACCTCGGCCAGCCGCACGATGCGTGCCTCCAGTGTCCGGCCGCCATCCATGAAGCGCGCCACATCGGCATTCTCGCGGCGCGGCACATAGCCGATCTTGTGGCCCTGCCATTCCACCCGCACGGCCCTCGCATCGTGGGGGTTGTCCGGCTCGCGAACCAGGGTGAGCGCATCGCCCACCTGCATCCGCGACCACAGCGCCTTGTCCGCGTGGTACTGAAACCCGGCCAGCGGCGAATCCTGCAGCAGGATGTGCGCGGCGACCTGGGCGCACAGCGGCGGCGCCCACACCCACACCATACACAGCAACAGCAGCCGACGAGACATACGATGGCTCGAATTTCAGGGTTAACGCAACATTCTACTGAAAAAACCGCTGCCCAATCCGCGCCGGCGGACAGGTTTCGGGTTTACTTTTACGACTCGACAAGCCCGCTTCGGCTTGATGTAGGATGAATGCATTCCAACCTCCGCGATCCCACGCCATGCCGAGAAAAGCCGCTGCCCAGACCAAGCTGTTCGTACTCGACACCAACGTGCTGATGCACGACCCCACCAGCCTGTTCCGCTTCGAGGAGCACGACATCTACGTGCCGATCGCCACCCTGGAAGAGCTCGATCAACACAAGAAGGGCATGACCGAGGTCTCGCGCAACGCCCGCCAGGCCAGCCGCTTTCTCGACGAGATGGTCAGCAAGCTCGACACCATCGAGGAAGGCGTGCCGCTGGCGTCGCACAGCCACAATTCCGCCACGGGCAAGCTGTTCCTGCAGACCCAGGCGATCACCGGCGACATCCCGCTCTCCCTGCCGACTTCCAAGGTAGACAACCAGATTCTCGGCGTGGTGCTGTTCCTGGCGCGCCACCACCCCAAGCGTCAGGTCATCCTGGTGTCGAAAGACATCAACATGCGGATCAAGGCGCGCACGCTGGGGCTGCCGGCCGAGGACTACTTCAACGACAAGGTGCTGGAAGACACCGACCTGCTGTATACCGGTCTGCGCGAACTGCCCGCCGATTTCTGGGACAGCCACGGCAAGGGTATGGAATCGTGGCAGGCCAACGGCCACACCTATTACCGCATCAAGGGACCGCTGGTTTCCAGTTTCCTGCCGAATGAGTTCGTCTTCCAGGAAGGCCCCAACCCGCTCTATGCCAAGGTGCTCAAAGTCGAGGGCAAGCTGGCAGAAATGGTCACGGTGCGTGACTTCAGCCACACCCGGAACAACGTCTGGGGCATCGTCGCGCGCAACCGCGAGCAGAACTTTGCGCTTAACGTACTGATGGATCCCGAGATCGATTTCGTCACCCTGCTCGGCCAGGCCGGCACCGGCAAGACCTTGCTGACACTGGCCGCCGCACTGGCGCAGGTGCTCGACAAAAAGCTCTACAGCGAAATCATCATGACCCGCGTCACCGTTCCGGTCGGCGAGGACATCGGCTTTCTGCCAGGCACCGAGGAAGAAAAAATGACGCCGTGGATGGGTGCGCTGGAAGACAACCTCGACGTGCTGAACAAAAGCGAGGACGACGGCGGCGACTGGGGGCGCGCGGCGACGCAGGATCTGGTCCGTTCCCGGATCAAGGTCAAGTCGCTGAATTTCATGCGCGGGCGCACCTTTCTCAATAAGTTTCTAATTATCGATGAAGCGCAGAACCTCACGCCCAAGCAAATGAAGACGCTGATCACGCGTGCCGGACCGGGTACCAAGGTGGTGTGCCTGGGCAACATCGCGCAAATCGACACGCCCTACCTCACCGAAGGCAGCTCCGGCCTCACCTACGTGGTCGACCACTTCAAGGGCTGGCCGCACAACGGCCACGTCACCCTGCAGCGGGGCGAACGTTCGCGCCTGGCCGACTATGCTGCAGAAGTGCTGTAGTCCAATCACCCTGAAACCCCCACCACAGAGATATGTCCCGCAGAGACGGTATCCCTTGGGACACAGAGGCACGGAGAACGACAGGAAATTAATGGTTTGTTGATTAAGGGTGGGAGCACTGCAGTTTCAGGAACCACTTGAGGAGATGCACCATGAAGCGATGGATGATCCTGGCCGCCGGCTTTACCTTGGCCCTGCCCGCCCACGCGATCGACTGGAACGAAATGCTGAAGGGCGTTCTGGGCAAACCCGCCAGTCAGCCAACGGCCAGCGGGGTCGACGCGCTCTCCACCGCCGACATCAACGCCGGGCTGAAGGAGGCGCTCACCCGCGGGGCGGATGCCGCCGTCGCCCAGCTCGGTCAGAAGGACGGCTTTTTCGGTAACCCCGCGTTGAAAATCCCGCTGCCGCCCAGCCTGCAAAAAGCCGAAAAGGCCCTGCGCATGCTCGGCATGGGCAAGCAGGCCGACGAGCTGGTGCTGTCGATGAACCGCGCCGCCGAGGCGGCGGTGCCCGAAGCCAAAACCCTGCTGGTCGACGCGGTGAAGGAGATGACGCTGGACGATGCCCGAGGCATCCTGAGCGGCGGGCAGACCTCGGCCACCGACTTCTTCCGCAGGAAAACCGAGGCCCGGCTCACCGAGCGCTTCGGCCCCATCGTCAAGGCCAGCACCGACAAGGTCGGACTGGCGCAGCAGTACAACCAGTACGCCGGCACGGCCGCGCAGTTCAACCTGATCGACAGCAAGCAGGCCAGCGTCGAGCAGTACGTCACCCAGCAGGCACTCGACCGGCTCTATACCCTGATCGGGGAACAAGAGACGGCCATCCGCGCCAACCCCATGCAGACCGGCAGCGACTTGCTGAAAAAGGTCTTCGGCGCCATCAGCGGCAAGTAATGTGGACGAGACCGCCGCACGCCATGTGGCACGCAGGGCCATGCTTCAGACGGGTTCGCGCCCCGCATTCGGGATCGCCATAACTGTGAAAAAAAATGCTTGACCTGCTTGCGGGGCTGCTGCTTGGCCCGCCCTGGCGTGGAAAATCGGCGAATTCAAGAATGGCATGAGTCGCGCCGAGGTCGAGCGGACGCTCAAAACCTGGGATTTCGACAAGGCCCTGCCCGTCGGCAACGACGGCCTGTTTGTCTACGACCTGCCAGACAGCCCCGGCGGCGGCCGCTTCCCGTTCCCCTTCTGCAACGACAAGCTGGTGGCGTTCGACCAGGAAATCGAACCGGCCTTCCGCCACTTTGTCATCGTCGCCTCGAATTATTCCAACCTTTACGGCAATCCGCTTAAGGTCATCCCCCATACCAGCGTCATCGCCAGCGGCGAAAAGAACCTGCTGGCCATGTTCTGGCGTAAAGGTGTCGACCGCATGGGCGTCAAATACGTGCTGTACCCCGCCAGCGAGCAACTCTCTATGACCTGGCAGATCAACAACAACTGCTGGCAGGCGCCGCGTTAAATAGACGATTCCCACTTCCTGGTTCAGGCGCTGATCGAAACCCGGTTGCCATCGATGCCAACCTGGATATCTTCCTTCGTAAGCGTCCAGTCGCCCCACTGGCGATCCGCCATGCCCGCTGTTCCGGTGGACTCCATCCGCCTATTTTTGTAAATATTTACCGCCACCGCTTGACACATTAATACGAATGATTATCATTCACCAAACGAGAACAGCACGAATGAAACCCGGTCCAGCCAAACCAGACGCCCAATCCATGCACACGCAAACACCTTTATCCACCCATTCCCCGGCTGAGCCTGGCACGCGAACTTTTCGGCCGGACGTCATCCCGACAGACTATTTATTCCAGGGCAATCAGGAAATCCTGATCAGCCACAAAGGCGAGCACTATCGCCTGCGCATCACCAAGAACGGCAAACTGATTCTCACCAAATAAATCTGCCACCGCATCACCCGCCCGCCAACGCACAAAGCGCCAGCAAGCCACCTGAACCCAAGAAGACTGGATGGACGGTCTTAGCCAGCCAACGGGCTCTCCGCCCCGGTAGCCAGCCAATACATTTTTTCATTGGCTCTAACTGAAAAGGAGAAGTTCATGGCTATCGTTCGCCCCCTCGCCGCCCTGGTCCTTGCCGCCAGCCTGTCCAGCGCCGCCCTGGCAGCGGAATACCCCATCGGCACCCCGCAGCAGCGCAGCGGCATGGAAATCGCCGGTGTCTACCTGCAGCCGGTGGAGATGGAATCCGTGATGGGCCATCAGATGCTGCCCGCCAGCCAGACGGACGTGCACCTGGAGGCCGACATCCGCGCTCTGGGCAGCAACCCAAACGGCTTCGCCGAGGGCGACTGGATCCCCTACCTGCTGGTCAAGTACGAGGTCTGCAAGCAGGGCGGCGACTGCATCAAGGGCGATTTCCTGCCCATGGTGGCCAGCGACGGTCCGCACTATGGCGACAACGTCAAGCTGATGGGGCCCGGCAAGTACCGCGTCAAGTTCACCGTGCTGCCACCCAACGACGAAGGCAACCACGCCGGCCACCACTTCCATCGCCACACCGACCGGCTCACCGGCGTGCGGCCCTGGTTCAAGCGGTTCGCCGTGGAATGGGACTTCAGCTTCGCCGGTATCGGCAAACGGGGAGGCTATTGATGCGCGCCCTGAAACCCGTCGTCCTGGCCATGGCGCTGGCCGGCAGCGCGAGCGTCGATGCGGCCGGATTGCCCGTCGAACTGGCCCAGACTCTGCAGCAGATGCAGGATCGCCTCGACCGTCTGGAGGTGCGCAATGCCGAACTGGAACGGCAGCTCGCCGCCCCGTCCGCCGCCGCCCTGGAAACACGGGTGCAGCAGATGGAAAGTGACAATCTCAAGCTGGAAGCTTCCTTCGCCAGCGAGCGTCTTTCCCAGGATGAGCCGGAGCTGGCCACCCGCCTGAAGGCAATGGAGGCGGACATGGGCCGGCTCGGGCCGGCGGGACGCCTGGCCGAGGCGGTGGAAGGTATCAGCGCCGGCGGCGCCCTCACCCTGGTGGCCCAGCATGCCAGTAAGCTCGACCCGGCAGCCACAAGCGACCCGTCCCAATTGTCCTGGCGCGGCGACGTCGAAGTTGGCATGCCAGGCGGCGAGGTAGGCAACGCCAAAGGCCAGTTCTTTTTCCACCTGCGCATGGGCCAGGGCGACGGCGTGGAACAGGCCGGCGGCTCGCCGGTCAACGCCACCGCCTTCGATGCGACCCATTCCGACCCCTCCAATGTCCATGCCGTGCTGGCCCAGGCCTGGTACCAGCTCAATGTGCCGCTGCCCCTCGGCGGTTTCAAGGGTGCCTCCCGGGAACACCTGGAAGCCACCTTCGGCAAAATGGATCCCTACGGCTTCTTCGATGGCAACGACGCCTCTAACAACGAAACCACCCAATACCTGAACCTCAACTTCGTCCACAATCCCCTGCTGGATGCGGGTGGTGGCGCGGTGTTCGACAGTTACGGCTTCACCCCGGGAATGCGTCTGGCCTATGTCAACGAGACCAACGCCCCCCTCACCTGGGGCGTGTCCTACGGTCTGTTCGCCACCGGCGGGGGCGCCGCCTTCGTCGACAGCTTCGAGAAACCGTTGCACATCCTGCAGCTCGAGCGCACCCACAAGCTGTTCGGCGGCCGCGACGGCCACTTCCGCCTTTACGGCTGGCACACCGGCCAGGGCACGGTGCACGACGGCAGCCTCGAGAAGCAGTCCGGCCTGGGCGTCTCGGCAGATCAACGGGTCGGCGACGGCATCATCCTGTGGGGCCGCTACGGCTATTCCCTGAAAGGCGCCCCCATGTACGACCGGGCCGTCACGCTGGGCGCCAGTTTTTCCGGCAGCTACTGGAATCGGGCCGCCGACAGCCTGGGTGTTGCGGTGGCGCATCTTGCCGTCAGCGACGCCTACCGTGCGACGCTGGCCGACCCGGCCGGCGCCGAACAGACCGTCGAGCTCTACTACAACTGGCAGGCCACCCCCAGCCTGATGTTGACGCCGGACCTGCAGTTCATCCGCCATGCCGCCGCCGACAAGGCCAACGGCAACAGCAACGTGGCCGGCCTGCGCGCCGCCCTGTCGTTCTGAAGGCGGCGCCATGAAGCTCCGTGCCTTCCTCCTCGTCGCCGCCCTGTATGCCGGTGCATCCCACGCCGATCTGCCCACTTATACGGTGATGGCGAAAAGCGGGCGATTGACGCCTGCCACCCTGGCGGTTCCCGCCGGAGTGCGTTTCAAGATCGTCATCGAGAACGCGGGGCGCGAACCGATCGAGTTCGAAAGCCTGCAACTCAGGAAGGAAAAGGTGCTGGCCCCCGGCGCCCGCTCCTTCGTGGTCATCGCCCCGCTGAAACCGGGCGAATACGACTTCTTCGACGAATTCCACCCAGACACATCCAAAGGCCGCATCGTCGCGAAATGAAAACACCCGCCATGCCTCCATCCCAGCTCGCCGGCGCTACCGCAGCCTGGCCGACCTTGTTCCCCCCGAGCACCCTGTGGCGCCTGGTTTCAGGGAGAACGAATCATGGGTAATGCTGCCTTCATCGTCTGGCGCGAGACCATCGAGGCCATGCTGGTCGTCGGTATCCTGCACGGCTGGCTCACCGCCCACTCAGGACTGCTGCCCGACCAGCGCCGCCGCGCCCTGCGCTGGCTGTGGGGCGGCGTCGGCGCCGGGCTGGCGCTGGCCGTGCTGCTGGCGCTCACCCTGCTGGGCATCCAGGCCTGGGCCGACGACACCACCCTGGAGTGGTTCCAGGCACTCATGCCGCTGGTCGCCGCCGGGCTGATTTTCCAGATGGTCGTGTGGATGCGCCGTCACGGCGCCGGCCTCAAGCGCGAACTGGAGGCCGGCATGTCCGTCGCCGCCGAACGCGCCCACTGGGCCGGCATGGCGCTGCTGGCCGCCCTCGCGGTGGGCCGCGAAGGCGCCGAGACGGTGATCTTCCTGTACGGCGCCGCCACCAACGACAGCGGCGCCGATCTGCTTGCCGGCGGCGTGGCCGGTTTCCTGCTCGCGCTGGCGGCCTATGCCGGGCTGGTGCGGGGCGCGCGCTGGTTCTCCTGGCGGCTGTTCTTCCGCGCAACGGAAATTCTGTTGCTGCTGCTGGGCGGTGCCCTGCTGGTGGACGGTCTCGACAAGCTGATCGGTCTGGAGGCGCTGCCGGCGCTGGTCGATCCGCTGTGGGATGCCGGTTTCCTGCTGGATGACAGCAGCCGTGCCGGCGGCCTCATCGCCGCCTTCACCGGCTGGCGCGCCCAGCCCGCCGGCCTCAGCTACCTGGCGCTGGCGCTGTGGTGGGGGCTGGCCTTCGCCCTGGCGTTGCGGGCAAGGCCGGCGGGAGAATTGCGATGAGCGCCTGTGCCCCGTCCTCCCGGCCGGCAGGCGGCAAAGGCGAGCGCCTGGCTCGGCTGGGCCTTTGGTTGCGCCGGCACCGCGGCAGCATCCTCGCCCTGCAATGGGCGGTGGTGCTGTTCTACGTCGTGGTGGTGGCCTGGCCCGTCTTCCTGCCCCTGCCCGGCGAGAGCGACCACATCCTCGACAACCTCACCCGCTTTGCCCAGTTCCTGTTCTGGGGCATCTGGTGGCCCTTCGTCATCCTGTCGATGATGACCCTGGGCCGGGTCTGGTGCGGTCTGTTCTGCCCGGAAGGGGCACTGACTGAATGGAGTTCGAAATTCAGCCTCGGCCTCCCGGTACCGCGCTGGCTGAAGTGGGCCGGCTGGCCGTTCCTGGCCTTCGTGCTGACCACGCTGTTCGGCCAGATGACCAGCGTCTACGAATATCCCAAGCCGGCCCTGCTGATCCTGGGCGGCTCGACGCTGGCCGCAATCGTCGTTGGCCTGCTGTACGGCAAGAACAAGCGGGTGTGGTGCCGCCACCTGTGTCCGGTCTCCGGCGTATTCAATCTGCTGGCCCGCATCGCCCCACTGCACTTCGCAGTGGACCGGGCTGTCTGGGATGGCGCCTCCAAGTCCGGGGCGCCGGTAAACTGCGCGCCACTGATCGATATCCGTCGCATGCAGTCCGCCTCCGCCTGCCACATGTGCGGCCGTTGCGCCGGGAAGCGCGGCGCGGTGCAATTGGCATTGCGTTCCCCGGAATGGGAAATTCTGCGTCTGCCTGATGCCGGCCCGAAGGTCGAGCCGCAGGATCGCTGGTCCGCGCGCCTGCTCGCCTTCGGCATGCTGGGCGTCGCCCTCGGTGCGTTCCAGTGGAGCGCCAGCCCCTGGTTTATCGCCGCCAAGCAGGTGGCGGCCGAATGGCTGATCGAGCAAGAGGTTTGGTGGGCACTGGACACCCCCGGCCAGTGGTGGCTGTTCACCCACTACCCGGAATTGAACGATGCCTTCACCTGGCTGGATGGCGGCCTGTTGCTGGCCTATATCGGCGCCACCGCCCTGGTCGCAGGCGGCTGGATCTGGCTCTGCCTGCGGTTAACCGCCGCCTTTGCGGGAACACACTGGACCCGCCTGGCCATGACCCTGATCCCCTTCGCCGGGGTCAGCGTCTTCGTCGGGCTGTCCCTGCTCACCACCGGCCAGTTGTTCGGCGAGGGCATCGTGCTGGCCTGGGCCGCCCCGGCCCGGCTCACGCTGCTGGCCCTGACCGGCCTCTGGTCTGCCAGCCTGGCCTGGCGCCTGGCACGGGTCGGCCGGCGGCGCTGGGCCGCGCCGGTCGGCGTCGCCCTGGCCGCCGCCCTGCCCCTGTGGGCCTGGTACCAGCAATTTTTCGTCTGGTGAACAACATGTCCCGTGTACCGTTCGCCGACACATTGGGGCACAAATACATACATTTCTACAATATATAAGTGATTTTATTCGGATCGGATTTTTCCCGTGAACCCCTTTAGAAAGCGCACAGCCATTCTCATTGCCGGCGTCAGTGCGCTGCTCGCCTCCATCAGCGGTCCTATTGCGTGGTATGTCGCCAGAGAAAATGCAGAAGAGAGCATCGTCTCCCTGGCCATGGAGGAATCGGGCCGTTTGCTCCACCGCCACCATGCGATCAATCTGGGGGGGGGGGAGGACGCGGTTGGCCGTGCCGAAGCTGCTGCAAACATCATTGTCGGCGGATTGTTTGATATCGCGGAAATTTACGACGGAAACGGCGCTAAACTTGCAGAATCCATGACCTCTGGGGGGAGGCCATTGAGCAGTCTCTGACCGGCCATGGCAAACCCGATTACCTGACGACGACCTATTGAGAGTCTCAAGCTGGCAGGCGACGTGTGGGTATTGCGAGTCTTTATTCCCCTGCGTGAACAGACCGAGGCTGTCGGGGGTCCCATAACGGGATACTTCGAAGGTGTTCGTGTGGTGCCCAAATGGCAGCAGGAACAAATCTTTGCCAATGCTCTGACGGTCGCGTTGATGACGTGTCTTGCCTCATTGCTGTGCGGTGCCGCGATTTATCCCGTGGTCGTGCATCTTTCGACGGATAACGAACGCAAAGCCCGCGAAGTGCTCGATTCTCATATTTCCATGATGGAGTCCTTGGGCCGGGCCATTGCCAAGCGGGATTCCGATACCGGGGAACACAATTACCGGGTTGCCTGGGTTTCTGCCCGCATTGCCGAAGAAATGGGGCTGACGGGGCACGATATGCAGGCCCTGATCGCAGGCAGTTTTCTTCATGACGTTGGAAAAATCGGCATACCCGATGCCATCTTGCTCAAGCCGGGCAAACTGGACGAAGAAGAATTCGTCATTATGCGCACCCATGTCGCGTTGGGTGAGGAGATTGTGACCGGCATGGGGTGGCTGGATGATGCCAATGCGGTGGTTGCGGCGCATCACGAAAAAAGGGATGGCAGCGGCTATCCTCGTCAACTGAAGGGCGACGCCATTCCACTTGCCGCATGCATCTTCGCGGTGGCCGATGTCTTTGACGCGCTCTCCTCCAAGCGCCCTTACAAACAAAGGGGGAGGCTGGGAGGGGGATGGGGTACATGAGAAAAAAACTTTATCGATAACGTGTTGGTCGACGGCATCAAGGGGCATACTGGGGCAGCCATGAAGCCGCTGCCGCTCGATGTGATTTCGGTACAATCGCAAGTGGTCTATGGCCGGGTGGGCAACAACATGGCCGTCCCCACCCTCGAAGCGCTGGGCCTGTCGATGGCCGCCGTGCCGCCTGTTCCACTGGGCCAAGCGGTTTTTCGAATGGCAGTACCTGCGCCCCTACCGCAAGGTGAATCGCGCATGAGTCGCCGACTCGCGGCGGCTGGGCCGGGCATGGAAAATCAAGCCGGATCACCTACACTTGATACGGAAAGCCGGGGTTCGTCTGACTGATTTTCCACCGCCTCGTGCCTGACCGAAACAGGGAGCGCTCATGATAAAAAACTCAAGCCTAATCGGCGGATATCTTGTTCGGCGTGCATTGTTCGCCTGTCTCCTGCTGCTGGCGCTGAACGCCGCGACGCAGGCGTCGGCTGCTGCGGACGCAGTGCCTGCACGGACCGAGGTGAAGGCGTCCACGGCCGAACACGGCAAGTTCAGCCGGCTGAAAAAGCCGTTCAAAACCGGTGAAGAAGTGACCGAAGCCTGCCTGTCCTGCCATACCGAGGCGGCCAAACAGGTGATGGCGACGCGGCACTGGACCTGGGATTACGTCAACCCGTCCACCGGCCAGCGCCTGGGCAAGAAGACCATGCTCAACAGCTTCTGCATCGCCGATCGTTCCAACGAAGCGTTCTGCAATGCCTGCCATGTGGGCTACGGCTGGAAGGACGACCGCTTCGACTTCAGCTCGGAAAGGAACGTCGATTGCCTGGCCTGCCACAACACCGGCCAGTACGTCAAGATTCCCGGCCTGGCCGGCCATCCCGCCTACCAGCGCATGGAATATCCGCCGGGTTCCGGCAAATTCATCGAAGCGGTGGATCTGTCGCAGGTCGCCCGGCAGGTCGGCAAGACCAGCCGCGCCACCTGCGGCGCGTGCCATTTTTACGGCGGCGGCGGCGACGGAGTGAAGCACGGCGATCTGGATTCCTCGCTGAAGCAGCCCGACCGCAAGCTGGACGTGCACATGGGCGTGGATGGGGGCAACTTCACCTGCGCCACCTGCCACAAGACCGAAAGCCACCGCATCGCCGGAAGCCGGATAGCGCCAACCGCCTCCGACCCGCACCCTGCCATCCTGCGCGGCCAGAAAACCGATCGCAATCCGGCAAGCTGCCAGGCCTGCCACGGCGACCAGCCGCACAAGCCCGGACCGGGCGCGGGCCTGATGGGCAGCCTGACGCGGGGCGACCGCCTCAACGCCCATACCCGTACGCTGGCCTGCCAGACCTGCCACATTCCCGCCTTCGCCCGCGGCGGCGTGCCCACCAAGATGTTCTGGGACTGGTCCACGGCGGGCACGCTGGATGCCGACGGCAAGCCGTTCCAGAAAAAGGATGAACACGGTCACGTCATTTTCGACAGCAAGAAGGGCGACTTCCGCCTGGGCGAGAATGTCGAACCGGACTACGTCTGGTTCGACGGCCGCGTGGATTACACGCTGAAGAGCGACCGCATCGATCCGGCGCGCATCGTCAAGATGAACACCTTCCACGGCGATGCCGGTGAGCCCGCTGCCCGCATCTGGCCGGTCAAGCGCTTCCGCGGCAAGCAGCCCTACGACCTGGAGCACCTCACTCTGCTGGTGCCCCACACCGCCACGCCGGACGACACCGCGCTGTGGTTCAACTACGACTGGGATCGCGCGCTGGCCGCCGGAACGGCCGCCGCCGGCCAGCCCTTCAGCGGCAGGTTCGGCTTCGTCGAAACGGAGATGCTGTGGCCCATCACCCACATGGTGGCGCCGAAGGAACAGGCACTGGGCTGCGCCGAATGCCACAGCCGCGACGGCCGCCTGAAGGCGGTCAGCGGCGTCTATCTGCCGGGCCGCGACCGCAACCTGCTGCTGGACCGCGCCGGCTTCGGGCTGGCCGGCCTCGCTTTGCTCGGCGTGCTGGGCCACGGCACGCTGCGAATCTTCACGCGCAGAAAACGCAGGGAACACGGAAATGACTGAACGCATCTACCTCTTCAAGCGCTTCGAGCGCTTCTGGCACTGGTCGCAGGCCGCGCTGGTCATCACCCTGCTGGTCACCGGATTCGAGGTCCACGGCAGCTACAGCCTGCTCGACTTCGGCCAGGCGGTGTCGATTCATACCACGGCCGCCTGGCTGCTGGTGGGCCTGTGGATCTTTGCCATTTTCTGGCATTTCACCACCGGCGAATGGCGCCAGTACATCCCCAGCTTCGACCAGTTGGGCGCGGTGATCCAGTACTACAGCTACGGCATCTTTCTCGGCCGCCCGCACCCCTACAGGGTGGTGCCCGAACGCAAGCACAACCCGCTGCAGCGCCTGGCCTACCTGGGGCTGAAGCTCGCGATCAATCCGTTAATCTGGGCGAGCGGAATCGCCTACCTGTTCTACGCGGAATGGCGCGACCTCGCGCCCGCCTGGCTCGGCCTGCAGGAAGTCGCCATCGCCCACACGCTCGGCGCTTTCATGATGCTGGTTTTCCTCGTCGCTCACGTCTACCTCACCACCACCGGACATACTCCGCTCGCCCACATCAAGGCCATGATCACCGGCTGGGAAGAGGAGCACTGAAACGGCTTCGACGCCGCACCCACCCAACCGCAACCGAGAAGAAATGCCTGATGAAACAAACCCTGCTGCAGGAAAAATACCCGATCTTCGTCGCCGAGATCGACAAGTCCGAAACCCGCTGTCAAAGCGTCGACGAGGTGGTGAGCGGCCTCAAGGACAAAATCGCCGCCAACCCCAAGGTGCAATTCATCGGCGTGTTCGACCACTACGCCCACACTCGACGCATCGAAGGCGAGATCAATCCCGACATCAAGGCCGCGGTGGACGTGATCTTCTGCTTCGGCCTGGCCCTGCCCAATCCGCAGGTGCTGGCGGTGCGTCCCCGCTCCATCGGCGTGGCGGACATGGGCGACAAGTTCGTGGTGAGCTTCATGGAAGCGCCGATGAGGCCCGCGAACGAAGCCATGGAAGCCTGGGTCAAAGGGCTGCGCAACAAGGGCTGAGCGGCGCCCCGCCGCCAGCATGAAAACCGGGGCGCACCCACTACAATGCGCGTCCCGATACCCCGATGTTTACAGCGTGCCTGAAATGAATTTTGATCCTGGCTGCCGCGCCTGCCCACGCCTTGCCGGCTTTCTGGACGAAGTGCGCACGCACCATCCCGGTTACCACGCGCGCCCGGTGCCCGCCTTCGGCGATCCTGCGCCCGACCTGCTGATCGTCGGTCTCGCCCCCGGCATGCACGGCGCCAACCGCAGCGGCCGGCCGTTCACCGGCGATCACGCAGGGGTACTGCTGTACGAGACCCTGCACCGCTTCGGCTACGCCAGTGCGCCGCAGTCGATTTCCGTCGACGATGGCCTGACGCTCAGCGGCTGCCGCATCACCAACGCAGTGAAATGCCTGCCGCCGGCCAACAAGCCGGAACCGGGCGAAATCCGTGAATGCAATCGTTTCCTGGCAGCCGAAATTGCCGCCTTGCCGACGCACGCCAGCATCCTGGCGCTCGGCCAGATTGCACATCAGGCGGTTCTGCGCGCGCAGGGCCTCAAACTCAAAGACTACCCCTTCGGCCACGCCAGCGACTACCGCCTGCCCGGCGGACGGCGGCTGGTCAGCAGCTACCACTGCTCCCGCTACAATACGCAGACACGCCGCCTCACCCCGGAAATGTTCGCGGCGGTGTTCACCCTGATTCAAAGCGAGAACCGATCATGCCCGTCGTCACCATCAAGCTCGCCGGCACGCTGACCCGCGAGCAGAAGCAGAAAGTCGCCGAGGAAATCACCGCCACGCTGGAGCGCCACGCCGGCAAGCCGGCCTCCTACACTTATATCGCGTTCGAGGAACTGCCGGACGAGAACTGGGCGATCGCCGGCAAGCTGCTCGATGAGAAATGACGTTTTATCCGCGAAGGGCACGAAGAAGCGCGAAACAAGACCCTGAAGATTTTCTTCGTGTCCCTTCGCGCCCTTCGCGGATAAAACGGTTTTGCATGTGAACATTACCAAGGAATTTCTCGCCTCGCTGCCCACCCTGCCCGGCGTCTACCGCATGATCGACGCGGCCGGCGCGGTACTCTACGTCGGCAAGGCGAAGCATCTCAGGAAGCGCGTCACCAGCTATTTCCAGAAAACCGACCAGAGCCCACGCATCCGGCTGATGCTGAAGAGCGTCGATCACATCGACACCACGGTGACGCGCACCGAGGCCGAGGCGCTGCTGCTGGAGAACAACCTGATCAAGGGGCTGAAGCCGCGCTTCAACATCCTGTTCCGCGACGACAAATCCTATCCCTACCTGCTGCTGACCGGGCACCGCTTTCCGCGGCTAGCCTATTTTCGCGGCACGCCGAAAAAGAGCGACCAGGCATTCGGCCCCTACCCCAATTCCTACGCGGTGCGCGAGAGCATCCAGCTGCTGCAGAAGGTGTTCCAGCTGCGCACCTGCGAGGACACCGTGTTCGCCAACCGCTCGCGCCCCTGCCTGCTGCACCAGATCAAGCGCTGCACCGCGCCCTGCGTCAAACTCGTCACGCCGGAAGCCTACGCGCGCGACGTCAGCGCGGCCGCCCAGTTGCTGCACGGCGAGGCCTCCGCACTGACCGAGCTGATCACCGAACAGATGAACGCCGCCGCAGCCGCGCTCGATTTCGAGACCGCCGCGCTGCTGCGCGACCGCCTGCGCATGCTGGCAACGGTGCGTGAAAAGCAGTTCGTCGACACCACCGGCGGCGAGGCCGATGCCGACGTGGTGGCGGTGGCCGAGGCCGGCGGGGTGATCGCGGTCAACCTGACCATGATCCGCGGCGGCCGCCATCTCGGCGACCGCAGCTTCTTTCCGCAGCATGGCGAAGGGGCGACGCCGGCCGAAGCGCTGGAAGCCTTCATTGCCCAGCATTATCTGGAGCACCCGGTCCCGGCGCGCATCCTGGTGAGCGAAGCGATCGAGACCGACGCGCTGGAAGCGCTGCTGACCGAACAGGCCGGCAAAAAAGTCACGCTCCTGCACCGCGTCACCGGCGAGCGAAAAGTCTGGATCGGCATGGCGCAGGCCAACGCGCGCCTGTCCGCCGCGCGCCGCAGCGCCGACCGCGCCAACCAGTCGCAGCGGCTGGCCGCGCTGCGCAACACGCTTGGCTTGCCGCAATTGAACCGCATCGAATGCTTCGACATCTCGCACACCATGGGCGAAGCCACCATCGCCTCGTGCGTCGTCTACGAAGGCGACGACCTGAAGAAATCCGACTACCGGCGCTACAACATCGGCGGCATCACGCCGGGCGACGACTACGCCGCGATGCGCGCCGCACTGACCAAGCGCTTCCGCAAGAGCGTGGAGGAAAATGGCGTGCTGCCCGACCTGCTCTTGATCGACGGCGGCAAGGGGCAAATTTCGAGCGCGGTCGAGGCGATGGCCGAGCTTGGCCTGAGCGATGTTCTGCTGCTCGGCGTCGCCAAGGGCGAGGCGCGCAAGCCCGGCCTGGAAACACTGATCTTCGCCGACGGCCGCGAGCTGAAGCTTGCCAAGGACCATCCCGGCTTTCACCTGATCCAGCAGGTGCGCGACGAAGCGCACCGCTTCGCCATCACCGGCCACCGCGCCAAACGCGGTAAGGCACGCCTGCAATCGACCCTTGAAGACATCGCCGGAATCGGCCCCAAGCGCCGCAAACAGCTGCTGGAACACTTCGGTGGACTGCAAGGCGTGCGCGACGCCGGCGTCGACGCGCTTGCCACGGTGAACGGTATCAGTCGAGAATTGGCGGAAACCATCTACAACGCCCTCCATTAACACCGATGCCCCTCAACCTCCCCAACCTGCTCACCTGGCTGCGCATCCTCTTCATCCCGTTGATGGTGGGCGTCTTCTACCTGCCGGATGGCTGGGTGACGCCGCATGAAGCCAACCTGCTGGCTGCGGTATTTTTCGGGGTGGCGGCGCTGACCGACTGGCTCGATGGCTATCTGGCGCGCGCGCTCGGCCAGACCTCGGCCTTCGGCGCCTTTCTCGACCCGGTGGCCGACAAACTGATGGTCGCCGCCGCGCTGATCGTGCTGATCGACCTCGGTCGCGTGGCGCCGCTCATCGGGCTCATCATCATCGGCCGCGAAATCACCATTTCGGCGCTGCGCGAGTGGATGGCCAGGGAAGGCAAATCCGCCAGCGTGGCGGTATCCTTCGTCGGCAAGCTGAAAACCACGGCGCAGATGATCGCCATCGTACTGCTGCTGTATTTCGACCCGGCCGCCGGCCTGCCCATTGCCAGCATCGGCACACTGCTGATCTGGGTCGCCGCGCTGCTCACCCTGGTGTCGATGGCGTATTACCTTGTAATGGCAGCGCGCGCGCTGCAAAAAACTTCATGAAAATTGTTGACAGGGAAAAGCGGAATCCCCATAATGCGCAGCCTTGAAACGCGGGAATAGCTCAGCTGGTAGAGCGCAACCTTGCCAAGGTTGAGGTCGGGAGTTCGAGCCTCCTTTCCCGCTCCAGCATTCTGGGGAAAACAGATGGCGTAGCCCGGATGTTTTCCCCTTTTCGTTTAAGCAATTCACCGCGACGGCGCGATAGCAAAGCGGTTATGCACCGGATTGCAAATCCGTGTAGGTCGGTTCGACTCCGGCTCGCGCCTCCAGACTCAAGCCAGCTGTCCGTTTCGCCCGGATGGTGAAATTGGTAGACACAAGGGATTTAAAATCCCTCGCCAGCGATGGCGTACCGGTTCGACCCCGGTTCCGGGCACCATCTTGTCTTTCAGACTACCTGCCCGAGTGGTATAATTTCGGCGCTTGATTATTAACAACAATGGGCGGTTCGCCCATTTTTTATTTGTGCTGCGCCATGAGTTCATGCGGTTTCGTTTGCGCTGCGCAGCGGCACGAAGATGGATTTGCAATGATGGATTTGCCCGCCCGCCTGGAGCCTGTACTTGCCGGACTCGGTTACGAACTGGTGACGCTGGAACGCGCCGGGCGCGGGCTGATGCGGATTTTCATCGACAAGCCGGGGGGCATCACGATCGAGGACTGCGTAACGGTGAGCAATCACTTGAGCCACCTGTTCACCGTCGAGAACATCGACTATGACAGGCTGGAAGTATCCTCGCCCGGCATCGACCGGCCGCTGGTCAAGCCGCAGGACTATGTACGTTTTGCCGGTGAGCCGGTGACGCTCAAGCTGCGGGTGCCGATGGATAACCGGCGGCGCCTCAGCGGCCAACTGCTCGGCCTGGAAGAAAATGCAGTGAAATTGATCGTCGATGGCACGGAAGTGTCGATCGATTTAAGGAATGTGGACGCTGCCCGCCTGAACCCAAAGGTTTAGGCAGGCTGGAGGGAATGATGAGTCGTGAATTGTTAATGCTGGCCGATGCGCTGGCGCGCGAAAAAAACGTGGGCCTGGATGTGGTGTTCGATGCGCTGGAGCAGGCGCTCGCCTCCGCCACCAAAAAACGCTTCAAGGATGAGGCCGACGTGCGCGTGTCGATCGATCGCGACACCGGCGACTATGAATCCTTTCGCCGCTGGCAGGTGGTGTCCGAAGCGGATCTGGAATCCGAGGGTTACCAGATTCTGCTGATCGACGCCCAGGACAAGCATCCCGACATCGAGATCGGCGACTACATCGAGGAGCCGCTGGAAAACGTCGAGTTTGGCCGCATCGGTGCGCAGGCAGCCAAACAGGTCATCCTGCAGAAGATCCGCGATGCCGAGCGCGAACAGGTCATCAGCGACTTCCTCGACCGCAAGGAACATCTCGTCAGCGGGGTGGTGAAACGCATCGACCGTGGCAACGCCATCATCGAATCGGGCCGCATCGAGGGCTTCGTGCACCGCGACCAGATGATTCCGCGCGAGAACCTGCGCGTCGGCGACCGTGTCCGCGCCTACCTGCTGCGCATCGACCGCGGCGCCCGCGGCCCGCAGGTGGTGCTGTCGCGAACCGCGCCCGAATTCATCATGAAGCTATTCGAGCTCGAAGTGCCGGAAATCGAGGAGGGCCTGCTGGAAATCAAGGCTGCCGCCCGCGATCCAGGCCTGCGTGCCAAGATCGCAGTGGTATCGCACGACCCGCGCATCGACCCGATCGGGACCTGTATCGGCATGCGCGGTTCGCGCGTCACCTCGGTGACCAACGAACTGGCGGGCGAGCGCGTCGACATCATCCACTGGTCGTCCGACCCCGCGCAGTACGTCATCAATGCGCTGGCGCCAGCCGAAGTCAGCTCCATCGTGGTGGACGAAGACAAGCACAGCATGGACGTGGTGGTGGACGAGGAACAGCTGGCGATGGCCATCGGCCGCGGCGGCCAGAACGTGCGCCTGGCGTCCGAGCTGACCGGCTGGGAACTCAACATCATGTCGCGTGAAACGGCAGAAGAGAAGCAGTCGAGCGAAAGCGGCAAGACCCTCGCACTCTTCGTCGAGAAGCTCGATGTGGACGAGGAAGTCGCCCAGATTCTGGTTGACGAAGGCTTCTCCACGCTGGAAGAAGTCGCTTACGTCCCGCTCAACGAAATGCTCGAGATCGAAGCCTTCGACGAAGACCTGGTCAACGAACTGCGCAACCGTGCCCGCAACGCGTTGCTGACCGCCGCCATTGTCGGCGAGGAGCAGGTCGAGACCTCTGCGGGCGACCTGTTGTCGCTCGAAGGCATGGACGCAGAAACCGCACGCATGCTCGCCAGCAACGGCATCCACACCACCGAGGACCTGGCGGAACTGGCAGTCGACGAACTGACCGAAATATCCGCCATGGATGCCGAACGCGCCAAACAATTGATCATGGCCGCACGCGCGCCCTGGTTTGCCTAAGGCTAAGAGGACTGCATGAACGTTGAACAATTTGCCCAGGAATTGAAGCTGCCGCCCCAGCTGTTGTTGGAACAGCTGAAAGCGGCAGGCGTCAATAAAAACGATGTGATCGATTCCGTCACCGAGGCGGACAAGGCACACCTGCTCGACTACCTGCGCAAGGTGCATGGCGGCGGCGCCGAGACCGGAAAAACCAAGATCACCATCACACGCAAGCAGACGGGCGAAATCCGCAAGACCGATAGCACCGGCAAGTCGCGTACCATTCAGGTGGAAGTGCGCAAGTCGCGCACCTACGTCAAGCGCGATGCCGCTGCGCTGACGGCCGAAGCCCCGCCCGTGTCGGAGCCCGCACCTGAAATCCAGGCTGCCCCGCAGGTCGAGGAACTGGCTCAGCCGGTGGTTGAAGCCAGGGTTGAATCGCCCGTCATCGAACCGGTTGCGGCCAAACCTGCCAAATCCAAGCCTGCTGTGGTCGAGCCCGTCGCCGCCGAGCCCGTCGCCGCCGAGCCCACCGCGGTGGAGCCCGTCGCTGAAGCTGCACCCGTGCCGCTTGAGATGGCTGTGGAGCCCGCACCGGAAGCCGCCCCGGTGGTGAAGAAAACCACGCGCATCAAAAAGGCGTCGATCCTGAACGAGGCAGAAGTCAAGACGCGCGCAGAAGAAGCACGCCGTCACTCGGCCCTGCAGGAACGCCAGGCCTCCGACGCCAAGGCCCGCACCGAACGCGAAGCCTTGCGCAAGCAAGCGGAAGCCGCGCGCGAAGCCGCCAAACTGGAGGCAGCCCAGAAAGCCGCGGCGCCCGCTGCGCCCGCTGCACCCGCCGCACCTACCGCCAAAACCTTGCACAAACCCGACAAGCCGGCTGGTGCCAAGGGCGCCAAAGGGCCGGACAAGAAAGCCGCAGGCAGCTGGAAGGATGAGGCCGCAAAGCGCAAGGGCGGACTCAAGACCCGTGGCGGCGCTGCGCCTGACGCAGGCTGGCGCGGCCGTAAAGGCAAATCCAGATCCGGATCCGGCCATGAAGAGACCACCTTCGTGGCCCCGACCGAGCCGATCGTGCGCGAGGTTCTGGTGCCCGAAACCATCACCGTGGCCGAACTTGCCCACAAGATGTCGGTAAAGGCTGCCGAGGTCATCAAGGCCCTGATGAAACTGGGCAGCATGGTAACCATCAACCAGGTGCTCGATCAGGAAACCGCGATCATCGTAATCGAGGAAATGGGCCACATCGCCAAGGCCGCCGCGCTCGATACACCGGAAGCCTACATCGATACCGGCTTTACCGGCGAAACGGTCATGCGCCCCCGCCCGCCTGTCGTCACGGTGATGGGGCACGTCGACCACGGCAAGACCTCGCTGCTCGACACCATCCGGCGCACCCGGGTGGCCAGCGGCGAAGTCGGCGGCATCACCCAGCACATCGGCGCCTATCACGTCGAAACCGAAAAAGGCGTCATCACCTTCCTCGACACCCCGGGCCACGAAGCGTTTACCGCGATGCGGGCACGCGGCGCCAAAGCGACCGACATCGTTGTGCTGGTGGTGGCGGCGGACGACGGCGTCATGCCGCAGACCATCGAAGCCATCCACCACGCCAAGGCCGCAGGGGTGCCGCTGGTGGTGGCAATCAACAAGATCGACAAGCCCGACGCCAGCCCCGAGCGTATCCGCCAGGAACTCGTCGCGCAGGGCGTCACCCCCGAGGAATGGGGTGGCGACACCCAGTTCGTCGAAGTGTCGGCCAAAGCCAACACCAATCTCGATGGCTTGCTCGATGCCATCCTGCTACAGGCCGAAGTGCTGGAACTGCAGGCAGCCGCCGAAGGGCCGGCCAAAGGCCTCGTCATCGAAGCGCGCCTGGACAAGGGCAAGGGCCCGGTCACCACGCTGCTGGTGCAATCCGGCACCCTGCGCCGCGGCGACATGGTGCTGGCCGGCCAGGCCTTCGGCCGCGTGCGCGCCATGCTCGACGAGTCGGGCAATGTCGTGAACGAAGCCGGGCCTTCGATCCCGGTCGAAATCCAGGGTCTGTCCGACGTGCCGCGGGCGGGCGAGGACATGATGGTGCTGCCCGACGAGCGCAAGGCGCGCGAAATCGCGCTGTTCCGCCAGGGCAAGTTCCGCGACGTGCAGCTCGCCAAAAAGCAGGCCGCCAAGCTGGAATCGATGTTCGGGCAGATGGGGGCAGGCGAAGTCCAGCAACTTCCCATCATCCTCAAAGCCGACATGCAGGGCTCCTACGAAGGCCTGGCGCACGCGCTGGCCAAGCTGTCGACCGACGAAGTCAAAGTCAACATCATCCACAGTGCGGTAGGCGCGATCACCGAATCGGACGTCAACCTGGCGCTCGCCTCCAAGGCGGTGCTGATCGGCTTCAACGTGCGCGCCGATGCGTCGGCACGCAAGCTGGCCGAATCCAGCGGCGTGGATCTCCGCTACTACAACATCATCTACGAGGCGGTGGATGAAGTTAAATCGGCTCTTTCCGGCATGCTGGCGCCCGAAAAGCGGGAAAGCGTCATCGGCAGTGTGGAAATCCGCCAGGTCTTCACCATTTCCAAGGTCGGCACCATTGCCGGCTGCTACGTGCTGGATGGCGTGATCAAACGCAACGCCGGCGTGCGTGTGCTGCGCAACAACGTGGTGATCCACCAGGGCGAGCTCGACTCGCTCAAGCGCTTCAAGGATGACGTCAAGGAAGTCAAGGCAAACTTCGAATGCGGCCTCTCCCTGAAGAACTTCAACGACATCCAGGTAGGCGATTTGCTCGAAGTGTTCGAGGTCGTGGAAATCGCGCGTTCATTGTGAGGATCCAGGAATCAGGATCTGGGGGCTAGGATTCAGGGAATGAGCGCGGCGAGCCGCGCGCCCTGGTTCCTGATTCCCAACTCCTAGCCTTAACCACCATGCCAAAAGACTTTCCCCGTGCCCGCCGCGTCGCCGACCAGATCCAGCGCGAACTGCCGGAGTTGATCCGGCAGGAAGTGAAGGATCCGCGCGTCGGCATGCTGACCATCACCGAGGTGGAGGTCAACCGCGACATGGAGTTTGCCAAGGTCTACTTCACCACCCTGGGCGGCGAGGCCGAGCATGCCGCCTGCCTGCTGGGCCTGCAGCGTGCCAGCGGCTTTCTGCGCACGCAGCTGT
Source organism: Thiobacillus thiophilus (assembly GCF_055378705.1). NCBI lineage: Bacteria > Pseudomonadati > Pseudomonadota > Betaproteobacteria > Nitrosomonadales > Thiobacillaceae > Thiobacillus > Thiobacillus thiophilus. Next base: position 2,974,981 of record NZ_AP042404.1, on the reverse strand, counting down.
CACGCCGCATGCAGTTGCGGGTGGTGCCCAAGCTCAGCTTCGTCTATGACCGCTCGGTCGAGCGCGGCATCGAGCTTAGCCAGCTAATTGAAGCGGCCGTCGCCGAAGATGCCAAACACCCGAAAGACGAATGAACCTAAAAACCGTAGTTGACCGCTTATAAACGTATGGCATTCCGCATGAATATTGGCTTTTTCGCCTTCGATCATATTCACCATCAGGTTAAGTCCGCTACGCGCCCGCTGATACGCCTGGTCGCGCGCCTGCCTTTGTACCCGCAAGGAGTAGGCCGGATTCGTCCCCGCAAGGGGGCGGCCGTGGTTGTAGAGCCGATAAATCGGCAACAACCATGCACTAAAGCCGCTAAAGCGGCAACGATTCCGCTCTCGCTCGTCGTTGCAGGCCCCGGCCTGCCGCCTCCTCGCTTCGCCCTAAAGGACTCCGATCCACTACGGGCTAAAGCCCGTGTGGAATCGTATGCGCCAGTCACCCGCTCAGACGCACCATCGGACGCGTCCAACTACGGTTTCTAGGTTGCCTCCCCGCCAGCCAATTAACGGCGTGCTGCTGCTGAACAAGCCGGTCGGTATCACTTCCAACGCCGCGCTGCAGAAAGCCAAGTGGCTGCTCAACGCCAAAAAGGCGGGCCATACCGGCACTCTCGACCCGTTCGCCGACGGGCTGCTGCCATTGTGCTTCGGCGAGGCCACCAAGTTCTCCGCCTATCTGCTCGAAGCCGACAAGCACTATCGCGCCGTGCTGCAACTCGGTGTCACCACGACTACGGGCGACCCGGAAGGCGAGGTTGTCAGCACCCGCGAGGTCAAAGTCGGCCGTGAAGACATCCGCGCCGTGCTGCCCCGCTTCAGCGGCGAAATCGAGCAGATCCCGCCCATGCATTCGGCACTCAAGCATCAGGGACGCCCGCTCTATGAATACGCCCGCGCCGGCATCGAAATCGACCGCCCGCCGCGCAAGGTGACGATTCGCGCCCTCGAACTGGTCGAATGCGATCCGCCCCGCGTGGTACTCGACGTGCAATGCAGTGCCGGCACGTATATTCGAACCCTGGCGCAGGACATCGGCGCTGTGCTCGGCTGCGGCGCCCACCTCACCGCGCTGACGCGCTGTGCAGCCGGCGGATTCAGGCTGGAACAGGCACACGCCCTGGTCGACCTGGAAGCGCTCGACGTTTTCCAGCGCCACGCCCTGCTGCTGCCTGCCGACTGCCTGGTGGCGCATCTGCCCGCGGTACAACTCGATGCCGTCGATGCCGCGGCGCTATGCCAGGGCCGCAGTGTGGCGCACCCCACGGAGCATCAAGGGCTGACACGGATTTACGCAGTGCCCCACGCTTTCCTCGGCCTGGCCGAGGCCAATGCCGGCCGCCTGCTGCCGCACCGGCTGATTGCCACCCAGCAGGCTTGAGTTGGATCTCCCATATAGCGTAAAATGCATGGTTTCCCCGAACGTGTCCCGCTCAGCCGCAGGCCACGCGATTCAGAAGGAGTACACCATGGCTGTTACCGTTACCCAGAAAGCGCAAATCGTCCAGGATTATCAGCGTGCCGCCGCCGATACCGGCTCGCCCGAAGTGCAGGTTGCCCTGCTGACGGCCCGCATCAACGACCTGACCGGCCACTTCAAGGCCAACATGAAGGATCACCACTCGCGTCGTGGTCTGCTGAAAATGGTGAGCCGCCGCCGCAAGCTGCTGGACTATCTGAAGCGCACCCAGCTCGAAAGTTACAAGACCCTGATCGAACGTCTCGGTCTGCGCAAGTAAGCCCGGCAAGACCACTGTGATGATCCAGCACCCTGCTGCCCCGGCACAGTGGATGGGGCCTGTCGCCCCCTGATTTTTTCACGCCCCGCCCATGCGGGGCGTTTTTGCTTTGAAAGGAACTCGCATGAGCGCTATCAAGAAAACCTTCGCCTACGGCCGCCACCTGGTCACGCTGGAAACAGGCGAAATCGCCCGCCAGGCTTCGGGCGCCGTCCTCGTCAACATGGATGACACCGTGGTGCTGGTCACCGTGGTTGCCAAGAACGAAGTCAAGCCCGGTCAGGATTTCTTCCCCCTGACCGTCGACTACCAGGAAAAAACCTACGCTGCCGGACGCATCCCCGGCGGCTTCCTCAAGCGTGAAAGCCGCGCGTCCGACGGTGAAATCCTGATTTGCCGCCTGATCGACCGCCCCATCCGCCCGCTCTTCCCCGAAGGCTTCTTCAACGAAGTGCAGATCATCGCCACGGTGATCTCATCCAACCCCGAAGTCAGCGCCGATATCCCCGCGCTGATCGGCGCCTCGGCTGCGTTGTCGCTGTCCGGTCTGCCGTTCGACGGTCCGGTGGGCGCAGCACGCGTCGGTTTCATCAACGGCGAATACGTGCTGAATCCGACCAACTCCGAGCTGAAAGATTCGGCGCTCAATCTGGTCGTCGCCGGCACCGAGACGGCCGTGCTGATGGTCGAATCCGAAGCGATGGAACTGCCCGAAGACATCATGCTGGGCGCGGTCATGTTCGGCCACACCCAGATGCAGGCCGCGATCAACGCCATCAACGAACTGGCCGACGAAGCCGGCGCCGACGCGTGGGACTGGCAGCCGGTCGCCGAAGACACCGCGATGGTGGAACGCCTGAAGGCACTGGCCGAAGACGGTCTGCAGCAGGCCTACAACATCAAGCAGAAGCAGGCGCGCATGAGCGCAATCGACGAAATGCGCAACAAGACCTTCGCCGAACTCATCACCGCCGGCATGGATACCGCCGCTGCCAATGCCGTGAAGGACGCTTTCCACCGCGTGGAAGCCAGCGTGGTGCGCAACCGCATCCTGTCCGGCCAGCCGCGCATCGACGGCCGCGACACCCGCACCGTGCGCCCGATCACCATCCGCACCGGCGTGCTGCCGCGTACCCACGGTTCCGCTCTTTTCACCCGCGGCGAAACCCAGGCGCTGGTCGTCACCACGCTGGGTACCGGACGCGACGAGCAGACCATCGACGCACTCGAAGGCAGTTATTCAGACCGCTTCATTCTGCAGTACAACATGCCCCCCTACGCCACCGGTGAAACCGGCCGCGTGGGCGCACCCAAGCGCCGCGAAGTCGGCCACGGGCGACTGGCCAAGCGCGCGCTGCTGGCAGTGCTGCCCTCCAAGGAAGAATTCGGCTACACCATGCGCGTGGTTTCGGAAATCACCGAATCCAACGGCTCGTCGTCGATGGCTTCGGTATGCGGCGGTTGCCTGTCGCTGATGGATGCCGGCGCGCCGCTGAAGGCGCACGTCGCCGGCATCGCCATGGGCCTGATCAAGGAAGGCAATCGCTTTGCCGTGCTGACCGACATCCTCGGCGACGAAGATCACCTGGGCGACATGGACTTCAAGGTTGCCGGCACCGAAAAAGGCGTGACCGCACTGCAGATGGACATCAAGATCAACGGCATCACCCAGGAAATCATGCAGGCCGCGCTGACGCAGGCGAAGGAAGGCCGCCTGCACATCCTCGATATCATGAAGGAATCGGTTGCCGGCAGCCACGAGATGTCAGCCTACGCGCCACGCATCATCGCAATGAAGATCAACCCGGAAAAAATCCGTGACGTCATCGGTAAGGGCGGCGCCGTAATCCGCGCGCTGACCGAGGAAACCGGCACCCAGATCGACATCCAGGAGGACGGCAGCGTAAAAATCGCCTGCACCAGCATGGAAGCCGGCGAACTTGCGAAGAAGCGCATCGAGGAAATCACCGCCGAGGTCGAAGTCGGCAAGGTGTACGAAGGTCCGGTCATCAAGCTGCTCGATTTCGGCGCGATCGTCAACGTGCTGCCGGGACGCGATGGCCTGCTGCACATTTCGCAGATTGCCCATGAGCGCGTCAATGCCATCGGCGATTATCTGAAAGAAGGCCAGGTCGTAAAGGTGGTGATTCTGGAAGCCGACGAAAAAGGCCGCCTGCGCTTGTCGATGAAGGCCCTGCTTGAAGCGCCTGTGCCTGCGCCCGTCACCAATGACACCGAAACACCTGAAAGCACGAGCTAAGCCTGGTCCGTGCCAATAAAAAACCGCGCCTTTAGGCGCGGTTTTTTATTGTGTGGCAGCGTTATGTCGCAGGAAGCGGAAAATGAACACGAACAGCCAGCCCAACTCCCCCAATCCCGGCTTCCAGACTCACGACCGCGCCGTGCAACTGCGCAATGCGCTGCACGATGGTCAACCCCAATCCTGCTCCATCCACATCTCCGGACAGGCGATAGAATGGCACAAACACGGCGAAATGCTGCGACTCGGGTATGCCAGGGCCATTATCAGCCACCCGCCAGTCTGAACCCTGCTCCGTAGCCTGCACCGTCAACATGATCTGCGTCCCACCATAGCGCTGGGCATTGTCAATCAGGTTGGTCAACATTTCCTGCAGCAATTGGGAATCCCCCATCATGGCCGCATCGTCACCCCTTGCTTCGAATCCTATTTCCACGCCTTTTACCAACGCCAGGGGCGCCCACTCACGCGCTATCTCTCTTACCAGTTCAACCCCATCCAGCCGCTGCAGGCACAAGGTATTTTCTGCGGCATCCACGCGCGCCAGAATGAGCAGCTTCTGGACCAGATTGCCCATGGTCTGAGTCGATTTCGCGATGCGTACCAAGGCGTGCTGCGCATCGTCAGGACGCGCAGTGGCCAGAGCCGCTTCGGCCTGTGCACGTATCCCCGCGATGGGCGTGCGCAGTTGATGCGCGGCATTCGCCACAAAACGCGACTGCGCTTCGACTGCCTCTGCCAGGCGCTGCAATAGCGAATTGATTTCATCCAGGAATGGGCGCAACTCCGCAGGAGCCCCCTCCAGCGGAACCGGTGTCAGATCAAGTGCTTTTCGGGCGGATAAACGGTCGCGCAGCCGGCTCAATGGGGCGAGTCCTCGGCCCACGCCATAAGCGATGGCCGCCGCTGCAGCCAGTGTCATCAGCAACATCGGAATCACAATGGCCAACGTGGCGCGATCAGCCATGGCCCGTCGCCGCGACAGGGTTTCCCCCACCTGGACCAGCACCGTGCCGCTCGCGCTGGTGCCCCGAAGCGGCAACGCAAAAGCGGCTATCCGAACGTTCTCGCCGTCCTTGATTCCATCGTAAACAAGCAACTGACCCGGCTTGATGCCGCTCTTCCCGTGCAGCGGAGGCATGTCGGCCTCCCCTTCAATTACCCGGCCCTGCGGGTCCACAACACGGTGAAACAATAGATCTTCCTGGTCAAAAGCCAGCATGGCCCGAGCCGAAACTGGGATGTCGACAAAGACCTTCCCACGCAACACTTCGACTCTGTCGGCCAGCGCGTAGGTTCGACGTACCAGCGAACGGTCGAAAGTCTCGTTAATAAAATACAGGCTGGAAAAATACGCGATGATCCACAGCAAAATAAAAAGTGGCAGCAGCATCCACAGCATGCGAACGATCAGCTGTCGCCTGAGACTCTGCGTATTGACCTTGCTCAACGTTCAACTTCCAATAAATAGCCCAGCCCGCGCAATGTGCGGATCACCACGCCTGAGCCATCCAATTTGCGTCTTAGCCGATGGATATAGACTTCAACTGCATTTTCACCCACCCCGTCATCCCAACCCGTCAGTCGATCTGCAATCGCTTCTTTTGCAGTAACTCGGCCACGATGATTCAGCAAAATCTCGAGCACCTCAAGTTCGCGCGCAGACAACACCAAAGAAGCATCATCGACACGAGCTTGACGACTAACACTGTCAAAATTCAGGCGTCCTATACGTATCTGGGTATCGGCCAAACCATTCGACCGACGCAGCAAAGCGCGCAACCGAGCCAGCAATTCATCAAGTGAAAATGGCTTCAGCAGGTAATCATCAGACCCCGCATCCAACCCTTTAACCCGATCCTCCACCGTATCACGCGCGGTCAAAACCATAACAGGCAGGGTCTCACCACGCTTACGCAGGTTCCGCAGCACGACCAGGCCCTCACGTCGAGGCAATCCCAAATCCAGCAGCACGGCATCGTAGGTATAGTCAGACAGGGCACTATCAGCCTGCACGCCGTCATGTGCCCAGTCAACCGAGAACCCGGCCTGTCGAACAGCCAGCATCACAGCCTCACCCAAGGTCAAGTCGTCTTCAACCAGCAGAATTTTCATGTATCAAGTCTTGCATAGAACACGCCCATTCCGCTTGAAACCCACGCAAATTAAAGATCAGATAAAAATAGAATCCGTAAGGTGCTTGTAAGCAAGTCGGAAGATAGTGATCGCCATGCAGTTGTTTTGGCAACTGCATTTCAATGCCTTACCACACTGGAGAAAATTTATGAACAAGATCATGTCCTCCCTCATTGCCGCAACGATTATTGGTGCTTTTAGCATGTCTGCCATGGCCTCTGACTCGCCTGATTCTGCCATGTCAGTTGCTGAAAAACCTGCAGCAGCGCCCAAAAAGCACACAACTCATAAGGCCACCAAAAAGCATGTGGCAAAATCCGCAGCGAAAAAATCCGACACTGCAGAACCCGGAATGAAATAAGCCATTCTTGAATGAAGCGTAGAAGTTCAAGTCAAGTCTGAACTTCTACAGATAAGGCAAGAAACCGTGTCCATGGGTACGGTTTCTTGCCTTTACGAAGGTGGCCCATCTTATGAGTAAACAACCTTACGGATACACACGTGGCGTTATCACCGTAAGGTTCATGTAAGGATACTGATGCACAGTTCGAATCATGCAGAAGCCGTTCGCGATTGCATACCTAACCGACCACTTACATCCTCCGGAGAAATAAATGAGTAAACTGATGTCTTCCCTGGCCGCCGCAACGATTGTTGGCGCTTTCAGCCTGTCCGCTGTTGCTGCTGATGCTGCCAAAGTCCCCGCCGCTGCACCTGCTGCAGCCGCCATTGCTGCTGCTGAAAAGCCTGCCGATTCGCCCAAGGATGCGAAAAAAACCCACCATGCTGCCAAAGCCGAAGCAAAAAAAGCTGACGCGGCCGCAACCGCTGTTGCCCCTGCCGCACCCGCAGTACCTGCCAAGAAGTAATTATTTATGGCAATAAAAAACCGCGCTCTCGGGCGCGGTTTTTTATTCTGAACTACCGAGAAATGTTTGCCACCATCGTTTGCGCTGGCCGGTCACCACGCCATTCATTTCGAGCTCACGCGGCGGTGTGCGGCTCATCACCCAGCCCGGTAGCACCGACGACTTCATCGAGCTCGAACCGCACGAACTACCGAGGTGGTTGGGATCGTAGATCTTGATGAAGCTGGGGGCATCGAGGTTGTCGGCGTAAACAATCGCACAGTAATCCTCGTGATGCTCGCGCCGCAGCAGTTCATCCAGTTCGTGCGTGAACTGTTGCACCTTGTCGGCAGCGGAAGGTTCTTGCGGCACCTGCTGACCGACCGCATAGAGATACCAGCCGGCACCGGCCTCCACCCTTTGCCAGAACACCGTCAACTGATCCCAGCGCATCACGCTGTAGAGCAGGCCATTGAAGTTACGGTCGAATTCGGTGGTATCGGTCATGGCATGTTTTGCGGAGTTAGCTTGTTTGGCAGTCGGATTGATTTTGCACCTGGTGTGCCATATTTACTTGGCGACCTGACGTGCCATATTTACTTGGCGACCTGACGTTCGCGGATTTCCTCGAGCGTCTTGCAGTCGATGCACAGCGTTGCGGTCGGGCGCGCCTGCATCCGGTCCAGGCCGATTTCAACGCCGCAGGATTCACAGTAGCCGTAATCGCCGCTGTCGATCTTGGCGATGGTCTCGCCGATTTTCTTGATCAGCTTGCGCTCGCGGTCGCGGTTACGCAGTTCGAGCGCCATGTCCGATTCCTGGGTGGCGCGGTCGTTGGGATCCGCAAATACCGTCTGCTCATCCTGCATGGAATGCAGGGTGGTATCGATATCCTGCGACAACTCGGCTTTCCACGCCTCGAGTATTTTACGAAAATGCGCGAGCTGTTTTGCGTTCATGTATTCTTCGCCTTTTTTTGCCTTGTAAGGCTCAAAGCGCATCAAAGTTTCAGCCATCTCGTTCTCTTTGAAAAATAGGATGTTCAGGATCCAGCCCAACGCGATTTAATAACAGAATCCTCTTTATGCCGCAACCAAAAACCACACTTCAGGCCCTGCTTTTCGATGTTGACGGCACCCTTGCCGACACCGAGCGCGACGGCCACCGTCCCGCCTTCAACCAGGCCTTTGCCGACGCCGGCCTCGACTGGCACTGGGACGCCGCCCTCTACGGCAAACTCCTTGCCGTCACCGGCGGCAAGGAGCGGATAAAATACTATATCGACCGCTTTCGGCCCGACTACAGGAAGCCAAGCAACTTTGACGAACTGGTAGCCGGCCTGCACCAGGCCAAGACTCGTCATTACAGCACGTTGGCCGCAAAGGGCGGCATCCCCATGCGCCCTGGCGTCAGGCGCCTGCTGGCCGCGGCGCGCGCAGCCGGCCTGCGGCTGGCGATTGCCACCACCACCACCCCGGAAAACGTCACCGTGCTGCTGGAGCACAGCCTTGGCCCCGGCACCCAATCCTGGTTCGAGGTCATTGCGGCGGGCGACATCGTGCCGGCAAAGAAGCCCGCACCCGACATCTACCACTACGCACTGGAGAAAATGGGATTGCAAGCCGCCGAGTGCCTGGCCTTCGAGGATTCGGAAAACGGCCTGCGCGCAAGCCTGGGCGCCGGCCTGAAAACGCTGGTCACGGTCAACGACTACACGCAGGGCCACGACTTCACCGGCGCCGCCGTGGTGCTGTCCGACCTCGGCGACCCCGACGCCCCCAACCGGCTGCTGGCCGGCCCCGATTTCGGCCAGCCGTTCGTCGACGTGGCATACCTCAGAACGCTGCATGCGAACTGAATTTATCTGCGAAGGACGCGAAGAAAAGCGAAGGGAAAAACAGATTTTCTTCACGAGACATCGCGACCTTCGAGAAAATTGGGGTCAATGGGTGTGCTGGCTCAACCACCACAGGCTGCTCGAACCGATTGGGCATATAGTCGCCCCTGCAAAATTCATTTGACGCAGCCATCAGCAACGCCAAGCGAGAGCCCTGCCGCCGGATGAGCTTGCTGGAGCGGATTCGCGCGCAGGAACGCAGCCAACAGCGCCAGAAATAACGGGCGCAAGAAAAGGGCCTTCAGGCCCAGACGCATCATCGCTCTCTGCAACCAGCGCAGGTTGTAACCCGCGGCACAGAGCACCGTATGCAACGCATCGCCGAGTTGTCCCGGCAACCAGCACCGGTCCCATGCGGTTATCCGACTTCAAATGCCCAATCGCCGGCTCCACCGCCTGCCGCCGCTTGAGCCAGCGGCGCTATTGCACAATCCCTAGGGAAGCGCTGATTAATTTGTCATCGCGAGGCGCGCAGCGACGCGGCAATCCAGAAATGCCTGCTTAATCAATACGCTGGATTGCTTCGCTGCGCTCGCAATGACGGCCATGTTGAATTGTTCAGCGCTCCCTTAGGGATTGTGCATCAGCGCCGCTTCGAGCGTGTTTTCCAGCAGGGTCGCCACGGTCATCGGCCCAACGCCGCCCGGCACCGGAGTGATCCAGCTGGCGCGTTCCACCGCGGTGTCGAAGTCGACGTCGCCGACCAGCTTGCCGTCGGGCAGGCGGTTGATGCCGACATCGATCACGATCGCGCCCTCGCGGATCCAGTCGCCCGGAATCATGCGCGGCCGCCCCACCCCCACCACCAGTATTTCGGCCGAGCGCACGAAGCTTTCCAGATCGCGGGTGGCGCTGTGGCACACGGTGATGGTGCACCCGGCGAGCAGCAGTTCCAGGCTCATCGGCCGGCCGACGATGTTGGAAGCGCCGACCATCACCGCATTCTTGCCGCGCAGTTCCTCGTTGGTCGCGCGCAGGAGCGTCATGATGCCGCGCGGGGTGGACGGCCGCAGGGTCGGCATTTTCACCGCCAGGCGGCCGATGTTGTAGGGGTGGAAGCCGTCGACGTCCTTGTCGGGACGGATGCGCTCGATCACCGTCTCCGTGTCGATGTGCGCCGGCAGCGGCAGCTGCACCAGGATGCCGTCGATGGCAGGATCGGCATTCAGCGTGTCGATCAACGCCAGCAGTTCGCCCTGCGTGGTGGCACTGGGCAGGTCGTGCGAGACGCTGGTGACGGCGGCACGTTCGCAGGCGCGCTTCTTGTTGCGCACGTATACGGCCGAGGCAGCTTCGTCGCCCACCAGAATCACCGCAAGACCGGGGCGACGCTTGCCCTGCGCCTCGCGTTCGGCCACCTTGTCGTGAATCACTGCGAGGATGGTGTCGGCCATCGCCTTGCCGTCTAAAATTCGTGCGCTCATCAAGATAACCCTGAAGCAAAAGAGTGATTTTCCCGGAACCGCTCATCCGACTCAAGCAAAAATTGACCCGGCCAATTCGGCCATGTATAGTCTCGCTTCTCCGAAATACGGCCGTAATACAAAAACAGGATTTCGGGGTGTAGCGCAGCCCGGTAGCGCGCCTGCTTTGGGAGCAGGATGTCAGGAGTTCGAATCCCCTCACCCCGACCACCCCCCAATCGTCCCAAGTGTAAGAATGGCGCCCGAGAAGTGTGTCTCTGCCCGTAGCTCAACTGGATAGAGCACCAGCCTTCTAAGCTGGGGGTTACAGGTTCGATTCCTGTCGGGCAGGCCAAAGTTTTTCGTTGTCGGCAATTGTCGACGACACCAATGGTGGACGTAGCTCAGTTGGTAGAGTCCAGGATTGTGATTCCTGTTGTCGTGGGTTCGAGCCCCATCGTCCACCCCATCTATTTGCACGAATGAACCAGGCCCGCGCAAGCGGGCCTGGTTCATTTTGCGTGCATCCCTTGCGTGCACCCGTTCATTCCCGGATCTCTCCATCGACATACAACCAGCGCCCGCCCGCGTGCTCGAAGCGGCTGGTTTCGTGCAGCCTGAACGCGCGGCCGTTGACGCTGTAGAAAAACCCCTTTTCAGCCAAATTGGCGACGTAAAAAACGGCGTGGAATTTCCACGCCGTTTTCAATTCATGATTTGCAACTTACCGAACCGATTCGGTGGGATGTTCCGATCAGTCATGGCAGCATCTGATTGACGTAGTGCGGGCTGCCCGCCCCGTCCCTACTGCGCATACCCGTGATGCGCCAGCTTCTCGATGTTGTGCACCAGGCAGTAGAGCTTCCACTGCGCATCCACTTTCTTCTGCCCCCGCAAGGTGAAGCGGTTGAGCTGTTTGTTGTGCCGCAAGTTGCCGAACACCGGTTCCACCGTGGCGAAGCGTCGTCCGTATCGCGCCTGTCCTTCCGGGCAATCGATACGGACTTTCATCTTGTCGGTGAAGGACTCCGTGCCGTCAGCCTTGCCCTGAAAGAAACTCACTTGCCGGGTCTTGGTCCTGGTCGGCGTGCGTAGACACTTATCCCGTTGTGCGCACGGTACGCAGTCCTGCTGCGCGCCCTGAAATTTGACGGCAACGAAACCATTGATGATGCAATGGCTGCCGTTGCCGTAGAGTGTCTTGCCCGCAGGGCAAACGCAGGTCTGCGCGTCCATGTCATAGCGAAAGTCTGCGGGGCGATAAACAGCAGTCGGCTTCTTCTCTTTCTTCTGGCCGGATTTGTCGTGCAGAGGATCGGGGGCCTGCTTGTGTTTGTCCTGATCCTTGAAGCGTGGATCGCGTTGCCGCATACCGTTGTCGGCAATCAAGGCGTCCACTTCCAGTTCAGTAAGTTGCTTAAGGTTGGCTTCTGAGTGGTAACCCGCGTCCGCTGTGATGAGGCTGGCCGGGGTGATGAGTGGAGCATCATTCAATGCGACCTGGATGGCTTTGACCACCGGTACCAGCAGTTCCTGTTCGCTGCCGGTACCGTGGGCCTGCGCGTCCACGATGATCTGGTGACGGGCATCGACGGCGGCCACACCCGTATAACCCTGGATGACGCCTTTGCTGGTCGCCATCTTGGCGGATTCGTTGTCGGTGCGGTTGCTCTTCCGTATCGTGCCTTTGCTGCCCTTGCGATCATCGGGATGAGCGGTGAGCCATTGACGCAGTTGGGCGGCATCGGTTTGCAGGCGGCTGATGCGCTGGACTTCTTTCTGTCTGAGGTCGGCCTCGACCGGTTTGCTGTCCTCTTCCCGATGCCGTTCGAGCATGACGCGGGCAGCGGCTTCGAGCTTGGTGGCCTGGTGCTCGAAGTCGGCACGGGTGCCGCTCTTCTGTTTGCTGGCGTTGCTGGGCAGCTTGACGCCGTCGATGGCAAACATCTCGCGTCCGATCAAACCCTGCCGGTCGCACAGGTAGAGGATTTGGGTGAAGACGCGGGCGATGTCGTCGGCAAGCTTCGAGACAAATCCGGCAATCGTGGTGAAGTGGGGCTGGGTGTCGCCTGACAGGGCGATGAAGGTGACGTGGTCACGGCAGACTGCTTCAATGTTGCGACTGGAAATAATGCCCTGGCTGTAGGCAAACAGCACGACCTTGAGCAGCATGGCAGGCGGATAAGCCGCCGCACCGGTCGCGTCGTTGTTGAAGCGGGCATCGAAGCTGGACAGGTCCAGCTCGTGGTCGATGAGGTGATTGAGCGCGTGCTCGAAAGTACCGGGAAGCAGTTGCCGTTGCAGGTCGACGGCAAGGAAACGGGGGCTGGTGTCGATATGCTTGTAGCGCGCCATGCGGTCTGTGCCATCACAAAATCAATGCAGCGATGTTGATGCAGGCGGGAGGCTGGGGCAAGATGCGGGAATGATTATTTTTAGGGGCTTTTTATACAGCCTCGTTGATCTTGTAACGGGCGACAAACTCGACCGTCGCCTGGCGCGCGTCGAGCGGCATGTGCGACTTCACCGCCAGCCCCAGCCATTGCGGACGCGACGTGGCGTTAAGTTCAAGCGCAGCGGGCCGGGTCGCCGGGTGCCAGGTCGCCAGCAGGTAGCCCTCCAGTCCCAGCACATAGGCGCTGTAGCGCGAGCGCATCAGGGCCTCGGCATCCGGGGCCGGCGCGCCGGCATGGAATCTCCCGCAGCAGGCTTCAAGCATGCGTCCCGATCCGCACGGACAGGCTGCCCCACTCATGGCTTTTTCACCGGGCAACGCAGCATCGGCTGGATGTACGGCCACACGGCGTCGAGCATCCGGGGCTGGGCCTTTTCGTTCGGGTGGATGCCGTCGGCCTGCATCATTCCGGGCGCGGTGCCCACGCCGCAGACAAAACACGGCACACGCACGATTTTCTCCTCGCGCGCGACGTCGACATACAGTTTCGCCACCGCATCGGCATACGACTTGCCGTAATTCGGCAGCACCGGCGCTTCAAGCAAGACCACCCAGGCACCCGCCGCCTTGGCCTGGCGGATCATCGTGACCAGATTGTGCCGGATCGTCGCCGGCGGCGTGCCGCGCAAGGCATCGTTGCCGCCGAGTGCGATCAGCACGCCTTGCGGGCGTTGCCGATCGAGCGCAGGCTGCAGGCGCTGCAGGCCGTTCTGCGTAGTGTCGCCGCTCACGCTGGCGTTGATCACACGCCATGACGGCGCGGCCTTCTTCAGGCGCGCATCGAGCAGATCCACCCAGCTTTTCCCCGCTGCAAGGCCGTAGCCGGAACTCAGGCTATCGCCGACAATCAACACAGTGCACGGGCTGGCCAGCGCCCACCCCGGTAGCCACAGCACCAGCAGCAACATCCATACGCGATAATCCATTCATGCACCTTAATCCAAACCCCCCTCAATGACGCCCCCGGACAACGCCCAGTTCCCCGCCAAATCGAATTCGGCCTCGCATTCGCCCCCTTCCCCGCAAGCGGGAGAGAACGCCGTCGTCGCCCGCGCCCTGTCGCAGCGTGTGGCCACCGCCGACGGAACGCTTGCCATCCTGAGCGAAGTCGAGCTTGCGGTCAAAGCGGGCGAGACACTCGCGATCACCGGCGCCTCCGGCTCGGGAAAATCCACCCTGCTGGGCCTGCTGGCGGGGCTCGATCAGCCCTCCTCGGGTGAAATATTTCTGCTCGGCCAGCGTCTGGGCGACCTCGACGAGGATGCCCGCGCCCGGCTGCGCGCGGGTCGTATCGGCTTCGTGTTCCAGTCGTTCCAACTGCTGCCCGCGCTCACCGCGCTGGAGAACATCCTGCTGCCGCTGGAACTGACCGGCCGCGCCGAGAACGTGGCGGTTGCCGCTTCAGCGGCTTTACAACCGCGACCTGCCTCTTACGGGAGCGCACGCGAACGCGCGGCCTACTGGCTCGACCGCGTCGGACTGGCCACGCGCGCCGCGCACACGCCGCGCCAGTTGTCCGGCGGCGAGCAGCAGCGCGTCGCCCTCGCGCGCGCCTTTGCCACCGATCCCGAAATCGTGTTCGCCGACGAGCCCACCGGCAACCTCGACGCCGAAACCGGCGCGCGCATCATCGACCTGCTGTTCGAACTCAACGCCTCCGCCCACACCACCCTGATCCTGGTCACCCACGACGAGGCGCTGGCGGCGCGCTGCCAGCGCCGGCTGCACCTGGTCGCCGGCCGCGTGTGCGAAGCAGCGCTCGCATGACGTTCCTGCGGAAGGGTCGCTGCGCAGCAGCGGGGCACCCGCCGGCGGTGTCAATTCCGCCCAGCCGCAGGCTGGATGCAGATTGCCTACCTTTGGCATACCCTTTACGGGTGATCCGGCTCGGCCTCTGGTTGCTGCGGCGCGAACGCGCCAGCGGCGAATGGCGGGTGCTGCTGCTGGCGCTGATCATCGGCGTCGGCAGCGTGTCCACCACCGGCTTTCTGGGCGACCGCCTCAAGCGCGCGATGAGCGAACAGGGCGCCGGCTTTCTCGGCGCCGATCTGCTCGTCACCAGCCCGCGTCCGATCGAGGACTGGCCTGCCCCCGCCGCTGCAACCGGCACGCTTGCAGGCAGTTCGCTTGCCACGAGTCGGGCGCTCGAATTCGCCAGCATGGTGAGCCGTGGCGACGCCTTCCAGCTCGCCACGCTGCGCGCGGTCGACGCCAATTATCCGGTGCGCGGCGTGGTGCGTATCGCCGAACGCCCGTTTGAACCGGGCGTCCCGCGTCCGGCTCAGCCGCCGCCCGGCGCGATTTACGTCGAGCCGTCGCTGCTGCCGCTGCTGTCCGCCAGCGTCGGCGACAGCGTGCAGATCGGCGAAGCCACCTTCCGCATCGCCGGCCTCGTGGCCGAGGAGCCGGGCCAGCTCGGCGGCGTGTTCGGCCTTGCCCCGCGCGTGTTCCTGCGCGCCGACGAGGTCGAACGCACCCGTGTGCTGCAGCCCGGCAGCCGCCTCACCTACCTGTATCAGTTTGCGGGCGAGCCCGATCGACTCGCCGCATTCGGCGCGGCATTGAAGCCAACGCTCGACAGCACCCAGCGCCTCATCGGCTCGCGCGAAGGCATCGAAACCCTGCGCGGCGCCTTCGCCAACGCCGACCGCTACATCCAGCTCACCGCCTTGATCAGCCTCTTGCTGTCGGTGGCCGCAATCGCCATCGCCGCCCATCACCACGCGCTGCGCCATTACGACCAGGCGGCGCTCTTGCGCTGCTTCGGCGCCACCACCGGGCAGCTGCGCACACTCTATGCCGTCCAGCTGCTGACGCTGGGGCTGCTGGGCAGCCTCGTCGGCGTGGTGATCGGCGCACTGATGCAACAGGCGCTGGCGGGGCTGATTCTGCCCGACGCCGTCACCCGACTGCCGTCACTTGGCCTGGCGCCGGTGGGCGTCGCCGTCGCCAGCGGCCTGTTGGCGCTGGCGGGCGCCGCCCTGCCGGCACTGATGCGCCTGATCCGGGTGCCGCCGCTACGCGTGCTGCGGCGCGACCTGCCGCCGCTGCCGGTGACGGCGTGGCTCGGCGCTGCGGTCAGCGGATCGGCACTGCTGGGGCTGATTGCCTGGTATGCGGGCGACGTCAAACTGGTCGGCGTCTTTGTCGGCGCGCTGGCCGCGCTGGTCGGCGTGCTGATCCTGCTGGCGCGGCTGGCGCTGGTGGCCGGCCGCGGCGTGCAGCGCATGGCCCACGGCCCGCTGCGCTTCGGTCTTGCGCAGCTGCTGCGCCACCGCTTCGACAGCACCCTGCAGCTCGGCGCCTTCACCCTGGCGCTGTTCCTGGTGGCCCTGCTGGCGCTGGTGCGCAGCGATCTCATCGCCGGCTGGCAGCAGCAACTGCCGCCGCAAGCCCCCAACTATTTTCTGGTGAACATCGCGCCACACCAGCAGCAGGCGGTGGCCGCGTATCTGTCGCAGCATCGCCTCAAGGCCTCCGCGCTCTACCCCATGGTGCGCGGCCGCCTGGTCAGCAAGAACGGCACCCCCATCGCCGAGACGCTGCCCGAGGACGCGCGCGACAGCAACACCCTGCGGCGCGAACTCAACCTCACCTGGACCGCCACCCTGCCCGCCAATAACACCATTCTGGCCGGGCGGTGGCACGGCGAGCGCAGCGCCGCAGCATCCGTAAAGGGTATGCCGAAGGTAGGCAATCCGCTATCGGCTAAAGCCGATGCGGAATTGACACCGCCGGCGGGTGCCCCGCTGCTGCGCAGCGACCCTTCCGCAGCACCCGTAAAGGGCACGCCGGCGGGTGCCCCGCTGCTGCGCAGCGACCCTTCCGCAGCACTTTCGGTCGAATCCGGAATGGCCGAGCGGCTCAATCTTGCGATCGGCGACCAGCTCGCTTTCCAGATCGGCGACCAGACGATCGCCGCGCGCATCACCAGCATCCGCAGTGTGAAGTGGGATTCGATGCAACCGAATTTCTTCGTCATCTTCGCTCCCGGCCAACTCGACGCCCTGCCCGCCAGTTTCATCGCCAGCGTCTACGTGCCGCCCGACGCCACCGGCGTGCTGCCCGGCTTCGTCAAGGCCTTCCCCGGCATCACCATACTCGCGCTCGACAAGCTCATCGCCAATATCGAAGCCGTGTTCGCGCAGATCATCGGCGCCATCCAGCTGCTGCTGGGCTTTTTGCTTGCTGCCGGCATGGCCGTTGTCGTCGCCACGCTGCTGGCCAGCCTCGACGCGCGGCAGCAGGAAGCGGTGCTGCTGCGCACCCTCGGCGCCCAGCGCGCCTATCTGGCCAAGGGCTTATGGAGCGAATTCATCGCCCTGGGATTGCTGGCCGGATTGCTCGCCAGCGCCTGTGCCGAAATCGCCATGGCGCTGATCGCCGATCGCCTGTTCGAACTGCCGCTGCGCCTGCACCCCTGGCTGTGGCTTGCGTTACCGCTGGGCGGGGCGCTGCTGGTCGGCATGAGCGGCTGGCTCACCACACGGCATATCATCCGGGTGCCACCGATGCAGTCGATCCGCGCGCTGGGTTGAATGGCAGCAGGTTGCTGTGCGGATCGACTATCTATAAATCGCGTGCGCGTGAAGTGCACCATCCTGGGCCTGGCCGCGCTGGGCGCCAGCCCTGACGGCGGCGGCCTTCCTGCGCTGGTTTTCATAAGCTGCAAGGATATTGCCGGGACTGCGGACCACCGATCGCATTAATTCCGCTGCCTGCCGTCATGGTCAGCACCTGCGACTTGCGCGAGAATGCCGCATGGACGTCTTCCGCATCTTTCACCTGCAATGCGCGCGCCGCCTGCCCGCGCTGCCCGAATCCCATCCCTGCTCGCGTCTGCACGGTCATTCGTTCCGGGTCGAACTCACCGTCAGCGGCGAAGTCGATCCGGTGCTTGGCTGGGTGCTCGATTTCGCCGACATCGAGGCGGCCTGGCGACCGGTTCATGCGGCGCTCGATCATCGCACCCTCAACGACATCGCCGGGCTGGAAAACCCCACCAGCGAAAACCTGGCCGTGTGGCTGTGGCAGCAGATCAGGCCTGTGCTACCCGGTTTGTCGCAGGTGAGCGTGATGGAAACGCACGATTCGGGCTGCATCTACCGCGGCTAGCCGGGCCGTCTCCACCCCGCGCGCCGGCTGAGCAGAGAAGGCAAACATCAACAGCTATTGCAAGCTGGATGCCTGCTCAAGGCCATGGTTGGTTTGTGTCAGTTGACACATTCTAATAATCGTTAGAATATATGAAGCATGATCAAACGACACACCAAGGACCTGCTCTACGAACAGGTCGCCCGCATCGGCAAGGCCGTCTCCAGCCCCAAGCGGCTGGAATTGCTGGAAATTCTGGCACAGGGCGAGAAAACCGTTGAGGCCCTGGCCGCCGAAGCCAGAATCGACATCAAGCTGGCGAGCGCGCACCTCAAGGTGCTGAAGGCGGCGCGACTGGTCGAGGCACAGCGCGACGGGCGCTTCATCGCCTATCGCCTGTCCGGCAACGACGTGAGTGCGCTCTGGGTCAATCTGCGCACGGTGGCCGAAGAGCATCTGGTCGAGCTCAAGGTGGCGATGGAGCAGATTTTCGCCGCGCCGGAAAATCTCAATGCCGAAACGCGGCGCTCGCTGATGGAGAAGGCGCGGCGCGGCGACGTGGTGGTGATCGACGTGCGCCCGTCTGACGAATACGCAAGCGGTCACCTGCCGTTTGCGCGCTCGATGCCGCTCGACGAGATTCTGCAGCGAATCAAGGAGCTGCCCGCCGACAAGGAAATCGTCGCCTATTGCCGCGGCCCCTTCTGCATGATGTCCGCCGAGGCCGTGGCGCTACTGAAAGAGCACGGCTACCGCGCGCAGAAGATCGCCGATGGCACGCCGGAATGGCAGGCGGCGGGTTTGCCGCTGGCCGAATCCTGAACTTCTCATAATCTTTCTCGCCAAGAAACCTTCATGAACAAAACCCTGATTGCACTGTTTGCCGGCTTCGCCCTGCTGGCCGCACCGGCCCATGCGGAAAACAGTCCCGCCGTCGTCGATGCGCTTTCCGGATACATGGACTTCGCCGAATACAGCAGCAGCCTGATCTGGCCGGAGCAGATCCCGCAGGATGACTGGAACAAGGTCTTCATCGTCGATGCGCGCGATGCCGACCGGTTCGCCAAAGAACACATCCCCGGCGCGGTCAACATCGACTGGCGACAGTCGGTGGCACGACGCAGCGAACTGCCGAAAGACCGCATGGCGGTGATGTACTGCAATTCCGGCTCGCTATCCGCGCAGGCGGTGTTCGCCCTGCGCCTGCTCGGTTACGACAACGTGAAGGTGCTGCAGGACGGTATCGAAGGCTGGAAAGCCAAGGGCGGCTTCGAGGCCCACGCGCGCGCGCCCACCCGATGGGTGAAGGCTGGTTGATCGATCGGCAACCGATTGATTTCCTGCTGTTCTCCGTGCCTCTGTGTCCCAAGGGATACCGTCCCTGCGGGACATATCTCTGTGGTGAGTTTTTTAGATTGATTTGACCGGGAGTTGATATGGACATCCTTGTGATCCTCGCCGGCACGGCAACCGGCATCGTGCTGGGTCTGTTCGGCAGCGGCGGTTCGATCATGGCCACCCCGGCGCTGCTCTATCTGCTCGACGTGGCGCCCAAGTCGGCCATCGCCATGAGTCTGGGCATCGTTGCGGTGACCGCCACGATCGCTGCGCTGGACAACTGGAAGCGCGGCAACGTGGACGTGTCGGTGGCGGCGGTGTTCGGCCTGTTCGGCGTGGTCGGCACCTACGCCGGGGCGCGCCTCGGCGTGGTGACCCCCGTCGTCATCCAGCTCGTGGTGTTCGCCCTGGTGATGGTTGCGGCGGCCTGGCGCATGCTCAAGCCGGCCCGGCTCGCCGTTCCCGCATCCGGAAATGTATCGATGCACCCGCAAGGGGTAGGCCGTGGTTTTAATGCCGCAGGGGCGGCAACAACCACGCTCTCCGGCAATGCGGCAGTGCTGCCCTGCACCGGCCTGTTCTCCCCGTGCATGGCGCACATGGCCCTGCACGGCGTCGGCGTCGGTGTGCTCACCGGCTTCGTCGGCGTCGGCGGCGGCTTCCTCATCGTCCCCGCCCTGGTGCTGCTCTCGCGCATCCCCATGAAGATCGCGGTCGGCACCTCGCTCGCCATCGTCGCCGTCAAGTCCTATGCGGGCTTCGCAGGCTATATGGGCGCGGTGCCCATCGACTGGGCGCTGATGGGCGGGTTCACTGCCGTCACCGTGGTGGCCAGCTTCGCCGGCACCCGGATCGCCCACCGCTTCTCGCAGGACGCCCTGAAGCGCGGATTCGCGGTGTTCCTGCTGTTCGTCGCCAGCTACATTTTGTTGAAAAGCGTCATTGGGGGATAACGATGGAAACATGCGCGTTATCCGCTGCCCGCAACAAGCCACCCAAATTAGAATCATGCCAACCCTGATGCCAGCCTCACCCCGCGGCAACATCCTGATCCTGGTGCTGAGCCAGGCCCTGATGCTGTCCGCCATTGTCCTGTCGATGGCGCTCGCCGCGATCCTCGGCGCCATGCTCGCCCCCGACAAGGGGCTGGCGACGCTCCCCGTCGCGGCGATGGTGATCGGCACCGCCATCGCCTCGCTGCCGGCGGCCATGCTCATGCGCCGGTCGGGCCGCCGGCCGGGTTTTCTGCTCGGCGCGCTGCTCGGCGTCGGCGGCAGCCTGCTGTGCGCGCTGGCGCTTTACCGGAGCGACTTTGTCGTCTTCGTCATCGGGCATTTCCTGCTGGGCAGCTACCAGGGCTTCGCCAATTACTACCGCTTCGCCGCCGTCGAGGCCGCAGGGTCGGCCCATGCCGGCAGGGCCATTTCCCTGGTGGTGGCCGGCGGCGTGGTCGCGGCCTTCCTCGGCCCCCAGCTCGGGATATGGGGACGCGACTGGATCGGCGGGCAGATCTTTGTCGGTTCCTATCTGGCGCAGGGGGTCCTGAGTTTCATCGCCTTGCTTCTGCTCTCCCGCCTGCACCTTCCCAAAGTGGCCGTCACCCACGTCGGCGTCGCGCGTCCGCTGCGTGAAATCCTGGCCCAGCCCGCTCTGCGCGTGGCAATCTTCGGCACCGCCATCGGCTATGCCGTCATGATCATGGTGATGACGGCGACGCCGCTGGCAATCCTGGGCTGCGGCCTGCCGGGGTCGGACGTGACGCCGGTGATTCAGTGGCACGTGGTGGGGATGTTCGCGCCGTCCTTCTTCACCGGAATCCTGATCACACGCTACGGTGCGCCGCGCATCATGCAGGCCGGGTTTGTCCTGCTGCTCGGCCACGTCGTGCTGGCCCTGTCCGGCGTCGAGTTCATGCATTTCCTGTCGGCGCTGATATTGCTCGGTGTCGGCTGGAACTTCGCCTTCATCGGCGGCACCGCGCTGCTGACCCAGGCCTACCAGCCCGGCGAGCGGCTAAAGGTGCAGGCGGTGAACGAATTCGCCGTCTTCGGCCTGGCGGCGACGGCCACCCTGTCGGCAGGATGGCTCTACGACCGCTTCGGCTGGGTGACGCTGAACCTCGCGGTGGTGCCCCTCCTGCTGGCCGCGCTGATTGCGGTCATCGGCATCGAACGACAATCCCGCCGGCTGGCGGCAGCAGCATGAACCCCGCCGACTACGACACCTGGTACGCCACCCCGCGCGGGCGCTGGATCGGCGAAACCGAATATGCGCTGGCCGCGCGCCTGCTCGCGGCGCAACCGGGCGACAGCCTGCTCGACGTCGGCTGCGGCACCGGCTGGTTCACCCGCCGCGCCGCGGCAGACGGGCTCGTCGCCACCGGGCTCGATCTCAATGCCGGCTGGCTGGATTACGCGCGCACCCACGGCAGCCCGGCATCGAACTGGGGGGAAGGCGATGCGCGCGCGCTGCCGTTTGCCGACGCCAGCTTCGATCGCGTGCTGTCGATCGCCGCGCTCTGTTTTGTGGACGACGAGCGCCAGGCCGTGGCCGAGACCGTACGGGTGACGCGTCACCGCTTTGCCATCGGCTGGCTCAACCGGAGCAGCCTGCTGTATTGGCAAAAGGGCCGGGGGGGCGGCAGCGGCGCCTATCGCGGCGCCCGCTGGCATACCGCTGGCGAAGTGCGCGCGCTGTTCACCGGCTTGCCAGTGCACAAACTGAAATTGCGCTCGGCCATTTTTCTGCCTTCGGCTACGCGCACGGCCCGCTGCCTGGAACGGGCCATCTCTGGTGCGCTGCCGTGGGGCGGGCTGCTACTGGCAACCGGCGAAAAGGCCTGATTCGCCGCGGCGAGGACATCAACCCGACCCGTCAGGCGTGTCCGGCGGCGCGGCTTCGGCGGGCGCAATCGGCGTGGCAAGAATCTTGTCGATACGCTTACCATCGAGGTCGACCACTTCCAGCCGCCAGTTTTCCCAGATCAGCACATCGCCGGTCTGCGGCAAAGCCCCGGACAGCCACATCACCAGACCGCTCAGCGTGTGGTAGCGGCCCTTGTCTTCTTCCGGCAGGCTTTTCAGCCCCAGCCTGTCCTTCAGTTCGGGGATGCGGATCAGGCCGTCTAGCAGCCAGGAGCCGTCCTCGCGCCGCATCGCCCACGCCTCGTCCAGCCTGCGCGGCTTGAATTCGCCGGCAATGGCTTCCAGCACGTCGTGCAGGGTGACCAGGCCGTTGATCTCGCCGTATTCGTCGACGACCAGCACCAGGTGGGTGTCGGACGCACGGAACGTCCCCAGCAGGTCGAGGCCGCTGAGGCGTTCCGGTACGAACACGGCCGGCTGCAGCGATTGGGTGAGGCTGGGCGGCGCGCCGGCCAGCATCGCATCGAGCAGCTGCCTGACGCTGAGGACGCCCAGTACCTCGTCGAGCCCGCCGCGGCAGACCGGGAAGTGCGTGTGCTCCGATCCGGCCACGCGCCGCAGGTTGTCGTCCAGCGACAGCGCGACATTGAGATAGACAATGTCGGCGCGCGGCACCATCAGCGACTCGACCAGGCGGTCGTTGAGGCGGAACACGTTGCGCACCATCTCGCGTTCCTCCTGTTCGATCGCGCCGGAGTCCGAGCCTTCCTGCAGCAGGGCGTGGATTTCCTCCTCGATGATGTCCGTCTGATCGGGCGGGCGCATGCGCAGCAACCGCAGCAGGCCATCGGTCGACAACGACAAGAAGTACACGAACGGCTGCGCCAACTGCGCCAGCAGCTGCATTGGACGCGCCACCCGGCAGGCAATGCGCTCGGGATCGAGTTGGGCGATGCGTTTGGGCACCAGTTCGCCGACAACGATCGTGACATAGGTGATGATGACCACCACCAGCGCGGTCGAAGCGATGCGGCTGGCTTCCGTTTCCATCCCGACCGACTGCAACCATAGCGCCAGCGGCCCGGCCAGCGCGGCCTCGCCGACGATGCCGCTGAGGATGGCGATCGAGGTGATGCCGACCTGCACCGTCGACAGGAAATGCGTTGGCTCGTCGTGCAGTTTCATCGCCGCGGCAGCCGAGAGGCTGCCTTTTTCGGCCATATGCGCCAGGCGCGCGCGCCGGGCGATCACCAGCGCAATTTCCGACATGGCGAACACGCCATTCAGCACAATCAGTGCGGCTAGGAGCAGGATTTCCATGACTTGATTCCGTCTGAAAAACTTAAGGAAGCACTGTTAATTCGATATGACCGTCATTGCGAGCGCAGTGAAGCAATCCAGCGTATCGATTAAGCGGGCATTTCTGGATTGCCGCGTCGCTGCGCTCCTCGCAATGACAAATTAATCAGCGTCTCCTTAACGGAACTGAGTGGTCATTGGCTGCCGAGTCGAGACGCATGCCATCGGATCATGGGCGATGCCGGCCTGGATATCCATTTCACGCAGACAAAAAAGCGACGCCAAGGGAAGGGCGTCGCTTTTGCCAGCGTTGCGGGAAATTACTGGACCGCCAGTTTCTTGGCCGACGTGGTGGCCTTCTTCGGCAAGGTCAGTTCCAGCACCCCATCATTGTACTTGGCGTGGGCCTTGGCTTCATCCACGTCGTTCGCCAGGGTGAATCTACGCGCCACCTTGCCGTAATAGCGCTCGGAACGCAGGACTTTTTCGCCCTTTTTCTCTTCCTTTTCAGTCTTCGATTCGGCGCTGATCGAAACCTGATTGCCTTCGATGCTGACTTGAATGTCTTCCTTCTTCACGCCTGGGATGTCGGCGTGCACGATATAGGCGTTGCCATCTTCCTTAACGTCCATCTTGATCTGCATCTGGGGCTGACCCTCCATGACAACAGGACGCATGAAGAAACCCTTGAACAGGTCATCGATGTCGCCGAACGGATCGACGCGGGCGACATTAAACGGATCGTAACGCGTAAGCTTGGTCATGACTTTTTCTCCGATTAAAGCAGGTTTTCTGGATAAAGGCTTAGTCGCCATAGCGGCTACACTTACACACTCAACTTAGCTCCGCATCCGGATATTTCAAGACGCAAACATTCCGTTATGCCGCCCATGCTTAACAGCAGGCAACGTCGCCCATTTCCCTGTGCACATCCAGAGCCTCACTGCGGAGCAGTCTCGTGCCAGCCTGCATACCTCAGCCGTTGGCCTGGCTTCGGCCGAGGCGCAGCGACGCCCCGCAGAGTTCGGCCCGAACCATGTCGAGGAGGCGAGACCCGAGCGTTTACTGCTGCGCGTCGCCCGCGGGTTTACCCACTTCTTCGCCATCATTTTGTGGGTGGGGCGGCGCTGGCGTTGCTGGCCGAATATTTCGATGCCGGCCAGGGCATGGCGTGGCTGGGGGTCGCCATCGTCGGCGTCATCCTGATCAATGGCGTCTTTTCCTTTTGGCAGGAATACAAGGCCGAGCGCAAGCTGAAATTGCGCTCGGCTATTTTTCCGCCTTCGGCCACACGCACGGCCCGCTGCCTGGAGCAGGCCATGCCCGCTGCGCTGCCGTGGGGCGGCTTGTTGCTGGCGACCGGCGAAAAGGCCTGACTCGTTACTGTCCTTGCGCTTGGAGATAAGTCACGGGCGGTGTGCCGGATTGCGTCCGTACCCATCGGCGCCAGGTACGGACGCGTCCGCCTCTGGCAGCGGCAGGAGCCCTGGGCGTGGTCCACGCCGAGCTCCCTGAGCAGGGCAAGAATCGATGCGCTCTCTGCGCCATCAGCCACGGTTTCGATCGCCATCACGTGTGCCGCCCGGTTAATCGCATCGGCCATGGCCCGCGTCAGGCTGCCCTCGACCATGGTGCGGATGAAGTTGCCGTCGATCTTGAGAAAGTCCACCGGCAGCTTCATCCGCCCCTCTTCGTCCAGCAGACGCAGCAGCACCTCGTGGTGCGGGCGGCTCTGGCCGTGCTGACCGAGCGGCGCGATGACCTGCTGATAGAGGCGGAAGCGGTTGGTGTCGAGGGCATGGGTCAGGCGCGACACCCATTGCATTTGGGGTGTGCTGCTGCGCGAGCAGGGCGTCGTCCGGCTGGTAGAGGTGCATCCGGTTGCGGCCCTGCTCCTTCGCCGCGTAGCAGGCGGCATCGGCGGCGGCGAGTGTGGCGGATACGCCGCCGACGATTGCGGACAACGGTGCCAGACCGATGCTCACGCTGACCGGGAACGGCTTGCCCTCCCAGGCGAAACGATAGTCCTGCACCACATCGCGCAACGCCGTGGCGATGCGCAGCGCCTGGTCCAATGGGCATGTTCGAGCAGCACGCCGAATTCGTCGCCGCCCGTGTCGCGGTCGCGCAGGCGTTCATGCAGACGCTCAGTGATCTGTCACAGCAGTTGGTCGCCCGCAGGGTGACCGCAGGTGTCGTTCACGATCTTGAACCGGTCGAGATCGAGATAGAGCAGCGCGTATTCCTCACCGTCTCCCAGTGGCTGGTCGACCCCCGATCCAGCCGGCGCTCGAACTCCTGACGATTGACCAGGCCGGCGGGCATGTCGTGCGTTGCCTAGTACGAAAGCAGATGCCTCAGGGCCTGCGCTTCGGCGACGTCGCGGAACACCAGCACCGCGCCAGTCACGCGTCCCGCCTCGCGTATCGGCTGCGCCGAATATTCCGCGGGGAAGGAGCTGCCGTCCTTGCGCCAGAGCAGTTCCACCAAGCCCCGGGACGGCCGGCCCGTGCGAAACGCGTCGTAGATCGGGCATGCCCCGGCCGGGTAGGCGCTGCCATCGGCATGGGTGGGGTGCATCAGGCTGTGGGTCTCGCGCCCCAGCAGTTCGTCGCGGGCATAGCCGAGCATCGTCAACGCGGCCTTATTCACGAAGGTGCAGCGTCCCTCAGTATCGAGTCCATAGATACCCTCATCGACCGATTCGAGCAGCAGGCGGAAGCGCGTCTCGCTGGCGCGCAAAGCCCGCTCGGCCTGCCAGCGCTCGTCGATTTCTTTCACCAGGTTGACGTTGGCCGATCTGAGCATCTCGGTCTGTTTTTCCAGTTGGCCGGTGCGTTCCGCCACCAGTAACTCAAGATAGCTGCCGTGAAACTCGAGCTCCGCCTCGCGCTGCTTGTCTTCAGTGATGTCGATCAGCACGCCCTGCAAGCACAGCGGCTCGCCGGCCGCATCGTGCACCACGTGGGCTTCGTCAAGGAACCAATGCGGCGCACCGTCACGCGCGAGCAGGCGATATTCGCAGCGCAGCGGCTCGCCCGATTCGTAGCTGCGGGCGAAGGCCGCGTGCACCCGCGCCTGGTCGTCCGGGTGAATGCGGTGGAGCACGCCGTCCGGGTTTGCCAGCCATTCGTCCGGAGAAAACCCCAGACGTTCAATCTGCGGGCTGACGTAGAGCAGGTTTCCCGGCACATCCAGCGCGGCAGTGAAGGCGATCGCCGGAATCTGTTCGACCAGGCTGCGGTATTTGGCTTCGGCGGCGCGCAATTGGTCTTCTGCTGCGCGCTTGTCGGCATGCGCCTGGCTCTCGCGCAGCACGCGATGGATCACTGTCGGCAGCAGCTTGAGGTGGTCGCCCTTGTCGTCCTTGACCAGATAATCGCGCGCACCGCGGCGCATGGCGTCCACCGCAATGGCGATGTCCTGGGCACCGGTCAGCATGACCACCGGCACCATGATTTTCCCGGTATCCGCCGCGAGCTCGTCGAGAAACTCCACCCCGTCCATGTCCGGCAGGCGGTAGTCGAGCAAAATCAGGTCCGGCGCCTCGGCGCGCGCATGCTGCAGGCCGGCGCGCGCCGTGTCGGCCTCCTCCACCTCGAATACGTAACCGGGCTGCGCCGCCAGCGCGCGGCAGCAGGCGAGGCGATCAACGACGTCGTCCTCGACTAGTAGAACTCGCACGATGACGGGGCTCATTGTGGCAGCTCGCTCGACGTCCGGCAGGGGTCGGTGGCGCGCGTCGCTTCCGCGAACTGCGGGTAGTCAACCGGCTTGCCGACGTAGCCGGTCGCGCCGGGATCAAAGCTGGCCAACCCGTCCTGCAACTCCTCGGAAGTGGTGAGCATCACCGCCGTCATATCGAGGTCGCGCAGGATGAGGCACGGCATGACCCGGCCCGACTGACGCAGGTAACCGGGCGCTTCCTTACCGTTCTCAAGCCGCACCAGCGGATTTCCCCCATGCAATCCCTTCAGGGCGCGACGCACCGTTATGGTGTCCACTTCGTAGTCTTCCATCAACATGATTGCCTTGCAAGCTGTCTTCCATTGAACTGCTCCTGCCGATTTGTGCCGTCGCGCGGCAGGGTAAAAAAGCTGTTACCCAAGCTTGTCGACGCGCGTCAAATATACATGCGGTCCTGAACAGGCGCTATCCCTGGCCCTGATTTTGGCGCAAGCGCGATATTTAATCGGATTATTCGGAATTGTCTATCAGGAATTCAATTCAACCTAGAAACCGCAGCTGGACGCGCTCGCCCAACAGGTGCACCTGATCGACGGCACTCAAGCAAGCATTCACGGGGAATTCCTGAGGGTGATAAGCGGTCAACTGCGGTTTTTAACGTTGACGCTGTAGAAAAACCCCTTTTCAGCCAAATTGGCGACGTAAAAAACGGCGTGGAATTTCCACGCCGTTTTCAATTCATGATTTGCAACTTACCGAACCGATTCGGTGGGATGTTCCGATCAGTCATGGCAGCATCTGATTGACGTAGTGCGGGCTGCCCGCCCCGTCCCTACTGCGCATACCCGTGATGCGCCAGCTTCTCGATGTTGTGCACCAGGCAGTAGAGCTTCCACTGCGCATCCACTTTCTTCTGCCCCCGCAAGGTGAAGCGGTTGAGCTGTTTGTTGTGCCGCAAGTTGCCGAACACCGGTTCCACCGTGGCGAAGCGTCGTCCGTATCGCGCCTGTCCTTCCGGGCAATCGATACGGACTTTCATCTTGTCGGTGAAGGACTCCGTGCCGTCAGCCTTGCCCTGAAAGAAACTCACTTGCCGGGTCTTGGTCCTGGTCGGCGTGCGTAGACACTTATCCCGTTGTGCGCACGGTACGCAGTCCTGCTGCGCGCCCTGAAATTTGACGGCAACGAAACCATTGATGATGCAATGGCTGCCGTTGCCGTAGAGTGTCTTGCCCGCAGGGCAAACGCAGGTCTGCGCGTCCATGTCATAGCGAAAGTCTGCGGGGCGATAAACAGCAGTCGGCTTCTTCTCTTTCTTCTGGCCGGATTTGTCGTGCAGAGGATCGGGGGCCTGCTTGTGTTTGTCCTGATCCTTGAAGCGTGGATCGCGTTGCCGCATACCGTTGTCGGCAATCAAGGCGTCCACTTCCAGTTCAGTAAGTTGCTTAAGGTTGGCTTCTGAGTGGTAACCCGCGTCCGCTGTGATGAGGCTGGCCGGGGTGATGAGTGGAGCATCATTCAATGCGACCTGGATGGCTTTGACCACCGGTACCAGCAGTTCCTGTTCGCTGCCGGTACCGTGGGCCTGCGCGTCCACGATGATCTGGTGACGGGCATCGACGGCGGCCACACCCGTATAACCCTGGATGACGCCTTTGCTGGTCGCCATCTTGGCGGATTCGTTGTCGGTGCGGTTGCTCTTCCGTATCGTGCCTTTGCTGCCCTTGCGATCATCGGGATGAGCGGTGAGCCATTGACGCAGTTGGGCGGCATCGGTTTGCAGGCGGCTGATGCGCTGGACTTCTTTCTGTCTGAGGTCGGCCTCGACCGGTTTGCTGTCCTCTTCCCGATGCCGTTCGAGCATGACGCGGGCAGCGGCTTCGAGCTTGGTGGCCTGGTGCTCGAAGTCGGCACGGGTGCCGCTCTTCTGTTTGCTGGCGTTGCTGGGCAGCTTGACGCCGTCGATGGCAAACATCTCGCGTCCGATCAAACCCTGCCGGTCGCACAGGTAGAGGATTTGGGTGAAGACGCGGGCGATGTCGTCGGCAAGCTTCGAGACAAATCCGGCAATCGTGGTGAAGTGGGGCTGGGTGTCGCCTGACAGGGCGATGAAGGTGACGTGGTCACGGCAGACTGCTTCAATGTTGCGACTGGAAATAATGCCCTGGCTGTAGGCAAACAGCACGACCTTGAGCAGCATGGCAGGCGGATAAGCCGCCGCACCGGTCGCGTCGTTGTTGAAGCGGGCATCGAAGCTGGACAGGTCCAGCTCGTGGTCGATGAGGTGATTGAGCGCGTGCTCGAAAGTACCGGGAAGCAGTTGCCGTTGCAGGTCGACGGCAAGGAAACGGGGGCTGGTGTCGATATGCTTGTAGCGCGCCATGCGGTCTGTGCCATCACAAAATCAATGCAGCGATGTTGATGCAGGCGGGAGGCTGGGGCAAGATGCGGGAATGATTATTTTTAGGGGCTTTTTATACAGCCTCGTTAGGGAACCGCTGATTAATTTGTCATTGCAAGGCGCGCAGCGACGCGGCAATCCAGAAATGCCCGCTTGATCGATACGCTGGATTGCTTCGCAGCGCTCGCAATGACGGCCATATCGAATTAATCAGCGCTTCCTTAGTTTAAGGATGGGCGCAGCCGGCCTGGATGTCCAACGCACGCAGACAAAAAAGCGGCGCCCGTTGAAGGCGCCGGCGTTGCGGGAAACGGCTGGATCGCCGGCTTCCTGACCGCTGCGCTAGCGTTCAGCAGCAGGCTACGGCTTCCCTGAGGAGTCTTTCAAATTCCGCGGCTGCCACCGGTCTGCTGAAGAGATAGCCTTGCATCTCGTCGCAGTGGCGCTGCTGCAGGAAGGATTTCTGCGACTCGGTTTCGACCCCCTCGGCGATCACCCTGAGCTGCATGTCGTGCGCCATGGAAATGATGCTCTTGGCGATCGCCGCGTCGTCCAGATCGGTGGTGATATCGTGCACGAATGACTGGCGATCTTCAGCGTGTCGATCGGGAAGCGCTTGAGATAGCTCAGGCTCGAATAGCCGGTATCGAAATCGTCAACCGACAGCTTGATGCCCATCGCCTTGAGCCGGCTCAGGGTGACGATGGTTTTTTCGACGCCCTGCAAGACCACTGCATGACCAGGCTCTCGGTCAGTTTCAGTTCGAGGCAAACGGAGTCAAGCCCTGTTTCATCGAGAATGGTGGCCACCTTTTCGACCAGGTCGGGCTGCCTGAACTGCCGTGCCGGGAGGTTGACCGCGACGCCGATGGGCGGAGGCTGACGCGTATTTTATTCTCCACATAATCACAACGTCATCAGGAAGTCGATCAACGCGTCAGGCGCACGGTAGCGCTGAATTCTGACATCCGGTTCATGCAGTCGGGCTAAGGCACGGTCCTTCATGGTCAGGTCGGCCTCGACATAATGGTGCGTGGTTACGGGACTCTCATGGCCAAGCCACAGTGCGATGACGCTGATGTCGGTGCCTGCCTGTAGCAAATCCGTAACGCTCACTACCTACCCCTCAACGCAATCCGTTCCACAACTTCATATAATCAACGACTGTGCATAACCGGCCTTATGTGAAGCTTCACATAAGGCCGATGGCCGGACAAAAAAGAGGGCGGAATCCCGCCCTCTCTCGCTACCCTGTTCAGCCCGATCAAGCCGGCTGTACCGCCGCCTTCTCGAAACTGAACACCCCGTTCTGCGAATCGATACGGATGGTGTCCTTGGGCCCGAAGCGTCCGGACAGGATTTCCTTCGCCAACGGGTTTTCCAGTTCGCTCTGGATTGCCCGCTTGAGCGGTCGGGCACCGTAGATCGGGTCGAAGCCGGTCTTGGCGATTTCGGCGAGCGCGGCTTCGGTGATGTCGAGTTTCATCTCCATCTGCGCCAGGCGTTCTTCCAGGCCTTTTAGCTGGATGCGCGCGATGCTGGCGATATGCTTCTCGTCCAGGGCGTGGAAGACGACGACTTCGTCGATGCGGTTGATGAACTCGGGGCGGAAGTAGGACTTCACTTCGCCCAGCACGGCGAGCTTGATGACCTGGTAATCGTCGCCGCTCATCTGCTGGATCATCTGGCTGCCAAGGTTGGAGGTCATCACGATCACGGTGTTGCGGAAGTCGACGGTGCGGCCCTGGCCGTCGGTCAAGCGGCCGTCGTCAAGCACCTGTAGCAACACGTTGAAGACGTCCGGGTGCGCTTTTTCCACCTCGTCCATCAGGATGACGGAGTAGGGTTTGCGGCGCACCGCTTCGGTCAGGTAACCGCCCTCTTCGTAGCCGACGTAGCCGGGCGGCGCGCCGATGAGACGGGCGACCGAGTGCTTCTCCATGAATTCGCTCATGTCGATGCGGATCATGTGGTCGGCGGAATCGAACAGGTATTCGGCGAGTGTCTTGCACAGTTCGGTCTTGCCGACGCCGGTGGGGCCGAGAAACAGGAAGGAGCCGAGCGGCCGGTTGGGGTCGGACAGGCCGGCGCGTGAACGGCGGATGGCGTCGGAGACGACGCGCACGGCTTCGTCCTGCCCCACCACGCGGCTGTGCAGCTTGTCTTCCATGTGCAGCAGCTTGTCGCGCTCGCCCTGCAGCATCTTGGATACAGGTATTCCAGTCGCCCGCGAGACGACCTCGGCGATTTCCTCGGCGCCGACTTCGGTGCGCAGGAGCTTGAACACGGGCTTGGTGTCGGCCGCTTCGGCGTGCTTCAGCTGGGCTTCCATCTGCGGCAGCTTGCCGTATTGGATCTCGGCGACCTTGTCGAGCTTGCCCTGGCGCTGCAGCTCGATCATCTCGCCGCGTAGTTTGTCGATTTCTTCCTTGATGTGGGCGCTGCCCTGGACCTGGGCTTTTTCGGCTTTCCAGATTTCTTCCAGATCGTTGTATTCGCGTTGCAGGGTCAGCAACTCGTCTTCGATGAGTTGCAGGCGTTTTTTGGACGCCTCGTCTTTCTCGCGCTTGACCGCCTCGCGCTCGATCTTCAGCTGGATCATGCGCCGTTCGAGCTTGTCCATCACCTCGGGCTTGGAGTCGATTTCCATCTTGACCCGCGCCGCGGCTTCGTCGATCAGGTCGATGGCCTTGTCGGGCAGGAAGCGGTCGGTGATGTAGCGGTGGCTGAGTTCGGCCGCCGCGACGATTGCGGGGTCGGTGATATTGACGCCGTGGTGCAGTTCGTAGCGTTCCTGCAGGCCGCGCAGGATGGCAACGGTCGATTCGACGCTGGGTTCGTCGACCAGCACCTTCTGGAAGCGGCGCTCCAGCGCGGCGTCCTTCTCGACATACTTGCGGTATTCGTCGAGCGTGGTGGCGCCGATCAGGTGCAGCTCGCCGCGCGCCAACGCGGGTTTCAGCATGTTGCCGGCGTCCATCGCGCCTTCGGCCTTGCCGGCGCCGACCAGAGTGTGCAACTCATCCAGGAACATGATGTAGCGGCCCGGATCCATCGCCAGCTCTTTCAGCACGGCTTTGAGCCGTTCCTCGAATTCGCCGCGATATTTGGCGCCGGCCAGCAGCGCGGCCAGGTCGAGCACCAGCACCTTCTTGCCTTTCAGCGTTTCCGGCACCTCGCCATTGACGATGCGCTGCGCCAGGCCTTCGACGATGGCGGTCTTGCCGACGCCGGGTTCACCGATCAGCACCGGGTTGTTCTTGGTGCGACGCTGCAAAATCTGGATTGAGCGGCGGATTTCGTCGTCGCGCCCGATCACCGGGTCGAGCTTGCCTTCGCGCGCGCGCGCGGTGAGGTCGAGGGTGTATTTGGCGAGCGCCTCGCGCTGGCCTTCGGCTTCCTGCGACTGCACGGCCTCGCCGCCGCGCACGGCCGTAATCGCCTGTTCCAGCGCCGCCTTCTGCGCGCCGTGCTGCTTCAGCAGGCGCCCGATTTCGCCCTTGTCGTCCAGCGCCGCCAGCAAAAACAGCTCGGAGGCGATGTAGGCGTCGTTGCGCTTCATCGCCTCCTTGTCGGTCAGGTTCAGCAGGTTGTTGAGATCGCGCGAAATCGCCACTTCGCCACCCTGGCCCTCCACCTTGGGCAGTCGGGTCAGCGCCTGGGTCAGTGCCGCCTTCAGCGCCGGCACCTGCGCGCCGGCGCGCGCCAAGATGGCCGCTGCGCCGGCACCTTCCTGGTTCAGCAGGGCAAGCAACAGGTGCTGCGGCTCGATGTAGGCATGGTCGCCGCCGACGGCCAGGCTTTGCGCGTCGGAAAAGGCTTGCTGGAACTGGGTGGTGAGCTTGTCAAAACGCATAAGTGGCCTCGTGCTAGGGTATATTCGATGTCATCCAAATGATGCCGTCTACGGCGATTTCAACCCGCCATGTCTGAATTGAATGTAGATCAGGTTCTGTCCGATGTTGCGCGCGCGCTGGCCGAAGACGTCGGCAGCGGCGACCTCACCGCCCTGCTCATCCCCGCAACGCAAACCGCGCGCGCCCGCGTCATCAGCCGCGAAACGGCGGTGATCGCCGGCCGGCCATGGTTCGATGCCTGCTTTCAGGCACTCGATCTCGGTTGCGTCATCGACTGGAAAGTGAGCGAGGGTGACGCCATCGCCGCCGACAGCGTGCTGGTCGAAATCAGCGGCAACGCACGTGCGCTGCTGACCGCCGAGCGCATGGCGCTGAATTTCCTGCAAACCCTGTCGGCCGTGGCCACCGCTACCCGGCCCTATGTCGAGGCCGTGCGCGGCACCCATGCCGCCATTCTCGACACCCGCAAGACCCTGCCCGGGCTGCGCATCGCCGAAAAATACGCGGTGCGGGTCGGCGGCGGGCAGAACCAGCGCACGGGGCTGTACGATGGCATCCTGATCAAGGAAAACCACATCGCGGCGGCGGGCGGCATCGCGCAGGTGCTCAATGCCGCGTTCGAGCTGGCCGAGGGCAGGATCGGCGTACAGATCGAAGTGGAAAACATCGATGAGCTCGAACAGGCGCTGAGTGCCGGCGCGCCGCTGATCCTGCTCGACAACTTCAGCCTGGCGGACATGCGCCATGCAGTGCAGGTCACTCATGGCCGCGCCCTGCTCGAAGCCTCCGGCAACATGACGCTGGAGACCGTGCGCGCGGTGGCCGAAACCGGGGTCGACCGCATTTCCGTCGGCAGCCTCACCAAGCATATCCGCGCGGTGGACCTGTCGATGCGCATCGAATGATTGAAATCATTCGCGCCCGCTACAACGACCCCGCGCACGCCGCCGCGCTGCTTGACCTGCTGGATGCCTACGCGCGCGACCCGGCCGGCGGCGGCGAGCCTTTGTCCGACTTCGTCCGCAACAACCTGATTGCCGAACTCGCCGCGCGGCCTTTCGTCTTCAGCGTGCTGGCATTCGACGGCGACACCCCGGTCGGCCTCGTCAACGCCATCGAGGGCTTTTCCACCTTTGCCTGCCGCCCGCTGGTCAACGTGCACGACGTGATGGTCGCGCCCAGCCATCGCGGCCGAGGCATCGCGGCGCAGTTGTTCGCCGGGGTCGAGGCCATCGCCCGCGAACGCGGCGCCTGCAAGCTCACGCTCGAAGTGCTGGACGGCAATGCGCCGGCCCGCGCGCTGTACCGGCGGCTCGGCTTTGCCGCCTACCAGCTCGACCCCGCGATGAGGCACGCGCAGTTCCTGCAGAAGTGGCTGACCTGAAGCGCGCCTTCTCCACGCTATGGCTGGCATTTCTGGTGCTGGCATTTCCTGCGGCATGGGCCGGCGTACCGCCCGCCCCGGCAATGCTGCTGGCCGAGATGTACACTGCCGATGTCGACCTCGCGCAATACTGGGTCAGCGAAAAATTCGACGGCGTGCGCGCCCAGTGGGACGGCCGCACCCTGCGCTTTCGCGGCGGCGGCAGCGTTCCCGCGCCGGCGTGGTTTACCGCGGGTTTCCCGGCACAGCCGCTGGACGGCGAATTGTGGATAGCACGCGACCGCTTCGATGCGCTGTCGGGAACGGTGCGCAAGACCGAAGCCGTGGATGCCGAATGGCGGCAGGTGCGCTACCTGGTTTTCGAGCTGCCCGGCACAGCGGGTGACTTCACCCATCGGGTCGGGCAGATGCGGCAACTCGTCGCGCAGGCGAAGCTGCCCTGGCTGCAAGCCGTCGAGCAGACCCGCGTGGCCGACCGCGCCGCGCTGATGCAGCGGCTCGACGCCGTGATGCGCGCGGGCGGCGAAGGCCTGATGCTGCACCGCGCCGACGCGCCCTATCTCATCGGCCGCAGCGACGCGCTGCTGAAGCTGAAACCGTGGCAGGACGCCGAGGCCATTGTGGTCGGCCATACGCCGGGCAAGGGGAAATATCAGGGCATGGCCGGCGCGCTGCAGATGGCAATGCCGGACGGCAGGCGTTTCCGCCTCGGCAGCGGCCTCTCCGACGCGCTGCGCCGCCAGCCGCCGCCCATCGGCACCCGCATCACCTACCGCTACCAGCACCTGACGAAAAACGGTCTGCCGCGCTTTCCGCGCTACCTGCGGGTGCGGGAAGATTTTTAGAGAAACGCTGACTTATCCTGGCATCGCAAGGTTCGCAGAGCCGTGGCGATTCACAGTGCGTAGGGTGCACTCCGTGCACCGATTGATGCCTGATAGGTGCACGGAGTGCACCCTACTCCAAGCATCTCGTGCCCGAATGAACAATCGCGGTCATTCCAGCCAGATCAGCGCAGCCATGCGCCCGGTGACGCCGTCACGCCGGTAGGAATAGAAGCTTTCCGCCTCGCTGAAGGTGCAGCGCCCGCCGCCATGGATCGCCTGCACGCCGGCGTGCGCAAGGCGGATACGCGCAAGCTGGTAGATGTCGGCGAGCCATTTACCCGGTGTGGGCTGCGACACAAAGGCCGCAGCCGCCTGCGGGTGCTGCGCGACAAATGCCTCGCGCACCTCGTCGCCCACTTCAAACGCCTGCGGACCGATGGCGGCGCCCATCCAGGCAAGGACTCCTTCCGGCGGCACCTGCATCGCGGCCACGGTGGATTCCAGCACGCCGCCCGCCAGCCCGCGCCAGCCGGCATGCGCGGCGGCGACGACACTGCCGGCGCGGTCGCACAGCAGCACCGGCAGACAGTCGGCAGTGAGCACGGCACAAACCTGCCCGGACTCGCGGGTGAACGATGCGTCGGCTTCGGGGTTCGGCTCGCGCCCGAGTTCGACCACCCGTGCGCTGTGCACCTGTCTTAGCCAGCCCGGTTCGGCCGGCAGCTGCCGGCGCAGGCGCACGCGGTTGGCCGCGACGCAGAGCGGATCGTCGCCGACGTGGTCGCCGAGGTTGAGGCTGGTCCAGGGCGCCTGGCTCACCCCGTCTGCGCGGGTGGTCATCAAGCATTTCACCCGGGCGGGGGCGGGCCAGGCGGGCTGGATCATCCGCTCAGGCTTTCCAGGTGGTGTCCTCGCGCAGGGCGCACAGAAGCGAGGCGAAGTCGGGCGGCAGGGGGCATTCCCACTGCATGGATTCCTGGGTGACCGGATGGATCAGGCCCAGTCGTTCGGCGTGCAGCGCCTGGCGCGGGAACGGAATCTTGAGGTGGTTGCGACGACTGGCGCTGTAGACCGATTCGCCGACCAGCGGATGGCCGATGTGCTGCATGTGCACGCGGATCTGATGGGTACGCCCGGTTTCCAGCTTGCAGCGCAGCAGGGTGATGCCGGGAAAGCGCTCGACCACCTCATAATGCGTGACCGCTTCCTTGCCCATGCTGTGCACGGTGCGCTTGATACGGTTGTGGGGATCGCGCGCCAGCGGCGCATCGACGGTGCCGCCGTGATCGACCTCGCCATACACCAGGGCCAGGTATTCGCGCTTGACGGTGCGCGCCTGCAGCTGATGCGCCAGATCGGTTTGCGACATGAGGGTTTTGGCGACGACCAGCAGGCCCGAGGTGTCCTTGTCGAGCCGGTGCACGATGCCGGCGCGCAGCAGTTCGGCCACCTGCGGCACCCGGTGCAGCAGGGCATTCAGCAACGTGCCGTGGCGATTTCCGCTGCCCGGATGGACCACCAGGCCGACCGGCTTGTTGATCACCAGCAACATGGTGTCCTCGAATATCACGTCGAGAGGAATCGCCTCCGGCGCGTCGGGCTTGGTATTCGGATCGGGTTCGACCTCGACCCGCACCGATTCGCCGCCGCTGACTTTCATTTTGGTGGTGCCCCAGGCGTCGTCCACCGCGATCTTGCGTGCCCGGATCCAGTTCTGGATGCGGTTGCGCGAAAACTCGGGCAGCATGGCGGACAAGGCCTGATCCAGTCGCTGGCCGCCCTGCTCGTCGGGGATCACCAGCTCACGGACGCCGTCCCCGGTATTTCCCTTATAATTGTCCGACAAATTTTCTGTGTCTTTTCCCATGCTTAAGCGATGTTCATCCGGTTTTAACGCACTCAATCGGGTTTTGGGTTGTGTACTGCTCGCTACCATGCTCACCCTGGGCGGCTGTGGCCTGTTGCCCGAGGTCAAGGACGAGACCTCGGGTTGGTCGGCACAAAAGCTTTACGCCGAAGCCAAGGATAATCTCAACAGCGGCAATTACGAACGCGCAGTCAAGCTATTCGAGACGCTGGAGTCGCGTTATCCCTTCGGCCGCTATGCGCAGCAGGCGCAACTGGAAGTAGCCTACGCCTACTACAAGGACAACGAGCCGATTTCCGCGATTGCCGCGTGCGACCGTTTCATCAAGCTGCACCCCAATCACCCTAACGTCGATTACGCCTACTATCTAAAGGGCCTGGCGAATTTTAACGACGACCTCGGCCTGTTGGGCAACCTGGTCAATCAGGACCTGAGCGAGCGTGACCCCCGTGCGGCGCGCGATGCGTTCCTGGCGTTCAAGGAACTGATCACCCGCTTCCCCGACAGCAAATACGCCGCCGACTCGACCGCCCGCATGACCTACCTGGTCAACGCGCTGGCCAGCAACGAAGTGCACGTCGCCAAATATTACCTGAAACGCAAAGCCTGGGTCGCTGCTGCCAACCGCGCCAAGGAAGTACTGAAAACCTACCCCGAAGCCCCTGCGCTGGAAGAAGCGCTGGCGGTCATGGTGGTGGCCTACGACAAGCTGGAACTCGTCGAGCTGCGCGACGATGCGCAGCGCGTGCTGACGCTGAACTTCCCCAACAGCCAATACGCCAAGGGCGTCAGCACCGAAGGCAAGGCCTGGTATCGCTTCTGGTAAGCCCGGCTCGCGGCAGCCGGCTAACGCCACAACAGGAACCTGCGCTTCGAGCGCCGGTTTCGTTTCAGGTTCTTCGTCATGCTTCGCAGCGCATGGCACCCGTGTCGGTGCGAGCCGTCAACGCCCCGAATCCGCTGTGCCGACAGGACGCATCGGCAGGACATTGGAACGTTCCACCGCAGGCGCGGACCAATGGACTTCCGCCAAACTTGCCCCGCGGTTCCCGGCCCCAGGCATCCAACAGGAGCACATCAAAACCCATGACGCTACGCAACCAGATCCAGCTGATCGCCTACCCCGACCGTATGGGGAACAATCTCGCAGATTTGTCCGGCATCATCGACAGGCACTTCGCGCGCGCGATCGGCGGCGTGCACATCCTGCCGCCCTACCCGTCGAATGCCGATGGCGGTTTTTCGCCGCTCACCCACAAGGAAATCGATCCCAGGTACGGCAGCTGGGCCGACATCGAGAAAATCTCCGGCCGCTTCGACCTGTGCCTGGATCTGACGCTGAACCACATTTCAGATGAATCCGAGGAGTTCAAGGACTTCATCGCCAAGGGCTACGAATCGGAGCACGCCGACCTGTTCGTGCACGTCGATCAGCTGGGTCCCATTTCACCCGACGATCTGGCGCGCATCCACATTCGCAAGGAAAAGGAGCCATTCCGCGAAGTGACCTTCGCCGACGGCACCACCGGCCGCGTCTGGTGCACCTTCACCGAACACCAGATCGACCTCAACTTCAACTCGCCCAAGACCTATGCGCTGATGGAGGACACCATCAAGTTCCTTGCCGCGCGCGGGGTAAAACTGTTCCGCCTCGATGCCTTCGGCTACACCACCAAGAAGATCGGCACCAGCTGCTTCCTGGTCGAGCCGGACGTCTACGACCTGCTCAAGTGGATCGATGGCGTGGCGCGCGAAAACGGCGCCGAAACGCTGCCGGAGGTGCACGACCATTCCAGCTTCCAGTACGCCATCGCGCTGCACGGCATGCATCCGTACGGCTTCGCACTGGCGCCGCTGCTGCTGTATTCGCTGTTCGACGCCAACAGCGTTTTCCTTAAACAGTGGCTGCGCATGTGCCCGCGCAACCAGCTCTCCGTGCTCGATACGCACGATGGCATCTGCATCCCGGACGTGGAAGGCATCCTGCCCCAGGCCGCGATCCAGGCGGTGATCGACAACGTCAGCAAGCGCAGCGCCGACCCCATCCTGCGCCGCTCGGCCGCCAACGTGCACAGTGTGGGGGCGATTTACCAGCTCACCTGCACCTACTACGACGCACTCAAGTGCAACGACGACGCGTATATCGCCGCACGCGCGATCCAGTTCTTTGCGCCGGGGATTCCGCAGGTCTACTACGTGGGCCTGCTCGCCGGCAGCAACGATCTCGAACTGATGGAAGCCACGGGCGAATTGCGCGACATCAACCGGCACCGCTACACGCTGGAGGAGGTCGACGAGGCGGTCAGGGCGCCGGTGGTGCGGCGGCTGCTCAAGCTGATGGAATTCCGCTGCAGCTATCCCGCTTTCGACGGCGTCTTCCACCTGATGTACTCCAATGCCAGCAGCGTGGCGATGTGCTGGCGTTACGGCGAGCTTCGCTGCGAACTGTTCGTCGACCTCAATTTCAAGAAGGCGACCATTGGCTACGTCGACGTCAAGTCCAAGCGCTGGCTGACCATGCACGGGTGAATCCGGGAAGACCGGCCGGTTAAATCGCGGCCTCGCCCGATTCACCGGTGCGGATGCGCACCACCTGTTCCATGTCGCTGACGAAAATCTTGCCGTCGCCGATCTTGCCGGTACGTGCGGCGGAAATGATCGCCTCCATCGCGCGCTCCAGCAGGCTGTCGGCGATGACCACTTCCAGCTTCACCTTGGGCAGGAAATCCACTACGTATTCGGCGCCGCGATATAGCTCGGTGTGGCCCTTCTGGCGGCCGAAGCCCTTGACCTCGGTGACGGTCAGGCCGGTCACGCCGATTTCGGACAGGGCTTCGCGCACTTCGTCGAGCTTGAACGGTTTGATGATGGCTTCAATTTTTTTCATGGCAGGTTTCCTTCGGGTCGGTATTTCGAGGTGATCGGGTAGCGCCGGTCTTTGCCGAAATTACGTGGCGAGATGCGCGGGCCGGGCGGCGCCTGGCGGCGCTTGTATTCGGCAAGATCGACCATGCGGATAACTCTTTTGACTGTGGCGGCGTCGAATCCCTGCGCGACGATGTGGCGCGCCGACAGGTCGCGTTCGACGTAGGCTTCCAGAATGGCGTCGAGCACGTCGTACGACGGCAGGCTGTCCTGGTCGGTCTGGTCGGGCCGCAGCTCGGCCGACGGCGGGCGGTCGACGATGCGCTGCGGAATCACCGCAGACAGGCTATTGCGGTAGCTCGCCAGCCGGTACACCCGCGTTTTCGCCACGTCCTTCAGCACGCCGAAGCCGCCCGCCATGTCGCCGTAGAGGGTAGAGTAGCCGACCGCTATTTCGCTCTTGTTGCCGGTGGTCAGCACCAGCGTGCCGAACTTGTTGGACAGCGCCATCAAGAGCGTGCCGCGCGTGCGCGCCTGCAGGTTTTCCTCGGTCGTGTCGGCTGCCAGACCGGCAAATTCGCCCGCCAGCTGCGTGACGAAAGCATCGTAGATCGGCCGGATGGCGATTTCGGAATAGCGCACGCCGAGCCGCGCCACCATGTCGCGTGAATCCTCGACGCTGATGGAGGCGGTGTAGTCCGACGGCATCATCACCGCGTGCACCTTGTCCGCGCCCAGCGCGTCGACCGCGATCGCCAGCGTCAATGCCGAGTCGATGCCGCCCGACAGGCCCAGATGCACGCCCTTGAAGCCGTTCTTGCCGAAGTAGTCGCGCACCGCCAGCACCAGGGCATCGTAGACGGTGGCCTCCTCGCCCGGCAAGACATGCTGCGGTCCCGTGCAGGTGTCGCCGGCCAGTTCGAGGTAGAACAGCCCTTCCTGCCAGGCCGGACACTGCGCCACCACCTCGCCGTCGCTATTCAGTGCGAACGAGGCGCCGTCGAACACCAGTTCGTCCTGCCCACCCACCAGATTGGCGTAAACGATCGGCAGGCCGGTTTCGCCCTGGCGCGAGCGCGCCACGGCAAGGCGCTCGCGCGCCTTGTTGAGGTGATAAGGCGAAGCATTCGGTACCAGCAGCCAGTCGG
Source organism: Thiobacillus thiophilus (assembly GCF_055378705.1). NCBI lineage: Bacteria > Pseudomonadati > Pseudomonadota > Betaproteobacteria > Nitrosomonadales > Thiobacillaceae > Thiobacillus > Thiobacillus thiophilus. Next base: position 2,933,566 of record NZ_AP042404.1, on the reverse strand, counting down.
CACCGGCTTCAAGCGCGAGCGTCGCCGGCCCCGGCTCCCAGATGTCGCCGCAGATGTTGAGGCCGAAATAAAGGCCGCCGCAGGCGAACACGCAGGACGCGTCGCCACGGTCGAACACGCGCTGCTCGTCGAACACAGAGTGGTTCGGCAGGTGGTGCTTGCGGTACACCGACTCGATTCGGCCGCCGCGAATCAATGCTGCAGCATTGAACAGGCCGACATCGCTGAGCTCGGGGTAGCCGACGATCAGCGCCAGTCCGGGCGGCGCATCGGTTGCCAGTTGTTCGACTGCCGCAGCGCACGCTGCGATGAAATCGCTTCGCAATACCAGGTCTTCGGCTGGGTAGCCGCAGATCGACATCTCGGGGGTGAGTAGCAGGGCCGCCCCGGCCGCGTATGCCGCGTGGGCTGCGTCCAGCAGCCTGGCCGCGTTGCCGGCGATGTCGCCGACGGTGAGATTGAGTTGAGCGATGCCGAGTTTCATCGGGTGGACGTCAGCGCGCCGCCAGCGCCTGCTGCACCGCCTCGCCGAGCCCGGCCGGGCTTTGCGCGACGACCACGCCGGCGGCCTCGAGCGCGCGGATCTTGGCGTCCGCCGTTCCTGCAGAGCCGGCGATGATGGCGCCGGCGTGCCCCATGCGCTTGCCCTTGGGCGCGGTGCGCCCGGCGATGTAGGCTGCGACGGGTTTTTTCATGTTGGAGCGGATGTACTCGGCCGCTTCTTCCTCGCGGCTGCCGCCGATTTCGCCAACCATGATCACCGCTTCGGTCTGCGGGTCGGCCTCGAACATTTCAAGACAATCGATGAAATCCAGCCCTTTGATCGGGTCGCCGCCGATGCCGACGCAGGTCGACTGCCCCAGCCCGAGCCGGGTGGTCTGGTGCACCGCCTCGTAGGTCAGCGTGCCGGAACGCGAGACGATGCCGATACGGCCCTTCTGGTGGATGACACCGGGCATGATGCCGATCTTGCATTCGCCCGAGGTGATGATGCCCGGGCAGTTGGGGCCGATCAGCCTGGCGCCGTTGGCGCGCAGCGCGGCCTTCACGTTCAGCATGTCCAGCACCGGGATGCCCTCGGTGATGCAGACGATGACCTCGATGCCGGCGTCGGCCGCTTCCAGGATCGAATCCGCGGCGAACGCGGCCGGCACGTAGATCATGGTCGCCTGCGCGCCGGTCTGGCGCACCGCGTCGCGCACGGTGTTGAAAACGGGCAGGTCGAGGTGCGTCTGCCCGCCCTTGCCGGGGGTGACACCGCCGACCATTTTTGTGCCGTAGGCGATCGCCTGTTCGGAATGGAAACTGCCCTGCTTGCCGGTGAAACCCTGGCAGATGACCTTGGTGCTTTTGTTGACGAGGATGCTCATGCTGCTTTCTCCACGGCGAGTTTCGCCGCCTGGGTGAGGCTTTCGGCCGCCAGGATCGCCAGCCCCGATTCGGCCAGCAGCTTGCGTCCCAGCTCGGCGTTGGTGCCTTCCAGCCGCACCACCACCGGCACTTGCACGCCGACTTCCTTCACCGCCTGGATAATGCCTTCGGCGATGACGTCGCAGCGGACGATGCCGCCGAAGATGTTGATCAGCACCGCGCGCACGTTGGGATCGAGCAGGATGATCTTGAAGCCCTGCGCCACGGTTTCCGGGGTGGCGCCACCGCCGACGTCGAGAAAGTTGGCGGGCGTGCCGCCTTCGAGCTGGATCAGGTCCATCGTCGCCATCGCGAGGCCGGCGCCGTTGACCATACAGCCGATGTTGCCGCTAAGTGCGACGTAGTTCACGTTGGCCGCGTTGGCCGCCGCTTCCTTGGCGTCGATCTGGCTGTCGTCGCGCAACTCGGCCAGGCTCTTGCGGCGATACAGCGCGTTGTCGTCGACGCTCATCTTGCAGTCGAGCGGCAGCACCCGGTTGTCGGTCGTCACCACCAGCGGATTGATTTCGAGCAGGTTCAAATCGTTGCCGACGAACACGCGATACAGCTGCGGCAGCAGACGGCAGAAATCCTTATAGGCCTCGCCCGTCAGATCCAGCGCAAAGGCCAGCGCGCGGCACTGAAAATCCTGCACGCCCAGCAGCGGGTTGCAGGTCTCCGTCAGCACCTTTTCCGGGCTGGCGTAGGCGACTTCCTCGATGTCCATGCCGCCGGCAGCGGAAGCCACGATGGCGACGCGTTCGGTCTCGCGATCGACTAGCAAAGAGAGATACAGCTCGCGTGCGATCGGCAGGGTTTCCTCGACCAGCACCTGGTTCACCGGCTGGCCGTCGGGAGCGTTCTGGTTGGTCACCAGGGGTTTGCCAAGCAGCGATTCGGCCATCGCGCGCACGTCCTTGAGCGACTTTACAAGCTTGACGCCACCGGCCTTGCCGCGCCCCCCGGCGTGGATCTGCGCCTTCACCACCCAGGCCTCGCCGCCCAATTCACCGGCCGCTTCTACTGCGGCATCGGCACTCGCTGCTGCGATGCCGCGCGGCGTGTTAATGTTGCCCGAGCGCAGGATTTGCTTGGCCTGATATTCATGCAGATTCATTTTTGATGGAAGCTCGCCAAAACATGCATTTTGAAGCAAAGCCCCCCGCGACGGAAGCCGAAGCCGCAGAAACAGTCGTCCGCGTCGTCACAAGGATTGCGGAGTTGCCGGCCGACGCCTGGAACGCCCTGGCCGGCGATTCGCCCTTCGTGCAGCACGCCTTCCTCGACGCGCTGGAAACCACCGGTTGCGTCGGCACCCCCATCGGCTGGGAGCCGGTGCATCTGGCCCTGTTTCGCAACGACCGCCTCGAAGCTGCGATGCCGCTCTACGTCAAACACCATTCATGGGGCGAGTTCGTGTTCGACTGGTCGTGGGCCGATGCCTACCGCCGTCAAGGCTTGGCCTATTATCCCAAGCTGGTCTGCTGCGTACCCTTTTCGCCGGTGCCCGGCCCGCGCCTGCTGGCAAAAAACGACGCCGACCGCGCCACGCTGATCCAGGCCGCGCTCAAACTCACCCGTGATTTGAACTGCTCGTCATTCCACATCCTGTTCCCCACCAAACCCGACCATGCCGCGCTCAACGCGACCCCGCTCATGCACCGCAGCGGCTTCCAGTTCCACTGGAACAATGCGGGCTACGCACACTTCGACGACTTTCTCGCCGCAATGACGCACGACAAGCGCAAGAAAATCCGTCAGGAGCGGAAGAAGCTGGACAAACTGGGCGTCACGTTCCGCTGGGTGGAAGGCCGCGACAGCACCGATGCCGACTGGGATCATTTCATGCGCTGCTATGCCGACACCTACGCCCGCCACCGCAGCGACCCGCATCTCAACCGCGCTTTTTTCGCCGACCTGCGCACCAACCTGCCGGACAACCTGGTGCTGATCATCGCCGACAGGAACGGCATTCCCATCGCCTGCTCGTTCTGCATCAAGGACAGCCAGCGGCTCTATGGCCGCCATTGGGGCACGCTGGAATATGTGCCGGGGCTACATTTTGAAACCTGCTACCAGCAGGGCATCGAATACGCGATTGCGCACGGCCTGCAGGTTTTTGAAGGCGGCGCTCAGGGCGAACACAAGCTCGCGCGCGGTCTGGTTCCGACCGCCACGCATTCCTGGCACTGGCTGGAAAATGACGAATTCCGCAAGGCGGTCGACCGCTTCCTGGAACGCGAAACCGACGCCATCGGCCACTACATGAACGAGTTCGACGGGCCCTTCCGCCGCGAGCCGCCTGGCTGATATCAGACCAGAACCGCGGTCAGATAGGTCACGTACAGAGCGCCGTTGACGAACAGGTGCCACACGCGCAGGCCACCATTCAGCGCCGCCCAGCGCAGCCAGAATGCCGCGATCAGAGTGATCAGCACCCCCAGCAGCACTTCCTTTTGCGGCGCCCACGGTGTCAATGAAATGCCGATGGCAGGCAACAGCGTGCCCTGGAACACCATCGCGCCGGTGATATTACCGAAGGCCAGGGTGTCCTTGCGCTTGCGGATCCACAGGATCGAATTCACCTTTTCCGGCAGTTCGGTCGCGATCGGAATGATCAATAACGATAGCAACAGCGCGGAAATGCCGATGATGGGTGCGGCGGCTTCCACGCCGTGAATGAAGCCCTTGGCGCCGGTGACCAGCAGCGCCAGGCCCAGCACCAGCTGCACCAGGATGAAAAACAGGTTCTGCGGCGCGCCCAGGCGGCTCAGCAGCATCGGCGAGCCGGCCTCGGTGGCGTGGCCGTCTTGCACCAGACCGGCCGACGCGCGCAGCGTCAGCATCACATACACGAAGTAGATCGTCACCATGGCGAAGGCGATGCTCCCACGCACCCAGCCTTCGCCGTGCGGAATGAACATGGCGACAAACGCCAGCAGGAAGGCCATCAGGAAGAAGTCCAGGTCACGCTTGAGGCCGGACTTCTCCGGCGTGAGGTAGCCCAGCAGACCACGCCGCTTCAGCACCGCCACGCTCATCAGGCACAGTGACAGCGTCGACAGCATCAAAGGCGCGCCGAGAATCGCGCCAACACCGATTTCCTCGTTGACCGCAGCATTGCCGGTGCCGGCAAAGATCGCCAGCAAGGGCACCAGGGTTTCCGGCATGGCGGTGCCGACCGCAGCGAATAGCGAGCCGGTCACGCCTTCCGAAATTTTGAGTTTTTCGCCCAGGTGTTCGAGCGCGTTGACGAAGATTTCCGCCGCCACCAGGATGAGCAGCAGATAACCGAAGAGTTCGAGAAACAGCATGAGCGGCCGCCAGGAGGAAAGCCGCGATTCTAGCAGCCCGGATGCTGCCGCCCTACCCGCTTTTTCACCCCCGGCCGAAGGCGATTTTCACCCCTGATCAGGGCGCCAGGGCGCGTCCGAGAAACATCACCGCAATCGTCAGCAACCCCAGGCTGAGGTTGATGCCGATCAGCATGCGGATTTGCGCCAGCGCTGCGCCGCCGGCTTTCCAGTTCTGTTCGCCGACCGCGCGCTTGAGCTTTTTATAGGGAATGAAAAACACCTGCGCGAAAATCAGCATCATCAGCACGCCGAGCGCCAGCATGGCCATGGCGTAGTGCGGTGCGGCCATGCCGCCGACCAGCGCCAGCATGTGCAGGCCGGTTAGCAGGATCAGCGCCACCGAGGCCCACACCCAGGGGAAGAACTTGCCGAACACGCCGGCCCACAGGGTGAGCCGTTGCGGCGGTTCGAGCACGCTGGCAGCCACCGGACGCAGTGCCATGTAGGCGAAGAACATGCCGCCGACCCAGACGACGACGCCCAACACATGCAGAAATAACGAGACATTCACGGGACTTCCTTTCAAAACAAAACGGATTGATCAAGTACGACAGAGCCTATTTCAGCAGAAATAGGCTCTTAACCGGGGAAAAGCTCCTCCGGTGCTGTGGGCAGGCGCCGTGCGCCTGCAAGGCTGCCAGGTGCGCGGCGGTGCCGTAGCCCATGTGGCGGGCAAAGCCGTAGGCCGGGTAATCATCATGCAACCGGCACATGTACTGATCGCGCGCGGTCTTGGCCAGGATCGAAGCGGCGGCGATCGCGGCCACCTTGTCGTCGCCCTTGACCACCGCCTGCGAGCGCCACGCCCAGTCGGGGCAGCGGTTGCCGTCGACCCAGACGTCGTCCGGCGGTGTCCGCAAACCGGCGACGGCGCGCTGCATCGCCAGCAGGGTCGCCTGCAGGATGTTCAGCCGGTCGATCTCGGCGACGCTGGCCTCGGCCACGCACCAGGCGACCGCGTACAGGCGAATCTCGTCGGCCAGACGCTCGCGTACGGTGGCGGAAAGTTTCTTGGAGTCGCGCAGGCCGGCGATCGGCTGCGCGGGGTTTAGCATGACCGCCGCCGCCATCACCGGCCCCGCCAGCGGACCGCGGCCGGCCTCGTCGACGCCGCACAGCCCAAGCGGCCCCACGTGCAGGACGGCGGGCTGGCGCGATGTCATGCACCCTCCAGATAAGGCTGCACCGCCTCGGCGATACGCGCGCTGGCGTTCTGCCGCAGGCTCACGTGCATCGTGCGAAAGATTTCGATCGCCGCTTCCCGGCGCGGCGCGTCGTCGAGCCAGGCCAGCGCGTCGTTTGCCAGATTCTCCGGCGTGGCGGCTTCCTGCACCCGTTCCGGCACCACGAAATCGCGCGCCAGAATGTTCGGCAGGCCGATCCACGGCAGCAGCGCTTTCTTGCGCATCAGGTAGGCGGTGAGCGCGGGCACGCGGTAGGTGATGACCATGGGTTTCTTGAACAGCGCAGCTTCGAGGGTGGCGGTACCGGAGGCCACCAGCGCGACGTCGCACGCCGCCAGCACAGTGTGCGACCGGCCATCCAGAACCTGCAGCGGAAGATCCAGTCCCTGCGCCGCCTGCCGGACCAGCCGTGCGGCGGCCTCGCTCGCGACGGGCAGCACGAACTGTGCGTCGGGGTGGCGTCGGCGAATGCGCATCGCGGCGTCGAGCATCAGCCGCGCATGCCGCGCCACTTCACTCAGCCGGCTGCCCGGCAGCAGTGCGATTACGGGGCCGGCTGCCAGTCCCAACAGCGTTCGTGCTGCGGCGGTATCAGGTTCCAAAGGGATCACGTCGGCCAGCGGATGGCCGACGTAAGTGACCGGGATGCCGGCGTCGCGGTAGATCTGCTCCTCGAACGGGAACACCACCAGCATGTGCGAGACGGCTTCCTTGATTCGATGAATGCGCTCGGGCCGCCACGCCCAGATCGACGGGCTGACGAAGTGCACGGTGGGGATGCCGGCCTGTTTGAGCCTGGCTTCCAATGTGAAATTGAAATCCGGCGCGTCGATGCCGACGAAGACGCGCGGCCGTTCATGCAGGAAATAGCGGGCGATACGCCAACGGATCCACAGCAATTCGGGCAAATGTCGCAGCACCTCGACGTAACCGTTGACCGCCAGTTTTTCGCTCGGATAGATCGCCTCGACGCCGGCTTCGATCAGCCCGGGGCCGGCAATGCCTGCGGTGCGTAAGTCCGGGCGTCTCTGTTTCAGCGCGGCAATGAAATGCGCGCCCAGAAGATCGCCGGACGCTTCGCCGGCGACCACGCCGAGCTTGGGGACTTCATGAATTCGCACAATGATCGCGCAGGATTTTGGTTGATAGGGACATTTTGAGAAGAAGCGGCGTAGCCGACCCTACGTCCGGCTGAACAAAATCGTTCATATCAGCCAAAAGACAAGCGAGGGCGTGTGAATTCACGATGTCGCCAAGCTGCCATCACCGGATGATGCCGCGCTCGGAGCGCGCGAGAAAATCGAGTAGCTGCCGGACTTCAGAGTGGTTCGCCGCCTCGGTCGCGAGCTTGGCCTGGGCCTCGGTGAGCGTGTTGCCTTCGCGATAGAGAATCCTGTAGGCGCGCTTCAGCGCGGCCAGTGCCTCGGCTGAAAACCCGCGCCGCTTGAGGCCTTCGCTGTTCAGACCATGCGGCGCGGCGGGCTGACCGGACGCCATGATGAAGGGCGGAATGTCCTTGAATACCACGCTGGAGATGCCGGTCATCACGTGGGCGCCAACCTTGCAGAACTGGTGCACGCCGGTGAAGCCGCCGAGGATCACCCAGTCGCCGACTTCGGCGTGCCCCGCCAGTGAGGCATTGTTGGCGAAGATGGTGCGGTCGCCCACCACGCAGTCGTGCGCGATGTGGACGTAGGCCATGATCCAGTTGTGGCTGCCGATCGTCGTCACGCCACGGTCCTGCACGGTGCCGGTGTTGAAGGTGCAGAACTCGCGAATCACGTTGTGGTCGCCGATTTCAAGCCGCGTCGGCTCGCCGGCGTATTTCTTGTCCTGCGGCACCTCGCCGAGCGAGACGAAATGGAAGATCTGGTTGTGCGCACCGATTTGAGTATGGCCGGTAATCACGGCATGGGCGCCGACCGTGGTGCCGGCGCCGATCTCGACGTGCTCGCCGATGATCGTATAAGGGCCGATCTCGACGTCGTCCGCAAGCCGGGCGCCCGCAGCGACCAGCGCGGTGGGGTGAATCATCATCGACATGTCAGGGCTTGTCGCGCAGGGTGGCCATCAGTTCGGCTTCGGCCACCAGGACGCCGTCCACTTCGGCGCGCCCGGTGTATTTCCAGATGCCGCGCATCTCGCGCACGATTCCGACCTTGAGCACCAGCTGGTCGCCCGGCTTGACCGGCTTCTTGAAGCGCGCGGCGTCGATGCCGGCGAAGTAGACGATGCCGATATCTTCCGGCGCGATGTTCCTGGTCTTGAAGGACAGGATCGCCGCCGCCTGGGCCATCGCTTCCAGGATCAACACGCCCGGCATCACCGGCGCGCCGGGGAAGTGGCCGGGGAAAAACGGTTCGTTGATGGTGACGTTCTTGATCGCGGTGATGGTTTTGCCAAGCTCCATCTCGATGACCCGGTCGATCAGCAGGAAGGGGTAGCGATGCGGCAGGTACTGCATGACCTGCTCGATTTCCATGATCATGATTTGCTTTCCAGTTCATTGAGGCGTTTTTCGAGCTGCTTGACGCGGTTCACCAGCTTGTCGAGGTTGCGCATGTGGACGGCGTTCTTCTGCCAGACCTCGTGTTCGGTGAACGGCGGCGCCGAGGTGTAGGTGCCTGCCTTCGGCAGCGACTTGGTGATCAGGGTGTTGGTCGAGATGCGGGTGCCGTCGGCGATCTCGATGTGGCCGAAAATCATCGCCGCGCCGCCGATCATGCAGTGGCGGCCGATCTTCGCGCTGCCCGCGATGCCGGTGCAGGCTGCGATCACGGTATGCGCGCCAATCGTCACGTTATGTGCGACCTGGACCAGGTTGTCGAGCTTGACGCCTTCCTCGATCACCGTGTCTTCCAGTGCGCCGCGGTCGATGGTGGTGCAGGCACCGACCTCGACATCGTCGCCGATCAGTACACGGCCGATCTGCGGGATTTTTTCCCAGCGGCCTTCGCTCGGCGCAAAGCCGAAGCCGTCGGAGCCGATGACGCATGCCGAATGCAGGATGGCGCGGTCGCCCACTTCGCAGCGGTGATAGACGGTGACATTGGCGTGCAGCAGGCAATCGGTGCCGACGCGGGCATGGTCGCCGACCACGCAGTTGGGCCCGACCACGGTGCGGGCGCCGATCGCCGCGCCGCTGCCGATCACGACGCCGGCTGCGATGCTGGCGTCGGCAGCGATCTCCGCGTCCGGCGCGACCGTCGCCGCGGGATGCACCCCCGCAGGCGGACGCGGCGGAGGATTCAGCAGGGCCGAGACGCGCGCGAAATAGAGGTAGGGATTGGGCGTGAGAATGCGCGGCAGGCCGGTGGCGTCACGCGCATCCGCCGGCAGAATGACCGCACCCGCGCGGGTGCTCGTCAGTTGGGAGAGATACTTTTCCTGCGAGACGAAGCCGATTTCGTCAGGCGTGGCGCGATCCAGCGGCGCAACCTGACTCACCGTCTGTGCGCCATCGCCCACGAGTTCCCCGCCAAAACGGGCGACCAGCGCTGCCAGCGTTACAGCCATAGGATGGGTTTACTTTCCGCGAAAGGTTTATTTCCATGTCGGCGTCGTTTTCCGCGCCGGCTTGTTTTATTTCCCGCCCAGCGCCTTCATCACGCGGTCGGTGATGTCGTTTTTGGGGTCGACATAGACCGCCTGCTCGATGACCAGATCGAATTTCTCGGCGCGCGCGATCTCCTGAATCGCCCTGCGCGCACGCTCCTGGATCTGTCCCAGTTCTTCGTTACGCCGCAGGTTGAGGTCTTCGCGGAACTCGCGCCCCTGGCGCTGCAGATCGCGGTTGAGGTTGCCGAGGTCGCGCTCCTTCGCCTTGCGCTCGCTGTCCGACATGGTCACGCCATCCTTGTCGAGTTGCAGCTGCAGATCGCGCGCCTGCTTGGCGAGTTTCTGCAATTCCTGATCGCGCGTGGCGAATTCGCGCTCCAGTTTTTTCTGTGCGGCGACCGACAGCGGAGCTTCGCGCAACAGCTTTTCAGTGTTGACGAAACCGATCTTGGTGTCGGCCAGGGCGGGAACGGCCGCAAAGGCGGACGCCAGAATCAGGGAAACGACAAACGGCTTGAATTTCATCATTAAATACTCCGGTAACGGCTAACCCTTAGAACACATTGCCAAAGGTGAATTGGAACACTTCGGTCTCGTCGCCATCCTTCTCGACCAGCGGCTGCGCCAGGCTGAATTTGAGCGGGCCAAGCGGCGAGACCCACAAAATGGCTACCCCTGCCGAATAACGCAAGTCTTTGAACGAAAAAGTCTCATACAAGCCATTGTATGGATTCGAGGGGTTGCCGTCAGACGTGCCCCAAACGGCACCCGTATCGATGAAGGCCGACATGCGTAGCGACTGGTCATCCTTGAGTCCAGGCAAGGGGAAGAAGAGTTCCGCATTGCCGACCAGCCGCGTGTCGCCGCCGAGCGCGTCGCCGTAGACATCCTTCGGTCCCAGCGTGCCGTTTCCAAAGCCACGCACCGAACTGGTGCCGCCCGCATAGAAGTTCTTGAAGAATGGCAAGGGCTTGCCCGACAGGCCACCGCCGATCCCCGCCTCACCGTTTAGCATGAGAGTGAAGCTCTTGCTCAGCGGGAAGAACTGCTGATGCTGGAAGGACAGTTTGTAGTATTCCAGGCTGCCGAGCGGGGTGCCGACTTCCGCCGCTATCCGCTGGAATAAGCCCCTGGTCGGGAACAGGAAGCTGTTGCGGGTATCGCGCGCCCAGGAAACATCCAGGCGAAAGGTGTCATTGTCCTCGCCGAATTCACGGACAAATCGTTCCTGTATGCTTTCATTCGATGTATCGAGGTCGTCGATAACCTTAAGCGAGGTCTGCTCGTAGGCCATACCGAAAGAGATGGTATCGCGCTCGTTGATCGGCAGGCCGAGGCGCACCCCGGCACCGTAGGTCTTAGTAGTGTAATCGCTGATGTCGTCGTTATCGTCGTCCGCATCGACGTCGCGCCGGTACAGATCGTAGCCCAGGCTGATGCCGTCGATGGTGTAGTAGGGGTTGGTGTACGACAGCGAATACACGGTATTGACGCTGCCCGAGTTGACCTGCGCCGTCATCCGGTTGCCGGTGCCGAAGATGTTGGCCTGCGACACCGAACCCGACAGCACCAGGCCGTCCGACGACGAGAAACCCGCACCCAGCATGATGTTGCCGGTCGACTTTTCGGTCACGCTGACGTTGACGTCGACCTGGTCGGTGGTGCCGGCCACGCTCGGCGTTTCGATGTTGACTTCGTTGAAATAGCCCAGGCGGTTGAGGCGGTCGCGTGAGCGGTTGATCTTTTCGGCGTCGTAATAGGCGCCTTCCATCTGCCGGATTTCGCGGCGCACCACTTCATCGCGGGTCTTGGTGTTGCCCGCGACGTTGACCCGGTTCACGTAGACGCGGCGGCCGGGATCGATGAACAGGGTGAAGGCAACCGTCAGCTTCTCCTTGTCGAGCTCGGGCACCGCGTTGACGTTGGCAAACGCATACCCGTCATTGCCGAGGCGGTCGCCGATTTTCTTGGTGGTCTCGGTCAGGCGGTCGCGCACGAACACCTCGCCCGGCTTGACGGTGACGAGCTTCCACAGTTCGGCCTCGGGCACCAGCATCTGTCCCGCCAGCTTGACGTCGGATACCGTGTATTGCGGGCCCTCGGTGACGTTGACGGTGATGTAGATACCCTGCTTGTCGGGCGAAATCGACACCTGGGTGGAGTCGACATTGAACTCAAGGTAGCCGCGGTTGAGGTAGAACGAGCGCAGCGCCTCGATATCGCCGGCCAGCCGCGTTTTGGAATACTGGTCGCTCTTGGTATACCAGGTCATCCAGCCCGGGGTGGTGGAGCCGAACTCTTTCAGCAATTCCTTTTCCTTGAAGTCCCGATTGCCGACGATGTTGATCTGCTGGATTCTGGCGCTGTCGCCCTCCACCACGTCGAACTGCACGGCGACCCGGTTGCGCTCCAGCGGCGTCAACGTGGACTTGATTTCCACCGCATACTTGCCGCGGTTGAAGTACTGCCGCTGCAGTTCCTGTTCGGCCTTGTCGAGCATGGCGCGGTCAAGCACGCGGCCTTCGGCCAGGCCGGTCTGCTTGAGGCCGGCCTTCAGGTCATCCGCGGAAAACACCTTGATGCCTTTAAGGGTGATGGTGGCGATCGAAGGGCGCTCTTCAACGGTGACGATCACTACGCCGTCGCGCGCCTCCAGCTGCACATCCTTGAAAAATCCGGTGGCGTAGAGCGCCTTGATTGCCGCCGCGGTTTTCTCGTCGGTCATCACCTCGCCGACCTTGACCGGCAGGTAGCTGAACACCGTTCCCGCCTCGGTGCGCTGGATGCCTTCGACCCGGATGTCCTTGACGACGAAGGGCTCCGCGGCGAACACGGGTTGTACGGCAAACACAGCTGCAAGGGCAAGCGTCAAACGGCTCGGGGTCATGGTTGTTATCATCCGCCTATCAGGCGTTGCAAATCGTTGAACAGGGCAAACGACATCAGCAGCAGCAGCAGAATCAAGCCGACCCGGCTACCGATCTCCATGGTGCGTTCGGATACCGGACGACCGGTGAAAACTTCGGCCACATAATACATGAGGTGCCCGCCATCCAGCAGCGGGATGGGTAGCAGATTGAGCACGCCCAGGCTCACGCTCACCAGCGCCAGAAAGCCGACAAAACTGACCCAGCCGAGGGCGGCGCTCTGCCCCGCGTAGTCGGCGATGGTCAGCGGGCCGGACAGGTTTTTCCACGACACCTGGCCCATCGCCATGCGCCCCATCATCTCCAGCGTGAACAGGCTCATGTCCCAGGTCTTGACGGCGCCGTGCCACAGCGCATCGATCGGACCATAGCGCACTTCGGTCATCAGCGCGGCCAGCGTCGATTCATCGATCTTGGGGCCGGCGCCGATCTTGCCGACGCGCTCGCCGGCTTCGTCCACCGCGTCGGGAACGACGGTCAGCTCACCCCGCTGCCCTTGCCGCTCGTATTCGATGCGCAATGGCTTGGCCGGGTGCCGGCGAACCGATTGCACCAGGTCCTGCCAGTTCGCCATCGACGTGCCGTTGGCGGCGATCACCCGGTCGCCTGCCCGCAAACCTGCACGCGCGGCGGCACCGTCCGGCAATACCTTGTCGATGACCGGCTCGATCTCCGGATCGTAGCGCACGATGCCCAGCGGGCGCAGGATGTCCTGTTCCAGGTTCTCGGTCTGCATCGGCGCGGCATCGAGCCGCACGCTGCGGCCGTTCGCCAGCTCCAGTACAAGCGCGTCACCCGCCACGCCCGCGCGCAGCAGATTCAGCCGTAAATCCTGGAACGACTGCGTCTCGTTGCCGTTGACGCGGCGAATCTCGTCGCCTGCCGCCAGGCCGGCCTGCGCCGCCGGGGTGCCGGCGGGCGGCTCGCCGATCATCGGCTTCATCGCCGGCAGTCCATGCAGGAACAGCGCCCAGTAAAACACGATGGCGAGCAGGAAGTTGGCAATCGGCCCTGCCGAGACGATGCCGAAGCGCCGCCACACGGTGGCGCGGTTGAAGCTGCGGTGTGCCTCTGCGGCCGGCACTTCGCCCTCGCGCTCGTCGAGCATCTTGACGTAACCGCCGAACGGCAGCGCGGACAGCACCCACTCGGTCCGGTCGCGGCCGAAGCGGCGGCTGAGCAGGGGCTTGCCGAAACCGACCGAGAAGCGCAGCACCTTGACGCCGGCCAGCCGCGCCGCGAGATAATGGCCGAATTCGTGCACCACCACCAGAATACCAATGGCGACGAGAAACCAGAGAATAGTGCTCAGCACGCTCATACCAGAACCCGATCAAGGTAAATTTCGGCCACACTACGTGCCTGGCGGTCGGCTTCGAGCAGGGCCTCCAGCGTATCGGCCGCCCCGCCCGCCAGCGTGTCGAGCGTGTAGGCAATACTGGCGGCAATGGCGCTGAACGGCACCGCGCCGTCCAGAAAGCGCGCGACCGCCACTTCGTTGGCCGCGTTCAGCACCGCCGCCGCGCTGCCGCCCGCGACGAGCGCGTCGAACGCCAGCTGCAGGCACGGGAAGCGCGCGGTGTCGGGCGTCTCGAAGGTGAGCTGCCGGCCGATCAGCTCGAGCACGGAGACGCCCGCATCGATGCGCTCGGGAAAACCCAGCGCGTAGGCGATCGGCGTGCGCATGTCGGGCGTGCCCATCTGCGCGATCACCGAGCCGTCGGTGTATTCGACCATCGAATGCACGATGCTCTGCGGATGCACCACCACCTTGATCTGCTCGGGGCGCGCGTTGAACAGCCAGCGCGCCTCGATCACTTCAAGCCCCTTGTTCATCAGGCTCGCCGAATCGACCGAGATCTTTTTGCCCATCACCCAGTTGGGGTGCGCCACCGCCTGCGCCGGCGTCGCCGCGGCGATGGCCTCGGCCGACAGGGTGCGGAACGGACCACCGGACGCGGTGAGCCACAGCGCCTTCACCCCGGCCTGCTGGAAGTCGCCGCTGAAGTCGCGTGGCAATGCCTGGAAGATGGCGTTGTGCTCGGAATCGATCGGCAGCAGCTCGGCGCCGCTGGCGGCGATGGCGTCCATGAACAGCTGGCCGGACACCACCAGGGTTTCCTTGTTGGCAAGCAGGATGCGCTTGCCCGCCTGCGCGGCCGCCAGCGTGGCCGGTAGCCCGGCAGCGCCGACGATCGCCGCCATCAGGGTGTCGACCTCGGGCGCGGTCGCCACCTCGATCAGGGCGGCGGCGCCTTCGAGCACCGTCACCGGAAGTTTTTCTTCGGCAATCCGCGCGCGCAGAACGGCGGCCGTGGCCGGCTCGCTCATCACCGCAAAACGCGGACGATGGGTGCGGCACTGCTCGAGCATGCGCTCGACTTGCGTCGCCCCGGTCAGCGCGAAAACTTCGAAACGGTCAGGGTGGCGCGCCACCACATCGAGCGTGTTGACGCCGATGGTGCCGGTGGCGCCGAGGATGGTGAGGACGCGCGGCTTCATGCCGCTGGCAGTCATGCGGAGCGCTCCAGCCACATCAACAGGCCGGTGGCGATCGGCAGGGTGGACGTCAGGGCGTCGATGCGGTCGAGCACCCCGCCATGGCCGGGCAGCATGCTGCCGCTGTCCTTCATGCCGGAGAGACGCTTGATCCAGGATTCGAACAGATCGCCCAGCACCGACAGATACAGCAGGCCCGACACCATGATCAGCAGCGACAGCAGCGGCATTCCGACCACCGCGCTCAGGACCGCCGCATACAGCACGACGGCAACGAATGCGCCCGCGACGCCTTCCCAGGTCTTGCCGGGGCTGATGACGGGTGCGAGCTTGTGGCGACCGAAGAGGCGCCCCGCAAAATAAGCGGCGGTGTCGGCAATCCAGACGATCGCCATCACGCCCAGCAGCACCCCGGGGCCGCGCGCATGCAGATACAGCAATGCCGCCCAGGTCGGCAGCAGCACCGCCACGCCGACCACGGCCCGCACGAAGGGATGCGCCGCACGCCAGCGGCCCAGCAGCCACAACGGTGCGACCAGCAACCAGAATACGACGGCCAGCAGGATCAGCGCGGTCTGATAGCCCGGCCAGTCCGCGGCCAGCAGCCAGGGCAAGGCCAGCGCACACAGCGTCAGCAGCCCCGCATAGGCGCGCGCGGACAGCGGCGGGAAACGACTCAGGTGCGCCCATTCGTAGGCGGCCATGCCGATCAGCCCGGCCATCAGGATCGCCCACAGCCACGCAGGCGCCCACAGCACGGCCGGCACGAACACGGCCAGCAACAGTGCGGCGGTAAGCACCCGTCTGAAAAGAGGTGTCATGAATGCAGTCCCCGGCAGGCCGTCACGACACGGGCCGAACCTGTTCGCTGGTGCGGCCAAAGCGGCGTTCGCGGCTGCGGTAGGAGGCGATCGCCAGATCCAGCGCCGCCGCGTCGAAGTCGGGCCACAGCGCATCGGTGAAATACAGCTCGGTGTAGGCCAGCTGCCACAGCAGAAAATTGCTGACGCGCTGCTCGCCGCCGGTGCGTATGAACAGGTCCGGCTCGGGCGCTTCGGCCATGCTGAGCTGCTGCACCAGCGCGGTTTCATCCACATCTTCCGCTGCCGCCCCCGCCGCAATCAGCTTTTTCACCGCCTGCACGATGTCCCAGCGTCCGCCGTAATTGGCGGCCACGGTGAAGGTCAGGCGGGTGTTGTCGCGGGTCAGCGCCTCGGCGTCACGGATCAGGGCCTGGATGCGCGCAGAAAATCCCGACAGGTCGCCGATGACGCGAAAGCGGATGTCGTTTTCATGCAGCCGCGCGACTTCATTCTCCAGCGCGCGCATGAACAGCTCCATCAGCAGGGTGACCTCTTCCTGCGGACGCCGCCAGTTTTCCGAACTGAAGGCAAAAACCGTGAGATGCGACACGCCGCGCTCGGCGCAGGCGCGGATCACCCCGCGCAGTGCCTCGACACCCTTGCGGTGTCCGGCCACGCGCGGCATCAGCCGCCGCTTCGCCCAGCGGCCATTGCCATCCATGATGATGGCGATGTGCCGCGGCACATCGACGGTTCGCTTCGCCAGGATGGACACACCGGGCATGCTCAGACCGCGAGCAAATCTTTCTCTTTGTCGGCCAGCATCTTGTCGATTTCGCCGATGTACTTGTCGGTCAGCTTCTGTACCTCGTCCTGGGTGCGGCGCTCCTCGTCCTCGGTCGCGGTCTTGGCCTTGACCATGTCCTTGAGCGTGCCGTTGGCATCGCGGCGGATATTGCGCACCGCGACGCGCGTGCCTTCGGCTTCGTTGCGCACCACCTTGATCAGGTCGCGGCGGCGCTCTTCGGTCAGCGAGGGCATCGGCACACGGATGATATCGCCGTGCGTCGCCGGATTCAGGCCCAGATCGCCATCACGAATTGCTTTCTCGATCTTGCCGACCATGTTCTTTTCGTACGGCTGCACACCCAGGGTACGCGAATCGACCAGCGACACGCTGGCCACTTGCGACACTGGCGTCGGGCTGCCGTAGTAGTCGACCATGACGTGATCGAGAATACCGGTGTGGGCGCGCCCTGTGCGCACCTTGGCCAGATCGTTTTTCAACGCTTCCAGCGTCTTGCCCATTTTCTGTTCGGCGGACTGCTTGATCTCGGTAATGGTGGTTTCAGCCATTTCAACTCCTCAACATAAGCTTACGCGCGTGCCTTCATCTTCGCCCATCACCACGCGCCGCAGCGCGCCGGGCTTGAAGACATTGAACACGACCAGGTTCAGATTCTGTTCGCGGCACAGGGCAAAGGCGGCGGTATCCAGCACCGCCAGATTGTTGGCGATCGCCTCGTCGAAACTCAGCGTTTCGTAGCGCCGGGCATTCGCATCCTTCTTCGGGTCGGCGGTGTAGACGCCGTCGACCTTGGTCGCCTTCAGCAGCAGGTCGGCGCCGATCTCGGCCGCACGCAGGGCTGCTGCGGTATCCGTGGTGAAGAACGGATTGCCCGTGCCGCCGCCAAAGATCACCACCCGCCCCGCTTCCAGATGCCGCACCGCCGCGTCACGCTCGAAGTCCTCGCCGACGTGCGCGATATGGACCGCAGTTTGCACCCGCGCATCGACACCCGCCTGCTGCAGGGCATCCCTGAAAGCCAGCGCATTCATCACCGTGGCCAGCATGCCCATTGAATCCGCACTGGCGCGGTTCATCCCGGACAGAGCGCCGGTGGCGCCGCGAAACAGGTTGCCGCCGCCGACCACGATGCCGACCTGTACGCCCAGCGCCATCACCTCGCGGATCTGGCCGACAAATCCGGCCATGGTGTCGGCGTGATAGCCGAAGCTATCCGGCCCCATCAGGGCTTCGCCGGAAAGCTTCAGCAGGATGCGTCGAACCGGCACCATTCCCGCTCAGACCTGGGCAGCCGCCGCGACTTCGGCGGCGAAGTCCGACACTTTCTTCTCGATGCCTTCGCCCACCACGTACACCACGAAACCGTGACACTGCGAGTTCTTCGACTTCAGCACCTGCTCGACACTCTGCTTGTCGTCCTTGACGAAGGGCTGCGACAGCAGGGTGACTTCCTTGAGGTATTTCTGCACGGTGCCATCGGCAATCTTTTCCAGCATGGCTTCCGGCTTGCCGGCTTCCTTGGCCTTCTCGATCGCGACGCGGCGCTCCGTGTCGATCAGTGCCTGCGGCACGCCCGACGCGTCCAGCGACTTCGGTTTGGCCGCAGCAATATGCATGGCAATGTCGCGTGCGAGCGCTTCGTCGCCACTCACATCGACCAGCACACCGATCTTGCCGCCGTGGATGTAGCTGGCGAACTTGCCCTGACCGTCCAGGCGCACGAAGCGGCGCACCGACATGTTCTCACCGATTTTTCCGACCAGTTCGGTGCGGACGGCTTCCACCGTGGCGCCCTTGTAAGGCAGCGCGGACAGCGCGGCGACATCGGCCGGGTTCTGGTTCAGTACCATCTCGGCCAGCGCGTTGGAAAGTGCCAGGAAATCGTCGTTCTTCGCTACGAAGTCGGTCTCGCTGTTGACTTCCACCATGGCGGCCGACTTGCCGTCGGCGCTGATCGCGATAGTCACGACGCCTTCGGCCGCCACGCGGCTGGCGCTCTTGGCAGCCCTGTTGCCGAAGCGCACGCGCAGGATTTCTTCCGCCTTCTGCATGTCGCCGCCGGCTTCCGACAGCGCTTTCTTGCAATCCATCATCGGCGCATCGGTTTTTTCGCGCAGTTCCTTGACCATGCCTGCAGTAATTTCTGCCATTTCGTACTCCCATCCAGTTTCTATATGAAAAGAGGGGCCAACGCCCCTCCTCAAAATGCGTTCGCCGGGAACATACCCCGGCGATGTTGCGGTGCGTCGCGCTTATTCGGCAGCAGGCGCGTCTTCTTCCATCTCTTCTTCCATCTCGATGAACTCTTCGCCGCCGACGATCTCGCTGACGACCTGAGCGCGGCCTTCCAGGGCTGCATCGGCCATGCCGCGGGCATACAGGCGAATCGCGCGCGCCGAGTCGTCGTTGCCGGGGATGATGTAATCCACGCCTTCCGGGCTGTTGTTGGTGTCGACCACGCCGATCACCGGGATGCCCAGCTTCTTGGCCTCGACCACGGCGCCCTTCTGGTAGCCGACGTCGATGATGAACAGTGCGTCAGGCACGCCGCCCATTTCGCGGATGCCGCCCAGGCTACGGTTCAGCTTGTCGGCTTCGCGCTGCATGGTGAGGGTTTCTTTTTTCGATAAACGGCCCGGTTCGGCCAGTGCGGCTTCCAGCTCATTCAGCCGCTTGATCGACAGCTTGACCGTCTTGAAGTTGGTCAGCATGCCGCCCAGCCAGCGGTTGTCGACATAAGGCATGCCGGCGCGCTGGGCCTCTTCGCGCACGATGTCGCGCGCGGCACGCTTGGTGCCGACAAACAGCACCTTGCCCTTGTTGGCGGACAGCTGACGCACGAATTTTTGCGCCACCTGGAACATCGGCAGCGTTTTTTCCAGGTTGACGATATGTATCTTGTTGCGATTCCCGAAAATGAACGGGGCCATCTTGGGGTTCCAGAAGCGGGTCTGGTGACCGAAGTGGACACCGGCTTCCAGCATTTGACGCATGGTGACAGACATGAAAATCTCCTAAAGGGTTGAGCCTCCACCCGTCAGCAGCTGCGCGTTTGTTTGGGCCTGAACGCGCCGCCACCCTTTAATGACAGGTGTGCGAATTTGTCCGAACGATTTCGGACAGCCCGTGATTCTAATTCGATAAGGCTCCCATTTCAAGGAGAAACATCCTTTAACGCGTCTGTCCCGCCTGCTGCAACGGAAGTTCCAGCCAGGCCGCCAGGCCGCCGCCGGTGCGCGCCTGCAACGTCACCTGCCAGCCCTGCGCCGCTGCCAGCTGGCGCACGATGGCCAGCCCCAGCCCGAAACCGCCGGTGCTGGCGCTGCGCGATGCTTCCAGCCGATAAAACGGGCGGAACACCGCTTCCAGCTCGGTCGGCGGAATCCCGGGGCCGCGGTCGAGCACACCGATGCGGCAGACGCCGTCGGTCCCCCCTGCACGCAGCGTGACCGGCTGGTCGCCGCCATAGCGCAGCGCGTTTTCCAGCAGGTTGGCGAGAATGCGGCGCAGCGCGTCGGTGGGTGCCTCGAGCGTGATATCGGGCGTCTCGATCTGCACTCTGCCGGACGCACCGGGGGTGGCACGCACCAGGTCGGCCAGCAGGTCGGCCAGTGCCACCGGCTGGCTCGCCTCGTGACCGAAGCCGCGCGCCAGCGTCAGCACGTCGCCGATCAGGCGGTCCATCGCCTCGATGTCGCCCTCCACCTGCGCCGCCAGCTCCGGTCCGGGCCTGCGCACCAGCATTTCCACCGCCAGCCGCAGCCGCGCCAGCGGCGTGCGCAGGTCGTGCGAGACGCCGGCCAGCAAAACGGTGCGGGCGGCCAGCAGGTCTTCCACCTGTTTCGCCATCTCGTTGAAACGGCGGCTCAAGGCGGCGATTTCGCGCGGGCCGGTTTCGGGCAGACGCTCCGGGGTCTGCCCGCGCCCCAGCGAGGTCGCCGCCTGCTGCAGGCGCTGCAGCGGACGCGTGGTGCGGCGCGCCAGCCACCAGGCCGCAAACAGGGCCAGCAGCACGCCGCCCGCCAGCGAGACCAGCAGGGCATGGATCGGGCGCGAGCCGATGCGGCTGTGCGGCAAGCCCACCGAAAGACGGCCCCCGCCGGCTGGAAGCGATACCCAGAGCCATTCCTTGTCGCCGACCCGCTCGCGGGAGCTGACCACCGGCTCTCCCAGGCGCGCGCTCAAGGCCTCCACCAGGATTTTCAGGTAGGGCTCGCGCCAGGCGGGGACTTCCGCTCCCTCGGGCGGCTCGGCCCGCAACGCCAGGTCATGCGCGCGCGACAGCTCAATCTCGAAAGCGGGGCGAGTGACCGGCGGCAGTTCGCTCCAGGTCTGCGCCGACAGGGTCATTAGTCCGGCCAGGTCGGCCGCCGAGCGGCGCGCCATCGGCAACATGAGGAAATAGGCGGCGGCCGCGGCCGTCACCAGTTCAAACGCGATAAGGAACGCCACCAGCAGCAGGGCGTTCTGCTGCGTCAGACTGAGCCGCGACGACAGCTTCACGCCTCGCTGCCGCGCGGGTTGAACAGATAGCCCTCGCCGCGCACGGTGCGGATGTACACCGGCTCACCTGGATTGGCCTCGATCTTGCGGCGCAGGCGGGTGACGCGGGTGTCGACGCTACGATCGAACGGATCGCGCTCGTAGCCTTTCAGCATGTCGATCAGCGTGTCGCGCGACAGCACCCGCAATGGATGCTCGACCAGGATGCGCAGCAGGGCGGATTCGGCAGTCGACAGCTTGATCTCGACGCCGTCCCGGGTCAGCCGATGGCTGGCGATGTCGAGCCGATAAGGCCCGAATGCGGCGCTCGCGGCGGGCGCGACCGCCGGCACCCGCGCCTGGCTGCGCCGCAGCAGCGCTCGCAGGCGCGCCAGCAGTTCGCGTGGACTGAAGGGTTTGGCGAGGTAATCGTCGGCGCCCATTTCCAGCCCAACCACGCGGTCGATTTCCTCGCCGCGCGCCGACAGCATGAGGATGGGCACGTTCGACCGGTCACGCAGGCGCCGCGCCAGCGACAGGCCGTCCTCGCCGGGCAGCATCAGGTCGAGCACGATGGCGTCGGGCATACCATGCGCCAGCAGCTGCCACATGGCCGCGCCATCGCCTGCCGTTTCCACGGCAAAGCCGCTGTCGCCCAGATAGACTTTCAGCAGGCTTCGCATGCCGGGATCGTCGTCAACCACCAGAATGCGGGCGCGCGCGGTACCTGTCCGCGACACTGCGGCTTGCGATGGATCGGGTGGACAGGATTGCATCATGCGATAAACAAAAGGCTCCAGGAGGCGCACCGGTTTCGCCGGACGGATGCGGGGCCGTGCTCGACGGGCTATGTCACGGTGGATTATCCTACCCGACCTGGAATGCTTCACGTCGACTCGACACACATTGACACACACCGACACTCGCTGCCACCCGACAGACATGCCGCGGTCACCCTGCGCGCCGAAAATTCCTTCCACGCCGTCAATGGTGACGGCGCACATCCAGCCTCGAACCCGACCATGATGCGACCGACCCTGATCCTGCTGCCGTGCCTGCTGTCCCTGGCGTCCCCCGCCATGGCCGCTGACGGACAGGAAAAGGCGCCTGCCGCGCATGCACGCCCCCTCAACCTGTCGCTGCCGCGGGACATGCCGTCGCATGCCCCCGCGCACGACGAAATGTCCGACGAAACGGTGTTGCGCAACCTGCAAGCGCCGGCCCAGACCGGGAATGGACCGAATGCCGGTTCCTCCCCGTCCAGCCTGCCATACGGTGCGGGTTACGAACATCGCCATCGGGACACGCAAGGTTCGGGCGCGAGCAGTGGCGCGGCAGCGGGCGCGTCTCGTGGCGCGGGACGTCGAGGCCGGTGATTTTACAGGCAGCATTCATTACCCAGGAGCGCAATATGAAATCCTTGAAAGTTCTTTCCCTCGTTTTACTTGCAACCAGCCTCGCCAGCGGCGCGGTCTACGCCAGGGGTGGCGGTGGCGGTGGCGGTGGCGGTGGCGGTGGCATGGGCGGCGGCAATGCATCCAGTGCCGACCATAGCCAAGGCACCCAGGAACGCACCCAGAAACGCGACGGCTCGCAGAGCGGCGACGCTCAATACCAGGAGAATCGTTACGAGAACCGTAACGAGAACCGTGAGCAAACGAGCGACGCGAACACTCTGCCTTCACTGTAGAAATCCGTACCGGAACGGAAACGGGGGACGCCAGCAGGCGTCCCTTTTTTATCCCTGTTCCGCACAGGTTTTTGGGCATGCACCGGTCAAGCTAGAATGCGGCTTTGATTCCTGCTCCCAGCACCATGACCGTCACCATCAAAACCGGCACCGAAATCGAGGGCATGCGCGTTGCGGGCCGGCTCGGCTCGGAAGTGCTCGACTACATCACGCCCTTCGTCAAACCCGGCGTCACCACCGGCGAACTCGACCGGCTGTGCCACGACTACATGGTGAACGTGCAGGGCACCATCCCGGCGCCATTGAACTACGCGCCTTCCGGCCACGTGCCCTACCCCAAGTCGATCTGCACCTCGGTCAACAACCAGATCTGCCACGGCGTGCCGAGCGACAAGGTGCTGAAGAATGGCGACATCGTGAATCTCGACATCACCGTGATCAAGGACGGCTGGCACGGCGACACCAGCCGCATGTTCGCGCTGGGCGACGTATCGATCCAGGCCAGACGATTGATTCAGGTGACCTACGAAGCGATGTGGATCGGCATCTCCCACGTCAAACCCGGCACCCGCCTGGGCGACATCGGCCACGCCATCCAGCGCTTCGCCGAAAACCATGGCTACAGCGTGGTGCGCGAATTCTGCGGCCACGGCATCGGCCGTGATTTCCACGAGGATCCACAGGTGCTGCACTACGGCAAGGCCGGCACCGGCCTGGTGCTGGAGCCCGGCATGACCTTCACCATCGAACCGATGATCAATGCCGGGCGCCGCGACATCCGCCAGATGAACGACGGCTGGACCATCGTCACCAAGGACCGCAGCCTGTCGGCGCAGTGGGAACATACGGTACTGGTCACCGACAACGGCCATGAAGTGCTGACCCTGTCGGCCGGCAGCCCGGCCATCCCCGAACACATCCTCCACGCCGCGTGAGCAATCTGCCGTTCGCCGATCTTCGCGAGCGGCTCAAATCGGGCCGCGCGGCACTGGCCGCGGCCTATCTTGAAACCCCCTCCGCCGCCCGCTACCTGACCCGCCACACCGCGCTGGTCGACGGCGTGTTGTCTGAAATCGGCGCCCGACTGGCCCTGCCCGCCAGTTTCTGCCTCGCCGCCGTCGGCGGCTACGGGCGCAGCGAGCTGTTTCCCGGCTCGGATGTGGACGTGCTGATGCTGCTGCCGCACGACCCCACCGCCGAACAGCGGGCCACCCTGGAAAACTGGGTGCAGACGTGTTGGGACGTCGGGCTGGAAATCGGCCACAGCGTGCGCACCGTAGAGGCCTGCGTCACCGAGGCCGACGCCGACATCACGGTGGAAACCAACCTGCTGGAAGCGCGCTTCGTGCTGGGTGCCGCCGCCCTGTTCGACAAATTCGACCGCCGCTTTCGGGCGCGCTTCGACGCCCAGCATTTTTTCAACGGCAAGCTGGCCGAGCAGCAGGCGCGCCACGCCCGCTTCGACGACAGCGCCTACAAGCTCGAACCCAACCTGAAGGACAGCCCCGGCGGCCTGCGCGACCTGCACACCATCCACTGGCTGGCGCAAGCCTGCGGCATCACCGGCGGCTGGAGCGGCATCGCGCGCGCCGGCCTGCTGACCCGCCCCGAGGCGCACCGCATTGTGCGCGAAGAGCGCGCCCTGTCGGCGCTGCGGATTCATCTACATATTTTGGCCAGGCGGCGTGAAGACTGCCTGGCATTCGATTACCAGGCCGATCTCGCCGAGCGCCTGGGCCTCGCCACCACCGCGCATAAGCGCGCGGGCGAGCGCCTGATGCAGAGGTATTATCGTGCGGCCAAACTGATCCAGCGCGCCAACGACATCCTCATCCAGTCGCTGCGGGTCCGGCTGTTTCCGGTAACCGCGCCGCCGCAACCGATCGACGCCGATTTCCAGGTGCGTGCGAGGCTGCTTGAAGCACGTGCGACCGACCTGTTCGAGCGCAAGCCCGATGCCCTGCTGAACGCCTTCATCGTCTACGCCCAGCATCCGGAACTGGCCGGATTCGAGCCGGGCACGCTGCGCGCGCTGTGGCGCGGCTGCACCCGCATCGACGCCGCCTTCCGCGCCGATCCGGTGCACCGCGCGCTGTTCATGCTGCTGCTGCGCCAGCCGGCCGGCATCACCCGGGCCATGCGCGCGATGCACCGCTACGGGCTGCTGGCACGCTACATCCCGGCGTTCGGCCGTGTCGTCGGGCAGATGCAGCATGACCTGTTCCATGTCTATACGGTGGACGAACACATCCTTACCGTGCTGCGCAACATACGACGCCTCACCGTGCCGGAATTTGCGCACGAACTCCCGCTCGCCAGCCGGCTGATCGCCGCCTTCGACAAACCCGAACTGATGTATCTGGCAGCGCTGTTTCACGATATCGCCAAGGGCCGCGGTGGCGACCATTCCGAGCTGGGCGCAGTCGATGCGCGGCGGTTTTGCCGCCAGCACGGACTCGACAGGCACGACAGCGAACTGGTTGGCTGGCTGGTGAACATGCATCTGGTGATGTCGCGCACCGCGCAGAAAGAGGACATCAGCGACCCCCAGGTGATCACCGCCTTTGCAGCCAGAGTTGGCGACCTGCATCATCTGACGGCGCTCTATCTGCTGACCGTGGCCGACATCCGCGGCACCAGCCCCAAGGTCTGGAACGCCTGGAAAGGCAAGCTGCTGGAAGACCTCTACTATGCTGCCCGCGCCCGGTTGGCGGGCGACGTTACCCTCCCCGACATTGCCGCCAAGCAGAACGAAGCCCGTGTCAATGTTGCCCTGTACGGCCTGCCCGCCGATGCGGCCGACGCACTGTGGCGGCATCTCGACGAACGCTATTTCGTCCGCTTCGATGCCCGCGACATGGCCTGGCAGGCACGCATGCTGTGGCGCCGCACCGACAGCCCGGACGCCGTCGTGCGGGCGCGGCTGTCACCGGCCGGCGAGGGCATCCAGGTGCTGGTCTACACGCCCGACCGGCCCGACCTGTTTGCCCGCATCTGCGGTTTTTTCGCCCGCATCCAGTACACCATCCTCGAAGCCAAGATCCACACCACCCGCCATGGCTATGCACTCGATAGTTTTCAGGTCATGGATCTGGCCAATCGCGGCATTCATTACCGCGATTTCCTGAACTTCGTAGAGCACGAACTGGCGCGCGATCTCGATCCGGCACGCCCGATGCAGCCGGTGCCGCGCGGCCGCCTGTCGCGCCACCAGCGTCACCACCCCTACCCGACCACGGTCAAGCTGGAAGCCGATTCACAAGGGCGCGGCCACATCCTGTCGATCACCTGTGCGGATCGCGGGGGGCTGCTGTTTGCGATAGCCGAGGTGCTGATGCAGCACGACGTGAGCGTCTATGCCGCCAAGATCGACACCCTGGGCGAGCGGGTCGAGGATACTTTTCTGATCCGGGGAGAGGCCCTGCAGGCCCCTGCGGGACGCGAGGCGCTGGAGACCGAAATACGCGAAGCGCTGAAGAAGTGACTCAGCTGGCGGGGCGCGCGTATTCGTCGACGTAACGCCCGCGCGGGGGCGCCTTGCGGGCAGGCGGCGATTTCTTGCGCACGCCGTCGGCAGGCTTCTTGACCTTTCCGTCCGGCTCGGTCTTGGTGCGGTTGCGGACGCGCCCCGGGCGTACCGTTGTTCCAACGTCCACGGCGACAACCGATATTCTGGCCGGACAGATATCCCGATCCGGCAGGACAAACTGCGGCGCCTTCATGCCGCCGCCCGCCATTCTTTCAGGCTGCTCGCCAGCGTGCGCGTCAGCGCAATGAGGCTGCCCAGCGTGTCGGCACTGGAAATAGCTTCGCATGAACTGATTTTGCTGTCGGCGTACACCGACAAAATCAAGAGGTTGTGCTGCACCTCCAGCGGCAGCGTCAGCACGCCTTCAGCCAGCGCGGTCTGAATCGCATGCCAGGCATCCCGGCTGGCCTTTAGCGCCGCGGCCAGATAAAATTCGCGGTTGGGGTCGTTCCAGTGCCGCTGCACCGCCATCAACTGGGCGGCGATGGCGTCGAGCCGGGCCGCCTCGCCCATTTTTGCGTCGGCGGGGTTAATGCGGCGCGGGGTCTGCTGAATCGGTTGTTCCGGGCTCATTGTTGTCCTTGTTGCCTGTGCCGGGGCGTCTTGCCCACACTTACGCTACAAGTTAGCGGCGAGGACAGGAACAACTTTAGGCAAGCTAAATTCGTGCCCGAACGTGCCGAGATCCCGTCAATCGTCCTGCAGATTCTGGCCCGGAAACAGGGTCTCGGTGAAACCGAAATCGCGCAGGTCGCGGATGCGCATCGGGTAAAGGACGCCGTGCAGATGATCGACCTCGTGCTGTACCACGCGGGCATGGAAACCGCTCACGCTGCGGTCGATCGGCTGGGCCGCCGCATCGAATCCCTGGTAGCGCAAGTCGGCGTGGCGCGGCACCAGCCCGCGCATGCCCGGCACCGACAGGCAGCCTTCCCAGCCCTCTTCCATGGCGTCGGACAGAGGTGCCAATACAGGATTGATCAGCACCGTGAACGGCACGCTTTCGGCGTCCGGATAACGCGGATTGGCCTCAACCTCGAAAATTGCCACCTGCAGGCCGACACCGATTTGCGGCGCCGCCAGGCCGGCGCCGTTGAGCGCACGCATGGTGTCGTGCATGTCGACAATCAGCTGCGCCAACTCGATTGAGGCAAAGTCCTCCACCGGGCGGGCCGGTTCCAGCAGGCGCGGATCGCCCATCTTCAGGACGTCGCGGATGGCCATGATTGCTCCAGTTTCTTCAGGTCGGCGGTCTCCAGCCAGCGCCAGCTGCCGGGCGGCAGGTCGGCGGGCAAGGCAAACAGCCCGATGGCTTCGCGGTGCAGACGCTCCACCCGATTGCCGGTCGCGCCGACCATACGCTTGACCTGATGGTATTTGCCCTCGGCCAGCGTCAGCCGCAGCGAGCGCTCGTCGAGCCTTTCGCACGCCAGCGCGGCAATCGGCGCAGGCTCGTCGTTAAGCTGCACACCGCTGCGCAGGGCGTCCAGCATGGCGTCGCTCACCGGCTCGGCACAGACGGCACGGTAAACCTTGGCCACGCCCTTTTTCGGCGAGGTCATGCGGTGAATGAACTGGCCGTCATCGGAAACCAGCAGCAGGCCGGTGCTGTCCTGGTCGAGCCGCCCCACGCACTGCACGCCGCGCTGCACCAGCGGCGGCGGCAACAGGGTAAATACGCTGGGATGATGGCTGGCGTGGTGCGAGCATTCGTAGCCAGCCGGCTTGTGCATCAGCACATAGGCCTTTTCCCGATACGCCCAGGCGACGCCATCCAGCGTCAGTTCCAGCCGGGCCGGGTCGACCCTGGTCTCGGGATCTTCGCAGACCTCGCCGTTGACTGCGACCTCGCCCGCCCGCACACGCGCCACGCAGAGCTTGCGCGTGCCGAATCCTTGCGACTGCAGGGCATGGTAGAGCTTCATGGGGCGATACTGCATCACGTGCTCAGAATTTGCACAGCCCGGCGGCATCGTTGGTCACCAGCTGTTCCAGCAAATGCCGCACCTGCAGCATCACTTCAGCCAGCACGGGCTGGATTTCCTCCATCTGGATGCCGTCGGCCGACAAGCCGCGCCCGGCCGCATGGTTCACCACCGCGCCCACCGCCGCGTAACAAAGCGACAGCTCGCGCGCCAGATAGGCTTCAGGCATGCCGGTCATTCCCACCATGTCGGCGCCGTCGCGTTCCATGCGGTTGATTTCGGCCACCGTTTCCAGGCGCGGCCCCTGCGTCGCCCCATACACGCCGCCGTCGCGCAGGCTGACACCGGCGCTGAGCGCGGCCTGCAGCAGTGCGGCGCGCATGGCATCGCAATAGGGAAAAGTGAAATCGAGGTGGCTGACCGGCTTGTCGCTTTCGACAAAATACGTCGCGGCGCGGCCATGCGTGTAGTCGATGATCTGGTCGGGGATGACCAGCGTGCCGGGAAGCAGGTCGGGATGAATGCCGCCGACCGTGGCCACCGACACCACGCGGTCGACGCCATGGTCCTTCAGCGCCCACAGGTTGGCGCGGTAGTTCACCTCGTGCGGCGGAATGGTGTGGCCGTAGCCGTGACGCGCGAGAAAAATCACTTCCTGCCCGCAGATGCGGCCGAAAATGAGTGCGCCCGAAGGTTCGCCATAGGGCGTGCGCCCCACCTGGCGGTGGGTGATTTCAAGATTGGCGAGCTGGGTGAGCCCGGTGCCGCCGATGATGCCTAGCATGTTATTCGTCCTTCAAAGCGTAAATGGCGGGCAGATTGCGCCACACCCCGTAAGCGTCCATACCGCAGCCGAACACATAGCGGTTGGGCACATCCAGCCCTACAAAATCGGCCCGGACCGGTTTGGCAAGGCCATTGTCCTTGTCGGTCAGCACCGCCGACAATATCCGCGCCGCGCCCATGTGCAGGAGCTTGTCGCGAATCGCCGCCAGTGTCTCCCCCTCGTCCAGGATGTCGTCCAGCACCAGCACGCTGCGCCCCACCACGTTTTTCCCCGGCAGCACCCGCCATTCCATCTCGCCACCGCAAGTATTGCCCCGATAGCGCGTCACATGCAGGTAATCGAATTCCAGCGGAAAGTTCAGCCTGGGGAGGAGCTGTCCGGCAAACACCACCGCCCCGCCCATCACCGCCAGCACCAACGGAAAATCCGCTGCCAATGCAACATTGATCTCACCAGCCAGCCGGTTGATGACGGCCTGTACCGTGTCGGCAGACGCGACACACTCGGCATTGTCCAGCAACTGTTGCGCTTCTAGCGGCGTCATGAGGTAGGGGCCGATTCGACAAAAGCCGGAAGTCTAAGCGATGTTTCCGGACTTCGCACGGCTCGAGTAAGCTTGCGCCATGTCGCTTTCCGTCCTTCCTCCCCGCAGCCTCGATGCCGCTGGCTGGCTTTCCGCCGCCCACCGGCTGCCCTCGCCCAATTGCGATGCGCGCCCGGATGGCACAGCGATCGAGCTCGTCGTCATCCACAACATTTCGTTGCCGCCGGGCGTGTTCGACGGCGATGCGGTCATCGACCTCTTCACCAACCGGCTCGACTGGGATGCGCACCCGTATTACCAGGAAATCCGCGGCATCAAGGTATCGGCCCATTTCTTCATCCGCCGCGACGGCACGCTGATCCAGTTCGTGCCGTGCAGCCTGCGCGCCTGGCACGCCGGCGTTTCGAACTGGTGCGAACGCGAACGCTGCAACGATTTTTCCATCGGCATCGAGCTGGAAGGCACAGACGACCTGCCGTTCACCGAAGCGCAGTACGCCAGCCTGATTCCGCTGCTGCAATCGCTTAAACAGGCTTATCCGATCCGCGCGGTGGTGGGGCACAGCGACATCGCGCCAGAGCGCAAGACCGATCCCGGTATTTGTTTTGAGTGGGAACGGGTGCGGGCGTTGGTGGGGTGAGGCGTTGGGTGCATAAGGTTTTTCGACAGGTTTCACGCAGTACGGCTCGTGCAGGGCGCATTAGCCTCAGGCACAATGCCCCCTGAAGGCCACACGTGCCAGATGCCGTCTCAACACAAGCGCACAAACCGACCCGTCACCACCGACCTGGTTTAAGCTTCTTCTCCTCTCAGCCCCGCCGAAAAACGAGCCTGCCGGGCGGGTCGTCGGGCAAGAGCCGGGCTCGCTCTCCAAGGCATTCATGATCGCCCACCTGATATTCGCGGCAGACGGCTGGCCGGCGTGCGTAGATGGTGCATAACAGGGTGCCTCGATCGAGCGCCGCGCACCAGCCGTCGTCAAGACGGCGCATCACCCAACCGCCCCACTGGTCCTGAGCGGTCAGCCTCATCGGGACGTCGTCATCGCCCATCAGCAGGACTTCCAGCCTGCAACAGCAGGCTTCGCAGGTGGCGCACGAGATGGCCGGGCTGTCGCCGGTAAGGTCGAGGTCGTTGGTTGCGTTCATGTTTGCATTGTCGCATTCGGGAAGCGAATCCCTGGACGAACGGTATCGGACGTGGCCGGGTTTGCGTATTCGCGAACACGGCCAGTGGGACGTCTGACGGCCGGGAATCACGGCACGCGGTCAAGCCATGGGGAATGAATGCCCGCCGTGCAAGCCGTCTGCCGCGACGCTTCGGATATTCCCCTATCCGCCGGACAAGCCGGCGCCGCGCGCCAGCACCAGAGAACGCGCGGCGGTCGCCGGCAGCGGCGGCGAGAAAAGATAACCCTGCACCTTCTGGCAACCCAGTTCGACAAGGCGTTCGAGTTGTCCGTCGCTCTCCACGCCCTCGGCAATCACGCCCATTTTGAAGTTGCGGGCGATGGCGATGATAGTTGAAACCATCTCCGTGTCCTCGATTCCGGGCGTCAGGCGGCTGACGAAGGCACGGTCGATCTTCAGCGCATCGAAGGGGAAGTTCTGCAGATAGCTCAGCGAGGAGTAGCCGGTGCCGAAATCGTCGACATAGAGATGCAGTCCGCGCGCCTTGAGGTCGAGCAGAATCATGTTCGCCATTTCGCGGTTGTGCACCAGCACGCTTTCAGTGATTTCCAGCGCGATATAATGCGGATCGACGCCGGTCTCGGCAATCGCCGCGTCGATCCGGTCCACCAGGTCCGGCTGCAGAAACTGCTTGGCGGACAGGTTGATGCTCATATACAGGTCCGGCCGTTGCGGGAAATCCGAGCGCCATTCCTGAAGCTGGCGGCAGGCTTCCGTCAGCACCCAGTGGCCGATGTCGTTGATGAGTCCGGTTTCCTCCGCCAGCGGGATGAACTCGATAGGCGAGACCAGGCCGCGTTCAGGATGCTCCCAGCGCACCAGCGCCTCGAAGCCGAGCACCTCGCCGCAGCTTGCCTCGACAATGGGCTGGTAATACACGCGTAATTCCGCGCGCGCCACCGCCCGGCGCAGCTCGGATTCCAGCGTCAGTTGTGCCACGGCGCGCAGGTGCATGTGCTCGTCGAACAACACTGTCTGCCCCGTGCCCTGGGATTTGGCGCGGTACATCGCGGTGTCGGCGTCGCGCAGCAGGTCGGGGGCATTGCAGCCATTCTGTGCGGCGATTGCAATGCCGATGCTCGCAGAGACGAATATTTCGCGGCCTTCGAGCATGATCGGCGGCAGCAGCGCCGTGTGCAGCCGGTCGGTTACGCGCAGCGCATCGGCGGCTTCCGACACGTCTTCGAGCAGAATCGTGAACTCGTCGCCGCCCATGCGGGCAACCGTATCCTCCGGCCGCATGCTGACGCGGATACGCTCGCTCACCTCAAGCAGCAACTGATCGCCCAGGATATGGCCAAGGCTGTCATTGATCGTCTTGAAGCGGTCGATATCCAGGTAGAGCACGGCGCAGCGCAACGCCGGATGACGTTCGCCGAAACGCAGGCATTGTTCCAGACGGTCCATGAACAAGGTCCGGTTCGGCATTTTGGTCAGACCGTCGTGATAGGCGTGATGGCGCAACTGCTGCTCGGCCTGATGCCGCTGGATCATGCCGCCCACGGCATGCGCGGCGGCAGTGATGAACTGCACTTCCGCGGGCGACTGCTTGTGGTGGGCGTCCACATAGAGATTCAGCACGCCCAGCAGCACCCCGTCGAACAGGATGGGGGCGCAATAGTGTCCGTGCGCCGACATGCCAGGAGAATGGGTTTCGTGCCGCTCATCGACACAATCGACGAACAGCAATTCGCGGGTCGCCGCCGCCCGCCCGCATAGACAATGACCCATCTCGACAGTCTCGCAGGTCTGTTCGATGTCCGCCGACAATCCTTTTTTGGCGGCCATACGCAGATTTCCGGATACCGCGTCGCTCAGGAAAATGCTGCCGGAACCTTTCAGCGACAGCCAGGGCGTCGAGAGGATAAGTTCCAGCGCAAACTGCAAACGCTGTGCGAAGGGATCCTGGCACATGGAGGTTTCCAGCAGCTCCGCCAGGACCCGCTGCGCATGGTGGTCGCGATTGATCTTGTCTTCCGCCGTTTTGCGCTCGCTGATGTCGCGCACATAGGCGCTGAAGCACGGCGCACCGGAGGTACTGATGCGTGCGATGAATATCTCAATGGGAAACTCGTGGCCATTCCGGTGCAGGCCGACCAGTTCGGCACGGCGGCCGATCAATACGGCCGCGCCATTCTCAAGGCTGCGCTTCAGACCTGCTGCGTGCTGGTCGTGAAAGCGTTGCGGGATGATGGTTTCCGAAAGCGAACGTCCCAGCGCCTCCTCGCGCGGCCAGCCAAATGTCTGTTCGGCCTGGGAATTCCAGTCGATGATTTCGTTGTCGGCATTGATCGCGATGATGCCATCGAGCGAGGCGCCAAGAATCGCGCGCGTTCGATCCTCATGCTCCACCAGCGCATGATGAACGGCTTCGCTCTCGTCAATTCGACGCCGCAATTGCCGGGCGCCGGCACCGATACCGATCACGCCGAACAGCCAGAGTACGCCGTGGCCGAGCCCCAGCGCGCTGATGCGCCGGTCGGCCACCGCATTGAGCGGAGCGAGCGGCACCGACACGCTGACGCCGCCGGCCAGGTCGCCTTCCTGGTAACCCTGCCGGACATGGCAAGCCAGGCACTTCTGTCCCATCATCATCGGCCGGATCAGGCGCAGATAGGGAGCGCCTCCAATCTCGTCGACGCCCGTGACCTCCTCGACACCCTGGCTGAACTGCACCAGCGCCCGGCCTTCCCATGGATCGGGATGATTCTGGGGATTGGCAGGATTGAGACCGCTCAAGTGACCGTGAGCGCCGTACCGCTCGTTGGCCAGCTCGTTGAACTGGCGCACCATCAGCGCCGGGTTGATGAGGGTCAGCAAGCGCCCCGAGGGCGTGCGCACATCGCGCTCCGGCATATTGGCCACATAGGGATCGGGGGGGGTCTCCGGGGTAACAGGCACGTACACGCCGCCATGCCTGGTGGCCCAGTCGCGGAAAGCGAGATCCTTGAAGAAATTCGCCCGCAACTCGATTTGGGCCTGCTCGAGCACCAGCTCGCGCACCTGCACGACATTCCAGAGCAGGGACATCACCGCCATCGCGGTCCAGAACACTGCGAGCACAATCGCCCATGGCAACACGGACAATCCGATGGCAGGTGCCACCGGGGTGTAACTGTCGCCATCCGCTACCCGTACATCCATAGCCTATGCCCGAGTCCTTTGATCGATTTGTACCCTAGCGACACAAACCCTGACAGTCTTAAGACTTTCAGGCGGCCTGGCCCGGAAATGTCACGGGCCAGGCCCAATACAGGCGGTCCGGCAGGCTGCTAGGATGAAGATAAATACAGAGGGAGGTCTTCATGCTTTTTGCCAATCGATACCAGGCCGCCGACCAGCTCGCCGCAGCCCTTGCTGCTTACAAGGGCCAGAATCCGCTGATTCTGGCCATCCCGCGCGGGGCCGTGCCGATGGGGCAGCGGCTGGCCAAGGCGCTGGACGGCGATTTCGACGTGGTGCTGGTGCGCAAGCTGCGCGCGCCGTCCAATCCGGAATTCGCCCTCGGCTCGATCGACGAATCGGGATGGACCTATATAGCGGACTACGCAGAAGCGGCCGGCGGCACGCCGGCTTATCTGGAGCAGGAAAAGCAGGCCCAGCTGGCGACGATCCGCAAGCGGCGCGCACAGTACACGCCGCAGCGGCCGCCGATCGACCCGGCCGGGCGCATCGTGATCGTGGTGGACGATGGACTGGCCACGGGAGCGACCATGATCTCCGCGCTGCATGCGCTGCGCGCCAAGAAACCGGCGCGCCTGATCTGCGCGGTGCCGGTGGCGCCGCCGGACACGCTGGAAATGATCCGCGGTTATGCCGACGAAGTGGTGTGCCTGCAGGCGCCGCCGTTCTTTCAGGCGGTCGGGCAGTTTTATGCCGACTTTCCGCAGATCGACGACAGCGAAGTCGAGGCCATTCTCAAGCAGGCCTGATCGATCGCCCTGCGGGAGCCTTCACAGAAGGTAGTCGACCCGCAGGCATCATTCGACAGGGCCGCTTTACACGCCATGACAGCGTATCCGGCGTGTTCCAGACCGCCGCTTTCCTTGTCACATCCGCCCTTGAAACCCGCCACCCCCGCCCCCACCTCCCCTGTCACCTTATTTGTGCGTTACGGGAGATCAAAGGCATGTCCGCTACCAAAGAAACCCTCGGCTTTCAGACTGAAGTCAAACAGCTGCTGCAGCTGATGATCCATTCCTTGTATTCCAACAAGGACATTTTTCTGCGCGAACTGATTTCCAACGCCGCCGACGCCGCCGACAAGCTGCGCTTCGAGGGCTTGTCGGATAGCGCGCTGTACGAAAACGACAGCGAGTTGAAGATCCGCATCGCCTTCGACCGCGACGCCCGCACGCTGACCATCAGCGACAACGGCATCGGCATGAGCCGACAGGAGGTCATCGAGCACATCGGCACCATCGCCAAGTCCGGCACCCGCGAATTCTTCAGCCAGCTGTCCGGCGACCAGAAGAAGGACGCCGCGCTGATCGGCCAGTTCGGTGTCGGCTTCTACTCCGCCTTCATCGTCGCCGACCGCGTCACCCTCACCACCCGCCGCGCCGGCCTCACCCCCGAACACGGCGTGCGCTGGGAATCCGAAGGCGCCGGCGACTACACCCTGGAAACCGTCGACAAGCCCGGCCGCGGCACCGAAATCGTGCTGCATCTGCGCGAAGATGCCGACGAATTCCTTTCCGACTACAAGATCAAGTCGATCATCCGCACCTATTCCGACCACATCACCCTGCCCATCGTGATGAAGAAGACCGAATGGAAGGACGGTGTCGAGACGCCCACCGACGAGGACGAAACCGTCAACCGTGCCTCGGCCCTGTGGGCGCGCCCCAAGAAGGACGTCACCGAAGACGAGTACAACGAGTTCTACAAGCACGTCGCCCACGACTTCGAGCCGCCGCTGGCCTGGTCGCACAACCGCGTCGAGGGCAAGCAGGAATATATCTCGCTGCTCTACGTGCCTTCGCATGCGCCGTTCGACCTTTACAACCGCGAAAGCCGCCACGGCATCAAGCTCTACGTGCGCCGCGTCTTCATCATGGACGATGCCGAGCAGCTGATGCCGCAGTACCTGCGCTTCGTGCGCGGGGTCATCGACTCGGCCGACCTGCCGCTCAACGTCTCGCGCGAGATCCTGCAGTCGAGCCGCGACATCGACGCCATCAAGGCCGGCTCGGTGAAAAAGGTGCTGGGCCTGCTGGAAGACCTGGCCGAGAACCAGCCGGAGAAATACGTCGCGTTCTGGAAAGAATTCGGCAAGGTGCTGAAAGAAGGCCCGGGTGAAGACTTTGCCAACAAAGACCGCATCGCCGGCCTGCTGCGCTTTGCCTCCACCCACGCCGACACCGACGCGCAGATCGTTTCGCTCAAAGACTACATCGGCCGCATGAAGGAAGGCCAGAAGGACATTTACTACATCGCCGCCGACAGCTTCGCCGCCGCCCAGCACAGCCCGCACCTCGAAATCTTCCGCAAGAAAAGCATCGAAGTCCTGCTGCTGTCCGACCGTGTCGACGAATGGCTGACCAGCAACCTCAACGAGTTCGACGGCAAGCCGATGAAGTCCATCGCCAAGGGCGGACTCGATCTGGGTGAACTCGAAGATGAAGCCGAGAAGACCGCGCAGAAAGAAGCCGAAGACGCCATGAAGCCGTTGGTCGAGCGCATCCAGACCGCCCTCGGCGAGCGCGTCAAGGAAGTCCGCGTCACCCACCGCCTCACCGACTCGCCGGCTTGCCTC
Source organism: Thiobacillus thiophilus (assembly GCF_055378705.1). Classification (NCBI taxonomy): domain Bacteria; kingdom Pseudomonadati; phylum Pseudomonadota; class Betaproteobacteria; order Nitrosomonadales; family Thiobacillaceae; genus Thiobacillus; species Thiobacillus thiophilus. The sequence continues at coordinate 2,897,116 of NZ_AP042404.1, read as the reverse complement.
GTCACCGGCGAAGCCGACATGAGTGCCAACCTCGAACGCCTGCTCAAGGCCGCCGGCCAGGCCGCACCCAGCGTCAAGCCCATTCTGGAAATCAACCCGTCACATGCGCTGGTCACACGACTCAACAGCGAAGCCGACGAAGACCGCTTCGCCGACTGGGCCAACCTGCTGTTCGAGCAAGCGCTGCTGGCTGAGGGCGGCCAGCTCGACGATCCGGCGAGTTTTGTGCGGCGGTTGAATGGGTTGTTGGCGCTGTTGCCGGGCTAATCGGCAAGCTTTAAAAGCAAGCGTGACCCTGCCGGGATGCGGGTAAAATTCGAGTGTTGATTATTTGTGAGGACATGCCATGCAGTCAGTCAAGGACATGGCACGCAAATTGATCGAGCACTTGCCGGATACAGCGACTTTCGACGATCTCATGTATGAGTTTTATGTGCGGCAAAAAACCGAGGCCGGATTGAAAGCCGTAAACGAGGGGCGCACCCTCTCCCACGACGAAGCGAGGAAGCGACTGCTCGGCGATGCGGATTGAATAGTCTGAACCCGCCATGCTGGACATGGCGGCATTGCGAAGTTACATCGCGGAGGATTCCCCCTTCCGTGCCAAGCTTTTCATTCAGCGTCTTTTTGAGCATGTCGATCATCTCAAATCTTTCCCGGAACTGGGGTGGGTGGTTCTGGAACGCCATATGCCGGATGTCCGTGAACTTGTGTTCCAGGGGTATCGCATCATTTACCGCGTATCTGAAAACAGAATCGATATTCTGACCATACTGCACGGCAGCCGGGATTTGAATAATCTGAGCGATCGACCGTGGGAGGCGTAGCAGATACAGGGAAGTGCCCCCTTTATCCTTACTTTTTCCTTATCGAAAAAATAATTCGAGCACGGCCCCTTTGATTCCTTTAAACCGCGGCCCCCATGAGCCACACCCACACCCCCGTCAGCAAAAAATGCTACGCTTTCAATTGCGGACGTCATCCACAAATCCGATGGTAGACCCCATTTATTCCTGGCCCTACGTGTCCGCTCCCGGCTGATGGTCGATTTGCCTCGCCCCAGCAGCTCGGCTTTCTCTGCTCCTGTTACGTGGCGGTGAGTGGCGCCACGATGGGACCGCAGCCTGCCCTCTTACCGCTTTTGTAGCGTTGCACTTACGCGTTGAATTCAAGATTCAACACATCAAGGAGATCATCATGAAAAGAGTAGATCGAAAAGTTGCCGTGATAACGGGTGCTGCATGCGGCATCGGTAGAGCGACCGCCCTCTTGCTGGCCCGGGAAGGGGCCAAAGTGGCCATCACAGACATTAACGATAAAGCGGGTAACAGTCTGGCGGACGAGATCAATGCAGCGGGGAACTCGGCGAGGTATTGGCATCTCGATACCACGGATGAAGACAACGTGCAAAAGGTCTTTACAGAGGTTGCCCGTGAGTTTGGATCGATCGATATCCTGATCAACAATGCAGGCATCGCCGGCGTGGATAAACCTACCCATGAGATATCCAAGAAAGAGTGGGAGACACTCATGAGCGTCAACGTCACCGGCGTGTTTCTGTGTACCAAACACGCCATCCCCTACATGCAAAAGGCTTCCGCCGGGAGCATTATCAATATGTCTTCCATCTATGGCCTTGTAGGTGCCGCGGATCTGCCTCCCTATCATGCCTCCAAGGGTGCCGTTCGATTGATGAGCAAGAACGATGCGTTGATCTATGCCAAGGACAATATCCGGGTCAATTCCCTACACCCGGGTTTTATCAGGACGCCGCTCGTCCAGGCGCTCGCAGAGAAATCACCGGGAGGTGCTGCGGCATTCATGAGCCAGCTTGATAGTCTCCACCCCATTGGCCATACCGGAGAACCCGACGATATTGCATATGGCGTGCTGTACCTGGCATCGGATGAATCCAAATTCGTGACCGGCACCGAGTTGGTGATCGATGGCGGCTATACCGCCCGATAGACGGCATGACAGGTGTTATGTCGAACAAGGGTAAGCACTCAGTCAGCACGCTCAGTCAGCAACGCTCTTGCGCCAAGGTATTTGTCAAATCATGTGGTGACGGCAATACGGGTCGAATCAATGGGGCCACCGATTAGCCGACCGTAGTCAAGCGCGAACACTTTACCCGCCCGCTTGTTGAAGGCGGGTTTTCTTTGCACGACCGTACTGCATCCTGCCTTGCTGTTTCAGGTCGAACCCGTTTCCTCGATACGGGCTACGACCGAGTCGTGCCTGCCACCCATTTTTATGCGTGGCGAGATGAGCACCCCGTAAGAATTTTGATTACTTCCCTTGCGGCCTTTGTCCGAAAGTTGCCCGACCGATATTTTTAGTTGAGTGGACAGGCTGCATGCCGAAGGCACTCGGCCATCGATGGGACCGAGGCTCAATGTGTATTCCTAGTGTCACGAACCGGAAATAACGAAACATGAAACAGCGTCTTTTTCCGCCATGCGTCGTTGCAGCCCCTTGCCGTATACCCCATACGGCTGCGGGTCTGCGCCTGGCCTGGCGAAAAAATCCATCTGTTTCATTTGTTCCGCTATTTCCGGTTCGTGACACTAATAGCTCTTGTAGGGCAGAAACTTGCCGCTCATCATGATCCTGACGCGGTCACCCTTGGGATCGGGTTCGCGTTGAATGTCCATGTTGAAATCGATGGCGCTCATGATGCCGTCGCCGAATTCTTCGTGAATCAGGGCTTTAAAGGTGGTGCCGTAAACGTTGATCAGTTCGTAGAAGCGGTAAATCAGCGGATCGGTCGGAATGGCGGTCGGCAGCGATCCCTTATAGGGCACAAGCTGCAATTGCTCAACCGCTTCGGCAGGCAGGTCCAGCAAAGAGCCAATCTTGTCGGCCTGTTCGGCGGTGAGCGTCATCTGCCCCAGCAGGGCTGCGGTCGTCCACTCCTTGCTCATACCGATGGCGTCTGCCAGTTGCGGCCAGGTCAGGTGTTTACGCAGTTTGTGGGTGATGATCAGTTCGGTGACTTCGTTGCGTGTCATGGCGGGTTCCTATTGAAACAGTCGGTATCGAGAATGCCCAGCCGCTTGCTGCGCTGAGCATTCTCGATGTTTATAACAGATCAAGCAAAAGTGCATTTCGAAACCTCGGGTCAGACACCATTTCATGTCAGCAAGCCGTCAGGCGCGAGGCTGGCTATACCTGAATCCCCTCCCACTTCGTCCACCAGAGAACCTTTCCAGCGGACGTGTGTCACACTGCGGCCATGAACAAGCCAACGCTCTATCACATCCCTGTCTGTCCGTTCTGCCAGCGGCTGGATATCCTGCTGACTCTGAAAGGTCGCCACGATGAAATCGCGCATCAGGTGATCGACATCACGCGGCCGCGGCCCGACTGGTTGCTGCAAAAAACGCGTGGCACCACGGCATTGCCGGTGCTGGAGACTGCCGACGGGCATATCATCAAGGAAAGTCTGGTCATCCTGCAGTATCTGGAGGACATCTATCCGGAACGCCCTGTCGTTCAACGCGACCCCTACCGTCACGCAGTGGAGAACATGCTGACGCGGATGGATGCCAACTTTTTCAGCGCCGGCTACGGATGGTTGATGAATCAGGATCCCGCACGCCGCGAGGCGCTGCGGAAAGACATGCTGAATCAGTACGCGCAGCTGAACGATTTCCTGCAGGAACACGCACCGTCCGGGCCGTTCCTGTTCGAGGAATTCGGCTGGGCGGAAGTCGTTTTCACGCCATTCTTCGAACGGTTCTGGTTTCTGGAGTATTACGAAGACTTTACGCTCCCCAACGAGGCACGCTACGCCCGCGTACGCGAGTGGATCGATGCCTGCCTCTCGCATCCGGCCGTCCAGCAGACGAGCCGGGAAGAAGTGGTCAAGCTCTATTACGACTATTCAAAGGGCGCCGGAAACGGTGCCTTGCTGCCCGGCCGAATGAAGTCGTCCATGTCCTTGACACCCGACTGGCGTGCCCGCCCCTGGCCCCCGCGAAACAAGTACGAACACAGTGCGACCGACGCGGAGCTTGGCTTGTAAGGTGTATTACCGCACTGAACGATAGCCGCCTGCTCTTTCCGGCTTGCTCAGGACCAGTTGCCAGAGCTGTCCCTGACGAGAACGGAAAAAGCCCGCGCAGCTCATCAGATAGTATTTCCACATGCGATAGAAACGCTTGCCGTATTTGGATTCCAGAAAGGGCCAGGCAACGTCGAAATTTTCCCACCAGGCCATCAGGGTGCGGTCATAATCCAGCCCGAAATTATGCCAGTCCTCGATCAGGAAGCGGTGATCCAGGGATGACGCAATCTCCCTTGCCGATGGCAGCTTGCCATTGGGGAAGATGTATTTGTCGATCCAGGCATCGGTCTTCGGCGAAGTAACGGAATTTCCGATGGTATGCAGCAGGAACAGGCCATCGTCCTTGAGCACGCGGTGTGCGGTATCGAAATAGGCGGCATAGTTTTTCGGGCCGACGTGCTCGAACATTCCCACCGAAACGATCTTGTCAAATTGCTCGGCGAGATCCCGGTAGTCCATCAACTTGATCGATACCGGCAGACCCTCGCAGCGCGCCTGTGCCAGCTTCTGCTGTTCTTTTGAGATGGTGATGCCTACCACTTCAACGCCATAGTGCTCCGCCGCATAAGCGGCCAATCCGCCCCATCCACAGCCGATTTCAAGCATGCGTTCGCCGGGCTGCAATTCCAGCTTGCGGCAAATCATGTCGAGCTTCTTCAATTGCGCATCTCTCAGTCCGGCGGCGTTATGCCAGTAAGCGCAGGAATAGCTCATGGTGGGGTCGAGCATGGCCTCGAACACGTCGTTGCCGATGTCGTAATGTTGTTCGCCCACCTGGAAGGCGCGCTGACTGGATTGCAGGTTGAACAGGCTATGGCGCAAAATTTCGCCCAGCAGGCGCAGCTGCGACCATTTGTCTATTTTTTCTTCTACCTTGGCCCTCAGCAGGCGGTGGAAAAGCTGGTCCATCCGCTCGCATTCCCACATCCCATCCATATAGGCCTCGCCGAATCCGAGCGACCCCTTCGTCAGGACGAGCTGATAGACGCGTTCATCGAGTACCTGGATATCCCAGGGCGCATCTCCATTGATAGAAACTCCTGCTTCGCTGACGAGATCACGAATGACAGCGGGCGGCTCATGAAGCGTCGAAGCGCTCTCAGCTGGGTCAAAAATCAGAGCGTCTTCTGTGTGCATCGAGTATTTCCCTGTCCAATTATTGAAGACCCCAGAGTAGATTTTCACCAATTATTTAACAAACGATTTTTTTATGTCTTATATATCGAATATATCGATATATAAGACTCCGCCTGCCCACGACGCACACCGGGGGAGTTGTCGCCTCGGTCATGCCGCCAACGGTTGATATCGTTACCTGAGAAATACGTCTTTATGAGGGCGTCACGCTCGGGATTGAGCGTGACGGCACCGATGGACGCCCAGTTTCGAGTGCCGCCGGACCCGCGCGCCGGGTTGAATGCGCGAGCCCTGAGGCACACAAGACATGTCGAAGTCAGAATCGCATGATCGTCCCCTGCGTGGCGCTGAGCCGGGCTGACCTCCTGTGAGTGGCGACTTTCGTTTCGCAATAAAAACCCGTCAGGCCATCGACACACGGCCTGTCCACGGGGAACTGCCCCGCCACTTGGCCCTTGACCGACGCGACCATTGCCCGGGCGATGTCGGCACGCTGTTCGATGCGCATGGATTGCCTGCCGGACGTGGCTGCTGGCTCATAGGCATAGCCCGCAGCACATACGAACATCATTAAAAAACAGCGGCTTATACGCCCTACAAGCCCCCCAGGATCTCCGCATTGCCGGTCTCGTCGACCCGCAGCAGACGCATGGTATTGGTCGCGCCGCGGAGCTCCATCTCGTCCCCGCTGGTGAATATGATCCGTTCGTCGACGGCCAACAGGTCGGCGTCAAACAAGCGGCGCACGCCATTGTGGACCGCGTCGCGGGTGTCCATGCCACGGCTGTCGAAATCCAGTGGGATAACGCCACGCATCAGGGCCATCTTGCGGCGGGTGCCCGGATGCCACGACAACCCGAAAATCGGCACCGGCGAGCGGTACCGCGACAGAAATCCGGCAGTCCCACCGGACTCGGTGATGGCGATGATCGCGCGCACGCCGATGTGTTCGGAGACGAACATCGCCGCCATGGCAATGGCCTGGTCGGCGCGCTGCAGATTGCGCGGCGCGGCCTCGAAGTCGGTGTCGTGGTCGAACTGGCGCTCGGCCCCGAGGCAGATCCGCGCCAGCGCCTCCACCGCGCGCACCGGGAAACGGCCGATGGCGGACTCGGCCGAGAGCATCACCGCATCGGTACCGTCGATGACCGCGTTGGCCACGTCCAGTACCTCGGCACGGGTCGGAATCGGGCTTTCCACCATCGAATGCAGCATCTGCGTCGCGGTGATCACCACCCGGTGCCGGGCCAGCGATTCGCGGATGATCTTCTTTTGCTGGCCGGGAAGCTCGGCGTCGCCGATCTCCACCCCCAGGTCGCCGCGGGCCACCATCACTACATCGCTGGCATCGATGATCTCGTTGAGATTCTCAATTGCCTCGGCGCGCTCAATTTTTGCTACCAGGTAGGCGTCGCTGCCGGCCGCGCGGGCCAGCCGGCGCGCCTTGTGCATGTCGGCGGCGGTGCGGCAGAATGAGACGGCAATGAAGTCCACGCCCATCTGCGCAGCGACTTTGATCAGGTCCGCGTCGTGCTCGGTCAGCGCGTCCAGCGACAGCCCGCCGCCCTGCTTGTTCAGCCCCTTGCGGTCGGACAGTTCGCCGTCGTTGAGCACTTCGGTAGCGATCCGCTGTCCGTCCACCGAGGTCACCCGCAAGTGCATCATGCCGTCGTCAATCAACAGCACATCGCCCGGCGCGACATCGCCGGGCAGCCCGAGATAGCTGACGCCAACCTCGGCCGCAGTGCCCGGAGCGGCATCGGCGCGGGCGAGCAGGTCGAAGCGGTCGCCCGCCGTCAGATGGACCTTGCCGTCAACGAAATGGCCGATCCGGATCTTCGGGCCGGGCAGGTCCACCAAGATCCCGACTTCACGCCCCAGGCGATGTCCGGCCTCGCGCACCGCTTCGGCGCGGGCCCGGTGCGAGTCCGGATCGCCAAAGGAAAAGTTCAGCCGGACTACATCAACGCCGGCGGCAATGATCGATTCCAATACCCCTGGTGCGTCGGTTGCCGGGCCGAGGGTGGCGAGGATCTTGGTACGTCGCAGAAGTGCGGCCATGGCAGGACGATCCATACAGTGTCAAGTTGGGAGAAGAAATGGGGTCTGCCATCGGATTTGTGGATGACGCCCGCCAGTTGAAAGCGTAGCATTTTCCGCTTACGGGAGTGTGGCTCATGGGGTGCGCGGTTGAGCAACAAACGTCGTTCGACTCTGAAATGCCGCCTCCGTCACCCATATCATCCATAACGCCTGCCGGGATGGTGCCAATCACCGCATGATCGTGGCTCTGCTGGCTGGAACGCGGATGACCAAGGTGATGGAGCGCAAGACCAAGGGTAAGCGCCCAGCCGCCCCACCCCCGCAGCAGCAAGATTTACGGCAATACGGTTTTCAGCGGCAGCAACTCATCAATCCGGCTATTGGACCAAGCAAGCAATTTCTCCAAAGTACCCTTCAGCCAGGCATGAGGATCCAGGCCATTGAGCCTGGCGGTTCCCAGCAGGCTCTGAATGGCTGCCGCCCGTTTTTCTGCGCGCTCCGAGCCGGCGAACAGCCAGTTCTTCTTCCCGATCGCGATGGGCCGAATCGCGTTCTCCACCGGATTGTTATCGATCGGCAGCACGCCGCTGTCAGCGTAGCGCATCGGCGCTGGCCAGCGCTTGATACTGTAATCGAGCGCCCTGGCCGTGGCATCGCCATTGGCGACGCCGAGCCGGGTCTGCATCCGCCAGGTCCGCAAGGTATCCAGCCTGGGGCGGGCGTCGGTCTGCCGCAACGGCTCCATTCCCTGGGCTTGCCGTTCCGCCTCACACAACTCCCCGATCCGGCGCAGCGCCTCGGCGGCGACCGGGCTTTGGTTGGCCGCATAAAGGTCAAAGAACTTGCGACGTGCATGCGCCAGGCAGCCCCGTTCCGTGACGCCATGCGTAAACGGCGCCTTGTAACCGGCGTAGTCATCCACCATCAGATGGCCTTGCCAGCCCTCAAGATATCGGTTGCGAAAGGTGTAGGCCGTGCCGTCGCAGGGGGAGCGGCCAAGGGTATTCTGGATCCGCTGGGAGAGACCGTCGATGCCGGCACGCTTGTCGATGGGTTCAACCACCAGCCAGACCTGGGTCGGTGCGGGCATCATGGCGGTTGCCGCAACAGGCCGGCCAGCCACGGGGCACTCCAGCCGCCGGGGCTGTTGTGGAGGCGGACGACGCTCCCCGTTACCGCTGCGCCGACGCTGATCGGAACGATGCTGACCGGAATCAGGGCGAGGGCTGACTTTGCCGATGCAACGGCTTCCCTCTCTTTGCGCCGCCAACGATAAAACGCCTTCTTATCCAAGCCTTGATTCGCACAGTATTTCCTCTGCGTCAGATCGCTCCGACGCCAGGCTGCAAGATGCGCTCGCCAGAATTCCAGTCCATGCCGCTTCGCCATCTGGTGTCCCTTCGGAAAAGGGCCAGGATTGCATGAGATTGGCAGGGAACTACAGGTAGGGCGGCTGGACGTTTACCCTTTTCATTTCAGGCACCCACGTCAAAACATAGCCCCCTCTTCCCCTCAGAACCAACCTCTCCTGCTGCCGCGTCGGCTTGGCCCTTGTCGACTGGAAATCAAGAAGGCCTGAAAGCTTCCAGGAAGCGCGTCATCTCATCGGTCGGTAGCGGTCGGCTGATCAGGTAGCCCTGAATCACGTCGCACTGCAGCGCGCGCAAATGAACCGCCTGCCCTTCTTCTTCGACCCCCTCGGCGACAATTTCGAGTCCGATTCAACCTGAACGCCAGTGTTCGGGCAAAGTGACCGGGTCTCCGGTAAAATATGCGATTGCTGTTTACCGCTTTACCCCCGATGGAATCCACTCTCACCGCGTCGGCGCAAACCGGCGATCCGGCCCTGGCGCGCGACGTCAGGAAACGCCGCACTTTCGCCATTATTTCCCACCCTGACGCGGGCAAAACCACGCTGACCGAAAAGCTGCTGCTGTTCGGCGGCGCGATCCAGATGGCCGGCACGGTCAAGGCGCGGAAAAGCGGACGCTATGCCACCTCCGACTGGATGGAGGTGGAGCGCGAGCGCGGTATTTCGGTGGCGAGTTCGGTGATGCAGTTCTCCCACGGCGACTGCGTGTTCAACCTGCTCGACACCCCGGGCCACAAGGACTTTTCAGAAGACACCTACCGCGTGCTGACGGCGGTGGACGCCGCGATCATGGTGGTCGACGCCGCCAAGGGCGTGGAGGAACAGACCATCAAGCTGCTGGAGGTGTGCCGTTTGCGCGACACGCCCATCATCACCTTCATCAACAAGATGGACCGCGAGGTGCGCGAGCCGCTGGAGCTGCTCGACGAGATCGAGTCGATCCTGAAAATCCACTGCGCGCCGGTGACCTGGCCGATCGGCATGGGCAAGCGCTTCCAGGGCGTGTATCACCTGCTCAACAACGAAATCCTGCGCTTCAAGGCGGGCGAGGAGAACGCCAGTCAGAAGTTCGAGTCGCTGCAAGGGCTGGGCGACGACGCCCTGAAGGAACGTTTCCCGCTCGAAGCCGACACCCTGCTGTCGGAAATCGAGCTGGTGCGCGGCGCCGGCGACAGCTTCGATCTCGATGCCTTTCTCAAGGGCAGGCAGTCGCCGGTGTTTTTCGGCTCCGGAATCAACAACTTCGGCGTGCGCGAAGTGCTGCGCGCACTGGCCGACTGGGCGCCGCCGCCGCAGCCGCGCGAGGCGGTCGAGCGCGTGGTCGACCCCACCGAGCCCAAGTTCACCGGCTTCGTTTTCAAGATCCAGGCCAACATGGACCCGCAGCACCGCGACCGCATCGCCTTCTTCCGCGTCTGTTCCGGGCGTTACAGCCCCAACATGAAAGTGCGCCACCGTCGCACCGGCAAGGACATAAAGATCGCCAACGCCGTGGTTTTCATGGCCAACGAGCGCACCCGCATGGAAGACGCGGTGGCCGGCGACATCATCGGCATCCACAACCACGGCCAGCTGCATATCGGCGACACCCTCACCGAGGGCGAGGCCCTGCAGTTCAAGGGCATCCCCTACTTTGCCCCCGAGCTGTTCAGCCGCCCGCGCCTGCGCGACCCGCTGCGCGCCAAGCAGCTGAACAAGGGCCTGCTGGAACTCGGCGAGGAAGGCGCGGTGCAGGTGTTCGAGCCCTTTACCGACAACACCCTGCTGATCGGCGCGGTCGGGCAGCTGCAGTTCGAGGTCGTCGCGCATCGCCTGAAAACGGAATACGGCGTCGACGCCAGTTTCGAGAACGCAGGTATCTACACCGCGCGCTGGGTCACCTGCCCGGACGCCCAGCATCTGGCCGAATTCACCAAGGCCAACACGCTGAAGCTGGCGAAGGACGTTGACGGCAACCTGGTGTATCTGGCGGATACCCGCGTGAATTTACAGCTGGCGCAGGAGCGCTGGCCCAAGGTCGCTTTCCACGACACAAGGGAACACGGGCAGCTGTTTGGCTAGGGAAAAACCGAATAAATCACTTCCCGTCATTGCGACCGCGAGCGAAGCGCGGCGGGAAGCAATCCAGAATGTCGGCAAAATGAAAAGCCTGGATCGCCACTTCGCTTCGCTCCTCGCGATGACGGAATGGTTCAACGCTTCCCTGGCGCTCACACAAAGGATTCTTATGCAGGACAACTATGAAGTACTGGGCGTCTCGCCCATTGCGACAGCAGATTCAATCAAGGCTGCTTACCGAAAAAAAGCCGCACAATATCACCCCGACAAAAACCAGTCTCCGGATTCCCCTACACGCTTCAGGGAAGCCCAGGAAGCCTATGAAGTGCTTTCCGACCCCGAGCGCCGCAAGGCTTACGACGAATACCGGCAACGCAATCTGATCGAAGATCCTTTGGCTGTCGCATGGGACATTTCAGGCAAATACATCCAGGACGTCATTCAGTGAAAAAATCCCGTTATTTTTCGGATCTCATCAAAAACTACATCGATGAGATCGATGACCTGGTGACAGATTCCGGTGGCAAATCGGTGCTGCAAAAGCGCCTGGACGAAAAGCGGCGGGAAATCGACGCCATCCTGCCAATGATCGAATTCAGCCCGGAAATGGTATCGGTCGTTTTCTACGGCGCCTTTGGTTTCAGGTCGCCTGAAATCATGCAACAGGTCGTGCTGAGCGAGCCCGGAGATGCCACGTTCTTCGCATGGGCCGAACTGGAAAACGAGTTGACGGTATCGGACTGGGCCAGGCCGCTGATCGAATCGTCGCTGAAAGCGGATGGAGGCGATGTATTCCTCGTCGCCGCCGCCGCGCTGGAATTCCTGCGCGGCAAGGATTCGGTGGCGGCGCCGATGCGCGAGTCGGAAGCCGAGAAAGAAGACGATGACGAAAGCGGCGATGAGAATGGCTCGGATGACTTGAACGAGGCAGGCGCGGATTGGCTCGCCGAGCAGGGATTCGATCCGCTGGATCGTTAAGCGTAACTATTCATAAAGAAGGACATGGCATGCATCCGGTTGTTTTGAAATCCTCGCAGTTGATACTTGCCGGCGATATCGCCGGCGCCGAGCATGCGCTCGCGACCATTGCCGACGAGCAGGGCGATCACGCGCTGGTGGAGATCCTGGACGAGTTGCAGCCCAAGGACCTGCTTGCGGTCATGCGCGAATTCGATTCGTCCAGGGAATCCGTGGTGAACATGCTGGTCACGCCCAAGCAGTTTGCCCGCTCGATCGTGCTGGAAAAAAAGTATGGCGATCGCACCAGCGAAAGACTGCGCGCCATGGTGAATGCCGTTCTTTACCGCGACGCCGACACCACCCACGAATACCTCGAGGCCATGGCCGACATCGAGGGCGGCAGTGACACGCTGGCCGACTATTTTGCCGACCATTACGACGAAGTTTTTTGTTTCGCCACAAACGGGAGTTTCACGCCGCAAATCGATCCTGATTCCGATGTCAAAACCCACAACACCTGGCTGATGGAAAAAATCGAGGAAATCGATCATGGCCTGGCGTTCGGCAATTTCATCGAAGATACGCGCCCGCTGCTATCCCGTTCGGAGGTGGCCGATGGCGATTGGATGGAAACCGCCTGGGTGCTGCGCTACGAGGTGCCCGATGCATTCGAGGAAACGATGATCATCCTGCGTGACCGTACGCAGAAAATGCTGGAGATGTTCGATGCGGCTTTCGCGCCCGAATTTCCGGACGCCGGGCAAGCGGCGGGCGACGAGGAAGAGTCCGCAATTTAAGGGCTGGACGCATGGCAACCGCACTCGCGACTTTCGACAGTCGGCCGTTTTTCGACAAGGCCCTGCGTTACGGCGTTCAGCAGGGGCTCATCACGCCTGAACGACTGCTCGGCATCCAGACGGATTTTTCCAAAGGCATTGTGCAGATCGCCAACTTTTTCGGCACCGCTCATCTGCGTCCCGAACTCGAACTCGCGCTGCGCCGCATGGTGAATCTGGTCAGCCTCTACCTCGAGGACATGTCGGGCGGCGACCTGAAGATCGCCGCAACCTCCTTGCGTGACAAGACCTTGCTGTCGCACTCCAAGGCCGGCTCGGACATGCTCAAACGGCTCCATGCGATGCCGGACGGCACGCTGATCGAAGATGGTCCGGTTTCAGCCGAGAGGCAACGCGCCTATCTCGACGAAAAAACGGCTGCGGATACGATCTCCTTTGCCGAATATCGCTCTGGGCTTGCCATGCGCCAGGAGAACCGGAACATGATCGATTTCGCGTTCTGGCTGGCAACAAAAATGGGCGTTCCCCGCGACGATGTCGATGAAGCGGAGTCGCTGATCCGGAGCGCCATGCTGGTGATCTTTGTAGATCAGGCCGATCTGAAGCTGCCGACCCGCACGGTTTTTGTCCGCTTGTTCAAAGCCGCCAGGAATCCGACAGCCAGATTGGACGAAGACCGGCTGAAAGCCTTCCTCAGGGAGGCGCCAACGGAATTCCAGCAGCTTGCACGCCGTGCGATGGACCGTTTCATCGAAACGGATTTGCCGCAGATTCGGGCGTCCTCCAGCACGGTGGATAAATTTCTGTATGGGAACTCAGGCGGGATGTATTTCGTCAGCGAGAGCCTGGACGAAGACGTCAGGGAATACGATCGCCTGGTTGCCAGGGAATGGGATCGCGTGACGCGAGGCGAGGCGGACGACCCGGCGGTTGTGGCCACGGTGTTTCTTCTCGTTGCGACAGGATTTCCACCCAAAGCCAGCCTGCTCCTGCGGGAAGCACGGGAAATCATTCGTGTTTTTCGGACGTGCGGTTTTGATTCCCAGGCCGTGATCAAGTTTGTCGACGACCATGCGCCTGAAGCGATGCGGGAGGACTTGCAGAAATTCTGGAAGGATGAGCTGCAGGGCGAAGCGGAAGAACAGCTCAGCGATCGCGACCCCAACTGGCCGGACACCCACATGGCACGTGCTCTTGAATACCTGAGAAAAACCTGCCGTGCCACCTGGAAAGTGCGCAGGCAGTAATTGTTCGGCTTCAGCTTTCCCTGAAAAACCGGATTGCCTCGTCCAGCCGATGAACAGGATGGATTTCCATCCCGGGGATTTTCTGTTTGGGCTGATTGGCGGCCGGCACAATGGCCTGGGTGAACCCAAGCTTGGCGGCTTCCTTCAGGCGTTCCTGGCCGCGCTGCACCGGCCGGATTTCGCCGGCGAGACCCACTTCGCCGAACATCACCAGTTTGTCGGGCAGGGGCTGGCTTCTCAGCGACGACACGATCGCCGCCAGCACCGCCAGATCGGCCGCAGGCTCGCTGATTTTCACCCCGCCTACCGCGTTGACGAACACATCCTGATCGGAACAAGAAATGCCGGCATGGCGGTGCAGCACGGCCAGCAGCATGGCGAGCCGGTTCTGTTCCAGGCCAACCGACAGACGGCGCGGATTGGGCGACTGGCTGCTGTCGACCAGCGCCTGGATTTCGACCAGCAGCGGACGCGTGCCTTCCTGCGTCACCAGCACGCAGGAGCCCGGCACCGGCGCGCCGTGGTGCGACAGGAAGATGGCCGAAGGATTGGACACGCCTTTCAAGCCCTTCTCGGTCATCGCAAAGACGCCGATCTCGTTCACCGCGCCGAAGCGGTTCTTGATCGCGCGCACCAGGCGAAAACTCGATCCGGTATCGCCCTCGAAATACAGCACGGTATCGACGATGTGCTCGAGCACGCGCGGGCCGGCGATGGCGCCTTCCTTGGTGACATGGCCGACCAGCAGAATCGCGCAGCCTCTCTGCTTGGCGTAGCGCGTCAGCTGCGCCGCGCATTCGCGCACCTGCGCCACCGAACCGGGCGCCGAGGTCAGGGTTTCGGAATACACGGTCTGGATCGAATCGATCACCGCGATGGCGGGCTTGATCGAGGCGAGATGGCCCAGAATCGCTTCGAGCCGGATCTCCGGCAACACCGGCAGATGCGCTTCCGGCAACTGCAGGCGGCGCGCGCGCAGCGCCAGCTGCTGCGCCGATTCCTCACCGCTGACATACAGCGTCGGCAGGCTTTGCGACAACACCGCCAGCGCCTGCAGCAGCAAGGTCGATTTGCCGATGCCGGGATCGCCGCCGATCAACACCACGCCGCCTGCTACCAGCCCGCCGCCGAGCACGCGATCGAGCTCGCCGAGGGTGGTCGGAATCCGGCTCGCCTCGGCGCCCTCCACTTCGCCCAGCATCTGCACCTGGCTCGACGCCGCCAGCGCCTGGTAGCGCGGCTTGGCCGACTCGGCAATGGTCTCGACCAGGGTGTTCCAGGCGTTGCAGGCCGGACACTGCCCCTGCCACTTGGGGGATTGCCCACCGCACTCGGTGCAGCTGTAGATCGTTTTGGTTTTGGCCATTCGCCGGACTACGCGGGGAACACACCGGTAGACAGATAGCGGTCGCCGCGGTCGCACACGATGGAGACGATGACCGCATTCTCGACTTCCTTCGACACCTGCAATGCCGCCCACAGCGCGCCGCCCGACGAGATGCCGGCGAAGATGCCTTCCTCGCGCGCCAGCCGACGGGTGGTTTCCTCGGCGTCCTGCTGGGAGACGTAGACCATGCGGTCGACGCGGCTGGGGTCACAGATTTTCGGTACGTATTCTTCCGGCCATTTGCGGATGCCGGGGATCTGCGCACCCTCGGTCGGCTGCACGCCGACGATCCGGATAGCGGGGTTCTGTTCCTTGAGATAGCGCGAGCAGCCCATGATGGTGCCGGTGGTACCCATGCTGGAAACGAAATGGGTGATCTTGCCCTCGGTGTCGCGCCAGATTTCCGGGCCGGTGGTGCGGTAGTGCGCCTCCGGATTGTCGAAATTGGCGAACTGGTCGAGGACCTTGCCGGCGCCCTGC
The DNA here is from genome assembly GCF_055378705.1 of Thiobacillus thiophilus. Classification (NCBI taxonomy): domain Bacteria; kingdom Pseudomonadati; phylum Pseudomonadota; class Betaproteobacteria; order Nitrosomonadales; family Thiobacillaceae; genus Thiobacillus; species Thiobacillus thiophilus. Next base: position 2,881,563 of record NZ_AP042404.1, on the reverse strand, counting down.
TTCTCCATCGCAATCGCCAGATCGCGCGCGCCTTCCATGCCCGCTTCCCGGCCCACCAGTTGCAGTTCGGCGCCGAAGGCGCGCATGGTCTGGCGCCGCTCGATCGAAGCGTTTTCCGGCAGGATGAGGATCATCCTGTAGCCGCGCATCGCCGCCGCCATGGCGAGCGCGATGCCGGTATTGCCGCTGGTGGCCTCGATCAGCGTGTCGCCGGGCTTGATCTCGCCGCGCGCCTCGGCCTGCTCGATCATGGCCAGTGCCGGGCGGTCCTTCACAGAGCCCGCCGGGTTGTTGCCTTCGAGCTTGACCAGCACGGTGTTCGAGGTCGCACCGGGCATACGCTTGAGGCGCACCAGCGGGGTGTTGCCGACACAGTCTTCGATGGTTTTGTACATGCTCTACTGGCGTCCGATCGGCAGGTAATCGAAGCCCATCCCGCGCATCGCCTGCGGCTCGTACAGGTTGCGGCCGTCGAACACCAGCGGCGTTTTCAACAACGCCTTCATGGTGCCGAAATTGGGGCTGCGGAACACTTTCCATTCGGTGACGATCAACAGCGCGTCGGCGCCCTTCAGCGCGTCCATCGGGCTGTCGACCAGCAAGAGATCGGCACGCTCGCCGTAGATGCGGCGGGCTTCCTCCATCGCCGCCGGGTCGTAGGCCGACACGGCGGCACCCATCGCCCACAGCGCTTCCAGCATGCTGCGGCTGGGCGCCTCGCGCATGTCGTCGGTGTTGGGCTTGAACGCGAGGCCCCACATGGCGAAGCGCTTGCCCTTGAGGTCGGTGCCCAGCTTTGCGGTCAGTTTGTCGACCAGAATCTGCTTCTGCGCGTCGTTGGCCTCTTCCACCGCATCGAGCACGCGCAGCGGAATACCGTTTTCCTGCGCGGTGCGGCGCAGCGCCTGCACGTCCTTGGGGAAGCACGAACCGCCGTAGCCACAGCCGGCATACAGAAAATCGTAGCCGATGCGCGGGTCGGAGCCGATGCCGTGGCGCACCTGCTCGATGTCGGCGCCGAGTTTTTCGGCCAGCACGGCGAGCTCGTTCATGAAGGAAATGCGTGTCGCCAGCATGGCATTGGCGGCGTATTTGGTCAGTTCGGCGCTCTTCACATCCATCACCGTGAGGCGGTCATGGTTGCGCTGGAACGGCGCGTACAACTGGCGCAGCAGGGCCGTGGCATGCTCGCTGTCGGTGCCGATGACAATGCGGTCGGGCTTCATGAAATCGTCCACCGCCGCACCTTCTTTCAGGAATTCGGGGTTGGAGGCGACATTGAATTCGATCGCTACGCCGCGTTGTGCGAGTTCTTCCGTGAGCGCCGCCTTCACCTTATCGGCGGTACCGACCGGTACGGTCGATTTGTCGACCACCAGCTTGTAATCGGTCATGTGGCGGCCGATGTTGCGTGCCGCCGCCACCACGTACTGCAGGTCCGCCGAGCCATCCTCGTCCGGCGGCGTACCGACGGCGATGAACTGGATCTGGCCGAATGCCACCGATGCCTCGATGTCGGTGGTGAAATGTAGCCGGCCTGCAGCGACGTTGCGCTTCACCATGTCTTCCAGCCCCGATTCGTAGATCGGGATGCCGCCGGCTTTCAACATTTCGATTTTTGTCGGATCGACGTCGAGGCACAACACCTCGTTGCCGACTTCCGCCAGGCAGGTTCCGGTCACCAGGCCCACATAGCCTGTGCCGATTACGGTAATTTTCACAGCGTCTTCTTCCTATATATTCCGTATGCCGGATTGAATCTGTTTGAGCGCAGCCAGCGGATCGGCCGCGGCTGTGACCGGGCGCCCGATCACCAGGTAGGTCGCGCCGGCGCGCAAGGCCTCGGCCGGCGTCATCACGCGGCGCTGGTCGCCCGCCTCGGCCCCCACCGGGCGTATTCCCGGCGTGACCAGCCGGAAGTCGGTTCCCAGGTCGGCACGCAGCAGGGTGGCCTCTTGCGCCGAGCAGACTACACCATCGAGCCTGCAGGCCTGTGTCAGGCGTGCCAGCCGCAGTACCTGTTCGGCAGGCGAACCGGCCACGCCGACCTCGCCCAGATCTTCGGCACTCATACTGGTCAGCACGGTCACCGCGATCAAGAGCGGCGGATGCGGCAAATCCGCGAGCGCTTCGCGTGCCGCCTCCATCATGCGGCGTCCGCCCGAGGCATGGACGTTCATCATCCACACGCCCAGGCTCGCGGCCACGCGGCATGCCGCCGCCACGGTATTCGGAATGTCGTGGAACTTCAGATCCAGGAAAATCTCGAAGCCGCGCGCCACCAGCGTCTGTACCAGCTCCGGCCCAGCCACGGTGAACAGCTCCTTGCCCACCTTGAGCCGGCACAGTGCAGGGTCGAGCCGCTCCACCAGCGCCAGCGCGGAGGCCGCATCGGCATAATCCAGCGCCACAATGATCTTGGTCGAATTCACGCTGCCACTTGCTCTTGAAACGTGTATCTTGAATCCCGCATCTCAGCTTTCCCCCTCGCGCCGTTCGGGGTCAAAGCTGTCCCATCGTCCGCACGCCGGGCAACGCCAGAAGAACTGCTTGGCCTTGAACCCGCAGCTACCGCACTGGTAGCGCATCATGCGCTGGCTGTGCGACGCCACCAGATTTTTTTCCACCTGCAGCAACTCGCGCTGTTCCGGCTCGGCATTGATGAGCTCGGCTTCCAGCAGGCGGTCCAGCGTGCGCAGGCTGGGATTGCGGCGCAGTTCCTCGCGCGCCAGCTGGCTGGCAGCTGTCGCGCCTTCGGCTTCGGATACGGCCAGATACAACGCGCTGAATACGTCCTGCGACGGTTGCCGGGCATACAGCGCACGCAGCCATTGCACGCCTTCCACCAGCCGCCCCAACTGGCGATAGCTGCCGAGCACACGGTCCACCACCAGCGCCATGTGTGCCGCGCTCTGAGTTTCGACCAGGCGCCAGTCGGCAATCGCGGCTTCGTGGCGTCCTGCCGCCGCGTCAAGATCGCCGGCCATGAGATTGGCGCGCACCGACTGGCGGTTGGCCGAGAGTGCCCGCTGCAGGTGTGCGGCGGCCGCGTCGGGATTGCCTTTCGCCGATTCCTGCAGCGCCTGTTCGCAATAGAAGTGGGCAATATCGGCATTGAGCGGCTTGCTGGTGTCCTTCTCCAGCAGACGTGCCGCGTCGATGGCCTTCTGCCAATCCTTTTCCTGTACGTAGATTTCCAGCAGGTAGGTGCGCGCCAGCCCATGCTGCGAGGTTTCCAGAAGCTTGCCGAACACCTGCTCGGCGCGGTCGAGCAGCCCGGCCTTCAGATAATCCTGCCCCAGTTCGCTCATCGCGCGCAGACGCTGGTCTTCGGCCAGGCCCTCTTGCTCAAGCAGGTTTTCGTGCATGCGTATGGCGCGGTCGAGTTCGCCGCGGCGGCGAAACAGGCCGCCCAGCGCAAAGTGCAGATCGATGGTCTGGGGTTCGAGTTTGACGACTTCGAGAAAGGCTTCGATGGCCTTGTCCGGTTGCTCGTTGAGCAGGAAATTCAGCCCGCGGAAATACGAATTGGGCAGTGCGCGCGATTCGGTCACCACCTGGCGAATGTCGATCCGCGCCGCCAGCCAGCCGAGCACGAAAAACAGGGGGAACGCCAGCAGCCACCAGAACTCGAATTCCATGGCGCGTCAGACGACAGGCATGTCGGTCTGCATCATTGTCGTGTCTCCCCCGGCCGCCTGCGGCCTGAGGGAAAGCTCGCGCCGCAGGCGAAATACGGTCGGCAGCAAGGCTAGCACGCCCATCAGCACGCCCAGCATGAACGCCAGCCCCAGCATGACGATCAACGGCGCCTGCCACACATAGTCCAGGTAGGAATTGAACGTGACGCTATGGCTGTTTTTCAGGGCGAAGCCCAGCACCAGCAGGAACACCAGCAGTTTCGCCGCCAGCCCCAGATAACGTGTGAGATTTTTCATGGTCGATCGCGTCAGAGTGGCGTCCATTCTACCTTTGCAGGCCAACTTCAAAAAGTGGCGATGAAAAAGAAAACGGCGCTCAACGCGCCGTTTTCACCTGCCTTGCACGCGAACTCAGAGCGGGAAATCCACCCGGTCGCGCAACTCCTTGCCTGCCTTGAAGTGCGGCACATACTTGGCCGGCACCTGCACACGCTCGCCCGTCTTGGGGTTGCGCCCAAGACGGGCGGGACGAAAGCTCAGGCTGAAGCTGCCAAAACCGCGGATTTCGATCCGTTCGCCGCGCGCCAGGTTTTTCACCAGTGCGTCGAGGATTGTTTTCACCGCCATCTCGATATCCGCAACCGAAAACTGCGAATGCCGCGCCGCGAGTTGAGCAATCAGCTCGGACTTGGTCATGGATTACTGCTCGGCACTCTTGTTTTCGAGCTTGGCTTTCAACAGCGCGCCGAGGTTGGTCGAACCGGTGGCGGCCGCAGCGGAGTCGGCGGCGAGTTTTTTCATCGCCGAATCCTGCTCGGTCATGTCCTTGGCCTTGATCGACAGGTTGATCACGCGGTTCTTGCGATCGACGTTGATAATCATGGCTTCGATTTCGTCGCCTTCCTTGTAGTGGCTGCGCATGTCTTCGACGCGGTCGCGCGAAACTTCGGATGCGCGCAGGTAACCTTCCATGTCGCTGTCCAGCTGCACGGTGGCACCCTTGGGCTCAACGGTCTTGATGGTGCCCTTGACGATGCTGCCCTTCTCGTGACCCGTCGCGTAGCTGGTCAGCGGGTCGCCTTCGAGCTGCTTGATGCCGAGCGAAATACGCTCGCGCTCGAGATCGATGCCCAGCACCACGGCCTCGACGTCCTGGCCCTTGCGGAAATTGCGCACGGCCTCTTCGCCGGGAACGCTCCATGACAGGTCGGACAGGTGAACCAGGCCGTCGATGCCGCCCGGCAGGCCGATGAACACGCCGAAGTCGGTGATCGACTTGATCGCGCCGCCGACCTTGTCGCCCTTCTTGTGGCTGATCGCGAAGTCTTCCCACGGGTTGGACTTGCACTGCTTCATGCCCAGCGAGATGCGGCGCTTGTCCTCGTCGATGTCAAGCACCATGACTTCGACCTCGTCGCCCAGCTGCACCATCTTCGAGGGGCTGACGTTCTTGTTGGTCCAGTCCATTTCGGAGACGTGCACCAGGCCTTCGATGCCTTCCTCGATTTCGACGAACGCGCCGTAGTCGGTGAGGTTCGCAACCTTACCGAACATGCGGGTACCCTGCGGATAGCGGCGTGCGATGCCGACCCACGGATCGTCACCCAGCTGCTTGATGCCGAGCGAAACGCGGTTTTTCTCGGTGTCGTAGCGCAGGATCTTGGCTTCCAGTTCCTGGCCGACATGCACCACTTCGGACGGATGCTTGACGCGACGCCAAGCCATGTCGGTGATGTGCAGCAGGCCGTCGATGCCGCCCAGATCCACGAACGCGCCATAGTCGGTGATGTTCTTGACCACGCCCTTGACGATGGAGCCTTCCTTCAGGTTCTCCATCATCGCTTCGCGGTCGGCACCCATGGTCTCTTCCAGCACGGCGCGGCGCGATACCACCACGTTGTTGCGCTTGCGGTCGAGCTTGATGACCTTGAATTCCATTTCCTTGTATTCGTAGGGCGTGGTGTCCTTGACCGGACGCATGTCCACCAGCGAACCCGGCAGGAAGGCGCGCAGGCCGCCCACCAGCACCGTCAAACCGCCCTTGACCTTGCCCTGCACCATGCCGGTGACGATCCGGCCTTCGTTCATCGCGGCTTCCAGATCCAGCCATGCGGCCAGTTTCTTGGCACGCTCGCGCGACAGCTTGGTGGCGCCGAAGCCGTCTTCGATCGACTCGATGGCGACCGCGACAAAATCACCGATCTTGGCTTCGATTTCGCCCAGATCATTCTTGAATTCTTCAAGCGGAATCAGGCTCTCTGATTTGAGACCGGCATTCACGGTCACGAAATTGCTGTCGATGTCGATAATTTCAGCGGTGATGACTTCACCCTGACGCATTTCCTGATGAACCAGGGATTCCTCGAACAGGTCGGCAAAACTTTCCATCGAAGGGGGGGGGCTTTCCATCAAAGCGGGGGTGGAAGTAGCGGTAGCAGTAGACATTAAAACCTTCAGTCCGCCGGTGAGGACGGGGTTAGTTGCACATCGCCAGCCTGCGGGCGCAGGACTGACACGTTAATTACCTTACTTGCTGCGGCCCATACACGAAGTGTAGTGCATCAGTACCGCCTGCACCGCCGACTCGATATCCATGTGGGTGGTATCAAGCAACAACGCATCGGCGGCGGGCTTGAGCGGCGCCACGGCACGGGCCGCGTCGCGCGCATCGCGCGCCTGCATATCAGCGACAAGGGCCGAGAGATTAGCAGGGTTTCCCTTCCCGATCAACTGCTTGTACCGCCGCTCCGCCCGCGCGGAGGCAGAGGCGGTGAGGAAGACCTTGGCCACCGCGTCTACAAACACCACGGTGCCCATGTCGCGGCCGTCGGCCACCAGCCCGGGGGCCTGTCGATAGGCGCGCTGGCGGTCGAGCAGCGCCGCGCGCACCGCCGGCAGCGCGGCGACTTTCGATGCGCCCTCGCCCACCGTTTCGGCGCGGATGGCGTCGGTGACGTTTTCCTCGCCCAGCCACACTGCGCCGTCACGAAATGTCGCCGGCAGTTTTGCCGCCAGCGCCGCCACGCCCGCCTCATCATCGAGCGCCACGCCATGCTTCATTGCCGACAGCGCGGTCAGCCGGTAGAGCGCGCCGCTGTCGAGAAAGTGAAACCCCAGCGCCGCTGCCACGCGCTCGGCCACGGTGCCCTTGCCCGAGGCCGAGGGGCCATCGATGGTGATTACGGGTGAGGGGTGAGGGGTGAGGGGTGAGGAACGCGTCATTGGGCAATCCCCGCAAACGTCTTGAAATACGTCGGGAAGGTCTTGTTCACGCACGCCGGGTCGTTGATGCGCAGCGGCACGCCGCCGAGTGTTACCAGCGACAGGCACATCGCCATGCGGTGGTCGTCGTAGGTATCGATTACCGCGTGAGGGGTGAGGCGTGAGGCGTGAGGCGGGGTGATGCGGATGAAGTCCGCACCCTCTTCCACCGTCGCGCCGACCTTGCGCAGCTCGATCGCCATCGCAGCGATGCGGTCGGTTTCCTTGACCCGCCAGCTGGCGATGTTCCGTAGTGTGGTGACGCCATCGGCGAACAGCGCCACCACCGCCAGCGTCATCGCGGCATCCGGAATGTGATTGCAGTCGAGATCGATCGCGTTCAGTCGGCCGTTTGCCGGCGAACGCGCTTCGATCCAGTTCGGCCCCATCTCGATCTGCGCACCCATTTTTGCCAGCGCATCGGCAAAGTGCACGTCGCCCTGCACGCTGTCGCGGCCCACGCCCTCTACCCGCACCGGGCCGCCGCCGATGGCGCCGGCGGCCAGGAAATACGACGCCGACGAGGCATCGCCTTCAACCCATATTTCGCCGGGGCTCTGGTAACGCGATGCCGCTGGCACGCCGAAGCGCTGCCAGCCGTCGCGTGCGATCCCGACGCCGAAGCGGCGCAGCATCGCCAGCGTGATACCGATGTAGGGCCTGGAAATCAACTCGCCCACCACTTCGATCGTGGTGTTGCGCTGGCGCAGCGGCAATGCCATCAAGAGACCGGTGAGAAACTGGCTCGACACATTGCCGCGCACCTCGGTCGTGTCGCCGGCCAGGTCGGCGGGATGGATGTGCAACGGTGGAAAGCCTTCCTGGCCGAGATAGTCGATACGTGCGCCCAGCTGACGCAGCGCGTCGACCAGATCACCGATCGGCCGCTCGTGCATCCGTGCCACGCCTTTCAGCACATACTCGCCGCCGGACAGCGCGCACGCGGCGGTCAGCGAACGGAATGCCGTCCCGGCATTACCCAGGAACAGCTCGGCCTGCTTGACCGGGAACACTCCGCCTGTGCCGGTAATCTCGTAATCGTCGGAATCGCTCACCCGCGCGACCCCCACGCCCAGTACACGCAGGGCATCAAGCATCACCCGTGTGTCGTCGGAGTCGAGCAACGCCCGCACGATCGTTGTGCCCTGTGCCAGCGCCGCCAGCAGCAGCACGCGGTTGGAAATGCTTTTGGAGCCAGGCAGGCGTACCGTGCCACGTGCCGCGCTGGATGCGGGCAAATCGAGAAAGTCCATCAAGAATCCTGTTTTTTCATCCAGTTCTCACGCGCGTTGCGGGCGCGTGAGAACAGTTTCAGCAAGGCGTCGGCGTCTTCCCCGGCCACGGCCTGACGCAGCGATTGCAACGCGGCGACATAGGCGTCCAATTCAGCCAGCACCGCCTCGCGGTTCGCCAGCGCGATGTCGCGCCACATCTCGGGCGCGGAGCCGGCGATGCGGGTGAAATCGCGAAAGCCGCTGGCGGCATAGCGGAAGAAGGTGCCGCCGTCGGCGCGCTGCGCCAGTTCGTCCACCAGCGTGTACGCGGCCAGGTGCGGCAAGTGGCTCACCGCGGCAAACACGCGGTCGTGCTGCACGGCATCCAGCATTTCGACCTGCGCCCCGGCCGCCTCCCACAGCGCCCGCACGGTGGCGAGCGCGTCGGCACGGGTGTCGGCCTGCGGCGTCAGCACTACTTTCTTGCCCTGGTACAGATCGGCGCGCGCGGCGCCGGGGCCGCTCTGCTCGGAGCCGGCAATCGGATGGCCGGGCACGAAATCGGCGGCCCGCGCGCCGAGCGCCGCACGGGCCGCCGCGACCACGTTGGCCTTGGTGCTGCCGGCGTCGGTGACGATGGCGCCGGCCTTCAGATGCGGCGCGAGATTTTTCAGTACGGCTTCGGTCTCGCCCACCGGCAGCGCCAGCAGGATGCAGTCGGCCTGGCCGACCCCGGCCCAATCGACCGCGCGGTCGATCAGGCCAAGCTCGCGTGCGACGGTGAGCCGCGCCGGACTGCGGCCGACCCCCAGCACCGTATGCACCGCACCGGCCTGTTTCAATGCCAGTGAGAAGGAACCGCCGATCAGACCGGTGCCGACGATGGCGAGCGTGTCGACGATCACAGGCAGTCCTTACAAGGGTCAGGCCGCGGTTCTAAAGCTGCTAAAGCGGCAAGAACCACGCTCAATGCGTCGAGGAAACGGGCGTTCTGTCCGGCCAGTCCAACCGACACACGCAGGAATTCGGGCAGGCCGTAATTGGCCACTGGGCGTACGATGACGCCGCGCTTCAGCAATTCGGTATTGATGCGTGCGGCATCGCCGACTTTCGCCAGCAGGAAATTGCCTTTCGACGGCACGGTTTCGACGCCCAGACCGGCCAGCCCGGCAACCAGCTGCGCCATGCCGGCGCTGTTCAGCGCATAGCTGCGCGCGAGGAACTCGGCGTCGTCGAGCGCGGCTTCAGCCGCGGCGAGCGCGGGCACATTGACATTGAAGGGATGGCGCACCCGGTTGAGCAGGTCGATGACGTCGGCGCTGCCGAGTCCGTAGCCGACGCGCAATCCGGCCAGGCCATAGGCCTTGGAAAAGGTGCGGACGATCAGCAGGTTGGAGAAGCGCGCCAGCCAGGCCGCGGTGTCGCAGCGCCCGGCCGGCGGCAGGTATTCGCCGTAGGCCTCGTCCAGCACCACCAGAACCCGGGGCGGCACGGTTTCGAGGAAAGCCTCGAGTTCCGTCCACGGCAGGAAGGTGCCGGTCGGGTTGTTGGGATTGGCGATCCACAGCACGCGGGTGTCGTCGCGGATCGCCGCCCGCATCGCGGCCAGATCGTGACCGTAATCCTTCGCCGCCACCGCGATGCCCTGCGCGCCCGCGGTCTGCGTGGCAAGCGGGTACACCGCGAAAGCGTGTTGCGCGTAAACGGAAGAGGCGCCGGGCGCCAGGAAAGCGCGCGCCGCCATGTCCAGCACGTCGTTGGAACCGTTGCCGAGCACGATCCGGTTTGCCGCGACGCCCAGTTTTTCCGACAGCTTCGCCTTTAGCGCAAACCCGGCGCCGTCGGGATAAAGCGCCATGTCGGCGAGGGCGTCCTGCGCCGCCGCCAGCGCCCGCGGGCTGGGGCCGAGGGGGTTTTCATTGGATGCCAGCTTGACGATGTCGGCTTCGCTCAGCCCGAGTTCGCGCGCGAGTTCGGAAATGGGCTTGCCGGGCGGGTAGGGGGCAATCGCGCGCACATGCGGCGGCACGAGGTCACAGCAATTAATCACGAGGCCGCGGGGTAGGAACCGAGAATCTTCAGGAAGGCGGCGCGCGCCTTGATTTCGGCCAGCGCGCCAGCCAGTTTGACGTCTTCGCGGTGGCCTTCGCAGACGACGAAGAACAGGTATTCCCAGTTGCTTGACCGGGCCGGGCGCGATTCGAGCTTGCTCATGGAAATGCCTGCATCGGCGAGCGGCTGCAGCAGCTTGACCACCGCGCCCGGCTGGTTGTGCGCGCCCATCACCAGCGAGGTCTTGTCGCGCCCGGACGGCGCGGCATCGGTCTGCCCCAGCACCAGAAAACGCGTGGTGTTGCTGGCCTCGTCCTCGACGCGTTTTTCCACCACGGTCAGGCCATACAGTTCGGCGGCGGTTTCCGAGCCCAGCGTGGCGGCATCGGGCTCGACGGCCGCGCGGCGCGCCCCTTCGCTGTTGCTGACCACGCTGACCCGTTCGACGTTGGGGAGATGGCGGTTGAGCCATTGCTGGCACTGGGCGAGCGATTGCGCGTGGCCATATACCCGTTGAATGCCGCCCAAGCCGCCATGCTTGCGCATCAGGGTCTGGTGGATCGGCAGCATCACCTCGCCGCAGATCTTCAGCGGGCTTTCGACTATGAGATCGAGGGTGCGGCCGATCGCACCCTCGGTCGAGTTTTCCACCGGCACCAGGGAAAAATCGGCGCGCCCGGTTTCCACCGCCTGAAAGCACGCATCGATATCGGTCTCGGCCAGCGCCTCGACCTCATGGCCGAAATGCTTCATCACCGCCTGCTGGGTGAAGCTACCGGCAGGGCCGAGGTAGGCCACACGGGTGGTGACTTCCACTGCGCGACATGCCGACATGATTTCGCGGATCAGCCGCTCGACGGTGTCGCCGGACAGCGGCCCGGGGTTGGCCTCGCGCAGGCGCCGCACGATCTGCGCCTCGCGCTCGGGGCGGTAGATCTTTTCGCCGTTCTTGGCACGCCCGACCTGCTGGGCGATGCCCGCGCGCTCCGACACCAGTTGCAGGACGGCGTCGTCGATGCTGTCGATGCGCGCGCGTAGCGCCTTCAGTCCCTCGTCCATCGCGTCAGGCGGCAGGCAGATAGCGCACCGCGAGCACGCCGGCGATGGCGGAGAGCTGCTGCATGACGGCGTCGGTCACCGCGTTGTCGACGTCTACCATCGTATACGCCATGTCGCCCTTGGACTTGTTGATCATGTTGTGGATGTTGAGTCCGGCGGCGGCCAGCACCGACGAAATCTGCCCCACCATGTTGGGTACGTTGGCATTGGCAACCGCGACGCGGTACGCGGATTCGCGCGGCATGCTGACGTTGGGGAAGTTGACCGAATTGAGAATGTTGCCGTTTTCCAGATAGTCGGCGAGCTCCTCGGCCACCATCACCGCGCAGTTCTCCTCGGCTTCCTCGGTGGACGCACCCAGATGCGGCAGCGCCACCACCTTGGCGTGGCCCTTGAGTATGTTCGCCGGAAAGTCGCAGAGGTAGGCGTGCAGCTTGCCGGCATCGAGCGCCTCGATCACCGCGGCGTTGTCGACCACGCCCTCGCGTGCGAAATTCAGTAGCACCGCGCCGGGACGCATCACGCCGATACGCTGGGAATTGATCAGATTGCGGGTGGCATCGACGAGCGGCACGTGAAGGGTGACGAAGTCGGCCATGCGCAGCACATCCTCGACATTCTCGGCGCGCTTGACCTGCGACGGCAGCCGCCAGGCAGCGTCAACGGTAATCGACGGATCGAATCCAATCACGTTCATGCCGAGCTTGATCGCCGCTTCGGCGATATAGGAGCCGATCGCGCCCAGCCCGATCACACCAATCGTGCGGCCCGGCAGTTCAGTCCCGGCAAACTGCTTCTTGCCGGCCTCGGTCGCCTTGTGCATGTCCTCGTCGGTGCCGGCCAGGCCCTCGACGAGCTTCAACGCCGGCACCAGGTTGCGCGCGCCGATCAGCATGCCGGCGATCACCAGTTCCTTCACCGCATTGGCGTTGGCACCCGGCGCGTTGAACACCGGCACCCCGCGCTCCGACATTTTCTTGACCGGGATGTTGTTGGTGCCGGCGCCGGCGCGGGCAATCGCGCGCACCGACGCCGGAATGTCCATCTCGTGCATGTTGGCCGAACGCACCAGGATGCCGTCCGGATCGGCGATGTCGCCGCCGACGATGTAATGCTCGGGTAGCCGCGCCAGTCCGCGCGCGGAAATCGCGTTGAGGGTGAGAATCTTGCGCAGCTCAGCCATGGCTCTTCTCGAATTCGTTCATGTACCCGACCAGCGCGCGCACGCCCTCGACCGGCATCGCATTGTAGATCGAGGCGCGCATGCCGCCGACCGAGCGGTGGCCCTTCAACTGGATCAGTCCGCGCGCCTGTGCGCCCTTGAGGAAGGCCTCGTCGAGCGCAGCGTCCTTCAGGGTGAAGGGGATATTCATCAGCGAGCGGTTGTCCATCGCCACCGGCGAATTGTAGAAATTGGTCGCATCGAGCGTGTCGTACAGTAGACCAGCTTTTTCACGGTTGGTTTTTTCCATCGCGGCGAGGCCGCCGCGCGCCTTCAGCCACTTGAACACCAACCCCGCGGTGTACATGGAGAAGGTGGCCGGCGTGTTGTACATCGAGTCGTTGTCGGCGTGGATCTTGTAGTCGAACATGGTCGGTGTGCCTTTCACGGTCTCGCCGATCAGGTCGTCGCGTACGATGACGATGGTGAGGCCGGCCGGGCCGATATTCTTCTGTGCGCCGGCATAGATCACGCCGAATTTCGACACGTCGATCGGGCGCGACAGGATGGTCGACGACATATCGGCCACCAGCGGCACGCTACCGGTGTCGGGAGTCCAGAAGATTTCCACCCCGCCGATGGTTTCGTTGGGCGTGTAGTGGACGTAGGCGGCGTTGGGGTCGAGCTTCCACGCATCCTGCGTCGGCGCGTAGCTGAACTTCCTGTCTTCGCTCGACGCCACCACGTTCACCGCGCCGTATTTCTTCGCTTCCTTGATGGCCTTCTTCGACCACTCGCCGGTGTTCAGGTAGTCGGCACCGGCTTTGCCGCGCAGCAGGTTCATCGGCACCATGGCGAACTGACTCGACGCGCCGCCCTGCAGGAACAGCACCTTGTAATTGGCGGGAATGCCCATCAGTTCGCGCAGGTCGGCTTCCGACTCGGCGGCGATACCCATGAATTCCTTGCCGCGATGGCTCATTTCCATCACCGACATGCCGCTGCCGTGCCAATCGACCATCTCGGCCTGCACCTGCAGTAGAACGTCTTTGGGTAGCACGGCCGGGCCGGCGCTGAAGTTATAGATCGTCATGATTTAGTCTCCTAATTCCTCTTCGTTATCGGTTTCAGCCACTTTTTCCAGGCTGATCAGTGTTTCACCCTTATCCAGGTTGATCAACGTGACGCCCTGCGTCGCGCGGCTCATGGAACGGATTTCCTTGACGCGGGTGCGGATCAGCACGCCGCCGGTGGTGATCAGCATGATCTCGTCATCCGGCTTCACCAGCGTGGCGGCCACAACCTTGCCATTACGCTCGCTGGTCTGGATTGCGATCATGCCCTGCGTCGCGCGCGCATGGCGGGTATATTCGTCGATTGGCGTGCGCTTGCCGTAGCCGTTCTCGGTCGCGGTCAGCACGAAGTCGTTCTCGTCTTCGGCCACCAGCAGAGAAATCACCGTCTTGCCCTTGGCGAGCTTCATGCCGATGACGCCGCGCGCGGTGCGTCCCATCGGGCGCACGTCGTTCTCGTCGAAGCGCACCGCCTTGCCGCCATCGGAGAACAGCATCACGTCGTGGCGGCCGTCGGTGATCGACGCGCCGATCAGGAAATCCTTGTCGTCCAGGCCCACCGCGATGATGCCGGCCGTGCGCGGGCGCGAGAAATCGGACAGCGGCGTTTTCTTGACGATGCCGTTGCTGGTCGCCATGAACACATAGTGGTCGTCATCGAAGGTCTTGACCGGCAGCAGCGCGCTGATCTTCTCGTCGTCTTCCAGTGGCAGCAGGTTGACAATCGGCTTGCCGCGCGCGCCGCGTCCGCCCTGCGGCACGTTGTAGACCTTGAGCCAGTACATGCGTCCGCGACTGGAGAAGCAGAGGATGTAGTCGTGGGTATTGGCGACGAACATCTTCTCGATGAAGTCCTCATCCTTGGTGCCTGCCGCCTGCTTGCCGCGCCCGCCACGCTTCTGCGCGCGGTAGTCGTCGAGCGGCTGTGCCTTCATGTAGCCGCTGTGCGACAGCGTCACCACCATCTCTTCCGGCTTGATCAGGTCCTCCATCGACATGTCCTGGGCGTTTTCGACGATCACCGAGCGGCGCGCGTCCCCGAACTGATCCCGAATCTGGGTCAGTTCGTCACGGATGATCTGGGTGATGCGCGCCGGGTTGGCGAGGATATCGAGCAGGTCGGCGATCTTCGCCATGATGTCCTTGTACTCGCCGATGATCTTGTCGGATTCCAGGTTGGTCAGCCGCTGCAGCTGCATTTCCAGGATGCGCTGCGCCTGGATTTCCGACAGGTGGTAGCCGTCGCCATGCAGACCGAACTCGGGCCCGACGTTCACCGGCCGCGAAAACTCGGGATCGATGCGCGCCAGCATTTCCTCGACCATCGCCGACTTCCAGGCGCGACTGAGCAGGCGCTCCTTGGCGATCACCGGAGTTTCCGAACTCTTGATCAGCTCGACGATCTCGTCGACGTTGGCCAGCGCCACCGCCAGCCCTTCCAGGATATGGCCGCGCTCGCGCGCCTTCCGGAGGTCGAACACGGTGCGGCGGGTGACGACTTCGCGCCGGTGGCGCAGGAAGGCATCGAGCATCTGCCTCAGGTTGAGCAGGCGCGGCTGGCCTTCGATCAGCGCCACCATGTTCATGCCGAAGGTGTCCTGCATCTGCGTCTGCTTGTACAGATTGTTCAGGATTACGTCGGCATTCTCGCCGCGCTTCAGTTCGATATAGACGCGCATGCCGGACTTGTCGGATTCATCGCGCAGATCGGCGATGCCGTCGATCTGCTTGTCGCGCACCAGTTCGCCGATCTTGATCAGCAGATTGGCCTTGTTCACCTGGTACGGCAGCTCGTCGATGATGATCGCCTGTTTGCCGCCCTCCCTGCCCACATCCTCGAAATGGCAGGTGGCGCGCATCACCACGCGGCCACGCCCGGTACGATAGCCGTCGCGCACGCCCGTCAGGCCGTAGATAATGCCGGCGGTCGGGAAGTCCGGCGCCTTGACGATGGCGATCAGCGACTCGATGTCGATCTCGGGGTCGTCCAGCAGCGCAAACAGCGCGCTACAGATATCGGTGAGGTTGTGCGGCGGAATATTGGTTGCCATGCCCACCGCAATGCCCGACGAACCGTTGATCAAGAGGTTGGGGATCTTGGTCGGCATCACCAGCGGCTCATGCTCGGAGCCGTCGTAGTTGGGGCCGAAATCGACCGTTTCCTTGTCGAGGTCGGCCAACAGCTCATGCGCGATTTTCGACATGCGCACTTCGGTGTAACGCATCGCCGCCGCATTGTCGCCGTCGACCGAGCCGAAGTTGCCCTGGCCGTCGATCAGCGGGTAGCGCAGCGAGAAATCCTGCGCCATCCGCACCATGGTGTCGTACACCGCGGTGTCGCCGTGCGGGTGGTATTTACCGATGACGTCGCCGACCACGCGGGCCGACTTCTTGTAAGCCTTGTTCCAGTCGTTGCCCAACTCGTTCATCGCAAACAGCACGCGGCGATGCACGGGCTTCAGACCATCGCGCACATCCGGCAGCGCGCGACCCACGATCACGCTCATGGCGTAATCGAGGTATGAGCGCCGCATCTCGTCTTCGAGACTAACCGGGAGGGTTTCCTTGGCAAACTGTTCCATGGCCGGCTTTTATTGTTGACTTAAAGCCCGTGATTTTAGCATGGCCGCCCGCTCCGCCAGCCTTTGCCAAACCGCGGCCAAACAGTGAAAATGCAGCCCACCATGAAAGCCCCCGCCGATCTCCTTCTCCTGCCGCAATGGGTAGTGCCCGTCGAATCCGCTGGCACCGATGATCCCGCACGCGCCTGCGGCGCCCTGGCCGAACATGCCGTGGTCGTCCGGGGCGGCGAGATTCTCGACGTGCTGCCCGCCGACGCCGCGCAGGCACGTTACGACGCCGCACAAACGGTCGACCTGCCCAACCACGCGCTGATCCCGGGCCTCGTCAACCTGCACGGCCACGCCGCGATGTCTCTGTTGCGCGGCTTTGCCGACGATCAGCCGCTGATGACCTGGCTCAACGAGCACATCTGGCCGGCCGAGAAAAAGCACGTGTCCGAGGCCTTCGTGCGCGACGGCACCCTGCTCGCCGCCGCCGAAATGCTCGCGGGCGGCATCACCACCTGCAACGACATGTATTTCTTCCCGCAGACCGCCGGCGAAGCCTTTCTGCAGGCCGGCATGCGCGCCACTCTGGGCATCATTGTGCTGGAGTTCCCCAGCGCCTATGCGTCGGACGCCGACGACTACCTGGCCAAGGGCTTGGCCATGCGCGACGAGCTGAAGGACGAGCCGCTGCTCTCCTTCACCTTCGCCCCGCACGCGCCCTACACCATTGCCGACGCCACCTTCGGCCGCATCAACACCCTGGCCGAACAACTCAGCCTGCCCATTCACATCCACATCCACGAAACGGCCAACGAAGTCCGCGACAGCCTCAAGCAATACGGGATGCGGCCGCTGGAGCGGCTGGCGGGACTGGGCCTTTTGGGGCCGAACTTCATCGGCGTCCACGCGATCCACGTGAACGACGCCGAAATCGACCTGCTGGCGCAAAACGGCTGCCATGTGGCGCATTGCCCGACAGCGGGCCTGAAACTCGGGTCCGGCATCGCGCCGGTGAACCGGTTCATGGCGGCTGGCGTCAATTTCGGTTTCGGCACCGACGGCCCCGCCAGCAACAACCGCCTCGACCTGGTCGCCGAAATGCGCCTGGCCTCCCTGCTGGCCAAGGGCGCCAGCGGCGACGCCGCCGCCCTGCCCGCCGCCGCCGCGCTCAAGGCCGCCACCCTGGACGCCGCCTGCGCGCTCAATCTCGACAGCCGGATCGGCAGCATCGTCCCCGGCAAGCGCGCCGACCTGGTCGCGGTTGACCTGCGTGCCCTGTCCAGCCAGCCGGTATTTGACCCCGTCTCGCACCTGGTTTACGTTGCCGGACGCGAGCACGTCACCCATGTATGGGTCGACGGCAAGCTGAAACTGAATGACCGCCGCCTGGTCGATCTGGACACCGACGATCTGAATGCCCGCGCCCATTACTGGCGCACCAAGCTCACTGCCTGAGGTTTTTGTTATGAGTAATGTCGACACCGCCGAAATCGCCAAGTTTTCCGAACTCGCCCACCGCTGGTGGGACCCGAATTCCGAATTCAAGCCGCTGCACGAGATCAACCCGCTGCGCCTGAAGTGGATCGACACGCTGGCGCCGCTGGCCGGCCGGAAAGTGCTCGACGTCGGCTGCGGCGGCGGCATCCTGGCCGAGGCGATGGCCGGCGCCGGCGCCGAGGTCAGCGGCATCGACCTGTCGGACAAGGCGCTCAATGTCGCCAAACTGCACCTGTACGAATCGGGCAAGCGCGTCGACTATCGACTAGTGTCCGCCGAAGACTACGCCACGCGGCACGCAGGCGAATTCGACATCGTCACCTGCATGGAAATGCTCGAACACGTCCCCGATCCGGCTTCCGTCGTCGCCGCCTGCGCGCGCCTGGCCAAGCCGGGCGGCTGGGTGTTCTTCTCGACGCTCAACCGCAACGCCAAGAGCTACCTGTTCGCCATCGTCGGCGCCGAATACGTCTTGAAGCTGCTGCCGCGCGGCACCCATGACTACGCCAAATTCATCCAGCCCGCCGAACTCGCCCGCATGGCGCGCGAAGCCAGGCTCGACACCCAGGAGCTGATCGGCATGACCTACAACCCGCTGACCAAGGTCTACAAGCTGGAAGCGGACACCGACGTCAACTACCTGCTAGCGACGCGCCGGGGGGATTGAAGCCGTGGCGTTCAATGCAGCGAAGCTTGACGGCATCAAGGCGGTGCTGTTCGATCTCGACGGCACTCTGGTCGACACCGCGCCCGACCTCGGCTACGCGCTCAACCTGCAGCGCGCACGCCACGGCCTGCCGCCGCTGGCCGACGACCTCATCCGTCCGCAGGCCTCGCACGGAGCACGCGGCCTGCTTGGCATCGGCTTCGACCTGCACCCCGACGACGCGCACTTTGCCGCCCTGCGCGAGGAATTCCTGCAACTGTATGCGGCCAACATCTGCCGTCACTCGCAGCCCTTCCCCGGCATCCTCGACCTGCTGGCCGAACTCGAAGCACGCCAGCTCAAATGGGGCGTGGTCACCAACAAGCCGGCGCGCTTCACCGAGCCGCTGATGTCCATCCTCGACCTCGCCGAGCGCGCCGCCTGCATCGTCTCCGGCGACACCTGCCCGCAGCCCAAGCCGCACCCGGCGCCCATGCTCGCCGCCGCCGGACTGTGCGACGCCACGCCGACGCAGTGCCTCTACCTGGGCGATGCCGAACGCGACATCCAGGCCGCAAATGCCGCCACCATGCCCGCGCTGGTCGCCGCCTGGGGCTATCTCGACGCTGCCGACCAGCCGCACACCTGGGGTGCGCACGCGCAAATCCGCCACCCGGCCGAAACCCTCGACTACCTGGCCTGAGCGATGACCTACAGCCTCATCAAAAACCTGCACCTCGCCACCATCGTCCTCACCCTGGCCCTGTTCGTCCTGCGCGGCGCCTGGATGATGGCAGATTCCCCCCGGCTACAGGCGCGCTGGGTGCGCATCGTCCCGCACGTCAACGATGCCCTGCTGCTGACCAGCGGCATCGCCCTGGCCGTGCTGATCCAGCAATACCCGCTGGTGCACGGCTGGCTCACCGCCAAGTTCTTCGCACTGATCGCCTACATCCTGCTCGGCACAATCGCCCTCAAGCGCGGCAAAACCAAGGCTTGGCGCATCGCCGCCTGGATCGCCGCCCTGTTGGTATTCGGCTACATGGTGGCGGTCGCGATCGCGCACGACCCCTTCCCCTTCGGGCAGTAAACCGCCCCACAGAAAATACTCTCGCGCCGGAACTTTCTGTCCTCCCCCCGCTCTATGCAGTACACTTCTTTTAGATGCACATGGGGGCCGACCTGGCTTCGACGTGGGTCGCAAAGCAGAGTAGGGCATACCGAGGGTCAGAGCACCTCGTAAATCCAACTGAAAAAAACTTAGTCGCAAACGACGAAAACTACGCCCTAGCCGCTTAAGGTCTAGGACTCACACCGGATCGTTCATGGGCCGGGCCGGCGCAAGCCGACAGTGAGTTAATTCACATGAAATCGCGTTTATCCGGGTCGCTTGGGTAAATGCTAAATCAAGGCGACTCGGCAAGATCCAGCCTGTTCGGCGGGCGTGATGGAGCTTAAAGCACAAAAACACCGGACTAAGTATGTAGAACTGCCTGTAGAGGGCTTGCGGACGGGGGTTCGATTCCCCCCGGCTCCACCAGAATTTGATCCATGGTGGTCCAAAGAAGGCCATAATTCTTATTAAAAACAAGGATTATGGCCTTTTTCACGTCCAGACTTATCCCATGACGACCATTGTAATCCGACGGTAACTGGCGGTAACCAGCCTACGCCACATGGAGTTACCGTCATCGCACTTACCGACATAGCGATTCGCACCACCAAAAGCCCACAGACAAGCCCACCACGCTGACGGATGGTGGCGGGCTGTACCTTGGTAAATCGTTCAATTCATAGCCGGTGCTGCGCCCGCCCGCATCCATTTTCCGCAGCACACCCCGCGCAAGCAGGTCGTTGATGTCACGCAAGGCCATGTCCGGCGAACACTTGGCAATGGCCGCCCACTTGCTGCTGGTGAGCTTGCCTTCGAAGCTGTCGAGTTGCCGATTGAGCAACGTCACCTGTCTCTCGTTCAACGGCGTGGCCGCCCAGCGCTGCCAGAACCGCGTCTTGATCAGCGCGGCGTCGAGCGTGTGTTGTGCCTGATCGACGGCGCGATGGAGGGTATCGAGGAACCAGACGAACCACTCGGTGACGTCCATCGACCGCTTCTGCATCCGCTCCAGAATGTCGTAGCAGACGCGGCACTCCCGCTGGATCTGCGCCGACAGGCTATAGAAGCGTTGCGGGCTGCCGTCAGCGCGTGCCGGCAGCAGGTCGCCTCGCCCGAGCGATACGACCGTTGCCATCGTCGAACGGGTGCCAGGTGACGAGCCGGAGATGGCCGAGGCCGGCCTTGAGCAGCGGCGGTTCATTCGGTGCGCCATTCACCCAGTTGAGGAATCGGCTGGATTCGACCTCCAGACGATCGGCGGGCGGCGCCTCGAAGTGCACCCGCTGGCGACCGATGGGGCCGGACACAAGCGGCAATCAGCTGATCAGCGGAGTTGCTTTTCCCGAAGCATCGAAACGCCGACCTTGTCGGCGTTTCTTTTTGGCCCGCGGAGAAAAGGCGTCAGCCACCAACCCGAGAGCAAGTCGTTTCCCGGCCCCGAACCAACCTGTCGCACTTTCACCTATGGCTCAATTGAATTTCGGTTCATCGTCGAATTCACTGCTTGGTGCAGTGCGCTTATGACCTCCGCGGCAGCGTCAGTATCGCCTCAAGACCGCCGCATGGACGGTTGCGTAGCAACAGGTCGCCACCGTGCATTTGTGCGATGTTGCGCGCAATGCCCAAGCCAAGGCCGGTGCCGCCGGTATCGCGGCTGCGTGAACTTTCCAGGCGATAAAACGGCTCGAATACCCGTTCAAGTTCAGCCTCTGGAATACCCTGACCATTATCCAGGATGTGGATTTGCAGTTGTTTGTGGTGGTCGTCCACGGTGATGGTGGCATTTTTTCCGTATTTGACGGCGTTGTCGATCAGGTTGCCCAGACATCGCTTCATGGCTGCCGGCTTGCACGGATAGGGCCGGGCAGCGACGCCATCCAGACAGACTTGCTGGCCGATTTCCGCCGCATCCGCCTGAAGGCTTTCCAGCAGGGCCATGATGTCCATAGGTTGCACCGGCTCCGGGTTGTCGACGCCGCGCATGAAATCCAGGGTAGCGGTCACCATGAACTCCATTTCCTCCAGATCCTTTACGAACCGGATTCTGTGATCATCATCTTCCAGCAGTTCGGCGCGGAGCCGCAAGCGGGTGATGGGTGTTTTCAGGTCGTGCGACATGGCTGCGAGAATCCGCGTGCGGTCCTGAATATAGTTGACCAGGCGTGATTGCATGGTATTGAAGGCATGCGCCGCGCGCCGCACTTCGGTTGGTCCAGTTTCAATCAGTGGCGGGCTGTTGATGTCCTTTCCCAGTTTTTCTGCAGCGCTGGCGAGGGTATTAAGGGGGCGCGTGGCAAGGCGCACGGCAAGAAGCGAAAGAATAATAACGGCGGCGAGCAGGATCTGCAGATTGAGCAGCAGACGGCGAGGCAGAGGGAAAGTTTCGTCGGACGGGAACACATCGAATGAGACCACTGTTCCATCCTGCAAGCGCGTCTCCACTGTAAAGGCGTTTTTTTTCTGTGGGAAAGTATTCCTCGCAAGACCGGGCGTATTGGCAGAGAGCTGTCCCAAGCGCCATTCCGGGTCGGATGCGACGACCTCGATAGGCGGCGTTCCCCCGAGCAGGTCGCCCAGCATCATGCGGAAGCTGTCCGCCTGATCGTGGGCCTCCGGGTTCTGAAGCGCTTGGCTTGAGGGGATCACGCCAAGAGAGACGAGCAGGGTCGGAGAATTGAGAGCCGTCACGAATTTTTGCCGATCGGCTGAAGCAAGTGAATTCAGCATCCGGATGGCATCGGCGATACGTTGCGCCGATTCCATGCTGTTCGAGTGAAACAACAAACGATCGCGTTCGCGCAAGTGAAAGACGACGCTGATTGATTGCACCAGAATCAGGCCGCCGAGCAGAATCAGAACCATGCGGCTGAAGAGGGATTGTGGCAAGAGCCGCATCATTTACCCGTTTCCACCTGCGCTGACAGGATGTAGCCTTCGCCTCGCACCGTCTTGATGATGGCGGGTTCCTTGGCATCGTCCGCCAAGCGGTGGCGCAGGCGGCTCACCTGAACATCAATGCTTCTTTCGAAAGGGTCCGTTCCACGCCCCCGCATCAGCTCCATGAGCTGGTCCCGGCTGAGAATCCGGTTGGGGTGATTGAGGAATACCTGGAGCAGGCGGTATTCGGAACCGCTCAGTGGAACCACCATCCCCTGCGGCGAGACGAGTTGACGCGAGATCGTATCCAACTCCCATCCGGCAAAGTCAATCCGTGCCGCGACGTCAATTTCCCTGTTCCCTGGCAAGGCCTTTGCCCGGCGCAGGATGCTCTTGATGCGCGCCAGCAGTTCGCGCGGATTGAAAGGCTTGGGCAGGTAATCGTCGGCGCCCATCTCCAGGCCGAGGATACGATCCATATCCTCGCCACGGGCGGTGAGCATGATCACCGGGATGTCGGAGCGCACCCGCAGATTGCGGCACAACACCAGGCCATCGTCTCCTGGCAGCATCAGGTCGAGCACGATCAGATCCACCCGCTCATTATCCAGCGCCGCCAACATGCCCTTGCCTTCCGCCACGGAGGTGGTCCGATAACCGTTTTTCTGCAGGTAATTGCTCAGCAGGCTGCGGATCTCGGCATCGTCGTCCACGATAAGGATGTGTTCTGGTGTCGTCATGATGTTTTTATACCGGGAAACCCAATTTCCATGCAGGGAAATTGTAAGGCAGCGTAACAACCCGGCACCTTGTCACAGTACGTTACAAAAAAGGCCTGCCTTGACACATACCCGTTACACCCTGGCGGTTAAATACGCGTTGCTGAAAAGCAATTATTCATTTTCATTATGTTTGACTCGGAGACGCGCCGTCATGGCCTATATCGCTGCAACATCTTGCTGTCGAGACTGCACCAAATGACTTGCACCAGAATGGCGGGTGCAGTGGGGTTAACTTTGTTGATTTCTGCCACCGGCCGGGCCACGGCGGATGACATGCCGGCCACGCCCGCCGGCCTGCACGGAAGCATCGGCATGGGGGTGGCTGTGATGCCGGAGTACGAAGGCTCGAACGACTACCAGGCGAGGGTCATGCCGAATATCAACCTCTTCTACGGTGACAGCCTGTTTTTCACCCGGTTGAGTGCGGGCGCCAATCTCCTGCGTTTCAAAACGGAGCAGGGCGTTACCATCGCTGCCGGACCGCTCCTGGCCCTGCGCCGCGGTCGCGATCAGGACGACAATGAAGCGTTGAGCGGGCTGGGTGACATCGACCCGGGCCTTGATGCAGGCGGCTTTATCCGCTTCCGCAAGCAAGGTTGGCATGCTTCCATCGATGTCAGACAGAACGTCACGCATAGCGACGAAGGCGCGACGATAAATCTCTCCGTGGGCCATGGCATGCCTCTTGGACAAAAGCTCAAACTCCGCGCCAATCTCGAAACAACCTGGGCATCGGCGGACTATATGAATACCTTCTTCGGCATTAGCGCACTGCAATCGGCGCAATCGGGCATCGCCCAATATGAAGCCGGTTCGGGCTTCAAGGATGCCGGCGCGAGTATCATGGTCGATTATGCGATAACCCGCGATTGGGCAGGCTTTGCAACCATCCGCTACAAGCGGATTCTGGGTGATGCTGCCGACAGCCCAATCGTCACCGACCTCGGCAGCAGAGACCAGGCGTCCGCAGGCGTCGGCATCAAATACCGCTTCTGACGAGCATCTTTAATCCGTGTGGAAGTGAACGGGCATGCCGCCATGCCTGCTCGGACGGAAATCGTGCAAGCGGTGCAAAGCAGGACGGAACCAACGGTCATGGCAAGGGGCCACACCCGATTATGAAACTCGCATGACCGTTCCCCCACCCCTGCCCTCTTCCGCGCGACGGGAGAGGGTGACGCAGGCTCGCGGTGCGAGTTTCACGTCAATCAAGGGGAAAATGAATTCCCCATTCGGAGATAAGCATGCAAGACCTGCAAGAAACCTGGATCGCAATAAAACTGGGCGGGATGATCATTGTGCCGCTGTCGTTGCTGGCAATCATCGCCTTGGCCATCATGCTTGAGAAGGCATTTATCTATTGGCGTTATGCCCGTCTTCCACTTGACCTGCTCAGGCTTGCCGAGACTTATGGCTTTGCCTGGGAAGAACTGGAGAAAAGGCTTTACGGCTTGAATGACCGCCATTACTTCAGGCGCTTTTTCGAGGTGGTGATCGCCAACCGGCGTCGCCCGGCATGGTGGACCGAGTCACGGGCAGCGGACGAAGCCCAGTTGATCGAAACCTCCCTTGCCCGCAGGTTGTGGGTGCTGGAAACCATCGTCACAGCCGCACCCTTGCTCGGGCTCATGGGAACCATTGGCGGCATGATGGATGCCTTCAAGATCATTGGCAGCAGCGGGGTCGTGAACCCCACCGGCGTGACGGGGGGAGTGGCCCAGGCCCTTATTGCAACCGCAATCGGCCTGTTGATCGCGCTGATTGCCCTGTTCGGGTTCAATTACTTCTCGCGCGTGCAATCGCAGACGATGGACGAAATGGAACGCCTCGGCACGCGCCTGATCGACCACATCCGCCTGGACCAGCAGGGTAACGCCCATGAAGCTGCGTAAACCCCGTGCGTCCCGCAAGGGACGCATCGAAATCATCCCGATGATCGATGTGATGTTCTTCCTGCTGGCAACCTTCATGCTGTCTTCACTTGCCATGCAGAACCTCGATTCGCTGCAAGTGAACCTGCCCCAGGGAAAAGCCGAAAAACTCAAGACCGATACGCCGGTCACCCTGACGCTGACCGCCGACAGCAAAATCCTGATCAACCGCACGCCGGTGACCTTGCAAACCCTGGCAGCCACACTCGCGCCGCTGCTGAACGATGCGCAACCCAGCGTGATCGTGTCGGCGGATAATGCCGCGCCGCAGGGCATCGTGGTGCAGGCGATGTTGCAGGCACGGGCTGCCGGCGCCAGGAATTTCCTGATCGCGGTAAAACATGAATGATGTAACAAGCGCGCCAGACTTCCGTCCGGGGGGGATTCAACACGCCATGTGCAGTAATTGTGGCGAGATCGTGCGCGTCCATGTGCCCGATTCCCGATCAAGGGAGGTCAGGCTGTGGTGGCCGGGGCCGCTGGCGCTGATTATCTGGCTGGCGATCATATGGGAATTCAGCTACTTCCTGGCCTCCCCCGAGGTCGAAATGGCAGCACCTGTCCCCATAGAAGCAAGCTTTATCGAATTTCCCGAAGCGGCTCAAAACCCTCCGGACAAGCGCCCAAACCTGCAGTCAAAAACCCTGCCCCTGCAAAGCAAATCCAGAATAAGGCATCGATCTGCTCCCGAACCCGAACCCGAACCCGAACCAGAACCAGAACCAGAACCAGAACCAGAACCCTTACCCGAACCCGAACCCGACATGGCGGCAGTCAAGCCTGCGCCCCCGGCGGATGCTCCACGAGAACCGGATTTAGCGCCACCGGCAGACTTGATGGCTTACGTTAATGCCGCCAGAGCGCGCCGCCGGGCCGCCGAAGTGGCTGCCCGGCTGGAAAATGCGCAAGCAACCGCCAACGAACGCGGACCCTCGGCTGACGAGACCAGGATGGCGAACATCATGCGCAATCTCCAGCCGCAAGGCACGAATGGAGTGTTTCAAATTATCAGCATGAGTGTCCGGACGGCGAAATTTTCATTTCACGGCTGGACAAAAGACTTTAACAATGGCCGACGCGAAGTGATCGAAGTCGATGCCGGACCTGGCGGCGATGTGGAGCGCGCAACCGTGCGCAGTATGATCGCGTTGATCCGCAGATATTACAAAGGTGACTTCAATTGGGAATCGCAGCGTCTCGGCCGCGTAATCGTCCTGTCTGCACGCATGGAAGACAACGCCGGGCTGGAAGATTTTTTGATACGTGAGTTTTTTGGCGCAGGCGCCTGAATTCACGGGCTTGCGTCACGGCCAAGCCAGCTTGTCACAGTACGTTACAAAAAAGGGCGATTTTGACATAAGCCATTTACATAGCTTCGGTTAAATACGCTTCACTGCAACACGCCAATCATTTTTGGCTCTTTCATCGTTATTTGTTGGTGTTGGCCAGCCCTGGAGCGGCTTCAGCCGCGATGCGGACGGTAGCCTGCAAAGGTGGCGCGGCACAGCCTTGGCGAGTATTTGCCCTTTTGTACCTTGCGGCGCATCGCGGCTAAAGTCGCTCCTACGGCGCCGTCTGCAGGATGCCGCAGGGTAGAGGCTTCATCGGAGGGGGCAAGACATGACTTCAACAGCCAACAGTGACATAGCCCATTTTTTACATGGAGAACCCATCATGAAACGCAGACAGAAAATTACCTTGACCCTTCTTACCGCCGCCACCATCGGCATTGGTGCGATGGCCACCTCCTACGCAACCGACATGGGCATGGGGCCGGGGAATGGATGCGCGATGGCCGGCAAAAAAATGGCCCATCCAGCTCGCATAGACAGCAAACTGGCCGAAATGAAAGAAATTCTGAAAATCGGTTCCGAACAGGAGGCAGCATGGGCGGCGTTCGCCAAAACCATGAAGCAGCAAAAAACGGAAATGATGTCAGCCATGCAGGCGAAGATGCAACAGCGCACCTCCGACGAGCAGCCGGCTCAGGCTGCGCCTGACCGAATTGACGAGCGTATCCAGTCCATGAAGCAGCGTGTAGCCGGTATGGAAACCGTGGCTGCCACCATGAAGCAGTTGTATGCCGTTTTGACCCCGCAGCAAAAGGAAGTCCTGGATAGCCGTTTCGGCCAGGACATGCCAATGCAGTTCTGAAGTCGTTGTTGACGAGTAATCTTGAACGTCCGGCAGAAACCCCGGTCCAGGAGCCATTTCAAACCAAAAGGAGCACTGACATGTACGGAAAAAAATTAACGCAGGCAGCCATGATTGCATTGTGCCTCGTTAGCTTGAGCGCGCTGGCGGCGCAGGATTTCTCCGCGCTGAGCACGACGGAATTGACGCAGCTGAAACTTAACGAGATGAGCGAGGAAGACCGTGACGCTTTTCGGACTGAGATAAAGAAACGTTCAGTAAACATGAGCGCCGCGGAAAAAGAGGAAGTTCGCAATCAAATGCGTGGGCAAAACAAAGGCCAGGGCGGCGGACAGGGCATGGGGCGGGGGCACTGACCTCCAGCCCTGCATTGATGCGCACCGGGGGCTCTCGGTGCCAACGTGGCCAATATCTGCGTGTAATCAATAACACGCACAGCGATCAACCCGTACGAATTTCCATGCCAGCGACCATCAAGATGAGTGTGCCCGTATGATTAAGGCAGCTATTCCGCGCGGTGACTGACTATGTGTCGGTTTGCGTGAAGCGGAACATGGTTCAGATCATACGTTGGGCTCAGAAAGGCATGTACGTAAACACATGAATGCTATCTTCGTTAAGCCACCTTCATTCAGGCGAGGAACGCTGGCCTTGCTGCTGGTTCTTGCGGCGGCTTGCCTGGCGAGCCCCGTCGTCGCCGGTCAGCGGCTTACTCTGGCCCAGGCCCTTGATCTGGCGCTCAAGGAGAATCCGAATCTGGGCGCGGCTTCGGCGCGGTCAAGCGAGGCCGAGGCGGATTACGCCATCGCGGCAGCCGACCTCCTGCCCACGGTGGAGGCCAATGCCTCCGTGAGCCGGCTGAACGAAGACCGACTGGGCTCCTTGGACAGTTATTCGTCGGCGTTGTACACGCGCGATAGTTTCGGCGGGGTGACGGGACGCCAGTTGCTGTTCGACGGCGGCAAGACCTCGGCCTCGAAAAGTGCCGCGCAGCGCGGTGTCGAGGCGGGCCGCATGGGTTTCCAGGCGACGCGCGAGGAAACCGTCTATCAGGTCAGCCAGGCCTTTTCCCGCGCCCTGGATGCGCGCGACACGGTGGGCGTGGCGGCCAGCGCGCTCAAGCGGCAGCAGGCGTTCGAGGCCTTGACCTCCGATTTCTTCAAGGCGGGCAAAACGACCCAGCTGGATGTGCTCAAAGCGGAAGCGGCGCGACTGGATGCGGAAAGGGTGCTGGCCAATACGCAGGAAGCGGAAAAAATGTCGGTCGTGTCGCTGGCGCAGGCCATCGGCCTGCGGCCGGGCCTGGCGTTTTCCATCGAGGGAGAGCTTCCCCGACGCTTCGAGGCGCCATCACCGGATGACGAAATGCTGCACATCGCGACCGTGCGCAACCCCGACCTCCAACAGGCACAGGCGCAGGTGGCACAGGCGGAGGAGAGCTTGCGATCGGCCCAGGCCGCGCGCGCTCCTGAGCTTGCCCTGCTGGGCAGTTACGGCTATCGCGAGCGGGACATCGGCGGCAGCGCGCCGGAATGGATTGTGGGACTGGCCGGTACCTGGACGCTATATGACGGCGGTGCGTTGCCGGCCCAGACGGAAAAGGCCCGTGCGAAGCTGAGTCAGGCACGGGAAGCGGAGCGGTCCGTCGATCTGGAGGTACAGACATTGATGAAGGATGCCTTGCGCGCCTGGCGTACCGCGCTCAACGACGCACGGGCAAGCGCGAAATTGGTCGAGGCGAACAGCGAATCGCTCAAGGCGGCTGAGGTGCTCTACCGTTCCGGAAAAGCGACTGCGCTGGACGTATTGACCGCGCAGGACGACCTGGCACAGGCCGAGGGCGATCAGGTGCATGCCGCCGCCAATTATGCCGTGGCGCGTTATGCCGTGGCGCGGCTTATTGGGAATCCCCTGGAATTGGAATCGGAGTCGAAGCCGTGAAAGAAAAATGGAAAATAATTCTCGCACTGTCGGCCGTCGCAGTGCTGGTTGCCCTGCTGGCTTACCGCATATTTTTTTATGCGCCCCCGGTGGCAGTAATCCAGGCAGAGGAAGGCAAGGTCGCGCTCGAAGTGCGCGGCCCCGGCGTGGTGGCGTCCCGCATCCAGGTCACGGTCAGCACCCGCGTTACCGGAACATTGAAGGTGCTTCATGCGGATCAGGGGGATAGCGTCAAGGCGGGGCAGCTGCTCGCCTTGCTGGATGACACCGATACCGCCGCCAAGGCCGGCAGTGCTGCGGCAGCCGCCGCGGCCTCGCAGCGCAACATCGCGGAGGCGGACGCGGCGCTTGCCAAGGCGCGGGCGGACAGGGAACTGGCGCAAAGCAATTTCCGGCGGGATGAAGAGGTCTTCCGCGCCGGCTACATTTCCCAGGCGGCCATGGACGCCGCCGCCGCGGCGCTGAAGTCCGCGCAAAGCGGCGAAGCCAATGCCGCCGCCACGCTCGGGGCACGTCAGGCCGAGTCGCAAGCATCCGCGCAGGAAGCCGTCTATGCCCGCGCATTGCACAGCTTCACCCGCATCATCGCGCCCATGGACGGCCTGATCATCGTCCGCGACGCTGAGGCAGGAGATGTTGTTGTACCGGGCTCGCCGATCTTCCGCATGGTGGATACCAGCAAGCTGTGGGTGGCGACACGGATCGACGAGTCAGTGGTGGGGCATGTCGAGGTCGGCCAGCCGGCCACGATCCGCCTGCGCGGCGGCAAGGAACTGCCAGGCGAGGTGGCGCGTATCAACCGCCAGTCCGACGCGGCGACCCGTGAACTGGAAGTGGACGTGGCCTTCCGCGAAATTCCCGAGCGCTTCGCCATCGACCAGGAAGCCCAGGTCGTGATCCATGCCGGCGAAGAGAAGGGGGTGGTGATTCCGGCCTCGGCCCTATTCCAGCAGGGGCACGCGTTCGGCGTGCTGGTGGTAACGGACGGACGTGCCGCCTTCCGGCCGGTGCGCACCGGCCCCAGCGACGGCGAGCGCGTGGCCGCGCGCGAGGGGCTCAAGGCCGGCGAGGCTGTGATTCTCCGTCCCGCCGGCATCAAGTCGGGCAGCCGGGTGCGCGCGGTGACGGGAGGAGAACGCTAGATGGACCTCGCCATCAAGGACGTCCAGCGTCATGTGGGCAAATTCATCGCCACCATCGTCGGGGTCGGCCTGCTGTTCGCCATCGTGCTCATCATGAACGGTATTTTCGCGGGCAACACCGCGGACGGGGTATGGCTCATCGAAAACACCGACACCGACCTGTGGGTGGCCGAGCGCGATCGCGGCGGGCCATTCAACGAGTCGTCGCGTCTGCCCGAGGACGCATGGAAGAGCGTCGCCGCCACGCCGGGGGTGGCGCAGGCCTCGCCATGGATCACCTACGGGGTGCAGCGCGAGGTTCGCGGCAAGGAGCAGCAGTACACCATTATCGGTTACGACGTCTTCGGCGGCCTGGGCGGACCCGGGCGTATCGTCGAGGGTCGGCGCATCGAGCGCGCCCATTACGAAATGGTAGCGGACAAGAAACTCGGCGTCGCCCTCGGGGAGCGCGTGTACCTCGGGTGGCACGACTATACCGTGGTCGGCCTTACCAAGGGCGCGGTGGACTCCGGCGGCAACCCGCTGGTCTATCTCTCCCTCGCCGATGCCCAAGAGGTACTGTATCAACAGGACAACCGGGCGCTGGAGGCCGCGCGCGCGGCAAGCCTGAAACGCCTCGAGGCGGCCGGCAATACGCCCGAGCAGGCGCAGCGGCTGCTGCCGCTGGTTTCTGCGGACAGCGATACCATCAACGCGGTGCTGGTACGCCTGCGCCCCGGCACTGATCCGCCACAGGTGGCGCAGCATATCCAGGACTGGCTCTACTTCAACGTCTACTCCACGGCCCAGCAGATCGAGCTCGTGGTCGCGGGGAAGTTGAAGAAGATGACCGCCATCCTCGGCCTGTTCCGCATCCTGCTGATCGCGGTCTCGATCATCATCATCGCGCTGCTGATCTACGTGCTAACGATGGAGAAGATCAAGGCCATCGCCACGCTCAAGCTGATGGGCGCCAACAACTGGGTCATCGTGCGCCTGATTCTGGAGCAGTCGCTGGTAATCACGATCGCAGCCTTCGTATTCGCCTATGTGCTGGTCGAACTCACCTATGAGCGCTTCCCGCGCACCCTGGTGCTGCTGCCGGAGGAGACGCTCATCACCTTCGCCGTGATCTTCGTCGGCGGTATGGTGGCGAGCCTGCTCGGCATCGTGCAGGCGCTACGCACGCCGCCCTCGCTGGCGCTGGGAGGCTGACATGGCGGTACTCAGCGTGCGGGGGCTCAGTAAGGTGTTCGGCAACGGCGAGTTGGCGGTGACCGCGCTTGATAATGTCAATCTCGATGTCCAGGCCGGTGAACTGGTTGCATTGCTGGGCCCCAGCGGCTCCGGAAAAACCACGCTATTGCTGTGCATCAGCCTGATTCTTGAACCCACCGCCGGCGCGATCGAGATCAATGGCAAGAACGTCTACCGCGATGGCCGGATCAGCATCGACGAGCGCCGCTTCCGGCGCGAGAATGTCGGTTTCATCTTCCAGGCGCACAACCTGATCCCGTTCCTCTCGGCGCTGGACAACGTCGCACTGGCGATGCAACTGGACGGCGTTGGCAAACGCGAGGCTCGTAAACGCGCCCGCGAACTGCTCGACTATCTCGAAATCTCCCACCGTGCCGACTACATGCCTGCCAACCTCTCCGGCGGCGAGCAGCAGCGCGTGGCAATCGGGCGGGCGCTCGCCAACGAGCCACCGCTCATTTTTGCCGACGAGCCGACCGCCTCGCTCGACACCGGGCGCGGGATGAAGGTCATGGAACTGCTCAAGCGTGTGGCGCGCGAGAAAAACTCGGCCATCATCGCAGTGACGCACGATGTGCGCATGATCGCCGGCTTCGATACCCTCTACCACATGGAAGATGGCCGCCTGACGCGCACCGATGCCGAAGCGGTCGGTGCGCTGGCGCCGCCGCATTGATACGGGCCAAGAAAGGCGCCTTGAAGCAGCAAATCAGCATGGACGGCGCGTGCCGTCAGACGGTCTTTGTCACAGTCACCGAATTACGCGGATCGTTGAAAATGAAACTTTTCTAGTTTCGCTACTCTCGTAAGAGACCCGGCAATTGCCGGCTGCTAGCAGCGTGTCGGACTTGAAGAGTCGAAACGAAAATCCGGCTGACCGAGGATGGATTTTGTCGATTTTGCAGCTCAAGAGTCCATATCCTCTCCACATCCTATTAAATTGGAATAAAGCGCACAGGGATATATTTCTTTTTTGGAACTTTCTTCCGCCGACTTCGTTATATGTTTCATGGAAATGATCGCCGGCCAGTAATCCGGGGCCCGCTTGATGGAATCAACCAGGGTAGTGGGTATGGCTGCAGCAAGGAACAGGACATCGATGAGCAGAGTGCCGGATGGACAATAGTGAGGCATGCGGCAGCTGGCGGCAGTTGCCGGATCACGAATGCGTCGCACTGTTCCTCAGCGGTGAACAGGCTGCGTTCGCCGAACTGGTGCAGCGCCACCAGAATCGTGTCTTCCGTTTCCTCCTGCACATGACGGGTTGCCGCGAAGAGGCCCTGGAGTTGACTCAGGACACGATGCTCAAGGCTTTTCGCTCGCTACCCGGCTGGCGGCCGGACGCCGCCTTCTCAACCTGGCTGTTTCGTATCGCCAGCAACGCAGCCACGGACAGATTGCGACGCAAGAAGGTGGTCAAGTACGTACCGATCGAGGAGCACATGGATTTCCCCGACCCTGCCGCCGGGCCGGAAGAGGAACTGCACTCGGCCCAGCGCTACCGTATCCTCGAGGCGGCGCTGTCGCGGCTTCAGGCGGACTATCGACAGGTGCTCCTGTTGCGGGAACTGGAAGGAATGTCGTACGCCGAAATAGGCGATGTGCTGGGGCTGCGCGAAGGCACGGTCAAGTCCCGTATTGCGCGAGCAAGGCAGGCTCTGCTGGAAGTCTGCAAGAACAAGGTCTAAGGTAATCGGATGAAACTTTGGCGAATCGGAAAGCAGCGATCATGAACAAGTACTGTAAAAAAAGCGAGGCGTTATCCGCCTACCTCGACGACGAGCTGGACGGGAAGTCTCGTCTGAAATTCGAGATGCATCTGGGCGGCTGTTTTGCCTGCAAGGAAATGCTGCAGGATTTGCGCTGTCTCCGGGGATGCTTCCAGGCCATGCCTCAGCAGGAAGTTGGCTTCGATCTGGCGCCGGGGGTGCTGGCAGCGGCGGGGCGCAGAGCCTCTGCGACAAGGTGGCCGCGCCTAAACTTGTGGCAGCTGCTGCCCGTTTCCTTCACGGCCGCGGCCACGATTTCGCTGGGCGTGTTTTTGGGCGCCAGCCTGACCAGCCCGCACGATGCCGAGCCGGTTGCTCCGACCTTGGCCATGTTCGACCCCATCCCGCCGGGCGGCCTATGTATCGGGTTCGCGGAATGCTTTCCGAAGGAAAAAATATGATGAAGCGTCATTGGCTTAATACGCTGCTGGTATTTTCCCTGCTTCTTAACGTGGGGGGGCTGGGCGCAGTAGGTTATCGGGCATGGCAAAGCGGCGAGTGGCCCGGGCAGCATGCCGACGACAAGCATGACCATCTGGCGAAATATCTCAATCTCAATACGGAACAGCGTCAGCACTGGCGGGAAAGGGAAGAAAAATTCCTGTGGGAAATGGAGGTCGACTGGGAGGACGTTCGCATTCACCGCGAACGCATGATCCGCCAGATCTTCTCGCAGCAACCCGACCTTGCAGCAATCGAGGCCGATCGCGCAGCCATTTCAAGCCTCCAGGAAAAACAGCAGCGCCATATCATTGCGCAGTTGATAGAGGAGCAGCGCATACTCGATGCGACACAGCGGGAGGCCCTGGCCGGACTCCTGATCCAGCAGAACCCCCCGCGTCAGAATAGTTGTCGCCTCGATATGATCTAGGACTTGGGGGCGATAAGGATGAAAGATGGCTCGGTACGGAGAAGCATTCAGGAGCAGAGTGGTGGCGCGGTTGTTGCCGCCGGAGAGCGCCAATGTTGGCTTGGCGGCGAAAGAGATTGGGGTATCGGTGCAGACATTGTAACGGTGGCGTGAGGATGCGCAGTCCAGGTCCGTCCGAGGGCGGGCCTGGACTGCGAGCGCCCGACTCGAAGCGGTCATCACCGCGGCGGCGATGGACGAAGCCGGCAAAAGCGCATGGATACGCTGGCGAATTCGGGAGATAGCGCGCTCACCGCACTGGATGAGGCCAACGAACGGCTGCTGCGCCGCGCCAAACCCGCCTTCACGCCCTTGTCCACCGGCCACCTGGCCCTGGACTTCGATGTCTTCACGCTCGACAACAGTGGCACCGCCAAGGAAGGCGTGGGCCGCACCTACATGGGCTTCGACGGCTACGCGCCGATTGCCGGCTACCTGGCTGAGGAAGGCTACTGCCTGGGTCTGGAATTACGTCCGGGCACCCAGCACTCGGCCAGCGAAACCCCGGATTTCCTCAAACGATTGCTGCCGCGTGCCCGCGCGGTGTCGAGTCTGCCGCTCCTGGTGCGGGCGGACTCGGGTTTCGATGGTGCCGCCATCTTCGTGGCGATGGCCGAGGCCCGTGCATCGGGATCGCTGGACTGGCTGGTGAAGTGGAACCCGCGCGGCTACGATACAGACGCCCTGCATCAACGTTTGGCCGCCGACCCTGCCGCCGACCCTGCCGCCGACCCTGCCGCCGACCCTGCCGCCGACCCTGCCACCGCCTGGACACAGCCGCGCGAGGGCAAGCGCAAGACCTTCATGGTGGAAGCCATCACGCGCGAGCATGGCGGCATATCCGTTTCCATGCGCCGGGTGATGCATCTGATCGAGCGCACCATCGACCGCCACGGCCAGGCCCTGCTGATGCCCGATATCGCGATCGAGGGCTGGCTGACCAGTCTGGACTTGCCGGTGGCGGACATCGTCAAGCTGTACCAGGGGCACGGCACCCACGAGCAGTTCCATTCCGAGTTCAAGACCGATCTGGACCTGGAGCGGCTGCCTTCGGGCAAGTTCGCGACCAACGATCTGGTGCTGTCTCTGGCAGTACTGGCCTTCAACATCCTGCGCGCCATCGGCCAGGCTACCTTGATCAGCCCGGACAGTCCGGTGCGCCACCCCGCCAAGCGGCGCCGCATCCGAACGGTGATGCAGGAGATCATCGGCATTGCCGCGCGGGTAATTCAGCATGCTCGCCGCCTCACCTTGGGGCTGGGGGAATGCTGCGCGGCCTTTGCTGTGTTCGAGCGGCATCATCAGGCGCTGCTCCAGTTCTCCGACTAAGCCCCGCGTTGTTTCGATGGGACGTAGCAATGCCGTCAGGCAGGCGCAGGCTCGCCCAGACGACGTGGGAGCGGTCCCCACGCCGATTTCGGCGGCACGATTTTGTTCCAATTCTGCTCGAGTTGGCATGCTCAAATCAAACCCCAGGCTCAATCTCGCTCAAAATGTCATTCTCGAGGCGATGGCAGATTGCGGGGCGATGCGGTTTAAGGGCGGTCACGGATTCAGGAACTTGTTATCGGCATGGCAATCGATGCCATGCCCGGCCCGCATCCCGAGATAACCGCCGCATATCTCACCGCTGCTTTCTTGGGCAATAGAACGGGCGCGGCGAAACCGTCAAAACATTTCCTCGCCCAGCCGAATTTCCGCTTCGACTCTTCAAATCGCGAACGCCGCTTTGTTGCCTCGTCCCGCAACCGGGAAGCGCCTTCGCCCGAAATGAACGCATAGCGGCCGGACAGCACGCCCCACCGCAGCCATCGCCCGCGCGTGCAGCCTTTCCTCAGGATTCCCACACCACTTCATCCCCGCTGAGCAGGCGGGTTTTATGAAGCCTCACAAAAATCCGGAACATTTCCTCCACTCGCTCGTTTACGTTTGCGAAGAGCGAATTGTCTTCAAAGCTGCCAGCGCCGAATCAGAAGAAGCCGGCAGCCCGCATCAAGGTTTGTTCACCGAAGTAAAGACATAAAGACATAACGAGGAGGAGAACACAATGCATGTCAATAGAAAACTAATCGCCACAGCCTTTGCTGCAGCCGGACTTTCATCCGCCGGGGCAAGCCACGCCACCAACTGGGTGATGGCGTACGGGACCGAACCCGCCACCAGCACGCACCGCTTGCTCGGTGCGGTGCAGATCACCTACGAAAACAACTTTGACTGCACGGAACCGGACAATCTGCAGGGCGGCGCAAAGGTCAACAACGGCGGCGTGGTAAACAACTGCCGGCAGGGGCCGGAATTGAGGGACGACGAATCCGGCCTTGCTCTGCAGAACCTGATGCTGGGCGCGCGGGGAAACCTGATCCCGGGCCGCATCAATTATTTTGTCGCCGCCAATGCCGGGCAGAACTCCGCCAACTATCACCCCTACAAGACTGAGCGCGACTACCTGGCGAGCCTGGTCGGGGCCAGCGTCTCCTTTCACTACATCCCGGGCGTGCGGGTACGGGCGGGCCTGCAGCAAAAGCCCG
Organism: Thiobacillus thiophilus; assembly: GCF_055378705.1. Classification (NCBI taxonomy): domain Bacteria; kingdom Pseudomonadati; phylum Pseudomonadota; class Betaproteobacteria; order Nitrosomonadales; family Thiobacillaceae; genus Thiobacillus; species Thiobacillus thiophilus. The sequence goes on along the minus strand of NZ_AP042404.1, from coordinate 2,845,004 downwards.
GCCCCGAGGAAATATATCAGGGGCTTGAGGCTACCGACTACATCTTTCTCACCGACTTCGTGCAGCGTGTGCAGATCGAGCGCTTCATCGACGGCAACGCCAAGGGCACCGTCGCAATTCCTGGCCAGGGTTACGGCTACCAAGGCACGTTGGTGAACCCAACCACAGCCAGCGGCGTGGGGCCGATTACCGGCAATGTGTCCAGATGGGGATACGACGTGGACGTGGGGCGCGACTGGGGGGTGCAGTTCTTCGACGCCTTCAAGCGCGACAAATGGACCCACACCTATTCGGTGATGTTCGCCAACGGCAACGGCATCCATCGTGGCGACAACAACAGCGAGAAGGACCTCAACCTCTATCTCTCCTCCGAGTACGACCTGCCCGGCGGCAAGGGCCCGCTGAAGCACGGGGTGAAACTGTACGGCTACCACCAGCAGGGGGTGCGCAATTTCGTCATCGACGCCAGCGGCACCGAGAGCCAGGACTTCGACCGGATCCGCTACGGCATCGGGGCGAAGGCGATCGGCCACCTGTTCGGCGAGGATCGCGGCAAGCACCGCCTGGCGTTCGAGCTGATGTTCGCCGAGGGGATGATCAACTACACCCCCACCGCCAACATGGCGGACGCCGCCTACGGCGGCCTGGTCCAGTTCGCAGCTGAGGAAGGCAACAAGGCCAAGGGCCTCACGCTCGACTACGGCTACTACCTGAACAAACGCTGGCAGTTCGACGTCCGCTACTCACGTGACAACCTGCTGTACGAGACGGACGACTCGACGCCCTACTGGACCAGCGGCGACGAGCGTGTCCTGACGTACACGACGCTCGGGGTGAACTACTACTTCGCTCCCAAGACCCGGCTCACCTTCAACTACGAGTTCCGCAAGGCCGAAGCCCCGAACCCGGCGCTCAACCTTGACGGCACCGTCAACCCAAGCGCCACCATCAACGCGAACGAGATCACCGGTTCGGTGGGCGACCGCGTGGGCCTCAGGCTGACGCACAGTTTCTAGCGCTGGCCCAATACACAAAAGGAGAAATATTGATGAGATCGATTTCTGGAAAAGGCCGAACCTTGGTTCCACTGCTCCTGGTCGCCGCGCTCGCCGGGTGCGCCGCCCAGTCAGGCAAGCCGGTTCAGCAGGCGGCCGGACCTGGGGGCAAGGCGGACTTTTCGGACTGGCCCTGCCTGAGCACCACCCTGGCTTGCGGCCAGATTCCGAATCGCAAGCCGGTCAAGCAGGCGCTTGCCGGTTCTCTCAACGGCGATCCGGCCCGTGGCAAGGCGCTAGCCAACGAGCGCAGCAAGGGTAACTGTGTCGCCTGCCATCTGATGCAGGGCGCGGAACAGCCAGGTTCCAAGGGGCCTGACCTGAGTTCCTACGGCACTTGGGGCAGAAGCGACGAGGAAACTTACGCCCTGGTCTACGACATGCGCTGGCGCAATCCGGACACCGTCATGCCGCCGGCCGGGATCAACCAGATCCTGAACGACCAGGAACTACGCGACGTGATCGCCTTTTTGCAGTCCTCGAAGTAAAAGGAGCCTGTTATGACTGGAAATCATCATTTCTTTTCCCTGCGCACGCTAAGCCTGGCGGTACTGTATGCCGTGGCAGCCAACGCACAGGCTGCCGACGCAGACATATACCGTGAAACCTACCCGCGCGTTGCAATAGACCCCGCCAGGGGCGTCGCCGGCGGTGGTGATGCCGACTTCGGTGCCACCCTGCAGTACTGGCAGGACGAAAAATCACTTGAGCAGAACATGCAGTGGGTCGGCAACCCGGAACACGAGTGGAAGCTCAACTGGAAATTCATGGATTTGGACCGCAGCGACGACATGCACCCGGGCTACCTGGCGCTGGACAAGGGGGAGAAGCTGTTCAAGTTCTGGGCCAAGCGAGAGCCGTCATTCCGCACCTGCCTCGGCGAGGGCAAGGCCGACCTCAAGGGCCTGGCAGCAACCTATCCCAAGTACGACCCAAAGCTCAAGAAAATCATGACCGTCGAGAGCCGGGTGGAGCACTGCGCCAAGACCGCCCTGTGGGAGAATTTCAAGCAAGGTTCGCCGGCAAACAACCAGATCTCCCTTTACTTCAAGTCCCTTTCTGCCTATACGCCGATCAAGGTGGATACGGGATCCGCCGAAATCATGGCGGCCTACCAGCGTGGCGAAAAACTGTTCTACGCCAAGGTCGGCCAGTACAACTTCTCCTGTGCCGCCTGCCACACTGCGTCGGGCCTCCTGGGCCAACGCTTCCGCGGCCAGGTGCCGACCTCCCCGTTTGGGGATGCGGCCCACTTCCCCACTTACCGCTTGGCCCTGGGGGATATCGAATCGCTGCAGCAGCGCTTCATGCGCTGCAACATGCAGGCCCGAACCAAAGCTCTGCCGCCCGGCGATCCGGCTTACACGGACCTGGAGGTGTTTTACACCGTGCTTTCCAACGACTACCCGGTTTCCGTGCCCTCGACACGGTGACCGTTTACTGCAACTTCACCCGGAGAACGACATGAATGAACTGAATGTACTACGCAGGACCTTGCTGAAGGGCGGATGCGCCGCCAGCGTTGTTGCCTTTGCCGCATCCGCCGGGCTGCTTGTGCCAGGTCGTGCACTTGCTGCGCAATGGAACAAGGCCGCCTTCGAGTCGAAGAGCATCGCCGACGCCCTCAAAGGCCTGGGGGCGGCGGGCGTGACCGACAGCAAGGAAATTCTGATCAAGGCTCCCGACATTGCCGAAAACGGCTCCATGATTCCCGTCGAGGTGACCAGCCAGATTGCCGACACCCAGTCCATTTCCATCCTGGCAGAGAAAAACCCCCTGCCGCTGCTGGCGGTGTTCGAGTTCGCCGAGGGCGCACAGGGTTATGTCTCCACCCGCATCAAGATGGGCCAGACTTCCAGCGTGCGCGTGGTGGTCAAGGCGGGCGGCAAGTACTACAACGCGGCCAGGGAAATCAAGGTCACCATCGGCGGCTGCGGCGGCTGAGAACCGAAATTTTAAACAAGGAAAGGAATAGAAAATGGCAGAACCAATGAAAGTCCGCGCACAACTCTCCGGCGACTTGCTGAATATCAAGATTCTGATGAGCCACATCATGGAGACCGGGCAGCGCAAAGACCCGCGAACCGGGCAGATGATACTCGCCCATTACATCCAGCACGTTAGCGTCGGCCTGAACGACAAGACGGTCATGGCCGCCCAATGGGGCCCGGCCATCTCCAAAGACCCCTTCCTGGGGCTGAAGGTGAAAGGCGCCAAATCCGGCGACAAGGTGACGGTGAAGTGGGAGGACAACAAGGGCGAAAAGAATAGTGCGGAGGCCACGGTCGGCTGAGCGTGTCTCCCGGCGGGCCCGCATGCACAAGAACCATGCGGGCGCCATGCAGGTATCGAACAATTATTGATTTTGGAGCAATTCATGAAACTAAATTTCAAGGCGGCATGGCTTGGCCTGGCGATAAGCCTGACCACGGCAGCAGCAGCGTCGGATGTTGGCAAAGACGATCGGCTCAAACTGGTGCTGGAACCGCACGAGCGCCATTTAGTGCTGCTCGAGATGCGCACCTTCCTCCAAGTCGTGCAGACCATAACAGACTCGGTGATTAGAGAGGATATGAAAATGGTGGCGGAGGCGGCACGAAGCATGGGCAGCGGGGCCGCCAATCAAATCCCGCCCGAGACCGTGGCAAAACTGCCGGAGACCTTCCAGATGCTCGCCAGCACCGTGCACACCACGTTCGACGTGATTGCCCTGGATGCGGAAAGCCTGGGCGACCCCATGCATACCATGAGGCAGATGGGCAACCTGCTGCAGACATGCAATGCCTGCCACGGCATCTACCAGGTCGCGACCGAGCCCTTCCCGTCCCTGAAGCGGTAAGGTTTCCCTTTCGGAAATGGAACTTTTCTATTTTCGCTACGTTCGTAAGAGGCCCGGCAATTGCCGGGTTAGAATCGGGCGCCTCCGCAGAGGCACCTAAACCCAACCTCCAACGGAATATAAATCATGAAATCCATCCTGCTTTCGCTGTCCGCCGCCATGCTGGCTTTTCCCCTGATGGTGCAGGCCGCCGACCATAGCCACCACGATCATGGCGCCAGTGCCCCGCCCTCAATCGAACTCAATGCCGGCAAGAAATGGGGCACCGACGATGCGTTACGCCATGGCATGGGATCGATCCACACCCTTGCTGAAAAAGCGCTGCCGGCCGCCCACGCCGGCAAGCTCACGCCTGCCGGGTACGATGCCCTGGCAAACGATGTCAACGCGCAGATCGCATTTGTCGTGGAGAACTGCAAGCTCGATCCCAAGGCCGATGCGCAACTCCATATCGTCATCGGCGACCTGGCCAACGGTGTCGAAGCGATGCAGGGGAAACAGCCCGGCCAGGATCGCGCCATGGGGGTGGTGGAAATTTCCCGCACCCTCAATACCTACGGCAAGTATTTCAACCACCCAGGCTGGCAGACCATCGAGCTGCCTCATTAAACCCTCTCCAAACCTTATCTATCCTGCCGGGTTGCGGCAAAACGGGCGTTGACGAATTGCCGCAACCTGCGCTACCTGGCGAGCCTCGCCAGAATCGGGCCGCCGATCAAAACGGTGCACGCCTCTCAAACGCAAGCCCCTTCCCCGTCACCGGATGCACGAAGCCCAGCGCGCAGGCATGCAGCAGCAGGCGCCCGGCCATGGCTTGCACATCCGGCGGCGCGTAGAGGGCATCCCCCAGGATCGGGTGTCCCAACTCGCGCAGGTGGACGCGCAACTGATGCGAACGGCCGGTAATGGGTTCGAGTTCGACCCGGGTGCAGGTTTCCTCGTACCCCAGCACGCGCCAGCGGGTGAGGCTCGGCTTGCCGTGGATGCGATCGACGATCCGTAACGGCCGGTTGGGCCAGTCGACGATGATAGGCAGGTCGATGATGCCCCAGCCTTCCGGCGGCGCTTCCAGCCGGCCGGCCACCACCGCGATGTAGCGCTTCTTCACCGTGCGCGCGGCGAATGCCCTGGAGAGTTCGCGCTGCGCCGCCGCGCCGCGCGCCATCACCATCAGCCCCGAGGTGGCCATGTCGAGCCGGTGCACGATCAGGGCGTCGGGATAGCGAGCCTGCACCCGCACACTCAGGCAATCCTGCTTGTCGGCGCCGCGCCCCGGCACCGCCAGCAGGCCGCTGGGCTTGTCGAATACCAGCAGTGTGTCGTCGGCGTAGAGCGGCTCGATGGCGAGGCTGGCTGGATTCGGCGTCTCTGCCATGGATGAAGTGCCTTACGCCTGCAAGCCATCGAGTAACGCCATTCCCCATGCCACGCCAAAACCGTTGGCATCGCTCATCACCGCGCCCAGGCCGCCCTTGCAGCTGTGGCCCGACAGGTCCATGTGCAGCCACGGCGTGTCGCCGACGAAGCGCGACAGGAAGCGGGTGGCGAGGATGTGGTCGGCCTCGCCTTCCATGCTGCACTGCTTGACGTCGGCGACCGTCGAATCGAGGCTGCTGTCGTAGTCCTCGGGATAGGGGAAGACGACGATGCGCTCGCCGCTTGTTGTCCCGGCGCGCGAGGCCTGGTGCGCCAGCGCGCTGGAACTGGCGAAGACGCCGGACATGCGGCTGCCGAGCGCGTGGTGCATGGAGCCGGTCAGCGTGGCGAAGTCGGCGATGAGATCGGGCTTGCCCCTGGCCGCCAGCGTGAGCGTGTCGGCCAGCACCATGCGGCCTTCGGCGTCGGTGTGGACGACTTCGATGGTGGTGCCGTTCAAGGCCGTGATCACTTCGTTCTGCCGGTAGGCCTGCGGGCTGATGTGGTTCTCCGCGAGCGCGACCCAGCCTTCCAGCGCGACCGGAAGCTTGAGCTTCGACGCCGCCGCGAGAATGCCCAGCACCACCGCCGAGCCGTTCATGTCCTCGTGCATGCCCTGCATGTACTTGGCCGGCTTGAGGTTGTGGCCGCCGGTGTCGAAGCAGATGCCCTTGCCGACGAACGCCACGGTCTTCCCTGACCCCTGACCCCTGACTCCTGACCCCTTTTTAGGCCCCTTGTAGCTGACGCGCACGATCGCCGCATCCTTCTCCGGCGAACCCTGCGCCACCGCGCAGAAGGCGCCGGCGCCCATTTTCTTCAGCTTGTCGAAAGCGAATTCCTCGACCGTCCAGTCGTACTGTTTGGCCAGCGCCTTGATGCGCTTGCGGTATACGCCAGGGGTGAGTTCGTCCGGTCCCTGCACGGTGAGACTGCGGGTGAGCACGTTGCCTTCGGCCAGCGCCTGCGCGCGGGCGAAACCATCGGCGGACTTGTGGCCAAAAAGCTGCACGGATTTGAGTACCGGATCGGTTTTGGACTTGCGCGACGGCAGCGGCACGGCGTTGACCAGCGCGGTGTAGACGGCGGCCTCCGCCGCACGCGCCGCGAATTCTGCTTCGCCGAACACGGCCAGCGTGAGTGTCTTGGGATGCTCTGCCATCAACAAGGCCAAGGCCTTGCGTACCAGCTCGTGGGTCTCGAAGGTGCTGGCGTCGGCCTTGAGCATCGCGTAAACAGCGAGGGTGCCGCCGGGCAGCTGCACCGCCACCGGCGACTTGGCCAGCGTGTCGATCTTGAGATCGCGTCGCTTCATCGCGGCCTTGAGTTCAACGCTGCCCGGCACCTCTGGCAAGGACTTTGTCACCGGCAGCAGCAGCAGCGCATGGCCCGCTGTTTCGAGCGATTTTGCGGTGATTTCCTGTTTGTTTTCAGTGAGTTTAGGCAGCATGGCGGTTCCTTGTAAATGGCGTTTTTCTTGATGGTTGGCGGGGTTTGCCGGATAATTGCGCGTTTGAATTTTTCCGGCGCTTTTTCCAAGCCTGTCCACCAAGGGTAACCGAATGAAGATTGAAGACAAGAAACGCGTGCTGCGCGAAATGGTGCTGCACCGCCGTTTCGAAGAGCGCTGCTATCAGGCCTATATCGAACGCAAGATCGGCGGTTTTCTGCACCTCTATCCCGGCCAGGAAGCCTGCTGCAACGGCGTGATGGAAGCCGCGCGCCCCGGCCACGACTACGTGATCACCGGCTACCGCGACCACGTCCACGCGATCAAGTGCGGCGCCGACCCGAAGGAAGTGATGGCCGAGCTGTACGGCAAGGAAACCGGATCAAGCAAGGGGCGCGGCGGTTCGATGCACATCTTCGACGCGGCGCACCGCTTCATGGGCGGCTACGCGCTGGTCGGCGGCCCCTTCCCGCTGGCGGCCGGCATCGCCAAGGCGATCCAGCTGAAGGGCGGCGACGAAATCGCCATCTGTTTCCTCGGCGACGCCGCCAACAACCAGGGCGTGTTCCACGAAACCATGAACATGGCGGCGCTGTGGAAGCTGCCGGTGCTGTTCGTGTGCGAAAACAACCTGTACGGCATCGGCACCTCGATCGAGCGCTCCACCGCCGTGATTCACCAGCACAAGCGCGTTGCCGCCTACAACATCCCGGCCGACGAATGCGACGGCCAGGACATCGACATCGTGTACGAGCACGCGCGCAAGGCGGTCGAACACGTGCGCGCGGGCAACGGTCCCTTTTTCCTCGAACTGATGACCTACCGCTATCGCGGCCACTCGATGTCCGACGCGCGCGGCTACCGCTCGCGCGAAGAGGAAGAAACGTGGAAGCAGCGCGATCCCATCCTCATGCTGCGCGACCGCCTGATTACGGCGGGCGCGATGACCATGGCCGACTACGAGGCGCTGGAAAAGGAAACCGACGCCTACATCGAGAACGAAGTGATCAAGTTCTCCGAGGAATCGCCCGAACCGCGCGTCGAGGATCTCGAAAAATACGTTTTCGCCGACCGCGAAACCCAATTGCCCTGGCTCACGGGCAAGGCCGCTTAAGGTTTAAGGAAAGACAGCATGGCAAACATCATGTACTGGGAAGCGATCCAACGCGCCCACGACGAAGAAATGTCGCGTGACCCCCTGGTCATCTGTATGGGCGAAGACATCGGCGTGGCCGGCGGCACCTACAAGGCCACCAAGGGCCTGTACGAAAAATACGGCCCGCTGCGCGTGATGGACACGCCGATTTCCGAAGGCGGCTTCACCGGCCTTGCGATCGGCGCGTCCTTCCTCGGCGTGCGCCCGATCGTCGAAATCATGTCGGTCAACTTTGCCTGGCTGGCGATGGACCAGATGTTCAACTCCGCCGCCAAGGTCCGCTACATGTCGGGCGGCCAGCTGCAAGCGCCGTGCGTGTTCCGCTCCCCCGGCGGTTCTGCGCACCAGCTCGGCGCGCAGCACTCGGCGCGCATGGAGAAGGTGTTCATGGGCATCGCCGGCCTGCGCGTGGTGACGCCGTCCAGCCCCAGGCAGGCCTATGGTCTGCTGAAGTCGGCGATCCGCTGCGACGATCCGGTGTTCATCAACGAACACGAACTGATGTACAACATGAAGGGCGAAGTGCCGGACGGCGAATACTTCCATCCGCTGGAAGGTTCGGATATCGCCCGCGCCGGCACCGACGTCACCCTGTTCGGCTATAACATCTCGGTGCACTGGTGCCTCAAGGCTGCCGAAATCCTCGACAAGCAGTACGGTATTTCGGCTGAAGTCGTCGACATGTATTCGCTGTCGCCGCTGGATCGCGCCGGGATCAGGGCGTCGGTGACCAAGACCCACCGCGCCGTCATTGCCGAAGAAGACGAAGCACCGGTCGGCGTCGGCTCCGAAGTCATCGCCATCATCAACGAGGAATGCTTCTTCGAACTGGATGCAGCGCCGGTACGCGTCCACTCCGCGCTGGTGCCGCAGCCCTACAACCACACGCTGGAAAAAGCGGCGATCCCGGATCATGAAGACGTGGTGAGGGCGGTGCTGAAGCTGTTCGGAAAGGCTTAAAGATCAATGGGTGGGAAGGGAGAAGGGTAAAGGGAGAAGGGTAAAACCCTCCCGGCCGGGAGGGTGGCGCGCAGCGCCGGGTAGGTATCCCCCTTCTCCCTTCCCCCTTCACTTTAATTCCCTCCTTCACTAGCAGGAAACAAACATGTCCCAACACTACGCAATTACGATGCCGCAGCTCTCGGACACCATGACCGAGGGCGTGGTCGTCACCTGGGAAAAGCAGGCCGGCGACCGCGTCGAGCGCGGCGATATCGTCGCCACGGTCGAAACCGACAAGGCCATCATGGACGTCGAAGTGTTCAAGGCCGGTTATCTGGCCGGGCCGCTGGCTGATGTCGGCGCGACCATCGCCGTTGGCGCTGCGCTTGGCTACATCACCGACACCGCGGGCGACGTGGCGATCGCCGCAGACGAAGTGGTGGAAGAACAAGCACAGACCGAAATGATTCCGCACCACGCCGGTACGCCGGTAGTGATGCCTCAACTGTCGGACACCATGACCGAAGGGATCGTCGTCACTTGGGAAAAACAGCCGGGTGACGTCATCAAGCGCGGCGACATCGTCGCCACGGTCGAGACCGACAAGGCGATCATGGATGTCGAGGTATTCCAGGACGGCTTCCTCTCCGGCCCGATCGCCGACGTCGGCAGCGTGATCGAGGTCGGCCACCCGATGGCCTTCATCGTCGACGACGCAGCCAAGGCCAACGACACCGGCGTCACCATCAGCGCCGATCACAAGGTCAAGGACACGCACAAGGTCGCACCGCCTGCGGTCGACCGGCCGGCGCACATTCCCATGCCCAAGGCCGCGCCCGTACAGGTATCCGCCGAAGGCACCCTGCCGCCGGTCGGCCGCCCGTCGGGCCGCCAGGCCAGCCCCTATGCGCGCAAGGTTGCGGCGCAGTTGGGCGTCAACCTCACCGGCCTTGCCGGCACCGGGCCGGCCGGTGTCATCGTCGCCGCCGACGTGGCGCGTGCGCGGCCGTCGATGCAGGAAGTCGCGCACTCGCTGCCGCAGGTCGACGTGCCGGGCCAGGGTCGCAAAATGACCTCGATGGAAAAGGCCGTCTCCCACGCGATGACCGCCTCGCTGACGCTGCCGACCTTCAACGTCACGATGAACATCGACACCGCCGCGCTGACCGCCGCCGCCAAGGCGAAAAAGATCTCGGTGACGGTGGCGATCGCCAAGGCCTGCTCGGTGGCGATGGCGAAATTCCCGCGCATGAACTGGGCCTACCAGCCGGTCGACAAGCTGGTCGAGCGCGACAATCACGACTTCGGCGTCGCCGTGATGTCGAACGATGGCGGCCTGGTGGTGCCGATCCTGCACGGCATCGAGAAGAAGCCGCTGGAGGCGCTGCAAAGCGACTGGACGGAACTGGTCGAGCGCGCTCGGGTTCGCAAACTGGCGCCGGCCGAGTATTCCAACCCAAGCTTCACCATTTCCAACATGGGCATGCTGGGTGTGTCGCATTTCACCGCGATCCCCACCCCCGGCATCGCCGCGATCCTGGCGATTGCCGCCAACGGATCGCAGGGCACGCCCTTTACCATCACCGGCGACCACCGCGTGCTGAACGGTGCCGACGTGGCGCTGTATCTCGCCACGCTGAAGCAGACCATCGAGGCGCCGGAAGGCTGGATTCAAGGGTCAGGGGTCAGGGGTCAGGGAACGGCGGCTGAAACCGTCGCCGGCGCAGCCGCGACCACGAGCGTGCCCGTTTCGCCCATCCCCGAGGGCAATTGGGACTTCCCCGTGGTCGTCGTCGGCGGCGGCCCCGGCGGCGAGGACTGCGCACGCGACCTGGCCGATCACGGTGTCCGTGTGATGATGATCAACAACGAGCCCTTCCCCGGCGGCGAATGCCTGTGGCGCGGCTGCATCCCGTCCAAGGCCTGGCGCGCCGCGGCGGACGTCATCCGCAACCGCGCGCACGACGCCGACATGGGCGTCGACGGCACCAATACACCCAAGCTCAACTGGGAACAGGTCGAAAAACATCGCCGCTGGGTGCAGTCGAGCCGCGGCGAGATGGCGCTGAAGGCAGACAAGGGCATGAAGATCGACGTGCGCGAAGGCTACGGCGAATTCGTCGACGCCCACACACTGAAAATCACCCCGGTCGAGGGCGAGCCCTACACTATCAGTTTCGGCGCCGCGGTCATCGCCACCGGCGCACCCGCCTTCGTGCCGCCGATTCCCGGCGCGCGCGAGAACCTGGCGACCGGCGGCGTGCTCACCTCCGACACCATCTGGAACCTCGCCAGCCCGCCGAAAAAACTCGGCATCGTCGGCGGCGGCGTCATCGGCGTGGAAATGGCGCAGATCTTCCGCGACTTCGGCACCGAAGTGCTGATGCTGGAACGCCACGAGCGCATCCTCGCCGAAATCGAGGAGGAGATCGGCAAGGTTCTGGTCGCATCGCTGGAAAAGGAAATCACCGTCGTCACCAGCGCCGACATCAAGGAAGCGAGCGGCAAGCCGGGCAAGATGAAGCTGCGCTACGCAAACAAGGAAGGCGTCGAGTCCGTGTTCGACTGCGACGTCGTCCTGATGGCCACCGGCAAGCGTCCCGACACCAGCAGGCTTGGCCTCGACAAGGCCGGCGTCGCGCTCGACGGCGCGGCGATCAAGGTCGACGCCCGCTGCCAGACCAGCGCCCCGCATATCTACGCGGCCGGCGACGTCATCGGCGGTTACATGCTCGCCCACACCGCCGCCACGCAGGGCCGCGTCGCCGCGTCCAACCTGCTCGGCCATGGCGGCGAGTACGACCAGGACCGCGACTGCGCCGTCACCTTCTCGCGCCCGCAGGCCGGCTTCGTCGGTCTCTCCGTCGCGCAGGCCAAGGCCAAGGGCATCGACGCGGTCGAGGCCAAGATGCCGATGAGCATCGACGCCAAGGCGATGATCACCGGCGAGACCGAAGGCATGATCAAGCTCGTGGCCGACAAGGCCAGCGGCCGCATCATCGGCGTGCACTTCCTCGCCGACCACACCGACACCCTGATCGGCACCGGCGTGACGATGGTGGCGGGCGAGATGACCCTGACCCAGGTCGCCAGGGCGATCTTCCCGCATCCGACGCAGACCGAGCTGTTCGGCGAACTGGCGCGGCGCTTGTTGAATCGCTTGCGGCGGACCGCGAATAAATAAACCTTGCACCGCACCACCAATGACAAGGGCCGCGAAAGCGGCCCTTGTCATTGTCTTTTTCCGCCATGCGTCGTTGCAGCCCCTTGCCGTATACCCCATACGGCTGCGGGTCTGCGCCTGGCCTGGCGAAAAAATTCATCTGTTTCATTTGTTCCGCTATTTCCGGTTCGCAACACCAGGAGCGGCTTCAGCCGCGATGCGCCGCAAGGCGCAAAGAGTAAATTCTCGCCAGGGTCCTGTCGTGCCACCTTTGCGGGCTACCGCCTACAGGGCTGGCCGACACCAATAAAAACGGTGAAAGCCAATAAAAAACGCCGCGATCGCGGCGTTTTTTATTGCACTGCGCTGACCAGGTAGCGCGGAGTGGCGGGTGCTCAGGCCGCCATGCTTTTGACCGCCATGGACAAGCGGCTCTTGTGGCGTGATGCCTTGTTCTTGTGGACAATTTTCTTGTCGGCGATGCTGTCGATCAGGCTCATGGAAGCCTGAAAAACCTGCTGCGCAGCGGCCTTGTCACCGGCTGCGATTGCCTTGCGCACTTTCTTGATCGCGGTACGGAATTCCGAGCGCTGGCTCATGTTTGTGTCGTGCCGTGCGCTGGCTTGACGTGCGCGCTTGCGCGCCTGGGCGGAGTTCGCCATAACTTTTCTGCTCCTGATAAGCCCAGCCGGAGGCGGGGCATTGGGTCTCTAAGCGCCCTGCACAATGGGCAAGGCAAAAAATCAATCCTGAATCTGAAGCGCCCCGATTCCCACGGACGCCACTGGTGGGAAGATCCACCAAAGCCCGCGATTGTACGGGAAACCCCCGCCACAAATCAAGCGACTTTTGCATGTGGTTGCAGTTGCGGCGCCCGCCCCGCACAATGCGCGCAAAATGCCACCGCCCATGAATCTCCTCAAAGCCCTCGCTGCGGTCAGCAGCATGACCCTGCTTTCCCGCATCCTGGGATTCGCGCGCGACGCCATCATCGCCCGCGTGTTCGGCGCCGGCATGCTGACCGACGCCTTCTTCGTCGCCTTCAAGATTCCCAACCTGCTGCGGCGCCTGTTCGCCGAGGGCGCGTTCTCGCAGGCCTTCGTGCCCATCCTCGCGGAATACAAGAGCCGCCGCGGCCACGACGCCACCCAGACCCTGGTCAATCAGATCGGCACCGCCCTCACGCTGGCGCTGGTCGGGATCGCCCTGCTGGGGGTGGTGGGCGCGCCGTGGGTGGCCTATGTCAGCGCGCCCGGGTTCCGGGCCGACCCGGACAAGTTCGCGCTCACCGTCAGTCTGCTGCGCATCACCTTTCCCTACATCGTCTTTATCTCGCTGGTGGCGCTGGCGGCGGGCATTCTCAACACCCACAGCAAGTTCTCGGTGCCGGCGTTCGCGCCGGTGCTGCTCAACGTCGCCATGATCGGCGCCGCGCTGTGGCTGGCGCCCTATTTCGACCCGCCGGTGCTGGCGCTGGGCTGGGGCGTGGCGCTGGGCGGCGTACTGCAACTGGCGTGGATGCTGCCGCACCTGCTGAAGATCCGCATGCTGCCGCGCCCCACCCGGCATTTCGACGATCCGGGGGTCCGCCGCGTCCTCAGGCTGATGGCGCCGGCCACGCTGGGTGTCTCGGTCGCCCAGATCAGTCTTTTGATCAACACCATCTTCGCGTCGTTTCTTGCCAGCGGCAGCGTGTCGTGGCTGTACTATGCCGACCGCCTGATGGAATTTCCCGCCGGCATGCTGGGGGTGGCGCTCGGCACCATCCTGCTGCCCAGCCTGGCCAGGCATTATGCCGACGACAACACAGCTGAATATTCCAAGCTGCTCGACTGGGGCCTGCGCCTGACCCTGCTGCTCGCGCTGCCCGCTGCCGCCGCGCTGGCGGTGCTGGCGGTGCCGCTCATCACCACGCTGTTTCACTACGGGGCCTTCAATGCGACCGATGTCGCCATGACCCAGCGGGCGCTGGTCGCCTACAGCCTGGGGCTGGTCGGGCTGATCCTGGTCAAGGTACTGGCGCCCGGCTTTTACGCGCGGCAGAACATCCGCACTCCGGTCAAGGTCGCCCTCTTCACCCTGTTCGCCACCCAGATGATGAACCTCGCCTTCATCATTCCGCTCGGCCATGCCGGGCTGGCGCTGTCGATCGGCCTGGCGGCCTGCCTCAACGCCGGTTTGCTGCTGCACCTGCTGAAAAAACAGAAAATTTACCAGCCGCAACCGGGCTGGACCGGCTATTTCCTGCGCGTGCTGCTGGCCGCCGCGCTGATGGCGGCGATGCTTTTCGCCACCATGGGCGAGGCGCAGTGGTGGCTGGCGGCCGGCTTCCTCGACCGCGCAATCAGACTGGCGCTGCTGGTCGGCGGCGGCATCGCGCTGTATTTCGCCGCGCTCGGTCTGATGGGCTTCCGCCCGCGGCAATTCGCCCGCAGCGCGGCCGAATAAGGCGTCGAATCGGCTAGAATTGCTCCCTTTCGGCGCCCGCGGCCTTTATCGCACCCACCGGCAATGCGCATTACCCACGGCTTGACTCCACTCGGTACGCCCCACGCGGTCACCATCGGCAACTTCGACGGCCTGCACCTCGGCCATCAGGCCATGCTCGCCCGCCTGCAGGACGTGGCGCGCGCGCGCGGCCTGCCGAGCTGTGTGCTGAGCTTCGAGCCGCACCCGCGCGAATTCTTCACCCCCGAACAGGCACCCGCGCGCCTGTCCAGCCTGCGCGAAAAAGCCGAATGCCTGCAGCGGATGGGGATCGACCGGCTGCACGTGTTCCGTTTCGACCGCGCGTTCTCGGCGCTGTCCGCCGAGGCCTTCATCGAGCAGGTGCTGGGCACGACGCTGCAGACGCGCTACGTGCTGGTGGGCGACGATTTCCGTTACGGCGCCAGGCGCACGGGCGATTTTGCCCTGCTCAAGCAGGCCGGCCAGTCGCTCGGCTTCGACGCCGAATTCCTGCCCACGGTCGAAGTGGCCGGTGAGCGCGCCTCGTCCACCGCAGTGCGCCAGGCGCTCGCCGCGGGCGAACTCGAACACGCCGAGCGCCTGCTGGGCCGGCCCTACAGCATTTCCGGGCGCGTGATGCACGGCGACAAGCTGGGGCGCGACATCGGCTTCCCCACCGCCAACATCCAGCTCAAGCACAACCGGCCGCCGCTGCTGGGGATTTTTGCGGTCGAGGTCTACGGCCTCAACGGCGAGCCATTGCCGGGAGCGGCCAGCCTGGGCAAACGCCCGACGGTCAAAAACCCTGATGCCGTACCGGTGCTCGAAGTGCACCTGTTCGATTTCAATGCGGAGATATACGGCCGCCGCGTGCGGGTGGATTTTCTGCACAAGCTGCGCGACGAAGAAAAATACCCCGACCTCGACAGCCTCGTTGCACAGATCCGCCGCGACGTCGACAACGCCAAACATTTCCTAGCCAAGATCAAATAAAACCCAGACGCCATGCCTGACTACAAAAGCACGCTCAATCTTCCCGACAGCCCTTTCCCGATGCGCGGCGACCTCGCCAAGCGCGAACCGGGCTGGGTAAGAAACTGGCAGGAGAAAAAGCGCTATGAAGCCATCCGCAAGGCAGCAGCCGGCCGGCCGAAATTCATCCTGCACGATGGCCCGCCCTACGCCAACGGCGACATCCACACTGGCCACGCGGTCAACAAGATCCTCAAGGACATCATCGTCAAGGCCAAGACCTTGAGCGGTTTCGACGCACCCTACGTGCCGGGCTGGGACTGCCACGGCCTGCCGATCGAACTGCAGGTGGAAAAAGCCCACGGCAAGGCCATCGCCCCGGCAAAATTCCGCGAGCTGTGCCGCGAATACGCGACGACGCAAATCGAGCGACAGAAGGCCGACTTCATTCGCCTGGGCGTGCTGGGTGACTGGGACAATCCCTACCGCACGATGGATTTCCAGTTCGAGGCCGACACCCTGCGCGTGCTAGGACAGATCCAGACGGCGGGCTATCTGTATCAGGGCGCCAAGCCGGTGCACTGGTGCGTCGACTGCGGCTCGGCGCTGGCCGAAGCCGAAGTCGAGTACGAGGACAAGACCTCGCCGGCGATCGACGTCGGTTTTGCCGTGGCCGACCCCTCTGACCTCGCGCGCCGTTTCGACATTGCATCGATAGCGGAACCGATCCAGATCGTCATCTGGACCACCACGCCGTGGACGTTGCCAGCCAACCAGGCGGTGGCGCTGCACCCCGATTTCCAGTACGCGCTGGTGCGTACGGCCAAGGGCCTGTTGATCCTCGCCGACAGCCTGCGCGAGTCTGCGCTGGCGCGCTACGGCCTCGCCGACGGCGCCGAGGTCATCGCGCACACCACCGGCCAGGCGCTTGAAGGCGTGCTGCTGTGGCATCCCTTCCAGGAACGCCAGGTGCCGATCATCGTCGGCGACCACGTCACCACCGATGCCGGCACCGGCGCGGTACACACCGCGCCCGGCCATGGCCTCGACGACTATGTCGTCGGCAGCCGCTACGGTTTGAAAGTCGACAACCCGGTGGGCGACGACGGCCGCTTCTACGCCAGCGTTCCGCTGGTCGGCGGCATGAGTATCTGGCAGGCCAACCCGCTGATTCTGGACACGCTCGAAGCCAGCGGCAACCTGCTGGCGCACGAGAAACTGCTGCACAGCTACCCGCATTGCTGGCGCCACAAGACGCCGATCATTTTCCGCGCGACGCGGCAGTGGTTTATTGGCATGGAAGTGAAGGGGGAAGGGGGAAGGGAGAAGGGAGAGACCTTGCGCGAGCAGGCGATGGCGGCGGTCGAGGCGACGCAGTTCTTCCCGAGCTGGGGGCGTGCGCGGCTGGAGGCGATGATCAAAAATCGTCCCGACTGGTGCGTCTCGCGCCAGCGCAACTGGGGGGTGCCGATGCCCTTCTTCACCCACAAGGAAACCGGCGAACTGCACCCGCGCACAGCAGAGCTGCTGGAAGCCGTGGCGAAGCGCGTCGAGGCCGCCGGCATCGAGGCCTGGTTCGCGCTCGACCCGGCCGAACTGCTGGGCGAGGACGCCGCGCACTACAACAAGACCGGCCACACGCTCGACGTCTGGTTCGATTCCGGCGTCACCCACGCCTGCGTGCTGAAGCGCCGTCCCGAGCTCGCGCACCCGGCCGACCTCTATCTGGAAGGCTCCGACCAGCATCGCGGCTGGTTCCAGTCATCCTTGCTCACTGGCTGCGCCACCGACGGCCACGCGCCCTATAAGGCTTTGCTGACTCACGGCTTCGTGGTGGATAGCAAGGGATACAAAATGTCCAAATCCAGGGGCAACGGCATTGAGCCCCAGGAAATCGCGAATAGCATTGGAGCAGATATTCTGCGGCTGTGGGTGGCATCCACCGATTATTCCGGCGAGCTGTCCCTGTCCGACGAGATCCTCAGACGCGTGGTGGAAGGCTATCGCCGGATTCGAAATACCTTGAAATTTCTGCTCGCCAACCTGTCGGATTTCGACCCCAAGGCACACGCGCTGCCGGTGGCGGAGTGGCTGGAAATCGACCGCTATGCGCTGGCGCTGACGCGGAAACTGCAGGGCGAGCTGCAGGCGCATTACGACGCCTACGAATTCCACTTCATCGTGCAGAAGCTGCAAGCTTTCTGCTCCGAAGACCTCGGCGGTTTCTACCTCGACATCCTGAAGGACCGCCTCTACACCAGCGGCGCCGACAGCCGCGCCCGCCGTGCCGCGCAGAACACGTTGTTCCACATTACCCAAGCCCTTAGCCGCTGGATGGCGCCGATCCTGTCGTTCACCGGCGAGGAAGTGTGGAGTGAACTCTCGGGCAGTTCGGACGATTCGGTGTTCCTGCATACCTGGCACGAACTGCCGTCACAGGCCGGCGAAGCCGATCTGCTGGACCGCTGGACCCGCATCCGCGCCATCCGCGCCGAGGTGCAGAAAGAGCTGGAGACCGTGCGCGTCGGCGGTGCCATCGGCTCGTCGCTGCAGGCCGAAGTCACGCTCCAGGCCAGTCCCGACACCCTCGCCCTGCTGACGCCGCTGGGCGACGACCTTCGCTTTGTGTTGATCACCTCGCAGGCACAGGTCGTCGCGGCCGATACCGACCACGTTGAAGTCACCCCGAGCACCGCGAAAAAATGCGAGCGCTGCTGGCATTACCGCGCCGACGTCGACGCCCACGCCGACCATCCCGGCCTGTGCGGTCGCTGCGTCAGCAACCTCTATGGCGACGGCGAAGCGCGCACGCATGCCTGACACGGCCAGCCGTCATCGAGCGCGAAGCGATTCGACCGAACATACGCTACGGCATCGCAATGCCCCGCCCTCGCCCCGATTAAACTTCTACGCCATGAAATATTTCTCTGACCCCGCAATACGCAAATGGCTGGGCCTCGCCCTCGCCGTCATCGCCTTGGACCACCTGACGAAATGGTGGGTATCCGCTACCCTCGATTACCAGGAAACCATCCCGGTGCTGCCATTCTTTTCGCTGGTGCGGGTGCACAACACCGGCGCGGCATTCAGTTTCCTGGCGGATGCCGGCGGCTGGCAGCGCTGGTTTTTCATTACGGTCGGCGTCATCGCCACCGTCATCATCGTGCGCCTGCTCAAGCGCCACGCGCGCGAGCCGCGGATGGCCTTTTCGCTGGCACTGATGCTCGGCGGCGCGCTCGGCAACGTGATCGACCGCGCCGTGCTGGGGCACGTGGTCGATTTCCTGTATTTCCACTACAGCGGGGTTGGCTGGCCGGCGTTCAACGTCGCGGATTCCGCCATCTCCGTCGGCGCCGCCCTGCTGATCTGGGACAGTCTGTTCGGCAAAGACGCCGCACACAAATCATGACCGATCGCGCCGTCGCCGCGGGCGATACCCTCCAGCTCCGCTATGCCTTGCGCCCGCGCGGCGGCGACGACCTCGTCTCCAACTTCGACGACCCCGAAGCGGAAACCGTGACCCTCGGCGACGGCACCCTGGCGCCGATGCTGGAGCAATGGCTGATCGACATCCGCCCCGGCGAGCGCCATGTATTCCTGCTCGACCCCTGGCAGGCCTTTGGCGACAGCCAGCCCGACCTGATCCAGACCCTGCCCAAATCCGACCTGCCCATCGATATGAAATTCGAGATCGACCAGCTTTTCGAATTCGCCATGCCCAACGGCCAGACCCTGGCCGGGCGCATTCTGGAAATCGGCGGCGACGCGGTGAAAGTCGACTTCAACCACCCGCTCGCCGATCTGTGCATCGAATTCGAAGTGGAAATCGAACGCATCCTGTGAATCCGAGCACCCCTCTCAGCAAGCCCTTATCGCCAACACCACAGCTGAAAGGGGAGGTGAGATTCGCTTGCTTCGACAACCGGATCAACAAGGCTGCCAAGGTGTTGAGGTTCGACCTGCCCTGATCCTTGTCGCGTGTTCAAAGCTTGCCGCTGGCAGCAAACAGGCCATCTTCCAGCAATCACTTTCGTTTAGATCGAACAGTGAATTTTCTCTAATTCTGACCCTGTCTATTTCAAGCGGGTAAAGGGTTTACCATAAATCAACCCTTCATCGCCCCTGACTACCACGTTTGGCGCGTCCATCACGCCCACCGCGATTCCCTTGCACATCGGATCCGATACCCTGACGGGCTTCAAAACCGATGCCATAGCGGCTACCACCACGCACGACTTTCTTTACGCCGGTGTTCCCATCTGAATCCTCGACCCCAGCCGCATCGGATGAATGCGATGCAGCAACCGATGTCGGTGTGCCCCGCTCCACGTTCACTGCTGTTTGAGTGTCCGGTCCTGCCTGAGCGGCCATGACGAACAACATGCAAGCAAAAGAGATGAATTGTATGAAGAGGAAGCGCATGCCATTTTGATTCCATTGGGTTGAAACGAAGGGTGACGCCCAAGTATTGCCCGGTTTTTTCGCAGCCGTTACAGCTTGTTTCAGCTTGTTTCAGGTTGTTTCGTGTCCATGCGATGGCCGTGCCTACATCCAGTCCATCAGGCTCACGCCGACACCAAGCGATTGCTGGCTGTGGTTGTAGTCGATGAGCGATTCACCGTAGCCATTGAAATACTGGACATACCCCCGCAGCCGGCCATTGATCGGGAAACTCCAGTCCACCTGCACCGCGCCACGATTGGATGAGCCTTCCAGGTTATTGCGCAGCAATATGGAGTAAGTGTGGCCGCCGTTCTTGTAGGCCGCCAGCAGATCGCCGTTGCCCATATAGTCCTCAATATCCGGGTTGTCGTCATCCGCTGCGCTTTCCGGGATGCGGTACCACGGCCTGACCAGCAACGCAAAATTGCCGCGCTCGAACCCCCACTGCGCATAAATCCGGTTCCAGCTGCGCGACAAGCCTTCCGGGCGACCATTGGACTGGTGCACCAAGCCCAAGTTGATAAAACGCCCTCTTAAACCCGCCAAGCTGTAGTCGGTTCGAAACACCAGCATCGCCTCGGGCTCATAATTGGTCTCCCGGAACGAAGCGGAAATGCTGCTGTTGTAGGCCTGCCAGTAGGACGTCCCGGTGAAACCCATCCACAAATCGGCACGGTCACTGAACACGCCTTCAATCGCTTTGACCTTGAAGCTCAATTGCAGTTCGGCTTCAACCGAATCCAGGCCTTGATCGGGTTGCAGCAGACTCCCTCGCAACGGGGTGTTGTTGGGCGAGTCGCTGTATTTGACCGGGAGAACATAATTGGTGCCGTGCGACTTGAGCAGGAAGGTGCCCTGCTTGGCCGCGTCGTCCAGTTCCCAATGGCGTGACAATGCCGAAATCGCACCCGTTTCCGGGACCGCTTGCTGCAGCGCCGTTTCCTGCGGCGTGGGTTGTGATGGGGGCTTAAGCTGATTGGTCAAATGATCGAAGCAAGCCAGCCGCCGGGCATCCTGCTTGATGGCTGCGCAGGTTTCGAGATCGGCAAGCGGAGAGGCCTGGGCGGAGTATCCCTGCACGGCGCCAAACAGACCGCCCCATATGAATATCGCCGCAGTGCTGCCGAAACGGCACTTGATCGGTTTCATTTTTGGCTCCTGTTGTTATGGGTGGATTCATATTTTAGGCGCGCCACTACTCGAGTGGGTATGGAATGGAGCCGGGTCGTGGGGTGTCGAGCCGCAGCCGGAAGCGGCCTGCCTGATCGACAAACCGCAGAATCAACCACGGGTTCCTGGTATTCCCCACGCCACCTTGTCGTGACGTCACGTATTACTTGCCCCCCACTGCCATTCCTGCACCTCGGGCATATCCTCGCCATGGCGGATGATGTACTCGCGATGTTCGATGCGCTTGTTGCGCATCGCCTGCTTGAGATGCGCCGCCCGGTAACCCAGCGTCGGCACGCGGTCAATTACGTCCGCCACCAGATGAAAACGGTCGAGATCGTTGCACACCACCATGTCGAAGGGCGTGGTGGTCGTGCCTTCTTCCTTGTAGCCACGCACATGCAGGTTCTGGTGGTTGGTCCGCCGGTAGGTCAGGCGATGGATCAGCCACGGATAACCGTGATAGGCGAAGATGATCGGCTTGTCGGTGGTAAACAGCGTATCGAAGTCCTTGTCCGACAGACCATGCGGGTGCTCTTCCTTCGGCTGCAGAGTCATCAGGTCCACCACATTGATAAAGCGGATTTTCAGCTCGGGTGCGTGCTGGCGCAGAATGTCGATGGCCGCCAGCATTTCCAGCGTGGGCACATCGCCTGCTGCCGCCAGCACCACGTCCGGTTCGCCGCCCTGGTCGTTGCTCGCCCATTCCCAGATGCCGATGCCGGCGGCACAGTGGCGGGTCGCGCTCTCCATATCCAGCCACTGAAGCTGCGGCTGCTTGCCGGCCACAATGACGTTCACCAGATCGCGGCTCTTCAGACACTGCTCGGTGACGCAGAGCAGTGTGTTGGCATCCGGCGGCAGGTATACCCGGACGATATCGGCCTTCTTGTTGACCACGTGATCGATAAAACCCGGGTCCTGATGCGAAAAGCCGTTGTGATCCTGCCGCCACACATGCGAAGTCAGCAGGATATTGAGCGAGGCGATGGGGCGGCGCCAGGGAATTTCGTGGCACACCTTGAGCCACTTGGCATGCTGGTTGAACATCGAGTCGACGATGTGGATGAACGCCTCGTAACAGGAAAACAGTCCGTGGCGGCCGGTCAGGAGATAGCCCTCGAGCCAGCCCTGGCACGTATGTTCGCTCAGTATTTCCATCACCCGGCCATCGGCCGCGAGATGATCATCCTGCGGCAAGTGTTCGGCCACCCATGTCCGTTCGGTCACCTCGAACAGCGCGCCGAGACGGTTCGATGCCGTCTCGTCCGGCCCCATGACACGAAAGTTGCATGCATCGAGGTTGTGTTTCATCACATCGCGCAGAAACACGCCCATGGTGCGGGTTGCTTCGCCCGTCACCGCGCCGGGAATAGACACCTTGAGCGCATAATCGCGGATGTCCGGCAATTTGAGATCCTTGAGCAGGAGGCCGCCGTTGGCATGTGGGTTGGCACCCATGCGCCGCGCACCTTGCGGTGCCAGCGCGGCAAGCTCGGCGTTCAGCGCGCCGCTTTCCTCAAACAGTTCCTCAGGCCGATAGCTCTGCATCCACTGCTCAAGCAGCCCGAGATGCTCCGGATTCGCCATGTCGCCGAATGGTACCTGGTGGGAGCGCCACGAACCCTCGGTCTGTTTGCCATCGACTTCCTTCGGCCCGGTCCATCCCTTGGGGCTGCGCAGAATGATCATCGGCCAGTTAGGACGCGTCTTGACGCCATTGGCGCGCGCGTCCTGCTGGATGGCCTGAATGTCGGCAATGGCCGTATCCAGAATCGTTGCCATCTGCTGATGCATCAGCGCCGGGTCGGATCCCTCCACGAAATACGGCTTGTAACCGTAGCCGGTAAACAGGCTCTCCAGCTCTGCGTGCGGGATACGCGCGAGCAGCGTGGGGTTGGCAATCTTGTAACCGTTGAGATGCAGGATCGGCAGCACCGCGCCGTCGCGCGCCGGGTTCAGGAACTTGTTGGAATGCCATGCAGCCGCCAGCGGTCCGGTTTCGGCCTCGCCATCGCCGACCACGCAGGCGGCGATCAAATCCGGGTTGTCGAACACCGCACCGTAGGCATGCGATAACGAGTAGCCCAGTTCACCCCCCTCATGGATCGAGCCGGGCGTCTCCGGCGCCACGTGGCTCGGCACGCCGCCGGGAAACGAAAACTGCCGGAACAGTTTCTTCATGCCTTCGGCGGTCTGCGCAATATTGGGATAAACCTCGCTGTAGGTGCCTTCCAGCCAGGTGTTGGCGACCAGGCCCGGGCCGCCATGGCCAGGACCGGCAATGTAAATCATGTTGAGGTCGTGCGCCTTGATCACACGGTTGAGGTGGACATAGATGAAATTCAGCCCCGGCGTCGTACCCCAATGGCCGATCAGCCGCGGCTTGATGTGCTCGAGCCTGAGCGGCGACCTGAGCAGCGGATTGTCCAGCAGGTAAATCTGTCCTACCGATAGATAGTTCGCCGCGCGCCAGTAGGCGTTCATCCTGCGCAGCTCGGTTGCGGACAGCGGTCCGTCCACCTTTGCGCCGGTTGGCCGGGCTTGTTGCTTGTTGCTTGCTTTCAGATTCATCCTTGCTCTCCTTTTGTCATGCGTTTCATTGACGGCTGATCACCGCCAGCGCCTCCTGTGCCAGGATTTGTTGCTCATCCACGGGAAGCACCCAGACCTCGATCTTGCTGCCGGGGCGGCTGATTCGACCCGCCTTCGCCACGGTTGTTTCATTTGCAGCGGCATCCAGGCGCACGCCGGCCCATTCCATATTTTTCAATGCCGCCGCACGCACCGTCGGGGCGTGCTCACCCACGCCACCGCCGAATACGATGGCATCGGCGCCACCCAGTGCCGCCAAATAAGCGCCGATGTACTTGCGCGCACGGTAGGCGTAAGCCTCCACGGCCAAGCGCGCGGCCGGATCGCTCGACTCGAGCAGGGTACGCATATCGCCGCTGATGCCGGAAAGTCCAAGCAGGCCGGACGCCTCGTTGAGCAGCCTTCCGAGCTGCTCGGGCGACATGCCTTCGACGCTTTGCAGATAAAGCAGCAATCCCGCATCGACGTCACCGCTACGCGTTGCCATCACCAACCCCTCAAGCGGGGAGAAGCCCATGGAGGTGTCGACCGCCCGACCGTCGCGCACCGCGGTGATCGAGCAGCCGGCGCCGAGCTGGAGCGAGATCACGCACCCACGATCCGCGATATCCGGCCGCAGCGCGCACCAGCGCCGCCACATCGCCTCGTGCGCCAGCCCGTGGAAGCCGAAGCGACGTAGCCCAAGGCGCGCATTGAGCGCTCGTGGCAGCGCATAGGTTGCGGCGACCTCGGGCAGGTGCGCATAGAACGCCGTATCGAACACCGCCACCTGCGGGACACGCGCGCCCAGCAGCGCGCGGCAGGCGCGCAACCAGGCAAGTGCCGGCGGATTGTGCAGCGGCGCGAGCACGGAAAGCCGCTCAATCTCGCGCTCGACTGCGGCGTCGATCACGCACGAGCGCACGAGCGTATTGCCACCGTGCACCACGCGGTGCGCCACGACCGCAATGTCATCGAGGCCGTGCTGCTTGATGAACTCACGCAGCACGGTCTGCGCCCGCGCGGGTGCGGCATCGCTGTGATGGGTGGCGAGCAGGCGCCGCTCGCTCGCATAGGCAGCGAGGCGGATGGAAGAACTTCCGGCGTTGACGGTCAAAAGCTTCATTTTTGTCCTTGGCTATGGCCGCATAAGAATCACGATCGACCGTGCCTTCACCGTGTACCGGGCCGCTGGCAGCGCAGTCTCGTGACCCGGTTCACAGATGTCATCCGGACTGGGAAGCGCGGTATCCACCACGCGCCGCCAATCCTGCGCGCGACCCTCCTGAAGCGTGAATACGAGATCATGGTCATACGCATTGATCATGACATAGAGATCCTGATCGTATTCCGCGGCGCCGCTCAGAAAAAATGCCAGGCTGCGGGAAGCCTCCATGCGATCGACCTCGGAACCGACGCCATACCAGTGCACGTCTTCACGCCAGAAGCGGCTTCGGCCAAGCGACGGATGGGCCTTGCGAAACGCGATCATCCCCTTGAAAAACCGGAAAACCTCGCGATTGCGCTGTAGCAGATCCCAGTCCAGCCAAGTGGTTTCATTGTCCTGGTTGTACGGGTTGTTGTTGCCACGCTGGGTATTCATGAACTCATCGCCGGCGCAGAACATCGGCGTACCGTTGGCAAGAAACAGGAGGCAGCAGAAATTCTTGACCTGGCGCCTGCGTAATGCGAGCACCTCCGGCGGAACATCGCCATCGCCTTCCCAGCCGCAATTCCAGCTCAGGTTGTAATCGCTTCCATCCGTATTGCGATGGCCGTTGGCCTCGTTGTGCTTGGCGTTATAGGACACCAGATCATAGAGGCAGAAGCCATCGTGCGCTGTCACAAAATTCACACTTTGGTAGGCATGACAGGCCTCGAAGAGCGTGTCGGGGAAAAGATCGTCGCTCCCGTAGAGCCGCGTCATCAGGGCATTGACCTTGCCGGCGTCGCCGCGCATAAACGACCTCACGTCGTCCCGAAACTTCCCGTTCCACTGCGACCACGTGATGCCCGGGAAACTCCGGCCCAGCTGATAACTGGAAAGATCCCACGCCTCGGCAATGAGCCGTCTGTCGGCCAGGATGGGGTCGGCCATGATTTCGAAGATGATCGGAGGGTCATCGAGGTTGACGGAGCCGTCGCTGCGCCGCGTGAAGATTGAGGCCAGGTCGAAGCGGAATCCGTCGACATGCATCTCGGTCACCCAGTAACGGAGGCTGTCGAGGATCATCTTCCGGACGTAGCGGTTGGCGCAGTCAAGCACGTTCCCGGTGCCCGCATCGTTGCGATAGCGTTTGCGGTCGGCTTCAAGCAGATAGTAGGAGGTGTTATCGATGCCCCGGAAGCTGTAAGTCGGCCCGGTTTCGTCCATTTCCGTCGTATGGCTGTAGGCCACATCCAGAATCACCTCGATGTCGGCCGCATGAAAGGCCCTGACCATCTCCTTGAATTCATCGACCACTCCGCCCAGATCCTGTCGGCTGCTGTAGGCATGGTGCGGGGCGAAAAAGGCGAGCGACATGTA
Organism: Thiobacillus thiophilus; assembly: GCF_055378705.1. NCBI lineage: Bacteria > Pseudomonadati > Pseudomonadota > Betaproteobacteria > Nitrosomonadales > Thiobacillaceae > Thiobacillus > Thiobacillus thiophilus. The sequence goes on along the minus strand of NZ_AP042404.1, from coordinate 2,818,849 downwards.
GCCCCAGTAATTACCTTCCTGGGGATCGAACTGCTGCACCGGCAGCAGTTCGACGACCGTGACACCCAGCTCATTGAGGTAGGGAATTTTGTCGATCAGGCCCGCGAAAGTGCCGCACCGTTCCACGCTGACCCCGGCGTTTGCCCGCCGGGTAAACCCTTTTACCTGCAGCTCATAAATCACGGTATCCGAGGTATGGACCGGCCGACAGTCCCCGCGCCAGTCGAACGGGGGGTGATCGCCACGGAGGACACCCAGCGGGGCCTTGCCGGCATTCGAACCGGGATGTCTCGCGGCTTCCCGGCTGAAGGCTGACGGAAAGAATATCGCCGGCGAATACGGGTCCAGCAGGATTTTTTGGGGGTCGAACCGATGGCCGGAAGCCTGGTCAACCGGCCCCTCGACGATATAGGCGTAATAAGCTGCCCCCTGGATCTCGGAAGCGGGAATCCGGCAATGCCAGATGCGTCCGGTCTTGTTCCTGAGATGGTCGAGCGGGAGCCGGTGAAGAGGTTGGAGCGGGTCATTTTCCGAATACAGCAGCAGGATGACCCGCGTCGCGGACTTCGAGTACAGGGAAAAATTGTACGCCTTCCCGGATTCGACCCAGCTTGCTCCGAAAGGAAAGGGGGCGCCCTCGATTACTCTCCAGCGATCCATGATTTCTTATGCTCCATGCCAGCCCGTCCCATGCAGGCATGGGTGGATTGATGACCGCCGGATCGCATCATGATTAACATGATTAACCGGTCGCCTGTTGAAACCGCGCTGCAACAAACCACAGCAGCCCGCATCACTGCCCTGCCAGGCAGGGAGCGCTTAGTTGCAGAACCTCGCCCATCCGAAGGACGCTGGCGGTGATCGTCCCACCGGGATCCACGCAACGGAGTTGCGCCTGAATCTGCCGGTAGGTTTCATCGCTCTGCGTCAGGGGAATATCCATAACCGACAAGATAATGTCGCCGCCCAGCAGGAATTCCTGTGCGCCGATGCGTGCCTGCACCGCGCCGGGGCGTAGCCCGAGGCGTGACGCCGGCGAGTTGTCGGCAACCTGTTCAACCAACACGCCGAACGGCTGCGGCAGGTTGAAAATTCCGGCCAGCGGCCCGGCGAGTGCACTCCCTTCGAAGCCGGTCCAGAAGGCGTGCTCCTCGAGCAGCAGTTGCTTTGCCGTGTCCGAGGTCACCGCGAATCCCAGGCCCTCGAAACCGCCGGACTTCGAGAGGATGTGGCTGACGATCCCGATCACCTCGCCCGCCATGTTGAACATGGGCCCGCCGGAATTGCCCTGATTCACGGCCGCATCGGTTTGAAAAAGCTCCCCGGTCTCGAATCCGCCCATCACCACGCTCTGCCTGTGTCGTGCGCTGAGATAACCAACCGTAAGGGTATGCGCGATCCCGTAAGGCGCACCCACGACAAACACCTGGTCGCCGATGCTTGTCCTGCTCGAGTCGCCGAGCCTTGCTACGACGGCGTTTTTCGGGACATGCTCGAGTTGAAGCAAGGCGACGTCGGCCAGGGGCGCGGAGGCGACGACATGCGCATCGATCACCTGTCCGCCCTTGAATTTCACCTTGATCACGCTCGCTGCCTGCACCAGGTGTGCCGCTGTCATGATCTTGCCGTCGGGCGAGATCAGAACGCCCGATCCGATGTTCCCGGCACTCGTCTGCCGCAGCCCGCGGCAGTCCGTCAGGAGCATTGTCTGCTGGGTTTCGATGATGACGACCGCATCACTCACCTGTCTGAAACGATCGGCAATCTCACCGGATGCGGCCGTGCCGCATATCGCCAGAAGAAACACGGCCAACAGGGCCTGTAGACGAATTCTCATGTCGATTACCTCACTGTGTTCCTAATGCCTAGGCAGGCGGTACGCCCTTGTAGAAATCCTGCAGCACGGCAACCGCATCGTCCGCGATGTCCACGATCGTGAAGAGATCGAGATCATGTCGGCTGATCAGCCCCTCTTCCACCAGGAATTCGAAGTCGATCGCCCGCCGCCAGAACCGCTCGCCGACCAGAACGATCGGCATCCGATCGACCTTGCCCGTCTGCACCAGCGTCAGTGTCTCGAAAAGCTCGTCGAGCGTGCCGTAGCCGCCGGGAAAGGCCACCAGCGCCTTGGCCCGCAACAGAAAATGCATCTTGCGCAGGCCGAAGTAGCGGAACTGGAAACACAGCTCCGGGCTGATGAACGGGTTGGGCGCCTGCTCGTGCGGCAGCGTGATGTTGAGGCCGATGCTGTGCGCGCCGGCCTCGTAGGCCCCGCGATTGGCCGCCTCCATGATCCCCGGCCCGCCACCGGTCACGACCACGAAATCGCGGCGCTGCTGCTGCTGAAAACGGCGCGAGACAATATCGGCGAAACGTCGCGCTTCATCGTAGTAGCGCGCGTATTCCAGCTGCTTGCGGGCCCGTGCGATTTCTGCCTGCAGCGCCGGGTCGCCGGACTGCCCGCCGGCGCCCTGTTCCAGCGCTTTCAGCTGCGCCTGTGCCTGCGCCGGCGATTGCAGGCGGGCGCTGCCGAACACGACGATGGTGGAATGGATATTGTGCTGGCGCAGGTAGCGCTCGGGCTTCAACAGTTCCAGCTGCAGCCGCACCGGCCGCAGATCGTCGCTGGTCAGGAAATCCGGATCTTCATAGGCAAGCCGATAGGAAGGGCTCTCGTTGATTGCCCGAACCAGTGCATCGCGTTCGCTATCGGCAACCGTGTCGCTCACAGCGGCAGGATCTCGTTCTGTACTCATGACCGTCCTCCACCACCGTCCAGGCGCAGCCTGGTCGCCACCACGCCAAACCAGATCATCGCCGCCACCATCGAGATGCCACCGACGAGGACCAGCACCGGCGGCAGGCCGAACACCACCTCGGAAAGTATCCCGAGCGGCATCAGCATGCCGGCCAGCGTCAGCCACGAGATGCCTTTCGCGGAAGCCGACCCGATGGGAAGGCGCAGCAACAGGTAGCCCACGACGATGTTGATGAAGGCGAACAGGTTGCCGTGCACGTGCGCCAGGCGCGATTCAAAATGCTTGCCCACTGCATAGTCGGCGATCCACGCCTCCTTGCCGGGTGCAAAATCACGCAGGTAGATCAGGACAAAACCGTAAACCATGAAACCGGCGAGAAACAGGAAACCTGTCGCGATATTTTTCTTGCCTTGCATGTTGCTCTCCTTGTCGGACACGTTAATAAAGGTTGGTGACAGCACTGCTGGTACTTACAACGTCACGCTCTGGCCGGGCTCGGGCACTGTCACCGTCCAGCCGTTGTCGGTTCGCAGGCGCTCGGCGAACGCGAGTGCCGCAGCTTCTTCCCCGTGCACCACGAACGTCTGGCGCGGGGGTCGCCGGAAACCGCCGGCCCAGTCGAGCAGCGCCCGCTGATCGGCATGTGCCGAGAAACCGCCCAGGGTGTGAATCGGGGCGCGCACCGGAATGTCCTGGCCGAAGATGCGCACCCGCTTTACGCCATCCACCAGCCGCCGGCCGAGCGTGCCCTGCGCCTGGAAGCCGGTGATCAGTACGCTACACTCGGCGCGTCCCAGGTTGTGACGCAGGTGATGCTTGATGCGGCCTGCATCGCACATGCCACTCGCGGAAATAATGATGGCCCCGGAGCGAATCTGGTTGAGGGCCATGGACTCGTCCACGCTGCCGATGAAGTGCAGATTCGGCAGGCTGCTGCCCGCTGATGAGCGCCAGTCGGCGAGGTGCCGCGCTTCATCGTCGAACAGCGCCATATGCTGCATGGTGATTCGGGTTGCGGCCGTGGCCATGGGTGAATCCACGAAGATATCGAGATCGCGCAGACGCCCCTGGCGTACCAACTGATGCAGGTAATAAATGACTTCCTGCGTGCGTCCGACGGCAAACGCAGGAATGATGACATTGCCGTGCTTGACCCGCAGCGTGCGCTCGATCACCTGGGCAAGCTCCTCCAGGGTCGCCGGCAGGTCCTTGTGCATGCGGTTGCCGTAGGTCGACTCGATGAACAGCACGTCCGCCGCCTCGATCACGGCCGGGTCGCGCAGAATCGGCCGCCCCGGCTGGCCGAGATCGCCGGAAAACACCAGGGTCGTGGTCTTGCCGCCCTCCGTGACCTGAATCTCGATAATCGCCGAGCCGAGGATGTGCCCGGCGTCGTGAAAGCGGCAGCGGATGTCGGCGTGCGGCTCCATCCACTGGTCATAGACGAGCGGACTCAGCTGTTCCAGGCAGTCCATGGCGTCCTGCACGGTATAGATCGGCGTCGCCGCAACCCCGGCTCGCCTGGAGGATTTTTGTTTACGCAAGGCGCGCTCAGCCTCGACCTCCTGGATGTGGCCGCTGTCCGGCAGCATCACCGCGAGCAGGTCGGCGGTGGCCCCGGTGGCATGAATCGGACCGGTGAATCCTTCAAGCATGAGCTTCGGCAACAGGCCGCTGTGATCGATATGCGCATGCGTGAGCAGCACAAAATCGAGCGCTCGCGGGTCGAAGTCGAACGGCCGGCGGTTGCGCGCCGGGGCCTCGCGCCCGCCCTGAAACATGCCGCAGTCCACCAGGAAGCGAACTGCACCGGTCTCGATCAAATAACACGAACCCGTGACCTCGCGGGCCGCGCCGTAAAAAGTGATTTTCATGATGTCCTTCCGTCTATTTTCATCGTCTGATTCGGGGCCACCGCCAGGCGATCGAGCAGCCCCTGCCTTTCTTGATCCTGGAAACCGCAGCTGGACGCGTGCTCACCCAACAGGTGAACGTGATCGACGGTTCTAAAGCAAGCATTCATGTGGAATTCCTGAAGGCGATGAGCGGTCAACTGCGGTTTTCAGGCTCATTGATGGCATCGAATCGGCGCACGTCCGCAAGCATTTCCTGCGGCGTCTGAATGTAGTGGCCTTCGACGAGTTCGTCGACGCCATGGGGGATGATCTGGTATGCGCTGGCGCCGGGTCAGTATCGGGCAACGCCAGCGACGGCCTGGCACTGGCAGCCAATGCCAGGCACGTCCAGCGGACAGTGGTGAAGCGCGTATGCAAATTCATTGCTTGCTTCCTTATGGTCTGGCCGGCTTTACACGTGGCAGCCCGCGCCAGGCAATGGCCGCGATCGTCACCCACACCAGCGTCCGCAGCGTCATGGCGATCATCGTGCGCGGTTCGAAGGCGCCGCCGAAATAAACATACACGCCGAAAGCCGCAAAGGTGAACGCCGTTGCCGCGGCGATGGCAACGGCCAGCCATACCGCCCAGCGCTGCATCAGCCACAGCCCGGCGCCGGCAATAACATAGGCAAAGCCCGCCAGAAAATTGAACCACAGCACGAATGGCACATAGTTTCCAGCCGCAGCGCGCGCCGCGTCACCGCCGAACAGGATGGTGCCGCCCTCCATGAGGGTCAGCAGGCCGAATGCGACCGCAAGCAGGGAAATTGCCCAGACACGAATGCCGCGCGGTTGTGTAGAAGGGTTCATCAAATATCTCCTGGGTTGTTGAGGTGAATGCCGATCACTGCACGGCGTTTTTACTGCCGGAAAAATACTCCACCAAGGGCTTGCGGAATTCGCTGTGGCAGTTGTAGCAACTGGTCTGAAGTTTCTGAAATGCCAGGATGACGCGCGGGCCATCCTTGGCTTTTGCCGCCTTGCCCAGCATCAGCGCGGCATCGACTTTCTTACCTTCGTAGGTCTTGAATTTCCACATTTGAGTGCCCATGAAGCCGAGCAGGCTTACCTTTTCGTTCAGAGGGGGTTGCGGCTGGTCGATAATCTGCGCAGCGTTTTTTTCCACCAGGATCCAGTCCTCGCGCGAAATGCCGTCGGTAATGGCCTGCATGTTCCTGCCCAGATCTTCCATGATTTTATGAAGGATCACGGGACTCGCCGCTTGCGCGCCGCTTGTGGCAAGCGCCAGGCAGGCTGAAGAAAAAAAGGGATAGGCGAGCTTGCGCAGCGTGTTCATCTCAGACCATCCGTTTCTGGAAGCGAAGCGAACTCACCAGCAGCAGCACCGTGCCGAGCACTGCCAGGGCGGCGAACTGGGGCCACAGGATTTCCAGGCCGCTGCCCTTGAGGAAGATGTCCCGGATGATGATCAGGAAATAACGCAGCGGGTTGAGATAGGTGAGCCACTGTGCCGGCTCGGGCATGTTCGAGATCGGAAACATGAAGCCGGACAGCAGCACCGCGGGCAGGTAGAAAAAGAACGACGACATCAGCGCCTGCTGCTGGGTCTGCGAAATGGTGGAAATGAACAGGCCGATACCGATGGTCGACATCAGGTACAGTCCGGCGCCGAACAGCAGCAGCCCCAGGCTGCCATGAATCGGCACATTGAACCAGTTGACCCCGATTGCGGTAACCACCAGCACGTCGATGAAGCTGATCAGCACGAACGGCAGGGTCTTGCCGAGGATCAGTTCGAATGAGCGAATCGGCGTCACCATCAGTTGCTCCATGGTGCCGATCTCACGCTCGCGCACGATCGCCATCGCGGTGAGCAGCAGGGAAATCAGCAGCACCACCACGGCGATCACGCCAGGGACGTTGTAATAGCGGCTCTTCAGGTCGGGGTTGAACCAGGCGCGCGAACGCAGTTCGATGGGACTGGCTTGCTCCTGCGCCAGCTGGGTCAGTTCGATCGGCGCGGCGCGTTCTTTGGAAAACTCCTGGGTGATGCGCTGGGCATAATCCATCGCCACCGTGCCGGTGTTCGAATCGGTGCCGTCGATGATGGTCTGGATCACCGCCTGACGTCCGGATATCAGGTCGTCGGCAAAGCCGCGGTTGATCTGGATGCCGATGATCGCCTTGCTGCGGTCGAGTAGCTCGCCCAGCCGTTCGGGCCGGTCGGTGTTGTCCACCACGGTGAAATAACCGGAAGCCGTGAAGCGCTCGATCAGCGCGCGGCTCTGCGGGCTCTTGTCGAGGTCGCACACCGCGGTCTTGATGTGGTCGACGTCGGTGGTCACGGCATAACCGAACATGATCAGCTGGATCACCGGCATGACGAAGATCAGCGCCTTCATGCGCGGGTCGCGCAGCACCTGAATGAACTCTTTCACCAGCATGCGATAGATTCGTTCCCACATAACGCCTCCGTCAGGCCAGCTTTTTACGGAACTTGCCCAAAGCAACGGAGAACACCACCGCTGCGAACAGTCCGAGGAAAATCAGGTCACCCGCCACGAAGGAAGGCGGGCTGGCCTTGAGAAAAATGTTCTTCAGCACTTCGACGAAATAGCGTGCCTGCACCACGTGGGTGACCACCTGCAGGAAGCGCGGCATGTTGTCGATGGAGTAGAGGAATCCGGAAAGCAGGAAGGCCGGCAGAAAGGTGACCACCATTGCCACCTGGCTCGCCACCAGTTGCGACTTGGCGATGGTGGAAACCATGATGCCGAGGCTCAGGCCGCCCACCAGGAACATCGCGGTGACGCCGAGCAGGAACAGAAAGCTGCCTCTAAGCGGCACGTCGAATACCCATACCCCCATCGCCACCGAGAACAGCACGTCCAGTACGCCGATCACGAAATACGGCGCCATCTTGCCGAGGAACAGTTCGATCGGCTGCACCGGCGTGGCGATCAGCTGTTCCATGGTGCCGCTTTCCCACTCGCGTGAAACGGTGAGCGCGGTGAGCAGGGCGGTGATCACCGTCATGATCACCGCGATCAGGCCGGGGATGATGAACCAGCGGCTTTTCAGCTCGGCGTTGTACCAGACCCGCAGGCGGTTATCCACGGCGAGCTCGATCTTGCCGCCCAACTGCGCCGCACTGAAGCGGTCGGTGATGGCCTCGACGTAGCCCATGGCAATGGTCGCGGTGTTGGCGTCCGAGCCGTCGGCAAGCAATTGTACTTGTGTGGTCCGCTCCTGCTCCAGGTCGCGCGCAAAGTGCTGCGGGATCACCAGCGCCAGGTGAGCGCGGCCCTGGTCGATCAGCGCGCGCGCATCGGTGTAATTTTCCACGTCCGCGACCACGTCGAAATAGCTGGAAGCCGGAAACCCTTCCACGTAATGGCGGCTGGCAGCACTCTTGTCCTGATCGTAGACGACAAGGTTGAGTGTCTTGATGTCCATGGTGATGGCGTAGCCGAACAGGATCAGCAGGATCAGCGGCATCAGGAAGGCCATCGCCAGCGAACGCGGGTCGCGGATGATGTGGATGAATTCCTTTTTCACCAGCGCCCACAACCGGATCCAGGAGAAAACGGGCTTTTTCATGATTTCTCCTCTTCTTCTCCGCGCTGGCGGTCCTCGAGTTCGATCAGGGAGACGAACACGTCTTCCATCGAAGGAACAACCGGGGTGATTTCTTCCACGGCAAGGCCTTGTTCCGCAAGAAAATCGCGAATCGCTGCGCTTGCCTTGGCAGCATCGTCGACCACGGCGTGCAGAGCGCCGCCGAACAGCGCGACCCCCTGCACCAGGCCGGAGCCTTCCAGCTGTTCCAGCGCCTCGAACGGACGTTCGACGCGAATTTCAAGAATGTCCTCGGGGATCAGGGTCTTGAGCTCGGCAGGTTTACCCTTGGCGATCATCTTGCCGTGGTATATCAGCGCCAGTTCGTCGCAGTATTCGGCCTCCTCCATGTAGTGGGTGGTAACGAACACGGTGGTGCCACGGTGCGACATCTGCGCGATCAGGTCCCAGAACCGGCGCCGCGAGAGCGGATCCACGCCCGAGGTCGGCTCGTCGAGAAACAGGATCTGCGGTTCGTGCAGTACCGCGCAGCCCAGGGCCAGACGCTGTTTCCAGCCGCCGGCCAGCGAACCGGTCAGGTTGCTTTGCTTGCCGGTCAGCCCCGCCATCTCCAGCACCCAGTCCTTGCGCGCCTTGCGTTTGTCCCTGGGCACGTTGTAGATGCCGGTGTAGAAGTCGATGTTCTCCTCCACGCTGAGGTCGTCGTAGAGAGAAAACTTCTGCGACATGTAGCCGATGTGGCGCTTGATGGTTTCGGACTCGGTCATGACATCGAAGCCTGCCACCCGACCCTCGCCTGAACTGGGCAACAGCAGGCCGCACAGCATGCGGATGGTGGTGGATTTGCCGGCGCCGTTGGGGCCGAGAAAGCCGAACACCTGACCCTTTTCCACGGTGAGCGAGATGCGGTCGACGGCGACGAAATCACCGAACAACCGGGTCAGGTCGCGTACTTCCACGGCCGGGTCTGTGCTCATGCCGTCGTCTCCTCGTCGTTTCGCGTCAGCTGGTAGATGAACACGTCCTCCAGCGACGGGATGATGGTGTTTTCAGCCAGGATCGGGATGTCGGCCTCGCGCAAGACGGTGCGGGCCTGCTCCGCCTCCGCCTCGTCTGCGGCGTAGAGATGCAGCTTGCCGCCGAACAGGCTCACGCGATTGGCGCCCAGCTGGGCGGTGAGCGCCTCCCGCGCGACGCGGGGTTGTGCGGTTTCCAGTTCCAGCAGCAGGCCGGGGATAGCCTGCTTGAGTTTCTGCGGCGTGTCGCACTGGATCAGGCGTCCCTGGTGCATCAGGCCGACACGGGTACAGCGCTCCGCTTCGTCGAGGTAGGCGGTGGAGATGAAGATCGTCACCCCCTCCTTGAGCATGGCGTAGAGAATCCGCCAGAAATCGCGCCGCGATACCGGATCGACGCCGTTGGTGGGCTCGTCGAGAAACAGGATTTCGGGCTTGTGGATGAGGGCGCAGGCCAGCCCCAGCTTCTGTTTCATGCCGCCGGAAAGGTTGCGCGCCAGGCGCTTTCTGAACGGGGTCAGGTTGGAGAAGCCGAGCAGGCGCTCTTCCAGCGGCTCACGCTCGCGCCGCGGCACTTGGTACAGGTCGGCATAAAAGCGCAGGTTCTCTTCCACCGAGAGATCGCCGTACAGGCCGAAGCGCTGCGACATGTAGCTGATGCGGGACTTGATCGCCTCTTCGTCGCCCTGGATGGAAAATTCCGCTACGGACGCACTGCCTTCGCTTGCGGCGAGAATACCGGTCAGCATGCGCATGGTGGTGGTCTTGCCGGCGCCGTCCGGGCCGACCAGGCCGAAGATTTCGCCGCGCCTCACTTCAAGATCGAGCTCGCGCACCGCCCACATGTCACCGAAGGCGCGTCCGAGGCCGCTGGCCTGAATGGCAATATCGTTCATGGCATTTCTCCGTGCGCGGCGATCAGGGCTTCGTGGAGAGGCTTGCCGGCAGCCGCGGCGACGATTTCGGGGTCGAAATGGCTGCCACCGGCCTGGGCGATGATATCCAATGCCTGCTCCGCGCTGACGCCGCGGCGATAGCTGCGGTTGCTGCCGAGGGCGTCGAAAGCATCGGCCACCGCGATAATGCGCGCCGCGACGGGGATGTCCGTACCGCGCAGCCCGTCGGGGTAGCCGCTGCCGTCGAAGCGTTCATGGTGATGGCGCACCGCCTTGGCGTGGCGGCGCAGCGGGGCGATAGTGCGAAGAATGTCTGCACCGGCGGCGGGATGTTTCTGCACCACGGCGAATTCTTCACGGGTGAGACGCTCCGGTTTGGTCAGGATGCGGTCGGGGATCCCGATCTTGCCCAGGTCGTGCAGCAGCGCTGCCTGGCCGATCGAATCCACCTCGGCTTCCGGCAAGCCCATGGCCCCGGCAATCAAGCGGGTGTAATGCGCCACCCTGCGTCCGTGACCGCCTGTATAGGTGTCCTTGAGCGAGAGCGCGCTATCGTAGGCGAGCAGAATCGATTCATAGCCCTGCCGCTTTTCGTTCATCAGCCCGGTTACCAGGCGCCGGTTGACGCGCAGCAAGGCTGCCCACAACGCCATGGTCAGCAGCAGGTAAATAATGCCGCGCAGCAACAGGGGGATGAATCCATAGCGATCGGCGATGCCCAGATAAAAGGCCGCTGCCTCGCCCGCCACCATAATCGTTGCGCCCGAAATCAAGTAGAACAGCAACGCGTAGCGGTCACGCCGTTGCAGACGCTGCAGCATCTGCCTGTCATGATCGAAGCCGACTGAAGGGATCACTGTACAACCCCGCCCTCATTCGCGATGTAGACATCGGCCGGCATGCCGGGCTTGAGCGTGCCGTCGCGGTTGTCCAGCGTCACGTTCACCGCGAAGACCAGCTTTACCCGTTCTTCCTGGGTCTGCACGTTCTTGGGGGTGAACTCCGCCTGGGACGAGACGTAGCTCACGCGGCCATCGAATTCCCGGTCGGGGAAGGTGTCGACCTTGATCTTGGCGGCGGCGCCAAGACGTACCTTGCCGATCTGGTTTTCCGGGACGTAGACCCGTGCCCAGGGCCTGGAAATGTCGGTGACCGTCGCCACCGGACGCCCCGCTCCGAGGGTCTCGCCCACTTCCGCATGGGTGCGGGTGATCACGCCCTCCACCGGACTTTTGACCAGCAAATCCTCCCACGCGACACGGGCGGCCTCGACAGCGGCCAGCGCTTCGTCGCGTTGCGCCCGCGCGACGTTGATGGTCTCGGGGCGATAGCCGCTTTGCAGCAGTTTCAATCGTTCCTGCGCCGCACTTAGCTGCTGGGCCGATACGGCGGCGGCGGTGCGGTCCTTGTCGCGCCGCTGCTGGCTGACGGCGCCGCCAAGGAAGAGCGCTTCGGAACGTCTGGCTTCTTCTTCCAGATTGGCCCGGTCGGCGCGGGCCTGCTCGACCTGGGCGCGGGCTTCGGCGATTTCCTGCGGGCGATAGCCCTGTTCCAGATCCTTGAGGTGCGCCTCGGCGGCCTGCTGCGCAGCTTCCGCCTGCTGCAGCCGGGCGATGGACTCGCGCTCGTCGAGCGCGGCCAGCAGATCGCCCGCCTTGACGCGGCTGCCTTCCTCGACCGGCCGGCTGTGAAGGATGCCGGGGATGCGGAAGGAGACCGCGATTTCGGTGGCATCCATCGTGCCCGAAGCGAATACCGTGTTGTCATCCGGTGTTACCCAGGGCGCAAGCTTCCACAGCACGGCGGCACCGATGCCTGCGGCGAGAATACCGACGATTACGATCTTTTTATTCATAGTTTTGCTCCTTGCTTGACGAGATGCCCTGAAGGGCTTTCGCCGGCAAGACCAGAATTGTGAAATGTGCTTGCTGCGCTGTCCTGTGCGACGGGTTCGTTACCGCTGCCCACTCCCCAACGGTGCCATGCAAGATAGTACGCAAGGCCGTATTGGGCACTGCCGGACGCGGGAAGGCCTGCGGCGCTTTTACTGTCCGACAGCGTGGGGTTGAAGCTGTCGGTAGCGAGCTTGCCGGTGACGCGTAGCAACTGCGCCTGGCTCACGGTGATGTCGTATCCCGCCTGGAGGCGGCTCGCGGTGGCGTCCCAGAGGGCGGATTCGGCGGCGAGCAGGTCGGTGATGGTGTTCTCTCCGCTGTGGTAGCGCAGGGTTTCGATGCGCAGCGCTTCGCTGGCTTCGGTTTCGCCCTGGGTGGCCGCTTCCAGCCGGGCGCGGGATTCGGACAGGGCGCCGAACGCCTGTTCGATCTCGCTGGCGATGCGGTTGCGGGTGTCCTCCTGCTGCAAGGCATTTTGCCGCTGTTCGAGACCCGCCTGTTCCACCCGGCGCTTGCGGATGCCGCCGTCGAACACGGGCAGGGAAAGCTGCACGCCCATCTGCCAGTCGTCGTAGCCTTCCCAGTCGCCGCCGGTGCTTTCCTGCGCCTTGGCGACCAGATCGATTTGCGGCAGCCGCTCGCCGCGGGCGATGGCGGTTTTTTCCTGTGCCGCCTTGCCGGTGGCGACCAGCCCGAGCATGTCCGGACGACGCAGCAAAGCCTGGTTCTTCGCCTCTTCGATCGAAACCGGCAAGGAAGGGGAGGTCTTGTTCAGATCGGCCAGGATCGGGGCCGGGCCGCTTTCTCCCAGGAGTGATGTCAGCAGCGACAAGGCATCCTTCTCACCCTGCGTAACGGACACCTTGTCATAGCGCGCCTGGGACAACTGGGTCCTGAGGCGGATCAATTCGAGCCGCGCCGCGCGCCCCTGCTTGATGCGCAGTTCAGTATCTTTTTCCTCCTGCTGCAGCGCCTTGATGCGTGCATCCAACACCTTGTCGAGCTCCCGGAAATGCAAGGCCTTGGTGTAGGTGGCGACGACATTGAACAGCAAATCCTGCCCGCCGGCGCGCAGCACCTGGGCCGACGCCTCCCGGTTGTGCGCGGCCAGCGCTTCGCCGGCGACCAGCTTGCCGCCGCTGTAGAGCGGCAAGGATAAGGCCAGGCCGATATTGGCAATATCCTTGTCCATCGGCGGGAAAACGTTCGTATCGCGGATTGGCGTAACGAAGGTGGGGTAGGCATAGTGGGTGTAATCCGCGTTCAGGTCGACCTTGGGCAGATGCTGGCTGCGGGCGATGTCCTGCTCCAGGGTTTGCCTCTCGACCTCGACCTGCTGGCTGCGAAGCGCCGGGTTGGCCTGGGCGGCCCGCGCCATTGCGTCCCACAGAAAGAGGGGCTCGGCAGCGCAGGTCGTTGCCCCAGAGGCAAGAAAGAACGCGGTCAACAACCGCGACAGAGGCTTCATGTCCGATTCCATCCGAAATAGGCGGGATAAAGGCAGACCGGTTTTATTCCCTGTGCCGGCGCGGTCACCCAGTCTCGATAAAGCGCAAAGGCATATGCCGCCTTCCTGAATATTTCACCGCGCGCGGATAGACCCGCATCTTTTCCGAGCATCAACCCCTGAATCAGGCTGACGAAAAAATTCGCGGCGAAATGGGGGCTGATGTCGGCTCTGATGAAATCCTGGCGCCTGGCGCGTTCGATTATCCGGGCCAGGCGTGATGCGTAGCAATCAACGACTCCCTGGACGCGCCGCTGGATGCGGATATCGCCGCGCAACAGCAACCAATCCAGCATGCGCCTGGCAAGCTCAGGGTTGCGCGCGATGAATGAAACATGAGAAAAGAACACATGCTCCAGTTCCTGCAGCGGGTTTGAGTTCCACTGCGCCGTACGTTTCACACGGCGCAACAACTTCCCACGCACCCGAGAAATGAAGTGGACCCGTGCACCATGAGTATCCAGACGCAACTGAAGCAGCGCTTTCTCAGCCGGATCGGCATCATGTTCCACCAGATCCGCACCATCCTGCTTGCACTGCCCGATCACGGGCTGATTGGACGCGACGCCGGAAGACATTGCCAACCCCACCCGCTTCTCCTCCTCGGAAAAAAGGTAATGACGGCTGGTTTCCATCCATTGCGCCAAATGCGCTTGATTAAACTTGCTTGTGTCACCCATATTCATGATCAACCTCCAGTTTCATCCCGGACTGGTGTCACGACCCGATCTGCGGGCGCCGCCTGCCGGGATTGGCGGCTTTCCGACCCATCGCGCGGCATTGCGCGATGTCTTGCTGCATGTACGGGGAGTGGAGCACGAGGGCTTCGATTCCGCTGGCAGTGGACGAAGTATCCTGGCCAGACGTTTCCTGGTTCTTTCACAACCGCTACAGGTTGTTGCAAGTTGTTTCATGGGTCATCCGCGGCGCAGCAGCCGGTAAAATAGCGGCTGTGCTCCCACATTCCGGATGGGACGGAGTCAAGCTGAATGGGTGGAGAGGCAACGCAACGTATCCTGGTCGTGGACGACGACACGGCACTGCGCGAATTGGTCACGTCTTATCTCACTGCAAGCGGATACCTGGTGGAAGGCGTGGGCGACGGTGTCGCCTTCCGGGCCAGCATGGCGCGCCACGCTGCCGACCTGGTGGTGCTCGACCTGATGCTGCCGGGGGAGGACGGCTTGAGCCTGCTCAAATGGCTGCGCGCCGATGGTGGCCCCCCGGTCATCATCGTCTCGGCACGGGGCGAGGAGGTGGACCGGGTGGTGGGCCTGGAAATCGGTGCCGACGACTATCTGGCCAAGCCGTTCGGCCCGCGGGAACTGCTCGCCCGCGTGCGTGCGGTGCTGCGACGCGGTGGCGGCAATGCGTCCGCGTCCAAAGAGACCGGCGCACTTGTCTTTGGCCCGTTCCGTCTCGACCTCGCCACCCATGTCCTGACGCACGAAGGCAGTGAAGTCCCCATGACGTCTGGAGAGTTCACCTTGTTACGCATTTTTCTCGAACATCCCAATCAGGTGCTGACGCGCGACCACCTCATCACCCTGGTCAAAGGCTACGAACGTTCACCCTTTGACCGCAGCGTCGATGTCCGGGTGACCCGTCTGCGCCGCAAGATCGAGCCCAATCCCGAAACGCCGATCTACCTGCGCACCGTCTGGGGCGAAGGTTATCTGTTCTCGCCGCGCGGCGAGGCCGCGACGTGAAACTGCGCGGTTCGCTGTTTCGTCGCACGGTGCTCACCATTGCGGCAGGCCTGCTCGTATTCCAGATCGCCTCGGGCACGGCGATCTTCTTGTATATCACCAGGCCGCTCGCACAACGCTCGGCCGACGATCTGGCCGCCCTGCTGGTGCTGTCCGCGCGTACCTGGGTGGAACTGCCCGCCACGACGCGTCCCGCTTTCGAGGATGAACTGAAGTTCAGTCACGACATTGGCCTGACGGAGGCAGGCGCGCCTTTGGGCAAGGATGCCAGGCACCTCCCCTACGTCAACTTCCTGCGCACCTCGCTCGCCTCCCGCCTCGATTCCGGAACCGCCCTGCACGTGGCCGAAGCTGCGGATGGGCGCTTTCATGTGGACATCCCCATGGCCCACCACGTGTTGCGTTTCAGCTTCGCCAAGGATCTGCTCGTGCCGCGCCCCTCCTTTGCCCTGGCCTGGACTGTCGCGGCCGGCCTGCTGGTCACCCTGATCACTGCCTGGCTGCTCGCGCGCCGGATCACCGCGCCGGTGGCACGCCTGGCCGAAGCTGCACGCCTGATCGGCAGCGGCGAACACCCGCCACGGCTGCGGGAATCGGGCGAGCATGAACTGGCCGATCTGGCCCGGATTTTCAACCAGACAGCGGCTCAACTTGCAGCGCGGCGCGAAAACCAGAGCACCCTGCTGGCCGGCGTCTCGCACGACTTGAGGAGCCCCCTTGCCCGGATGAAGATGGCCTTGGGGATGCTCGCCGAGGAACACACCTCGCCTCTGCTCACGCGCATGGAACGCGATGTCGCCGAGATGGAAACACTCATCGGCGCACAATTGGAACTCGCCCGCTCCCAAGAGCGCGAGCCTGCTCAAGCAACCGACATCGACGCCCTGCTAAGTGAACTGATCGAGTCGGCAGAGGCCCAATCGCCCGGCCAAACGCACCTGCGAACTGGCGGGCCATCTTGCCATGCGACCATCGCCCCCCTTGCGCTCAGGCGTATTCTCGGCAACTTCGTGGACAACGCCTTGCGTTACGGCGGACCAGGGCGCCTGGAGCTGGTGCGGCGGCGTTGTGCCGACGGAATCCTGATTGGTGTACGAGATCGCGGACCGGGCATCCCCGCCGATCTGCGAGAGGCTGTTTTCCAGCCATTCTTCCGCCTCGACCCCTCGCGCAATCGAGCCTCTGGCGGCAGCGGCCTGGGCTTGGCCATCGCCCGCCAACTGGCCGAGACACAAGGCTGGACAATCGCCATCAAACCGCGCGTCGGCGGTGGCGTCAGTGCCTGGCTGGCGATACAGCCCCTCAACCCGGCCGCACATAGGGATTAACCCAGACCGGCTTTGGGTCTGGGCTGGACAGATCCATCGAGGGCGGCCCTTTTAAAGATGGGCTAGGCGCAGCTTCAGCCGAGGGGCAAGACATGACTTCGACAACCAACAGCGGCATAGCCTATCGAATTAATCGGCGCTTCCCTATGCCAACGCGGACAGTGGCATGCTCGCATCGCCGCTGCGCGCACTGCCGATATCGAGCTGCGTCGCTGCGATCGGTTCGAGCGGATCGGCGCCGAGGGTGCCGATGAAGGTGCGCCACGCGTCGGGATGCGCCAGGGCATCGAGTTGCGCCTGCGCATAGGCGATGCGGGGACCGAGGTCGAGGCGCCGCGCCTCGTCGGCGTTGTGCGGGTTTTGCTGGAAGCGCGACAGTTCGTCGAGGTTGCGCCGCCACAGCGCAAGGTCGCGCTCGCGCTTGACCTGCAGGCGCTGGCGGTACCAGTCGGACGCGAGCAGCGCCTCGCGGGTGAACAGGGCGCGAATCTGCGGCGCATGCACGTCCAGGCCCTGGTAGTTTCCATAGGCCATGATGGCGAGCAGCGCTTTCAGCGGCGGGCAGGCTTCCTCGATGCTGCCATCCTCAAAATAGCGCCTTGCCACCCGCTCCTGCGCTTCGACGATATTGTGCACGCCGTCGGCAAAGCTCGCCCGGCCCTGGGTTTCCGGCTTGAGGATGGCTTCGGTGAAAACCGCGCACGGATTGTCGAAGATCTTGCCCATGAAGTGGGCGACGAAGCGTTCGGTGATGCGATAGCCGAGCCGGCTCGCCAGCACCCGTTTGCCGTCGAAGTCGAAATCGTCGAGCGCTTCCATGTAGCCCTGGTCGATGAGCCAGGCCGCCTTGCGCTGCTCGGGATACAGGCGCGCCCAGATTTCCGGCACCAGCAGGCTGATGTCGTGATCGACCCGCACCTGGGCGCCGACATGGCCGGCCGAGGTGGAGAAGCCGTCATGCCCGGTGATGATCATCGACACCAGGGCGTTGTTGAGATCGGCCGTGGGGTGCAGCGCGTTGAACGGCCCCTTGGTGAGCGCGCCTTCCGAGCCCGCGCCGGTGGTCGAGGGCGACTTGCCGGTGAGGGAACAGATATAGTCCATGAACAGTTCCGGCAGGGCCTGGTAATGGATCGGGTTGTACACCGCCAGGGAGCGCACCCCCGCCTCGGGCGGATTGTTGCGCCGCCCGGACAGCACCGCGTCGACGCTGATGCACACCGGCGCCGCAGCCGCCAGCTTGCGGTGGAAACGCATGCCCATCTCCGCCGCGTATTTGCGGATCGGGTTGGCGATGTCGGGGCGAACCTGCAGGTAGCGCGGATTCTTCGACGGCTTGCCATCGACCAGGCGCGGGCATGCGGACGACACGACGGTCTGTCCGGCCTGCGCGGCCGCGGTCAGCAGGTCGCGCATCGGCGGCGTGTAGGCATGCAGCCGCATGACGTTGTCGACTTCGGCGGCCAGCGCGTCGCCGCTCAAAGGTTCGAAGTTGGCGAGGAAGTTGCCGGGCAGGGCCATGTCGGCCTCGGTCTGCTTGTCGTAGCCCGGGATGACCGCGTCGTCCGGACGCTGGAACAGGCGCAGCTCGCAGTTGTGCGTCAGCTTGACGCTGCCGGCCGGGTCCAGCCCCGGCTTGCAGCCGTCGAGCCAGGCCACCGGCGCGACCACCGAGGCGGTGATGTCGTCTTCCATCTGCACCTTTTCGGCGGGAATGAAATCCTGGCGCAGCTTGAAGGTGCGCCACTGCTCGTCGGTATCGAAACCCACGCGCAGGTAGCTGGCGACGATGCGGCGGCCGAACATCTTCAGTTCATGGCCGGGCGCGCCGTCCACCACGTCGACCGCGAGCTGCTCGTCCCAGCGATCGCCCCATTCCGGGCGATGGAAGCGCTTGATCAGGAACACCAGCGCCAGGATGCGCGGCGGGATGCTGTCGAGCCAGGCGTTGTAGGCGTCGGTATGGCTGGACGAAGGCGTCAGCAGCTTGATCACCGAACCGAGGCTGCGTTCCATGGAGAGCGGTTTGCGCGTGGGGTCGCGGTCCTCGTGCTCGAATCCGGGACGGAATCGGGCCGTGTAATCGTGGCCGAGGATGCGCCGCACCCATTCCAGGTCGCGGTCGAGATCGTCGATGAACAGCGGGCCGTAGATGACCGCGTCCTCGAGCGACTTGGAAATTTCCGACTTGCCGCCGCCGGAGACCGTGCACGGCTTGTGGCAGAACGTGCCTTCAGGCTCGATGCCGACCAGGCGCCAGGACGGCGCGCCCGGGTGCTGGCGCATCTCCACCTTGTAGCCATTGGGCTGCATGTAGATCTTGCCCGGCATGAGGCGGATCTGGCAGGTCCGGCCTTCCTGTTCCCAGGTGATGCTCTGCGCGTTGAGGTCGAAACGCACATCCTGCGGAACGTAGACGATGTCGGGATAGTTGACGTCGAGCGCGTGGCCCTCCGGCATCAGCCGCATGCACTCGCCGTAGCGCGCCAGCAAATCCGGGAACGAATAGCCCGGCTCGCGCGCCCGGCTGTCGACGCCGTATTCCTCGCCGTGGTTGCGGCACTGGAACAGCAGGGCGCCGCCGGCATGCTCCTCCTCGGCCAGGCCGTAGAGGTTGGCGGCGAAGCTGATCTGGGTCTTGACCTCTTTCTTGCAGTAGCCGAAGTAATTGTCGGCGAGGAGGGTGACCATCACGCCGCTGGCGTCGCGCGCGGTGAGCTTGAACGCCTGGCCGTCATTGTAGCGCTCGTCGGGATCCTTCCAGCACATGCCCTCGCGGCGCTGGCGCTCGGTCGCGTCATCCCGGTGCGGCAGGCCCAATTCGCGCTTGGTCAGCGTGACCAGATGCGGGGCGAGCACCACGCAGCCGGTGTGCCCGCTCCAGTGTTCCACGTCGAGTGCGGCGTCGTGCTCCGGCAGATAGGGATTGCCGCCGTTGCCGAAGATGCTCTCGACGAAATCCAGATTGCCGACCAGGTTGCCGGGCGCGAAAAAGCGGATTTCCATGCTTTTCTCCGGGGCCACGCCGGGAATCTCCGGGCAGATCACCGGGCGCAGCAGCAGCGAGACGAACATGCGCGCGGATTCGGGCTGGTTGACGGCATAGGGCAGCGTCAGCAGTTCGGCGGGGGGATTGAAGGCATGCTTGAGCATGCGCGCGAACACTTCGCGCGGCACCGCCTTCTTGTCGCCGGGAATCGGCAGGCCACCTTCGCTGATATGAAACAGGCCCTTGGTGGTGCGGCGATCGCTCGCCGGATTGTGCAGCACGCCTTGACGCACCCGGTAGCTGGAAACGATTTCCGAGCGGAACTCGTCCGCATCGGCCGCCAGCGACAGCTCGCGCGCCAGCCCCTGGTGGTCGAGGATGAAGCTCTGTCCCGGCAGATGCGGCATCTCGTCCACCCCGGCCAGGTAGCGTTCGAGAAAGTCCTGGATGCGCCGGTCGGGCGGGCACAGGTAGCCCGAAAGCAGCCAGTTCTTGGCGCGGTAGGCCATCAGCAGGTCGTGTGCCACGTCCATGAAGCCGTCGCTTTCCTGCCCATGCACGAACGGCTGACCGGATGAGGCCAGCTTGAGGTTGATGTACAGGCGCAGGTTGTCCTGCTGGCGCTGCGCGTCACTCGCCGGGATCGGGCCCGAAATGTCGGTTCTGTTCATACGTGTTCCCTAAATACGGCGCCCGCAATCGCGGGCGCAATCTGGCCAGGCGCCATCAGTTGAACCCCCTATGATAAACGCTCAGGGCAATGCAGGGCCATCGACGATCGCATCGCGAGCCCAGGCAGGCGCCAAAGCGCCCGATTGCAGAGGACTCGACAAGCACGCCCCGAAAAAACGGCCACTTTTCCGGTGGCCGCCTTTGACAAACCGGTTTATGGCGCTCGCATGCGTCAGCCGAACAAACCCCTACCGCTCTTGTTTCGGCGGCACGACCGAGCCCGCGTAGAACACCTCGCACTCTCCACCCGGAAATAGGCTTCCCACCTGCTTGAGCAGCTTGACCACGGGTCCGGTAAGCGCCTTGAGTGTGCTCGGATTTTCTACCACCGGGTTGTTGAAGGCGCCATGGATGGTTTGCTGTGCCCGGATACAGCCCTTGTCGTCGATCAAGGCCACGGTCACGTCGTCGAAGCGCTCGTTGACGAAATCGAGCCCACCCTGGAGGGCGACCCGGTTCTTGGCCGTCGCGATGGCCACATCCCGCGACAGCGCAACGCCTCGCTCGACTTCCCAGTCGGAGACGAGGGTCCGGATCTCGCTGCGGCCCTCCGATCCTTGCAGGATGCTCGAAAAGCTGTAGCCCTTGGTGACCACGAGGCCGACGGGGCCGGCAAAGAAGAAGGCACCCACGTCGACGAGGTTGAAGGTCTGGGTGGACTCGAAGCGGGCGAACGCCCGATCGAGATCGCGTCCATTGAGGATGAGATTCTTGCCGCGCAGCGAGACCTGGCCTTGCAGGGTCTGCTTCATGTCTTTCACGGTCTTGCCCTGCATCGACAGGTTTGCAGTGAAATCCGCCGACCCTTCCGGGACATTTTTCGGCGACAGGGGCTTGAGGAATGCATCGACGTGGAACTGCGAAAGGGTATAGCTGAGGTGGTAGCGGGGAACGGCGCCGGTAAAGTCCGCCCGCAGGTTTCCCGAACCCTGCCCATCGTAGGCCCGCATCGTGAGCGGATTGAGATCGAAGATCCCGTGCTGCCCAGCGACCGTGAATCTCAGATCGGATGCGGCGTGCTCCTTGGTCCGCACCGTATCGCAGACGATTTCCGCCGAGAGGGAAAGGGACTTCATGATGCCCGGTCGATCCCTCTCTGCAAGTTGCAGGCGATTCGCGTCCAGGCTGCACCCGGCGACCTCGAAGTCTTTCCCGGATTGCGGGTCGAGGTAGCGAAACATGCCGTCCGAGAAAGACATTTTTGCCAGGCTCAGGCCGGGCAAGGGGCCCCGAACCGCGCCTGTTCCCTCGTAGTTGAACCGGCCATCGCGGCCCCGCTCGATGGTGATGCTCGGCCGTTCAAGCACGACTTTCCCGATCCGGACACTATTGTTGAGCAGGGCGAGAAAATCGATCCCGATCCGGGCCTTGCCGGCGGTGACGAGTTCCGTTCCCCGGTTGCGGATATGCAGATCTTCGAGCGTGACCTGCAAGCCGGGGAAGAAGCCGATTCCCAAACGCCCGCCAATGCTGACTTCCATCCCCAAGGCGTCCGAGGCGGCCGCTTCGATCCGGGGCTTGTAGGTGTTGATATCCAGAAAAAGTGACAGGGCGAGCGCGACGATGACAAGCAGTCCGATGATGGCACCGGCGGCATAGGTAATGACTTTGAGTGTTTTTGTCATGGGCCTGATCCAAGCACGTGCAAGATCTACCGCAATCCTTCACGGATTGATGACAATTTAATCCAAAGCGTGGTTGCACGGTATGTTTTAAAGGCGCGAGCGCCATAAAAAAAGCGGCCCGCTTCCAGGGGCCGCTTTCGGCTGCACGTGCGGCGCTTGGCGTCAGCCGAACAAGCCCTTGAAGAACAGGCGGATGCCATCCCACATACGGCGGAAGAAACCGCCTTCCTCGACCGCTTCGAGC
Organism: Thiobacillus thiophilus; assembly: GCF_055378705.1. Classification (NCBI taxonomy): domain Bacteria; kingdom Pseudomonadati; phylum Pseudomonadota; class Betaproteobacteria; order Nitrosomonadales; family Thiobacillaceae; genus Thiobacillus; species Thiobacillus thiophilus. The sequence goes on along the minus strand of NZ_AP042404.1, from coordinate 2,796,712 downwards.
GCGACCAGCGGCGCCTGCATGACGACCTTGCCGTCGCCGCCGACCAGTTCGATGCGCCCCAGCGGCGCGCCGGCGGCGACGGGCGCCACCACCTCGCCCGCGGCCAGCACGATGCGCGTCTGAACCTCGCTGCTGGTGCGCTTGGGCAGTGCGGCGGCGAAGTCGGCCGCGACGCCGGCCTTGAGCGTGCGCGCGGCACCTTTCCAGACGGCCACGGACTGCACCGTTTCACCCTGCTTGAAGAAGGTCTTGCTATCGAAGAAATTGAAGCCGTAGGCGAGCAGCCTGGCGGTTTCGGTCGCCCGCGCGTTTTCGCTTTCGGTGCCGAAAACAGAGGCGATCAGGCGCTGGCCGTCGCGCTTGCTGGAAGCCACCAGGCAGTAACCGGCTTCCTCGGTGTGGCCGGTTTTGAGGCCGTCTACAGTGGGGTCGCGCCACAGCAGCAGGTTGCGGTTCGGCTGCTTGATGCCGTTCCAGACGAACTCCTTTTCGGCATACAGCGCGTAGTGTTCGGGATCCTCGATGACGATGGCCCGCGCGAGTTTGGCCATGTCGAGCGCGCTCGAATAATGGCCCTCGGCCGGCCAGCCAGTGGCATTGACGAAATGAGTGTCGGCCAGCCCCAGTCGTTTCGCTTCCTGGTTCATCAGCGCGGCGAAGGTGTCCTCGCCGCCCGCCAGATGCTCGGCCAGCGCGATGCTGGCGTCGTTGCCCGACTGCACGATGATGCCGCGCAACAGGTCGCTCACCGCAACCTGGTTGCCGACCTTGACGAACATTTTCGAGCCACCCATGCGCCAGGCCTTTTCGCTGATGGTGACGAGGTCATTCTCCTTGATGCGGCCACGCTGGAGTTCCAGTGCCGCGACGTGCGCGGTCATCAGTTTGGTCAGACTGGCGGGGGGCAGGTGCGTATTGCCCTGGTGGTCGACCAGCACGCTGCCACTGGCCGCGTCCATCAGCACCCAGGATTTAGCCGCCAGTTGCGGCGGTGGCGGGACGATGTCGGCGCTCCAGGCGGCGGACGCCATCAACAGGCTGAAAAGCAATACGAGTCGCTGCGAAAAGTACGGGGTCGTCATGGGTTTGTCGCTAAGTGAGGAAACGGGCATTGGAAGCTTGCAGACATGCACAATTGCATGCAGGTTCAGGATAACATCGCCTGCCCGTCGTGCAACAGCCTGGCGACAGCGCCCTGTTAAACTTGCGCCTTGTCGACGCCTGCACCGACCCCCATGGCCGCACCCGAATCCCACCGCCTCACCCGCCAGATCGTCCTTGCGATGCTCGCGGGCATCGCGCTGGGCGTTGCGCTGAACCTGCTCGGCACGGCGCCCTGGATGCGGATTTTTGTGGTCGACGGCCTGCTGCACGTGGTCGGCTCGGTGTTTGTGGCGGCGCTGAAGATGATGGTGGTGCCGCTGGTGTTCGTCTCGCTGGTGGTGGGCGTCACCGCCCTGTCGGACCTGAAGGCACTGGGCCGCATCGGCGCCAAGGCGCTGGGGCTGTACCTGGCGACCACCGCGATCGCGGTGACGATTGCCCTTTCGCTGGCCGGCCTGCTCGACCCCGGGAAGGGATTCGATGCCGGGGAAACCGGCGCCGGCTTTTCCGGCAAGGCGGCGCCGCCGCTGACGCAGGTGCTGATCGACATGGTGCCGACCAATCCGGTGGCGGCGATGGCCGACGGCAACATGCTGCAGGTCATCGTGTTCGCGCTGCTGTTCGGCATCGCGGTGACGATGTCGGGCGCGCGCGGCAAGCACGTGCTCAACCTGTTCACCGACCTCAATGCGGTCATCATGCACATGGTCGAATGGATCATGCGGCTCGCACCCTACGGCGTGTTCGCGCTGACCGCCGCGCTGGCAATCCAGCTGTTCGGCACCTACCCGCTGCTGCTGCGCCTCTTGGCCTCGCTCAACCCGCTCGCCTTCCTGAAAAAAATGCGCGACCCGGCGGCATTCGCGTTTTCCACCGCCAGTTCCGGTGCCACCATCCCGGTCACCCTGCACACGGTGGAAAACAAGATGGGGGTGAAGAACAGCGTCGCCTCGTTCACCGTGCCGCTGGGCGCCACCATCAACATGGACGGCACCGCCATGATGCAGGGCGTGGCCACGGTATTCATCGCCAACGTCTACGGCATCGACCTGTCGCTCACCGACTACCTGCTGGTGGTGCTGACCGCCACGCTGGCCTCGGTCGGTACCGCGGCGGTGCCGGGTGTCGGGCTGGTAACGCTGACCATGGTACTCGGCCAGGTCGGCCTGCCGGTCGAGGGCATCGCGCTCATCATCGGTGTCGACCGCCTGCTCGACATGATGCGCACCACGGTCAACGTCACCGGCGACTGCGCGGTGAGCTGCATCGTCGCCAGGAGCGAAAACGCGCTCGACCAGGCCGTGTTCGACGACCCGGAAGCGGGCTCGGTCGAGGCCGCCACCCGCCACGCCCTTCCCCCCCACCCGGCTGCCTGAACATGCTCTATCCGCTGCTCCGTCCCGCCCTCTTCTCGCTCGACCCCGAAGACGCGCACCGCTTCACCCTCGCCAGCCTCGACCTCGCGCATCGCCTCGGCCTGCTGAGCCTGCTGCCGTGCGCCACCGGCAAACCGGTGCAGGTGATGGGCATCGACTTCCCCAACCCGGTGGGTCTCGCGGCCGGCCTCGACAAGGACGGCGCGTACATCGACGCGCTGGCGGCACTCGGTTTCGGCTTCATCGAGATCGGCACGGTGACGCCGCGGCCGCAGCCGGGCAACCCGCAACCGCGCATGTTCCGCCTGCCGCAAGCGGAAGCGATCATCAACCGCATGGGCTTCAACAATCTCGGTGTCGACAAGCTGGTGAGGAACGTCGAGGCCAGCGGATTCACCGGCGTGCTCGGCATCAACATCGGCAAGAACAAGGACACGCCGAACGAGCAGGCGGTGGACGATTACCTGACCTGCCTCGATGCCGTCTACGCACACGCCCGCTACGTCACGGTGAACATCTCCTCGCCCAACACGCAGGGCCTGCGCGAACTGCAGAAGGACGAGGCGCTCGACGCGCTGCTCTCCGCGATCAAGCTGCGGCAGTCCGAGCTCGCGCAGCGCCACGGCAAATACGTGCCGATCGCGCTGAAGATCGCGCCCGATCTCGACGACGCGCAGGTCGCTGCGATTGCCGCGCTGCTGATAATGCACCGCATCGACGCGGTGATCGCCACCAACACCACCCTCGCGCGCGACGCCGTCGCCGGCCTGCCAAATGCCGGAGAAGCCGGCGGACTGTCCGGCGCGCCGGTGCGCGCGGCATCCACCCGCGTGATCCGCGCGCTGGCGCACCACCTCAAAAACGAAGTGCCGATCATCGGCGTCGGCGGGATTCTTTCCGGCGCCGACGCGCAGGAAAAAATCGCCGCCGGCGCCTCGCTGGTGCAGCTGTACACCGGCCTGATCTATCGCGGCCCGGCGCTGGTGCACGAATGCGTGCAGTCCCTCGCATAATGGGCATGGTATTTCTGCGCGGCCTTTTCGCAGCGCTGCTGATGCAGGCTGCGGCACACGCCGCGCCGCCCGAACCGGTCGTCACCCACTTTCCGCAGCCTGCCCTCAGCACCGACCAGTTGGGCGTGATCGTCAACGACGACGACCCCGACAGCGTCGCCATCGCTGCCTATTACCGCGACAGGCGCGGCATTCCCGCCGCCAACCTGATTCACGTGCGATTCAAGCCGGGGCGCAGCACACTTACGCGCGAGGAATTCGTCAACCTCAAGCGCCGCGTCGACCGCAAGACCCCCAAACAGGTTCAGGCCTACGCGCTGACCTGGGCGCAGCCGTACCGCGTCGGCTGCATGTCGATCACCACCGCCTTCGCCTTCGGCTTCGACCCCACCTTTTGCGCCAGCAGCTGCAAACCGACCCGGCCCAGTCCGTATTTCAACAGCGACGTGGCGCGTCCCTTCGATATCCACAAAATCCGCCCGACCATGAGCCTGGCCGCCGCCAGCGTGGCCGAAGCGAAAGCACTGATCGACCGCGGCATCGCGTCCGACGGCAGCAACCCGGCCGGCACCGCCTATCTCGTCAGCACGACCGACAAGGCACGCAACGTGCGCGCGGCCGGCTACGATGCATTGCGCACCCGGATGCAGCGCATCATTCCCACCGAAATCGTCGAAACCAACGCGCTCGAAAACATGCCCGACGTGATGTTCTACTTCACCGGGCTGACCCACGTGCCCTCGCTCGACAGCAACACCTTCCTGCCCGGCGCCATCGGCGACCACCTCACCTCGGCCGGCGGCGACCTGTTTGGCAGCGGCCAGATGAGCAGCCTCGCCTGGCTGCAGGCGGGTGCCACCGGCAGCTATGGCGCGGTGGTCGAGCCGTGCAACTATCCGGCCAAGTTTCCGGCCCCCGCCGTCGTCATGACGCACTACCTGCAAGGCGAAACCCTGATCGAGGCCTACTGGAAAAGCGTGCGGATGCCGGGGCAGGGCCTCTTCATCGGCGAGCCGCTGGCGCGCCCGTTTGCCGGCATCGCCCTCCCCTCCCACGACGGCGGCGTGGCCCTCTCGGCGCGCCTGCTTGCCCCCGGGCTCTACGACGTGCAGGCCGCGCCGTCGATGATGGGCCCCTATCGCAACGTCGCTCGCCTGCCGGTCGCTTGGGGTACGCGCGAGATCAAGATCGATCGCATTCCGTCCGCGTATTACCGCTTCGAGCGCCGCGCCGATCCGGCGCCGGCGCAATAGGTCGCCGCACTTCTGGCGCGTAGCGGCTTTGGTTATGCTACGGACTATCCATCCCTCGCGAGGCTCGTCATGCACATCGGCATACCCAAGGAAATCAAGAATCACGAATACCGGGTGGCGCTCACCCCCGAGGGCGCGCGCGACCTGACCCAGGCCGGCCATGCTGTCAGTATCGAAGCCGGCGCGGGCGCCGCAGCGGGGTTTGGCGACGAGGCCTACCGCGCCGCCGGTGCGGCCATCGTCGCAACACCTGCCGAAGCCTTCGTCGCCGATCTGGTCGTCAAGGTGAAGGAGCCCCAACCGGCCGAACTGGCTCTGCTGCACAACGGGCAGTTGCTCTTCTGCTACCTGCATCTGGCCGCCGCGCCGGAACTGGCGCGTGAACTGATGACGCGGAGCGTGACGGCGATTGCCTACGAAACCGTGACCCGGCCCGCCGGCGGCCTGCCGCTGCTGCAGCCGATGTCCGACATCGCCGGGCGGCTGGCGCCGCAGATGGGCGCGCTGGGGCTGCTCACCTCGCACGGCGGCAGCGGCAAGCTGATCTGCGGGATGCCCGGCGTCCCCCCCGCGCACGTGCTCATCATCGGCGCCGGCGTGGTCGGCATGAGCGCCGTGCGCAGCGCCGCCGGGATGGGCGCGCGCGTCACCCTGATCGACCACCAGGCCGACAAGCTCGCCCGCGCCGAAGCGCTGTTCGGTGCGCAAATTGAAACGCGGTTTTCTTCAGCGAACGCGATCGCCGACAGCCTGGCGCACGCCGACATCGTCATCGGCGCCGCGCAAATTCCCGGCCGCCATACGCCGCGTCTGATCGACCGCCAATCGCTGCAGCGGATGTCGCCGGGCTCGGTGCTGGTGGACGTCGCCATCGACCAGGGCGGCATCGCGGAAACCTCGCGCCCCACCACCCACAGCAACCCGTTCTTCGTGGCCGAAGGCATCGTCCACTACTGCGTCACCAACATGCCCGGTGCCGTCGCCCGCACCGCCACCGAGGCGCTCACCCACGCCACCCTGCCCTACGTGCAGGCGCTTGCAGCACAGGGCCTCGCCGCGCTGGACGCCGATGCCGGGCTCAAACAAGGCCTGCAGGTCCACGCCGGAAAAATCACCCACGCCGGGCTGGCGCAGGATCTTGGATTCGGCATGTAGGGCACTGTCGTACCCCCCGCGGCTTGCGCTACACTGATCGTCATCTCCGATCCATTCCCAAGACCATGAATTTCACCCCCCACAATGCACTGGAAGAACAGCTCGCCGCCGTCCACGCCGGCACGCTCGACCCCGAAACCTTCGTGCTGCAACTGATGAGCCAGCAGCTGTTCATGCCGGTACGCGACGAAAAGAACCCCATCCAGGGCTTCCAGCGCTCGACCCAGGCCGAGCCGCTGATCATCGAGGACGAGGACGGCGAGCGCGTGCTGGTCGTCTTCACCAGTCCCGAGCGCGCCAAGCCGTTTGCCGAGCACTATCCCGACTTTTCGGGCGGCCTGCTGACCGAGTTTTCCTGGCTGCTGCGCCGCATCGGCGGCGGCGTACCGATCGCGCTCAATCCAGGCTGGGACATCGGCATGGATCTCGACGCCGACATGGTCGGCCAGTTGCTCGCACAGCTTCCCCCCGAACACCCGGTCTGACCCCCGCTGCCCACGCCATGCTGCCCGATCGCGCACTTGCCGCCTTCCGTTCCGCCCTCGGTAACGAACGCGTGTTCGACGATGCCGCCACCCGCGCGCGCTACGCCTGCGACGAAACTCCGCGCCGGGTCGAACCCGACGCCGTGCTGTTCCCTTCGTCGCACGACGATGTGGTGGCACTGGCGCGCATCGCCCTCGAACACCGCGTTGCGCTGACCCTGCGCGGCGCCGGCTCCGGCAACGTCGGCGGTGCCCTGCCCGCGCCCGGCAGCGTGGTCGTCAGCTTCGAATGCATGCGGCGCGTGCTCGAATTCGACCCCGCCAACCGTCTCATCGTGGTGGAGGCCGGTGTAGTCACCGACGACATCGAGCGCATCGCGCGCAGCGCCGGCCTGTTCTACCCGCCCGACCCCGGCAGCAGCGCGTATTGCCGCATCGGCGGCAACCTCGCGATGAACGCCGGCGGGCCGCGTGCCGTCAAATACGGTGTCACCCGCGATTACGTGCTGGGGCTGCGCGCCGTCACCGGCGACGGCCGCGAAATCCGCACCGGCTGCCGCACCACCAAGGGCGTCACCGGCTACGACCTGACCCGCCTGCTGGTCGGCTCCGGCGGCACCCTCGCGCTCATCACCGAAGCCACCCTGAAGCTGCTGCCCGCGCCGGAAGCCGTCGCCACCCTGCGCGTATGTTTCGCCAGCACCCGCGACGCGCTCGATGCGGTCAGCCGCGTCATGCACCAGTCCATCGTGCCCTGCGCGCTCGAATTCATGGATCACCGTTCGATCGACGCCATCCGCCCGACCGGCACGGCGGACGACCTGCCGCCCGACACCCGGGCACTGCTGATGGTCGAGGCCGACGGCGCCGCAGAGGACCTGCCGCGCCAGATCGCCGCGCTGAAGCAGGCACTCGACGGCGCCGGCCTGCTCGAAATCAGGAGCGGCTTCGAGCGCGACGCCATCGCGCAACTGTGGGCCGCGCGCAAATCGCTGTCGCACGCGGTCAAGCAGATCGCCCCGCTCAAAATCAACGAGGACGTGGTGGTGCCGGTATCGCAGCTCGCCGACTTCGTCGACTTCATCGACCACACCGCGCAGGCGCAAAATTTGGCGGTGGTTTCGTTCGGCCACGCCGGCAACGGCAACCTGCACGTCAACCTGATGGTGCATCCCGACGACGCCGACGAAATGGAACGCGCCCGCCTGGCGCACGAAGCCATCCTGCTGCGCGTGCTGGCACTGGGCGGCACCCTGTCGGGCGAACACGGCATCGGCACCGAAAAGCGCCGTTTCGTCCCGCTGGAAATCGAACCGGCCACGCTGGCCATCATGCGCAGCATCAAGCAGCAATTCGATCCGCACGGCCTGCTCAACCCGGGCAAACTTTTTCCCGATTGAAGCTTTACAAGAACGCAAGGCATCTATAGAATGCGCGGCTTCGTTGGGGGTATAGCTCAGCTGGGAGAGCGCTTGCATGGCATGCAAGAGGTCAGCGGTTCGATCCCGCTTACCTCCACCAACTTACAGGATGTACCGATGCACAAGCTTGGCGTCATCACCACGCTGCTGGGGTTGATACTGAGTGTCGTCGGACTGGTTGTTGGATTTTGGAAGATGCTGAATGGCAGCGAGAACGCCGAAGTCTGGCTCTCACTGGTACCATTGGGTTTCGTCGGATTGTTTCTCGGCGTCACCCTGACACAGCTTTCCAATAAACGTTGACGGCGCAAGTCGTGTAGTAAAAATGACGGTTCACACCGTCGTCCGGGTCCCCATCGTCTAGAGGCCTAGGACACTACCCTTTCACGGTAGGTACCGGGGTTCGAATCCCCGTGGGGACGCCACCTTACATTCGGTAAGGTGCTTAATATCCAGTCTTTTCCGGACTGCGATAAAAAACTCAGTTGTAATAAAAAATGATGCAAAAAATCATAGCGGGCCGAAGCCGCTATTTTATTTTGTGCGCCGCGCACCAGCTGGCTATTTTCGATCGGCAGTCAGACCATCGCCGAGAGCTGGTAGCGATATTTCTGAAAGCCCGCAAATACCCGCCCGATCTCTTCGGGTTTGCCGAGGTCGGCCACGGCACCGGTAATCGAGTCGTGGTATTTCAGGCGCAGCTGCGGCGCCAGCTTCGCCTGGTCGAGTTCCTCCACGCCAACGCTGACGTAGTGCGAAAGCACGAAATCGAGGAAACCCTGCTGTTTGCTGTTGAAGTGCGCGCCGATGCTGTCGTGCGCCTGCGCGGCACGCGCCTCGCGGGTGAGCGGCGCCAGGGCATAGGCCACGTGCGCCAGCACGTCGAACAGGTCGCTTTTCTCCGCGTCGATGATCTTCTGCATTTCAGTCAGTTGATCCCTGCCGAATCCTTTCTCGGCCAGCCCCTCCAGCAGCTTGCCACGTTTGCCCCCGCCCTCGATACGGCCAAGCGTGATCGGATACTCACGGCGAATGCGACTGCCTTCGACCACGCCCCAGCCCGCCGCCGCAAGCAGAGGGTCGATGTGTTCGGCGCGGGTTTCGGCTTCGTTCATGGGCAGTCGGCTTCATTTATTGGCTGGCCTGCGGGAAAAGTTCATCCAGTGCCGCGCGCGGTGTCAGGATGCGCAGCCCATTCAGCGGATGCAGGCAAAGCAAATCGTCGTCGCCCGTCACCAGCAAGGAAACCTGGGCGGCCAGCGCCGCGTGGATGAATTTGTCGTCGTCCTTGTCGCGACAGTAGGCTTTCTCGCTGATCGCCGGCGGAACATTCACCCAATAGGCGATGGCATCGAGGTCTCGCAACAGCCGTTTTCGGTCATCCATGGCCAGATAGCGATCAAACTTGGGCCGCCACAAGCGTTCTTTAAGCTCGGCAAACGTGTCGGGGCTGAATACTGGCTGGGCGTTCTGGACGACCCAGCGGGACAAGATCGCAGGCACGCCGGTTTGGGTCAAAAAACCGCTGATCCAGACATTGGTGTCGATCACGATCCGCCGGGCGGGTTCAGCTCTCATCCGCCAGCAACGCGTTTAGTTTTTCAGGGGTCAGACCAGCGCGCTCGGCGGTTTCGGCCGTTTTGTCCATGTTTTGCAACAAGCGATTGGCATAAAACGCACGCATCGCCTCGTAATCTTCCGCACTCACCATCACGCCCACCACCCGGTCGTGACGCATCACCCGCACCGGCTCGCGCTGTACGCGGTCGAGAAATTCACCAAAACGGGTCTTGGCTTCATTGGCTGTGTAGGTTTGCATGGCGGACATTCCTTCCGGCTGAATCAACAAGCTCAATTTAGCCGAATCGTTCGATTTGGTCAATTTGAGCGTTTCGTTCGGTAACGACGTGGCCTGTTGGGGTTTCTCGCGCCAAATGCAGGAAAGCTGTAGTCAAGCGCTTCAGAGCTGGCCGCTGAAAGACTGGTGCAGCAGGGATTGCTTCAGGGCGTCGAGGGCGGCGAGCTTGCGCTGGTAGAGGGATTCGAGGCGTTGGGTTTCTGGGTCGAGCACATCGAGCTTTGGGCTGCTGCCGACCGCGCCATCGTAAATGCGCTCACCGATTCTGGGCTAGGTGACCTGGACGATAGCGCGGATCAGCGGGCGCGGGGTGTAGTACTCGCCGCCGTTGCGCCCGGCGTTGCCCATGTTCTTGATCTTGGCTTCGTACAGGTGGGAAAGCTCATGTTTTTCGGTCTGCGAGCGGAAGCGCAGTTCATCGATGTGGTTGACGATCTCGCGCAGGTTGTAGCCGCTGTGGATCTTGTTTTTGATCTCGCCGAAGATTTCGCCGATCTTGTATTCGAGCGTGTTGGGGCCGTCGGCTTTCTGCTTGAACCCGTGCAGGTAGGGGAACAGCTTGCGGTCGACGAAATCGCGCAGGTCGTCGCCGGTGAGCGCGGCATTGTGGTCGAGCTTGCCGTCCTGGTCTTTGGGCGCTGCCCAGCTTTCCCAGCGGTAGGGCGCGTCGAGGATGAAGGCGTATTTTTACCCTCAGTCCGGCCACCATCGCCTTGTCCTGTTCCAGGCCGTCGAGAAATTTCAGGAACAAGAGCCAGGAAGTTTGCTCGGTGTAGCCCACCCAGCTCGCTGGCGCAACCGGCTTCTTTCCACAGCACGTCGTCGATGTTTTTGAAGGCTTGTTCGAACATTGGGCAGTCGCCGAACCGGGAAGATTGGCCGCAATGGCGTTCACAGGACGGGAACGGGCCGGGCTATTGTGTTCTTGTGGCGCCCCGAACACGAATCGAACGTGTGGCCTACCCCTTAGGAGGGGGTTGCTCTATCCACTGAGCTACCGGGGCGTGGGGCGCATTGTACCGAATCACGCATGGATTACCGAGCCGCGCCGGCCCGCTATGATGCGCGTTGGGAGAGCACACATGCTGAAACTGATGCTGGGCGGATTGGCGGTGCTGTTGCTGGTGGCGAGTGCGGTGCTGTGGATGCTGCGGCCGGGGATGCCGCGAACGGAAAGCAGCGCGGCACCGGGCTTCGCCTTGCCGGACCAGAACGGCCAGACCCATCGTCTGGGCGATTACGCCGGGCGCTGGCTGGTGCTGTATTTCTATCCCCGGGACGACACGCCGGGCTGCACCCGTGAGGCCTGCCGCTTTCGCGACGACATCGGAATCCTGCGCGAACTCGACGCGGCGGTGATCGGGATCAGCGTCGACGACATCCGCTCGCATGCCAATTTCGCCCACAAATACCAGCTGCCGTTTCCGCTGCTGTCGGACCCCGACGGACAGACCGCCGCCGCGTATGACAGCCTGCTGAATCTGGGCGTCGTGTGCTTTGCGTGCCGCCGTACTTTCATCATCGCGCCGGATGGCCGCATCGCGGCTTGCTTCGACAAGATCGACCCGGCAGGTCACGTGCAGGAAGTGGCCCGAACCCTGCGGGCTCTGCAACGGACGGCACGGCAAGCCCTGCCTCCGGTCAAATAATGGACTAAATTCAAAAAATGCTATGTCACTGTTGGTTGTTGAAGTCATGTCTTGCTCCCTCTGATGAAGCCCCTCCACAGGGCTGGCCAACACCAACAAATAACGATGAAAGAACCTTAAGAAATGATCTGATCAAAAGCGCTCATGCCACTACAACGTGCATTGCCCCTCACCACTGGCACAGCTTTCGTCGTGTTGATCGCCCTGATTTGCGGGCTGACTTTAAACGGTCTGCTGCAGTTGCAGACGCTGGGCTCGCAGATCCATACGGTGGTCGAGCACCATAACCGCAAGATCAATATCATCGCTCAAACCCAGGCGGCGGCGCACCTCCGCACCGACAGCCTGTACCGCATGGCGCTGGCCAGCGATCCGTTTGAACGCGATGCCTATTTCCAGGAATTCATCCGCGCCGGCTTCCTGGTGGGAAGCGGACGCAACGCGCTGCGCCAGATGGGTTTTACCACAGACGAGCAACGCAGCTTTGATGCCCAGACCCGCCTGATCAACGACATTGAATCGATACAGGGACGGGTAACCGATCTGCTCAGCGCCGAACACAGCACAGATGCGCGCCGGATGCTGATGCTGGAAGCCATTCCCGTCCAGGAAGCCTTCAACCAGCAGCTGGCCGACATGCGCAATCTGTATCAACAGGCCAACCTGACCGCCCAGCAGCAGGCGCAGCAAACCTACCAGTATGCCTTCTTATTCACGCTGGTATTCGGTATTGCGGCGATTGCCCTGGCGCTGCTGATCGCCTGGCGCACGCTGCGGACAGCGAGACTGAGGTCACAGCTGATACGTGAACAGATGATGGAGCTTGAGCGCTCGCGCGTGGCGCTGCGTGAGGAAGCCACGCACGATCCGCTCACCGGGCTGGCCAATCGGCGGCTATTTTACGACCGGTTGCAACAGGCGGTGCGCCACGCCCATCGCTACGGCGGCAAGGTGGGCATTCTGTATGTGGACCTGGACCGCTTCAAGGAGATCAACGATCGACATGGTCACCGTGTGGGCGACGCTGTACTGACCGAAGTGGCGAAACGCCTCACCGCCAGCATTCGCGACTCCGATTCGGTTGCGCGTCTGGGGGGCGACGAGTTCGTGGTGTTGCTGGAAGCGGTGCAGGGACGGCAGGATTGCCTCGCCGCCGCGCACAAGATCGAGCAGGCGCTGAATGCGGACACGCGTTTCTACGGACTCGATGTGGACATTGCCGCGAGCATCGGCCAGGCGCTGTACCCCGACGACGGCACCGACGAAGACGCTTTGATTCATGCCGCCGACGCCGCCATGTACCGGGTCAAATCCGGCTGCGAACCGGTGCAGCAGCACCGCCTGCCGTTTCAGTGAAGCGCGTCAGCGCGGCCTGTGGCGGGCCGCGCGCTCGCGACGCACCTTGGCACTCCAGATCCACACATACTGCACGCCGGAGGCCACGGCGATGACGAACACCGTCACGAATAACGGCAAGCGCCAGTCGTCCAGCGCCAGCAGACCGGCCAGCCCGCCCAGCACCAGCGCCAGCAGCGTAAATTCGGCGAATATGTGCGTCTTGCCGAGCCACGTCGGGTGGATCTCAAGATGCCCGGCCAGCCCGCGGTAGCTCAGCGCGCCCAGCACGATGACGCTGTCGCGCAGCAGGATCGCCAGCGTCACCCACAACGGGATCGCGCCCGCCTGCGTCAGCATCACCAGCGTCACCAGGCCCAGCGCCTTGTCGGCGACGGTGTCGAGCGCGGCACCGACCTGGGTCAGCTGATCGAGCCAGCGCGCCAGCAGGCCGTCGATGCCATCCGACACTGCAGCGGCGAGAAACAGCCAGCAGGCCGTTTCCCAGCGCTGCTGCAGGATCAGCCAGCCCACCACCGGCACCGCGACGATCCGCAGCAGGGTGATGGCGTTCGGCAGGTTGAGTACGCGCTCGCTCATAAGCGGAACGCTACTTAATACAGGGGCTGTCTGGCAAGCTCGTTCCACAGTTTGTCGAGCCGCTTGGCCGATACCGGGTACGGCGTTTTCAGTTCCTGGGCGAACAGGGAAATACGCAGTTCCTCCAGCTGCCAGCGGAAGTCCTCCAGCGCAGCGGGGGCCTCGCCCTTCACCTGCGCGCGTCGCGCCAGGTACTTGTTCTGCAGCGTCAGCACACCGGCCATGCCGCGCGAATCGCGCTGCTCGGCGGCGGGCAGCTTCTCCAGCCGTTTGAGGATGCCGCGCAGGTAACGCGGCAGGCCTTTCAGGTGCGTCCACGGCGTAGCGGTGATGAAGCTGGCCGGCACCAGTGCGGCGAGGTGCGCGGTTTCGTCGCGCATCGCGGCGGTGAACTGCGGCTTGGCGGCAAGACGCGCCGCCACCTGCGCATACAGGTCGAGGATTTCCGCGACGTCGCGCAGCAGCGCCTGTTTCACCACTGAAATTTTCGGTTTGGCGCGCTCCTTCTGCTTGGCGAAGGCCTTCGCGTCGCGCGGGGTGTCGTCGTCGCCCAGCAGCGCGCGCGTAGCGATGGCATCGATGAGCGCGGCGCGCAGCTGTTCGGGACTGCCGAAGCCGCGGTATTTCAGCGCCAGCGCGGTTTCGCGGGCGAGGTCCTTGTCGAGCTGCTTGAACTGGGCGGCAAGCGCGATCCGCAACAGACGCACCACGCCGCGGCGGGTCTCCATCTCAGCCACGTCGGCCGCGTCGAGCAGGCGCAGGTCGACGGATTCGCCGTTGTCGACCAGCGCAGGGTAGCCGATCAGCTCGCGTCCGCCGCGCTTGAATTTCACCTGCTCAGGCAGGTCGCCGAAATTCCATTCGACAAGGCCGGTGCGCTCGAACTCGCTGTCCTCGGCGCCGCCGCCGTAGGTGATGCGCGCGGCGCCCCCGAGCTGCTGACGCAGCGCGGCAAGATCGCGGCCGCCGGCGAGCTCCTGCCCGCTGTCGTCGATCACGCTCACGTTCATCTGCAGGTGGGCCGGCAGCTCGCCTTTCCACTCGTCGGGATGGATGTCGGCGCCGGTTTTCCTATGGATGATGGCCGCGAGCGCGGCGGTCAGCGTCTGTTCGCCCGGCTTCGCCACCGAAAGGAACGCCGTCACCGTGTCGGGCAGCGGAATCAGCGGGCGCCGCTTGTCCTTCGGCAGGGACTTCAGGAGCAGGGTGAGCTTTTCGCGAATGAGGCCGGGCACCAGCCAGTCGACCTGTGCCGGCTCGATGCGGTTGAGCAGGTACAGCGGCAACTGCAGCGTCACGCCATCGAGCACGTGGCCGGGCTCGAAGCGATACTTGAGCCTGCACGCCACGCCGTCGACCGTCATGGTCTCTGGGAACAGCGTGTGGTCGGCGCCGAGCGCCTCGCCGAGAATGTCCTCGCGCTTGAGGAACAGGACTTTCGGATCGGCCGCCTCGGCCTCCGCACGCCATTTCTCGAACGCCGCGCCATTGTGGAGATCGGCCGGGATGCGCGCGTCGAACACGCGGAAGATGCGTTCCTCGTCCAGCCACACGCCGGATTTGCGCGCCTTGTGTTCGAGCTCCTCGATTTCCTGAATGAGCGCGCGGTTGTGGGCGAACCACGGCGCTTTCGTGTCGTATTCGCCGGCCACCAGCGCGCCGCGGATAAACAGCTCGCGCGACAGCACCGGATCGATCGGGCCGTAGTGGATCCTGCGCCGCGGCACCAGGGTGATGCCGTACAGGCTCACGCGCTCGAACGCCACCGCGCGCGCGCCGTCCTTTTCCCAGTGCGGCTCGATGAACATGTGCGTGAGCAGGTGGCGACCGGCGATCTCGATCCATTCCGGCCGAACCTCGGCGACGGTGCGCGCGAGCAGCCGGCCGGTGTCGGTGAGCTCAGCGGCCATGATCCATTTAGGTGCCTTTTTCGCCAGCGCCGAGCCGGGATGGATCGACAGCTTGATGCCGCGCGCGCCCTGGTAATTGCCCTCGCCCGGCCGGGGCCGACTTTTGGCGTCGTCCGACTTGAAGCCGATGTTGCCTAACAGGCCCGTAAGTAGCGCTTGGTGGATCGTGTCGTAGCCGGCGTCCTTCTCGTTCTCGCGCAAACCCAGCTCGCTCATCTGCGCGTGCAGCTGGCCATGAATATCGCGCCATTCGCGCATCCGCCGCGGCGACAGGAAATGGTCCTGCAGCAACGTCTGCAGCTGGCGGTTGGTCTTCTTGTGCCGCACCTGCTCCTCGTACCAGTGCCACAGCTTGAGCCAGCCCATGAAGTCGGAACGCTCGTCGGCGAACAGCTTGTGCTTTTCGTCGGCCGCCTGCGCGCGCTCCATCGGGCGGTCGCGCGGGTCCTGCACCGACAGGGCGCTGGCGATGATCAGCACCTCGCGCACGCAACGCTGCTGTTCGGCCGCCAATAACATGCGGGCGATACGCGGGTCGAGCGGCAGCTTGCCCAGCTTCTTGCCGATCGCGGTGAGCTGCCCGGCTTCGTCGAGTGCGTGCAGTTCAGCCAGCAGCTGGTAGCCGTCAGTGACCAGCCTTGAGCTCGGCGGGTCGATGAAGGGGAAGCCGACCACGTCGCCCAGGCCGAGCGACTTCATGCGCAGGATGACGCCGGCCAGCGACGAGCGCAGCAGCTCGGGGTCGGTGAAGCGCGGGCGGTTACCAAAATCCGCCTCGTCGTAGAGGCGGATGCAGACGCCGTCGGCGACCCGGCCGCAGCGCCCGGCGCGCTGGTTGGCCGACGCCTGCGACACTTTCTCGATCAGGAGTTGCTCGACCTTGTTGCGCGCCGAATAGCGCTTCACCCGCGCGGTACCGGGATCGATCACGTAGCGGATGCCCGGGACGGTGAGCGAGGTCTCGGCCACGTTGGTCGCCAGAACGATACGCCGCAGCGCATTGGTAGGCTTGAAAATCGCATCCTGCTCGGCGACCGACAGGCGGGAAAACAGCGGCAGGATTTCGGTGCCGGGCGGGTGGTGTTTCCGCAGCGCCTCGGCGGTGTCGCGGATCTCGCGCTCGCCCGGCAGGAACACCAGGATATCGCCGGCGCCGAGCCGCGCCAGTTCGTCGGTGGCGTCGAGAATGGCGGCGATCTGGTCGGGGGCGTCCTTGTCTTTTTTCTCACGCTCGCCCTTGGCCGGCGCGGTCGGCTCCTCGCGTTCGATCGGCCGCCAGCGGATTTCCACCGGATAGGTGCGCCCCGACACCTCGATCATCGGCGCGTCGTTGAAGTGCTTGGAGAAGCGCTCGGCGTCGATGGTGGCCGAGGTGATCACCACGCGCAGGTCGCTGCGCTTCTCGACCAGCGTCTTCAGGTAGCCAAGCAGGAAATCGATGTTGAGGCTGCGCTCGTGCGCCTCGTCGATGATGATCGTGTCGTAGCGCGAGAGCAGCGGATCACCCTGGCTTTCGGCCAGCAGGATGCCGTCGGTCATCACCTTGATCGCAGTGTCGTGGCGCACCTTGTCGGTGAAGCGCACCTTGTAGCCGACCACGCCGCCGAGCTCGCCGCCGAGTTCCTGCGCGATGCGCGCCGCCACCGCGCGCGCGGCTATACGGCGCGGCTGGGTGCAGCCGATGAATTTCCCCGCGCGCACCGCCTCTGATCCAAGCCGCGCCTCCAGGCACATCTTGGGAATCTGCGTGGTCTTGCCCGAGCCGGTCTCGCCGCACAGGATCAGCACGCGGTTGGCCTTGAGCGCGGCAAGGATGTCGTCGCGGCGCGCGCTAACCGGCAGGTCGGGGTAGGTGATGCGTAAGGGTGGGCTCAAAATTCAAAAAGCGGATGAAAAAAATTACTTGTTCCGGATATACCGTGCGTCATCGAAAGTCTCCAGCCAGGCCGGGCGATACACCGCCATCATGGTGATCGCCATACCGGTGATGAATGCTTCGGCCCAACCGATCAGCAAGGTGGCGTAAGGCGTGTAGTAGGAAAGCAGATAGTCGAGCGAATAGGCGCCGGCCAGGGCCATGACTGCGGTGGTGGCGAGGCCGATTGCCGCCACCGAAAGCGCCGCGCCGAAGAAGCCGTTGCCCAGCACGTAAATAAAGAAATGGTCCGGCAAGCGCCGTTCCAGCAGGCGGAAAAGGCCCCAGCTCACCGCCGCGGGCAGCGCCGCCACCAGCAGCACATCGAAGCCCAGCGCGTTCCAGCTGCCGCGCCCGTAGGCCGCGTTCGCCAGCAGGATCAGGGCGCCGGCAAAGGTGGCGCGCCAGAAGCCGAACATCAGCGTCAGCACCGCCACACCGTAAAAATGGAAGCTCAGCCCCGGCTTGATGCCGGTGCGGATCTGCCACAGCGCCAGCACCGCCACCGTGGCGGCAAGAAACAGGTTCAACCGCGACGGCTCGGTGAGGCGGCGCCAGTCGCCCGACATCAGCCAGCGCCAGGCCAGCCACGCCAGCCCCAGCCAGCCGATCAGATAAAAGGATGCGGGCAACAGTGATGCGGACAGGCCCGACGCGGTAAAATTCATGGGTGGATTTTACGCGATGCGCCGCCCCCTTTCTTCGAGTCTCAGCCATGTCCGCCACCCCTGTTTCAAAATCCCCCAATACCCCGCTCGGCGACGCCGAGATCGACGCGCTGGCCGACCTGGTCGACCTCATCGGCGAGCACACCGACGTGTCGGTCTCGCTGGAAAGCCTCGACGGCTTCATCGCCGCGCTGGTGTGCGGCCCGCGCGCGATCCCGCCCGAGGAATATTTCCCGGTGCTGCTCGATCGCCCTGACGGCCTCGCCACGGTGTTCGAGGATGCGGCCGACCAGACGCGCTTCCTGGCGCTGTTCAAGCGCCGCCGCAACGAGATCGCCCGCGCACTCGCCGCGCCGATCGAAAACCTGAGCGACCCCAAGGCGCTGTCGCCGCTGGTCATGGACTGGGACGGCCTGCTGGCCGAACTGCCGCCAGCCGAGGCCGGGCAATTGAAGGAAGCCGGCATCCCGCCCTATGCCCAGCTGTGGGCCGCCGGCTTCCTGCTGGCGGTGGAACACTGGGAAGACGACTGGACGTTGCCCGTCGGCAGCAAGGACGAAGCCTTCGTCGACGAGGTGCTCGACCCGTTTTACGTGCTGGCCGCGCCGCTCGACGAACTCAGCGCCGAGGAACTGGCCGTCCGCCGCGAAGACCACCTTGCCCTCGCCCTCTGGGGCGCCTACGAACTGCGCGAATTCTGGCTCGACCGCGGCCACGCCCCGCGCGCCTGAATACTTGTAACTTGCCTCTTGTAACTTGCGTCTGACATGAACCTCGTCCTCTTCGACCTCGACAACACCCTGCTTGCCGGCGACTCCGACTACGAATGGGGGCAGTTCCTCATTGCCAAGGGCGCGGTCGACGGTCCCCATTACGAAGCCAGAAACAAGGCGTTCTACGAGGACTACAAGGCCGGGCGGCTCGACATCTACGCCTTCCTCGCGTTTGCCCTGCGCCCGCTGGCCACCCACGCACGCGCGCAGCTCGACGCCTGGCGCGCCGAATACGTGGAAACACGCGTCAAACCGATGATTCCCCAGGCTGCGCGCGATCTGGTCAACCGGCACCTGAACCAGGCCGATCTGGTCGCCATCATCACCGCCACCAACAGCTTCGTCACCGGGCCGATCGCGAAGGAATTCGGCATCCCGCACCTGATCGCCACCGATCCCGAGGAAATCGACGGCCATTTCACCGGCGAAGTCGCCGGCACGCCCTGTTTTCGCGAAGGCAAGGTCGTCCGCCTCGAAGGTTTCCTCGAGACCCACGGCACCCGTCTCGACCGCCTCGACAGCAGCTGGTTCTACAGCGACTCGCTCAACGATCTGCCGCTGCTGGAAAAGGTCCGCCATCCGGTCGCAGTCGATCCCGACCCCACGCTGCGCACCCATGCCGACGCGCAGGGCTGGCCGGTAATTTCACTGCGAAATTAATCCTTGCGTCATTAATCCTTGCGTCATTTATATTGCAGATAATGCAGGCTTCCACCGCGGACCGATCGAACATGACCATCCCCACCACCCTTGCCGAAAGCGTCGCGCGCCAGCGCGACGTCCTCGCCAACCTGCTGCGCGAACCGCTGGCGCTGGCCGCCCAGGCCTGCAGCCGGGCCTGGCCGAGCCGAGCCGGCCTCAATGCCGCGCTGACGCATGCGCTGGCGACCATTCCCGCCTGCAAGTATCTGTATGCGCTGGACACCCGTGCGATCCAGCTCTCCGACAACATCAGCCACGAGGGCCTGGTCGAGACGGATTACGGGCGCGACCGTTCCGACCGTCCCTACATGCGCGAAGCGGTGCCGAATCAGGGCTTTTTGCTGACCCAGGCCTACATCAGCCTGCGCGCCAAGCGGCCGTCGCTCACCGCGATCCAGATCGTGCGCGACGACGAGGGCCAGGTACTCGGCTTCGTCGGCGCCGACTTCGACCTGCGCAACCTGCCGATCACCGGCAAGCTGTATGACGAACCCACCTACTGGCGGCAAATCAAGGGCGACCCGGCAATCCGCAGCGCAGTGTTCCACCAGACCCGCAGCGACAGCCAGATGGACCTCAACCTCGACACCGTGCTGGGGGTGATGGAAGAGCTAATGACCGATCACGGCATCTTCCATGGCAAGCTGCATTTTTCCAGCAGCCGCGCCACCGTATGGGTGGTCGACGATCCCTATCGCTACCGCCTGCTCGACATTGACGCGCTGACCGACCCCGACACCTGCCTGATCTACCCGCACCATGCGTACCCGGCCGACGCCGTGGTACCGCGGGACAGGATCCGCCCGGTACTCGACGGCCTGCGTGCGCTGCGCTTCATGGACGAGACCTTCTACCTGCGCGCCGGCTCGCTCAACATCTTCAACGGCATGGTCGGCCTCACCTTCTCGTGCGACGGTTCGCACTACCTGCCATGGGACGAATTCCTCAGCAAAGGCTACGATTTCTGGGCCAGCGGCAAGGCGCTCGGCTGAGCGGATAAGTCGGGGGACGAATACCCCTGACTGCAATAGCTTGAATCGCACGCCTCCCGCGGCGGATAATGCAGCATCGTATCGGGCCGCCTGCTTTGGAAACCTATATTCTCATTCTCATATCCACGGTGTTCGTGAACAACATCGTGCTGGCCAAAATTCTTGGCCTGTGCCCGTTCATGGGCGTGTCGCGCCGGCTTGAAACCTCGATCAGCATGGGCCTGGCGACGATCTTCGTGCTGACGCTGGCGTCCGGCGCCAGTTACCTCATCAACGAGTACCTGCTCGGTACCGAATTGTTCTATTTGCGCACGCTGTCGTTCATCGTGGTAATCGCCGGCATCGTGCAGTTCACCGAGATGTTCATCCACAAGACCAGCCCGGTGCTGTACCAGGTGCTGGGCATCTACCTGCCGCTCATCACCACCAACTGCGCAGTGCTGGGGATTCCCCTGCTCAACGTGCAGGCGAATCACAACTTCGTCGAATCGCTGTTTTTCGGCGCCGGCGGCGCGATCGGTTTCACCCTTGCGCTGGTCCTGTTTGCCGGCATCCGCGAACGCCTCGACACCTGCGACGTGCCCGCGCCGTTCAAGGGCACCAGCATCGCAATGATCACCGCAGGTCTGATGTCGCTCGCCTTCATGGGTTTCTCCGGACTGGTGAAGTGATCCCGCAAACCCCGGTTGACCGCTCGACCATCACAAGAACGTCCGTATTGAAGACGAACTTCTGTGCGTTCATTCGTGGTCTCCAGCCCATCAAGCGCCGCTACGCACCCGCTGATGCGTTCGGACATGCGTCTGGCTTTGTCGCTCCGCCTTGCAGGCATGAGCCTGCCGCGGCGTCGCTTCGCGCCATCCACACGCCCGAACACATCATCGGGTACGCCCAACCGAGGTTTCCGGGATCATGCTAACCGCCATTCTGGTGATGGCCGTTCTCGCCGTGGCTGTCGGCCTGGTGCTCGGCTGGTCGGCGGTCCGCTTCAAGGTGGAGGGCAACCCGCTGGCGGAAAAGATCGACGCCATCCTGCCGCAGACGCAGTGCGGGCAGTGCGGCTTCCCCGGCTGCCGGCCCTATGCCGAGGCCATCGCCAAGGGCGAGGCCGACATCAACCTGTGTCCGCCGGGTGGAGAGGAAGGCATCAAGAAGCTCGCCGAGCTGCTGGGCGTGGAACCCAAACCGCTCGACGAAGCCCACGGCACGCCCAAGCCGAAATCGGTGGCCTTCATCGATGAACAGACCTGCATCGGCTGCACCCTGTGCATCCAAGCCTGCCCGGTCGACGCCATCTCCGGCGCGGCCAAGCAGATGCACACGGTCATCGCCGCCGAATGCACCGGCTGCGAACTGTGCGTAGCGCCATGTCCGGTCGACTGCATTTCGATGGTACCGATCGCCGAAGATTTGCCACACTGGAAGTGGAAGTATCCGGTGATCGAACTGAAGCGCGTCCCATGACCCGCAAACTATTCAAATTCAAGGGTGGCGTGCATCTGCCCGAACACAAGGCGGAATCGAATACGCGTCCGCTCCATGCCGCGCCGCTGCCGGGGAAACTGGTCATCCCACTGCGCCAGCACATCGGCAACCCGGCCAAGCCGGTGGTCGAAGTGGGCGAACGCGTGCTAAAAGGCCAGATCATCGGTGCGGCGGACGGCTATGTTTCCGCCGCCGTTCATGCGTCGAGTTCCGGCATCGTCACGGCAATTGGCCTGGCCGCCGTGCCGCATATCTCCGGCCTGCCCGATCTGTGCATCACCATCGAAACCGACGGCCGCGACGAATGGATCGCCCACGCGCCACTCGATTACCAGGCGATGGCGGCTGCCGATCTGCGTATGAAAGTGCGCGACATGGGCATTGCCGGCCTCGGCGGCGCAGTGTTCCCAAGCGCGGTCAAGCTCGACCCCGGCGCCGCGCATTCCTGCCCCACGCTCATCATCAACGGCGGCGAATGCGAGCCGTGGATCACCTGCGACGACATGCTGATGCGCAGCCGTGCCGGCGACATCCTGCAGGGGGTGGCGGTGATGCGCCACCTGCTGGGCAGCACGGAAATCCTGGTCGGCATCGAGGACAACAAACCCGAAGCCATCGCCGCGATGCAGGCCGCCGCGCAAAGCCTCGACTTCGCGGTCGAAGTAGTGGCGGTGCCGACGATCTATCCCACCGGCGGCGCCAAGCAGCTGGTCGAGACCCTGACCGGCAAGCAAGTCCCCTCCGGCAAGTTGTCCACCGACATCGGTATCCAGGTGTTCAACGTCGGCACCGCCTACGCATTGGCGTGCGCGGTGCATTATGGCGAGCCGCTGATCTCGCGCCTGGTCACCGTCACCGGCCACGTGCTGCGCCCGCAGAATTTCGAGGTGCTGATCGGCACGCCAATACACACGCTGATCACACTGGCGGGCGAGCGCGACGGCAGCACCGGCGCGCTGATGGGCGGACCGATGATGGGCCTGCCGATACCCGACCTGGAGGCGCCGGTGGTCAAGGCCACCAACTGCATTCTGGTGAAGTCGAACGCACTGTTTCCGCCGCTGCCCAAAGCGCTGCCGTGTATCCGCTGCACCCGCTGTGCCGACGTCTGCCCGGCCGGGCTGCAGCCGCAGGAGCTGTTTCGCTTTGCCAAGACGGGCGACTTCGGGCGCGCGCAGGAATACCACCTGTTCGACTGCATCGAATGCGGCTGCTGCAGCTATGTTTGCCCCAGCCACATCCCGCTGGTCGATTTCTACCGCTACGCCAAAAGCGAGATCTGGGCGCGCGAGAAGGAAAAACGCGCCGCCGACCTGGCGCGCGAACGCCACGAATTCCGCGAATTCCGGCTGGCGCGCGAGAAGAAGGAAAAGGCCGATAAGCTTGCCGCCAAAGCGCAGGCCACACGGGCGCAATCTGCGCTGGATCAGGTTGCGCTGGATCAGGCAACGCGCGCCGAACGCCCTGCCGCGCCTGCGTCCGGACTCGCCGCCGCGCCCAGCGACGCCGACGCCAGGAAGGCGCTGATCGCCGCCGCGCTGGCGCGCGCGCAGGCGAAAAAAGCCGGGGTTGCGCCGAAAAACACCGACCACCTGCCGCCCGGCACGCAGCACGAGATCGAGGAAATCGAGGCACGCCGGGCTAAAATCCGCGAACTGGCGCACCAGCCGCTGGAATCCGAAGAGAAGAAACCCTGATGCCATCCCCTTTCATCCTTGACCGCAGCAGCGTCACCCAGGTCATGGCCTGGGTGCTGGCCGCCCTGCTTCCCGGCGTTGCGGCGTACGTCTGGCTGTTCGGGCCGGGCATCCTGGTCACCCTGACACTCGCCACCGTCACCGCGCTGGCGGCCGAAGCAGCGATGCTGAAGGCGCGCGGCTATCCGGCCAAGCCTTTCCTCACCGACTTATCCGCCATCGTCACCGCCTGGCTGCTGGCGCTGTCGCTGCCCGCGCTGGCGCCATGGTGGCTGATCGTCACCGGCACGCTGTTCGCCATCGTGGTCGCCAAGCATCTGTACGGCGGACTGGGGCAGAACATCTTCAATCCGGCGATGGTCGGCTATGCGGTGCTGATCGTGTCGTTCCCGGTGCAGATGACGCAATGGCCCGCGCCGCTTGCGCTCACGGAGACGCCACTCACGCTGGCGCAAAGCGCGACGGTGATATTTGGCGGCGACGTACCGCGAGCCACCCTCGACGCGGTGACCATGGCCACGCCGCTGGATGCGCTGCGAACCGGCCTGCTGCAGCAACTGACGGTGGACGAGATCATGACGCAGCCGATCTTCGGCCATTACGGCGGCGTCGGTTTCGAATGGCTGGCCGCGGCGTTTCTGCTCGGCGGCCTGCTGCTGTGGGCGCTGCGCATCATCAGCTGGCAGGTGCCGCTGGCGTTTCTCGCCGGCATCTGGCTCGCCGCCGGCTTCCTGCACTTCTTCGACGCCGGCCGCTTCGGCGCGCCGTGGTTCCACCTGTTCGCGCCGGCGGTGATGCTGGGCGCCTTCTTCATCGCCACCGACCCGGTGTCGGGCGCGACGACGCCGCGCGGCAAGCTGATTTTCGGCTTCGGCGCGGGCCTGCTCACCATCGTCATCCGCACCTGGGGCGGCTACCCGGACGGGGTGGCGTTCGCGATCCTGCTGATGAACCTCTCTGTGCCGCTGATCGACCAGTACACCCAGCCGCGCGTCTACGGCACCGGCGGCGAGAACGGCAAGGAACCCCCGGCGTGATTTCGCAGATCAAGGCCGCCGGCCGCAACGCCCTGCGCACCGGGATGATCCTGTTCATTTTCGCGGTCGTCGCCACCGCGCTGCTAGCCTTTACTTTCGCCCGCACCCAGCCCACCATCGAGCGCAGCCAGCAGGCCGAAAAACTGGCGCTACTGAGCCAGGTGTTGCCCGCCGATCTATATGACAACGACCTGCTCGCCAGCCAGCAAAGCGTGCCGCCCGACGATCTACTGGGAACACGCCAGCCATCCACGGTGTGGATCGCCCGGCGCGGCGGCGTCGTCACCGCCGTGGTGCTGGAAGCCATTGCGCCCGAAGGCTACGGCGGTAACATCCACCTGGTGGTCGGCATCGATACAAACGGCGCCCTCACCGGCGTGCGCGTCACCGCGCACCGCGAAACGCCCGGGCTGGGCGACTACATCGTCCGCAGCAAGAGCGCATGGATCGAGCAGTTTGTCGGCAAGTCGCTGACCGTGCCCGAAGCCAGATACTGGAAGGTTGCCAAGGACGGCGGCCGCTTCGACGCCCGCGCCGGCGCCACCATCACACCGCGCGCCGTGGTCAGGGCGGTGCACGGCGCGCTGGACTATTTCGCCCGCAACCGCGTCGCGCTGCTGGCCGGGAATGAAGCGCCTGACGCCGCACCCAACAAGGAGACGCCACCATGACCCTGCAGGAATTTCGCACAATTTTTCACAATGGCCTGTCGAAGCAGAACACCGGCCTGGTGCAGCTGCTGGGGTTGTGCCCGCTGCTCGCCATCAGCACCACCGTGGTCAATGCGCTGTCGCTGGGACTGGCAACGATGCTGGTGATGGCGTCCGCCAGCGGCGCGGTGTCAGGCGTGCGCCATTTCATCCCGCACGAAATCCGCATCCCGGTGTTTGTGCTGATCATTGCCTCGCTGGTCACGGTGATCGATCTGCTGATGAACGCATTTGTGCATCCGCTCTATCTGGTGCTGGGGATTTTCATTCCGCTCATCACCACCAACTGCATCGTGCTGGCGCGCGCCGACGCCTTCGCCTCGAAGAACCGCCCGCTGCACAGCGTGGTCGACGCGATCGCGATGGGCCTCGGCCTGACGACGGTGCTGGTGGTGCTGGGCGGCGTACGCGAACTCGCCGGCCAGGGCACGCTGCTGGCCGGCATCGACATGGTCTTCGGTGAGGCGTCCAAACAATTCGTGCTGCATGTACTGCCCGATTACCAAGGCTTTCTGCTCGCCATCCTGCCGCCCGGCGCCTTCATCGCACTGGGCCTCCTGATCGCCGCGCACAACTGGCGGATGGCCCGTGCCGAGCGGCGCGTCCCTGTTGCCGTGCCGATGCCGGCATGAAGCCGCCACTGAAAAGGCGCGTGCCGAAGCCGCGCAATCCGTATGTTCCGCTGGCGCTTTCCCGCCGTGCCGGTGAGCACGAAAAGTCGGTCGGCGCCAAACGCCGGGCCGAAAAACAGGCATTGAAAAAGCACCTCGCCGAAGCGTGATCTCGCGACGATGAATGCCATCAAACGCCGCGAAATCTTCACCCGCCTCCGCGCCGCCAACCCCCGTCCCGTCACCGAGCTCGAATACCGCACACCGTTCGAGCTGCTGGTGGCGGTGGTGCTGTCGGCGCAAGCCACCGACAAGGGAGTGAACCTGGCGACCCGCAGGTTGTTTCCGGTCGCCAGCACGCCTGAAGCCCTCTACGCGCTGGGCGAAACGGGGCTCGCCGAGTTCATCAGGACCATCGGGCTCTACAAGAGCAAGGCCCGCCACCTCATCGCCGCCTGCCGCATGCTGATCGAGCGGCACGGCAGTCAGGTGCCCGCCGACCGCGCCGCGCTCGAGGCCCTACCCGGCGTCGGGCGCAAGACGGCCAACGTCATCCTCAACACCGCGTTCGGCCAGCCCACCATGGCGGTCGATACCCATATCTTCCGCGTCGCCAACCGCACCGGCCTCGCCCCCGGCAAGACCGTGCTCGAAGTGGAAAAGAAGCTGCTGAAGACCATTCCGGACGAATTCCGCATCAACGCCCATCACTGGCTGATTCTGCACGGGCGCTACGTGTGCCAGGCCAGGAAGCCGAAATGTCCGGAGTGCATCATTGCGGATCTGTGCGAGTACAAGAACAAAACCCCAGCGTCCCACGCTTCTCCGCGGACACCGAAGGGCGTAAGCCCCGGATCCGGACCGACTGATGTTTAATCCCAGCCGTGACCAGGTTCGCCAGTTCTTCTTCGATCTGTGGGCGAAATACCGTGCGGGCCAGCCATTGACGGGCGCGGAGCAACCGGCGCTCGAGGTCGTGCTGGCGCACCCGGAATACCACGCCCTACTCGATCAGCCCGCTCGTTATATCGAGCGGGACTACCTGCCGGAGTCCGGCGAGACCAACCCCTTCCTGCATTTGTCGATCCACCTGGCGATCAGCGAGCAGGTGTCGGTCGACCAGCCGCCCGGGATCCGCGACCGCTATCAGCGTCTGCTGCAGCAGCATGGCGACGCGATGGACGCCCAGCACACAGTGATGGACTGCCTGGCCGAGATGATCTGGCAGGTGCAGCGCCATCGGACGGCGTTCGACTCGACGGCCTACCTGTACTGCCTCGACCTCAAGCTCGGCGAGTCCTGAGCGGACGGGCAGCGTCCGGCGCCGGCCAACTTCATTTTGTCGGAACACTGCCGATAACCCTGATGGATATATGACATCGGCGCCTCACAGCGCCCGTTGTATGGCGCCCCCAACGATCTTTGATCGACTTGACCGGAACGCAGCCGAAGTCGCGATCCTGCGTGCGCGCATCGGGGCCGATTCGGGCCGTTCCCCATAACAAAGGCATATTTACTTCATATCGATACAGGTTGATTGATGGCACAGGTTGAACAACTCAAGCTCAGCGGTCAGCTGCCCACGCCTCGGGGAGTCGCGCTTGCGATCCTTAAGATATCCCAGCGCGAAAATGCGACGCTGGAAGCCATTGCACGGGTGGTGCAGACCGATCCCGCGTTGTCCGGGCGGCTGATCAAGCTGGCCAACACCGCTTCGTATATCTCACGCCCGGTGGTATCGGTACAGGACGTCGTCGCGCGCCTGGGCATGGCGACGGTGCGCCAGCTGGCGCTGGGGTTTTCGCTGGTGGACCAATACCGCAACGGCGCCTGCCAGGCATTTGATTATCAGCGGTACTGGTCGCACTCGCTGCTGATGGCTCTCGGCATGCAGGCCCTCGGGCGACGGGTGCACGTGGCAGATGCGGACGAACTGTTTGTCTGCGGCCTGCTGGCGCAGGTGGGCCAACTGGCGCTGGCAACGGCGTACCCCGATGAGTACAGCGCGGTCCTGAAGGCGCATCACGCCAATCCCGCGCAAGCAATCATCGTCCAGGAGCGCGCCCGTCTGGAAACCGATCACATCGAACTTGGCATCGTCATGATGTCGGACTGGGGCATGCCCAAAATATTCACCGGGCCGATCACCCACTACGAATATCCGGATAAGCCGAGCCCCCCTCTGGATTCGCGGTCCAACAGTTTGATGCTGATGCTGCGGTTGTCGCATCGACTGGCCGATCTCGGGCTGGCCAATGCCGGCATGCACCTGAAACTGGCGCAGGAATGGGTTGCGCTGGCAAAGGAGCTCGACATTTCGCAGGAAGACGCCTGGCGTTTTATCGACGAAGTCATGGCCAGCTGGCGGGAATGGGGCGAACTGCTGAAGATTCCGGCTGTTGCGCTGCCGTCGTTTGCCGGAATCTGTCACGGCCACCATGAGGCGGAAACGGAAACGGCGGCGAAAAGCAAAACGCCGCTGCGCATCGTGGTGGCGGACGGCAATGCCTTCACCCGTCGCAAGGCCATGGCGCTGCTGGCCGAGAACAGCGATCACATCGTTTATCCGGCCGACAACGGCAACGCCGCGCTGGCGCTGGCGATGGAGGTGCTGCCCCACGTCATCGTCGCGCATTGCGACCTGCCGCTGCTCAACGGCATGGAGTTGTGCCAGGCGTTGCGCACAACCGACGAAGGCCGCCGCATGCATATCCTGCTGATGGCCGACAGCCATGGCGAAGAACACCTGACCCATGCCTTCGAGGCCGGCGCCGACGGCTATATGCCCAGCACGATCAGCGCCAAGGGGCTGCGCACCCGGTTATGCGCCGCGCAGCGGCTGGTGCAGCTACAGACCGCCTGGGAAAAAGACCGCACCCAGCTGCGCCGGATTGCGGCCGAGCTGGCGGTGGCCAACCGGCGGCTGGCCACCGCCGCGCTGACCGACCTGCTGACCGGGCTGCCCAACCGTCGCTCGGCCATGGATCAACTCGAACAGGCCTGGAGTGCCACTTTGCGCACCGGGCTACCGCTTTCGGTGATGGTGATCGACATCGATCATTTCAAGCACATCAACGACAGCTACGGCCACGCCGCCGGCGACACGGTACTGCGCGAGGCCGCGGCCACCCTGCGCGAATCGGCACGCCGCGAAGACAGCGTCTGCCGCATCGGCGGCGAGGAATTTCTGGTCATTTGCCCCAACACCGACCTCAAGTCCGCAATACAATCGGCCGAACGCCTGCGTACGAACCTGGGTTCAAAACAGATTGCCATCGGAGAGGTGGAAAAAAACCTCACCGTCAGCATCGGTGTGGCAACGCGCGAACCCGGCACCCCCGACATCGACGCGCTGGTGAGCACAGCCGACCAGGCGCTCTATGCAGCCAAGGCAGCCGGGCGCAACCGGACCTGCACCCGGCAGCAAAGCCTGTTCACTTGAACCTGGAAAAAACCAAGCTTGTAAAGTTCGCCTGACCACGCTACAGCGCGCGTGAAACCCTTCGCACCGCGTCATCCTCCGGGTGCGGCTCGATCCGGAAACCCAGGGCTTCCACCAGCTTCAGCATGGGGTGGTTGGTTTTCAGCACCTCGCCCTCCATCGCCTTCACCCCCTTGCTGCGCGCCACGTCCATCAGCACGTCCATCAGCTTGTGGCCGATCCCCTGTTTCTGCCATTGGTCGTTGACCACCAGGGCGAATTCGCAGGACGCCCCTTCCGAATTGATGGCATAACGCGCCACCCCGAGCTCCACTTCGCGGCCGTCGATTTCGGTCAGCGCCAGCAGCGCCATTTCGCGCGAATAATCGATCTGGGTCAGGTGTGCCAGTGCGACCGGAGACAACTCGCTTACCGCGTCCATGAAGCGGAAATACCGGGATTCCTCGGACAGGCTCTTGACGAAGCCCTGGGTCAGCTCGGCATCCTCCGGACGGATCGGGCGGATCACCACATTGTGGCCACTCGGCAATTGCCAGTGCGTCACCAGATGCGCCGGATAGGGATGAATCGCCATGTGGCCATAGCGGTCAGCCATCGGCACCCGCGGCGCGATAATGACGCGCGCATCCAGCGCTAGCGCGCCGTGCTCGTCCACCAGCAGGGGATTGATGTCCAGCTCCGCCAGCCAGGGCAGCTCGCAGACCATCTCCGACAGGCGTAGCAACACGTTCTCCAGCGCGTCCATGTCAACCGGCGGGCGGTTGCGGAACGCGCCCAGCAGGGTAGCGACGCGGGTGCGCTGGATCAGGTCGCGCGCCAGATAGCGGTTGAGCGGCGGCAGCGTCACCGCGCGATCGCGGAAGGCCTCGACATCGACGCCGCCGGCGCCGAACACGATCACCGGACCCAGCACCGGATCCGAGGTCATGCCCAGCAATACCTCGCGTGCATGCGAACGCGTGACCATCGGCTCGATGACGATGCCGTCCAGGGTGGCATCGGGGCGCAGGCGCCCGATGTCGGCCAGCATCTCGCTGTAGGCGGAGCGTACGGCCTGGCCACTCGACAGCCCCAGGCGCACGCCGTTGACGTCGGACTTGTGGGTGATGTCCGGCGAATTGATTTTCATCACCACCGGGAAGCCGATCTGTTGCGCCAGCAGCATCGCTTCCATCGCGTTGCGCGCGATCAGGGTCTGCGCGATCGGGATGTGAAAAGCCGCCAGCAACGCCTTCGATTCCACCTCGTTGAGCAGGTGGCGGCCGTGCGCCAGGGCGCTCTCGATGATCAGGCGCGCGCCCTCGACGTCCGGCGCGGCCTGCTGCGACAGCGGCTCCGGCGTCTGCATCAGCAGGCGCTGGTTCTCGTAGAAAGCGGATAGATAGGAAAACACCTCGACCGCCGGTTCCGGTGTGGTGAAGTAGGGAATCCCGGCCTGCTTGAACAGGCGGCGGCCCTCGAATACCTGGGCCTCGCCCATCCAGCAGGTCAGCACCGGCTTGCTCGAGTTTTTCGCCACCTCGATCACAGCCTGTGCCGCCTCGGTCGGTCGCGTCATCGCCTGCGGCGTCAGCATCGCCAGCACGCCGTCGACGTTGTCGTCGGCGAGGCAGGCGTCCACCGCCGCGTGATACCTGTCGGCATTGGCGTCGCCGATGATGTCGAGCGGATTGGCCTGCGACCAGTTGGGCGGCAACACGGCGTTGAGCGTCTCAATCGTCGCCGGCGACAGCTCGGCCATGCGCACCCCCAGCTCCACCGCAAGGTCGGTCGCCATGACGCCGGGGCCGCCACCATTGGTGACGATGGCGAGGCGATTGCCGCTGGGCTTGATGTGGGTGGACAGCGCCCGCGCCGAGGCGAACAGTTGCAGGATGGTGTTGACCCGCACCACCCCGGCGCGCCGCACCAGCGCGTCGAACACCGCGTCCGAACCGACCAGTGCGCCGGTGTGCGACTGCACCGCTTTCGAACCGGCCGCGTAGCGCCCCACCTTCACCATGACGACCGGCTTGAAGCGCGACGTCGCGCGCAATGCGCTCATGAAGCGGCGTGCGTCGCGGATGCCCTCGATATACAGCAGGATGCCGCGGGTCTGCGTATCGGTGGCGAGATAATCGAGGATCTCGCCGAAATCCAGGTCGGCCGACGCGCCGGTGGAGATCACGCTGGAAAATCCGATACCGTTGGTTTCCGCCCAATCCAGCATGGCGGTGCAGATGGCGCCGGACTGCGACACCAGCGCAAGGTCGCCGGACAGCGTGGCGCCCTGGCTGAAGGTGGCGTTGAGCCCGATGGAAGGCCGCTGGATGCCGAGACAGTTGGGGCCGATGAAGCGGATGCCGTGCTTTTTGGCCGCCGCCTTGACGCCGTCTTCCAGCGCCGCGCCCTGCGCGCCCACTTCGCTAAAGCCGGCCGACAGCACAATGGCATGGCGGATGCCGCGCTCCCCGCATGCCTCCATGATCGGCGCCACCGTCGGCGCCGGCGTGGCGATCAGCGCCAGTTCCGGGACTGCCGGCAGCTCGCCGGCCGACGCGTAGCAGCGCACGCCGAACACCGTGTCGTGCTTGGGGTTGACCGGGTAGACCTCGCCCGTGTAGCCGGCATGGCGCAGGTTGCGGAACAGGATGCCGGCGACCGAATCCTCGCGTTCGCTGGCGCCGAAGACCGCCACCGAGCGGGCGTTAAACAAGGGGTAAAGATAGTGTTGGAACATGGTTTGCTTCGGGCTGGCGTACGCTGAACCGATGGAGTAGTGAACAGTCCATGCTAGGCCATCTCCGGTTACCGCGCCATCACGTCGGGCGTATACCGGGCGTATAGTTTATTCATTCCTGCCCTTTCCCCGCGCCATGCACACCGCCTACATCAGCCACCCCAGCTTTCTCCTGCACAGCATGGGCGACTGGCATCCGGAGAGTCCCGAGCGGCTGCGCGCCATCGAGGACCGGCTGCACGCCGCCCGCCTGTTCGACTATCTGACGCATCTCGAAGCCCCGTCGGTGCAGCGCAGCCAGCTGCTGCGGGTGCATGACGCCGCCTATATCGACTTCGTCGAAGCGTCCTCGCCCAGCGAAGGCTTGCGCGCGCTCGACCCCGACACCAGCATGAACCCGCACACACTGGAAGCCGCCCGGCATGCCGCCGGCGGGGCGGTGATGGCGGTGGACCGCGTCATGCGCGGCGAGGTCGGCAACGCCTTCGTCGCCTGCCGCCCGCCCGGCCACCACGCCACCCGCAACCGGGCCATGGGTTTCTGCTTCTTCAACAACGTCGCCGTAGCCGTCGCGCACGCACTGGAAGCGCACGGCCTCGCGCGGGTCGCCATCGTCGATTTCGACGTCCACCACGGCAACGGCAGCGAGGACATCTTCAAGGACGACCCGCGCGTGATGCTGTGCTCCACCTTTCAGCATCCCTTCTACCCGTTCTGCGGCGCCGACACCGCCCGCGACAACATCGTCAACGTACCGCTACCCGCCGGCACCGCCGGCGATGCCTATCGCGAAGCCTTCAGTGCGAAAATCATGCCGCATCTGGAAGCGCACCGCCCGCAGATGCTGTTTTGCTCCGCCGGCTTCGACGGTCACCGCGAGGACGAGATGGCGCAGTTCGGCCTGGTCGAGGCCGATTACGTCTGGATCACCGAGCAGGTCATGGGCGTGGCCGCACGCCACGCCGAAGGCCGCATCGTCTCGCTGCTCGAAGGCGGCTACGACCTCAGCGCCCTGGGGCGCAGCGCTACGATGCACATCAAGACCCTGGCGGCGTTATGAGCCATGCACCCTTGACCCGCGTGGGCGCGTTGACGCAAATGCAGGGCACATCGGTACGGTACGGCGCCCCCCGGCGTGCAAACTGCGATTTCCAGGTTAAACCCAACCGCTATAACGCCCACCCCACCAGTTCCAGCGGCCAGCGCACCGCCGCCGCCACCGCCAGCGCGGCGCCGATGGAAAGCGTGACTGAATAGAGCGCATCGCGCCGGCCGAGCAGCTTCAGCATCATGGCGAAGGTGGACACGCAGGGCACGTAAAAGGTCAGGAACACCAGGAAAGTGGCAATCTGCGTCGTGTCGAGCACCGTGGCCAGTTCCTGCGTGCCGAGTGCCTGGAATACCATCAGCAGGGACAGTTCCTTGCGCAGCACGCCGAACAGGATCGGCACACCCAGTGCCATCGGCAGTCCCAGCCACCACACCGTCACCGGCGTGAGCGCGAGATTGATCCAGGCGTCGGCGCCATAATGGCCCAGCAGCGCCAGTACCACGCTGCCCGCCACCAGAAGCGGCAGCACGATGGTGACGATGTCGCGGCTGCGCTCCCAGGTGTTGACCAGCAAGGCGCGCAGGGTGGGCACGGCATAGGGCGGGATCTCCTGGATCATGCCGGGCGTGGTCTCGGGATAGCGACGCTTCAGAAGCTTGCCAACCAGACTGACGACGACGGGAACGAGCATGAAGAGCGCGAACACGCCGAAGCCGCCGAGGTACTTGCCGCCCACCGCCAGGATGATGGCCGAGCGCGCCGAACAGGGCAGGAAGGTGATCAAGAGCGAGGCCACGGTGCGGTCACGGCCGTGGGTGACGGCGGCGGTGGCGGCCAGTGCCGGCACGTTGCAGCCCAGCCCCATCAGGAAAGGCAGGGCGACGCCGCCGTGCAGGCCCAGCCGGTGGAAGCCGCGATCGACCACGAAAGCCACGCGGTGCATGATCCCGGACTCTTCCAGCAACACCAGCACCAGCACCAGCGGGATCATGTAAGGGATGACGATGCCCGCCAGGCCGATGAAGCCGTCCAGCACGGCACGGGCGACCACCCCCATGAGGCCGGTCGGCTGCCACGGCGCGGCCCATTCGATCAGGCGTGCGACGGTGAGTGCGTCGAGAAAGGCGCTCACCTCGAACACGACGATCAGCACCAGGGCAAAAATCACCAGCGAGCCGATGAAACCCCAGCGCGGGTGCAGGAAAAGGTCGTCCGCCCAGATTTGCCAGCGCGGCGGCGCGCCTTCCTGGCCGGGGCGGGTCACCGCCTCGTACAGCATGGCGGCGCGGTGATGGCGGTCGGCATGAATTTCCTCCGCCAGCGGGCGCGGCAAGGCCGCACCGGCGGCGGCCCGCGCGGCGAGCAGGGTGGCGTAGTGGTCGGGGAAATGCGCCTGCAATTCCTGCGCGAAGTAACCGTCGTTCTCCGCGAGCTGCAGCGTCAGCAAGGCTGACGGCACCGCGAATGCCGCCGCCACCTCGGGCTGCCGGGCAATCTCGGCAATGGCGCGCAATTGCGTCTCGATGTGCGCGCTGGGCGGTTGCGCCGGCGGCTGCGCGTGGGCATGCCTGGCCTCGCGCGCGACCCGCACCGCGGCGGAATACAGATCGGCCAGGCCGATGCCCATATGCGCCACGGTCGGCACCACCGGCGCGCCCAGCCTGGCCGACAGGGTGCGCACGTTGATGAAGCGCCGCCTGGAACGCGCTTCGTCCATGCGGTTGAGCGCAAACACCATCGGCCGGCCCAGCTGCATCAGCTCCAGCGCGAGTTCGAGATCGCGCTCCAGCGCCGTGGCATCCATCACCATCAGCAGCACGTCGGGAGCGGCGAAAGCACTCGCCGGCTGATGCGCCTCGTGCCGGGAAATGGCCGGCCAGCGGTCGCCCCACAGCATATATTTCAGCGTCACGCACGCATCTTCGTCGGGATGATGAAGGCCGTCGATGGCAGGCAGCGCGACCAGGGAAATCTGGTCGATGCCCACCTCGACCAGGCATTCCTCATACGCAGGCCCGATGCCGGCCAGGCGTTCGTGGCGTGTAGAGGTGCTGGCGGCAGCGCGGAAGATGCTGTGCTTACCGCTCGACGATCGCCACGCGAGGACGCCTTGCACCGCGCAATCCTGGGCCGTGGAGGGGGAAGGCATGGGCGGTCGGGGTCATTTATCAACGATATTAATATGAGAATGTCTCTCATTTGTATTTGTTTTTGGCGGGACTGTCAATGCCTGCCCTGCTCGGGCAGGCTGCCAGCAATACCCGCCATGTTTGGCTGGTTGCGCTCGCCGCGCTTGCGGGCCTTGAACGCCGCCACGATATAATCGGCATGCTGTCCGCCCAGTTTGGAATGCCGTATACGCTGGAATAGGCAGTGCACCAGCCGGGAATGCCGCGGCCGCCGGCACAGATCAGGTTTTGAGTTGTCCGGCCTTGAGGTCGCCTGTAGCGGCACGGACGCGTAGTCATCGTGATGGGTTTCATCTTCCTCCCCTGGTTATGTTGTTGAGTCCCGTCTGACACAGGGTATTTGCTCCGGCTTATAAATCCGGACAGCCCGATTGGCGAATGCAGCCCGGAGCAAAAATCTTTTTATATCAGCTAGTTATAGTATTTCTCATCCATATGCTTCTGGAGTTTGCGTGATCGATTTCAAGGCCTGTCCGCTCTGGCTTTACCGCCTGTTGCCATTTTTGCGCTGGTGGCCCAACGTCACCCCGCAAACCTTCAAGGCCGACACCGTCGCCGCGTTCACCGGCGCGCTCATCGTGTTGCCGCAGGCGGTGGCGTTTGCCACCATTGCCGGACTGCCGCCCGAATATGGCCTCTATGCGGCGATGGTGCCCGCCGTCGTCGCGGCGCTGTGGGGGTCGAGCTGGCATCTGGTGTCGGGACCGACGACCGCGATCTCGATCGTGGTGTTTGCCTCGATCAGCCCGCTGGCCGAACCCGGCAGCCCGCAGTTCATCGGCCTGGTGCTCACGCTCACCTTCCTGGCCGGCCTGATCCAGCTGGCGATGGGCCTGGCGCGGCTGGGCGCGCTGGTCAACTTCATCTCGCACACGGTCATCATCGGCTTTACCGCGGGCGCGGCCATCCTCATCGCTGCCAGCCAGATCAAGAACTTCTTCGGCCTCGACATGCCGCGCGGTGCGCATTTCCACGAAGTGCTGATCCAGTTCGGCTCGCATATTCCGGACATCCAGCCCTGGGTGTTGATGGTGGGTGCGGTCACGCTGGCGTCGGGCATCCTCGCCAAACGCTATCTGCAGAAACTGCCGTACATGATCGTTGCCATGGTGGTCGGCGGCGGGGTGGCGGCGGTCCTCAATGCTCAATTCGGCAGCGATGCGACCGGCATCCGCACCGTCGGCGCACTGGTGGCGTCGTTCCCACCGCTGTCGCTGCCGGATTTCTCGCTCACTGCCCTCCGTCAAACCCTGTTTCCGGCCACCATCATCGCGATCCTGGCACTGACCGAAGCGGTGGCGATCGCCCGCTCGGTTGCGACCCGGTCCGACCAGCGCATCGACAGCAACCAGGAATTCGTCGGCCAGGGCTTGTCCAATATTGCGGGCAGCTTTTTCTCCGGCTACGCCGCCAGCGGCTCGTTCAACCGCAGCGGCGTCAACTACGCTTCGGGCGCCAGGACGCCGCTGGCCGCTGCGCTGTCGGCGGTTTTCCTGCTCTTGATCGTGCTGCTGGTCGCCCCGCTCGCAGCCTACCTGCCGGTGCCGTCGATGGCGGCTATCCTGTTCATCGTGGCGTGGAGCCTGATCGACTTCCACCACATCGGCGAAATCATCAAGCGCCACAAACGTGAGCGCATCGTGTTCGCCCTCACTTTCATCGGTACCCTGGTCGACCTGGAAAAAGGCATTTTTCTTGGCATTCTGGTGTCGCTGATGTTCTATCTGTATCGCACCTCGCAGCCGTCGATCCGTGAATTGGTGCCGTCCCACGTCAACCGCAACAACCCACGCCGCAAGTTCGTGCCGCCCGACATCGATACGCCGGGCTGCCCGCAGCTGACCATGCTGCGCGTCGAAGGCTCGATCTTTTTCGGCGCGGTCGAGCACGTGCAGAAATATTTCCGCAACGTCGACGAATCCGACCCGCAGAAAAAGCACCTGCTGCTGACTTCGCGCGCAATCGGCTTCATCGATCTGGCCGGTGCCGAACAGCTGGCCAAGGAAGCCACGCGACGGCGCAAGCTGGGCGGCGGCCTGTATCTAGTGGGGGTGCAGCCGGATCTGTGCGAGATGCTGCGCCGCAGCGGCCAGGTCGATACCATTGGCGAGGAACAGATTTTTCGCCACAAGGGCGATGCCATTCAGGCAATCTACCCGCGGCTGGACAACGAAATCTGCCGTACCTGCACGGCACGGGTTTTCCGCGAATGCCACATCGCGCTGCCGGACGGCACGCCGCGCACCGACGA
The DNA here is from genome assembly GCF_055378705.1 of Thiobacillus thiophilus. Taxonomy (NCBI): domain Bacteria; kingdom Pseudomonadati; phylum Pseudomonadota; class Betaproteobacteria; order Nitrosomonadales; family Thiobacillaceae; genus Thiobacillus; species Thiobacillus thiophilus. The sequence continues at coordinate 2,759,311 of NZ_AP042404.1, read as the reverse complement.
GCCTATACCGCCACCCAGTGCCTAGCGATTGCGCGCCGACTGCTCGCGCCGCCACACCCACGGCGGCGTCGGTGTAGCGTCCTGCCACAGTCCGCGTTGTGCGCGGCGCGCCTCACGCTGCAGCGCCAATATGCCATTGCGTTCTCTGCCGCGTGTCGACACCCAGGCAAGGCCGCGCCGTACCAACTCCGCGTTAACCGACTGTGCATCCACGGTGAGGCGCCCCACTTTACGGCCATAGGCGTCGGTGGCGACGGTTTCCAGCTGCGCCCGCCGCTTCAGCACCCATTCTTTCAGCGCTTCGGTGGCGGCCTCGGCATACGGCTGGCCGGTTTCGGGGGCGTCGATATCGGCCAGGCGGACTTTCAGAAAGGCGCGCGATCCGGGGGCATAGTGGTCGGGCTTGAACAGCACGGTGTCGCCGTCGATCACCACGATGACGACGCCGTGCAAGGTGTCTGCGCAAACCGTGCCGGACGCGGCGAATAGCAGCCACAGCGCCAGCAGGATTTTCACCCGGCGAGCATCTCCGCGGCATGTTGCCGCGTGGTGGCGGTGATTTTCAGCCCGCCGAGCATGCGCGCGACTTCCTCCACCCGCGCGTCGGCGTCGAGCAATTCGATATTGGATGACACAAAGCTGCCGCTGGCCTGCTTCGCTACCCGCAGGTGCTGCGCACCGCGCGCGGCCACCTGCGGCAGGTGGGTGATGACCAGCACCTGGCGGGTTTCGCCCAGCTTCGCCAGCCGCCGTCCGACTGCTTCGGCCGCGCTGCCGCCGATGCCGACATCGACCTCGTCGAAAATCAGCGTCGGCACGCCGGCCACGCCGGACAGCGCAGTCTGGATCGCCAGGCTGATACGCGACAGCTCGCCGCCCGACGCCACCTTGGCGAGCGGTCCCGGCGCCAGGCCGGGATGGCTGGCGACGAGGAAGCCGACGTCCTCCAGGCCGTGCGCGCGCGGCTCGGCGACGGCTTGCAGCTGGATGTCGAGATGGCCGCCGGCCAGCGAGAGTTCGTGCATCGCCGCCGTCACCTGCTTCGACAGCGCCGTCGCCGCCTTGCGGCGCAACGCGCCGAGCTGATTCGCCTGTGCCTGGTACTGCGTCCAGGCAGCGTCCTCGGCCGCCTGCAAGGCGTCGAAGTCGTCGCTGGCGGCCAGTTCGGCCAGCCGCGCCTCGAACTGCAACAGCAGATCGGCCAGCGCTTCCGGCTGCACCCGGTGCTTGCGCGCCAGCCGGTGCATGTCGGCGAGCCGGCGATCGAGTTCGGCCAGCCGCTCGGGGTCGAGACTGAGATGGCCGGCATAGCGGCGCAGCGCATGCAGCGCCTCGGCGAGATCGGCGCTGGCCGAACCCAGCAGGGCGGCGACCTCCTGCAGGCTGTCGTCCACTGCCTGCATGGTGTCGAGCCGCGCGCTCATTTCGCCGAGGCGGCCGGCCACCGCCGCCTCGCCCTCGTCCAGCCCCTGGATCAGCGCATGGCTGCCTTCAAGCAGCGTGGTGACGTGCGCCAGCCGCGCGTGCTCGGTCTGGATGTCGTCCCAGCACGCAAGGTCGTCGCCCAGCGCGCGCAATTCCTCCACCGCCAGGTTCAGGCCTTCGCGTTCGATCTGCCGCGCCTGGCTGTGGGATTCGGCGTCCAGGCGCTGCGCACGCGCCGCCTGCCAGGCGTACCAGGCAGTGCCGACCGCGGCGGCCTGTTGCTGCGCGCCGGCATAGGCGTCGAGCACCTCGCGCTGGGTCTGCGGGCGCAGCAAGGCGTGATGCGCGTGCTGGCCGTGGATGTCGAGCAGGAATTCGGCGGCCTCCTTCAGCAGCGCCAGCGGCGCGGCGCTGCCGTTGATGAAGGCGCGCGAGCGGCCGCCGGCGTCGATCACCCGGCGCAGGATCAGCACACCGTCGTCCACCGCGTAGCCCGCCTCGTCGAGCCAGGCCAGCAGCCCTGGCAGGCGGTCGATCGTGAACTCGGCGGTAATTTCGGCGCGCGGCGCGCCGCTGCGCACCACGCCGCCCTCGGCGCGATCGCCCAGCGCCAGCGCCAGTGCGTCGATCAGTATCGACTTGCCCGCGCCGGTCTCGCCGGTGAGCACGGTGAGCCCCGGCGCGAAATCGAGTTCGACCGATTCGACCAGCAGATAATTGCGGATGGAGAGATGCGACAACACAAGCGCTTTAAAGCTTTTTGCCCCAGTGCAGCTTCTGCCTCAGGGTATCGTAGTAACTGTAGGAATGCGGGTGCAGCAGCGTGACCGGAGAATTGGCGCGGGTGATCCACACATGGTCGCCGCTGCGCAGGTCGAAATGATGCTGGCCGTCGAAATGGGCGCGTGCGTCGTCGGCAAAGGTCAGGTGTAGTTCGATGCGCGAATGGCTGCTGACCACGATGGGGCGCGCCGACAGGGTATGCGGACAGATCGGCACCAGCGTCACCGCCTCCAGCGTGGGGTGTACGATAGGCCCGCCCGCCGACAGCGCATACGCCGTGGTGCCGGTCGGCGTGGTGATCACCAGACCGTCGGCCCGCTGGCTATAGACGAACTCGCTGTTGATGGCGATTTCCAGATCGATCAGGCGGCCCGAACCGCCCTTGCCCACCACCACATCGTTGAACGCGGTGGCCTCGAACACGCACTCGCCGCCGCGGCGGATCTGCCCGTTCAGCAGGATGCGTTCTTCCGCCACGTGCTGGCCGCTGAGGATTTCGGCAATGGCGCCGAACATGTCATCGACCATGATATCGGTAAGAAAGCCCAGCCGCCCCTGGTTGATGCCGATCAGCGGCACACCGTACGGCGCCACTTCACGCGCGATCGACAGCATGGTGCCGTCGCCGCCCATCACCACGACAGCATCGCTTTCAATCGCCAGATCGTGCAGGGTGCGGGCGGGAAAATTCTTGATCCCGAGGTGTTCTGCCGTCTGGCTGGCAATCAGCACCGTATGCCCGCGCCCTCGCAGAAACTCCCCCAACACACGCACGGAGGTTTCCATGCCCTGGTTATCGTATTTACCGACGAGGCCGACGGTGTGGAAGGGGGTCTGCATGGGGGCGATTATAAAGGGCTCAGGGGTCAGGATTCAGGATTCAGGAAATGTGCTGCGCGTTTTTTGATCAAACCAAAGTTGCCGATGGCCCCTGACCCCTGGCCCCCGGCCCCTATATAATTGACAAATGCTCAACGACCGCGCGCGCATCCTGCTGAAAACCCTGGTGGAACGCCATATCGCCGACGGCGAGCCGGTGGGATCGCGCACCCTGTCGAAGCACGCCGGGCTGGATTTGTCGCCCGCCAGCATCCGCAACATCATGGCCGATCTCGAGGAAAGGGGCTTTGTTTCCAGCCCGCACACCTCGGCCGGGCGGGTGCCGACGCCGCTTGGCTACCGCTTTTTTGTCGACACGCTGCTGATGGTGCGCCCGCTGGAACAGATCGAGGTCAGCCAGCTCGAAAACAGCCTGACCTCGTCCGACCCGCAACGGCTGATGACCGCGGCCTCCACCCTGCTGTCCGATCTCAGCCGGTTTGCCGGCCTGGTGATGACGCCGCGCCGCAACCCGGCGTTTCGCCAGATCGAATTCCTCAGCCTGTCCGGAAAACGCATCCTTCTCATCATCGTCACCATGGAGGGCGAGGTCGAGAACCGCGTCATCCTCACCGAGCAGCCGGTCAGTGCCTCCGCGCTGACCGAGGCAGCCAATTACTTCAACCAGCACTTCGCCGGCCACAGCTTCGACCAGGTGCGCGCAAAGCTGCGCGACGAACTCGGCCGCATGCGCGACGACATCACACACCTGATGTCTGCCGCAGTGGACGCCGGCAGCCAGACCGCCGGCCAGGAAAATGTGGTGGTATCGGGCAGCCGCAAGCTGCTCGACGTGGAAGAGCTCTCCAGCAACATGGGCAGCCTGCGCCGCCTGTTCGACGCCTTCGAGCAGAAGACCGGCCTGCTGCAACTGCTCGACCAGTCGCGCAATGCCGCCGGCGTGCAGATCTTCATCGGCGGCGAATCCGATCTGCTGCCATTCGACGAATGCAGCCTGGTCAGCGCGCCCTATTCCGTCGACGGCCAGGTGGTCGGGACGCTCGGCGTCGTCGGCCCCACCCGCATGGCCTACGCGCGCATGGTGCCGATCGTCGACATCACCGCCAAACTGTTATCGAACGCGCTTTCCTACCACTGATGCGCTATCTCAAAGAACCCGGATACGTTCACGGTCAGCCCGCGCGCACCGGCATCCTGCTGGTCAACCTCGGCACCCCCGCAGCGCCCACCGCCAAGGCGTTGCGGCCCTACCTGAAGGCGTTCCTGTCCGACCCGCGCGTGGTGGAAATTCCGCGCGCCGTGTGGTGGCTGATCCTCAACGGCATCATCCTCAACACCCGGCCAAAAAAATCAGCCGAAAAATACGCCGCGATCTGGACCGCCGACGGCTCGCCGCTCAAGGTGCACACCGAAAAGCAGGCCAAACTGCTGAAAGGCTGGCTGGGCGAAAAAATCGCCAGCCCCTTCATGGTCGAATACGCCATGCGCTACGGCCAGCCGTCGGTGCCCGACACCCTGTCACGGATGAAAGCCGCCGGCTGCGACCGCATCCTGATCCTGCCGTCCTATCCGCAATACGCCGCCTCCAGCACCGCCAGCGCGTTCGACGCCGCGTTTGCCTGGCTGCTGAAAACCCGCAACCAGCCGGCGCTGCGCACCCTCAGGCACTACCACGATCACCCCGCCTACATCCACGCGCTGGCCGCCAACATCCGCGACACCTGGCAGATGCACGGCCGCCCCGACGTGCTCGTGATGAGCTTTCACGGCGTACCGCGCTACACGCTCGACAAGGGCGATCCCTACCACTGTGAATGCCAGAAGACCGGACGGCTGCTGGCCGAAGCGCTCGGTCTGGCGCCAAGCCAGGTCCGCCTCACCTTCCAGTCGCGCTTCGGCCGCGCCGAATGGCTGCAGCCCTATACCGACAAGACGCTGGAAGCGCTCGGTCGCGAAGGCGTGGGCCGCGTCGACGTGGTCGCGCCGGGCTTCACCGCCGACTGCCTGGAAACGCTGGAAGAACTGGCGATGGAAGGCCGCGCCAGTTTCCTGCAGGCGGGCGGCAAGGATTTCCACTACATCCCCGCGCTCAACGAACACCCGCAATGGATCGATGCGCTCGGCCGGATCGCGCTGGAAAACCTGGGCGGCTGGGTCAGCGAAAACCAGGACCGCAACGCCGACGAGGTGTCGCGCCAGGCCAGCAAAAACAGGGCCCTGACCATGGGTGCGCGCAGCTGAACAAACGCCATCCATTCACGTAAAAAACCACGCTATATAAACACCATCAGTGGATTTCAAGCGCGAATTGAAAATGGCACAGCAGAAGCTACGCCACTTTTTCGTTCCCGGCGCGCTCGCAAAAAAAGATGGTAAGGGCAGCGTTCGGGCTCGGATCCGGGCACGTCGCGGCCTGCCCCTACGCCTTCCTGACAAATTCCGATTTCAGCTGCATGGCACCGATGCCATCGATCTTGCAGTCGATGTCATGATCGCCTTCGACGATGCGGATATTCTTGACCTTGGTTCCAACCTTGACGACCGATGACGAACCCTTGACCTTCAGGTCCTTGATGACCGTCACCGTGTCGCCGTCCTGCAGCACATTGCCGTTGGCATCGCGCACCACCCGTGCGTCGTCTGCACCCGCCGGCGCATCCTTGGGCCATTCGTGCGCACATTCCGGGCAGACATACATGGAGCCATCTTCGTAAGCGAATTCCGAGCCACACTGGGAGCATTCAGGCAAACCGCTCATGCCGCACCGCGTTGCAAAGTTGCGTTGCTGTCTTTCATATCCATAAAGCTTTCCTTTAACTCATCATCAAACTCGTTGGGCTGCCAGGCCCGACGTCTTTCAACGGGACACGTCATTACCCCCGCTCGTACACCACAAAATCAAACCTTAGCGCATCGCCCTTCTCGCCCGTGTGCGACTCGCGCGAGACTTCCCTGAACGCGCTGCGGTCGTAGTCGGGGAACCAGGCGTCGCCCTCGGCTTCGATGTCGACTTCGGTCAGATATAAACGGTCGACGAGCGGGATGGTCTGGGCGTAGAGGTCGGCGCCGCCGATGAAGAAGACTTCGTCGGCGTCCGCACACAGGGCGATGGCGGCGGGGATGGAGGCGGCGACCAGGCAACCGTCCTTGCAGTAGTCGGGGTTGCGGGTGATGACGATGTTGGTGCGTCCGGGCAGCGGACGCCCGAGCGATTCGAAGGTCTTGCGGCCCATCAGGATGGGGTGATTGAGGGTGAGCGCCTTGAAGTGGGCGAGGTCTTCCGGCAGCCGCCACGGCAGGCGGTTTTCGATGCCGATGACACGGTTTTTGGCGAGCGCCGCGATAACGCTGACACGCGGTTTTGTCTGATTCATATTGCCCACTTCACCCTTCACCCTTCACCCTTCACACCGCCACCGGGGCCTTGATCGCCGGGTGCGGGTCGTAACCGGTGAGGGTGAAATCCTCGAAGCGGAACGCGAAGATGTCGCGCACGTCCGGATTGAGCGTCATGGTCGGCAACGGGCGCGGCGCGCGGCTCAACTGCTCACGCGTCTGGTCGAGGTGGTTCAGATACAAATGCGCATCGCCCAGGGTGTGGACGAAGTCGCCGGGCTCCAGGCCCGTCACCTGCGCCATCATCAGCGTCAGTAGCGCGTAACTGGCGATGTTGAACGGCACGCCGAGGAAGATGTCGGCGCTGCGCTGGTACAGCTGGCAGGAGAGCTTGCCGTCGGCGACGTAAAACTGGAAGAAGGCGTGGCACGGCGCCAGCGCCATCTTGTCGAGGTCGGCGACGTTCCAGGCCGAGACGATGATGCGGCGCGAATCGGGGTTGGTCTTGAGCGTCTTTACCGCTTCGCTGATCTGGTCGATGGTGCCGCCGTCGGGCTTCGGCCAGCTACGCCACTGGTGACCGTAAACCGGGCCGAGATTGCCGTTGTCGTCGGCCCATTCGTTCCAGATCGAGACGCCGTTTTCCTTCAGATAGCGGATGTTGGTGTCGCCCTGCAAAAACCACAGCAACTCATGAATGATGGAGCGCAGGTGGCATTTTTTGGTGGTGACGAGCGGGAAGCCTGCGGCCAGGTTGTAGCGCATCTGCCAGCCGAAAACCGACAGCGTGCCGGTGCCGGTGCGGTCGTCTTTTCGGGTGCCGTGCTCGAGCACGTGGCGCATCAGGTCGAGGTAGGGTTTCATGGTGAAGTGAGTTTGGGTTTTGCGGGTGCGGCCAGGACCGCCTGATTATCGCTTAGAACACCGTCGAAGAATCCCGCGAGCCGGGTGGCGGGTGCCTGGCCGTAGGCATCCCAGAAGGCGATCTCGAAATCGGCGTTGTCCTGTACGGCCAATACCAACTGACGAAAACGCGCTTCGTCCTGCGCGCGCAGCCAGCCGACCAGCAGCATGGACTGGCGATAGAACTCAAAGATATCGAGTCTGGACGTAGCTGCGCGGTGACGCTTGCCGGGCGTGTCGCGCGCGGTGAGATTGACCCGCTTGCCGGCCTGGATCGCTTCGAACGCCCTGGCGTCGGTTGCGTAGTCGGCGCCGCCGCCGTCGGCGACAAGCGAGGCCCAGCCTTCGTGGAACCACACCGGCAAGGTGCTGTGATAATGGCCGATGCGCTGGCCCAGATGCAGGTGCGCCAGTTCGTGCGTCAGCAATGCGGACAGCCGGTGGCGTTCCCTGCCGTCGAGATTGGGCGACAGGATCAGGCGGTTGTCAGGCACCACCGCGGCCGACAATTTCGGCGTCAGTACATAGCGCTTGAAGCAGGCGTCGGTGCCGCACACATGGACGCGCGGCGGGCGGGAAAACGGCAGGTAATGCGCCGCCTCGACCCTGGCGATGGCGTCCGGCAAGGCCGCCGCGACGCGCGCGCCGTAGGCCTCGAACCCCGGTTCGACCCACACCCGCGGATCGTCCGCCAGCGGGACGAAGCTGTCGATCGGCGTGAGCGCGCGCGGGTGGCTCACGCTGAGCGCGCAGCCCTGCAGGGTCGCCAGCAGGACTGTCAGAAACCACAGCTTCACGCGTCGAGCACCTGCCAGCGGCCGTCGACCAGTCCTTCCAGCGGCGGGTACTGCTTCTTGTACGCCATCTTGCGGCTTTCGGCGATCCAGTAGCCGAGATAGAGATAGGGCAGGTCCAGCCGCTTCGCCAGCTCGATCTGCCACAACACGCCGTAGACGCCGAGGCTATCCCTGTCGCGCGCGGGGTCGAAGAAGGTGTAGACAGCGGAAAGGCCATCCTCGATCTGATCGATCACCGAGACCATGACGAGGGCGTCGCCGTCGCGGAATTCGACCATCACGCTGTCGACGTTGGACGACAGCAGGAACTGCGTGTACTGGTCGGGGTCGTCGCGATCCATACCGCCGCCGGCATGGCGGCTGCCGAGATAGCGGCGGTACAGCGCGTAGTGTTCTTCCTTGAAATCGAGCGGCAGAAAGCGGGCGCCGAGGTGCTGGCTGCGCTTGAGGCAGCGGCGCTGGGTGCGGTTGGGCCCAAAGCCGGCCACCGCAACCCGCACCGGCACGCAGGCCTGGCATTGCTCGCACTGCGGGCGATAGGTGAACTGGCCGCTGCGGCGGAACCCGGCGCGGATCAACGCGCTGTAGGCGTCGGCATCGATCATGTGGGCGGGCGTGGCGACCTGCGAACGCGCGCGCCGACCCGACAGATAGCTGCAGTCGTAATGCGCGGTCAGGTAGAACTGGATGCGCTGGAAAGGCGGTTCAGTCGGGTGCATTAAAGGTAAGCGTCCACGGCCCGGGCAGATGGGGCAATTTTACCAACTCCGCCAGCCGGGCTGTGAACATCGCGCGCGGCATGGCGCGCGCGCCCAGGCTGGCCAGATGGGGCGTTTCCATCTGGCAGTCGATCAGCCCGAAATCCCATTGCTGAAGCTGCCTTGCCAGCCGCACCAGCGCGACCTTGGAGGCATCGGGTTCGCGGCTGAACATCGATTCGCCATAAAACATGCGGCCGATCGCCACGCCGTAGAGGCCGCCGACCAGCCGGCCGTCGTGCCAGGTTTCCACCGAATGCGCGTAGCCCGCATCGAACAGGCGGCTATAGGCCGCCACCATCGCCGGCGAAATCCAGGTGCCGGTTTCTCTTTCGCGCGGCGCGGCGCAGGCGCGCATCACCTCGGTGAACGCGGTATCGACGCGCATCTCGAATCCGGAATTGCGAAGTCGCCTGGCAAGCGAGCGGGTAACGCGCACCTCGCACGGGACCAGCACCATGCGTGGGTCGGGGCTCCACCACAGGATGGGGTCGCCCGGATTGAACCAGGGAAAAATACCGTGCCGATAGGCGTCCAGCAGGCGCGCCGGCGACAGGTCGCCGCCCATCGCCAGCAGGCCGTTCGGCTCGCGAAGCGCGGTTTCGGCCGGGGGAAAAAATGGGGCTTTTTCGAGGCGTTCGCTCATACCGCCATGGTAGCGGATTCAGATGAGGACTCGAATGGGCTTGCGCCCGCAACACAACACAGCTTTCTGCTGGCGCTACCGGTCGCCTGGATGGCCAGTATCCCGCAGGCGACGCATCCGCCGGGATAGCCGAGGCGGATGGAACGGTTTCTTCGAATCGCAAGGGACAAGAAACAGGGAGACCACATGAGGCGCGCGTTCAGCTTGGTGCCTGAATCTGGCGGATTTCCCGTGCGCTGGGCGGGGAATTTATAGAGGTGACCACTTGATAAACAAGGTCTTTAGTATTGATGTGGTCTTTGATATTGACAAATTCTTAATTAACAGGATATGTTTATCCTCAATGTGAAATTTATCTCACATATGCCAGTTTGATCATCAATCACGGGAGACGTGTATGGAAGCGACAACCTACAACTATAAGGTCGTCCGCCAGTTCGCCATCATGACGGTGGTGTGGGGGATCGTCGGAATGCTGCTCGGGGTGACCCTGGCGACGCAACTCATCTGGCCGGAATTAACCTATGGAATCGAATGGCTGTCGTATGGCCGGCTGCGTCCATTGCACACCAACGCCGTCATCTTTGCCTTCGGCGGCTCGGGACTATTCGCGGTGTCGTACTACATCGTGCAGCGCACCTGCCAGGTAAGGCTGTGGGCCGAAAAGCTGGCGGCCTTCACCTTCTGGGGCTGGACGACGGTGATCGTGCTGGCGGCCATCACCCTGCCCATGGGCTACACCAGCACCAAGGAATACGCCGAGCTGGAATGGCCGATCGATATCCTCATCACGGTGGTGTGGGTGGCCTATGCGCTGGTGTTCTTCGGCACCATCGCCAAGCGCAAGACCAAGCATATCTATGTATCGAACTGGTTCTTCGGCGCCTACATCCTGACCATCGCGATCCTGCATATCGTCAACAACCTGGAACTGCCGGTGACCCTGACCAAGTCCTACTCGCTCTACGCCGGCGTGCAGGATGCGATGGTGCAATGGTGGTACGGCCATAACGCGGTGGGCTTCTTCCTCACCACGGCCTTCCTCGGCATGATGTATTACTTCATCCCCAAGCAGGCTGGCCGCCCGATCTATTCCTACCGCCTGTCGGTCGTCCACTTCTGGTCGCTCAATTTCATCTACATGTGGGCCGGCCCGCACCACCTGCAATACACCGCGCTGCCGGACTGGGCGCAGTCGCTCGGCATGGTGTTCTCCCTGATGCTGCTGGCGCCGAGCTGGGGCGGCATGATGAACGGCATCATGACGCTGTCGGGCGCATGGCACAAACTGCGCACCGATCCGATCCTGAAGTTCCTCGTCACTGCGCTGTCGTTCTACGGCATGTCCACCTTTGAAGGCCCGATGATGGCGATCAAGACGGTGAACGCGCTGTCGCATTACACCGAATGGACTGTCGGCCACGTGCATTCCGGCGCGCTCGGCTGGGTGGCGATGATCACGATTGGCTCCATGTACTACCTGATTCCACGCCTGTACGGCCGCGAATCGATGTACAGCACCAAAATGATCGAATGGCATTTCTGGCTCTCGACCATCGGCGTGGTGCTGTATATCGCCTCGATGTGGATCGCCGGGGTGGCGCAGGGTCTGATGTGGCGTGCAGCCAACGCCGACGGCACGCTGACCTACAGCTTTGCCCAGGTGATCAACACCATGTATCCGTTCTACGGCATTCGTCTCATGGGCGGAACGCTGTTCTTCAGCGGCATGCTGATGATGGCCTGGAACGTCTGGAAAACCGTACGGACAGGCCGCGTGGTGAACGATGCAGCCATCCCGCAAGCCGTCCACGCCTAAGGAGATCGAACATGATTTCGCATGAGACTATCGAAAAGAACCTCGGTCTGCTGATCGTGCTGACCATCCTCGTCGTCAGCGTCGGCGGCCTGGTGCAGATCGTGCCGCTGTTCTTCCAGACCTCCACCACCACACCGGTGGCGGGCCTGAAACCTTACACGGCACTGCAGTTGTCGGGGCGCGACATCTACATTCGCGAGGGCTGCGTCGGCTGCCACTCGCAGATGATTCGTCCGTTCCGCGCCGAGACCGAACGCTACGGTCACTATTCGGTGGCGGGCGAGTACGTCTATGACCGCCCCTTCCTGTGGGGTTCCAAGCGGACCGGGCCGGACCTGCACCGGGTTGGCGGGCGTTACTCGGACACCTGGCATACGGCTCACCTGATGAATCCGCGCGACGTGGTGCCGGAATCCAATATGCCCGCCTACCCCTGGCTCGACCGTCCGCTCAAGGATACGGCGATCCAGAAAAAGATGCGCACGCTGAACATCGTCGGCCACGGCTATACCGAACAGGAAATCGCCGAAGCGCCAGCCGCGCTGGAAGGCAAGACCGAGCTTGAAGCGCTCATCACCTTCCTGCAGGTGCTGGGCACCCACGCCCCCAGGAGCTGAGACAGCCATGGACAGCGGACTTGTCAGCGGCATTGTCACGATCATCTTCATCGTGGTGTTCATCGGCATCGTCTGGTGGGCCTACAGCAAGGGCAACAAGCAGCGTTTCGAAGACGCCGGCAAGCTGCCCTTTGAAGAAGACGATACACCCGCCAAAAAAGGAGACAAACAATGAGTGATTTCACACACAGCTTCTGGCCGATTTACATCAGCGTCATCACCGTGGTGAGCATTATCGGCACATGGGTGTTTCTCAGATCCCAGACCTCCCGCAAGCTCGCGCCCGGCGAAAAACCCGAGTTGATGGAACACACCTGGGACGGCGACCTGCAGGATCTGAACAATCCGCTACCGCGCTGGTGGCTGGGTCTGTTCTACGCCACCCTGGTGTTCGCGGTGGTGTACCTGGCACTGTGGCCGGGGCTCGGCAATTACGCCGGCATACTCGGCTGGACCTCCAGGGGGGCATACGAGGACGAGGTGAAAGCTGCCGAAGCCAAGTTCCAGCCGGTGTATGCCGGATTCATGAAGCAGGACATCGCCACCGTGGCCGCCGATCCGGATGCGCGCGCCATCGGCAGGAACCTGTTCCTGACCTATTGCTCGCAGTGCCACGGTTCGGACGCAGCGGGCGCCAGGGGCTTCCCCAATCTGACCGACGGCGACTGGCTTTATGGCGGCGACCCCGACACCATCAAGGCCACCATCACCGGCGGCCGCGCCGGGGTCATGCCACCGCTGGGCGTGGCACTCGGCGCGCAGGGGACGAAGGAAGTGGCGAACTATGTGCTGTCGCTGTCGGGCCGCAAGCACGATGCCGCGCTGGCCGCTACGGGCAAGGTGAAATTCGCCGAGAACTGCACCGTCTGCCATACGCTGGAAGGTACCGGCATGCAGGCGATGGGTGCGCCCAACCTCACCGACAACGTGTGGCTATACGGCGGCAGCGAGACGACCATCGTCGAAACCATCGCCAAGGGGCGCAATGGCGTCATGCCCGCCATGACACAAACACTCGGCACCACCTCCAACAAGGAAGCCAAGCTGCATCTGCTGGCGGCTTACGTGTATGGCCTGTCGCATAAGCAGTAAGTAAAGGCCGCTCGCCGGACCGCTTCCGGCGAGCCGCTTGAGCGTATTGTGCCAGCGCCATCGACAGTACGTTCAAGCGGCTCAGACCCTCCATGGAAAATGCAGTGACAAACGACAAGCAGCAGCCCGCTTCCACCGAAGCCCCGATCGAGCAGGAACTCTATGCGATCCGGCAGGTAATCCAGCCGCGCTCGGTGCATGGCGTGTTCGCCAACTGGCGCATCGCGCTGGTGCTACTGACCCAGGCGATTTATTACGGCCTGCCCTGGCTGCAGTGGGACAACCGGCAGGCGGTGCTGTTCGATCTGGCCGCGCGCAAGTTCTACATCTTCGGCCTGGTGTTCTGGCCGCAGGATTTCGTTTATCTCACCGGTCTGCTGATCCTGTCGGCGCTGACGCTGTTCCTCTTCACCGCCGTCGCCGGCCGCCTGTGGTGCGGCTATGCCTGCCCGCAGACCGTGTACACCGAAATCTTCATGTGGGTGGAAAACTGGCTGGAAGGCGACCACCTCGCACGCAAGAAACTCGACAAGTCGCCGTGGAATGCCAACAAGCTGCGCCGGCGCGGTCTCAAGCACTTGATCTGGATGCTGATCGCGCTGTGGACCGGCTTCACCTTCATCGGCTACTTCACGCCGATCCAGATGCTGGCCGCCGAAGTGATGAGCGCCAGCCTCGGCCCGTGGGAAACCTTCTGGATCCTGTTCTACGGTTTTGCCACCTGGGGCAACGCCGGTTTCATGCGCGAGCAAGTCTGCAAGTACATGTGCCCGTACGCGCGCTTCCAGAGCGTGATGTTCGATTCCGACACGCTGACCGTGACCTACGACACCTCGCGCGGCGAACCGCGCGGGTCGCGCAGCAAGAAAGCCGACCACAAGGCCCTGGGGCTGGGCGACTGCATCGACTGCAGCGTCTGCGTGCAGGTCTGCCCAACCGGCATCGACATCCGCGACGGCCTGCAATACGAATGCATCGGCTGCGCCGCCTGCATCGACGGCTGCGACCAGATCATGGACAAGATGGGCTACCCGCGCGGGCTGATCCGCTACACCACCGAGAACGTGGTGAAAGGAAAATATCCGGACAGCGGCATCCTGAAACATGTCCTGCGCCCGCGCACCATCATCTACACCGTGCTGCTGGCACTGCTCTCGGGTACTTTCGTATACAGCCTCGCCACCCGCGTGCCGCTGCGCGTCGACGTCATACGCGACCGCGTGGCGCTGTCGAAGGAAACCGACGAGGGCCTGATCGAAAACGTCTATCGCCTGCAGCTCATCAACAAGGATGGCCAGCCACACCGCTACACCATCCAGGCGCAGGGCATCGAGGGCCTGCAGGTGGTGATGACCAGCCGCGAAATTGCAGCCGCCCCCCTGCAGACCATCGACATTCCCGTGAGCCTGATTGCCGACCCGGTCGAGCTGAAAGGTCGCTCGATCGAGGTGACGTTCACGATACAGGCCACCGACGATCCGCGCATCAAGGAAGACGTTGCCACCAAATTCTTCAACCGCTAGTTTTGATGAGGCATCGACCATGAATACGCTCAGCCCCCCCGCAAGCAAGCCCTGGTATCGCGAATTCTGGCCGTGGTTTCTCATCAGCCTGCCCGCCACCGCGGTCATCGCCGGCGTGACGACAGTCTGGATCGCGACCACCAGCGCCGATGGCCTGGTGGTCGGCGATTACTACAAGGCCGGGCTGGCCATCAACCAGACGCTGGCGCGCGATGACGCCGCGCAGGCACTGGCGCTGACCGCCACCCTGAAGCGCGAGGACGGCACCCTGGCGCTGACGCTGGCGGGACGCCTGCAGGCCTACCCGGATCGACTCAAGCTCACGCTGGCCCACCCGACCCGCCAGGGGCAGGACCAGACGCTTACCTTCAGCCATGCGGGGGGCGGGCACTATCGCACCTCACTGCCCGCCATGCCGGCCGGCAAGTGGCACGCCCTGCTCGCCGATGCCGCCTCCACCTGGCGGCTTGCCGGTGTGCTGCACACCCCATTCAGCCAACCCGTCACGCTCACGACGGATGCCGAATCCACCATTCAAACCCAGGGAGACTGAAATGGATGTCGTACTCAATTTGTTGTTTACCAGCCCGATTGGCCTGTTGAGCCTGTTCACCATCCTGTTCATGATCGGCATGGCGATTTACCTGGTGCGCATGTACAAACGAAAAATGAACGACCCCAAAGAATAATCGTCCAGAGGTACACGCCATGATGCGGCGCCTGATCCCCATTTTGGGGCGGCACATCGTGACCAAGTGCCATGAATGTATTATGATATGAGCATCTTCAATACTGCTATTACGTTTTCTTTCGAGACGGCTAAACGGGGGCGCGGGACTGAAACCCGCTCCCTTTTATAATGCCGGTTTAACGGCTTGCCCCCGAGAGAACCCTCTCGCGGCGCATTTCGCGCCGGAGACATTGCAGCAGGGAAGAATGGCCACACCCAGCACCACGTCAAACCGACCCGTATCGGCGCCGAAGTCACAAGCATCGGCATCCGGCTTGCCAGCCCGGCCATCGATCCGATGGTTCGGGGCAGCAATTGCGGGTTTTACAAATAAGCCGTGCCCGACGCCGGCGGCCGGTCCGTCCTCTCTCCCGGACTTGCCGCGTTGTGGCGTCTTTCTGCGGGACGATTCGTGAGCCACCCTCATGGGCTCACGGACGCCCCGTCTTTTTCGGGCTGCTTTCACTGCGGCCTGCCGGTGCCGGACGGCGCGCACTACCCGATCCAGTTCGAAAACCAGACCAAACAAACCTGCTGCCGCGGCTGCCAGGCGGTCGCGCAGACCATCATCGACAGCGGCCAGGGCGCGTATTACACCCACCGCACCGCCCTGCCCGCCACCGCGCGCGAGGCCGAAGCCGAGCTGGCGCAGATGGGCCTGTACGACCTGCCGGAAATCCAGGAAAGCTTCGTGCGGACGGAATCGGAAAATATCCGCGAGGCCGCGCTGATCCTGGAAAACATCGTCTGTGCCGCCTGCATCTGGCTCAACGAGCGCCACATCGCCGGGCTGCCCGGGGTGCTGTCGGTCGAGATCAACTACGCCACCCGCCGCGCGCGGGTGCGCTGGGACAACAGCCGCATCCAGCTGTCGGCGATCCTCAAGGCAGTAACCGACATCGGCTACATCGCCCACCCGTTCGACCCCGGCCGCTCCGACGACATCCACCGACGCGAGCGCAACACCGCGATCAGGCGGCTGGCGATCGCCGGTCTGGGCATGATGCAGGTGATGATGTACGCGCTGCCGAGCTACACCGCCACCGACATGACCGACGACATCCGGCTGCTGATGCGCTGGGCGAGCCTGGTCCTCACCATCCCGGTGGTGCTGTATTCGGCGTGGCCTTTCTTCATCGGCGCCTGGCGCGATCTGAAACGGCGCATGCTGGGGATGGACGTACCGGTTGCGCTGGGCGTCGGCACCGCCTTCGTCGCCAGCGTCTACGGCACCTTCTCCGGCCATGGCGAGGTCTATTACGACTCGGTCACCATGTTCGTCTTCCTGCTCCTGACCGGGCGTTTTCTCGAAATGAATGCGCGTCGCCGCGCCGGCGCCGCGGTGGAAGAACTGGTCAAGCTCATCCCCGCCGCCGCCACGCGGCTGCCCCACTGGCCGGCGCGCGACGAGGAACAGATACCGGTGGCGCGCCTCGCCGTGGGCGACCACGTACTGGTGCGTCCAGGCGAGACGTTGCCCGCCGACGGCGAGGTGGTCGAGGGCGACAGCGCGGTGAACGAGGCGATGCTGACCGGCGAATCGCTGCCGGTGTCGAAAAGCGCACATGCGAAAGTGGTCGGCGGCAGCCTCAACCAGGCGAGTCCGCTGGTGGTGCGGGTCGACAGGCTCGGCGCCGACACGCGGCTGGCGTCCATCGTGCGCCTGCTCGACCGCGCGCAGAGCGAGAAGCCGCGCATCGGCCAGCTGGCCGACCGCGCCGCCGCCTGGTTCGTCGGCCTGCTGCTGCTGATCACCTTCTTCGTCGGCCTGGCGTGGTATGTCATCGATCCGTCCCGCACCCTGTGGATCGTGGTATCGGTTCTGGTCGTCACCTGTCCCTGCGCGCTCGGCCTCGCCACCCCCGCCGCGCTCACCACCGCCACCGGCCGGCTCACCCGGCTGGGCCTGCTGGCCACGCGCGGCCACGCGCTGGAAACCCTGGCGCGCGCCACCGACCTGGTGTTCGACAAGACCGGCACGCTCACCCACGGCCGCTTGAGCGTGCGCCGCGTGGTGCCGCTGGGCGGACGCAGCGCCGAAGAAGTCGGCGCGCTGGCTGCCGCGCTGGAAGCAGGCTCCGAACATCCCATCGCGCGCGCCATGAGCGAAGCCGTTAACGCCTCCGTCACCGCCGACGGCATTCGCAACACCCCGGGGCGCGGCGTCGAAGGCATGATCGCCGGCCGCACCTACCGCCTGGGTTCGCCGCGCTTCGCCACCGCCGGCGCGCCGCCACCCGAATCCGATGACGGCGCGAGCTGGGTCGCACTTGCCGAAAAAAACGAACCGATCGCCTGGTTCGCGCTGGCCGACACGCCGCGCGCCGACGCCGACGCCGCGCTTTCCGCACTGCGCCAGCAGGGCCTGCGTCTGCACCTGCTGTCGGGCGACGCCGAGGGCGCGGTCAAGACCACCGCACAGCAACTCGGCATCGACGCGTGGCATGCCGGCGCACTGCCGGAAGACAAGCTCGCCTACGTCAAGGCGCTGCAGCAGCAGGGCCGCATCGTCGCCATGGTGGGCGATGGTATCAACGACGCTCCGGTGCTGGCCGGCGCGCAGGTGTCGATCGCCATGGGCGAAGGCACCGATGTCGCGCAGGCCGCCGCCGACATGGTGATGCTCGGCAGCCGCCTCGCCACCCTGGCCGAAGGCGTGGCGCTCGCCCGCAAGACGCAGCAGATCATCCGCCAGAACCTGGGCTGGGCACTCGGCTACAACCTCATCGCCATCCCCGCTGCCGCGCTCGGCTACGTCACGCCATGGATGGCCGGCATCGGCATGTCGGCCAGCTCGCTGCTGGTGGTGCTGAACGCACTGCGGCTGTCCGACTTCAAGTACAAAGCGACGTCCGCCCCGGCGGCTCTCCGCTCTCAACTCTCCACTCTCCGCTAACCGCTAACCGCTAACCGTGGACATTCTGATCCTGCTGATCCCCCTGAGCCTCGTACTGGTCGGCATCATCGCCTGGGTCATACTGTGGGCGGTAAAAAGCGGCCAGTTCGACGACCTCGAAGGACCGGCGCACAGCATCATCATGGACGACGACAACCCGCCCAAATCCGACGACGACCCCAAGCCCTAACCGACGTCGGGCCACACCGCGCTGACGGAATGCGTCCCGGTCAGAAGCGGTCCACCAGCACCACCTCGTCCACAGGAAGCTGGCCTCCCCTGGGCCACGGTTCCCGAGCCCGTTTGCCGAGGGCGACGAACATCGTAATGACGTGCCCCTCGGGCAACCGGATCAATTTTGCGACTTCATCGAAATCCGACAGATCCATCGGACATGAGTCGTATCCCATCTCCTGCGCGGCAAGCATGAGTGTCTGGGCGGCAATGCCGCATGACCGCATCGCTTCATCACGCTGCGTTTGGGGCCGCCCGCGGTAATACCCGTCGATGGCGGCCACCATGCCCTCGCGGACGTCATCGGACGCATTGCGCCAATAGCGGTCAGGTTCCTTTTCCCACGCATTAACGTCCGCGCAAATGACCACCAGCAAGGAAGCCTCCGTAATTTGGGGCTGCATCCACGACACCGCGCGAATGGCTTCGCGCAATTCCGGGTTTCGCACCAGAACGAAGCGCCAGTGCTGGATGTTGAAAGCCGTCGGGGCAAGCAGCGCCAGCGACATGAGCGCGTCGATTTCATGCTCGGCCATCACGTGGCCGGGATCGAATTGTTTGATCGCGCGCCGTGTTTCGATTGCGGTTCTGACATCCATGCTGATCTCCCCGGTGATATGGCCCAATGCCAAAAGCCATGTTATCGGGTGGTTCCAATCTGTGTAAGTATGCACATTCATGTCAGGTACTTACATTTTGTATCCCAAGGAGACCCCGATGCGCCACAAGCGTTACGACTGTGACTTTGGATGCCCGGTCGAGGCCTGCGTCGAAGTGATCGGCGGCAAATGGAAAGGGGTCATCCTGTTTCATCTGCTGGGCGGCACCAAACGGTTCAACGAATTGTCACGACTGATGCCTGCGGTGACGCAAAGAATGCTGACCCGGCAGTTGCGGGAACTGGAAGCCGATCAGGTCGTGGCGCGCAAGGTCTATCCTGAAGTTCCGCCAAAAGTCGAGTACTCGCTTACGGCATTCGGGGAAACGCTTGAGCCGGTGCTGAAAATGCTTCAGGGATGGGGCGCAAACTACCTGGAACAGATCACCCGGATCAGAAAAGAACGCGCATGACACAGCATCCTGAAGAGACCTCATCCAACATGAGCACAGCCATCCTCTGGTACTTCGCCGACCCGATGTGTTCGTGGTGCTGGGGGTTTTCGCCCGTGATCGAGACGCTGCGCGAGGAATTCCACGAACGTACAAAAATCGCGCTGGTGCTGGGCGGGCTGCGACCTGGCGAAACCGCGCCGCTGACGGCGGCGGCGCGCGAGGACATCCTGCACCACTGGCAGCAGGTGCACGAACGCACCGGCCAGCCCTTTCGTTTCGACAATGCCCTGCCGCCGGGCTTCGTCTACGACACCGAACCTGCCAGCCGCGCGGTGGTGGCGATTGGCGGCATCGAACCGACGCTGATCTTTCCCCTGTTCAGGGCAATCCAAAATGCTTTCTACGCCGAAGGGCGCGACGTCACCCAGGCCGGCGCGCTGGCCGAACTGGCAGCAGGTCTCGGTGTGGATGCCGCCGCATTTATGCAGGCATTCGACAGCGACGCCGCCCGCGCAAAAACCCAGGCACATTTCAGGCAGGCGCGGCAGGCCGGCGTGCGCGGTTTCCCCGCGCTGATCCTGCAACAGGACTCGCAATTGCACGCGGTCAGCAACGGCTGCCAGCCCCTTGAGGTTGTGCGCGAGGCAATCGACCGCACCCTGCTGCCTGCTGTTTAACCCGGATTGCCTATTGATGCACACATATTGATGCGCACATAGGGGTAGCGTCGCCCCCGGCGCGAATGCGAGCGCAAATCGCGGCGAGGACGCCGGTGCGTGCTTGTTACCGATTTATCGGCTTTACAACCACGGTCTCTCCCTTGCGGGTGCTCCCACAAGTGGTGTTTTGGCCACAATGGATTATTCGGGTTTAAGGCAGCGTTTGGGCCGCGTGACGCCGGCCAGTAAAATCCACCCACCCTTATCCTGGAGCATTCCCATGACCCGCCTGTCCCTGTTTTCAAACGTGTTGTTCCTCGGCGCACTGATGCTCGGTATCTCCGGCTGCGGCGCCAGCGAGCCCGGCGCGCAGACCGTCTCCACCGCCCCCGCCGCCGGCCAGCCGGCCAACCCGCGCGTGCTGATCGAAACCGGCAAGGGCAACATCACGGTGGAGCTGTTCCCCGCCCAGGCGCCGAGGACGACGAAGAATTTTCTGCACTACGTAAAAAACGGGTTCTACGACGGCACCATCTTCCATCGCGTCATCCCCAACTTCATGGTTCAGGGCGGCGGCATGCTGCCGGACATGACCGAAAAGCCCAAGGGTCCGCCCATCCGCAACGAGGCCGACAACGGCCTGGCAAATCTGCGCGGAACACTGGCGATGGCGCGCACCGCCGACCCGCATTCGGCCAGCTCGCAATTCTTCATCAACCTCAAGGACAACGCCTTCCTCAACCATCGCGGCAGAAGCGGCGACGGCTGGGGCTATGCCGTATTCGGCCGGGTGGTCGACGGCATGGACGTAGTCGACGCCATCGTCGCGGTGCCGCGCGGCAATCGCGGCCCGCACGGCGATGTGCCGGTCGATCCCATCGTCATGCAGCGCGTGACGCTGCTGCCCGAGGCGGCCCAGCCCTGAGCCACGCCTCCCGGCTGCTGCTGCTCGGGCTGGCCGCCCCGCTCGCCATCGCGCTCGGCCTGATGGCCGGCACGCTGCCGGCCGACCGCGAGCTGGCGCTGCAGATCCTCGCCGAACTGCGCGGCCCGCGCGTGGCCGCGGCCTTCGCCTGCGGCGGCCTGTTGGCGCTGGCGGGCGCGCTGATGCAGACCCTGTTCCGCAATCCACTGGCCGAACCCTATCTGCTCGGCGTATCCGGCGGCGCGGGACTCCTGGCCCTGCTGGGCATGGCGGCGGGGCTGGCGTGGCCGTGGATATCCCTGCTGGCGTTTGCCGGCAGCCTGCTGGCGCTGGCGCTCGCCGCCGCGCTCGGCGGCCGACTGCTGGCGCGCGACCACACGCCGCTGCTGCTCGCCGGCGTGATGCTGGCGGCGGGCTTCGGCGCGCTGATCGCGCTGGTGCTCTCCGTGACGCCCGCCGAGCGCCTGCCCGGCATGCTGTTCTTCCTGATGGGCGATCTCGCCTGGACCAGCCAGCCCGGGCTGCTGTGGGCGGCGCTGCTGCTGGCAGTGGCTGCCGCGCTGAGCTTATCGAGGCGGCTCGACGTGCTGCAGCTGTCGCCGCTCAAAGCCGCCTCGCTCGGAGTGGCGGTCGCCCCCACGCGCTGGATGCTGTTTGTTCTGGCCGGCGCCGCCACCTCCCTGGTTGTCGCGCAGGCCGGCAGCATCGGCTTCGTCGGGCTGATGGTGCCCCACGCGCTGCGGCGGCTCGGCTTTGCCGGCCACCGCGTGCTGCTCCCCGCCTGCGCCCTGGCCGGCGGCAGCCTGCTGGTGCTGGCCGACGCCCTCGCGCGCACCGTGATCGAGCCGCGCGAACTGCCGGTGGGGGTGCTCACCGCACTGCTCGGCGTGCCGATGATGTTGTGGCTGTTGCGCAGGCCGTGAATACGGCAGGATAGGGCGCAGACACGCATCCGAAAATATTGTGTACACTTGCACGTATACACTTATCGGAATGACCCCATGAAAACCGCTAAAGTCTTCAAGCAAGGGAACAGCCAGGCCGTGCGGCTGCCCAAGGAATTCCGTCTGACCGAGGACGAAGTCGAAATCCGCCGCGAAGGCGAAACAATCGTGCTGGTGCCCAAGTCAGCGACTCGCTGGCGGCATGTCCGTGCCTGCCTGGGCAAATTCAAGGGCGAACTCGAACGCAACCAACCCGCGCAACCCGACCAGCGGGATTGGTAAGCGTGGCCTGGCTGCTGGACACCAACACCTGCATTTACCTGCTTACCGGAAATCAGCCTGACTATCAGCACAACATCCTCGCCAGACTGGATGCGCTGCCGCGCAACGAACGCCCCCTGATTTCCAGCGTTGTATTGTCCGAACTGCAATACGGCGTACGGAAAAGCCGCTGGCGCAAAACCAATCAGGCGCTGCTGGATGAGTTCCTGCTGGACTTCGATGTAAGCGACTATGGCGCGAGTGCTGCCGTTTTCTACGGCGAGCGGCGAACCAGTCTGGAAAAACGCGGCCAGCCTATCGGCCCCATGGACATGATGATCGCCGCCCACGCACTTGCACTGGATGCCACCCTGGTGACGCACAACACACGTGAATTCGCGAGAGTGAAAGGTTTGCGGCTGGAAGACTGGACGGGTTGAAACTGATGCCCGAGCAACTGATTGCCGACTTCCAACGTGAAATCAAGAGGCGGAATGATGGAAACCAGCGGCGAGACTGGTTCAGCACTCAAAGGAACAATATCCGGGCGCCAGGCCAACGAAACACCGACATGTGATAGCTCATCAAACTTGTTTGTCAGCCGCAGAGGTAATCTCGAAATTGTTCTGTCAGGCAGCAATCGCCCGAGTAACGGACGTCTGGCAAACCCACCAGGAAGGTCGGCTCGTCGGCCGAAGCAGACGGTCGCAATCTCCTGTAGAGGAGATTGCGACCACAGATCGGGAAGTTTCGGGCATCACACGCTGTAAAGAAACTCGCCTTCGTGTTTTATCCAATATGCGCACACTGCCTTGGTGGGATCGCTGCTACGAATACCCCTGGAATATTCAGGATGATAGACAGTTGGCTGCGGGTAATGAACGGAGGAATCACATTGGAGGGCGTACAAACACATCGCCGCTGATGTCGGCTTTGGTCCAAAAGGGGCGAACGCCAAACTTCTTGGCGGATTGCCCGCGAGTGATTTAATGCGGTCGAAGGCGGCCGACATATCAAGCGTGTCGACCCGATATTTATCGAACCGATCATCTGAGTGGCCCTGCTCAAGGTCTGCAACCGACTTCCATGTCCTCCGCAAGGCCGCAAGCGGTGCGGGGAATGGAATCATTATCTTCATTTTTTCATGCGGGTTATCCCCAACATAACGCCTCAGGCTCTCGACGAGGAAGCCAACACTGACAATCCACTGCTCCGGTTTACTGCCCACTCCACCAAATCCCGGCAAAGTTTTCCAAGGCTCAATGTCTTCATAAAGTGGAGCGTCATCCGCATAACTTTCGGGAGATGTGTATGTTAGAAGAAGGTTTCGCACATTGGCGCTGCCGACCAGAGTTCGAAGGATTGGGAAAAAGAATCTCTTTGGAAGCGAAGTGATATCCAATACGACTGATGCGTTTCCTTCTTCCACTCGTTTAGAAAACGCGTCGATACGAAACAACTCATCCATAAGCCCAAAGCTGTAAATGGCTGCTGAATTTCCACCATGCTCGGTGAACTCAGCACGACGTTGCTCTAACGCGATCTGGTTACGATGCCGATATTTTTCGGAATCAATATCATGAATCTCGGCAAACGCCTCGCCACTGACCGATCCTAGTCGTCGCATCTCAGCCCAAGCACATAGCGAGCGTTCTTCAGTTGCTATAGTGCCAACAAAATGCCACTGCTTCGGGCTACTGAGCGATAGCGCCCAGTCTATCGAGCCCCAAGGTCGGTATTTCATGATTTGTCGTTATCTAGCTCGGGGAACAAGGAAAGGCTTCTAGCAACTCTAGGTTGTGAAACGCGCGCCCTCGCCAGGGTTACTTGAGCCTTTCTTGCCAATTCAAACAACTCATCAATCCTCCAGTAGTAAGGTTCCTTCGTTCTTGCTTCTGGAAGCTGGAACCGTGGACAGAGGATAGGATGGAGGTAGAATTTTATTCGACGCCCACCGGACTTGGATTTTGATGAGTGCTCCGTTTCAAATAGGACGCCATACCCTACGGCCTCACGAATAAAGCTCCTCAAATCAGTTACGTCTTCGGCTTCCGAGTTGAACTCTGTCAAGGTAATGGAGATGCCATTCCCGCCTGGATACGCCATTCTTAAATCGCGCATCATATCTTCGTTCAACCTCATTCCAAGCTTCTCTACAAATCCCTGCCTGGCATTCCCTCCGGGTTCTTCTGGTAACTTCTTAAACCATTCATTACTTGCAAAAAGAATTCCTGCATCTTGGATATTGCGGTCAATAGTTCCGCCATTTAGAAGATCCGTTCGCCTCTTTTCTGGAAGACTGGATTCATTTTTTAGAAAACCATCCCAGATCCTGTGGCAAATATGGAGGAACACAGTGATATTCCCGCCACTTAGAGAACGGATATCGTCGTATCCCCACCACATAAACCGTTGTTGGCAACGGGTCATCAGTTGCAAAACCGCTTGATCGAGCCGCTCCTTACGCCACCATTTTCGTTCCCGCCATGGCGAGTCAAATGGTGGAGGCGACTCCCGATGCTCTCGTTTAAAACGTGCTCCGCCGGTCTGCCGCCCCCAGGCTGCAGCAAGCACGGCATCAAGCATTCCTGAATGGCCGGTTCGAAATAACGCCCTGAGAAATTCTCGCCACTCCTCTGACCACTTACCCCCATCAGCAGCCAAATCGAGACCCAGTGCGCGATCTATCTGCCTATCGTCCTGAGCTATCTTTACCTGAGTGATGCGATCTTCCGCAATTGGATGTTTCCCGAATATTGACTTGGCGAGCTGCGGTCTTAACTTGTTGGCATCATTCCGAAAGTAATATTCCATTCGCTTCTGGAAGGCATCGATTGAGAACCTTTCGAAGATAGTATTCTTTGCTTCTCCCCACGCGAACAGCTGTTGATCCATTTCGATCAATTGGTAGTCACGTATGTTCTCAAGCCGAGCCTCACTACCCCAGATTCCCAAAAATTCAGGATTGCTCCAACCATAACGTCGAGTTCCAGCTCGATAGTGAACTCGTGCATCCCTCGATGCGAATGCACGATTTAGCATTTTCCGAAAAGCAAGGAGCAAACGACGCTGCCGATCAGTGAAGGCACGATGCATCTCCTCAATCTGATCAACGCGAATGAGAACTGGGACACTATCCGAAATTATCCCGCTCTGTCGAAGGCACTCTGCGGTTCGTGCAATTGGCTCACCAATGTTCGTCTTGCTCTGGCTGATATCATCAAGTAGCCGCATTTCAGATATGTTGCCGTTAACCCAACGCCTATAAAAATCGATACGCTCGCCAATTCTTTCCTTCAGTTGTTCGACCGTTTTGACGCCATCCAGCGACCCAAACCAACAGTCTTGCTTTGCCACGGCGGACACGAATTCCCCAATACGGGAAATATCCACGATTGAGTCAAAAATCTCAGGATTCTTCCCTATCGTTTCAACTGACTTGATGAGATCATCCACTACCAAGTAGTTGAAGAAATCCGCGAAGTAGAAGGGCATCTCGCGTTCATCAGCGTCATCGCCGCGGTGCAAGGTCACTTGAACAATGTCGGAAATCCGGCTCCGCGTAAGATTCACCCCCGCGGAGATAAAATTGCGCATTTGTTTGTTTACGGGAAAATCTTTCCCGAGCTTCCAGTACGCAATGCGCGTCTCCGGACGGAGAAGACTCAAAATCATCGTCTTGCCGCACCCCTGCGTCCCGCTCAGCACCACATTGCCACCCTGAAAAACCGGATGGATCGCCGTTTGCAAGACCTCAGCGCTAAACAGTTCCACAAAGTTATCTGCCTGGGTGTCATCGGAGAAGTAAAGCTGCTGGAATGGGTTAATCGTAATATTCATATCAATCTCGATATACCCGTGGGAAAAGGGGTTCCCAAGTTCCAGTTCGTGGCTTGTGGTGAACGATGGGAAGGGTGTTATCCGGGGTGTTCGAGAATGTCGCCAACGAACAACCGGTATTTCTGTAGCCAAAAGGATCCATATTGGCGGAAGCCAGAACAGCACAACGTCTCGCCAAATCCTCTACCTCATCGGTTATTGGCCAACCATTTTCTCCTTTGCGCTGTGGGCCGAGCAGGTCGTTGCGGCGGAGCTCGACCACCGGACGCACTGTTAGGCGACCGTTTGATTGCTCTTCCTCTAAACGTAGTGATTCGGCACCATTTGGACAAAGGATGAGCGGAATAAACAAAACCGGCTTGCCAAGGTTGGCTACAGCCCATTTCACAGCATTCAGACACTGGGTGCCCGACCCAACAACATCCTCAAGTAAAACCAAGCGCTCTAGGTGCGGTAGTGGATCTTGAGGATCTAGCAGCCTGTCGGACTTGGAGCCCCGCACGGCAGCAATTTCCCCGCCGGGACGGTATTTGCACAATATTTAGGCATTTTTAGTCGTTCATCGCCGCATCGGTATCAAATTTGAACGGGTTTCTGCTCTTTTCAGGCGCTTGGGACGGATTTCTGGCGCAACACGGCCATGCGTTTCAAATTCCACGCCAGACATACCAGCGTCCACTCGCCCTTCGCCTTCTCCAAACCACGCAGCAAGAACTGCCTGAACCCCATCACCGATTTGATGATGCCAAACACCGGTTCCACGCTCTGCTTCCTCAGCGCATACAGCATCCGCCCCAGTTTGGTCTTGAGTTTATGCGCCATCTTTTGCATCGGCGTGGCGTCCGCTTCCAACTGCGGCGGCTCGGTGAAACGCTCGCGCCAGCCGGGATGGTGATCTTCGCGGGCGACGGCAATGTAAGGTTCAACTCCAGCTTCTTCGCAAGCGGTGATGTTGTTCGCGCTGCAATAGCCCGTGTCAGCCAGCAGGGCATCGACTGTGCCCAGGCTGGCGGGTAGCGCACCGAGCTTGTCCAGCATCGGCTGAACCTGCTGTTTGTCGTTGCCCGCATTCGTGAGTGATGCCGCCACTACCAGCATCGTCGGCGCATCGACCGCCGCCTGAGCGTTGTAGCACTGCTCAAAGCCGCCGCCGGCAATCTTCATGATGCGGGATTCCTCGTCGGTGAGATTGATCTGGTCTTCCGGACGGGGTTCCGGCGTCGGCGGCTGGGGCGGCTTGCCGCTGGGCTTCTTGCCTGATTCCGCTGCGCGTGCGGCTCGCTGGGCGAGCTTCGTTTCATAAGCCGCTTGTTCCGCTTCGAAGCGGGCTCGGGCACGCGCTTCGATCTTGGCTTTGGCGGCGGCCATGACGGCCAGCCGGTCTTCACGGCGTTTGATTTCTGCGGGCAGATTCACGCCATCCGGGATGTCGGCCTGGTCAGCGGCTTCGGCTGTCGCCAGCAGGTCTTGTACTTCGGCCTTGAGTTGGGTTTCGAGCTTGACGATGTGGCCGTGCGAGAGCGCACTGTGGCGGGAGGCGTTGGCGTGAACCTTGGTGCCGTCGAGGCTGACTGTCCCCAGCTTCAGGAGCTTCATCTCGCTCGCCAGTTCGAGCACTTGCAGGAACACGCCGGCGAGTTCTTCAAGAAAGCGGCGGCGGAAGCTGGCGAGCGTGTCGTGATCGGGGTGGCTGCCTGCGGCGAGGTAGCGGAAGGCGACGGAATCGTAGGTGGCGCGTTCGATGCGGCGGCTGGAGAAGGTGGCGGTGGCGTAGCCGTAAACCAGCAGGCTGAGCAGGACTTCAGGGTGGTAGGCGGCGCTGCCGCGCCCGGCATAGACGCGGGTCAGTTCGGTGAGGTCGAGTTGTTCGATGGCTTCGACGATGAAACGCGCCAGGTGGTCTTGGGGAAGCCAGTCTTCGACCGAGGGCGGCAGCAGGTAGGCAGTCTTGCGGTCGATCGGGCGGAAGCGGCTCATGCGATGGAGGGGCTCGGATTCGATAGCGGGATTATCGCGGATTGGAAGACGAATTGGGGGTTCAAGTCCGACAGGCTGCTAGGCTCGGATTTGCCATGTAATGAATGACGTTGTTCGCAAGCATTGGGTCTGGGGCCGCTGATTTTTCAGCCAGCATCTGAAGTGTGGCGAACCCAGGGCGATGTCCAACACCTTTTAGATGATTCACCTTGTAAAACTCGTTAATATCCATACTGTCAGTGATGGGACAGAACCATGTATGGTGATGTATTTGTTGGTGCACTTGCTCATGCAGTGCCTGCCCACCATTAGGTTCCAAGCGTCCCCCAATTTGACTGACTACCCAGCGGGTAATTTCACGGTCAAGCGCCGTTCGGTAGAGCGCTGCAAAATCAGCGTGCGAAAAGAAGCTTATATAGAGTGCGTATTCCAGTAGGAGCTTCTGATCGGCTTCCTCAGTGAGGTTGCCGATCCACGCTGCCAGGCGCTCCATGTAACTTGTGTTGAAATCGGGGTGCTCTGCAGGCAAGTAAACACGCCACTCTTTTGACGCGTGATAGTCGAGTTGGTTGAGGATGGTCTCGTGGTATGAGCTATCGTCTGGATTCCCCGTATTGTGACGATCCCATTCCCGCACCATGGCGCGTAGCTGTTCTAGCGTCATGAGGTTCTCCCCAAAAGGCCTTTCGCGATCTTCGCAGCAAACGCACCAAGCGGGGGCGGCACAGCATTACCGATCAGCCGGTAGTGGGCCTTTTCATTGCCATGGAAGATATAGCCGTCGTCGAAGCCTTGGATTCGAGCAGCCTCGCGAACGGTAAAGCCTCTTTGTTGAGATGGATGGAGGAAGTATCTCGGTGAACCGAAACGGGTATCTACTGTGCAACTTGGTCTATCCCATGCGAGTCGCCGGAACTTCCCGTTGAAGGTGCCAACCAGATCGACCCCATCGTCCACTTCCCTAAGGTAGCCTTTAGTCACCAATCCATTAACGAGACGATGGAAGCGGCCCCCGAGTGCTGCTTCGAGGCGACCCAGTGAAACTGGATCCGCATCCCCATGATCGCGCTGACGTTCTTGCCTTCGTAGACGGCGCAAAAGTTCAAGTACAGTGCGCTCATTCTCGGTTATCGTGCCGAACACTTCCGGGATGTCCCACGTTGCGACCGCATTTTCACCTCCGCGCACATTAGAAAGCTTCTGACCTGGTTTGATTCTCTTGGCAATTTGCCACTCGCGGCTCTGTGTGGAAAGTCGCTGCGGATGGTGGTTAATTTGGTTCTTTACACCTGCTAGAACTGACCGAAGATCTCCTGCAGGTAGACTCGGAGTGGTGAAATCGATGTCCCGCTGAGTACGCCATGCGAAAAACAAGATGCGCTTCCGTAACTGCGCCATACCGAGATCGACAGCCTGGCAGCGAACGGTCTTGGTGCGATAACCGGCGAGCCGCATTGTTTCGTCCAGTTCGTTCCAGTAACGCGCATGAGCACCTGAAAGCGCTCCAGCAACGTTTTCTACAACCAATATTTTCGGATATATCCTCCGGGCAAGATGGCCGGTTAGAGTGAGCAGATGGTTTCGTTCGTCGTCAATCAGCCTCTTCCCTGCGGTCGAAAAACCTTGGCAAGGTGGACCCGCAATAAGCGCATCAATGCCGTAAAGTGAACGCTCGTTGGGTACGCCATTAGTGAGGTCGACGTTGTAGATGTCTCCACTGATGTTTGCTTTGAAGTTCTCAACTGCTTCTGGGTCTGAGTCATAAGCACCTTGCGGATGGAAACCATGTTGTATGAAACCTAGATCGAAGCCTCCGCAGCCAGAAAATAAGCTCGCAAATTTTAATGTACCGTTGCGCATAGAGTGTTGCGTATATTGCCTTCAAATCCCACGTGTCGATTGGACATCTAGCATATGAACTCGCGAAGGGGTTGCCGAAACCCAGCCACTTTGGGAGCTAGCGATACTATGAGAACATCGCTATCGCACATTCAGAGGCTCCGATTTTGGTGGGATGGTATCACTGCGGTGTCAATGACGCCCATTAGCGTTGGGTTGGTTTCATCCAATGGCTGCAAGTGGATCTAATCGGTATCCCGGCCATTCTGAAGTTGTAGATTACAACTAACTGCGCAAAGTACCGCCTCAACAAATTTCGAACGTCTGCTTAGGCCGACAAACGGACGCTTCCGACCTACCTCACGACTGACTCTTCCGGGTCGATAGCGGAAGTACCACGGATCAACCCGTGCCCACCCCGGACAATACGCAGCGCCGCCACACCATGCCGCCCCGGGCGCGGTGCTGCTATGCTCGGATTCACGACCGATCCCCTTCGTTCCATGGAATCCATTGCTCCCAGACTGACCGCGTTTCAACTCACGCTGCAAGCCGGTACCCGCACGCTGGTCGACTCGCTCGACCTCGCGCTCGAACCCGGCGAAGTCCTCGGCATCCTCGGCGCCAACGGCGCCGGCAAGTCGACGCTGCTGACGGTGCTGGCGGGGCTTGCCGCGCCCGCGCAAGGCCGGGTCACGCTCGACGGCAGCGCGCTCGACACGCTGCCGCCGCTGACCCGCGCGCAGTACATCGGCCTGCTGCCGCAGGGCGACGAAGGCGGATTCTTCGGCAGCGTGGCCGATTACGTCGCGCTGGGGCGATTTCCTTTCGACGCTGCCCACGGCAGGCTATTCGGCCATGTATCCGGCGACCTGGCACCGCAGCTTGCGGCTTGGAAACTCACCGAACTGGCCCGCCGTCCGCTCGCCACCCTGTCCGGCGGCGAGCGCCAGCGCGCGCGGCTGGCGCAGCTGGCGGTGCAGGCGCCGCGCATCGCCCTGCTCGACGAACCGCTGACGCATCTGGATCCCGCGCACCAGGCACGGCTGCTGGCGTGGGCGCGCAGCGAGGCGGATGCCGGACGCAGCGTGGTGCTGACCCTGCACGACCCCAACTGGGCGGCCTGCCACTGCGACCGCCTGCTATTTCTCTTCGGCGACGGGCGCTGGCAACTGGGCAGCCCGGCCGACCTGCTCACTCCAGATTCGCTCGAAACCCTGTACGGCCCCGGCACGGCGACGCTGTGGCGGCAAAAGGGCTGACAAAGCCTGCTGAAAAGGTGCTTGACCCAGCCTGTATAATCGCGATCTATCCCGCATATAACCGCCCCCGCGTACCCCATGATTCGTCGCTTCATCAACAAAGTATTCAGCCGCAAACCGCGCGGCGCTGCCTCAGCCGCACAGATCCTGACGCAGTCCAAACACGGCATCCGCCGCGACCAGCTCGACGACTGCGCGCTGAAAACCTGCGAAACCCTGGCGCAGTCTGGATTCAAGGGCTACCTCGTCGGCGGCGCGGTGCGCGACCTGCTGCTGGGCAAGACGCCCAAGGATTTCGACGTCGCCACCGACGCCACCCCGGAAGAAGTGCGGCGGCTGTTCCGCCGCTCGCGCATCATCGGGCGGCGCTTCCAGATCGTGCATGTGATGTGTGGCCGCGTCACCATCGAAGTCACCACCTTCCGCGCCAACGGCCAGAAGGAAGCCGATGAGGAAGACGGGCGCTCGACCGACGAGCACGGTCGCCTGCTGTCCGACAACGTGTTCGGCAACATGGCGGACGACGCCGCGCGCCGCGACTTCACCATCAACGCGCTGTATTACGACCCCCTGAGCGAGGAGGTGCACGACTATTTCGGCGGCGTGGCCGACTGCAAGAAGCGCGTGCTGCGTATGATCGGCGACCCCGAGACGCGCTTCCGCGAAGACCCGGTGCGCATGCTGCGCGCTGCGCGCTTTGCCGCCAAGCTCGACTTCCACATCGACCCCGACACCCGCAGGCCGGTCGCCACCCTGGCGCCGCTCTTGTCCAACATCCCGCGCGCGCGCATCTTCGACGAGGCGCTGAAACTGCTGATGTCGGGCCACGCGCTCCGCGGCGTCCACCAGCTGCGCGCCGAAGGCCTCCACCACGGCATGCTGCCGCTGCTCGACACGATCCTGGACGACACCACCGGCGAGCGCTTCATCACCGCCGCGCTGAAAACCACCGACGCCCGCATCGCGCAGGACAAGCCGGCCTCGCCGGCCTTCCTGTTCGGCGCCCTGCTGTGGCCGCAGGTGCTGCAGCGCTGGCGCGCGCTCGAGGCTGCCGGAGAAAAGCCGCAGCCTGCCCTGTTCATGGCGATGGACGAGGTGCTCGATGCGCAGCGCGACCAGCTCGCCATCCCGCGCCGCTACGACGGCATGATCAAGGAAATCTGGGCGCTGCAGCCGCGCTTCGAACAGCGTGGCGGACAGCGCCCGTTCCGCCTGCTGGAGCATCCGCGCTTCCGCGCCGCCTACGACTTCTTGCTGCTGCGCGCCGAATCCGGCGAGGTCGACGCCGAACTCGGCGAGTGGTGGACGCGCTTCCAGGCGGTTGGCGACAACGAACGTGCCGCCATGCTGCTGGCCGACAGCACGCCCAAACCGCGCCGCAAGCGCCGTCGCAAAAAGCCGGGCGAAGCCGCCGGCGAGACGCCGCCCGCATGAACGTGATCGCCACCATCGGGCTGGGGGCGAACCTCAACGACCCGGCGGCGCAGGTGGAATACGCGCTGGCCGAACTCGACCGCCTGCCCGCCACCCGGCTGCTCGCGCGTTCCAGTCTGTACGCCTCGGCGCCGGTAGGCTACGTCGACCAGCCCGATTTCATCAACGCAGTGGCACGAATAGAAACCGGCCTCGCGCCGCGCGCGCTGCTCGCCGCGCTGCTGGATATCGAGCACCGCCACGGCCGCGAACGCAGCTTCCGCAACGCGCCGCGCACGCTCGACCTCGACCTCCTGCTGTACGGCGACGCGCATTTCCACGAAGAAGGCCTGACGCTGCCGCACCCGCGCATGACCGAACGCGGCTTCGTACTGCTGCCACTGCTGGAAATCGCCACCGACGCGACGATCCCCGGCCGCGGCCGCGCCGCCGACTGGCTTGCGGGCTGCGCCGGGCAGTCTATCGTCCCCGTTTTTCCTGCCGCTGCCGCCGTCAACGCATGAGTCTTTCCCGTTACCGCTACGTCGTCGTCGAAGGCCCGATCGGCGCCGGCAAGACCAGCCTCACCCACAGGCTGGCCGAGCGCATGGGGGCCGACACCCTGCTGGAAAACGCCAGCGACAACCCCTTCCTGCCGCGCTTCTACCAGGAGCCCCGGCGCTACGCGCTGCCGACGCAGCTGCATTTCCTGTTCGATCGCGCGCGCCAGCTGCGCGATCTGGCGCAGGGCGACCTGTTCCGCGCCGGCACGGTGTCGGATTTCCTGATCGACAAGGACATGCTGTTCGCGCGGATGAACCTCGACGACGACGAGTTCGAGCTGTACCAGAAGGTCTATGCCGACCTTGCGCCGCAGGCGCCGACACCGGACCTGGTGGTCTACCTGCAGGCACCGATCGATGCGCTGCAGGAGCGCGTGAGGCGCCGCGGCGTGGACTTCGAGCGCGGCATGGATACGGACTACCTGCAGCGTTTGACCAACAGCTACAGCGAGTTCTTCCATCGCTACGAAGCCGCGCCCCTCCTCATCGTCAACACCGGCAACCTCAACTTCGCGCAGAGCGAAGCCGACTTCGAGCTGCTGATCGAACGCATGAGCAAGATGCGCGGGCCGCGCGAATTCTTCAACCGGGCGGCATGAGATGAGCGTCACCCTGTCCACCCTCAAGGCGATGCGCAACAACGGTGAAAAAATCGCCGTGCTCACCTGCTATGACGCCAGCTTTGCGCGCGTGCTCGACGCCGCCGGCGTCGACGTGCTGCTGGTCGGCGATTCGCTCGG
Source organism: Thiobacillus thiophilus (assembly GCF_055378705.1). Classification (NCBI taxonomy): domain Bacteria; kingdom Pseudomonadati; phylum Pseudomonadota; class Betaproteobacteria; order Nitrosomonadales; family Thiobacillaceae; genus Thiobacillus; species Thiobacillus thiophilus. The sequence continues at coordinate 2,725,436 of NZ_AP042404.1, read as the reverse complement.
CATGGTGATCCAGGGTCACACCTCGACGCTGCCGGTGAAGCTTGCCGAAATGACCTATCACACGCGCTGCGTCGCAATGGGAGCCGAGCGGGCCTTGATCGTCGCCGACCTGCCCTTCGGCAGCTACCAGCCCTCGCCCGAGCGCGCGTTTGCCGCCGCGGCGCGGCTGATGGCGGCGGGCGCGCACATGGTCAAGCTGGAAGGCGGCGCGGTGATGGTCGACACCGTGGCCTTCCTCACCCAGCGCGGCATTCCGGTGTGCGCGCACGTGGGCCTGCTGCCGCAGTCGGTGAACCAGCTCGGTGGCTACAGGGTGCAGGGGCGCGAGGATGCTGCGGCCGCACAACTGATCGCCGACGCGCGCGCGCTGGAAGCCGCCGGCGCCGGCCTCATCGTGCTGGAGATGGTGCCGGCCGCGCTGGCAAAAATGGTGACCGAGGCGCTCACGATTCCCACCATTGGCATCGGTGCCGGGGTGAATTGTTCCGGCCAGGTGCTGGTGCTGTACGACATGCTGGGCCTGTACCCGCGCGCGCCGAAATTCTCGAAGAACTTTCTGGCTGGAACCGACAGCATCGAGGCCGCCACGCGCGCCTACGTCGCCGCGGTGAAGGATGGCAGCTTCCCGGCCGCCGAACACGCGTTCTGATGCAGGTTTTTCATACCGCCGCTGAGCTGCGCGCCACGCTCGCCGGGCAGAGCGGTACCGTGTTCGTGCCGACCATGGGCAATCTTCACGCGGGGCATGTGGCGCTGGTCGAACTGGCGAAACGGCACGGCCGACCGGTGGTGGCGAGCATTTTCGTCAACCCGCTGCAGTTCGGCGCCGGCGAAGATTTCGAGCGCTATCCGCGTACCCTCGATGCCGACTGCGACAAGCTCGCCGCCGCCGGCTGCGACCTGGTGTTCGCGCCCGATGCCGCCGAGATGTACCCGGTGCCGCAGACCTTCACTGTGCAGCCGCCCGACAGCCTGGCGAACGACCTGTGCGGCGCCTTCCGACCCGGCCATTTCAGCGGTGTCGCCACCGTGGTGCTGAAGCTCTTCAACCTGGTGCAGCCGCGCGTGGCGGTATTCGGCAAGAAGGATTTCCAGCAACTGTTCGTCATCCGCGAATTGGTGCGGCAGTTCAACCTGCCGATCGAGATCGTGGCGGGCGCCACCCTGCGCGAGGCCGACGGGCTGGCGATGAGTTCGCGCAACGCCTACCTCGGCGCGTCCGAACGCATCCAGGCCGCGCAGCTGCAGCGTGAACTCGCCGCCGTCGCTGCAGCCGTCCAGGCGGGCGAACGCGACTTCGAGGCGCTCGCCGCCACCGCCGCCCGTCACCTGAAAATGGCGGGCTGGCGGGTCGATTATGTCGCGCTGCGCGACGCCGCGACCCTGCAGGTGCCCGCGCCCGGCAGCGCCCGGCTGGCGGTGCTGGGCGCGGCCTGGCTGGGAAAAACCCGGCTGATCGACAACATCGAGGCGGCCTTGGGCAATCCGGCCTGAGGTTTTATAATGCGGGCTTTCCCTTATTGAGGGCACCGTCATGCAAAGAACGATGCTCAAGTCCAAGCTGCACCGGGCGACCGTCACGCATTCCGAGCTGCATTACGAAGGTTCGTGCGCGATCGACGAAACCCTGCTGGATGCGGCCAACATCCACGAATACGAGCAGATCCAGATCTACAACGTCACCAACGGCGAGCGCTTCACCACCTATGCCATTCGCGCGGCGCGCGATTCCGGCATCATTTCGGTGAACGGCGCCGCCGCACACAAGGCGAACCCGGGCGACCTCGTCATCATCGCCACCTTCGCCATCTACAACGAACTGGAACTGACGCGCTACGCGCCCGAACTGGTGTACGTCGACGCGGACAATCGCATCATGGACACCCGTCAGGCAATTCCGGCCCAGGCGGCGTAAGCCTGCGCCCATCCAGTCAAAAGGCCGGGGAGAACCCGGTCTTTTTTATGGATATCTGGAATCGGCTATTGGCCAGGATTCCTGCGTGGGGCGGGAACCGGCCGGGGGACAAACAGGACGCGTCACCTTGACATCATGCGAAGGGATAAAAAGTGCAATTACCGGAAACGTGGTTGGCCCTGTCAGCATTAGCGCTTATTGCCGCTGCCATCATAGGCGGCGCAATAACAGCCTTTGTACGCCTCGCCGACAAGAACACGCCATTTGATACAGGGCTATTGCATGGGCGTACCGGCGCATTGGGCGCAATGCTGTTGGCCGCTTCATTTTTTATCGGCAATGAAACGGCCCAATCGATAAAACCGACACTTGGATTGTTGGCTTTAACGGTTTTAGGTGGCGTGACACTTTATTTCCTGATCAGAAGAAAAGGAATATTGTCAAAAAGCATTATTTTCATTCATGGTGCATTTGCTGTCGGCGCCGTTCACACCCTGCTGTTTGGCTTGCCTCTCTAGGGCTGACTAGTTTGTCATTGCAATTTGTCATAGCGAGGAGCGCAGCGACGTGGCATACGATTCCACATGAGCTTCAGCCCATGTGGATCGGAGCCCTTTAGGGCAATCCAGAAATGTCCACGATCAATAGCTGGATTGCTTCGTTGCGCTCGCAATGACGGCCATATCGACTGCCTGGTTCAGCCAGCTCATTCCGATAATAATGCCCTGATTCGTTTCTCCAAATCCGGGCTGCCGGGGGTCAAGTGCATAACCCAGTACTGCGATTTGTTTGCCCTGGGGCTGCCCTGATGCAAGTGCCCCGTTCGCAGGATGAAGGAGTTGTCCTTGGAATTTACGCTGTGCAAGCCATCGCCCTTGTCCAAATCCCAATAAAACGGGCTTGTAAACGGTTTGCCTCGGAGGATGAGATTGCCCACGGTCGGGGTAAGCTTGCTGCCATCCCATTCAATTTTCAAACGCCGCCCCTGGAGTAACGAAATCGTGGCGTCCGGGATTTCCTGATTTTTTTGAACGGTCGGCTCTCCAACCGCCAAATACTGCTCGATCGTCACCTTTCCCGAGGTCTGCATGAGCGCCGTCGTTTCGGCCACCGGCTTGGCCACGGGTTGGGTCACGGGCTCGGCTACGGGCTCAACTTGCTTGACTTGCTGCGGTTGAAGTGCGGGCCGCTTCGTTTCAGTACCCGCCTTGAGATCGCTCCTGATGACCGATGATATCGTCTCGTCGGCAAAGCCCGCCTCCTTGAGCTTCACCACCCGATCGATGTTGCCGTAATCGTTTTCAATCATGAAGAGGATCACATCCTCACCAAGACCCGAGGTCTTCAGTCTGGTCAGTTCATCGGTGGTCAGTACGGCCAGAGCAGACCCGGAAGAAACCAGGGCAAAGGCGCCCATCAAGAAAAAAATTATCGTCTTCATTCCAGAGATCATGGTCAATTTCCTCATTCAAAAATTCAATCGGCAACTCAAGTACGTTGGGGGAAACGGGCGAATAAACGGGGGGGGACACAATATTTTCCCGGCACGGAAAAAATTGAATGCCCCGCCTGATGAGCACGGAGTTTAAACCATCGGACTCCACTCGCAGATAGCCGCCATCTGCCGGCCAAACGGATGTTCAACAAGCACACTTCTTTGGTCGCTTCAGGCCTTCCATTGCCGCGACCCTGCAAGGCAATTGTGCCTATTTCAGCTTCCAGATGTCGGCGTTGTATTCCTGCATGGTGCGATCGGTAGAAAAGAAGCCGCTCGACGCCGTGTTGAGGATGCTCATGCGCGTCCAGCCCGCTTCGTCCTGCCAGGCCTGCGACACCCGCTCCTGCGCATCGACATAGCTGCGAAAATCCGCCAGCACCATCCAGGGGTCGTGCGGGCTCAGCAGGGTGTTGAGGATCATGTCGAAGATGCCCGCTTCGCTCAGGTTGAAATGGCCCGATGCCAGAAGGTCGATCACATCGCGCAGTTCGGGGTCTTTTTCCACGTAGGACAGCGGCTGGTACTGCGGACGCAGCGTCTCGACTTCCTCGGCATGCAGGCCGAAGAGGAAGAAACTTTTCTCACCCACCGCTTCAAGGATTTCGATGTTGGCACCGTCATAGGTGCCGATGGTGACGGCGCCGTTCATCATGAATTTCATGTTGCCGGTGCCGGACGCTTCCTTGCCGGCGGTCGAAATCTGCTCCGACAGGTCGGTCGCCGGCGCGATGATTTCCATGCTGGTCACCCGGTAGTTGGGCAGGAAGGCGACCTTGAGGCGGCCATCGACGTCGGGGTCGCTGTTGACCATCTCGGCCACGCTGTTGATGAGCTTGATGATGCGCTTGGCCATGACGTAGCCCGGCGCCGCCTTGCCGCCGATCAGCACGCAGCGATCTGCCCAGCCGTCCAGCCGTCCGCGGTTGATGCGGTTGTACAGATGGATCACGTGCAGCACGTTGAGCAGCTGCCGCTTGTATTCGTGGATGCGCTTGACTTGCACGTCGAACAGCGCGTCCGGGTTGAATTCGACCCCGCACTCGGCCTTGACCAGCGTCGCAAGGCGTTGCTTGTTGGCGCGCTTGATCGCGCGCCAGTCGGCATGGAATTCCGTGTTTTTCAGGTCGGCCAGCGGCTTGAGCTTTTCCAGTTGCGACAGATCGACCACCCAGTCTTCGCCGATCTTGCTGCTGATGAGTGCGCTCATGCTGGGGTTGGCATGCGCCATCCAGCGTCGCGGCGTCACGCCATTGGTCTTGTTGTTGAACTTGTGCGGCCACAGGTCGACGAAATCGCGGAACAGACCTTCCTTCAGCAGCCGCGAGTGCAGCGCGGCAACGCCGTTGACCGAAAAGCTGCCGACGATGGCCAGCCAGGCCATGCGCACCTGCTGCACATCGCCCTCTTCGATGATCGACATGCGGCGTCGGCGTTCGATGTCACCCGGCCATTTCACCGCCACGTCGTGCAAGAACCGCGCATTGATTTCGCAGATGATTTCCAGCGGGCGCGGCAGCAGGCGTTCGAACAGCGTAACCGGCCAGCGCTCCAGCGCCTCGGGCAGCAGCGTGTGGTTGGTGTAGGCCATGCTTTTCGTGGTGATCGCCCAGGCCTCATCCCACTGCATGCGCTCCTGGTCAAGCAACAGACGCATCAGCTCGGCCACCGCGATGGATGGGTGGGTGTCGTTCATCTGGAACACGTTGTGCTCGGCAAATTTCGACAGGTCGCTGTTGCCTGCCGTACGCCACTGGCGCAGCGCATCCTGCAGGCTGGCCGAGGCCAGAAAATACTGCTGGCGCAGGCGCAATTCCTTGCCGTTTTCACTGGCGTCGTTTGGGTAGAGCACCATGGAAATGTGCTCGGCGTAGTTTTTTTCCTGCACCGCTTCGGCGTAGCTGCCGGCATTGAATTCATTGAGATTGAATTCGTCCGTGGCCTCGGACTTCCATAAACGCAGCGTGTTCACCGCATGGTTGCGGTAGCCTGAAATCGGCATATCGTACGGGACCGCCAGCACATCGCTGGTGTCCGCCCAGCGTGCACGATGGATCCCCGCCTTGTCGTGAAAATGCTCGGTATGGCCGCCAAACGGCACGTGGCAGGTATATTCAGGCCGCTCGACCTCCCACGGATTGCCGTCGCGCAGCCAGTTGTCGGGGTTCTCGATCTGATAGCCGTTTTCGATATGCTGGCGGAACATGCCGTACTCGTAATGAATGCCATAGCCCATCACCGGCAGATTCAGCGTAGCGCAGCTGTCCATGAAGCACGCAGCGAGCCGGCCCAGACCGCCGTTCCCCAGCCCGGCGTCGGGCTCCTCTTCGGCGAGGCTTTCCAGCGTCTGGCCAAAACCGTGCAAGGCCTCGCGCGACACCTCGTCCAGCCCCAGGTTGAGCACGTGGTTGGATAGTGCACGGCCGATCAGAAACTCCAGCGACAGATAATAGGCGCGACGCTTGCCCGGCTGGTCGCGCGCAACATAAGTATTCATCCAGTCCGACATGAGGTGGTCGCGCAGCGTCCGCGCCAGCGCCTGGTAGGTGTAGAGCGGCGGACTGCCCAGCATGCGCCCCAGGTGATAAAACTGGTAGCGCTCGAGATCGTGGGTGAACGCCTCGCTGCTGTTCGGCAGCGGTTTCAGGACGAGGGAACAGGGGGCGGCTGATTTTTCGGCAGGCATAGTGATTCTGTCTGAATTCATAAGGAATAGAGTGCAAGATAGTGGCCTGCGCTGTCCGACCAGTCGAACGACTGACGCATGCCGGTCTGCTGCAACCGTCGCCATTTTTTGGGCTGGCGATACAGGTCGAGCGCTCGGTGGATAGCACCCAGAAAGGCGGACGCACCGGGAGTGTCGAATACAAAACCGGTGGCAGTGGCGTCTGCCAGCGTAGTGTCATTCGCATCCACCACGGTGTCGGCCAGCCCGCCAGTCCTGAACACGACAGGCGGCGTGCCGTAGCGCAGGCCGTACATCTGGTTCAATCCGCACGGCTCGAATCGCGACGGCATCAGGAACAGGTCGGCGCCGGCCTCGATCAGGTGCGCCAGCGGCTCGTCGTAGCCGATTTTCACAAACAGCCGTTCTGGATGCTGTTTGGCCAGTTGGGTGAGTTTCTTTTCGTACACCGCCTGGCCGCTGCCCAGCAGCACGATGCGCACATCGGTTTCGGCGAGCAGCGCCGGTATCGCCGCCAGCACCCAGTCGATTCCCTTCTGCTCGACCAGCCGCCCCACCAAGCCCAGCAGCGGCGCCTGCATCGCCGTATCGTCGACGTGCGGCAGGAAGCGTTCGAGCAGGGCCTGTTTGTTGCGCCGCTTGCCCGGCTGGATCCGGCCCATCGAATAGCGTGCGGGCAGGTGTGCGTCGGTGGACGGATTCCAGATCGTCGTGTCGATGCCGTTCAGAATGCCGTGCAGCTTGTATTGCCGCGACAGCAACAGACCGTCGAGCCCGCAGCCGAATTCGGGTGTGCAGATTTCCTGGGCATAGGTGGGACTGACGGTAGTGACGGCGTCCGCATACACGATGCCGGCCTTCAGCATCGAAAAGCCGCCGTGGAACTCCACCCCTTCGGACGACCACCAGTGGCCGGGTAGCTGCAGGCGCACGAAATCGCTGTGGGTAAAATTGCCGCCATAGGCGAGGTTGTGAATGGTGAACACGGTTTTCGGGCGCACCGGCTGTTCGGCCAGAAACGCCGCTGCAAGTCCAGTCTGCCAGTCGTGCGCGTGCACCACCGCGGGCTGCCAGCCGAGGTCCAGCGCGTCCTGCGCCAGCAACGCCGCCACCCGTGCAAACACCGTAAAGCGCTCGGCATTGTCCGCCCAGTCCCGGCCGCTTTCGTCGACATAGGGATTGCCCTCGCGGTCGAACAGCGCAGGACAATCGACCAGCCACAACGGAAACGCGTAATCGGGATGACGCGTTTCCAGGACGCGCGCAGTGACGATGCCAGCGGAACCGCGCACCTCGAGCCAGCCAAGAATGCGCACCTGATCGAGCTGGCGCAACAGCGCACGGTAGGCCGGCAGCACCAGGCGGATATCGGCACCGCGAGCGTGCAGCGCATGTGGCAGGCTGTAGAGCACGTCGCCCAGCCCGCCGGTTTTTACCAGCGGATAGGCTTCGCTGGCGACAAATAGTATTTTCATTGCTCCGCTTTTCATTGTTTTTGGCTATGTCACTGTTGGCTGTTGATTTATGTCTTGCCCCCTCCGATGAAGTTCTTATTTTGCGGCATCTCGCAGGCGACCCCGTGGGAGCGGCTTTAGCCGCGACGCGCCGCAAGGCGCAAAGAGCAAATGCTCGCCAAGGTCTTGTCGCGCCACCTTTGCGGGCTACCGCCCGCATCGCGGCTAAAGCCGTTCCGGGGCTGGCCAACACCAACAAATAACGGCGAAAGAGCCTTGTTTTTTCTTAGGGGTCGGGATTCAGGGGTCAGGGATCAGGGGGCTTTGTGCTTCGCGCCTTTGAATAGCGTGGCCAAGGCCACATGAACCCTGACCCCTGAATCCCGACCCCTGGCCCCTTGCTTTTCAACATGGTTTCAGGATGATCGCACCCAACGGCGGCAGCGTCACCTCGACGGAATAGTCGTACCCCATCCACGGCAGGTTCTGCGGATAAAGCGGCTGGCTGTTGCCGAGGTTGCTGCCGCCGTAATACGTCGAGTCGGTGTTCAATATCTCGCACCACGCGGCGCCCGACGGCACGCCGATGCGATAAGCACGGCGCGGCACCGGGGTGAAATTGAACAGCGCCACCAGCTGCGCGGATGCGTCCTGTCCCTGGCGCACGAAGCTCAGCACCGACTGGTCGGCGTCGTGGCAGTCGATCCAGCGAAACCCGCGCGGGTCGAAGTCGTAGTCATGCAGCGCCGGCTCGTTACGGTACAGATGGTTGAAATCGCGCAGCAGCGTGCGGATGCCGTCATGCGCGGGGAAGTCGAGCAGCGCCCAGTCAATCTGGCGGGCTTCGTTCCATTCGGTCCACTGGCCGAATTCCCCGCCCATAAACAGCAGTTTCTTGCCCGGATGCGCGTAATGCCAGGCATAGAACAGGCGCAGGTTGGCGAAGCGCTGCCAGGTGTCGCCCGGCATCTTGTCGAGCATGCTTCTCTTCCCGTGTACCACCTCATCGTGCGACAGCGGCAGCACGAAATTCTCGGTCCACGCATACATCTGGCTGAAGGTCAGCTGGTTGTGCAGGTACTTGCGGTAGATCGGCTCCTTTCCGATGTAATTGAGGCTGTCGTTCATCCAGCCCATGTTCCACTTCATCGAAAAACCGAGACCGCCGAGTTCGATCGGGCGCGACACCGCCGGCCAGGCGGTCGATTCCTCGGCGATGGTGAGCACGCCGGGAAAGCGGCCGTGCACCTCGGTATTCATTTCGCGCAGAAAATGAACCGCCTCGATATTCTCGCGCCCACCGTACTGGTTCGGCAGCCATTCGCCCGGCTTGCGCGAGTAGTCGAGGTAGAGCATCGAGGCGACGGCGTCGACGCGCAGGCCGTCGATGTGGAACTCATCCAGCCAGTACAGCGCGTTGGCGACCAGGAAATTGCGCACCTCATTGCGGCCAAAATCGAACACCAACGTGCCCCATTCCTGATGCTCGCCACGGCGCGGATCGGCATGCTCGTACACCGGTTCGCCGGTGAAGCGCGCCAGCGCCCAGTCGTCCTTGGGGAAATGTGCCGGCACCCAGTCGAGCAGCACGCCGATGTCGGCCTGGTGGCAGGCATCGACAAAGGCGCGAAAATCGTCCGGCGAACCGAAGCGTGCCGTCGGCGCGTAGTAGCCCGATACCTGATAGCCCCACGATGCGTCGAGCGGGTGCTCGGCTACCGGCATCAGTTCGATATGGGTATAGCCGAGATCCAGTACGTAAGAGATCAGTTCGGCGGTAAGTTCGTCCCAGGTATAGAAACTGCCGTCATCGTGGCGCCGCCAGGAGCCGGGGTGCAGCTCGTAGATGCTGATCGGCCGATGCTGCCAGTCGAAATGCGCGCGGGCCGCCATCCAGTCGCCGTCTCCCCAGGCATGCGCCGTTTCGTCAGGCACACGGCTGGTGGTCTCGGGGCGTAGAAACATCTGCCGCGCATACGGGTCGGTCTTTCTCACCAACTGGCCGTGCCTGCCGAGAATTTCGTATTTGTAGGCCGGTCCGGCGGCGAGGCCGGGGATGAATAATTCCCACATACCCGAGGTGCCGCGGCAGCGCATCGGGTGGCGGCGGCCATCCCATTCGTTGAAGTCGCCGATCACGCTGACGCGCTGCACCGCGGGCGCCCACACGGCAAACAGGCAGCCGTCGACGCCATCGATGGTCTTCAGGCGCGCGCCGAGCACTTTCCAGGCTTCGAGATGGCGCCCCTCGCCGAGCAGGTAGAGGTCCATTTCGCCCAGCTGCGGATCGAAGCTGTAGGGGCATTGCATGGTGTGCCAGTCGCCCGCGCCCTTGTCCTGCCAGCGCAGGACCGGATGCGGCTCGACCGCCGCGCCCGCCTGCAGCAGCCGCTCGAAACAGTCGGTACCGGCTACCCGGGTCATGCGCCCGCCCGCTACCTCGACCGCTTCGGCGGCGGGAAGAAAAGCGCGGATCAGAGTGCTGCCGTCGGGCTGGGGATGCACACCCAGCACCTCGAACGGATCGTGATGCGTGCCGGTCTGCACGCGCAGGATCGGCGGAGCGATCTCGGGTAGGCTGGCGCCGAGCGGGGCTTGCGGGGACGTTTTCATACCAGCGCCTTCCCCGCAGAGGCACAGAGACACAGTAAAAGGCAAAACAATAGGGGCTCGAACCGATCGCGAACAACAAACGGCCAAGTCCAGGAAGCAAGGCGAGTGCTTGTTTTTCCTCCGTGTCCTCTGTGCCTCGGTAGTGAAACGGGTGTTTTCATGTTCATGAGCGGGGCTGATTCTCGCATCGATGGGCTTTCTGTAAGTGTTCCAGCAAACTTGATGCCAGATCGGGCGACAGCACTTCCCAGGCAAACCGCCAGGCCCAGTTGCCGTTGTCGGTGCCCGGCGTGTTCATGCGCGCCTCGGAGCCCAGCCGCAGCACATCCTGCAGCGGCAGAATCGCCAGCGCAGCACGGCTTTTCAGCACCGTGTCGATCATCGCATCCGGCACCGCATCGGGATCGTCGACGTTTAGTTGCCGCATCACCTCCTGACGCGCCTCGCCGGGCAGCGCGCGCCACCAGCCCAGTGTGGTGTCGTTGTCGTGGGTGCCGGTATAATAGACGGTGTCGGGGTGCACGTTTTCGGGCTTGTGCGGGTTGTCGGCATGGTGGTCGAACGCGAATTGCAGCACAACCATGCCGGGCAAGCCAAACCGGTGGCGCAGCGCGGTGACCTCCGGGGTGATGATACCGAGATCCTCGGCCACCAACGGCAACTCGCCCATTTCGTCGGCAATTGCCTGCAGTAGCGCCGCACCCGGCGCCTCGACCCACTCGCCGTGGATGGCGGTGGGTTCATGGGCGGGGATCACCCAGGCTGCCACCAGCCCGCGGAAGTGATCGATGCGCACCAGGTCGAACCACTCGAAATGCGCGGCGAGCCGCGCCCGCCACCAGGAAAAGCCGTCGGCCTGCATCGCCGCCCAGTTGTAGTGCGGGTTGCCCCAGCGCTGCCCGGTTTCGGAAAAGTAGTCCGGCGGCACCCCGGTCACCACCGCGGGATGCCCCACGTCATCCAGCAGGAACAAGCCGCGTTGCGCCCACACGTCCGCACTGTCGTGGGCGACGAAAATCGGCATGTCGCCGAACAACTGGATGCCGTGCGCCGCCGCGTGCGCGTGAATGTGCCGCCATTGCATGGCCGCGCCGTACTGTTCGACCATCACCGCTTCCAGCTTGTCGGCGTGGGCAGCGTCGAACTCGGCCAGCGTCTGCGCATCGCGGTCGCGCAGCGCTGCCGGCCAGTCGGTCCAGGATGCGCCGTCCTGCTCGGCCTTGATCACCATGAAGCGCGCAAAATCCTCCAGCCAGTGCGTCTGCCGGCGGCGCCAGTCGGCAAAGCCTTGCATGTCGACCGGCGCCGCGGGAAACAGCCCGGGATTGACCGCAAAGGCCGACGCGCACTGATAGGGCGACAAGCCGGTGAGCGGAATCCCCAACGGCAGCATCTGCCACACGCCGAAGCCCGCTGCCTGCAGGAAATCCAGCCAGCGCTCGGCATCGGCCAGGGTGCCGGAAGGCAGCGAGGTCGGATGCAGCAGCAGGCCGGCGCGATGGGTGTCGAAGTTCATTCGGGGAATCCAAAGGCGATCCGCGAAGGACGCAAAGAAGCGCGAAGCAAACCCGAACATGGCCATGTGCTTTCACACCGGTTGCCGCGCAGGCACAAACAAACACAAACGTTTGCTTTTCTTCGCGTCTCTTCGCGTCCTTCGCGGATAAAGGTTTTTACTCCATTCATCAGGCGTTCCTGCGCATGGTGCCGGCGTTTTCCACCCAGCCGCCGCCGGCGGACACCGGCACGTCGAGCAGCGCCGGCGGCGCCACGCCGAGCAGACGGTACAGCTCGCGCAGCTGGGTGCGATACAGTTGCTCGAAATCGCTGACGCTGCCCGCCGGGTTGTAATCGCCGAACCACCAGAACCAATCCGACCCTTCGCACACGGCGAGCTGGCGGGTGGCCAGTGCGAGTTGATCGGCGTTCAGTTTGCCGCTGGCCGCCACGCTGTCGTAAGCCTGTTTGGCGGCGACCAGATAGTCCCAGCCGCGGTTCTTGTCTTCCGATCCGATCCAGGTCGAGAAATTGCCGTAAACCCAGCTGCCGGCCGCCAGCCGCTTCATGGGCCTGGCGGGCGCATGCGCGGCCTGCTCGGCGAAGGTGCTGACCTTGAGGGTGGGATGGCTGGACAGCATCGCATAGAGCGCGTCCAGGAAATGGTGGCCGTTGGCGGGGTAATACTCCCAGGCGTTTTCACCGTCGAGGATGACCGAAACCACATGATGGCCGGCCTCCTTGCCGAAGAACGTGGCGATATTTTCCAGGTGTCGGGCGAAATCAGCCACCGCGTCGTCGGCATGCCAGTCGCTGTACTTGAAGCCGATCAGGTCGGACAGGCCGTCGTCGCGGAAAAACACCCGCGTCTTGAAGCCATCGATACGTGTCGGCGAGAACAGCGCCCGCCTGCTTTGCCCGTCTTCCACCGGGCAGCCAGACTTGGCGCAGCTGTTGCGCCACACGCCCTCGCCCGAGGCGGTCCAGGCGAAGCCCATTTCATCGAGCTGGGCCAGCGCATCCTCGCTCACTCCGCCTTCGGACAGCCAAACGCCCACCGGCTTGATGCCGAAGTAGTGCTCGAACACCTCGACGCCGTGCTGCAAATGCCAGCGCGAGCGCGCCGCGCCCCCCGGATAGGCGGTCGCGTCGGGGGCAGGAACGTCGGGCAGCGCATCGCGCAGGTTGCCGAAGTCGTTCAAGAGCGGCACGATGGGGTGACCGTAGGGCGTCATCGACAGCTCGACCTGGCCGCGCTCGGCGAGCGCACGGTAACGCGGAATCAGTCCGGCCATGCAGTGCTGCATCAAGTGCAGCAGTTCATGACGGTCGGCGGCGGAAAAGCTCTTTTCCTGCGCCATCAGCCGCTGCACCAGCGGCAGCTGACGCAGCGAATTTCCCAGCCAGGCGAGGTGGTACCAGGTCAAGAGATCAAGAAAATACTGCTCGGACAGGTAGCCCAGGTGCGCCTGCAGATCGGCGCCGCCCTCGGCGGCGGCATCGTTGGCCCCGATCATGCGCAACAGACGATGAAATGCGGGATACGGATGGATCATGCGCGGCGCATGGCAACGCTGACAATCCTGAACGATGCGCAGGCGGCTGGCGACATCCGACGGAATGCGCTCGACGCCGGACAGCAGGTTCAGCATATGGTCCTGGGTGGGCTTGCCGTGCTTTAACAGCGCATCGAGTTGTTGCGCGTAGTCGTCCAGTTGCTCCAGCAGCACCGGCGCGAAATTCACCACTGCGCGCATCAAGGGATAGCGCTCCAGATGCGCGGCCATGTCACTGTAGTCCTTGATGCCGTGGAGGTACACCCAGGGCAGGTGGTAGGCGCCCTTGAGGCCCTCGCGGTAATACGGCTGGTGCATGTGCCAGCACAGCACCACGTTCAACTTAGCCGTCATAGTCGTTCTGCAGCCTCGCGTACAGGTTCTGCCCGAGCATCGCCGGGACCACCAGGGTGATGCCTTCTTTGGTCACGTGAAAGCGCTTGGCGTCCTCGACCGGGTCTTCGCCGATAATCGTGCCGTCTTCGATGACGCAGCCCTTGTCGATGATGGCACGGTTGATGCGGCAATGGCTGCCGATGCTGACCTTGGGCAGGATTACGCTGTCCTTGATCAGGCTGTAGTTTTCCACCGTGGCGGCAAAAAACAGCACCGAGCGCTTGACCCGTGCGCCCGACAGGATGCAGCCGCCGGCGATCAGAGAATCGATCGCCTCGCCGCGCCGTCCCTCGTCGTCGAGGATGAACTTGGCGGGCGGGTATTGCGGCTGGTAGGTCCAGATCGGCCAGTCGCGGTCGTACAGGTTGAGCTCGGGTTCGACCGCGCACAGTTCCATATTGGTCTGCCAGTAGGAAAACAGCGTGCCGACGTCACGCCAGTAGGCCGGCAGGCCTTCCGTGTTGCGGAAAGGGAAGGCCATCGCACGGGCATTGGCGATGCTGTCGGGAATGATGTTCTTGCCAAAATCATGAGCGGAATGGGGGTTGCCGGCATCGGCGATCAGCGTCTTGTAGAGAAAGTCCTTGGAGAAAATATAAATCCCCATCGACACCAGCGTGGTGCCGGGCTTGCCGGGAATGCTGTCGGGGTTTGCGGGTTTTTCGGTGAAGCCGGTGATATTCATGTCCTCGTCGACCGTCATCACGCCGAATGCGCTCGCCTCGGACGCCGGCACCTCGATGCTGCCGACGGTGAAGTCTGCACCGGTCTGCACGTGATACAGCAGCATCTCCGAGTAGTCCATGGTGTAGACGTGGTCGCCGCCCAGCACCAGCACATACTCCGGGTGGTGGCGCTGCATGATGTCGATGTTCTGGAACAGCGCATCGGCGGTGCCCTGGTACCACTCTTTCTTGTCGGTGCGCTGCTGCGCCGGCAGGATTTCCACAAACTCGCCGATCTCGGCGCGCATGAAGCCCCAGGCACGCTGCAGGTGCCGGATCAGCGAATGCGACTTGTACTGGGTGAGCACGCCGATGCGGCGGATGCCCGAGTTGACGCAGTTGGACAGCGTGAAGTCGATGATGCGGTACTTGCCGCCAATCGGTACCGCCGGCTTGGCGCGCCAGGCAGTCAGGTCCATCAGCCGCGACCCTTCGCCGCCCGCCAGCACCAGCGCCAGCGTCCTGCGCGTGAGGTCGGTCGCGATCTTGGGCTCGGTGTAATAGCGATAAAGCCGCGTCTGCTCGTCCTTGGAAATGGTCATGCCCGCTCCTGGTTGCGCTGGTTTTAAATGAAATGCGATTGGATACGATTGATCAAGACATGGCAAACCCGGTCGCTATCGCGCCCTGGACGCCCAGCCGGCTGTTGGTGACCAGAAGAACCGGGGTGCGCTCGACCACGCCGCGCATGCGACCCTTATCGCTGGCTGCGGCCATGAAACGCGGCGACTGCATGCGTGCCTGCAGATGGACGGCAATGCCGCCCGCGACATACAGTCCGCCGCGCGGCTGGAGCAGTAGCGCCACATTGCCGACCCACGATCCATACAGATCGATGAACAGGTCGAGCGCCGCCTCGGCCGCCGCATCGCCGGCTGCGGCGCGCGCAACCAGCGCGGCGCCGTCGACCGGCTCGTCGGGCGGCGCAGTGTTTTTCTCGGCGCAGCAGAAACGATACAGGTCGTTCATCGCCAGCCCCGACACCGCACGTTCCCACGACACGTGGCCATAGGCGGCGCGCAGGCGTTCCAGCAGACGCAGCTGCAGCGCATTGGCCGGCGCGAAGTCGATATGCCCGCCTTCGCTGGCGTAATGTCGATAGCGGCCGCCGGCGTCGGCCAGCATGAAGGCCAGCCCCAGCCCGGTGCCGGCGCCGGTGATGGCGCGTACCCCACCCGCCTCGGTCGACTGCGGATTGAGCGCGACCACGTCGGCGGCAGTCAGCGTCGCCACCCCGGCAGCGGCCGCCTGGAAGTCGTTGATGAAGCGCACGCGGGCAATGCCAAGCGAAGCCGCCATGTCCGCGGCCTCGAGCGTCCAGTCCAGGTTGGTGAGCGTGCTGTGCTGGGCGTGCAAGGGGCCCGGCAGCGCCAGCAGCAGGCGATCCGGCACCGTTGTCAGCCTGGAATCGGCAATGAACTGGCGGATCAGATCGTCCGCCGTCGCAAACGCCGCGCTCGCATACACCTGCTCGAAACGCAGCTGCTGCATTCCATCCGTCTCGCCCGCCATCCAGGCCAGCCAGCTCTTGGTTCCGCCGATGTCGCCTGCAATCAGCTCCATAACTATGGGCCAGCGGTACGCCGGCTCACGCGCCGGCAACGATTGATGAGTGCATTGGTCGAGGCGTCATGGCTGTCCACCGGCGCATCGGCGTGCAGTTCGGGCAGGATGCGGCGGGCGAGCTGCTTGCCGAGCTCCACCCCCCACTGGTCGTAGGAATTCAGGTTCCAGATCACGCCCTGCACGAAGATCTTGTGCTCGTAGAGCGCGATCAGCATGCCCAGCGCGTGCGGCGTCAGCTTCTGCAGCAGGATGGCATTGCTGGGATGGTTACCATCGAACACTTTTTGCTGCACGAACTGACTGGTCTGCGCCAAGCCTGCGTCAAGCGAGCCCATTTCAAGCAGCGTTTCCTCGCGCGTGCGGCCGCGCATCAGTGCCTCGGTCTGCGCCAGGAAATTGGCGAGCAGGAGGTCATGGTGATCCTGCATATCGTCATGCGCCTCGACCGAGACAATGAAATCGGCCGGGACCAGCCGGGTGCCCTGGTGCAGCAATTGGAAGAAGGCGTGCTGGCCGTTGATTCCGGTCGCCCCCCAGACGATGGGGCCGGTGGTGTAGTCCACCGCCCTGCCGTCGCGGTCGACCGACTTGCCGTTGCTTTCCATGTCGGCCTGCTGCAGATAGGCGGGCAGGCTGCGCAGGGCGTGGTCGTAGGGCAGGATGGCCTGCGATTGCGCACCGAAGAAGTTGTTGTACCAGACGCCCAGCAGCGCCAGGATCACCGGCATGTTCCGGTCGAGCGGCGCCTGGCGGAAGTGCGCGTCCATCGCGTGCGCGCCGTCCAGCAGTTCGCCGAAGTGCTCCGCCCCCACCGCCAGCATGACCGACAGCCCGATCGCCGACCACAGCGAATAACGCCCCCCCACCCAGTCCCAGAATTCGAACATGTTGGCGGGGTCGATGCCGAATGCCGTTACCGCCTCGCGGTTGGTCGACACCGCGACAAAATGCCCGGCAATGTGACGATCATCCCGCGCCTGCGCCAGAAACCAGGTGCGTGCATGGTGCGCATTGGTCATCGTTTCCTGCGTGGTGAAGGTTTTCGAGGCTACGATAAACAGCGTCGTTGCGGGGTTCAGCGATTCCAGCGCCTCCTTCACGTGGGCGCCGTCGATATTGGAAATGAAATGTACCTTCAGTTGCGGGTGACGGTAAGGCGCCAGCGCCTGAACCGCCATCTGCGGCCCCAGGTCCGAACCGCCGATTCCAATGTTTACCACATCGGTGATGCGCTCGCCGCTGTAGCCGCGCCACGCGCCGCTGCGCACCTGCCCGGCGAACGCGGCCATCTTTTCGAGCACCGCGTTCACCTTCGGCATCACGTCCTCGCCGTCGACCATGATCGGGCGATTGCCGCGGTTGCGCAGCGCCACGTGCAGCACCGAACGGCCTTCGGTGTTGTTGATCGCCTCGCCGCCAAACATGCGCTCGCGCCAGCCCGTCACATCCGCCTCTTCGGCCAGCCGCACCAGCAGCGTCATGGTCTCGTCGGTGACGCGGTTCTTCGAATAGTCCAGCAGCACATCGCCCACCTGCAGCGAAAACCGCTCGGCGCGCGCCGGATCGGCGGCGAACAGGTCGCGCATAGGCGACGTCGCCATCTGCGACCGGTGCGCCTGCAGCAGGCGGCAGGCCGCCCAAGGCAACGCACCTGTTCCGCCCAACTCGTCTCGAAGCGTCTCTTCAGATAACGGCATTCTTTTTACTCCCGTTCAACAACAGCCTTGACCGTCGTCCCCCTGTCATCAAGCAACGCCTGTGCCACGCATCCGGCACCGTGCCTGCCATCACAAACCCTGTACAAAGCCGGTGAACCCTTGATGACAACGCCATGAACACATCTGATCAATACAAACCTGTTCTTTAAGCGTAGGGCAGAAATGCGCACAATGCACCCCAATAGTGCCGCAAAACAGGGGGACGCCCATAGCCCCGGAATGAGAATCTTAAAAAATTAATTGGTGCCGGGAGGGGGACTCGAACCCCCACACTGTTACCAGCGGCGGATTTTGAATCCGCTGCGTCTACCGATTCCGCCATCCCGGCAAAGGGGCCGGACGCGAGCGCGTCCGGCGACAGAAGCCGCGCATTATCACCGAATCGGGTGTGCTGCGGCAAGGCAGAGTCTTCTCCCAAATTCCGCGATTGAAATCCCCGCATTCCGATTTTGCGGATTTTTGAGTCATTCTGCGATGCAAACCGGGATGTCTGCGCAAAGCCGTTCCCGTTAAGCAGTGGAATCGCGTCAATCGAGTTGCGGGGCGCTTGATCGTATGAATTTTGGGCGAGTCGGTACCCGCGCAGCGATGCGCGGAAGGGCAATTTGCGGCGTCAAACGCCTTGCGCGCTATGACGAGGCTGCGCCCAGCGCGAAGCTTTTTCCCGGATGGCGGTGAACAGATCGATCACCCCGACAGTGATCTTCAGCACCCAGGCACCGGCATGACGAACCACCTTCCCCGCCGCATGAAACAACCGCCAACGCACCGTCGGCATCCGGCGCGCAGTGCCGGAACGGTACAAACAGGTTGTGCGCAATCACCCCAATGCGGAAGAACGCCGCATTCGCCGCAAACTGACCGCACAGCATGCGCTGCATGCCAAAGTCGAGTTTGCGCTCCTTGATCTGGGTGGCATCAATGTCCAGCGGGTGCGCGGTCGTGCCGGTCTGGCGGATACGGGTGGCGACGATGTGCCGGTTGATGCGATCAAGGCCGCTCAGCCCCGCGCCCGCACCGGTACGACGCAGCCAGTCGCCGACGGCATCGGTGCTGGGCAGGGTGTCGTGTTTGAGCAGGGTGGTCAGCGCGGTGTTTGAACAAATGGATAAAATTGCCCACGAATGCAGCGACAATGAAGCCGCCAAACGCCTGAACTCGGCACGGGCTGAATTCTTTCATTTCAACTGATTAACAAATCCCAACAACGCGCCGCCTGAATCAACTCTATTTGCCCCCGCTGCTCAGGCTCATGTCCGGGTTGGAAAATGCTATGCCGGCTTGTCCGAATGCAGCAATCAATCCCGGTATATCGGCAAGTTCCATTCGATCGAATTGACGCGTGAGACCGGTATGCGGCGTATCCCGCGGCAGCCTTCACTGGCCGCGGGATACGCCGGAAGTCAATTTCCAGGCGGAACTATTTTTTTGCTTTCTTCGGAACAACCGATAATTCCCCTTTCAGTTTTTCGACGCTGGCCTTGCCAAAACCTTTCACATTGTCCAACTCATCCAGATGCTTGAAATTGCCATTGGTTTCCCGGTACGTGATGATGGCCTTGGCTTTTGCCGGCCCTAGGCCTTTGACCACCTCAAGCTCGGATTGTGTGGCCGTATTGATATCCACCGCCGCAAAAACCGGAAACGCGATCAGCCCTGCCAATACCAGCAACCCCTTGTACAGTTTATTCATATTGCCTCCTTATGAAGATCGTTGGTTGTGGGCAAACGCCCACGCAGTAACTTATCTTCATCCAGAGAAACGAGCTATACAACTTTAGTTGTAGGGACGATGCATCACATTGATTTGTTTTAACAAATAATCCTAAAATCTCGCTGCGCCATGAGCGCCAACCAATGCTGCCACAAGATTCCCCGATTTAAAAAGTGAAGTAAGCGCCTAGCAGCCTGTCGGACTTGAACTCCGTACGGCGACGATTTCCCCAACCGGGGCGGTGTTTGGTTTGCATAATATCGAGCCGGCCCTGCAAAACCCTCTGATCCCGCATAGGCAGGGAAATTCAGCTGAATTTACTGCACCGGAATGACCTTTCCCCGAAATTTCGTCTTCCAGGGGTGACGTAGTATTGACGTTAATTTGGGAAGAGGGAAGATGAAGAAGATACCGAAACAAGAGTACACCGCCGAGTTCAAAGCGCTGGCGGTCAAGCGGGTAAAAGACGGGTTGACAGTAGGCGCTGCAGCTCGTGAATTGGGGTTGATTGACCAGACCTTGCGTAACCGGGTCAAGGCCACTGACGCGGGCAAGCTCAACGGGGCGGGCACCAAGCCGGTCACGCCTGAACAGATGGAGTTGACCCGGGCGCGTGCCGAGGTCATCCGGCTCCGGCGCAAGGTCGAAATCTTAAAAAAGCGACGGCATACTTTGCAAAGGATGCGCTGTGAAGTATGCCTGGATCGACACCCGGCGCCCGTACTACGCCTTGACTGAAATGTGCCCCGTGCTGGCGGTCAGCGTCAGCGGCTACCGTGCCTGGAAACGCGGCGGCAAGGCTGATCGGTGTCGTCTGACCGACGCCCAGATGCTGGCGCTGATCCGCGCCATCCACGACGAACTCAAGGGGGCTTATGGCAGCCCCAGAATGGTCCTGGAACTGCGCGCACGCGGCTTCTCTGCCAGCAGGGCCGCGTCGAGCGGCTGATGCGCGAGCACGGCATCCGGGCGCGTCACAAACGCAAATTCAAGGTAACGACGGACTCGAAACATAAGCTGCCGATTGCGCCCAACCTGCCGGATCGCAACTTCGCACCGGCTGCGCCTAATCAGGTTTGGACATCCGACATCACCTATCCGTGGACGGACGAAGGCTGGCTGTATCTGGCGGTTGTTCTTGATCTGTTCAACCGCGAGGGGGTGGGCTGGTCGCTGAAACCGCGCATGACGGCGGACATCGTGACGGATGTGCTGACGATGGCGTGGTTCAGGAGGAAGCCAGCGCCGGGTGTGCTTCACCACTCCGACCGGGGCAGCCAGGGCGGATTCAACAGCTTCAAGAACGAGCGGGTGCATGGCTGGCGCTTCGCGACGCGCGAGGGCATGACGGCCACGGCCTTCGGGTACATCGAGGTGTTTTACAATCGGAAGCGGCTGCATTCGACGCTCGGTTACAAATCTCCGACACTGTTCTTGCAGGACTGGCTGACCGCTCAGCAGATGGAAAAACGGGTAGCATGAACACCGCTCGTTGGAAGACGAAAAACCGAGGGAAGGTCACCCAGGGCCGGTGCCGGAAAACAGCTGGTTTTGCCCGTGCTGCCTGTACGCTCATTGAAGGGCGCTGTGCTATGCTGATGGCCATTTTCAGGGGGTCTGCGTGGGCAAAATCCTGCTGCTTATCATTATTGGTCTGGTGGTTTATGCGCTGATCCGCAACTACCAGCGTTCGCTCGACAAATCCGCCGCACCGGCGCACGAACACACCATCGAAAACATGGTGAAATGCGCGCATTGCGGGGTGAACCTGCCGCGTAGCGAAGCGATTTATTCCGGCGGCGACTTCTTCTGCACCCCCGAACACAAACAACTCGGTAAAAAATGAGCGCCCCGGCGGCTGCCCTGCCCCGTCCTGCCGCACAGGGCTATTTCGCGTCGCACTGGCGCAGCCTCGATTACTTCAACCTGTATCGCCTGACCCTGGCAGTGGCGCTGGTATTTACCGGCATCCTGTTCGACGAGTCCGACCTGTTCCTCGGCACGGGCGCGCGCTTCCAGAGCTTTGCTTATGCCTACCTGGTGATTGCGGCGCTGTTCGTTCTGGGCATCCGGGCGCGCTGGCCGGAATTCCAGATCCAACTCACTGCACACATCACCGCCGACATCCTGCTGGTGGTGTTGATGATGTCGACCAGCGAGCGGCTGGCGGGCGGCATGGGCTTGTTGCTGGCGATTTCCATCGCCTCGGGTGGGCTGGTCGGCAGCGGCCGGCTGACCCTGCTGTATGCCGCGATGGCGTCGATCGCCGTGCTGCTGCAGCACGGCTTCAACATTCTGGGCGGCAACCAGGGGAGGGAAAGCTTCTTCCAGGTCGGCCTGCTGTGCGCCGGCTATTTCGCCATCGGCTGGCTGGCGCATGCGCTGACGCAGCGCGCGCTGCGCTCGGAAACGCTGGCACAGCGGCAGGCGGACGAGTTGGCGCTGCTGAACCGCATCAACGCACTGGCAATCGAGAACTCCCCCGACGGCCTGCTGGCGGTGCGCGGCGACGGCGTCGTGCGCCATATCAGCCCGCGTGCGCTGGGGCTGCTTGGCATCACGATGCCGGTGACGCCGGGGGTCACCCGGCTGCGGGACTGCTCGCCCGAACTGGCGCGCCTGGCGCAGCATTTGCGCGCCGGCACGACACCTGCCCTGAGCACGCCGACTGCGCAGCTGCGGGTACGCTGTATTCCGCTGGAGACGCCGGACGACAGCCGGGTGCTCATGCTGGAGGATCAGAGCCAGGCCGAGCAGGCGGCGCAGCGCCTGAAGCTGGCCGCGCTGGGGCGGCTGACCGCCAACATCGCGCACGAGATCCGCAATCCGCTGTCGGCCATCAGCCATGCCGCGCAGCTGCTGTACGAGGAAGCACGCGACCCCGCCCAGGCCAGGCTGACCGCGATCATCGAAAACAACGCACGGCGTCTCGACCGGCTGGTGGAAGAAGTGCTGACGCTCAACCGGCGCGACCGCCTCAACCCGGTCAGCTTCGATGCCGCGGCGCTCGCCGCCCTGATCGATGAGTTGCGGCAGACTGAAGAAATCCCGGCAGACGCCGTCATAGTCAGCATGCCCAAGTCCCTGCATTTCCAGTTCGACCCCGACCATCTGCGCCAGATTGTATGGAACCTCTTGCGCAACGCCTGGCGTTTCAGCCGCAAACACACGGGCAGCCTCCGTTTCAGCATGCAGATGTCAGGCAGCAACCTGCAGTTCGAGATCAAGGACGACGGCCCAGGATTATCGCAGGAACACCAGGGCAAGTTATTTGAACCGTTTTTTACCACCGATGCCCAGGGCACCGGACTCGGGCTGTTCCTCGCGCGCGAGCTGGCCGAGGCCAACAATGCGGTACTGACCTACGTGCCGGGCACAAGCGGCGCCCACTTCCGCCTCAGCCTGCGCGGGAGCGAGTGACCATGACCGTTTCCCCGCGCATTCTGCTGGTGGACGACGAGCCCGACCTGCTCGACCTGATGGAGCTGACGCTGGTCAAGATGGGGCTGGAAACCGACCGTGCCGTCAGCATCGCCGAAGCCCAGTCCCGGTTGAAACAGACGCACTACGATCTCTGCCTGACCGACATGCGGCTGGGCGACGGCGAAGGACTGGAGGTGATCGCCGCCGCCGGCGCGCTGGCGTCACCGGTTCCGGTGGCGGTCATCACCGCGTACGGCAATGCCGGCAACGCGGTGGCCGCGCTGAAGGCGGGGGCGTTCGATTACCTGGCCAAGCCGGTTGCGCTCGACCAGCTGCGCGCGCTGGTCAAGTCCGCGCTGAAAATCCCCGAGACCGCACAGGCCGACGGCTCCGCACGCGACCTGATCGGCCAATCCGCCCCCATGCAGGACATCCGCGCACGCATCGCCAAGCTCGCGCGCACCCAGGCGCCGGTGCACATCGCCGGTGAGTCCGGCAGCGGCAAGGAGCTCGCAGCACGGCTGATCCACCGTCTCGGCAACCGCGCCGACAAGCCCTTCGTCGCGGTCAACTGCGGTGCCATTCCCGAGACGCTGATGGAAAGCGAGTTTTTCGGTTATCGCAAAGGCGCATTCACCGGCGCCGACGCCGACCGCAACGGCTTTTTCCAGGCCGCCGACGGCGGCACCCTGTTTCTTGACGAGGTGGCCGACCTGCCGCTGTCGATGCAGGTGAAACTTTTGCGCGTGCTGCAGGAAAAGAAGGTGCGCAAGGTCGGCGCCACGGTCGAAGAACCCATCGACGTGCGTATCGTCAGTGCCACCCACCAGAACCTCGCCGTGTGGGTAGAGTCCGGACGCTTTCGCCAGGACCTGTATTACCGTCTCAACGTCATCGATCTGCTCATGCCCAGCCTGCGCGACCGTGCCGAGGACATCCCCGAAATAGTGCGCTTCCTGCTCGGCAAGCTGGGCGGCAGCGACGTCCGGCTGGATCGCGACGCCGAAAAGGCGCTGTGCGCCTATGCCTTCCCCGGCAACGTGCGCGAACTGGAAAACACACTGGAGCGGGCGCTGGCACTGTGCGAAAACCGGCACATCAGCGCGGCCGACCTCAGCCTTACCCCCGCCCTGCCCGCTACCAATGGCGCGCCCGGCAGCAAATACCCGCTGCAGGATCACCTCGACCAGATGGAGCGTACCGCCATCCTCGAGGCGCTGGAACAGACGCGCCACAACAAGACCGCCGCCGCCCGCGTCCTCGGCGTCACCTTCCGCAGCCTGCGCTACCGGCTGGAGCGCCTGGGGATCGAATAACGCGTCGCCTGCGCCCGCGTCGCGCACGTTAAAAAACCCGTCGAAGGCGGGTTTTTTAACGTGCGATAATGATTGGTGCCGCTTGTCGGATTCGAACTGACGACCTACCGCTTACAAGGCGGTTGCTCTACCAACTGAGCTAAAGCGGCGACGGGCGACATTATAGCGATGCCGCGCGCTTGATTGAGCGAATTACTTGACGACTTTTAGCGAGGGTCTGCCCTTGGGCGGGGGCGGCGGCTCGTCAGCCTGGGTGGACGGGGCCTGATCAGGCGGCTCTGGCGTGTCGACGGGTTCGAAATGCAGGCCCTGGCCGTTCTCGCGCGCGAAGATGGCCATGACCCGGTCCACTGGAATGGAAATCTCGTGCGAGACGCCGCCGAAGCGCGAGGAAAACTGGATCCAGTCGTTGTCCAGAGTGAGATTTCGCGTCGCCCCTGCGCTGATGTTGAGCACGATCTGGCCGTCCTTGACGAAGCCGGGCGGCACGCGGGTGCGACCATCCACTGCAACCAGGAGTTGCGGGGTATAGCCCGCATCTGCACACCATTCATACAGCGCACGGATCAAATACGGCTTGGTTGAAATCTCGGCCATCAGCCTGCCTTATTTGCGCAATGCCTTTTCGGTGGGCGTCAGCGCGCTGATGAAAGCGGGACGGCTGAACAGGCGCTCGCGGTACTTGAGCACCGGCGCGGCCACTTTTGGCAGTTCGATGCCGTAATGCTCGAGGCGCCACAGTAGCGGGGCGATCGCCACGTCCAGCATGGAGAACTCGTCGTTCATCAGGTATTTCTGCTTGGTAAGGATGGGCGTGAGCTGCGACAGGCTGTCACGGATTTCCGTACGTGCCTTGTCCGACGACTTGCCGAGGCCGTGCTCAAGCGTGTTGACATGGGTGAACAGGTCGTGCTCGAAGTTGAACAGCACCAGCCGCGCACGCGCGCGCATGACGGGATCCGGCGGCATCAGTTGCGGATGCGGAAAGCGCTCGTCGATGTACTCGTTGATGATGTTGGACTCGGTCAGGATCAGGTCGCGTTCGACCAGCACCGGCATCTTGCCGCTGGGGCTGATGCTGGCGATTTCTTCCGGCTTGCTGTGCATGTCGACATCGATGACTTCAAAATCCATGTCCTTTTCGAACAGGACGATGCGGCAGCGGTGGCTGTACGGATCGGTGCTACCGGAATACAAGGTCATCATGGCGGGGGCTCCCTAAGGTGTTGCGTGTATTTGATACGTAAAATGCCAACAGCCGGACACAGTCCGGCTGTTGGCAAAAGGCGCGACCAGGATCAGTGGATATCTTTCCAGAATTCCTTCTTCAGATAGTAGGCCACGACGAAGAAAACAGACAGGAAAATCAGGACGATGATGCCAAGCTGCTTGCGCTGAAGCTGGGCGGGCTCACCCATCCACACCAGGTAGTTGACCAGATCGCCCACCATGGCATCGTACTCGGCCAAGGCCATGCTGCCGGGCTTGACCAGTTCGAGCCGCTCGATCACCTGATGGCCGCCTTCCGTCTTGTAGCGTGGCGCCATTTCACCCTGCAGATCCGACATCACGTGCGGCATGGCGGCGTTGGCGAACACGACGTTGTTCCAGCCAGTGACCGTCGTGCCATCACGGTAGAAACTGCGCAGATAGGTGTACAGATAGTCGGCGCCGCGAGCACGGGAGATCACGCTGAGGTCGGGCGGGGCGACGCCGAACCAGGCCTTGGCGTCTGTAACGGCCATGGCGGCATTCATGAGTTCACCCGGCTTTTCGGCGGCGAACATCAGGTTGTCCTTGATCTGGTCTTCGGTCAGGCCAATGCCCTGCATGCGCGAGTAGCGCATGGCACTGGCACTGTGACAGCTAAGACAGTAGTTGACGAACACGCGGGCGCCGCGCTGCAGGGATTCCTGATCGGCCAGGTTGACCGGCGCTTTGTCGAGGTGAACCGTGGCGCCGGCAGCAAAGGCCACGACGGGAGCTGCCGCCAGCAGGAAAAGAAAATTCTTCAAGCGTTTCATTTAGCCAGTCACCCTTTCCGGTTCCGGTTTGGTTTTGTCAATCGATGTGTACCACGGCATCAACAGGAAAAACAGGAAGTAGATCACCGAAAATATCCGGGCAAAAGTCGTCGCCACCGGGGAAACCGGCAACAGACCCAGATAGCCGAGGCCGATGAAAGACACGACGAACAGGGCCAGCATGATCTTGTAGATCGGGCCGCGATAGCGGATCGACTTGACCTTGCTGCGATCGAGCCAGGGCAGGAAGAACAGCACGACGATCGACATGCCCATCGCGATCACGCCGGGGAACTGCGAGCCGAACAACGGCGGCACCGCGCGCAAAATCGCGTAGAACGGGGTGAAGTACCACAGTGGCGCGATATGCAGCGGCGTCTGCAGCGGATTGGCCGGAACGAAGTTGGCCTGCTCGAGGAAGTAGCCGCCCATTTCAGGCGCGAAGAATACAATCGCCGAGAACACCATCAGAAAGACGATGACACCGACGATGTCCTTCACCGTGTAGTAGGGGTGGAAAGGAATGCCGTCGAGCGGAATATGCGTCACCGGGTCTTTGTGCTTCTTGATTTCGATGCCGTCCGGGTTGTTGGAGCCGACTTCGTGCAGCGCCACCAGGTGCACCACAACCAGCGCGAGCAGCACCAGTGGCAGGGCGATGACATGGAAGGCGAAGAAACGGTTCAGGGTGGCGTCGGAAATCACGTAGTCGCCGCGAATCCAGATCGACAGGTCTTCACCGATGAAGGGTACGGCGGAGAACAGGTTGACGATCACCTGGGCGCCCCAGTAGGACATCTGGCCCCACGGCAGCAGGTAACCGAGGAAGGCTTCGGCCATCAGCGCCAGATAGATCAGCACGCCGAATATCCAGAGCAGTTCGCGCGGTTTGCGGTAGGAACCGTACATCAGGCCGCGGAACATGTGCAGGTAGACGACGACGAAAAACATCGCGGCGCCGGTTGAGTGCATATAGCGGATCAGCCATCCCCACTCGACGTCACGCATGATGTACTCGACGGACAGGAAGGCGAGCGCCGCGTCCGGCTTGTAGTTCATGGTGAGGAAAATGCCGGTGACGATCTGGATCACCAGCACCAGCATCGCCAGCGAACCGAAGAAATACCAGAAATTGAAGTTCTTGGGTGCGTAGTACTCGGACAGGTGCGCCTTGTAGGTTGAGGTGAGGGGGAATCGGTCGTCGATCCAACCCATCATTTTTTGCAGGGCAGACATTTATTTAAGCTCCTTTTGCGTCTACACCGATCAGCAATCTGGCATCGCTGAGGTATTGATGAGGCGGAATCACCAGATTGGTCGGGGCCGGCGCACCCTTGAATACGCGCCCGGCAAGGTCGAAACGCGAGCCGTGGCAGGGGCAGAAGAAACCGCCCGGCCAGTCGCCGCCGAGGTCGGCCGCGCCGATGTCACTGCGGAAGGTGGGCGAGCACCCGAGGTGGGTACAGATACCCACCGCAACCAGGTATTCCGGCTTGATCGAACGGGTCGCATTCTTGGCGTAGTCGGGCTGCTGCGGCATTTCGCTGCCGGGGTCGGTCAGCTTGTCGTCGTGCTTGCCCAGCAGGCCGAGCATTTCCGGGGTGCGGTTGACGACCCACACCGGCTTGCCGCGCCATTCGACCGTCAGCAGCATGCCCGGCTCGATCTTGTCGATATCCACTTCAACCGGTGCGCCTGCCGCCTTGGCGCGCGCGCTGGGCATCATGCTCATCACCAACGGCACTGCCACGCCTGCCGCCGCGACCCCGCCCAGAGCGCTGGTCGCGGCGATCAGGAATTTTCGTTTACGTGCGTCCACTTTTTGCCCATCGACTTCCTGGCTCATGTTTACCTGACCTGAACGTGTTTCGATAAAGACGACATTCTAATCAATTTTTCGCACTTACTGGAAGCCCCCCCGCGTAGCATGGACGCGATGCACCGCCCCCTGGGTTATAATTACGCGTGGCGGAACTACGCCAAGTCCATGAATTCAATCAACATGCGCAAATTATGGTTGCTTTTCGCCCAATCCGCCACGGTGGCACTGGGCGTACTGTTCATCATCACCCTGTTCAAGCCCGATCTCCTGGGCTGGCAGCGGCAACAGCAGGGCCTCACCATCCAGCAGGCGCCGCAACCCGCGGCGAACGCAGTCTCCGTGGGCGAATCCTTCGCCCCGGCAGCGCAAAAAGTAATCCCGTCGGTGGTCAACGTCTTTACCCAGCAAAAGATACGCACGCCGGCACATCCCGCACTGCAGGACCCGATCTTCCGTTATTTTTTTGGCGACCGGCTGGATGAGCGCCCGCGCGAAGTGTCCAACCTCGGGTCGGGGGTGATCGTCAGCGCCAACGGCTATATTCTCACCAACCACCATGTGGTCGAAGCCGCCGACGAAATCCAGGTGGCGCTGGCAAACGGCCAGACCCTGCCGGCGCGCGTGGTGGGCGCCGACCCCGAGACCGATCTGGCAGTGCTGAAAATCGATGCCAGTGACCTGCCCGCGATCACCTTCGCCCAGATCGACAGCCTCAAGGTGGGCGACTGGGTGCTGGCGGTGGGCAATCCGTTCGGTGTCGGCCAGACCGTCACCGCAGGCATCGTCAGCGCGCTCGGCCGCACCCATCTCGGCATCAACACCTTCGAAAATTTCATCCAGACCGACGCCGCCATCAATCCGGGCAACTCGGGCGGCGCGCTGGTCGACGCAGCAGGCCATCTGGTCGGCGTCAACAGCGCGATCTATTCGCGCACCGGCGGCTCGCAAGGCATCGGCTTTGCCATTCCGGTCAGCATCGCGCGCCAGATCATGGAACAGATCATCAAGTCCGGCAGCGTGACGCGCGGCTGGGTCGGCATCGAAGTGCAGGACATCACGCCCGAACTGGCCGAATCCTTCAACCTGAAAAACGTCGATGGCGCACTGATCGCGGGCGTGCTGAAAGGCGGTCCGGCCGACGCCGGCGGCATCCGTCCAGGCGATATTTTGCTGGCGGTCAACGGCAACAAGGTGACCAACTCTGCCTCGTTGCTGAACCTGATCGCCGCGTTGAAACCGACCGAAGTCGGCCGCCTCACGGTGGCGCGCAAGCAGCAAGTGCTGGACCTGAAAATCCAGGTCCAGCGGCGCCCCCTACAGCGCACGCTGGAGCCGGCGCCGGAACCCGAACCGAACTAAAAAATCCGTTGGGATGCGGGCTGACTGCGCGCCCCCTGAACGCATCACGCGTCCGGCGGCACTTCTGTCAACACGCGGACGCGGGTGGGGTACGTATACGTATCCTGCTCCATTGCCGACACGCGCCAGCCGGCGGCAGTACGTGCCAGCCGCTGCAGCGTGGGGTCGCGCAGGCGCAGGCTGGCCAGAATCAACACATCGGATGGCGAATACAGCGCGCCATCGGCCAGCGCCGGTTCGGCCTGCATGGTGGCCAGCAGCGACCGCGCTTCGTGTTTCCACCCCTTCTCGTTCCAGAACAGTTGCCAGGCGACCTGTGCAATCTGCCGCGCCTGCTCGCGCGATGGGCCATTACCGGTGGCGTCGGCATGGTCGAGCAGACCCTGCACGACATAGGCGTAATCCTCCAGTTCGGCATCCGGCAGCACCTTCCCGCGCGCCATCGCCTTTAGCAAGCGACCGTCCCTGGCCAGCCGCGTCAGCAGGAATTGCTGCAGGCGGTCGGCGTGCAGACGGTAGGCCGGATCGAGTTGAATGGCTCGACTGTGAACGCCGACAGCGCCAGGCCATTGAGGCTGGCGTTCAGCTTGTCGTCCTTGGGCAAACTGCGGGCCTGGCGTACGGGGCGCAGAATGCGCACGGCGGTGGCCAGCAGCCGGCGCTCGTCGGCCGTCGGCGTGCGGTATTCCGCAGGCAGATAGCCGTGATCGAAGCTGCGCGGCGCATCGAGTCGCCACACCCGCCGCGCCGCAGCAAAAGCCTCCGGCGGCAGGCGCCGTTTCAGTTCATCGGGTTCCCACAGATAGGCCGCACCTTCCCGACCGGCGGCGTCAACCGCCGACGTGCTGCTGTAGAGGCCGCCGCCCGGGTCGAGTAATTCGTCCTGCATGAAACCGAGCGTACCGCGCGCAATCTCGCGGTAACGCGGCTCATCCAGCACGTCGGCGGCGCGGGCGGTGCGAGCGGCCGTCAGCGGCGCGCGGTCGGGCGGCTGCACGGGCGGGGGCGCCGCCTGCCGCGCCAGGCGGCGAATCCCGGCGGGGTCTGCCGCCCAGCGTTCGGCGAGATGGCTCAACAACTTGCGAAAATCATCCGGCGGCGCATACAACACGACAAACGCCGGGAAACCCTCGGGCGTGACAAAGGCGTTAAGCGGCCAGCCGGCGACGCCGTTCAGCTGCGCCGAGAAAGTCTGCAGGGCATCGTCCAGCCCGCTGTTGAGTTCGCGGTCGACCTTGACCGGGATGAAATCGCGGTTGAGCAGTGCGGCAATCTGCGCGTTCTTGTAGCTTTCGCGCTGCATGACGTGACACCAGTGGCAGGCGAAGTAGCCGACCGACACGAACAGCAGCTTGTTTTTGCGCTTGGCGCGGGCGATGGTGGCGGCATTCCATTCCTGCCAGGCCACCGGATCGCTGCCATGCAGCGCCAGATAGGGCGAAGGGTGGTTGACCAGCCGATTGACCGGAGCGGCCGCAACTGCAACAGGCAGCAGCAGGCTCAACAGCAGGGTGGCGAATGCTGTGTTGCGCTCAAACCCTGACATAGGTCCAGCCTTGCTGGAGCCGGGTGACGATTTCGCCGATGGCGGTGGGCGCAGTCTGGGTGGCGGGCAGCAGGACGATTTTTTCGCCCTCGTTCGCGAAACGGGCAATGGACTGCCCGCACGCCACCCAGTGCAGGTTGGCATGGCGCTGCTTCATGCGTGCCATGCGCGCCGCATGGGGGCTGACCCCGGCGCGCAGCAGGTCGATACCACGGCTGTTGGCGATGACTTCGAGCTGCATCGCCCGGCCCTGCTGTTCCGCTTCATCAAGCAGCCGCTCGGCCTGATCCAGCACCGACTGCATCTTGTCGGGCGCGGCACTGTCGAGATGCAGGATGACCCGATTCGGGTCGGTCACGCGTGCCAGGCTGACTGGCTGAAAGCCGCCGGCGACGACGGCCGGAACGGTGGCCACCGCTTGCGGCTCCAGCCCACGCAAGGCCCAACCGCCGCTCAATCCCGCAACCAGGACGAGACAGCCGTACGCGCAGCGCTGCATGAACTGGCGCCGGGACGTCGCACCCGGTTGCCGGCCGGCGGCAACCGGCGGCTCGGCATACGCCAGCCGCACCATGCTCTGCAGGCTGCGCAGCACGCAGACACGCTGCGCCAGATCCTTGTCGTCGCGTATGCGGGCGATGAGCGCTTCGCTCTCGGCCACGTCAAGTTCGCCATCGACAAAGGCATGCAGGGTCTCATCCGAAACGACGGGATTCATTTCACGCTCCTCAGCAAGGTCCTGGCCGCAGGCTGCTGCGCCGCAGGATCCAGCAAAACTTTCAGGCTCGCGCGCGCGCGCGAGAGCCGGCTCATCACCGTGCCCACCGGAATATCCAGAATTCCGGCCACTTCGGCATAGCCGAATTCTTCCAGATCGACCAGCGTCAGCACCTGGCGCTGCCCCAGCGGCAGGCGCGCCACCGCGGCCCGTACGCACGCGATCACCTCCCGGCGGTTGCAGCACGCGTCAGGCGCTTCGACCCCGGATTCGAGTTCATCGTAGAGGTCGTCGATATCGTCGAAGTCGCGCCAGCTGCGCAGGTGATCGAGCCAGCAGTGATTCATGATCGACACCATCCAGCCCTTCAGCGCCGCCTCGTCGCGCAGCTGGGCACGCCGCGCCCAGGCCTTCGATAGAGCCTCCTGCACCAGGTCGTCGGCCAGTGCCGGATCGTGGCACCAGGCATAGGCGATGCGGTAGAGCAGCGGGCGCTGCGCCTCGATGCCGGAACGAAACGGGCCAAACAGGAAGCGGCTGATCAGAGTCATATGAGTAAGACGGGGCGAGTGGTTCATTTATTCCATAAAAAATCACCTGCCGGAATGGAATAAGCGTCCCATGCAATGCGTCTTATCAATAGGCTTATTGTTCATCAGGCCCGTTTATCCAACGTCGATCAGGAGACCACCATGACCCGTATTTTCACCCCGTTCCTAGCCGCCCTGCTTCTGGCAACCGCGCCCATGGCCGCCAGCGCCGCAGAAGAGAAGGTGGTGTACCACGTCAACGATTCCGCCAACGCCCGCGTTGCCCTGAACAACGTGAACAACCACCTTAATGCTGCGCCGGATGCCAGGATCGTCGTGGTGACCCACGGCAAGGGCATCGATTTCCTGCTGAAAGGAGCAGAAGATGCTAACGGCAATCCCTATGAAATTGGGGTGCAGACTTTGAAAAGCAGAGGCGTCGACTTCCGCGTCTGCAACAACACCCTGAAGTCACGCAAGCTGGACGCCAGCGACGTGGTGGAAGAGGCAACCGTTGTACCGTCGGGCGTGGCCGAAATCGGCAAACTGCAGGCAAAAGAAGGCTTCGTCTACCTGAAACCCTAAAGGACCCCGATCTGCGCGCGCATCAATGCGCGCGTGGGTTCCATCCCCTGAATCACTTCCTTTATGCCCCTCCGGAGAGGGGGGCAGGAACTTTTTTGGCCCGAAAAAACGGGACCACATGAATCAAAAAACACGGTAGGCGCTGTTTGGCCGCCACTTTAGCCCTGGCCGTACCTGTTCATCTATCGGAGGCAAGCAGTGCTTAAATTTTTTCGATCCGCCCTTCTCGTCATGTTTTCTCTTCTGTTCGTCTCGGCCTCCGCCCTGGCGGCAGATCAGAGCCTGGCTGAATACAAATATGTCCTTCACATCAGCGACATGGATCCGTCCAAGCAGGAACTCATCCTGAACAATGCCCGAAACCTGCTGGAAGCCTACCCGCCGGGCGATGTGGAAGTCGAAATCGTTGCCTATGGACCCGGCCTGCGCCTGATGTTTGCCGAGAACGTCAACGCCCAGCGCCTTGATTCGCTATCCCAGAGCGGCGTGAAATTCACCGCATGCGGCAACACCCTCAAGGGCATGGCGAAGCTACTCGGGGAAGAGCCGAAGCTGAATCCGGCTGCCACCGTGGTGCCCAGCGGCATCGTGCGCATCGGCGAACTGGTCAAGCAGGGCTACATCTACGTCAAACCCTGATACCCGGAATGGGAATTACCGGTCTTTTTGCAGGGGCACAAGTCCTGCCGGACTTACTTGAAACCAAATAATAGAGGAGCAATAAATTGGGAGAGAACAAACAATTCAAGCGCGCACTGATCAGTGCAGCCTGCACCCTGGCTTTCGCCGCCGCAGGTACGTCCCATGCCGCCAACTGGCTGATGCTGCAGGGCACCGAAGATCCAGCATCCGCTGCACGCACCAATGTGTGGGGATTTATCCAGGCCAAATACGAGAAGGACTTCAGCGATGCCAATGCCTTAGGACAATACGTACCCCCTAAACTGCTTGGGCCTGAACTCGACGCTCAGGACGGTTTCAACATCAATCGCGCTCGCATCGGCGTTCGCGGCACCGGCTTTCCGCTTGACAGCCGGATCAACTATTTCGTGCTGCTCGAGATGGGCAACAACGGCATCACTCATGGTGGCGGCGCCTTTGCCAAAATGTCCGACGCCAGTGTCACCCTGAATTACATTCCCGGTGCCCGCATTCGCGCCGGCCTGTTCAAAACCCCAGGCTCCGAAGAAGGCCTGCAGGCAATTCATGTATTCGACTACATCAACTTCAGCGAAGCGACTAACGGCCTGCTGCTGGAGCGCTTCCCGAACAAGGGCTTCACCGACTGCACCGATACCATCCCCCCATGCAACGCGACCACCGGCAACGTTGGCCCTTATACCGAGGCCCAGCTTCAGGGTGGCGCCGGCTTGAACCGATTCGACAGTCCGGTTGGCGCATTCCGCGATGTGGGGGTGCAGGTGTTCGACGCGTTCGACATCGGTAACGACTGGGAAGCCTCCTATGCCGCGATGATCGGCAACGGCAACGGCATCGAGTTCAGCAACAGCGATGGCGAATACGACACCTATCTCTACTTCTCGGCCGAGAAGAAGTACGGTGGCAAGGGGCCCAAGGCCGAAGGGCTGAAGTTCTTCGCCTGGGGTCAGCAAGGGAAGCGCCTGATTGATCTGACGAACGACACAACGGCCAACGCCCAATCCCACGACCGGGATCGCGCTGGACTAGGCTTCAAATACATGAAGAAGCCCTTCCGCGTGACGGCCGAGTACATCACGGCGGATGGCATGATCTGGAGCGGGCCGGACAAGCCCAATTTCTACTTCACCCAAATAGCGCACGGTAACGGCGCCGATGCCAAAGCCAGTGGCTGGTATGTGGAGGGCGGCTGGTATATCCCCAAAACCAGGTTCGAGCTCGATGCCCGCTTCGACACCATGACCCGGCTTGAGGACCGCATAAACGAGCACCAGTTCGACAAGTGGACCCTGGGCATGCAGTACCATTTCAACCCCAAGACCCGCGTCACTCTCAACTACGAGATCCGCGACTTCGAATGCACTGTTGCAGGAGCTGTCTGCACAGCCGTCAACAACAACCTGAAAGGGGTGGATGACAAGGTCGGCGTGCAGCTGACGGCGATTTTCTAAGCAGAAAATCAGTTTTTCGTATGGGTCTCCTCATGCCCACCAGGTCAAACTGGTGGGTTTTTTGCGAATAGACCAGATCAGGCGTGTCGCTCAGCCACCGGTGTGCGACAACGCCACAACACTTTTCCATGAAGGGAACGCAATGCGCTTATTTCATTCACCCGGCATCAAGTGGCCGGGACTGCTGGCGGCCGCCAGCCTGCTCTCCGGCTGTGCCGGCACGGGCGGCAGCAGCGAAACCCAGAGCGGGCGTATCAGGATCACCTCCGAACCCGCCGGCGCCATCGCCTATGCGGACGGCGCCGAACTTGGCGCGACCCCACTGGCGATCGCGCCCGGCAACCACTTCCGCTCG
The DNA here is from genome assembly GCF_055378705.1 of Thiobacillus thiophilus. Classification (NCBI taxonomy): domain Bacteria; kingdom Pseudomonadati; phylum Pseudomonadota; class Betaproteobacteria; order Nitrosomonadales; family Thiobacillaceae; genus Thiobacillus; species Thiobacillus thiophilus. The sequence continues at coordinate 2,690,312 of NZ_AP042404.1, read as the reverse complement.
GGCTTCGCGGGGTTTTCCTACCGCTACGTCGGCAAGCTCTCGATCAAGAGACCCGGTTGCGAGACCTGGTCGACTGAAGTCAACGACGCGATTTTGTCGAAGGACATCCACGCCAAGCTGAGGTGCGATCCGAATTACCAGCCCGCCGCCGCCCCCTCACCCGTGCAGCCCGCCGGCACGGCGACCGGCGATCAACCCATCGAACGGCTGGAGCGCATTGAAGCGCTGCGCAAGAAAGGGCTGATCGGCGAGGATGAATACAAGCGCCTACGCGCCCGCATTATCGAGAAACTCTGACCGCGCTGCCCCCATAAAGCAAACGGCCATCAGGCCGTTGTGCTTATGCGCTGCGGATGAAATGCTCGCGGTAATACTTCATTTCGTCGATGGATTCGTAGATGTCGGCCAGCGCCTCATGCTTGTTGGACTTCTTGAACGCTTCGGAAAGTCCGGGCCGCCAGCGCTTGGCAAGCTCCTTCAGAGTACTGACGTCGAGGTTGCGGTAATGGAAGAACGCTTCCAGTTGCGGCATGCAGCGCGCCATAAAGCGGCGGTCCTGACAGATCGAGTTGCCACACATCGGTGAGGTCCTGGCCGGCACGTGCTGTTTCACGAACGCCAGCATCTGCGCCTCAGCGTCGGCCTCGTTCAGCTGCGAGGCCCTGACGCGGTCGATCAGCCCCGATTTGGCGTGCGTGCCCTTGTTCCAGCTGTCCATCGCATCCATCACCGCGTCGGGTTGATGGACCACCAGCACCGGACCTTCGGCCACGGTATTGAGGTCGGCATCGGTGACGACGATGGCGAGTTCGATGATGCAGTCGGTCTCCGGCGACAAGCCGGTCATTTCCATGTCGAGCCAGAGCAGATGCGTGGGGTTCAGGGCCATATCAGCGTTCCTTCGAAAAACAGGCCGTCATTTTCGCACACGACGCATCCGGCGCTGGCGCAATTGCGACCCAGTGACGATAATGTTGGTAATAACCCAGAGGAATCCCATCATGAAAACCCTGACCGCCCTGTTCTGTAGCGTGCTGCTGGTTGGCGGCGCCCACGCCGCACCGGTTGCCGATTCCAAGGCCGGCAAGATCCTGCACGACAAGGCCTGCATCAGCTGCCATGCCAGGATGTTCGGCGGCGACGGCAGCAAGATCTACACCCGCGCCGACCGCAAGATCCAGAACGCGCAGCAGCTCGCCGCCCGCATCTCCGGCTGCAATGCCAACACCGGCGCCGGCTGGTTCCCGGAGGACGAGGCACACGTTGCCGCCTATCTCAATCAGCAGTACTACAAGTTCAAGTAGGGGTTCGCCATGACCACCATCGTTGAAGAACTCGTCCGCAAGAAATGCGCGCCTTGCGAGGGCGGTGTCGCCCCGCTGACCGATGCGCAGATTGCACCGATGCTGAAAGGCCTGTCGGGCTGGCAGCGCGATGGCAAAAAAATCGCCAAGGAATTCAAGTTCAAGGACCACTACCAGACGCAAGCCTTTACCAACGCGGTGATGTGGGTGTCGCACCGCGAGGACCATCATCCCTACCTGCTGGTGGGCTACAACACCTGTCGCGTCGAATACTGGACCCACGCCATCGGCGGCCTGTCGGAAAACGATTTCATCTGCGCCGCCAAGGTGGACAGCCTGCTGGACATGTAAGTGAGGGAGGTCAAGTATTCCTGCACTTCATCCGTTAATGTTATGTCCTCGCTTTGATTCAATTGGAGTGACTCTGCATGAACTGGATGGAAATCATTAGCGCCCACGTCATGTGGAAGCAACGCCTGATCGCCTACCTTGCAGGCGATAGCCAGGAACAGCTCGACCCGGAGGTGATCGGGCTCGATGATCGCTGCCCACTGGGTAAATGGATTTACGGCGAAGGCAAGTCCATGGAAACGCTGCCAGGGTATGAAGAGGTGCGCGAACTGCATGCGCAATTCCATCAGAATGCCGCCCAGGTAATCGTCTTGCATCAGACGGACAGCACGGCCGAAGCCGAAGCCTTGCTGAATGGAGATTACTCCAGGCTGTCAGAAAAGCTCAAACACCGCATTCTCGGCCTGTCCCGTCAGGTCAAGGCGGCTACCGACGGAATTCCCCGCTTCTGAGCACGCTGCAAGGCCGGGTCATTGCCGCATTCAGCCGCCGTTTCATCGTCGAGACCGCCGGCGGCGAACTGCCCTGCCAGGTGAAAGGACGCCACCTGCGCGTGGTGTGCGGCGACCGGGTCGAGGTCCGGCACGACGGCGACGCCGGGGTGATCGAGGCGGTGCTGCCGCGTGCCAGCCTGCTGTATCGCTCCGACGCATTCAAATCCAAGGCGATTGCCGCCAACGTCACCCAGCTTGCCGTAGTGGTGGCGGCGCGGCCGAGTTTCTCGATGGAACTGGTGCAGCGTTGCGTCCTCGCCGCCGAAGACCAGGGCATCGCCAGCCTGCTGATCCTCAACAAGGCCGACCTGCCGGAAACCCCGGCCGCCCGTGAACGCCTGAATCTGCTCACCGGCATCGGCTATCCGCTCGTCATGCTGTCGGCGCTGACCGACGTGGCGCCGTTGCATCCAGCCCTGCATGACCACACCACGCTCTTGATCGGACAGTCCGGAATGGGCAAATCGACCCTCATCAACGCACTGTTTCCGGGCGCCGACGTCGTGACTGCCGAGTATTCCGAGGCACTCGACAGCGGGCGCCACACCACCACCCACACCCGCCTGCACCGGCTGGATACCGACTCGGCGGTGATCGATTCGCCCGGCCTGCAGGAATTCGCCCTGCAACATCTGGACGCCAACGCCCTGGTGCACGCTTTCGTCGAGTTCCGTCCTCTTCTGGGGCAATGCCGTTTTCGCGACTGCAAGCACGAGACCGAGCCGGGCTGCCGGCTGCAGGAAGCGGCCGCCGCGGGCGAGATCGCCCCGGCGCGGCTCAAGCTGTTCCAGACCCTGCGCCGCCTGCAGCAAAACGCCGCCCAGCGTCTATAAACCTAAGGAAGCGCTGATTAATTTGTCATTGCGAGGAGCGCAGCGACGCGGCAATCCAGAAATGCCTGCTTGATCAATACGCTGGATTGCTTCGCTGCGCTCGCAATGACGGCTATATTGAATTGTTCGGCGCTCCGCTAGCCCGAATACGGCGCAATGCACTTCGCTTATTGAAGCCCGGCAACCTCTTCACCACAGAGGCACAGAGAAAACCATTAAAGCGCAAGGGTCGCCCTTTGATTCCTCAAGCCCGACAGGCTCCGGGCTTTTCCTCTGTGTCTCTGTGCTTCTGGGTTTGATTTTTTCAAGCCTTATTCCGGCCAGTGCTTGATGTAGCGCTTCAGCAGGCTGTTTTCGAATTTGGCTTCCTTCAGGCAGGCGCGCGCCACGTCGTGGAAGGAGATGATGCCGAGCAGCTTGTCTTTTTCGAAAATCGGCAGGTGGCTGATATGCGACTTGGTCATCACGTCGCGCGCATAGTCGACCGAATCGTCGGCACCGGCCACCACCGGCTCAGTCACCATAAGGGTGCTGACCTGCGCATTCTTCAGATCGCAGCCCTGCTTGACCATGCTCTGCATCACGTCGCGCTCGGTCAGCAATCCCACCATCTCGCCGTTCTTCAGCACCACCAGCGAACCCACGCCCAGGCTCACCAGCTTGGCGACGGCGCTTTCCACCGAATCGGTCGGTTCAATGCTGTAGATGGTGTCACTTTTGAGGGTGAGAATTTCGCGAATCAGCATGGTGATCTCCGGAGGTCGGCTTGAGGGGGGGGGGCGCAGTAACTTAATAATAGAACGATGATGCGCGGCGGGCTATGGTCTGACCAGCTCAGCTTCGACCCGGTGGCGATTTTCGGCACCGGTCAGCGTCTCGACCAGCGCCAGCGCAAAGTCCATCGCGGTGCCGGGGCCGCGCGAGGTCAGCACCTTGCCATCCTGCACCACGGCCGTGGCGACAACGGTCACGCCGGGCAGGCCATCAAGCGCGCCGGGGTAGCTGGTCGCCCGCTTGCCGTCGAGCACACCGGCCTCGGCCAGCACCATCGGCGCGGCGCAAATAGCCGCGGTGTACTTGCCGGCTGCCGCCATTTTCTTCAGCAATTCGATGATGCGCGCATCGTCCTTCAGATGTGCTGCCCCCGGCATGCCGCCCGGCAGCACCACCATGTCGTAGTCGTTCTGCAAGGCCACGTCGAGCGTGACGTCGGGCACCAGCTGCACGCCGCGGCTGGCCCGGACGATGCCGGGCTTGAGGCCCGCCGTCACCACCTCGATGCCGCCGCGGCGCAGCAGGTCGATGATCGTGACGGCTTCGAGCTCTTCACAGCCGTCTGCCAGGGGAACCAGAACCTTGGCCATGCGCGCCTCCTGTCTTTTTCAGTCGCGGAAATTCTGGTACTGCAGCGGAAAATCGGTGATGGATTTGCGCACCAGCGCGATGGTGTCCTGCAGCAGGTCGCGCTTGGCGCCCGACACGCGTACGGCGTCGCCCTGGATGCTGGCCTGCACCTTGAGCTTGCTGTCCTTGATGCACCTGACGATCTTCTTCGCCAGTTCGGTTTCAACGCCGGTCTTCACCGTCACGCTGCGCTTGACCTTGTTGCCCGAGACTTTTTCGACGCTGCCGAGTTCCAGACATTTCACGTCGACGCCGCGTTTGGCGAGCTTCTGCGCCAGAATGTCGTAGACCTGGTCGAGCTGGAATTCGGTGTCGGCATGGATCGTCAGCACGTAATCGGCCTGCTCGACGCGTGCGTCGGAACCCTTGAAATCGAAACGGGTGGACACTTCCTTGTTGACCTGGTCGACCGCGTTGCGCACTTCCTGCTTGTCCACCTCGGACACGATATCAAAACTTGGCACTTGATTGCTCCTTAATATCCGGGTTCATATCCATCGCAAACGACTGCACCGGCAGCCCGGTTTCGTCGTGGAACTCGGCCGCCGCCATCACCCCCAGCCGCGCCAGGGCCTCGGCGTCGAGCGAGGGCGCGCGCCAGGCCGCATACATTGCCCCCAACGCATACGAACTGCCGCTGCCGTAGGCATAAAAGCGCGAGAACTCCTGCACCGTGCGATGCGCCGCCACGCCGAAAATTCCGCGCGGGTTGGCGATCAGCACGTCCATTCGGGAGGATTCGAGGTCTTCTTCCTTGTCCTCTCCAGTCTGCAGATAGTAGTGCTCCTTGAGGGCGCCGTGCATCGTGTTCCAGACGCGGAAAATGTCCGCCGCCGAATCGAGTTGCGGCGGTGCGTCCAGCGAGAAAAAATAGTCCGCCAGGATCAGCTTGAAGGTGGCCGATCCGGTGACTGCGATATGGCTGTCGCCGATGCGGATGATCTTCTCGTGGTTCGCCACGTAGTGGGCGGACTCCTTGCCGCCGCCCCACTTCGTCAGCGTGTCGGCCGCGATCGCGATGCGGCCGTCCTTCTTGACGACGGTGACGGTAGTCATAGCCTAGGCGAAATGGCAGACGTAGTGATACGGCTCGCCGGAGACTTCGATATCGAAGCTGGAGTTTCCCGGCACATTGAATGACTGTCCGGCGCCGTAATCTTTCCACTCGCTCTCGCCCGCCAGTTTGACCCGGCACGACCCCGCCACGGTCTCCATGATTTCCGGCGCGCCGGTGTTGAAGGTGAGCGTGGACGGCAGGATCACGCCAACCGACTTTTTACTGCCGTCGGCAAACTGCACGGCGTGCGACACGCACTTGCCGTCGAAGTAAACATTGGCCTGCTTGAGAACGGCAACGTTATCGAACTGAGACATGCTTATTTTCTCCGTGCATTCTGTTTGGCCGCGATGCGCAGGCGCAGCGCGTTGAGTTTGATGAAGCCGCCCGCGTCTTTCTGGTCGTAGGCGCCGGCGTCGTCTTCAAATGTTGCGATGGTCGGGTCGAACAGCGAATCGGTCTTCGAATCGCGGCCGACGACGCTGACGCCGCCCTTGTAGAGCTTGAGTCGCACGCTGCCGTTGACGTGTTCCTGGGTGTGGTCGATCAGCGTCTGCAGCGCCATACGTTCCGGTGCCCACCAGTAGCCGTTATAGATCAGGCTGGCGTAGCGCGGCATCAGGTCGTCCTTCAGGTGGGCGACTTCGCGGTCGAGCGTAATCGACTCGATCGCGCGGTGGCCCTTCAGCAAAATGGTGCCGCCGGGGGTTTCGTAGCAGCCGCGCGACTTCATGCCGACGTAGCGGTTTTCCACCAGGTCGAGGCGGCCGACGCCGTGCTTGCCGCCCAGTTCGTTCAGCTTTGCCAGCACTTCGTGCGCGCGCATGGCCTGGCCGTCGATCGCCACCACGTCGCCCTTGGCGTAGGTCAACTCGATATACTCGGCCTGATCGGGCGCCTTCTCGGGCGACACGGTCCAGCGCCACATGTCCTCCTCGGCTTCGGCGTTGGGGTCTTCCAGGTGGCGGCCTTCGTAGGAGATGTGCAGCAGGTTGGCGTCCATCGAATACGGGCTGCCGCCGGCCTTGTGCTTCATCTCCACGGGAATGCCATGGGCCTCGGCGTAGGCGAGCAGTTTCTCGCGGCTCAAAAGATCCCACTCGCGCCACGGTGCAATCACCTTGACGTCGGGTTTCAGTGCGTAGGCGCCAAGCTCGAAGCGCACCTGGTCGTTGCCCTTGCCGGTGGCGCCGTGGCAGATGGCATCGGCGCCGGTTTCGTTGACGATCTCGATCAGGCGCTTGGCGATCAGCGGGCGTGCGATCGAGGTGCCGAGCAGGTATTCGCCCTCGTACACGGTGTTGGCGCGGAACATCGGGAAGACGAAGTCGCGCACGAATTCCTCGCGCAAGTCGTCGATGTAGATCTGCTCGGGTTTGATGCCGAACTGCAGCGCCTTGGCGCGCGCCGGCTCCAGTTCCTCGCCCTGTCCCAGGTCGGCAGTGAAGGTCACCACCTCGCACTGATAGGTGTCCTGCAGCCATTTCAGGATGACCGAGGTGTCGAGGCCACCGGAATAGGCGAGTACTACTTTCTTGATGTCGCTCATGGTTTCAATGTTCAGTGGGTAGAGCCGGAGGTATTCTTGTCGATGATTTCGACCTGGCCGGGGAAGTCGCCGATCTTCAGGATGTCGAGATTGGCAGCCTGGCTGGCCCTCTGGATCTCGATGCCGACCACGCGGCCGTCCTCGGACAGGTTGAGGACGATGCCCTCGTGCGCTTCCCACGCCTGCGCGGGATTCTCGGGGCTGATTTCGACATGGAGCGAATCCATGCCCTTGAAATAGGCGATGTTCATGATTCGATTTTCCCCAGCAGCAGATATTCCATCAGCGCCTTCTGCACGTGCAGGCGGTTCTCCGCTTCGTCCCACACCACCGACTGCGGGCCGTCGATCACCTCGGCGGTGACTTCCTCGCCACGGTGCACCGGCAGGCAGTGCATGAAGACGGCATCGGATTTCGCCACCCGCATCATGTCTGCGTCCACCTGCCAGTCGGCAAAGGCCTTCATCCGCTCGTCGTTTTCCGCTTCCCAGCCCATGCTGGTCCACACGTCGGTGGTCACCAGATCGGCGCCGCGGCAGGCGTCCATCGGGTCGGCAAAGCTCTCGAAATGGTCGGTGCCGTACAGGCCTGCGCGCTCCGGTTCGACTTCGTAGCCGGGCGGGGTCGACACGTGCACGTTGAAGTTGAGTATTTCGGCCGCCTGCAGCCAGGTGTTGCACATGTTGTTGGAGTCGCCGATCCACGCCACGGTCTTGCCCTGGATCGAGCCGCGATGCTCGATCAGGGTAAAGATGTCGGCGAGGATCTGGCACGGATGGTACTCGTTGGTCAGGCCGTTGATCACCGGCACGCGCGAGTGCGCGGCGAAACGTTCGATGATCTCCTGCTCGAAGGTGCGGATCATCACGATGTCGACCATGCGCGAGATGACCTCGCCCGCGTCCTCCACCGGCTCGCCTCGTCCCAACTGGGTGTCGCGCGTGTTGAGGTAGATCGCCGTACCGCCGAGCTGGTGCATGCCCGCCTCGAACGAGAGCCGGGTGCGGGTCGAGCTTTTCTCGAAAATCATCGCCAGCGTACGGTCGGCCAGCGGGTGATACGGCTGATATTGCTTGAAGCGGGCCTTGATCACCCGCGTACGCTCGAACAGATACAGCAGCTCATCGCGCGACAGATCCTTGAATTGCAGGAAATGCCTCAACATCACGCCGCCTGCTGCAGGTAGTTCCTGACGATGCCGGAGAGCGCAGCGACCAGCGCATCGACTTCGGCTGCACCGTAAATTAGCGGTGGCACCAGACGGATGACGGTGTCGGCAGTAACGTTGATCAGCACGCCGGCGTCGCGCGCCACCGCCACCAGCCCGGCACACGGCCGATCGAGCTCGATACCGATCATCAGGCCCTCGCCGCGAATGTCGACCACGCCACGTACGCCGTCCAGCGCCTGCCGCAGGCCGCTGCGGATCGCCTCGCCGCGCACGCGCGCATTGTCGAGCAGCTTTTCATCCTCGATGGCGTCGAGCGTCGCCAGCGCCGCCGCACACGCCAGCGGGTTGCCACCGAAAGTCGAGCCGTGGTTGCCCGGCTTGAAAACGTCCGCCGCCGCGCCGCGCGCGAGGCAGGCGCCGATCGGCATGCCCGAGCCGAGGCCCTTGGCCAGCGCGATCACGTCGGGCATCACGCCCGAATGCTGAAAGCCGAACCAGGTACCGGTGCGGCCGATGCCGGTCTGCACTTCGTCCAGCATCAGCAGCCAGCCGTGGGCGTCGCAAATCGCACGCAATTCAGCCAGATAGTCGGGCGCCATCAGGTTGATGCCGCCTTCGCCCTGCACCACCTCGGCCAGCACGGCAACCACGCTCTTGTTGTGCTCGGCGACGTGGCGAATCGCCTCCAGATCGTTGAACGGCACCCGTGCAAAGCCCGTCAGCAGCGGCTCGAAACCAGCCTGGATCTTGCGGTTGCCGGTTGCGGTCAGCGTCGCCATGGTGCGACCGTGGAAGGCCTTTTCCATCACGATGACGGTCGGCACCTCGATGCCTTTACCGTGGCCGTACAGGCGTGCCAGCTTGATCGCAGCCTCGTTGGCCTCGCAGCCCGAATTACAGAAGAAAGCGCGGTCCATGCCGGCCAGTTCGCACAGGCGGTCGGCCAGCGCCTCCTGCCGCGGCACGCGGTACAGGTTGGACGTATGGATCAGGGTCGCGGCCTGGTCGGCAATCGCCTTCACCAGTTTGGGGTGGGCATGGCCCAGCCCGTTCACCGCCACGCCGGCGACCGCATCGAGATAGCGCTTGCCGGCTTCGTCCCACAGATAGGCGCCTTCGCCGCGCACAAAGGCGACGGGCTGGCGGGCATAGGTATTCATCAAGTGTTCGGACATGGCGCTAAGGTCTACCCTGCAAAGATAAAATCATTCACTAAAGCAATACGGCGGCCTAAGCCGCCGTATCCGTTCCGGGATATTACTACGCTCGCGTTTTTTGGGCTACACAAGCCGTGCACACCCGCGCCCATGAAGTACAGCATGGAGATCGACAGCAATAGTATGGGTACGCGATGCCAGAAAGACGACACGGCGCCGGCGAGCCGGGTCGCCACGGCCGACCGGCGGAAGAACAGCAGCGCGCGGCACAACGGCACTGCAACATTTCCGTCCCGGGCTGCGTGCTAAAATCCGCCAACCCCTTCAGCAGCCCCCCACTCATGGATGACGCATCCGCCAACGCTCTCTTCATCATTCGCGGCATCACCACCCGGGGCGCCCGGTTTCGGCCGAGCGACTGGACCGAGCGGCTGGCGGGTGCATTTGCGGTGATCGATCCCAACCATCGCACCAATTATTCACCTTATGTGCAGCCCACCACGCTGGACGGCATCCCCTGCGTGGTGGTGGACAAAAAGCTCAGGAATTCCGACCCGATTGCCTACCGCTTTTTGCAGACCTTTGCCGAGAGCAACGAATTGCAGACCGAAAACGCCGACTGAGCCGCCGAAACGGCAATAAATAAAGCTATGTCATTGTTGGCTGTTGACGTTATGTCTTGCCCCTCTGATGAAACCCCTACCCTGCGGCATCCCGCAAGCCGCTCCGGGGCTGGCCGACACCAACAAATAACGGTGAAAGAGCCTTGATTTGTCATTGCGAGGCGCGCAGCGACGTGGCATACGATTCCACATGGGCTTCAGCCCATAGTGGATCGGAGTCCTTTAGGGCAATCCAGAAATGCCCGCTTAATCGATACGCTGGATTGCTTCCTGCCGCGCTTCGCTCGCGGTCGCAATGACGGCCATATCGAATTAATCAGTGCTTCCCTAAGGAGATACTTATACATACCCACTGGAGTGCGCCATGAATGCGACATCCATTCGCCCCGTAGCGATCAAAATCGACGAAGACACCCGAAATCGCGCTGCGCGACCTGGAGAAATTGCGCGAATTCCTGCTCCCCAAAAATCCAGCGGCGGCAAAGCGGGCCGCCGTCATCACCAAGGCTGTTAAAGTACTCGGGCAGCATCCACAGATAGGCCGCCCAGTCGAAGAAATCGACGTGGACGACCCTGAATACACGTATCATGAATTGCCGATCGGCTTTGGCGACAACGGCTGCGTCGTGCTGTACCGCCATGACGGCGAACTCGTCACCATGCTGGCATTGCGGCACCAGAAAGAAGTTTCTTTTTAAGCCTACCCCATGACACCCATCATTCTTCTCGCCAACCCCCGCGGCTTCTGTGCCGGCGTCGACCGCGCCATCGCCATCGTCGAGTCGGCGCTTGCAAAATTCGGCGCGCCGATCTACGTGCGGCACGAAGTCGTCCACAACACCTACGTCGTCAACGACCTCAAGGCCAAGGGCGCGATCTTCGTCGAGGTACTCGACGAGGTGCCCACCGGCGCCACAGTCATCTTCAGCGCCCACGGCGTGTCGCAGGCGGTGCGCGCTGAAGCCGAGACGCGCGGGCTAAACGTATTCGACGCCACCTGCCCACTCGTCACCAAGGTGCATATCGAAGTCAGCAAAATGCGCAACAAGGGATTCGAAATCGTGATGATCGGCCACAAGGGCCACCCCGAAGTCGAGGGCACCCTGGGCCAGTCGAGCGGCGGCATGTACCTGGTCGAAACGCCGGAAGACGTCGCCAGCCTGCGGGTGACCGACCCCGACAAGCTCGCCTACGTCACCCAGACCACGCTGTCCGTCGACGACGCCGCGCGCGTGGTCGACGCCCTGCGCGCGCGCTTCCCCAACATCACCGGCCCGAAAAAAGACGACATCTGCTACGCCACGCAAAACCGCCAGGACGCCGTCAAGGCGCTGGCGCCGCAGTGCGACGTGGTGATTGTAGTGGGGTCGCCGACCAGTTCGAACTCCAACCGGCTGCGGGAGGTTGCGGAGAATCTGGGCGTGCCTGCCTATATGGTCGACAATGCCAGTGAAATCGACCCGCAATGGGTATCGGGAAAGAAACGGGTCGGTGTGACCGCCGGCGCATCAGCGCCGGAAATTCTGGTGCGCGCAGTTATTGATCGGCTGGATCAGTTGGGCATCGGCTCAGTGACCGATCTGGATGGGGTGCAGGAGAGGGTCGGATTTCCGCTGCCAAAAGGTTTAGTGTGAAAGGAAGGGGGCCGGTTCGACCCGTCAAGGGTAGCGTCCCTTTTGACCCTCCCCTTTGACCCGCTGCCAGCTTGCCCTCTTGAATAAACCCAGCAGAGCCGCAAGGCAACGCGTGCGGTCAGATTCGGTCAAGGGTAGCATCCCCTTTGACACTTTGACGAAGCGCGGAAAATGTATTGACAACGCATACACACCCGCAATAAAGTGATCGACGTGTATTCATTGTAGGGACAACACCATGCGCGACATCTCCATCAACCTGCGGGCCCGCTCCGAGCAGCGAGACCTGATCGACCGGGCAGCCAGCACACTCGGCAAGAACCGTTCCGATTTCATGCTTGAAGCCGCCTGCGAAAAAGCTCAGGCCATCGTACTGGATCGCACCTTTTTTGCACTGGATGATGAAGCCTTTATGCGATTCACCGCCATGCTGGATGCGCCGGTCGAAGCCAACCCCGCCCTGGATCGTTTGCTTGCACGCCGGCCGCTATGGGAAAAGTGACGAGATTGGATGCACCCACCTTGCTACGCTCCGAACACGATGTAACGGCGTTTGACTGTGGTGAACCCGTCATGAACAACTGGCTGAAACGCCGCGCCCTGGGCAATCAATCTTCGGGCGCATCGCGAACCTTCGTAGTCGCGGATGACGCGCATATCGTATATGCCTACTACGCGCTGGCAGCCGGGGCCGTCGACCATGCCACCGCGGCCAGCGCCATTCGGCGCAACATGCCCGATCCTGTTCCGGTCATGGTACTTGCCCGTCTGGCCGTCGATCGGGGCTACCATGGCAAAGGACTCGGCGCAGACCTGCTTCGGGATGCCATCTTGCGCACCGCCCGCCTGGCCCAGGAGATCGGAATTCGCGCACTCGTCGTGCATGCCCTGCATGATCACGCCCGCAGGTTTTATTTACATCATGGGTTTAGCGAATCCGCGATTGATCCGCTGGTACTCATGTTGCGTATTCGGCCAAATACGTAATCCAAAGAAAGGGTAACGTCCCCTTTTCTCTCCAAGCAAATACCGTTCTGGATAGTCTGGGCATGGCTGGAGGCTAGCACAAACAAAGGGTAGCGTCCCTGACCCTTCCCCTAAAACTAATCTTGTAAAACAATAAGTTGCGGAGTATACAACCGCAAAAACGGCGCATGCATGGCCGAGTTAAGCACTTCATTCGTAGCGACCAAACTGCGAAGGAGTGCGACCATGCATGCACAGAGAATCATACAAGACCTGCTGCAAACAGAATGCGGCGCCATTCATGCCAAGCGTCGGGTCACGCTGGCGCTCATGGTGCAGGCAAGCTGCATCGGGCATCTCAGCCTCATCGGAATCAGCCGCAGGCTCGATACTGCCACCGCGTTGCGCCACCGCATCAAACGCTGTGACCGACTGCTCGGTAATCTCCATCTCAACCACGAGAAACTTGACGTGTATCGCGCCATGGCGCAGCGCATCCTCATCGGCAACCCCAGACCTGCCATTGTTATCGACTGGTCTGATCTGTCTGCTGACCGCAGTCAGCACCTGCTGCGCGCCGCGCTGATCGTCAAAGGCCGCGCTGTCGTGTTGTATGAAGAAGTTCATCCCATGAAGCAGTACGGCTCCCCCAAGGTGCATGAACGCTTCCTGCGGCGGTTGCGGGCACTCCTGCCGCAGCATAGCCGCCCCATTCTGGTCACCGACGCGGGATTCAGAGCGTCCTGGTTCAAGCTGTGCAATCGTTTGACGTTTGACTGGGTGGGCCGTATCCGCAACCGCGACATGATCCGTCCGCAGACGGATGCTGCGGCGTGGGTGGGTTGCAAGAGCTTGTACCCCAAGGCCACTACCACACCAGAGGACAGGGGTGCGTTCGACTATGTGCGCAGCACGCCGGTGGCGTGCCGCCTCGTCCTCTACAAGAAGCCTGCCTGTCATCGGCAGGCGAAGACGGCCTTTGGCAAGCGTGCGCGCTGCCGTCATAGTCTGAAGCAGGCGAAGGCACAAACCGAGCCTTGGCTCCCGGCTGCTTCCCCCGGCTTGGCTGAGCTTGATGCGCGCGCGGTGGTGGATTTATACGGCGGTCGGATGCAGATTGAACAATCGTTCAGGGATGTGAGGAATCCGAACTTTGGGTTGGGTTTGTCGCTCAGCCAAACCACGCGTCCGGATCGTTTGGCGATTCTGCTGCTGATCGGGGCGCTGGCGATGTTTGCGTTATGGCTGATCGGCCTGGCCGCCCGGGCGCGAGGGTACCGGGTGAACTTCGGTTCGCGTGCTCGGGCGGATTCAACGCTGTCTACCATTTCGTTGGCGAGATGGTGGTTGGAGGAGCCAGCGCACCGCGCTACGCGATTCCGAAAACGGGAAGAAACGATCGCGCTGGAGATGCTTCGCAATTTGGCTTGGGGGAGGCAAATATGAGGGGAAGGGTCAGGTAGCGTCCCCTTTCCCTGTGCGGAATCACCAGCATCCGGCCGTCGATGGTGTCTGTGCTCCCGTGTTGGATAAGGTCAGCGTGCCGCACGTAGTATCGGCGGTTTGGCTATTCACAGGCGTTGCCGTAAGCGTAAAGGTTGTAGCTGTTGTTACTGTTGCGGGAGTAATATTGTACTTAATTGCTGTCCCGCTCGCTCCCTTTGGCGACACCGCCGATACCGACGCTACGGTCCCACCAACATAGGTGCCGTTGGTGGTGAAATAGCGCTCCATGAACTGCGCCGTTTCCGTCAGGACGGCCTGCGCCTCGGCGCGGTTCGCCCGCAGCACATACTGCGTGTAGCTAGGGTAAGCAATAGAGGCCAGAATGCCGATGATGGCCACCACTATCATCAGTTCGATCAAGGTCATTCCTGACTGAAATTTAGCGCAACGGTTCAATTTCCTCATGCCACCCTCCTGGATCAACGTCTTTGCACACTAATCGTAGACAACAAGGCAGCCTTGCCAACAACTTGTGACACGGCCTGGAACTGAACCACTTCACCCTGGTGCACATCGCTAATCGTTGCACGCTTTCCATTTATCGTGACCGTTGTACTCAAAGGATTGTATGAGTAGGTCACCCCGCCGATCACCATTTTGCTGGCACCAGCATGGATTGCATCCACCTTGCCGGACTGCTGGACTGGATTCGCTGTAGTTGTTGGTGCCGCGCTCCCGGGGGCAGGCGCACCCACTTGGGTCATTGCAAGCGCCAGGTTGCTGCAAAACATGACAGGCAAACAAATTATCGGAAACAGTTTCATCATCTACTCCTTATTCAAAAATTTGCCGCCAGCTTGAACGCGTAAATGTTGGCGGCGGTGAATTCAAGTTCATATCCACAGCACCACCAACAACACCGACAACAACCTGAGTCTGGCTGGTTATCTTATTAACCGGTTGAATAGGGCTAGTCAGATTTTTTTGTACGGTCACCGCACTCGGGATGGAGGTCGTTTTGACACCAGATGGGTAGACGCCAGCGGTACCGAGATTATCATCAGTATCGACATCGCCATCGCCATCCACATCAAAGGTCGGGCCGCTAGCCAATGGCATCCCTGTCACGGCATCCAGTTCCATTATCCAACCAGTTCCACCATTTCCGCAGACTGCGCTATTAGGAATCAAGGTGGTAAATAAGATGCGTCCCGAGTACAACGTGGGCTTGCTCACAGCCCGCTCACCAGATGCCGGCAAATCCATATACCAACCCCGTTTTGTTCCCGCAGCATTCACCGGAGGTGCCCAATCCACCGAATTGGCACTTGTCGTACGATAATCATCACCCGAGACGGTGACGGTCGTGACGACGGTCTGCTCCTGCAAATCGCTGCGTCCACCCGTAATCCTGGACGGCGACACGGCCTGATCCCACAGCGAATAAAAAGTTTGCGGCCCGGTTGTGGCGATATCGGCGGCTTCCAGATATTTCCCGGTTCCAAAATAGAGTTGGTACCCATCCCCGCTAAAATGGCGGGTCACCTCGATTGCACTGGTGATCGGCTGGGGGGTGTTGCTGGAATCCTTGGCCACAAAAAGTGGCAAGGGTGTCGCTGCCGTGCCAAACGCCACCTCCCAATTATTCGATACAG
The DNA here is from genome assembly GCF_055378705.1 of Thiobacillus thiophilus. Taxonomy (NCBI): domain Bacteria; kingdom Pseudomonadati; phylum Pseudomonadota; class Betaproteobacteria; order Nitrosomonadales; family Thiobacillaceae; genus Thiobacillus; species Thiobacillus thiophilus. The sequence continues at coordinate 2,674,668 of NZ_AP042404.1, read as the reverse complement.
AGGCGCATACCCCACTACCATTCGCCTTACACAAATCGAATTTCCACATATTGCCCAGCAAATCACCCGCGTACGCGTAATCCACATCGCCATCGCCATCGATATCTACCAGTGTGGGCGTGGTCAGTGCGTTGGGGGAGGCAGCAGTCCCTGCCTTGGTTGAAATTTTCTTGATGAGCGCCCCGGTTTCGATGTCCACGATATACAGGTAGGCGTATCCCGTTGTGCTGGCACTGCCATCCGCCTCACTATTGTTGTAACCATTGCTGAACACTGCAGCCCACGCGCCGGTGTTGAGTTTGACAATTTTGGCGCGGTCAGCCACATAGCCCAAATCGTTATCGTTATATTCCCATCGCACAATCGAACTCGCATTGGCTTCTGAAAAGTTACTGGGGTTGGTTACATCCAGTGCGAACACACCTTGGCCGCCCGCTCCCAAGCTGGAAACCAGCGTGGTATGCCAGGCGCCCGAATAAAACGTATCGACGATCGTAGGTGAACCATCGACAAAATAACGATGGCTATAAGTCGACGAAGTCAGCTTGGAGAGGTTCGCATAGACCTTGCTGGGCACATAAGCCAGTTTTTCCTGCCCCGTTGCCGCATCGAAAGCATGCAGCATCCCGTCATTGGCGCCCACATAAAGTAAAGGCGTGCGGGTTGAGTAGGTAGTCTGGAATGAATTGTAGCTCGCCGCTTCCAGCGTATCCGGGTAATTGAAAGCCGGTGCACCCACGTAGGCCGGTGCGGAGTTCACCAGGTCACCTAGAACACTTGCCAAACGTACGCGAAAACCGGGAATTCCGGTTTGACCACGCAGGAAATTCAGCCGGTTTGCCCCGGCACCGTCATTCACATTGCTGGCATTGGTATTCAGCGCCGTCACCTGGCTGACATCCAGTTCGGTCGCAGTTGGGCTTGCCGAAACAGCCGGCCAGCGAAATGGAATGCCTTGACTGCCTAGAGTGGCACTCGGTTTAAACGTGATAATTTTTCGCCCGGCATCATAGTTCTGGCTATTTATCACCGTACCCGCTTTCCATGCCTCGGTTGTAATTGCACCGGTTGACGAGTTGGTGTTATAGGCAACCAGATCACCCGACCAATCGGATGAGTTGAATTGGCCTTGGTAAATTTTGCCACCGGCAACGACCGATCCTGATGTCAAGGCCACTGCGGCAGCTGCCCCGGACTGCGCGAGAATGCTGCTGAAGATGGAAGAAAACGTGGTATTCAGGGAAGACAGGTTGTTGGCGAAAAAGGCAGTACTCGTTCCACCCGCAGCCGCCATTTGATCGAGTGGATTTGGCGGATTGGTGACGAAATAATTATTAGTAAAATCAGGCAATGCAAAACCGATAACATACGTTTTGACCGGGCGCGAACCCCCATTCAACGCAGTCACTGCCGCAATCGAATTGGTCACTTCGCCCGCAGCAAATGGCTGACCAGGTACATAATCGGCCGCGCCCATTTTTACCCCTGCCGCCGTCACGCTAGGCAACCCATTTGTCAAAAACACAGCAAAATCCTTGCCGCATGAAGTGGCTGGTGCCGCCTGAGCGCCGCCTTGTGCCGTATCAAAATTCGTTGTGGCGCCGTTAAAATAATCCTTGGCTGTCAGAAACGTTCCGGTAATGGGAGATAGACCCGCATTTTGTAACGGTGCATTAGGATTCGTTGCGGTGTTTCCCCCCGAAATGCCGGTAGGGTTGTCGTTCCAAACCCCTGCGGTGTAGGTGGGCACAACGCTGGTCGCCAGTTTGAGGTTGAGCTTTCCTGCCTGGGTTGTGTCCAAATTGGCTATCGGAACATGAAGATACCCCTTACCGGGGCTAGTATTGGCAAACCAGGTTGGACCAACATCGTATGAGGTTATTCTGCGGCCGAAGTCATCAATAGCCTGTGCATAGTCACTCTCTGTTGGCCCAAAAGTCCCGCTGAACTGGAACGAACCATACCCGGCACCTGGTGCCGCCGCATCCGATGTGCCCGTCTTGGTTCCATAGCAGGAATAGTTCGTATGATCGCCGGGGAAGCTAGCGTACCCACTGCCCCCTGTGACGGCAGAGTAGCAAAAACTATTGCCTGCTGGCGTTCCCGAATAATAGGGGAGGTTAATGTTGTAATAGATGCAGTCAACTTGAGTGCCGCCACTTGTTGTACAGGCACCCGCAGCATTCGGGCTGGTGGGATTAGGGAGTTTGAATTTTTTATGCGTTGCACTATCCCTAGCGCCCGTCCAGGCTGGGTCGTAATTAGCCGGATCATAGCTTGCATCGTATGTAGAAGGATTCAGCCAGTTATGTGTCACACCCGATTGCTGATAGGCCATCAAGCCCATATTGATCTGGCCAGTATAGTCAGCTATCAGGCTTCTGGCTGCCGTGCGCGATATCTCCGATTTGCTGCTAGGACTGGCACTACCTACCGCCAAGCCAGTAGCGTCTTCGTCCATTGCGTTAGAATTACTGTAAATCAACAATACGTTGGCTTTTGTTGCGGAGGTAACGAACAAGGGAACCTGACTCAGGCTCAGCAATGCGCCACTGGCCACGCCGTAATAGCCTGCAGAAAAAGCAGCCAACAGTGCCAGCGACAAAGGTTTGTGGTTAAAGGTCGTCATGAAAACACTCCCTTGGTTCATTAGTTGGTATTGGTAAAGGTGGCTTGCACGGTCGCCTGGGTTTGATTGGTCAACCCCCAGCCACGTGCCGTTATGCGGTATGAAGTCGTCATCGGGCTTGAGGGCCCGCCCCCTACTGATGCAGACTCTCCGATGGGTGCGCTGGTGCCTGTGATCAATTCGACGATGTAGCGCGGCTGGGTGGCAACCTGGGTCGAGCCATCAATGGTAAGAGGGGCACCTGAATAAGCTCGAGTCTTGCTGCTGGTCCAGTCGTTGTTGGCGGTGATCGTCGTCCAGACTGGCGTGGTGGGATCGTTCTCGCACAGCCCTGCCGCACACCCCACCACAAAGCCCGAGGCGGACGGAAGGCCTGTTCCGAAAAGACTCATGGCATCACGCACGCCGGCTTCGGCAGCCTGAAACGCGACATCCTGATCGCGTGCATTACCAGCCATGCGTTCTTCGAGCGAGGTGGACTTGATAGCGGAGAGAGAAATCAAGGTCAGCACGACGAGGAAAATCAGCCCGGTAATGAGCGCCGCGCCGTTTTGCGAACTAGAAGATGATTTATGCATGAGATTCATCGCTCACAATGCCGGCAGGCGATTTCGCACGCCCACGGTAGACGTAAACACCTGATAAAGCCGCCTCTGGTCGGCGGCATCTTCGGCAGAAGCATCGAAAGTGCCGTTATTAAACGTGACAGATTGTTGTGTGGACGTCGAAATATTGTTATCGGGGCTGCGCATCAGCAGGTTTACGGTGACGCTTGCCACTTGCGTCCAGGTACCCGGGGTGGCGCTGTAGCTATCCACCGCGCCATCGCCATTGGTATCCAGACCATAGCGGAATTGCATGTCATGCACATGCTCGACCAATTCTTCGGCGGTGCCATCCAGCCCCACTCGGTATAAAGCCCGGTTACCTGCCGGGTTGGTACCGATGAAATACGAGTACTGATCCACGCGCATGACAAACGCATCGCTGCTGTAGCTGCCCAACCGATTACCTGTGTTACTGCTATTGGCATGCGTTAACGTTACCGTGCCCGAACTTCCGGGATTGTTGGTTACCTTGAACACATCAGCGTTGGTGCAATTGGTCACCATCAGCACATCGCCCTGCTTGAATCCATCCGGATTGCCATTGACCTGAATGTTGGCATTAGACGGAATCAGATTGCCTGTCAAATTAACGCCACTGCTGAATGCGCCCATGATCGACAGCACGTCGCCAGCAGCGCGCGTAATGCCGGTTGGATTGGTCCAACCCGTACCGTTGTCATATCCAACCAAAGCATTCTCCACCGTCATCTGCGGAACCGGTGCTTTTGCGATGGTGTTAACCGTCATCGAGGCGATGTTTCCACAGCCTACATACCCCGCCATGCGAATATCACGGCTCATCACATCCAGCGCATAACGCGCGTTTTCCTGGATGCGTGAGAGGTTATCCGTGGTGCGAAATACGCCGCGACTGCCGACAAAGACATAACCAATCCCGCCCAGCAGCACCAGTCCCAGCGTCATGGCAATCATCAACTCGACCAGCCCGAAGCCGGCCTGCCCGCGGGAGGGAATAAGCAAAGGTCTCATAATTGCGTGTCCACAGTAAAAGTCTGGGTTAAAGATCCTTGACTACCCCGGCTGTCATTCCATTGAATGTTGATAGTTACGTTGTTTCCCACAGGCGTTATCGAACCATTGCCAGCCGGAAGCACGCAGGCCAGCTGGTTCTTCCACGCTGCGATGTCCTGTACCGGGACGGTACCTGCAGAGGAAGGCGCCGCTACGCAGGTGGCCGCGGTACCCATCCCCATGGTGTTGTAATTCCCGCCAACCGCTAGTACACGGTTGGCACGCATCCGGTCGATGATGCCGGCCGCCATCCAGGTGGCCTGGGTGCGGTGACTGGCGCTAAGGTTGTTACGCATGCCGGACGCCATCAATCCGGCCAGCCCCAACAAACCAATGGTCAGCACCAACATGGCGACCAATACTTCGAGAAGAGTGAATCCTGACTGTTTCATGGGCATTCTCATGGGCATGCGAGTTCGGGAGAAACACTTGGTCGCCCGGTGCGTTCGAGTTGAATGGCACGTCCATCGACAGTAGCTGGGCTGAGTGGGCAAAGTGTGAGGGTGGTGGTCGCAACCGTGGCGGTGGTTGGAATGGTCGTGCGGCCATTTGAGGTAAACGTAATGGTGCTGGCTACATCCGTTCCGCCCGTTAACGTGCTTGATCCTGCCAGAGCCGGTTGCACCCGAATCGGTGTGCCTGCCGCGTCACTCACAATCCAGCCTTGCTCCCAGCCGCCGGTACAGGTTGCACCATCACTGCTGGAGCACACGGTTACGTTGGCTGAGCGTTTGACGGCTTCACTGCGCGCAAAAGTAAGCGCCGTTATCAAGTCATTCGCCTGCGCAGACATACGATTATTCGCTATGAGCGTCTGATAGCTCGGGATGGCAATCGTAAGCAGAATGGCCAGCACAGCCACTGTAATCATCAATTCGATCAGGGTAAATCCGCGCTTTGAGGCCGGGGCGTCAACCATGGTTTTCAAGTTCTCGCATTTCATACTGTCACGTTAAGGAAGGGGGCTTGGGAAGTCCAGCTTCGCAAGACGAATGGCGGGATTGGATTCATGAACGGCCAAATCCACCCGATGGGGCTTTAAAAACGCACCCTGTTTAACGTCATGAACGGGTTCAACTTGAGCCTGGCTGACAATCAGCAGGTATTGGTGTCGAGCCTGATGCGCCCGGTGTTATTGATGATGATGTCGCGGCTGATGCCCGCTACACAAACGTGAACGGTGCCATTGGCCACATGCGACCCCTGGCTGACACCACTGGGACGGTAGCTGATAAAGCTGCCATAGTTGGTGCCGGTCGTGATGGTTACTGCTGTGGATGCGCTACCTTGCACCCGCAACACGGTGTCGCCGGAATCGATCACCCCTTTTGTTCCACCATCGATAAATACCAGCCAGCCTTGCTGCCAACCGGCTGTGGTGTCGCAAGCCGGCGTCTCCGCCATGGCGTTGCTGGTTTTGCATACTGTGACGCGCATGCGCCGCGTGATGGCTTCGGAGCGTGCCAGGTGCAGCGCGCTAACCAGATCGTTGGTCACGGCCGCCAGCCTGCTGCTGTTTACCAGAAATGCATAGCTGGGAATGGCAATCGCCAATAAAACTGCGCCCACCGCCAGCACAACCAGCAGTTCCACCAGTGTGAATCCACGACTTGCCATTTCCCCCTCCCTCCATTTTTTTGTGCTTGTGAGCTTGCCACGCTACGAGGGATGCATCTATACAACTTTAGTTGTAGGGGTAGCCTGTGCGTGTGCCAGGCACATCGGGGCAGAAAATGTCCGTCGTCGTCCTGGGCGCTGGCATCTCGGGCCTGAGCGCGGCGCTGGTTTTATTGCAGAACGGCCACCGGGTGACCGTGCTGGAACGCGGCTGCGTGGGCGACGAGTCATCGTGGGCGGGGGGAGGGATTCTGTCGCCGTTGCTGCCGTGGGATTACGCGGAGCCGGTTTCTGCGCTGGCCTTGCGGTCGATGGTGGGCTATGCGTAGTTCTGGCGCTGAGGGATGCTGGCGCGGGTGGGGGTTGTCAGCCGGATGTGGCGTCGGACAGCCAGAGCCGCTTCAACATAAGTGCTTTTTGACGCAGGCGGCGGGATTTGAAGTCCGCCAGCTCTCATGTCTTCAAGATGGGATTGGATTGCTTCTTCAATAAGCTTCAGTGCTTCTGCCTCTGTTTCGCCTACAGCGATGCAGCCAGGCAAATCCGGGACAAAAGCACCGTAGCTAGTGTCACGAACCAAAAATAACGACCATGTAGCGCATGGAATTACTCCTTGGCTCTTTCACCGTTATTTGTTGGTGTTGGCCAGCCTCGTGGGAGCGGCTTCAGCCGCGATGCGGGCGGTAGCCCGCAAAGGTGGCGCGACAAGACCCTGGCGAGCATTTGCTCTTCGCGCCTTGCGGCGCATCGCGGCTAAAGCCGCTCCCACGGGGCCGCCTGCAAGATGCCGCAGGGTAGGGGCTTCACGGAGAGAGCAAAACATAGCGTCAACAGCCAACAGTGACATAGCCTACTCCTTTAACCCAGCTTGTTTGAGTGCGCTGTTTAATGTACCGGTTAATGCACCGGGAGGAACATCCACGCCCGGCTTGCCAGCAACGGTAACGGTACCCGGTTTCATCATGTGGTGTAATTGGCAATGGCTACCGCGTTGGCTCACTACGATCCAGCCATCTTTTTCCAGCAGCCGCAATCACGCAGATACTTTCATGCACAAATATAACGCCTGTAACTGAAGCATGCCGAACCTTCTAATTATCGGCGCAGGCGTCTCGGGCCTGAGCGCCGCACTGGCTTTATTGCAGCGCGGCTATTGCGTCACGCTGCTGGAACGCGGCGTGGTGGGCGGCGAATCGTCCTGGGCGGGGGGCGGAATTCTGTCGCCGCTGATGCCGTGGGATTATGCGGAGCCGGTTTCTGCGCTGGCCTTGCGGTCGATGGCGGGCTATGCGGACTGGGTGGCTGAAATCGAGGCGATATCGGGACGGGGTGCGGAATTCTGGCGCTGCGGGATGCTGGCGGTGGCGGAACCGGAGCAGGCGCTGGCCTGGTGTGAAATACACGGCGTGGCAGCGGAGCGGGGTTGTCCGGATTCGCTGCACCTGTTACGCAATACACCTGAAGAAAGCAGCATCTGGCTGCCCGAGGTGGCGCAGGTACGCAGCCCGCGCCTGGTGGCGGCATTACACGCGGCGGTGGTGCAACTGGGCGGGATGATACGCGAGCACTGCCCGGCCACCGGGGTATTGACGCAGGGCGGACGAGTGACGGCGGTGCAGACGGCGGCGGAAACTTTTCCGGCGGACAGCGTGGTGTTGGCTACTGGAGCCTGGTCCGGGCTGGGGATGAGCGGGCTGGCGGCGACGCCGAACATTCGCCCGGTGCGCGGGCAGATGTTGCTGTTCAAACTGGCGCCGGGCGTGCTGGATACGATTGTGTATCGCAACAGGCTGTACCTGATTCCGCGCCGGGACGGCCATGTGCTGGTGGGCAGCACGCTGGAGGATGCCGGCTTCGACAAATCGACCGACGACGCCACGCGCCAGCGCCTGCACGCCGCGGCGGCCGAACTGCTGCCCGCGCTGGGCGCCATGCAACCGGTGCTGCACTGGGCCGGGCTGCGCCCCGGTTCGCCGGACAATATCCCGGTGATCGACCGGCATCCGGATTTCGACAACGTGTTCGTCAACACCGGGCATTACCGCTACGGGGTCACGCTGGCGCCCGCCACGGCGGAATTACTGGTCGATTTGATGGAGGGCAGACCGCCCGCATTGGATCCTGCGCCGTATTGCTGGCAGGCCGCCCTGGATAGGCATTGGTAATCCGGAATTGTTCGTTATTCGTAGGGCGTAAGGTGCACGGAGTGCACCCTACCCGCAAACGCGACGCCTGTTGAACAATTCGGGATTATTTCCAAGGGGTGCCGATTATTTCGATATGGCCGTCATTGCACATGGAGCGCAGCGAAGCAATCCAGCGCATCGATCAAGCAGTCATTTCCGGATTGCCCTAAAGGACTCCGATCTTGACGCACACCGGAATGTACGCTTACATTGACACCATTATGTACATTCTGCTAACGCCATGAAACAGGCCACCTTGACCGAAGTCCGCAACAACGCCAAAAAGTATTTCGACATCGTCGAGTCTGGTGAATCCGTGCGCGTGCTGCGCAACGGCAAACCCATCGCCGACATCGTTCCCGTGTCGACTGACCTGCCTTCGTGGAAGCGGCGCCGCGCACAACCCCTGGTGCTTGACGGCGTATCGGTCAGCCGCATGATTCTCGAAGAGCGCGAAGCGGAGAAGCTGTCGGGCTGATGCGTGTTTTTTTCGATTCCTCGGCTTTCGTCAAGCGCTATATCAGCGAAACCGGAACCGATGCCGTACTGGCGTGGTGCGATCAGGCGACGGAAATCGGCCTGTCCGGCATTGCGTTGCCCGAGATTGTTTCGGCCTTTTGCCGCTTGCATCGGGAAACCCGAATCACCGACGTCCAATACCGACAACTGAAATCCCTGCTGCTGGCCGATATCGAAGACGCCGCCATTTGCGACCTGACCCCGGCCGTGCTGGCGCAGGCGGTGTTGTGCCTCGAAACCAATGCCCTGCGTGGCATGGACGCCATTCATATCGGCAGTGCGCTAGCCTTGAACGCCGATGTGTTCGTCTCTGCCGACACGCGACAGCTCCAGGCCGCCGCTCGCACAGGATTGCGGGCAGAGGCAGTGTAGTTCAACCTCGCCAAGCCACTCGCTACATTTCATGCCGAATCAATAGGATAATCGGCGCGTCGATCCACCCGCTCACCCGCCATGTCACACGCCCACGTCCATTCGCCTGTCGATGAAGCCGCTTATCTGCACGGGGAAGAGATCGCGGCCTCGAAACACGAGTTTGTGGGCGGCGAGATCTACGCCATGGCCGACAAAAGCGAGCGCCACAAGCGCATTGCAGGCAACCTATTCTTCCACCTGCGCAGCGCCACGCGCGGTGAGCCTTGCCGTGCCTTCATGGCAGACATGAGGCGGCGACTGGCTGGCGGCACGACCTATTACTATCCTAACGCCATGCTGGTGTGCGATCCGGCCGACGATCACCCCCTCTACAAGCAATCCCCCTGCCTCATTGCCGAGGTGTTGTCCACCGCCACTGTGGACGTTCATGGAAAATGGACGGCGTATCGCGGGCTGGCCAGCCTGCGCTATTGCCTGCCGGTGGATTCCGAACGACTGTGGGACAGGGTCTTCTTTCGCGACGAGCATGACGCCTGGTTCGAGCAGGCGTCGTCTGCCGAAGACCGCGTCGACGTGGCATGCAGCGGCACCAGGCTGGCACTGACGCTGGACGACCGGTACGGGGATACGGGGCTGCTCGTTGTCTGAGGCGGCCGGTAAGCGTTCGCTGATCGTCTGGATCGTCAGCGACGGCAAGCCGGGCCACGTCAATCAGTCGCGGGGACTGGTCGAGGCGCTGGCGCGCACCACCCCCACCGAAATTCATACCCTTCGCGCCCTGCCCGCCTGGCGTGCCTGGCTGGCGCTGCTGCTGAAGACCGGGCTGAACCCTGCAAGCTTCGCCATTGCGAGCGCTTCTGCCTTTAGCCACGAGGCCGGGGGCCACGGCGGGAAGCAATCCGGGATGCTTGCGGATGCGGCAACTTCCGGATCGCCACAGCCCTTCGGGCCTCGCAATGACGAGATCAACCAGCGCCCACCTGAGCACGCACCGGGCAGCACCTTTCCGAAACCCGATCTGATCGTCGGCGCAGGTCACGCCACCCACCCGACGCTGCTGGCCGCACGCCGCGCGCACGGCGGCCGCGCAGTGGTGCTGATGAAGCCGAGCCTGCCGCGCCGCTGCTTCGATCTGTGCATTCTTCCCCGGCACGATGGCGTTGCGGCGGACACGCATACGCTGGTGACCGATGGCGCGCTGAACCGCGTCCGCCCGGCAACGGCAAGCGATGCCAACCACGGTTTGATTCTGGTCGGCGGCGCCTCGCCGCATTTCGAATGGGACAGCGACGCCTTGCGGGCGCAGATCAAACGCATCCTCGCGCGCACGCCCGACATGCAGTGGACGCTGACCACCTCGCGCCGCACCCCGAAGGATTTTCTGGCGCTGCTGCCGCAGCATCCCAAGCTGAACATCGTCCCCCATACCGCCACCTCGCCCGACTGGCTGCCCGAACAACTGGCGCAATGCGGCACGGTATGGGTGACACCCGACAGCGCCTCGATGGTGCTCGAGGCATTGACGGCAGGCGCCGATGTCGGCGTATTCGACCTGCCGGTCAACCCGAAAAGCCGTGTCGGCCGTGCGATTGCCCAGCTCGTCGAGTCGCAGCGCATCACCCGCTTCGCGAACTGGTGCGCGAACGATAAATTGCAGTCCAATACGCACCCGTTGGCGGAAGCGGACCGCTGTGCCGAATGGATCCTTGAATGGCTGAAGAAAATAAACTGACCGTCCTGCAACTGCTGCCGGCGCTGGAATCCGGCGGGGTGGAACGCGGCACGCTCGAAGTGGCGCAAGCACTGGTCGAGCACGGCCAGCGTGCGCTGGTGATGTCGGCCGGCGGGCGACAGGTCGCGCCGCTGCTTGCATCGAGTGCCGAGCATTTTGCCTGGCCGATCGGAGAAAAGTCGTTCAAAACGCTGTTGCTCGTCGGCAAGCTGCGCAGATTTTTGCTGGCACAAAAGGTCGACATCGTTCATGCGCGTTCGCGCGTGCCGGCCTGGATTGCGTATCTGGCCTGGCGCGGCATGAATCCGGCGACGCGGCCGCGTTTTGTCACCACGGTGCACGGCATGTATGGCGTCAATCGCTACAGCCGCATCATGACGCAGGGCGAAGCCGTGATCGCCGTTTCCAACACCGTGCGCGACTACATCCTGCGCGAATATCCCGACACCCCGCCGTGGCGCATTCAGGTCATCCATCGCGGCGTCGATGGGCAAGTCTATCCGCACGGCTGGAAACCCGACCCCATTTGGCAGCAGGCGTTCTTCGCACAGTTTCCGCACGCCGTAGGCAAACAGCTGGTCACCCTGCCCGGCCGCATCACCCGGCTCAAGGGCCATGAAGACTTCATCGAATTGATCGCACAGCTGAAGCGGCGCGGGCTGCCGGTGCACGGCCTCATAGTCGGTGGCGCGTCGGCGTCCAAGCAGCGCTATCTGCAAAAGCTGCGCTACCGCGTGCGCAGCATGGGGCTGGCAGCCGACATCACCTTCACCGGCCAGCGCGACGACCTGAAAAACATTCTGGCGATTTCGAATCTGGTGTTGTCGCTCTCCACCCAGCCCGAATCGTTCGGCCGCACCACGCTGGAGGCGCTGCGGCTAGGCGTACCTACGGCAGGCTACGAGCATGGTGGCGTGGGCGAGATTCTCAGGGCCATGTACCCGCAAGGGTTGCTGCCGATCGGCGACATCGATGCGACGACGCAACGCATCGCATCCCTGCTGCAACAGCCGATCCCGGTGCCTGAAGGCGATTACTTTCCGCTGCGCGACATGCTGTCGCAGACACTGGATCTGTATGAGCAGCTCGCCCGCACCCCGCGCAGACAGGACAATCAATGACAAGCCTTGCCCACTACTGGAAAAATACGAGCTTCGCGTATTCAAAAACTACTTCACCCTCAGGCCCGGAATAAATAAATGGCTAGCCCGATTAAACGCATTCTGGCTTCCGACTGGACGCCGATACTCATCGTCTGGTCCTGTCTGGTACTGCTACCGGTAGGGCGTCTGGTAGAAGCGCCAACCCTGATCATGGCCATCTCAGGCGCCATCCTGTTATGGCGTCATGGCCGACAACTGGCATGGGAAGGGGGCGGTCGACTATTCACGATGCTTTTCATTTGCATATGGCTCCCCACCCTGCTGTCCCTGCCGGGAGCGGTGAGCCCGGAGAGAACGGCCAACATCCTGGTAGGCCTCCCACGCTTCTACCTCGCGGGTTTATTCATTGTCTGGACGCTCAATTCACAGATACGACGTGAGCGCTTATTGATCTTGTGTGCGGCACTGATTGCTTTCTGGGTCATTGACGGACTGATACAGACCTTCCGGGGAGTGGACCTGTTTGGTTTCCAATCCCCCACAGGTCGCCTGAATGCGTTGTATGGAGAGAAGCATATAGATTTCGGCCCTGCTCTCGCCACCCTTTCTCCATTGTTGCTGGAGCCCGTCCGGCGTAGGGGGCCATGGTGGCTGACCGCATTGGTTTTCATGGGGCTGACATCCGTGGTTTTCCTGGCTGGCAGCCGCGGCGGCTGGGTCAGTTTTGCCTTGGCAAGCCTGGTGTTATTCATGCTGCACGCTCGACAAATCAAGCTTCCGATATGGAAAATCGCCATGGTGGCATTGGTACTTGTCACTATTCCGTTAGGGACCTTGCTTGCAATCAAGTCTGACGCCTATAGCCGTGTGGACATTTCCCTCAAAGCCTTACAGGGCGACCCTCTATCCCTTAACGAAGCCACCTCCGGGCGCATGGATATCTGGGGAACGTCGTTACGAATGATTGCCGATAATCCTGTCAATGGGGTGGGGGTAAGAGGATATCGCTATGCCTATCCAGACTACGCACTGGCCGGAGACCCATTTGTCGATCCGGTCAAAAACACCGGTGCCCTCTATTCTCACCAACTATTACTTGATGTCACAAGTGGAGCCGGACTGATTGGCCTGGCGGGCCTGATTGTCTTCTATGCAATCCTGATCAAGGCGCCATTACGCGTGACGCCTATGGCCCTCTATGCCTCACTGCCTTTTCTACTGGCGGCCTGGGCTTGGCTATTCCCTTTCAACAGCCACCCTAACTTCTATTCATCCCAGTGGTCCCAGTTGATTTGGTGGCTACTCGCACTAGCCTGCGCGCCATTGGGAGAAGCGAGGCGCATGGAATCAGTCTGAAAGCACAATGTGTTATGGCGGAAGCGTTTTGACCCGATCATTTCTGCAACCGCATTCGGCCTGCGCATCGCTGCCGAACCCCTGCGCCGCTTCTGGAACATGCCTGCCCCTGTGAAGACAAGCTGGGCGGGCATTTATGTCCAGGCCGCCGCGAGCCATTTCGACCTGCTGCCCAGCTCAAGCAACCAGGCCTTCAAGTGCATTTTTCAACTGTCGTCGCACCACCGTCTCGGAGAAATATTGGTGACTTGTTTCTACAGCGGCCTCGCCAAGCTGCCGCAGTTTGTCTGGATTCGCCACCAGGATCGCCACGCGGTCAGCCAGTGCTTGAGCATCCCCGGCAGGAATCCACTCAAGGCCGCTATTCTCTTCAGCGATCAAGGCTTCCGGGTAAGCGCCGGCCGACCGTGTTACCACGGGTCTACCACACGCGAGCGACTGGAACACCTTGTTGGGAATGACTCTCCCCGCCTTCGGCGTGGTGCCGAATACGCCCAACAGGATATCGGCCTGATGAATGCGTTCCGGAAGCTTCTCATATGGTAACCAGTCTTCAAACGCAACGTTTGCAAGGCCCTGGGCACGCTCCTCGCATATCTTGCGCAATGGCCCCTGCCCAAGGAGAACCCATTTCACCGGCGCACCCCGGTACAATCTGGCAGCCTCGATGACCACCTGCGGCGCCTGGAGCGGAATAAAACTGCCGTAAAACAATACTTCCAGGGGCACACGCAAATTCTCGGCAAGATAGAGCTGAGGCCTGAAAAGCGCCTCTTCTGCGCCCACGTAAATCACCTCGATATTTTTTCTTCCGACTTCCAGCACCTGTGCGAAGTAGTCGGCGTGGCTGGGCGTATCGGCGACAACCCGGTTTGCACGCCGAAACAGCATACGCTCCCAAGATAACAACCTTCGCGCACGCGAACTCGCCACGTTCAGTTTTCCGCGCTCATCCATCTGTTTGTCATAGGCCGAGATGAGCGGATCGAATATCAACGGAATGCCATGCCTTCTGGCCCAGCGGCTCGCTGCAGCCAGATCGCGCTGCCTGAAACAGGGTACCCAGACCAAATCGGGTTTGGGTACCCGATGCAGCCATGCTTCCCAGTCGGCCACTGCGGCAAGCTTAGGATGGAAATCCTTGACCTGCCAACCCATCTCAACCAGCAACTTGCGCAAGACGCGGTTGCGCGAGTAACCAGGATCGAAACGCCCCCACCAGAGTACACTGGGCACACTTACCTCACTTTTCCATCATTCAAAGAACACACTGCACCGACCAAACCATCGCCATGTGCGATAGGGTGTAGGAAAGTGTAGATATCCAGAGGCAAACCTCACCATTCACGGCGGCATAGGACAATCCAGAACGCTTCGAATTCTTCGAAGGCATTTCGGCATTACAGCCATGTCGATCGGCCATCGATCCAGTTACATGCCTGTTTCTCAATCACAGACATTGATCGCACGACGGGCCGTAAAAGGATCCATGATAAATCTACTGGAAAGCCTGGCAAGCATGCGACACTATAGAGCCAATACGATTTAGACCAGGACTTGATCCAAGTTACACTTTCTCGTCGAGAGAGGCTGATCCCTGCCCTTGATCGCAGGAGAGTAATGCTCCCGCATTTCATGGCGAACACGAATGAAATAGCTTGATGAACCGAGTTCGCGCTGATAATTCAGAACCCGCTTTGCCATTTTTGACACTTGATTTTTAATCCAAAACCATGAAACAGATTGTCTGCATGAAGTGGGGGCCCAAGTACCCGGCCGAGTATGCGAACAAATTGTACGGAATGGTCCGCAGAAACATCCAGGGCCCGATACGCTTTGTATGTTTGACCGACGATCCGACTGGAATACGCAGCGAAGTCGAATGTCTCCCGTGCCCAACCGTGTCGCTCCCCCCTCCTTACAATAATACTGGATGGCGCAAAATTTCGCTTTGGGCCAGCGAACTCCCCGGCATGGAGGGTGATTGGTTATTCCTTGATCTTGACGTTATCGTAACCGGAACGCTGGATGATTTTTTCGACTTCGAACCGGAAAAAACATTCGTGGTCATGCAGAACTGGACCCAGCCCGGACAGAGGATCGGCAACACATCGGTATTTCGTTTCAGGGTAGGCAAGCATCCCTATATCTACAACCGTCTGGTACCTGAATTCAAATCGATACTCGCAAGCTATAACAATGAGCAAATCTATATTTCCCGCACCGTTTCTGAAATGGCCTTCTGGCCCGACGAATGGTGCGCACTATTCAAGACGCACTGCATCCCACCCATGCCACAACGCTGGTGGAAGGCGCCGACAAGACCAGAAAGCGCCCACGTCATCGCGTTCCCAGGCGATCCCAACCCCCCCGACGCGGTATTGGGAATCTGGCCAGCCAAATGGTACAAGCGACTTTACAAGCATATTTTGCCGACGAAATGGATAGCGGATTATTGGCACGAGTAAACGGCCCGTTGAACCTTGCCTGATTTGAGTACCGAACTGGATATTCGTGACGCAGACTGAACCCGCGCTTCCCGGAGATGAGATCCGGGTCAAATTGATTAGCCGTTTTCCGGCCGAGCACTGGCTGCATCAACTGCCGCATGGCAATGGGCGGTGGGGGCGCTGCAACTATCTATTTGACCGTGACGCAAGAGATTACGACTGGCTGGTGGTTTACGACGACATCCCGCCGGGGAAAGGCGAGACCAAAAGCCGGAGCAGCGAAGCACTGGTGTGTGCGGCCTCCAACAGCATCCTGGTAACGACCGAACCTTCGTCCATAAAGATATATGGCAATGACTTCACTCGCCAGTTTGGTGTCGTGCTCACCAGCCAGGAAGAATGGGCCTTACCTCACCCGCGACGCATTTACTCGCAGCCTGCCTTGCACTGGTTCTACGGCGTCGGCACCAAACGCATCGTCCCCTTCGACGAGATGGAGTCCCACCCCCCTACCGCCAAGACCCACGATCTGTCCATGGTGTTTTCGCCCAAAAGCATGCGGCACACCCTGCACTGGCGGCGCCATGAATTCATGCGCCATCTGATGGACAACATGCCGGAGATGGATGTCTTTGGCCGGGGCGCACGTCCTCTGGACGACAAGGCCGATGCCTTGGATGCCTACCGTTATCATGTGGCCATAGAGAACTACATTGGTCCTCACCACTGGACGGAAAAACTGACGGATGCATTTCTGGGCATGACCTTGCCGTTTTACTGCGGCTCCCCCAATGCCACGGACTACTTCCCGGCAGAAAGCTTCATAACCATCGACATAAAAAACCCGGAAGACGCTACACGCATCATCCACCAGGCCATATCCAACAACGAGTATGAGAAACGGCTTCCCGCCATCATCGAAGCCCGCCGCCGTGTGCTTTTCGAATATAACTTTTTCGCAGTGATTTCACGCGAAATAGAAAAACGTCATCATTCCGGCTTTAAAAACAGCACTGACCACACAATTTATTCGCGTCACGCCTTGCGAAAAAGAAGCTGGGGCGTCAGCCTGCGGGACATGTATGGGAAAGCACGCGCACGCGCAGTCCATCTGATTCGCAAACACTAAAATCTACGCTGATAGTGCTGCCATCAGTATCTGTATCAGCGACGGTCTAACCTGTGATTTGTCGAAGACAGATCAGCGCAAAATAGCGCTTTCTGGCAGGATTTTCGCGCCATGAAACGCGCGCCGCGCGACGTCTCTCATCAATGCGCAATGATCAAAAATCGACTGACGCGCCCCGCTTGGCGACAAGGGCGCGGCCAAGTTTTGCTACAACATGGTGTTCATGTCTGGCACCAATTCCGGCTGATATTCCGGCACCCAGGTCTTCAACTGGCGCTTGACCGTCGCTTCGTCGAATGTGTCCGGATGGGCCAGCCAGGCCAGACATTCGGCGTACCAGCCGGCATCGGCTGCCCGCGCCTTCGCCACCCGCAACTTCGGGTGCGGCGTCGGCAGCGTCGATTCGTCATCGGCGAGGAGTTCCTCGTACAACTTTTCGCCGGGTCGCAGGCCAGTGTATTCGATGCGGATGCGGTCTTCGTCCGCGCCGGACAGGCGAATCATGAGTCTGGCCAGCTCGGCGATTTTCACCGGCTCGCCCATGTCGAGCACGAAAATCTCGCCGCCCTCGCCCATCAGGCCCGCCTGCAGCACCAGTTGCGCGGCTTCAGAGATCGACATGAAAAAGCGCGTGATCTCAGGATGCGTCACCGTCACCGGCCCACCCGTTTCGATCTGTTTCTGGAACTTTGGAATCACGCTGCCGGACGAGCCGAGCACGTTACCGAAGCGCACCGACACGAAGCGCGTGCCGCTCGGCTTTTGCATCGCCTGGCAGGTCATCTCGGCCAGCCGCTTGGTCGCGCCCATGACATTGGTCGGGTTGACCGCTTTGTCGGTGGAGATCATCACAAACTTGCCTACCCCATGCGCCTGCGCCGCTGCCGCGACAACCTGAGTGCCCAGCACGTTGTTGCGCACCGCCTCCCAAGCGTTACAGCCCTCCATCAAGGGTACGTGCTTGTAAGCCGCCGAGTGGAACACCACGGCAGGTCGATGCCCGGCCATCACCTGATTCACCCAGACTGCGTCCTTCACATCGCCGATCACCGGTGCAATCTGCAACCCATGGAAACGTGTCGACAATTCCTCCTCCATCGCATACAGCGCCAGCTCTGACTGCTCGAACAATACAAGTCGCGCGGGATCGAAACGCGCAATCTGGCGACACAGTTCCGAACCGATCGAACCACCTGCGCCAGTCACCATCACTACCTGGCCGGTCAATAACTGGTGCAGGCCGCTGTCGTCCAGTTCCACCGGGTCGCGCCCCAGCAAGTCGTCAAGTTCGATAGGGCGCAAGCTTGACACCGATACCCGGCCTGCCACCAGGTCTTCGAGCGAGGGCACGGTCAGTACATTCAGCCCGGCTTCGGCACATATCCGGGTAATGCGCTTGCGCACCTCATGTGCAGCCGATGGCAGCGCCAGCACCACATCGTCAACGCCCATGCTTTGTGCGTAGGCCGCGACATCGTCCAGCGTTCCCAACACCGGAATCCCCTGCACCAGCCGTCCCTGCTTGTCACGGCTGTCGTCCAGCAGACCCACAACATGAAACCCTGACGGATTGCGTGCCAGTTCGCGCAGCAAGAAGTCCGCCGCCGATCCGGCGCCAGCCACCAGCACCGGCTTGCTGTCCGGGTGCAAGACACTGGCCAGGCGATGCTCTTTCCAGGCCCGATAGGCCATGCGACTGCCACCCATCAGGATCACCAGCAGCAGCGGGTCGAGAATCAGCACTGAACGCGGCACTATCGTACCGATACTGAACAGAACCAACACCAGCGGAACCAGCAGTGCCGCCAGGCCGATGGCCAGCACAATGCGCTTAAGGTCGGGCAGGCTGGCAAAACGCCAGATACCGCGATACAGGCCGAAGCGCCAGAATGCCACAGCCTGCAGCGGCACCACCCAAACCAGCGTGGTCAGCGCCGCCGCCTGGAACTCGGCGGGCATATCCAGATTGAAGCGCAGCCAGTATGCTCCCAGCCAGGCAAGGCACGCAGCCAGAATGTCATGCAGGATGATGCCGACGGTGCGGGAACTAAGGTTCATTTGGAATACGGTGCCAGCACCAATCGATGGGCAGAAAAATCAGGAGATATATAGCGGCCGACAGTATAAGCAACCATGCGGTGTATTGCAGAAAAAGCAGCAGCGCGAAGGCCAGCGCGGCCGCCGCCAGCATCAACGCATAGGCTGCCAGGGCAAGCTGGCGATGCGACGCGCCGAGCAGCACAACCCGCTGATAATAATGCGAGCGGTGCGCTCGCCAGACTCTTTCTCCGCGCAGCGCGCGCCGGATGAGCGTCACGCTGGCATCGACGATAAACGGCGAGAACACCAGCAGCGGGAACAGCCACGGCCACACATGCTGCATCGTGCCCACAATGCCCAATGACGCCGCCAGGAACCCAAGCGGAATCGACCCCGTATCGCCCATGAACACCCGTGCCGGTGGGAAGTTGAAGCGCAGGAACGCCAGCGCCGCCGCCGCAATCGCCGCGCAGAATGCGGCCAGCCCCGGCGCATCGCCCAGCATTGCCGCCAGCGCCAGCGCGCCAAATCCGATTACGGCCATGCCGCCCGCCAGCCCGTCCGTGCCGTCCATGAAGTTGTACAGATTGGTCATCCAGACCACTGCAAGAGTCGCCCCGACCAGCGCCCAGCCGGTCAAGCCCAGCGCCAGCAGGCATGCCACGGCCGCAACAAAATGCGCCAGCAAGCGCGCCACCATCGATAGGCTCCGCACATCGTCCAGCAACGACAGTGCAGCCAGGGCAAACGCTGCCAGCATCGCTGGCAGCAGAACCGCGTCAGCCAGCCATAGGCTGGCGACGCCCACCCCGGCCATCATGCCCAATCCGCCGATGCGTGGCGTCGGCGTTACGTGCAGCGAACGCACATTGGGATGGTCCATCGGAAGACGGCGGCGTTGCAGAAGCCAGGCCAGCACCATCCAGCAGACGATGAAGGCGGACATGACAGCAAACCCCTTCATTGTAAAGAGGCCACCGTTGCCGCCAGCCCGGCTTCCATTGAATATGGCGGCGTCCAGTTCAGCTGCGACCGGATCAACGAACTGTCCACCCACAACGAACCCGTCAGACGTGCTACCGCGGCGCGTTTTCCTAAAAGTACGCCGGCAAATTCGATCACCCTCACTGGAACCGCCAGTAGGCGCGCAGTTCGGCTCATGGCATGCGCCACTGCACGAATCAGGTCTGGTGTCGAAACCGCCTCGCCATCGTCCAACAGAAAAGTCTGCCCCGCAGCGGCCGGGTGCTCGACGCACAGCCGGATCGCATCGACTAAATTACCCAGATACAACAGGCTGCGGCGATTGCGAATCGCCCCCAGCGGAAGCGGCCAGCCCTTATGAGCCCATTGCATCAACCGCAAGAAATTCGCTTTCACACCAGGACCGTAAACCAGTGGCGGGCGCAGAATGACAACTTCCAGTCCGGTTTCCCGGGCGATTCGCCACAAACCCTGTTCGGCCTCCCATTTTGAAATCGCATACGCGTCCGCGGGAGCGGGTGCATCGATTTCCCGATAGGCGGCATCGCCTCCCTCGCCGTTGACCTTGATCGTGCTGATGAAGACGAAGCGTTTCACCCGGGCATCGGCCGCCTGTCGGGCAAGATTGAGCGTGGCGTCAAGATTGGTTGCCCGATACGACGCCAGCGGATTTTGATCCGTGTCGTCCATCACGTGTACCCGCGCAGCCAGGTGGACAACAACATCCACACCCGCAAACATGCTGCCGCCCAGGCCCACACTATCATTCTGGGGAAACGCTGAAGAATCACCATCGACCAATGCCGTCAAATCCCCCACCACCTGTCCAGCCTCAACAGGCAACTCCCCCCAAACCTTACGAACAAGCGCCTTTACTTGATAGCCTTTGATCAGCAACTCGGAAACCAGCGCCCGGCCCACAAACCCGGCCGCGCCGGTGACAAGCACTTTGGGCAAGTCTGCATTCATCACACTTCCAACACCTCAAGCAACTTGGCATTGACCACGTGCACATCAAAACGCGCCTCCGCCAGCAATCTGCTCTTATGTCCCATGGTTTTGATCAGATCGGGAGTCTCGATAAAGCGCAGCATGGCAGTCGCCAAAGCAGTCGCATCACGTATTGGCACCAAAAATCCGTTGACGCCATCCTCCACCGTTTCGCGGCAGCCAAACGCATCGGTGGTAATCACCGCGCGCCCCATGGCCATGGCCTCTTGGGTGCTGCGGGGCACGCCCTCACGGTAGTAAGACGGCAACACATAAACGCTGGTCTGCGCCAGCCAGGGCTGCACCGGCACATGGCCGGGCCATTCCAGCAGGTTTTCATCGACCCAAGCTTGCACTTCGGCGTGTTGCAGGCTGCCGGGATTGGGGTCCAGCCCTCCCAGCAACACAAAGCGCACCGCTGGGTATTGGGCCTTTACCAATCTTGCTGCGTCGGCGTATTGGACAATACCTTTTTCACGTAACAGGCGCGCAGCCAGCAAAAAGGTAATGGGCTGGGTACAAGGCGGGAATTCAGACCATTCATTCAAATCAATGCCTATTCCACCCAAACAGCTAACCTTGGTCGGGTCAACCAAACCACCATGCACAAACTCTGCGAGATCGTCCTTGTTTAGAAAAATAACCCTATACGCCCGAGACAGTGCCAAACGATACAGCCACGATACGCCAGTACGCAGCAATCGACGCTTGCGTGACCAGGCCTCGCCATTTTCGGTAAAGATATAGCCCAAGCCTTCAATCATCGTCACCCGTCGCGGAACCCGCGCCAACCAGGCCGCCAAGGTGCCAAAAACCACTGGTTTAATGAAGTATCCCAAGGTCACATCTGGCCGCAGGCGGCGCAGCACGAGGGCCAGCTTGAGCGCGTCGAAGGCATCGCGCAAGGGGTTCATCCCCGTGCGAGCAAAATCATAATCAACAGGCTCTGCGCCCAGCGCCTTAACCTGTTGCCGGAGTTCATCGCTGTAGTCTGGCGCCAAGGCATAAACACGCGCACCGGTTGCTACCAGCGCCTGAATCAACGGTCCGCGAAAGTTGACCAGCGAAAAAGCCTGGATAGAAATAATGGCAAGGGTTTTCATTTTTCAGCCTCCGGCTGCAATGCCTCCACGTGACAACCATTCTTGTGGACACGGGAGAACAGTTCAGCGCACCCTTAGTGTTATGTTGCGAATCAGGCTCTACTGCGTTTCAGCCGCCCCGTCTTCAGCGCCAGGCCATGCCTTTTGTATATAAGGCCCACCACCATTGGTGAATAAACCACGGAATGCAATCGTCGGCCCAGAAAACCCATGAAACCCTTGGCGGTAAAAACATAAGCAGCACGCCAATATGAATTTCTGTAGCCGGAAAATGTGAACGCCTCTTTATTGACTATCTGTGCGTATTTGCTGCCGCCAAAGCCTTCAGCATGACCAATACCACTAAAGGCCTCAATAATTTCAGTATCTGGCTTGATCAGATAGCGATTGAACAAAACATCGAGAGACCTGAGATAAAGCCTGCTGTCGCAATGCAGAATATTTGCTACTCTTCCATAGTCTTCAATAAATTGCCTACATCCTTTCGCAATTTCCTGTCTCAACTCGATTTGTTTCTGCTGCTCATCATCGACATATTCATAGCTAAACTCATCATTGTTACGGCAAATACGCTTCAAGCTTCGCACAGGCTCTGTAAACAAAAACTCAAAAACCGGAAGCGCCTGAAAAATTCTTGAAAACCGCCTCCGTGGCGTGCAATCATCAAAATAGAATCCATGCCTATCTTCCGACCTGACAATGCTGCCAAAATAATATCCGGTCATTTTGCACTGTTTTCCAATGACCGATTTCAGGGACTCCTGTAATGTTCCCCTCCAACCGAGATCAACCAAAGCCACATTACCGGAAAAATCCTGATTTTTAAGGTAATCAAGCAGAACAGTCGCGTCTTCCTCCGAACGCTGGAAAAAATCGCTTTCCTTAAGCGCTTGCATGAAAAGTGGTTTGTTTTTGCATGGATCAAGATCAACGATGTTCTCAGGCGGCACAACATCAATCCGCTCAAAGAACTCTCGCCCAGAAATGCGCCGCTCAAACAGACGCTCTTTATTTTTATGGCATGAAAATGCAGGTACATACAAAGCACGTCTCGACAATCTCAAATAACGACTTGTTGCTTCAGCGGCGAGTTTATCAAACGCCTCCTTGATAAGATAAGTATCTCGCGCGCAAAAGAAAACCTTGTCGATCCCCCTGCGTTCGACATCATCCTTGATGAACTTTGCAAAGGCAACACAGGCTGGCCCAACCAGGGAATATCCAAGTTTGGCTAATGTATTGTCTTGAAAATCATCATGTGGCGTGAAGTATTCGAATATGCTTCTGGAAGAGTCTCTAACCGAGCGGTCAGGCATTCTATTTACCGCCAATCCTAGCCGCTCTGGAACGATGCAATCCGAATAGTGATTATCACCAACATGCTGGATTTCTGAAAAATCCAGGCCGTAATGTTCGGCGACCAGCTTGTATAAGTTTCCACTGTGCTTTGTTGCCCCGAAACTTGACGATGCAAAAATTTTGACGCCGTGCGCCACATGTTCTTGAACGATTTTGCGCAAGAACCAGAGGGGCAAGTACATATCGGTAACAATGCAGCACTGCTTGCCTTGATCGACCAGCGATGTGACAACATGAACATTTTCCGGAATTGGCTTTAGAAGGGCGCGCTCAAGGGCTAGTTCCTGCTTGAGCACCATAGCCGGATTCAGAACGACCCAACCCAACACCCGGTAAATTTGCCATATGGAAATATCTTCTTTTTTGCTGAGCTTCCTTGCGACACGCTCCGCCATAACACGCCAGCGCCGAAAGCCAAAAACGCTAAAGCCCGAAAAACGATAATTGACCACACCCGTGCATTCGACCAAGTCAAACACATGGAAAGGTCTCTTCAACGGGCGAGAAATTAACGTATCGAACAGATCGAAGCTATACAGTTTCTTGTTTTTTTCTAATTGCTCTAACATAATAAAAAATATTCTGCACAGTTAGATTTTTTAGTGGATTGCGCCTTTATTGACGAGCACAACCAAATCCAGTTCAATTTCTTCAGAAAATTGTAAACCACGTCTTTTTTCGTAGCGCCGTCTCGTTTTATTACCGCTGTGACAGCTCTTTCGCCCTTCCTGGTATAAAAATCCGCGATTTCGCCCTTAAATAAACATGCCAGTTGACCATTATCGCTATCGCAAGTCCGCCCTCGCTGACCAATAGGTCGAATCAACTTGCAGCTCATCTGAGTAATGACCACGTAGATGCGGCCATCCCGGGGAGCCTTGGCAAGGCGGTAGTTGCACCGTTGCAGGCATTCGGACAGGGCGTTATGCGAGACCTTGTGGCGGATAGCGTTATGGAAATTGGCCTGCTTGAGCCTGATTGCAGCTTGGCGCGCTTTTTCCGTTGAACACTGCGGGGGATCTCATACCACCTCCCCTCGTTCAATCCGTAAAATTTCGGATGACCATAAAGCCTTCGCGCTCGGCCGCCAGACTCAAGCGCGTATCCAGGCATACGAATTGCCAACCTTGCGGTCTATGCTCGCAGACAAGCAGCGCTGCCGCCAATTGCAGTGAATCGGCGGCACGCAAAGGGTGAAGCCGCAACAGGCGTTGAGCGACTTGGCGCACGCTGTCCAGGGGTTGCACTTCATGCCAGGCTGCCTGCAGCGCTGCCAATTGACCCAACGCCAGCGTTATTTCTGTCGAAGTAAGCTTGGCTTCGCATTCGAGCCTGGCCAAGGCGGAAGCGCACTCCACCGGGGTTCCCCACCATGCAACGATTTCCGGGTTGTTTTCGTAATAGCCGAGGGCTGAGGGCGTGCCCGCTTCTTCAACCAGCAACGGCAGAATTGCAGAGCTATCCCAGAATTTCACCGCCCCGACTCGCGTTCTTCCAGCAAAGCCTGAAGTGCGCTGGCATGCTGCTGTGGTACGGAGGACGGTGCCAAACGACAGGCCGTTCCATGGCCTCGCCGCAGGATACCTTTGCGTTCCAGAAGTGCAAGCTCATCCGATTGGCCGTTTTCACTCACGACCGGGATGAGCCGGGCGACCGGCCGGTCGTGGTCGGTGATGAGGATGGTCTCGCCGTGGCGCACTTGTTCAATCAGCGCACTCAACTGATTTTTGGTGGTGGATATTGAAGCGGTTTTCATTTGGCCATTATAGCCATAATCATATCGAGGCCGTTATACAGCGTCGCGTGCGCCGACCGCCGACGAGAAGCCATCGATCACGGGTTGGACCAACCCGCGCTTGAGCTTGAGCGCAGCCTGATTTACCACAAGGCGCGAACTGATGTCGCAGATATGTTCCACCGCAACCAGGCCGTTGGCCTTGAGGGTGCCACCGCTGGAGACAAGGTCGACGATGACGTCGGACAGGCCGACCAGCGGGGCCAGTTCCATCGAGCCATACAGCTTGATAAGGTCGATATGCACACCCTTGCCGGCAAAATGGTCGCGCGCTGCATTGATGTATTTGGTGGCGACGCGGATGCGCGCGCCCTGTTTCACTGTCCCGGCGTAGTCGTAGCCTTCGCGCACGGCGACCATCATGCGGCAGCACGCGATTTGCAGGTCGAGCGGCTGGTAGAGGCCGTTGCCGCCGTGCTCGTTGAGCACATCCTTGCCGGCGATGCCGAGGTCGGCGGCGCCGTATTGGACGTAGGTGGGGACATCGCTGGCGCGCACGATAATGAGCCGCACGTCGGCGCGGTTGGTGCCGATGATGAGCTTGCGCGAGGACTCGGGGTTCTCGGACGGCGTAATACCAGCCGCCGCCAGCAACGGCAGGGTTTCTTCGAAGATGCGGCCCTTGGACAGGGCGAGGGTGATTCCGGAGTAGGTCATGTTGGTTTGTGTCGGGGATTACATTCATCCAGGCCGTCATCGCGAGCCCGCAGGGTGTGGCGACCCAGGGCCTTTCGATTCTGCTGGCGTTCTGGATTGCTTCGCGTTGCTCGCAATGACGGTATCTGCATGGCTTCAGTGCACGCGCCTGATGCGCGCGCCGAGCTGGGTGAGCTTTTCCTCGATACGTTCGTAGCCGCGGTCGAGGTGGTAGATGCGCTCGATGGTGGTCTCCCCCGCCGCGACCAGGCCGGCCAGCACCAGGCAGGCGGAGGCGCGCAGGTCGGTGGCCATGACGATGGCGCCGTCGAGCCGCGGCACGCCGCGCACCAGCGCGGTGTGCCCGGACACTTCGATGTTGGCGCCGAGGCGGCGCAGTTCCTGCACGTGCATGAAGCGGTTTTCGAAAATGGTTTCGGTGACGCTGGCAGCGCCTTCGGCAATGGTGTTCATCGCCATGAACTGCGCCTGCATGTCGGTGGGAAACGCCGGGTGCGGCGCGGTACGCACATCGACTGCTTTCAGCTTGCCGTCGGATTCGACCTCGATCCAGTCGGGGCCCACCTCGACCTTCGCCCCCGCCTCGCGCAGCTTGCTCATGACTGCGTCGAGCGTGTCGGGTTGCGCATGGGTGGTGCGCACGCGCCCGCCAGTCATCGCGGTAGCGACCAGGAAGGTGCCGGTCTCGATGCGGTCGGCCATCACCGAATGGTCCGCGCCATGCAGCGCGTCGACGCCGTGGATGGTGATGACGTCGCTGCCGACGCCTTCGATGTTGGCACCCATCGCGATCAGGCAGTGCGCCAGGTCGACCACCTCGGGTTCGCGCGCAGCGTTTTCCAACACGGTGGTGCCTTCGGCCAGCGCGGCGGCCATCATCAGGTTTTCGGTGCCGGTGACGGTCACCATGTCCATCACGATGCGCGCGCCCTGCAGGCGCTTGCACTTGGCGTGGATATAGCCGTGCTCGATGCTGATTTCAGCCCCCATCGCCTGCAGGCCCTTGATGTGCAGATCGACCGGGCGCGAGCCGATGGCGCAGCCGCCGGGCAGGCTGACGCGCGCTTCGCCGAAGCGCGCCAGCGTCGGCCCCAGTACCAGGATGGCGGCACGCATGGTTTTCACCATTTCGTAGGGTGCTTCCTTGTGCGGAATGGATTCGCCACAGAGGGTGACGTGGTTCTGGTCGTCGAGGGTGACGCGCACGCCCATGTGGCCGAGCAGCGCCAGCATGGTACTGATGTCCTTGAGATGCGGCACGTTGCCGAGCCGCAAGGGCTCGGCGGTCAGCAAACTCGCGGTCAGGATCGGCAGCGCTGCATTCTTGGCACCGGAAATGCGCACCTCACCGGCAAGCGGGTTGCCGCCGTGAATCAACAGCGCATCCATCTAACCCGGAAACCATAGTTGAACGCGCCCGATGGTGCGTCTGGGCGGGTGGCTGCCGCGGAGCGAGGAGAGCGTGGATGTTGCCGCTTTAGCGGCTTTACATCCACGGCCTGCCCCTTGCGGGTGGGCGGCAGGCCGGGGCCTGCAACGACGAGCGACAAAGGCAGGCGCGCGACCAGGCGTGCCAGCGGGTGCGTAGTGAACCCGAGCCTGGCGGCGATCCCGATCGAAGTCTGAAGGGTCAGTATCCATGCGATATTCCATAAGGCCTTGAGCGGTCAACTGTGGTTTCCAGGTTTAGCGCGCGGCCCAGTCTTCGGGGGTGTAAGTCTTCATCGACAGCGCATGGATCTCGGCATGCATGCGCGAACCGAGTGTGTCGTACACCAGCCGGTGCTGCTGGATCGTGTTCTTGCCGGCAAAGGCCGGGCTGACGATCACCGCCTGGAAATGCTGGCCATCGCCGTCCAGTTCGATATGATCGCACGGCAGTTTTTCGGTGATCCAGCCTTTGATGTCGTCGGGTGTAACCATGCTTGTCTTGCCTCGTCTTTCGCAGTACTAGTGCCTGAGCTTGTAGCCGCTCTTCAGCAGCATCAGGGTGAGCGCGGATATTGCCACAAAGCAGGCCCCGGCGACCAGCAGGCCGAGCCAGGGATCGGCATCGGACTGGCCAATAAATGCGTAGCGGAAACCGTCGATCAGGTAGAACACGGGGTTGGCGCGCGACACGGCCTGCCAGAAGGGCGGCAGCGAGTGAATCGAGTAGAACACGCCGGACAGAAAGGTGAGGGGCAGGATGAGGAAATTCTGGAACGCCGCCAGCTGGTCGTATTTTTCCGCCCAGATACCCGCCACGATGCCGACCGTGCCCATGATCGCACAGGCCAGCAACGCGTACGCCAGCAGCCAGCCCGGATGCGGCAGTTGAAATGGCGCGTACCATAGGGTCACTGCCCACACACCGAGCCCGACGATCAGCCCGCGCAGGATCGCCGCGCCCAGATAGGCCAGAAAAAATTCCAGGTAAGACAGCGGCGGCAGCAGCACGAACACGATGTTGCCCTGCATCTTCGACTGGATGAGACTGGACGAACTGTTGGAGAAGGCATTCTGCAGCATGCTCATCATCACCAGCCCCGGTACCAGGAAGCTGGTGTATGAAACGCCGGGGTAGACCTCGATACGCGTTTCAAGGGCATGCGAGAAAATCAGGAGATACAGCAGCGCCATCACCACCGGTGCGACCACGGTCTGTACCGCCACTTTCCAGAAGCGCAGGAGTTCCTTGTAGAACAGTGCCGACAGTCCGCTCATGCGCGAAAACCTTGAACCACAGAGGCACAGAGACATGGAGAAAAAGCAAAGCAGAAACTGAAATCATCAAGCATGAACACGCCTGATGACACGCACACCAAAAAGTCCTTCTCCGTGCCCCAAGGGATGCCGTCCCTGCGGAACATACCTCTGTGCCTCTGTGGTGAATGCATTTCAGAACTCATGTGCGCTTCATGATGTCGGTGAAGATATCCTCCAGATCGGGTTCCTGCAAATGCATTTCAATCACGCGCACCCCCGCGCCACGCAGGTCGGCCAGCAGGATTTCCAGTTCCGTGTATTCGCTGAAATTGACGCGCCAGCTGCCGTCCGTATTGCGCAGCAGGCGATCCTGCCAGGCGATCGGCACCTCGTCCCTGTCCAGCCGCAATTGTGCGCAATGCTCGTTGGTCAATTGCAGCAGGTTACGCGTGGTATCGCAGGCGACCACCCGCCCGCTCTTCAGCATCGCGATGCGGCCACACAGCGCCTCGGCCTCTTCCAGATAATGCGTGGTCAAGAGGACGGTATGCCCCTCGCGGTTGAGGCGACTGACAAATTCCCACAGCGAGCGGCGCAGATCGACGTCGACCCCGGCCGTCGGCTCGTCGAGTACGATGACCGGCGGCTTGTGTACCAGCGCTTGCGCCACCAGCAGTCGCCGCTTCATGCCCCCCGACAGGTTCTGCGTATTCTTGTCGGCGTGCTGGACAAGATCGAGGTGATGCATGATCTCGTCGATCCAGTCGTCGTTGTGCCTGAGGCCAAAGTAGCTGGATTGGATGTGCAGGGTTTCTCGCACGTTGAAGAAGGGGTCGTAGACGAGTTCCTGCGGCACCACGCCCAGCGCGCGCCGCGACTGGCGGTAGTCCCGTACCACATCGTGGCCCATGATGGCAGCGTGGCCGGAATCGGCGCGAGTAAGGCCGGCAAGGACGGAAATCAGAGTGGTCTTGCCGGCGCCGTTGGGGCCCAAGAGCCCGAAAAATTCGCCCGGCTGGATGTCGAGCGAGACGCCGTCGAGCGCCTGGGTGGCGCCAAAGCGCTTGTGCAGATCGCCGACATGGATCGCGGGACGTGCCTGGCTCATGCGGGCAACAGTTCGGATACTCCGTACAACTCGGCCAGGGTGGTGAAACTGGCCGGCAAGCCGGTGCAGGCCAGCGTGCGGCCTGCCTGCCGGGCTTGTCGCATGGCGCTGAAGATGAGGGTGAGCGCAGCCGAATCGGCGGTTTCGACGCCGCTGAAGTCCAGCATGTCGATGCCTTGTGCAAGCTGCGGCTGCAATTCGCGCAGCAGGCTGCCGACGCTGTCGACGGTCACCGCGCCGGTGATGCGACAGCGTGTTCCCTCACATGCAATCATGAGCCGCTGCGCGGAACCGGCGTGGCCTCACCGCGCGTCGACTGGGCCGCCAGGGTTTTGATCAAGCCGTCTATCCCGCTTTGACGGATGGTGCTGGCGAAGGAGGCCCGGTAATTGGTCACCAGACTGACGCCGTCGATCGTCACATCGTAAACTTTCCAGCCGAAGGCCGTTTTGTAAAAGCTGTAGTTGATGGGGATCGGTTGCCCGCCCGGCTGACGGATTTCGGAACGCACGGTCACATCGGTGTCGTCCGGCTTCATCGCCAGCGGCTTGAATTCGATGACCTCGTCGGTGAACGCGGTGAGCGAACTGGAATAGGTGCGCACCAGCAGGTTGCGGAATTCGGTCACCAACGATTGTTTCTGCGCGGCCGTGGCACGTGGCCAGTGCTTGCCGAGGGCCAGCTGGGTCATGCGGTTGAAGTCGAAGTTGGGCAGGATTTTGGCTTCGACCAGCTGATGTACCTTGGCTGGATTACCGCGCTGAAGCTCCTTGTCCTGTTTCAGGATGGTAATGACTTCCTGCGTGGTGGTACGCGTCAGCACGTCGGGCGGGGGTTCGACGGCCAGCGCCGCCGGGGCATTGGCCCCCAGCAGTAACGCTAGCAGCAGTAAAAATGAGCGCAGCATAATAGGAGTTCCTGTTCGAGAAAATCGGAGGCATCAATCGGGCAAAGGTAAGGCGTAGACGCCCGCTGTCTACCAGAGTTCGCCCGTCAGGCGCGCCAGCTGCGCCACGTTCATGTTGTAGTCGTTGATCGTGCGCAAATACTCGGTCTGCGCCAGGGCATAGTTTTTGATCGCGTCGGCCACCTTGTCGGCGCTTTCGAGCCCGGCCGAAAAATCGGCCAGCGATGCCACCATCCAGCGCCGCGCCGCTGCCGCGCCTTCGGCCAGATCGCGTTGCGAATCATAGTTGGCGCGGGCATTGGCATAGGCCTCACCTACTTCATACGGAATGCCGGCCACCGCAAAAGCTTTTTTGTGGTTGAGCGCTTCCAGCTCGGCCTGCGCCTGATCGACGCGGGCACTCGCCGCTCCGAACACGCTGTCCCATTTCACCCCGACCACCGGGGTGAGGCCGCCGCCATTGAAGGGGTCATTGAGGTAGGGGTTGTCCAGCCGCTCGCGCTGCGAGGCATAGTTGAATTGCCCGATCACGCCGGCGTAGACGTCCGGCATGCGGTCGGCCTTTTTGGCGGCCACCAGGGCACGACGGGTGCGCAGCCCCGCTTCGAGCTGCTGCATTTCGGGACGCTCAAGCAGGGCGCGCGACTGCAGGCCGGCCAGATCGATCTGCGGGAAGGCTACCGGCTCGATGCGTTCGTCGGCCACCGCGAGATCGGACTTCAGACCGGCGCCGGTCAGCACCTTCAGGCCGTCGAGGCTGATTTTCTCGACCGCGCGCGACTGGTGCACATACTTGGCCAGCATGCCTTTTGCAGTTTGCAGCGCATACAGGTCGGATTGCCTGGATTCGCCGGTTTCTTCCTTGAGATTGCGCTCGACCGATTCGATGGCCTGATGCATCCGCTCCTGCATGTCTTCCAGAAAAACCCGGACATCGCGTGCGGTCAGATAGCCGAAGTAGGCGCGCTTGGTGTCGTATACCGTGTCGCCGCGCGTCTGCTTGAGCTCGCCGCGCTTGAGGTCGACATTGCCCTGCGCGGCCTCGCCGTAACGTTCGATCTTGCCGAAGGTATAGAGCGGCTTGATCAGCGCGAAGTCGAGGTGGGTCCAGTCGGAAACGCCGTTCCAATCGTCTCCGGAAGAGTTCAGTGTGCAGGGTGGCGTGTTGCAGGTATTGTTGTCACCGCCCTGATTCTGAAAAAAGCCGCCATCGGCCTTGGGTGCCAGCCCGACAAAGGCGTTGGCGCTGACCCGCCAGCCGCCGTTGCCCTGCACTTCCTGCAGCATGCCGCGCGCGGCTTCGACCACCTGTTCGCGCTCCTTGATGCGGGGATCGGCGGCGAGGCTCATTTGAACGGCCTGCTGCAGGTTAATGGTTTCCGCCTGTCCGGGCAGCGCGGCCAGAAGCATTCCGGCTGCCAGCAACATGCGCGTGACTGGGTTGAATCGGGTTGTGGCAAATTTCATTGTGGCGCTCCTTCCTGAGCTTGGCCGTACATAAACCGTCCGATCAGATTCTCCAGCACCACGGCCGATTGGGTGATGAAAATCTGATCCTGGTTCTTCAACATCCGGCTGTCGCCCCCCGCTTCCAGCCCGATATACTGCTCGCCCAGCAAGCCCGAGGTCAGGATGGCGGCGGAGGTGTCCTTGGGAAAAGCATAGCGGTTATCCAGCCGAAGGGTAACGGCGGCTTCGTAAGTCTCATTGTCAAAACGGATATCCGCCACCCTGCCCACCACTACCCCAGCGCTTTTAATCGGTGCACGTGGCTTGAGTCCGCCGATGTTGTCGAAGCGGGCAACCACTTCGTAGCTGCTCGACACGCTGACGGCACTCGTGCTGCCGACCTTGAACGCCAGGAACAGCAGCGCGGCGACGCCTGCGATGACGAATAATCCCACCCAGAGATCGAGTATGGTTCTGTTCATTTAATTGAATCCCCGAAACATGAATGCGGTCAAAACGAAGTCTAGCGCCAGCACGACCAGGCTTGATGTCACCACGGTGCGCGTGGTGGCGCCCGACACGCCTTCGGCGGTCGGTGGCGCATCGTAGCCTTCGAACAGCGCGATGGTGGTGATGGCGACGCCAAACACCACGCTCTTGATGACGCCGTTGAGGATGTCCTGCTCGAAGTCGACTGCGCTCTTCATCTGCGACCAGAACGCGCCTTCATCGACGCCGATCAACTGCACGCCGACCAGATAGCCGCCGAAAACTCCCATGGCCGAGAACAGCGCCGCCAAAAGCGGCATCGAGATCACCCCGGCCCAAAAGCGCGGCGCTACCACACGGGCGATCGGATCGACCGCCATCATTTCCATCGCCGACAGCTGCTCGGTCGCCTTCATCAGACCGATCTCCGCGGTGATGGCCGAGCCGGCGCGGCTGGCGAACAGCAGCGCCGCCACCACCGGCCCCAGTTCGCGCACCAGCGACAGCGCCACCAGGATGCCCAGCGCCTCTTCCGCGCCGTAGGTCAGCAGCGTCTCGTAGCCCTGCAGGCCGAGCACCATGCCGACGAACAGCCCCGACACCAGGATGATGATGAGCGAGAGCACGCCGGTGAAGTACATCTCGCGGATGGTCAGCCCGAAGCGGCGGAATGCGGTGCCCGAGTGCAGCAGCACCGCCACAAAGAAGCGGGCCGCAAAGCCGATGCGCCAGACGACCTGGATGGCGCGGTTTCCCAGATTTTCAATCGATCGCTTAAGCACGCTGTTTTCCCAGTCGCAAATCGTCGGCATAGGGTGGCGCCGGATAATGGAACGGCACCGGGCCATCGGCCTCGCCATGCACGAACTGGTGCACGTACGGCAAGTCGGACGCGCGGATATCCGCTGCCGTGCCTTCGGCGACGATCACGCCTTCCGAGACGAAATAAATGTAATCGACGATTTTAAGCGACTCCTGCACGTCGTGGGTCACCACCAGCGAGGTCAGCCCCAGCGTGTCGGTCAGGCGGCGGATCAGGTTGCCGGTCACGCCCAGAGAAATGGGGTCGAGCCCGGCAAACGGTTCGTCGTACATCACCAGCATGGGATCGAGCGCGATCGCACGTGCCAGCGCCACCCGCCGCGCCATGCCGCCGGACAACTCGGCCGGCATCAGCTGCGCCGCGCCGCGCAGACCCACCGCATGCAGCTTCATCAGCACCAGGTCGCGGATGGCGTATTCCGGCAAATCGGTGTGTTCGCGCAGCTGGAACGCCACGTTGTCGAACACCGAGATGTCGGTGAACAGTGCGCCGAACTGGAACAGCATGCCCATCTTGCGGCGTAGACGGTAGAGGCCGGCCTGGCCGAGCTCGCCCACCGATTGGCCCGCCACCCGCACCCGTCCCTGGCCGGGCTTGAGCTGCCCGCCAATCAGGCGCAAAAGGGTGGTTTTGCCGCAACCGCTGCTGCCCATGATGGCGATGACCTGCCCGCGCCGGGCGGTCAGGTTGACGCCCTTCAGAACCGGGCGGTCGCCATAGCCAAATTCGACACCCTCGATTTCGACCAGATTGTCGTTGTACAAGAAATCCAGCCTGTGTCTTTGTTGAGGGCTGCCATTTTACCGGAGCAAACACGTGCCACGGCAATAGCAGACGTTTTAACCCGATATTCAGTAACCCATCACCTGCTTCAGGGTATTGGCCTGTTCCAGCAAATCGGCATCGCCGCTACGGCTGAATACGAACAGGGACTCACCCGTCGTCGCCTGCTGCATGATGCGCTGCGCCAGCGCACGCAGGTCAGGCGCCTCGTCCAGCCACCAGACGTGCGCCGCTTCCCATTCCGGCGTTGCCGGCAGCACCCGCTCCGAAACGGGTTTTACCGATGCCGTCTCACCCGGTTCCAGCACAAAATAAAAGCCGTCACGGGTGTCGTGCAGCCATTGCGCCCAGGTCGCTTCGGAGGCGGCCTGCCAGACCGCTGCCGGCAGATAGACCGCCTGTAACTGCGTGTTGTAGTAAGACAACAGCCAGTCGTCCGGCAGATCCTCGGGATAAAACCCGCCCCGCCATGCGGGATGCTGCCAGCCGCTGGCACCGACCAGAACCAGTGAGGTGGATGCCATGTCGAGACGGCCGACGCTTCAGGCGCGGCGCCAGCTGGTGCCGCCCGCCCCGTCTTCCAGCACGATGCCGGCCGCCGTCAGTTCATCGCGGATGCGGTCGGAACCGGCGAAGTCGCGCGCCTGGCGCGCCGCCTGGCGCGCGGCGATCAGGGCCTCGATTTCGGCTTCGGAGAGGCCGCCGGGAGCGGTCCCAGCCTGCAGGAAGTCCGCCGTATCGCGCTGCAGCAGGCCGAGCACGCCGCCGAGGCTGCGCAGCGTCCGCGCGGCGGCGGCATCGCCCCGGTTGGCCTCGCCGGCCAGGTCGAACAGCACCGCGATCGCTTCGGGGGTATTGAAGTCGTCGTCCATCGCCGCGCGGAAGGCCGCTGCCGCAGGCTGGCTCCAGTCGGGCGCGGCCGCCGTCACGGGCGCATGCTTCAGCGCTGTATAGAGGCGGCTCAGCGCGCCTTTGGCGTCGTCCAGGTGGGCATCGGAATAGTTCAGCGGACTGCGGTAGTGCGCGCGCAGGATGAAAAAGCGCACCACCTCGGCGTCGTATTTCTCCAGCACCTCGCGGATGGTGAAGAAGTTGCCCAGCGACTTCGACATCTTTTCGTTGTCCACCCGCACGAAGCCGTTGTGCATCCAGTAATTGACGAATTTGCAGCCGTGCGCGCCTTCGGACTGGGCGATTTCGTTTTCGTGATGCGGAAACTGCAGGTCCTGGCCGCCGCCGTGGATGTCGAAATGCTTGCCGAGCAGATCGGCACTCATCGCCGAGCATTCGATGTGCCAGCCGGGCCGCCCCGCGCCCCAGGGGGACTCCCACGCCGGCTCACCCGGCTTGGCGGCTTTCCACAGCACGAAATCCATCGGGTCGCGCTTATTGGGGTCGACCCCCACGCGCTCGCCCGCGCGCAGCTCGTCGAGGCTTTTGCCGGACAGGCGGCCATATTCGGGGAACGCCCGCACGCTGTAATAGACGTCGCCGTTGGGCGCCGGATAGGCCAGGTCGTTCTGGATCAGTTGCCCGATCAGCGCCAGCATCTGCGCCACATATTCGGTGGCGCGCGGCTCGTGGTCGGGCGGCAGCACGCCGAGCGCGCGCTCGTCTTCGTGCATCGCGGCGATGAAGCGCCCGGTCAGCGCGGCCGGGGTTTCGCCGTTGTCCGCAGCGCGCTTGATGATCTTGTCGTCGATGTCGGTGATGTTGCGCACGTACTCGACCCGATAGCCGCTTGCACGCAGCCAGCGCGTCACCATGTCGAACACCACGAACACCCGCGCGTGTCCCAGATGGCACAGGTCGTAAACGGTCATGCCGCAGACGTACATGCGGACCTGGCCGGGGATGAGCGGAACGAATTCTTCCTTGGTGCGGGTAAGGGAGTTGGTGATGTGCAGCATGGTGCGGATTCGGGCCAAGGGCGAAATGACGGGGAGAGGAATGGGGCGGGGTGACGATTGATGAAACATCCGGGCTAAAATGCCGGCTTATCCGGGATGATCCGAGCATATCACATGGCTTTACCACGTTTTTTCGCTGCTGTTGTCGCCTGTGCCCTCCTCGCCGGCACCCCTGTTCTGGCCGATGAAATCCAGGACATCGACCGGCAATACCGCGAGGGCGACCTGTCCGCTGCGCTCGACCGCACCGACCGCTTCCTGCTCCAAAACCCGCAGGATGCGCAGGCGCGCTTCCTGAAAGGCCTGATCATCGCCGACCAGGGCAAGACAAATGACGCCATCGCCGTATTTAACGGGCTGACCGAGGACTATCCCGAACTGCCCGAGCCCTACAACAACCTGGCCGTGCTCTACGCCTCGCAAGGCCAGTACGAAGCGGCCAAAAACGCGCTGGAAATGGCGATCCGCGCCCATCCCGGCTACGCCACCGCGCACGAAAACCTCGGCGACATCCATGCCAAAATGGCAGCGATCGCGTATGACAAGGCACTGGCGCTGGACAGCGCCAACACGACTGCGAAAGCCAAGCTCACGCTGATCCGGAACATGCTGGGGGAGCCGCCGGACAAGCCGGCAACGGCCAAGTCCCTGCCGGATCCCGGGCAGCCCGCGCCGGCCAGATAACGCCCGCGCCGGCGCCGCAACAACGGCCGCCGGAATATCATTCACCTCAACGTTCCTTAGGACACACACATGGTCAAGCTGCACACCAACCACGGCATCATCACCCTTGAACTCGACGCCGAGAAAGCGCCGAAAACGGTGGAAAATTTTCTGCAATACGTGCGCGACGGGTTTTTCGACGGCACGATTTTCCATCGCGTGATTGACGGCTTCATGATCCAGGGCGGCGGTTTCGAGCCCGGCATGACGCAGAAGCCCACCCGTGGCCCGATCGAGAACGAAGCCGGCAACGGCCTGAAGAACGAGGCCTACACTGTCGCTATGGCGCGCACCTCCGACCCCGCTTCGGCCACCGCGCAGTTCTTCATCAACATCGCCAGCAACAGCTTCCTCAACTTCACTTCGCCCACGCCGCAGGGCTACGGCTATGCCGTGTTCGGCAAGGTCGTCGAAGGCACCGACGTGGTCGACAAGATCAAGAAGCTGAAAACCGGCAACCGCGCCGGGCACCAGGACGTGCCGCTGGAAGACGTGGTCATCACCCAGGCGGAAATCGTCTGAAGACGAACCCGCCTTCGCCGGGAACGACAGGCCGCACCTTTTTCGTTGCCGACCTGCATCTAACCGACGAACGCCCGGTCGCCACCGGGCGTTTTTTTCGCTTTCTGCAGCAAGACGTTGCCGGGGCGGATGCGCTCTACATCCTCGGCGACCTGTTCGATGCCTGGGTCGGCGACGACCACGACGCGCAGGTGGCGCACGATGCCGCCCGCCAGATAAAATCCCTCGTCGATGCAGGCACGCCGGTGTATTTCATGCACGGCAACCGCGACTTCATGCTGGCCGCGCGCTATGCCGCGCAGTCCGGCATGACGCTGCTGGCCGACCCCACGCGCATCGACCTGTACGGCACGCCGACGCTGCTGATGCACGGCGATACGCTATGCACCGACGACACTGCCTATCAGACGTTCCGCCGCCGCGTGCGGCACCCACTGACGCTGGCGCTGCTGCGCCGCCTGCCGCTGGCGCTGCGCCACCGCCTGGCACGCCGAGCGCGGGCAGGCAGCGAATCGGCCAAGGCCGGCAAGGCGGCCGAAATCATGGATGTAAATGCCGATGCAGTGGCGCAGGTGCTGCGCGCGCAGCAGGTCAGCCGCCTGATCCACGGCCATACCCATCGTCCGGCGCAGCATCGCCATGCGGTCGACGGGCAGAACTGCGAGCGCTGGGTGGTGCCGGACTGGTATGCCCGCTGGGGCTATGTGGCGTGTGATGCCACAGGCTGCGTGCTCAGGATCGAGGATTTATGACGGCGCGTCGATCGCCGTTATGCCGTCGGGCACGCGGAACAGTTCGGGATTCAGCGGTTGCCGGATTTCGCTCTCGAATGTGCGCGACCGACCGGTGAACTCGCGCTCATCGAGCGGCAGCCCAAGCGTGAGCGTGTCGCCCGAATTCCATACCTGATTCGCCAGATCGCAGTCGTGTTGCATGCCCGGTGGCGAATCCTTCCATACCCGGTATTGTGTCGCGGCCAGGATGGCTTTCAGCTCGGTCATCGCGCGCGCCGCATCCATGGCATGCTTGGCGGCAACGCCTTCGCTGCACACCACGCCCTTGACGGTCAGGGTGAAGTGACGGCCGCCGCGCTCGGCCTTGCCTGCTTCGAGCCGTGGCGTCCAGCCGGCGGGTTTCGGCGGCAGTTTGCCGGGGGCGAACACCATCGCCAGCCTGTTCTCGTGCATCACGTTGATGACCACACGTCGCCGTCGGTCCAGCAGGATGAAATCTCCTTCGTCCTCGCCGCTATCCATGCGCATGAACTCGGGAGTGACCAGAATGCGCGTCGAATAAGGCGGATCACCCGGATCCTGATCGACATAACGCAGTACCGTCATATCGGCCGCCTGTGCAAATCCCGCACACAGCGCAAGGAGCCCGAACAGCGTTTTCATTACGCCAGCCCGCGCGCCAGGTCGGTCTGGATGTCGGCCACCGATTCCAGCCCCACCGCAACACGCAGCAACCCGTCACCGATGCCCGCCGCCACACGCTGTTCCGGCGTCATACGACTGTGTGTGGTCGACGCAGGATGGGTGATCGTGGATTTGGTGTCGCCCAGGTTGGCGGTGATCGACAGCAACTTCGTCGCGTCGATCAGCTTCCATGCGGCCGCCTGGCCGCCCTTCAGCTCGAACGCGACGATGCCGCCGCCGGTCTTCTGCTGCGCCATCGCGAGTTGATGCTGCGGGTGCGACGGCAGGCCGGGATACCACACGCGCGACACCTGCGGCTGCGCCTCCAGCCATTGCGCCAGCGCCAGCGCGTTCTTCGAATGTGCCTCCATGCGCAGCGCGAGCGTCTCCATGCCCTTCAGGATCACCCAGGCGTTGAACGCGGACAGCGTCGGCCCGGCAGTGCGCAGGAAGGTGTAGACGCCTTCCATCAGCGCCCGGCTGCCGAGCACCGCACCGCCGAGCACCCTGCCCTGGCCGTCGAGATATTTGGTGGCGGAATGGATCACGATGTCGGCACCGAGTTCCAGCGGCTGTTGCAGCGCCGGCGAGCAGAAGCAGTTGTCGACCGCGAGCCATGCGCCGGCATCGTGCGCGATGTCCGCCAGCGCGCGGATGTCGCTCACCTCGGTGAGCGGGTTCGACGGCGACTCGACGAAGAAGAGTTTCGTGTTCGGCTTCACCGCCGCCCGCCATTCCGCCGGGTCGGTCGGCGAGACGTAGGTCGTTTCGATGCCGAAGCGGCCGAGAATATTGGAAAACAGCTGCACGGTCGAGCCGAAAATCGAGCGCGACGCGACGACGTGTTCGCCCGCCTTCATCAAGCCCATCACGGTCGCCAGGATCGACGCCATGCCCGATGCGAACGCCACGCAGCGTTCGGCGCCTTCAAGCGCGGCGAGCCGCGTTTCCATCATGCTGACGGTGGGGTTGGTGAAGCGCGCGTAGATCGGCCCGGGCTGCTCGCCTTTGAAGCGTGCCGCCGCTTCGGCCGCATTGGCGAACACGAAGCTGGAGGTGAGGAACAGCGCCTCCGAGTGTTCGTTGAACTGGCTGCGCAACGTACCGGCGCGCACCGCCAGGGTTTCGAGGTCGTATTCGTCGTTGTTCATGTCTGGTCCCAAAATAAAAAACCCCGAACGGCCGCGCGGTTCGGGGTTTCCCTGGTAACGCTTTAGCCGGATTTATCAAGCGCCCGCAAGCTGAAGCTCAAATCGGCGCCAGGATCAATTTACGCCCGGCGCCGGACACGGTCAACCGTTATTCGTCGCCAGGTTGAGGTCGAGTTGCTGGGTTGACAGCGCCGCCAGCGGCGGCGTTTCACCGTTGCGCACGGCCTCGACGTAATTAAGGTACTCCGGGGTGACGTCGCCGGTGATGTAGCGGCCGTCGAAGCACGAAGTGTCGAAGTCGGTAATCGCAGGGTTGCCCGCGCGCACCACGTTGACCATGGCGTCAAGATCCTGATAGATCATCGCATCGCAACCGATTTCGAGCGCGATTTCCCGATCGGTGCGGCCGTTGGCAATCAGCTCGTCGCGCGTCGGCATGTCGATGCCGTAGACGTTGGAGAAACGTACCGGCGGCGAGGCCGAAGCGAAATACACGTTCTTGGCGCCGGCGTCGCGCGCCATCTGCACGATCTCGCGGCTGGTGGTGCCGCGCACGATGGAGTCGTCGACCAGCAGCACGTTCTGGCCCTTGAATTCTTCGCCGATGGCGTTGAGTTTCTGCCGCACCGATTTTTTGCGCAACGCCTGTCCCGGCATGATGAAGGTGCGGCCAATGTAGCGGTTCTTGATGAAGCCTTCGCGGTACGGCACGTTGAGGTGGTTGGCCAGCTGCAGCGCAGAAGGCCGGCTGGTATCGGGAATCGGGATCACCACGTCGATTTTCAGGTGCGAGAACTCGCGCTTGATCTTTTCGGCCAGCGAGACCCCCATGGCGAGCCGCGTGTTGTAGACCGAAATGCCATCCATCACCGAATCGGGACGCGCGAGATACACATACTCGAAAATGCAGGGGTTCAACACCGCCTTGTCGCTGCAGACGCGGCTGTGCAGCTTGCGCTGGTAATCGATGAACACCGCTTCGCCCGGTGCGACGTCGCGCAGCAGCCGAAAGCCCAGCGTATCGATCGCCACGCTTTCCGACGCGACGATGTATTCGTGCGGCATGACCTGGTCGTTGATGCCGATCACCAGCGGCCGGATGCCGTACGGGTCGCGGAACGCCAGTAATCCGTAGCCGGCGATGAAGGCCGTCACCGCATAGGCCCCCTTGCAACGCGCATGTACGCCTGCCACCGCACCAAAGATCGTATCCAGGTCCAGCTGTCGTCCCGAAGCGCGCACCTGCAATTCATGCGCCAGCACATTCAGCAGCACCTCGGAATCCGAATTGGTGTTGACATGGCGCAGGTCGGTGCGGAACAGGGATTCCTTCAGTTCGTGGGTGTTGGTGAGGTTGCCGTTATGTCCGAGGACGATGCCATACGGCGAATTCACGTAGAACGGCTGCGATTCGGCCGACGACGACGCGCTGCCCGCAGTGGGGTAGCGCACGTGGGCCACCCCCATGTCGCCCAGCAGGCTGCGCATGTCGCGGGTGCGGAACACGTCGCGCGCCAGCCCCGGCCCCTTGTGCAGGTGAAAGCGGCTTTCCTCCGCCGTCACGATCCCGGCAGCATCCTGGCCGCGATGCTGCAATACCATCAGGCCGTCGTACAGGAACTGATTGGCCGCCGTGTTGGCAACAACTCCGATTACCCCGCACATGCTGCGCACCTATCCATAAAAATCACTCGAAACGAATGTATTTCGTCACGTCTGCCGGCAGCAGCGGCAAGCTGAGCTGCGCCATCGCCTGCAGGCTGTTCGACAGCCTGGCCTGTTTCCAGAAGTCGGTGCGCGGCAACGAGGTCAGCCCGGCGGCCAGCGTCAGGCCGATCAGGATCACCAGCCCCTTGCCCAGCCCCAGCACCCCGCCCAGCACCTTGTCGGCACTGCCCAGCCCGACTGCCTTGACCAGTGAAGCCAGCGCATGCCCCAGCAGCAACACGCCGATCAGCACCAGCAGAAAAACCACCGCAAAGCCGGCGAAATAACGGATCGCCGGGTTTTCGATGCCGATCGGCAGCAGCGGCGCCACCATCAATGCGCCCCACTTGCCCAGCACGAACGCCAGCACCCAGGCCG
Source organism: Thiobacillus thiophilus (assembly GCF_055378705.1). Taxonomy (NCBI): domain Bacteria; kingdom Pseudomonadati; phylum Pseudomonadota; class Betaproteobacteria; order Nitrosomonadales; family Thiobacillaceae; genus Thiobacillus; species Thiobacillus thiophilus. The sequence goes on along the minus strand of NZ_AP042404.1, from coordinate 2,632,948 downwards.
CCAACGAAAACAGCGTGTCGACCATGCCGCGCACCAGGCCGCGCACCACGGCGAAGATCAGCACCAGCAGCACGATGAGGTCGAGCATGCTCATTTTGCAAGGATCTGCCCGGACATGCCGTTTTCGGCCAGCTTCACCGCGGCCGCCACGGCGGCTTCACGCGACGGATAGGGCCCCACCCGCACGCGCGTCAAGGCTCCTACCTTGTCCGTGTAGGCCGGCAACCCGGCCGCGGTGGCGCGCGCCTTGAGGGCCTGGGCCTTGGCGGCATCGGACAGGGCGGCCAGTTGCACCACAAAAGCCTCGGCGGCGGCAGGCTTGGCCTGCGGCGCAGGCGTCGCAGCGGGCTGGGGGGACGCGGATACAGGTTTGACCGGTGCAGGTTTGACCGGCTCAGGTTTGGGTGGTTCAGGCTTGAGGGCGGGCTTGGCAGGCTCAACCGGCGGCGCGGGTTGCGCAGGGGGCGGCGTGGACAGTTCGTCGGGCGCGCCGGCCGGATCCGGCTGCGCCGCCTGATCGGGCGATGCGGCCGCCATGTGCACCGCCAGCGAACTCGCCGGCGGGGGCTCGTCTTCCAGCAGCAGCGGCAGCACAATCACCGCCAGCAGGGTCAGCGCAACCGCGCCAATCAGGCGCCGCCGGGCAAGGCGTTTGAGATCGTTTTCACTGCTGGGTGGCGGCATGGTCGAGGACGGCGGCAACGGTATAGAACGAACCGAAGACGAGAATTCTATCACCTTCGTGCGCCGCGCTTCGCGCCTCCGCAAGCGCCGTGTTCACATCCGGCTGCACGCTGACCGGTGCACGGCCAGCATGCGCCCGCAGCAGGGTGGCCAGCGCCGCGGCATCCTGCGCGCGCGGCGAGTCGGGCGCGCATGTCCACCACGCATCGATCTCACCGCGTAATGCGGCGAACACCCCACCCGCGTCCTTGTCGGCCAGCATCCCCACCACCGCCAGCGTGCGCCCGGCCACCGGCCGCTCGCGCAGGGTGGCGGCAAGCGCCCGCGCCGCTTCCGGATTGTGCGCCACGTCGAGAATGACATCGGGCGCGCGGGCAATGCGCTGGAACCGCCCCGGCACACATGCCTGGGCCAGCCCCTGGCGGGTCGCCGCCTCGCTCACCGGCAGGCGGGCACGCACGGCCTCCAGCGCCGCCAGCGCCCCGGCCGCATTGCGCAGCTGAAATGCCCCCGCCATGGCAGGCAGCGGCAGCGCCGGCCAGACGATGGCCTGACCGCGGTAGGTCCACTGGCCGCCCTCGCGCTGCGCGGAAAAGTCGCGCTCGACGCAGCGCAGATCGGCGCCGATCTGCCGGGCATGATCGAGCAGGCTGGCGGGCGGCGCAGGGTCGGTGCAGATGGCGGGGCGGCCCGCACGATAGATCCCGGCTTTCTCGAAGCCGATCTGCTCGCGGGTATCGCCCAGATAATCCATGTGGTCGAGGTCGACGCCGGTGACGATCGCCACCGCGGCATCGAACACGTTCACTGCGTCGAGCCGCCCGCCGAGGCCGACTTCAAGGATTGCTACATCGACGCCGGCGTCGATGAACTGCGCCATCGCGCCCAAGGTGCCGAATTCGAAATAGGTCAGCGAGATGTCGCCGCGCGCGGCGTCGATTTTTTCAAACGCCGCGACCAGGTCGGCGTCGTTCACCTCGCTGCCGGCGATCCTGACCCGCTCGTTGTAGCGCAAAAAATGCGGCGAGGTGTAAAGGCCGGTCTTGTAACCGGCGGCGCCGAGGATGGCTTCCAGATAGGCGCAGGTGGAACCCTTGCCATTGGTGCCGCCAACGAGGATAAGCGGGAAGGCCGGATCGAGTCCCAGCGCATCCTTGACGCGTCGAACCCGGTCGAGCCCCAGTTCGATGGTGCTGGGATGAAGGCGCTCGAGCCGTTCCAGCCAGCCAGCGAGGGAAAATCCAGGGAAGTGCTGAACAATTCCGTCATCGCGAGGCGCGCCATTAGCCGCGAGGCCACTGGCCGTGGCGGGACGTGGCGACCCGGAAACCCTTGATTTCTCCGACATTCTGGATTGCTTCGCTTCGCTCGCAATGACGGGAATTTATTTATCCAGCTGTTTCCCCTAGGCCGCCAGCGCGGGCCGCCCCATCATCATCGCCAGCGTGGCGGCGAGCTCGTCGCGCATCTGGCGGCGGTCGATGATGCGGTCGACGGCGCCCTTCTCGACCAGGAACTCGGCGCGCTGAAAACCTTCCGGCAGCGTCTCGCGCACGGTCTGCTCGATCACGCGCGGGCCGGCGAAGCCGATCAGCGCATTGGGCTCGGCCACGACAAGGTCGCCCAGCATGGCGAAACTGGCCGACACGCCGCCCATGGTGGGGTCGGTCAGCACCGAGATGAAGGGCAGCCGGTTGCGCGACAACTGCGTCAGCGCGGCTGAGGTCTTGGCCATCTGCATCAGCGAAAACAGGCCTTCCTGCATGCGCGCGCCGCCGCTGGCGGCAAAGCAGACGAAGGCCGAGTTCGACTCGATCGCGGCTTCCACGCCGAGGACAAAACGCTCACCCACCACCGAGCCCATCGAGCCACCCATGAACTTGAACTCGAACGCCGCCGCCACCACCGGCACGGCCTTGACGCTGCCTCCCAGCACCACCAGCGCATCGGTTTCCGAGGTGCCCGCCTGGGCTTCTTTCAGACGGTCGGAATATTTTTTGCCGTCCTTGAATTTCAGCGGATCGAGCGGTGTCACCTGCGCGCCGATCTCGTGCTGGCCCTCGGCATCCAGCAGCATGGCCAGCCGTGCGCGGGCGCCGATACGGTGGTGGTGACCGCACTTGGGGCACACCTCCAGATTGCTTTCGAGGTCGGCACGGTAGAGCACTTCGTTGCAGGCCGGGCACTTCGACCACAGCCCTTCCGGCATCGATTTGCGCGCTTCCACCCGGCGCTTGATTTTCGGCGGCAGTATTTTCTGGAACCAGCTCATGTTTTTCTCCGTTTATCCTTGAAACCGCAGTTGAACCACAGAGGCGCAGAGCGCACAGGGGAAAAACAACACCTTGCATGGGTTTAGTGCGCCCACCCGATGGGTGAAGGCGGGTTGATAAACAACCCATTGATTCCCTGCCGTTCTCCGTGCCTCTGTGCCTCTGTGGTGGGGGTTTTCAGGTTTATTTCGATGCAGCGTCGACGCCGCGGCGCAACCCGGCCACCAGATGCCCGACGCGGCTGGCGCACGCACCTTCCGGCGCGGATTCGATCTCGCTCACGATGCGGCTGCCCACTACCACGGCGTCGGCAATCCGCGCCACCGCCTCGGCGGTGGCCGCGTCGCGGATGCCGAAGCCCACGCCGACCGGCAGGCTGCAATGCTTGCGGATCATGGCGATTTTCTGCGCCACTTCATCCATATCGAGGTTGGCCGAGCCGGTCACCCCCTTGAGCGAGACGTAATAAATGAAGCCGCCCGCAACCGCTGCCACCTGCTCCACCCGCGATTCCGGCGTGGTCGGCGACAGCAGGAAAATCGGGTCGAGCCCGTGTGCCTTGAAAACGTCCGAAACCCCCGCCGATTCCTCCGGCGGAATGTCCACCGTCAGCACGCCGTCCACCCCGGCCGCCTTCGCCGCCAGGGCAAAGGTTTCGTAGCCCATGTGCTCGATCGGGTTGGCATAGCCCATCAGCACCACCGGCGTCGTCGTGTTGGTCTTGCGGAATTCCGCCGTCATCGCCAGCACATCTTTGAGCCCAACCTTGTTCGCCAGCGCCCGCTCGGACGCCCGCTGGATCACCGGCCCGTCGGCCATCGGGTCGGAAAACGGCACCCCGAGCTCGACCATGTCCGCCCCCGCCTCCACCAGCGCGTGCATCAATGGCACCGTCAGCCCCTTGCCGGGATCGCCGGCGGTGATGAAGGGAATGAGGGCTTTCTTGTTGTGCGCCTTCAGCGCGATAAAGGTCTGGCCGATTCGGCTCATGGTTCAGTCTTCTAAAAAATAGCTCGATTAAATTAATCTAATCCGCGGATTGTTCATTAGGCGATTTGTCGCATGCAGGGTGCACTTCGTGCACCGTTTGATGCCTGAGAGTGAACGGAGTGCACCCTACTCCAAGCATCATCACACCCTAATGAACAATTACGGTAATGCTGGGTTCAATAACGTAATCCCCCACACCTTCGCCATTTCAAGCTTCAAGCGCCCGCGCGGTTCCGGAATGGGCCGTCCGTCAAATCATCAAAAGTCCATCCTTACAGCGTAATCCCAGACAGCTTCGCCACGGTGTCGATGTCCTTGTCGCCGCGCCCGGAAAGATTCACCAGGATGATCTGGTCTTTCTTCATCGTCGGCGCGAGCTTCTTGGCCTGGGCGACGGCGTGGCTGGATTCGAGCGCGGGGATGATGCCTTCGAAGCGGCACAGGTCGTGGAAGGCGGCCATGGCCTCATCGTCGTTGATGGCGACGTATTCGGCACGGCCGGCGTCCTTGAGCCACGAGTGTTCCGGCCCGACACCGGGGTAGTCAAGGCCGGCAGAGATCGAGTGGGTTTCGATGATCTGGCCGTTTTCGTCCTGCATCAGGTAACTGCGAAAACCGTGCAGCACGCCTGGCGTGCCTGCATTCAGCGGTGCGGCATGTTTTCCGCTGGCGATGCCGGAACCGCCCGCTTCGACGCCGATCAGCCGCACGCCGTCATGCGGGATGTAAGGATGAAAAATGCCGATGGCATTCGAGCCGCCGCCGACGCAGGCGATCACCGCATCGGGCTGGCGGCCGGTGAGCTCGGGCATCTGGGTGAGGCATTCGCGGCCGATCACGCACTGGAAGTCGCGCACCAGCATGGGATACGGGTGCGGGCCGGCGGCGGTGCCGAGGATGTAGAAGGTCGACTCGACGTTGGTGACCCAGTCGCGCATTGCTTCGTTGAGCGCGTCCTTCAGGGTCTTCGATCCGGAAGACACCGACACCACGGTGGCGCCGAGCAGTTTCATGCGAAAGACGTTGGGCGCCTGGCGGATAACGTCCTCAGCGCCCATGTAGACCACGCATTCCATGCCGTAGCGCGCGGCGACGGTGGCCGTGGCGACGCCGTGCTGGCCGGCACCGGTCTCGGCGATGACGCGCTTCTTGCCCATGCGCCGCGCCAGCAGCGCCTGCCCGATGGTGTTGTTGATTTTGTGCGCGCCGGTGTGGTTGAGGTCTTCGCGCTTGAGATAGATCTGCGCGCCGCCGTACTGCTCGGAAAGCCGTTTGGCGTGATACACCGGGCTGGGACGCCCGACGTAGTGCTTCAGTTCGTATTCGAATTCGGCGATGAAGGCGGGATCGTTGCGCGCCTTGTCATACTCGACGCGCAGTTCTTCCAGCGCCGCCATCAGGGTTTCGGCGACGAAAATGCCGCCGTAGGGGCCGAAGTGGCCGCGGGAGTCGGGGAGGTCTGTCAGCTTCATCATGCCGTTTTCGCTTTCGCTATGAATTGCGCAATCTTGTGCGCGTCCTTGATGCCTTTTGTTGCCTCGACGCCGGAGGACACGTCCACCGCCCACGGGCGCACGCGCTGCACCGCTTCGGCGACGTTGTCCGGCGTCAGTCCGCCCGACAGGATGACCGGCGTGGGCAGGGCCGGCGGGATCAAGCTCCAGTCGAAGCGTTCGCCGGTGCCGCCCGGCATGCCGGGCACCCAGGCGTCGAGCAGCAATCCGCGCGCGGCATCGAAGTCAGCCGCGCATTTTAGCAAATCCGACTCCCGATTCACGCGCACCGCCTTGATATAGGGCCGCCCGAAGCGCGCGCAGTCGGCCGGCGTCTCGTCGCCATGAAACTGCAGCAAGTCGAGCGGAACTGCCTGCAGCACCGCTTCGACGAATGCCGGCTCGGCGTTGACGAACAGCCCGATCCCCTGCACGAACGGCGGCAGTTCGCGCAGCAGCACGGCGGCGGCGGCAATGCTCAGGTGGCGCGGGCTTTTCTCGTAGAACACGAAACCCAGCGCGTCCGCCCCGGCGTCGCAGGCGGCATGCAGGTCCTGCAGTCGGGTGATGCCGCAGATTTTTACGCGTACAGCCATCGGTCGGAGGTTTCCGGCAAGCCAAAGTGCGCAGGATACCGGATGTGGGTGAGATACAGTCCGGCGCCGTCGAAGGTGGGCGCGGCGAGCGTGCGATCGCGGCCGGTCAGGATCCCGCTCAGCCATTCGGGCGGCTGGCTGCCAGCGCCGACCTGGACGAGACAACCCATGAGGTTGCGCACCATGTGGTGCAGGAAGCCGTCGGCATGGAAGTCGCATAAAAGATAATCGCCGCGCCGCTCGACCTGCGCCAGCCGCAGGTCCTTGACCGGCGATTTGGCCTGGCATGCGGCGGCACGAAAGGCGGAAAAATCGTGCTGTCCGATCAGATGCGCCGCGGCCAGGTTCATCGCGGCGGCATCGAGCGGGCGGTGATACCAGCCGATCAGTCCGCGGTTGATTGCGGGGCGCACCGGGTGGTTCAGCAGCACGTAGCGGTAGCCGCGATGGGTGGCGGCAAACCGCGCATGGAAGTCCTCGCTGGCTTCGCGCGCCCACAGTACGGCCACGCCCGCCGGCAGATGGCTGTTGACGCCGCGCACCCAAGCGGTCAGCGGGCGGTTTGCCGCGGTGTCGAAATGCACCACCTGCAGCGCGGCATGGACGCCGGTGTCGGTGCGTCCGGCAGCGATAATGCCTGTTTTTTCACCGGCGATGACGGCCACCGCGGCTTCCAGCGCATCCTGCACACCGCAGCCCTGCGACTGCGACTGCCAGCCGCAAAAACCGACGCCGCAATATTCCAGTCCCAATACGATTCTCATACCAAAACGACGACGAGCAACAGGAGCAAGCCCGCAAGTATGACGGCGCTGTCGCAGCCTTGCCAGCGTTCGGTGTGCAGGGTGTAGGTGGTGGGCGCCGCATCGTCCGGCAGCGGCGCGCGCAGCGCATCCAGCCAGCGCGCCGGTTTGGGTGCGTGTTCGACATAATCCAGGGTCAGCCCCAGGCGCACGGCAAAGGCGCGGCGGTCGAAGCCGAGCCAGGCCAGCGGCCGGGCCAGCGCGTACAAGCCGTAAATCAGGCGGGGGCGGGACGTATAGGCCAGCAGCACCGCCAGCCCGGCCAGCAGCAGCACCAGCCGCCCGACGCGCAGCGCGCCTTGGACCAGCCCCTCCACACTGGGGCTGGCCCATCCCAGCGACGGCCACAGCGGGATTCCCGGCAGGCTATAGGCATAGGTGAGCAGCAACACCGCCATCAGCCAGCGAGTGCGGCGCAGCAGGCGCCAGCCTTCATGACGGGCCGGCGCAAACAGAAAGGCCGTCGCAGCGGCGACGGCCAGGATCATCAGCGGAGACAGCGCAGCGCGTTCCACCGCCACGGCCCAGCCGCACCACAGAAGGATACGGGCAGCCGGATGGGGGCATGCAGGACTGGGAATACGCCTAACCCAGCGAGCTCAACATGCCTTTCGCGTCGGCCTTTTGCTTGTCGCTGCCTTCGGCCAGCACTTCGTTGAGAATTTCACGTGCGCCTTCCTTGTCGCCCATTTCCACATAGGCGCGGGCAAGGTCGAGCTTGGTGCCGACGTCATCGAGCTCGAGATCGTTGCCGCCGGCCTCGCCCAGATCGAGGTCGAGACCGCTGAAATCGAATTTACTGTCCGGGCCGTTATCTTCATCCAGGCCCAGGTCGAGTTTCAGCGTGTCATCGGCCGTCGCGGGCAGATCCAGGTCAGGCAGGTCGAAGTCGAGTCCCAGGGTATCCATTTCCACGTAGCCGGCCTCGGGCGCCACGACCGCCTCGGGCTGCGTGTCGAAATTGAGCACATGACCCGCCGACTCGAATTCCAGCGGCCCATTGGCTGCCACGACCTCGGGCTCGGGCTCGGGCTCAAGTTCGGGCTCGAATGCGGCATCGATTTCAAGCGATGCCGGCGTGGATTCGTCGGCAAACGTCACCGCTCCGCCGGCCACGGCGGTAGTGGCCGCCACCGTGGCGGCCGCTGCCGCCGGCGCGGCGCTCGACTGCACGCCGCCATAGAGCGGGTTGGTCGGATCGATGCTGCGGCCCATTTCGCAAGCCTTGTCCCACAGCGGGCTCGACTTGCTGCCCAGTGCGGCATAGAGCTCGCCGGCGACCGCTTCGAACGTCACGGTGTTGTGCCGTGCGGCGTAAATCTCAAGCAGCTTGACGCGGATCTCGTGGCGGTCCGGGTTGTTGTTGATGGCTTCCTTGAGGATTTCCTCGGCCTGCGCATCGCGGCCATAGGCCATGTATACCTCGGCTTCGGCGATGGGGTCGACATCGTGGGTATCGATGGTGCCCAGGCCCGCCTGGCTGAAGTCGGTGAGGAAGGAGGTGTCGCCGGTATTGACGCTGCCACCCGATGCATCCCCAATAACGGTATTGGGCGGAATGTCGCCGCCGGTGATGAGGCTGTCGTCAAGCGCAGCACCGCTTTTCCTGCGGCGACCGCCGCCCGCCAGCATCCACCACAACACGCCGCCCAGGCCAAGCACAGACAGGCCGCCCCCCCAGTAAAGCGGGTTGGCGAGCAAGGGGTCGTACCAGTGGTCGGCAGGTTCGGATTCGGGAACGACAGGCGGCGCCGCAACGGCTGGTGCGGTCGGTGCGGGAGCCGGCGCTGCCGCAGCAGGGACAGTTGGGGCAGCAGGGGCAGCAACCGGTGCTTCAGCCTGTGCCTGCTCCTTCATCTCGACCAGCTTCTGCATGTCCTGAATCTGTTTTTCCAGCGTGGTCACGCGCTGATCCGATTCCTGCAGCGCATTTTCACGTGCGGTCGCATCCTCTTCCTGGGCGCGCAGCTTTTCCTGCAGGATACGGGTTTCGTCCGCTTTGCCGGCAGCACCGGCCGGCGGCGTAAGCTTGGACAGCTTCAGCACATCCTGCTGCGCTTCGGGCGCTGGCTTGGCACGGTCTTCCACCTTGGGCGTGATCTTGCCGCTGCTGGTCTGGTCCGCGGTGGCCTTGGCCTCGGGAGCAGCGCTTACCGCCCCGGTCAGCTTCTGGCGATAGACCCGCCAGTCTTCTGCCTGCAGCTTGAATTCACGCACCGCCTCCTGTTGTGAAATGGCGGCCACTTTTTCAACCGATGGCACCTTGAGCGTCTTGCCTGCCTTCAGGCGGTTCATGTTGCCGTCGAAAGCCTGGTCGTTCTCGCGGTAGAGCCCCAGCAAGGTCTGCTCCAGGCTGACGCCTTCGGGACGCACGCGGCTGGCAATGCCCGTCAGCGTGTCGCCCCGCTTGACCTTCATGCGATCCGGCGCCGCGGCCTGCGGGGCTGGCGTGGGCGTGGGCGTGGGCGTGGGCGTGGCAGTAGCAGCCGGAGCTTGCGGAGCCGCCGCGGGTGCGGGCTTGGCAATGGGCGTCGGGGCAACAGCCACGGGGGCCACCGTCTGGACACCGCCCATGCCAGGCGGGTCGAGCAGCATGGTGTATTCACGCACCAGCCGTCCCGAGGCCCAGCTCAGCTCGACCAGCATGTCGATGAAAGGATCGTTCACCGGGCGGCTGGAGCTGACCTTCAGCACCGCCTTGCCGTCGGGCTTCTTTGCGACCGCAAAACGAAGGGAGGACAGCACCGGAGCGAATTCGACGCGCGCATCGCGAAAGGCCTGGTCGGAAGCAAGACTGGCCGACAGGCTGTCAAGCTCGGCCTTGTCTGCCGCGAACAGTTCGATTTCCGCCGCGAGCGGTTGACCCAGCGCAGAAGTAATCGACAGCTTGCCCAACCCGGCGGCGTGCGCCATCAGCGGCATGGCGATCAGGCCTGCGGCCACCAGTTGGGTGGTGAAGCGCTTCAATTTCATCCAGTATCTCCTTGTTCGCCCCGCGTGCCGGAGCTGTTGAATCCTTGACGCCTGTATTGACGGCTCGACGGGCGCAATCTTTAATGCACAAATCGCACCAGCCCGGAGCGTACTGTTCGGTTCTTGCCCACTCAAGCGTCCAGCAGGATCCTCAGCATGCGGCGCAGCGGCTCCGCCGCGCCCCACAGCAGCTGGTCGCCCACGGTGAACGCGGTCAGATATTCCGGCCCCATGGAGAGCTTGCGCATGCGGCCGATCGGCACGCTCAGCGTGCCGGTCACCGCCGCCGGGGTGAGTTCGCGCATGGTGAGCTCGCGGTCGTTCGGCACCACCTTCACCCACTGGTTGTGCGCGGCGATCAGGCTGTGGATCTCGGTGAGCGGCACATCCCTGGTCAGCTTGGCGGTGAGCGCCTGCGAATGGCAGCGCATCGCACCGACACGCACGCACAGGCCGTCGATGGGAATCGGCTTGTCGTTGCGGCGCATGATCTTGTTGGCCTCGGCCTGTGCTTTCCATTCCTCCTTCGACTGGCCGGATTCCAGCGCGACGTCGATCCACGGGATCAGGTTACCGGCCAGCGGTACCGGCCAGGCGTCGACCGGATAGCGGTCGGAACGGATGAACTCGGCCACTTTGCGGTCGATTTCGAGGATCGCCGAGGCCGGGTCGTCGAGCAGGTCTGCGACTTCGGCATGCACCGCGCCCATCTGCCGGATCAATTCTCGCATGTTGCGCGCGCCGGCTCCGGAGGCCGCCTGGTAGGTCATCGGCGACACCCATTCGACCAGGCCGGCGTCGAACAGCCCGCCCATCGCCATCAGCATCAACGACACCGTGCAGTTGCCGCCGATGTAGGTCTTGACGCCATGGACGATGCCGTCGCGTATGACCTGGCCGTTGACCGGGTCGAGGATGATGATGGCCTCGTCCTTCATCCGCAGCGTCGAGGCGGCATCGATCCAGTAGCCGTTCCAGCCGGCCGCGCGCAGCTTCGGATAGACCTCTTTCGTGTAATCGCCGCCCTGGCAGGTGATGATGGTGTCGCACAGCTTCAGTTCGTCGATGCTGCTGGCATCCTTCAGCGGCGGCACGTCACGGCCGATGTCGGGGCCCTTGCCGCCGACGTTCGACGTGGTGAAGAACACCGGATCGATGTGGTCGAAATCGCGCTCTTCCTTCATGCGCCCCATCAGCACGGAACCCACCATGCCACGCCAGCCGATCAGTCCTACCTTCATCATGTTCATCTCCAAAAAATCTTATCCGCGAAGGACGCGAAGAAGTGCTTTTCTTCGCGAGCCTTCGCGGAAAAATTACAGCGCCTTCACCACCGCGTCACCCATTTCGCTGCACGACACCTTCCGCGCGCCTTCGGTCCAGATATCGCTGGTGCGCAGGCCCTGCGCGATCACTTTCTTTACCGCGTTCTCGATGCGATCGGCGGTCGTCAGGTCGGCGAAGGTGTAGCGGTACATCATCGCCACCGACAGGATGGTCGCCAGCGGATTCGCCAGGTTTTTCCCTGCGATGTCGGGCGCGGAACCGTGGATCGGCTCGTACATGCCCTTGTTGTGCTCGTCGAGCGAGGCCGAAGGCAGCATGCCGATCGAACCCGACAGCATCGACGCCGCGTCGGACAGGATGTCGCCAAAGATGTTGCCGGTGACAATGGTGTCGAACTGCTTGGGCGCACGGATCAGCTGCATCGCCGCATTGTCGACGTACATGTGCGAGAGTGCGACCTTCGGGTAGTCCTTCGACACCTCGATCATCACTTCCTTCCACAGCTCGGAGCATTCCAGCACGTTGGCCTTCTCGACCGAGCACAGCCTTTTGCCGCGCTTCATGGCGATGCCGAAGGCGACATGCGCCACCCGGCGCACCTCGGATTCGGAATACAGCATGGTATTGAAGCCGACACGCTCGCCGTTGCGAATTTCGATCCCGCGCGGCTGGCCGAAATACACGTCGCCCGTCAACTCGCGTACGATCATCAGGTCGAGGCCGGATACCACTTCCGGCTTCAGCGAAGACGCCGATGCCAGCTCGGGATACAGCAGCGCCGGGCGCAGGTTGGCGAACAGGTTGAGTTCCTTGCGGATGCGCAGCAGGCCGCGCTCGGGGCGCAGCGGACGGTCGAGCGCGTCGTACTGCGGGCCGCCAACGGCGCCGAGCAGCACCGCGTCGGCTGCGCGCGCAAGCGCAAGCGTCGCCTCAGGCAGCGGATCGCCCGCCGCATCGTAGCCAGCGCCGCCGATGGGCGCGGTTTCCATTTCGATTTTCGCGCCTTCGGCTCGCAGCGCCTCCAGCACCTTGACGGCCTGGGCGACGATTTCGGGACCAATGCCATCACCGGGGAGAACTGCTAATTTCATTTCGACTCCGTGAGGGGTGAGGCGTGAAGGGTGAGGAGCAGGCTGCGCGCTGTACGCCTTACCCCTGACGCTTCACGCATTAAAACAGCCACGGCGCTTCCTGCTTGCGCCGATCTTCGTACGCCTTGATCTTGTCGGCCTGAAGCAGGGTCAGGCCGATGTCGTCCAGGCCGTTCAACAGCCGATGCCTGCGCCCGCCGTCGACATCAAATTTCAGCACCTCGCCGCCCGGCGTGGTCACGGTCTGCTTGTCCAGATCGACGTTGAGGCGGTAGCCCTCGCTGGCCTCGCATTCGCGAAACAGGCGTTCGACCGCCGCGGCGTCGAGCACGATCGGCAGGATGCCGTTCTTGAAGCAGTTGTTGTAGAAGATGTCGGCGTAGGACGGCGCGATGATGGCGCGGATACCGTAGTCTTCCAACGCCCACGGCGCGTGCTCGCGGCTCGAGCCGCAGCCGAAGTTGTCACGCGCGAGCAGCACGCTGGCCCCCTTGTAGCGCGGGAAGTTCAGCACGAATTCCGGATTCGGCTGGCGCGTGGCAGGGTCCATGCCCGGTTCGCCGTGGTCGAGATAACGCCATTCGTCGAACAGGTTGGGGCCGAAGCCGGCACGCTTGATCGACTTCAGAAACTGCTTGGGAATGATGGCGTCGGTGTCGACGTTGGCGCGGTCGAGCGGCACCACCAGCCCATCGAGTGTGGTGAAAGCCCGCATTACTTGGCGGCCTTCTGGATCGAGTCGCCCGCCTTCTCGATGTCCTGACCCACTCCACGCACGGTGTTGCAGCCTGCCAGCGTCAGTGCAACGGCGATCATCAGGGCAATCATTGGCTTCATGTGTTCTCCTTAAGATTTACGAACATCGACAAAATGCCCGGCACAGGCCGCCGCGGCAGCCATCGCCGGGCTGACTAGATGGGTACGCCCACCCTGCCCCTGCCGCCCCTCGAAATTGCGGTTGCTGGTCGAAGCACAGCGCTCACCCGGCTCCAGCCGGTCGGCGTTCATCGCCAGGCACATCGAGCAGCCCGGCTCGCGCCATTCGAAACCGGCCTCGACAAAAATCCTGTCCAGACCTTCGGCCTCGGCCTGCTGCTTGACCAGGCCGGAACCCGGCACCACCATCGCCAGCCTGACGTTGGGCGCGACCTTGCGGCCCTTCGCCACGGTAGCGGCCTCGCGCAAATCCTCGATGCGCGAGTTGGTGCACGAACCGATGAACACCTTGTCCACCGCAATCCCGGCAATCGGCGTACCGGCCTGTAGATCCATGTATTCCAGCGCACGCGTCCAGTCGTGCCGCTTGACCTCGCTCGGCGCATCGGCCGGGTTCGGCACACGGCCGCCGATGGTCGTCACCATCTCGGGCGAAGTGCCCCAGGTGACCTGCGGCTCGATCTTCGAGGCATCGAACCCGATCACACGGTCGAACACCGCGTCGTCGTCCGAGTGCAGCGTGTTCCACCACGCCACCGCCTTGTCCCATGCGTCTCCCCTGGGCGAATAGGGACGGCCCTTGACGTAGTCGATCGTGGTCTGATCGACCGCCACCATGCCGGCGCGCGCGCCGGCCTCTATCGCCATGTTGCACAGGGTCATGCGGCCTTCCATCGACAGCGCGCGGATCGCCGAGCCACCGAACTCCAGTGCATAGCCGGTACCGCCGGCGGTGCCGATCTCGCCGATGACGGCGAGCGCAATGTCCTTGGCGGTAACGCCGCGGCCCAGTGCACCTTCGACCTTGACCAGCATGGTCTTCGACGGCTTCTGCCACAGACATTGCGTCGCCAGCACGTGCTCGACCTCGGACGTGCCGATGCCGAAGGCGAGCGCACCGAACGCGCCGTGGGTAGACGTATGCGAATCGCCGCACACCACGGTCATGCCGGGCAGGGTCAGGCCCGCCTCGGGACCGATGACGTGAACGATGCCCTGGCGGATGTCGTCCATTTTGAATTCGGTGATGCCGAACTCGGCGCAGTTGGCGTCGAGCGTCTCGACCTGCAGGCGTGAAATCGGATCGGCGATGCCCTGGCTGCGGTCGGTCGTCGGCACATTGTGGTCGGGCACGGCGACGGCTGCATCAGCCCTGCGGGGGGTGCGGTGGGCCAGCTTCAGCCCCTCGAACGCCTGCGGGCTGGTGACTTCATGCACCAGGTGGCGGTCGATATAGAGCAGCGTGGTGCCGTCGGCCTCGACGTGAACGACGTGGGCGTCCCACAGTTTCTGGAATAAAGTGAGTCCTGGCATGTGGAATTAAGGCGAGGCAGCGCGTAAAACGCCGATTATTTCATAGCTTGACCTGTTTCCATCATTATCTGTGGAGCACTGGCACGGATTTTGTCTGTCCCCACACGGCGTACACCGCCCAGGCCAGCGCTGCGCTCCCGGCGGCTAGCGTGAAAGTCCAGGCCGGCCCCAGCGTGTCCCAGGTCAGGCCGCTCGCCAGACCGCCGATGGTGCCGCCGACGCCGAAGGACAGGCTGGTGTAGAGCGCCTGCCCGCGCGCCTGGTGGCGCCCGCGGAAATGCTGGTGGATCAGCGCCACCGCCGCCGCGTGATGGGTGCCGAAGGTGAAGGCATGCAGCGTCTGCGCGCCCCACACCAGCCAGGCCGACTCCACCCCCCAGGCAATCAGCAGGAAACGCAGCACGGCCAGCGCGAAACTGGCCAGAATCAATTGGCGCGGCGTCACCCGCGCGAAGATGCGCGGAACGATCAGGAAAATGCCGATTTCGCACAATACGCCGAACGCCCACAACCAGCCCACGGTGGACTTGTCGTAGCCGTGGTCGACCAGATAGATCGAATAGAAGGTGTAATACGGCCCGTGCGTTACCGCCATCAGCATGCAGGCGACCAGCAGCGACGCCACCTCGGGCCGCTTCACGATCGCCCACCCCGAATGCAGGTCGGTGGGGTGCGGCAGGATCTCGGCCTCCGGAATCACCCGCGCGAACGCAACGATACCCAGCATCACCGCCATCACCGCCCACGGCAACCAGTCGATCGACACAGTGTTGAAGGTGTAACCCAGCCCCACCACCATGACGATGAAGCCGATCGAGCCCCACAGGCGGATGCGGCCATAGGCATCGGTGCGCTCGCCCAGATGCGACAGCGTCATCGCTTCGACCAGCGGCAGCGAAGCGCTCCAGAAGAAGCCCAGCGCCGCCATCACCGCGAACAGCCACCAGAAACTGTCACCGACAAAAACCCCGGCAAACACCAGCACGCTGCCAAGCGCCGCCACCTGCACGATTGCCGTGCGGCGACCGGTGCGGTCGGCAATATGCCCCCATATGTTGGGCGCAAAAATCCGCATCACCTGCAGCAGCGACATCAAGACGCCGATCTGAAAGGCGTTGAACGCCAGCGACTGCAGATACAGCCCCCAGAACGGCGACATCGCCCCGACGAAGGCGAAATAGAAGAAATAGAAACCGGACAGGCGCCAGTAGGGCACTGCATTCATGCGGCCGGATTATCCCCGAGCTTGGCGCCGAATCCGCATGCGCGGATCAATCCATGTGCTATTTCATCGCCGAGCGCAGCTTGACCGTCTCGCTGGCCACCGCAAACACGCCGTTGCCGCGGTGGTGGAGCGTCTGCGGCTGCTTGATGGCGGCATCGACCCACGCCTGCACCACCTCGAGAACAAAGAAGTTGTAGCGGTTCACCAGCCGCGTGTCTGCCACCCGGCATTCGAGATTAGCGTAACATTCTCCGATCAGCGGCGCGGCGACCTCGGCGGCCGGCACCGGCGTGAGACCGAATTTGACGAACTTGTCGACCGTGCACCCGGAACAGTTGCCGACGCCCACCACCTGCTTCACCCATTCCCGCGTCGGGATATTGATCACGCATTCCTTCGTTGCGCGCAGCACGTCGAACGACGCATTGCGGCCGCTGATCACGCAGCCGACGAGCGGCGGCTCGAACTCCATCATGGTGTGCCACGACATCGTCATGATATTGGCGCGGCCCTTGCGGGCGGTCGTCACCAGTACCACCGGACCGGGCTCCAGCAGGCCATAGACACGGGATAGCGGAAAGGATCGTTTTGCCATGGCGTCGCTCCTTCTGTGGATCGGACGCTTTCAGCCTAGTTGTTGTTTCAGGGGTGCGGCTTTCATGGCCGGCGCGGGGCGTCGCGCGAGGGGATGCGGGCGATCCAGGCCGCCAGCAGCATCCCGCCGATGCCCATCGCCAGTTTGGCCGGCCACCCGGGCACGAAAAATACGATGGAGACACCGAAGCTCAACGCAACCAGCAACAGCGCCTTACGCTTGGCGCGATACGGCATGCTGCGATGCTCGCGCCATTCGCTGAGCAGCGGGCCGAAATGCGGCTGATGCAGCAGCCAGTGGTAGATGCGGCGCGACGAGCGTGCGTAGCAGGCGGCGGCCAGCAACAGAAAAGGCGTGGTTGGCAGCACCGGCAGGAAAATACCGAGCACCCCCAGCAACACGAACAGGGTGCCGAGGCCGGCAAACAGTAGGCGCACCGGGAAAGAGTGACGGTGATGCATCGTCCTCACATCGTCTGCTGCCGGTTCCCGATCCAAGCGTTTCTCCTCCATTGCACCGAACCCATCGCCGCGCCCTCGTGTGTCCATCGGGATTTAAATCACGACCATAGGGTGACCCGCTGCGTCAGAATGCGTTCATTTACCGCCGGAGATCTCCCTGTCGAGCCCTTGTCCGGAAGGAAACTTACCACCCTGCGCTGCCTTGAATTCGGGCAAGGCCTGTCCTATCTTTAAGATGTCTACGGAAGCCTTTTAGGAGACGGTCATGGGAAACGATTCAACCGATATCAATAAACTGCTTCAGAAGTCGGCGCCCAACCCCGACTTTCCTTGTGCCCCGTTTGAGTGGACGCGGGATGAGGCGAAGCGAATCGCCAGCGAGGAAGGACTTGAGCTCACGGACGTGCACTGGGAAGTCATTCGCGCGATGCAACACTTCTATGCCCATCATGAAAACAGCCCGACCATCACCCTGCCCGAATTGAACGATGCCCTGGAAGAGCACTTCCACTCGAAAGGCGGCGTCAAGTACCTGTACACCCTGTTTCCGGGCGGGCCTATCGCCCAGAGTTCCCGTCTGGCGGGGCTGAAGGCGCCGTCCGGGGCCACCGTCCCCGGTTTCGGCAGCGTAGCCTGACGCTTTTGCGCCACAGCACGTTTCCGATGGCCCGATCCGCAAGAAAGCGGGCCATCAAAGTGGATCGAAGTCTTTTCACCATCCTTCGAAAGGTAGAAGCAGCCCCCCCTGCGCGTGGTTTGTTGACGACATGAGGCGATTGACCGATGATCTTTTAATCGGGCTTGCCTGTCCGAAATAAGCACTCAATACAACAGAGAGGCCGCCATGCCGCAAACCAAGTTCCTGCTCGACGAATCGGAGATCCCCACCCACTGGTACAACGTCGTTGCCGACATGCCCAATCCGCCGGCACCGCCGCTGGGGCCGGACGGCAAGCCGATCGACCCCGATGCGCTGACGGCGATCTTCCCGATGAGCCTGATCGAGCAGGAAATGTCGGCTGCAAGATGGATCCCGATCCCGGAAAAGGTGCGCGAAATCTACCAGCTGTGGCGGCCTTCGCCGCTGATCCGCGCCCACCGCCTGGAAGCGGCTCTCGGCACGCCGGCCAAAATCTACTACAAGTACGAAGGCGTCTCCCCGGCCGGCTCGCACAAGGTCAACACCTCGGTTGCCCAAGCCTATTACAACGCCGAAGCCGGCATCAAGCGCATCGCCACCGAAACCGGCGCCGGGCAGTGGGGCTGCTCGATGGCGCTGGCCGGGCAGATGTTCGGACTGGAAGTGCGGGTCTACATGGTCAAGGTCAGCTACGGCCAGAAACCCTACCGCCGTTCGATGATGCATACCTGGGGCGCCGAAGTGTTCGCCAGCCCGAGCATGGAAACCAACACCGGCCGCGCCGCGCTGGCGGCCGACCCCGACAACCCGGGCTCGCTCGGGCTGGCGATTTCCGAAGCAGTGGAAGAAGCAGCATCGCGCCCCGACACCAATTACACACTGGGCTCGGTGCTGAACCACGTACTGCTGCACCAGACCGTGATCGGGCTGGAAGCCAAGAAGCAGTTCGAGAAGGCGGGCGACTACCCGGACATGATCTTCGCCCCCTGCGGCGGTGGCTCCAACTTCGGTGGCGCGGCCTTCCCCTTCTTTGCCGACAAGGCCGCCGGCAAGAACGTGCGGCTGGTCGCGGTGGAGCCAGACTCCTGCCCGACCCTGACACGCGGCCATTACGCCTACGATTTTGGCGACACCGCCAAACTCACGCCGATGATGCTGATGTACACCCTGGGCCATGATTTCATGCCGCCCGGCATCCACGCTGGCGGCCTGCGCTACCACGGCGCCTCGGCGCTGGTGTCGCAGCTTTACCATGAGAAGCTGATCGAAGCGATCACCGTACCCCAGCTTGCCACCTTCGAAGCCGGCGTCACCTTCGCCCGCACCGAAGGCATCATCCCCGCCCCCGAATCCAATCACGCCATCGCCGCCTGCATCGACGAGGCCCTGCGCTGCAAGGAAAGCGGTGAGGCAAAGACGCTGTTCTTCAATCTTTCGGGGCACGGCCACTTCGACATGGCGGCCTACGACAGCTATTTCAGCGGCAAACTGGAAGACTTCGCCTACCCGGAAGAAGCGATCAAGGCCGCGCTCGAGCGCTTGCCCAAGGTGGGGTGATTTTCCTTCCGTGCCAAGATGCATGCCCCCGGATTGTCGGCCGGCGCTTGATCAAAGACGCAATTGCCAACATACTTTTGAAAATTGATTCATTTTCCCGATCTTTGTCCAATTCACTCTGGATGCCAAGAGAAACCTAATTTTGAGCGCTGGAGAAACGCCGATTACTTCGACATGGCCGTCATTGCGAGCGCAGCGAAGCAATCCAGCGTATCGATCGGAATGACAAATTATATGTTTCGATATTCCTAATTCACGACACCATGTATTGAAACCTCCTTTGGCTCCCCTGAACCCATTCCCCCAGATCGAGCAAGTCGAGCTGCAAGCGCTGCAACTCGACGACGCGCGCGCCCTGCTGAAGCATGACGCAAAAAACAGCCAGCAGGGCGCCGGGGAATCAGCCACCGACTATTTGCAGCGCATCATCAACGACCTGTGCGATATCTCGCTCAAGGATCCGTTAACGGGGCTGGGCAACCGCCGGCATTTCCGCTCGATACTCGAGCGTTCGATCGAGGCCGTCGCACGTTCCGGCGAATCGGTGCTGCTACTATTTCTGGACGTCGACCATTTCAAAACCATCAACGATTCCCATGGCCACCTGGTCGGTGATCAGGTGCTGCAGGCCATTGCCAAATGTCTGGCGGACTGCGTGCGCCCCATGGATACCGTCGCCCGCTACGGCGGCGAGGAATTCGCCGTAATCCTGCCCCACTGCCGGCCGCTTTTCGGGCGTGCGGTGGCCGAGCGGATTTGCCGAACCGTTGCCTCGCTCTCGATACCCGTGTCACCGCTGCTCAGCATCCAGGCCACGATCAGCATCGGTGGCGCCTACGCCCCGGAATGGGTGCGCTCCACCGCCGATTTGTGGATCGAGCGCGCCGACCAGCAGCTTTACAGCGCCAAAACCGGCGGCCGCAACCAGGTTTGCCTGGACCAGCCACGAGAGATTGCGGTCAGTGCGGAAGAGAAAGGACTGTTGTTTGGGCACCTCATCATGGATGAGATGCCCACGATTGAAAATACGTCAGGCAACGCCCCCCACGATGCCATGGGCAACGCCACAAACCGGGCAAACGAATGAGCAATGTGCTGCCCCCCACTGCCGAAAACAAGAACGCGGCCAAGGTCCCTCTGAAACCGCTGGGCAAGGTCATCGCGGTCACCAGCGGCAAGGGCGGTGTGGGCAAGACCTTCGTTTCAGCCAATCTTGCCGCCGCCCTGGCCAAACGCGGGTACAAGGTGCTGGTACTCGACGCCGACCTTGGCCTCGCCAACCTCGACGTGGTGCTCAACCTGTATCCCAAGATCACGCTGCACGACGTGTTCACCGGAAAAGCCAGGCTGGAAGAGGCCATTCTTCAGGCGCCGGGGGGCTTTTCCGTACTGCTGGCCGGTTCCGGCATGGTCGAGTATTCGCGCCTGACGCCCGAAGTACGCGATGAATTCCTGCGCATCATCGGCGGCCTGGTGCCGAATTACGACGTCGTGCTGCTGGATACCGGTGCCGGGATTTCCGACATCGTCCTGTTCGCCGTCTCGCTGGCATCCGAAGTGCTGATGGTCGCCACGCCCGAGCCGACCTCGCTCACCGATGCCTACGCCACGATTAAAGTTCTGGTGGGACAGCAGCAGCGGCAAACCGTGCGGGTAGTCATTAACCAGGCCACCCGTCCGGGCAGCGGCCAGGCCATCACGAACCAGCTGCAACAGGTGCTCGACCGTTTCGTCGTCACCGAACCCGACCGCCCGATCCGTCTGATCCACATGGGCGACATTCCCGTCGACCCCGAAGTGCGCCAGGCCATCATGCGCCGCCAGTTGCTGATGCAGGCCACGCCGGGCTGCCCCGCCGGCGTCGCCATTTCGCAACTCGCCCGCAAGCTGGAAGAGAGCGTCATCCCCAAGCCGGCATAGCCCGGGGAAAGCCTTCCCCGTCTAAACGATGGCGGGGGCCGGCTTGACCAGCGCCGCCACCTTGTCCGGTTCCATCCGCAGCAACGCGGCGATCTCGCGGTAATCGTCCGACAAGGCATCGTTATCCCAGCCCTGGGCGGAATGCCGCGCCAGATTGGCCGCCAGCTTCACATTGCGCACCCGCGCCGTGTTCGTCTGCGCCGGGTCCATCAGGTTCAGCAGCAATTCTGGCAATTTCCATTCGATCGTCAATTGGCGCTGCAACTCCAGGCCGGTGAAGCCCAGCACCTGCTTCTGCACCTCCGCGCTACGCAGCGTGGGGTCGGCCGCCTGCAGCTTCTGGATTTCGAGCATCTGCCCGGGATTGAAGCACCACATCAGCATTTCGGCGACATGGTAGAGCAGCGCGGACACGTGCACCTCTTCCGCGTGCAGATCGTGCAGGCGCAATGCCCAGTCGAATGCGTAATGCGCCGAACGCTGCGCACGCCGGACCGTATGCAGCAGCTGCACCAGCGCCTCGATGTGGCCATGCAGTATGTCTTCCGCGATCGGCATCGCCGGCACCTCGCGGAAGAAGGCATCCAGCCCCATCATGAGCAGCGCCTCCTTCACGTCCACCAGTTCATACTTCTGGTTGCGATGCTTGTGCGTTTGCATGTAGCGCAGCAGCTTGACCGTCATCAGCGGATCGTCGGTCACGACATTGGCAATGCCGCGCGCATTGAGAAGTACCTCATCGGCGCACAGACGTTCGAGTTCGCGCGCGGTGTACTTTAAAACAGGAATATCGGCCTGCCCCAAAAAGGCGAGCCAGGCTGCCAGACTTTTCGGTTGCTGCGGCATCATCTCTCCAAGACAGTCCGGCGTGCCGCATTGATCGCGAATGCGCACCCGAACGGAATACCCGATGAATCGGTATCTCCCGTCTTAACTTGAGCCCGCGCCGGCTAATGGGACGGGCAGGCACTCACCGCTCAAATACCACGTTTTCAGAGCTGGCGCCCAGATCCGTCAACGCGCCGTTGACCGCATCCATGAAGGGGGGCGGGCCGCAGACGTAAAATCGCTGCTTGAAGTCGTCGATCGTTTCTTCCAGGAATGCGCGGTCGACCCGCCGGTGCGCATACCCAGGGGCATCGGCGCCGGTGCAGGTCAGGATGCAGCGCTCGCCCAGCAGGTGGCGCAGCTCCTTTTCGCAGATCACGTCACGCGGGGTCTTGTTGGAAAAGATCAACGTCTGCCCGCCCAGTTCTCCCCTGTGCGCCAGCCCCCGCAGAATGGCCAGAAATGGCGTAATGCCGGCGCCGCCGGCAATGAAGACGCCGGGCCCCTGGTAGCGGATGGTGCCGAAAGGCTCGGACATCAGCAGTTCCGCACCCGGCTTCAATTGGTGGAGCGCCTGGGTCACGCCGGCGTGGACCGGATAGGCCTTGATGGTGAATTCGAGCACCCGGTCGGCAGCCAGGCCGGTGGGCGTGAAGGGTCGTCCCTGTTCGCGCAGGCCAGGCAGATTGATCGCCAGCTCGACGCCCTGGCCGGGATCGACGGAAAGCCCCTCCGGCTTGCTGACGATGAAGCGCTTCACGTCGTGGGTGACGAACTGATTCATTAGCAGCGTGACGGTGTGATCCATGTCCATACTCCTGATGCTTGTCGGTTCCTTCATCATAGCCACGCAGCGGAATATCGCTGAGGCCAACCCGATCGGCCTGCACTATATTGAAGGTCATGCTTCCATCCAAGGAGAGAACCCATGTCTTACATTATTTCGACACGGCACCCTTCCGGCCCTGCCCTGCTATTCACGGCCCTGATCGCCCTGTTTCTGGCTGCGCCTTCGGTGCACGCGGCCAGCGCGGCGGAAATTGGCCGGGAGGTCGACCGGGCCCTGGCCGACTTCCGGAAAATCGACGGCGCCGATGCCTTTCTCCGGATCGCAAAAGGCGTGCTGGTGTTTCCCAAGGTCTACAAGGCCGGCATCGGCGTGGGCGGCGAATACGGCGAAGGCGCGCTGCGGGTGGGCGGGAAAACCGTCGACTACTACAGCACCGCCGCCGCGTCCGTTGGTTTACAGCTGGGCGCGCAGGCCAAGAGCATCGTGGTGATCTTTACGGAGGAATCCGCCCTCAAGAAATTCCGCGAAAGCGAAGGCTGGAAAGTGGGGGTGGATGGCTCGGTCGCCTTGGTGGACATCGGCGTCGGCAAGGCGGTCGACACCACCAACATCAAGGATCCGGTGATCGGCTTCATCTTCGGCCAGAAGGGCCTGATGTACAACCTCACCCTGGAAGGCTCGAAGTTCACCAGGCTGGACAAGAAATAACCGCAAACCCACGATGCGTGCGGCGACCAACCCCGGATAATCGGGCCGATATCGTGGATCTGCCGCCAGCGGCAAACCAGCGCGGGCAGTCGCGAGGGGAAGAAATCGCGAACAGCCTCAGCCACGGATTGGGGCTGGTCGCAGCGCTCGTTGCCAGCCCTTTCCTGATCGTGCGTGCGGTCCGGCATGGCGATGCGGCGTTCATTGTCGGCGCGAGCATCTTCACCGCGACCATGGTGCTGCTCTACCTCGGCTCCACCCTGTATCACGCCCTGCCGGCCGGCCGCGCCAAGCGCGTGTTTCGGGTCGTCGAGCACGCCGCAATCTTCCTTCTCATCGCGGGGACATACACGCCGTTCACCCTCGGTGTACTACGTGGCGCATGGGGCTGGACGCTGCTCGGACTTGTCTGGGGGCTGGCCGCGGTCGGGGTGGCGCTGAAGGCATTGAGCCGGATGTCCCACCCCATGCTCTCCACCGGTCTCTATCTGCTTATGGGCTGGCTCATCGTGATTGCAGCCGAACCTCTATCCACCCGCATGCCCGTAGCCGGCCTGCTATGGCTGGTCGCCGGCGGCCTGGCCTACACGCTGGGGGTGATTTTCTTCGCGCTCGACGCGCGCCTGCGATACGGCCACTTCATCTGGCATCTGTTCGTCATGGCAGGGACTGCCTGCCATTACTTCGCCGTGTACGGGTATGCAGCCTGAAAAGGCTGCCGCTCGACTCATGATCCGGCGGTGAGGCGCTGCCGGTCTTTGGACAATTCAGCCCGGCTCGCATCGAACAGCCGCGGCTTGGTTCTGGCCTTGTGCATGGCCAACCACCCCGCCCCGGCGCCGGCCACCAGGAAAACACCGGTCAACCCGCCCAGCGCCATGATCCGGTGCGACTCCCAGAAGGCAACCGCAATCAGAATTGCCAGCAACACGATGCCGACGCCGAGACAGAACAGCGCAACCAGCGCCATCACCAGGAGCAGGACCAGATGCTCACGCTCTTCCGCAATATCCGTGGACAGAAGCTCGAGACGGGTATGGACAATGCCGACCAGGCACGATGACAGCGTTTTCAGGGATTCGAACAACCCTCCGGTCGCAGCATGAGATTCCTCAGCCATTGCCTGGTTAGCGCCGCCCGATCAACAGGCCGATCACCAAGCCGACACCGACGGCGGCGCCCATGGATTGCCACGGATTAGTGTGGACGTACTCGTCCGTCGCCCTGGCTGCGGCCCGTGTCCTGACCAGCAGCGCGGCCTGGGCATCGGCCATTTTCGCTTTTGCCGCCGCGAGCGAGGCGTCCGTCTTGGCGCGTGCAGCGGCCACCGCCTCGCCGCCCTGGCCGGCCGTGGCCTTCAGCAGGGCTTCCGCATCGGCGACTACCGCCTTGAAATCGTCGATCAACTGTTCTTTCGTGGCATCGGATGGATCTGCTTCGGCAGAATAATGGGCATTCATGGATATTTCCCTCTCTTGGTAATGATGCAAGGTTTCCGACATTTATAAGCTTAGACACACTTGAACCCATTGTAAATCGCCGCCTCAACGCGAAGCAGGCGGTCCAGCGCGAACACGCCCATCATGGTGAAAGCCAGGGCAATTTTCAGCAAGGCGCCGAACAGCAGGCCCAGCGTTGCCTCCACACCCGCTCGGGCCGCGGCCATTGGCCGGCCGAGCCGATCAGCCCGCTGGACATTCAGGAAAGTGGTGTGGCCGGGATGCGGATCGGCCGGGCACGCCAGGGATGTGCGCGAAGCCAGGAACCCCAACCCCCACCGGGAAAGGCGTCACATCCTGTATTTCCGGTTCATTGGATCAGGTTCAATTTGGGTGAATGAGAAGCCGGGCTTCTGGAAGTTGCCGTTCAGCATGTGGTGTCGGTGCATCACGAGCAAGACACACCTGAACTGTGCGACACGTTGCGCAAGCTGATGAAGAAAATGCCCGTGATCAGGGCGGCCTGAGTCCAACGTAATGGGAAAGGGACGGTTCAGGCTGTCCTCTTGGCAGGGCCGGGGGACAGGCGAAGCCCCTATGCGCCCATGATCCGCTTCAGCCCCTGGAAGGGGGCAGGCTGACAACGACTGCGCCGCCCTCTTTCCTTTCCACCGCCAGCATGCCTTTTTTGTGCGCGTCGTCGAGGATCTTGCCAAACGCGCTGTAGCCGTATTCCGACTCGCTGAAGCCCGGATGGACCCGCTTGATGGTGCTCTTGATCAGCGACGCCGAAATGGCGCCTTCGCCGCCGCGCTCTGCCATCAACTGCTCCAGCGTGCTCACCACGATTTCAATCGCCTGGTTCTTCTTGTCCTCGGCGCTCGGCTCGGCTTTTTCCGCAACCCGGTTCTTGCCGTCTGCTACCTTTTCCGTCACCGGCCGGGCTCGCCGCCGGGTCGGACTCGCCGTCTTGGCCGCGCCGGCGGCGATTTCCTTCACCGCCGGGGCAGGCGCGGCCACTTTCCTGGC
Source organism: Thiobacillus thiophilus (assembly GCF_055378705.1). Classification (NCBI taxonomy): domain Bacteria; kingdom Pseudomonadati; phylum Pseudomonadota; class Betaproteobacteria; order Nitrosomonadales; family Thiobacillaceae; genus Thiobacillus; species Thiobacillus thiophilus. The sequence goes on along the minus strand of NZ_AP042404.1, from coordinate 2,607,316 downwards.
GGGGGATTTCGGCGCTTTGGCCTGCACCAGGTCTTCATAAAAAATAAACTCGTCGCAGTTGGCGATCAGCAGCGACGACGCCGAGCCGCGCACACCGATTCCGATCACGCTCTTGCCGTTTTCCTTGAGCTTGGAGATCAGCGGCGAAAAATCGGAATCCCCGCTGATGATGACGAAGGCATCGATATGCGTCTTGGTGTAGCAGAGGTCGAGCGCATCCACCACCATGCGGATGTCCGCCGAGTTCTTGCCCGACTGCCGCAGATGCGGGATCTCGATCAGCTCGAACGCCGCCTCGTGCATGTCCCGCTTGTATTCCTTGTAGCGGTCCCAGTCGCAGTAAGCCTTCTTCACCACAATGCTGCCCTTGAGCAGCAAACGCTCGAGAATGGGGCGAATCTTGAAATCGGGATAGTTGCCTTCTTTCAGGCCGATGGCCACGTTTTCAAAATCGCAAAACACGGCAAAGTTGTGAGTATCCGGTATGGCCATCGTTATTCCCCTTGGGTGTTGATCGGTACTGCTAGTGTCAGGTCTTGTCGGCCAAACCTCTGGCCAGCAAGTCGGCGACGGTTTCATTGATGCCCGCCTGGCGGGCATCTGCAAGAGCGTGAATTTTCTTAACCAATTCGCCATCGAGCTTGACGGCAAACGCAACCAGGCCCTGTGCCTGCTCGAGCTTGCGCTGCTCGCGCCGGGACACGACCGCGCCGGCCGCACTGCCAAAGCGATCCGGCGTGCCGGCTTGTTTCATCTGGCCGGTAATTTTCAGGCCTTCGTTTTTGTCGAGATCGGATTTCTTCATGGAGTTTCCTGGATTGCCTGGATTAAGGATGTTCGATGGATTGTGCCATCAACGGGCTGCCGGCGGGTGCTGCTCCAAGGGCCGTGACGTATTTCAATCGATTTGCGGGAGGACGTCCTCGCCGCAAGTTTCGCGCTACTGCGATGCCATGGCTTCGGCCGGGGGCGGGCCGCAAGCGGGCAATTGTCGGCAGTGTTGCCGGACTGCACAGACAGCCGGAATCCGAATGAGGCGTAATGGCCGGCGGCCTGAAAATTATTTCTTAGCGGACCAAAAAAGTGGGCGGTTGCCCGCCCACAAATTCCAGACTACCGCCTGATCACTCAGGATTGATGGCGATGATGGTCGTGGCCCCGATGACGGCCAGGCATCGCCTCGGCATCGAACACGCCTTGCTGCGCGGGGGTCAGCTGGGCATAGAAGGCCTTGGTCGCCTGACTGCGCTCAATCATCCTGGCGCGACGCTGCTCCGACATGGCCAGCATCTTGTCCAGGCGCTGCGGCGTGTTCAGCTTTGCAAACTCGGCCTGCATGGCCTGCCTGTCCACGCCCTGGCGCATTCCTGGCTGAGCGGCGCCGGCAAAGGCATCCCATGCAGCCTCTTGCGCTGGCGTGAGATCGAGCTTTTCCTTCAGCCCGGACAGGCGCTTGGCACGCTGTTCTTGCCACTTGCCGTCGAGCTTTTGCCCCTGCCTGGCTTCGCATCCCGTCTTGCCTTCCGCCCCTCCGGCAGGCATCGCGAAAGACGAGGCCGCCAGAATGCCGCCGCCCGCGATCAAGCCCACCATCAGGGCGCGTTTGGCAAAAGAACCTTGAATCGATTTCATTACGAATCTCCTTCAGAAATGTTGAAAAAAACTGCCGGCCCGGTACAGGCAAGGCATGGAACGTATTCTGAAGAAGAGATGTATCCCCGTGATGTCGAGTACCCGCAAAAATGTAACGGGTTGTATCCGAATATAACCGGAACCGTCAGCAAAACCCGGCAACGATGCAGGCGGGGCATGGTCCCAAAACCTTGCATTCGGGGCATTCATAACGAGTGGTTATGGGGAATGGACTGAAAAAATCGGGATTATTTACACCTGTCAGCGTCGGGCAGCCGAATCAAAAGCGTTCGATCGCATGACGTCTCGTCCAGGCCACTTTGTCTGAAGCATTTCAAGAAAATATCCCACCAATAAAACGCCTGGTTTGCCATCTGGATGCCGGCAAAAAAATGAACCGGGGTGCACGGCAGCAATAGCAGTTTCCCGGTCACCGATAGGTCCGCCTATCGTGCCTGATCCAGCCTGCGGGGTGGCGACCCTGTGGATCGTGATGCGTCCAGTGAATCACGCCACCTTTCGAATTCCATTCATACTCACCGTAAAAGGCCACCGTGTCTCCCGTACGTAGCCCGTCGATGCGCGGCGCCAGATCGATATTGTGCGATATCAGCAGCGTCCGTCCGGAATCCAGCCGAATGATGAAGCGCTGATGCCGGCTGCCGTCGTTGTCGTCCGCCAGCATTTTCACCACCGTTCCCTTCCCTTCAACCAGTTGGCTGCCAAGGCGGTTGGAGAAGGCGTTTTCGATGGCGGCATCGTTACTGTCACGCGCAGTCGAAGATACAGCGGGCAGGCCTGCTGCCTGACGGCTTTCCGGCGTGTCAGGGCCCGGGGCAAGCACGAAATAAGCGGCGGCAGCGAGTACCGCGATCGGCAGAAGCTTGTTCATTGGATCTCCCGGAAATCGTTATATTAGCCGCGAAGCCGGCCATGGGCAGGGGCGGCGAAGCTGCCTGCCGGAGATAGTCAGATGATCGATGGAACGACGGGCATCGCTCCTTCAGGCCGGCTGCCGCCAACATAGAGCGCTGCGATCAGGTCGGGCTGGGTGATCCTTTCCAGTAGCCACTGCTCGGCATTGACGATGGGGATATGGTGCAGACCGTGATCGGATAGCAGGGGCACCCGCTCCACGACATGCATATCCCCGGACGCCAGGCGATCTCCCTCATCTTGCGTTGGCAGGCATGCCGGCCCGGCGGTAGAACCTGTCTCCGTTAAAAGACAAGAAAATGTCCATTCCTACAATGAGTTGCTTGTTATGCCCTATTTTGTGTCGCCGGGAGGCGACGAAATAAAGACGTCCCACAACCATAAATTTCAATCAAGCCAATGAAAAACAAGAGAAATGCTGTTCTGGCATGGCATGTGCTTTGAGGTGTTGGCTTGTAAAAACAAAAACCGCCCATCCAAACCTCTATGCACAAAAGGAGTATCGCAAATGAAGCACCATGCCCAGCATACCCGCAACAAACTCTTGACCGTGCTCATGGCCGGTGTGGCCGTCGTTGGCTTTGCCATGGCAGTCACGACTGCCACCGCTGCGGAACTCGGCGCCAACCCCATTGTCAGCGCTGGTGTTCAGGCCCGCAATTATGTGGCTATGCACATGAGCACCACCGGCAGTGCCTTCCACAACGCCCTGGGGCAGAGCTGGGAGACACGGGGCGCAGACCGCATCGTCGAACGCTTGGACACGAGCGGCAATGGGCGGGAGCAATCGACTGCGCCTGGCTCCGAGGTCGTCGGCAAGACCGTTGCATCAGCCAAGCGGGGGATGCGCTGAAGCCCCCTCTAGCGCCCTGTCGCCGCAAGGCGTCGAGTCTGGGTGCATGCCGATTCGAAATCGGCCTTATCGGTTGGAGGGTAGGCCTCTTCAAAAAATTGGCTGCCCGCTATGCGGAGGAACATCTGCATGCATCGAATAGAAAGCGTTGGCTCACCCATGAATGATGAAAGTGTCATGGCTCGTTCATGGAAAGACTGCATATACCAGCAGCGCGGCGAGCTGGCGCGTATGCTGCGAGAACCGCTGGGGCAATTGGCCGAGCATTGCGCACCGGCATGGGGCAATTGCGAAGCGCTGGATGCGGTTCTCTCGGAGCACTTCTCCAGCATTCCACATTGTTCGTCCCTGTATTGCGTGGAAAGCGACGGGATACAAATTTGCAACAATATCGGCCCGGAAGGGGTCGTGCCAGAACACCTCGGACGCGACCGCTCGCAGCGCCCGTATATGCAGGAAGCGGTCCCGTCATGGGGGTTTCTGCTCTCGGATGCTTACATCGGCCTGAGTGAACACCGGCCCTCGCTCACGGCGCTCCAGGTCGTGAGCCGGGATTCCCAGACCTTGGGCTACCTCGGTGCCAACTTCGATTTGCGCAATCTGCCGGTGACGTCTGAACTCTACGAAGAGCCGGGCGATTGGCGCCAGGTGAAGGGCGATCCGGCGATCCGCGGCACAGTGTTTCAGCAAAGCCGGGTGGAAAACCCAATGGATCGCAATCTGGAACAGGCCTTGTCCATCCTTGAAGAACTGATGACGGAGCGCGGCGTATTTCAATGCCAAATCCATTTTTCCAGCAGCCTGGCTACCATCTGGACGCTGGACGATCCCTTGCGTTATCGCATCCTGGATCACGAGACCCTGGGCGATCCCGATATCTGCCTGATCTATCCGCCGCGCACCTATCCGCCCGATGCCGCAATCGCACCGGCAGAAATCGGCCGCATCCTGAGAACCCTGCAGGCCTTGCGCCTCACCGATCAGACGATCTACCTGCGCATGGCTTCAATCAACATTTTCAACGGTATGGTGAGCGTGACCTTTTCCTGCGATGGCTCGCACTATATGCCGCACGGCGAGTTCCTGGCGAAGGACACGTCGTTTTGGTTCTGATCCAGCCAACGCCAGCCATTATCAAAACGCGTAGCGTTTGCTAGGGAAGCGCTGATTAATTCGATATGGCCGTCATTGCGAGCGCAGCGAAGCGCGGCGGGAAGCAATCCAGCGTATCGATCAAGCGGGCATTTCTGGATTTCCCTAAAGGACTCCGATCCACTATGGGCTGAAGCCCATGTGGAATCGTATGCCACGTCGCTGCGCGCCTCGCAATGAAATTAATCAGCGGTTCCTTAGTGGGCGCGTTCATGGCATCGCTCCTTCAGACCGGCCGCCGCCAGCGTAGGTGCTGCGATCAGGTCGGACTGGGGGGCCATGCCCACTAGCCGCTGCTCGGCGTTGACGATGGGGATATGGTGCAGACCGTGATCGGATAGCAGGGGCGCCAACTCCACGATATTCATATCCTTGGGTGCCGTGACTGCAGGCGTGGCCATGATCTGGCTGACGACTTCCGGCTTTGCCGAGGTAACGCCAGGCGTACGGCGGATGAACTTGACCAGCTTTCCTCGAAGGTTTCGTAGGCCTTGAGGTTGGCGCGCTTGAGAAAATCCACCCGCGAGATGATGCCGATCACGCGCCGCGCCTTGTCCACAACCGGGATGGCGCCGATCTTGTGGGGCGCAGTTGCGTCCAAGCTTCTTCCAGTTCCGTGCCGAAATCGACCGAGATGACGTCGCGCACATGATGTCGCCACAGGTGATCTCTCCCATCTTGCGCTGGTGGGCATACATGCCGGCCCGGCGGTAGATCTGCTTCAGATCGGCTTTGCCGACGTCGAGATACGCATCCATGTCGCGCAAAGCCTGGTGCAAATCGCTCTTGTCGATGCCAATGCGGTCGAGCGGCTTGGGGGCGTCGTGCCGATGCTTCGTGTCCCGGGCGGATAAGCGCGAGCGGATAGCGGCGCCCGAACAGATTGTTGATGACCAGTGCCATGACCAGCATCAGCAGGGCATTGAGCCCAACCGGTTCGAGCACGAAGGAAAAGTCGCTGGCGATCAGGTACCCGCCGATCAGCGGCCAGAGCTGGGTGAGTGGGTTATGGGGCGCGGCGAACAGCAGCTCCGCCGAAGCGCCCATGGAAGTGACCATGATATGCAGCCCACTGCCCTGCAGAAACTGGCTGCCGACCAGGCCGACGGCCAGCGTGGCGAAAAAGGCGCCCAGGATGGCGCGCAATTTCTCGCCTATGCTCAGGGCGTGGACTCGGCAATCAGCCAGGGAAAAAATTTAGTCCGCGTCATTACGTGCTTGAGTTGTCCTGTCGGCGCATATTATCTTAAGCAGTATTTGGCGGTCGTCAGTACGGCCGCACACTTACAGGCAGAATAGCTGCCGGGGCAGTTTCCACCGTCGCAGCAAGCGTCCCGGCTGCCGAAGCTAAATCTTGATGTAAACAGGCAGGGTGCCAGCCACCCTACCGTCTTTACGGTCCCATGCTCACCTTGGGCGGATTGAGCCGATATGTAGCTCCTGCTGGCAAACACATAACAAATCTTTCGAGGAGCGCTGGATGGTCAAGGAAACCTTTCTCGCACGTCAACCCATCGTCGATGCCGAGCATCGCCTGTTCGCCTACGAGCTCCTGTTCAGGCAATCGCTGGTTTCCGTCTCGGCCCAGATCACCAGTCAGCTGCAAGCCGGCGTCGAGGTCATCAGCAACACCCTCTGTCTCGGACCCGACTGGCTGCTACACGGCAAGCTCGCCTTCATCAATCTGGACGAAGCCACCTTGATGAGTGACTTCGTCTGCCTGCTCCCGCCCCACTGCGTCGTCTACGAAATCCTCGAGACCGTACCGGTCACCCCGGTGCTGATCGCCCGTATCCAGGAACTGCGGCAGCTCGACTACCGCTTTGCCCTGGATGATTTCGTCTGCCTGGAGGAGTACCGCCCGCTACTGCCGATGGTCGACTTCGTGAAGCTCGACGTGCTTGAGCAGCCTCCCGAAAAGACCGAGGAAATCATCGCGCACATCCGGCTCAACTTTACCGGTCAGTTCATCGCCGAAAAAGTCGAAACCCGCGAGATGTTCGACCTCTGCCGCGACAGCGGCATCCAGTATTTCCAAGGCTATTATTTCGCCCGCCCGGAGAATCTCGCCAACAAGGCCATCCAGCCGGGTCAGCTGGCGGTTCTTGACCTGATGAACAAAGTTCGGGTCTGCGAAGACCTGGGCGAGATTGAAGAACCGTTGCGCCGCAATGCCGCCCTGACCCTGCGCCTGTTGCGCTACGCCAATTCCGCCGCCTTGGGCCTGCGGCAGCAAGTCCACACCGTGCGCCAGGCCCTGACCCAGATTGGACTGAAGACGCTTTATCGCTGGCTGGCGCTGCTCCTGGTCACCGCCAACCCGACGCCAACCAACGCCCTGCTGGCGCGGACAGCCGTCACGCGCGGGCGCCTGTGCGAACTGCTCGGCCAAACCCGGCTCAACCACGAGGCGCAGGACGAGCTGTTCATGACCGGGCTGTTTTCCCTGGCCGAACCGCTGCTGGGCGTCCCGCTCGCCTATCTGCTCGAACAGTTGCCCATGCCCGACCCCATCGTTCAGGCCCTGGTCCACCAGACCGGGCCCTATGCGCCCTTTCTCAAACTCGCCGAAGCGTCGGAGCGCGGCGATTTCGGGCAAATCACCCGCTACGCCGCTGACATCGCCTCCAGCCCGGAAGAGATCAACCTGGTCCAGCTGCAATCGCTTGCCTGGACCGAGGAGCTCGTCAGCGAAGTGGCGCCGACAGCCGAGCCTGACACGCCGGCAGCCGTGTCGCGTTAATTCGGGCCCGGCTCCTTCAGTCCGCTCGCCTTCCCCACCCGATACGCTGCCAGCAGGGCCGCCCCCAAGTCCGGATCTGCGTCCAGGTCGCGCGCACCCAGCATCTGCTGCGCGATGGCCCTGACAACTTGCCAGTCCTGTTCCCCGCGTCGCTCCTGCTCGAATCGAGTCCAGTCGAACCGGCCATTGCGGCAGCTTCGCGCCGCGACATTCGTGCCATCCGAGAACTCGATCTCGTGCGTCGCCAGCACTTCATACAGATACGAGTAGGGATCGATCCCCGCCGCCCTGGCTAGAAGCCGGTGGAAATCGGGCGCCTCGCCAGACGCGTCGAGACATCCATCCAGGTCGATGACGGAATCGAGTTCGTAAGTCTCTCCCTTGAACGAGAGGGGCAGTCGGGCGCGGACAGTGTTGTTGCTCATATCGATCGATACTAAAGAAGGGTTTACTCCGATTTACGAGGAGGCCGGGGCAGGTGGATCGATCAATGATCCCATTTTTTACCGGGTAAATGGTTGGAAGAGGTGGTGCGCTGCTCTGAGGATATTCGGCATAATGCACAACCCGTGTCCTTCACCCATCGGCTCCGCGACGCGGCGGCCGATTCATTCAGTAAACAGAACCATGCTTCCTTCCATAGAACACCGACTCGCCGCTGAGATCGCGGCCAAACCTGTGCAAGTTATCGCGGCCATTGCCTTGCTCGACGAGGGGGCGACGGTGCCGTTCATCTCGCGCTATCGCAAGGAGGCAACGGGTGGCCTGGACGACACGCAGCTGCGCCTTCTGGAAGACCGGCTGCGCTATCTGCGCGAGCTGGAAGACCGCCGCGCGGCCATTATCCAGTCGATCAGCGAGCAGAACAAGATGACACCCGAACTGCTGACGGCGATCTCGCTGGCGGCGGACAAGACGCATCTGGAAGACCTCTACCTGCCCTACAAGCAGAAGCGCCGCACCAAGGTGCAGATCGCGCAGGAGGCCGGGCTGGAACCGCTGGCCAACGCCCTGCTGGCGAACCCGATGCTCAATCCCGACGAGGAAGCGGCCAAATTCCTGCACGAGCCCTTCACCACCGAGCAGGGCGACAACCCCGGCGTGGCGGACGCCAAGTCCGCGCTCGACGGCGCGCGGCAGATCCTGATGGAACGCTTTTCCGAAGATGCGCCCCTGCTGCAATGGCTGCGTGACTACGTGCAGGAACACGGCATCGTCGAATCGAAAGTGCGCGACGGCAAGGAAACCGCAGCGGAAAAGTATGCCGACTACTTCGATTATTCAGAATCCATCAACACCATCCCCTCGCACCGCGCGCTGGCGCTGTTCCGCGGACGGCGCGAGGACCTGCTCGACGTGCGGCTGCGCCTCGACAGTGAGGAAGAGCGGCCGGGCTGGAGCGCACCGCACAATCCCTGCGAGGCGCGCATCGCCGGCCGCTTCGGCATCCAGAACCAGAACCGTCCTGCCGACCGCTGGCTGATGGACACGGTGCGCTTCACCTGGCGCGTGAAGAGCTTCATGCACCTGGAACTGGAGCTGATGGGCGCGCTGCGCGACCGCGCCGAGACCGACGCCATCCACGTGTTCGCGCGCAATCTCAAGGCCCTGCTGCTGGCCGCGCCGGCCGGGCCGCGCGTCACGATGGGGCTCGACCCCGGCATCCGCACCGGCGTGAAAGTGGCGGTGACGGACGAAACCGGCAAGGTGCTGGATACCGCCACCATCTACCCGCACCCGCCGCGCAACGACTGGGACGGTTCGCTGCACACGCTGGCCAGGCTGGCCGAGCAGCACCGGGTTACGGTGATCTCGATCGGCAACGGCACCGCTTCGCGCGAGACCGACAAGCTGGCGCGCAACCTCATCAAGCTGCGCCCCGAACTGCGGCTGACCAGCGTGGTGGTGTCCGAGGCGGGTGCGTCGGTGTATTCCGCGTCCGAATTCGCCTCGCGCGAATTGCCCGAACTGGATGTCTCGCTGCGCGGCGCGGTATCCATCGCGCGCCGCCTGCAGGACCCGCTAGCCGAGCTGGTGAAGATCGATCCCAAATCCATCGGCGTCGGCCAATACCAGCACGACGTCAGCCAATTCCAGCTGGCACGCTCGCTCGATGCGGTGGTGGAAGACTGCGTCAACGCCGTCGGCGTCGACGTCAACACGGCGTCGGTGCCTTTGCTCGCGCGCGTTTCCGGCCTCTCCAACAGCGTGGCGCAAGCCATCGTCACCCACCGCGAGACCCAGGGCCGGTTCGCCAGCCGCGCGCAACTGCTCGACGTGCCGCGCCTGGGCGCAAAGACCTTCGAGCAGGCGGCGGGCTTTTTGCGCATCATGGACGGCGACGATCCGCTCGACGCCTCCGCCGTCCACCCCGAATCCTATCCGCTGGTGCAAGCGATCCTCGCCGACATCAAGCAGGACCTCAAAGCCGTGATCGGCAACGGAAGCCTCTTGAAGTCACTCGATCCGGCGAAATACCGGGACGAGAAATTCGGCATCCCCACCATCACAGACATTCTCAAGGAACTCGAAAAACCCGGTCGTGACCCGCGCCCCGAATTCACCACCGCGACCTTCAGAGAAGGCGTGGAAAAACTGTCCGACTTGACGCCCGACATGATCCTGGAAGGCATCGTCACCAACGTCGCCGCGTTCGGCGCGTTCGTCGACATCGGCGTGCATCAGGACGGCCTGGTCCACATCTCGGCGCTGTCCAACAACTTCGTCAAAGACCCGCACAGCGTAGTCAAGGCCGGACAGATCGTGAAGGTCAAAGTGCTGGAAGTGGACGAGAAGCGCAAGCGCATCGCGCTGACAATGCGGCTGAGCGATGCGGCGGAGAAGACGGGCGAGAAGCCACCCGCGGCCCCGCGTCCGCCGCGCGACCCACGCGCTCAGGGCAAACCGGCGGGCGGCAAACCGAACGGTGCGCCCGCTTCAGCGACGATGGGGGGCGCGATGGCGGCGGCGTTCTCGAAGTTGAAGGGGTGAGGCCGGTTTGCCGGTCTGAATTTAATTCGAGCCCTGCCCCTTTACCGCCCCCGCTTGCGGGCCATCCGCCTTGAATGCTTCGTGGAAGGCGACGGCGCCCTGCGGAGTTTGTCCGTCGAAAGACAGCGCGAAGAAGACCTCCTGCAGCACGCCCTCAAGCACAAGTCCCGGCATGTTTTTGAACCCGAATTTCCGGTAGTAATCCGGATGTCCAACGAGACAACATCCTTGCGCATTCATGGCTTTCAGCCGTGCCAGCCCTTCCCGTATCAGGGCTTTGCCAACGCCTTGCCGCTGGTACGCCGGCAACACCGAAACAGGTCCAAGGCCGTACCAGTTCCGGGTGCCATCCGAAATGGTCACGGGCGAGAACGCAATATGCCCGATCACACGGCCCTCCATTTCTGCGACGAGCGATAGCGTGAGGGCCCCGGCGGCGCGTAGTGCCGCGATGATGAACTGCTCCGTGTGATTGCTGATCTCCAGGGTCTTGAACGCGGCGACGGTCACGTCGGTGATCGCGCTCACATCGGCATCGGTTTCGCCCCTGATAACGATCTTCGGATTCATGGCGTTGTTGTTTCTCTTTTTTGCGGGTCAACGTTTAAGAAAGCAATCGGATAAACGAAGCCTGGCGTGGCGCTTGGAGCGGCGATCAGCGACAGCGCGACGTTGAGCGATGGTGGCACAGGCGGCGGTGCGCCGACAGGGACGATTCCCTTCAACGTGTATGGCCCCAATGACGCGACTTGCACCGGTGCGGCAATCTTTACGTCGCCAGTGGCAGTCAACGGCAACGGTTTCTATGCGTCCTTGCCTTTCACACCTTCGCTAATTGGCACCTATCGCTGGATCGCCAACTACGGCGGTGATTCAAACAATTCGCCGACGACAAATGTTTGCAACGCCCCAATCGAGCGCATGGCAAAAACTGCTGCCCCACCCCCGCAGGCATCCCCACACTTTCCGAGTGGGCGATGATTCTGCTGGCATCCCTCCTGGCTATCGTGGGATTTGCAGCGATGCGCAGGCAGGCAAATAAAGTGGCTACATAAACCCCGGGGGCGCGCATAAGCGCCCCTTTTTGTTTGTATGTATGCACATGGCTACGATTTTAAGCTACATAATTGGTCAAATCGCCTACTGCACGGGGGCAACGCCATGAACGATCAGATTTACACCAGCACTAAACCAGAGCACGTTGAGTCCCATATTGCTGAAGCAAACTCCTGGTTCAGGCGATGTAATCGTGGCTTGCTGACATGCGTAGGATTCATTGTGTTTTTTCTGGCTTCCGCTCCGGCACTGGCCGTAGTGGCGGTAGCCCCGACACTTGGTGCGGCGGAGCAGTTCGGGGCTCTCGGTAACTCGGAGGTAACCGGTTCGACCCTTCCCGGTACGGTGGTCAACGGCAATGTTGGTTCTGCTCCAACGGTTCCCACGATCACTAATTTTCCCCCTTCGACCGTGCCAGCGCCTTTTGTTCTATACACGGCAGCCGATCCGGTCACGGCACAGGCTCATACTGATGCCGCAACTGCCTATGGTTTTCTGGCGGGGCAGGGGCTGGGCACTCCGTTGGGCAACACTCTCGATAACCTCACGCTTACTCCAGGCCTTTATTCGTCTGGCGCGGCAGACCTGGGGGCTTCGACAACCTTGACGCTCAACGACCCCAGCCCCGGTAAGACGGGTATCTTTGTATTCAACGTCGCGAGCTCGCTGATTATGAATGTCGGTTCGGTGGTGACCGGCACCGCGAACCCGTGCAACGTGTACTGGCGGGTCGGCTCATTCGCGACGCTCAATGGCAACTCCTTCATGGGAACCGTGATCGCGGACACGAGCATCACAGTGGGTGGGGGTAACGTGTCCGGGCGTGTGCTGGCGGGAGCCGTTACTGCAACCGGTATCGTGACGATGTCTACCGGTGGCAACACGATCGGTGGGTGCAGCGCCCCCGTCCTGCCGCCCACGCTGGGCAAGGCCTTCAGCCCGGCCACCATCAATGCGGGCGGAGTCTCGACGCTTACCATCACCCTGAGCAATCCCGATGCTGCGATCGCCACCCTGAGCGCCGCGCTCACCGACACCTTGCCAAGCGGAGTGGTGATCGCGCCCGCCCCGGCTGCCGCCACCACCTGCGGCGGCGGCGGCGCGGTGACCGCCATCGCCGGTGCAGGCACGGTAGCGTTGTCGTCCGGCAGCACGATCCCGGCCGCCGGCAGTTGCACGGTCACGGTAAACGTGACCGCCGCCACCGGCGGCTCCTACATCAACACGCTGCCCGCCGGCGCCCTGGCGACCAGCAACGGCAACAACGCGGCGGCGGCCATCGCCACCCTGACCGTCGTCTCCCCCGTCCTGCCGCCCACGCTGGGCAAGACCTTCAGTCCGGCCACCATCAATGCGGGCGGAGTCTCGACGCTTACCATCACCCTGAGCAATCCCGATGCTGCGATCGCCACCCTGAGCGCCGCGCTCACCGACACCTTGCCAAGCGGGGTGGTGATCGCCCCCGCCCCGGCTGCCGCCACCACCTGCGGCGGCGGCGGCGCGGTGACCGCCATCGCCGGTGCAGGCACGGTAGCGTTGTCGTCCGGCAGCACGATCCCGGCCGCCGGCAGTTGCACGGTCACGGTAAACGTGACCGCCGCCACCGGCGGCTCCTACATCAACACGCTGCCCGCCGGCGCCCTGGCGACCAGCAACGGCAACAACGCGGCGGCGGCCATCGCCACCCTGACCGTCGTCTCCCCCGTCCTGCCGCCCACGCTGGGCAAGACCTTCAGTCCGGCCACCATCAATGCGGGCGGAGTCTCGACGCTTACCATCACCCTGAGCAATCCCGATGCTGCGATCGCCACCCTGAGCGCCGCGCTCACCGACACCTTGCCAAGCGGGGTGGTGATCGCGCCCGCCCCGGCTGCCGCCACCACCTGCGGCGGCGGCGGCGCGGTGACCGCCATCGCCGGTGCAGGCACGGTAGCGTTGTCGTCCGGCAGCACGATCCCGGCCGCCGGCAGTTGCACGGTCACGGTAAACGTGACCGCCGCCACCGGCGGCTCCTACATCAACACGCTGCCCGCCGGCGCCCTGGCGACCAGCAACGGCAACAACGCGGCGGCGGCCATCGCCACCCTGACCGTCGTCTCCCCCGTCCTGCCGCCCACGCTGGGCAAGGCCTTCAGCCCGGCCACCATCAATGCGGGCGGAGTCTCGACGCTTACCATCACCCTGAGCAATCCCGATGCTGCGATCGCCACCCTGAGCGCCGCGCTCACCGACACCTTGCCAAGCGGGGTGGTGATCGCCCCCGCCCCGGCTGCCGCCACCACCTGCGGCGGCGGCGCGGTGACCGCCATCGCCGGTGCAGGCACGGTAGCGTTGTCGTCCGGCAGCACGATCCCGGCCGCCGGCAGTTGCACGGTCACGGTAAACGTGACCGCCGCCACCGGCGGCTCCTACATCAACACGCTGCCCGCCGGCGCCCTGGCGACCAGCAACGGCAACAACGCGGCGGCGGCCATCGCCACCCTGACCGTCCCGGCAATCGCGATTACAACGCTCACAACACAGGCTTCATCCGGCGTGACGCTCGGAGGGGCAATCAGCGACATCGCGACGTTGAGCGGCGGCATCGCTCCAACAGGGACGATCACCTTCAACTTGTATGGCCCCAACGATACGTTGTGTGCCGGCGCGGCGATCTTTACATCGCCAGTGGCAGTTAGTGGCAACGGCAACTATTCGTCCGCGCCTTTCACGCCTGTGGCGATCGGCACCTATCGCTGGGTTGCCAACTACGGTGGTGATTCAAATAATTTGCCGACGGCAAATGGCTGCAACGCCTTGAACGAAAGCGTGAACGTGACTGCTGTCCTGCCTTCAGCTGCCACAGGCATCCCCACGCTCTCCGAGTGGGCAATGATCATGCTTGCCATGCTCCTGGCTATCGTGGGTTTTGCGGCGATGCGCAGGCAGGCGAGGTAAACAAACTAAAGGGGTGCCGGGCGCAAGCCTCGCGGCGAACCTGGACCGCCAAAGCGGACGGCAAACTGCGTCCGCTGGGCATCGCCGCCATAGAAGACAAGATCATGCAGCAAGCAGTCGTAAAAGTACTCAGCGCGATCTACGAGGAAGAGTTCCTCGGCTTCTCGTATGGATTTCGGCCAGGGCGAAAAAAAAGGGTAATGGGGTCAGACTAAACTGACCCCATTTATTCGCCCAATTTATTGCGTCAGGGCAAGCCGGCGGGCGAAAAACCGACCGCCACGCCCAGCGCCCGCGCCCGCAACTGCCCGCAACCGCCCTCCACGTCCTGCCCTGCGGAGTGGCGCAGCTTGGTGAGCACGCCGCGCCGGTGCAGGCTGCGCGCCATCGCGGCCGCGCGCTCCCAGCTCGGGCGCTGGTAGTCGAAGCCCTCGACGCCCTCGACGCTGTTGTAGGGAATCAGGTTCATCACCGCGAACTTTCCGGCCAGCAGTCGTGCGATCCCGTCCAGCTCGGCATCGGTATCGTTGATCCCTTCGAGCAGCGTCCACTGGATCTGGATCGGGTAGCCGGTGCGGCGGGCATAGGCCTCGCCCAATTCGACGAGTTCGGCCGGCGCAATGTCGGGCGCCCTGGGCAGCAGGCGCCGGCGCAGCTCGGCGTCGGTGGTGTGCAGGGAGAGCGCCAGCGCAGGCTTCACCGTGGACTGTGGCAGGCGCTCAAACACGCGCCGGTCGCCGACGGCCGAAAAGACCAGATTCTTGTGGCCGATGCCGCCTTCCACACCGAGCAGCTCGATCGCCTCCAGCACGTTGTCCAGATTGTGGGCCGGCTCCCCCATGCCCATGAACACGACCTTCTTCACCGGGCGGCGGCTGCGGGCCAGCACCACCTGGGCGACGATCTCCGCGCTGGAGAGCTGGCGCAGCAAGCCGGCGCGGCCGGTCATGCAGAACACGCACCCCACCGCACAGCCGACCTGGGTGGACACGCACACGCCGTCGCGCGGCAGCAGCACGCTTTCCACCGTCTGGCCATCCGCCAGCTCCACTAGCAATCGGGCCGAGCCGTCCTCGCCGGCGTGCTCGGAATGCACCCGCGCCAGGCCGCGCAATTCATCGAACAGGCCAGGCAGCGCATCGCGCACCGCCAGCGGCAGGAAGTCTTCGGCGCGCCGCCGCTTGGTGTCGAGCGAGCGCCCCTGAACCCACGCCCGCAGCACGCGCCCCTCATGACAGGGGGCAGCGCCCAGATCGCGTAGACGTTGTCGGAGTTGAGGGAATCGCATGGCGGGGTGGAGGGTAGCACGGGGGCTGCGGGGCGGCCCGGGCGTCAGCGGCCGTTTATTCACGCAAGGCCTGGCCACGAAGTCGTGAATCCGGTTGACCAATCGCCCAATTTATCGTTGCTACAGTGAATGTATTCACGAACGAAGGCGGTACGGCCATGCAATCTTGCAGGGTCATGCCGTCCCACCAACCCGCAAAGGAGAGAACCATGGGATTCTTCAGCAAAATTCTCGCGAAGCTCGGCATCGGCAGCGACAAGGTAGCCGCCGCCCCGGCACCCACCACCATACCTGGGGCCACGGGTGCGCCACCGCCGAAGCCGGTCGCGCTCGTCGACGTCGTCGCGCAACTGGAGCAGCGCGCAGCAGCAAACCCGCAGAAACTGAGCTGGCGGACCTCCATCGTCGACCTGCTGAAACTTCTCGATATCGACAGCAGCTTTGCAGCACGCAAGGAACTGGCAACGGAACTGGGCTGCCCGGCCGACCTGATGGGCGATTCGGCGAAGATGAACATGTGGCTGCACAAGACCGTGCTCGCGCAAATCGCCGCCAACGGCGGCAATGTGCCCAAGGAGCTGCTGGACTAAACAGGCTGCGCCCCCTTACGGAGCAACCGTCCCGACGGGACATAATTTTGACGGTTTCGCCGGACAATAGTCATTCTATTGCCCAAGAAAGCGGCGAAATATGAACCGGCCAGGCGGATTTGCAGCCGATTTCCTTCAAGTCCGACAGGCTCCTAGATGCCGAAATGTGAACGAACTTTCACTTCCAGCAATTGCCGGGCGGCGTCCTCGCCACATCCGGCAAGACGGTCGAACACCTCTTGTGCAATGGTCCGAAAGGCAGCCATCACCTCCGGATCGAAGTGGCTGCCGGTATCCTTCTCCAGAATCTCCATGGCCGAGTCCAGGCCCATCGGCTCCTTGTACGGGCGCTTCGAGCAGAGCGCATCGAACACGTCGGCCACCGCAAACACCCGCGCTGCAAGCGGGATGTCCTGACCTGACAGCCGTCGCGGGTAACCGGAGCCGTCCCATTTCTCATGATGGCCGGCAACGACGGCACTCGCGCCGTCGAGCCAGCCTATCCCGGTGACGATCTCTTCCCCTTGCTGCACATGGGTGCGCATGGTGTTGAGTTCGTCGGCATCCAGCTTGCCGGGCTTCAGAAGAATGGCATCCGGGATGCCGATCTTGCCGACATCGTGAAGGAAGCTCCCGGCGATCAGCGATTGCATCGCCTTGTCGCGCATCCCCAGGCGTTCGGCGATGCGTGCGGCGATCCAGGCCACGCGGTAATTGTGGGCGCCGGTATCGGAATCGCGTTTGGCGATGGCGCGGCCCAGCGCCTCCATCATCGAGATGTGCGAATCCAGCACCTCGCGGGCCTTCTGCTCGTTTTCCGCCGAAAGGCGAATGACCACCGGATAAATGGCGCCGCCGCAGAGCAGCGAGGCCAGGCCCACCATCAGCGCGGCGCTCAGCGCATCGTCGAGCATCTGCTGGTGCTGCCATTCGGAGACGACCCGCACCCCTTCGAAATATCCGGTGATCCTGGCCGCCCCCTGGGTGTCCGACCTTTCCTGCAGTGGCACGAATACACGCAATATCCAGCGGTCGCCTTCCAGTTTCAGGCTTTCGTAAGAGGCTTCGCTGTATTGCGGACGGCCATGCTTGGACAGCAACGGCTCAATGATTTGGCCATCCTGGGTCATCGACTCGGCGAGTTTGTTGCCATCGCGGTCATACACCTCGGCGATGTCGAACAGGCCGCCAGTGATCGTCCCTGCCGCCTGGCTGGCGTACTCCCTTGCATCCGGCCCGCTTAGTGCAATCGCATCGAAATGCCGCAGCAGGCGCCGCGACTCCTCCATCGCCAGCGCAACCGTGCTTTCCTCGGCGTTTTCCCGGGCGATAAACCAGGCGATCGGGCTGGCCACAATGGCGAGCAACAGGCTGACTGCAGAAATCCTGACAGCTGTACGCTTGTTGAATGAATTCACATGCCCCCTTGCATTCGCTTGTTGTTATTGCGCGTAAGCATAATCGATCCGGTCGCCAGAGCGATAAGGGGTCAGTATGAACTGACCCCTCTGGTTCGCCTCTGGTTCGCCAGCCTATTGGG
Source organism: Thiobacillus thiophilus (assembly GCF_055378705.1). Classification (NCBI taxonomy): domain Bacteria; kingdom Pseudomonadati; phylum Pseudomonadota; class Betaproteobacteria; order Nitrosomonadales; family Thiobacillaceae; genus Thiobacillus; species Thiobacillus thiophilus. The sequence goes on along the minus strand of NZ_AP042404.1, from coordinate 2,589,598 downwards.
CAACCTGCTGGCGCTGGTACTCCCTTCGTTTCATGTCGAGGTAATCGTTCCAGTCTACTTCATGCAGTTGGCGGGCGTATTGTTCAGCGCTGTGATACCACTTCTGCAATCGTTTCTCCAACTGATCCTCGGGCGATGTGGTCAACGCGTTAAAATAGGCATCGATAGCCAAGTAATAGCGCATGGTATTGCGTTCCACCACGCCGCGAACCCTTTTGATATAAACAGGGCGACTATTGGGCAGTGTTTCGGTGACGGTAAACCCGACCTTATCCCTGCCGATTGTTGCCAGATAGACTTGCATCGCAAGACGGCCAATCAAACCAAACTCATAGGCATAGGTGACATGTAGAAAGGTGTGCCCATCATCAAGTGATGTGGCTTCAATCCAGATACGATAGTCATGGGTGCTCAAGGGTCCGTCATCCGCATTGAGTTCCAGTGCGAAATACTCCGGCGTCGTGACGACCGCTCGATAGTTGAAATCGAGACGATAGGCATCTTCCAGTGGCTGAAAGAATTTTCTTCCGATATTGACAGTAAGGACCGTGCCGTCCGCGCGTCTGGAAGCATTACAGTATTTGACGTTGATGTGCAGTATCAGCACATCACACCAATGCGCAGGGTTGTTGAGCGCCCCGTTAACGATGTTAAAAGGGTAATCGACCACGGCGTAGATTTCGCCCTTCAAATCGGTCGAAGATTGCGAAGAATCAAGATAGAGCGCCCGTTGAAACGCGTTATTGCGCAGCTGCTCGCCCAATTCCGCGTACTTCGCGCGTAGCGGTTCGACGGATATGTCTGATACGGCAGCAAAGGACTTCCCGCTTGCAAGCCATACTCCGCAGGCAAGCACAAGCATCAACATCCATAGCGACGGCCTTGCCTTGAATGCCTGGCTAAAACGCATAGGCACATCCTCTCGATGCGCTTGTTTTATTTCTAGCGGGATTCGAACTTGTAATAACGATCATTGAGGTGGGTCACCACCTCCTCGACTTCTTCCTTGCCCCAGCGCAAGTGCAAAGCGTTTGCCCAGTGCGACACCCTCCCCCGCAGTTCCGCCAGCGATCGGGTACGGTGGTTGCCACGGATGTGAACGACACTTTCGTGGCAGGACATGCAGTGATTCTCGTAAAGCATCTGGCCGCGCGGCGGCACCGGCGGCGTAACCCGTTCTTGCCGGGGTTCATTCATGAGCGGTGCTTCTTTCTCCTGGGCCGACGGCACAGGCAGGGTGCGTGGAGTGGCCCAAGCCGGGATGACGAACCCCAGCGAAAGCAGCGCAGCATAAGCAATGACTTTTGTCCGCATGAAGCACCCTAATCGATGAAAGGCGATGATTTTTCACAAGACGTGCGTCAGGTTCCAAATGGCGATGTCTGACTCCGCTTTTTTTACCATAACAAACAAAAACAAAGGGGCAGCTTGAAGCCACCCCTTTTCGTTTCCGCACCCGGCATACCGGTGGTGACGGGTCATGTGTCTTACCTAAGGAAGCGCTGATTAATTTGTCATTGCGAGGCGCGCAGCGACGTGGCATACGATTCCACATGGGCTTCAGCCCATAGTGGATCGGAGTCCTTTAGGGCAATCCAGAAATGCCCGCTTAATCAATACGCTGGATTGCTTCGCTGCGCTCGCAATGACGGCCATATCGAATTAATCAGTGCTTCCCTAAACTGACCCCGCCGCTACCACAGCATCACCATCATCAAAAGCAGCGCCCAGGCAATGAGACCTGCGCCAATCACCATCTGCACGATGGCAGCGGCGGTCACATCCTCACGCGTGTGGCACAAACCTTCGACACCGTGATAGATGATCGCGCAGGAAAGTCCCAGTGCCGCGAGCGAGAGTACCCCGTTGAATGCAAGGCTTGGAACCAGGAGTCCAAGTGACGAAAGCCAAAGGGGAATCGGGGCGATGGCCGCCAGCAGATAGGCATCGTGATAATCGATTTCCAGCCCGTTGCTCTCGGCAACCTGCTTGATCAACCAACCCATCCCCAAGAGGGTCAGCATCTCGGCAAGAAAAAAGACCACTGCGATATCGCTCCAAGCTTTGACTGCAGTCCCCTTGAGGAATACTTCTGAATAGTTCGAACCTGCGTAATACAGCATGGCCGGCGGTAGCAACGACAGTGGCAGGACAATGAAGACGAACACCTTGAGCAGCCCAGGGCGGACTTTCTCCAGCTCGGACCAGCCTTGCGTATTGGAAAATGGCAATTTGTAAAGTGAAACAAGGTTCATGGCACTCCTCCTGCTTTATCGGGCATCGTTAACATCGTCCGCTCACCATGGCAAAATGCATCACACCATGCTATTTTCTAGACCATCAATCAAACTATGTCAAGAACCGATTCAAGCACGCATAAGCAGCCCCTCCTGGAGAAAGCCGAATACGAACGGATATCCCGTTTTCGCTATCGCCTGCGTCGTTTTTTGCGCATCAGCGAGAAATTGTGCAAAGACCAGGGGCTGACCCCTTTGCAGTATCAGTTGCTCCTGCACGTGAAGGGGTTCCCGGACCGGGACTGGGCCTCCATCGGCGAACTGGCGGAGCGCTTGCAAGCGCAACACAATGGTGTGGTTGCCCTGATCGACCGCTGCGAAAAGCTGAATTTGGTGGCGCGCAATCCCGGCCGTCATGACCGACGCGTGGTGGAAGTCCACCTGCGCCCCAAGGGGGAAGAGATGCTGGCCAGAATTGCCACCCAGCACCAGGATGAACTGCAGCTGTTTTTAGGGACGTTTGCCCAGGCGGAGGACGCCTCCATCCCGTAACAATCAAGCTCAAAACGCCACCAGACGGAATGTCGCGACCTTTCTCCCGGCCCTCGCCTACTTAACCATGACAACTAAGCTGCTGTTGCTGCTCCTCGCGGGAGTGTGCAGCGGCGCGCTTAATTCCATTGCGGGGGGAGGCAGTTTTATTACTTTCCCGGCATTGCCGTTTGTGGGTGTCGCTCCGATCAGTGCCAATGCAACCAATACTTTTGCCTCATGCGCCGGCTATCTCAACGGATTTTATGCGCTGCGAAAAGACCTTTACGCCTGCCATGCGTATTCCACTGAAACTGACCACCCAATCCACGGCAAAGTGGGCAGTCGGAGCGACGCGATGCGGAGGTAATGTGCGAGACAAATCCGACGGTCGGCGTGCGGGCGGGCTTTGCTTTGGTTACCATGACGCTCAATCCTGATGGAGCTTGAGATGTATATCGTAGCAATCGGCTGGGCCTATGTGATTCTGATGATGGCGATTACCGCCAGCAGCATCGGCAAAGCGCTGGCCATCCTGATCCTTCTCGGCGTGTTGCCGCTGGCGCTGTTCGTCTATGCGGCCGATGGTCCGCAGCGGCGGCGGCGCTCAATGGCCGTGACCGATGGCATAACCGGCCAGCGCGACGCTGCCGATCCCCAGTCCGATAAGCGCTAGCTGCTGCAGCGTAGAAGCGATTTCCGCACGCTTGTGCAGCCCCGGTATCAAGTCCGACAAAGCCACGTACAACATGCTCGCCGCTGCCAGCCCCAGCAGCGCCGGGGTCCAGCCTTCCAGCATCGACAGCGCGTAATACCCCAGCAGTGCTCCGACCATCGTCGCCAGCCCGGTCAAAAGGTTGAGCAGCAAGGCCTGGGTTCGGCTATAGCCAGAATGCAACAAGATCAAAAAATCACCGATCTCCTGGGGGATTTCGTGCGCGATGATCGCCAGTGTAGTCACCGCTCCCAGGCGGAAGTCCACCAGAAAGGCGCCAGCAATGATGAGGCCGTCGACAAAATTATGAAAAGTGTCGCCCACCGTGATCATCAGTCCGGAACGTCCATGGTCATGGCCATGACTGCTATGCGCCTCGCAAATCTCGTCGTGGCAGTGCCGCCACAACACCAGTTTTTCCAGCAGGAAGAACAGCAAGATGCCGCCCAGCAACGCCATGGCGACCGTGTCGACATCGCCGCCCATTTTGATCGCTTCCGGCAAAACCTCCAGCAACGATGCGCCAAGCAGCGCACCAATGGCGTAACTCACCAGCACAGGCACCCAGCTGGGACGCGCAGACAAGGCCACGACCGCAGCCAGCAACAAGCTCAGCAAGCTGCCCGCCGCAGTTGCGATCAAAATGATGGCAAGGGTAGACATGGGAATCAGGGACAGCCAAGAAAGGGGGGCATTATACCGGGGGTCGAGCATCCCGTCCGATGCCGGCGGCTATAATCGCGCCCCATGCAGGTCGCCGATTTTGATTTCGATTTACCCGACGCGTTGATCGCGCAGCTGCCGCCTGCGGTGCGTGGCGGCAGCCGGCTGCTGCACGTCGGGGTGTCCGGCGCGCTCGCCGACCGCCGGTTCTGCGAGCTGCCGACCCTGCTGCATCCGGGCGACCTGCTGGTGATGAACGACACCCGCGTGATCAAGGCACGGCTGTTCGGCAGCAAGGATTCCGGCGGCAAGGTCGAGCTGCTGGTGGAACGGGTAACGGGCGAATTCGAGGCACAGGCCTTCATCCGCGCGAGCCATGCGCCCAAGCCGGGTTCGCGCATTCATCTTTCCGAAAAAATCACCCTCGACGTGCTGGCGAGGCAGGACGACCTGACGCTGCTGTGCTTCCCGCGCCCGGTGCTGGAGGTGCTGGAGCAGCTCGGCCAGCTGCCGCTGCCGCCCTACATCGAACACACGCCGACGGCCGACGACGAGGCGCGCTACCAGACGGTATACGCCAACGAACCCGGCGCGGTGGCGGCGCCAACCGCCGGCCTGCATTTCGACGATGCGATGCTGGGAGCCCTGCACGAGCGGGGCATCCGTACGGCCCGGGTGACGCTGCACGTGGGTGCGGGCACCTTCCAGCCGGTGCGAGTGGTCCGCATCGCCGACCACCGGATGCACAGCGAGCGCTACACGATTCCGCAGGCGACCGTCGACGCGATCCTTGAAACCCGCGCCCGCGGTGGCCGGCTCGTGGCGGTGGGCACCACCAGCCTGCGCGCGCTGGAGGCAGCGGCACAGGCTGGCACTTTGCACGCTGGCTCCGGCGAAACCGACATCTTCATCACGCCGGGGTATCGCTTCCAGGTGGTCGACGCGCTCATCACCAACTTTCATCTGCCCCGGTCCACGCTGTTGATGCTGGTCTCCGCGTTTGCCGGCGTGGACGCCATCCGCGCGGCCTACGCCCACGCCATCGCCGAGCGCTACCGCTTCTTCAGCTATGGCGACGCGATGTTTCTGGAAAAACGCCCAACCGAATGAAATTCGACCTCCTCACCACCGACGGCGGTGCACGCCGCGGCCAGCTCCATCTCGCGCACGGCACCGTGCAGACGCCTGCATTCATGCCGGTCGGCACCTACGGCACGGTGAAGGCGATGTCGCCGTTTGAACTCACCGAAATCGGCTTCGAGATGGTGCTGTCCAACACTTTCCACCTGTGGCTGCGCCCGGGGCTGGATGTGATCGAACGCTTCGGCGGGCTGCACCGATTCATGGGCTGGGACAAGCCCATCCTCACCGATTCGGGCGGCTTCCAGGTGTTCAGCCTGGGCAAGCTCAGGAAGATCACCGAGGAGGGCGTGAAGTTCGCCTCGCCGATCAACGGCGACAAGCTGTTTCTGACGCCAGAGATCTCGATGCAGATCCAGCGCACGCTGAACTCCGACATCGTGATGATTTTCGATGAATGCACGCCCTACCCTGCCACCGAGCGCGAGGCCGCCGACTCGATGCGGATGAGCCTGCGCTGGGCCGAACGCTCCAAAACCGCGCATGCCGGCAATCCCAACGCGCTCTATGGCATCGTGCAGGGCGGCATGTACGAGGCGCTGCGCGACGAATCGGCGCACGAACTGATCGGCATGGACTTCGACGGCTACGCCATCGGCGGCCTCTCGGTGGGCGAACCGAAGGACGACATGGCGCGCATCCTCGCCCACACCGCGCCGCAGTTGCCGGCCGCCAAGCCGCGCTATTTAATGGGCGTCGGCACGCCATCCGACCTGGTCGCCGCGGTGGCGCAGGGGATCGACCAGTTCGACTGCGTGCTGCCGACGCGCAACGCGCGCCACGGCATCCTGTACACCCGGCATGGCGACATGCGCATCCGCAACGCGCGCTGGAAGACCGACACCGCGCCGATCGACGACGAATGCACCTGCCACACCTGCACCCATTTCAGCCGCGCCTACGTGCACCACCTGATCCGCGCCGGCGAAATCCTCGGCGCGCGGCTGGCCACGATCCACAACCTGCACTATTACCACCGCCTGATGGCCGGCATGCGTGGCGCCATCGAGACCCATTGCTTTGCCGATTTCACGCTGCGGTTTCACGAGATGCAAACACGCGGGTGGTAGAATCTCCCGGTTTTATTAATCCGCATTCGGAGCGCCCACCATGATTTCTCTCGCCCACGCACAAGCCGCCGCGCCGGCCGCCCCCGGCTTTACACAGTTCCTGCCGCTTATCATCATCTTCATCCTGTTCTGGTTCATGCTCATCCGCCCGCAGATGAAGCGCGCCAAGGAACAGAAAAAAATGCTGGCGGAACTGGCCAAAGGTGACGAAATCATCACCGCCAGCGGCCAGGTCGGCAAGATCGCCAAGATCGGCGAACAGTTCATTTCGCTGGAAATCGCCGACGGCGTGATCACCCACGTACAGAAACAGTCGATCCAGACCCTGCTACCCAAGGGCACGATCAAAGGCCTGTGAGGTGAAAGGGGTGAGGTGTTAGGCCTCCGCGTACACCGTCGCTCCCATCTCACCCCTCCCCTCTAACACCTAACCCTTAAAAAATGAATCGCTTCCCGCTCTGGAAATATGTGCTCATCGGCTTCACGCTGGTGGCCGCCTTTCTCTACACCCTGCCCAACTTTTTTGGCCAGGTTCCTGCGGTGCAGGTGTCGCCGGTGCGCACCACCGAAAAGGTCGATACCGCGCTGCTGGCGCAGATGGAGTCGCTGCTCAAGGCATCCAGCCTGGCCACCAGCGGGATGGGACTGGCGGACAACAGCATCAAGGCGCGCTTTGCCAGCATCAATCTGCAGATCAAGGCCAAGGACGTGCTGGAAAACGGCCTGGGCGAGCGCTATACGGTTGCGCTGAATCTGCTGCCGGCCTCGCCTGCATGGCTGTCGACGATCAGCGCGCTGCCGATGAACCTCGGCCTCGATCTGCGCGGTGGCGTGCACTTCCTGCTCGAAGTCGACATGAGAACTGCGTTGGAAAAAGCCGCCATCCGCTATCAGAATGATTTCCGCACCGAATTGCGCAGCGACAAGATCCGCTACGGCCGCATCATCCGCGAAGGCGATGCCGTCACCGTGCATTTTTCCACCCGCGACCAGCGCGACGCTGCCGTCAACAAACTGGGGACGGCGTTCACCGATCTGGCCTACACCACCGAAGACCAGGCTGAAGCCTTCACCCTGACCGCGCGGCTGAAACCGGAAGCCGAAAAACAGGTGCAGGAATTTGCCCTGCAGCAGAACATCACCACCCTGCGCAATCGGGTCAACGAACTCGGCGTGGCGGAGCCTGTGATCCAGCAGCAGGGTGCCAACCGGGTAGTAGTGCAGTTGCCCGGCGTGCAGGACACCGCAAAGGCCAAGGACATTCTCGGCCGCACCGCCACCCTGGAAATCCGCATGGTCGACGAACTGGCCGACCCGCTGGCGCTGGCGCAGGGCCAGGCGCCGTTCGGCACGGAAATCGTGCCCAGCAGGGAAGGCGCTCTGATCGCGGTGAAAAAGGACGTGGTACTGACCGGCGACTCGATCACCAACGCCACGCCGGGCTTCGACAACACCAGCGGTCAGGCTGCGGTGCACCTTAACCTGGACGGCAAGGGCGCGCGCATCTTCAAGGACGTGACGCGCGAAAACGTCAACAAGCGCATGGCCATCCTGCTGATCGAAAAAGGCCGCGCCGAAGCCATCACCTCGCCGGTGATCCGCGAGGAAATCGGCGGCGGCCGGGTGCAGATCACCGGCATGGAATCCGCGCAGGAGGCGTCCGACGTCGCACTGCTGCTGCGCGCCGGTGCGCTTGCCGCGCCGATGCAGATCGTCGAGGAACGCACCGTTGGCCCCAGCATGGGCGCCGAAAACATCGAAAAAGGCTTCCACTCCAACATCTGGGGGTTTATTGCCGTCACGCTTTTCATGGTCATCTACTACCGTGTGTTCGGTCTGTTTTCGTCGATCGCACTCGCGATCAACGCACTCTTGCTGATCGCGCTGCTGTCGATGCTGCAGGCCACGCTCACCCTGCCCGGCATGGCGGCGATCGCGCTCACGCTGGGCATGGCAATCGATGCCAACGTACTGATCAACGAACGGATCCGTGAAGAAGTCCGTGCCGGCTCGACCCCGCAGGCGGCCATCCACGCCGGCTACGAACGCGCCTGGGCCACCATTCTCGACTCCAACGTCACCACGCTGATCGCCGGCATAGCACTGTTCTCGCTGGGCTCCGGTCCGGTTCGCGGCTTTGCGGTGGTGCTGTGTCTCGGCATCCTCACCTCCATGTTCAGCGCCGTGACTGTGTCGCGCGCCATGGTCAACCTCACCTATGGCCGCCAGGCGCGGCTGGCCAAAATCTCGATCTAAGGGCACGTCATGCTGGAATTCTTCCCATTCAAGAGAACGATCCCCTTCATGAGTTGGGGCAAGGTGACGACCACGATTTCGCTGCTCACCTTCCTTTTTGCCGTCTGGGCAATATGGGACAAAGGCCTGAATCTCGGCGTCGATTTCACGGGCGGGACTTTGATCGAGGTGCGCACCAGCCAGCCAGCCGATCTTCACCTTATCCGGACCACGCTGGAAAAAACCGGCCTACCTGAAATCTCGGTGCAGAACTTCGGCACCAGCCGCGACGTGTTGATTCGCCTGCCGAACAAGGGCGCAGCCAACGCGGCAGAGACCAGCAACACAGTGATGGCCGCATTGAAAACAACGGACGCCACGGTCGAACTGAAGCGCGTCGATTTCGTCGGTCCCCAGGTCGGCAAGGAACTTTACGACAACGGCGCGCTAGCGCTGCTGGTCGTCTCCTTCGGCATCATGGCCTACTTGGCGGTCCGCTTCGAATGGCGCTTTGCGGTGGCGGGGATGCTCGCCAACATGCACGACATCGTGATCATTCTCGGGGTGTTCGCCTTCTACCAGTGGGAATTCACGCTGACCGTGATGGCCGGCGTGCTGGCCGTCCTGGGCTACTCGGTCAACGAGTCGGTGGTGATCTTCGACCGCATCCGCGAAAACATCCGCAAGATGCGCGGCGCGACCATTCCCCACATCATCGACGACGCCATCACCCGCACCATGAGCCGCACCATCATCACCCACGGCTCGACCCAGATCATGGTGCTGTCGATGTTTTTCTTCGGCGGCGAGGCGCTGCACAACTTCGCGCTCGCCCTCACCATCGGCATCATGTTCGGCATCTACTCGTCCGTGCTCGTCGGCAGCCCCCTGTTGCTGATGTTCGGCGTCAAACGCGAACATTTCATCAAGCCGGTGGAGAAGAAGGAAGAGGCGGTCGTGTGAGGGATCATGGGCCACAACGCCGCACCCCTCCTGACCTCTGACCTCTAACGAATGCTCCACGACCTCATTAACTGGATCCTCGCCACGGTCCATGACTGGGGCTACACCGGAATTTTCGTTCTGATGGCGCTTGAATCGACCGTGCTACCGGTGCCGAGTGAACTGGTGCTGATTCCGGCGGGCTACTTGGCGCACCAGGGGGAGATGGATTTCTGGCTGATCGTGCTCGCCTCTACCGTCGGAAGCCTGGTCGGCGCGTCGTTCAATTACGTGGTAGCGATGTGGCTTGGGCGGCCCTTCCTCGAACGCTGGGGGCACTTTTTTTTCGTGCGGCCGGAACTGCTGCACAAGACCGATGCGTTCTTCTTGCGGCACGGCGCGGTCTCGACCTTCACAGGGCGCCTCATCCCCGGCATCCGCCACCTGATCTCCATTCCTGCCGGGCTCACGCGCATGAACCCCGGTGCGTTCGCCCTCTACACCTGCCTCGGCGCCGGGCTGTGGTCGCTCATCCTCACCCTGTTCGGCTACTTCCTCGGCGGCAATGAAGCGCTCATCACGCAATACCAGCACCACATCACCATCGGCGTGATTGTGTTTGTTGCGCTGATTATTGGCGGGTATGTGTGGTGGCAGAAGCGACGCTGAGATTCCATGAAAGTCCGGGGCCAACCCGTTTCGGACACCTCAACAAGGTGTCTAGCTGACGGGCTGGTCTTCAGCGTGGAGCGCACCTTTCACCAAGATTGAAAATGGTTGTTCAGGGATGTGTGCTTTCACCATGCGCCATCCCCCTCAGAGAAAAGCCTCAAATCTCAAGCTGCGCACCGAGTTCGACCACCCGGTTGGCGGGGATCTGGAAAAAAGTCATGGGGCTGGCGGCGTTACGTGCCATGGCGGCGAAAATATGCTCACGCCAGAGCGACATGCCTTCGCCGTGGGTGGGAATCAGGTTTTCCCGACTGAAAAAGAAAGTGGTGTCCATCATGTCGAACGCCATGCCACAGGGACACTCCGACAGAGCCTTGGGGATGTCGATGTCATCCATGAATCCGTAGCGGACGACAACGTGGTAAAAGCCTTCGGCCAGTTTTTCCAATTCAAGCCGTAAATCGGCAGGGACATAGGGGACTTCGGCATAGCGCACTTTCAGGATCACCACGCGTTCATGCAATACCTTGTTGTGCTTGAGGTTGTGCAGAAGGGCTGAGGGCACAGCTTTTGACTCCGAGGTCATGAATACGGCGGTTCCTGGAACGCGAATCGGTGGGTTCTCCAGCAGACTTCTCACGAAGGGGCCAAGGGGCAATGCCTTTTCACCCAGACGCAGCATCACAATCTCCCGGCCGCGCTTCCAGGTCACCAGCAGGGTGAAAATAATCAGCGCGGCCATCAGGGGGAACCAGCCGCCGTCCGGGATCTTGACTACATTCGCGCCGAAGAAGGCAAGGTCGACAGTGAGGAAAATCAGCGTGGCAGCCAGGGTCAGACCACGGCCAAAGCCCCAGAGCACATGCATGACCAGGCCCACCAACAGGGTATCGATGGCGAAGGTGGCGGTCACGGCGATACCGTAGGCAGCGGCCAGATTACTTGAACTCTGAAAACCCAGCACCAGCAGGGCGACGCCGATCGCCAGCGTCCAGTTCACGAAAGGGATATAGATCTGCCCCGCCTCGGTAGCAGACGTGTGACGAATGATCAGGCGAGGGGCATAGCCCATCTGGATAGCCTGGCGGGTCACCGAGAAGGCGCCGGATATGACGGCCTGGGAGGCAATCACGGTCGCTGCGGTGGCCAAACCGATCATGGGGTAGAGCGCCCATTGGGGTGCGAGCATATAAAACGGGTTGCGCACGGCCTCCGGGTTGGTGAGCAGCAATGCCCCCTGCCCGAAGTAGTTGAGTACCAATGCCGGCAGGACGAAGGCGAACCAGATCAACCGGATGGGCCGGCTGCCGAAATGCCCCATATCGGCATACAGGGCCTCCGCACCGGTAATCGCCAGCACGACTGCGCCGAGAATGAGGAAACTGGCCGTGCCGTGCGCAGCAAAGAAATGCAAGGCATGGATAGGCAGGAGGGCAGCGAGAACCTGGGGATGCTGGAAGATGCTGAGCGTTCCGAGAAGGCCAAGCACGCCGAACCAGACCAGCATGACCGGACCGAACAACTTGCCAATGGAGGCTGTGCCGTGTTGCTGAATAATGAACAGCCCCACCAGAATTCCGAGTGCAAGCGGCACGATGAAGGGGTGCAAGGCTGGGGCGCCTATTTCCAGCCCCTCAACAGCAGAAAGCACGGAGATGGCCGGGGTAATCAGGGTATCGCCGAAAAACAATGACGCTCCGAGAAAACCCAGCGACATCAGGAACCAACGGGTGCGCGACCCCAGCGGGGCGTGACCTTGAAGAAGGGAGAGCAGGGCCAGAATGCCGCCCTCCCCCTTGTTGTCGGCCCGCATCATGACGCTGACGTACTTCAGGGACACCACCAGCATCAGTGACCAGAAAATCAGGGAAAGGATGCCCAGCACGTTGTCCTGACTAAGTGCCAGGTGATGGCCGCCGAACACCTCCTTCATGGTGTAAAGAGGGCTGGTGCCGATGTCGCCGAAGACGACGCCGAGTGCGCCGAGGGCGAGGGCGCGGGTGGTGCTGCTGTTTTCCGGATAAGGCTGGTTCATTACCTTGTCTGGCACAACGTTCGTCTGAGTTTGCAGGGGAGCAGAAACGCGGAAATAGTCCTAACCGATTTGGAGTTTCCTACTTTTCCACGAAAGCACGTTCAATTACGTAGGCACCCGGTTCGCCACTACGCGGCGATATTTTTAAACCATAACTATCGAGCATCAGCATCGTGTCTTTCAGCATTTGCGGGCTACCGCACACCATGGCGCGATCTTTCTCGGGGTCTAATGGCGGCAAGCCGATGTCAGTGAAGAGTTTTCCGTTACCGATCAGATCGGTCAGGCGCCCCTGATTACGGAAGGGCTCACGCGTGACGGTGGGGTAATAAATCAACTTCTCGCGTACCTGATCACCAAAAAATTCGTTTTGTGGAAGTTCTTTGGTGATGAAATCGGCATAGGCCAGTTCGCTAACCTGACGAACGCCATGGACCAGCACAACCTTTTCAAAAAGTTCGTAAACTTCCGGATCCTGAATCAGACTTATAAATGGCGCCATGCCTGTGCCGCTGGAAAGCAGGTAGAGGTTACGCCCAGGCAGCAAATCCCGTACAACCAGTGTGCCAGTGGGTTTGCGCGAAATCAGCACCTCGTCACCCACCTTCAAGTGTTGCAAGCGCGAGGTCAGCGGGCCGTTTTGCACTTTGATGCTGAAAAACTCCAGGTGTTCTTCGTAATTGGGGCTGGCAATGCTGTATGCGCGCATCAGCGGTTTCCCGTCAACCATCAAGCCGATCATGACAAATTGGCCATTTTCAAAGCGCAAGCCGGGGTCGCGTGTGGTCGTGAAACTGAATAACGTGTCGTTCCAGTGATGCACGCTCAAGACGCGTGTGGTTGTGGTGTTGCTTGAGGGTTTTTCAGGAGACATGACAGACTCGGTGGTTTTTGTGTTCAGGGAAGGGCTGCAGTCAGGGCAGGAGCGGCTTCAAACAGGTCTGCTACCAGACCATAATCCGCCATCTGGAAAATAGCGGCGTCGGGATCGTGATTGATGGCAACGACGATCTTGCTGTCTTGCATGCCCGCGGTGTGTTGCACGGCGCCGGATATGCCAACCGCGATATAAAGCTCGGGGGCAACGACAGTGCCCGTTTGTCCTATCTGGATATCGTTGGGCGCAAATCCGGCATCCACTGCGGAACGGGTGGCCCCCAGTGCACCATGAAGCTTGTCCGCCAATGGTGCCAGCACAGATTCAAAGTTTTCTGCACTACCCAACGAACGTCCACCTGAAACCACAACGCTCGCCGAACCCAGCTCAGGTCGATCGGACTGGTTACGTACTTCACTCAGCCAGCGTGTTTTACCTGAGGCAGGTGGTGGTGCGAGGTTGATAATTTCAGCGTTATTGCCTGTGTTGGCCATATCAAACCGGCTGGCACGTAGTGTGACTACCTGAATCGGGTCATTGCTGCGCACGGTCGCAAAGACATTGCCTACGTAGATGGGCCGCACATAGGTTGCTGGCGCTTGTATCTCAACAACATTGCCAACCATTTCCACACCCAAAAGCGCCGCAGCGCGGGGTAATGCATTCCTGCCAAAGGCGCTATGCGCAGCCAGAATCACTGAATATTCGCGGCCCATGCCTGCAATAATGTTGGCGACGTCTTCGGCGAGCGGGTGTTGCAGATGCGGCGCCTCGACACACATCACGCTGGCAACGCCGGTGATGGCTGCAGCGCCTTGGGCTGCGGCAGCGAGATCGTTGCCGACCAGTAACACATGCACAGTCTGACTCCAGCATTGCGCTGCACTGACCAGTTGGGCGACAAAAGACTTCAGCTTCTGATTTTCGTGTTCGGCCAGAATCAATACACTCATGGCAACACCCCCGCTTCAGAACGTAGTTTTTCAACCAGCTCCTGCACGTTGTTGACCATGACGCAGGCTTTGCGGGCTGGGGGGTCTGCAACATTGACCAAAGCCAGCCTCGGTGATACATCGATCCCGAACTCTGACGCGCTGATGGTCTGGATCGTTTTTTTCTTGGCCATCATCAAATTGGGAAGTTTTACGTAGCGCGGTTCATTGAGCCGCAGGTCGGCAGTCAATACGGCGGGCAACGTCACCGCAATTTTTTCGGTTCCACCTTCTATTTCGCGGGTGACTATGGCTTCGCCATTTTCTATGTTCAGTGTGGAAATAAATGTGCCTTGCCCATAGCCCAGTAGCGCGGCCAGCATCTGGCCTGTCTGGCAGGTGTCGTCATCGATTGACTGCTTGCCGAGAAGCACCAGGCCGGGTTGTTCGCGTTCAACCAATACCTTGAGCAATCGAGCTATCCCCAAAGGCTGCACTGCCTCGCCGCTCTCCAGCAGGATGGCCCGGTCCGCACCCATGGCCAGCGCATGTCGCAATACATCCTGCGCCACTGTCGTGCCTACTGTTACCGCGACAACTTCGGTTGCCACGCCGCTTTCCTTGAGACGCATGGCCGCTTCCATGGCGTTTTCATCAAACGGGTTGATGCTCATGCGGGCACCGGCCAATTCCACGTCGGAGCCATCAGGTTTGATATGCACCTTGATGTTGTGATCGACCACTCTTTTTACGGCCACCAATAGCTTCATCTATCGCCCACCCGGCACAAATCGAAGGCATATTATAATGTCGTAAATTGTTAATGTAACGGTGCGCCTGATATGTCGCGGGATGTCATGTCGTATGACGTGTTGATTGTCGGTGCAGGCCCAGCTGGGCTTGCGGCGGCGCTGCGCCTGAAACAGTGTGCACATAAAGCCGGGCAGGAAATCAGTGTCTGCGTGTTGGAGAAGGGCGCACAGCTTGGGGCGCATATCCTTTCCGGTGCGGTGATTGATCCCGTCTCATTGAATGAATTGCTGCCTGACTGGGGTGCGCTGGGCGCACCGCTGACTACGCCTGTAAGCAAGGACGAATTTGTTGTGCTGGGTGAACTGGGTAGCTGGCGTATACCGGTCGCTTTGTTGCCGCCATTGATGGCCAATCATGGGGCTTACATCATCAGCTTGGGCGAGTTTTGCCAATGGCTGGGGAGTCAGGCAGAAGCAGCAGGCGTGGAAATTTATGCGGGTTACGCCGCGCAGGAAATCCTGTATGGCGAGCAAGGCGAGGTTGCTGGAATCATAACCGGCGACATGGGGCGCACCGCAAACGGCGAGGAAGGCCCGCAATTTGCGCCGGGCATTGAAATTCACGCCCGTTATACGCTCATCGCTGAAGGCGTTCGCGGCTCGCTTACCCGCGACCTGGAGCAGCGGTTTCAACTTCGTAAAAATTCGTCGCCACAAAAGTACGGCTTAGGAATCAAAGAGGTTTGGCGGGTCGCGGCGGAAAAGCATCGCCCCGGGCTGGTGCAGCACAGTCTGGGTTGGCCGCTTGCCTCGGATACGGGGGGCGGCTCGTTTATTTACCATTATGGCGATGGCCTGGTCTCGGTCGGCTTTGTGGTTCACCTCGATTACGCCAATCCACACCTGTCCCCCTTCGACGAGTTTCAGCGATTCAAACAACATCCGGCCATTCGCCCACTGCTTGAAGGTGGCAAGCGATTGTCGTATGGAGCACGCGCCATCACCGAAGGCGGTTTGCAATCCTGGCCTGAGCTGGTGTTTCCTGGCGGGGCGCTGATCGGATGCAGTGCCGGAATGGTCAATGTGCCGCGCATCAAGGGCATTCACAATGCGATGAAATCCGGGATGCTGGCAGCCGAAGCCGTGATGTCTGCCCTGACAGCAAACCGCAGCCATGATTGTCTCGGTGTATACCCGGCTGCACTGCGCAACTCAAGGGTCTGGCGTGATTTGCATGCCGTGCGCAACGTCAAGCCGATGCTATCCCGTTTCGGCACTACCCTCGGCACGCTGTTTGGCGGGGTGGAAATGTGGCTGGCCGCGGTAGGGCTGCGATTGCCCTGGACACTGCGCCATCGGCAGGCTGACCACGAATGCACCCGTCCGGCAGCGGAAATGCCGACAATCGACTACCCCAATCCCGATGGAAAAATCAGCTTCGACAAGCTGAGCTCCGTCGCGCTCAGCAATATCACCCATGATCACAATCAGCCCTGCCACTTGCACCTGCTCGATAAGGCAGAATCCGTTTCCATCAGCATAGAAAAATTCGACGCGCCGGAACAACGTTACTGCCCTGCTGGCGTTTACGAAATCGTGGTCGCGGATGAAAAGCGCCACCTGCAAATCAATGCGCAAAATTGCATTCACTGCAAAACCTGCGACATCAAGGATGCACTGCAAAACATTGTGTGGAAACCACCGGAAGGTGGCAGCGGGCCGGTGTATTCCGCGATGTAGTAGGGTACGGTGATCTTCTAAACGTCTGCTTTGCTTGAATTAGCGGGCCATCCCATACAGGACCACGCTCATGGGAATACCCACGTGCACGGCCTGCCCATCACGACTTGCGCGTGGCGATCAGGCAGGGCGGTGATGATACTGTGAATTCGCAAGGCGCTCTCCGGCCCCGGCCGGCGGGTGCGAGGTTTGTACTTGCTACAGCGTAAAGGCGGTGCTCAAAGAGGTTTTCAGGCAAAATGCTGCCTTCACCACACCCGAGTCGCGTGCCCGCGGGCAAGGGCGACTTGCATATGGATATAGCGTTACTCCTGTTCCTCATCCTGCTCAACGGCGTTTTCGCCATGTCGGAGATCGCCGTAGTGTCCTCGCGCAAGTCCCGCCTGCAGCGGCTGGCCGACGACGGCAGCCCCGGCGCACACTCGGCGCTTGCCCTCCACGCCGAACCTTCGACCTTCCTCTCCACCATTCAGGTAGGTATCACGTCAATCGGCATTCTCAGCGGCGCCATCGGCGAAGCGGCGCTGGCCGACCCTCTGGGGGTCTGGCTGGCGCAGTTCGCCCTGCTCGAGCCCTATGCCCGCGGCATCGCGCTCACGATCGTGGTACTCGGTCTGACCTATTTTTCCGTTGTGGTCGGCGAACTGGTTCCCAAACGGTTGGGCCTGCTGGCGCCGGAAGGCACCGCCTCCCTGATCGCACGACCCATGAACATGTTGTCGCGCCTCACGCGGCCTGTGGTGTGGCTGCTGTCTGCGTCCTCCAGTTTGCTGTTGCGCATGATGGGTGCGCGCCGCAAGGATGAACCACCGGTGACCGACGATGAAATCAACGTGCTGATGGGCCAGGGCGCCGAGGCCGGGGTATTCCATCAAAGCGAACAGGAGATTGTCTCCAATGTGTTGCGCCTGGACGAGCAGCGCCTCGGCGCGATCATGACCCATCGCACCGATATTTATCTGATCGATCTCGACGATCCGGAAGACGAGATTCGCCGCCTGATCGCAGAGAGTCCCTATGAGCGCATCGTGGTCTGCCGCGACGGGCTCGACAATGTCGCCGGAATTCTGCGCACGTCCGACCTGCTCAAGCCCGCGCTGACCGGCGACCCGCTTAATATCGAAGCAGCCTTGCGCGCGCCCCTGTATGTGCCGGATAGCGTCAGCACTACTCAACTGCTCGAAAGTTTCCGCAAGGCGCGCATGCAGTTCGCACTGATCGTCGATGAATACGGCGATCTGGAAGGCCTGGTGACCTTAACCGACGTGCTGACCTCCATCGTGGGTGATTTACCTTCCTACGATTCGCCCGACGAGCAGGACGTGGTCGAACGCGAAGATGGTTCCTGGCTGGTGGATGGCAGCGTGACCATCGAACGGCTCAAGTCAGCCCTGGAGTTCGACGATGACCTGCCGGGCGAGGAAGAGAATGCGTTCAACACGCTGGGCGGGTTCGTCATGCACATGCTGGGACATCTCCCGGCCGCGGCCGATCATTTCGAATGGGAAGATTGGCGTTTCGAAGTGATGGACATGGACCGGAACCGGGTGGACAAGATGCTGATCGCGCGCCTCGCGCCGCCGCAGAATGCAGCAGAGACGAAATCATGACAGTGGCCGTCGAAGCCTGCTCATCACACTGATTACGCTGGGTGCGGTCGCAGTGATCGTTTCTGCTCTACGTGCGCCTCAAACTGAAGAAAAAAGTGCTGCGCTAATGCAACCCCTGCGCAAACCCCTGCCGGGCAGACGTTCAGTCCCTGCTTGTCGCCGCTTGAACGCACTGCCGACGCACTGGAGAAAGATGGGGGAGATCCGTTATTTCCGGTTCGTGGCGCCCGGCATGTTGCGCGCACGATCGACGTCCAGCGCGCAGTCGAAGGGAGGACTGTTTTTCATCGTCAGGGCAAGCGCGTAGGCCGTCGCCGGACGCATGTTCACCGCCACCATGTCGATGCCCGAGATACGGCACATGGCCGCAACATTCACCAGCCAGGTGTAATACAGCTTGTCGACGACGGGCACATTTTTCAGATCGTAAAGCAGGCGTCGCGCCCGCATCTGCTGCAGGGTTCCCGTCAGGGGAACAAGGTAGGTATCCGGTTCGCCCGGATCCAGCCCATCACTCGGTTCCAGCAAGACATTGCCGTCTCCGATCGGCGTCAGGTGCATGCCCTGAACCATGGTTTACCGTTCCCCCGGCGGTCAGTGACGATGCGTATCTGCGGCATGGACGGTGATGCCGAGCAGGCTGAAAGCCTCCTTGAGGCCGTCCGACAAGGTCGAGCGGGTCGACACCATCGACAGATCGATGTTCAGGCTGGTAATCGCGCGGGCAATCTCGGGGCGGATACCTGTCAGGATCGCCTTGGCGCCCATCAGGCCAACCGCGCGGATCATCTGAACCAGATGATGCGATACCTGCGAATCGATCGCCTGTACCCCCGTCACATCGATCACCACGACCTTGGCGCGATCCTCTTCGATGCGCGACAGCATGTTCTCCATCACGGACATGGTGCGCGAGGAGTCGAGCGTGCCGATGATCGGCAGCGTCAGCACGCCATCCCATATTTCGGTGATCGGAGTCGAGGTGTGCTTGAGTTCCTCCTGCTGCGCCTGGATGGTGTGTTCCTTCTCGGCAAGATAGACATGGAACACATCGAGAATGATGTCGTTGAACACCGCGGCCAGCAGCAGCAGGATTTCGCGCGTCTGCTGGAAATCGACGCTGTCGTCGGCCTCCAGGTTATCGAGAAACACTTCCTGCATGAAATGAATGTAGCGCACGAATTCTTCAAGATTGCCGCCACGGATCTGGATCTGCTGCGAGAAATTACTGAAGAACTGCCGCAAAGCCTTGTACTCGCTGCCACGCCGGTCTACCTTCTCGCCTGCCTGCAACAACAGGACGAACAGTTCGAGGAACTCCAGACTGTAGTCGTTGATCTCGTCGAGAGTGAGCAGGTTGCCCTGGCCGAAGATGCTCTGGCCGCGTTTCTCGATGTTCTGCGAGATCGTGGCGACCTTGGTCATGATCTGCTCGATCAGCAGCTGGTTGGTGTTCTTGCCTGACTTATTCTTGGCCACTTTCCTCCCCCTTTATTGGTGTTGCCCTTATAACAAGTATTGATTTGTCGTCATTGTTGCGCGTTATCACATTGCCAAGCAAGAGCGCGATGAGCTGCGGATGCAGGCGCCACAATCCCGGGAAAGTGCTCAGGCTCCAGTTTCTGCGCAGGCCGTCCGACGCTGTCACGAACAATGCCTGCTGCGGGGGCAATTCGACCATCTCGAACGAGCGGTGCTCGTGCCCCAGCACGCCGGGCGAAAAATTGAGCACCCTGCGTTCGCCGTTGCAGATCAGGAAGGCCGCCATGTCGCCGACCCCGCAAATGCTAAGCCGCCTGGTGTCGAAATCGATTCCGCAGGCCATGGCCACGGCACCGCGCCCGCCGCGCAGCCGATGCGACAGGTTCTGCAGAACGCCATCGAGTGGCGTAGTCTCATCCAGCACCTCATCGGCGCCGATCAACACTTCGGCTGCTTCCTTGCCATGCCCGAGCCCATCCGCATGCAGCCATCGGATTCCAGGCCCATCCGGCCGCACACAGATGCAGTCGCCGTTGTACACATCGTCCCGATAGGCGCGCACATAATGCCCGCACTGAAAGCGTCGGGGGTTCGGCTTGTTGCCGACATGGAAACGCGCCCACACGGCCATGCCATGCCATGGCGAATCGCGTGCCATCCCACGCGGCAGCGTATAGAACTCGCACTCGGAAGAAAGCCGCAGGACCGCGCCAAGCCCCTTCCCCAGTGTGCCAGAGGTCGTATAGCCGTCCTGCATGGCCGCCGGCAGATTCGGTATGCCTGGCCCGAAATCAAGCGCGAACAGGTCCAGCGCCGTAAACTCACTGTTGCTCTGTTCCCATATCTGCACCAGGCCGTGACGGCCCGCGTACTTGAGCTGGTTGGTAATGATTTCGTTGCAGACCAGTTCGATGCGCTCACGTACCGTATCCTTGAAGCCCATGCGGCGCGAAACCGCGCGCAACTTCGAGCGCAACAGCACCTGACTGCTGTCGTCGCTGATGACCTGATCAAGCAGAAGCTTGGTTTTCAATCGTGCCCCACTACGCCCGGCGTAATGTTGTCTTCGGTCGCGTACTGGCCGCGACCGCGTCTTTTGGCCTCATAGAGCGCGGCGTCGGAACGGCCGACCAGCGATTCGATGTTGTCATCGGCGCGGCACAACGCAATGCCGATACTCACCTTACCGTTCATGCCATCCAGCACCTTGCTTGCGATGCGCGCCGCAATCTCGATGTCGCAGAAGGCAATGGCCGCAAATTCATCGCCCCCCATGCGACAGAGAATATCCACATGCTCGCGGACGGCGGCACGCATGGCATGCGCCATCTTTTTCAGGTATTCGTCACCGTACTGGTGGCCATGCGTGTCGTTGACCTGCTTGAAATGGTCGAGATCGAACAACAGCAGGCACATCGGCTCATGCTGGCGCTGGCTGCGCAGCATCGCTTCGCGCAGGCGCAGGTCGTAGGCACCGCGGTTATTAAGCCCTGTCAGCGCATCGGTTTCGGCCTGGTGAATCGATGCTTCAAGCTCGCGCTTCTTCTTTTCAAGCACCGATTCCATCTCGGCAATCTGCGCTGCGGCCTGGTGCATATAGCGTTCCAGATCCTCGCTGATCTGCCGGTTGCGGCGCTTGAGCAGCTCGGGATCGGCCGATTCGCTGGCAAATCGCAGTTGCTCGGCGAGCTTGTCCACCTTCTGCGGATCCGGCGTCAGCGGCAGCATGATGAGCGCGAAACGCTTGTCGTGCCATTCCAGAAACAGCGCACGGTCCTCAAGCGTGAACCGCACCTCTATGGTGTTCGAGGCCGATAGCCCGTCACTGCGCAAGGTGTCGAGCATCAGCACGACCCGCGCCGATGCGGAAAACATATCGCCCCCCAGCACACCGACTGCATCAATGACAAAACGCGCCAGCCGCTGGCGATCAGGCTCGACGATCAGCGAAAGCGTCAACAGGAGTTTGGCGGTTTCCAATGGATCCATAGCCGCTCTAACGGCATCTTGGTTTGCAGGCATTCTAAAGGAAATGAAATCCAACAGCACTTCCACCGCCAATGAATGGACCTTCAGAGGGTATTCTCGACCCCGTCTTCCTGACTAATCCGCGACGATCAATTCCCGCCGCGAGCCGCTTCCTGCATGAGTCGTTTCATTTCCGACACCGCTTCTTTCCAGCCCACGAACAGCGCCTGCGCAACGATGGCATGGCCGATATTGAGCTCATGGATGCCCGGCAGCGCGGCGACGGGCTGCACGTTATGGTAAGTCAGGCCGTGGCCGGCATTGACCGTCAAACCGATGCTGCGGCCGTAGGCAACCGCTTTGCGGATGCGCTCGAATTCGATCATGCGCAACGCATCCGTCGCGGCATCGGCATAGGCGCCGGTATGGATTTCGACCACCGGTGCGCCCGCTGTATGCGCCGCATCGATCTGAGAAAAATCGGCGTCGATGAAGAGCGAGACCCGGATCCCGGCATCTGCCAGCCGCAAGCAGGCTGCCTGCATTTTTGGCAGCTGGGCGGCCACATCGAGCCCGCCCTCGGTGGTGAGTTCCTCGCGCTTTTCCGGCACCAGGCAGACGTCCTGCGGTCGCGTGGCGCAGGCGATGGCGAGCATTTCATCGGTCACCGCCATTTCCAGGTTCATTTTGGTTTTCAGGGCCTGGCGCAGGATCGCCACGTCGGCATCCTGGATGTGGCGGCGGTCTTCCCTGAGGTGAAGGGTGATCGAATCGGCACCGGCCGTTTCCGCGGCGAGCGCTGCCTCGACCGGGCTGGGATAGCGGGTCTTGCGTGCCTGGCGCAGGGTGGCGATATGGTCGATATTGACGCCGAGATAGATGCTCATGATTCAGCCGGGTGGATTCAATTCTGTGAGTTCGCGTAACAGCTGGCGAGTATAAAGCGGCTTTGCGCCCAGGGTGTGGTTGATCAGGGTGCGCATCAAGATCTTGGCCTCGACCAGCGTCGCCGGCCGTTCAAAGCGGCCGGCGGCCAGATCGATCAGCGTCTGGCCCGAAACCGGACAGCCCGGTTGCCCGCTCGCACGCAGCGCGCCGCGTTCGGGCTGGAACACGTAGCGGACACCGGCTTCGATCGGCATCCCGCTGTCGGCATCGACGTCAAAGGTGGCGCCGTAGCCGATTTCGCTTAACAGATTTTTTTCAAAATGCCGCAGGATGCGCTCGTAATCGGCACCTTGAGCCTCGCCCGCCAGCTGGTCGAGCGTGTCGGCATAGCGGTCGTACAGCAATTCATGCGCATCGCCGCGCGCCAGCAGGCGCAGCAGCAGTTCGTTGAGATAAAACCCGCACATCAGCGCGCGCCCCTGCGGCGCGGTCAGGCCACCCTGCCATTCGGCGGCGTGCAGGGTTTTCAGCTCGGATTTGCCGAACCACGACAGCAGCAGCGGGGTGAACGGTTGCATCAGCCCGCGCAGGGCTGAGGTCGGTCGGCGCGCGCCGCGTGCGATCAGCGCCGTGCGCCCGTGGCTGCGGGTGAACACCTCCGCCACCACACTGGTTTCCTTGAAGGGATAGGTGTGGAGGATGAAACCGGGCTCGTTGTTGATGCGGGCGTCAGAAGACATGCTTTTTTATCCGCGAAGGACGCGAAGGAGTGCGAAGAAAACCAAAGATAAATGCTTTGCGCATTGAGCGATCCTGCATTTCCGATGGTTTTATCTTCGCGTTTCTTCGCGTCCTTCGCGGATGAAGATTTTCAATCCAGCCCCAGCGATTTCAGCATGCGCACGTCGTCGGCCCAGCCGCCCTTGACCTTGACCCAGACCTCCAGATATACCTTGCTGTCGAACGCGCGCTCCATGTCGAGGCGTGCCTGGGTGGAAATAGTCTTGAGCTTTTCGCCACCCTTGCCGATGAGGATGGGCTTGTGGCTGTCGCGGTCGACCAGGATGGTGGCGAAGATGCGGCGCAGGTTGCCCTCTTCCTCGAACTTGTCGATGCTCACCGCAACCGCATAGGGGATTTCCTCGCCGCACAGACGGAAGACTTTTTCGCGAATGAGTTCAGCGGCCAGTTGGCGTTCGGTCTGGTCTGTGACGTCGTCCGCGTCAAACAGCGGCGCGTTTTCCGGCAGGTGGGTTTGCAGGGTTTTCAACAGTTCTTCGAGGTTGTTGCCCTGCTTGGCCGATACCGGGACGATCTCGGTAAACGCATGTGCAGCCGTGACTTCCTGCAGATACGCCATCAACTCTGCGCGATCCTTGACCTGGTCGATCTTGTTCACCACCAGGATCAGCGGGCGATCCTTGGGCAGCAACGCCATCACCTGGCGATCCTCGTTCTTCAGCCGCCCGGCTTCCACCAGCATCATCACCACATCGGTATCCGACAGCGTTTCGCGCACCCGCTTGTTCATCGCGCGGTTCATGGTGCCGGTGTAGCGCGTCTGGAAGCCGGGCGTATCGACGAACACGAACTGCGCCTCGTCGGTGGTGTGAATGCCCATCACCCGGTGACGCGTGGTCTGTGCCTTGCGCGAGGTGATGCTGACTTTCTGTCCGACGATGCGGTTGAGCAGCGTCGATTTGCCAACGTTGGGGCGCCCGACGATGGCGATGAGGCCGCACTTGAATTCACTCATTTTTGCAGTTCGCTCTTCTTTGCTGCCGGTTCATTTCGTAATGCGGCGCACGCCTGGCGCGCCGCCTCCTGTTCGGCGGCGCGGCGGCTTTTGCCGACGCCGCGCGTGCTGATTGCGGGCCTGGTCAACACGCAGTCGACGATGAAGCTCTGGTTGTGCGCCTCGCCCTCGGTGTCGACCAGCCGGTAATCCGGCAGCGGCAGCCGGCGTGACTGCAGCATTTCCTGCAACTCCGTCTTGGGATCCTTGCCCGAGTCCCTGGGGTCGATTTGCGCCACCAGCGGGGCGAACAGCCCGTGCACCACGCGCTGCGCCTCGTCAAACCCGGCCTCGAGGAAGATCGCGCCGAACAGCGACTCGAGCGCGTCGGCCAGAATCGAAGGGCGTCGAAAACCGCCGCTCTTGAGTTCGCCCTCGCCCAAGCGCAGGCTCTCGCCCAGCCGCAGGTTCGCCGCAACATCGGCGAGGGTTTCCTGCCGCACCAGATTGGCGCGCAGGCGCGAAAGACTGCCTTCGGGCAAATCGGGAAACGCATCGTAAAGCGCGCGGGCAATCGAGCAGTTCAGCACCGAGTCGCCGAGAAATTCGAGCCGCTCGTTGTTGACCGTGCCGTAGCTGCGGTGTGTCAGCGCCTGGATCAGAAGGTCGGCGCGGATAAAGGTATAACCCAGCGCCTGCTGCAGGCGCCGGTTCAGCAAGGCGTTATTCAATCCGGGCGGGCGCGGCGTTGGGGTTGGTGCTGGCGCTGAAGTCGACCACCAGGCTGGCATGGCCGACGAGCTTGGTGCGGAATTCGTAATCGGCGGACACGACCGGCACGCCACCGCGACGGTCGATCGTGAGATGTTCCGGCTTGACCGCCGTGACATAGCCGACGCCGGCACGCCTGGCGAAATCACTACGGATTTCGGCATTGCTTTTCGACCTGAAATCGGATTCCTGCCCCATCGTGGCGAGAATTTTCTTCACCGAGAAAAACTCGATGTAGGCCGGTACCAGCTTCATTGCCAGCATGGCCACAAAGACCAGCACGGCGGCGACGAACAGGAATCCGAGCATGCTCAGACCGCGTTGCCGGGATTGCAGAGGGTATGCGCGGGTCATGGTGTCTCCTTATTTAAGGGTAGTGCCGATGCGGCTAAAGTCGCCGAAATTCATCCAGATGAAAAAGGCCTTGCCGACGATGTTCCGGTCCGGAACGAAGCCCCAGTAACGGCTGTCGTTGCTGGCGTCGCGGTTGTCTCCCATCATGAAATACTGCCCCTCCGGGACCTTGCAGACGAAGCCTTCGCCCTCGGCATTGTAGGAGCAGTTTTCGCGATAGGGGAAGTCGACCACCTGCGACGGGTAGACCGTGGGCTTGCCCGGCTCGGTCATCATGGTGTGGCCAACGCCGTTGAGATGCTCCTGGTACACCATGGCGGTAATGTAGCTGAGGCCGTTGCCGACATAGCTGTAGGTACCGGTGTTGACCGCACTCGCCGGCTGGCCGTTGATGCTGAGCCGCTTGTCGCGGTATTCGACCACGTCGCCCGGCACGCCGATCACGCGCTTGATGTAATCGAGGCCGGGGTCGGCCGGATAACGGAACACCATGACGTCGCCGCGCTCGGGATTGTTGAGTTGCACCACTTTCTTGTTGAGCACCGGCAGGCGGATGCCGTAGGTGTATTTGTTGACCAGGATGAAGTCGCCGATCAGCAGCGTCGGCATCATCGAGCCGGACGGAATCTTGAACGGCTCGACCAGGAAGGAGCGCAGCGCGAACACCACCAGGATGACCGGGAAAAAGCTTTTGGCGTACTCGACCAACAGCGGTTCGCGGGCGCCCCGGTCGCGGCCACGCTTGAGCAGCAGCGCGTCGAGCAGCCAGATGCCGCCGGTGATGGCCAGCGCGATGAAAAGGATGAGCGCGAAATTCATATTTACTTGTCCGAGACCTGGAGGATCGCAAGAAAGGCTTCCTGCGGGATTTCGACGTTGCCGACCTGCTTCATGCGGCGTTTGCCGGCCTTCTGTTTTTCCAGCAGCTTCTTCTTGCGAGAGATGTCGCCACCGTAGCACTTGGCCAGCACGTTCTTGCGCAGCGCCTTGACATTCTCCCGCGCGACGATGTTGGCGCCGATCGCCGCCTGCACCGCGACGTCGAACATCTGGCGCGGAATCAGCTCGCGCATCTTGGAAGCGAGTTCGCGCCCGCGATACACGCTGGTGGCGCGATGCACGATCAGGGACAGCGCGTCGACCTTTTCGTTGTTGACCAGGATGTCGAGCTTGACCAGGTCGCCCGGCCGGTATTCCTTGAACTCGTAGTCGAGCGAGGCATAGCCACGGCTGGTCGACTTCAGCTTGTCGAAGAAATCCATCACCACTTCGTTCATCGGCAGGTCATAGCGCAGCATCACCTGCCGGCCGTGATACTGCATGTCGAGCTGCATGCCGCGTTTCTGGTTGCATAGGGTAATGACGCTGCCGACGAACTCTTCCGGCACGAAGATCGTCGCGGTGATGATGGGCTCGCGGATTTCCTCGATCTTCGACAGCTCGGGCAGCTTGGACGGATTCTCGACCTTGATCACGATGCCGTCTTTGAGCACCACTTCGTACACCACCGTCGGCGCGGTGGTGATGAGGTCCATGTTGTATTCGCGCTCAAGCCGCTCCTGCACGATGTCCATGTGCAACAGGCCGAGAAAACCGCAGCGGAAGCCGAAACCAAGCGCCTGCGAGACTTCGGGCTCGAACTGCAACGCCGCATCGTTGAGCTGCAACTTGGTCAACGCGTCGCGCAGCGCCTCGAAGTCGTGCGACTCGATCGGGTAGAGGCCGGCAAAGACCTGCGACTGTACCTTCTTGAAGCCGGGTAGCGCCTTGCTTGCAGGCCGGTCGAGCAGGGTGATGGTGTCGCCCACCTGGGCCGACTTGAGTTCCTTGATGCCGGCGATCACGAAGCCGACCTCGCCTGCCGACAGGCTGGGCCGGTTAACCGATTTCGGCGTGAATACACCAACGTGCTCGGTCAGGTGCTGCGCATCGGAGGCCATGAAGCGGATCTTGTCCTTGGGACGCAGCACGCCGTCGATCACCCGCACCAGCATCACCACGCCGACGTAGTTATCGAACCACGAGTCGATGATCAGCGCCTTCAGCGGCGCGCTCTCGTCCCCACGCGGCGGCGGCACCTGCTTCACCACCACTTCAAGAATCTCGGCAATGCCGATCCCGGTCTTGGCCGATGCACGCACCGCCTCGCTCGCGTCCAGCCCGACGATGTCCTCGATCTCTTCCGCCACCCGGTCCGGGTCGGCGGCAGGCAGGTCGATCTTGTTCAGCACCGGGATCACCTCGACGCCGAGGTCGATCGCGGTGTAGCAGTTAGCCACCGTCTGCGCTTCCACTCCCTGCGAGGCATCGACCACCAGCAGGGCGCCCTCGCACGCGGACAGGGAACGCGACACTTCATAGGAAAAGTCAACGTGGCCGGGGGTGTCGATCAGATTCAAGCGGTAGACCTTGCCGTCCTGCGCCTTGTAGCTGAGCGCGGCAGTCTGCGCCTTGATGGTGATGCCGCGTTCCTTTTCCAGGTCCATGGAATCGAGCACCTGCGCCCCCATTTCGCGGTCGGACAGGCCGCCGCAAAACTGGATGAGGCGGTCGGCCAGCGTGGACTTGCCGTGGTCGATGTGGGCGATGATGGAAAAATTGCGGATCAGACTCTGGGACACAGCAAAACGGGCACGTTTCCGTGCCCGGCTAGGGATGCGATAACACCCAGAATTTTAACGGATTTCAGGGCCGTCCGCGCAGCCATTCCCGAAGCGCATGCAGATTAAGCTCATGACGGCAAATCTCGGTGGCACCGTCGAACAGCAGCGGCACATCCCAACCGTAGCGCGTTTTGAGCAACGGATCGGCATCCACATCCACCGGTGTCAGACGGTGGCCGGTTCCCGCGATCAGCGCGCCGACTTCTGCCGCCATCTCCTCGCACAGCGGGCAGCCTGCCCGCGTGTAGAGCGTGAGTGTTGACGCTTTAGCGTCTTTAGAGCGAGGTTGTTGCCGATTCATCGGCTTTAGTGCGTGGTTGTTGCCGATTCATCGGCTTTACAACCACGGCCTCCTCCTTGCGGGGACAACCACGGCCTCCCCCATGCGGGGAAAACCTCGGCCTCCCCCATGCGGGGACAGTCACGGCCTGCCCCTTGCGGGTACAAAGTGGGTGTCTTACTCACCCGATATCTTCAGCGGAATGTAGAGCGAGCCTTCGCCACGCCGCACCAGGAGCGCCGCGCTCTTGCCCTTGGGAACGGCGGCGATCGCCTTGCGGAAGGCTTCGACCGTGGGCACTTTGCCGTTGTTCACCGCGAGGATCACGTCGCCGACGCGGATGCCCGCACGCACGGCGTCGCCTCTCACTTCTTCCACCAGCAGGCCGTGGTCGATCCCAAGCTCGCGCCGTTGGTCGGCCGTGAGTTCGGACAGGGCCAGGCCGCCACGCGAATAGGTCTTGCCGCTATTGCCGGCGGGCAGCTCCTCGCCCGGCAATTCGCCCAGCACCACCGCCAGCTTCTGCACCTTGCCGCGGCGCCACACCTGCAGCGGAATTTTCGTTCCCGGCTTGGTCATGCCGACCATGCGCGGCAGATCGCCAGAGTTCTCCACCGGCTTGCCGTCAAACATGAAGATTACATCGGCCGCCTGCAAGCCGGCCCTGGCCGCAGGGCTATCCGCCTGCACCTGTGCGATCAGCGCGCCGCGCGGGCGATCCATGCCGAAGGACTCGGCGAGATCGGCGGTCACTTCCTGCACCACCACCCCCAGCCAGCCACGCGAGACCTTGCCGCCGCTTTTCAGCTGCTCGGCAACCTCCATCGCCACATCGATCGGAATCGCGAACGATACCCCCTGGTATCCGCCGCTGCGGCTGTATATCTGCGAGTTGATGCCAATCACTTCGCCCTTCATGTTGAACAGCGGCCCGCCCGAATTGCCCGGATTGATCGGCACATCGGTCTGGATGTAGGGCACGTAACTTTCCGAGGGCAGCGAGCGCCCCTTGGCGGAGACGATGCCGGCGGTAACCGAATTCTCGAAGCCGAACGGCGAACCGATGGCCGCTACCGCCTCGCCCACCCGCAGCCTGGCGGGATCGCCCAGCTTGACCGCCGGCAGGTTGTTGGCGGTGATCTTGATGACCGCAACATCGGTGCGGCTGTCGGAGCCGACCACTCTTGCGCTGAATTTGCGCTTGTCGATGAGCTTGACCTCGACTTCGTCGGCGCCGCGCACTACATGGGCGTTGGTCAGGATGTAGCCGTCATTGCTGACGATGAAGCCGGAGCCGGTGCCGCGTGCGGGAATTTCCTGCTCCGGCCCGTGTCCGGGGACGCCAGGTGGAAAGAAGCGGCGGAAGAACTCCTGCATGGCTTCATCGTCGGGCACCGCGAAAGGGAAGCCCTCGGCGCCATGCTTCACCAGCCTGGTGGTGCTGATGTTGACCACTGCCGGGCCTTGTGTTTCGACCAGATCGGCCACGTCCATCGCTTCTTTTGCCAACGCCGGCGCAGACAAGGTAAACACCAGTGCTGTCGCGGTCAATGCCACTCCCATCCTCATCGCGGTTCTCCTTTCCTCATGTGAACAGCTTGATGTCTTCACGCCTGAGCACAACCGGACGCGCCGCGCGACCGCCACGCGCGGCCAGCCAGCCCGCTACGCCCCCGAGCAGCATGCCAACCACTGCGGGGCCATCGCCGGGCTGGACGGCCTGTGCCAGCAACGCGCCCGCCAGCATCAAACCCAACGGCAGTCCATAGGCGCGCAATGCGCTCCTGAGCACGCTACCGCGGGCGATGCCGACCACGATGCGGTCACCCGGCGCCAGCGACAGGTCGCAGTCGACCAGAAAATGCCGTGGTTTGCGCTGGAACATCTCGGCGATGCGGCGCGACGCACAGCCCTGCCCGCCGCACGTACCGCAGCCGGACGGCTCGACCGCCTGCACCCAGATGCCATCCGCTGCGGTTTTGACGACTTCGGCGGTTTGCTCCAGCATGGCGATACTTACTTCCGTTTGACCGAGTTGCCTGTTTCGATCAGTGCCATGTTCGGCACTTCGCCCAGGATGGTCACGGTGTGACCGTCGACCTCACGCGCATAGATGCCGATCACGCCCTCAGCCGACAGCCCGCGCAGGTTTGGCATCTGGGGATCGATGCGTTCCACGAACATCGACAGCACGGAGAGCCCGTCCGAAAACACCAGATGGGTGACCGGCGCCGGCTTGCCCGGCAATGCGCGCACTGCCTCCTGCACCCGCTCGAATCCCGGCGGCGGGGTTACGTCCCAAGCCACCTCGGCCGGTTTGTCGAGACTGGCTTGCTGGACGCGTTTGCCCGCCAGATCGTTGCGAAACGACCCGGCATCGGGCGCCTTGCCAATCTGGATTTCGGAGAACACGAACATCGACACCACGCCTCCGCTGTCGTTGACGACGCGCGACTTGAGCGGCAGTCCGGTTTGTTTATCCAGCCACAAATTGTAGCTGTAACGATAGCCGTCGTGCGGCTCCAGCATCACCACCTGGCAGGGCCGGCCCGCCACCCGCTCGACACCGCCGAGTTTCACCTCGTAATATTCGAGCAGGCCGGCCGGCTGGGCAGGCAGCAAGGCGGGGAAGAACCGGCGCAGGGCATTGCGCTCAAGCCGCACACTCTTACCGTCCGGCAAGTGGCAATAGACATCGTTGTTGATGCGCAGGAACTTGCGCGGCGTGCCGTCCAGCACCTCGACCTTTTCCAGTTCGCCGGTGGCATCGGTGCGATGCAGCACACGCAGCACTTCGACGTGTTCGCCGTGGTGATACACATAGATGCCGCTGTAGTTCTGCTGCTTGGCGGCGGCGGCAGCGCGGTTGAGCCAATCGAGCGCGGCGTCGGCGCGCGCCGTGCCGGACAACAGCATCAGTGCGGCAAACCCCACTGCCAGCCAGTCTTGCCGCCACACAACGCCCGCCGGCATCAACGCGGCTCCGCCGCAACCGCCACCACGCGCTGGTAGGGCGAAACCACCGCCATCGGGGCAAATTCCTGATGCGCCACCAGATAGGAAGCGAAGCGGTCGTCGTCACGCGGGCTCGAAGCCAGTCCGGCCTGCTGGAAGCCTGGCGCCACCGCCATCGGTGCAGTGGCAGGGGTATCCGACAGCAGCCCGATCAGCGCAATCACGCCCCATACCGCAACCGAAGCGAACGATGCCACTGCCAGCCGCTGCGGCCACACGCTACGGCGCGGCGCCAGCACGGTAGGTTCGGCTGCCAGTTGCACCGAAAAGCGTGCCATGAAATCGTCCTGCGTCGGCACCATGCCACGCATCAGGTCGCCGACCATGTGGTATTCGGACCACTTCTGCCGCAAGACCTCATCATGCTTCATCGCCGTGATGCAGGCCTCGGTTTCGGCGCGTGCCGTTTCACCGTCGAGCGCGGCGGACAGCATCGACAATCGGTCGTCGGCCGGTCCTGTCTGGGGAAAGGTATCGAGTTTGCGAAGTGCTGACATGGTTACCACCTTTTATCCTGACGGGTGCCCAGCATCGGGCGTATTTTTTCGGCAATCGCCTCACGCGCACGGAATATCCGCGAACGCACGGTGCCAATCGGGCATTCCATCATCTGCGCAATGTCCTCGTAGCTCATGCCTTCGATTTCACGCAGCGTGATGGCCGTCCGCAATTCCTCGGGCAACGCATCGACGGCCTCATTCACTGCTTGGGCGATCTGCTTGGTATGAAGTTCCGCTTCCGGCGTCGCGATGTCGCGCAACAGATCGCCTTCCTCATAATTCTCGGCATCTTCCGCCTGCACATCGCTCGATACCGGCTGGCGTTTGTGCGCCACCAGGTAATTCTTGGCGGTGTTGACGGCGATGCGGTACAGCCAGGTATAAAACGCACTTTCGCCGCGAAATCCCGGCAACGCGCGATAGGCCTTGATAAAAGCTTCCTGCGTAATATCTTCCACCTCCGCCGCGTCCCGCACCATGCGCGACAACAGCCGTCCGACCTTGCGGTGATACTTGATCACCAGCAGCTCGAATGCGCGCTTGTCGCCCTGTTGAGCACGTTCAACCAACACCTGATCCAGTTCGCGGTCTGACATATCTCCCTGCTGCTTTATGTTTATGCTGAAAGTATACGTGACCGCAGCTTCCGAAAGATGAGAGGATGCCCCGGCCAAAAAGTTCACCCGCCAATTTCGATGCAGCGGGGTGATTCCGGTCAGGCCCAAGCCTGCTATCATCGCCCGATTCATGCATAGACACGACGTCCTCATCCTCGGCAGCGGCCTCGCCGCGCTGACCACCGCGCTCAGGCTTGCCGACCAGCGCCGCGTCGCCATTGTCACCAAACGCCAGATGATCGACGGCGCCAGCGACTGGGCGCAAGGCGGGATTGCGGCGGCAGTCGACAACGGCGACTCGGTGGAGGCGCATGTACGCGACACCCTGATCGCCGGCGCCGGCCTGTGCGACGAAGCGGTCACCCGCATGGTGGCCAGCCAGGCGCGCTCGATGATCAGCTGGCTGACCGCCAACGGCGTCGCCTTCACGCCCGATCCGCAGGCGCCCGGCGGCCTGCATCTGGCGCGCGAGGGCGGCCATTCCAGGCGACGCGTGGTGCATGCGACCGACGCCACCGGCCACGCGGTGCAGACCAGCCTGCTCGACCGCGTGCGCGCCCATCCCAATATCGAGACCTTCGAGCAGCACGTCGCCATCGACCTCATCACCGGCAAGCGCGCCGGCGGCGAGGAGCGGCAGATCCACGGCGCCTATGCGCTGAACAAGGACAGCGGCGAAGTCGAGACCTTCGCCGCAGGCCACACCGTGCTGGCCACCGGCGGCGCCGGCAAGGTCTATCTCTATACGTCCAATCCCGACACGGCGACCGGCGACGGCATCGCCATGGCGTGGCGCGCCGGCTGCCGGGTGGCCAACCTGGAATTCGTGCAGTTCCACCCGACCTGCCTGTACCACCCGCACGCCAAGTCCTTCCTCATCAGCGAAGCGGTGCGCGGCGAGGGCGGATGGCTGCTGCTGCCCGACGGCAGCCGCTTCATGCAGTTTCACGACGAACGCGCCGAACTCGCCCCGCGCGACGTGGTGGCGCGTGCGATCGACTTCGAGATGAAAAAACGCGGCATCGACTGCGTCTACCTCGACATCAGCCACAAACCGGCCGATTTCGTGCGCGAGCATTTCCCGACAATCTACGGCCGCTGCCTGGAGCTCGGCATCGACATCACGCGCCAGCCGATCCCGGTGGTGCCGGCCGCGCACTATACCTGCGGCGGCGTGGTCACCGACATGGACGCGCGCACCGACCTGTGCAACCTGCATGCGGTCGGCGAAGTCACGTTCACCGGCCTGCATGGCGCCAACCGGCTGGCGTCGAACTCGCTGCTCGAATGCCTGGTGTTCGGCCATGCCGCCGCGCGCGACATTCTTGCCACCCCGCCCGCCCCGGCGCTCGGCCTGCCGCCGTGGGACGCCTCGCGCGTCACCGATCCCGACGAGGAAGTGGTGATCTCGCACAACTGGGACGAGCTGCGCCGCTTCATGTGGGACTACGTCGGCATCGTGCGTACCAACAAACGACTGACGCGCGCTTCGCACCGCATCCGCCTGCTGCGCGACGAAATCGACGAGTTCTACCGCAACTTCCGCGTCAGCAACGACCTGATCGAGCTGCGTAACCTGGTGCAAAGCGCCGACCTCATCATCCGCTCGGCCCAGTTGCGACAGGAAAGCCGCGGCCTGCACTACAGCCGCGACTACCCGGAGACGCTGCCGATCGCCGGCAACACGGTGCTCAACCCGTGTCCTGGGACGCTGTGTCCGAGCGTATGCGGCGTGTCCAGCGAAGCGACACCCTGAGGCGGCGCAGGTCGTCGGCAGCCGCGCTGTCGGGCAGCAGCGTCAGGATCCGCACCGGTTCGCCTGCCACCCGGTAGCGCAACACGATCAAGGCGGTCGAAACAAAACTGTCGCCTAATATTTCGGCTTCGCACCATTCAGCGGCATCATCCAGACATTGCAAGCGGCCGTCTGCCGCAATACGCAGGCTGGCCGGCGAGCGCGCCCGCTGCCAACCCCACACGCCCAGGCCCGTTACGATCATGCCCAGCAGCAGCTGCAAACTGCCCGGCAGCGCCGCGAGATAGAGGGCGGCCAGCGCCAGCAGCAGCATGCCCGCCAGCAACAGCCCCAGTCGGCGTGAGGGTTTGAGCTCAATCTCGCGCATCAGCGTGTACACTTTCGGCCTTCATTCCATTCCCCTTAGCTGGAACGCATCGTGATCGATTCCTGGAAAACCTTTCTGCAATCCCAAGGCGCAGCCATCGAAGCCGACAGCGTGCTGCATTATGGCGACCCTGCCGCCGAACGCGCGGCCGCCACGGACGGCACCATTGTGGCGGATCTGTCGCAACTCGGCGTCATCGCGCTACGCGGCGAGGACACCGCCGCTTTCCTGCAGGGCCAGGTCAGCAACGATGTGCGCGCGCTGCACGCCGACAGCGCGCAGTGGAGCGGCTACTGCAACCCCAAGGGGCGCCTGCTCGGCAATTTCCTGGCGTGGCGGCAGGACGAGGATTATTGCCTGCAGCTTTCGGGCGACATTCTTGCCGGCGTGCTGAAGCGCCTGTCCATGTTCATTCTGCGCGCCAAGGTGCAGACGCGCGATGCCAGCGACGAAAACGTGCGGCTGGTCGTCGCCGGCAGGCAGGCGCTGGCGGCGGTGACCGCCGCGATGGGTGCCGTGCCGGAAGCCGCGATGCACTCGGTCGCCAGCGAGGCCGGCCAGGTGATCCGCCTGGGCGACGACAAGTTCGTGCTGTCGATCGTGCCTGGGCGTGCCGCCGCCGTGTGGCAGGCGTTGCGCCAGTCGGCCACCCCGGTCGGGACGCCAGTATGGGACTGGCTGCGGCTCAACGCCGGCATTCCGATGATCGTCGCCGCCACCCAGGAGCTGTTCGTGCCGCAGATGGTCAACCTCGAAGTCATCGGCGGGGTCAGCTTCCAGAAGGGCTGCTACCCGGGCCAGGAAATCGTCGCGCGCAGCCAGTATCTGGGCAAGCTCAAGCGCCGCATGTTTTTGGCGCATGTGGACGCCGAAGCCGCGCCGGGCGACCCTTTATACAGTGCCGACATGGTCGGCCAGGCCACCGGAACCGTGGTCAACGCGGCGCCGGCGCCGGCCGGTGGCTTCGATGTGCTGGCCGTCGCCCAGGTCGAAAGCGCGAATACGCAGATCCTGCACCTGAAAGCCGCCGACGGCGCGGCCTTGACCCTGAAGCCCCTGCCCTATGCCCTGCCCGAGTAGGTGAAGAGCGCCTGCGCCCGGCGCCGGGCCGCCGGCGAACCGGCCGGCTGCTGGACGCATTAAAGCAGGTGGTTCGCGCGTTCAGGCGATCTCTTCCACCGGGACGCGCGCGGCCAGGGCGCACAGCAGTTCATAGCTGGCGGTGCCGGCCGCCGCGGCCACCGCATCCACCGGCAGACCCTCCCCCCACAGCACCACCGGAGTGCCGACGCCGGCACTGGCGCACTCGCTCAAGTCGACACACAGCATGTCCATCGACACCCGTCCCAGGGTGCGACTGGCGCGGCCGCCGACCAGCACCGGGGTGCCGGTCAGCGCATGGCGCGGATAGCCGTCCGCATAACCGCACGCCACCACCCCCACCCGCATCGCCCGTTCTGCGCGAAACAGCTGGCCGTAGCCCACCCCTTCGCCCGCTTGCAGGGTCTGCACGCTGATGATCTCCGACTGCAGGGTCATCGCCGGGCGCAGTCCCAGTTCGGCTGCAGACACGTCGGCAAACGGCGATGCGCCATACAGCATCAGGCCCGGTCGCACCCACGCGCCGAGGGTATCCGGGTAGCGCAACAGCGCTGCCGAATTGGCGCTGCTCCACGGCAGGCCATAGCCGGCGATCTCGCGCAGAAACGGCCGCAACTGCCAGTCCACGCCGGCGGCCTCGTCTGCCTGGGCGAAGTGGGTCATCAAGGTGATGCCGGCCACTCCGGGCAGGCTTTGCGCTCGCGCAACGATGGCGGCGTGGTCGGCGAGCGGAAGCCCCAGCCGGTGCATGCCGCTGTCGAACTTGAGGAAGACCTGAATGGGGCGTGCAGGCGGCCGCTGCTGCAGCCAGTCGAGATGCACGGGATGATGCAGCACCGGCCACAGATCCAGTTCGGCGCAGGTGGCGATCTCATCCGCGCCAAAGATCCCTTCCAGCAGCAGGATCGGCTTCTCGACGCCCATCAGGCGCAGGTTGGCGGCCTCTTCCAGCGTCAGCACGGCGAAGCCGTCCGCTGCCGCCAATGCGCGCAGCGCGCGTGACAGTCCATGACCATAGGCGTTGGCCTTGACCACCGCAAACACGCATGTCGTACCCGCGTGACGGCGCGCCACGCGCAGGTTGTGCGCTATTGCACCGATCGAAATCCGCGCCTTGATCGGACGCATGGACTCAGTAGGAACCCGGCTGTGCCAGCGTCTCGAAGCGCGTATATTCGCCGACAAAGGCCAACCGCACTGTGCCGATAGGGCCGTTACGCTGCTTGCTGATGATGATTTCGGCGGTGCCCTTGTCCTGGGTGTCGGGGTTGTAGACCTCGTCGCGGTAGATGAACAGAATGACGTCGGCATCCTGTTCGATGGCGCCCGATTCGCGCAGGTCGGACATCACCGGCCGCTTGTTGGGGCGCTGCTCGAGGCTGCGGTTCAGCTGCGACAGCGCGACCACCGGCACGTGCAGTTCTTTCGCCAGGCCCTTGAGGGCGCGCGAGATTTCCGAGATTTCGGTGGCGCGGTTTTCGCCCGAGCTGCTGGCGGACATCAGCTGGATGTAGTCGATGATGATCAGGCCCAGCTTGCCGCACTGGCGCTGCAGGCGCCGGGCGCGGGCGCGCAGTTCCAGCACATTGAGCCCCGGTGTTTCGTCGATGAAGACGGGGGCGTCGTTGAGCTTGCCGAGGGCGTAGGTGAGGCGCTGCCAGTCGTCCTCGCCCAGCTTGCCGGTACGCAGGCGATGCTGGTCGAGCTTGCCGACCGAGCCGATCATCCGCATTACCAGCTGCTGGCCGCCCATTTCCATGGAAAAGACCGCCACCGGCAAGCCGGTATCGAGCGCGACGTTCTCGCCGATGTTGATCGAGAATGCGGTCTTGCCCATCGAGGGGCGCCCGGCGACGATGATCAGGTCGCCCGGCTGGAAACCCGAGGTTTTCTGGTCGAGGTCGTGAAATCCGGTCGGCACGCCGGTGATGCCGGAATCGTTGTCGCGGTGATACAGCTCGTCGATGCGCTCAACCACTTCTTTCAAAAGCGGCTTGATTTCAGTGAAGCCCGCCTGGCCGCGGCTGCCCGACTCGGCAATCTCGAACACCTTGGCCTCGGCCTCGTCGAGCAGTTGCGAGGCGCTGCGCCCGGCCGGGGCATAAGCGGTGTCGGCAATCCCGGTCGCCACCTCGGCCAGACGGCGCATCACCGAACGCTCGCGCACGATTTCGGCATAGCGGCGGATGTTGGCGGCCGACGGCGTGTTGCTCGCCAGCGCGACGATGTAGGCAAGCCCGCCCACGCTCTCGAGCTGGCCCAGCGATTGCAGCGCCTCGGTCACCGTCACCGCGTCCGCCGGGCGGTTTTCGGCAATCTGCCGCACGATCGCGCGCAGGATCTGGCGATGATCCTGGCGGTAGAAATCGCTTTCCGACACCACATCGCCAATACGATCCCATGCGCCGTTGTCGAGCAGCAAGCCGCCCAACACTGCCTGCTCGGCTTCCAGGGAATGCGACGGCAGGCGCATTTGCGCCAGCTGGGGATCGGAATTCGGAGTAAACGAGTGGATAGCGGCCATGGCCGGATTCTAGTCTTCCGCCCCCCCCACACAAAGGGATAAGGCTGTGGATAAAGCAGGTACATCCGGGAATATCCTGAAGGCACACGAAAAAAAAGGGGGCCAAAGCCCCCCTTTTTTCGACCTGCCCGGCGGCGTTACTGCTGGCCGGTCACCACCACCGTGATGTTGGCGGTAATGTCGGCGTGCAGCGCCAGCACCACCGGGTATTCGCCGAGGGTCTTGAACGGACCTTCGGGCAAACGGATCTCCGACTTGGCCACTTCATGGCCTTGCGCTTTCAGCGCATCGGAAATATCGGCGTTGGTGATGGAACCGAACAGGCGGCCATCGACGCCGGCTTTCCGGCTGATGGTCACGCTCGTTCCTTCGAGCTTTTCGGCACGGCGCTGGGCATCGGCCAGTTTTTCGGCGGCAACGCGCTCCAATTCGGCCTTCTGCGCGGCGAATGCTTCCATATTGGCTTGCGTGGCGCGACGCGCGCGGCCGGTCGGAATCAGATAGTTGCGGGCGTAGCCGTCCTTTACTTTGACCACGTCACCCAGGTCGCCCAATTTGCCGACTTTGTCGATCAGAATCACTTGCATGGTCATCTCCTCAATGCAGGTCGGTGTAAGGCATCAGCGCCAGGAAGCGCGCACGCTTGATCGCGGTGCCCAGCTGACGCTGGTAGTGCGCCTTGGTGCCGGTGATGCGCGCCGGGATGATGCGGCCATTTTCGGCGATGAATTCCTTCAGCACGTCGATGTCCTTGTAATCGATCTCAACCACTTTTTCAGCGGTGAAGCGGCAGAACTTGCGACGCTTGAAGAGACCACGATTGCCGCTGTCGCGGCCGCCTTTTTTGGCGAACTTGCCGCCGGTTTTACCACCCATTGGACGTGCCATGATTCATTCCTTTTCGATTCGATTCAATATCAGGATCAGCTGACGGCTTTTCACGCTGCGCCGGTTCAACGCGCCTTCCAGTTTCACCTGCGTTCCAGCATTCAGCTGCGCCAACTGACCGGCAAGCGCTCCGCTCGCCTGTACCGTCAACTCGCATTCCACCTGCCGGACTTGCGTGGCCACTGTCTGACTGCTGCGGTGCAGAACCACCGCTTCGGCAATCGGCACACCCGCCGGACTGTAACGCAAAGGGTCGACCTGGATGAGCGCTCCGCTGATGACCAGCCTATTCACTCATTCAGACCACGCACTCAGGCAGCGGCTGGCTGTTCGGCTGCCACGTCTGGCTTGGCGGTTTCTGCCTTGGCGGTTTCTGCCTTGGCGCTGTCCAGGATGTCGCGCGACTTTTCTTCCTTCATCATCGGCGAAGCCGTGGTCACGGCTGCGGCGTGCTTGATGGTCAGATGGCGCAGCACGGCATCGTTGAATTTGAAGCCATGCTCGAGTTCGTCCAGCGTTTCCTGGTCGCACTCGATGTTCATCAGCACGTAGTGGGCCTTGTGGACTTTCTGGATCGGGTAGGCCATCTGGCGGCGGCCCCAGTCTTCCAGGCGGTGGACGCTGCCGCCGCGCGTGGTGATGTTGCTGCGATAGCGTTCGATCATGGCGGGCACCTGCTCGCTCTGATCGGGATGGACGATAAATACGATTTCGTAATGCCGCATCGAGTTTCCTTTCGGTTCAGCCCCCCGCCGCGGTGCGGTGGGGCAAGGTCAAACCCCGGCATAAACAGCCAGGGACAATAAACAATCCCCGGCAAACCGGGGACTGCGAATCATACGCTTTTTGTCCGGCGAATCAAGCCAGTTGCCGCGCCCGGCGGCATCACATCACGCAGTCGACATAATACGTGGCCTTGTCGCCCACCGTGTCCTCGACCAGGCCGTGCACGTCGGTCTCGAAGCCGGGAAATTTCACGTTGAAATCGCGGGTGAACTGCAGGTAGCGCACGATGGTGCTGTTGAAGCGCTCACCCGGAATCAGCAAGGGAATGCCCGGCGGATAAGGCGTCACCAGCATGGCGGTGATGCGGCCCTCGAGCTGGTCGATCTCGACCCGCTCGATCTCACGGTGCGCCATTTTGGCAAAGGCGTCGGCCGGCTTCATCGCCGGCGCCATTTCCGACAGGTACATCTCGGTGGTCAGGCGCGCCACGTCGTTGGCCTTGTAGATGGTGTGAATCTGGTCGCACAGGTCCTTCAGTCCGGTTTTCTCATAGCGCGTGTGCTTCTCGATGAAATCGGGCAGCACGCGCCATAGCGGCTGGTTTTCGTCGTAGTCTGCCTTGAACTGCTGCAAGGCGGTCACCAGCGTATTCCAGCGGCCCTTGGTGATGCCGATGGTGAACATGATGAAGAAGGAATACAGCCCGGTCTTTTCCACGATGACGCCATGCTCGGCCAGGTATTTTGTGACGATCGCCGCCGGGATGCCCCACTCGGCGAAAGCGCCGTCCATGTCCAGCCCCGGAGTGATGACGGTGGCCTTGATCGGATCGAGCATGTTGAACCCGGGCGCGAGGTTGCCGAACTCGTGCCAACGCTCTCCAGCCTTCAGCATCCAGTCCTCGCGGTCGCCCACGTCTTCGTCGGCCAGCTTCTGCGGCCCCCACACCTTGAACCACCAGGAGTCGCCGAATTCCGCCTCGACCTTGCGCATGGCGCGCCGGAAATCCAGCGCTTCCCTGATCGATTCCTCGACCAGCGCGGGACCCCCGGGCGGCTCCATCATTGCCGCCGCCACGTCGCACGAGGCGATGATGGCATACTGCGGCGAGGTCGAGGTATGCATCAGGTAGGCTTCATTGAAGCGATGGAAGTCGAGCTTGCGCGTCTCCGAATCCTGCACCAGGATCTGCGAGGCCTGGGAGAGGCCGGCCAGCAGCTTGTGCGTCGACTGGGTGGCGAACACCAGCGCATCCTTGGCGCGCGGACGGTTCTTGCCGATGGCGTGCATGCCGCGATAGAAGTCGTGGAAGGTCGCATGCGGCAGCCAGGCCTCGTCGAAATGCAGGGTGTCGATGTAGTCGCCGAGCAGTTCCTTGATCATGTCGACGTTGTAGAGGATGCCGTCGTAGGTCGACTGGGTAATGGTGAGGATGCGCGGCTTGCGCTTCACGTCCTTGGCGAACGGGTGCGCGGCGATTTTCTTCTCGATATTCTCGGGGCGGAATTCGTCCAGCGGAATCGGCCCGATGATGCCGTAATGGTTGCGCGTCGGCGTCAGGAAGATCGGGATCGCACCGCACATCATGATGGCGTGCAGGATGGACTTGTGGCAGTTGCGGTCGACCACCACGATATCGCCCGGCGCGACGGTCGCGTGCCACACCATCTTGTTCGACGACGAGGTGCCGTTGGTGACGAAGAACAGGTGGTCGCAGTTGAAAATGCGCGCCGCATTGCGCTCCGACGCTCCCACCGGACCGGTATGATCGAGCAGTTGCCCGAGTTCGTCGACCGCGTTGCAGACGTCGGCGCGCAGCAGGTTCTCGCCGAAAAACTGGTGGAACATCTGGCCGATCGGCGACTTCAGGAACGCTACCCCACCGGAGTGGCCGGGGCAGTGCCAGGAATAGGAGCCGTCCGCCGCGTAATGGGTGAGTGCACGAAAAAACGGCGGCACCAACGATTCGAGATAGGCACGCGCTTCTCGCCCGATATATCGGGCGAGAAACTCCGGCGTGTCTTCCAGCATGTGGATGAAGCCGTTCAGCTCACGCAGGATATCGTTCGGAATATGGCGCGCGGTACGGGTTTCGCCATGCAGGAAAATCGGGATCTCGGCATTGCGGAAGCGCACTTCCTCGACGAAGCTGCGCAGCTTTTGCAGCGCCTTGCTCGTATCCTCGTCGCTGCCGGCGAGTTCCTCATCGTCAATCGACAGGATAAAGGCCGAGGCGCGCGCCTGCTGCTGGGCGAACGAGGTCAGGTCGCCATAATTGGTGACGCCGAGCACTTCTATGCCTTCCTTCTCGATGGCGTCGGCAAGTGTGCGGATGCCGAGCCCCGATGCGTTTTCGGAGCGGAAATCTTCGTCAATGATGACAACGGGAAAGCGGAAGCGCATGGCCTGCTCCAGAGGGAAGCCTTGACCCGGATGTCGTCAACTCGCATGCACTTAACCGGTATCTTGTTCCAAAAGGAACAAAATCCTCGGCAATCATCACGCGAATCGATGAGACATCCGGGCTAGAGGCGGACGGATTATAAAGAAGCGGATTATACGAATCCCGCGTGCCCCGCGGGATTAAGTTTTAGGCAGCGTCACGCCGACCTGGCCCTGATATTTGCCGCCGCGATCGCGGTACGACACCTCGCACACCTCGTCGGATTCGAGGAAGAGCATTTGCGCCACGCCCTCGTTGGCGTAAATGCGTGCGGGCAGCGGGGTCGTGTTGGAAAACTCCAGCGTCACGTGGCCTTCCCACTCGGGCTCCAGCGGCGTCACGTTGACGATGATGCCGCAGCGCGCATACGTGCTTTTGCCCAGGCAAATCGTCAGCACACTGCGCGGAATGCGGAAATATTCCACCGTACGCGCGAGTGCAAACGAGTTGGGGGGAATGATGCAGGAATCGCCCTTGACCTCGACGAAGGAGTTCGGATCGAACGCCTTGGGGTCGACAATCGTCGTATTGATGTTGGTGAACAGCTTGAACTCGCTGGCGCAGCGCACGTCGTAGCCGTAGCTTGACGTGCCGTATGACACGATGGGGCGGCCACCGGCCTGCTTGATCTGCCCCGGTTCAAACGGTTCGATCATGCCATGCTCCGCCGCCATGCGACGGATCCACTTGTCGGATTTGATAGACATGTTTTAGGCTCGGCCAGGCGGCAGGAGGTGGCGGGCGGCAGGATGCGCGGCCAGCGGCCGCTCGTTCCCTGACCCCTGGCCCCTGAATCCTCCATCAGGTGTTGGAAATGACGATGTTGGGGAACTTGGCGGAGTGATCCACCGCGGTTTCGCCAATCTTCACCGCCACGCGGCGCGCGATCTGCTTGTAAATTTCGGTCACACGGCTATCCGGGTCGGCCACCACCGATGGCTTGCCGGAATCGGTGTCGGCGCGAATGCTGCCCTCAAGTGGCAGCGAACCGAGAAATTCCACGTTGTAATCCTTGCACATGCGCTCGCCGCCGCCTTCGCCGAAGATGCGCTCTTCGTGGCCGCAGTTCGAGCAGATGTGCAGGCTCATGTTTTCGACCACGCCGAGGATGGGGATACCGACCTTCTCGAACATCTTCAGGCCCTTGCGCGCGTCGATCAGCGCAATGTCCTGCGGGGTGGTGACGATCACCGCGCCGGTCACCGGTACGCGCTGCGCCAGCGTCAGCTGGATGTCGCCGGTGCCGGGAGGCAGGTCGACCACCAGATAGTCGAGCTCGCTCCAATTGGTGTTGTTCAGCAACTGTTCCAGCGCCTGGGTCACCATCGGGCCGCGCCACACCATGGGGGTTTCGACGTCGATCAGGAAGCCGATCGACATTGCCTGAATGCCGTGGCCGATCAGCGGCTCGAGGTTCTTGCCGTCGGTCGATTCGGGCTTGCCGGTAATCCCGAGCATGGTCGGCTGCGAGGGGCCGTAGATGTCGGCGTCCAGCATGCCGACGCGCGCGCCCTCGGCGGCCAGCGCCAGCGCCAGGTTGACGGCGGTGGTGGACTTGCCGACACCGCCCTTGCCGGACGCCACGGCGATGATGTTTTTCACGTTGGGGATCAGCTTGACGCCGCGCTGCACGCCGTGCGAAACGATCTTGAAGCTCACATTCGCGGTGGCGCTGGTCACGCCATCGATGGCGCCAAGCCTGTCTTCGACCTGCTTTTTGATGAGGGCCAACTGACTCTGCGCCGGGTAGCTCAGCAAGATGTCGACCGATACAGCGCCGCCGTCGATCTTGATGTTGCGGGCGGATTTGGTCGAGACATAATCCTTGTGGGTATTGGGATCAGTCAACTCTTTCAGTGCGGTCTGCACCTGAAGTTCAGAAACGGCCATGTTTGCTCCAGCGGGTTAATTAGCAATCGCTCATTTTAACGAATTCCGCCGCTTTGGGTGAACCGAAACGCAGAAAGGACGCGGGTTTCCATGCCATTTGCAGGGCTATTCAGGCCACGTCGGCGGCGCCTGTGTCCGACAGGCTGCTAGGCGCGGGTCAATGATGTCCGCCAGGCACCGGGAATGCGCTTAGCGAGGCCC
Organism: Thiobacillus thiophilus; assembly: GCF_055378705.1. NCBI lineage: Bacteria > Pseudomonadati > Pseudomonadota > Betaproteobacteria > Nitrosomonadales > Thiobacillaceae > Thiobacillus > Thiobacillus thiophilus. The sequence goes on along the minus strand of NZ_AP042404.1, from coordinate 2,545,278 downwards.
GGCATAATGCGCCACCAATACCGCCTCGGGCACCCGCAGCCGGATCGCCGCGGCCAGCTCGCCGATCGCTCCCTGCCGCGGACGCAACGACATCCACAGCAGGTTCAGTTTCAGGTTGAGGTCGGCAAACACCACGTCAGGATGCAGCGCAAGCACGGCCTGGATCTCGCGCGAAGTGCGCTCGATCTCGGCGAGCGGCCGGCTGCGCAGGCGCGGAATCAGCATCATGAAATCGGTCAGCCGCTGTCCGGCACTGTCGCGCGTGGGGGCGATCTGCCACAGGGGCAGGCCCGGCACGGACCCGGCGACAGCCGTCAGCGTGGTTGAAGCATGGATCCGTATCTTCATCGCGCCTCCGCTGCCCGGGATTCAGGGCTTCAACTGCAGGTCCTGCGCCGCTCCGCGCCGGTCGCATGGAGGCCGCACGCGTTGCCGCAAATAACGGACGTCCTTGTGCAGATAACGCTCGAGCTCCTCGAGCGCGCGGCGATAGACCTCGCGTTTGAAGTCGACCACCACATCCATCGGCACCCAGTACTCGTTCCAGCGCCAGGCGTCGAATTCGGGATGGCTGCTGGCGCGCAGCGAGACGTCGCAATCGCGCCCGGTCAGCCGCAGCAGAAACCAGATCTGCTTCTGGCCACGATAGAGGCCGCGACTGTCGCGCCGCGTCCAGTGGGCGGGCACGTCGTAACGCAGCCATTCGCGCGTACGCCCGAGGATGCGCACATGCGCGGCCTGCAAGCCTACTTCTTCTTCCAGTTCCCGGAACATGGCCTGTTCCGGCGTTTCCCCTGCGTTGATGCCGCCCTGGGGGAACTGCCAGGCGTGCTGGTTGACGCGCTTGCCCCAGAAAACCTGGTTCTGCGCATTGCACACGATAATGCCTACGTTCGGGCGGTACCCCTCTCGGTCGATCATGGCCGCCACCATCTAAAAATATTCGATTACCCGCATTCTTTCACAGCCACCGGAAAATGCAAACCCGGCCCGCCCGGAAAACAATCGTTATTCATTGTTTTAATTGATGTTTCTGGCGGGCGCCCATGCTTCGAAATTGAAGGCGTAGCGGTAATGGCGGCGGCGCTATTCCAGCAGGGGCGCGACGTTCGCCGCCCACTGAAAGTCGCGCGCGAAGCCGCGCAAGTCGAGACCGTAGCGTTTGGACAGGTCGTCCAGCCGCGGCCGGGCCGCATCGAGCCTTGCCGCCGCGCCCGGCTCGGTGAAGCCGAACACGATCACGTTGGTTTTGTACTGCACCGAGAGCCAGCCGACCTCGCCGTCAAACGCCCGCGTCAGTCGCGCGAAATACTCGGCGAATTCGCTGTCGCGTCCCCATAAATTGACCGCCAGCACGCCACCGGGCCTGAGCGCACGCCGGCAGGCCGCATAAAATGTCTGGGTCGCCAGCGCCTCCACCTGATTGCCTGCGTCGAAGCCGTCAAGCAGGATGACGTCGGCGCTGCCGGGATGCTGACGCACATACAGCGCGCCGTCGGCCTCGATCACGCTGAGCGTCTCGTCGTCGGGCGGCAGTTCGAAATGCGTGCGCGCGGCCGCAATCACCCGCGGATCAATCTCTACCGCGGTGACGCGCGTCTGCGGGCGCTGCCTGCGGATGAATTTGGCGAGCGAGCCGCCGCCGAGGCCAATCATCAGGACCTCCTGCGGCATCGGGTTGAACATCAGAAAACCCATCATCGCGCGGGTGTAGGCAAGCTCCAGATCCCACGGCCGGCTCACCCGCATCGCGCTCTGGATCGCGCGGCTGCCCAGATGCAACGTGCGCAGGCCGCGCTCCTCGGTCACTTCCAGCCCGTCATCCGTTGCCCGGCGTTTACCAAATTTCAGGCGCATTGCCATTTCACTCCAAAATCGAGCGCGAAAGATTACACCTTCGCACGCTAAAATGCCGTTTTTCGTCCCGGCTCCCCCACTATGCGCGCCACCCGGTTTTTCATTTCCACCACCAAGGAAGCCCCCTCCGAAGCCGAACTCGTCAGCCACAAGCTGATGCTGCGCGCCGGCCTCATCAAGCGCCTGGGTTCGGGGCTGTACACCTGGATGCCGCTGGGGCTGCGCGTGCTGCGCCGGGTGGAAGCCATCGTGCGCGAAGAAATGAACCGCGCCGGCGCGATCGAACTCCTGATGCCGGCGGTGCAGCCAGCCGAACTGTGGGAGGAAACCGGGCGCTGGGCGGTGTTCGGTCCGCAGATGCTGAAGATCAAGGACCGCCACCAGCGCGATTTCTGCTTCGGCCCCACCCACGAGGAAGTCATCACCGACGTGGCGCGCCGCGAGATCAAGAGCTATCGGCAATTGCCGGTCAACTTCTACCAGATCCAGATGAAGTTCCGCGACGAGATCCGGCCGCGCTTCGGCGTCATGCGCGCGCGCGAGTTCCTGATGAAGGACGCATACTCCTTCCACGCCGGCCGCGACAGCCTGGCCGCAACCTACCAGACCATGGTCGACGCCTATGGGCGGATTTTCAGCCGGCTGGGCCTGACCTTCCGCGCCGTGGCCGCCGACACCGGCGCCATCGGCGGTTCCACCTCGCACGAATTCCACGTGCTGGCCGATTCCGGCGAGGACCTGATCGCCTACTGCCCGGATTCGGACTATGCAGCCAACGTCGAACTGGCCGAGGCGCTTGTCCCCGCCACGCCGCGCGCCGCACCGCAGGAAATGCTGCGCGAGGTGGATACGCCGAAACAGACCACCTGCGAGGACGTCGCCGCCCTGCTCGACATCCCGCTGGCCCGCACCGTCAAGCTCATCGCCGGGATGGTTAACGACAGCGCGGGCGAGCAGATGGTCGTCCTGCTGCTGCGCGGCGACCATATGCTGAACGAAGTCAAACTCGGCAAGCTCCCCGGCATGGCGGATTTCCGGCTGGCGAACGAGGCCGAAATCCGCGCGGCCTTCGACTGCCCGCCCGGTTTTTTGGGGCCGGTCGGGATCGACCGCGCCAAAATCAAGGTCATCGCCGACCGCACGGTCGCAGCGATGAGCGATTTCGTCTGCGGCGCGAACAAGCCGAAATATCACCTGGCCGGGGTCAATTTCGCGCGTGACCTACCGGAACCCGACTTTGTAGCCGATATAAGGAATGTGACCTCCGGCGACCCCAGTCCCGACGGCCAGGGCACGCTGCAACTGTGCCGCGGCATCGAGGTCGGCCACGTATTCCAGCTCGGCAACAAGTATTCGCAAGCGATGAACGCCACGTATCTGGACGAAGCCGGCCAATCGCTGGCAATGGAAATGGGCTGCTACGGCATCGGCGTGTCGCGCATCGTGGCTTCGGCCATCGAGCAGAACCACGACGACCGCGGCATCATCTGGCCGGAAACAATGGCACCTTTCTTGCTTGTGGTTGTGGCCATCGGCTACGGCAAGAGCAAGGCGGTTAGACACGCCGCCGATACCTTGTATGCTGAATTGATTGCCGCCGGCTTTGACGTGCTGCTGGACGACCGCGACGAGCGCCCCGGCGTGATGTTTGCCGACGCCGAACTGGTCGGAATTCCACACCGCGTCACGGTGGGCGAACGCGGCCTCGCGGACGGCGTGATCGAGTACCAGCCGCGCCGCGCCGCGACGGGTCAAAGCGGCGAAGCGCAAAAAGTCGCGCTGGCCGACGCAACGGTGTTTTTGAAGGAATTGTTGGGAGGCTGACATGAACAAGACCACGCACACCGGATTCTTGATCGTCGTCCTGCTGCTTGCCCTGCCCGCGCAGGCGGGCGGGCAGCGCGAAGAAGCGATGTCGGCCAATGTGCGCTCGTCCCTGCAGCGAGGACTGGCCGACACCGCGGTCACCCGCACCGCGTTTCGCCAGGTCGCGGATGAGGCGGCCTGGCTGAATGAAATGTCGCGCCGGCTCGCCAAGCGCATGCCGGACGAAGCCGAACGGCTGGAATTCCTGACCACCCTGCACTGGGAAGCCTCGCGCGCCGGAGTCGACCCGCAACTGATGCTGGGGCTGATCCAGGTCGAAAGCGGCTTCCGCAAATACGCGGTGTCTCCGGTGGGCGCGCGCGGCTACACGCAGGTGATGCCGTTCTGGGTCAAGGCCATCGGCAATCCCGACCACAACCTGTTCCAGCTGCGCACCAATCTGCGTTACGGCGCGCTGATCCTGCGCCACTACATCGACATCGAGCGCGGGGATTTATTCCGCGCGCTGGGCCGCTACAACGGCAGCCTGGGACGCCCGGAATACCCCAATCTCGTCGTCGGCGCCTGGAAGCGCCACTGGGACTACGTGCCCCGCACGCAATCGGCCGACACGTCCGCCGCATCGCGCAGCTGAATCTTTTCCCCACCCTTCCCCACCCTGACCGGGTGACCGCAGGGTGGCAGTGGCATTCACGCCGGGCGCATGGGCCCCGCCTCGACCCGGTGGATCAGGGCTGGACCGAATCCAGGACAACCAGCGGCTTCGGCAGGCAGTCCGCCGTCACCACGGTGCCCGGCCCGCCCGGCACCGAACGGACAACACCGTTGAACGGCGCCCTGAGTTCGGCGTCGGCGAGGTTCTTCTGCGCAATCACGCGGCGCGCAATGGCGGTCGACAGGGCGGCTTTCGCGCGCGTGTGGCGTAGCGTGGCCGCTTCGAGTTCGCTGGTCGACGACACGGTGCGGTTGAACAGTTCCTCCGCCCGCTCCAGTTCGCGGCCGGCATCCTCCTCGTCGGCATCCGCCCGCGTCTGATCCGCCGTCGCTTCGTCGAGCCGGGCCTGCAGCACGGTCTTGTCGAGACGCAGCAGCACCGCGCCTTTCTTCACGCGCTGGCCGGGCTTCACCAGGACTTCCTCGACCACGCCTGACACGCGGGTGGTGAGTTCGACCTGCCCTGCCGCCCATAGCGGGCCGCCCCCTCCCAGGCAAAGCCCGGCGAGTGCGATCGCCACAATGCGTTGCTTCATTACTGTGCTCCCTCAACAGGCGGCAGGCTGCCGCCGGACAATGCTTCCAGCCGGGCGAGCGCGAGCGCCAGGCGGTATTCGACCTGTTTGTGGCGCAGCTGCGCCGCCTGGGTTTCGGCCATGCTGCTTCCCAGATTGGTTTTCAGTTCAAGCTCGTATTCGGCGCGCGCGCGCTCCAGCGCCCAGTCGCGGTATTCCATCTGTTTGCCGGCGGCGGGACGGCTGCTGTCACGCAGCCATTCGATCTCCTGCAGCGTGGCGAGCAGGGTGTCCGCCAGGTCAAGCTTGAGTTTTTCAAGTTCGGCGACGCTGCGCTCCTTTTGCGCCCGTTCGCGTTCCATCCGGGCATCCACGCGCCTGCCCTGATAAAGAGGAATGTTGAACACCAGCCCCGCGCTGAGTTCGTCGCGGGTGGTCGATTCGCGGCTATAACCGCCGCCGATCACTTCAGCATCCAGGGTCGGATTGCGCTCCGCACGCACAGCGGCAAGCCGCGCGTCTGCCGCCCCTGCCTGCGCCTGCAGCGTCAGTACGCGCGGGTTCCTGGCCATCACCCAGGGCAGCAGGGATTCATATTCCGGCAGCGGCCGGGCGTTGTCCTTAAGTTCGGGATCGACCAGTTCGGTGGGCAGCTTGCCGGGGCGATAAATAGTATGGGTCAGTTTCTGCCGTGTGCTGCGCATGCGCAGCTGGCTGGCGCTGCGGCGTTCACGCCAGTCCTGGTAGAACGCTTCCAGCCGCAACAGATCGGGACGGCTGCCGATTCCCAGCTCGAAACGTTCTCTGGCCTTGTCCCAGTCGAGATAGGCCACTGTCATGAACTCGTTGTCGACGACGTACTGCTGGTCGGCCAGCAGTACGTCGAAGTAGCGCGCCATGATGTCGATGCGGCGCAGGTTCTCGACATTGAAGAGCGCTGCCTGGCGGGCTGCGATCTCCTGGTCCGCCGCAGCGACCGCCTGGCTACTGCGGCCGAAATCGAGCAAGGGCTTGCGCGCCACGATGCGGCCGATATTGTCGGGCTTCCAGTCGTCATCGGGCTGGCGTCCCCTACGCAGGCTGCCGTCCAGAAACAGGCTGAAATCCTGCCGGCTTGCCGCCTGTTCACGGTCGGCGCGCGACAGCGCCAGCTCGCTCTCCGCCACGCGGCGGTCAGGATGGGCGGCGCTCACCGCCGCCAGCGCCTCGTCCAGCGTCAACCGTTCCGCCGCCGCCGTGGCGGACAACGCACACGCCAGCAGCGCACTCCACGCGGCGCGCCTCATTTACCTTGCTTATACTTGGCGAAGGGCTGGGTCGCGTAGGCGCCCTCCGCGGCATACCGGCCGAGCAGCAGGAACTCGGCTTTGTCCTTGGTGGGGCCGGTGTGGCGCGTAATCAGCTTGCCGTCGAGGTCGAAGAACAGGAGCGTCGGCGTGGCACGCACGCGGTTTGCAAAGGCGAAGGCCTTTTCGCTGGTGTCCTTGCCCTGGAAATCGGTCATTTCGGTATCGCCGTTGACGTCGATCGAATACACCAGAAATTTTGCGCGAAAGGCATCCTGCACCTCGGCCTGGTTGAGAATGGTGGTCTTCATGCGCTCGCAAAACGGACAGTCGTCCATTTCGAAAAACAGGAAAATACCTTTCTTGCCCTGCTTTTTGGCTTCCTGCAGATCGGCCTGAAAATCGCCGAATTTGGGCTGGAAAAAATGGTTGGCTGGATCGCGCGTTTCCGCCCAGGCAGATGCAGAAAAAAGCATGAAAAACACGATAAGCAGCTGGCGCATGGATGTCTCCTTGGTTTGCAGGTAGTGTTATTTTTTTGGGCGGGCCGGTTTGCCGGCGATGTAGCTTTCCACTGCCGCGCGGGTAATCAAGCCCACTTGCTGTGCGACCATTTTACCGTCCGGGTTATACAGGTAGGTGGTCGGCAAACCCTGCACCGGCCCGATCTGTCTCACGATCTCCGGGGTGCCCAGCACGATGGGGTAGTCAACCAGCAGGCCGTTGGCAAAATCGGTCACCTGCCTGGCATTTCGGTAATCCATGGCCACGCCGATGACGACGAGGTTGTTCTTTTTGTCCCCATGCAGCGCAATCAGGTCGGGAATTTCCTCCAGGCAAGGCGGGCACCAGGTCGCCCAGTAATTCACCAACACCCATTTCCCCTTGTAGCCGGACAGCGTGTGGATCTTGCCATCGGTATCGGTCACTTTGAAATCCGCTGCCTGCACCCACGACGACGACGCAAGCGCCAACAGCAATCCGGCCAGCCACATCGGATAAAATCGAACGCTTTGTAACGTCTGCATTATTTTCCACCATGAACGAATTTCGCATTGAGAAAGACTCGCTCGGCGAGGTCAAGGTTCCCAGGGACGCGTGGTATGGCGCACAGACTGCACGCGCTGTCGCCAATTTTCCCATTTCCGGACGCCACCCGGATGATGATTTCGTACTAGCGCACGTGCGGATCAAGCTTGCCGCCGCGCACGCCAACTGCCAACCCGGCTGGCTGTCCGAAGAAAAATGCGATGCCATCGTCGCTGTCTGCGAGAAAATCATCGCCGGCGAGCATGCCGATCAGTTCGTGGTCGACCGCTTCCAGGCGGGCGCCGGCACCAGCCACAACATGAACAGCAACGAAGTCATCGCCAATCTCGCCAGCGTGGCGCTGGGCGGCGAAAAAGGCGCGTACCAGCCGGTCAATCCCAACGACGACGTCAACATGGGGCAGTCGACCAACGACACCATTCCCACTGCAATACGCCTCGCCGTACTGGCCAAGCTGCCGCGCCTGACCGCGGCAGTGCACGGCATGGCTGCCGAATTCAGCCGCCTGGCCGAGCGCGAGAAGGACACGGTGAAATCCGGCCGCACCCATCTGCAGGATGCGGTGCCGACTACCCTGGGGCAGGAATTCGCCGGCTATGCGTGGACGCTTTCCCGCTGCGCCGCCGCGCTCGACGCGGTGCGCCCGGCGCTGTGCGAAATCGGCCTGGGCGGCTCCGCCGCCGGCACCGGGCTCAACACCTCGCCCGACTACGCGACGCGCGCTGCTGCCGAACTGGCGAAGCTCACCGGCGAACCTATCCGCGTCGGCCAGCTGGTCGCGCAGATGCAGTCGATGAACGACCTCGCGCGGCTGTCGGGTGAAATCCGCAACCTCGCGCTCGAACTCACCCGCATCTCCAACGACCTGCGCCTGCTCGCCTCCGGCCCGCGTACGGGTCTTGGCGAAATCCAGCTGCCGCCGGTGCAACCGGGGTCTTCCATCATGCCCGGCAAGGTCAACCCGGTGATGTTCGAGATGCTGAACCAGGTGTGCTACCAGGTGCTGGGACAGGACGCCGCCGTCTCGTTCATGGTGCAGGCCGGGCAGATGGAACTCAACGTAATGATGCCGGCGCTCGGCAGCGCGCTGTTCGACGCCATGGACTGGCTCACCAATGCGATGAACGCAACCACCGAAAAGAACCTCAAGGGCATCGTCGTCAACCGCGAAAGGTGCGCCTTCTTCATCCACCAGAGCGTCGCGCTCGCCACCCTGCTCAACACGCAGATCGGCTACAACCAGGCCGCCGAAGTCGCCAAGGAATCGGAAAAATCCGGCCGACCGGTGCGCGACATCGTCGCCGAACGCGGGCTCATGAGCGCAGCGGATTTCGATACGCTGGTGCTGCAGGCGGCGCATGGGATGGGCAGCGGAGGCGGTGCGGGTTGAGGGGTGGGATAATGCTGCGCCTTTCCTGATACGACACATCCCATGCCTATCCAGTGGTTCCCCGGTCACATGACCACCGCGCGCAAGAAGGCCGCGGAGACGATGGCGCAGATCGACGTGGTGGTCGAGGTGCTCGACGCCCGCCTGCCGGAAGCGGGCAGCAATCCGATGATTCACGAGCTGCGTCTGCATCGCCAGCGCACCTGCCTCAAGCTGTTGAACAAGGCCGATCTGGCCGACCCGGAGGCGACACGCGCCTGGCTCGACTATTTCAACAGGCAGCCCGGCGTGCTGGCGGTGGCGATTTCCGCCAAGAAAGCATCCGACGTGGCCAAGCTGCCGACATTGGCGCAGAAGCTGGCGCCGCACCGCGACGACACCTTCAAGCCGCTACGCCTGATGATCATGGGCATCCCCAACGTCGGCAAGTCGACGCTGATGAACACCTGGGTGAAGCGCAAGGTCGCGGCGGTAGGCGACGAACCGGCGGTGACCAAATCGCAACAGCGCATCAACCTGTCGCCGCGCCTGATCCTGGTCGACACGCCGGGGATGACCTGGCCGAAGATCGAGCACGACACCGACGGCTTCATGCTGGCGGCCAGCCACGCGATCGGCCGCAATGCAGTGATCGACGAGGAGGTGGCGGTGTTTCTGGCCGGCATCCTGCTGGAGCGCTATCCGGCCCTGCTGAAGGCGCGCTACGGCTTTGCCCTGGAAGGACTCGATGCGACCGGGGTGCTGGAGGCGGTGGCGAAAAAACGCGGCTGCATCCTGAAAGGACGCGGCGGCGAGCTCGACCTGGAGAAAGCGGCGATGATCCTGCTCACCGATTACCGCAGCGGCATGCTCGGCCGCATCAGCCTGGAAACGCCGGCGACACGGCAGGCGATGCTCGCGGCAGCGACGAGCACGCCCAAAAAAACGGCGGCGTCGAAATCCGACGCCACCGACTGATTATTCCTCTGCCGGCCAGGCTGCTGCGTCCAGCCAGGCCACGGTGTCCAATTTGCCCCGCACCGTAGATACCGGCAGCGTCTCGCCGTTTTTCCAGCGCGTCAGTGCTTCCCGCTTGCCCGGACCGGTGATTACGAACCACACGCGCTGACTGCGATTCAGTCGCGCCACCGACAGGCTTACGCGTTCCGGCGGCGGTTTCGGCGCGTCGAGGACAGCGAGTACGTCGGGGCTGCCTGGCGCAGCGCCCCAATCGTGTCCGGGAAAAAGGCTGGCGGTATGGCCATCCTCGCCCATGCCGAGCAGCACGACATCGAAATCGCCCACGCCTTCCAGCCACTCGCCATACGCCGCGGCGGCCTCGCGCGCACCGCGTTCGGCCGGGATCGGGCGACGGTTTTCGGGCGAGATGCTTGACGCGGCAAGCCAGGCGGCTTCGATCATGACGCTGTTGCGCTCGGGATGGCCGGCTGGCAGGTAGCGCTCGTCGCCGTACCAGACCTGCCAACGCGCATCGCCCGCGCGCCGGTCAGCCAGCGCGCGATAGAGCGCCAGCGGGGTGGTGCCGCCCGCCAGCACCAGATGGAACACGCCGCGCGCGGCGATAGCGGTTTCAGCCTCCATGCGCAGCGCATCGGCCAGCGCCGCCACGAGCGCGTCGGCATCGGCAAACACCCGCCATTCGGGCAACATCACAATTCGTTGCGCCAGATTTGATCGTCGCTGTCGAACAGACGGTTGGCATCGGCCGGCCCCCAACTACCGGCGGGATAGGTCGGGATGTATTCGCGCTCGATCGCCCAGTGATTGAGGATGGGATCGACCACCCGCCACGCCCATTCGATTTCGTCGAAGCGCAGGAACAGCGAACGGTCGCCCTCGATGACGTCGAGCAACAGGGTTTCGTAGGCGTCGAGCGTCTGCTCATCGGTCTTCAGGAAACTCGCGTTCATCTGCATCAGACGGGTGTCCATGTCGAGCCCGGGCTGCTTGACGTGGATTTCCATGCGCATCGATTCGTCGGGCTGGATCGATAGCAGGATCCAGTTGGGATCGACCGACTCGAGCGGAGTTTCGCGGAACAGCTGCTGCGGCGGATGGCGGAAGCGGATCGCGATCATCGAGGTCTGGTGCGGCATGCGCTTGCCGGTGCGCAAGTAAAACGGCACCCCGCGCCAGCGCCAGTTATCAATGTAGAACTTGGCGGCGACAAAGGTTTCGGTGATGGAATTCAGCTCGACGTTTTCTTCCTGCTGGTAGCCGACCACGGGCTTGCCATCGATGGTGCCACGCGTGTATTGCGCGCGCAGCGCATGTGCGTGCACCGCACGCTTGGCGATCGGGCGGATCGAGCGCAGCACCTTCACCTTCTCGTCCTGCAGCGCGTCGGCTTCGAGCGCAACGGGCGGCTCCATCGCGACCACGGTCAGCAACTGCATCAAATGGTTTTGTAGCATGTCGCGCAGCGCGCCGGCGCGATCGTAGTAGTCGGCACGATTCTCGATGCCGATCGACTCGGCCACGGTGATCTGCACATGGTCGATGAAGTTGCGGTTCCACAGGGGCTCGATCAGCGTGTTGGCGAAGCGGAAGACGAGCAGGTTCTGCACCGTTTCCTTGCCAAGAAAGTGATCGATGCGGTACACCTGCTCCTCGTCGAAATGCTGGTGCAGCAGGCGATTGAGCATCTGCGCCGACTCGAGGTCTTCACCAAACGGCTTTTCGATCACCACCCGGTGCAGGCCGCGTGGCTTGTTGAGCCCCGCGGCTTCAAGGTTCTGGATCACCGCACCGAATTCCGCCGGCTTGATGGCAAGGTAGAACACCGCGCTCGAGCACGCCGATTCGGGCGGCAGCCGCTCGGCCAGCGCGCGGTAGGCGGCGATGTCGTTGAGGTCGCCCTTGAAATAGCTGAAGCGCGCAATGAAGCGTTCGAACACCGGCGTATCGAGCGAGCCCTTGATGTTGCCCGCGAGCGTTTTTCGCATGTGCTCACGCCAAACTTCCGTCGTCCAGTCGCGCCGCGAAAATGCGATGATCGTGAGCGACTCCGTCAGCCGTGCAGCAGCTTCCAGGTGATACAGCGCGGGCAGGAGCTTGTTGGACGCGAGGTTTCCAGTCGCACCAAAAATTACAAATGTACACGGCAGATTATCTGCCGAATCGTTCTTGCCCAGGTTCATCTCAGCCCTCCTTGACGGCGTGGCCGCCAAAGCCCTGGCGCATCTTGGCCAGCATTTTTGCCGCGTAATCGTTCCTGCCCTGAGTGGCGAAGCGCATCATCAGCGCGAGCGTCATCACCGGCGTCGGCACACCCTGCTCGACCGATGCGAGCGTCGTCCAGCGGCCCTCGCCAGAATCCGACACGAAAGGCTCGATAGATTCGAGCGTCTGATCCTGTGCCAGAAAATCCGTCATCAGATCCAGCAGCCACGAGCGCACCACGCTACCGTGACGCCACAATTCGGCGATCGCTGCCAGGTCGAGGGCGAAATCGGGCTTGGCCTGCATCAGCGCAAAGCCCTCGGCGAAGGCCTGCATCATGCCGTACTCGATGCCGTTGTGAACCATCTTGACGTAATGTCCCGATCCCACCGGACCGGTATGCAGCCAGCCGGTGGTCGGCGTCGGCGCCAACGCTTCCATGTAGGGCTTCAGGCGCGCAGCCGCCGCATTGCTGCCGCCGAACATGATGCAGTAACCGTTGTCGAGCCCCCATACGCCGCCCGAGACGCCGGCGTCGGCAAACTCGACGCCATATTCTGCGCAACGCACCGCGCGCGGCGCATCGTCCTTGAAGTGCGCATTCGCACCGTCGACGACAAGATCGCCCGGCGCCAGCAAGGGCAGCAGCGACTCGAGCGCGGCGGCGCTCGCCTCGCCCGCCGGCAGCATCAGCCAGACAACACGCGGCGCCTGCAGGGCAGCCACCATTTCCTGCAGGGTGGCGCTGGCGAGATGGCCGGTTTCCGCCGCGATGGCCTCGCTCACCGCATGGCTGCGGTTGTGAACCGCGATCCTGATACCCTTGCGCGCCAGGCGCCGCGCCATGTTACCGCCCATGCGGCCCAGTCCGACGATACCGAATTCCATACTCGACTCCTTGAAAATGAATGCCTGGCCGGCACGGCAATCGTGCCCACTATGGATACATCATAGAACGCGGGGGTGACAGAAGAGTGCACACTCTGTCAAGCCAGCAAGCCCGGAAACAGCTTGCCCAGGCCGCTCGCGATCATCTCGACCGAGATCGCCGCGATGATCAGCCCCATCAGGCGCGTGACGACATGAATCCCGGTTTTTCCAAGGCGCCGCGCGATCATCGGCGCGGCACGAAACGCCAGCCATACCGACAGGGCAACCAGCACCACCGGGATCAGCAGCAGACCTTGATGCAGCGCATCGCCCTGCGCCGCGCCCGCCGCCACGATCACATGGGTGATCGCACCCGGCCCCGCCAGCAGCGGCACCCCCAGCGGCACCACACCGACCGAATCCTTCTCTTCTGCCTCCTGCGCCTCGTCCTCGGTCTGCCGCTGCGGGCTGATTTGCGCCCCCACCATCGACAGCGCCAGCAACAGCAGCAGCAGGCCGCCCGCCACCGAGAAGGCAGCAAGGCGGATACCGAAAAACAGCAGCAAGGGCTCGCCGGCGAAGGTAAACAGTGTCAGCACGCCCAGCACTGTCAGCGCTGCAATTCGCGCTGCTGCGTGACGTTGCGCCAGCGTATAGCCCTGGGTGGCGAGGAAGAAAAGAGGAATGACGCCGACCGGGTCGACGATGGCAAACAGCGCGAATGTGGATTTGACGAGGGCAAGGATGTCCATGCCGGCATCATAGCCGCATGACGGTACGAATCAGGCCCGGCGAAACACCAGGTCCCATACGCCATGGCCCAGACGGATGCCGCGCTGCTCGAATTTGGTGAGCGGGCGGGTGTCGGGGCGCGGCGCGTAATCCGCCACGGTGTTGGCGAGCAGCGGCTCGGCACCGAGCACCGCCAGCATCTGCTCGGCGTAGTCCTGCCAGTCAGTCGCCAGATGAATATAGCCGCCAGGCTGCAGGCGGCTGGCCAGCAGGCTCACCAACGGTGGCTGGACCAGGCGGCGCTTGTGGTGGCGCTTTTTGTGCCAGGGGTCGGGAAAGAAGATGTGGATGCCGGCGAGGCTGGCCGGCGCCAGCATGCAGGTCAGCACCTCGACGGCGTCGTACTGAATGACGCGCACGTTGGTGAGGCCGCGCTCGCCGAGCTGCTTCAGGAGCGCACCCACGCCGGGCGTATGGACCTCGACGCCGAGATAGTCGTTCTCGGGATGGGCAGCGGCAATCCCGGCCAGCCCCTCGCCCATGCCGAAACCAATTTCCAGGATGCGGGGGGCACTGCGGCCGAAGGCGGCATCGAGATCGAGCAAGCCGGACTGGTACGGCAGCATGAACTGCGGCCCGATCTCGGCCAGCGCGCGCGCCTGGCCGGAACCGACGCGCCCGGCGCGCAGCACATAGGAACGAATGCGCGGGTGCGCACCGGTGTCGGTCGTCATGCTGTTATTTGCTACCGGTAATGAGGCCGCTGGTCGGCGAACTGGGACTGGCCTGGTAGATTTTCTTCGGCATGCGGCCGGCCAGGAAGGCCTCGCGCCCGGCTTCCACCGCCTTCTTCATCGCCGAGGCCATCAGCACCGGATTGCCGGCGCCGGCGATCGCGGTATTCATCAGCACCGCGTCGCAGCCGAGCTCCATCGCGATGGTGGCGTCGCTGGCAGTGCCGACGCCGGCGTCGACGATCACCGGCACCGAAAGACGGTCGATGATGATCTGCAGGTTCCACGGATTGAGGATGCCCATGCCGGAGCCGATCAGGCTCGCCAGCGGCATCACCGCGACGCAGCCGATGTCTTCCAGCTGTTTGGCGGCGATGGGGTCGTCCGACGTGTAGACCATCACCTGGAAACCATCCTTCACCAGCACCTCGGCGGCCTTGATCGTTTCGGCCACGTTGGGATAGAGCGATTCGGCGTCGCCCAGCACCTCCAGTTTGACCAGCGCATGGCCATCGAGCAGTTCGCGCGCCAGACGCAGCGTGCGGATCGCGTCGTCCGCCGTGTAGCAGCCGGCAGTGTTGGGCAGATAGGTGTATCTCGACGGCGGCAGCGCGTCGAGCAGGCTGGGCTGGCCGGCATCCTGGCCGATATTGGTGCGGCGGATGGCGACGGTGACGATTTCCGCGCCCGAGGCCTCGACCGCGCGGCGGGTCTGTTCGAAATCCTGGTACTTGCCGGTGCCGACCAGCAGACGGGAGGCATAGGATTTTCCGGCGATGACGAGAGGGTTCATAAAATTCAGGTGAGGCGTGAGGGGTAAGGGGTAAGACACGGGGATGAGAAGGAAGGACTCAGGCTGGGCTTCGCACCTCACCCCTTACCCCTCACGCCTCACCCGTTTCAGCCGCCGCCGACAGCGACGACGATTTCCAGGCGGTCGCCGCTGACCAGCGAGGTGCTGGCATGCCGGCTGCGCGGGACGATCTCGCCATTTCTTTCGACAGCGATGCGTTTTCCCGTCAAGTCCTGCGACTCGATCAGTTGACTCAGGGTAAGCGGCGCAGGAAAACTGCGGGTTTCGCCATTGATGACCAGTTCAATCACTTCTTTTCTATCCGTGGGACATGAGTTTCAGTATCATGCCGAATTCTACCGCGCGGGCGTCGTATAGTGGCATTACCTGAGCTTCCCAAGCTCATGAGGAGGGTTCGATTCCCTTCGCCCGCTCCAAACGCTGCTTGCAGACATGTCATCTGGCCGCCAGCCTCGGTTCAATAAATTGTTCTCCATGGCCGTTATTGCAATCAGGCCATGAATATCCAATCCACCCCCCTTGCTCCTGCCGCGCTGTTACGCGAAGTCGATGTGCGCATGACGCAGGCGCTGGATAATTTTTTTCAGCGCAGCCATGCTCCGCTTCAGGACACCCTTTTACGCGCCATTTCGGCACAGATGGCGCCTACAGCCATCGCAACCGGGCAGACTTGCCTGGACTGGCTCAATACCCGTCCGGATGCTTTATCCACTGCATTTGCCGATCAGTTCCGCCGTCATCTCGCCCGGCCCGAAACGTTTACCCAGCGCCATGACAGCCGTCCAGCCGAACTGCAACTGCTGGACGACGACGCGCTCAAGCGGCAGCTGGCGGAAGAAAAAGCCGCCGCCCAACTGATTGAGGTCCTGCGTGCGGACATGTTGCTGCTGTTCGGCCGATTGCGGGCGGTGCGGCGAATTGCACTGGAAGATCAGGATCACGTCGATGCCTATGGTCCGCTGCCGATCATTCGCGCCCTGTCGCGCGCACTCGATACGCTGGACATCGAGTCACAGTGCGGCACCCTTCTGCTCCAGTGTGCCGCCGCCCCCCTGCTCGACACGCTCAAACATACCTACACCGCGCTCAATCAATTTCTGTACGCACAGAACACCCCTGAACTCCCCGTCGCGCATGCGGTTCCTCCGCCGCGACGAACGCAAGCCGGCGCCGGGCAGGCCATCCTGGCGCATATCCAGTCTGTGGCCGCGCATGCGGGCGAAACCGGCCCGGCAGACGGGTTCCCGCCCATGCCGCGCCGCCTGATCGACAGCCTGGCAGGCTGGCAAACCCGTCCGCCTGGCGCGCCGGCTGCCGCCACGCGCATTCTGCAGCCGGTGCAGCAGGATGCGCGCCGCGTCGGTACGGGCGCACTGGATCTCGCGGTGCTGGAAGCCGTGACCGGGCTGTTCGAGTGCATCCTCGACGATCCGGCCATGTCGCCGCGTTACAAGGCCGCGATCGCTCAACTGCAAATCCCGACCTTGCGGGTCGCCCTCGTCGCACCCGATTTTTTCAGCGACGACCAGCATCCGGCACGCCAGTTGATCGATCTGGCGGGGCTGTTCTCGCGCCGCTTCCCAGAGTACGCCCCCTCGCACGTTCCTGCGCTTGAACAAATCGAGACCCACTGCGCCGCCATCCTCGACGATCCCGGACATCCAGCCGGCGCCTTTACGCAGGCGCACAACAGCCTGGCCGCCTGGCTGGCCGACAAGAATGCGCACGCGAAAGCCAGGCTTGCTGCCGAAGTGGCGCATCTGGAGCAAATCGAACGCCGGGAACTGGGCACTCTGTTGGCCCTGGAGAACCTGCACGACCTGACCGAACGCTACCCCGCGCCGGAATCGGTGTTGCGGCGACTGGAAGCGGCCTGGGTGCCGCACATGGCCTCGCTGTATGTGGCCGAATCCGGCGAGGGGCCAGACTGGCGCGCAGCCTGCCACACCCTGCTACAGCTTTTTCTCAGCCTACAGGCGCCGCAAAGTGACGCCACGCGCGAGGCCCGGCTACAGTCGATTCCATCCATCAACACCGCGCTACGGGGCGGGCTGCTGGCACAAGGGGCCGAGCCCGGGCAGTTGAAAGATTTTTTCAGCGCCATCACCGCCACCCAGGAATGCTGGATTCGCCCCGCCCTGGGTCAACGCGAAGCGGTGCTCAGCACGTTTACACCCCGGCGCGTCTCGCAGCAGCAAATCGAATCGCTTGCCCGCCAGTTTGCGGATACGCCGGCCGATGATCCCGTCCTGCAACGGACGCAGCAATTACGCGAAGGCGACTGGGTGGATTTCGAGCCGCCTTGCGAAGGTCTGGCGGCGGCGCGCGTGGCCTGGGTCGGCGTGCATGGCCATCTGCTTTTCTGCAGCGGCGAAGGCGAGCAACGATTTTCGCTCGACCACACGCGGCTCGCGACTGAGATCCGTGCTGGCCGCGCATCCATTCCGGAGCAGTCACTCACCGGCAAAGCCATGCTGTGCCTCAAGAAAACCTTGTCGACCAGTCCCGGCTGATATTTTCAATCCACACCCTAAAGTTTCCCGCGTCCCTGCCGATAGATTAATTGTGCGGTTGTGTGTCGATTTTCAGGCACGATCGCCGACCACCGAACAGGGCAAACCCGCCGCGAGACGGGGACGCAAAGTTACCGGTCTCAGTTCCCGCTGCAGGCGGCCGAGATAGCGGAGCCGCCGGCAGCATTCCTGTCACGCGCACGCCACCCCGTTCCCAGGTCAGCCAACCGCCGATACCGCGAGGTGACCCCATGGAGCGCGAGATGCCAGAAAACTCAGTCGTAGTTAACCTCAGTCAGTTCGAGCGTACTCGCCGCACACAGGTCTCCGCCGAGACCCTGTCCGCTCTGTACGGCTGCCGCGACTTGCTGATCGAAGGCGCGACCCGTGTGCTGACCCGGCAGTCCGAGGCGATGGAAAACACCCTGCTGGCGATGGCCGACCGCTCGCCGCTGCTGGATACGCGCAATTCGTATTACAACGCCCAGGGCATCCTCAACACGCGGACCAATGAATTGCTGAGTGCCTGCAAAGATGCTTACTGCCAGACTTTCAACGATTTTGCCCATAACCGCGAAAAATCCGCCGGCGCCGAACTGCTCGAGCTGTCCCTGGTGGACGACCAGGATTACGAAATCACGCTGGCGGTCGACAAGGCCACCTCGCGACTGCGCTACAACTGCGCCGAAGAGCTGGTCGCCCTGGATGCCCGCATCGCCCATCTGTTGGGCCGCTCGGACCTGTCCGAAAACGACAGTCCGCTCGGCCCACGCGCGCTGTGCGAAGCGCTGCTGGACGGCATCACCCGCATGCAGCTTGAACAAAACATACAAATCGTGCTGTTGAACCAATTCGATCTGGTGCTGACCACCGAACTCGCGAACATCTACCAGTCCATCAACCATTACCTGATCGACCGCGGCATCCTGCCCGACATCAAGGTCGGCGCGAAAAGCCGGGCGCACGGCGCAGCCCAAAACAGCCCCGCTGCAACTGGCCCCGCTCCGGCCATGCAGGGGCAGGCGGGCGGCGACATGTTCAGGCTGTTCGAACAACTGGCGCAAGGCAGCAGCAGCGCAGCAGGGGGGGAAGCGGGCGGCGCGGCAGCAAGTCTGGCCGGATTCAGCCTGCTCGACTCGCTCGGGCAACTGCAATCCGGCGCCATGATGCTACCCGGTAGCGGCCACCTCAAGCTGCCCCTGCTGGAAACCGCCACCATCCAGAACGTGCTGCGCAACTTGCAACAAAGCCCGGTAATGCAGGCAGCAAGCCCACTCGATGCGGTGCTGGTCGATGCCGTGGCAATGCTGTTCGACGTGGTGTTCGATGACGCAGCCATCCCGGATCATCTCAAGGCGCAAATCGCGCGCCTGCAGATTCCTGTGCTGAAGGCGGCGATGCTGGACCGCAATTTCTTCTCGCAATCGAAACATCCGGTTCGCCGCATGCTGGATGCGATCGCCACGCTGGCTGTCCACCTGCCCGACAACGAGGCAGGCAATGCGCGGCTGGAAGCCATTTCGCAAGTGGTCAGCCGGGTGCTCGAATGTTTCGAACAGGATATCGGCGTATTCGATTCCGCCGCCGCGGAACTGGAGGCCATGGGCAACCTGCTGGAAAACACGCTGGAAGAAATCGTCGACGCCGGCCTGCAGCAGGATATTGCCCAGATCAAGCAGTCCGAGCGCACAGAGTTCGCGCCGGTAATCGTGCACGATTTCATCAACCGTGCGCTCAATGACCAGCCGGTGGTGGACGCCTTGCGTGAATTTTTGCGGCGCGACTGGGCTCAGTTGCTGACCCTCGATTACATCAACGAAGGCGAGCAGGGCGCACATTTCAACAGCCACGTCGAAACCATGCGCGAACTGGTATGGAGCGTGCAACCCAAGGCTGACATGGACGCGCGGCTGATGCTGGTGCGCATACTGCCCGGATTGCTGAAACGGCTGCGCGAGGGCGTGGCAGAAATCGATCTGCCGCAAAAGCTCAACGACCGTTTCTTTGCCACCCTGGTCATTCTGCACGCCAACGCGGTGCGCCCCAACGCCCAACCGGTGCCGCTGCCAGACATCACGCCCGAAGAAATCGAGGAACTGGCGCCCGTCCCTGCTGCTGCCGAGTCCGCCTCGACAGAACCCGCAGCCGAGGCGGAAGATGAATTCACCCTGCGCACCCGCACCCTGAACAAGGGCGACTGGGTGGAATTCCACTACGACGACGGCACCTTCCGCTGGGCACGGCTGGGCTGGGCCAGCAGTATCAAGAACACCTATCTGTTCTCGGACCAGGACGGCATGAACAGCTTCTCCATCAGTCAGAACCGCCTGGCCGACAAGCTGCGCCGCGGCGAAGCGGTGCTGGTCGAGCGCAAGTCCATCACCGAGTCGGCATTCGGCAAGCTGATGAAACTGTTCCGCCAGAAACTCAGCCACGCCTGAGCGTGCAGCCGTTGCCGATGCATCGGCCTTAGAGCCACCCTCTTCGCGGGGACAACCACAGCCTGACCCTTGCGGGTGCTTTCAGCACTCCCATTGATTCACCCATCCGCCCCAGCTACCCTGCCGGGGTGAAATCCTTTTCCTCTCGCATCATCCGCTGGCAACAGCAGCACGGCCGCCATGCCCTGCCCTGGCAGAGCATGGCTGCTGGCGCTTCAGCGCCTCCAGAACCGCGACCCATCCCTTGTGGGCAGGTTGTCCGCAACCCTTACCGCATCTGGCTGTCGGAAGTCATGCTGCAGCAGACCCAGGTCGCCACGGTCATCCCCTACTTCGAGCGCTTTGTCGCGCGCTTCCCCGATCTGCCCGCCCTCGCCGCTGCGCATGAGGATGAGGTGCTTGCGCTGTGGAGCGGGCTCGGCTACTACAGCCGCGCGCGCAACCTGCATGCCGCTGCACGCGCCATCGTTGCAGATCATGGCGGAAAATTTCCGGAAGGCATTGACGCCATCGCGCAGCTGCCCGGCGTTGGGCGCTCCACAGCCGCCGCCATTGCAGCGCTGGCATTCGGCCAGCGCTGCGCCATCCTCGATGGCAACGTCAAACGTGTGCTGGCGCGCCACAATGGAATTGTCGGCTGGCCCGGCGACAGAAACGTTGAAACGGCGCTGTGGCAGCTGGCCGAATCGTATCTTCCGCGCGATGCCATCGAGGCCTACACCCAGGGCATGATGGACCTCGGCGCGCTCGTCTGCACGCGCAGCCGACCCGCCTGCCCGGCGTGCCCGGTCAATACCGATTGCGTTGCATTCACACAGCATCGGATCGCCGAATTGCCCACCCCACGCCCCCGAAGAAACCTCCCCGAAAGACAGGTGCTGATGCTGCTGCTGCTTGACCGGGACGAACTGATGCTGGAAAAACGCCCGACGCGCGGCGTGTGGGGTGGCTTGTGGAGCCTGCCCGAGCTCGTCCCGTGCGCCGATGCCGCCGCCCACTGCAATGACCACTTCGGTTTCACCACGCTCGCGCAGCAGGCACTGCCACGATTCAGCCACAGCTTCACCCACTTCAAACTACATATCCAGCCCGTCCAGATGCAGCTTGCACCGCGTCAGTCCACGCGGCCCGGCCAGATCTGGCTGTCCCCGGCCGACGCACTCGATGCTGCGCTGCCCGCGCCAGTACGCAGGCTGGTCGCCCAGCTCGAACTCACCTGAGCACAGGGGCGGCAGCACATGTCTGACTGACTTTGGATGGAGTGCTATATATATTTCATGAACCCGCCTGTCGCAGGAGTTGCCATGAATACGTCCCCCACCATGCCCGGCCCCGCCATCTTTGACCCCGACGGTTTCCTGCTCGACCCGGCCATGTGGAGCGAGAGCCTGGCCGACCGCATTGCCCGGAACGACGGCTTGGGCGAACTCAGTGAATTGCAGATCGGCCTGTTGCTCACTCTGCGGCGCGAATACGCCAAGCACGACAGCGTGACCGCGCTAAGCCACGTGTGTCACCTCATCGGGCAGAGCGCCGATTGCATGCAGCACCTGTTCCCCAGCCCGCGCGAGGCGTGGCGGATCGCCGGGCTGCCCAATCCCGGCGAGGAAGCCAAGTCCTACATGTGAACCTTCCGGCAATGCAACGACGAGACTGATCGGTGCGCCTCGAGTTCAGCGCCGGCAGGCAATCATCGAAATTCGCAGGCCCGGCACTGCCGGCGAGGAGCGCCAGCGGCAGCGCGAAAAACCTCCCCTTTCCGTCGCATGTTTTACCTCCGTGTGGGCGCACCGTGCCGCAATGCAGCCGCCTCGCCGCGCCCGGATTCCGGTAAAATCGGCGTTTTCCATTTCGTTAAGAGATTTTTCACCATGTCCATGGCCGACCGCGATGGCGTCATCTGGTACGACGGCAAACTCGTTCCCTGGCGCGACGCCACCACCCACGTCCTCACCCACACCCTGCATTACGGCATGGGCGTCTTCGAGGGCGTACGCGCGTACAAGGCCGAACAGGGAACGGCGATTTTCCGCCTGCAGGAACACACTGACCGGCTGTTCCGCTCCGCCCATATCCTCGGCATGAAACTGCCTTTCGACAAGGACACGATCTTCGAAGCGCAACGCACCGTGGTGCGCGAGAACGGGCTTGAATCGGGCTATCTGCGTCCGATGGCATTTTTCGGTTCGGAGGCCATGGGCATCTCGGCGAAGAACCTGTCGGTACATCTCATCGTCGCCGCCTGGCCATGGGGCGCCTACCTGGGACAGGAAGCGCTGGAACGCGGCATCCGCGTAAAAACCAGCTCCTTCTCGCGCCATCACGTCAACGTCACCATGTGCAAGGCCAAGGCCAACGGCAACTACATGAATTCCATCCTGGCGCACAAGGAAGCCGAGATGGACGGCTACGACGAGGCGCTGCTGCTCGACGTCGATGGCTTCGTTGCCGAAGGCTCGGGCGAGAATATTTTCATCATCCGCAACGGCAAGCTCATTACGCCAGATTTGACCAGCGCACTGGAAGGCATCACCCGCGACACCATCATCCAGCTTGCCGCCGAAATCGGCTTGCCGCTGGTTGAAAAACGCATCACCCGCGATGAGGTCTACAGCGCCGACGAGGCATTTTTCACCGGCACCGCCGCCGAGGTCACGCCGATCCGCGAACTCGACAACCGGGCGATCGGCGAAGGCTCCCGAGGCCCCATCACCGCCAGGCTGCAGGCGATGTATTTCGACTGCGTGCACGGCCGTGCCGCGGCCCACACCGACTGGCTCACCCCGGTCAAATAAGCGAGGTCGGCATGAGCGAGCAGCAGGACAACACCCAGCGCATCATCGAAGTCGCCGAAAGCGACCTGCCCCTGCGCTGTCCGATGCCGCAGCACACCCTCTGGAATTCGCATCCGCGCGTCTACCTGCCCATCGAATCGCGCGGCGATGTGCTGTGCCCCTATTGCGGCACGCTCTATCGCTTGAAAGGCAAACCCAGCGGCAGCTATCACTAAAACAAACGCTTCTGACTGCATCCGGCAACGGAAGCCAGAACCCGCTTCAAACGCCCCGCTAGCAGCCTGTCGGACTTGGAGCCCCGCACGGCAGCAATTTCCCCGCCGGGACGGTATTTGCACAATATTTAGGCATTTTTAGTCGTTCATCGCCGCATCGGTATCAAATTTGAACGGGTTTCTGCTCTTTTCAGGCGCTTGGGACGGATTTCTGGCGCAACACGGCCATGCGTTTCAAATTCCACGCCAGACATACCAGCGTCCACTCGCCCTTCGCCTTCTCCAAACCACGCAGCAAGAACTGCCTGAACCCCATCACCGATTTGATGATGCCAAACACCGGTTCCACGCTCTGCTTCCTCAGCGCATACAGCATCCGCCCCAGTTTGGTCTTGAGTTTATGCGCCATCTTTTGCATCGGCGTGGCGTCCGCTTCCAACTGCGGCGGCTCGGTGAAACGCTCGCGCCAGCCGGGATGGTGATCTTCGCGGGCGACGGCAATGTAAGGTTCAACTCCAGCTTCTTCGCAAGCGGTGATGTTGTTCGCGCTGCAATAGCCCGTGTCAGCCAGCAGGGCATCGACTGTGCCCAGGCTGGCGGGTAGCGCACCGAGCTTGTCCAGCATCGGCTGAACCTGCTGTTTGTCGTTGCCCGCATTCGTGAGTGATGCCGCCACTACCAGCATCGTCGGCGCATCGACCGCCGCCTGAGCGTTGTAGCACTGCTCAAAGCCGCCGCCGGCAATCTTCATGATGCGGGATTCCTCGTCGGTGAGATTGATCTGGTCTTCCGGACGGGGTTCCGGCGTCGGCGGCTGGGGCGGCTTGCCGCTGGGCTTCTTGCCTGATTCCGCTGCGCGTGCGGCTCGCTGGGCGAGCTTCGTTTCATAAGCCGCTTGTTCCGCTTCGAAGCGGGCTCGGGCACGCGCTTCGATCTTGGCTTTGGCGGCGGCCATGACGGCCAGCCGGTCTTCACGGCGTTTGATTTCTGCGGGCAGATTCACGCCATCCGGGATGTCGGCCTGGTCAGCGGCTTCGGCTGTCGCCAGCAGGTCTTGTACTTCGGCCTTGAGTTGGGTTTCGAGCTTGACGATGTGGCCGTGCGAGAGCGCACTGTGGCGGGAGGCGTTGGCGTGAACCTTGGTGCCGTCGAGGCTGACTGTCCCCAGCTTCAGGAGCTTCATCTCGCTCGCCAGTTCGAGCACTTGCAGGAACACGCCGGCGAGTTCTTCAAGAAAGCGGCGGCGGAAGCTGGCGAGCGTGTCGTGATCGGGGTGGCTGCCTGCGGCGAGGTAGCGGAAGGCGACGGAATCGTAGGTGGCGCGTTCGATGCGGCGGCTGGAGAAGGTGGCGGTGGCGTAGCCGTAAACCAGCAGGCTGAGCAGGACTTCAGGGTGGTAGGCGGCGCTGCCGCGCCCGGCATAGACGCGGGTCAGTTCGGTGAGGTCGAGTTGTTCGATGGCTTCGACGATGAAACGCGCCAGGTGGTCTTGGGGAAGCCAGTCTTCGACCGAGGGCGGCAGCAGGTAGGCAGTCTTGCGGTCGATCGGGCGGAAGCGGCTCATGCGATGGAGGGGCTCGGATTCGATAGCGGGATTATCGCGGATTGGAAGACGAATTGGGGGTTCAAGTCCGACAGGCTGCTAGCCCGGCAAAAACAATTCCAGCAGATCGTTCAAAAAGCGCTGCCCCTGCAGCGTCGGCTTGAGCCGGGTTGCGTCGCGTTCCAGCAAGCCCCGGCTTCGCGCCCGTTCGAGTGCCGCAGTACAAACAATCAGCGGCAGGCCGGTGCGTTCCTCGAACAGCGCGGCAGGCACGCCTTCATTGAGCCGTAGCGCGTTCATCATGAACTCGAACGGCAGGTCGTCGCGCGTAAGCGTGCGGGCGTCGGCGATATGCGCGCCCTGCGCCACGGCATCCATGTATTGCAGCGGATGTTTGGTACGCATCTGCCGCAGGATGCGGTCATGGAAAGAAAGCTTGCCGTGCGCGCCGGCGCCGATGCCGAGATAGTCGCCGAACTGCCAGTAGTTGAGGTTGTGGCGGCTGGCGTGATTCGGCCGCGCATAGGCTGAAGTCTCGTAGTGCTGCATGCCGGTCTCGGCCAGCCGTGCTTCGATCGACTGCTGCATGTCGGCGGCGAGATCGTCGTCGGGCAAATTCGGCGGCGCGGCATGGCCGAACGGCGTATTGGGTTCGAGCGTGAGGTGGTAGGCCGACAGGTGCGGCGGCTGGAACGTCAGCGCAGTGTCGACGTCGACCATCGCTTCGGCCAGCGTCTGCCCCGGCAAGGCGAACATCAGGTCGAGATTGAAGGTGTCGAAGTGAGTGGCGGCAAGTTCGGCGGCGCGCCGCGCTTCGGTGTCGTCGTGGATGCGCCCGAGCGAGCGCAGATGCCGCGGGTTGAAACTCTGGATGCCGAGCGAGACGCGCGTCACGCCGGCTTCGCGGAAACCGGCGAACTTGCCCGCCTCTACCGTGCCGGGGTTGGCCTCGAGCGTGATTTCCGCGCCCGATAGCAACTGCGTCAGGGTGCGCACGCCGGTCAGGATGCGGTCGATCCCCTCCGCCGAAAACAGGCTGGGGGTGCCGCCGCCGAAAAACACCGCATGGATCCTGCGCCCCCAGATGTCGGGCAGCGCACGTTCCAGATCGAGCAGCAGCGCGTCGATGTAGGCGGCTTCGGGGAGGCTCTGCGCGGCATGCGAATTGAAGTCGCAATACGGGCACTTCTTCGCGCACCATGGAAGGTGGATGTAAAGCGTCAACGGCGGCGGCACTTTCAGGCCACCATTGAACAATCGAATGACAGACTCAGCCAAGCCGCTTCAGTTTGTCGGCCAGTTCGCGCAAGGCCTGGCCACGATGCGAGATGGCGTTCTTCTCGTCCTCGCCCAGCTCCGCGCCGGTCTTGCCGAATTCCGGGACAAGGAAATAGGGGTCGTAGCCGAAGCCGCCCGCACCGCGCGGCGTATCGATGATTTCGCCGTACCAGCGGCCCTCGGCGATCAGCGGCTCGGGGTCGTCGGCATAGCGCACCAGCACCATCACGCAGTAGTAGTGCGCACGGCGGTTAGGCTGCCCCGCGAGGGCGGCGATGAGCTTTTCGTTGTTGCGCGCATCGGATTTCGGCTCGCCTGCATAGCGCGCGGAATACACGCCGGGTGCGCCATTCAGCGCCTCGACGCAGATGCCGGAATCGTCGGCCAGCGCCGGCAGGCCGGTGTGGGCGCTGGCATGGCGCGCCTTGGCAAGGCAGTTTTCGACGAAGGTGACGTGCGGCTCGGGGCAGTCGGGGACACCAAAGTCGGACTGTGGCGCGGCTTTGATCCCGAGCGGTTCGAGGATGCGCGAGATTTCGCGCAGTTTGCCGGCGTTGCCGGAGGCAATGACGAGCTTGTTCATATGGGTAAACCATTCTCCACAGAGACACAGAGACACGGAGAGGACCGAATCAATAACATTGGGCGGACTTTGTCCACCTTGTTTTTCTCCGCGCCTCTGTGTCTCTGTGGTTGCATTTTTTAATTTTGCAGCGCTGCGTTCTGCGCCGCGGTGATGTCTGCGATGCCGGCGGTCGCCAGGTCGAGCAGCGCTTCGAGGGTGGCGCGGGAGAACGGTGCGCCTTCGGCGGTGCCCTGCACTTCGACGATACCGCCGCTGCCTGTCATCACCACGTTCATGTCGGTGTCGCAGCCGGAGTCTTCCACGTAGTCGAGATCGAGCACCGGCTGGCCCTGCCAGGCGCCGACCGAGACGGCGGCGATGCTGTCGACAAGCGGGGTTTCGGTGAGTTTGCCCTCGCGCAGCAAGCTGGAAATGGCGTCGGCCACTGCGACGTAGGCGCCGCAGATACTGGCGCAGCGGGTGCCGCCGTCTGCCTGCAGCACGTCGCAGTCGATGTGCAGGGTGCGTTCGCCGAGTTTTTTCAGGTCGACCACGGCGCGCAGGCTGCGTCCGATCAGGCGCTGGATTTCCTGGGTGCGCCCGGATTGCTTGCCGCGCGCGGCTTCGCGGTCGCTGCGGGTGTGGGTGGAGCGCGGCAGCATGCCGTATTCGGCCGTCAGCCAGCCCTCACCGCTGCCCTTCTTGTGCGGCGGCAGTTTGTCGAGCACGCTGGCGGTGCACAGCACGCGGGTGTCGCCCATGGTGACGAGCACCGAGCCTTCGGCATGCCGGGTGAACTTGCGGGTGAAGGTCAGCTGGCGCAGCGCATCGGGAGCGCGGCCGCTGGGACGGGCA
The DNA here is from genome assembly GCF_055378705.1 of Thiobacillus thiophilus. Classification (NCBI taxonomy): domain Bacteria; kingdom Pseudomonadati; phylum Pseudomonadota; class Betaproteobacteria; order Nitrosomonadales; family Thiobacillaceae; genus Thiobacillus; species Thiobacillus thiophilus. The sequence continues at coordinate 2,518,122 of NZ_AP042404.1, read as the reverse complement.
ATTGGAGCGGACATAGCAGGCGGTTCAAAACGGAAAGCGCGATTTTACCGCGTCACGCGCCCCCCACCCACAAAGCCCGCATATGGACTATTTGGCGGAAATTTTCTGGATAGCCTGCTGGATTTCGGCGATCGCACGCTCGATTTCGTCGTCCGACACTGCCTGCGTGCCGGATAGGGGGCTCATTGCGTTGATCTGGGTGGTGACGCCGCCATCCGGCAGCGCCAGGGTGGAAATCGAATCCTTGCTCGGCATCCGCGCCTCGCCCCAGGTCATGGCGATCAGACTGAGGTTGTCGCCGTGCTCGCCACCGCGGAATTCGGCGTGATCCATCAGGTGGCGCACCGCGTCTTCCAGCGTGTAGGCATACAGCAGGGCCGACACTTCCGGGATGCTGACCATGCCCCAGATGCCGTCGGTGCACAGCAGCATGGTGTCGGCGTCGTGCAGCGGAATCGGCGCGTTGCATTCCACCTGCGGCGGGACGTAGCCCCCCAGGCAGTTGGAGACCTTGTTGCGCTCCGGATGGGTGCCCGCCTCTTCTTCGCTGATGATGCCGTTGCGCACCAGTTCGGCCACCGCGGTGTGGTCCTCCGTGCGCGCGAGCAAGCTGCCGTCGCTGAACAGATACAGCCGCGAATCGCCCACATGCGACCAGTAGGCCGTGTTGTCCTGGATGACTGCGGCAACGCTGGTAGTGTGGGGGATTTCCAGCAGATCCTGCTCGACCGCGTAATCGTTGATCGCATAGTGTGCGCGCGTAGTCGCGTCGGCCAGAAAGGCCATGGGGTCGTCCAGACGCGGCTTGGCCATTTTCTGGAACTGGTCGGTCAGTGTCTGCACCGCAATCTGCGCGGCAATTTCGCCGTACATGTGGCCGCCCATGCCGTCCGCCACCACCATCAGCAGCGCTTCGCGACTGTAGGAATAGGCCACCCGGTCCTGATTGTTTTTACGCCCGCCCTGACGCGATGCCTGGTAGATGGTGAATTTCATTGGAGCCTGGAACCTTCAGTTGGGCACGTCCGGGCGGATGTCTGCCGCGAAGCGAGGAGGCGGCAGGCCGGGGCCTGCAACGACGAGCGACAAAGACAGGCGGGCGACAGGGCGTGCCAGCGGGTGTTGTGTAGCGGTCTTCCCCGGCCGGCAAGCGTGACCGAAGGTGGAAAAGCAAGAATCAATGCGGCTCTCATGACGTTTCAAGCGGTCAACTGAGGGTTTCGGGTTCGTCACTTTAAAACAATTCGCGGTTCAGCGAGCGTTTTATGCTGCCCAGCAACGAGAGACGCGGCGACGTCATCGCGCTACGGTCCATCAGCACCTTCTGCAGGCTGAACACGCTTTGCGGGCGTTCCATATAGTTGAGATTGAGGCACTGGTCGATGGTTTCCAGCAGTTGGTCGGAATAGGCGCCGCGCCAGTTCACCGATGCCGGCGCCAGCTTGTCGTTGAGCAGGCGCGCATCGGCCGCCTGCGGCGGGTAGCCCGCCAGGCTGGCATAGAGGCTGGCACCGACGCTATAGATATCGGTCCACGGGCCCAGCCGTTCGCGGTTGTGATACTGCTCGGGCGCGGCAAAACCCGGGGTGTACATGGGCTGCAGCTTGGTTTCCTCCTGGCTGAGCGTCTGTCGCGCTGCACCGAAGTCGATCAGGACGGGCGAGCCATCCAGGCGAATGTATAAATTCGACGGCTTGATATCCAGATGCAGCAGTTTGTGCGTATGCACTTCGCGCAAACCATTCAGCAGTTGCACAAACACCCGCCGGATGAAGCCCTCGCGGATGGTGCCGCGATTGGCCTGGATATGCTGTTGCAGCGTTTTACCGCGCTCGAAGCGCATCACCATATAGACGGTGTCATTGGCGCGAAAGAAGTTGGTCACGCGAATGACGTTGGGATGGTCGATGCACGCCAGCGCCCGCCCCTCCTCGAAAAAGCACTTCATGCCGTGACGGAAGATGTTGTTGTTTTCGGTCGAACTGGCCTGCACGATGACCGAGCCTTCGGTGCGCAGAACCAGCGCGCCCGGCAGGTATTCCTTGATCGCCACCGACTGGCTATTGTCGTCGCGCGCCAGATACACCATGCTGAAGCCGCCGCCGCCAATCTTGCGCACAATGGTGTATTCGTTCAGCCGATAACCGTTGGGCAGCGCCTGGTTAGGTTGAGTCGCCATAGTCGAACGTCTATTATCTTTGTCTGTTAATCGGCCATGCTGAAAAATCCCCGGCTCCACGCCGGCAATCATTTCCATAATCCATATTTCAAATACCCATGACAGCCAGTATGACCGGGTTCGCCGCCCACAGCCTCAACCTCGACCATGCCGGCGTCAACATCGACCTGCGCAGCGTCAATCAGCGCTTCCTGGAACTGCATTTCCGCCTGGGCGACGAATTCCGGGCCCTCGAGCCGCAGCTGCGCGAGTTGATCAATCAGCGCCTCGTGCGCGGCAAGGTGGAGTGCCGAATCAGCCTGAACGTGCTGCCCGTCGCCTCACTTGATAACGGCTTGAACCCGGCCATTCTTGAGCGTCTGGCGCAATGGCAGGGCGATGTGCGGCAGCGCCTGCCCGACAGCATGCCGTTGAGCGTCAACGAGATTCTGCGCTGGCCCGGTGCGATGCAGGGCGCCACCCTGTCGCAGGATGCGCTGAACGAGGCGGCACTGGCGGGCGTGCGCGCCACGCTGGATGAACTGGTGGAAAGCCGCCAGCGCGAGGGCGCCAAGCTGAAACAGCACATCCTCGACCGGCTCGCCGCGGCCGAAGCGCAGGTGGCCAGCCTGGAACCGCTGCTGCCAGCGCTGGCTGCCGCCCAGCGCGAAAAACTGACGCAGCGACTGCACGACGCACTGGGCGAGGCGGGACACGAACGGCTGGCACAGGAAATCGTGCTCGCAGCGCAGAAATCCGATATCGACGAAGAACTCTCCCGCCTTGCCACCCACTTTGCCGAGGTGCGCCGCGTGCTGAATCAACCCGGCGCGGTCGGCAAGCGGCTCGATTTCCTGATGCAGGAACTGCATCGCGAGGCTAACACCCTGGGCTCGAAGTCGGTTGCAGCGGAAACCTCGCGTGTCTCGCTCGAACTCAAGGTACTGATCGAGCAGATGCGCGAACAGGTGCAGAATATCGAATGATTTTTTATCCGCGAAGGGCGCGAAGAAACGCGAAGAAAGTCATCATCAAGGGTTTTTCTTCGCGTTTCTTCGCGCCCTTCGCGGACAGGCTTTTGAAATAACAGGACATCCGGAACGATCATGACCCCAAATCCCAGCCAAGGCGTGCTTTACATCGTCAGTGCCCCTTCCGGCGCCGGCAAGACCAGCCTGGTCAAGGCGCTATTGAAGGCCGACCCGGCGATTCGCCTGTCGGTCTCCTACACCACGCGCGCGCCCCGCCCCGGCGAAACCGACGGCCGCGACTACCGCTTCGTCAGCCGCGAACGTTTCGAAATCCTGCTGGCCGGGGGCGAGTTTCTCGAACACGCCGAGGTGTATGGCAATTCTTACGGCACCTCGAAAGGCAGCATTGCACGCGACCTCAATGCCGGCCGCGACATCCTGCTGGAGATCGACTGGCAGGGCGCGGCGCAAGTGAAGCAGCATTTTCCGCAATCCGCATCGATATTCATTCTGCCGCCGTCATTCAATGCGCTGCGCACCCGCCTGGCCGGGCGCGGACAGGACAGCAACGAGGTGATCGAGCGCCGGCTGGCCGCTGCCGCCCACGACGTCGCTCACGCCGATGCATTCGACTATATAATCGTCAATGACGACTTCGACCATGCCCTGCTGGACCTGGTCGCCATTACCCGTAGCATCCGCCTCGAAGCGGCACGCCAACTGGAGAGGCACGCCGCGCTGTTCGAGGAATTCCGACGCATCGCCTGAAGCAGGAGTCCGTATGGCCCGCATTACCGTTGATGAATGTATTGAAGTGTTTCCCAACCGCTTCGAACTGACCCTTGCCGTGGCCTACCGCGCGCGCCAGCTGGCACAGGGCTCGCAGCCCATGGTCGAGTCCAGGGACAAGCCCATCGTTACCGCGCTGCGGGAAATCGCCGCAGGCAAGGTCGGGCGTGAAATCCTCAACCGGGGCCGCGCCTGAGCGGCCATCCGCACGTCGACCGGCGCACACCCACCGCGCGCCGGCGATGACGCACGAATTCGAATCGCTGCGTCCGGCTCTGGCCTATTTTTCGTCTGACGAAATAGGCCAGATCGAGCAGGCCTACGAATACAGCCGCAGTGCCCACGAAGGGCAGTTCCGCAAGAGCGGCGAACCCTATATCTCCCACCCGCTTGCCGTTGCCGGCATTCTCGCCGGTTGGCATCTTGATACACAGACCCTATGCGCGGCGCTGCTGCACGATGTGGTGGAAGACACCCCGGCCACGGTGAGCGAAATCGAGGCGCACTATGGCAAGCCGGTCGCGCTGCTGGTCGAGGGCGTATCCAAGCTCGACAAGCTGACGTTTGAATCCGAGCAGCACGCGCAGGCGGAGAATTTCCGCAAGATGCTGCTGGCGATGGCGCAGGACGTGCGGGTCATCCTGATCAAGCTGGCCGACCGCCTGCACAACATGCACACCATGGGCTCGATGCCCGCCGAAAAGCGCAAACGGATCGCCAAGGAAACCCTGGAAATATATGCCCCCATCGCCAACCGGCTGGGGCTGCATTCGGTCTACCAGGAACTGGAAGACCTCGGCTTCCGCTACAGCCACCCCAACCGCTATCAGGTGCTGGCCAAGGCGGTAAAAGCGGCGCGCGGCAACCGTCGCGAGCTGGTCGACAAGATCAAGATCGCGCTGCAGGAAAAACTCGATCACTGCAAGATCGAGGCCGCCATCACCGGACGTGAAAAACACCTCTACAGCATCTACCGCAAGATGCAGGAAAAGAACCTGGCGTTCTCCGAGGTATTCGACATCTACGGCTTTCGCGTGGTGGTGCGCGACCAGCCCAGCTGCTACCTGGCGCTGGGCGCGCTGCATTCGCTGTACAAGCCGATCCCCGGCAAGTTCAAGGACTACATCGCGATTCCGAAGGCCAACGGCTACCAGTCGCTGCATTCGATCCTGTTCGGCCCCAACGGTACCCCGATCGAGGTGCAGATCCGCACCGCCGACATGAACCACCTGGCGGAATCGGGCGTAGCTTCGCACTGGATGTACAAGTCGGCTGACGCCGCGCTCAACGATGTGCAGACGCGCACCCATCGCTGGCTGCAGTCGCTGCTCGACATCCACGCCGACCACGGCGATTCGCCTGAATTCCTCGAACACATCAAGATCGACCTGTTTCCCGACGAGGTCTATGTCTTCACCCCCAAGGGCAAGATCATGGCGCTGCCGCGCGGCGCCACGGCGGTGGATTTTGCATTCGCGGTGCACACCGACGTCGGCTTTCACTGCATCGTGGTGAAAATCAATTATGAGTTGATGCCGTTGCGCACCCAACTTCGAAACGGCGACCACGTCGAGATCCTCACCTCTGCCAATGCCAGCCCCAACGCCGCCTGGCTGAATTTCGTCGTCACCGGCAAGGCGCGCTCGCATATTCGTAATTACCTGCGCAACACGCGGGTGGAAGAAGCGGCGGCGCTGGGCGAGCGCCTGCTCACCAACGCTATCGCCGCGCTTCATCCCGATGGGATCGAGCCTGACCAGGCAGTATGGGACCGCGTGGTCAAGGACTACGGCCTGCAGACGCGGGAGGAACTGTTCGCCGGCATCGGACTGGGACGCAAGCTGCCGCTGGTGGTGGCGCACCAGCTGCTGCATGTGCAGGGCGAAAAAACCGGGGCTCCGGCCCATCCCCATGCCATCAGCATCCGCGGCACCGAAGGCATCGCGGTCGAGCTGGCGCAGTGCTGCCACCCGATTCCCGGCGACCCGATTCTCGGCTTCATCCACAAGGATCGCGGACTCATCATCCACACCCACGACTGCACCTCGATCCGCGCCTTCCGCACCGACCCCGACAAATGGCTGGACGTCGAATGGGAAGCCGAGCCCGGCCACATGTTCGATGTCTCGATCAAGGTCATCGTCGGCAACCAGCGCGGCGTGCTGGCCAAGGTCGCATCCGCGATCGCCGAACACGGCTCCAATATCGGCAACATCGCGATGGAAGAAGAGGACGGCAGCCCCTATACCGTACTGTTCTTTACCGTGCAGGTGGAAAACCGCATGCACCTCGCCCGCGTGATGCGCGGCCTGCGCGTACTGCCCGACGTGGTGCGGATTTTCCGCATCAAAGGCAGGAAGGACGGCCGCGCCACGCAATCCCAATAATTCAACCGCACCAGGATTCAGCATGAACAAAAGCATCATCCAGACCAGTGAAGCGCCTGCCGCGATCGGCACCTACTCGCAGGCGGTGCGGGTCGACTACACTGTGTACATGTCAGGCCAGATCGGCCTCGACCCCACCTCCATGCAGCTGGTCGACGGCGTCGACGCGCAGATCCATCAGGTATTCAAGAATCTGGCCGCAGTGGCGGCCGCGGCGGGCGGCTCGCTGGCCGACGTGGTGAAGCTGAACGTGTTTCTGACCGACCTCGGCCACTTTCCCCGTGTCAACAAAATCATGGCGGGCTACTTCAGCCAGCCCTATCCGGCGCGCGCCGCAGTCGGCGTGGCAGCACTGCCGCGCGGCGCGCTGGTCGAGGCTGACGCCGTGATGATTGTTGGCTAACCCGAATTGAATCCAAAGCACTCACCACAGAGGCACAGGGACACCGAGAACATCGAAAAACAGGCCGCCTTGTGCTTTGTTCAATACGCCTATGGCGGGCGCGCAGAGTTAGCAACCCTGTCCTGTTTTTTCTCTATGCCTCCGTGCCTCCGTGGTTCAAATAAGGTTTTAAAGTGAAAGCGGCGTCGCCGTTTTCCTTCCCCGTCAGTCCGGCGCTCACCGCCAAACTCGCCAAGCTGGGGCTGACCCGCGACACCGATCTGGTGCTGCACCTGCCGCTGCGCTGGGAAGACGAAACCCATCTCACGCCGATCCGCGACCTGCTACCGGGGCAAACGGCGCAGGTGCAGGCGGTGGTTCGCGAGGCCAGCGTCGCCTACCGCCCGCGCCGCATGCTGACGGTGGCGGTGGCGGACGCCGGCGGCGTGCTCGGCATCCGCTTCCTGAATTTCTACCCCAGCCACCTCAAGCTGTTCCAGCCGGGCGAAAGTTTCCGCTTCAGCGGCGAGGTGCGCGGCGGCTTCCTCGGACTGGAAATGGTGCATCCGCGCTTTCTGAAAGCCGACGATGCCACGCCGCTGCCGACCCAGCTCACCCCGGTATATCCCACCACCGCCGGACTGGGGCAAGCCACGCTGCGCAAGCTGGTCGCGCGCGCGCTGGCGGCGCCGATCACCGACACCCTGCCCGCCGACTGGCTGGCCGAACTGGGTTTACCGGAACTGGAAGCCAGCATCCGCTTGCTGCATCAGCCGCCGCCGGATTGCATGCCGGCCGATCTTGAATCGCGCCAGCACCCCGCGTGGCAGCGGCTGGCCTTCGACGAGCTGCTGGCGCAGCAGCTGTCGCTGGCCACCGCGCGCCGACAGCGGCAGCGCCTGTGTACCGCGCCCCTGCCCGCACAGCAGCAGCTAACCGCCACCTTCATCCACACGCTGCCGTTCGCACTGACCGCCGCGCAGGCGCGCAGCTGGCAGGAAATCAGCACCGACCTGGCGCTGCCGCACCCGATGCGTCGCCTGCTGCAGGGCGACGTCGGCAGCGGCAAGACCGTGGTGGCTGCGCTGGCCTGTCTGCAGGCGATCGAAAATGGCTTTCAGGCCGCCTTTATGGCGCCGACCGAAATCCTCGCCGAGCAGCATTACCGCAAGCTCGCCCCCGTCTTGTCGGCACTCGGCGTGCGCTGCGCCTGGGTGTCGGGCAGCCAGCGCAAGTCCGAGCGCACGGCGGCCTGGCAGACGATTGCTGCGGGCGACATCGACCTGGCGTTCGGCACCCATGCACTGTTTCAGGAGGCCGGCAGCTTCGCGCGTCTGGGGCTGGCGGTGGTCGACGAGCAGCATCGTTTCGGCGTCGGCCAGCGACTGGCGCTGATACAGAAGGGCACGGAACCGCACCAGCTGATGATGAGCGCAACACCGATTCCGCGCACCCTGGCGATGAGCTTTTTTGCCGACCTCGACGTCTCGGTGATCGACGAACTGCCTCCGGGACGCACCCCTGTCGTCACCAGGCTGGTGAGTGCCGCCCGCCGCGACGACGTTCTGGCACGGGTGACGGACGCCTGTCTCGCCGGCGGTCAGGCCTACTGGGTATGCCCGCTAATCGAGGAATCGGAGAAGCTGCAGCTGCAGACCGCGCAAGACACCTACGCGGCTTTGGCCGGGCAGCTGCCGGAACTGCGCATCGGTCTGGTTCACGGACGACTGAAGCCGAACGAAAAACAGGCGGTGATGGCTGCGTTCCAGGCGCATGAAATCGACCTGCTGGTCGCCACCACGGTGATCGAGGTCGGCGTCGACGTACCCAACGCCGCGCTGATGGTGATCGAGCACGCCGAGCGCATGGGGCTCGCGCAACTGCACCAGCTGCGCGGACGGGTCGGACGCGGTAGTCGCGAATCGGTATGCGTGCTGCTGTACCAGACGCCGGTATCGGAACTCGCCCGCGCGCGCCTCAAGGTGATTTTCGAACTCATCGACGGTTTCGAAATCGCCCGTCAGGACTTGCTGCTGCGCGGTCCCGGCGAATTCCTCGGCAGCCGCCAGAGCGGCCTGCCGATGCTGCGCTTTGCCGATCTTGAGCGCGACGTGGCGCTGCTGGAACAGGCGCGCGACTACGCCCAGCGCTGCCTCAAGACACACCCCGCCATCGCCGCGCGCCACATCGAACGCTGGCTGGGCAACCGTGCGGGGCTGTCACAGACCTGATTGATGCCACAGGCTCAAGGCAGGAATGTAGGTCAACAGCGCGAGCCACACCAGCATCAGTGCCAGAAAAGGCAGCGCCGCGCGGAACACCGCGAACACCGGTTGCCGGAAACGCTGGCTGGCAAGAAAGAGATTGATCCCCACCGGCGGGGTAAGGTAGCCGATTTCCAGGTTGGCCAGAATGACGATTCCCAGATGCACCGGATGGATACCGAAGTGCGCCGCCAGCGGCAGCAAAAGCGGCGTGACGATGACGATGGCGGAAAAGATGTCCATCATGCAACCGACCGCCAGCAGGGCGAGGTTCATCCACATCAGGAATTCAAGCGGGCTGGTAACCTGGGCCTGAATCCATTCGAGCAGGTGCATCGGCACCTGCGCATCGATGAGCAGGTTGGTCAGTCCCAGACTCAAGCCCAGAATAATAAAGAGGCTGCCCACCAGGGTCGAGGCTTCATAAACGACCCACACCAGCGATTTCACCTCGATGGTGCGGTGAATCAGCGTTTCGAGCATGAGCGCGTACAGCGCGGTAAAGGCAGCAAGTTCGGCAACGGTTAACACGCCGCCCGCCAGCCCGCCGATCACGCCAACCGGCAGCAGGAGATCGGCCCAGCCCTCACGCGCGGCCGCGGCGAGTTCGCGCAGACGGAAGGGATGACGGGGGGTGCCGCGTGCGCCGCGCAGGAGGGCATAGCCGCCCACCATCACAAACAGCAACAAGGTCGGCAGCAAGCCGGCGATAAAGAGGTCGCCGATGCCGACCTGCGCCACCACGCCATACAACAGCACCGCCAGGCTGGGCGGCAGAAGCAGCCCCATCGACCCGGCCGAGGTGACGAGCCCGAGCGCAAATTTCTCAGGATATTGCTCGCGTTTCAGCATCGGATACAGCAGCCCGCCAAGTGCCAGAATGGTCACCCCCGACGCACCGGAAAATGCGGTGAAAACCATACACGTTCCCGTCGTGACCCAGGCGATTCCGGCCGGCATCCAGCCCAGCAGCGCGTTGAAGAAGCGCACCAGTCGCCGCGCCGCGCCGCCCTGCCCCAGCGTTGCTCCGGCCAGCACGAACAGCGGGATTGCCACCAGATTGGGCGATGCGGCAAGCCGCGCGAACTCGACCATCAACAGCGCCGGGTCAAGCTGGGCTTCGCGCGTGGCGGTGAGCGCGCCTGCTCCCAACACGATAAAGAGCGGCATGCCCACCAGCGCCAGCACGACAAGGAGAAGGACCGTCACGCGGCTTTTTCCTGGGTTTCCAGCACGGCCCGCAGCAGAAAATGCAGCGCCAGCAGCCCGAACGCGACGGGCAGGATCAATCCCAGCCAGGCCAGCCAGATCGTCTCCGCCGCCTGAAACTGCATCTCGTCCCGCCAGTACGCCCACGCGGCCTGCGTGAGTAAGGTACACACGGCCGCAGCCGCCAGATTAAAGGGAATCGCTGTCAGCTTTTTCCAGCGAGGACGCGCCGCGAGACTGGCCGGATCGAGGTGCAAGTGGCGTTGCGCAACGACCGCAAGTGCAGCGCCGGGCAAGGCCACCCACAGCACCAGTTGGCGCAGCGCAAGGTCACCGCCGGGCAGGGTTGCATGGAACAGGTTGCGCCCGACGATATCGGCAATCGACAGGGCCAGAATGGCTGTATAAGCGAGCAGCGCCGCGCCGAGCTCGACCCGGGTCAGGGCTTGTTCCAGCCAACGACAGGCGCGCAACACGCCCACCTTATTGCTTGCCGCTGCGATAACCGGCGAGCGCGGCATCCACCTGCCGATTGAGTTCGGCTGACAAATAACCCTGGGCTTCCAGCGCACTGACCGCCTTGCGGGTGAGCGTGGCCTGTTCGGCGAGGTTGATTTTCTGCAGGCCCGCCATCGGCTGCGTGCTTTTTGCCAGCACGGCGAGCGATTTCAGGTCGTCGCGCCGGGTGTCGGCGATCAGTTTCTGCGAAAGTGGCACGCCCGTGCTTTTCAGCAGCGTTTGCAGGTCAGCGGGCAGACCAGCGTAAAACTTGCTGGACACCACTACTGCGCCGATCCCCGTCGCCATCGGCTGACTGCTCATATAGGGCGTCTTGCCCGCCCATTGCATGGCGATACTGGCAAGCGGCGTACTCACCACGGTATCGACGAGTCCGGTTGAAAGACCGGTGTAGACCTCGGTAATCGGCAGCGAAATGGGCGACCAGCCGTTCGCGTTGAAAAAAGCGTCGATGAAGCGATCACCCTGCCACTGCCAGATGCGGCGACGCGCAAACTCGTCCAGATTCGCCAGCGGCTTGGCCGAGAAGAAATGGATGCTGCCCACCTCCATCCAGGAGACGAGCTCGTAGTGGTTTTTACGGAACCCGGCATCGAGCGCCGGCAGGATCTCTGCGCGCACCGCGTCAATTTCCGCATGATCGCGAAACAGGAACGGCGTTTCAAGGATACGCGCGGGAGAGAAAATTTCGCCGATGCCATGACCCGACAACGCCGCCCCCTGCAACTGGCCGAAGCGGATTTTCTTCAGCATGTCGGGTTCGTCACCCGCGATGCCGCCGGGGTAGAACTTGACCGTGAGCCGTCCCTGGCTTTTCGCTGTCAGTTCCTTGGCCCAGGCATCGAAGGCCTTCATCCAGGTCGAACCGGCGGGTGCGAGGGTGGCGAATTTGAGCACGTAGGGTTCGGCCGCGTGCGCGGTGCTTCCCCCCAGGAGGGCGATCACACACAAGGCTTTGAGCAGCGTTCTGCGCATCAGAATAAATCCTCTTCATGGGCGAGCAGGTCGGCGGCCTGCTGCCTTGCCAGCGCGTTGACGAGATTGAGTTCGGGATCGGAACCCGCAGGCGCGTCAAGCACGCGACTCAGGGTGGCATGAAACGCTTCGCGCTCCCCCATTTGCCACAACAGGTAGCGGGCACGATACACATCAACCAGCTTCAACCGGTTCTGGCTGAGTGCCGCGGCACGATCGAAGTGCCTGGCCGCACGCGCAAAATCGCCGCCAAACATGGGCGCGCGCCCACCGTAATACACGCCGAAAAAAACGTGTACGCCGCCGTAATAATAGGTTTCGTCAAGCGCGAGGACACGCCGCATCAGCGCCTCGACGCGTGGCAATTCGGCAAGCCGCGCCGGGTCGTCAAGCTGGAGCTCAATCCATTTCCCCCACGCCGATGCCGTCCAGAACAACGCGGGCACTGCACTCGCGTCGAGTTCCGCCAGCGCCCGCTCCAGTTCAGCCGCGTCCCCCATGAGCGTGGCCTGGACCATCCCCGCGCGGTCGAGCGCGGCCAGGGCATGATCGCGCGCGCGCCAGTACAGCGCAGCCGCGCGATCGCGGTCAGTGGATTCGACAAAACCCAGTGCATAACCGTAAAACCCCATTGCTGCCTGCACCCGATAGCTTGCGTTGCCGGGATCGGCGAGCAGCAGGGCTTCAATCATCTTGAGATTGGCGGGAATGCTTGCGCGCGCAAGCTCGAGATCGGTTTCGCGGTTCATCGCCGCCACGCCGTGGTCGATCAAGGGCGCCGCGGCGCGCGCGACAAGCTGGCTGGTCGAACAACCTGATAACGCCAGCCAGACCATCGCCAGACCGGCGAAGGCGGCGTGGCGGCGATGAATGCATAAAGGCATTCGGCCCCCTCGTTTGGTATCGTTGGAATGCGGCCGTTATCCTAGCACCGTCCGAATATCTCCGCCGCTTTGGCATAATGCGCGTTTTGTCCTGGGCCCCACAGTGACCGCTTCACGGCACGGCACACTCTCTTGCGTTGAGCCACAGCGCGGCTGGCTTGCGCATCCTTTTCGCGTACCGCGGGCGTTGCGGAGCTGGCTGTCGGACCGTGGTTCGCTTACCCGCCGCCTGAAGGCGCGTCATGCCGATTTCAGGGTCAGCCCGGTCGCACGCGGGTTCGCGCCGCCGTTTCCCGACGAAGCCCAGGCATTGTGCTTGAACCCCAAAGCGCTGGCCTACGTGCGCGACGTCCTGCTCATCGGCGGTGGCCACATGCGGGTGTTCGCCCACAGCGTGCTGCCCCGCGCCAGTCTGCGCGGCGGCTGGTGCGGAATCACCCGACTGGGGACGAAGCCTCTGGGGGAAACGCTGTTTACCGATCCGCGTATCCAACGACTCGGCCTGACGATGTGTCGACTCGACGCGCGCCACCCGCTCTATCGCGCAGCCAGGCGCCACACCGGGCTTACCGCGCATCATCTGTGGGCACGCCGCTCGGTGTTCTGCCTCAATGGCCACCCGCTTCTGGTGACCGAAGTTTTTCTACCCGCCATCGAGGCCCCATGACCCTGACCGAACGCCTGTCTCATTACGAGAAACTGATGCGGCTCGACAAGCCCATCGGCATCCTGCTGCTGCTGTGGCCCACGCTGTGGGCGCAGTGGCTTGCCGGCAACGGCCGGCCGGACTGGCTGATCCTGTGGATTTTCGCTATGGGCGTAGTGCTGATGCGCTCGGCGGGCTGCGTCATCAACGACTACGCCGACCGCGAGATCGACCCGCACGTGGCGCGCACCCGCGAGCGCCCGCTGGCCGCCGGCAAGGTGTCGCCGAAGGAGGCGCTGCTGCTGGCGGCGGGCCTGTCCCTGCTTGCATTCCTGCTGATCCTGCCGCTCAACGCACTGGTGCTGAAACTTTCGATCGTCGCGCTGTTTCTGGCCGCAAGCTACCCGTTTACCAAGCGCTTCTTCGCGATCCCGCAGGCCTACCTCGGCATCGCCTTCGGCTTCGGCATTCCGATGAGCTATGCCGCGCTGTGGGGCGAAGTCCCGCTGGAGGCCTGGGTTCTGCTGGCGGCCAACGTTTTCTGGGCGATCGCCTACGATACCCAATACGCGATGGTCGACCGCGAAGACGATCTCAAGATCGGCATCAAGACCTCGGCGATCGCCTTCGGGCGTTTTGACCTGGCCGCGATTGCGGTGTGCTATGTGGCGACTCTGGGACTGCTCGGCTGGGTCGGATTGCAGCGGGAAATGGGCATGGCATTCTATGGCGGGCTGGCGGTGGCGGCAGCGATAGCGCTCTACCACATGCAACTGATCCGGCAACGCGACCCGCAGCAATGCTTTCGCGCCTTTCTACACAACACCTGGTTCGGCGCCGCGGTATTCGGCGGCATTGCGCTTCACTATCTGCTGCGCAGCTTATGACCGGCAAGCCACGCGCGACTGCTGGCTATTCGGATAGGCCTGCTTGATCCCGCCCAGACTTTTAAGCGTGTCCGTGTCCTCGCTGCGAATCACAAAGTAAAAATCCGTGCCCTGGCGCGGCAGCAGCTCGACGCGCGTGCCGAGCACGCCCTTGTCCTCGACTTCGCGCACGCGCCGCCGCGCCGCTTCGTCGTCGGCATACAGGCCGAGCGAAAGGGCATTGCTCCAGGCGCCATCCTTCACCACAAAGGCATCCCCCACGCCCGCCGCTGCCAGTTCGCCCAGCTTGTCCGCCGCCGACTGCGCGCTGGGCAAGGGCGGGAAAATCACCCAGTGCCGGGTGTTCAGCGGCACCTCGGTGAACGACATCGCCCGCTCGCCGGCCATGGTCTTGAGCTGTTCGCGCACCTGCGCGAACTCGTCCGGGTTCAAGCCACGCCATTCCACACACATGGCCTCGGGCGCCGCCACGCGGGGCGCCGGCACCTGCGCCGGCACGGACGCCGACTGGATACGCAGGCTGAGGCGGTCTACGTTCATCGGCGCATTCTGGTCCGATTGGACCTGCGGCCAGTGGCTGCGGCCGATAAAAAATCCCGCCACCGCCAGGTTCAGCATCAGCAATGCCCATGCGATCCATTTCATCTCGATTCCCTCTCACGGGCGACACAGTCGATGCCCTCCAGCACCAGAGCAGGCACATGCTCGGCAGGCACAGTCAGGTGCGGCAACAACATCCCGGCGTCCCCGCCCGTCAGCAAGCACCGCGGAACGTCTCCCGCAGCCTCGGCCAGGCGTGCAAGCTGCTGTTCTATCGCCCCGTACAGCGCCGCCACAATCCCGCTTTCCACCGCGTCGGCCGTGCTGCGCGGAAATGCCTGCCAATGGCCTGTAACCTCTGAAACGTGCGCCGTACCCTGCTGCAGCGCTCGCCGCATCAATGAGGCGCCCGGCACGATCACGCCCCCCAGAAACACGCCATCTGCCGCCAGGGCGTCCACCGTCATCGCCGTCCCGGCCGACACCACCAGCGCCGGTCCGCAGGTGCGCCGGCGCGCGGCGATCAGTCCCATCCAGCGATCCACACCCAGTTGCAGCGGATTCTGATAGCTGTTTCTCACCCCGCCAAAGTCCGCCTCAGCCACCAGCCATAACGCGCCGATATCCGCCGCCTCCAGCAATGCGGCCAGCCGTTGTCCCTGTGCAGCGCTTGCCACACTGGCAATAAAGCAATCGGTGCCAGTCGTCAGCTGCGCCTTCAAGACTTCCAAATCCGCATAATCGCAGCAGCCTTGTGCGCACCATTGCCCATCTTCAACCGCGGCCCATTTCAGGCGCGAGTTGCCGGCATCGATCAACAGCCGGCGGGCCGTCATGCGGCATCCAGACGCAAGCTGATTTCACCGCCGCTATAGGATCGCATAGTCGCCTGGGCGTCGCGTAGCAGAAATGCGCCCGTTTCATCGACGCCCGACGCCACCCCACGAACGCTGCGCGCATCCGGCAAGGCCAGCGCCACAGCCCTGCCCGCGTAGGCATCCAGCATCAGCCAGTCCTCGCGCAGGGACGCGAATCCATGCTGGCGGAACAGAGTCAACACCGCGTGCAATTCCAGCAGGCAATCTGCCAGCAATCGGTTGCGGCCCACCGCCACCCCCATCTCGGCCAGGTCGACCACGGCCTGATCGACCGCATCGCGTTGTGCTCCGCTCAGCCGGACGTTCAGCCCGACACCCACCACCGCGAAGGCCGTCCCATGCATGTCGCCCTGCACCTCGACCAGAATTCCCGCAAGCTTGCGGTAGTCCACCAGTACGTCATTGGGCCATTTCAACCTGACTGGATGGCGGCTATGGCGATTGACCGCGCGCGCGATCGCCAGCCCCACCGCGAGGCTCAGGCCGGATAGCGACTGCAAACCATTCTCGAAACGCCACAGCACTGAGAACGTGAGGCTTCCGCCGAGAACGGAATGCCATGGGCGGCCTCGCCGGCCCTTACCGGATTGCTGGTATTCGGTGCAGATCAACGTGCCATCCGCAGCGCCGTTCAGGGCCGCTGCCATCAAGGCCGTGTTGGTCGAATCCACGCTGTCGAGGACGTGGATCGTGTAAGCCTCTGCTACCGTCCCAAGATGATCTGCCACTGTGACGCCATCCAGCCACTCTACGGGTTCAGGCATTCGGTAGCCGCGTCCGCGCACTGCGTGAATCGTCAGGCCCATGGATTCAGCCTGGGCGAGTACGTTGAAGATACTGGACCGTGAAAGGTTGAATTCATGCGCCAGCGCCTGGCCCGAATGGAATCGGCCATCGGACATGCGGCGCAGGAGTGGAAACAGGGTTTTATGGGTTCTGGCTGGCACACCCGGATTTTACCTGTCTTGCCGTATTGGATTTACATAAAAAAACCCCCTCTTTTTGTGAGGGGGTTTTAGTGTGCTGTTAGGCACGGATATGGAGTCTGACGATGACCTACTTTCACAGGCGAGATGCCTACTATCATTGGCGCGGGAGCGTTTCACCGTCCTGTTCGGGATGGGAAGGGGTGGTTCCACTCTGCTATGGTCGTCAGACAAAGGGGTGAGGACCAAGGCCAACCTGTTGGTTGCGTCTTGACCCAGCATTCGAATTGTCTGGGGTGCCGATTGTCTTGCGACTTTCAGCCGACTGAATTGGAAGAAGGTTTGGGTTGAGACCGGTCGCAAACACACACTGCTCTGTATTACTCTGTATTAAATACAGCGCTTCTCAAAATTATAGGATCAAGCCTCACGGGCAATTAGTACTGGTTAGCTTAACGCATTACTGCGCTTCCACACCCAGCCTATCAACGTCCTGGTCTCGAACGACCCTTCAGTGTGATCGAATCACAAGGGATATCTCATCTTGAGGCAAGTTTCACGCTTAGATGCTTTCAGCGTTTATCTCTTCCGTGCTTAGCTACCCGGCGATACGACTGGCGTCATAACCGGTACACCAGAGGCACGTCCACTCCGGTCCTCTCGTACTAGGAGCAGCCCCCCTCAAATATCCAACGCCCACGGCAGATAGGGACCAAACTGTCTCACGACGTTTTAAACCCAGCTCACGTACCACTTTAAATGGCGAACAGCCATACCCTTGGGACCGGCTACAGCCCCAGGATGTGATGAGCCGACATCGAGGTGCCAAACTCCCCCGTCGATATGAACTCTTGGGAGGAATCAGCCTGTTATCCCCAGAGTACCTTTTATCCGTTGAGCGATGGCCCTTCCATACAGAACCACCGGATCACTATGACCTGCTTTCGCACCTGCTCGACGTGTCAGTCTCGCAGTCAAGCCTTCTTTTGCCATTGCACTATCAACACGATGTCCGACCGTGTCTAGAAGACCTTCGTACTCCTCCGTTACACTTTAGGAGGAGACCGCCCCAGTCAAACTGCCCACCATGCACGGTCCCCGATCCCGATAAGGGACCCAGGTTAGAACCGCAACGACACCAGGCTGGTATTTCAACGTCGCCTCCACGAGAACTAGCGTCCTCGCTTCACAGGCTCCCAGCTATCCTACACAAGTCCCGTCACAGTCCAATGCAAAGCTACAGTAAAGGTTCATGGGGTCTTTCCGTCTAGCCGCGGGGAGATTGCATCTTCACAAACATTTCAACTTCGCTGAGTCTCGGGTGGAGACAGTGTGGCCATCGTTACGCCATTCGTGCGGGTCGGAACTTACCCGACAAGGAATTTCGCTACCTTAGGACCGTTATAGTTACGGCCGCCGTTTACCGGGGCTTCGATCAAGAGCTTGCACCCCATCAATTAACCTTCCGGCACCGGGCAGGCGTCACACCCTATACGTCCACTTTCGTGTTTGCAGAGTGCTGTGTTTTTAATAAACAGTCGCAGCCACCATTTCACTGCAACCCCATCGAGCTTCAAGAGCAAGTCTCTACACTCTACCGGGGCGCTCCTTATCCCGAAGTTACGGAGCTAATTTGCCGAGTTCCTTCACCCGAGTTCTCTCAAGCGCCTTAGAATTCTCATCCTACCCACCTGTGTCGGTTTGCGGTACGGTTCTTGTTTACCTGAAGCTTAGTGGCTTTTCTTGGAAGCTTGGTATCAGTGACTTCGCTCTCAATGAGAGACCGTCATCATGCCTCAGCATTAACCCCCCGGATTTGCCTAAGGGATCTGCCTACACACTTAAACCGGGACATCCAACACCCGGATCACCTAACCTTCTCCGTCCCCACATCGCAGTAAACAAAAGTACGGGAATTTTAACCCGTTTCCCATCAGCTACGCATCTCTGCCTCACCTTAGGGGCCGACTCACCCTGCGCCGATGAACGTTGCGCAGGAAACCTTGGGTTTTCGGCGAGGGAGCTTTTCACTCCCTTTATCGCTACTCATGTCAGCATTCGCACTTCTGATATCTCCAGCATCCCTTACAGAACACCTTCACAGACTTACAGAACGCTCCTCTACCATATGTAATAAATTACATATCCGAAGCTTCGGTTACGTGCTTAGCCCCGTTACATCTTCCGCGCAGGACGACTCGACTAGTGAGCTATTACGCTTTCTTTAAAGGATGGCTGCTTCTAAGCCAACTTCCTAGCTGTCTATGCCTTCCCACATCGTTTTCCACTTAGCACGTCATTTGGGACCTTAGCTGTCGGTCTGGGTTGTTTCCCTCTTGACACCGGACGTTAGCACCCGATGTCTGTCTCCCATGCTCGCACTTCACGGTATTCGGAGTTTGCTATGCCGCAGTAAGTCGCAATGACCCCCACTAACATTACAGTGCTCTACCCCCGTGAGTGATACATGAGGCGCTACCTAAATAGCTTTCGAGGAGAACCAGCTATCTCCGGATTTGTTTAGCCTTTCACCCCTATCCACAGCTCATCCCCTAATTTTTCAACATTAGTGGGTTCGGACCTCCAGTGCGTGTTACCGCACCTTCATCCTGGCCATGGATAGATCATCCGGTTTCGGGTCTACGTCCCGCTACTATGCGCCCTATTAAGACTCGCTTTCGCTTCGCCTCCCCTATTCGGTTAAGCTCGCAACGGAACGTAAGTCGCTGACCCATTATACAAAAGGTACGCAGTCACCCCTGCTTCAAACACCCTCCGGGTGTTCTCGCAGGGCCACCGACGCTTTTCGCTTTCGCTCAAATCGCCAGTCACCCTCCTACTTCGAGCAAGCTTTTAAGGCTTACCCATTTCACTCCTTCTTAAACCTTTTGAGTCGCATCGCTACGCGATGCTCCTCGAAAGAATCTTAAAGGTGCTTGAAGCAGGGGCTCCCACTGTTTGTATGCATGCGGTTTCAGGATCTATTTCACTCCCCTCCCGGGGTTCTTTTCGCCTTTCCCTCACGGTACTGGTTCACTATCGGTCGACTACGAGTATTTAGCCTTGGAGGATGGTCCCCCCATGTTCAGACAGGATTTCACGTGTCCCGCCCTACTTGTCTCATGCCTAGTTCCACACTCTTGTTTTCGCGTACGGGGCTATCACCCACTATGGCCAGACTTTCCAGACTGTTCCACTAACAAAAATGCTAAATCATGAAGGCTCTTCCCAATTCGCTCGCCACTACTATGGGAATCTCGGTTGATTTCTTTTCCTCGAGCTACTTAGATGTTTCAGTTCACTCGGTTCGCTCTACCCGGCCTATGTATTCAGCCAGGAGTACCCTTACGGGTGGGTTCCCCCATTCAGAGATCTCCGGATCAAAGCTCTATTGCCAGCTCCCCGAAGCTTTTCGCAGGCTTACGCGTCTTTCATCGCCTGTAGTCGCCAAGGCATCCACCACATGCACTTAGTCGCTTGACCCTATAATTTTGAGGACTCGCCACACACAACCAAACAGGCTTGCGCACATCGAATCTCGCATTACAGGTGTGTTTGCTTGCCATACACCCAGGCTCGGCGCCTGACTGTATGGTTAATACAATCTCAACCCATGTTGGGATTTCGCTCAAGGAGGTATCGCCGAGGCGATACTTTCCCATCACAAATATCCCACCTTCTTCCAAATTTTTAAAGATCAGCCGTTACGCATAAAGCGTAAGAGCTAAAGCCTTGAGCCTCAGTTCTTACGATTCACTTTGATAGGTACTACTTTTATCCACCACCCAAGCGTCGATACGTCCGGAAGGTGGTGGAGGATGACGGGATCGAACCGACGACCCCCTGCTTGCAAAGCAGGTGCTCTCCCAGCTGAGCTAATCCCCCTCTGTCTTTCGATAGCCTTCGCATTGCTGCGTTGCTCGACACCTTGTGTGCACCAGCACACGGCGGTGTCTCGCGCCTTGCTCTGCTCGACTCTCGAAACCCAGAGGCCAATCAGGCAAACCGCCAAGCCACCACGCTGTCTGGTGGGCCTGGGAAGACTTGAACTTCCGACCCCACGCTTATCAAGCGTGTGCTCTAACCAACTGAGCTACAAGCCCGGCTAAAAATAACAACCGATAGGTGTGAGTGTTGAAGCGGCTTTCTCTAGAAAGGAGGTGATCCAGCCGCAGGTTCCCCTACGGCTACCTTGTTACGACTTCACCCCAGTCATGAAACCCACCGTGGTAAGCGCCCTCCTTGCGGTTAGGCTACCTACTTCTGGCAGATTCCACTCCCATGGTGTGACGGGCGGTGTGTACAAGACCCGGGAACGTATTCACCGCGGCATTCTGATCCGCGATTACTAGCGATTCCGACTTCATGCTCTCGAGTTGCAGAGAACAATCCGGACTACGATCGGCTTTCTGGGATTGGCTCCACCTCGCGGCTTGGCAACCCTCTGTACCGACCATTGTATGACGTGTGAAGCCCTACCCATAAGGGCCATGAGGACTTGACGTCATCCCCACCTTCCTCCGGTTTGTCACCGGCAGTCTCATTAGAGTGCCCTTGCGTAGCAACTAATGATAAGGGTTGCGCTCGTTGCGGGACTTAACCCAACATCTCACGACACGAGCTGACGACAGCCATGCAGCACCTGTGTTCCAATTCCCTTTCGGGCACTCCCGCATCTCTGCAGGATTCTGGACATGTCAAGGGTAGGTAAGGTTTTTCGCGTTGCATCGAATTAATCCACATCATCCACCGCTTGTGCGGGTCCCCGTCAATTCCTTTGAGTTTTAATCTTGCGACCGTACTCCCCAGGCGGTCAACTTCACGCGTTAGCTTCGTTACTAAGGGATTTCACTCCCCCAACAACCAGTTGACATCGTTTAGGGCGTGGACTACCAGGGTATCTAATCCTGTTTGCTACCCACGCTTTCGTACATGAGCGTCAGTGTTATCCCAGGGGGCTGCCTTCGCCATTGGTGTTCCTCCACATATCTACGCATTTCACTGCTACACGTGGAATTCCACCCCCCTCTGACACACTCTAGACTACCAGTTCAAAACGCCATTCCCAGGTTAAGCCCGGGGCTTTCACGTCTTGCTTAATAATCCGCCTGCGCACGCTTTACGCCCAGTAATTCCGATTAACGCTCGCACCCTACGTATTACCGCGGCTGCTGGCACGTAGTTAGCCGGTGCTTCTTCTGCCGGTACCGTCATTAGCACACAATATTAGTGCGTACCGTTTCGTTCCGGCTGAAAGAGCTTTACAACCCGAAGGCCTTCTTCACTCACGCGGAATGGCTGGATCAGGGTTGCCCCCATTGTCCAAAATTCCCCACTGCTGCCTCCCGTAGGAGTCTGGGCCGTGTCTCAGTCCCAGTGTGACGGATCATCCTCTCAGACCCGCTACTGATCGTCGCCTTGGTAGGCCTTTACCCCACCAACTAGCTAATCAGACGTCGGCCGCTCGAATAACGCAAGGTCTTGCGATCCCCTGCTTTCCCCCTCGGGGCGTATGCGGTATTAGCACAGCTTTCGCTGCGTTATCCCCCATTACTCGGTACGTTCCGACGCATTACTCACCCGTTCGCCACTCGCCACCAGGAGCAAGCTCCCGTGCTGCCGTTCGACTTGCATGTGTAAAGCATTCCGCCAGCGTTCAATCTGAGCCAGGATCAAACTCTTCAGTTCAATCTCTGCTATTACTTCAAATACTGCTTCGCTCAAACTCAAAATGAATTAACTTCAATTCAAGTGTGAGCATTTATGCTAGTTGCCAACCCAGCCTAAACCAGGCCAGCTACCGCAACAACACCCACACCTATCGGCTGTAAATTGTTAAAGATCAGTCTCTTAGCGCCGTTTTTCGCTGTTTTGCGAGTCACGCTGCGTTCAGAGAAGCTGCGCATTCTACAGACCAAAATCTTTCCGTCAACACTTTCGGAAAATTAATTTACACAATTGTGACACGGGCGAATTTTCGCTTGCCCACTTGCGCCACCACGGTTGCCCCCACGGGGACATTCGCCCCCTTGTCCGCCACGCGCTCGCCATCCAGCCGGACGCCGCCGCCGGCGATCTGGCGGATGGCTTCCGAGGTGCTGGCCACCAACCCAGCCTGCCTCAGCAACTGCGGCACGGGCAGCCCCCCCTCGACGCCGGGCAGGCTGATTTCCGGCATGTCGTCCGGCAGCACGCCTTTCTGGAAGCGCGCCTCGAATTCGGCCAGCGCCCGGGCCGCCGCCGCCGCATCATGAAAACGTGCGACAATTTCCTGAGCGAACCGCACCTTGATGTTGCGCGGGTTGGCGCCTTCCGCCACCTGGCGCTTCCAGCCCTCGACGGTCGCAAGCGATTCGAACGACAGCAACTGTATATAGCGCCACATCAGGTCATCGGACACCGACATCAACTTGCCGAAGATTTCCTGCGGCGGTTCGTTGATCCCGATATAGTTGCCGAGCGACTTCGACATCTTGTTGACGCCGTCCAGCCCTTCCAGCAGCGGCATGGTCAAAATGCACTGCGGGGGCTGCCCGTGATGCTTTTGCATCTCGCGCCCCATCAGAAGGTTGAATTTCTGGTCGGTGCCGCCCAGTTCGATATCAGCCTTCAGCACCACCGAGTCATAGCCCTGAATCAGCGGATACAAGAATTCATGGATCGCGATCGGCTGCTGGCTACTATAGCGTTTGTGAAAATCGTCCCGCTCCAGCATGCGCGCCACGGTATGCGTCGCCGCCAGCCGGATCATGCCGGCCGAGCCCAGCGTCTCCATCCATTCGGAGTTGAAGCGCACCTCGGTCAGCGCCGGGTCGAGAATCTTGAACACCTGCTCCTGATAGGTCCTGGCGTTTTCGGCCACCGCTTCCGGGGTCAGCGGCGGGCGCGTGGCGTTCTTGCCGGTCGGGTCGCCAATCATCCCGGTGAAGTCGCCCACCAGAAAGATGACCTGGTGCCCCAGCACCTGGAACTGGCGTAGCTTGTTCAGCAGCACGGTGTGCCCCAGATGCAGATCCGGCGCAGTCGGGTCGAAACCCGCCTTGACCCGCAACGGCCGCCCTTTTTTCAGCTTTTCGACCAACTCGGCCTCGACCAGCAACTCGTCGGCTCCGCGCTTAATTTCCTGCAAGACATCCTCCCGCATCGAATCCCCTTAGTGACGCGTCAAGTTTTCCCAGACCGCGCCGTAAAATATGAACACCACTGCACCCGACACGTACAAGCTGCTGTTTGGATTGAAAAAAACCACCGGGATCATTTATGATAAAATCTCGACTCGTTTACAGACAGAAGAAGGAAAACGGTACATGCCGCTAACCAAACTGAGAATCTTAACCGATCGCATGACTGGAGCGGAACGCCGCTTCAGCTTGCGTACTCTGGTTGTACTCTCCAGCCTGCCGCTTTTCGGCGTCGTTGCCGCCTTCGGCCTCGCGCCCGACACCAACACCTTAGACATCACACCGGAAACCGTTGTCGAAGCCATTGCGCTGCCGGTGTTGGTTTCCACAGGCAACACGGGCACGTTTGAACGCGAGAGCGTGATTCAGCCTGGCGACACTCTGGCCAATGCGCTGTCGCGACTCAAGATCGACGACCTGGAAATCCAGCGTTTGCTGGCCACCGATGGTGTGCGCCAACTGGCATTGGGCATACGTGTCGGCAGGCGCATCCAGGCCACCACCACGCATGACGGCCAGTTGCAGGCCATCCAGTTCGAGCGCAACGGTGCCCCCGCACTGACGGTGCACCGTCAGGATGACGGCTTTGCCGCAGCAGAAAGCAGCGAACTGCTCGAAACCCGCGTGGTGATGCGCTCCGGCCGCATCCTGTCGTCGCTGTATGGCGCTACCGATAGCGCCGGCATCCCCGACAAGATTGCCAACCAGATGGCCGAGACCTTCTCGACCAGGCTGGATTTCCGTGAGGACCTGCGTCGCGGCGACACCTTTTCGGTCATTTACACGGTCGACTATCGCAATGGCGAACCCATTGCCACCGGCAAGCTGCTGGCGGCCGAGTTCGTCAATGCCGGCAAACCTTACCGCGTTGTCCTGTTTAGCGACCCCTTCGGCCACGAAGACTACTACACGCCCGAGGGCGAATCACTGAAAAAAGGCTTCCTGCGCTCGCCACTCGAATTCTCCCGCGTCACCTCCAGCTTCAGTAACTCGCGCAAGCATCCCATTTACGGCTTCCACCGCGCCCATACCGGCGTCGACTTCGGCGCGCCCACCGGCACACGGGTCAAGGCCACCGGCGACGCCACTGTGAAATTCGCCGGACGCAAAGGCGGCTATGGCAATCTCGTCATCCTGCGGCATAACAATGGCTACGAAACCTACTACGCCCACCTGAGCGCGTTTGCCTCCGGCATCCGCTCCGGACGCGCAGTCAACCAGGGCCAGGTCATCGCCTATGTCGGCTCGACCGGCGCCTCCACCGGCCCGCACCTGCACTATGAAGTGCGCGTTGCCGGACGTCCGCAGAACCCCATGGCCGTCAAGCTGCCGGGCTCGCCGCCTTTAGCCGCTGCGCTACGTGCCCGTTTCCTGGAGCAGACCGCCAACTGGTCTGACAAGCTGGCGCTGCTGCGTGGCACCAACCTCGCTGCCCTCGATTGAGTGCAGTGTTAACGCATGAGACCGAGCGCTACGTCGGTCTCATGTCAGGCACCAGCCTCGACGGTGTCGACGCCGTTCTCGCTGAAATAGACCCCGCAAACCAGATCCGGCTCATCCGCAGCCATTACCTGCCCTACGCCGACAACCTGCGCGCACAGTTGCTGGCGCTGCACACGCCACAACCCGACGAAATCCACCTTGCCGCCGTCGCCGCCAATGAACTGGCGCGCCTGTATGCCGAGGCGCTCGGCACCCTGCTCGACGGAGTCGCCCCCGAAAGCGTGCGCGCGATCGGCTGCCACGGCCAGACCCTGCGTCACCGTCCTGCGGACGGCTACACCCTGCAAATCGGCAATGCCGCCCTGCTGGCCGAGCTCACCGGCATAACGGTCGTCGCCGATTTCCGCAGCCGCGACATTGCGGCGGGTGGCCAGGGCGCACCGCTGGTGCCCGCCTTTCACGCCCGGGCGCTCCGACAGCCGGGAATTCACCGCGTCATTGCCAACATCGGCGGAATCGCCAACATCACCGACCTACCGGTGGATGGAACGGTGCGTGGCTGGGACACGGGCCCCGGCAACATGCTGCTGGACGCGTGGATCAAGCGGCACTGCGGCGCCCATTACGACCGCGACGGCGCCTGGGCAGCCAGCGGCGCCGTCCACCCCGGACTGCTGGCTGCACTGGCAAACCACCCCTACCTGAAACTGCCACTACCCAAAAGCGCCGGGCGCGAACAGTTCAATCTGGGCTGGCTGGACGCAACGTTAAGCAGCCTCGATCACGCAATTACGCCTGCCGATGTCCAGGCCACCCTGCTCGAATTCACTGCCCTGAGCCTCGTCGAGGCGGTAAATCGCGAATGCGGCGATGCCCAGGAACTCTACGTCTGCGGCGGCGGCGCGCACAACGGCGCGCTGATGCAGCGCATCGGCGC
The DNA here is from genome assembly GCF_055378705.1 of Thiobacillus thiophilus. Classification (NCBI taxonomy): domain Bacteria; kingdom Pseudomonadati; phylum Pseudomonadota; class Betaproteobacteria; order Nitrosomonadales; family Thiobacillaceae; genus Thiobacillus; species Thiobacillus thiophilus. Next base: position 2,492,146 of record NZ_AP042404.1, on the reverse strand, counting down.
GTATTTTCCAAATCTTCAGGTGGCGACCACCGCTGCGCTCGGCATCGACCCGGACTGGGTGGAAGCACTCGCCTTTGCCTGGCTGGCGCGGCAGACGCTGCACCGTGCGCCGGGCAATTTGCCGGCCGTAACCGGGGCGTGGGGCGAGCGGATTCTGGGGGCGATTTATCCGGCCTGAACTGGCCAGCAACTATATGGCCATGGTCGCAAAGTCCCAATGCAAAAAAGTGGCCGAAGCCGCGATGCTCTAATGAAAAAAGCGGCCGAAGCCGCTATTTTTTAATGCTGGCGAATCGTGCTTACGCCGAGAACGACGAACCGCAACCGCAAGTCGTGGTGGCATTCGGGTTCTTGATCACGAACTGTGCGCCCTCCAGACCTTCAGAATAGTCGATCTCAGCGCCCGCCAGATACTGGAAGCTCATCGAATCGACCAGCAGGGTAACGCCGTTTTTCACCATCGCGGTGTCGTCGGCATTCTGCGCCTCGTCAAAAGTGAAGCCGTACTGAAAGCCGGAGCAGCCGCCGCCCGACACGAAAACACGCAGTTTCAGGTCGGGGTTGCCTTCTTCGTCGATCAGGTCTTTGACTTTGCTGGCCGCGCTGTCGGTGAAGATCAGCGGGATTTCCATTTCAGTTACTGCATTCATGATGATACTCCTTGAAAATGTATGAAGTGATTATCCGCATCACTGGTCCTGCGTCAAGCAAAGACCCTGTTCCGGCCACGGAGTTCCGTCTGTCTGACCATGCGATCCAACACGGTGTGGCAGCGGATCGGTTCAAGGCAGCATGCCCACGTCAGCCAACGCGGTATCCTCGGGCAGATCGAACAGGATGTTCATGTTCTGCACCGCCTGCCCGGCCGCGCCTTTGACCAGGTTGTCGATCGCCGACAGCACCACCACGGTGTCGCCGCCCTGCGGCCGGTGCACCGCGATGCGGCAGATGTTGGCACCGCGTACCGAACGGGTTTCCGGATGGCTGCCTGCGGGCATCACGTCGACGAATGCCTCGCTGGCATAGCGCTGCTCGAACAGGTTCTGCAGGTCGATATCGGTGCTGACCTTCGCATACAGCGTCGCATGGATGCCGCGAATCAGCGGCGTCAGGTGCGGCACGAAAGTAAAGTCCACCGGCTTGCCGGCGAAGTGCTCCAGCCCCTGCTTGATTTCCGGCCAGTGGCGGTGGCCGCCGACGGCGTAGGCCTTGAAGTTGTCCGCCGCTTCGGCAAACAGGAGGTGAGTTTCCGGCTTGCGCCCGCCACCGGACACGCCCGATTTGACGTCCGCCACCAGAAAACCGGTGTCGACCGCGCCGGCTTCCAGCAAGGGCAGGAAACCAAGCTGCACCGCCGTCGGATAGCAGCCCGGGTTGGCGATCAGCCGCGCGCCGCGGATGGCGGTGCGGTTGATCTCGGGCAGGCCGTACACCGCCTCGGCCACCAGATCCGGACAGACATGCTTCATCTTGTACCACTGCTCCCACACCGCAATGTCCTTGATGCGAAAGTCCGCCGCCAGGTCGATCACCCTGACGCCGGCATCGAGCAGCGCGCGCGTCTGCTGCATCGCCACACCGTTGGGGGTGGCGAAGAACACCACGTCGCAGTTTTCCAGCCCGGCCTCTTCCGGCGTGGAAAACGCCAGCTTCACCCGTCCGCGCAGGTTGGGGAACATGTCCGCAACCGGCATCCCGGCTTCCTTGCGCGACGTAATGGCCTTCAACTCCGTCTGCGGATGACGCGTCAGCAGCCGCAGCAATTCGACCCCGGTGTAGCCCGTGCCGCCCACAATACCCACTTTGATCATGGTTGATTTCCTTGCAAAGAATGGCTGTCATTGTAAGGCAGCGCTATGGTTGATCCAAGAATGACAACGACAAAAAGCCGCCCAATCGGACGGCTTTTTCGATGCTTCCAGTAAGATCAGCGCTTGGAGAACTGCTTGCGGCGACGCGCCTTGTGGAAGCCGACTTTCTTCCGTTCGACTTCGCGAGCATCGCGGGTCACCAGGCCTGCCGCTTTCAGCGTGGGCTTCATCTCGGCGTTCAGGTCGATCAGCGCGCGCGTAATGCCGTGGCGCACCGCACCGGCCTGACCGGATTCGCCGCCACCAGCCACGTTGACCATGATGTCGAACGAATTCAGGTTGTCGGTCAGCACCAGGGGCTGGCGCACGATCATGCGGCCGGTTTCGCGGGAGAAATACTCGTCGACCGGCTTGTCGTTGACGACGATCTTGCCGCTGCCGGCTTTGAGGAACACCCGGGCAACCGACGATTTGCGACGCCCCGTACCGTAATTGTAGTTACCGATCATGATGCGGCCTTAACGTTAATGTCGAGCGGCTTGGGCTGTTGCGCCTCGTGCGGATGATCCGCGCCCGCGTAAACTTTCATCTTCTTGATCATGGCGTAGCCAAGCGGGCCTTTGGGCAGCATGCCCTTGACTGCTTTTTCCAGCGCACGACCGGGGAAACGCTCCTGCATCTTGCCGAAGGTCGTTTCGTAGAGGCCGCCCGGGTAACCCGAGTGACGGTAATAGACTTTGTCGGTTTCCTTGTTGCCGGTCACGCGCATCTTGCCCGCGTTGACCACGACAATGTAGTCGCCCGTATCGACGTGAGGAGTGAACTCGGGCTTGTGCTTGCCGCGCAGGCGGTGGGCAATCTCGGAAGCCAGGCGACCCAGCACTTTGTTATCGGCATCAATCACGAACCAGTCGCGTTTGACTTCATGCCCTTTAGCGGAAAACGTTTTCATGACCCAACCTCTACACAGAGGACAATCTCGGAAAGCCGGGAATTCTAACTGCCCGCCCAAGGCAAGTCAAACACTGTATGCGATATTCATTCAATACCGCGCTGGCATACAATCCTTGCCATGACCGTCTGGCTTGCTACAAATCTTGTTGCCGCAGCCTTGTTGCCGCCTTCAATATCGGCGCTGTTGCTGGCCGCAGGACTGATCTTACAGTGTCGCAGGCCGCGGCTGGCCACGTCGCCGATCGTGCTCGCCACCGGCGCACTATACGCCCTGTCCACATCCTGGGTCGGCGGGCTGTTGCAGAAAAGCCTGGAAATAAGCGCCCCGCTCCTGAAACGACACAACATCCGGCGCATCGTGCTGGCACCCACGCCTGGCACCTGCGCCGTGCCGCTGCTCGAATCGCAAGGGCTTAACGTCATCCCCACAGGCCTCCAGTTTTCCGGCACCCGCATCGACTCCATCCTCGACCTCCTGCCCACCCCCGCCGGCCTGCGCGACAGCACCTTCGCCCTGCACGAATGGCTGGGGATTTTGTGGTACAAACTCCGCTCGATTTTTGCTGAAGGAACCCCATGAAAGCCCGCGTCAAACTCATCGAAGGCGTCAGCTTCGTCGGCCAGAGCGAATCCGGCCACAGCGTCGTCATGGACGGCTCCCCCGAATCCGGCGGCGGGAATCTCGGCGTGCGCCCGATGGAAATGCTGCTGCTGGGGCTGGGCGGCTGCTCCGCCTTCGACGTCGTCCTCATCCTGCGTAAAAGCCGCCAGCAGGTCACCGACTGCGTCGCCGACATCGAAGCCGAGCGCGCCGACACCGACCCCAAGGTGTTCACCAAAATCCACGTCCACTTCACCGTCAGCGGCAAGGCACTCGACCCCAAGCGCGTCGAACAGGCCGTGCACCTGTCGGCCGAGAAATACTGCTCGGCCTCGATCATGCTGGGCAAAACGGCCGTCATGACGCACGATTTTGAGATTCAGGAAGCCTGACTGGATCGAGGCCTGTTTCGCGCGCCCGCACCCGGCGCTCCGGGGTCAGACCGCGGGGTCAAGACCGCGGGGTCAGGTCTAGAAAGGTCGACCGCGGGGTCAGGTCTAGAAATGATGTGGACCGCGGGGTCAGACCGCGGGGTCAGACCGCGGGGTCACAGATCGCGGGGTCAGGTCTAGAAATGATGAGTTACTCACCCGCTTACCCGCCCCTCCTGACAATCCCACCCACCGTCGTGAAATGCATCCCGAAGTGGTTGGCAATTTGTTGGTAAGAGTAGGCTCCTGTCGCATAGGCCGTCACGATAGCCTCATTTCTGTTTGCTGCGCCTCGCTCGATTTCCTGCAATGGAGCTGGCTGTGGACGGCGTTGCGCGATGGGAATCTGAGCATCCTCCCGTGCATCAACTCGCATGCTGGCCTGCATGCGTTGCACGAACTGCTCATCGCCCAGAAACACCTGCCCCTTCAAGCCCGTCCACGGAGAAACCGCCTTGATGCCGTCCGCTACAAACTGCGCATAGCGCGCTTGCGCCCGGCCACGTTGCTCGGCAAATTGCGCCAGCAAACCATCCACAGCCAACCAGGGCGTAGCCGGCTCAAGACCCACACTTGCCCGGTAACTGCTCCATGGCCAGTCCGCTGGGTTGCCAACCATGCTGGCGCGAACAGGGTTAAGCACCACATAACGCGTCAACTCAAGCAGATATGCGTCACCGTCAACTAGGATAGCCTTGAATCGCCCTTGAAAGAGGTGGCCCACACGCCGGTGCCGCCGGTTGCTGGCCTGAGTGTAAACACCGTTGAGTTGGCGCATCCCCTTAGACAGATTCCCGTCCGGCGTCTGAATCAGCAGATGATAGTGGTTATCCATCAGGCACCAGGCATGACACACCCAGTTGAACCGGCTAATCACCTGCTCCAGCGTAGCAAGAAACATCCGACGATCCTGGTTATCGTCAAAAATGGCCTCCCGCCGATCACCTCGTGCGGTCACGTGGTAAAGCGCATCAGGAAACTCTATGCGAACGGGGCGGGACATGGAACGAACAATAGCAGAGCGAAAGCTACTTATCTAGACCTGACCCCGTTACCTTCTTAGACCTGACCCCGTTACTAGACCTAACCCCGTTACTACTTGCGCACTCACCTTCACGCTTATGCCTGTCGGATTTACGTCGCAGCGTTCCGTACAAGTATCGGGCTTTGATGATATGGGACATCTCACCCAGCTGCGCCGCCTCGTATCCGCTTCCTGTTCGTCAGGCCAGCGCTTTGCTTCCGGCTTCCTCCAGATTCGCAGTCGCCCGCGACACCCTTGCCGTTCAGCTAACTCTTCCCCTTGTCGGGCGAGTAGAGGACTTTCACCTCCAAGTAAGTGCGCCCTGCCGGGCGCACCCATAAAAAAACGGGCTCCTGTGGGAGCCCGTTTCAGCTTCGTCATTCAAACCGGGTTGCCCCGGCGTCGAATTAGAAGGTGTGAACCATACCCAGCGACACGCCGCTGACGTCGCCGCCAGCAACGCCGGAGGTGATCTGGTCGGAAGAGCCCGCGCCGCTGCCGAGCGTAACGTTCTCGCCGTCGGTGTACACGACATAGAGCTTGGTGCGCTTCGACATGGCGTAATCAGCGCCAACGTTGAACTGCTTGGGATCAGCCGCACCGGCGCCGTCGTAATCGCCGTCCATGTAGTTGCCCTTGAGGGTGATCGCGCCCATGGCGTAGGAAACGCCTGCCATCCATGCGTCGTAATCACCGTTCTGATTCGCTGCCACTGAGGCAATAGAGTTGTCGTCATCACGCGTGTCGTACTGGCCAACGAACTTCAGGGAGCCCATGGTGAAGCCGGCAGCAGCACGCCAGTGTTTGCCGAAACCGGCTTTCTCATGGCCGTCGCCGTCGCCGTAGCCCAGGCCCAGGTACAGGGGGCCGTTCTTGTAGGTGGCGCTCAGGTTGTAGACGCTGCTATTATCTGCATCACCTGCGCTCCCCGACACATTCAGATCGGTGGAGTAGGCAGCAATGATGTCAAAGCCGCTGAAGGACGGCGATATGTAGGCCACGACGTTCTTGGCGCGAGTGTCGGAACCGCCGCCCATGACGTTGCGCGAGTCACCGATGGTGTCGCCGAACAGGTCGACGGTGCGACCCACCATTTTCAGCGGGGTGTCGTGGTTACCGAGCAGAGCCGTACCGAAGCCGCCACCGAGGCCGACGAAGCTGTTGCGGCTGGTCCAGGTGCCGCTCTGTTCGTCTATGTTGACGCCGGATTCAAACTGCCAAATGGCTTTCAGGCCACTACCCAGATCTTCAGCACCCTTGAAGCCGATGCGGCTGCCGGTGGAGGAGACTTGAACGTCATTGATGTTGGAGGACTGGTCGTTGACATAGGACACGGATCCATTCAATAAGCCATACACATCAACGTTGGAGGTGGCCGCAAAAGCGGGAGCGGAAACGACACCGGCAACGGCCAGGGCGATCAGTGATTTTTTCATTGCTTTCTCCTAAGAAAGTAAAAACAGAAACCGTTATATGGTTGAAGCTCTGCAAAACTGTCCTGCACGGATATGTGCTTGGGGGACATGATCGATTATCCAGACCCGGGCCGGGCCGGCAAGCAAAGCTGTTGTTTTTTCCGTTCCTTGGCGGAAAAAGTGTTGTTTTGTTGCACGAAGACAACAGGACAACAGGATCAAAGCGAAGGCGCTTGTTTTACGTCAAATCCCTGCGGCCATTTTCGCGCGGTGTAGAATACGCGAGAGAATCTCGACCCGCTGTTCCCGGACCCGACAGGGGATGACGCAAGAGAAATGCGGCAACATCAATTCGCGCGTCCCAGGCACCCGCCCCGGACGGCCCCATGTCGGGATGCCGGGCCAAAAAAACGGGGCCTCATCTGTTTTGTGAAACCAGTGCGGCAGCGGCTCGAGGATTGTCACGTGCAAAGATGAGCCGCCTCTTGTTCAGAGGTTGTGCAGGGTGCGCCGCAGCCATTTAATTTAACTTAACTACTTAATCTGCATATTCCTTCAACAGATCCGAAAGATCGGATGGGGATGCAAAATCGCCGTGATCGGCTTCCTGAATTGCCTGCCCGATTTCGCCAATTTGCCAAGCTTCCAGGTCAATGTATCGCGCGATGGCCTCTTCCGCCAGAAACGATTTTGAGCGATGGGTGGCTTGCGTGAGCTTGTCGAGCTTTGCCTTGGTCTCCTCGCGGACGCGTAATGTCAGCACTGTCGTAGCCATGCGCTCTGTCCTCCACGCTACACGTCCTCCGTCCTCCATTATGACGTTGTATACAAATGCAGCATAGCATGGGCGAACCGGGCTTTCAAAATGGAGATCGCTCCGAGGCGGGGCTCTTCTCTTACAAAAGAATGCCCCTGCCATCCGCATCAAACCCAGCGCCCGACGCCGGACAGCCCCACCATCAGCCGCACGCCGCCGTAGGCCAGCCACGACAGCATGCGATGCGGCCAGGGACGGCGCTGCCAGTCGGCTGCGTCGAGCAGAACAGACTGGCCGATGGCGTGGCGCAGGCGCTGCCGCAGGTCGCCCGCGAAGGCCGCGTCGTCGACGACGATGTTGGCCTCGCGCGCCAGCAGCAGGCTGAACGGGTCGATGTTGCTGGAGCCCACGGTGGCCCAGTGGCGATCAACCACGGCCACTTTTGCATGAAGCTCGCTGGCCTGGTATTCGTGAATAACCACGCCGGCAGTGAGCAGGTCGCGATAGAGGGCGCGTGCGGCGGCCTGAAAAAACGGATGGTCGGTGTGGCCCTGCACCAGCAGGTGCACCCGAACGCCACGCATGGCGGCATTTTTCAGCAGTTTTCTGAAGCGGTAGCCGGGCAGGAAATAGGCGTTGGCGAGAATGATTTCGTCGTGTGCCAGCGCCAGCGCGGCGAGGTAGGCCCGCTCGATGTCGCGGCGATGGGCGAAGTTGTCGCGCACGACGAAAGCGGCGCGCATGCGGCCATCGGTCGGCCAGGACGGCCGGATCGGCGGGGCGCTGCGCTCGCCTGGCTGCAGTTGGGTCAATGCCACCAGCCGCCGCAGGCGACGCACGCTTTGGTGAATATTGGCAAGCAGCGGCCCCTGCACTTCGACGCTGAAGTCGAGCCGTGGCGCATCGAAGCGCACCGGCTCGAAATCGTCGATGAGATTCATGCCGCCGACCAGGGCGATGCGCGCGTCGATCACCGCCAGCTTGCGGTGCAGCCGCCGCAGGTTCCTGGGATTGGAACGCCAGCCCCGGCCCACCAGCGGACGATAAAGCAGCATGCTGACGCCTGCCGTTTTGAGCGCATCCAGCCACGCGGTCGGTAGCTCACGCGAGCCTACGCCGTCGATCAGCAGGCACACCCGCACGCCGCGCCGGGCGGCGCGGATCAGGCCGTCGCGCACCGCCTCGACACTGGGGTCGACGTTGAAAATATAGGTTTCAAGATGAATTTCGCTGTGCGCCGCGTCGATCGCCGCGATCAGAGCCGGAAAAAATTCGGCGCCGCTTTGCAGCAGCCGCAGCTGGTTGCCGGGAACCAGCTCGACACCGCGAAAGAATAATGTGCGCAGGGGCACCTTCATCGGCTTTGATCTATAACGCCATTATCGCGAATGCCAGCGCACGCTGCCGCCAGCCGGCGGCGGGCCGCCCACATCGGGCCAGCTTGCGCGTGGCCATCAGGCCAGTCTGAGCTTGGCGGTGAGCGCCGCGTGGTCGGAAATGCGGTGCCAGGCATTACCGGTTTGGACGTGCGCGGCCTCGATGCTGAAGTGCCGCACATAGATGCGGTCGAGCTGGAACATCGGCAGGAAGGACGGGTAACTGCGCGCCGACTTGCCGTGGTGGGTTTCGAACACTTCGGCCAGCCCGAGCTCATCCTGAAAATAGCGGCCGGCACGCACCCGCCAGTCGTTGAAATCGCCAGCCAGAATCAGCGGGGCGCCATCGGGCACCATCTTGCGCACGCGCGCAGCGATCATCGCCAGCTGGCGGCGGCGCCCGCCTTCGGTCAGCGCCAAATGCACGTTGATGCAGTGCACCGGCACGGCCATGCCGGGCACCTCGATTTCGCAATGCAGCATGCCGCGACTTTCGTAGGCGTGGGTGGAGATATCCTCGTTTTCCCAGGAGAGAATCTTGTAGCGCGACAGGATAGCGTTGCCGTGGTGGCCGGTGTCGTAGACGCAGTTCTTGCCGTAGGCAAAATCGGTGTAGACGTGGCCCGCCAAAAATTCGGTCTGCGGGCGGTTCGGCCAGTGCTGAAAGCGGCTGGCGCGCAGGCTGTGGCCGCCCTGCACTTCCTGCAGAAACACGATGTCGGTTCCCAGGACGCCGAGGCGGTCGCGCAGTTCGTGCACGGTCAACCGCCGGTTGAATTGCGACAGGCCCTTGTGGATGTTGTAGCTGGCGATATGCAGTGGAGGGATCATAAGCACATTATAAGCGCGTGGGCAGCTGGCGGATGGCCGCTGCGTTGCTGGGCGAAAAGCAGCGTTCGGCGGCTTCATCCCACGGCAGCCACATATAGCGCAGATGCTCGCGCGGCGCGCACCTGACGGGCAACGGCGCGGACAGCTTGAGGCCGAACACGTGCTCGGTATTGTGGGTCACGTCAGGCGCGTAGCGGTGGCGCCAGCGTTCGTAGATCTCGTAGCGGGTTTCGATACCCCACGAGGTCAGCCCAAACTCGCGGGCGTCGAGCCCGGTTTCTTCGTGCACTTCGCGGATTGCGGTCTGCTCGAGAGTTTCGCCCGCCTCCTGCGAGCCGGTGACCGACTGCCAGAATCCCGGTGCGTCGGCACGCTCCAGCAGCAATACCTGGCCGTCGGCCGTGTGGACAACGACCAGAACCGAGACGGGGATCTTGTATGCAATCAAATGACGCGGGCAGAGAGCGGGGCGCCCGTCGCCAGAATGGCGATCAGGCGGTCGATGTTCGGATGCCTGCCGGGTTGCAGGCTGGCATCCTCGGTGTGCTCGGCAAAAATCGCCAGGCCTTCGGCCGCGGCCTCGGCGTCGATCGCGCCGTATTGCCGCGCGAGATGGGCATACACCTGGAACGAGCCGGCGGTGCCTGGCGCATTGGCGATGGTCGCCACCTCGACGCCGGTGGCGTCGGTCAGCACGATCTTGTCGCCAGTGACTTCGGGCAGGGTTTTGAGGGTGTCGGCGAAGTTCATTTCAAGATCCTTTGTCCGCGAAGGACCCCAATGAAACCGTCATTGCGACCGCAGTGAAGCAATCCAGAAGCGTCGTTGGACTGATACTGGATGGCTTCACTCCGCTCGTCATGACGGGCAAGGAGCTGGTTTTGTTTCCCCTTTGCGTCCTTCGCGGACAAAAAAGGTTTTAAGCCGCCTTATCCGCAACCGCATTGCGCAAACGGATGTGCAGCTCGCGCAGCTGCTTGTCGTCAACGACGTTGGGGGCGTTGGTCATCAGGCAGGAGGCGCGCTGGGTCTTGGGAAAGGCGATGACATCGCGGATGGATTCGGCGCCGGCCATCAGCGTGACCAGGCGATCCAGTCCGAACGCCAGGCCGCCGTGGGGTGGCGCGCCGTATTGCAGGGCGTCGAGCAGGAAGCCGAATTTCTCGCGGCGTTCTTCCTCGCCGATATTCAACGCGGCGAACACTTTTTCCTGCACGGTCTGCTGGTGGATGCGCACCGAGCCGCCGCCGACTTCCCAGCCGTTCAGCACCATATCGTAGGCCTTCGACAGGCAGCGGCCGGGATCGGTGGCGAGCCACTCCTCATGGCCGTCCTTGGGCGCGGTGAAGGGATGGTGCAGCGCGTCCCAGCGGTTCTCGTCCTCGTTGAACTCGAACATGGGGAAATCGACCACCCACAGCGGCGCCCAGGCACGGCCGTCGATATGCGCTTTTTCATGGCCGACTTTCAGGCGCAGTGCGCCGAGGGCGTCGTTTACTACTTTTGCCTTGTCGGCGCCGAAGAAAACCAGGTCGCCATTTTGCGCGCCGGTGCGTTCGATCACGGCTGCGAGCGCCGCTTCGGAAAGGTTCTTGACGATGGGCGACTGCAGGCCGGATTCATTGAGCTGCGTGACATCGTTGACCTTGATGTAGGCGAGGCCTCTGGCGCCGTAGATTTTGACGAACTCGGTATAGCCATCGATTTCGCTGCGCGAGAGTGCAGCGCCGCCGGGGATGCGCAGCGCGGCGACGCGGCCTTTCGGATCGTTGGCCGGGCCGGCGAAAACCTTGAATGCAACCTCCTTCATCACATCGCCAACGTCGACGATTTCCAGCGTCACCCGCATGTCGGGCTTGTCGGAACCGTAGCGGCTCATCGCTTCGGCGTAGCTGATGCGCGGGAAGGCGGCAGGCAGGTCGGTGTCCTGCGCACGCTTCATCATGTCGCGAATCATGCCCTCGACGAGATTCATGATCGCCTCCTCGCCCATGAACGAGGTTTCGAGGTCGACCTGGGTGAATTCGGGCTGGCGGTCGGCGCGCAGGTCTTCGTCGCGGAAGCACCGGGTAATCTGGAAATAGCGGTCGACGCCGGCCACCATCAACAGCTGCTTGAACAACTGCGGCGACTGCGGCAGCGCGTAGAACATGCCGTCATGCACGCGGCTCGGCACCAGATAGTCGCGTGCACCTTCCGGAGTGGAGCGCGTCAGCATCGGCGTTTCGACTTCCATGAAGCCGTGCGCGTCGAGGTAGTCGCGCATAATTTTCGACACGCGGTAGCGCAGCTTGAGGTTCTTCTGCATCGGCTCGCGACGCAGATCGAGATAGCGGTACTGCAGGCGGATATTCTCGTTGACGTTTTCGTCGTCGATCTGGAACGGCGGCGTCAGCGAGGGATTCAGCACCTCCAGCTTTTTGGTCAGCAACTCAACCATGCCGGTCGGCAGGTTGGGGTTCTCGGTGCCGGCCGGGCGCGGCCGCACCAGCCCCTCGATCTTCAGCACGAATTCCGAACGCACATCCTCGGCCAGTTTGAAAGCTTCCGGGGTGTCGGGGTCGATCACCACCTGCATCATGCCCTCGCGGTCGCGCAGGTCGATAAAGATGACACCGCCGTGGTCGCGCCTGCGATGCGCCCAGCCGCACAGGGTGACGCTGTTGCCGATGTCGGCGGCGGTGACGGCACCGCAGTAATGAGTACGCATGTTTTTCCTAATTTTAAATACCGGGGCGCACTTCACCCGAAGCGGCGCCCATCGAGACGATTTTTTCCAACGCACGACGGACCAGCAGATTCCCCATCAGCCAGCCGGAAACAAAGAAGCGGGCGGCTCACACCGCCCGCTTCCCGGCGCGACCACCGCCGTCAGTTACACGCCGGACACGCACCCGTGCCGCAGGCGGGCGAGGGGGCTTCGGGCTTGGCTGCGACGGGCTTGCTGCCGCCGTCTTTGAAATCGGTGGCATACCATCCAGTCCCCTTCAGCGCAAAGCCGGCCGCCGTCACCTGCTTGGCGTAATCGGCCTTGCCGCACGACGGGCACACAGTCAGCAGCGCATCGGATATCTTCTGCATTTCATCCTGGGCAAAGCCGCAGGACACACATTTATAAGCGTAAATCGGCATGATTCGCTCCGGCAAATCAACAAGTTGCGGAATTATACCCGTTAGGGCACAAGACCCCAATCGGGGCTGCGACACAGGGCTTCAAGGCCACCGGCAGCAGGCAACAAGAGCCGCCCCCGCCAGCATCACCACGTCACCCTGCCCCCCGCCAGGAAGCGGCGCTCGGCTTCCTGGAATTGTTCAAATTCCATCTGCCCGCCAAGCAGGCTCTGGCCGGTCAGCCAGAATTCAACAGCCTGGCCGTTCACCCGAGTCTGGTACGCCAGCCGTGCATCGGGCCGATCGGATGCACTCACCCGGCTTCCGCCGCCGGGCCAGATCGCAGCCCCGCTGTGGTAATACCCTGCGCTGGCGCGCCAGCGATTTTCCGGTCCAGCAGCAGGCTGAAGGAGAACGGCGGCGCGGAATCTGCGATGCTGCTGTCGTGGCTGCGGATCCGTGCCCAGGCGGGGGCCATGACAATACGCGTCGAGAGGACCGGGCGCCATTCGATCTGAAACTCGACGCCCTGCAGGGCCACCGTCTTGGACTGGTTCACGAACTGGCAAATGAAGTCATTGCCATCGCCCGCGGAAACACATGCCGCATCGATCAGGTTTTCATAGCGGTCGTAGAGCAGGCGCGCGCCGACTGTCATACACGCGCCACGAGTCCTCGGCGATCGTGTCCGGCGTGGAATAATGGAAATCCGACTGCGCGTTGTTGACGCGACCCTGCCACTGCGCACTGACGTTATGCCTGGTTGTTCGATAGTCGAGACGATACCCGGCTTGCCGCCGTAAGACTCCTCGGGCAGGCTGTACGCGGCAGAAAACTCGCTGTCCGCATCCTGCACGAATGTCCAGCCCGGATTGGCCATGGTGCTGGTTGCAGGGGGTGAAGTCGGTCTTCTGGCGGGTATGCGCGATCCCCGCCTGCAAGGTCAGTACCTGCCTCGCGTCCAGTTGCAGTTCGCTCTTCCAGTCATCGAAACGCTCGCGCACATCGTCGGGCATGTCTTGCCGGAGGCCGTCGTCGAGCTGGGTTCCGGCAGAGAGGCGCCAGTTGAATGCGCGCGTTTGGCCGCTGACCCTGGCATTGAGCAGGCCTTGCCCGTGGTCACCAAGTCCGGCTCCACATAGAGGGCGCCGTCGGCGCTCAAGCGCGTGAGGATGTTGGTGACACCCATAAAGGCATTTGCGCCGTAGCTGGTGCCCGCCGGGCCGCGTATAACCTCGATGCGCTCGATGTCATCGAGCGCTATTCCCGCTACGACAAGCGTTACAGGCCTTTTGTTTACGAATTATTTTAGGTATATCCTAAAATGGAATGTCGTCGTCCATGTCGTCGAACCCGCTGCTGGATTTGGCTGCGGGCGCCGGGCGCGGGGCCGGACGCGAATAGCCCGCCGCCTCATCCGCCTCGCCCGACGGCTCACCCATGCCTTCGCGACCACCGAGCATCTGCATTTCGTTGGCGATGATTTGGGTGGAATACTTCTCCACACCATCCTTACCGGTGTATTTGTCGGTCTTGATGCGGCCCTCGACATACACCGAACGACCTTTTTTCAGGTACTGACCTGCTATCTCTGCCAATTTCCCGAAGAAAGTCACGCGATGCCATTCGGTCTCCTCGACCATTTCTCCCGCCTTGTTTTTGTACTTGCGGCTGGTGGCAATGGCGAGATTGGCGACTGCTTCGCCGCTCGGCAGATAGCGCATTTCGGGATCACGCCCCAGGTTGCCGACCAGAATAACTTTGTTGACGGATGCCATGTTTTCCCCTGTATTGAAATTGAATGGTCTGAGCTGATCTGCTGCGAATTCTATCAGGCTGCCGCAGCATCCAGCAGGCGGCGTACGCCATCCTCGTCCCAGCCCTTGATGCTGACCTTGAGCATGGCCACGCCTTCTTCGGCCAGCACCACCGCCTCGACCACGCCCGCCACTCCGGCCAGCTGCGCCTTCAGCCGCGCGGCCTGGTCCGCCGGCATCGCGCCGACGCGAAACATGCGGGTCTTGATCGCGGGCGGCGTCGCCATCGACAGGCTCGCGACCAGCCAGGCGCCCATCAGGACCACGCAAAAGATGAACACGGCCTGGAAGCCATGATGCTGCGCCAGCCAGCCGCCGAGCACGCCGCCGAAAAACAGTCCCAGCGCCTGCGCGGTGTTGTAGACGCCCATCGCCGTGCCTTTAGCCGACACCGGGGCGAGCTTGGAAATCAGCGAAGGCAGGCTGGCTTCGAGCAGATTGAAGGCGACGAAGTAAAAGAACAGCGCCCACACGATGCCCCAGAAATGGTCGATACCGAACGCGAATCCCAGCTGCGCCAGCAGCATCAGCGCCACCGCGCCGATGAACACCGGTTTCATCCAGCCGCGCTTTTCGCCAACAATGATGGCCGGCACCATCAACGCGAAGGAACCCAGCACCACCGGCAGGTACACCGCCCAGTGGTCGTCGACGGCGAGGCCGCTGTTCTTCAGCGCCACCGGCACCACCACGAACATCGCCATCTGTGCTGCATGCAGCGCGAAGATGCCGAAATCGAGCCGGGCGAGCTGGCCATTTTTCAGCACGTCGATCAGTTTCGCCGGATTGGCCTGGGCGTCGGCATGAAAGTGGCTGTCCGCAGGGTCGGGCACCCACACCTTGACCACCCAGATGGCGGCCAGCGCCAGAATACCGGTCAGCGCAAAAAGACCCGGTACGCCGATCACGCGATTGAGCGCCGGCCCCGCCACCAGCGACACGGCAAAGGTGATGCCGATGGTGGCGCCGATCAGCGCCATCGCCTTGGTGCGGTGTTCCTCGCGGGTAAGGTCGGCCAGCATGGCGGTGACCGCGGCGGAAATGGCACCCGCGCCCTGCAATGCGCGGCCGGCGATGGTCCAGTAGATATCGGTAGCCGCCATGGCAATAAAACTGCCGAGGGCAAACACGACAAGGCCGAAGATGATGACCTTCTTGCGCCCGATGCGGTCGGACGCCATGCCGAAGGGAAGCATGAGAATGGCCTGGGTCAGGCCGTACATGCCGAGCGCGAGGCCGACCAGGGTGTGGTTGTCGCCGCCCGGCAGGTCTTCGGCATACAGCGCGAACACCGGCAGAATGAGGAACATGCCCAGCATACGCAGGCCGAAAATCGCCGCCAGACCCAAAGCCGCGCGCTTTTCGACGCGGGTCATGCTTTCGGTCAGGTCGATGTTGGCCACTGCGGGATGTTCTAACCGGGGTTAGTCGATTGCGGGAAGTCCGCTATATTAGCAGGTTGCGAATTACGCTCGCCGCCCTAACCGATAGCCGTCAAACAATGGAATTCATCCGCATCCGTGGCGCCCGCACCCACAACCTGAAGAACATCAACCTCGATCTGCCGCGCAACAAGCTGGTGGTGATTACGGGACTGTCGGGTTCGGGCAAGTCCTCGCTCGCCTTCGACACGCTCTATGCCGAGGGTCAGCGCCGCTATGTCGAGTCGCTGTCGGCCTATGCGCGGCAGTTCCTGCAGCTGATGGAAAAGCCGGACGTCGACCTGATCGAGGGCTTAAGCCCGGCGATCTCGATCGAACAGAAGGCGACCAGTCACAACCCGCGCTCGACCGTCGGCACGGTCACCGAAATCCACGACTACCTGCGCCTTTTGTACGCTCGCGTCGGCGATCCGCAGTGTCCGGAGCACGGCATTACGCTCGCCGCGCAGACGGTGTCGCAAATGGTCGACGCGGTGCTGGCGCTGCCGGAGGACACCAAGCTGATGATTCTGGCGCCGCTGGTGGTGGGGCGCAAGGGCGAAAATCTGGAGATGTTTGCCGAGTTGCGCGCGCAGGGCTTCGTGCGGGTACGGGTCGACGGCAAGGTGCACGAAATCGATGCCATTCCCAAGCTCGACAAGAACAAAAAGCACACCATCGAGGTGGTGGTCGACCGCCTGAAGGTGCGCGCCGATGCCAAGCAGCGACTGGCCGAAAGCTTCGAGACCGCGCTGCGCCACGCCGACGGCCGCGCGCTGGCGGTGGAAATGGACTCGGGCAAGGAACATCTGTTCTCCGCCAGATTCGCCTGCCCGGTGTGCAGCTACGCGCTGCCCGAACTGGAGCCGCGCCTGTTTTCGTTCAACAATCCGATGGGCGCCTGCCCGACCTGCGACGGTCTTGGCCAGATCACCTTCTTCGACCCGGCGCGCGTGGTCGCCTTCCCGCACCTGTCGCTGGCCTCCGGCGCGATCAAGGGCTGGGACAAGCGCAATCAGTTCTTTTTCATGATGCTGCAGAGCCTGGCGCTGCATTATGGCTTCGACCTCGACACGTCGTGGGAATCGCTGCCCGAGCGCACCCGCGACGTGATTCTGAACGGCTCCGGCCGCGAGGCGATCGCGTTCCAGACGCTGGCGCCACGCGGCGGCTACACGACGAAAAGCTATCCGTTCGAGGGCGTGCTCGCCAGCATGGCGCGGCGCTACCACGAGTCGGACTCGACGGCGGTGCGCGAGGAACTCGCCAAGTACCAGAACAACAAACCCTGCCCCGCCTGCAACGGCACCCGGCTACGCGAGGAAGCGCGCCACGTGATGGTCGGCAGCGTGCCGATTTATGTGGTCAGCGCGATGCCGTTGAAACAGGCACTGGCGTTTTTCGAAGTGCTGACGCTCGACGGCCACCGCGCGCAGATCGCCGACCGTATCGTCAAGGAAATCATCGCCCGCGTCGGTTTCCTCAACAACGTCGGGCTGGATTATCTGTCGCTCGACCGCTCCGCCGACACGCTTTCGGGCGGCGAGTCGCAGCGCATCCGCCTCGCCAGTCAGATCGGCTCGGGGCTGACCGGCGTGATGTACGTGCTGGACGAGCCGTCGATCGGCCTGCACCAGCGCGACAACGACCGCCTGCTGGGCACGCTGAAGCACCTGCGCGACATCGGCAACTCGGTGCTGGTGGTCGAGCACGACGAGGACGCGATCCGCGCCGCCGACTACGTGGTCGACATGGGCCCCGGTGCCGGCGTGCATGGCGGCGAAGTGGTGGCGGAAGGGACGCCCGAAGCCATCCGCCTCGCCGAACACTCGCTCACCGGGCAATACCTGTCGGGCCGACGCCGCATCGCCATCCCGAAAAAACGCCGCCAGCCCGATCCCGCGCGGCAGCTGGTGGTCACCGACGCCAGCGGCAACAACCTGAAGCACGTGACGCTCAACCTGCCGGTCGGGCTGTTCGTCTGCGTTACCGGCGTGTCGGGTTCGGGCAAGTCGACGCTGATCAACGACACGCTCTACACCGCCGTTGCGCGCCACCTCTACGGCTCGTCGGCCGAACCCGCGCCGCACGGCGAGATTCGCGGCCTGGAATTTTTCGACAAGGTAATCAGCGTCGACCAGTCGCCGATCGGCCGCACCCCGCGTTCCAACCCGGCTACCTATACCGGGCTGTTCACGCCGATCCGCGAACTCTTTGCCGGAGTGCCCGAAGCACGCATGCGCGGCTACGGGCCGGGCAGGTTCAGCTTCAACGTCAAGGGCGGACGCTGCGAGGCCTGCCAGGGCGACGGCGTGATCAAGGTCGAGATGCATTTCCTGCCCGACATCTACGTACCGTGCGACGTCTGCCACGGCGCGCGCTACAACCGCGAGACGCTGGAAATCCAGTACAAGGGCAAGACCATCCGCGACGTGCTGGAAATGACCATCGAGCAGGCGCACGAATTCTTCGCCGCGGTGCCGGTGGTACGGCGCAAGCTGCAGACCCTGCTCGACGTCGGCCTCGGCTACATCCGCCTCGGCCAGTCCGCCACCACGCTATCGGGCGGCGAGGCGCAGCGGGTCAAGCTCGCACTTGAACTGTCCAAGCGCGACACCGGGCGCACGCTGTATATCCTCGACGAGCCGACCACAGGCCTGCATTTCGCCGATATCGACCTGCTGCTGAAGGTACTGCAACGGCTGTCCGATGCCGGCAACAGCGTAGTCGTCATCGAACACAACCTGGATGTGATCAAGACCGCCGACTGGCTGATCGACCTCGGGCCCGAAGGCGGCGGCGGCGGCGGGATGATCGTCGCCGAAGGCACGCCCGAGGCGGTGGCCGACAATCCGGCCAGCCATACCGGCCAGTACCTGCAACCGGTGCTGGCGCGACATTGACGTCGATTCGCAGGCGTTGGGGGCAAGGTATTTACATGCCGTGCTATCTCCCCGATTATTGGGGCAGGAATTGTGTGGCGAACAAAGATGTTTAAGGCCCCAGCCCACCCCGAGATCTGGCTGGCGCGCGCCCGAATTAATTGCTGCCATTGGTAATACCAATCAGCCTACTTGTTGGGGCACCTGAATGCATGCCGAAAAGCGCTCCATCTCCCTACCTGCCGAGACTGTAGGCTTTCTTGAGGCTTACCGGACTACACACAGGGTTAAAACCCGCTCCCGCGGTCATCGACATGGCACTGAAACAGATGCGGGAGCGCGAACTCGAAACCACCTATCGGGATGCCTCGGCAGAAATCGACCCGGCATGGGTCATCACTGTTGCCGATGGGCTTGGCGATGAAATGTGGTGACATCCATTTCACCGAACTGTCGCCCACGCGCGGTTCGAAAATCGTCAAACAACGCCCGGCGATAACGACACCAACAACCGGATCGCCACGACCGTGACTGTGGTGCCCGTGACATCCAACGTCAACAAGTAACCAGAGACTTCATCAGCCAACGCCGCCTCGCGCACAACCCATCCCTCATCGAATGAAGCAATCCATGAACGACATTCCGGTTTTTGACCCCGACACCCTGTCCCACGCTCCGGTTGGGGATTTGCTCAATCTGCTGATAGAGCATGAGGATCGTGTGCCGCACGCCCTGTTCGACGCCTGCGTCGCGCGCGGCGAGGACATGGTGGCGGCCCTGGCGGACTTTTACGCGCGGCTGGGCGCGGACGATGAGCGGGATGTCTGGTGGATGGGGCTGCACGCGCTGTTTCTGCTGGGCGCGATTCCGGGCGAGGCGGCGGGCCGTTTACTCATCGACGCGCTGCGCCGCGCGGGCCGGGAAGACGACTTGCTGCTGGACTGGGTGGCGGGCGATACGGCCTGGCTATTCGCCAACAAGCCGTCTGCGGTCATCGACCAGGCCAGGGAACTGATGCAGGACCGCAACGCGAGCTGGTTTGTGCGTTGCGAGGCGGTGGATCCCGTGGTGGCAGCGGGGCTGGCAGCCGGCCCCGCCGAGCTGGACGCTGCGCTGGACTGGCTTGCGGATTTGGTGACGGACACAAGCGATGATCCGGATTTTCGCCTGCTTGCTGCCAGTAATCTGCTGGACTTTCCCCGCCAACGGCATCGCGCCCTGCTGGATGCGATGGCTGTCGAACAGGAAGCAGGCCCCAGCTTCAACGTGGTGTTCGGGTCGGATGATGTCGCGCACAGTTTCGCAGATGCAACGGACGCACCGGGATGGGTGCGGCGCGGCGAGCCCTGGACGTTTTACGACGAGGCGGAGATTCTGGCGCGCCAGGAAAGATGGCGCGAAGAAAATGCCCGCGCAGCGAGCGTGGTGGATCAACACGATGACCTGTTCGACTTTCCCGAACCCTACGTGCGCGAACAGCCCAAGCCGGGGCGCAACGACCCTTGCCCTTGCGGCAGCGGCATGAAGTACAAGAAGTGCTGCCTGCCCGCCGACGAGGCGCGCGAAGCACTCGCCCGCCAGCTGCATTGAGGGGATTACGACATGACCGAACCGATCCGCCTCTCCAAACTGATGTCCGAACGCGGGCTGTGCTCGCGCCGCGAAGCCGACAGCTACATCGAACGCGGGCTGGTGTTCGTCGACGGCCGCCGGGTGAGCGAGCTGGGCACCAAGGTCGACCCGGCCTGCGCGATCCGGCTGGACACGCAGGCCAGCGCCCAGCAGCAACAGCGCGTCACCATCCTGCTGCACAAGCCGGTCGGCTATGTGTCGGGGCAGCCGGAACCGGGCTATCAGCCGGCCGTAGCCCTGATCCGCTCCGACACCCTGTGGCAGGATGGGCGTGCTGGACGGGCGTTCCACCCGGCACACCTGAAGGGGCTGGCGCCGGCCGGGCGACTCGATATCGATTCGACCGGCCTGCTGGTGCTGACGCAGGACGGGCGCATCGCCAAACAACTGATCGGCGAAGATTCCGGCGTCGAGAAGGAATACCTGGTGCGGGTCGAGGGGCGGCTGGACGACAAAGGCCTTGCCCTGCTCAATCACGGCCTCTCGCTCGACGGCCGCAAGCTGCGCCCGGCCCGGGTCGGCTGGCAGAACGCCGACCAGCTGCGCTTCATTCTGAAGGAGGGCCGCAAGCGCCAGATCCGCCGCATGTGCGAACTGGTGGGGCTGAAAGTGGCGGGGCTGAAACGCGTGCGCATCGGCCGCGTGCGGCTGGGCGAACTGCCGCTGGGGCAATGGCGCTACCTGCGCGACGACGAGGCGTTCTGAAGCGAAAAACTGTAAAAATCGGGTTGCGCGCGCCGCTTGCTTCGTCGTTCTTTTGCACTATCAATGATAAGTGTAGGTTGGTAAGCCTGCATCATTTTTAATTGACATCAGGGAGATACCCATGCAATCCAAACTTCTCGTCGCACTGTTCGCCGCCCTTGCATTGACCGCCTGCAAAAAAGCCGAGGAAGCCTCAGCCCCCGCCATGGAACAGGCCCAAGAAGCCGCCGGCGCTGCCGCGGACGCCGCCGCCGAAGCCGCAGATTCCGCTGCCGAGGCAGCCGGCGCCGCTGCCGACGCTGCAGGTGAGGCCGCCGCCGCAGCTACTGACTCAACCAAAGATGCGGCTGCCAAAGCCGCCCAGGACACCGCCGACGCAGCCCAGGACATGGCCAACAAGGCCAAGGACGCCGCACAGTAATTCCGCCTCATGCAGCTCGGACGGCCAGGTTTCTCCTGGCCGTTTTTGTTTGCCGCAACCGGCCCGGGAGGCCAGCCGCTACAATCCAGCCATTCCACTTCCCGCTCCCGCCATGCGCCTCGCTATCTGCTTACTCGCCCTGTTGTGCGCGCCCGCGCTGGCCGCGCCGCCAGCTCCCATCAAGAGCCGCCCGCTGGCCGAACTGGCCATCCATCCGGTTCGCGAGGCATCGTCATCGTGCTGGGCATGCTGGTGGACGACGCAGTGGTCATCACTGAGGCCATCTATTACCGCATCGCGCGCGGCGCATCGGCGAAGTCGGGCTGTCGGTACTGGCGGCGGTATCCACCACCACCATCGCCGCATTTATGCCATTGATGCTGATGCCCGGAATCATCGGCAAGTCATGCTGCTGGTACCGCTGGTGGTGACGCTGACGCTGCCGATGAGCCTCGCTGAAGCCTACTGGATCATGCCGGCACACGTGGTCGGGCTCGGCGGCAAGTCGCTGGTCCGGGGACCGATGGCAGCAAGCCTGGCGTGACGCCTGCTGGTCGCCACCACGCTCACGTTGTTCGCCATGCCGATCCTGTTCCGGCTGGCGATGCAGATCGGCCCGGCGCTGCGCGGCGGTGTCTGGCGCAGGCTGCGCCGCCCGGCCGCCATCTGATCCGGGATATGGAATGAACCCGCGCGAACTGTTGCTGGAATCATTCCGTGCGGCGGTGGCCGCCGCCGACCCCGCACGCATCCTGCCGCCGCACCTGCCCGCGCCGCCGCGCGGCCGCACCCTGGTGGTCGGAGGCGGCAAGGCGGCCGCCAGCATGGCCGCTGCGGTGGAAGCCCACTGGCCGGCGGATGCGCCGCTGTCCGGGCTGGTGGTCACCCGCTACCAGCATGGCCTGCCCACGCACCGCATCGAGGTCGTCGAGGCGAGCCACCCTCTGCCCGACGGCCACGGGGAGGAAGCCGCCTTGCGCATGCTGGAGATGGCGGGCCAGCTGGGGCCGGACGACCTTTTGCTGGCGTTGATTTCGGGCGGCGGCTCCAGCCTGCTCGCTGCGCCGGTCGAAGGGGTGAGCCTGAAGGAACTGCGCCAGGTGACCAAGGCGCTGCTCAATGCCGGCGCGGCCATCCACGACATCAACACCGTGCGCAAGCACCTCACCCGCTTGTCGGGCGGACGCCTGGCGCAGGCGGCGAATGGCGCACGCACGCTGGCGCTGATCATTTCCGACGTCGTCGGCGATGACCCCACCCATATCGCATCCGGCCCCTGCGCGCCCGACCCCACCAGCTGCGCCGATGCGCTCGAACGGCTGCTGCGCTTCCGTATTACACTGCCCGCCGGCGTACGCCGCCATCTGGAACAGACGGTGCCGGAGACCGACACGCCCAAGCCGGGCGCCCCCTGTTTCGCCAATACGGAAAACCGCGTCATTGCCAGCGCACAGGCCAGCCTCCAGGCCGCGTGCGTGTATTTCGAGCGTCACGGCATTCCCGCCGTGGTGCTGTCGGACAACGTCAGCGGGGATGCGCAGGCGGTGGCCAAACAGCACGCCGCGCTGGCACGCACCATGAAATCGCGTCCCATGGCATTGATTTCAGGCGGCGAGACCACCGTCACCCTGCGCCCGCAGCACGGGCGTGGCGGCCGCAACACCGAGTTCCTGCTGGCCCTGGCGCTTGAATTGAAAGACACGCCGGCGTGGGCGATCGCCTGCGACACCGATGGCATCGATGGCAGCGAGGACAACGCAGGGGCATCGATCGGCCCGGACACGCTGCTGCACGCACATGCACGCGGTCTCGATGCGGCCGGTTTTCTGGCCGCCCACGACAGTCACGGATTTTTTGCGGCGCTGGGCGACCTCGTCGTCAGTGGTCCCACTCGCACCAACGTCAACGACTATCGGGCGCTGTTACTCGGCCTGGATTGATTGCGTTTAATTCAGCCGCTGCACCTGCACCGGGTCGCCCACCTTCAGACCAAATGTGGCTGCGGCGCTGCCACGGTTGACCGCAAGCTCCAGCAGGCCAACGCTGTTGTTGAACCAGAAGCCCTCGCCCTTGCCGACGGAACCGAAACTCTCGCCGTGCCTGAACCGTTCGCCCGTGGCGCTCACGCACGCGTCCTGCGGCACTCCGCGTACGCCGGTCCAGGCGTTTCCGTAATGATCGACATATATCACCCGTGCCAGGTCTCCGGCGTCGAATTCGACATTCAACTTGTCTATCGGGATCAATTTGTCGGTGAGCACATCGCCGCGCACGATGTCGGCCGCAACCGGGGCAAACAGGTCGCGTCCGTGAAACGTGGGTGACAGGATCTCGGGCTGCCAGACAATGCGCCACAACCGGGCGTCGGCATGGCGCGCGGCAACGACCGACAGCAACCCGTTGTCCGGCCCGACGAACCAGCGACCGCCAGCCATGACCGCCACGGCGGCGCGCTGCGTGCCGACGCCTGGATCGACCACCGCCAAAAACACGCTGCCGGATGGAAAACCGGATGCGAGTGCCGCCAGCAAATGTGCGCCGGCATGCGGATTGAAGTCCGGCACCTCGTGCAGCAGATCCACCACCAACTGCGTGGGTGCATGTTCGGCGAGGCGCGCCTTGATCTGCCCCACGTAGGGATCGCGCAACCCAAAATCGGTGAAAAGTACGATCACAGGATTTTTCCTGGCTTGAGAATAAGGACAACTATGCCTGGCAAGGCGGGGGCGGGTAAGTACGGGAGGCACGCCGACACGTGCCACGCCTGCGGAGCGCCCTGGGAAACGGGCATGAAAAAGCCGGGTGATCCCGGCTTTTTCAACTCGACACAGTCTGGCTTTACTCGGCCTCGACCAACTCGGCGTCAGTCTCGGGACGGTCAACCAGTTCGACCAGCGCCATCGGCGCATTGTCGCCTTTGCGGAAACCATACTTCAGAATGCGCAGGTAGCCACCGGGACGCGCCTGGTAACGCGGGCCCAGTTCGCCGAACAGCTTGACGACCATGTCGCGGTCGCGCAGACGGTCGAACGCCAGGCGATGGTTGGCCAGGCTGGGTTCCTTGCCCAGGGTGATCAGTGGCTCGACGAAGCGGCGTAGTTCCTTGGCCTTCGGCAGTGTGGTCTTGATAATTTCATGCTTCAGCAGCGACACGGTCATGTTGCGGAACATGGCCAGCCGATGGCTGGTGGTGCGATTCAGCTTGCGGTTGGATTGACGATGACGCATGGCTATTCCTTTCAGTCAGTATTCTTGGGCTAGGTCGCCAGCCACGGCGACCCGCACTTTATTGTTTGATTTCGGTTGTGGTGTATTTTTCAGGGACGCTCGAGACCGGCAGGCGGCCAGTTTTCCAGCTTCATCCCCAAGGACAGGCTCTTGGAAGCCAGCACATCCTTGATTTCGTTCAGTGACTTGCGGCCCAGATTGGGGGTACGCAACAGCTCGGTTTCGGAACGCTGGATCAGGTCGCCGATGAAGTAAATATTTTCGGCCTTCAGACAATTGGCCGAACGTACGGTCAGTTCGAGGTCATCGACCGGGCGCAGCAACAGGGGATCGATCTGCGGCGAACGCGGCGACTCGGACTCGGCCGGCGTGCCTTCCAGATCGGCAAACACGGAGAGCTGGTTCACCAGGATGCGGGCAGCCGTGCGCACGGCCTCTTCCGGTTCGACCACGCCGTTGGTCTCGATGTCGATCACCAGACGGTCGAGGTCGGTGCGCTGTTCGACACGCGCGCTCTCCACCGTGTAGGCGACGCGCCGAACCGGGCTGAACGATGCATCGACCAGGATCGAACCCACGGCACGGGTTTCTTCCGAAACCTTGCGCGCAGTGGCCGGCTGATAGCCGCGGCCGCTCTCGATCTTGATTTCCATATCAAGCTTGCCGCCCTTGGTCAGGTGGGCAATCACATGATCCGGATTCAGCACTTCGATATCGTGGCCGACTTCGATGTCACCCGCGGTCACAACGCCTTCACCGGCTTTGGATACCTTCAGGATGGCCTCGGACTTGCCATGCATCTTGAAAGCAATGCCCTTGAGGTTCAGCAGGATGTCGACGACATCCTCCTGCACGCCTTCGATGGTCGAATACTCGTGGACGACACCACTGATGGATACTTCGGTGGGCGCATAGCCAACCATGGAGGACAGCAGAATACGACGCAACGCGTTGCCGAGCGTGTGGCCGTAGCCGCGCTCGAAGGGCTCCATGATGACCTTGGCGTGCAGCGGGGACGAGCGATCCACCTCCACAATACGCGGCTTGAGAAATTCCGTAGCGCTTTGCATAGAGTGCAATTCCTTAAAACCAGCCCTTAAGACCGGGTCACAGAGACCGAGCCAACTTATTTGGAGTACAGTTCGACGACCAGCGACTCATTGATGGTCGACGGCAGCTCCGAGCGTTGCGGTGCGGCCTTGTAGGTCCCCTTGAGTGCCTTGGCATCAACCTCGACCCATTCGGGATAGCCGCGCGCTGCAGTCGCTTCCGCAGCCGCCTTGATGCGCAGATGGGCTTTCGCCTTTTCCGACACCTCGATTACATCACCGGCGCGAACCTGGTACGAAGGAATGTTGACCCGGCGGCCGTTGACCATAATGCCGTTGTGGCGCAGCACCTGGCGCGCCTCGGTGCGCGACGCACCAAAGCCCATGCGATAGCACACCGAATCCAGGCGCGACTCAAGCATCGACAGCAGGTTCTCACCGGTCACGCCCTTGCGACTGTCCGCACGCTTGTACGTCAGGCGGAACTGGCCTTCCAGCACGCCGTAGATACGGCGAATTTTTTGTTTCTCGCGCAGCTGCACGCCATAGCCTGACAGGCGAGCCCCGCTCTTCTGGCCATGCTGGCCGGGCGCATAGGGACGGCGCTCGATAGCGCACTTGTCAGTGAAACACTTCTCGCCTTTCAGGAAAAGCTTTTCGCCTTCGCGGCGGCACTGACGGCATTTTGGATCAAGATTACGAGCCATGATTTTTGCCTAGTATTAGATACGACGCTTTTTGGAGGGACGGCAACCGTTATGCGGAATCGGTGTGACATCAGAGATCGTCACGATCTTGAAGCCCAGCGCATTCAACGCACGTACGGTGGAATCGCGACCAGGACCGGGGCCCTTGATCCGCACCTCCAGGTTCTTGACGCCGCATTCCTGCGCCATTTTGCCGGCATTTTCCGCCGCAACCTGCGCCGCGAACGGAGTCGACTTGCGCGAGCCCTTGAAGCCCGCACCACCGGCCGTTGCCCACGACAGGGCGTTGCCCTGACGATCGGTGATCGTCACGATGGTGTTGTTGAACGATGCGTGAATGTGCGCAATACCTTCTGCGACATTCTTCTTGACCTTTTTACGGACGCGCGTAGCTGGTTTCGTTGCCATGGTTAACCTTTATTTCCTGATGGCCTTGCGCGGGCCCTTGCGGGTTCGCGCGTTGGTGCGAGTACGCTGACCACGCACCGGCAAGCCTTTACGATGGCGCAAGCCGCGATAGCAGCCAAGATCCATCAAACGCTTGATGTTCATGGTGGTCTCACGGCGCAGGTCGCCTTCGATCGTGAACCTGGCCACGATCTCACGTATGCGCTCCACCTCAGCCTCCGACAAATCCTTGATTTTCGAAGTCTGGGCAATGCCAGCCGCTTCGCAAATCTTGCCGGACGAGGTCCTGCCAATGCCATAAATGGCGGTCAACGCAATAATCGCGTGTTGATGATTCGGGATATTAACCCCAGCAATACGAGCCATTCGCAGAGCCCCAAATGCAGAACAAAAAATTATAACACGTCAACCCACTTTCAGGTTGACCCGGATTCAAACTTGCCGACAATTGCCCACTCATCCCTGGCGCTGCTTATGCCGCGGATCATCACAGATCACGCGCACAACACCCTTGCGGCGTACAACCTTGCACTTGCGGCACATCTTTTTGACTGAAGCCTGTACTCTCATGGTTTTCTCCATTCACTTGCCGGCGGCATGCTGCCGGCCAAAAATCACTTGGCTCGAAAAACGATCCGGCCTTTGCTCAAATCGTACGGCGTGAGTTCAACCGTCACTTTGTCACCTGGAAGAATGCGGATGTAGTGCATACGCATCTTCCCCGAAATATAGCCCAGTAAAACATGGCCATTTTCAAGCTTGACCCGAAACGTGGCGTTAGGCAGGTTTTCAATCACCTCACCCTGCATCTGGATGACATCTTCCTTTTCCTTGGACATGTCATCGTCCTACCAGGCCATTCTTGAAATTGGCTTTCTTGAGCAAGCCTTCATACTGGTGAGACATGACATAAGCCTGAACCTGGGCCATGAAATCCATCGTCACCACCACGATAATCAACAGGGATGTTCCACCAAAGTAGAACGGAACATTCCATTTCAGAATCAGAAACTCGGGCAACAAACACACCAGGGTGATGTAGATCGCCCCCACCAGCGTCAACCGGGTCAGAATCTTGTCGATGTAGCGGGCGGTTTGAGCACCCGGCCGAATTCCCGGAACAAACGCACCGCTCTTCTTCAGGTTGTCCGCCGTTTCCTTGGGGTTGAACACCAGGGCCGTATAGAAAAAGCAGAAGAAGATGATCGCCAACGCATACACCAGAACGTACACCGGTTGCCCGGGGGACAAGGACGAGCCAATGTCACGCAACCAGCCCATGCCCTCGCCGCTACCAAACCAGCCCGCCAGCGTGGCGGGGAACAAAATGATGCTGGAAGCAAAAATCGGCGGGATCACCCCGGCCATATTCAGCTTGAGCGGCAAATGCGAACTCTGGCCACCCACCACCACCTTGCCGACCTGCCGTTTGGCGTAGTTGACCAGAATCTTGCGCTGGCCCCGTTCGACAAACACCACCAACGCGGTAACCAGCAGTACACCGACAAACAGCATCAGCACCAGCGGGATCGGAAATGCGCCGGTTCGCGTCAATTCCAGCGTGCCGCCGATCGCGGACGGCAACCCGGCCACGATGCCCGAAAAAATAATGATCGAAATGCCATTACCCAGACCACGCTCGGTAATCTGCTCGCCCAACCACATCAGGAACATCGTGCCGGCGGTCAGGGTGGCCACCGTGATCAGACGAAATGCCATACCCGGATCCAGCACCAGGCCTGCCTGCGATTCCAGCGTGATGGAAATGCCCAGCGCCTGAAACACCGCCAGGAACAGGGTGCCGTAGCGGGTGTACTGCGTAATCTTGCGGCGTCCGGACTCGCCCTCTTTTTTCAGCGCCTCGAGCTGGGGAGACACGGTCGTCATCAGCTGCACGATGATCGATGCCGAAATATACGGCATGATCCCCAGCGCAAACAGGCTGAAACGCGACAGTGCGCCACCGGAGAACATGTTGAACATGCCCAGGATGCCGCCCTGCTGCGACTTGAACAACTGGTCGAGCACCAGCGGATCGATCCCCGGCACCGGAATAAAAGTGCCGATACGGTAGACGATCAATGCGCCGAGCAGGAATAACAAGCGGCGCTTGAGGTCGCCGAATTTGTTCAAGCCGGTTTTTGGCGTGGCCAAGGTGTGCGTCCTCGCAGGATCAGTCGGCGATGGTGCCGCCCGCCGCCTCAATCGCGGCGCGCGCACCCTTGGTCACGGCAATGCCGCTCAGCTTGATCGCCCGGCCGATTTCACCCGCCAGGTAGACCTTTGCCGCCTTGACTGCGGAACTGACCAGTCCAGCCTGTTTCAGCACCAGCAAATCGATCTCGTCCACACCCACCGCCGCCAGTTCATACAGACGGACGTGCGCCGTGTTCGCCTTGGTCAGTGAAACAAATCCGCGCTTGGGCAGGCGGCGCTGCATCGGCATTTGACCGCCTTCGAAACCCACCTTGTGGAAACCACCCGAACGGGATTTCTGGCCTTTGTGGCCACGCCCCGCGGTTTTACCCAGGCCTGAGCCAATGCCACGGCCCGGGCGACGCCTGTCTTTCTTGGCGCCGTCTGCCGGTTTAATCGTATTCAGTTCCATTTAAGCCTCGCACTTCAACAAATAGGCGGCCTTCGTCATCATCCCGCGGTTTTCCGGGGTGTCGATCACCTCGACCGTGTGGTGCATACGTCGCAGACCCAAGCCACGGACACAGGCGCGATGTGCTTCCTTGGCGCCAATCAGGCTTTTGATCTGCGTCACCTTAATTTTTTTCTGCTCGCTCATGGTTTACCCCGTGATGTCTTCGAGTGACTTGCCACGCTTGGCCGCAATCTCGGACGGCGTGGACATTTTCAACAGGCCGTCAAGCGTCGCACGCACGACGTTGTAGGGGTTGGTCGAACCCAGGCACTTGGCGAGAACGTTCTGCACGCCCATCACCTCGAAAACGGCACGCATCGCACCGCCGGCGATAATGCCGGTACCTTCGGATGCCGGCTGGATCAGCACGCGCGAGGCGCCATGCTGGCCCACCACCGTATGGTGGAAAGTACCATTCTTCAGGCTGATCTTGACCAGTTTGCGGCGGGCCTCTTCCATTGCCTTCTGCACGGCCACTGGCACTTCACGGGATTTTCCCTTGCCCATGCCGATACCGCCATCGCCGTCGCCGACCACGGTCAGCGCGGCAAAGCCCATGATCCGACCACCCTTAACCACTTTGGTGACCCGGTTGATCGAGATCATTTTTTCGCGCAAGCCGTCGCCGCGCTCTTCGTTACTGCTAGGTGCTGTACGGGCCATCTTGATTCTGCCTCGTTAAAAAACCAAACCGCCTTCACGCGCGGCATCTGCCAGGGCTTTCACACGCCCATGGAACTTGAAACCCGAACGGTCGAAAGCCACTTTTTCAATACCCAAACCTTTGGCCTTTTCAGCCAGGTGCTTGCCGACTGCCGTCGCCGCGGCAACGGTACCGCCATTGGGCAACCCGGCACGTAGCGCCTTGTCGTTGGAAGACGCGCTGCACATCACCGTGCCCCCGTCCGCAGAAATAATCTGGGCGTAGACATGGCTGTTGGTGCGGTGAATTGCCAGGCGAGTCGCCTTGACGGCCGCGATCTTGGCGCGGGTTTTGCGCGCTCGGCGAATCCGTGATTGCTTGGTGTTCATTTTCTGTCCTTAAGCCTTACTTCTTCTTGGTCTCTTTCTTGATAACCACTTCGTCGCTATAACGCACGCCCTTGCCTTTGTAAGGCTCCGGCGGACGGTATGAACGCACATCGGCGGCCACCTGCCCAACAACCTGGCGATCAATGCCCTTGATCAGGATTTCAGTCTGCGTCGGCGTCTCGACCTTGATGCCGGCAGGCATCTTGTGCACAACGGGATGCGAGAAACCCAGCGTCAGGTTGAGCGCGTCGCCCTGAGCCTGAGCGCGGTAGCCGACTCCGACCAGCAACAGCTTCTTCTCGAAACCCTTGGTAACACCCTGCACCATGTTATTGACCAGCGCACGCAGGGTTCCCGCCATGGCATTCGCCTGGATGCTTCCACCGACAGGCGCAAAAGTCAGCACACCCTCGTTGAGCGCGACCGAGACATCGCTCGATGCCGCCCGGCTCATCGAACCGAGCGGACCCTTGACCGAGATCACACTTCCCAGCGCGACCTCGACGCCTTTCGGCAATGTAATAGGATTATTGGCTACACGTGACATATCCGCTCTCTCTTACGCAACCACGCACAGGACTTCGCCACCCACGCCCTTGGCGCGGGCATGGCGATCGGTCATCACACCGCTCGAGGTCGATACAATGGCCACACCCAAGCCATTCATCACCCGCGGCAGATCCTCGGCACCCTTGTAGATGCGCAGACCAGGCCGGCTAACTCGCTCGATGCGCTCGATGACCGGACGGCCGGCATAATATTTAAGCTGCAACTCAAGCTCGGGCTTGCCGGCCTCGCCACGAATGGCAAAATCGTCGATGTAGCCCTCGTCCTTCAGCACCTTGGCGATAGCCACTTTGACCTTGGAAGAAGGCATCGCAACAGCCATCTTTTCGACTGCTTGGGCGTTACGGATGCGGGTCAGCATGTCCGCGATGGGATCACTCATACTCATATTGTTTACCCCTTACCAGCTTGCCTTGACGATGCCCGGGATTTCGCCCCGCATCGCATACTCGCGCAGTTTGCCGCGCGCCAGGCCAAACTTGCTGAACACGCCGCGCGGGCGCCCCGTCAACTGGCACCGGTTGCGCTGGCGCACCGGGCTGGAGTTGCGTGGCAGCTCTTGCAATGCCTTGTAGGCTGCCATGCGATCTTCATCGCTGGTCCGCACGCTGGCGATTGCGGCTTTGAGGTCAGCACGCTTGGCAGCATATTTCTTCACCATGCGCGCGCGCTTTTCTTCGCGGTTAATCAAGGATAACTTGGCCATGCCTACCTCAACTCTTGAACGGGAAACTGAAGGCGGCAAGCAAGGCTCGCGCTTCATCATCAGTCTTGGCGGTGGTGGTGATCGTAATGTTCATGCCACGCAACGCATCAATCTTGTCGTATTCGATTTCAGGAAAAATAATCTGTTCCTTGACACCCATGTTGTAGTTGCCACGGCCATCAAAGGACTTGCCCGAAACTCCCCGGAAATCGCGGATACGGGGAATTGCCACCGTCACCAGACGATCCAGAAATTCGTACATCCGCACGTGACGCAGGGTCACCATGCAGCCAACGGGGTAGTTTTCACGGATCTTGAAACCCGCGATCGATTTCTTCGACTTGGTGACAACCGGCTTCTGGCCGGCGATCTTGCGCATGTCCGCCACCGCATGATCCATCACCTTCTTGTCCGCCACAGCCTCGCCCACCCCCATGTTAAGGGTGATCTTCTGAATACGCGGAACCTGCATGACAGATGTGTAGCCAAACTGTTCAATCAGCTTGGGCACCACCGTCTCACGATAAAACTCTTGAAAACGCGCCATGATTACCCCTGTGCGTCAACCATTTCGCCATTGGACTTGTAAACGCGCACCTTGCGGCCGTCCTCCAGCACCTTGTACCCCACGCGATCAGCCTTCTGTGTGCCGGCATTGAACAATGCGACATTGGAAGCCTGAATCGGCATTTCCTTTTCGACGATCCCACCCTGAATGTTGCGCATGGGATTCGGCTTCTGATGCTTCTTGACGCGATTCACGCCCTCAACGAGCAAATGATCATTGTCAAATACCTTGAGCACCACACTGCGCTTACCCTTGTCTTTTCCGGCAAGAACGATCACCTGATCACTTCTACGAATTCGTGCCATGACTCCCCCTTACAGAACCTCGGGCGCCAGCGAGACGATCTTCATGAACTTCTCGGTACGCAACTCACGGGTAACCGGCCCAAAGATACGGGTGCCGATCGGCTCTAATTTAGCGTTCAACAGCACTGCGGCATTGCCGTCAAAGCGCACCAGCGAACCATCCGGACGCCGCACACCCTTGGCAGTGCGGACCACAACAGCGTTGTAGACGTCGCCTTTTTTCACGCGACCGCGCGGTGCAGCATCCTTGATGCTGACCTTGATGATGTCACCCACACCTGCATAGCGTCGGCGGCTGCCGCCCAACACCTTGATGCACATAACCGAGCGCGCACCTGTGTTGTCCGCCACATCCAATACGGACTGCATCTGAATCATTTAATTGCCTCCAACTTAATCCACCACGCTTTAATCAAAAGAGCGGCGGCTAGTTTTGGACCCCGTTCGGGAGAAAATTCCGCCATACGCGGAACTACTTGAGCCAGCGAACCGGACTAAAACCAACCGGCTCACTACCGGAAAACGCGAAATTATACTGGGTCTTTGCGCTTCGCGCAAGCTTTAAACGCGTGCGCGCACAATCAGCTTGCTCACTGTCCATGCCTTGGTACGCGACATTTTGCGCGACTCTTCGATCTGCACCATGTCGCCCTCGTGAAACTCATTGTTTTCATCGTGGGCGTGATATTTTTTGGACAGGCGAATGATCTTGCCAATAACCGGATGCTTGACACGACGCTCGACCAGCACGGTGACCGTCTTGTTCATCTTGTCGCTCAACACACGCCCAGTCAGCGTGCGCATCATCTTCTTGTCTTCAGTCATGCTTGACCCGCCTTTTCGCGCATAATTGTCTTGACCCGTGCAATATCGCGACGCAACTTGCCCAGGTCGGCAGTTTTATTCGACTGCTGGGTGGCCACCTGCATACGCAGGGCAAAGTGGGCACGCAACAGCAACTCTAGTTCCTGCTGCAGTTCTGCGGCATTCTTGCCGCGCATTTCATTTGTATTCATTACTCAACTCCCGATCATGCGGGTCACGAAGGTGGTCGCGATCGGCAACTTGGCAGCCGCCAGGCGAAACGCCTCACGTGCCAGCACTTCATTCACGCCATCCATCTCGTACAACACCTTGCCTGGCTGAATTTCAGCCACGTAGTATTCCGGCGCACCCTTGCCGTTACCCATCCGGACTTCGGCCGGTTTACGCGAAATCGGCTTGTCCGGAAAAATACGAATCCAGATGCGCCCGCCGCGCTTGATATGACGGGTCATGGCGCGACGTGCGGCTTCAATCTGACGCGCAGTCAGGCGACCGCGGCCGACCGCCTTCAGGCCAAAGTCGCCGAAACTTACACTGGCGCCACGGGTGGCCAGACCGGTGTTACGGCCTTTCTGTTCCTTGCGGAATTTTCTTCTAGCTGGCTGCAGCATGTTTCACTCCTGGTTTCTTGCCGCGTTTTTCCTGTTCGGCCACCGCAGGCGCCTCGCCACGGCCGAGCGTGTCTCCCTTGTAAACCCATACCTTGACACCGATGACGCCGTAGGTGGTCTTCGCTTCGGCAAAGCCATAATCAATGATGGCGCGCAGAGTGTGCAGCGGCACACGGCCTTCGCGATACCATTCGGTGCGGGCGATTTCAGCGCCGTTCAAACGCCCGGAACTCATGATCTTGATGCCCTGCGCACCCAGACGCATGGCGTTCTGCATGGAACGTTTCATGGCACGACGGAACATCACACGCTTTTCAAGTTGCTGGGCAATGCCGTCAGCAATGATCTGAGCATCGGTCTCGGGCTTGCGCACTTCTTCGATATTGACGTGCACGGGCACCGACATCAAACGCGCCAGCTCTCCGCGCAGCACCTCGATGTCCTCGCCTTTTTTGCCAATGACCACGCCAGGGCGACCACTGAATATCGTGATGCGCGCATTCTTGGCCGGACGCTCGATCACCACCTTGGAAACCGACGCATGGGCGAGCTTCTTTTTCAGATAATCACGAACCTTGATATCCTCAAGCAGGGTGCTGGAGAAGTTGCGGTTCGAACCGTACCATTTTGCCGTCCAGATGCGCTGAACGCCAAGACGGAACCCAATCGGATGTATTTTTTGTCCCATGGCGCTTCCTTAATCCCCAACCGTCACACTGATGTGACAGGTTGACTTAGTAATACGGTTGCCACGGCCTTTGGCGCGTGCAGTAAAACGCTTCAGCACCGTACCCTGGTCGACAAGAATCGTCTTGACCTTAAGGGTATCGATGTCGGCGCCTTCATTGTGCTCGGCGTTGGCAATCGCCGACTCAAGCACTTTCTTGATGATGCCAGCACCTTTTTTAGGGCTGAAGGCCAGGAGATTCAGCGCCTTCTCCACGCGCAGGCCACGAATCTGGTCGGCGACCAGGCGGCCCTTCTGTGCGGACAGACGCGTACCACGCAAAATTGCAGAAACTTCCATCATGCGCTCCTTATCTCTTCGCCTTCTTGTCCGCAACGTGACCCTTGAAGGTCCGCGTCAGGGAAAACTCACCCAGCTTGTGGCCGACCATGTTCTCGGTCACGAATACCGGCATATGCTGACGCCCGTTATGCACCGCAATCGTCAGCCCGATAAAGTCGGGCAACACGGTGGAACGGCGCGACCAGGTCTTGATCGGGCGCTTGTCGTTGGTGCCGCGAGCGGCTTCAATTCTCTTCAGCAGATGCCCGTCGACGAAAGGGCCTTTTTTAATTGAACGTGCCATATCTTTCTACCTCTATCAGCGCGCGTTGCGGCGGCGGACGATCATGTTGGAGGTGCGCTTGTTGCTGCGGGTACGATAGCCCTTGGTCGGCGTGCCCCACGGGCTGACCGGATGGCGGCCAGCCGCTGTGCGGCCTTCGCCGCCGCCATGCGGGTGATCGCACGGGTTCATCACCACACCGCGCACGGTGGGACGGATGCCACGCCAGCGGCTTGCACCCGCCTTGCCGATCGAACGCAGGCTGTGCTCCTCGTTGCCCACCTCGCCGAGCGTGGCGCGACAGTCAACGTGTACCTTGCGGATCTCACCCGAGCGCAGACGCAACTGCGCATAGCTGCCCTCACGCGCCAACAGCTGCACCGAGGTGCCGGCGGAACGCGCGATCTGCGCACCCTTGCCAGGCATCATCTCGACGCAATGCACCGTGCTGCCGACCGGGATGCTGCGCAGCGGCATGCAGTTGCCCGCCTTGATCGGCGCTTCGATCCCATTCACCAGCTGCGCACCCACCGCAATGCCGCGCGGCGCAATGATGTAGCGCCGTTCGCCATCGGCATAGCACAGCAATGCCAGATGCGCCGAACGGTTGGGGTCATATTCGATGTGCTCGACCTTGGCGGGGATGCCATCCTTGTTGCGGCGGAAGTCCACCACGCGGTAATGCTGCTTGTGGCCACCGCCCTTGTGGCGCACTGTGATATGGCCATTGTTATTGCGGCCCGAACCGCGCTTCTTCGGCTCGAGCAGTGCTGCGAACGGCGCGCCTTTGTGCAGGCCGGCGGTAACAACCTTGACGAGCGCACGACGCCCGGCAGAGGTAGGTTTAACTTTAATCAGTGCCATGATTTTCTCCCTTACAGACCGGACGCGAAGTCGATGTCCTGACCCGGCTTCAGGGTGACATACGCTTTCTTCCAGTTGTCACGGCGACCCGTGACACGGCCGGAGCGCTTGACCTTGCCCTTGACGTTCAGCACTTGCACACCCGTAACCTCGACCTTGAACAGGCTGGCAACGGCTGCGCCAATTTCCTGCTTGGTGGCATCGGGCAACACACGAAAAACAACCTGATTCAGCTTGTCGGCCATGCGCGTACTTTTTTCGGAGATCACCGGCGCGAGAATGACTTTGAGCAAACGCTCTTGACTGATCGCACCCATTACACCATCTCCTCAAACTGCTTGACCGCCGCCTTGGTGATCAATACGTTACCGAATTTGACCAGGCTCCACGGATCGGCCTGATGCGGCTCGACCACGTAGACATTCGGCAGATTGCGCGACGACAGCCACAGGTTGTCATCCACGTTGTCCGCAATAATCATGACCTTGCCGTACCCCATCGACTTCAGCTTGTCGGCAAGCAACCGGGTCTTGGGCGATTCGATGCCCAGGCTTTCCACCACCTTGATCTTGCCGTCGCGGGCCAGCTGCGACAGGATGGCCGCCAGGCCAGCGCGATACATCTTGCGATTGACCTTGTGCGTGAAGTTTTCGTTGGGCTTGTTCGGGAAGGTGACACCACCCCCGCGCCAGATCGGGCTCGAGGTGCGGCCGGAACGTGCACGGCCGGTGCCTTTTTGACGCCACGGCTTGTGCGTGGACGCGCTCACTTCGGCACGCGTTTGCTGCGCACGATTACCGCTGCGCGCATTCGCCTGGAACGCGGTCACCACCTGGTGCACCAGCGCCTCGTTGTAGTCGCGACCAAAAGTTTCGTCGGCGGCAGCCAGACTGGAAATCTGCTGGCCCTGTTCATTAATGACGGTCAAATCCATCAGGCACCTCCCTTCACAGCCGGGCGCACCACCACATGACCACCCTTGGAACCCGGAACGGCCCCCTTCAACAACACCAGCCCGCGCTCCGCATCGACGCGCACGACTTCAAGATTCTGCTTGGTGCAGGTCACCGCGCCCATATGGCCCGACATGCGCTTGCCCGGAAACACCCGGCCCGGATCCTGGTTCATACCGATGGAACCCGGCACGTTGTGCGAACGCGAGTTGCCGTGCGTGGCACGCTGCGACTTGAAGTTGTGGCGCTTGATGGTGCCTGCAAAGCCCTTGCCCTGGGTTACCCCGGTCACATCGACTTTTTGCCCGGCCTGGAACAGTTCGACCGAAACGGCGGCACCCGGCTGATATTGCGCCGCCTCCTCGGCGGAGACGCGGAACTCACGCATGAGCTCACCCGCATCGACGCCCGCCTTGGCGAAGTGACCGGCCTGTGCTTTATTGACACGGCTATTGCGGCGGCTGCCATAAGCGAGCTGCACGGCGGAATAGCCGTCATTTTCTGGCGTGCGCACCTGCGTCACACGATTGTTGGACATTTCCAGCACCGTCACCGGAACGGACGCACCGCTCTCAGTGAAAATGCGGGTCATGCCGACCTTGCGGCCAACGAGCCCGATACTCATTTTATATTTCCTATCTCAAGCCGGCAGCCGGAGCCGCTGACAAGGGTTGTAGGTGCCGATTACAATTGACCGGCGACTATTGATACAGCTGAAGGGGCGGCATTATACCCACGCCGCCCACTTTTTACAACTTGATTTCGACGTCGACGCCGGCAGGCAGATCCAGCTTCATCAGGGCATCAACCGTTTTGTCGGTGGGGTCCATGATGTCCATCAGACGGCGATGGGTGCGGATTTCGAACTGGTCGCGCGACGTCTTGTTGACGTGCGGCGAACGCAGCACGTCAAAACGCTCGATCGAGGTCGGCAGCGGAATCGGGCCTTTGACCACGGCGCCGGTGCGCTTGGCCGTTTCCACGATTTCGAGCGCAGACTGGTCGATCAGTTTGTAGTCAAACGCCTTCAGGCGGATGCGGATTTTCTGGCTTTGCATGGTATGAACCTTATTCTTCGATCTTGGCAACAACGCCGGCACCGACGGTGCGGCCGCCTTCGCGGATGGCGAAACGCAGACCTTCGTCCATGGCGATCGGCTGGATCAGCGATACCTTGATGCTGACGTTGTCGCCAGGCATCACCATCTCGGTGCCGGCCGGCAATTCGATGCTGCCGGTGACATCGGTGGTGCGGAAGTAGAACTGCGGACGGTAGCCGTTGAAGAACGGGGTGTGACGACCGCCTTCGTCCTTGGACAGCACGTAGATCTCGGCGCTGAACTTGGTGTGCGGCTTGATGGAGCCGGGCTTGGCCAGCACCTGGCCGCGCTGGACTTCTTCACGCTTGGTGCCGCGCAGCAGGACGCCGACGTTGTCGCCGGCCTGACCCTGGTCCAGCAGCTTCCTGAACATCTCGACGCCGGTGCAGGTGGTCTTGACGGTGGGGACGATGCCGACGATCTCGATTTCTTCGCCAACCTTGACGACGCCGCGCTCGATACGACCGGTGACGACGGTGCCGCGACCGGAAATGGAGAAGACGTCTTCTACAGGCATCAGGAAAGGACGATCAACGGCGCGCTCGGGCTCGGGGATGTAGGAGTCGAGCGCGTCGGCCAGCTTGAGGATGCTGGGCTCGCCGATGTCGCTCTGGTCGCCTTCGAGGGCCTTGAGGGCACTGCCGATGATGATGGGAGTGTCGTCGCCGGGGAAGTCGTACTTGCTGAGCAGTTCGCGAACTTCCATTTCAACAAGTTCGAGCAACTCGGGGTCGTCGACCATGTCGGCCTTGTTCATGTAGACGATGATGTAGGGCACGCCAACCTGACGGGCAAGCAGGATGTGCTCGCGGGTCTGCGGCATGGGGCCGTCGGCGGAAGACACGACCAGGATGGCGCCGTCCATCTGCGCAGCGCCGGTAATCATGTTCTTGATGTAGTCGGCGTGGCCCGGGCAGTCGACGTGCGCGTAGTGACGCTTGGCGGTCTCGTACTCGACGTGCGCGGTGTTGATGGTGATGCCGCGCGCCTTCTCTTCGGGCGAGCTGTCAATCTCGTCGTATTTCTTGGCCGCACCGCCAAACTTCTTCGACAAAATGGTGGTGATCGCCGCGGTCAAGGTGGTCTTGCCGTGGTCAACGTGACCAATCGTGCCAACGTTTACGTGCGGTTTGGTCCGCTGGAATTTTTCCTTAGCCATTTCAGTACCCTATGAGATCAAAATTATTTCGTGGCGCCAGATCACTTCTTGGCAATGACAGCTTCTGCGACGCTTTTCGGCGCTTCGGTGTAATGCTTGAATTCCATCGAATAGGTCGCGCGACCTTGCGACATCGAACGCAGATCGGTGGAGTAGCCGAACATCTCGGCCAGCGGCACTTCGGCCTTGATCGCCTTGACGCCACCGACATCGTCCATGCCCTGGATGATGCCGCGACGACGGTTCAAGTCGCCCATCACGTCACCCATGTAGTCTTCCGGCGTTTCCACTTCCACCGCCATCATCGGCTCCAGCAGGATCGGGCTCGCCTTGCGCATGCCATCCTTGAAAGCCATGATCGCTGCCAGTTTGAATGCCAGCTCGGACGAGTCGACATCGTGGTAGGAGCCATCAAACAACGTGACCTTGACGTCGACCACAGGGAAACCGGCCAGCACGCCGCTGTTCAGCGCTTCGCGCAAGCCTTTTTCCACTGCCGGAATGTATTCGCGCGGCACCGTGCCGCCCTTGATGGCGTCGATGAACTCAAAGCCCTTGCCTGCTTCATTCGGCCCCATCCTGATCCAGACATGGCCGTACTGACCTTTACCACCCGACTGCTTGACGTGCTTGCCTTCCTGCTCGACTTCCTTCTTGATCGCTTCGCGGTAGGCCACTTGCGGCGCGCCAACATTGGCCTCGACGCCAAACTCGCGGCGCATGCGATCAACCAGGATTTCCAGGTGCAGCTCACCCATGCCGGACATGATCGTCTGGCCGGTCTCTTCATCCGTGCGAACGCGGAAAGATGGGTCCTCCTGCGCCAGGCGGCCCAAGGCAACGCCCATTTTTTCCTGGTCGGCCTTGGTTTTCGGCTCGACCGCAACGTGAATCACCGGCTCGGGGAAAATCATCCGCTCAAGCGTGATCGGGTCAGCCATGTCGCACAGCGTATCACCCGTTGTGACATCCTTGAGGCCGACCGCTGCGGCGATGTCGCCCGCCCGCACTTCCTTGATTTCTTCACGCTGGTTGGCGTGCATCTGCAGAATCCGCCCCAGACGCTCCTTGCGACCCTTGACCGGGTTGTAAACCGTATCGCCCGATTTGACCACGCCGGAATACACCCGGAAGAAAATCAACTGGCCCACATAGGGATCGGTCGCGACCTTGAACGCCAGCGCAGAAAACTTCTCGTCATCAGAGGGGCGGCGCGCGCCCTCACTGCCATTATCCAGCTCGCCCTTCACCGGGGGAACGTCGGTTGGCGCCGGCATCAACTCGATCACCTTGTCGAGCATCGCCTGCACACCCTTGTTCTTGAACGCGCTGCCGCACATCATCGGGACGATTTCGCTGGCGATCGTGCGCGTGCGCAAACCCAGGATGATCTCGGCCTCGGACAGATCCCCCTCTTCGAGATACTTGTTCATCATCTCTTCGGATGATTCCGCAGCCGCCTCGACCATGGCTTCACGCCATTTTTTACACGTTTCAACCAAATCCGCGGGAATCTCGCGCAGGTCGAACTTCATGCCCAGGCTGGCCTCATCCCAGTAAATCGCCTTCATGCGAACCAGATCGACCACGCCTTCGAACTTCTCTTCCGCGCCAATCGGCACCTGAAGCGGAACCGGATTGGCCTTCAGGCGCAAACGCATCTGGTCATAGACCCTGAAGAAGTCTGCGCCCGAGCGGTCCATCTTGTTGACGAAGGCCAGACGCGGCACGCGGTATTTGTTGGCCTGACGCCACACCGTCTCGGACTGCGGCTGAACGCCGCCCACCGCGCAGTACACCATGCAGGCGCCATCCAGAACCCGCATGGAACGCTCCACCTCGATGGTGAAGTCGACGTGTCCCGGTGTGTCGATGATGTTGATGCGATGCTCGGGGAAATTGCCGTCCATCCCCTTCCAGAAGCACGTGGTCGCAGCCGATGTAATCGTAATGCCACGCTCCTGCTCCTGCTCCATCCAGTCCATGGTGGCCGCGCCATCATGGACTTCGCCGATTTTATGCGACACCCCCGTGTAAAACAGGACGCGTTCGGTGGTGGTGGTCTTGCCGGCGTCAATATGGGCCGAAATGCCGATATTGCGATAGCGCTCAATAGGAGTCGTGCGTGCCACGTTAATTACCTGCCAATTTTATGCGTTGAGATTAGAAACGGAAATGCGAGAAGGCTTTGTTGGCTTCAGCCATACGATGCACTTCCTCACGCTTCTTCACCGCGCCGCCACGGCCTTCCGCCGCATCCAGCAATTCGCCCGCCAAACGGGCGCCCATGGATTTCTCGCCACGTTTGCGCGCCGCATCCTTCAGCCAGCGCATGGCCAGCGCGGTACGGCGGCTCGAACGCACCTCGACCGGCACCTGGTAGTTGGCGCCACCGACACGGCGGCTCTTCACCTCGACCATGGGACGAGCGTTGTTCAGCGCAATCCCGAACACCTCCAGGGGGTCTTTGCCGGACTTCTGGACGATCTGCTCGAATGCGCCGTAGACGATGCGCTCGGCGACCGACTTCTTGCCGCTGGACATGACGACGTTCATGAATTTCGAAACCTCCTGATTGCCGAATTTCGGATCAGGCAGGATTTCACGTTTGGGGACTTCGCGACGACGGGGCATATTCCTGTCTCTCTATCTAGTTAAGCTGGTTGGACGCTTTTGAATCAGGCTTTTTTCGGGCGCTTGGCGCCGTACTTCGAACGCGACTGCTTGCGATCCTTCACGCCGGCGGTATCCAGGCTGCCGCGCACGGTGTGGTAACGCACGCCCGGCAAATCCTTGACCCGGCCGCCGCGCACCAGCACCACCGAGTGCTCCTGCAGGTTATGGCCTTCACCACCGATGTAGCTGATGACCTCGAAGCCGCTGGTGAGCTTGACCTTGCACACCTTGCGCAAAGCGGAGTTCGGTTTCTTGGGCGTCGTGGTGTACACACGGGTGCACACACCGCGACGCTGCGGGCAGGCCTTCAAGGCCGGAACCTTGCTCTTTTCCACCGGCGCCTGGCGCGGCTTGCGGATCAGCTGGTTAATCGTTGGCATGTTCAAAAATTCCGAAAAATTAAGTAAGCGTATCGTTTCTAAAACAAGCGGGACGGCGCCAACCGCATTTTTTAAACGCGGCGCCGTCCCGGGCTACAGTCCTGCGCTTCCCGGCAAACCTATGGCCGGAAAAAGACGCGTGATTCTATGGGGGAGACTCCCCCCTGTCAAGCAACTTCCTGATTCTCGGCGGGATTCACGCCCCCGCCTTCGATCAGATGCTCGGCCCCCAAGTCTTCCCCGGCTGCCTGGCGGCGCCGGGTGTTGTGGTAGGCCAGGCCAGTGCCCGCAGGGATCAGGCGTCCGACGATCACGTTTTCCTTCAAGCCGCGCAGTTCGTCCCGTTTGCCCATGATGGCCGCCTCGGTCAACACACGCGTGGTTTCCTGGAAGGAGGCCGCGGAAATGAACGAATCGGTCGACAGCGATGCCTTGGTGATACCGAGCAGGATCGGATCGTAGATTGCCGGTTCCTTGCCCGCCGCCGCCATGTCGTCGTTGATCTGCAGCACTTCCGAGCGCTCGACCTGCTCGCCGGGGATGAGGCCGGTGGCACCCGGATCCGTCACGGTGACGCGACGCAGCATCTGGCGCACGATGACCTCGATGTGCTTGTCGTTGATCTTCACCCCCTGCAGGCGGTAGACGTCCTGCACTTCGTCGGTGATGTAACGCGCCAGCGCTTCCACCCCACGCAAGCGCAGGATGTCATGCGGGTCAACCGGGCCGTCGACGATGATTTCACCCTTCTGCACGATCTGGCCGTCGTGCGCCGTCACATGTTTTTCCTTGGTGATCAGATATTCATGCGGCTCGCCGTCCGGGTCGGTGATCACCAGACGCTGCTTGCCTTTGGTGTCCTTACCGAACGATACGGTTCCGGTGACTTCCGCCAGCACACCGGCATCTTTCGGCGAACGCGCCTCGAACAGCTCGGCCACGCGCGGCAGACCACCGGTAATGTCACGGGTCTTCGACGTTTCCTGCGGAATACGCGCGATCACGTCGCCCACCGCCACGTCCTGGCCATCCTTCACGGTAATGATGGAGCCGATCTGGAAGGTGATATTGACCAGCGTCTCGGTGCCCGCGATCTTGACTTCATTCCCGCTCTCGTCCAGCAGCTTGACCTGCGGGCGCAGGCCCTTGGCGGCGCTGCTGGCCTTGCGCTTGGGATCGATCACCACCAGCGTCGACAGGCCGGTGACGTCGTCGAGCTGCTTGGCCACGGTGATGCCTTCCTCGATGTTCTCGAAGCGGATGCGCCCGGCGTACTCGGTAATGATCGGACGGGTATGCGGATCCCAGGTCGCCAGCACGGTGCCGGCCTTGATCCTGGCGCCGTCGGTCACCATCAGCGTCGCGCCGTAGGGTACCTTCTGACGCTCGCGCTCGCGACCGCTGTCGTCCGCAATGATGATTTCGCCGCTGCGCGAA
This sequence comes from Thiobacillus thiophilus, assembly GCF_055378705.1. NCBI lineage: Bacteria > Pseudomonadati > Pseudomonadota > Betaproteobacteria > Nitrosomonadales > Thiobacillaceae > Thiobacillus > Thiobacillus thiophilus. Next base: position 2,448,440 of record NZ_AP042404.1, on the reverse strand, counting down.
ATCGCCACCGGCTCCTTGCGCGCGTTGGTCACGTAGCGCATGGTGGCGGTGTACTGCACCGTGCCGTTCGACTTGGCCTCGAGCTGGCTCGCTGCCGCGGCACGCGAAGCGGCACCGCCGATGTGGAAGGTCCGCATGGTGAGCTGGGTGCCCGGCTCGCCGATCGACTGCGCGGCGATCACACCGACCGCTTCGCCGACGTTGACCAGATAGCCGCGGCCGAGGTCGCGGCCATAGCATTTGACGCACAGGCCGTAACGCGTTTCGCAGGTCAGCGGGGTGCGCACCTTGACTTCGTCGAGGCCGAGCGATTCGATGGTATCGACAACGTCCTCCACCAACAGCGTACCGGCCTCGAACACGGTTTCCTGGGTGTCGGGATGGATGATATCGCTGGCAGCCACGCGGCCGAGAATCCGCTCGCGCAACGCTTCCACGACTTCACCGCCCTCGACCAGCGCCTTCACCGCCAGGCCGTTCCTGGTGCCGCAATCGTCCTCGGTCACCACCAGATCCTGCGTCACGTCGACCAGACGGCGCGTCAGATAGCCGGAGTTCGCGGTCTTCAGCGCGGTATCGGCGAGGCCCTTGCGAGCGCCGTGGGTCGAGATGAAGTACTGAAGCATGTTCAGGCCTTCGCGGAAGTTCGCCGTGATCGGGGTCTCGATGATGGAGCCGTCCGGTTTCGCCATCAGGCCGCGCATGCCGGCCAGCTGGCGAATCTGCGCCGCGGAGCCGCGCGCGCCCGAGTCGGCCATCATGTAGATCGAGTTGAACGACTCCTGGGTGACTTCCTTGCCGTTGCGGTCAATGACCTTCTCGCCGCCCAGCTGTCCCATCATCGCCTTGGCCACGGCATCCCCCGCGCGGCCCCAGATGTCGACCACCTTGTTGTAGCGTTCGCCCTGGGTCACCAGACCCGAGGTGTACTGCGACTCGATCTCCTTCACCTCGGCTTCTGCGGCGCCCAGGATCTGGCCCTTCTCGCCGGGGATCAGCATGTCCTTGACCGCAATCGACATCCCCGAACGGGTGGCGAAGGTGAAGCCGGTGTACATCAGCTTGTCGGCGAAAATCACCGTCTCGCGCAGGCCGCAGCGGCGGAAGCTGGCGTTGATCAGTTTCGAAATTTCCTTTTTCTTCAATGCCTTGTCGATGAAGCTGAACGGCAGACCCGGCGGCAGGATTTCGGACAGCAGCGCGCGCCCGAGCGTGGTTTCCACCCGCTTGACGGTCTCGACCCGGTTCCTGTTCTCGTCCAGGGTCACTTCCTTGATGCGCACCGTGACGCGGGCGTGCAGTTCCGCCTCGCGGGTGTCATAGGCGCGGCGCGCTTCGGTGACGTCGGCAAGCAACATACCTTCGCCCTTGGCGTTGATCTTCTCGCGCGTCATGTAATACAGGCCCAGCACGATGTCCTGCGACGGCACGATGATCGGCTCGCCGTTGGCGGGCGACAGCACGTTGTTCGATGCCAGCATCAGGGTGCGGGCTTCGGTCTGCGCTTCCAGTGAAAGCGGCACGTGAACGGCCATCTGGTCGCCGTCGAAGTCGGCGTTGAAGGCGGCGCACACCAGCGGGTGCAGCTGGATCGCCTTGCCTTCGATCAGCACCGGCTCGAACGCCTGGATGCCCAGGCGGTGCAGCGTCGGCGCGCGGTTCAGCATCACCGGATGCTCGCGGATGACGTCTTCCAGCAGATCCCACACGATCGGCTCTTCGTCTTCCACCATCTTCTTGGAAGCCTTGATCGTGGTCGCCAGCCCCAGCACTTCGAGGCGGTGGAAAATGAAGGGCTTGAACAGTTCCAGCGCCATCTTCTTGGGCAGGCCACACTGATGCAGCTTCAAATAGGGGCCCACCACGATGACGGAACGGCCGGAGTAGTCGACGCGCTTGCCCAGCAGGTTCTGGCGGAAGCGGCCGCTCTTGCCCTTGATCATGTCGGCCAGCGACTTCAGCGGGCGCTTGTTGGCGCCGGTCATCGCCTTGCCGCGACGGCCGTTGTCGAGCAGCGAATCAACCGCTTCCTGCAGCATGCGCTTTTCGTTGCGCACGATGATTTCCGGCGCCTTCAGTTCAAGAAGCCTTTTGAGCCGGTTGTTGCGGTTGATGACGCGGCGGTAGAGGTCGTTGAGGTCGGAGGTGGCGAAACGACCACCGTCCAGCGGCACCAGCGGACGCAGTTCGGGCGGCAGCACCGGCAGTACTTCGAGGATCATCCACTCGGGCTTGATGCCGGACTTCTGGAAACCTTCGAGGATCTTCAGCCGCTTCGACAGCTTCTTCAGCTTGGTGTCGGAACTGGTCTTGTTGATTTCCGCATGCAGGCTTTCCACGGTGGTATGCAGGTCAAGCGAGCGCAGCAATTCGCGCACGGCTTCCGCACCCATCAGCGCCTTGAATTCATCGCCGTATTCTTCCAGTTTGGCGAGGTAGTCTTCCTCGGTCAGCAACTGGCCGCGGTTGAGCGGCGTCATGCCGGGCTCGACCACCATGAAGCCTTCGAAATAGAGCACGCGCTCGATGTCGCGCAACGTCATGTCGAGCACCATGCCGAGACGGCTGGGCAGCGACTTCAGGAACCAGATGTGGGCGACCGGCGAGGCCAGCTCGATGTGGCCCATGCGCTCGCGGCGCACCTTGGACAGCGTGACTTCGACGCCGCACTTTTCGCAGATCACGCCACGGTGCTTCAGGCGCTTGTACTTGCCGCACAGGCATTCGTAGTCCTTCACCGGACCGAAAATCTTGGCGCAGAACAGGCCGTCGCGCTCCGGCTTGAAGGTACGGTAGTTGATGGTCTCCGGCTTCTTCACTTCGCCGTACGACCAGGAGCGGATTTTCTCCGGCGACGCCAGGCCAATCTTGATGGCGTCGAACTCTTCCTCGTGGGTGGCCTGCTTGAATAGATCCAACAGTGCTTTCATGGCTGTGTCCTCACCCCTAAATTAATAACGTTCCAGATCGATGTCGATGCCCAGCGAACGGATTTCCTTCACCAGCACGTTGAAGGACTCCGGCATGCCCGCCTCGATCTTGTGTTCGCCCTTGACGATGCTCTCGTACACCTTGGTGCGGCCATTCACATCGTCCGATTTCACCGTCAGCATTTCCTGCAGCACGTAGGATGCGCCGTAGGCTTCCAGCGCCCACACTTCCATTTCGCCGAAGCGCTGGCCGCCGAACTGCGCCTTGCCGCCCAGCGGCTGCTGGGTGACCAGCGAGTACGGGCCGGTGGAGCGCGCGTGCATCTTGTCGTCGACCAGATGGTGCAGCTTCAGCACATGCTTGTAGCCCACCGTCACCTGGCGATCAAAGGCCTCGCCGGTCTGGCCGTCGTACAGCGTGACCTGACCGCCCTCGGGCAGGCCGGCCAGCGTCAGCATCTGACGGATTTCATCTTCCGAAGCGCCGTCGAATACCGGCGAGGCAAACGGCACGCCCTTTTTCAGATTGCGCGCAAGCTCGAGCACTTCGTCATCGCTGAAGCCATCGATGTCTTCCGTCTTGCCCGACTGGTTATAAATTTTCTTCAGGAAAATACGCAGGTCCTTGACCAGCGTCTTGGTCTGCGCCGCCAGCATTTCGCCGATGCGCTCGCCCAGTCCTTTGGCCGCCCAGCCGAGGTGGGTTTCCAGGATCTGGCCGATGTTCATCCGCGACGGCACGCCGAGCGGATTCAGCACAATGTCGACCGGACGGCCGTCGGCCATGAAGGGCATGTCTTCGACCGGAACGATCTTCGACACCACGCCCTTGTTGCCGTGACGACCGGCCATCTTGTCGCCGGGCTGCAGGCGGCGCTTGACCGCGATGTAGACCTTGACCATCTTCTGCACACCGGGTGGCAGTTCGTCGCCCGCGGTAAGCTTTTTCTTCTTCTCCTCGAACATCAGGTCGAACTCGATGCGCTTCTGCGTCAGGCTGTCCTTCAGCGACTCGACCTGGCGGCTGGCGTCGTCGTCGGCCAGACGGATGTCGAACCAGTCATGGCGATTCACCGACTCCAGATATTCCTTGGTGATCTTGCTGCCCTTGGCGAGCTTCTTGGGACCGCCATTGGCGATCTTCAGGTGCAGCAGTTTCTCCAGACGCGCAAAGGTGTCGCCTTCGACGATGCGCATGCGGTCGGTCACGTCCTTCTTGTATTCAACCAGTTGCGTATCGATGATCGACTGCGCGCGGCCGTCCCGTTCAATGCCCTCGCGGGTGAACACGTGCACGTCGATCACCACGCCCGACATGCCGGACGGCACCTTGAGGCTGGTGTCTTTCACATCGCTGGCTTTTTCGCCGAAAATGGCACGCAGCAGCTTTTCTTCCGGCGTCAGCTGGGTTTCGCCCTTGGGCGTGACCTTGCCGACCAGCACGTCGCCCGACTCGACTTCCGCGCCGACGGCGATGATGCCGGAATCATCCAGGCGCCCCAGCTGGCGCTCGGCCAGGTTGGAGATGTCACGGGTGATTTCTTCCGGACCGAGCTTGGTATCGCGCGCCACCACCGACAGCTCCTCGATGTGGATCGAGGTGTAGCGGTCTTCGGCAACGACATTCTCGTTGATCAGGATCGAGTCTTCGAAATTGTAGCCGTTCCACGGCATGAAGGCGACCAGCATGTTCTGGCCCAGCGCGAGCTCGCCCATGTCGGTCGAGGCGCCATCGGCGATGACGTCGCCGCGGGCGATGACGTCGCCCACCTTCACCAGCGGACGCTGGTTGATGTTGGTGTTCTGGTTGGAGCGCGTGTACTTGATCAGCGAGTAGATATCCACGCCCACCTCGCCTTCGCGCGCCTCCTCGTCGTGTACCCGGATCACGATCCGGCCGGCGTCGATGTAGTCGACGACGCCGCCGCGATGCGCGGTCACCACCGTGCCGGAGTCGACCGCAGCGGTGCGCTCGATGCCGGTGCCGACGAAGGGCTTTTCCGGGCGCAGACAAGGCACCGCCTGACGCTGCATGTTGGAGCCCATCAGCGCGCGGTTGGCGTCGTCGTGCTCGAGGAAGGGGATCAGCGAGGCTGCCACCGACACGATCTGCGCCGGCGCGACGTCCATGAATTCGATCTTGTCGGGGGCCGACAGCGTGAATTCGTTCTTGAAACGGCATGACACCAGGTCGTCGGTGAACTTGCCCTTGGCATCGAGCTCGGCGTTGGCCTGCGCGATCACGAATTTGCTCTCTTCGATCGCCGACAGGTATTCGATTTCGTCGGTCACCTTGTGGTTCACCACCTTGCGGTAGGGTGTTTCGATGAAGCCATACCAGTTGGTGCGGGCGAACAGGGCCAGCGAGTTGATCAGGCCGATGTTCGGGCCTTCCGGTGTTTCGATCGGGCAGACGCGGCCGTAGTGGGTCGGGTGCACGTCGCGCACCTCGAAGCCGGCGCGCTCGCGCGTCAGGCCGCCCGGGCCCAGCGCGGAGACGCGGCGCTTGTGGGTGATCTCGGACAGCGGGTTGGTCTGGTCCATGAACTGCGACAGCTGGCTGGAACCGAAGAACTCCTTGATCGCCGCCGAAACCGGCTTGGCGTTGATCAGGTCGTGCGGCATCAGGTTGTCGGATTCGGCCTGGCTCAGACGCTCGCGCACCGCGCGCTCGACCCGCACCAGGCCGGCGCGGAACTGGTTCTCGGCCAGTTCGCCGACGCTGCGCACGCGGCGGTTGCCGAGATGGTCGATGTCGTCGATCTCGCCGCGGCCGTTGCGCAGCTCGACCAGGATCTTGATGACCGCGACGATGTCTTCGGTCGACAGCGTGCCGGAGCCGGTCAGTTCCTCGCGGCCGATGCGGCGGTTGAACTTCATCCGGCCCACCGCCGACAGGTCGTAGCGGTCTTCGTTGAAAAACAGGTTGGCAAACAGGGTGTTCACCGCATCTTCGGTGGGCGGCTCGCCCGGACGCATCATGCGGTAGATCGCCACCTTGGCGGCGTAATCGTCGGCGGTATCGTCGGCGCGCAGCGTCTGCGAAATAAAGGCGCCGTGATCGAGGTCGTTGGTGTAGAGGGTGTTGAACTTGTCCACGCCCGCAGCGGCAAGCTTGGTCAGCAGGTCCTCGGTGATCTCGTCGTTGGCGCGCGCAATCAGTTCGCCGGTGTTGGTGTCGACCACATCGTGCGATAGCACGCGGCCCACCACGAACTCGGCCGGCACCGCCCACTTCTTGACGCCCGCGGCGTCAAGCTCACGAATGTGCTTGGCGGTGATGCGCTTGTCCTTGGCAACGATGACGTGCCCATCCTTACCGCAGATATCGAAACGCGCCAGTTCGCCGCGCAGGCGCTCGGGCACCAGTTCGAACTGCACGCCCTGGGTGTTGACGTAAAAAGTGTCCTTGCTGAAGAAGTCGTCCAGAATAGTGGCCGGGGTGTAGCCCAGCGCCTTCAGCAGAATGGTGACCGGCATCTTGCGGCGGCGGTCGACGCGGAAGAACAGGATGTCTTTGGCGTCGAACTCGAAGTCCAGCCACGAGCCGCGGTAGGGAATCACGCGCGCCGAAAAGAGGAGTTTGCCCGAACTGTGCGTTTTACCGCGGTCATGCTCGAAGAATACGCCGGGCGAGCGGTGCAGCTGCGACACGATCACCCGCTCGGTGCCGTTGATGACGAAGGAGCCGGTCGGCGTCATCAAGGGGATCTCGCCCATGTAGACCTCCTGCTCCTTGACTTCCTTGATGGTCGGCTTGGACGCTTCCTTGTCCATGATCACCAGGCGCACCTTGGCACGCAGCGGGGCGCAATAGGTCAGGCCGCGCTGCTGGCATTCGCCGATATCGAACACCGGCTCGCCCAGCATGTAGCTGACGTATTCCAGCCGCGCGTTCTTGGAGTGACTTTCAATCGGGAAAATCGAAGTAAACGCGGCCTGCAGGCCTTCGTTCAGGCGCTCCTCGCGGGTACGGCCTTCTTGCAGGAAAGCGCGATAGGACTCAAGCTGAGTCGCCAGAAGAAAAGGCACCGGAAGGGTGTTGGTCCGGCTGGCGAAGCTCTTGCGCAGACGTTTTTTCTCGGTAAAGGTATAAGCCATGGGGTCTCCTTGACGATCAGGGGCGCGCTGGCGCGTGGGTTACGGCCAATGCTTTATAGGGCACACGCAAAAAGCAAACGACCCGGAAGCCGATTCCGGGTTCCGGGTATTTGCTGCTTGCGTCTGCCGCGGGTTGCCCCGCTGCAAGCGATCGAAATAAATGCGTCACCGGAAGCAGACGGCACGCTTGCGCGCACCGCCCTGGGGTCCGTTGACTTATTTGATTTCGACGGTAGCGCCAGCGTCTTCCAACTGCTTCTTCAGCGCGTCGGCATCGGCCTTGGTGGCGCCTTCCTTCACTGCCTTGGGGGCGCCATCGACCAGATCCTTGGCTTCTTTCAGGCCCAGGCCGGTCGCTGCACGCACCACCTTGATGACTTCCACTTTCTTTTCGCCACAGGAATTCAGCATCACGGTGAATTCGGTCTGCTCTTCAGCGGCGGCGGCGGCGCCGGCAGCGGGGGCTGCTACGGCAACCGCAGCGGCGGCGGCGGAAACGCCGAATTTCTCTTCCATTTCCTTGATGAGCTCGGACAGCTCAAGCACGGTCATGCTCGCGATGGCGTCCAGAATGTCAGCTTTTGCAACAGCCATTTGTGTTACTCCTGTCAATTGTGCTTCAGATTAAAAAACAATATCGTCGATTCGGATGTCGGCAGGCCGCTTAAGCGGCCTGCTTGTCGCGCACCGCAGCCAGTCCGCGAACGAACTTGGTCGGCACTTCGTTCAGCGTACGAACGAATTGCGCGATCGGGGCCTGCATGGTGCCCAAGAGCCTGGACAGCAATTCATCACGGCTGGGCATGCTGGCCAGATTCCCCACGTCCTTTGCGGACATGAGGAAGTTGGGCATGGCACCGGCCTTGACGACAAACTTGTCGTTGGTCTTGGCAAACTCGTGCATCACCTTGGCGGCAGCCACCGGGTCTTTGGACATGCCGTAGGCGAGCGGGCCGACCAACTGGTCGGCAAGCCCTGCAAACGGCGTATCCGCAAACGCGCGGCGTACCAGCGTGTTCTTCAACACGCGCAGATAGACGCCTTCCTTGCGTGCTTGCGCGCGCAACCGGGTCAGATCTTCCACCTTGATGCCACGGTATTCGGCAACAATAACCGTCTGGGCGGCCGCGACCTGCGCAGCAACCTCAGCAACAACGGCTTTCTTTTCTTCAAGATTCAGACTCAAGGTCTTACCTCCTTCTCAGTTACGGAGCGTTGCCCGCTCCGGCTGGCGACCTTGACAGGAAAATCCTGCTGGGGAACGCCATCTGCGTAGGGCAGTTTTCGGTGAGGCGTGAGGCGTGAGGCGTAAGGAACACGCCCGCGCACCAACGACCTTCCATCCAACCGATTAAGCGCGCAGGAGGCTGATTCGTTCGGGGCATACACCTCACCCCTCACGCCTCACACCTCACGAACGACACCCCTACGGTCTTTGACAACCCGTCAGTCGAAACCACCGGCTGACGGCCCAAAGTTCATTCAGGCACTCTTTCCAGAAATGCCCGCAATTAAATTTATGCGCTGACGCTGGCCTGATCCACACGAACGCCCACGCCCATGGTGGAAGACACCGACAGGCGCTTGAAATAGGCACCCTTGGAACTGGCCGGTTTGGCACGCTGAAGCGCATCCAGCAGTGCTGTCAGGTTCTCTTTCAGGTCTTCGACGCTGAACGAGGCGCGGCCAATGGTGCAATGCACGATGCCGCCCTTGTCGGTGCGGTACTGTACCTGGCCGGCCTTGGCGTTTTTCACCGCACCCGTCACGTCGGCCGACACCGTGCCCACCTTGGGGTTCGGCATCAGGCCGCGCGGGCCCAGAATCTGGCCGAGCTGACCGACGACGCGCATGGCGTCAGGGGTGGCGATCACCACATCGAAATCCATTTTGCCGGCCTTGATTTCGGCTGCCAGGTCGTCGAAACCGACGATATCGGCGCCTGCATCTTTTGCCTTCTGCACGTTGTCGCCCTGGGCGAATACGGCGACACGAACCGTCTTGCCAATACCCTTCGGCAGCACCACGGCACCACGAACCATCTGGTCGGATTTACGGGCGTCAACGCCGAGGTTCACCGCGATGTCGATCGACTCGTTGAACTTGGCGGTGGCGGCGTCTTTGACCAGCTGCAGCGCATCGGCTACCGGGTAATTGCGGTTACGGTCGATTTTTTCTTTGAGCGCGCGCAAGCGCTTGGATACGTTAGCCATCTCAGACTCCCTCCACGATGATGCCCATGGAACGGGCTGTGCCGGCAATGGTGCGCACTGCCGCATCCATGTCGGACGCTGTCAGATCGGGCTCCTTGGCCTTGGCGATCTCTTCCAGCTGGGCGCGATTGATCGTGCCAACCTTGTCGAGGTTCGGCTTGGCGCTACCTTTATCGAGCTTGATCGCCTTCTTGATCAGCACCGTTGCAGGCGGCGTCTTCATCACGAAGGTGAAGCTCTTGTCCGCAAACGCGGTGATGACGACCGGAATCGGCAGACCGGGCTCCATGCTCTGCGTCTTGGCGTTGAAAGCCTTGCAGAATTCCATGATATTCAGGCCGCGCTGACCGAGCGCGGGGCCGATGGGCGGCGAAGGATTAGCCTTGCCCGCCGGGACTTGCAGCTTGATATAGCCGACAATTTTCTTTGCCATGATGGCTCCTAATAAGTGAGTACCAACGCGCTTTAGGTCACCCTACTCGCGCTCCTCTCCGGCGAACCGGATTTTTACCCTTCACGGCCGAAGCCGGAATTCAGGCTTTTTCGACCTGACCGAAGCCCAGTTCTACAGGCGTCGCCCGGCCAAAAATCATCACCGACACGCGCAATTTGCTCTTGTCGTAATTCACTTCTTCCACATTTCCATTGAAGTCGGTGAACGGGCCGTCGATGACACGCACCGCCTCGCCCACCTCGAACAACACCTTGGGCTTGGGCTTTTCAACGCCCTCGCGCATCTGATCGAGGATGGACTGAACCTCTTTCTCGGTAATCGGCGCGGGCTTGGTTGCCGTTCCACCGACAAAGCCCGTCACCTTGGGCGTGCTTTTCACCAGATGCCAGGTGTCATCGTCCATTTCCATCTGCACCAGGACGTATCCGGGGAAGAACTTGCGCTCGGCGGTTTTTTTCTGCCCACCCTTCATTTCCACCACTTCTTCCACCGGCACCAGGATTTCGCCGAAACGATCCTTCATACCCGCACGCTCGATACGCTCAATCAGATTGCGCGCGACGCTTTTCTCGAAGCCGGAGTAGGCATGAACCACGTACCACCGCATACTCAACTCCCCTGTCCCATGGCCAGTTTGACCAGCCACATCAAAATACTGTCAACCGCCCAAAGGAACAGCGCCATCACGATCACGAACAACATGACCACACCCGTCATCTGGATGGTTTCCTTGCGCGTCGGCCAGACAACCTTCTTGGCCTCGTCACGCGCATCGAGCGCGAAGCGGAAAAACTGCCTGCCCGGACTCGACATGCCAGCAACGGCGCCAGCCAGCACGACGCCCACGATCACGGACAGCACACGCACCACGGTGGGCGCGTCCGCAAAAAAATAAAAGCCGGCCACCCCTGCGATGACCAGCAACACTGCTACCAGCAGCTTGAGTTTGTCAGCCATGAATGCTGTGCGCCTTGCGGCTTATCCTGTGGCAGGCCAAGAGGGTCTCGAACCCCCAACCTTCGGTTTTGGAGACCGACGCTCTACCAATTGAGCTATTGGCCTGTATTCTTAAAGGCCGGCATTCAGTACGCACCCGCCGCACCGAACCCGGCCTTGATTTCAACTGCCCGCCTTATTCTTCGATCTTGGCAACAACGCCGGCACCGACGGTGCGGCCGCCTTCGCGGATGGCAAAACGCAGACCTTCGTCCATGGCGATCGGCTGGATCAGCGAGACCTTGATGCTGACGTTGTCGCCAGGCATCACCATCTCGGTGCCGGCCGGCAGTTCAATGCTGCCTGTGACGTCGGTGGTGCGGAAGTAGAACTGCGGACGGTAGCCGTTGAAGAACGGGGTATGACGACCGCCTTCGTCCTTGCTCAGCACGTAGATCTCGGCGCTGAACTTGGTGTGCGGCTTGATCGAGCCGGGCTTGGCCAGTACCTGGCCGCGCTGGACTTCTTCACGCTTGGTGCCGCGCAGCAGCACGCCGACGTTGTCGCCAGCCTGACCCTGGTCCAGCAGCTTCCTGAACATCTCGACGCCGGTGCAGGTGGTCTTGACGGTGGGGACGATGCCGACGATCTCGATTTCTTCGCCAACCTTGACGACGCCGCGCTCGACACGTCCGGTAACGACGGTGCCGCGACCGGAGATGGAGAAGACGTCTTCAACAGGCATCAGGAAGGGACGGTCAACGGCACGCTCGGGCTCGGGGATGTAGGAGTCGAGCGCGTCGGCCAGCTTGAGGATGCTGGGCTCGCCGATGTCGCTCTGGTCGCCTTCGAGGGCCTTGAGGGCACTGCCAATGATGATGGGGGTGTCGTCACCGGGGAAGTCGTACTTGCTGAGCAGTTCGCGAACTTCCATTTCAACAAGCTCGAGCAACTCGGGGTCGTCGACCATGTCGGCCTTGTTCATGTAGACGATGATGTAGGGTACGCCAACCTGACGCGCAAGCAGAATGTGCTCGCGGGTCTGCGGCATGGGGCCGTCGGCGGAGGACACGACCAGGATGGCGCCGTCCATCTGCGCAGCACCGGTAATCATGTTCTTGATGTAGTCGGCGTGGCCCGGGCAGTCGACGTGTGCGTAATGACGCTTCTCGGTCTCGTACTCGACGTGCGAGGTGTTGATGGTGATGCCGCGCGCCTTTTCTTCGGGCGAGCTGTCGATCTCGGCGTAGTTCTTGGCCGAACCGCCAAATTTCTTCGCCAGAATGGTGGTGATCGCCGCGGTCAAGGTGGTCTTGCCGTGGTCAACGTGACCAATCGTGCCAACGTTTACGTGCGGTTTGGTCCGCTGGAATTTTTCCTTAGCCATTTCAAGTACCCCTCAATTTGCACACGCAACAATGCGGTCAATCACGATCGGCAACCCGACTACCGCTTTTCAAATACCGGTGCGCCGCTTTAGACTTCGACAACACCCAAGAACTGGTGCCCGCGGACAGAATCGAACTGTCGACCTCTCCCTTACCAAGGGAGTGCTCTACCTCTGAGCTACGCGGGCGCAAGGCTTTGACCCACAGCGCGTCAAAACACAAAAACCTTTACAACCTGGAGCGGGAGAAGGGAATCGAACCCTCGTCATAAGTTTGGAAAACTTCTGCTCTACCATTGAGCTACACCCGCTTCGCCGTGCTCGAAAACTGCAAAAATCTGGTGGTGGGGGAAGGATTCGAACCTTCGAAGGCAGAGCCGTCAGATTTACAGTCTGATCCCTTTGACCGCTCGGGAACCCCACCCAAACGAAGCGCGAGATTATAGGGCTTTTCGGAATAATGTGTCAATTATCCCCTGAGCAAATTTCCTCACTCACACATTGAACAGGAAATTCAGGACGTCGCCGTCCTTGACCACGTATTCCTTGCCTTCGGCGCGCATCTTGCCCGCCTCCCTGGCACTCTGTTCGCCCTTACAGGCAATGAAATCCTCGTACGAGATGGTCTGCGCGCGTATGAAGCCGCGTTCGAAATCGGTGTGAATGACACCCGCCGCCTGCGGCGCGGTATTACCCTTGTGGATGGTCCACGCCCGCACCTCCTTCACCCCGACGGTGAAGTAGGTTTGCAGGCCCAGCAAATCATAGGTGGCACGAACCAGACGGTTGAGTCCCGGCTCGTCCCAGCCGAGCTCTTTCAGGTATTCCATGCGGTCTTCAGGCGACAATTCCTGCAGTTCGGCCTCCAGCGCCGCGCACACGGGCACCACCGGCGCGCCTTCCTTGCCGGCAAACGCTCGCAGCGCATCGAGCATGGGATTGTCGTGGAAGCCGTCTTCGCTAACGTTGGCGACATACAGCGTCGGCTTCATCGTCAACAGGCACAGCGGCTTGATCGCCGCGAGGCCTTCCGCATCCAGGCCGGCGGCACGCGCGGGGCGGCCTTCGTTCAGCGCGGCCAGCACCGGCTTCAATGCCTCCGCGATGACTTTCGCTTCCTTGTCGCCCCCACGTGCAGCTTTTTCATATCGTATCAACGCCTTTTCAGCACTGGACAGGTCAGCGAGCGCCAACTCCGTGGCAATGGTTTCCACGTCCGACAGGGGATCGATCTTGCCCGCAACGTGGATCACGTTGTCGTCCTGGAAACAGCGCACCACATGGCAGATCGCATCGGTCTCCCGAATGTTGGCGAGGAACTGGTTGCCCAGACCCTCCCCTTTGGAGGCGCCCGCCACCAGGCCGGCGATGTCGACGAATTCGACAATCGCCGGCACGACTCTCTGCGGCTTGGCAATCTCGGCCAGTAGCGCCAGACGCGGATCCGGCACCTCGACGATGCCGGTGTTCGGCTCGATCGTGCAGAAGGGATAGTTTTCCGCCGCGATGCCCGCCTGGGTCAGCGCGTTGAACAAGGTGGATTTTCCGACGTTGGGCAAGCCAACGATGCCGCATTTGAGACTCATGGTTTTTCCTGGAGTTTGATGGAACCGGGTTTGGTGTTGGCACGCTGGATGGCCGCGTTCCACTCGCCCTTTTCAATGAGCGGCCACAAATCGAGCGCGCGCTCGATAGCGGCGTCGATGTCGCCCTGCTCCTCGCGACGCGGCGGTTTCAGAACGTAGTTCACGACTTCGTTGCGCTCGCCCGGATGACCGATGCCGATGCGCAGCCGCCAATAGTCCTGGGTGCCCAGATGCGCGGCGATGTCCTTCAGGCCGTTATGGCCACCCATGCCGCCGCCGAATTTGAGGCGCAGCTGGCCGGGTGGAATGTCGAGCTCGTCGTGCACCACCAGCATCTCGGCTGGCGCTATGCGATGAAAGCGTGCAAACGCACCGACTGCCTGACCGGAACGGTTCATGAAAGTCTGCGGCAGCAGCATCCACACGTTGCCCGGACTGCGCCCGACGATGCCGTGAAAGCGCGACTCATGCGCGAGCGGCACGCCCCATGTCTGCGCCAGCCGCGCGCAAAACCAAAACCCGGCGTTATGCCGGGTTTCTTCGTAGTCGCGCCCCGGGTTGCCGAGGCCGACAATCAGGCGGGGCGCTGTCATGCCGCACACGGCGTGCAATCCACCGCGGGTTGCACGACCGGCTTACGCCTCAGGAGCAGCCGGCGCAGCGGGCGCTTCTTCGGTAGCCACACCGACCTTGGGCGCACTGATCGACGCCACAGCGGGGTTTTCTGTCTGCAGGTGCGCAACCAGCTCGACGCCCGCGGGCAGCGTCAGGTCATTCGCATGAATGGAATGGCCGACTTCGAGATTGCCCATGTCGACTTCGATGAACTCGGGCAGGCTGCCGGGCAGGCACTGGACGTCGAGCTCGGTCACGATGTGGTGCGGCTTGCCGCCGCCGGTCTTGACTCCAGGTGCCACTTCGGCGTTGAGGAAATGCAGCGGCACCTTGACGTGGATCTTCTGGTTCTTGTCGATGCGCTGGAAGTCGACGTGCAGCACCTGCTGCTTGAAGGGGTGCCACTGTGAATCGCGCAGCAGCACCGATTCCTTGGCGCCGTCGAGGTTCAGCGTCAGCACCGCGGCGTGGAACGACTCCTTGCGCAGCGCGTGATACAGCGTGTTGTGGTCCAGCTCGATCTGCACGGGGGCAGCAGTGCCGCCGTAGACGATGCCCGGGACCTTGCCCGCGTGACGCAGACGGCGGCTCGCACCCGTACCTTGCAATTCACGCTTGGCGGCGATGACTTCGATTTCCATGAAACTTCTCCTAAATAACTGCATTGATAATGCATTGCCGAAAATGGTCAATGCATGATTAAAGCCCCCGCGACCAGGGGCATTCTGCCGGCTCTACTCGATAAAGAGCGAGCTGACGGAATCTTCGTTGCTGATGCGGCGGATAGTTTCCGCCAGCAGTTCAGCCACCGACAATTGCCGGATTTTGGCGCATGCGCGCGCATCGTCGCGCAGCGGGATGGTGTCGGTCACCACCAGTTCGTCGATCGCGGAATTCGTCACGCGTTCGGCGGCGCTGCCGGATAGCACGGCATGGGTACAATAGGCCATCACCTTTCTGGCGCCATGCTCCTTCAGCGCATTGGCCGCTTCGCACAGTGTATTGGCCGTATCGACCAGATCATCCATGATGATGCAGGTCCGATCCTTGACGTCGCCGATGATGTGCATCACCTTCGCCACGTTCGGTTTCGGGCGGCGCTTATCGATGATCGCCAGGTCGCATTCCAGCCGCTTGGCGATCGCCCGCGCCCGCACCACCCCGCCCACGTCGGGCGACACTACCACCGGGTTCGGGTGGTCGCGCTTCCAGATGTCGCCCAGCAGGATCGGGCTGGAATAAATGTTGTCGACCGGAATGTCGAAAAAGCCCTGGATCTGGTCCGAATGCAGGTCCATCGTCAGCACCCGGTCGACCCCCACGCCCTGCAGCATGTTGGCCACCACCTTGGCGGTGATTGCCACCCGCGCCGAGCGGGTGCGCCGGTCCTGGCGCGCATAACCGTAATACGGGATGGCTGCGGTGATACGGCCGGCCGAAGCGCGCTTCAGCGCATCGACCATCACCATCACTTCCATCAGGGTGTCGTTGGATGGCTGACAAGTCGACTGCAGCACGAACACGTCCTTGCCGCGCACGTTTTCCAGAAGCTCGACCATCACTTCGCCATCGGAAAAACGCGACACCGTAGCGCGGCCGAGATGAATGTTCAGATGGCGCGCCACGTCGCTGGCAAGACGCGGATTGGCATTTCCGCTGAACACCATCAGATTGTCTATGGGCACACGAGTCTCCGGCGATTTGGCTGGTCCGGCCTAACAACAAAAACAGCCGCCACCGGCGGCTGTTCGCTTAACTGGCTGGGGAGGCAGGGATCGAACCTGCGAATGTCGGAATCAAAATCCGATGCCTTACCACTTGGCGACTCCCCAATGGGTGCTACTCAGGCGCAAAAGTCATGCAAGGGATGCCTGTCGAGACCCTGCGCCACAAAACCCTGCATCGTTTCGGGCAACCGGCGCAGCACGCCGTGCGCCGCGTCTTCCGTTCCGAACGATGCAAACACACAGGCACCCGAGCCGGTCATCCGCGCCTCGCCGAATTGCCCCAGCCATTCGAGATGGCGGGCGACTTCAGGATAACGGCTGACGACCACCGGCTGCAGGTCGTTACAACCCATGCCTGCGGAAAAGCGCGCTATTTTGAGGGGTGGCGAGTTGCGTGTCAATTCCGGCGCTGCAAAAATTGCTGCGGTCGGCACCTGCACCGGTGGCGTCAGCACCACATACCACGCCGGCGGTGCGCTCAGCGGGCGCAGAATTTCGCCCACGCCCTCGGCCAGCGCCGTCTGGCCGAACACGAAGACCGGTACGTCGGCCCCCAACTGCAGGGCCAGCCGTTGCAAGGTTTCGCGCGGCAGATTGACCTGCCACAGGCGGTTCAGGGCCAGCAGCACGGTGGCGGCATCCGAACTGCCGCCGCCGAGCCCGCCCCCCATCGGCAACACCTTGTCGAGCCGGATGCTCACCCCGGCGCCGGCTGGCGCATACGCCTGCAGCAGACGCGCGCCGCGCACCGTCAGGTCACGCTCTTCCGGCACCCCCGGCAGGTCGCCGTCGCGCACCACCCGGCTGTCGTCGCGCAGCTCAAGGTGCACGGTGTCGGCGCGGTCGATCAGGCGAAACACGCTCTGCAGCAGGTGGTAACCGTCGGCGCGCCGGCCGACGACGTGCAGGAACAGGTTGAGCTTGGCGGGGGCGGGGTAGACGTGGATCATTCGGCCTCCCAGCTGTCCGCCACCAGGCGGATTTCCAGCCCCTCGCGCGTCACCGTCAGTTTGCGCGGACGCCCGTCGGCGGCATATTGCAGGTAATCGATCACCCAGCCATGCTGTTTGAGTTGCACCAGGCGTCCGGCGTCATTGCGTGTCGCCTCGAAAATGCCGTCAGGGTCGGGACGCGCCTGCATCCACCACCCCAGGCCCGCCACCGGCAGCGTATAACCGAGCGCCTCGCGCGTCAGGGATTCGGCATCGGGTGCGCGGCGCGTGGGCTGGTTCGGCACCTCGAGGGCAACGCCATCGGCATCGCGCACGATACGCGCCACCCCCTGCCCCAGCGGCGAGGTCAGCAACACATCGTCTGCTTGCATGCTGTGCTGCCAGCGGATTTGGCCCGACAGGTTCTGTTCGCCGGCCCGGATGCCGATGCGGCCCTGCAGCGTCCAGTTGGCGGACAGGGGAACGACGACATCGGCCGGAACACCCGGCGGCGTGGTCGCACAAGCGGCCGTCAGCGCCAGCAGCAATGCTGCGGCCAGGCGCACCATCAAGGCTTCAGCCGGCGCAGGGTTTCGAGCAGCAATTCGTTCTGCGGATGGGCTTGCAGGCTGGTCTGCCAGAGTTCTCCGGCCGCCTCGCGCTGACCGCCCGCCCACAGCACCTCGCCCAGATGCGCCGCGATTTCGGGATCCGGACGCACTTTGTAGGCACGTTCCAGGTATTCCCGCGCGCGCACCAGATTGCCCGAGCGGTATTGCGCCCAGCCCACGCTATCGAGAATGAAGGGGTCTTCCGGCGCCAGCGCCAGCGCGTTGTCGAGCAGCACGATGGCCTCGGCCAAACGATCGGTGCGGTCGGCCAGCGTGTAGCCCAGCGCGTTGTAGGCCTGTGCATCGTCGGGGCGCAGCACGATCACGCGGCGCAGGTCGGCTTCCAGCGCATCGAGCTTGTCGAGCTTTTCCGCCACCATGGCGCGGTCGTACAGCAAGTCTGCCGAATCGGGAAAGCGCTTGAGCCCTTCCGACAGCACCCCGAATGCCGCCGCGTATTCCTTGCTGTCGCGCAGAAGTTCGGCCTGCGCCTGGATCAGCCGCACGTTTTGCGCATCGTTTTCGCCGCGCGTGAACGCCAGCAACGCGCGTGCCTCGTCCAGTTTGCCCGCGCGCACCAGCAGCGCCGCCTGGCGCGCGCGTGCCGACACCAGGTAATTACCCGATTCGACTTCGGCGTAATGGGCATTGGCTGCGTCCGGCTGCTTCATCTGTTCGGCCACCTGACCGAGGTAGTAATGCACCATATCGGGATCGCGTGGGCTGTAGCCGAGCGTCTGGGTCAGCAAATCGCGTGCCGCCTCGAAATCGCCCATCTGCAGCGAAAGCAGACCGGCGGCAAAGCTGACTTCGGCATTGCGCGGAAAATCGCCCGTCAGGCGGGCGAATTCGACGCGTGCCTCGGCGAACTGATTGGCATTGACCAGGGTGCGCGCATAGGCCAGCCGCACTTCGCGCGATCCGGGGTAGCGCGCCAGGAAATCGCGCATGAAGGCCAGCGCATCGGGGCGCGAAGTTTTCGCCAGGATCTGCGCATGCAACAGCGCGCCGGGCTCCCAGCCCGGGCGCAGGCTGTCGGCCTGCTGCAAGGCCGCAACCGCCGCATCGAAATGCCCGGCACTGGCCGCGGCCTGGGCAACCGCCAGGCGCGCCTCCGGCAAGGTCGGATGGTCGGCCGCCAGACGCTCGACCAGTTCCAGCGCGGCCTGAGTATCGCGCAACTTGCCCATCAGCGCCGACAGATGCAGGAAGCCGTTAGCGCCATCCTTTTTCAGCAGGGCGCGCAGAATCGGTTCGGCCTCCCCGAACTTGCCCTCGTTCAGCAGCAGCGCTGCCAGCGTCTGCTGCGCCCGTTCCGAATCCTGCTCGGCTGCCGCCCACAAGCGGGCGGCCTCCAGCGCGCCGGCCTGGTTACGCGCAAACATCGAAACCTCGACGGCACGATGGGCAATGCGAGGATCCTGCGTCTGCCGCGCCAGGTCGAGATAGGTCGACTGGGAAATGCCAATCGCGCCGCGCTGGGCGGCCACCTCGGCCACCAGGAATTTGAACAGGATTTCGGGCGTGAGCGGCTGCCTGGGCAGGGCAGCACGGGCACGGGCTTCAGCCTCTGCCTCGGCATCGGCGGCGACTTCGACCGCTGCCTCGACAGCCTGCTGCGCTTGCGTTTCCTCTGCCACGGGCTGCGACGCCTTGACGCCGGGCTGGCTGCACGCAACCGCTAACAGCAGCGCTGCGTAGAGGGGAAGGACTTTGAGGTATGCCATGTTATGCCTTATAGATGGGGGGTGCCTGTCACGATTCTAAGCGCTCGAGGCCTGTCTGCAAGCCAGGTTCAGGCGTGTAGCGTTTATTGCGGACGCAGAGAAAAACGTATTCAAAATGGTGAGGGCTAAGGGAGTGAGGTGAGGGATATAGAATCGCAGTGTATAGGTTCAGTTCCCGCTTGCGGGAGCTAAAACATTACAGGGCATCGCGTGAATGGCTAACGTCCCGTTTATTTCAACCCAGCATCGAAGCATAGCCCGGCCCCACACCATGCCCGAATTACCCGAAGTCGAAACCACCCGCCTGGGCCTGTTGCCGCGTCTGCGGGGCCGTGCGCTCAGGCGCATCGTGGTGCGCAACCCGCGCCTGCGCTGGCCGGTGCCGGACGATCTGGAAGCCCGGCTGGCGGGATTGACGCTGAATTCACTCGTCCGGCGCGGCAAATATCTGCTGTTCGACTTCGGCAGCGTCACGCAAATCGTGCATCTCGGCATGTCGGGCAGCCTGCGCTTTGCCGAACCCGGCGAACCCGCCGCCCTGCACGACCATGTCGACTGGCTGTTCGACGACGGCACCACGCTCAGGCTGCGCGACCCGCGCCGTTTCGGCGCGGTGCTGTGGACCGACGACGTGGCGCGCCATCCGCTGCTGGCCCACCTGGGGCCGGAGCCGCTGACGCCGGCATTCGATGCGACCTATCTGCATGCGCAGTGCCAGCGCCGCAGCGCCGCGATCAAGCAGGTCATCATGGATGGGCAGGTAGTGGTCGGCGTCGGCAACATCTATGCTTCCGAGTCCCTGTTCCATGCCGGCATCCGCCCCGCCACCGCCGCCCGCCGCCTCAGCCGCCCGGCCTGCGCGCGGCTGGCGGAGGCGATCCGGCACGTGCTGACGGCGGCGATTGCCGCCGGCGGCAGTTCGCTGCGCGACTACGTCGCAAGCGACGGCGAGCTGGGCTACTTCCAGCTGCAGACACGGGTGTACGATCGCGCAGGCCTCCCCTGCAAGACCTGCGCCACGCCGATTCGCCGCATCGTGCAGGGGCAGCGTGCGAGCTTTTACTGCCCGACCTGCCAGCGCTGATGCGCAGCTGCCGCCCGCATCAAGTTTGTCATTAACATGTCGTTAAATTACAGTGCGTTATCCGATGGACGGCCCGATGAAACCCATGACCCTGGTTGACGAGTTCGAACACTACAGTGCCTGGCGCGATGCCGTGTACGTGCGTGTCGAGGCACTGCGCGACTGGCTCGCCACACAGGAACTGGGTGACGCCGAATCCGAATTGCGGCTGAACCAGCTGCTGGGGCGGTTGCAGGAAGACACACTGAACGTGGCTTTCGTCGCCGAGTTTTCGCGCGGCAAGTCCGAACTGATCAACGCGATTTTCTTTTCGGATTACCGCCAGCGCGTGCTGCCGTCTTCCGCCGGGCGCACCACCATGTGTCCCACCGAGTTGTATTACACCCCCACACGGCGCCCTTCGCTGCGCCTGCTGCCGATCGACACCAAGACCCGCGAGGGCAGCATTGCCGATTTCAAGCGCGATGCGGACGCCTGGACCGAATTCCCGCTCAACCTCGATTCCGCCGACGAGATGAGCGCGACGCTGATGCGACTGGCCGACACCATGCAGGTCGATGCCGCCACCGCCGAAGCCTACGGCCTGATCAACCCCAACGATGAGGAGACCGCACGCGGCCTGGCGCGCGACGGCGGCATCGCGATTCCACGCTGGCGCCATGCGCTGATCAATTTTCCGCATCCGCTGCTGAAGCAGGGCCTGGTCATCCTCGACACGCCGGGCCTCAACGCCGTCGGCACCGAACCGGAGCTGACGCTCAACATGCTGCCCAGCGCCCATGCGGTGCTGTTCCTGTTGGCCGCCGACACCGGCGTGACCAAATCCGACATCGAAATCTGGCGTCAGTACATCGCCCCGCTGCAGGGCGCCAGCCGGGCACGGCTGGTGGTGCTGAACAAGATCGACGGCCTGTGGGACGACCTCAAGTCGCCGGCCGAAATCGACGCCGTAATCGCCAGGCAGGTCGACGCGAGCGCGACATTGCTCGATTTGCCCGCCAGCCAGGTCTATCCGGTGTCGGCGCAGAAAGCGCTGGTCGCCAAGGTGAAGAATGACCCCGCCCTGCTGGCGAGAAGCCGCCTGCTCGAACTGGAAGCCGCGCTGACGCAGGAACTGATTCCCTGCAAGCAGACGCTGGTCAGCGAATCGGCCCAGGCCAGCGTGGAGGACGTGGTGATCAAGACCACCGAGCTGCTGGAAACCCGGCTCGCCAACATCCAGGATCAGGTCGATGAACTGCAGGGGCTGCGCGGCAAGAATCGCGACGTCATCCAGCACATGATGGTCAAGGCCAACGAGGACAAGCAGCAATTCGAACGCGGCCTGCGGCAGTTCAATGCGCTACGCAACGTGTTCGCCTCACAAGTCGAGACGCTGCGCCGGCGGCTGGGAATGCAGGCGCTGCGCAGCGAAGTGCGCCAGACCCGGCAGGCGATGGAAAAAAGCCGCTTCAGCGTCGGCTTGCGCGAGGCGATGGGTGGCTTCTTCCGCGAAATAGACGGCAATTTGAAGGCATCGGCGGCGATCATCTATGAAATCCGCTCCATGATGACGGCGATGTACCAGAAGTTCAGCGACGAACACGGGCTGGCGGCGGTCAACCCGCCCGATCACAGCCTGAACAAGTACCGCAAGGAAATGGCGCGACTGGAACAAGTTTTCGATGAACGTTTCAACACGGTCTTCAAGATGCTGACGCTGGGCCAGCACCAGCTAACCGCACGTTTCTTTGAAACGCTGGCGAGCAAGGTGGTGCAGGTGTTCGAACTCGCCAACAGCGAAACCGAAGCCTGGCTGAAGGCGCTGATCGCGCCGATGGAAACCCAGGTACGCGAGCACAAGATCCAGCTGAAGCGCCGGCTGGAAAGCGTCAGCCGCATCCATGCCGCGACCGAAACGCTGGATGACCGCATCGACGAGCTCGATGCGTCAATCGGAAGCGTGAGCGATCAGCTGGACCAGCTGGCGCGCATCAACACGCGCATCGTCGATGCCCTGTCCGACGACCTGTCCGACGACCTGACCGGGGCGCGACTGGCCAAGACGGCCTGAACGATTACTTGTCGGCAGACAGGCGCAGGAATTTTTCCTGCAGTTGTTCGCGGGTTTCCGGGTAGTCCGGATTATGCGGAATGCAGTCGACCGGGCACACTTCCACACACTGCGGCGTATCGAAGTGACCGACGCATTCGGTGCACTTGTTGGGGTCGATGATGTAAATCTCGTCGCCCTGGGAAATGGCTTCGTTGGGGCATTCGGGCAGGCAGACGTCGCAATTGATGCATTCGTCCGTGATCATCAGGGCCATGGGTTCTCCGGTCAATCAGGTTTTGCTTATTTTCTCACTTAATCGCCGCGCCACCAATGGGTGGACGAAGGGCGTCACGTTGCCGCCCAACTGCGCGATTTCGCGGATCATGCTGGCGGAGATGAACATGTATTGATCGGACGGTGTGAGAAACAGGGTTTCGATATCGGGCTTGAGGTTGCGGTTCATCCCCGCCAGCTGGAATTCGTATTCGAAGTCGGACGCCGCGCGCAATCCCCGCAGCACGGCGATCGCGCCCTGCTCTGCGACGAAGTCGATCAGCAGGCCGGAGAATCCTTCCACCCGCACCTTCGGCACATCGGCCAGCACGTCGCGCGTCATCGCCACCCGCTCCTCCATGCTGAAAAACGGCTGCTTGTTGCGCGACGCCGCCACCGCGACGATGACGCGATCGAACAGCCGCACCGCGCGCCGCACAAGGTCCTCGTGGCCGCGGGTGATGGGGTCGAAGGTGCCGGGATAGACAGCGGTCAGCATCGCTTATTCCTTTATCAGCAGTGCGAAATGCGAGCGTCCCGCGCGTCCGCTGCGGTGGATGATAAACCCTGGAATGGGCAGCACTTCCGAGCCCTGCTCGACATACGCCTGGCCGCCGGATTTGAGATGGCGGGCGAGGTCGGCGAGCGCCGCCGCGGCCAGTCCGCTGTCGAAAGGCGGATCGACAAAAACCAGATCGAAGGTCTCGCGGCTGTTCGCCAGCCAGGCCAGCGCGTCGGCACGATGGATGTCGACCTGGTTTGCGCCGAGCACGGCACGGTTTTTTTCCAGCGCGTCGATCGCGGCGCGGTCGCGTTCGATCATGATGACGCGCCCGGCGCCGCGCGAGGCGGCCTCGAAGCCGAGCGCGCCGCTGCCGGCAAACAGGTCGAGGCAAGCCCAGCCCGGCAGGTCCTGCCCCAGCCAGTTGAACAACGTCTCGCGCACGCGGTCGGGCGTGGGGCGCAGACCGGCGCTGTCGGGAAAGTCCAGCAGCCGGCGGCGATACTGGCCGCCGATGATGCGCACGCGGTTGGCCGCACCGTGCGCCCGCCCGGGCGCCGCGCGCTTAGCGAGCATGGCCGCGCCCCCCCACCACCACGGTCACCAGCCTGTCGGGGTCGATGCGGCGGGCAAACGCCTGCTTCACCGTTGCAACGTCGACCGCGTTCACCCGATCGACCCAGGTGTCCAGATAGTCCAGCGGCAAGTTGTAGAAGCCGATCAGCGACAGGTAATCGAGAATTTTCCGGTTGCTGTCGATGCGCAGCGGAAACCCGCCGGTGAGATTGGATTTGGCCTGGGTGAGCTCGGCTTCGGAGGGACCGTCGGCGATGAACTGCCGCAGCGTCGCCTGCGCCACTTTCAATGCGTCGTCGGTCTGCTCCAGTTTGGTCTGCAGCCCCAGCTGGAACGGCCCGGCCACCTGCATTGGCAGGAAATAGCTATAGACGCTGTAGGCGTAGCCGCGCTTGTCGCGCACCTCGCGCATCAGCTGCGAATCGAAGCCGCCGCCGCCCAACACATAGTTGCCGACAAACAGCGGGAAGAAGTCGGGGTCGTTGCGCGCCATCCCCACCGTCCCCATCAGCACGTGGCTTTGCGTGGAGGGATGGGCGATGCGCGTGCCGGAGGCCGCCGCCGGCACCGGCTTCGGCAGCGCCGGCAGTGCCGCCGCCCGCGACAGGCCGGCCGTCAACCGCACCGCGATGGCTTCGGCCTCGGCGCGCGTGACGTCGCCCATCAGCGAAATCACCACGTTGGGCACGCTGTAATGCATGCGATAAAACGCCTGCAGGTCGCCCCGCGTCAGCCGCGCGATGGCAGCGGGATCGCCCGCTTCGTCGTGCGCATAGGGATGCCCGCCATACAGCGCGCGGTAAAACGCCTTGCCGGCAACCTCCCCGGGGTCGGCCTCGGCCTCGCGGATCGACGAGATCAGGCGCTGCTTTTCGCGCTTGACCACCGCCTGCGGGAAATCGGGACGCTGCAGCACGCGTGCGAGGATATCGAGCGCCTTGTCCTTTTCGGCGGCCGACGACAGGGTGCGCAACGTCACCCCGGTACGGTCGCGGTCGAAGCGCCCCGACAGCTCCGCGCCGACATCGGCCAGGCGATGCGCGATGGCGGTGTCCGAGAGGCCGCCCGCGCCCTGGTCGAGCAGGCCGTGGGTCAGCCGGGCGAGACCGGCCTTGCCGGCGGGATCGCGGGCGCTGCCGGCGGAAAAGTCCACCGCGACATCCAGCATCGGCAGTTCATGGCTTTCGACAAAGAACACCCGCGCGCCCTGCGGCGTCTGCCAGTGCTGGATGGCGAGCGCGGCCTGCGCCGACAGCGGCAGGCTCAGCAACAGGGCGATAAAACAAGACTTGATTGACATAGTTTTATTTGAAAAGGCTTTAATTGGCATGACGCACCCCCGGTACCCTGGCACGAGCCGGCTGCGCGTCCAGCGGTTGCGGGTCGAGTTCGGCCACGCTCAGCCGCTCATCCTGCAGCCATTGGCGGGCGACGGCCTGCACCTCGGCGGCGGTCACCGCGCGCAGCTTGTCGACCCGGCCCGCCAGCGCCGCGGGCGGCAGTCCGACAGTCGCGTATTCGCCCAGCTGCATGGCCTGGTAAAACAGCGAATCGCGCTGGTAGACGTCGGCCGCGATCACCTGCGCCTTGACCCGCGCGAGTTCCGCCTCGCTGATGCCTTCGCGCCGGAGACGTTCGAGCTCGCCGCGGATGGCTTTTTCCAGCGCGGCCACCGACTTGCCCGGCATCGGCGTCGCGTCGACCATGAACAGGCCCGGCCCGCGCGCGACGGCGTCGTAGCCGGCGCTCGCGTCCACCGCGATCTGCTGCGTCTTGACCAGCGATTTCTGCAGCCGCGCCGAGTCGTTGCCCGAGAGCACCCCGGCCAGTATCTGCAGCGCGTAAGGTGTGGTGTCCTGCGCCCAGTCCTTGAGGGTGGGTGCATGCCAGACCATCAGCAGATAGGGCAGCTGCGCCGGCGCCTTCACCACGATGCGCTTCTCGCCGAGTTGCACGGGCTCGGCCTGCGGCTTGCGTTCCGGCAGGGCGCGCGCCGGCAGCGCGCCGAAATGGCGTTTGGCCAATGCGATCACCTCGTCGGCCTTGACGTCGCCCACCACCACCAGAGTGGCGTTGTTGGGGGCATACCATCGCGCATACCAGTCACGCGCATCCTGCGCGCTCATGTTCTGCAGATCGTCCATCCAGCCGATAATGGGGCGGCGGTACGGGTGCACCTGCAAAGCCGTCGCCATCAGGCGTTCGTAGACGACCGACTGCGGCTGGTCGTCGGTGCGCAGCCGGCGCTCTTCCATTACCACCTGGACCTCCTTGGCGAACAGTTCGTCGCTGATGACGAGATTGGCCATGCGGTCGGCCTCCAGTTGCATCGACAATGCCAGCCGGTCCTTCTGCATTTGCTGGAAATACGCCGTGTAGTCGCGGCTGGTGAAGGCATTCTCGCGCCCGCCGGCGGCAGCGATGCGTTTTGAAAACTCGCCCGGCGGCACCGTTTCCGTCCCCTTGAACATCATGTGCTCGAGTACGTGCGCCACCCCGCTGGTGCCGTTGAACTCATCCATCGAGCCGACGCGGTACCACACCTGCGACACCATCACCGGCGCGCGGTGATCCTCATGCACGATCACCCGCATTCCATTGTCCAGCGTGACGTCCGTCAAAGCCGCCTGTGCGCTGCCCGCCAGCAGCGCCAGACCGATTGCCCATAGCTTGCGCATGATATTCGCCTCTGATTGCATGAGTTTGTAATTCCGCAAACCGCAAGCGGTCGACTGCGGTTTTCAGGATGATAAGATACAGCGTCCGTCAAACATGTTGTGCTGACCGCCCCAATCCGTGTTTAGTTTCTTCAAGTCCAAACCTGCTCCCGCACCGGAACCGCCCACCTCCGAGCAGCCGGAGGCGCAAGCCATCACGCCGCCGCCACCCGCCGAACCGGCTGCTGCCCCGCCGCGTCCGGGCTGGGCGCAACGGCTGAAGCAGGGGCTCGCCAAAACCCGCGACCGGTTCGGCGGCCAGCTGTCCGGCCTGTTCGGCGTCGGCCGCAAGATCGACGCCGAGCTGTTCGAGGAGCTCGAAACCATCCTCATTACCGCAGATATTGGCGTCGACGCGACCGAGTCGCTGCTCGACACCCTGCAGAAAAAAGTGCGGCGCGAGAATCTCACCGAGGCATCCGACCTGCAGGAAGGGCTGAAACAGGCGCTGGTCGATCTGCTGTCCCCGCTGCAGGCACCGCTCGACGTCACCCCGCACAAGCCTTTCATCCTGATGCTGGCCGGCGTCAACGGCGCCGGCAAGACCACCACCATCGGCAAGCTCGCCAAGCTATACCAGGCGCAGGGCCTGTCGGTGCTGCTGGCGGCAGGCGACACCTTCCGCGCGGCGGCGCGCGAGCAGCTGCAGGTCTGGGGCGAGCGCAACAAGGTAACGGTGATCAGCCAGGAAAAGGGCGATTCGGCCGCAGTGATTTTCGACGCCATCCAGGCCGCACAGGCGCGCGGCATCGACGTGGTGCTGGCCGACACCGCCGGCCGCCTGCCGACCCAACTGCACCTGATGGAGGAGATCAGGAAGGTCAAGCGGGTAATCGAGAAGGCTATCCCCGGCGCACCGCACGAGGTGCTGCTGGTGCTCGACGCCAACACCGGGCAGAACGCCGTCGCCCAGGTCAAGGCCTTCGACGACGCGCTCGGTGTCACCGGGCTGGTGCTGACCAAGCTCGACGGCACCGCCAGGGGCGGCGCCATCGCGGCGATCGCAAAGGCGCGGCCGATCCCGGTGCGCTACATCGGCGTCGGCGAAACTGTCGACGACCTGCGGCCGTTCGATGCGCGCGAGTTCGTCGAAGCCATTTTCCCTGCTTAAAACAGCTCAGCGCATGATCCAATTCAGCCAGGTCACCAAGCGCTATCCCGGCGGGTATGAAGCCCTGACCGGCATCGATCTTTCCATCGAAAAAGGCGAACTGATTTTTCTGACCGGACATTCCGGTGCCGGAAAAAGCACCCTGCTGAAACTCGTTGCCGCCATCGAGCGCCCCACCAGCGGGGTGGTATCGGTCAGCGGCCAGAACGTCGGACGCCTGCCGCAGCGCGCCATTCCCTATCTGCGCCGCAACATCGGCCTGATCTTCCAGGATCACAAACTGCTGTTCGATCGCAACGTGATCGAAAATGTGGTGCTGCCGCTCGACATCGCCGGGCTCGACCGCCGCGAGTCGCTGAAACGCGCACGCGCGGTGATCGACAAGGTCGGCCTGCTCAAGCGCGAAAAAGCCAACCCCATCAGCCTCTCCGGCGGCGAACAGCAACGGCTGTGCATCGCCCGTGCGTTGGTCAGCCGCCCCGCCCTCTTGCTGGCCGACGAGCCCACCGGCAACCTCGATGCCGGCTATGCCGCCGACATCATGGCGATGTTCCGCGACTTCCATCAGGTCGGCACCACGCTGGTGATCGCCACCCACGACGACCGCGCCATCGCCGCGCTGGGCGGCCGCACGCTGCATCTGGATCATGGCAAGGTTCAGGTGGGCTCGGCATGATCGGCTGGCTGCGCCATCAGAAGCATGCGTTCACTGCCGCACTGCGCCGCCTCGGCGCGCAACCGGTCGCGTCCCTCCTCACCGCGCTGGCGATGGGGGTAGCCATCAGCCTGCCGGGCGGGCTTTACCTGGCGCTCGGCAACCTGGACCGGCTGGCCGGCGACCTGCCCGCGCAGCCGGAAATCAGCGTATTCCTCGACGCCGGGGCGTCGACCGCGCAGAAACAGACCATCACCGAACGCCTGCGGCAGACCGACATCGCCGAAGCCCGTTACGTTCCCAAAGACGAGGCGCTGGCGGCGCTCAGCAGCGCCCAGGATCTGGCCGACATCACCGCCGGCCTGACGCAGAATCCGCTGCCGGACGCCTGGGTGGTGCGGCCGAAAACGGCATCGCGCGAGGAACTGGTACGGGTCGCGGTCGCTCTGGGCAAACTGCCCGGTGTGGCGGAAACCCACCTCGACAGCCAGTGGGCAGACCGTCTGCAGGCCGCCCTCGCCATCGGACGCACCGGCGTCTGGCTGCTGGCCGGGCTGTTTGCCATCGCGCTCGTCGCCATCTCGGGCAACGCCATCCGCGCGCAGGTGCTGGCACGGCGCGACGAAATCCTGGTCAGCCGGCTGATCGGCGCCACCGACCGCTACATCCGCCGCCCCTTCCTCTACGTGGGCGCGCTGCAGGGTCTGCTGGGCGGACTGGCGGCGGGCGGCGTGCTGGCCATCGCCAGCGTGATATTGCGCGCACCGGTCGAGCGGCTGGCCGGCTTGTACGGATCGGCCTTCCACCTGCTGCCGCCGACCACGATCGAGATCGTCGCCGTACTCGGCCTGACCGTCCTGTTCGGCTGGCTCGGCGCCTGGCTCTCGGTGACGCGAGCGCTGCGGCAGGTCGAGGTGGCGCGCTGATTTGTCCCGGTTTTATGGAAACCATCGGGGAACCCTGCTTCACCTTGGCACTCTTACTCCGTGAGTGCTAGTGTTAAAATATGTTTCAAAGGGGGTTTTTACAAGCATGAACCAAACGATATCTTTACCCGTCCCGGCGGCGTACAGCCTGGATAACTATATCCAGACCGTCAACCGCTACCCTATGCTCACACTGGAAGAGGAGCAGCGTCTGGCGCGCATCTGGCACAACAAGCAGGATGTCGAGGCCGCGCGTCAGCTGGTGGTGTCGCACCTGCGCGTGGTGGTCAGTGTGGCGCGCCGCTATGTGGGCTATGGCCTGCCCCAGGCCGACCTCATCCAGGAAGGCAATGTCGGCCTGATGAAGGCCGTGAAGCGTTTCGACCCGGAACGGGGTGTACGCCTGGTATCGTTCGCGCTGCACTGGATTCGCGCCGAAATCCACGAATACGTACTGAAAAACTGGCGCCTGGTCAAGGTCGCCACCACCAAGGCGCAGCGCAAGCTGTTCTTCAACCTGCGCAGCCTGAAGCAATCGCTCAACGCCCTGACGTTCAAGGAAGCCGACGCCATGGCAAGCGAGCTTAACGTCAGCCGCAAGGATGTGCTGGAAATGGAAACCCGCATGTCGGGCCATGACGTTTCCATCGACCCGACGGTGGACGACGGCGAGGAAAGTTACAGCCCGCTGGCTTTCCTCGCGAGCCCGGACGAAAACCCGGCCCAGCTGCTGGAGCGCGAGCAGACCGAGCGTCTGCGCCATACCGGCCTGGCCACCGCGCTGGAAAACCTCGACGAGCGCAGCCGCCATATCATCAAGGCGCGCTGGCTGACCGAAGGCGAAGCGGCGACTTTGCATGAACTGGCCGCCCAATACGGCATCTCTGCCGAACGCATTCGCCAGATCGAAGCGCGCGCCCTGCAGAAAATGCGCGCCCTGATTCCGGTGTAAGCCATACCTATGCTCAAAACGACAAAGCCCCGCATTGCGGGGCTTTGTCGTTTTGAGGGAGCCGAGTCAGAAAAAAGCGGCGATCAAAACCGAGAAGATACTGATCCATGACCAGACGATCAGCGCGACCACCACCACCATGGGAAAACCCTGAAAAGTGAAAAGCTGTTTCATCGTACGGACTCCATAAAAGTTGATAAATTCTAGTTTACTTGCGGCCATTTGGATACTTGCGCGCGTCCGGGCATTCGCCCTGACCGCTCAGGCGGCGGGTCGGCAGTAAGGGGTCATCGTCATCCATCAGGATGCGTTCGGCCGGTCCTTCCAGATCGTCGAACTGGCCGCTTTTGATCGACCAGAACACGCCCACGACAATCAGCAGCACGAATATGCCGGACAGCAGAAATAAAAACCCCATGATGCCGCTCATGGCGCGACCAGTTCCTGCGTGTTCCGATAATGCAGCTTGTGCTCGCGCAGCAGGCGCACCTCGACCAGCCAGCGCCCGCTGGCGGGCAGGCGCAGCACCCCGCCATAGGTGCCGGCGTCGAGTGCACCGAGCGGCACAGTGAGCGCGGCCTGGGTGGCGCCAGGCCGCAGCAGGCGCAATTCACCCTCGATGCGATCGACGGGCAGGCCGGTGCGGTCCTTGATGCGAACCTGGACCGCGCGCACGGGGGCATTGCCGTCGAGGCCGCTTACTTCGACCTGCCAGCCGAGTTCCGACTCGCGCCGGGTCTGGGAGAGCTCGGACGAAACCGCTTTCGCTGCCGCCTGGTCATGCGCGACCACGCCGGAAAAACCGCTGTAAACCGCATTCCCTTTGCTGCCCAGCCACCAGCCCGCAAGCGGTTCAGGCAGCCCTTTGCCGGCAATGTAGAGCAGGCTGCCATTGATCACGATAAGGCCGAGGAAAAATGCCGTCAGGAGCTTGGGCGCCCAGTGCATGCGCCCGACACTGTGCCGGCGAAACTGGGTCACCGCAAACAGCACCAGCCCCGCCGCGAGAAATACCGAGATGTGCATGGCCACCACGTCCAGCCCCGGCCAGCGGCCGACGATGAGAACGAAATACGCGAGCAGCGGGATCAGCCCCGCCAGCAGTGCGCGCAGGATCGGCGGCAGGTTACGGATGGCGCCCCCCGCCAGGTAGAGGACAATCACTGCGGCCAGGCCGCCAAGCAGGGAGGTCATCGTATTCATGAACGTTTCCCTGGAATGTCGAAGCGGACGCTTTCGACTCGTGCCTCTTCAGGCTTGCCCTGCGGCGTGATGACCAGTTCGAAGCGCTGCGTTTGCGCCGCAACGAGTGGCGACAGCCGCACGCTCGCCTGCAGCAGCCCGCTATGACCCGACTTGATGGTGACTTCGCGGAAATTGCCGAGGTCGATCGCACCCGCCGGAATGCCGCGTGCGCTGATGACATAGGTCTGGTCATGCGCGGCCTTGTTGGTGATGCGGATCTGATAGCGGTTGCGGATGTCTCCATTCGACAGCACGACATAAAGCGGCTGGCGGATCTGGTTGACCGCACGTTCGAAGCTGCCGCGAGTAGCCACGCTGTAGCCGAGATAGGTGGCCATCAGTACCAGTGCCAAGCCATAGCCGATGGTTTTCAGGTTTCTCCATTGCACCTTCGGCGCAGTCGGCACGGAAGATGCCAGATTCTTTTCCGAATCGTAGCGGATCAGGCCGTGCGGAAAACCGAACGAATCCATGACGTTATTGCAGGCGTCGATGCACAGCCCGCACGAGATGCACTTGTATTGCAGGCCCTCGCGGATATCGATGCCGACCGGGCAGACCTGCACGCACAGGCCGCAATCGACGCAGTCGCCCAGCCCCCTTTCGTGGCGCTCCGCCAGGGTGCGCTGGCCGGCACGCGCGGGGGCCCGTCCGTGCGCCGCTTCGCCGCGCCGGGCGTCGTAATGCACGGCCAGGGTCTCGGGCTCGTACATCACGCTCTGGAAGCGGCCATACGGGCAGACATAGGTGCAGATCTGCTCGCGCATCAGGCCGGCCGCGGCGTAGGTCGACAAGGTCAGCACACCCGTCGTGATGTAGGCGGCGGGTGCGGCCTGGCCGCTGAAGAAATCCAGCACCAGTTGCGGCGCATAGGTGAAATAGGCGACAAAGGTGAGGCCCGTCCAGAACGAAGCCAGTATCCACAAGGCATGGGTGCCGCCGATCTTGACCAGCTTTTCGGCATTCCACGGCTGACGGTAGAGTCGCATCCGCGCCGGGCGCTCGCCCTGAACCAGGTGCTCGATCCAGATGAAGAAGTCGGTCCACAGGGTCTGGAAGCAGAAGTAGCCGCAGAACGCACGTCCGACCAGCCCGGTGACGAAGAACAGCAGAATGGCGGCGATGAAAAGCAGCAGCGCCAGCCAGATGACATCCTGCGGATAGACCGTCAGCCCGAAGATCAAAAACCGGCGCCCCGGCAGATCGAACAGGACCGCCTGCGCCGGGGCATCCAGGCGCGACCATGGCAGCCACGGCAGCAGAAAGTAAATCGCATAGGCCAGCGCCACAACCGATGTCTTGAAACGCCGAAAACGTCCCTTCACCGAACGGGTGAAAATGGGAATGCGCTTCTGGTAAAACTCGGGCGGGTCTTCTTGACCTGTTTGCATGGTGCGATCGCTTAAATGGATGGGAAACAAAAGCCCCCGCGAGCGGGGGCTTTGCTCATCCCGTCATCCGAAGGCCTACTGCCCACCGCCCAGTTCATGAACGTAGACTGTCAAAACCTTGATTTGTTCGGGGGTCAGTCGAGCGGACCACGCCGGCATCACGCCCTTGTTGAGGCCGCTGGCGATGACGCCGCGTATTGCAGCGATCTTGCCCTCGGGCGAACCGGCTGCCGGCACGTTGGCCCACAGCCAGATGTTGTCGGTCAGGTTGGGGGCGCCCAGTTCCTGACGTCCCTTGGCACCGCTGCCGTGGCAAACGTAACAGCCCGCGGCATCGCCATGGAACAGCGCGTCGCCGGCAGCGGCCTTGGCGGAGTCATGGCCGATGCCCGACAGGCTGGCCACGTAATTCGCCAGCTGGTCGATCTGCCCACCATTCAACACTTCGCTGAAGGCAGGCATGTAGCCGCGGCGGCCGCTCATCAAGGTTTCATGAACCTTTTCGTACGATCCGCCGTACAGCCAGTCGTCGTCGGTCAGGTTGGGGAAGAAGCCGAGCATGCCCTGGCCGCCTGCCTGGTGGCAGGGTGCGCAGTTGTCCGCAAACAGCGACTTGCCCGCGGAAAGAATAAAGCCGCTCATTTCCGGATCTTTGGCAATCTGCTCGTAAGACATCGCCTCCACCTTGTCGAAGTAGGGCTTTTGCGCGATCGCGGCCTTGTTCAGATCTGCCAGCAATAGTGCACGCGTGTTCCAGCTGTGCGTTTTAGCTTCGCCTTCGCTGTTGACGTAGGCGATTTTCGAAACTCCGCCGATCCAGCCTTTACCAAACGGCCACGATGGATAGATCGTCCAGTAGACGAGGGCGAAGATCACCGTGGCGTAGAACGTGTAGACCCACCACACCGGCAGCGGATTATTGTATTCCTGCAGATCGCCGTCCCAGACATGACCCGTGGTCGGAACCGTTTGTGGCTTTTGCTCGCTCATTGCTTGTCCTTCGTGTCGTCTTGATCGCCTGGCTGGTCGTCGAGAAACGGAATGTCGCGGTAGGACTCCAGTTGCGCGCTCCGCTTTTTGCTACCGTAGACGTAAATCACGATGCCGATAAAGGTGACGAAAAAAATGATCAAAGCCAGGGGCTTGGTGTTTTCGGGTTTGGAAAACCACATTAACCATTCCATTGCCGGGCCTCCGTCACTCAGCGGGTCTTGACGAACGCGTCGTCGGCATATTTGCTGAAATCGACCATGGTGCCCAGCATTTGCAGATAGGCCACCAAGGCATCCATTTCAGAAATTCCGGAACGATCGCCGTCATAGTTGCCGAAGTTGGCCTGCTCGACCAGATTCTTCTGCGCATCGGGAATGTGGAGCTGCCTGGCCACCGTCTCGCCGAACCGGGTCACGTTGGCGTCGTACTCGGCCTGCGACAGCGAATACGGCACGCCCACCTTACGCAGGGCCTTCATGCGAGCCGCCATATCGGAAATATCCAGCGGCGCCGACAGCAGCCATGGGTAATTCGGCATGACCGATTCAGCCACCATCGAACGCGGCGCCGTCAGGTGCTGCACGTGCCACTCGTTCGAGTACTTGCCGCCGACCCGCGCCAGGTCTGGACCGGTTCGCTTGGATCCCCACTGGAAGGGATGGTCGTATTGCGATTCCGCCGCCAGCGAATAATGGCCGTAACGCAGCTTTTCGTCGCGGAAGGGGCGGATCATCTGCGAATGGCACGCGTAGCAGCCCTCGCGCATAAAGATGTCGCGGCCGCGCTGCTCCAGCGGCGTGTAGGGGCGCACGCCCTCGACCTTCTCGATGGTCTTGTCGATGAAGAACAGCGGTGCGATCTCCACCAGGCCACCGACGCTGATCGCCAGCACGGTCAGCACCGCCATCAGGCCGATGTTGGTTTCGATCCATTCGTGTTTGAAGTTGATGTTCATTTTTTAATCGTCCCCGAATCAGGCTTGTGCCATCCTGGCGGCCAGCCCGGCATCCAGCACGGCACTTTCGCGCTTGCCCTGGCGGATGGTCATGAACATGTTGACCATCATCAGCACAGTGCCGGTGAGGAAGAACATGCCGCCAATAGCGCGCATCGCGTAGAAGGGCATCATCGCCACCACCGATTCGACGAACGAGTATTGCAGGTTGCCGAACTCGTCGAATGAGCGCCACATCAGGCCCTGGGTGATGCCGGAAATCCACATCGCAACGATGTACAGGACGATGCCGATGGTGGCGAGCCAGAAGTGCGCTTCAACCATTTTGTTGCTGTAGATCCGGGTGCCCCACAAGCGCGGAATCATGTGGTACAGCGAGCCGAAGGTGATCATCGACAGCCAACCCAACGTGCCGGAATGGACATGGCCCACCGTCCAGTCGGTGTAGTGCGACAGCGCGTTGACTTCCTTCAACGACATCATCGGGCCTTCGAAGGTCGACATGCCGTAGAACGACAGCGCCACGATCATGAAACGCATGATCGGGTCGGTTCGAAGTTTGTCCCAGGCGCCCGACAGGGTCATGATGCCGTTGATCATGCCGCCCCACGAGGGCATCAGCAGCAGGATGGAGAACGCGGCCGCCAGCGAGGAAGTCCAGTCCGGCAGTGCAGTCCAGTGCAGGTGGTGTGCGCCCACCCACATGTACATGAAGGCCAGCGCCCAGAAGTGGACGATGGACAGACGATAGGAATAAATCGGGCGGCCAGCCTGCTTGGGCACAAAGTAATACATCATGCCGAGGAAGGCCACGGTCAGGAAGAACCCTACCGCGTTGTGGCCATACCACCACTGGGTCATCGCGTCCTGGGTGCCGGCAAACAGGCTGTAGGACTTCATCGAGAACAGGTTGATGGGCATCGCCAGGTTGTTGAAGGTATGCAGCAGCGCGGTCGCCAGAATGAAAGCCAGATAGAACCAGTTGGCCACATAGATGTGCGGCTGCTTGCGGCGCATGATGGTGCCGACGAACACCACGAGATAAGCAACCCACACGACCTCGATCAGGATGTCGATCGGCCACTCCATTTCGGCATATTCGCGCGCCTGGGTATAGCCCAGCATGTAGCTGATGTCGGCCAGCGCGATGATCGCCATCCAGCCCCAGAAAGTGAAGCTGGCCATGCCGTCCGAAATCAGGCGGGTCTGGCAGGTGCGCTGGACGACGTAATAGGAGGTGGCAAACAGCGCCGAGCCGCCGAAGCCGAAGATCACCGAGGTGGTGTGTACCGGACGGAAGCGCCCGAACGAGAAATACGGGCTGTCGAAATTCAGAAATGGCCAGGCCAGTTCGGAGGCGATGTATACGCCGACAGACATGCCGATGACCGCCCAGACAAGCGACATGACGGCAAACTTTTTAACGATGTCAAAGTTGTACTGCTCTGCACCGGAATACGTTGTGACCGCCATCGACCGCTCCTGTTGTACCCGAAATAGTGACTGTCTTTAAACCAGTAACTGTACTTGGTATAAATCGCGAAAGCGTCGCATTATAAGGAAGCCACTCTCCGCCCGCAAGCAGGCCGGCACGGATCAGGACGCCGCCAGCAAGGTCCTCAAATCCTGGGCGATGGCGTCAGGGCCGCTGCCATAAGGTATAAGCAGCCGTAAATTCCCTTTCCGGTCATAAACATAGGTGCCGGCGCTGTGGTCGATCAAATAGTCGTCCGCAGCCTTCACCGCGGTCTTTTGATAGACCACTTTGTACTCTTTCACCAGCTGTTTCAGCGCCGCCTCATCGGTATACATCCCTAGAAAGCCCGGATTGAAGGCCGGCACGAACTGCTTCAGCAACTCCGGGGTGTCGCGTTGCGGGTCCACCGTAACGAAGATCACCTGCACCTGTTCGGCCTGCGGTCCGAGTTGCTGCAGTGCTGCCGCAAAATCCGACAGTGTGGTGGGGCAGACGTCCGGGCAATGGATGTAGCCAAAGAAAATGGCCACCGCCTTTCCTTTGAAATCCGCCAGAGTCCGCACCTGCCCATGATGGTCGGTCAGCCTGAAGTCCCGCGCGAAGGTAGCCCCGGTGATGTCGGTCGCCAAAAATGACGGGGGCTGCGAGGCGGGCTGGCAGCCGGCCAGCGTGAAGGCCGCCATGACGCAGGCGGCAAGGAGCCAGCTTTTCATACGTTGGCCTTTCATATGTTGGCCTGCTCGAACAGCATCCCGGGAACGTCGGCGAGGCGGTACTTGCCGGTTTCGACCGCCTGGGCCAGTTTTCCCAGCGTGGTGTCCTGCAGCATTTCGATGATCTTCATCTTCACCGGCACCCAGCGGAAATGCAGCGGGCAGGCGGTTTCATCGCTGCATTTCTTGAGTCCCAGCATGCAATTTTCGGTGAACGTCGGGCCTTCGGTCAGCAGCAGGATTTGCATGAGCGTGATGTTGTCGCCATTTTCGCGCAGGCAAAAACCCCCCAGACGGCCACGGGAGGAAATCAGCAGGTTGCCCTTGGCCAATCCCTGCAGGATTTTGGCGAGATACGGCGCGGGCACGCCGAGCTGCGCGGCGACATCCTTGTTCAGCACGGGCGTGGTGCTCGACTGGGTGGCCATATAGATCAGTGCCTGTACGGCATATTGACTGGTTCGGGAGAGGATCATCTCGTGCTCTTGCGAGTGAATTGGCTCAATATAAAACAATCCTGTCCGAATATCCAGTTAGAGACCTGATTTCCCCATACAAATCAAATGGATATTGGCCGCAATGCACGGGCAAATGACTTCGTTCCCATCGCCTGCGCCGCCGTGGCGCGCGCTGACGACCAGCGGCACGAGAACCCATGCAGCCCGAATCAGGTTCGGGTCATCGTCGGCTATTCAGGCAAACTCAGCCATTGCAGCGCCGCCCCTGAAGCGCTTTCTTCATGAAGAAAGCGCTGTACACCCAGACACGGATCGGGCAGCCGCGCGCGCAGCGCGGCAATATTCTCGGTCTGGCGGGCCATTGCCGGGTCGATGTGATTGCCCACCCAGCCGGCCCACGGCAGCTGCCGCCGGGCAATCGACTCCGCAGTCAGCAGCGCATGGTTGAGGCCGCCCAGACGCAGGCCCACCACCAGCACGACCGGCAGGCTCAGGCGCTGCGCCAGGTCCGCCATGTCGTCGCACGCGTTCAACGGCACCCGCCAGCCGCCCGCACCTTCGACCACCACCACGTCTGCCGCAGCAGCAAGCCGCCCATACGCCGCGTCGATGACATCCAGATCGATCCGCACACCGGCCCGCTCTGCGGCAATATGCGGCGCAACCGGTTCGGCAAAGGCATAGGGATTGACATCGCGCAGGTCGGCATCGACGTTGGCCGCCCGCAGCAGCGCAGTCACATCCCCGTTCAGTTCGCCCGGCGCGCTGCCTGCCGACACCGGCTTCATCGCCGCCACGCGCAGGCCGCGCGCGCGCAGGGCATGAATCAGCGCGAGCGCCACCCGCGTCTTGCCGACGCCGGTATCGGTGCCAGTGACGAACAGGCCTTTCACCCCCGGCCCAATTTCTTTTTACGTTCACCGATGGCGAACTCGATCACCTGACGTCCGTCTTCGCGCCGCGTCTTGTCGCCTGCCCAGGCATGGCCATAGACCACTTCGAAGGTAGCCGGCAGGCGGCCTTCCAGCCGTTGCGATTCATACGCCTGCTCCAGCCGCGCCCATGCCGATTTGCCGAACAGGCCACGCCGGCGCGCCGCCGCGGCATTGTGCGCACCGATGCCCTTGAGGTCGCGCATCAGGCTTTTGAGGTCGGCGTAGGTCAGCGTCAGCATGTCCATTTCCATCACCGGGCTGGCGAAGCCGGCGTGGATCAGCATGTCGCCGATGTCGTGCAGGTCGACGAAGCGATTGACATGCGGCGCATCGTCGATGGCCGTGAATGCCGCGCGCAATTCCTTCAGCGTGTCGGGGCCGAAGGTGGCGAAGATCAGCAGGCCGCCCGGCGCCAGCACCTGGTGGAAGCCCTTGAGGGTGGCCTCAAGATCGTGCGCCCACTGCAGCGCCAGGCTCGACCAGACGAGGTTCATGCTGTTGGGCGCCAGCGGAAGTCGTTCCATGTCGGCGCACAGCAGGTGGGTGAGGCTTGAGGAATCGGGGCTCAGACGTTGCAGGGCACGCTGCGTCCAGGTCGGTTGCGGCAGGCGCGCACGCGTCGCGAAAAGCATGGCCGGGGCGACGTCGAGGGCGCAGCATTCGGCCTCCGCATAGCGCGACCGCAGATGTGCCAGACCATAGCCGGTGCCGCTGCCGACATCGAGCACGCGGCCCGGCTGCAGGGTCATGTAATCAAGCCGCTCAAGCAGGCGGTCGCATACCTCGCGCTGCAGCACCGCGTGCGCATCGTAGCTGGCGGCGGCATGGCCGAAGGCGCGCCGCACTTCGGCGAAATCGAGTTCGCCTGCCGGTTTGGGCATTGCGTTTGGATCAACCATGGGCAAAGCGTCCGATCGCCACCGCCACCTCTTCGCCGTGCGACAAGTGCGGCGCATGCGCGGCGCGGGGAAACCCGATGTGCTGCGCGGCTGGCAAGGCCTCGGCCAGCCAGGTGCCGGCGGCCGGCGGGGTCAGCGTGTCGAGGGCGCCGTGCAGCACCAGGGTCGGCGACGTCAGCTGCGGCAGTTCCGCGCGCAGATCGGTGTCGCGCAGGATCGCCAGCCCGCCTGCCAGTGCCGAGCTGCTGGCGGCGGGCGCCGCCAGCAGCGACTGCCGCAGTTGCTGCAGCAGCGGCTTCTGCCCGTTCATGCCGCGCGTCTGCAGGCTCAAGAAGCGCAGCAGCGTGGTCTGCGGATCGGCCAGCAGCGCCGCACCGAAATCCTGCAGGTCGGCAGGCGCCAACCCGCACGGCCAGTCCTCCGCCACAACGAATTTCGGGGTCGCTGCCAGCAGCACCAGGCGCGCGATCTTGTGCGGATGGTCAAGCGCCGCGCGCATCGCCACCTGGCCGCCGAGCGACCAGCCGAGCAGCGTGGTGCCCTCCGGCAAGCGTTGCGCCAGATCGTCGGCCCAGCCCTGCAGGGTGTTGTCGACCGCGTCAGCGCGTCCGCCGTGTCCCGGCAGGTCGAGCGCACGCACGTCGAACGTGTCAGCCAGCAAAACGGCCAGCGCGTCGAACACGCGGGCATTCATGCCCCAGCCGTGCACCAGCGCGAGGATGGGTTTAGACGAGGTCATGCAGCGCCCCGATCAATTGATCGACATCGCCGGCGCTGTGCGCGGCCGACAGGGTGATGCGCAGCCGCGCCGTGTCGGCCGGCACCGTCGGCGTGCGGATCGCGGGCACCAGCAGGCCGCGCGCGCGCAGGGCCTGCGACAGCTGCACCGCGCCCGCATTGGTACCGATCAGCAGCGGCTGGATCGGCGTATCCGACGGCATCAGCGAGCCGTGCTTCAAGCCGGCCAGCCCTTCGCGCAGCTGCGCTATGCGGCTGCGCAAGCGCTCGCGCCGCGCGTCGCCCGTCCCGATCTGGCGCAGACTCTCGATCAGGCACGCGGCCAGCAGCGGCGGTGAGGCGGTGGTGTAGATATAGGGACGTGCCTTCTGGATCAGCCAGTCGATCACATTTTCATGCGCCGCCACCGCCGCACCCGCCACGCCGGCCGCCTTGCCGAGCGTGGCCAGATAGATCACGCGGTCGCTGGAACGGGCACGCTCCGTGAGGCCGCCCCGGCCGTCGTTCAGCACGCCGAAGCCGTGTGCGTCGTCGAGATACAGCCAGGCATCGAAGCGCTCGGCCAGATCGAGCAGCGCGTCGATCGGCGCAATATCACCGTCCATGCTGAACACCAGGTCCGACACGATAATTTTGTCCTGCACCCGGCTTACTGCCAGTTGGCCCTCGAGTTGCGCCAGGTCGTCGTGACGGTAGCGGGCAAAACTCGCACCGGACAGCTGCGCGGCATCGACCAGCGAGGCGTGATTGAGCTTGTCGCCGAACACTCCGCCTTTGCGGGCTGCCAGCGCAGTCAGCACGCCCAGGTTGGCCATGTAGCCGGTGGAAAACAAAAGCGCCGCGGGCTTGCCGACGAAGCGCGCGAATGCGGTCTCGAAGTCGTGGTGGAAACGGTGGTGACCGGTAATGAGATGCGCCGCGCCCGCGCCGACGCCGCACGCATCGAGCGCGGCGTGCGCGGCGGCAACCAGCGCCGCATCGGCGGCCAGGCCGAGGTAGTCGTTGCTGCAGAAAGAAATGACGTGCTGGCCGTCGATGGTGACATGCACGCCCTGCGTGCCGTCGAGCACCAAGCGCCGCCGTTCGAGATGATCGTCCTGCAACGCCGCCAGCCCCTGCTGCAGGCGGCTCAGCGCGGCGAAGCTCACAACGAGGTCAGTCCCAGCGCTTCGAACAGACGCTGGTCGCGTTCCCATTCGGGGTTGCCGGTGGTGAGCAGCTTGTCGCCGTAGAAAATCGAATTGGCGCCGGCGAGGAAGCACAGCGCCTGCATCACGTCGCTCATCTGCTGGCGCCCGGCAGACAGTCGCACCAGGCTTTT
Organism: Thiobacillus thiophilus; assembly: GCF_055378705.1. Classification (NCBI taxonomy): domain Bacteria; kingdom Pseudomonadati; phylum Pseudomonadota; class Betaproteobacteria; order Nitrosomonadales; family Thiobacillaceae; genus Thiobacillus; species Thiobacillus thiophilus. The sequence goes on along the minus strand of NZ_AP042404.1, from coordinate 2,407,265 downwards.
CGGCAGGGCGATGCGGGCCACCGCGATGGTGCGCACGAATTCCAGCGGTTCGAGCGCCTCGGCATCGGCGAGCGGAGTGCCCTCGACCCGCACCAGCAGGTTGATCGGAACCGATTCAGGCTGCGGGTCGAGCGCGGCCAGCTGCGCGATCAGGCCGGCGCGCTGGGTGCGCGACTCGCCCATGCCGACGATCCCGCCGCAGCACACGTTGAGGCCAGCCTGGCGCACGCGTTCAAGCGTGTCGAGCCGATCCTGGTAGTCGCGAGTGGTGATGACGTCGCCATAGAAATCGGGCGCGGTGTCGAGGTTGTGGTTGTAGTAGTCGAGGCCGGCCGCCTTCAGCTGCTCGGCCTGCCCATCCTTCAGCATCCCCAGCGTGGCGCACGTCTCCAGCCCCAGCGCCTTCACCTCGCGTACCATTTCGACCACCGATTCGAGGTCGCGCGGTTTCGGTCCGCGCCAGGCCGCGCCCATGCAGAAGCGCGAAGCGCCGGCGGCCCTGGCGGCGCTGGCGGCCGCCCGCACGTCATCCAGCTTCATCATCGGCTGCTTGTCCACCCCGGCGTCGTGGTGCGCCGACTGCGGGCAGTAGCCGCAATTCTCGGAACAGCCTCCGGTCTTGATCGACAGCAGCGTGGAGAGCTGAATCTTGTTGGGATCGAAGCGGTCGCGATGCACTTTCTGCGCCTGGTACATCAGGTCGGCAAACGGCAAGGCGAATAGCGCCTCGATCCCCGCCATCGACAGCCGCGCAGCGGGCTGAGTCATATCATTCATTTCCTTCCACCTCGATGGTCATGTCCTGCCACGGTTCGCGCGCGGCCTTGTAAATATCAAACAGCGCCCACGGCACGATGATTGCTACCGCCAGCCCCAGCACCAGCATCAGCCCCAGCCAGCCATCAAGCAGGCCGTAGATCGCCGGGCCGATCACCAGCAGGCTGCCCATCACGCCATAAAACCGGTAGCCTGCCCACTTGTTGAAATGCACCGTACGCGGGTTGGGGTGATGGGCGATGCCGGCATAGACAAAAATCGATCCGGCCAGCCAGATCATCAGTGGCGGCAGCGACATCACGATGGGCAAAAAACCGACTTTCTGGCTGGCGAGCAGCTTGCCCAGCAGCAACGCGGTCAGCGAAATCAGCATCGCCGCGACGGTGATGAGGTTGAACAGCTGTGCGGCAAAACGGGAGGACGAAGCGGAGATGACGCGTTTTACATTCATGGCCCGGATTTTCGCGGGAGGCACCGCCCCTGTCAAATTGGGGAGGCCCCAAAATTGAACATCGGATTAATTTTTAGGCAGCTCGTCCCTTCCACCTGCCTGCTGTGCGGCGTGACAGCGGGAACCGGCCCCCTGTGCAACGCCTGCCTGGCCGACCTGCCCTGGCACCGGCAGCCGCAGTGCCCGCGCTGCGCCATTCCCACGCCCGACGGCCAGGTGTGCGGCGCCTGCCTCAAGCATCCGCCCGCGTTCGACCGCAGCCATGTCGCGCTGGCCTATGCGTTTCCGCTCGACCGCCTGATCCCGCGCCTGAAATACAGCGGCCGGCTCGCCATCGCCCCGGCACTGGGCGAATGTCTTGCGGCGAGCGTGGCCTCCGGCCCCAGGCCAGACTGCCTGATCCCCATGCCGCTGCATGCAAAACGCATCCGCGAGCGCGGCTTCAACCACGCCACCGAGATCGCACGCGAGGTGGCGAAGCGGCTCGATCTCCCGCTCGACACCGACAGCTGTCAGCGCATCCGCGACACCCCGCCGCAGACGGGCCTGAAACACGATGCGCGGCGACACAACGTGCGCGGCGCGTTCGTCTGCACGGGCGACGTTCGCGGGCGGCGCATCGCCCTGATCGACGACGTGATGACCACCGGAACCAGTCTCGACGAGCTGGCAAAAACCCTGAAACAGGCTGGCGCGCTGGAAGTGGAAACCTGGGTGGTGGCGCGAACCCTAGCGCCGGGCGAGGCCGCCTGAAGCCCATAACCGAGAGGAAAAACTCGCGGTGAGGGCGCCGCTGCATGGTGGTTGCCGCGTTAGCGGCTTCGTGCGCAACCCCCTTGCGGGTGCTCCGCCAGCCGGGAACGGCTATCGTGCAGATACGCTCAGTCGTAAATCTCTTCCACTGCGAAAATCCGCCGGTGTTCGCGCATGGCGTAGCGGTCGGTCATACCGGCGATGTAATCGGCCACCGCGCGCGCGCCTTCGAGCGATTCACGCGCCTGGTGTTCGGGCGGCAGCAGGCGCGCATCGCCGATGAAGGCGGTGTAGAGGTCGGTAATGATGCGCCCCGCCTTGCTGCTCATGCGCGCCACCTTGTAATGGCGGTACAGGTGATGCAGCAGAAAGCGCTTGAGTTCACGGTGCTCGTCAAGCAGCGCCGGACTGAACGCCGCCAGCGGCGGCGCGGCGCGCACCTCGGCCAAGGTCTGCACGCCGCTGCGCTCGATGTTCGTTCGCGTGGTACTCACCAGGTCGAGAACCAGCGTGTTGATGATGCGGCGCACGGTTTCGGTCACCTCACGGCGGCCATTCAGCGCCGGGTATCTGGCGCGGACCTCATTCAGGTGGCGGGTGAAGATCTGCACGCCGGATAGCTGCTCCAGCGTGATCAGGCCCGAGCGCAGGCCGTCGTCGACGTCGTGGTTGTTGTAGGCGATCTCGTCGGCCAGGTTGGTAATCTGCGCTTCGAGCGAGGGCTGCTGCTTGTTCAGAAAGCGCGCGCCGAGGTCCCCGAGCTTTTCGGCATTGGTGAGCGAGCAATGCTTGAGAATGCCCTCGCGCGCCTCGAAGGTGAGGTTCAGGCCGTCGAACTCGGCGTAGCGCTCTTCCAGCAAATCGACCACGCGCAACGATTGCAGGTTGTGCTCGAAGCCGCCGTGCTCGTGCATGCAGGCGTTCAGCGCATCCTGTCCGGCGTGGCCGAACGGCGTGTGGCCGAGGTCGTGCGCCAGCGCCACTGCCTCCGCCAGGTCTTCGTTGAGGCTCAGCAGGCGGGCAATGGTGCGGGTGATCTGCGCCACTTCGAGGCTGTGGGTAAGCCGCGTGCGAAACAGGTCGCCCTCGTGGTTGACGAACACCTGGGTCTTGTATTCCAGCCGCCGGAACGCGGCGGAATGAACGATGCGGTCGCGGTCGCGCTGAAATTCGGAGCGCGGCGTGGCGGGCGCCTCAGGATGCAGACGTCCACGGGTCTGGCTGGAGTGCGCGGCGTAGGGCGCAAGCGAATCCATCAACGTTCCTTTATTGTGGCGCAGTCAGCACGCCGGCCAGCACGCCGGTCGGCACATCGCCGGTGATCACCGCCTCGCCAAGCTTCTTCAGCAGCACGAAGCGCATTTTCCCGCCCTCGACCTTCTTGTCGTGGCCCATGTATTCCAGATACGTGTCGACGCCCAGATCCGGCGCCACGTCCGGCAGCCCGGCGACACGGATCAGCGCGCGGGTGCGTGTGACGTCCGCCTCAGTCAGCCAGCCCATGCGCTGCGACGTTTGCGCCGCCATCACCATGCCCGCGGCCACCGCCTCGCCGTGCAGCCAGTTGCCGTACCCCATGCCGGTCTCGATCGCGTGGCCGAAGGTATGTCCAAGATTGAGAATGGCGCGGATGCCGCCTTCGCGCTCGTCCTGCCCCACCACCTGCGCCTTGATTTCGCACGAACGGTAGATTGCATGGGTGATCGCCGCCGGGTCGAGCGCGCGCAGTTGCTCCATGTTGGCTTCCAGCCAGGCCAGGAATTTCACGTCCCGGATCAGGCCATATTTGATGACTTCGGCCAGCCCCGCCGACAGTTCGCGCGGCGGCAGCGTCTTCAGCGTGTCGGTATCGGCCAGCACCAGCTTCGGCTGGTAGAACGCACCGATCATGTTCTTGCCGAGCGGATGGTTGATTCCGGTCTTGCCGCCCACCGACGAATCGACCTGCGACAGCAGCGTAGTCGGAATCTGGATGAAGGGCACGCCGCGCTGGTAGCTCGCCGCCGCGAAGCCGGTCATGTCGCCGATCACCCCGCCGCCCAGCGCGATCAGCGTGGTCTTGCGCTCGGCGCGGTCGGTCAGGAGCGCATCGAAAATCAGGTTCAGCGTTTCCCAGTTCTTGTAGGCCTCGCCGTCCGGCAGCACCACCTGTGCCACGGTCACCCCGCCGCTCTCCAGCGTTGCCGTCAGGTGCGCCAGGTACAGCGGCGCCACCGTGGTGTTGGTCACCACCATCACACGTTTTTGCGCCAGATGCGGCAGGATCAACTCGGCCCGATTCAACAGGCCAGCACCGATGTGGATGGGGTAGGAGCGGTCGCCGAGGTCGACGGTAAGCGTTTGCATGAATTTCGGACAAGTGAGCGTGACGGTTGATTGTAACCAAAGCTGGACGACTATCGCTGTTGCCGCACTGCACTTGACCGGGAGCCATCTACACATTCACAGCGGCACCGAAACGACCGGCATCTTTCATTCCGCCACAGTTTGCAGAAAGATTGAACGGCGATTTCTGCCGTTACCGGAATGGGGGTGCAGGCGTGCTCGGGCAGCGCCACCCGCAGATGGAACTCATCGCGGCGGACGACGGCTCGACCGCTGGCTCGACCGAAATCCTGCAACGTCTGGCTGCCGAAAACTCCGAGCGCATCACCCTCATCTACCAGAACGACAGTGGCCTTTTGCCGTGCGCAATGCAGCGCTCGCCCACGCCAACGGCAACTACATCGCCTTTCTCGACGCCGACGACACCTGGCAGCCGGATGACCGGCTGTCGGAGGAGGGGGTAAGTGCCCTGGAGCGCCTGAGGGTATCCGGCAGGCGGGCGATCCTGGTCACGGGTCGCCAGCTCGACGATCTGCTGACGGTCTGTCCCTGCGCGCAACTGTTCGACCTCGTCGCCGAAACGGTGCGATCGTCTATGATCCCGCAAGCAGGGAAGAAACGCGACTCGCCAATCCGCCGTTCAAACTGCCGATACAGAACCTGCAGGCGCGCGGCGTCACGCCGCTTGAGATCGGACAGGTGCTGGTTGCAACCCATGCGTCGCATCGCGCGACCGTCCAGGACGTCATCTGGGAACTCGGCCTGGAGGCCCAGGTGATCGGCAATCGCGGCGCGGTGATGGTGCTTCCGGCCGGCGTCAACAAGGCGACGGGGCTCGAGTACGCACTGCGCGAACTGGGGCTTTCGCGCCACGAGGTGGTGGGCGTCGGCGACGCGGAAAACGATCATTCGTTTCTGGAACGCTGCGAATGCGCCGTGGCGGTGGCCAATGCGGCGCCGTCCATCAAACAGATCGCTGCCTTCGTGACGGCGGCCACGAACGGCAACGGCGTCGTCGAACTGATAGACGAGCTGATCGCCAACGATTTGCGCCGACTGCATGGTGCGCTTCCGCGACACTGGATTCTGCTCGGGAAACGCACGGACGGCAGCGCCGTGCAGCTTTCTCCCTACGGCCACAACATACTCGTAGCCGGCCCTTCCGGCAGCGGCAAGTCGACGCGCGCCGCCGGTATCATCGAGCGGCTCATCGACAAAGATTATCAGGTCTGTATCGTCGACCCGGAAGGCGATTACGGAACCCTGCGCGACGTCGTGGCGCTCGGCAACCAGTGGCGCGCGCCGAACGTCAACGAGGTGCTGTCGATCCTCGAGGATCCCAAGATCAATCTCTCCGTCAATCTGCTCGGCATCCCGCTGGACGACCGGCCGGATTTTTTCGCGCAACTCATTCCGAACCTGCAGGCCATGCGCGCCCGAACCGGGCGGCCGCACTGGCTGGTCGTGGACGAGGCGCACCACATGCTACCCGGCACTTGGGGACACGCAGCATCCGTACTGCCGCAACGACTCCACGAGACCCTCCTGGTCACCGTGCATCCCGAACATGTGGCCCCGGCCATTCTCGCGCCGATCGACGTCGTTGTGGCTATCGGCGATACGCCCGAACAGACCCTGGAGGAATTTGCCCGAGCGACGGGACAAACGATTGTCTGGCCCGTGGATCTGGTCTACCAGGCGGATCGCGTGTCGTGTGGCTCGGCGAGGACGGGCTGCCACCGTTCGCGATGCAGGCACGCCGCGGGCGGGCCGAGCGGATCCGTCACCACCGCAAGTACGCGGAAGGCAACTTGCGTTGGCACAGTTTCTATTTCCGCGGCCCCGACAACCGTCATAACCTGAAAGCGCAGAACCTCGTCGTTTTCCGCCAGATCGCGCAGGGTATCGACGAGCCGACCTGGCTGTACCATCTGCACTGCGGCGATTACTCGCGCTGGTTCCGCTACGCGATCAAGGACGATTTTCTCGCCGACGAGACGGCGCGCCTCGAACATCGCGCCGATCTCGAACCGTGGCAAACACGGCAGATGATCGAAGAATTGATAAATGCCCGTTACACGCTGCCGGAGTAGCCTCGAAAACCGTCGTTGAACGCTTTGCGGAGGCGCATCAAAAACGATAGATCGCGGCGGCGCCGGTTTGCGTTGGCATCCGTTCGGCCGGAACGATCACGACTTCGCCGCCGGTCTTGAGCACGCGCTCGCCGAGATCGTCGAGCACATCGTCAACTTCCGGGTGATCCAGATCGCCGGCGGTGATTCTGCCGCTTGTCGCATCGATGCTTCCGGGAATCAAGCGGTCGGCTTCGATCAGCAGCGTTGCGATTCGCCCGGCGATGGCGGCCTTGGCAAGCTCGCCAAGCTCATCCGCCCCCAGGCCATTTGCTGCTGCCGTGCCATATGCTTCCACAAAACCGGCCAGCCGCTCGAGGTAATACGGTTGCACCAGCTGCCATGCGCGTTCACGCAGCGCATCGATCGACAAGTCATCCGGGTGAACGTCGATCGCCTCTTTCATCAAAAACGGGTTGCGGCTGATGCTGCGAAACCGATGATGGTGCTCGGGCAGTGCCGCCAGTATCAGGCGCATTCCCGAGGGTTGCGAACAATGCTGCAATACCGCCTGGTCAACCGCACGGAAGAACCGATCGATGTCCCGGGCTGCGGCATCCTGCTTGACATCGGTGCCGTGCCATGTGGCGCCTCCGGCAGGGCCATACGCGCGATGGGCGCCTTCACGGCCATCGGCGTCCTTGCCCGGCAGTTCGCCTGCCGTTTGCGGTACCCCCTCGATCGGCAATATCTCGTCCAGCGCGTCGCGATTGCCCTCGTAAACCTTGAACGCGTTGCGGCTCAGTGCAAGGACCTGATAGCGGTCGGCCGACTGCGCGATGCGCATCAGCGGTTTGGTATGGAAACTGTCGGCGACAACCACCAGTTCGACAACCGGGCGTTGCAGCCGGTACACGCGGAACAGCCCGGGCGCGCTCAGCACCGCGAGTCCGTCCGCGGTGTGATTCCAGAAAGCCCGGTTTTCGGCCAGGGCCTCGAATGGCTGCAGAAGCGGTTTGATTTCCCGCTTCGGATATTTTTGACGCAACGATTCCTCCATCGTTTTCACGAGGTTGCGAAAGCGGATGGGATCCTGTGTATTGTCCGGATGTTGTCTGTGTGTCGGTTGATACAGGGACAGACAAGGCGCTTCATGGCTGCCGGAAAGAATGGCCGGGTAATCCTGTGCAAGTGAATTCATGGTCGTGGCACCTCCAATAAGCTGCTGCAAGGCGATGCCGCTAGTGCTGCACGCCGGTTCAATGAGGGAACAAGCGTGGGTTACGTTCGATGAATTTGCGTATCCAGGCTTCGATGAACGATTGCTCGCGCTGCGTCATGTGCCACCCGCCCAAAGCGCTGATTGTCAGGGCACCCAGCGCATTGACGATCATGTCCCACATCGTGTCGGTCAGGCCCGATGGATCGCCGAGCATGGGCTTTTGCATGTTGGTTCCCACGATCTGGTCCATCGCGAATTCAAAGACCTCCCACAGCGTGCCGACCGTCACGGCGAATAAAAACGCGAACAAGGCCATGAAACGCGGTCGCATATGGATATCGATGCGTTCGTCCGCATTGAGCACGTAAACCAGCAGAAAACCGAGAATCCCCATCAACAGACCCGAACTGGTGTGCAGGGCGATATCCCACCACCAGAACCGCATGTAGTAGCTGTGGATTTCCCCCAGAAACAGCGCCGCGAAGGCGAATAGCACAGCCAGCACCTGAAACTCTGGCGGGATATGCACATGGAAGCGGCGGCCGATCACCGCAGGCGAAAACATGACCGCCATGATCGCCATCACCAGAAACGCATTCATCCACTGTCTCTCGCGGAATACCAGCAGCAGTTCCACCGCCATGATGGCCTGGAGGGCAATCAGAATCCCCCGGTGGATACGCGCGGGCAAATCGGCCGTGTTTTTCTCCGGGGCCGGCGGTTGGGAGAGACTGTCCATTCTGCTCGATATCTGTGGGGCAATGACCGGCCTGCAGGGCGTCTGTGTATCCCGGTATTTCGCAACGCGATCACATCGCAATACTCATGATTTCTCGAGTATAGGCCACGAGTTCCACATGGCAATGTGTCTTCTCGGCGCTGCGACAACGCGCCGTGATCCAGGCGTGGGACGCCGGTCAAACGCTATCGGATGCAATCGGTATACGGATCCATTTCCCGATTGCGGTCACTGTGCCGTATCCCGGATTCAGACTATTCTCTGACACCCTGTGGGTGGCAGATCAGGACGTCGCAGGCCGCAGTTTGCAGTACCCGCTGTGCGACGCTGCCAAGCAGCGCCCGCCGGACCAGGCTCGTGCTGCCGGGACCCAGCACGATCAGGTCACTTGCAGATTTCGCATCGCCCGGACGAGAGATTTTGCTGGATCGCTGGCGACCACCCGTGTCGTAACTTAGCATCGAGCGATGGGCCAACTGTTCCGACATGTCGCGCATGGATGTATCCGGGTTGCGCTTTAGCGGCGGAATTCGCCAGCGCGCTCAGGCTGGTAGACGACCTCCACGAGGCGCACCTTCATCACGCCGCCTCCCGGCCTGGGCCACTCGATTTGTTCGCCCGCGGACAGTCCCAACAACGCGCTGCCGACCGGGGCGAGGATCGAAATACGGTCGGCGCTGCCATCGATGTCCTGCGGGTAGACCAGCGTCAGGCAAAATTCCTCCCCCGATTCGAGGACAAAACGCACCTTGCTGTTCATGGTCACCACATCGGACGGCACATCCTCTGGCTCGACGACTTCGGCGCGATCGAGTTCCGCCAGCAACTCTTTCTTCCCCGGAAAAGTCTCCTCCGGCAGCGTATCCAGAATCGTCTCCAGGCGATCGAGGTCCAGTGACGTCAAAATAATTCCTGGTCGTTTTTCCATCAGATGGTCTCTCTATTTAATGGGTTCATTTCAGGCGACCCGATTCAGCCAGCCTGACCAAAGCCCGCGCCCGCATGGATGCGCTTCGTAATCCGGATTTTTGCAGTGGTATAGGAGTGATCCGTCAGTGTATCGCGGCTGGTTTCGCCGGTCTGGACGGCGTACTGGGCTGAAAACATTGACAACATGGGTAGGCACCGCTCGTTTTCTTCGGTGCCGCAATGTATGACCATGATGCTACCACACCGCCCTCTGCTTTCGGCACCACTCCGCTCTGCCTGGCCGCGGTCGGGATCGGACCACTTTCTATTGATATAGCGCATGCAAAACAAGCACCGCAAATCCGGTGCGGAAAGTCCGGAGCGTCGTGCCGCGGCAGTCTGTCTGTTCGACCCTGAAACTTCAAGCACCACGAAACCGGCCGACAACGGGTCTCCGTAATATTCGACGCCCCGGGCGGACATCAAGCCAGGCGCGGCATTGTAGGTTGCTGGACGCGCGCAATTATTCCATACTCGTTTTGTGCGTCTGCCCAGAGACATCCCTAGCAGGATTGCTGATTTTCAACGTGAACGAGATGTGTCATTCAGAAAATGAAACAAATTTTGGTGGCAACAGACTTCTCTCGATACGCGAACATCGCACTCGACCGGGCAGTGCTGCTGGCGATCGAGCATCAGGCGGCGCTTGAAATCCTTCATATCATCACGCCGGCATCGGTAGACGCGCTCTGCAATTTCTTGCCCGACTCTCGTCAGGCCGTCGAAGAAAATCTCACCAATTCCTTTTATTCGCAGCTTTACGATTTTGTCGACCGGGTGGATTCGGAGCGACCCATAACGATCCTGCCCCGCGTCAAGGTCGCCGAAGTCGAAGCTGGCATTATCGAAGCGGCGGCGTCCTGCAATGCGGATCTGATTGTCCTCGGAAGCCACGGCGAACATTTTGCCAATGAACTGTTTGTTGGGACGACTGCGGAGAATATCCTCGCCAGGGAAACGCGGCCGGTTTTGATCGCCAAGCAAAAAGCCGACGCGCCCTATGCCAAGATCGGTGTCGCCGTAGACCTCACCGAGCGGTCGGCCGTCACGATCCGCAAGGCGGATGAACTGGCGCCGAATGCAACGATCAGCCTGTTGCACGCCTTTCAGGCACCGAATCCCGAGCAGCTCCGCCAGCTCGGCGCGTCCGAGGAGCAGATCAAGCGTTCCCGTTCGGAATTCTACGATCATGCCGTTCAGGAAGTCAGCAAACTGGCCGACGAATGGGAAAGCAGCCGTATTTCGCGGGTGATTGAAATGGACTACCCGCCGGCCATGATCCGGCGCTGGACGGAGAAGCTCCATTTCGACCTCATTGTGATGGGCAAGCATGGCGGGCGACTGGGCAGCGTTGTCAGGCACGTCCTGCACAACAGTGCGTGCGACATCATGATTGTCGGGTGAGCCGTTCCGGACACAAGCAGGCTGCCTATTGAACAGCCATCAGGGAAGCATCATGCCGCGGATGGTGTAGAACAGTATGGCGGCCATAAGGGCGGAAACCGGCACCGTAATCAGCCACGCGGCCACGATGCGCATCAGTGCGGAACGCTTGACCAGCTCCTGGCGGTAGATGTTTTTCAGACCCTTGCGCTCCTTCTTGGTCAGGTGGCTTTCTTCGACGGCCTGTTTGCTTGCCTTCAGTCGCGCGAGCATGGCGCCCTTCTCCTCGAAATCGGCGGCGTGGAATTTTTCCAGATAGGCCTCCACGACTTTCCGGTCACGCCCTTCGTGGTGTTCCTCGATGGTTTCGATCATCCGCCCGTAATTCGCCTTGATGTATTCGCGCAGGAAGCCGACGCCGAATATCGCGCCCACCGCGACGTGGGTGGAACTGACCGGCAGCCCCAGTTGCGAGGCGAGAATGACGGTAATGGCCGCTGCCATGGCAATACAGAAACCGCGCATCTGATCCAGTTCGGTAATACCCGACCCCACGGTTTTAACCAGTTTGGGGCCATACAGCGCCAGGCCGAGCGAAATGCCGATGGCGCCCACCAGCAGTACCCAGAGGGGAATGGCGGCCTTGGCGACGACCGCCCCGTGCTCGATCGCTTCATTGATGGCGGCCAGGGGACCAATCGCGTTGGCGACGTCGTTGGCGCCATGCGCGAAACTCAGCATGGCTGCAGAAAAGATCATTGGGAGGGTGAAAAGCGTGTTCACCCCCTGCTTTTTGTTTTCCAGACGCACGGAGACGGTTGCCACGCTCGATCGCGTGATGGCATAGGTGACCACGGCGAAACCGGTCCCGATCAGCGCAGCTGTGCCAAAGCCCACTTTCCATATCTGCTTCAGCCCCTTCATCACCAGATAGGTGCTGAAGGCCCAGGCCATCAGCGCCAGCAGGAGAGGCACTATTTTCCTGGCGGCCTGCAGCATGTCGGGCTTATAGGTGATGGTACGCTTGATCAGGTAGAGAAAGCCGGCGGCGATCACCCCGCCCAGTGCCGGAGAAATGACCCAGCTTGCGACGATCTGTCCCACCTCGCCCCAGTTGGCGATGCCCGGTCCACCGGCGGCGACGCCGGCGCCCAGCACCCCACCGACGATGGAATGGGTGGTGGAGACCGGCGCCCCGGCTGCCGTAGCGATGTTGAGCCAGAGCGCGCCGGCGAGCAGGGCCGCGGTCATCAGCCAGATGAAGACATCTATGTCGGCGATAACCTCGGGGTTGATGATCCCGCTTTTGATGGTGCTCACCACGTCACCGCCCGCGATGATGGCGCCGGCCGCCTCGAAGATGGCCGCGATAAAGATCGCACCGGTGAGGGTGAGCGCCCTGGAACCCACTGCCGGGCCAATGTTGTTGGCCACGTCGTTGGCGCCGATGTTGAGCGCCATGTAGCCGCCGATCATCGCCGCGACCATCAGGGAGTAATTGATTTCGCCGCCGCGCATGGCGATGAACAGGATGATCCCCACCAGGAAAAGCAGGGCTGTGCCCATCCGGAGTCTTTCCCGCCGCCCCTTGTTGGCGGCCTGTTCCAGCTCCAAGAATTTGTCGAGTTCCATGCTGCTACCGGCTTCCGCTTTTTTGAGTTAACCGGAATGTAACAAATGTCGGGGGAAAAGGCCCCGCAAGCAGGCGTGGGGGCGAATGCATCGCTGCGCGAATGCCATGCCAAACATAAGTTTGCGAACCGTGTCGGTTCTCGCTGGTGGGCATTGCCGGTCAGAGCGGACCTGAACTTCTATCCGATTAAATAATTGGACATTCCGTTCCATTCGCGTTTCTGGAGTTTCCGTGTTGATGCAACGCCTGACCGCCGCCGCCGCACTGATGCTGCTGTCGATCACTGCCATGCACGCACTGTTTTTGCCGAAAATACTAGACAACCAGTTGATTCTCAATAATTATTTGCGGGTGAAACCCCCTTTGATTCACGAGAAGCGTCGGCGGATGTCCCGCCTTCCAGAAGTCGCGTGTCATGGTTGTCTCCGTAGGGTTTCAGGCGCTGCAGGAACAGGCGGGGCGCTGCACGCCGCCGGCGAAGTCCAGCCACACGCGGCCGTTCTCGACCCGCACGGGGAATTCGCGCGCGCAGCCCAGGTCGGGCGCCACCGCCTGCCCGGAATCGAGCTCGACGTTCCAGCCGTGCATCGGGCAGGTCACCCTGCGGCCGTGCACGATGCCCTGCGACAGCGGTCCGCCCTTGTGCGGGCAGCGGTCTTCCAGCGCGAAGATTTCGTCGTCGTCGGTGCGGAACACGGCAATGTCCAGGCTGCCGTGGCGCACCACGCGGGCGCCGAGGGGGGGGATGTCGTTCACATCCAGGATGTCGGTCCAGTTATTCATGTTCTGCTCTTTCTTCAGGTTCTTCAGGCGGTGACGGTTTCGAATTCATGCTTGAGCTTGCCGTCCCTGGCGCGCTCGACCCACGGGTCGCGCTCGACCGACAGCGCGAACAACAGATGCTCGTACAGCGCGCGGCGGTTGTCGGCGTCGTCGAGGATTTTCTTCTTCACGTAGTCAAGACCCACACGCTCGATGAAGTGCACGGTGCGGTCGAGGTAGCGCGCTTCCTCGCGGTACAGCTGCAGGAAGGCGCCGGTGTATTCCAGCACCTCGTCGGCAGTTTTGAGCTTGACCAGGAACTGCGCGACTTCGGTCTTGATGCCGCCGTTGCCGCCGACGTAGATTTCCCAGCCTGAATCCACACCGATGATGCCGATGTCCTTGATCGCGACTTCGGCACAGTTGCGCGGGCAACCGGACACCGCGAGCTTGACCTTGTGCGGTGCCCACATCTTGAAAAACGCCTTTTCCAGGTCGATGCCCATCTGGGTCGAATTCTGCGTGCCGAAACGACACCATTCCGAACCGACGCAGGTCTTCACCGTGCGCAGCGCCTTGCCGTAGGCATGGCCGGAAGGCATGTCGAGATCGGCCCAGATCTTGGGCAGGTCTTCCTTCTTGATGCCGAGCAGGTCGATCCGCTGGCCGCCGGTGACATGCACCGCCGGCACCTTGTATTTGTCCGCCACATCGGCGATGCGGCGCAACTCGGCCGGCGTCGTGTTGCCGCCCCACATGCGCGGGATCACCGAATAGGTGCCGTCTTTCTGGATGTTGGCGTGGGCACGTTCGTTGATGAAGCGCGACTGCGGATCATCCTCGGCCTCGCCCGGCCAGGTGGAGATCAGGTAATAGTTGAGCGCCGGCCGGCAGCTGGCACAACCGTTGGGCGTGCGCCATTCCATGAAGGTCATCACCTGGGGAATCGTCAGCAGCTTGTTTTGCCGGATTGCCGCGCGGGCTTCTTCATGGGTGTAGTCGGAACAGCCACACATCGACTTGGCCTTGGTGGCGGGAGAATAATCGCCGCCCACGGTAACCGCCAGAATCTGCTCGACCAGGCCGGTACACGAACCGCACGAAGCGGAGGCCTTGGTGTGCTTGCGCACGTCTTCCAGCGTGAACAGGCCCTTCTCACGAATCGCCTTGACGATGTCGCCCTTGCACACGCCGTTGCAGCCACACACCTCCATGTCGTCGGTCATCGTGGCGGCCTTGTTGACGCCACCGTGGCCGAGGTTGCCGCAATGGTCCTGACCGAACATCAGATGGTCGCGCAATTCGCTGACGTTCTTGCCGTCGCGCAGCAACGAGAAGTACCAGGCGCCGTCGACGGTGTCGCCGACCATCACGCCGCCGACCAGCTTGTCGTCCTTGATGACGAGTTTCTTGTAGACGCCGCCGAGCGGGTCGGAATAGAGGATCGCCTCGGTGCCCTCACCGCCGCTGAAGTCGCCGGCGGAAAACAGGTCGATGCCGGTGACCTTGAGCTTGGTCGAGGTGATCGAACCCTGGTAGCGGCCGATGCCGTACTGCGCCAGGTGGTTGGCGCACACCTTGGCCTGCTCGAACAAGGGCGCGACCAGGCCGTAGGCGATGCCGCGATGCGCGACACATTCACCGACGGAATAGATGCGCGGGTCGAAGGTCTGCATGGTGTCGTTGACCACGATGCCGCGATTGCAGTGCAGCCCGGCGGATTCGGCAAGATCGGTGTTGGGGCGGATGCCGACCGCCATCACCGCCAGCTCGGCGGGGGCGGAATCGCCGTCCCTGAACGTGATTGCGGCGACGCGACCCGACGCACCCGCAACCAGTTCGGCCGTCTGCTTCTGTAGCAGGAACTTCATGCCCTTTTCTTCCAGGCTCTTCTGCAACAGGCGCGCGGCGGGCTCGTCAAGCTGGCGCTCCATCAGCCACGGACCGAGGTGCACCACGGTTACGTCCATGCCACGCTTCATCAGGCCATTGGCGGCCTCCAGCCCGAGCAGGCCGCCGCCGATGATGACGGCATGCCGATACTGGCTGGAGGCCTGCACCATGGCATCGACGTCGGCAATATCGCGAAAGCTGATCACGCCCGGCAGGTCGGCGCCCGGCACCGGCAGCAGGAAAGGATTGGAACCGGTGGCGAGCAACAGACGGTCGTATTCGGCACGGGTGCCGTCTTCGGCTTCGACCACACGCGCACGGCGGTCGATTTTCACCACCTTCTTGCCCATGTGCAGGGTGATATTGTTTTCGCTGTACCAGTCGAGCGGATTCAGCACGATGTCATTCATCGTCTGCTCGCCCGCGAGCACCGGTGACAACAGAATGCGGTTGTAGTTGGGGTGCGGCTCGGAACCAAACACGGTGATGTCGTAGAGTTTGGGGGCCAGCTTCAGCAGCTCTTCCAGTGTGCGCACACCGGCCATGCCATTGCCGACCATCACCAGCTTCATCCTGGGACCCTTGTCCATGGAGGCACTCATATCCATCCCGTTACTCCAAACATAAACGCTTAAAAATGATGCCCAGAAAATACTTAAATCTGTACTCAGCAACGGCTGTGCCAGCTTGAAGTACTCATCCAAGCATTTGTTTTTACGTCAACTTAATGCTCAGGCCGGAAGCGGGACAGCTCTACGTGCACCATCAAGGTGCTGCGATGAATGACGTGCACCGAATTCACGCAGCCGCCCGGCCAAAGCCGTTGATTGCGGTGATCGCGCGCGTCTGATTGAGGTCTTCGGTGTGGCCAGCGGCATACAGACACACCGCCAGCTGATTGCGAACAGGCAAGGGCAAAACCGTGTGATCGCGCATGACATTGCCAATCCATGTACCGGTTGCACGGGCATCCAGCTCGGGCAGATTGCCATGAGAAGGTGAGTGCGCCTGCGCTTCGTAGACGCGCTGCGATTGGCCGTCCTGCACCAGCACCATGTCCGGTCGCTGTTGCGGATCGGCAAAGGCTTCACCTTCGCAGTCTTGCAGCATCAAGGCATGTCCGCCCAGGGCTTCAAGCACGACTTGTGTCGTCGCCAGGCTCACATATTCTCTGCATTCAGGATCACAATCCCAGTTCTCCCTGCCCCGCATCGTGCGAAGGGGATTCATCGCGCTGCATGCGCGGCCTGGCTTCCCGCCGCTGGCCCGTCATGGCTTCGATCTTTGTATAGAAGCGGGAATCGCCCAATGGCTGGTTCTGGCTGAGCGCCAGCCGGATGTCGTCAATGGCTTTGCTGCCCAGCTGCGACCGAAACAGGTCACGATAAGCCGCCTGCCTTTCCGTGTCGTCCCGCCCAATCGCCCGATAAAGCGGATATGGTGTCAGGTAAGGGTTGACCTGCCCCAGCGCATTATGGCGATAGCTGGTCCAGCGGTAGTGGGCAGGGTCATCGGCCATGAACCTCTTCATACAGGGTGATCGATCGGCCATCACAGACCACGGAGGCGCGCAGCCAATGCCATTGCATGTCCGCCGTCAGACTGGACCAATCCACTACGATCAAGCGCTGCGGCAAGCCCGTTAGCCATTGCCGCGTGAGCGCGGCATAGAGGTCGAAACGGTGCGCGTCGAGATGACGATTGCCCAGCAGCCGATCCACGCATTTGACGCGATGGCGCACGCTGATTGTGCGGGGGTGCCAACAGCCGGGGCAACGAGGCCAAGCGCATGTCCGTTGACTGAAAACACCACTACATCACGCAGGGCACGCCAGCGCGCGGCATGCATGAGGGGTAAACAGCATCGCATGACTTGCGTTACGACGTTTTTTGCATGCATGGCACGATCTCCTTGACGGCTTGGACTCCTCAAGGAAACTGAATCGCTGCCATGCATGCACATGCAGCGGGCAGTGCCGCCGGGCCGGGCTGGATCAAGCGCTGGCTGCCGGTGCAGCGCTGACCGGGATGCCCGTGTCGCCAGATCAGGCGGCCATCTCCTTCGCCAGCGCGTTGCGGCGTCCGGTTTCGCTGCCGGTGAGCGCGAAGCCCTGCAAACGGCCGTTGTCGTCGAGGTGCAGCGCGCAGATTCCGGCCTCGCCGCATTCGATCTTCCAGCTACCCGCCGCGCCGATTCTCGGCGGCAGCGCCGCGACCGGGTGCGCCGGAGTTTTCACCATCACCGGCATCGCCGGATAAACCACCGCCGTCGGTGTACCGGCGAGGGTGGCAGCGAGCGCGTGCGCCTGCACCATCAGCGGCTGCACGTAGGGCAGGTTGAGGCCTTCGACCTCGGCGCAGTCGCCCATTGCGTAAACGTTCGCCGCGCCGGTTTCGAGCAGGCCATTGGTCTGGATGCCGCGCCCGACCGGGATGCCGGCCGCCTGTGCCAGTTGGGTGCGGGGCCGCAGGCCGATTGCCGAGAGCACCGTATCGGCTTCGATGGTTTCGCCGTTGTCCAGTTCGACCCGGTAGCCGTTCGCGGTCTGCTCGACGCTCTTTCCGCTACGTCCGAAATGCCATCGCACGCCCAGTGCGGCGAGGGTGTCGGCCAGGCGCTGGCCGGCTTCGACCGGCAGCAGACGCTCCAGCGGCCAGCCGCCCAGATGCACCATGTCGACCGCGAAACCGGCGTGTACCAGATCGTTGGCGAACTCGCAGCCGATGAGGCCGCCGCCGAGTACGGCAATGCGCTGCTTGCCGTCGATGGCGCTGCGGAAGACGGCGTAATCGGCCCGGTCGTTCACCACCAGCACGCCGCCTGCCCCGCTGCCGGCGCAGCCATGCGGAAACGGGTCGGCGCCAAGAGCGAGCACCAGCTTGCCGTATTCCAGCTCGCCACCATCGGTGCGAATGTACTGTCTCTGCGTGTCGATCGCCGTCACGCGGGTGTGTGACAGCACCCGCGCATTCAGCTCGGCCGCCATCTTCTCCGCGCTGGCGCTTGCCAGGGTCGCTGCGGTCTTGCCGGTGGTGAACGCGTTCGACAGGTTGGGCTTGGAATAAAACGCCCCGTCGTCCGCGGTGACGAGCGTGACCGGCGTGACCGCGTCACGCTTGCGGATTTCCTTCAGCAGGGTGTAGCCGGCGAGACCGGAACCGACGATGACGATGGGGTGCATGGAGGCTCCTTGGTGAGGCCGCGCCAGGCGGCCTCTTCAGATTGACACGGATCAGGCGGCGGTCACTTCGGCCATTTCGAAATCCGCCTTCGAGACGCCGCAGTCCGGGCATTCCCAGCCTTCCGGCACGTCTTCCCAGCGGGTGCCGGGGGCGATGCCATGCTCCGGGTCGCCTTTTGATTCGTCATAGATGTAACCGCAAACGATGCATTGCCAAGCTTTCATGATGTGCCCTTTCAGTTGAATGATTTTCGAGTACTCGTTCAGGCGGTAATCGCGTCTTTCTGCGCCTGGTAGTGTTTTGCATGCTTCTCTTCGACCTTGGCCAGCGCGGCGAAGCGCTTGGCGGCCTTTTCGAGCACACTTTTGAACATCTCGGCATGCTCTTTCGATTCGGCGATCTGCTCGTCGATCTCGGCCACCGCGGCATCATGGCCTTCCTGCATCGCTTCGTGGCGGAACTTCGGATACATCTCGGTGTACTCGTAGGTTTCGCCCTCGATCGCGTACTGCAGGCACTTGGCCGGGGTCATGGTTTCGGCGGCGAAGAGCAGCTCGGCGTGGCCGAAGGCGTGCTGCATCTCCTGTGCGGCGGTGTCCTCGAACACCTTGGCGGTCGCTTCGTCGCCGGCCTTGCGGCACTGGCGGGCGAACCACAGATACTTGATGTGGGCCATCGACTCGCCGGCGAAGGCGGCTTCGAGGTTCTGGATGGTGGGGGACTGGGTATTCTGCATGGTCGGCTCCTGGCGGGTTGTGTGCGATGTCAATCAGTACGTAGGCAATGTTAGAGATCATCAATACATTGATCCAACGGATAATCTGAATATGATCGATTGAAAACATCAATCATTGTTTTTCGGGCCCGTGCTGTGCAACACTTCGCCATCCTTTCATCATCCAAGGAACCCGCCATGCGCATCCTGCTCCCCGCCGTCCTGCTCTCCCTGAGCGCCCTCCCCGCCGCTGCCGCGTCACCCGTCATGCAGCCCGGCCTGTACGACATTTCCGTGCAAATGGTGATGAAGGGCATGCCGATGCAGATGCCGGTGATGACGTTCCGGCACTGCATCACCGCGCAGGACGTCGTGGACGGCAATGCCTACGCCAGCAGTCAGAACAGTAAGGACTGCAAGATCAGCAATCTCAAGCAAAGCGGCAATGCGGTCAGCTATGACTTTTCCTGCACTGTCGATGGCGGTCGCAGCATGGTGGGCCATTCCACCGGCACCCACCATGCCACGGGTTACGACATCACGATGAACGGGCGCTTCGAGCCGGCCATGGAAGGTCTCACTGAATTCAACCAGAAGATGGGCGCCAAGCGGCTCGGCCCCTGCAAGTAAACGGGGGCAGGCAGCCGCGACCGGGAGCCGGCCGGATTTTGATAACCGGAACCCTGGATTTTTGATTGGAGTGGCCACAGGTTTTTCATTCTTCGCTGCCGCGTTGAAACGAAAAACGGCTGCGACTGGATGCCTGGCGCTGCGCGCGCTACCCGTGGTGGCATGCGACTCGTGCCGGATACTTGCTGCCACGAACTGCCTTGAAGCAATCCCCCTGGAAGCCAGACCGGCCACCCCGACTGAGCTTCGTCGCAGCAAGTGTCTACAAAACCGGGGGCATCCGCGAACGAAGATTAAAGGATTAAAGGGGCTCTGAGGTTTCCCCGCGAATCACACAGCCATAGCGCGATTGATTGCGACGGGGAGAGCGACGGCCGGCAACGGAGCAGTGGGCAACTCAACGCGTGGTGAGGGCGCTCCTACTTACACGGCAGGAACCGGACCGTCGTTTCCAGCTCGGTCAGCACCTGGGCCAGAGCGCGGACCGTTTCGTCTACGTCCTCGGGCGTCGTGAACTTACTCAGGGAGAAGCGCACGGCGCAGTGGGCGTCGACGTCGCTCCGGCCCATGGCCAGCAGCACGTGCGTCGGCTCGGGAGAGCCGGACTTGCACGCGGAGCCCGACGAGAGCGAGATCCCGTGCTGGTCGAGGGCGACGACCAGCGACTCGCCGCGGAGACCGGGCAACGTCAGGTTCAAGGTATTCGGCAGGCGGGCGGTGGGGTGGCCGTTACGCATCGCCGCCGGCACCAGGGTCCGAATGCCTGCTTCGAGCCGATCACGGCAGCGCGTGAGGGTCTCCGCGTCGCGCACGGCCAGTCGGCCCAGCTCCGCTGCTTTCCCGAATCCGACGATTGCGGGAACGTTCTCCGTCCCTGCCCGGAGGCCGCTCTCCTGCTTGCCGCCGTGGATCAGCGGCTCGAGTCGGACGCCTTTCCGCACGTAGAGCGCACCGATCCCCTTCGGGCCGTGAAGCTTGTGGGCCGACAGGCTGAGCAGGTCGACGCCCAGCTCCTCGACGTTCACGTCGATCTTCCCTGCCGCCTGCACGGCATCTGTATGGAA
Source organism: Thiobacillus thiophilus (assembly GCF_055378705.1). Taxonomy (NCBI): domain Bacteria; kingdom Pseudomonadati; phylum Pseudomonadota; class Betaproteobacteria; order Nitrosomonadales; family Thiobacillaceae; genus Thiobacillus; species Thiobacillus thiophilus. The sequence continues at coordinate 2,386,694 of NZ_AP042404.1, read as the reverse complement.
CGTGACCCCACGCTCGTGCGCCACCGCGCACAACTCCGCAATGGGCTGGATGGTGCCCACCTCGTTGTTGGCCATCATCAAGGACACGAGGATCGTGTCGTCGCGCAGCGCCCGGCGCAGATCGTCGGGGGCGATCATGCCGTCCCCGCTCACCGGGAGATAGGTGACCTCGTACCCCTGGCGCTCGAGGAAGCGACAGGTCTGGAGCACGGCTGGATGCTCGATGGTGCTGGTGATGAGGTGCTTGCCTTCGCCGCTGCGGGCGAACGCGGTGCCTTTGATGGCGAGGTTATCCGCTTCCGACCCGCAGCCTGTGAACAGGATGCGGCGGGGACGCGTGTGGAGCAGTGCGGCCACCTGCCCCCGCGCCTTGTCCACCGCCTCGTGAGCCTCTCGCCCGGCCCCGTGGATGCTCGATGGGTTCCCGTACGCGGCGTCGAGGAAGGGGAGCATCGCCTCGCGTACCGCATCGGCAATGCGCGTGGTGGCGTTGTTGTCGAGATAGATCCGTCGGACCGGAGGCGACGACTTCGCGGTCTGCACCACCACCGAGCCGCACGCGGCGGCCGGATCGGCCTGTTTGGCGTGCCGGGTCGCCGCGGTGCCCGCCTCGAGCTTGACCACGTCACAGAGCAGCGCCTTGTACACCGGGAATCCTGAGATCTCGTCGTAGTTCCCGAGGTCCGTCAGCTCGTTCACGTTCCACTCGCGCCACGCCGTGGGTCCTACCGGGCCGCCGCCGCCCATGTTGCACTCGACGGCGCCCGCCACGATGTCGCGCGTGACTTTGGCCCGGAACGGGACTGCGCCTCGCGGTGTGCGTACTTCTACGAGGTCGCCGTTCGCGATGCCACGCTGCTCCGCATCCAGGACGTTAAGCTCGACGGTGGGCTCGAGGTTGTCCTTCACCAGACCGCGGATCCCGTGGTGCTGCGAGCGGAAATCGGTGTGGGGACGCGCGCCGGAGTTGAAAACGAGCGGGTATCGAGTGGCCTGCTGCGGATCGGCGCGTGGGCCTTCGGTGGGTTCGATGTACTTGGGGAGCGGCTCGTAGCCGTACTCTTCCAGCGTGGTGGACCAGATCTCGAACTTGCCCGTAGGAGTATCGAACCCCGGTTTTCCGTCGGTGCGCAGGCCACCCTTCTCCCACTTCTTGTACTCCATCATCGGCGTCGAGAGCTTCACCCAGCCGCCCGCGGCCTTCACGTCCTCGAGGGTGTAGCCCGAACCCTCGAGCGTGAAGCGGACCAGCGCCTCCTCGGTCTGCGGGTACAGGTGACCGTAGCCGAGCCGGTCCGCCAGCTCCGCCATGATGAGGTAGTCGTTGCGCGCCTCGCCCACCGGCTCGATCATCTTCTCCCGCAGGCGGAAGATCGGGCCGTAGGTCATGTACGAGTCGATCTCGAACATGGTGGTGGCGGGGAGCACGACGTCGGCGTACGCCGAGTCGGCGGTGAGCTGCCGGTCGATGCAGACCAGGAAATCCAGCTGGGAGAGCGTCTCGCGCCAGATGGGCGTCTGCGGCCAGGACGTGAGCAGCGACGCACCGTGCACGATGAGCCCGCGCGTTCGGTAGGGGTCGCCCTTCAGCACGGACTGCACCAGGCCGCTGGCATGCGATTCACCCCGGTAGTTGGAGTAGACCGGAAACTTCTGGCGCGCGATCGCGAGGTCAAGATCGGGATTCGGCTGGTTGCACGAGCGGTTGATGGGGAAGTGGGTGTCGAGCATCGCGAGCCCGATCCCGCCCGGCACGTCCAGATGGCCCGCGAGCGCGAACAGCATCTGCACTCCGCGAATGGCCTGGATGCCGCTGTTCGAGTATTCGAGCCCGGTGTACATGACCGGGCAGGCGCCGGTGGCTTGCGCGATTCGCCGCGCCAGCGAGCGCACGGTGTCGGCCGGCACGCCGGTGATCTCTTCGACCACGTCTGGCTGAAAGTGCTGCGCGTAGGTGCGCAGCTCGTCGAACCCGTGGCACCAGCGCTCGGCGAACGGTTCGTCGTACAGCTCCTCGTCGAGCATCACCTCGATCACGCCCAGGGCCAGCGCACCATCCGTTCCGGGACGGATCGGGATCCACTCGGCGCCGGTGCGCTTGGCAGTGTCCGTGTATCGCGGGTCGATCACGATGATCTTGGCACCGCGCCTGGCGGCGGCTTCCAGCCGGTGCATATCGAGCGGCGGAGAATCGGTCGCCGGGTTCGCGCCCCACACCACGAGCAGCTCGGCGTTCTCCATGTCGGCGAACATGTTGATGAGCATGCGGCCCATCGTGACGTGCGGGGCGATCATCGCGAACGACACGTAGCAGAGCGCGCCGACGCCCATCGTGTTGGGCGAGCCGAACGGAAACAGCACGTTGGTGGCGGAAGAGACCGCAACGTCCCTGGGCTGGAACATGTCGCAGAGTGACAGCTCGAACGCGCCTCGGCCCGTGTAGATCGAGACTGCCTCGGGCCCGGACTCGGACTTGATGCGGTTGAGATTCTCGACGATCAGCTCGTACGCCTCGTCCCACGAGATGCGCTCAAACTTGTGCGAACCTTTCGGGCCGATGCGCTTCATGGGGTATTGCAATCGGTGCTCGGAATGGACGATCTCGGGAGCGTGCGATCCGCGCCGGCAGATCATGCCGAGCGGGTGTCCTGTGTCCGGCTTGATGTCTACGAGCTGCCCGTCCCGGACACCCACCTCCACCCAACATCCTGCGGGACAGATACCGCAGATCCCCTTAGCCCACGTCACCGAGGTGTCGGGCGCGGCGTTTTCGTCTTTGTGCGTGGTGATCGAAGGCGGCGGCAAGTCCATCCCGAGGCTCCTTGGCGCAAGAGGTGGCCGATGGGAGCACCCAGCGGTACGAAGAGAATGCGCGCTGGACGCAGGCCCGGTCGTGTGAGCGGACAAGACTCCACGGCCTGTCGGCCGTCACGTGAGTTGAGAACGCGGTGGCGGGTGAAGTATAGGAAGGCCGTACTCAAAAACCAAATGCAACATTTATGGAAGAATGGGTAGTCTTCTTCGCCGAAGAAACAGGGTTCGCGATTAAGCGCTTCATCAAGCGCCTGGCAAGAGTACGCATCCCCCAATCGTCATGACCGATGCCGGATTTCGCAACACATGGTTTCGACTGATCGCAGCGCAAGGCTGGCAATGGCTGGGGCGGGTGCGTAACCGCGATTTCGTGCGCAAGACCGAGGCGGAAGACTGGCAACCCGCAAAGCTTCTGTATCAACAAGCGTGTACCGTAGCAGCAGATTTGGGCGCGTTTGAAACCGTACGAAACAGTCCGCTCAAGTGCCGTCTGATTCTGGTCAGGCATGCGCCCAAAGGCCGCAAACATCGCTACGCCAGCGGCAAGGTAAAGAACAACAGCACTGCCCGGAAAATCGCATCCCGCTACCGTGAGCCCTGGCTGTTGAGCAGCGCCCCGAGCCTTGGACATTTAAGCGCTGAGGCTGTGATCAGACTCTATACCCAGCGCATGCGCATTGAGGAGGCGTTTCGTGACACGAAGAATGCCGTCTTGGGTGCGGGATTGGCGTTGTCGCGTAGCCATGGACAGCAGCGTTTGCAAGCACTGCTCCCGATCGGTCATATCGCGCAAGTGGCTAAACGACTGATCGGTGAGGCCCCAAAGAGCGCGCAACTGTATCTGCAATTGACGAGCACATGCCGTAAAGGCCGGGCGGAACTATCGGTGATGATGCTGGCAAAGCGCGTGATCGATTCGCCCACGTTGTTGCGAAAACTCAAAAGCGCTTGGCCAGGCTGGCATGTGCTGCGAAGTCAGGCGAGTGCCGCAATCAATGCGCTATGGCTGTGTGATTCGTGGGGAAACCTCAGGGCCCGGCCCCTTTGATTCCGGGGTTGAGTTCAATGTATCGCTGGCAAGCAAGCAGGTAGGTTTCGGCCTGGACCAGTGAGGACTTGTAGCGGCTGTCCCACAAGGTGTTCTGCTCGTCGGCGAACGGCAAGCCACGCGTAATGGAAACGGCATCCGGATTGGCCCCTTCACCTCCCACATTAACCGCTCGGCGGACAACGTGACTGCTCGTGTTACGAAGCCGTACCCCTCATGACCATCCGCGATGCTTTTGAGGCCATTCAACCAGTCCCGTTCATTCCTGATCATGGATTCACGATCATGGTCGGATGTACCCGTACTCAAGCCACTTCCCTTCCGGTCAAATACTCCGCATTCAGACAACGCGTGTACGCCAGCGCCGCAGCGCCGCTTCCGCCCGCGCCATGCTGACATAGAACGTGGGCGTGATGTAAAGCGTGAGGAACTGCGAAAAGAACAGGCCGCCGACCACGGCAATACCGAGCGGACGACGTGCCTCGCCACCCGCGCCGAAGCCGATGGCGATCGGCAGGGTGGCAAAGATGGCGGCAAAGGTGGTCATCATGATCGGCCGCAGGCGCACCAGGCAGGCCTCGACGATGGCATCCTCGGCACTCAGTCCGGCGCGCTGCCGGGCCAGCGCGAAGTCGATCATCATGATGCCGTTCTTTTTCACCAGACCGACCAGCAGGATGATGCCGACGAAACTGAAAATATTGAGTTCGTTATTGGTCAGCAGCAGCACCAGCAACGCGCCGAACCCAGCCAGCGGCAGCGCGGTGAGGATGGTCAGGGGATGGCCGAGATGCTCGTACAGCACCGCCAGCACCATGTAGATGATGACCACGGTGAACAGCAGCAACAAGGGCAGCTGGACGGTCGATTCCTGAAACTTCTGGGCGGCGCCGGTGAATTCCAGTGCCACCTCGGACGGCACGACTTCGCTGGCGGCATCGTATGCCGCGGCCAGCGCGGCATCGAGCGAAGCGCCCGGGGTGAGATTGAACGACAGGGTGACCGCCGGCTGCTGGCCGTAGTGATAGACCGCGACCGGGCCCACGCCCGGATCGACCCGGGCCACGGCATCCAGCCGCGTGATTTCCCCCGCCGCCGTTTTCAAGGGCAGCTGGCCGATGACCGCCGGATCCAGCTGCGCTTCGGGCAGCGCCTTGACGCTCACCTCGTACTGATCGCTCGTACCGTAGATTTCGCTGATGCGGCGTCCGCCCAGCGCGTCGTACAGTGCTTGCTGGACCTGCTGGGAGGTGATGCCGAGCCGGGCGGCTTCCAGCGAATCGAGCGTGACGCGCAGTTCGGGGTTGCGCAGTTCGAGATTGCTGTCGACGTCCTCGATCTGGGGGAGTGCTTCCAGCCGCTTTTCGACCTCGGCCGACGCCGTTTTCAGTGCCTCGAAATCGCCCGAGGTGAGCGTCAGCTGGTAATCGCTGCTGGAGGACAGCGCACCGACATTGATCGATGCGGGGTTCTGCAGAGTGACGTTGACGCCGCTGACTTTACGCGTGATCGCGCGTAGTTCGTCGATCACCTCATCCGCGCTTTTGCGCGTGCCGCGCGGGGCCAGCCGTATCACCAGGCGTCCGATGTTGCCGCCGGTCACCCCGCCGCCACCCTGACCGGCGCTCGACATCAGGCCTTCGACCGCCGGGTGCTTCTGCACGAGCGCGGCGAGTGTCTGCTGGCGCTTACTCAGCTCGTCGAACGGAATACCTTCCGGATACTGCACGCTGGCAAAAATCATCCCCGAGTCGACGCGCGGAATGAACCCCTGCTTGACGTGACCGGCCAGCCACACCATCGCAGCAAGCACGACGACCGAGAGCAGCAACATGCCCCCCCGGTGGCGCATCGAGGCGCGCAGGGTGTCTCCGTAGAAATCGCGGAAGCGATTGAAGCCGCCATCGAACAGGCGCGACAGACGGTTGTCGAGCGGCTGGTTGACCAGCCCCCGCGCGCACAGCATCGGCGTGAGCGTCAGCGCCACCACGCCGGAAAGCAGCACGGCGACGCCGATGCTGACTGCGAATTCCTGGAACAGCCGCCCGATCATGCCGCCCATAAAGAGGATGGGCAGGAAGACGGCAGCAAGCGAGAGCGTCATCGACAGCACGGTGAAGCCGATCTCCTGCGCGCCGTCGAGCGCAGCCTGCATGCGCGATTTACCCATTTCAAGATGGCGCGAGATGTTCTCGATGACCACCACCGCGTCGTCGACAACGAAGCCGATCGCCAGCGTGATCGCCATCAGGCTCAGGTTGTTGAGGCTGTAGCCCAGCAGCTGCATGAAGGCAAAGGTCCCCAGCAGCGAGCTGGGCAGCACCAGCGCCGCGATCAGCGTCGCACGCAGGTTGTGCAGGAAGGCGAAGATGACGAGGATCACCAGCCCCAGTGCGAGCAGCAGCGTGAAATTCACCTCGTGCAGCGAATCCTTGACGAAGCGCGAGCGGTCGAAATGGACCTGCAGGCGAATGCCGTCTGGCAGTTCCGCCTCGATCTGCGGCAGCATCGCGCGAATGCGGTCGGCAACCGCGACCGTGTTCGCCCCCGGCTGGCGCTGTACCGCCAGCACGATGGCGCGGGTGCCGTTGTACCAGGTCTTGCGCTTGTCGTTCTCGACGCCATCCTCGGCCCGGCCAAGGTCTTTCACCCGTAGCGCGGTGCCGTCGTGATAGGCGACGACGATATCGCCGAAGTCCGCCGCATTGGCCAGCGCCACCGGCGCTTTCACCGTATAGGCGCGGCTGGCCCCGTCGAGCGCGCCGGACGGCAGATTGGCATTGGCATCCTGTACCGCCTGGATCACGTCGGCAAAAGTCAGTCCGCGTTGCTGCAGCCTGGCGGGATCGAGATACAGGCGCAGCGCGTATTTCTGCGAGCCGAACACCAGCACCTGCGCCACGCCGGACAGACCGGACAGCTTTTGCGCCACGCGCGAATCGGCGATGGCGTCGAGTTCGGTCAAGGGCAGGCGTTCGGCCGACAGGGCCAGATACATGATGGGCGAATCGGCCGGGTTGATCTTCCTCAGCTGGGGCGGGTCCATGCCTTGCGGCAGGTTGCGCGCCGCCTGCGCGAGGGCGGTCTGCACGTCCTGCGCGGCGGCATCGATATCGCGCCCGAGCTCGAACTGCAGCGTGATGCTGGTCGAGCCCTGGCCCGACTGCGAGCTCATCGACTCGATTCCCGCCACGGTCGCCAGTTGCCGCTCCAGCGGCGTCGCCACGGTGTTGGCCATGGTCCCGGGATTGGCGCCGGGCAAGGAGGCGCTGATACGCAAGGTCGGGAAATCCACCTGCGGCAGATCGTTCACCGGCAGCTGACTGTAGGCGATCGCGCCGAACAGCGCCATTGCCAGCACCAGCATCAGCGTGGCGACCGGGCGCTCGATGAAGATCCGCGACAGATTCATTGCTGCGTGCCTTCGAGCCTGACCTTGCTGCCCGCCTTGAGGCGTTGCGGAATCTCGATCAGCACCGGCTCGCCGGCACGCAGTTCACCTTCGACCACCTCCTCGCCGTCGAGACTGCGCGTCACGCTCACCGGTTGCACCACGGCCTTGCCGCCGCGTACCACATAGACATACGTGCCGTCCTGCGCGTGCTGCAGCGCGGCTTCCGGTACCACTTTGGCGTTCGGCTCGACCCCCAGCAGCAGACGCACCCGCACGCCCTGCCCCGACAGCAGGCTGGCCGGCGTCCCGGCCAGCCGCACTTTGACCGGTACCGCACCGGTAGTGGCATCGATCTGCGAATCGACAAACACGAGTTCGCCCCGCGCCTGTGCGATGCGGTCCGCATCCCGGAACACCCTGGCCGTCACCTTGCCGTGCGTACGTGCGGCCGCAAGATCGGGCCAGTCCTGCTGCGACACGCTGGCCCGCACGTCAAGCGTACCGGGCGCCAGGATCGTCGTGAGCGGCGTCCCGCCCGCCTGCACCAGCGTGCCGGGGCGTACGGCGATGCGTCCGACGCGCCCGTCGATCGGAGCACGAATCTGTCCGTAGGCCACATCCAGTTGCGCCGCCTCCAGTTCGGCGCGCGCGGTACCGGCGCGCGCACGGGCGGATTCCAGCGCCAGTTGGGCATCGGCAAACTCCTGATGGCTGATATAACCCGATTCCATCAGCGGGCTGAGGCGATCGAGTTTCAGAACGGCATCGGCCGTTTCGGCGCGGGCACCGTCCAGCGTGGCCTGGCTTTGTGCGATACGCGCCTGCGCCGGACGGGTATCCAGGGTAAAAAGTACCTGCCCCGCACGCACGGCGTCGCCTTCCTGCACCTGCTGGCGCAGCACGGTGCCGCCGGTCTGGGCGACGATGGCGACCTGCTGCGCTGCCTCCAGCGTACCGGGCAGATCGATCACCCGTGGAAAGTCGCGCACCGCCACCGGGACCGTCCTGACGCTGAGTGCGCGATCGCCGCCGCCCTTCTTGTCGCCTGTCGTCGATTGCTGGATACGATAGGCCACCCCCACAATCAATCCAAGTGCGACGACGATCAACAGGATGCGTAATTTCATGGCGGGCTCGCAGAAGAGACGACGGGCAGGCGGCCCAGCGCGTAGTTCAAACGGGAAAATGCCGCCAGCCAATCGCTGTCGGCCTGGGCCTGCGCCTGCTGCGCGCGCGCCAGATCGGCCTGGGCGGTCAGCCATTCGAGCAGGCTGCCGACGCCGGTCTTGTAGCGCGCTTCGGCTGCCTGCACCGATTCGCTGGCGCTGTCGAACTGCGCCCCCACCCCTTCGCGCTGGGCTTGAGCCTGGCGCACATCGTAATAGGCTTCCGCCACCGCCAGCGCAACCTGGCTGCGCTGCGCCTCGGCATCGGCCTGCAGGCGTTCGGCGTCGCGCTCGGCGGCGCGTGCCTGCGCCGCCAGTCGCCCGCCATCGAACAGCGGTATCGTCACATTCATGCCGAGGCTATAGGTGGTCGACGGCGAGCGGTCGCTGTCCAAAAAAAGTGTGCGCCCGGTGTTGGCCGTCAGCGACAGACTCGGCCAGTAGGCCGCGCGTGCACGCTCGGCCTCGAAGTGGGCACTGGTCGCGGCAGCCAGCAGGGCTTGCAGATCGGGTCGATTGCGCTGCGCCTCCTGCAACAGATCGCCCAACAGGGTATTGGTCGCCAGGGGATCCGGCGGCACCGCCTGCCAGCCCAGTTCCAGCGTTTGCGTCTGGGCAATACCCGCAGCCTGTTTCAACGCGGCTTCCGCCTTGGCCCGGTCGCGCTCCGTAGCCTGGCGTGCCAGCTCGGCCTCAATCAGCGCAGCGCGTGCGCGCAACTGGTCGGCACGCGACGCCAGCCCACCCCGCAGCCGCGCATCGACGGCGTCGAGGCTGGCGCGCAGGGCAGTTTCCTGCTGGGTCTGGGCGGTGACCTGCGCACGCGCGGCCAGCAAGGCGAAATAAGTGGCCTCCACTTCGGCGACCGTATCCTGCAGGGTACGGTTGCCGGTCAGCAGGCTGGCGATGAGTTGATAGCGCTGGGCATCGATGCTGGCGGCACGCGCACCGAAGTCGACCAGCACATAGGCCAGACTGAGACTGGGGCCGTAGCGCTCGAGCGTGGGCACCTGCACGCCCGAGCTGGACAGTGCGCGGCTCTGGGTGAAACTCAATTGCCCCGTGAGCGTCGGCCAGTTGGCCGCGCTGGCGGCATCCAGCCGCGCCGCCTCGGCCTGGATGCCGAGCCAGGCCGCACGCGTCTCCGCGCGCTCGTGCAGTGCATGATCGGTCAGCGCGGCCAGGCTGGCAAAGCGCACGACACCGGTGGGCGCCGTGGGCGCCGCAGCCGGCAGGGACAATTCATCCGCTTGCGACCAGAAGGTACCGGGACGCTCGGGCAGGACGAGCGTGGACGCTTGGGCCCACGACGGCCACAGCACAAGCGATACGCACAAAAGAAGGCAATGCGGAACGGGTTTCAAGGTGCGGGGATTCTAAACGAGTCTCCGACCCGACGGCGAACCGCTCAACGAGTTCTGTTTCGCACTGCAAGACCGCACGCACAGCCATTACGGCCTTTCATGCCCAGGCAGACACAGGTTATCCGCACGCATCGTTGCGCTGAAGACGCACTACGTCTGACGTGCGATGGGCGACAGCGCCATAATCAATGCGGCTGCCGCAAGACCTGTGCCGCCGTCACCATATTGCGCAGGGCCGTCTCGGTTTCGGCCCAGCCGCGCGTCTTCAGTCCGCAATCGGGGTTGACCCAGAGCTTGTCGGGCGCGATCACCTGGGCGGCCTTTTCCAGCAGACGCGTCATGTCCGCCACATCGGGAATGCGCGGGCTGTGGATGTCGTACACGCCGGGGCCGATCTCGTTGGGATAGTTGAACTCGCCGAAGCCACGCAGCAGCTCCATGTCGGAGCGGCTGGTCTCGATGGTGATGACGTCGGCATCCATCGCTGCAATCGCGGGCAGGATGTCGTTGAATTCCGAATAGCACATGTGGGTGTGGATTTGCGTCGAATCGTTCACGCCCGATGCGCTGATGCGGAACGCGCCGCTCGCCCAGTCGAGGTAGGCGGCCCAGTCCGCCTTTCTCAATGGCAGGCCTTCGCGATAAGCCGGCTCGTCGATCTGGATGATGCCGATGCCCGCCGTCTCGAGGTCGGCCACCTCATCGCGGATCGCCAGCGCGATCTGCAGCGCGGTGGTGGCGCGCGGCTGGTCGTCGCGCACGAACGACCATTGCAGCAGCGTGACCGGACCGGTCAGCATGCCCTTCACCGGCCTCCCGGTCAGCGACTGCGCATAGCGTGCCCACGCCACCGTCATCGGTTGCGGGCGCGATACGTCGCCGTAGATGATCGGCGGCTTGACGCAACGGCTGCCGTAGGACTGCACCCAGCCGTTCTGTGTAAACGCAAAGCCGGCCAGCAACTCGCCGAAATACTCGACCATGTCGTTGCGTTCGGCTTCGCCGTGAACCAGGACGTCGAGCTCCAGCACTTCCTGTTTCTCGATGACACGCCTGATCTCGTGCTGCATGGCAGCGGTGTAATCGGCCTCGCTGAGTTCATCCGCCTTGAAACGGGCGCGCGCATGCCGGATCTCCGGCGTCTGCGGGAATGAGCCGATGGTCGTGGTCGGAAAATCCGGCAGCTTGAATCGCGCACGCTGTGCGGACTGGCGAACCGGGAACGGGCTGTTGCGCCCGTTGTGAACGGGTGTCAGGGCGGCCAGTCGCGCAGCGACTCCCGCGTCGTGCACTCGCGATGAATCCCGGCGAGACGCCAGCGCCCGGGCATTTGCGGACAGTTCAGCAGCCGCCGCCTGACGCCCCTGATTGAACGCAGTTTTCAGCGTGGACAAGGCCGCGATCTTCTCATCGGCGAATGCCAGCGAGTCACGGACCTCCGCGTCCAGTGCGGTTTCGCCCGCCAGGCTTGCCGGCACATGCAACAGCGAACACGAGGGCGCCAACCACAGCCGGTCGGCCAGGCGGGCATGCAGGGCCTCGAAGCGATCGAACACGGCGTTCAGGTCGGTCTTCCAGATATTGCGGCCATCGATTACGCCAACCGACAGCACCTTGGTGGCGGGCAGCCAGTCGACTACCTGGGCGAGCTCGTCCCCGCCGCGCACACAATCCACATGCACGCCGGCCACCGGCAGCTTCAGCGCCGCCAGCAGGTTCTCGCGCAACGGCCCGAAATAGCTGGCGAGCAGAAGCTTGACGCCCGCGCTGTTGAGGGCGTGATAGGCGCGTTCGAAAGCCGACCGCCACGCGTCGGGCAAATCGAGTGTGAGTATCGGCTCGTCGATCTGCACCCATTCGACCCCCTGCGCCTGCAGGCGCGCCAGAATCTGTGCATAGACCGGCAGCAGCCGGTCGAGCAGGTCGAGGCGATTGAAACCGGCCGCTTTCTCCTTACCCAGCCACAGGAAGGTCAGCGGACCGATCAGCACCGGCTTGGCGGAAAATCCGGCCGTCTGCGCCTCGGCCACCTCGTCGAACAACCAGCCGGGGTCGAGCGCGAAGTGCGTGTCCGGCGTAAACTCGGGCACCAAATAGTGGTAATTGGTATCGAACCATTTGGTCATTTCCATCGCATGGCACGCGGCATTGCCGCGCGCCAGCTGGAAATATTGCGGGAGTGTGAGCGTCGCGTCGAAGCCGAAGCGTTGCGGCGCGCAACCGAGCAGCGCGACGTGATTGAGCATCTGGTCGTAGAACGCGAAGTCCCCTACCGTCACGAAATCCAGCCCGGCCGCATGCTGGCGTCGCCAGTTCGCCTGGCGGATACCGCTGGCCACGGCTTGCAACGCAGCCTCGTCGATCTCGCCGCGCCAGAATGATTCCTGCGCAAATTTCAGTTCGCGGTTCGGGCCGATGCGTGGAACGCCCAATACGTGTGCCAGTGCCATGTGCGTGCTCCCAAGTAATGATGGACACCATCATGCCAATGCGAATAACATGAGACAAACGAATATTCCTAATCATTTGCATGAATAAATCTCATGTCGAGTTGCGTCATCTGCGGCTGTTGCAGGCGGTAACGGAAGCGGGCGGGCTGACCGCCGCGGCCGAACGCCTGCACCTCACGCAGTCGGCGGTGTCGCACCAGTTGAAAGCGCTGGAAGACGCGCTGGGGTTGCCGCTTGTCGAACGCGCGGCGCGGCCGCCGCAGCTCACTGCCGCCGGGCGTCGCCTGCTGGCGCTGGCGCATGCCGCGCTGCCGCAGGTGGACGCCGCGCTGCGCGACCTGGCCAAGCTGAAGGACGGCGACGCCGGCGAATTGCGGATCGCGGTGGAATGCCACACCTGTTACGATTGGCTGATGCCGGCAATGGACAGCTACCGCGACGTCTGGCCCGGGGTGGAGCTCGACTTGCTGGGCGGCTTCCAGGCCGACCCCGTGGGCCTGCTGCTGGACCGGCGCGCCGATCTCGTCATCACCTCGGACACCGTGCCGCGTGCGGGCGTCGCATATAGACCCCTGTTCGGCTTCGAGATGCTGGCGCTGCTACCGCCGGGCCACCCGCTCACGGCAAAAAAATGGCTGCTGCCAGCCGACTTTGCCGATCACACCCTGATCACCTATCCGGTGCCGGAAGACCGGCTGGATCTGATCCGGTGCGTGCTCGCACCGGCCGGGATCAAGCCGGCGCGGCGCGAGGCGCAATTGACGGTGGCCATCCTGCAGCTCGTCGCCAGCCGTCGCGGCCTGGCCGCGCTGCCGGCGTGGGCGGTCGCGCCCTACCTTGAGCGTGGCTATGTCGCCGCGCGCCGTATCGGGAAGCACGGTCTGTGGGCCGAACTGCACGTCGCGGTGCGTGAAGCCGACGCGGCGCGCACCTATGTCACCGACTTCATCGAAACCGTGAAACGCGACAGCTTTGCACGGCTGCCGGGGATTCAACCGGCTATCATCGCAGCATGACGCCCCGCCTCAGCTTCCGCCTCATCCTCGGCGACGACATCGCGCTCGGCCCCGGCAAGGTGCAACTGCTCGAAGCCATTCATGACACCGGCTCCATCGCCGCTGCCGGTCGCAGCATGGGTATGAGCTACAAGCGTGCCTGGCATCTGGTCGACACGATGAACCGCTGCTTCAAAAGTCCGCTGGTCGAGGCCAGCAAGGGCGGCGCCCACGGCGGCGGCGCGGCGCTGTCCCCGCTGGCTTTGGAGGTCATCGCCCTGTATCACCGTCTGGAAGCCCGCGCACACAAGGCGACCGATGCCGAGATGGCCCAATTGAGCCGGCATCTGGCGACGCATACCGATTCGTCCTGAGTCCCGGATCCTTGCCTCATTCCCCCGAGGGTTGATCCAACGTCATTGATCGTCGCCATGATGGCGGCCCTGCTGCTTTTCTGTGCGCCTTTGCTGCGGTGGCCATTTCTGACGCGGCGGGTTTTGGCGGTGCGCGCCTGCTACTGCCGCTGTCAGGTTAATTCAAAGCTTGCAGATTTTATTTTCGATATGACACAATGGCTACATCGAAAAAATTTCAATTCCCACGCTTCACTCACTTGGGGTCTTCCATGTAATGGCTGCAACAACGTCAGCTGGGTTTGAACGATCTCAAGCCACCCGGCTGCACGAGTTGCGACGGCTATTCGACCGGCTACAGACCCGCGCCGCATATCCCATCCGAACTTCCGTCCGGCCACCGTCATCCGGCTCTGCCCGCTTGATGGCACATTTCCCTCTGAACCCCGCATCAGGAAATCAACCATGCAAACCCGTGCACGCAACCAGTTTCCCGGTACCGTCAAAACCGTTCAGAAAGGCGCAGTCAACGGCAAGGTCGTGATGAAGTTTAAATTCTTCGTATTTTTGCTTGCCTCGCTGCTATCGACCAGCGCGCTCGCCGAAGAGATTCTGGTCGCCGTGGCCGCCAATTTCACCGCACCCATGAATGCCATCGCCGCTGAATTCGCCAAAGATACTGGCCACCAGGCCAAACTGGCGTTCGGCTCTTCCGGCAAGTTTTATGCGCAGATCAAGAACGGCGCGCCCTTCCAGGTCTTCCTTTCGGCAGATGTTGAAAAACCTGCCAAGCTGGTGGAAGAAGGGCTGGCCATCTCCGCCAGCCGCTTCACCTACGCCATTGGAACGCTCGTGCTGTGGTCGGCCAGGGCGGACTGGGTCGACGCCAATGGCGCAGTACTGAAGAACGGCCAGTTCAACAAACTTGCCCTCGCCAACCCCAAGCTTGCTCCCTACGGCCAGGCCGCCGTCGAGGTACTGGCCGGCATGGGACTGCTCGATCGACTCACGCCCAAGTTCGTGCAAGGAGAAAACATCGCCCAGACCTACCAATTCGTGATGACGGGTAACGCCGATCTGGGTTTCGTCGCGCTTTCGCAGGTCATGAAGGACGGCAAGATTACCAGCGGTTCGGCTTGGGTCGTGCCCGGTAAGATGCATACCCCGATTCGCCAGGACGCGGTAATCCTGACCAGCGGCAAGGGCAATGCCGCCGCCGAGGCGCTGATGACCTATCTGCAGGGCGACAAGGCCAAGGCCATCATCAAATCCTATGGTTACGAAATCTGATCCAGGATCATGGGCTTTTCCGATACCGACCTCACCGCGATTTGGCTGACCCTGCGACTGGCCGGTCTGGTCACGATTCTGCTGCTCGTCATCGGCACGCCGATCGCCTGGTGGTTGGCCAGAACCCGCTCGAAGTGGAAAGCGCCCGTCGGCGCAGTGGTGGCGCTACCGCTGGTATTGCCGCCCACTGTGCTGGGGTTTTATCTGCTGGTGGCGATGGGGCCGAACGGTCCCATCGGCCACTTGACCCAGTCGCTCGGGCTGGGTGTCCTGCCGTTCACTTTCTGGGGGCTGGTGGTGGCCTCGGTGCTCTATTCCATGCCCTTCGTGGTGCTGCCGATCCAGAACGCCATCGAAGCCCTGGGCACGCGCCCGCTGGAGGTGGCCGCCACCCTGCGCGCGAGCCCCTGGGACAGTTTCTGGAGCGTGGTGGTGCCGCTTGCCCGGCCCGGCTTTCTCACCGCCAGCATCCTCGGCTTTACCCATACCGTGGGCGAATTCGGCGTTGTGCTGATGATCGGCGGCAACATCCCCGGCGTCACCCGCGTGGTTTCAGTGCAAATCTACGATCACGTCGAGGCGCTGGAATATGCCGAAGCACACTGGCTGGCCGGCAGCATGGTGATCTTCTCCTTTCTGGTGCTGCTGGCGCTTTACACTTTCAAGCCCAACAAGCTCCGGGGCACGCCATGACCCAAGTCACCCCCGGACAAACCGACCGTGTCGGCGCCGGCATCGGCGACCTGTTGCTGGGCTGGGTGCCGACCCGACTGCTGCTGGCCGGACCAGGGATCATCCTGCCGATCGCCGCCGTCAAAGTGTTCCAGCACGCACATTGAAGCCAGAAACCATGAACGACAACATTCAAGCCGGATTCTTCCTGCAATACCCGGACTTCACCCTCGATGTCGATCTCGACCTGCCCGGCCGCGGCGTCACCGCGCTGTTCGGCCACTCCGGTTCCGGCAAGACCACGCTGCTGCGCTGCATCGCCGGGTTGGAATGCGCGTCCGCCGGTCGTCTCGTCGTCAACGGCGAAGTCTGGCAGGACGCCGGCCACTTCCTGCCGACGCATCGCCGCCCGCTCGGTTACGTGTTTCAGGAAGCCAGCCTGTTCCCGCACCTCACCGCGCGCGGCAATCTTGAATACGGTATGAAGCGCGCCGCTGAACCGCTGGACCGCGCTGCGCTGGATCATGTCATCGACTTGCTCGGCATCCGTGCGCTTCTGGATCACAAGTCGGGCCAACTCTCCGGCGGCGAGCGTCAGCGCGTCGCCATCGCCCGAGCCCTGGCGGTCAAACCCCGGCTGCTGCTTATGGACGAACCGCTGGCCGCACTCGATCTCAAGCGCAAGCAGGAAATCCTGCCCTACCTGGAACGCCTGCATGACGAGCTGGACATCCCGATGCTTTACGTCAGCCACAGCCCGGACGAAGTGGCGCGGCTGGCCGATCACATCGTCGTCCTCTCCAAGGGGCGTGCGCTTGCCCAAGGCGGGCTGACCGAAACGCTGGCGCGCGTCGACGTGCCCATCCATCTGGGCGAGGACGTTGGCGCGGTGCTGGAAGGCACGGTGGGCGAACGCGATGCCGCCTGGCATCTGGTTCGCGTCGATTTCGCCGGCGGCGGCCTCTGGGTGCGCGATACCGGCCTGCCGCTCGGCCACCGTGTGCGCATCCGCATCCTGGCGCGCGATGTCAGCCTGTCGCTGGCGCATCAGGACGACACCAGCATCCTCAACCTGTTGCAGGGCGCGGTGACCGAAATGGCCGACGACACCCACCCCGCCCTGACCCTGGTCCGGGTCGAGGTAGGCGGCACGCCCATCGTCGCCCGCGTGACCAAACGCTCCGTCGCCGCGCTCGATCTTGCGCCCGGCAGGCCGGTCTGGGTCCAGATCAAGTCCGTGGCGCTGATCGGTTGAGATCGACATCCTGATCGGCTCGACGTCGTATCCAGTGGCACCGCCGGCCTGGGCTGGCGCTTCGACCTGGCGGCGCTGGCCTGGGGCAACCCGATCCTGGAAAATACCTCCGCTTGCGATCTGCTGCTGGTCGACGAACTCGGGCCACTGGAATTTCGGGGCGAGGGCGGCTTTCTCGCCGGCTTCGCTGCCACCGAAGCGCGCCGTTATCGTCTGGCCATCGTCGTAGTTCGTCCCGAATTGCTGGACACCGCCCGCGCCCGCTGGCCATGATTCTCGCCGATTTACGACAAGGATATTTTATGAACAGCCCGTATCGCCTGCTGCCGCCTGCACCGCGCTTCTGCCCCGGTCAGCGCTGGTTCAATATCGGTCTGCGCTGCGCCCATCTTGTCGGCATCGCAGGCATTGGTGGCGGTTTCCTGTTTGACCTGCCCGAGGCGCAATGGCGGCCGTTCTGGCATCTGACTCTGGGCACTGGCGGGTTGCTCGCGCTGCTCTATGTCTGGACCGATTTCGCCTGGCTGCTGAAACTGAAAGGGCAGGCCATCCTGCTCAAACTGGCGTTGCTCGCCCTGGCCCACTTTTATTTCCCGGACTGGCGCGACACGGCCTTCGTTGGGGTCATCGTCCTGTCCGGATTTTTCGCCCACGCGCCGGATCGGCTGCGTAGTTACGCCTGGGGCCGCGCGGCGCGTCCGTGTGGTGAGGAGACCCTGAAATGAACATTTTCGACATCGACTTCGGCCAGCTCTACCGCGAGCACATGTCTGCCGCCGGCGGGCGTGAGAAACCGCCGGAGGAATGGGACGCCCGCGCTTCCTCAATGAAGGTGCACGTGGGCGACAGCGGCTACGTGTCCGAATTCATCCGCCGCATGGACCTGTCCGGCTGCGCGACCCTGCTTGATGTCGGCTGTGGCACTGGCGCCATCGGCCTCGCCCTGGCCAAACGCATGACGCGGGTGTATGGCCTCGATTACAGCCGGGGCATGCTCGATGTCATGCTGGGCAGCGCCGCGCAGCGCGGCCTGGCAAACGTCGAAGCGATCCGGTGCGCCTGGGAGGACGACTGGAGCGACGTGCCCGCCTGCGATATCGTCGTGGCCTCGCGCTCCACCATGGTGATGGACATGGCCGATGCGCTGGCAAAACTGGATGCCAAGGCGAAACGACGGGTTTATCTCACCAGCATGGTTGGCGGCCGTTTCATCGATGCCGAGGTGGCCGAATTGCTCGGCCGCTCGCGACCGCCGCTGCCGGACTACATCTACATCCTCAATATCCTCTACCGCATGGGGCGGCGTCCCCGGCTCGACTACATCGAGAACGACAACCGCCTGGCCGGCGCGGAGAACCTCGACGAGTTCCTGCGCAAGGTGGCCTTCTCCGTGGGCAAATTATCCGAGAACGAACGTGCATGCCTGGCCGACTGGTATGCCGCCAATCCGGAACGCGCCCGGCAGGGCGGCGAGCCCTTCCGCTGGGCATTCGTGTCGTGGGGCACGCGGCCAGGCTGAATAAACGTCTGTGCATACCGCGTTCGCTGCGGCGCAGGTACGCCGTGCCTACAACTCGGAAAACAGATACACCAGCACCATGATGCCCAACACCACCACCGACAGGTTCATCGCGATCCCCGACCAGGTGCAATAGCGCGCGGGAATTTCGATCGGTTTCAGCGTAGCGAGCACACGCCGGAACTGAACAATGGAGAACCCGATCACCGTTAGCGCCAGAACGATAAAGGTGATGCCGATCCAGAACGACAGATCGCGCCCTGAGTGGCTCGGGTCCTGACGCAGCAAGTGGAGAAACAGGCCGAAACGCTCCAGCACGAAGCCGAATGCCATCAGGGTGAGCCCGGTGCGGTTCCACGCCATCAGGGTGCGTTCGGCGGCGAAAAAGACGCGCGGGTCGTTGAGATCGGACATGTCTAGACGTACTCCACTTCGCTGGGCAGTGCGCTTTTCAAGGTCTGCGCCAGCTGCTCGAAGGTCTCCGGGAACGGCGCACGCTTGCGCCACACCAAGGCGATGCTGCGCCCCGGCGGTGGCGACTTGAACGGACGGATTTCAACCGCCTTTTTGCTGACGCGCGGCCCGGCATCGACCGCCAGCGCCGGCAGCAGCGTCAGCCCCAGCCCCATCGCCACCATCTGGCGCAGTGTTTCCAGGCTGGTGGCGCGCACTTCCTCGCGGCCGCGCGAGCCAGAGCTGCAGACGTCGAGCGCCTGATCGCGCAGGCAGTGCCCTTCGTCGAGCAGCAGGAGTTTCTCGTTGATGATGTCGGACACCTTCAGCGCATCGCGTTTGGCGAGCGGGTGCCCGACGGGCAGCGCGGCAAAAAACGGCTCATAGAACAGCGGTTCGACGCGCAGGCTGTCCTCGCTGACGGGCAAGGCCAGCAGGCCGGCATCGAGTTTGCCGTCAACCAGGTGCTGCAAGATCTGCGGCGTCATTTCCTCGCGCAGCAGCAGCCGCAGGTCGGGGTGTTTTTTATGCACCAGGGTCAGCGCATGCGGCAGATAATACGGCCCCAGCGTAGGAATCACGCCGAGATGAATCGTGCGCGCCATCGGGTCCTGGGCGTGCCTGGCCAGTTCGCGGATGCGCTCGGATTCCTCGACAATGCTGCGTGCCGCCTGCAGGATTTCCTGGCCGATCGGCGTCGGGGTGACGCGCTTGAGACTGCGGTCGAACAGCGTCACGCCGAGAAAGTCCTCCAGCTTCTTGATCTGGGTGGACAGCGTCGACTGGGTGATGAAGCAGGCTTCTGCCGCGCGGCCGAAGTGTCCGTGGTCGGCGAGTGCCACCAGATATTTCAGTTCTTGCAGGGTCATATCTGAACATTCGACTTTATCAATCGTCCCATTCTAGATTATTCATAAGTCAAATTCTTATTTGCGGTCGGCAACAACACGCCGGTTTCTTCGTCAGCAATCCGCTTAAATTCTCCGCCTTCATCCGCTCGCACAAATGCGACCCGGCCACCGGTATGCGCGACAACACCATGCAGTGGAACTTCTGGAGAACGCCGGGCAGAAGGCACAGCTCATCGACAATCTGGTGGGCGCGTTAAAAGGGATGCCGCGCGTGATCCAGGAACGCCAGCGCGGTCATTTCCACAAGGCCGATCCGGAATATGGACGCCGCGTGGCCGCAGGCCTGAAACTCGATATCGATGAGGTAATGACGAAGGCCGCCTGATAGTAACTGGAGCGGGCGCGAACCCCGCCACGGCTGTGGGCGATAACGAGACGTCGAGCATTGGCCTAAAGTGAATCCATGAACATCGCCGCCCGCATCTTGCAGGATTATTTCAGCGACCCACGCCACGCTGCCACGCTCAAATTCGGTAGCGGCGGACTGGCGCTCGCGCTGCTGGCGACATTGCTGTGGGTGGCGTGGGCGCAGGGCGGCGCCCGGCCCGGCACGCCGATGGGGATGGCGCTGGCCGGCTCCGGCGCGGCGGCGCTGGCCACCGCGCTGGGCGCGCTGCCTGTGCTGTTCATCCGCAAGATTTCCACGCGCTGGGAAGATGTGATGCTGGGGTTCGGTGCCGGGGTGATGGTGGCCGCCGCATGTTTTTCGCTGATCCTGCCGGGCGCCGCTGCTGGCGCCGACATTCTCGGCAGCAAACTGGCAGGCACCACCATTGTCGCCGTGGGGTTTGTGCTGGGCGCGCTGTTCCTGCTGCTGGCCGACAAGGCGCTGCCGCACGAGCACCCCGGCGCCGGCCGCCACGGCCCCGGCTGGATGCAGTTGCGCCACGTGTGGCTGATGGTGTTCGCCATCGCCCTGCACAATTTCCCCGAAGGCATGGCGATCGGCGTCGGCTTTTCCGGCGGCGACACCTCGGTGGGCATCCCGCTAGCCGCCGCCATCGCCATCCAGGACATCCCGGAAGGCCTGGTTGTGGCGGTGGCACTGCGCACCGTCGCCTATACGCCGTGGCGGGCGGCCGCCATCGCCGCACTCACCGGACTGGCCGAGCCACTCGGCGCCATCGTCGGCGTCGCGCTCACCTCGGGATTTGCGCCGCTCTACCCGGCCGGGCTGGGCTTTGCTGCAGGCGCGATGATCTGGGTGGTGTCGCACGAAATCATTCCGGAAACCCACCGCAAGGGCCATGAACAGGCCGCCACGCTCGGCCTTATCGGCGGCTTTGTGGTGATGATGCTGCTGGATACTGCGCTGGGATAATTTTTGTGAAGGCTGAAACCCGATCCAGTTGATTGTGGGGATCAGGCCGTTCGCGCTATCCTGCCGCTCCAACGGCCAGCTCGGGCATCTGCCCCGCCGTTTCGGCAGCATGTTGGTGATGCCCCAGCGCCAGCGCATAAATTTTCTGCAGGTCC
Source organism: Thiobacillus thiophilus (assembly GCF_055378705.1). Lineage (NCBI taxonomy): Bacteria > Pseudomonadati > Pseudomonadota > Betaproteobacteria > Nitrosomonadales > Thiobacillaceae > Thiobacillus > Thiobacillus thiophilus. The sequence goes on along the minus strand of NZ_AP042404.1, from coordinate 2,365,534 downwards.
TCTTCGCTGATGTCGATGAAAGTGTCGATCTGGGACAACGCGTAGACCAGGTCGCTGTGCGGGATCATGCATTTTTCGCCTGAACCGGCAGTTACCGTCGCCGAAGGCTCGCACACCAGCGCCTGATGCCACCACATCTGCGGATAACGCCGCCAGGCGAACGGATAGTTGAACACAACCGCCACGGCCAGCAGCACCATGACGTTCAGCAGCACCGGGCTGAACAGGTAACCGTAGCCCAGCGCATGCACCGTCTCGCCCCCGAGCACGGCATACATCGCAGTGGCGCCGCCCGGCGGATGCAAACAGCGCAGGCTGTACATGGCGGCGATCGACAAGGCCACCGCCAGTGAGGCGGTCAGCATCGTATCGTCGCCCAGCCAGCGCACACAACTGACGCCTACCAGCGCCGACACCATATGCCCGCCGAACACCGGCCACGGCTGCGACATCGCACCGTGAGGCGCGGCGAACAGCAGCACGGCGGTAGACCCCATCGAGGCAATCGCCAGCATGCCGGCATGGCTGCCGATCCAGACATGGCCGACCCATAGCACCACCAGGATGCCGAACAGGCCGCCGGCCGCCGAAATCCAGTGTTCGCGTTCCGAAACCGAGTAAGCCAGTTTCCGTACCATTATCGTGAGTTCGCCATATGAATGTAGCAGAGTGTGCGTAAAAGCACTGAGTCAATCGGGGATGGCAAGCGCAGGGGCGCACCTCAAGCAGCTGTCGGGCATACGGCGGGGGCCGCGACATCAACCCGTGCTCCAGGCGCGCGGACGCCGCATGCCGGCGATCATGCATGCCTGCTTCACGTAACCGTAGGGAAACAGCTCGAACAGCTTTTTGCGCGCGTCTTTCCCCATGCGCTCGGCCAGATGCCTGATAACGAAGCGGGCATCGGCGATGACCTGGTGTTCCTCGAAGTAGTCGCGCATAAAGCGAATGACGTCCCAGTGGTCGCCATCAAGCTGGATATTCTCCTCCTGGGCCAAGGCCTTGGCCACGTCCTCGTTCCAGTCGGCGGGCTCGATCAGATAGCCTTCTACATCACGTTCCGGCATCAAGATCGCGAGGTCGGGGGCTTGATTCATGGCAGACTCCTTTGGCTTTTGGAATGAGGCTAGTTTAGAGATCTCTTATATATCCATCAAACGATTAATTTTAGTGTCTAATATCGAAAAACTCGATGAATAACATATGGACACCGAACTCGCCCGCACCTTTCTGGCAGTGGCCGCCACCGGCAACTTCGGCGCCGCCGCCAGCCGCCTCCACATCACGCAATCGACCGTGAGCGCGCGCATCCGTACGCTGGAAACCACACTCGGTGTGCGCCTGTTCCAGCGCGGGCGCAACGGCGCAGAACTGACGCCATCGGGCAAGCGCTTCATGCGTCACGCCAAGCACCTGATGCGTACTGTCGAACAGGCCCTGCACGACGTCGGCCTGCCGCAGGGATTTCACGATGTGCTGACACTGTCGGGCCGCATCGCGCTGTGGGAAGGTTTTCTGCCGCGCTGGGTGGCCTGGATGCGCGAGGCCGCGCCGGACGTTTCGCTGCGCCTCGAAATCGGTTTCGAGGCCGACATCATGCAGAACCTGATCGAAGGCTCGGTGGACATCGGCGTGATGTACACGCCCACCTCGCGTCCCGGGCTGGCGGTGGAACCGCTGTTCGAGGAAACCCTGCTGCTGGTGACCAGCGATCTGGCGCGCGGCTGGCCGGACGAGGGCTACATCCACATCGACTGGGAGCCTGAATTCCATGTGCAGTTCAGCGAGAGCTTTCCCGACATGCCTCCGCCCACGCTGGTCGCCAACATCGGCTGGCTGGGCGTGCAGCAACTCTTGATTTACGGCGGCAGCGGCTATTTTCCGCAACGCCTGGTGCGGCGCTACATCGAAGCCGGGCAGTTGTGGCTAGTGCCCGACAGCCCGCAGTTCAGGCTGCCGGCGTGGATCGTGTTTCCGCGCGACAGCGACAGCGCCACGCTCAGAAGCGCACTCGACGGCTTGCGCACCCTGGCCCGCGAGGAGCAGACGCGCACCGACTGATCAGTCGGGTTTGCGCGCGACCAGATCGACCAGCGCCGACATGCCGTGGTGGTGCGTGCCTTCGCCGATGAACGATTCGTGTTCGGCGAGATGCAGGATTTCCCAGTCGCCGAACCATTCACGCAAAAGATCGGCGGTGTACATGTTGGCGGCATGGGGCGGACCGCCGGTGGCGAACTCGATCTGCTTCGGCGTGTAGCCCTGCAGGATCAGCAGTCCGCCCGGCTTGAGGGTGCGGCGGATGCCTGCAATGATGCGGTCGCGTCCGGGCGGCGGGGCGAACTGGATGAAGATGGCCGCTACCAGATCGTAGGCCGCCTCCGGCCAGGTCCAGTCGAGCACATCGGCCTGCTCGATTTCCAGCGTCACGCCCCGTTCGCTGGCCAGCCTGCGCGCCTTCTCCAGCGCCGCCGCCGAAAAATCGATGGCATGCACCCTGGCCCCATGCCCGGCCAGCCAAACGCCGTTGCGACCCTCGCCATCGGCAATGGCCAGTGCATGCATGCCGGGCTGGATCAGCGCTGCCTGGCTCGCCAGAAACACATTCGGCGCGGTGCCGAAAATGTAGTCGTCCGTGGCATAACGCGCGTCCCAGAAATCGGAGCTCACCGGGCGTTGGCGGTGAGGAGCTTTTCCAGTTGCGCCGCGGGCACCATGCCGGGCACGCGCTGGCCGTTGGCGAAGATCAGCGTAGGCGTGCCGGAGACTTTCAGCTTGTTGCCCAGCGCGATGGTGGCTTCGACCGGGTTGGCGCACTTGCCGTCGTTTTTCGGTACGCTGCCGTTGTTGATGTAGTCGTCCCACGCCTTGTTGCGGTCGGGCGCGCACCAGATCTGCTTCGAGGCCTGCACCGCCTTGGGGTGAAGCCCCTCGATCGGGTAGAGGAAGGTGTAGACGGTGATGTTGTCGACCTTGGTCAGTTCGGCCTCGAACTTGCGGCAGTAAGGACAATCGACGTCGGAGAACACCACCAGCTTGCGCGCGCCGTTGCCCTTGACGGTCTTCAGCGCGTTGTTGAGCGGCAGCGTGTCCCACTTCACCGCCTGCAGCTGGTTCAGCCGCGCCTGCGTCAGGTTACTGCGGTTCTTCAAGTCGATCACGTCGCCGGTAAACACGTATTGCGCCTTGCCGTCGACGTAAATCAGCTGGTCGTCGAGATAGACCTCGAACAATCCGCTGTAAGGCGTTTTCTGCACCGAGGCGATGGTGGCCCCCGGAAACTGCTGGGTCAGCGCCTTGCGGATGACGGCCTCGTTGGCCTGCGCGGCCGTAGCGAACATCAGGGTTGCGGCCAGCGCCAGGGGGGTGAATTTCATTCGAGACTCCAGAGAAAAACAAAAATCAGGACATTGCCTCGCGTACCAGCGCCGCCTTTAGCGGCGGCAAGTGGTCGACCAGCGTCATCCCGGCATTGCGCAGCCACGCGGCACGGTCGTCGGCAAACAGATGATGCAGGCCGTGGGTAAGCGCCTGCATCCGCTGCACCGGCTCGGCGCGCTGGCGGGCGTAGCGTTTTAACACACGCACATCACCACAATGGGTGTGACGGCGCCGCGCCAGTGTATCAGCCAGCGCTTCGGCATCGCCAAAGCCGAGGTTCACGCCCTGCCCCGCCAGCGGATGCACGCCATGTGCAGCATCGCCGATCAACGCGACGCCCGGCGCCACAACCGAAGCCACCCGGATCAGCCGCAGCGGAAACGCCGCGGCTGGAGTCAGCGAATACAAGACGCCCAGCCGGTCGTGGCCGGCCGCCTGCACCTTTTCGGCCAGTGCTGCCGGGTCCAGCGCGACCAGTTCATCCGCATGCGCCGACTGGGTTGACCAGACCATCGAGATGAGGTTCCCCCCTGAAGGGGGACGCCGATCCACTGCGAGCTGAGGCCCGCGTGGAGTCACATGCCCCATCAATGGCAGCCAGGCAAGGATATCGCTGCCGGCAAACCACTGGAACGCGGTTCCGCGATGCGGAATTTCGCATGTGAAATTCGCCACCACGCCGCTCTGGCCGTAGGGCGTCAGCGTCGAGCCGAGGCCCGCCCATTCGCGGATGCGCGAGGCGGCGCCGTCGGCACCGACGACCAATTCGGCTTCCAGCTGCGAACCGTCGGCCAGTGCGATCCGCGTGAAACGTTCACCGCGTTCGAGCGATGCGATCGTCGCCGGACAATGCAGCGCGACGTTGCCGTCGGCCTCGATCGCCTGCCACAGGGCGTGCTGCAAATGCCCGCTTTCGAGGATGGTGGCCAGATGCGACACGCCCGCCTCATAGGCGTCGAGCCTGAGCGCGCCGGACGCGTCGCCCGACACGTCCATGCGGAACACCGGCTGGATGCGGCCTGCATCCAGCCGGTGCCAGGCGCCGGTGCGTTCGAGAAAACGCTGGCTGGCCGGACTGATGGCGTAGATGCGGGTATCCCAGGTGTCATCCGGAACCGGGGGCGGCTGGCGTTCGATCAGCGCCACCCGCAAGCCCTGCCGGCCGAGCGCCAGCGCGGCCGCCGAGCCCACCAGCCCGGCGCCGACGATGACGACCTGATAGCGTTCGACGCTCATCCGCGCGCCCCGAATATCATCCGCCGCGCGACAAAGCTTTTCAGCGGCGGCAGCACCTCCAGCGCCAGCAGGCCGAGGCCGCGCACGTGGCGCAATGGCGCGATGTCGTTGGAGAACACGCGCACCAGGAAATCGGTGAAGCCGACGCCACCGAGCACGTCGACGCGGCGGCCGCGCGCGTAGGCACGCAGCATGGCCGCGCTGCCGATCTCGCCCGCCGGGGTGTCGCCGCACAGGCTCGCCAGTTCCCAGGCGTCGCGCAGGCCGATGTTGAACCCTTGCCCCGCGACCGGATGCAGCGTCTGCGCGGCGTTGCCGATGCGCACCACGCGGTCGGCCGCCTCGCTGCCGCTGTAGGCGAGCTTCAGCGGGAAGGTCTTGCGCGGGCTGGCGGACAGGAAAAGGCCTTGGCGCCCGCCGAAGTGGCGGTATAGGGCAGCGAGAAACGCATCGTCCGGGATCTGGGCAATGCGCTCGGCGTCTTCCTGCCGGGCGGTCCACACCAAAGCGTAGCGATCGCCCTTCGGCAGCAGCGCCGCCGGGCCTTCCGGGGTGAAACGCTCATAGGCCTGGTTGGCGTGCGGCAGCTCGGTCTGCACTTCGCACACCACCGCCGTCTGGTCGTAATCACGTTCGAATTTTGGTTCGGGCGCCGCGTGTCCGCGACCGCCATCGGCGACCACCACCAGCGGCGCGGCATGGGTGCTGCCGTCGGCAGCATGCAGGGTCGCCATGTCAGAGCCGGATTCGATGCGCTCAGCCGCCACGCCGTACTCGACCGCGATGCCTGCATCGACCAGCGCTCGTTTCAGCACCGCGGTCAGCGTGGCGTAGGGCAGCACATAGCCCAGCGCCGGCACCCCGGCATCCTCTGCGGCCAGCCGCGCCACCCCGAGCGCGCCGCGCTGTGAAATATGGATGCGGCTGATCGGGGTGACGCCTTCAAGCGCGTCCCACACCCCGAGGCGTTCGAAGATCAGGCGCGCGCCATGCGATAGCGCCAAGGTACGGCTGTCGGCGCGCGCGTCTTCCGGCTGGGCTTCGAGCACGTGCGCGCGAATTCCCTGCTGCTGCAGCGCCAGCGCGCACACTGCGCCGACCGGGCCGGCACCGACGATCAGGATGTCGCTCAGCCTCGCATCCATTCCTCGATCTCCGCCACGGTTTTCGGCGGCGTGGTCAGCATCTCGCAGCCGGACTCGGTCACCGCCACATCGTCCTCGATGCGGATGCCGATGTTCCACAGGGCTTCGGGAACGTCGTCCGCCGGGCGGATGTAGAGGCCCGGCTCGACGGTCAGCGTCATGCCCGGCTGCAACGGGCGCCAGTCGCCCTTGATCTTGTATTCGCCGGCGTCGTGCACGTCCAGCCCCAGCCAGTGGCCGGTGCGGTGCATGTAGAAGCGGTCGTAGGCTTTCGATTCGATCAGGCCGTCGACCTCGCCCGCCAGCAGCCCGAGGTCGACCATGCCCTGCGTCAGCACGCGCACCGCCGCATCGTGCGGCGCGATCCAGGCAGCGCCCGGCCTGACCGCCGTCATCGCCGCCGCCTGCGCCGCCAGCACCAGTTCGTAGGCATCCTTCTGTGCCGCCGAATAGCGGCCATTCACCGGAAAGGTGCGGGTGATGTCGGCCGCATAACTGCCGAACTCGGCTGCGGCGTCGATCAGCAGCAGGTCACCATCGCGCAGCGGCTGATTGTTGAAGACGTAGTGCAGCACGCAGGCGTTGGCGCCGCTGGCGACGATGGAGGTATAGGCTGGCGCCTCGGCGCCGCCGCTGCGGAAGGCGCACAGCAGCTCCGCCTCGACCTCGTATTCGTGGCGGCCCGGCCGGGTCGCGCGCATCGCGATGCCGTGCGCGCGGCTGGAAATCTCCGCGGCGCGGCGCATCAGGGCAAGTTCGTGGCCATCCTTGACCAGCCGCATCTCGTCCAGCCAGACGCGTGCGTCCACCAGATGGGACGGCGCAAGCACGCCGCTGCGCGCACGGCCGCGCACCGCGTTGAGCCAGCCCATCACCTGCGTGTCCCAGGCCATGTCGCGGCCGATGATGTAGGCAAGCACCGGCTGGTTCTCCAGCAGCCCGGGCAGCTCCGTATCCAGCGTGTCGCAGGCGAAGGCCTCGTCGAAGGCGAACACCTCGCACGCTGCCGCCGGGCCGTAACGGAAGCCGTCCCAGATCTCCCGCTCTTCGTTTTTCTCGCGGCAGAACAGGACGTGGCGCGGCGCGGCGCCACCCACCAGCACCAGCACCGCCTCCGGCTCGTTGAAGCCGGTCAGCCAGTAGAAATAGCTGTCGTGCCGGTAGGGGTAGTGGGTGTCGCGGTTGCGCGGCACCTCCGGCGCGGTAGCGATGACCATCACCCCCTCGCCCATCTGCTCCAGCACCCGCTGGCGGCGGGCGCGGTAAATTGCGGAATCAGGCTGCATGGTGCTGTCTCAGTTCTCCGTCCAGGGTGGCGAGGCGAGCCGGCGTACCGACATCGACCCAGCGCCCGTCAAAATGTTCGCCGCTCACGCGCCCGGCGTCGATCGCCCACCGCAACAGCGGCGCGAGCGGGGCCTTTTCAGCCACCGCAGTGTCGGCGAACAGCGCCCGGTGGTAGACGCCGATGCCGGAGAAGGTGAGCAAAGAGTCGTGCGCCGAGAGCCGAGAACCAGGGTTGTACAGCCGGCCCGCATCCAGCACGAAATCGCCCTGCGGATGCTGTGGCGGGTTGTCGACCAGCACCAGATGCGCCCGGTCGTGGCCGGCGGGGAGGCACGCCGCCGGCCCGGCCAGCCGGCTGAAATCGTATTCGCAGTAGATGTCGCCGTTCACCACGGCAAAGACCTCGGCATCGATCAAAGGCAGCGCGGTGGCGATGCCGCCCGCCGTTTCCAGCGCGCTGACTTCGCGCGAATACGCGATCGACACGCCGAACCCCGCACCGTTCCCCAACGCCGCCTCGATCTGCTGGCCGAGGTGGGCGTGGTTAATGACGATACGCGTGAAGCCCGCCGCGCACAGGCGCTCGATATGCCAGACGATGAGCGGCTTGCCACCCACCACCAGCAGAGGCTTGGGCGTATGGTCGGTGAGCGGGCGCATGCGCTCGCCACGCCCGGCGGCGAGGATCATGGCGGTTTGGGTTTGTGCAGTGTTCAAAGCGAAAACCTCATTACGGCTGTTCGTTTCTCAACTCTTGCTTCTTGGCTCCCCCATACACGACAAAGCGGAAGCGCTTGTACCAGCAGTCAACATCGTCAAACCCAGCCTCGGCAAGCCACATCAATTGGTCGGATAACAAGGCACTCTTGTCCTCCCGCATCCTCTCCCGGGCTTGCGTCAATGCCAACTCAGATATGCCGTTTGCCTTTGCATCCTCAAGCCATATTCTTTCGTATTGGTCCTCGCCTATACGAGAAGGCGCCAGAGCCTGATCGACATTGATGAACATGCCGCCAGGGCGAAGTGCATGGTATATTTTTTGAAACAGGATCCGCTTGTCTTTATCCTCCAAATGATGGATCGACAAAGCAGAGAGCACGAGATCATATTCAGATATAGCGGCTAGTTGAGAATGCTCCTGCAACGAATATGTCACGAGTGGATTGCTCGCAAACCGCCGCTTCGCTTGTGCAAGCATGGCTTCCGATACATCCGTAAGATGAAGTCTTGCAGCAGGAAGAACTTTTGAGGCCATCGCGCCAAAAAGGCCTGTTCCCGCTCCGAGATCGAGAACGTGAATTCTCGCTTCGCCGGTAAACGGTATTACGCGCATAGCCGTACCGTACAACTCGTCAAATGACGGGACAAGTTTCGGTCGATCCCGGTCATAGGCTGTTGCACATTGATCGAATAAATCGCGTAGCTTCATGTCGTTTCTGGGTCGAGCGGTTTGTAAATTAGTCCACGTAGGCGCATTAGCCGCAGGCATGGTGCGCCGGATGTGTGAAGACCAAATAGTAACCATAAACGGCCAGTCACCACCGCCCTGGTTTTGACCTTCCTCCCCTCTCAGCCCCGCCGAAAATTGAGCCTGCCGGGTGGATCAGCGGCAAAGGTGTCTGAAGCCCCGCTCACAAAAAACAAAATTAAAAGCAGCAAAAGTGGGGCGAGTTCTTTGCCGCCCACCCGGCAGGCTCGGTTTTCGGGAATTCGGGGATGAGCGGGGTCGCCTTTTCTTTGGTTACTTTCTTTTGGCGAAGCAAAAGAAAGTAACTAGCCGCCGGGCTACCCCCGGCCAACGGACTCATGCCCGTTGATACTCCCAACATACCGCTGACCCATTGGCTGTGAATGGTGCGCACGGCGCACCCTACTCACCACCGCCCTCAAAACGTATACCCCACCTGCGGCTGTTTGTCCTGCAACCCGTCCAGCAAAAACAGCAACGGCTTCAGCTCGTCGTAGCGCTCGCACACGCGGCGCAGGTAGCGCATCACCCGCGGCATGTCCTTCAGATAGCCGTCCTTGCCGTCGCGGTGATACAGCCGCGCAAAGATGCCGAGCACCTTGATGTGGCGCTGCGCCCCCATCCATTCGAAGTCGCGCCAGAACGCGCCGAAGTCTTCCGGCACCGGCAGGCGGGCGGAGCGCGCCTTTTCCCAGTAGCGGATCACCCAGTCGAGCTGCTGCGCCTCGTCCCACTGGATGTAAGCATCGCGGTAGATCGAGGCGATGTCGTAGGTGATGGGGCCATACACCGCGTCCTGGAAATCGAGAATGCCAGGATTGGGGTCAGACACCATTAAATTGCGAGAATGCCAGTCGCGGTGCACGTACACCTGCGGTTGCGCGAGGCTGTTGGCAAGCAGGCGCCCGAACACGGTCTCGAGAATGGCCCGCCGATCATCCGTCATGGTTACGCCCAGGTGCTTCGCCACATACCACTCGGGAAACAGCATCAGCTCACGGGTAAGCAGCGCGCGGTCGTATTCCGGCAGCACGCCGGGGCGGCTCGCCTGCTGGATGCGGATCAGCGCGTCGTTCGACGCCAGATACAGCTCGCGCGCCACGCCTGGATTAAGCGCGGCGTCGTTGAGCGCCGTCAGGTAGGTGGTGTTGCCCAGATCGGTCAGCAGCAAGAAGCCCCGATCGAGATCCTGCGCCAGCACCTGCGGCACATGCACCCCGGCGTCGCCGAACAACCGGGCGACGGCGATGAACGGGCGACAATCCTCGTGCGCCGGGGGGGCGTCCATCACGATATAATCGCGACCTTTGGCAGTGACGCGAAAATAACGGCGAAAGCTGGCGTCCGCAGACGCCGGGGCAATGTCCAGCGATATCGTCTCCAACTGTCGGGCAGCCCAGCCCTGTAATGCCTGCAAACGTTCCACTGCCATGCCGCTCCGAATAATGCTATTTCAATAATCTTGGCCCGGATTTTACATCGCTTGTCCACCCTGCCCGGCTTTGCCCTCGTCGTGCTGTTGCTGTCCGCCGGTTCCGCGGGCGCGGAGTCGCTCGTGCTGAAACGCGATGCCGAACTGAGCGACGCCGCGGTGGCGGGCCCGGAAGCGCCGTTGTTCCTGATGGCCGACTGCATCGAATCGAGCACGCCCGGCATCGTCGAAGCCAGCGGCCGCGTGGAAGCCCGCCAGGCCGGCCAGAATTTCTTTGCCGACTGGCTGCTCTACGACACCACGCTGAACGAAGTGCAGGCACGCGGCCAGGTCAGGCTGGAACAGCCCGTGCTGTGGGTGGGGGGCGATTCGCTCAGGCTCAACCTCAACGACTACAGCGGCGAACTCACACAGCCGGTCTACCGGTTCACGACCCAGCCGGGACGCGGCGCCGCCAACCGCATCGATTTCCTCGACAAAACCCATTACGCGCTGCAGGACGCCACCTACACCACCTGCCCGGTCGACAACGACGACTGGTTTCTCAAGGTGCGCGATCTCGACATCGACAAGACCCGCAACGTCGGCACCGCGCACAACGCCTCGCTGCATTTTCTCGGCGTGCCCATCCTGTATACGCCGTGGATGAACTTTCCGCTCGACGACGCACGCAAGACCGGCATGCTGGCGCCGACCATCGGTACCACCGAGCGTAGCGGCTTCGACATCCTGGTGCCGTACTACCTCAACCTCGCACCCAATTACGATGCCACGCTGTACCCGCGCCTGCTGTCCAGCCGCGGCGTGCAGCTGGGCGGCGAATTCCGCTATCTGCTGGGCGAGACCCGCGGCGTGAACCGTCTCGAATACCTGCCCGACGACCGCGAGGCCGACCGCTCGCGCTGGAGCGTGGCGCTGAACAACAGCTACCAGCTGAACGCCAACACCCAGGCCGGCATGCTTTTCAACCGTGTGTCCGACGACGATTATTTCCGCGACCTGTCCAACCTGATTTCCATCACCTCGGTCAGCCACCTCAACCGCGAAGCCTGGGTGGTCACGCAGCATGCCAACTGGAATGCCGAACTGCGGGTGCAAAGCTTCCAGACCCTGCAGGATTCCACCGCGGAGGAATCCATTGTCGAGCCCTATGCGCGCCTGCCGCAGGTCCGCCTGGGAACGACACAGACCCTGGACAACGGCCTCGAATTCAAGCTGGAAAGCGAGGCCACCCGCTTTGCCCACCCCGACTCCACCAACCCCGAAGGCACGCGGGTGCTGGCCTACCCGACGCTGCGCCTGCCGCTCACCAACTCGTTCGGCTTCCTCACCCCGCAAATCGGCTGGCACAGCACCTACTACGCGCTGGACGACGATGCGGCCGAGCCGCGCATCACCCGCAACCTGCCGATCTTCAGTCTCGATAGCGGCGTCTATTTCGACCGTCCGTTCAGCGTTGCCGGGCAGAGTTACGAACAGACGCTGGAGCCGCGCGCCTACTATGTATACGCGCCGTACCGTAATCAGGACGACATTCCAATATTTGACACCGCGCTGCAGGATTTCAGCTACGCGCAGATGTTCACCGAAAACCAGTTCATCGGCGGTGACCGCATCAACGATGCCAACCAGCTGACGCTCGCGGTCACCAGCCGTTTCATCGAAGAGGCCAGCGGACTCGAACGCCTGCAGGTCACCCTCGGCCAGCGCTATTACTTCAGCACCCAGAAGGTCACCCTGGAGCCAGACGATCCCGTCCGCGCCAGCAACGCCACCGACCTGCTCGCCGACGTCAGCGGACAGATCACGCGCGACTGGCGCATCAGCACCGCCTGGCAGTTCGACACCCAGAACGGCACCACCATCCGCCAGAACCTTGGCGCGTCCTACCGGCCCGGCCCCGGCCGCGTATTGAACTTTGGCTACCGCTTCACAGACCAAACCACCGAACAGATCGACCTGTCCGGGCAATGGCCGCTGGGCCGTCGCTGGTATGGCATGTTCCGCTACAACTATTCGTTCCAGGACGACAAGCTGGTCGAAGGCCTGGCGGGGCTTGAATACAACGGTGGCTGCTGGGCGATACGCGCAGTGCTCCAGCGCCTGGCCACCAAGGAAGAGCAGTCCACCGATGCGCTGTTCTTCCAACTCGAGTTGAACGGCATGGGGCGTCTCGGCGCCAATCCGCTCGACGTTTTGAAACAAAGTGTTCCCGGATACAGGCCCAGCAATGAAATTATTCAAACACCCTGAATGGCGCCGCCCGCAGCGGGTATTGGCCCAAACGTTTCATAAATTGACGCTCGGGCTATCGCTGCTGATTGCCGCATCGACCCTGCTTCCTGCCCACGCCGCCGTGCAGACGCTCGACCACATCGTCGCCATCGTCAACGACGAAGTCATCACCCGCCAGGAACTGGCCAGGCGCTACCAGGAAGTGGTACGGAACCTGTCGCGCCAGAATACGCCGCTACCGTCGCGCGAGGCGCTGGAAAAGCAGCTGCTCGAACGCATGGTTACCGAACTGGCGCTACAGCAGCATGCCCGTAGCACCGGCATCCGGGTCGACCCGGCGCAGGTCGAGCGTGCATTGCAGCGCATCGCCGCCCAGAACAAGCTCGACCTGGCGGGGCTTGTGGCCGCGCTGGAAAAGGAAGGCCAGAGCCTCGACAGCATGCGCAACACCATCCGTAACGAGCTCCTCATCGCACGCGCCCGCGAACGCGACGTCGACAACCGCATCTCGGTCAGCGACGCCGAGATCGAAGGCTACCTGCAAACGCAGGTACAGCAGGGCATGGAGACGGAATACGACTTCGCCCACATTCTCGTTACCGTGCCGGAAAACGCCTCGCCCGAGCAGATCCAGGCACGCCGCGCCCGCGCCGAGGACATCCTCGCCCAGCTCGCCGCGGGCGCCGATTTCGCGCAGCTGTCGGCTAGCCATTCCGATGCCGCCAACGCGCTGCAGGGCGGCGCCTTCGGCTGGCGCGCCAGCGGCAAGATACCGGTGCTGTTTGCCGATGCCCTGAAGCCGCTGCAACCCGGCCAGGTCAGCCCGCTGCTTAAAAGCAGCAATGGCTTCCACATCCTCAAGCTCAACGACAAGCGAGGGCTTGACGCCACCCTCAGCGTCACCCAGACGCACGCCCGCCACATCCTCATCAAGACCAACGAGCTCACCGCGGAGGCCGATGCCCGCAACCGGCTGCTGCAGCTGAAAGAACGCATTGACAACGGCGTGAAATTCGACGAACTGGCACGCCTGCATTCCGAAGACGCCAGCGCCTCAAAGGGTGGCGACCTTGGCTGGATCAACCCCGGCGATACCGTGCCCGATTTCGAGAAGGCGATGAACGCCCTGCAGCCGGGCGAAGTCAGCGCACCGGTCCAGTCACCCTTCGGCTGGCACCTGATCCAGGTGCTGGAACGCCGCGACCAGGACGTCACGCAGGAACGCCAGAAACTGATGGCGCGCCAGGCGATTCGCGAGCGCAAGGGGGAAGAAGCCTTCCAGGACTGGGTGCGGCAGATCCGCGATTCGGCCTACGTCGAACTGCGTCCGCTCGACTGATTTCGACATGACCGCGACGCTGCCCGTGCTCGCGCTCACCGCAGGCGAGCCCGCCGGAATCGGCCCCGACCTCTGCATTGCACTGTCGCAACAGGCATTGCCATGCCGCCTCTCGGTGCTCGGTGACGTCGAGGTGCTGCACGCCCGCGCGGCGCAGCTGGGCATCGCGGTCGACTTCATCCTCGGCGACGCCATCCCGGCGCACCAGCGGGGCGCGCTGCACGTGCGTCACATTGCGGCCGCGGCACCCGTCACCGCAGGCAGGCTCGACCCCCGCAACAGTCCCCACGTGCTGGCCCTGCTCGACGCCGCCCTTGCCGGCTGCCTGGACGGCACCTATCACGCCGTCGTCACCGCGCCGGTGCACAAGAGCATCATCAACGACGCCGGCTTTGCCTTCACCGGTCACACCGAATACCTGGCCGACCACAGCGGAACCAGGCGGGTCGTGATGATGCTCGCCGGCGGTGGCCTGCGCGTCGCGCTGGCCACCACCCACCTGCCGCTGCGCGCGGTGGCCGACGCCATCACGGCGGGACTGCTCGATGAGGTGATCCGCATCCTCTACGCTGACCTGAAAAACAAGTTCGGCATCATTCGGCCGCGCATTGTGGTGGCCGGCCTCAACCCGCACGCCGGCGAGTCCGGCCACCTGGGGCGCGAGGAAATCGACGTCATCGAACCCGTGCTTGAACGCCTGCGCAGCGAAGGCATCGATCTCGTCGGCCCCTTGCCCGCCGACACCCTGTTCTCGCGCATCCGCGTCGATCCCTGCGACGCCGTGCTGGCGATGTATCACGACCAGGGCCTGCCCGTCCTCAAGTACGCCAGCTTCGGCGCCGGCGTGAACATCACCCTGGGCCTGCCCTTCATCCGCACCTCGGTCGACCACGGCACCGCGCTCGACCTCGCCGGCACGGGACGCGCGGAAGTGGGCAGCCTGCTGGCGGCGATCGAGGTGGCGATGGAGATGGTTGGCAGGGGTCAGGGAATAGCGTGATGCCCGTTAATATAAAACGCGGCTAAAAGCCGCACAAAAAACCCTGATCCCTGAAATGCACACCCCCCGCAAACGCTTCGGCCAGAATTTCCTCATCGACGACGGCATCATTCACGCCATCGTCAACGCCATCCAGCCGCAGGCGGGGGAAACCGTGGTCGAGATCGGTCCTGGCCTCGGGGCGCTGACCAGGCCCCTGCTCGAACGCCTGCCGCACCTGCATGCGGTCGAGCTTGACCGCGACATCGTCGCACGCCTGCAGCGGGCATGGCCGGCCGACCGCCTCACCGTGCATAGCTGCGACGCCTTGAAGTTCGATTTCGCCCAGCTCGGCCACGATCTGCGCATCATCGGCAATCTTCCGTACAACATTTCCACGCCGCTGCTGTTCCACCTGTTGGCGTTCGCCGCGCACATCCGCGACATGACCTTCATGCTGCAGAAGGAAGTCGTCGAACGCATGGTTGCCGAGCCCTCGACCAACGATTACGGACGGCTGTCGATCATGCTGCAGCGCCGCTTCCACCTCGAATGGCTACTCGACGTGCCACCCACCGCCTTCGACCCGCCGCCCAAGGTCAACTCCGCAGTCGTCCGGCTGATTCCAAAAACCCCGGCTGAAATCGTCACGCTCAACGAAGCGCTGTTTGCGCGCGTGGTCGCCGCTGCGTTTTCGCAACGCCGCAAGACGCTGCGAAACACGCTGGGCAGTCTGATAAAGCCGGAGGACTTCGCTGCACTCGGAATCGATGCCGGCAAGCGCGCGGAAAACCTTTCCCTCGCCGACTACGAGGCCATCACCCGCCACCTTGGCAATCTGCGGCAGTCTGCTTGATCGTTTCCTCCGGGGCAACGCTCAGTCCGGCAGGAAGGGATAGTCGGTGTAGCCCTTCTCTTCCCCGCTGTAGAGCGTTTCGTAGTCAGGCGCATTAAGCGGCGCACCGCGGCGGAAACGCTCGACCAGGTCGGGGTTGGCCAGCAGCAGCCGGCCGAAGGCAATCGCATCGGCCGCGCCGGACATCACCGCCTGCTGCGCCGTTTCGAAGTCGTAGCCGTTGTTGCGGATGAGGTTTCCAGAATACAGCGCGCGCAGCTGGTCATAGTCGAACGGAATCCACTGTTCTTTGGGCGCGCCGCCGGTTCCCTGCAGCACGTCGAGGAAGGCCAGGTTCAGCGAATTCAGCTGCGTGACAACGTAATCGAACGTCTCCTGCGGATAGTCGTCGCTGATGTCGCTGAAGGTCGTCACCGGCGACAGCCGCAGGCCGACGCGGTCATTGCCGATTGCCTTGCAGACTGCGTCCATCACCTCCAGCAGCAGGCGCGCGCGGTTTTCCTTGCTGCCGCCGTAGGCATCGGTGCGCTGGTTGGTGGACGAACGCAGGAACTGATCCAGCAGATAACCGTTGCCGGCGTGGATTTCCACCCCGTCAAAACCCGCGTCCATCGCATTGCGCGCCGCCTGGGCGTAGCTTTCAATCAGGACGGGCAATTCGGCAAGATCGAGCGCGCGCGGTGTGACGAAATCCTTCATGCCCTGCCCGGTGAACGCCTGCCCGGCCGGGCGGATCGCCGACGGCGCGACCGGCAGGGCACCGCCCGGCTGCAGGTCGGGGTGCGAAATCCGCCCCACGTGCCACAGCTGCAGCGCGATCCTGCCGCCAGCGCCATGCACCGCGTCCGTCACCAGCTTCCAGCCGGCGGTCTGCTCGGGCGTATGAATACCGGGCGTGCGCGGGTAGCCGTGACCTTCCGGACAGATCGGCGTCGCCTCGGTCAGGATCAGGCCAGCCGACGCGCGCTGGCGATAGTATTCGGCCATCAGCGGCGTCGGCACATTGCCGGCGGCGGCACGATTACGCGTCAGCGAGGACATCACCACGCGGTTGGGCAGTTCGATGGCGCCGAAGCGGGCTGGCGAAAAAAGATCGGTCATGTCGGGTTCCTTTGGGTTAAGTCGTGCGAGCAAGTCAGCCCGCAGCCATTTAAATTCATGATGCCACGCCTGGCGGGGCGAGATTCGGTTTCCTGATCTTCCCCAGCCAATAACCCCGCTGGGGGATTTACCTGCTGCCTTTATACTCGTGACAATTGCACATGCAGCTCAACATCAACTCACTGCCAAGGATTCCAAGATGATCGAAAACCAGGAAAGTGTCAACCAGGCCCGTTTCAATAAAACCCTGACGCTGTTCGATGCCGCCAATGCGGAAGACCCCAACCTGGACGAGGGTCAGCCGAAGGAACTGCTGTATTCCAAACGCATGTCCGACATGATCGGCCGCTTTGCGCCGGATGCGTCGGAAGCCGCACAACTCGCGGTGCGCGCCCAGCACATCCAGCGCTGGAAGGTGCCGCGCAACACCTATCCGATGACCAGGGAAGGCTATCACGCATGGCGCACCGGGCTGTACGCGCTCCAGGCCGATACCGCCGGCGAGCTGATGCGCCAGGCCGGCTATGACGATGCGATGATCGAACGGGTCAAGATGGCGGTGGGCAAGCGCGGCATCAAGAGCAACCCGGACACGCAGCTGCTGGAGGATATCGCCGACCTGGTCTTCATCGAGCATTACCTGCTGGGCTTTGCCCACAGCAAGCCCGACTACGATGAGGCGAAATGGCTGGAAATCATCCGCAAGACGTGGAAGAAGATGTCGAAGAACGCCCAGGCCTTTGCCCTGTCCGGCAAGATCAAGCTGCCGGAGACCCTGGTGCCGCTGATCACCAAGGCAATCAGTCAGTAAGCGCAGCGGCGCGGGCGCATGCCGACTTCACTGCGCCGACTTCACTCCGCCCACTCTTTCACCCACCCCGCGGTTCCCTTCTGGATGAACTCGATCGGGTAGCCGTCCGGGTCTTCAATGAACGCAATCACGGTCGTACCATGCGACATCGGCCCGGCCGGGCGCAACACCTTGCCGCCTTTTTCCGAGACCGCATCGCACGCGGCATAGGCGTCGTCGACCTCAAGGGCGATGTGGCCGTAGCCGCTGCCGAGCTCGTATTTGTCGACGCCCCAGTTGTAGGTCAGTTCGAGCACCGCCGCCTTGTCTTCGCTGTCGTACCCGACGAAGGCGAGGGTAAATTTCCCGGCTGGATAGTCGTTGCGGCGCAGCAGTTTCATGCCTAGGACGTTGGTGTAGAAACTGATCGAGCGATCGAGATCGCCTACCCGCAGCATGGTATGAAGTAGTCTCATTTTGCAGTCCTTTGTGTCTTTGTTTGACGCATCAAATCTGAAACAGCACAGCAGTCATTGTGCGCAATTCGGCGCGCCTTGCCAACGCGTCGGGGCACAGTTCGGCGACCTGCGCCCAGAAGCGCGGCGAGTGGTCAAGGTGAACCAGGTGCGCAAGTTCGTGCGCGGCAACGTAGTCGATCAGCGCGAGCGGCGCCTGCACCAGCCGCCAGTTGAGACGGACATGGCCGTGCCGGGTGCAGCTGCCCCATTGCGTCTGCGCGTTGGACAGGGCGAAGCGGCTGGGTGCGCGCCCCAGCCGGCGCGCGATACGCGCCATCCGCCAGGCCAGCAGGCGGATGGCCTGGCCGTGCAGCCAGCCGCGGATCAGCGCACCCACATCGGCGTCGAGCGGGGCATGCACACACAGGCTGCCGCCGCGACGCTGGATATCAACGAACAGGGAGGCCCGAATGTCGAGCGTGAGCGCGCGCCCGAGAAAACGCACTTCGGCCACGGAGTCGACGCACGCTTGCGGCGAACGCGCCTGCAAGCGGGTCCATGTGCGATGCAGCCAGTCATGCTGCTGCCGCACATAGCATTCGATTTCGGCGCGCGGGGTCCAGCTCGGTGCGTGGATGCGCACTTCGCGCGGTGTGACGGTCAGGCCCAGCGTACGGCGGCGGTGCGAGCGCCGCAACTGGTACGGAACGGCGGCGTCACCGATCTGCAGGACGCCGCTATTGGCGTGGGGCAGCAGGGGGCAGCCTCGTCATTTCGGTTTCGATCCACGCCTCGACTGCGCGGGTGAGTTCCGCCGCGCTCTTGCCGGCGGTCTCGATGGCCGGGCCGATGCTGACGGTAATGGTGCCGGGGCGTTTGACGAAGGCATTCTTCGGCCACACCTCGCCGGCGTTGTGCGCCACCGGCACGATGGGGGTGCCGGTCTCCGCCGCCAGCCAGGCGCCGCCGATGCCATAACGCCCTTTCTCGCCGGGGGCGACGCGGGTGCCCTCGGGAAACACCAATACCCAGAAACCCTGCTCAAGTTTGGCCTTGCCCTTGCTCACGATCTGCTTCAGCGCCTCGCGCCCGGCGCCGCGGTCGATGGCGATCGGCGAGAGCATGCGGTAGGCCCAGCCGAAGAACGGCACGTTCAGCAACTCCTGCTTGATCACCGCCGACACCGGCGGGAACAGGAACAGAAACGCCACCGTTTCCCATGCCGACTGGTGCTTGGCCAGCACCACCGCCGGGCGGGCAGGCAGGTTCTCGCGGCCGCGCACCACGTAGCGGATGCCGAGCACCTTGCGCGCAAGCCAGATGACGATATGGTTGTAGCCGGTGATCATGCGGTAGCGGGTGTGCGCCGAAAACGGAAAACTGAACAGCGCAACCATACTGAAAAACACCGTCAGCGCAGTCTGCATCACTGCGAAAACAACCGAGCGGATCAGGCTCATGCGGCCGTTTTCAGCAAGTGATCGACGACCTCGCTCAGGTCGGCGAACACCGGGGTGTTCTCGGGCAGGCCGCCGGCCGCCAGGGTTTTTTCGCCCTTGCCGGTTTTGACCAGCAGAGGGCGCGCGCCCACACGTGCTGCCGCAAGCAGGTCGCGCAGCGAATCGCCAATAGCCGGCACATCGTGCAGGTCATGGCCATAACGCGCGGCAATTTCATTCAACAGCCCCGGTCTGGGCTTGCGGCAATCGCAGTTCATCTCGGCCGCATGCGGGCAGTAAAACACTGCTTCGATGCGTCCCCCCGCCTGTGCCGCCGCCTTGTGCATCTTGGCGTGGATGGCGTTGAGCGTCACCATCTCGAACAATCCGCGCGCCAGGCCGGATTGATTGGTCGCCACCACCACCCGCCAACCCTCGCGCGTCAGCCGCGCGATCGCCTCCAGGCTGCCCGGAATGGGCTTCCATTCGTCGGGTGACTTGATGAACTGGTCGGAGTCGAAATTGATGACGCCGTCGCGGTCGAGAATGATGAGTTTCATGGCGAGACTCCTGCTGCGCAGAAAGCCATCTTACGCCGCCAGCCGCGACAAGTCCGCAACCCGGTTCATGGTCTGGTGCAACCGGTACAGCAGCGCCAGCCGGTTGGCTTTGAGCGTGGGATCGTCGGCGTTCACCATCACCTGGTCGAAAAAGGCATCGACCGGCGCCTTGAGCGCCGCCAGCGCCTGCAGCGACGCTGTGTAGTCGCCTGCGGCAAATGCGGCGTCGGCGCGCGGGGCAATCTCGGAAAGCGCGGCAAACAGCGCCGTTTCCGCCGTCTCGGCGAACAATGCCGCGTTGACCCCGCCGCCCGCCTCGCCCTCGGTCTTTTTCAGGATATTGCCGACACGCTTGTTGGCCGCGGCGAGCGTGGGGGCTTCCGGCAATGCTGCGAAGGCACGCACCGCCTCCAGTTGCTTCGGTACCAGATGGATCTGCGTCGGGTTCAGGCTCAGCACCGCATCGACCTCGTTCGCGGAATAGCCCTGTTCGCGCATCGCGCCACTGAGGCGCTCGAACACGAACATGTACACATCAGTGTGCGCCTGTCCGAGCAATCCCTGCGGGAAGGCGGCGAAGGCGATATTAACCAGATCGTCCAGGCTCAGCGGCAAGCTCTTTTCGATCAGCATGCGAATCACGCCCAGCGCATGACGACGCAGCGCAAACGGATCCCTGTCGCCGCTGGGTTTCTCGCCGATGCCGAACAGCCCCACCAGCGTCTCCAGCTTGTCCGCCAGCGCCACGCACACGCCGACATCGCTGCGCGGCAGCGCGTCGCCGGCAAAGCGAGGCTTGTAGTGGTCCTCGATGGCGAAGGCGATGTCGTCGGCCAGCCCATCGTGCTGCGCGTAATAGCGCCCCATGATGCCTTGCAGCTCGGGAAACTCGCCGACCATATCGGTGAGCAGGTCGGCCTTGGCCAGCAGCGCAGCCTGATCGGCCTTCAGCGCAATGGCCTCGCCGCCGATCTGCTCGCCGATGGCGCGGGCAATCGCCTGTACCCGCGTCACGCGCTCGCCCTGGGTGCCGAGCTTGTTGTGGTAAACGACCCTGGCCAGCCCCAGCACGCGCGAGTCCAGCGCCTTTTTGCGGTCCTGGTCGTAGAAGAATTTGGCGTCGGCCAGACGCGGGCGCACCACGCGTTCGTTGCCGCCAATGACGGCAGACGCATCGGCAGGCGAGATATTGGAAACGATGAGGAAGCGGTTAGTCAGCTTGCCTTGCGCGTCCAACAACGGGAAGTATTTCTGGTTTGCCTTCATGGTCAGGATCAGGCATTCCTGCGGCACTTCGAGAAAGGCCTCCTCGAACGTACCGACCAGCACATTGGGACGCTCGACCAACGCGGTGACTTCATCCAGCAGCGCGTCGTCCTCGACCGGCGTCAAACCCGAGGGCGCAGCTGCAGATTGCAGCTGGCGAACGATCTCGGCGCGGCGCTCGGCAAAGCTGGCGATCACTGCGCCCTCGTCTTTCATTTGGCTGGCGTAGCTGTCAGCGCTCCGGATCACCACCGGACTGACGCGCGCTTCGAAGCGATGGCCCTGCGTGTCGCGCCCGGCCGTCAAGCCCAGCACGGACAGCGGCACAATGTCCGTGCCATGCAGCGCAACCAGCCCGTGCACCGGACGCACGAAGTGCACGCTGCTCCAGCCGTCGGCCAGCTGGTACTGCATCACCTTCGGGATAGGTAGCTTCGCCATCGCCGCTTCGAGCGCGTGCTGCAGGCCGTCGGCGAGCTTCGTGCCCGGTGCGATGCTGTCGTGGAACAGCGCTTCATTCTTGCCGTCTGCCGCGCGGCGCAACTGGCTGACGGCGGACGTATCGGCACCCAGCACGGCCAGGCGCTTCAGCAGCGCAGGCGTCGCCTTGCCCTCTGCATCCAGACCCACGGCAACCGGCATCAGCTTGGTCGACACCGGCTTGTCGGCGGCGCGCTGCAGGACGCCTTCGATGTGCACGCCAAGGCGACGCGGCGAGGCAAAGTTAGCGACCGCAGCCTTCGCCTCGGTCAGTCCCTGCGCGACCAAACTTTCGGCAAGCTCGGCAGCAAAGGCCTCGCCCAGCTTCTTCAGCGCCTTGGGCGGCAGTTCTTCGACAAAGAGTTCAACGAGCAAATTTTCGGTGATCATGCCGCAGCCTTCTTTTCAATCTGTGCCAGCACTTCGTCTGCCCAGGCCTTGGGCGCCATCGGGAAACCTAGCCGCGCCCGGCTATCGAGATAACTCTTCGCCACCGCGCGCGCCAGGTTGCGAATGCGGCCGATATACGCCGCGCGCTCGGTCACCGAAATCGCGCCGCGCGCGTCGAGCAGGTTGAAGGTATGCGCGGCCTTCAGCACCTGCTCGTAGGCCGGCAGTGCGAGCTGAACCGCCATCAGTTCCTGCGCCTTCTTCTCGTGCGCGGAAAAGGCAGCGAGCAGAAAATCGACGTCGCTGTGCTCGAAGTTGTAGGCCGACTGCTCGACCTCGTTCTGGTGGTAGACGTCGCGGTAGGTCAACCCCTCGGTCCAGACCAGGTCGAACACGCTCTCCACCCCCTGCAGATACATCGCCAGGCGCTCCAGACCGTAGGTGATTTCGCCGGTGATCGGCTTCACATCAATGCCGCCGACCTGCTGAAAGTAGGTGAACTGCGTCACTTCCATGCCGTTCAGCCACACCTCCCAGCCCAGCCCCCAGGCGCCGAGCGTGGGGTTTTCCCAGTCGTCCTCGACGAAACGCACGTCGTTCTTTTTCAGATCGAAGCCCAGTGCTTCCAGCGAACCGAGATACAACTCCAGAATATCGGCGGGTGCCGGTTTGAGCACCACCTGAAACTGGTAGTAATGCTGCAGCCGGTTGGGGTTGTCGCCGTAGCGCCCATCCTTGGGCCGGCGGCTCGGCTGCACGTAGGCCGCCTTCCACGGCTCCGGTCCAAGCGCACGCAGAAAGGTCGCGGTATGCGAAGTACCGGCGCCGACCTCCATGTCGTAAGGCTGCAAAAGCGCACAGCCGCGCTCAGCCCAGTAGCGTTGCAGGGTGAGGATGATGTCCTGAAAGGTGGGTTTCACGGCGGATGAGCGGCTTTTCTGGAAAGCGGCATTTTAACGTGGTTGGAAGGGGTTTCGTTGTCGGTTGTAGCGGGGAATGCTGCCGAGCTGCTGACCGTGGGCCGGGGGTAGCCAGGCAGCTAGTCACTTTTCTTGTCTCGCCAAGAAAAGTAACCAAAAGAAGGCGACCCCGACAGCCACGAATTCCCGAAAATCCGCCCTGCCGCGACGGGCGGCGAAGAACTCGCCCCGCTTTTTCTGAGCTGATTCAATTTTTGTGAGCGGGGCTCAAACACCTTCGCCGCTGATCCGCCCGGCAGGGCCAATTCTCGGCGTGGCTGTAAGGGGGAACACAAAACCAGGCCGGTGGTAACGGGACAGTTTGTGTACTTGGGCGAGCTTTACTGCGAAGCACTCAATCCGGTCTGCGACGTTTGCGCATAGTCAAACTGGTTTTGACTTTCTTCCCCTTACAGATCCGCCGAAGATCAAGTGCGGCGGGTGGATCAGCGGCAAAGGTGTTTGAGCCCCGCCCACAAAAAACAAAATTAAAACAATCAGGCGGGGCGAGTTCTTTGCCGCCCACCCGACGCGCTTGATCTTCGGGAATTCGGGACTGTCGGGGTCGCCTTTTCTTTGGTTACTTTCTTTTGGCGAAGCAAAAGAAAGTAACTAGCCGCCGGGCTACCCCCGGCCAACGGTCGGCGGTCCTGCAAAATCCTTCACTGGTATTGACAGCCACCTTCGCTAAGCTCAGGACAGGCTCAGGGCGAACAGCGCTGAGGGGCGCTGCCAGCCCTAAGCACTCGCCATTTCCAGCGCCTCAATCTCCCCCGACAATTCCAGCCACTCCCCCTCTTCAATCGCCAGTTCGTCAATGACATGCTGAAGCTGCTTGCCGGTTTCAGTAATTTCCTCGACAGAAAGCGTCCCGCCCAGGCGGGCTTCCAACGCCGCCTTTTCCCCTTGTAGCGCAGCCATGCTTTTGTCGAGCTTCTCCAGTTTCTGCTTGAGCGACTTGATCCTGCCCGATGACACCGGCTTCTTCGCCGCCACCGATGCAGGTTCCGCTCTGGCAACCGGGGTCTCACCCCCCTTGCCCGCCTGCTTCAATTCTTCGCGCAGGCGCTTGCCCTCATCCAGCAAATACCGCTGGTAGTCGTCCAGGTCGCCGTCGAACGGCTCCACCCCGCCGCGCGTGACCAGCCAGAATTCGTCGCACACCGAACGCAGCAGGGCGCGGTCGTGGCTGACCAGCATGAGGGTGCCCTCGAACTCGTTCAAGGCCATCGCCAGCGCTTCGCGGGTGGCGAGGTCGAGGTGGTTGGTCGGCTCGTCCAGCAGCAAGAGATTCGGCCGCTGCCACACGATCATGCACAGCACCAACCGCGCTTTTTCGCCGCCGCTCATGGTGCCGACGGCCTGCTTGACCATGTCGCCGTTGAAGTTGAAGGTGCCGAGGAAGTTGCGCAGATCCTGCTCGCGGCTGCTGAACTGGCCGGCGCCGCCGTTGGCGATGGTGTCGCGGGCGAGGCGGATCATGTGTTCCAGCGGGGTGTCTTTGGGGCGCAGCACGTCGAGTTCCTGCTGCGCGAAGTAGCCGATGTTGAGGCCGCGCCCCTCGATCACCTCGCCCGCAACCACCGGCAAGGTGCGCGCGATGGTCTTCACCAGCGTCGATTTGCCCTGGCCGTTGGCGCCGAGGATACCGATGCGCTGCCCGGCGAAGACCGACTTGCTGACGTTCTGCACGATCACCGTCGGCAATGTGCCTGGGGGCGCATCCGCGGGCGGCGGGTAGCCGAAGCTGGCGTCGTCGATGGTCAGCATGGGGTTGGGCAGGTTGAGCGGCTCCTTGAATTCGAAGGTAAAATCCGCGCTCGCCAGCATCGGCGCCAGGCGTTCCATGCGATCCAGCGCCTTGACCCGGCTTTGCGCCTGTTTGGCCTTGCTGGCCTTGGCCTTGAAGCGGTTGATGAAATCCTGCAGGTGGGCGATCTTGTCCTGCTGTTTGGCGAACGCCGCCTGCTGCAGCGCCATCTGCTCGGCGCGCATGTCCTCGAAGGTGCTGTAGTTGCCGCCGTAGCGGGTGAGCTGGCCGTTTTCGATGTGGATGGTGACGTTGGTCACGGCGTCGAGAAACTCGCGGTCATGGCTGATCACCAGCATGGTGCCGGGGTATTTTTTCAGCCAGGCTTCCAGCCACACCAGCGCATCGAGGTCGAGGTGGTTGGTGGGTTCGTCGAGCAGCAGCAGGTCGGACGGGCACATCAGCGCCCGCGCCAATTGGAGTCTCATCCGCCAGCCGCCGGAAAAGCTGTTGACCGGCTGGTTCAGCTCGCGTACCTGGAAGCCAAGCCCGAGGATCAGCGCCTGCGCGCGCGACTGCGCGTCGTGCGCGCCGGCGTCGTGCAGCGCCATGTAGGCGTGCGCCATGCGCTCGCCGTCGTCGCTGGCTTCGGCGGCATCCACCTCGGCCTGTGCCGCGACCAACTGGCTGTCGCCGGCGATGACGAAGTCGGTCGCGGGCTCGCTCGTTTCCGGCATGTCCTGCGCTACCTGCGCCATGCGCCACTGCGACGGCATGGAGAAGTCGCCCTTGTCTTCGTGCAGGGTGCCGTTCAGGAG
Source organism: Thiobacillus thiophilus (assembly GCF_055378705.1). NCBI lineage: Bacteria > Pseudomonadati > Pseudomonadota > Betaproteobacteria > Nitrosomonadales > Thiobacillaceae > Thiobacillus > Thiobacillus thiophilus. The sequence goes on along the minus strand of NZ_AP042404.1, from coordinate 2,340,165 downwards.
CGCGAACAGGCTGGACTTGCCAGCGCCGTTGCGCCCCACCAGGCCGACCCGCTCGCCGGGGTTGATCGACACCGATGCGTTGTCGAGCAAAACCTTGGCGCTACGCCGCAGGCTGAGATTCTTGAGGATGATCATGCAGAAGATGCGGCGCGCAGAACACGCCCCGCTTAAATCGTTAAAGCCGGATTTTACCCCGACATGGGCTCCCACCCGTTCGGGAAGTCGACCGTTTGCCGTTTCGACGCCGGTTGACGGTTTTTCGTCAGCCCACGCAAGCGCCCCAACCGGCCCCTTCAAGCCGGACTTTGCAAGCCTTTGTTTTGTCGATTTATTTTTTCGTCACATTGCCACAGCCCGGTTGGCACAGGCATTGCACGTAATGCAAGTAATCAGGCAACCCCTCGCCAAGGAGCGCAGCATGAAACTGCAATTCGGTAAAAACCAACTGGTTCTCGAACTCAGCGCCTCGCCCTTCGCCTGGTTTCACGGCCAGACCGAGCGCATGAGCCTCACCAGCCTGTCACTGCTGTTCGTGCAATTTTCCCTGTTTGCACACCAGCCCGCCGCCTGATGCAGGTCGGTCGATCCACCCGCGTGAGCATCAACCTGTCTCGTTCGCCGCTGGGATTTTTCAGCGGCAGCACCTACCGCATGTCGATGTTCAGCCTGACGCTGCTGTTCATCGAATTCCGGGTGCTGCGGCGGAGCACGCCCTACTACACCTGACCGCCAGGCTGCTGGCGGGGGATTTCCAGTACCGCCTCCAGGCCGCCTGCCGCACGGTTCCTGAGCTTCACTTTCCAGCCATGTGTTTCCGTCAGCTGGCGCACAATCGCCAGCCCCAGCCCGGTTCCGCCCGTAACCTGCGAGCGGGAGCTCTCCAGCCGGTAAAACGGCCTGAATACCTTTTCCATCTGGTCGTCGGGGATGCCGGCGCCGGCGTCGCGCACGGTCACCCGCACCCATGTATCCGAACATTCCAAAGCCAGCTCGATGGGCGTGCCGCCGCCATAACGCTGCGCATTCTGGATCAGGTTGGATACGATCCGCCGCACCGCCAGCCGCGCCACCTCGACCTCGCACGGCGCCGCGCCCGCCCATGGCAGACCCGCATCGGCCACCACCTCCTCCAGCAGTTCCGCAAGATCGAAGCGCACCTTCGTTTCGGTCTGCGTGGTCCGTGCCAGTTCCAGATAACCGGTAATCAGCCTGTTCATGTCGGCCAGATCGGCTACCGCGCGGTCGATGCGCGCAGGGTCGGGCGCATCGCGCAGCATTTCCAGATTCAGCTGCAGGCGCGTCATCGGAGTGCGCAGGTCGTGCGAGATGCCTGCCAGCAAGGTGGTGCGGTTATCCAGCAGATCGCGCACTTCGGCCGCCATGGTGTTGAAACGGCGTGCCAGTTCGGCGAGTTCGGCGGGGCCGGTTTCCGGCAAGGGCTCGGGTAGCTCGCCCGCACCCACCTGGCTGGCCGCCTGCGCTGCGCGCGCCAGCGGTACGGTGATGCGGCGCACCAGAAAAAGGGCGGTCAGCAGGCTGAGGAACGTGCCCAGCGCAACGACCGTAGTCGCGGCCAGCGGCGGCTTGACGGCATAGCGGTCGGGGAAGAAGCCGACCCGCAGGTCGTGCCCGCCGACCGGGATATCCAGCCACGCCGCCACGGTTCCCGGCACTCCACGCAACACAATGGTTTCACCCACGCGGCGGCTCAGCGCGGCTTCGATCTGGCTGCGGAACGCAAACTGCGGCGCATCCACGGTCGCCCCGATGTCGGCGGTGGTCAGGCGCAGGCCGTGACGGCGCGCCAGTTCGCGCTCGAACGCCGGACGCGTCTCGGGCGGCAGTTCCACCCAGGTCTGCGCCGACAGCACAACCAGGCCGGCCAGGTCGTCGGCCGAGCGCTCCGCCACCGGGATGATCAGGGTGCGGGTCACTACCCAAAACGCCGCCGCCTGGAACACGACGAAGGCCAGCGCCAGCGTCAGCGCGGTGCGGACGAACAGCGAGCGGGTGATGGACTTCATCGCTGGCCCCATTCCATTTCAAAACCGGAAAGATCGCGAAGGCAAGCCGAAGACAGTACCCACTGCACGGCGAGACGTAGCCGACAAAGAGATTTCCGGTTTTGAAATGGAATCACCCCTTGCCCTGCGGCACGAACAGATAGCCCTGCCCGCGCTGGGTGCGGATGTAGGCCGGGTTGGCCGGATCGTCCTCGATTTTCTTGCGCAGACGATTCACCCGCACGTCGATGCTGCGGTCGAACGGGTCGCGCTCGAAGCCGCGCAGCTGGTCCATCAGCCAGTCGCGCGACAGCGCGCGGTTGGCGTGGGTGACGAAAATTTCCAGCAGTTCGTACTCACTACCGGTCAGTGGGATTTCCACACCGTCGCGGCTGAGCGTGCGGGCGTCGAGATTGGCGCTGAATGGGCCGAAATGCACCAGCCGGGTGGTTCCGGCCGCCGCCGGGGCAGCTGCCCCGCCGTGCCGGCGCATCACCGCACGGATACGCGCCAGCAGCTCGCGCGGATTGAACGGCTTTGGCAGGTAATCGTCGGCGCCGACTTCGAGACCAATGATGCGGTCGATGTCCTCGCCCTTGGCCGACAGCATGATGATGGGCGGAAATCCGGGCTGTGCGCGCAGCCGCCGCGCCACCGACAGGCCGTCCTCGCCCGGCATCATCCAGTCGAGCACCAGGAGGTCGGGTAGCCGGGCGGCGAGCAGCCGATCAAGCGAAGCCGCATCTTCCGCGGTCGCGACCGCATAGCCATGACCCGCCAGGTATTCGGCCACCAGTTCGCGGATGCCGGGGTCGTCGTCGGTTACGTAAATCACGTTTTTTTCCATGCGGCAACTATATCAGCGGCAACAGGGTGCCATTCCCTTCCCGGTTACACACTGTTACAAAATCGCTCTTGCGTGAAACAGTGCACTTACTTCTCTCAACCAGACTGCGAAGCATGGAAGCGAAGCAGCAACCATAGAAATGGAGACCACGATGAACACACGACAACTTTGGATTTCTGGACTGGCCGCACTGGGACTGGCCCTGGCCGCCCCGGTTCAGGCCGCCCCGGACTTGATGGATGACGCGTTCATCGTGGCCAAGCGCGACCGCGGTGACGAGGTTCGCCCGGATCGGCGCGATGCCCGCAAGGACGAGCGCCGCGCCTCCAGGCACGAAGCCGGGACCGAGGAGCCGCAAGGCTACGGCTACGGCTATGGCTACGAACGGCGCCGCCAGAAACAACCGCAGCAACCTGAAGAGGGCAGTCGCCCCCGCGACCGCCGCTGAACCCGACTGACTTGAAGCAACCAAGGAGAGTAAAGATGAAATCACGCGCCCTGAACACCACCCTGATCGCCGCACTACTTGCTGCCAGCGGCGCAGCGCAGGCCGGTCCCGGCCGTGGCAACGGCGACGGCTTTACCGCCCGCGCCCAGGTTCTGGCCAGCACGCCGGTCTACGAGACGATCAACGAGCCGCGCCGCGAGTGCTGGACCGAAACCGTCGGTTACGAGACGCAGAGCTATCGGGAGGGCAACAACGCCGGCGGCGCGATTCTCGGCGCCATTGCCGGCGGCCTGATCGGTTCCACCGTCGGCAAGGGCGACGGCCGGGTTGCCGCCGCCGCGGTCGGCGCCGCCACCGGCGCCGTGGTGGGCGACCGCTTGAACGACGGCGGCACCCGTTACGAATCGCGGCCGCAGCAGGTGGAACGCTGCCGCACCCAGGACAACTTCCGCCAGGTGGTCAGCGGCTACGACGTGCGCTACCGCTTCCAGGGCCGCGAATACAACACCCACCTGCCCTACGATCCGGGCAGATGGGTGACCCTTGATGTGCGTTTTTCCGTGGCCGAGGACCAGCGCAGCGAGCGCTGGAACAGCAGCCGCAACAAGTGGAACGACTGACGCTCAGCCTGGCAGCCTGTCGGACCTGAAACCTGAAAGGAGAAGTGTCATGTTACGCATCCTTCTGATTGCAACCGCCCTGCTGGCCGCCTCCGGCAGCGCCCTCGCCCACAATGACCGCACTTATGGCCGCGTCATCGCCGTCGAGCCGCGTATCTCGGTCTCGTTTGGCACGGGCTACCACGATGGCTTCCGCGTGCTGGTCGAATCCGGCGGCTCCCGCTACTGGACGGACATGCCGCACCACCCTGGCCGTGCCATTGTGCTGCCGCCGCCGCACCGGGTAACGTATGTGCGGCATTACCGCGATTACGGTTACCGGGATTACGGTCGTGGCTGGGATGACCGCGGCCGGAAAGACCAGCGCGACAACTGGCGCGAGGATCGTCGTGAACACCGTAGCGACCGGCGCGACCAGCGCCGCCACGGCCGCGATTAGACAGGCGATGGGCCCAGGGTTTCCCGTGCCCATTCGTATGTTCAAGCGGCCCGGGGGCGATTACGCGTGATGCACGACGAACGCAACTTCGGTGGTGAAGTTACCGACGCCGCGATGGCTGGTCGGGGTCCAGCCTGAACCCTTGAGGTAATGCGTCAGCTCGCGCGTCATTGCCGGGTTGCCGCAAACCATCACGCGGTCCCGTTCGGAATCCGCCGCGGGCAGACCAAGGCGTTGCGACAGCACGCCGGAACGGAACAGGTCGCCACCGCGCTCGGGTACGGGGAAAGGCTCGCGCGTCACCGTCGGCACGTAATAAAGCTGGGGGTTGTCCAGCGATTCGATCTCGTCGCGGTAGGCCAGCTCGACAACTGTGCGCACCGAATGCACCAGCACCACGTTCTCAAAACGGGCATAGAGTTCAGGATCGCGGATCAGGCTCATGAACGGCGCCAGCCCCGTGCCGGTGGCCAGCAGGTACAGCGTGCGTCCCGGCAGCACATGATTGAGCGTGAGCGAGCCGGTGGCCTTGCTGTTGACCCACACGTTGTCGCCGGGGCGGATATGGACCAGCTGGCTGGTCAGCGGCCCGTCCGGCACGTGGATGCTGAGGAATTCCAGATGATCGCGGTCGGCGGTGGAGACGATGGAATACGCGCGCGCCACCAACTTGCCTTCGCGCTTCAAGCCAATGGTGACGAATTCGCCGTTCTCAAACGTAAAATCCTGCGGACGGCTGAGCGTGAAGCTGAAGGTTCTGGCCGACCACGGCCGTACCGACTGCACCGTTTGTTCACTGTAAGGCATGATTTCTCCCGTGTTCCGCTGCTGTTTCCATGTACCGCACAGGGCACCCAGCTGATTCGACGGCACGAACAGGACACAGTTCCAGCACAATACGAAGCCAGGCGCTTCTCAATCTGCTCATCTTTCAACCAGGGCAGGCGTCAAGGCGACAGCCAGCAGAACAACAGGCCATCCGGATTCATGAACACACTCTTCTTGAAAATCAGATCGATAAGCAAATCCCTTTGCAAGGATAGACGCCTATGGACGTCCGTGCAGGGGCTGTGCCCATGACACCGCCAAGCCGCCGGGCCACTTACGGCTTGTCCGTCTGAAGCCGATCGCGCCACGCTGCCACCGCGGCCGCCCGTGCCTGGAAGATGGCTTCCCGGATGCGCGCCGGGTCGGCGTTGCGCGCCACCTCGGCGGCATCGATCGCCTGCGCGGCCTGCAGCGCCTGCCGCAGGTAATCCGGCTCGGGGAAAGGCTTGTCCGGATAGCCTGGCCGGCCGCGGAAATCGCACTCACACGCTTGCAGGAATTCCTCGAAGCGCTCGGGGCGGCGGAAAGCGTCGAGCCGTTCCAGTAGTTCGACGAGGGTGCCGGGACGCAATTCCAGCGCGCGGTGCGCATTGCCATGATCACGCGCCACCGCAACGGCGAGATCGCGGCAATCGGCAGGCACGCGGATGCGTTCGCTCAGCGCGCGTACCAGTTCGGCGCTTTTCGCTTCGTGGCCGTGGTGCCGGGGCCAGAGTCCGGGAGGGGTGACGCCCTTTCCGAGGTCGTGGGTTAAGGCTGCGAAGCGCACCGGCAGGCTGAAGCCCTGCCGCGCCGCCCAGTCGACGACCAGCATGGTATGCACGCCGGTATCGATTTCGGGATGGTGCTCGGGCGGCTGCGGCACACCGAACAGGCGGTCGATTTCGGGAAACAGTCGGGTCAGCGCGCCGCAGTCGCGCAGCACCTGGAACATGCGCGATGGCTGCGCGTCCATCAGGCCGCGCGCAACTTCCTGCCACACCCGCTCGGGCACCAGCGCATCGATTTCGCCGTCATCCACCATCTTTCGCATCAGCGCATGGGTTTCCGGTGCCACGGTAAAGTCGGTGAAGCGGGCGGCGAAACGCGCCACCCGCAGGATGCGCACCGGGTCTTCGGCAAAAGCTGCGCTGACGTGGCGAAAGGTTTTGGCGGCCAGGTCGCGCTGGCCGCCGTAGGGGTCGATCAGGGCGCCGGCCTCGTCCTCGGCCATCGCGTTGATGGTGAGGTCGCGCCGCCGCAAGTCCTCTTCCAGCGTGACTTCCGGCGCGGCATACACCTTGAAGCCCTTGTAGCCATGGCCGGACTTGCGCTCGGTGCGCGCCAGCGCGTATTCCTCGTGGGTGTGCGGGTGCAGGAAGACCGGGAAGTCCTTACCGACCGGCTGAAAACCCAGCGCCAGCATATCGTCGGGGGTGGCGCCGACGACGACGAAGTCGCGGTCGGTCACCGGCAGCCCCAGCAAGCGGTCGCGCACGGCGCCGCCGACGATGTAGGTTTTCATGGCAGCGGGCGCCCTCAACGACGGGCGTTTTCGCGGTAGCCCTCGTACCGCGCGCGCGGCGTGTCGGCGCGCAGGTATTCCGGCGCGATGGCTTCGAGCGCTGCCGGCTGGAAATCGAACACCGACGGCCAGCCGCCGCTGCAGACGTTATCCACGCACATGGCAAAGAAATTGTCGCGCGTCATCAGTTTTTTGCCGGGCTTGAATTCCATTGCCCAGGCCTGCAGGTAGGAAAGCAGGTCCCCCAGCGGGACGATTCTGCGTGGCTTGCCGATGACCTCGCCCACGTAGCTCACCAGCTCCTGCAGGGTATAGGCCCTGGGGCCGCACAGGTCGTAGGTCTGGCCGTAGGTCGCGAGATTGTCGAGGCTGTCGGCATAGGCGCGGGCGACGTCGTCCACGTGCACCGGGGCAAAGTGCGCACCGGCACTCGCCAGCGGCAGCATCGGGAAAACCTTGAGCAGACGCGCGAACATCGACAGAAAGGAATCGCCGCGGCCGAAGATCACCGATGGCCGGAAGATCGTGACATCGAGACCGTAGCCGTGGATAAACTTGGGGCCGTTTAAATACCAGTTTTCGTGCTCGATGTGCTGCATCGCGGCCTCGCGCACCAGCGCTTCGCCGATGCCCTTGGAGCGCTGGTAGGCCGAGCGTGAATTGGGGTTGGCGCCGAGCGCGCTCATGTGCAGCAGACGGTGCACGCCCGCCTCGCCGCAGGCGTGGACGACCTTGCGCGGCAATTCGATGTGGGCTTTCTGGAAGTCGCCGCGGCGGGCGCCCGGCAGGTCGATACGGCCGACCTTGTTTTCGTGCAGGATGCCAACCAGGTTGATGACCGCATCCATGCCGCGGAAGTGGCGGATGAGTTCCTGCTGATCGTGCACATCGGCCTCGATCACTTCCACCGTGGGCAGCAGAATCAGCTCCTTGGACGTTTCGCGGCGGCGGGAAAGTACGCGCACCTGGAGACCGCGCGCGGCGAGCTGGCCGACGAGATGACTGCCGACAAAGCCGGACCCGCCTAGGATGCAGATGTGTTCAATTTTCATGGTAAGGGGTGCTTCAAATATGAGGCGTTGCCGATTTTAGCCCGGATGCTTCGTCAATCGATGTCTCCGGATTAGTCGCCCGCCTGCTCGACTTCCAGCGCGGCGTCAGGGTCGGGGGTGGAGTCTGCCGGGGCTTTGCGCGGCGGCACCGTGCCCAGCCGTTCTGTCAGCAGCACCGATGGCTGGCCGAAACGCGCCGCGTAATACATGGCATTGCTCATCACCTTTTTGACGTAATCGCGCGTCTCGGCAAACGGAATCGACTCGATATAGACCGCGGCTTCCATCGGCCGGCTGTCGCGCCAGCGCTGCGCGCGTCCCGGTCCGGCATTGTAGGCGGCGGTGGCGAGCACCGGCGAACCGTCCAGGCTGGTTTGAACGTACTTGAGGTAATACGCGCCGAACTGGATGTTTTTTGCCGGATCCTGCATCTCGCGCGGATGGAAGCGCTTGATGCCGAGCTGTTTTGCGATCCAGCGCGCAGTCGCCGGCATGATCTGCATCAACCCGGACGCGCCGACGCCGGAACGCGCGACGTTGATAAAGCGGCTTTCCTGCCGCATCAGGCCGAACACCCAGGCTTCGTCGAGTTCGTTTTCGCGCGCGGCCTTTTGTGCCAGTTCGCGGTAAGGCGCCAGAAACCGCAATTCGAAATCGTGCAGCTCGCGGGTGCGCTCGGCGGTGTTGATGGCGCGGTCATACCATTCCATGCGCCGTGCCAGTTCGGCGGCTGCCAGCAGCTGGGCGTCTGAAAACGCCTGCACCGTCCAGTTCCACTCCTGGCTGGCGTCGCTGCGCAAGCCGAGTTCATACAGGGCCAGTGCGCGCGCAATGCCGGGCTGGCGGGCAATGGCCGCGACGTCGTCGCCACCCGTCTTGATGTTGGTAACCGGCGCCTGCATCACCGGGCCGAGCTCTTCCTGCGCCAGCTGGCCGTAGTAATGATGCTCGCGCGCCAATACAAGAAGCAGCGGATTCGCCGCTGCGCGCTGGCCGGCAGCCTGCAAGGCGCGCGCGCGCCAGTAGCGCCAGACGGGCAGCGTGCGAGTGGCTTCGCCCATGCTCTCGATCGCCCGCAGTACGGCTGGCCAGTCCCCTGCACGCAGTGCGGCGCGCGCCCACCATTCGCGCTGAAAGTCGTTGGTCGCCGCCACACCGGCCTGCTGAAACCATTCCAGGGCAACCGCCTCATGGCGGCGCGCCGCCCAGGCGGCGAGATGCGCCCAGGCCGCTTGCAGCTCCTCCGCGGTGAACTGCGGCGCCCACTTCCGCAGCGCCTGCACCGCCTCGCTGGAACTGTGCCGGGCAAGCTGATCGAGCGCATAGAGCGCGATTTCGCGGTCGCCGCGCCTGCCGGAATCAAGCCGTCCGGATTTCAGCAAGCGTCCGGGATCGCGGCTGGCCAGATCGAACAGCGCCGCGGCTGGACGCTGTCCTGTCGGCAGGGCATTGGCCACCGTCCTGGCAACGCCGGGGTTACCCGCTTCCAGCGCCAGCCGGATGCGCCGCCAGACGTCTTCCTGGCCGATCAATCCGGCCCCGATCAGCTGCTCGAACAAGGGCGTGCAGGCCGATGGCATGTCGCGCCCGGTAAACCACACGGTCACCGCCTCGCGCAAATGGCTGCGATTGCCCAACGCCCATTCGGCACGGTAGGCATAACACTGGTGCGCGGCATCGGGTTTGACGAGGCGCGGATACCCGGCCAGATAGGCCGGCCACGCCTCACGCGCGCCGAGCGATTGCAGCCAGTCGGCGCGTAGCGCTTCAGCCATGCGGCTACCGGGGTAGCGCGCCAGAAAATCGGCAAGACGCGCATCTTCGGTGCGGCTTGCCAGCATCAGGCGCCAGTATTCGACATAGGGTGCCAGCACATGATCGGCCGGGACGTCGCGCGCCGCACGTTCCAGATTTGCCGGCTTGCGCGCGGCAAACGCCTGCTGCGCCTGCAGCACGGCGGTGTCGCCCGGGGCCGCCTGGACGGTTGCCGCAGACAATGCGCCCAGCAGCAAAAAAACGAAAATTCGAAGCATGATACGAGAGTAGCATGCAGCCCGCACGCACCGCCCGAGCAAGACCCATCGTGGCGGCGGCAAGGTTCACTCCAGCGCCAAAAACGCCGGATGCGTACTATATTGACTGCACCTTATTCGTTTTTCAAGGAGCCCAACATGACCCCCAACGTCGGCAACATCGACCGCATCATCCGTATTCTTGCAGGCATTGCGCTCATCGCCTGGGCGCTCATGGGAGGGCCGGTATGGGCCTGGATCGGCGTGCTGCCACTCGCCACCGGAGTATTCAAATTCTGCCCCACCTACAAGTTGCTCGGCATCAACACCTGCGGCCTGAAAAAGTAAGGCTCAGGCCAGGAACAGCTTGTAAGCCGGATTGCGGGACTCGTCCCAATAACGATAGCCCAGCCCGTCCAGAAATTTCTGGAAGCCGGGCTTTTCCTTTTCCGGCACCTGAATGCCGACCAGGATGCGTCCATAGTCCGCACCGTGGTTGCGGTAGTGGAACAGGCTGATGTTCCAGCCGCGGCTCATGCTTTCCAGAAACTGCATCAGTGCACCGGGGCGCTCGGGAAATTCGAAGCGGTACAGCACTTCGTTGACCGCCTCCGGCGCGCGCCCGCCGACCATGTGGCGAATGTGCAGCTTGGCCATCTCGTTGTCGGTGAGGTCGAGCGCTTCCAGCCCATGGCGCTGCAACAGCTCGACCACGCGCGCGCCCTCGCCCGCTCCCGGCACCGACAGGCCGACGAACACGCGCGCCGTTTTGGGGTCGGAATAGCGGTAGTTGAATTCGGTGATGTTGCGCGCGCCCAGCAGGCCGCAGAAGGCCTTGAAGCTGCCCGGCGTCTCGGGAATGGTCACCGCCAGCACCGCTTCCCGCTTCTCGCCGAGTTCGGCGCGTTCGGCGATATGACGCAGGCGATCGAAGTTCATGTTGGCGCCGGAGGCCACCGCGACCAGCGTCCTGCCCTTGAGCCGGTCGCCAGCGATCGCGGCCTTCATCCCGGCGATCGACAGCGCGCCGGCCGGTTCCAGGATCGAGCGCGTGTCCTCGAACACGTCCTTGATCGCCGCACAGATCGCGTCGTTGTTGACGCGGATGATTTCGTCGACATACAGCTGCGCCAGCCGGAAGGTTTCCCTGCCGACCGTTTTCACCGCCACGCCGTCGGCAAAAATGCCCACGCGCGGCAGCGTGACGCGCTTGCCCTTGCATAGCGAGCGCGCCATGGCGTCGGCGTCCTCGGGTTCGACGCCAATGATCCTGATTTCCGGCCGCAACCGCTTGATATAGGCCGCCATGCCGGCGATCAGCCCGCCGCCGCCGACCGGAATGTAGATCGAGTGGATCGGGCCGGGATGCTGGCGCAGCAACTCCATCGCCACCGTGCCCTGCCCGGCGATCACGTCGGGGTCGTCGTAAGGGTGAACGAAGGTCGCTTTCGCTTCCCTGGCCAGCGTGGTGGCGTGGGCGCAGGCTTCGTCGTAATTGTCGCCGTGCAGGATCACCTGCGCGCCGCGCGCGACCACCGCGTCGACCTTGATCCTGGGCGTGGTGGCCGGCATCACGATGATCGCCGTCACCCCGAGCTTTTGCGCGGCCAGCGCCACCCCCTGCGCATGATTGCCGGCCGAGGCCGCCACCACGCCGCGCGCAAGCTGGGCCTGCGTGAGCTTCGCCATCTTGTTGTAGGCGCCACGACACTTGAAAGAAAACACCGGCTGCAGGTCTTCGCGCTTCAGCAGAATCTGGTTGTTGAGACGCCGCGACAGATTGTGGGCCACGTCGAGCGGCGACTCGATCGCCACGTCGTAGACGCGCGAGGTGAGGATGCGTTCGAGGTAATCGTCAGGTGGGCTCATGGCGGCAGGGGGGTGCGGGGTTTGTAAAAAAGGAGCGATGCCGCTATCTTAGCCGGCTGCAACCCAATCGACGAAAACATCATGAATCAGGACGAAATGAAGCAAGCCGTGGCACGCGCCGCGGTGGATTATGCCAAGGGCGGCATCATCGGGGTAGGCACCGGTTCGACCGCCAACTATTTCATCGATGCGCTGGCCGAAGTGAAGGGCCGCATCGACGGCGCCGTGGCCAGCTCGGAAGCCACCGCCGCCCGCCTCAAAAGCCATGGTATCCAGGTGCTGGACCTCAACAGTGTGGGCGAACTCGAAATCTACGTCGATGGCGCCGACGAGATCACCGAGCACTTCGCCATGATCAAGGGTGGCGGCGGCGCGCTGACACGGGAAAAGATCGTGGCGGCGTGCAGCAAGCAGTTCATCTGCATTGCCGACGAGAGCAAGCTGGTCGGCGTGCTGGGCACGTTCCCGCTGCCGGTCGAGGTGATTCCAATGGCGCGCTCGTATGTGGCGCGCGAACTGGTGAAACTCGGTGGCCAGCCCAGATTGCGGGAGGGCTTCACCACCGACAACGGAAACCTCATTCTCGACGTACACGGCCTCTCGATCGTCGATCCGGTATCGCTGGAAACTGCGATCAATCTCATCGTCGGCGTGGTCACCAACGGCCTGTTCGCGCGGCGCGGGGCGGACGTGCTGCTGCTGGGAACAGAATCCGGCGTCAAGACCTACAAGAAGTAATTACTGGGCTTGCGAGGGGTCGTCCTCGGGTTCCTGCTTATCGGCGGGAACCCGATATTTCTCGGCCGCCCATTGTCCCAGGTCGATCGTTTTGCAGCGCTCGCTGCAAAACGGCTTCCAGCGATTCTCCGCTGTCCATTTCACGGCCGCACCGCATATCGGGCAACTGACAACGGGTAGTTTGGTAGCGGGCTTCACAGGGTACAGAAGGTCAGGTCAAAATCGATCGGCCCGGCGGTGCAGGCGCGCAGCTGCCCGGATCCCGCCGGCACGAAACGGATGTTGAGCATGTATTTGTTGGCGGATATCTCGGGCACACACGGCAGATTGTCGCCCAGAGCGACGCGGATCAGCTGAGGATTGCGCGCTTCGAGCATGCGCTGATAGTGGCCATTGTCTACATGCTGGATTTCGGGCTGGCCGCTGTCGCGCAGCAAGCCGAGCACGATGTCGACCGCGGCACGAATGGATGAAAATGGCGCCAGCCAGCACTGCAACTGCTGTATGCGTTGTTCGGCCGGTTGGTGCTGCCAGTAATGGTAGGACGGCAGGTCGAACTCGCACATCCCGCCCGGGATGGCCGCGCGCTGCCTGATGGCCATCAGCCAGTCGTCTTCGCGCAGATGCTGGCCGACTTTTCCTGGCAACTGATAAATGCCATTGTGCGCCGACTCGATCGCCGCCAGCACCTTTTCCAGCGTTTCGCCCTGCACATGCGGATTGCCGCGCAACGCCGCCAATACGGCTTTTTGCCGGTCCAGTTCCTGCAGCAGATCGGACTTGAGGTCGGCGCGCGCTGCCACTTCCGCCATTTCGAACAAGGACAGCAAGGCCGCATGATGCGCATGCGGATCGGGCGATGCGGCATAGGCATCGAAACGTTCGAACAGACTCTCCAGCCGCAGCAGGGTGCGGATGCGTTCGCTCAGGGGATATTCGTAATGGATCACGCCGCGACGCGTTGGTTCGGATGGGTCGATTGTCGCTGATTGAGATGGAAAATCAAGGCGGCGGCGCGCTGGCAAGGGCCAGATAACGCTGGTGCAGCGCAGCCACTTCGGCACGCAATGCCTCCGGCGTTGCGGTATTGGCGATGATATCGTCCGCCACCGCCAGGCGTTCGGCGCGCCCGGTCTGTGCCGCGAGAATGGCTTTTATTTCGTCATGTGCGAGTCCGCTGCGCGCCTTCACCCGCGCGATCTGCACATCTTCCGGGCAATCGACCACCAGCACGCGGTTCAGCATCTCCCGGTAGCCGCCGGTTTCCACCAGCAGGGGAATCACGACAAGCGCATAGGGTGCGGTCAACGTGGCGAGCATGTCCCCCACCACCCGCCGGATACGCGGGTGCAGGATGGCCTCGAGCTGACGCCGCGCCGCACTGTCGGCGAACACGCGGCGACGCAGGGCGGCGCGGTCCAGTGTGCCGTCGGCCTGCATCAGTGTCTCGCCGAACACCGCGCGGATCTCCTGCAGTGCCGCCCCGCCGGACGCGGTCAGGTCGCGTGCAATGACATCGGCATCGATCACCGGCACGCCCAGCGCGGCAAAGCAATCGGCGACGGTCGACTTGCCGGACCCGATGCCGCCGGTGAGGCCGACCGTGAACATCAGAATTGCGCGAGATAAGCCTGGGTCAGGTCGGCACCGAAGAACAGCGCCACCAGCCCGCCGCCGGCCAGATAGGGGCCGAAGGGAATCGGCATGCGCCGGTCGTGCTTCACCAGCACGATCATCGCGATACCGATCGCCGCGCCGACCACCGACGACAGCAATAGGGTAACGGGCAGCATCTGCCAGCCGAGCCAGGCGCCGATGGCCGCCAGCAGCTTGAAGTCGCCGTAGCCCATACCGTCCTTGCCGGTGACCAGTTTGAACAGCCAGTACACCGACCACAACACCCCGTAGCCGGCCATGGCGCCGATGACAGCATCCGGCAGGCTGGCAAAATATCCGTCCAGATTGAACAGCAGCCCCAGCCACAGCAGCGGCAGGGTAAGGCTGTCGGGCAGCAGGGTGGTGTCGAGGTCGATGAACGCCAGTGCGACCAGCGTCCACACCAGCAGCAGCGCGCCAAGCGTTTGCACGCTCACGCCCCACTTCCAGGCCACTGCCGCCGACAGTAGTGCGGTGAGCAATTCGACCAGGGGATAGCGCGCACCGATCGGTGCGCTGCACGCAGAACAGCGTCCGCGCAGCCACAGCCAAGACAGCAGCGGGATGTTTTCCAGCGCAGTGATCCGATGGCCGCACTGGGGGCAGGCCGAACGCGGCACGGCGAGGTTGTAAGGCCTGGATTCAGCAGGCGTTTCGCCACGCAGCTCGGCGCACTGCGCATGCCATTCCGCCTCCATCATTTTGGGCAGGCGATGGATGACGACGTTGAGAAAGCTGCCGACCAGCAGGCTGAATAAAAAAACCAGCCCGGTGAACAGGGCTGGTTCGGTGTGCAGCAGTTCCATCAGACGACCGAGCCCATCTTGAAAATCGGCAGGTACATGGCGATGACCATGCCGCCGATGAGTACGCCCAGCACCACCATGATGATCGGTTCCATCAGGCTGGACAGGGCCGCCACGGCGTCATCCACCTCGGCTTCGTAAAAATCGGCCACCTTGCCCAGCATGGAGTCGAGCGCGCCGGATTCCTCGCCGATGGCGGTCATCTGCAGCACCATGTTGGGAAAACGTCCGGAATTCTGCATTGCCTGCGTCAGCGCGGTGCCGGTCGAAACTTCGCCACGGATCTTTTGGGTGGCCTCGACGAATACCTGGTTGCCCGACGCCCCGCCCACCGATTCCAGCGCTTCGACCAGCGGCACGCCGGCGGCGAACATGGTGGACAGCGTACGCGTCCAGCGCGCGATGGTGGCCTTTTCGATCACCGCGCCGAAAATCGGCAGCTTGAGCATCACCCGGTCCATGAACATCTGCACCTTGCGCGAGCGCTTCCAGGCCTGCAGCAAGGCATAGATCCCGCCGCCGACGGCACCGAAAATTGCCCACCACCATTCGACGAAGAAGTCCGATATTGCCATCACCACCAGGGTCGGCCCCGGCAGATCCGCGCCAAAGCTGCTGAACAGATCCTTGAACGCCGGAATGACGAAAATCATGATGACGGCTGTGATGACGAACGCCACCACAATGATGGAAACCGGGTAAAACAGCGCCGACTTGATCTTGCTCTTGATACCGAGGATTTTTTCCTTGTAGATCGCCAGGCGTTCGAGCACGCCATCCAGAATACCGGCCGATTCGCCCGCACCCACCAGGTTGCAGAACAGCGCGTCAAAATACAGCGGGTGGCGCCCGAACGCCTGGGTAAGGCTGCTGCCCTTCTCGATGTCCGCCTTGATTTCCAGCAGCAGCCGCTGCATCGATGGGTTGGAATGCCCGCGCGCCACGATTTCGAACGATTGCAGCAGCGGCACCCCGGCCTTCATCATGGTCGCCAGCTGACGGGTGAACAGGGTGACATCCTTGTCGCTGATGCGCTTGCCGCTCGAAAACAGTGTGCTCTGTTTCTTGACCTTGGTGACGGTGACGCCCTGCCTGCGAAGCACGGAATTGACCACGGCTTCGCCGCCGGCCATCATCTGGCCTTTGACCTTCTTCCCGCGCTTGTCCATGCCTTCCCACAGGAAGGTGGCGTCCTTGACTGCCTTTACCGCTGTAGCCATACAGAAAATTCCTTAGACCTTAGATGTTGGTAACGGCCTCGACCTCTTCCAGCGAGGTGAGGCCTGCTTTCACTTTCAACAAGCCTGCCTGACGGAGGTCGCGTACGCCTTCGCGTCGCGCCTGGTCGCCAATATCGGATTCGTTACCGCCCTTGATGATGATGCGCGTCATGGCGTCGGTGATCGGCATCACCTGGTAAATACCTACCCGCCCCTTGTAGCCGGTGCCGCCGCAGATGTCGCAGCCCACCGGTTTATAGGGCTGCCAGGTCCCGTCCAGCTGGTCCTCGGTGAATCCGGCCGCCAGCAGGGCTTCCTGCGGAATGTCGGTCGGCTGCTTGCAGGAACACAGGCGGCGCGCCAGCCGCTGCGCGGTGATCAGGATCACCGAGGAAGCGACGTTGAACGGCGCCACGCCCATGTTCAGCAGGCGGGTCAGGGTGCCGGGGGCGTCGTTGGTGTGCAGGGTGGACATCACCATGTGGCCGGTCTGCGCGGCCTTGATGGCGATGTCGGCGGTTTCCAGGTCGCGGATCTCGCCGACCATGATGACGTCGGGATCCTGCCGCAGGAAGGATTTCAGTGCCGCCGAAAAGGTCAACCCGGCCTTGTCGTTGACGTTGACCTGGTTGATGCCGGGCAGCTGGATTTCCGCCGGGTCTTCCGCCGTCGAGATATTGACGTCAGGCTTGTTGAGAATATTCAGACAGGTGTAGAGCGACACGGTCTTGCCGGAACCGGTCGGACCGGTCACCAGCACCATGCCGTAGGGACGCTGCACCGCGTTCAGCAGCAGTTCCTTCTGCCACGGCTCGTAGCCCAGCGCCTCGATCCCCAACTGCGCGCTGGCTGGGTCGAGAATCCGCATGACGATCTTTTCGCCATACAGCGTGGGCAGGGTGCTGACCCGGAAATCGATGGCACGGCTCTTCGACAGCACCATTTTCATGCGGCCGTCCTGCGGCACGCGCTTCTCCGAGATATCCAGCCGCGACAGCACCTTGATGCGCGAGGCCACCTTGTCCTTGATCGCCATCGGCGGCTGCGCTACTTCGGACAGGATGCCGTCACGGCGGTAGCGGATGCGGTAGTATTTTTCGTAGGGCTCGAAATGGATGTCGGATGCACCCTGATTAATGGCGTCCAGCATGATCTTTTGCAGATAGCGCACCACCGGCGCATCGTCGATTTCGATGCCGCCAGTATCCTGCTGGGCAGCGGCGGCACTTTCCTCGTCGGCGAAATCCAGATTGAGTTCCTCGGTATTCAACACCGCCATCGTGTTGTCGTCTGCCTCACCCGCTTTCTGGATCAGCTTGCCGAGCTTGTCGTCCTCCACCACCATTGGTTCCACTGCCTGCCCGGTCTGGAACTTCACTTCGTCCAGCGCCTGCAGATGCGTCGGGTCGGAGGTCGCCACGTACAGCTTGTTGCCCCGCTGGTACAGGGCAATCACGCGCCGTTTTTGCACCAGCTTCGGATCGAGCACCCCTTGCGGCAGGTTCTCCACATCCATGGCATTCAGATCGAGGAAAGGGTAGCCGAACGAGATGGCCGCGAATTCGGCGACCTGGTCGGCCTTGAAACGCTTTCCCTTGATCAGCTCGGTCACGAACGATTCACCCGACTGGCTGGCGCGCTTCCATACGCCCTCGGCATCGTCCTCGGACAGCCAGCCATGGTTGACCATGGCGCGTGCCAGTCCGGTTAAATTATTGGTGTTTGTCACAGCAGCCATTAGCTCGGTTCCAGACAAGTCCAGCATCAGGTTATTCCTCACTCGCCGAAAAGCGGCGAATGGGCGATCACAGGCCTTAACGGCGATCTTTCGCCTAAATTGAGGTGTTTCCGGACGAGCCGGCATCGGATGGCGGCGGATAGATGCGCGCCATCTTCACTGCCCGATCCTGTGTCTGCACGATTTCCACCGGCACGCCGCCCAGTTTGATGCTCACTCCCGCCTCGGGAATGTCCTCGAAATGCTCCAGCAGCAGGCCATTCAGTGTCTTCGGACCGTCCAGCGGCAACGACAGGCCCAGCTTGCGGTTCAGATGGCGCAGCAGGACGGAGCCCTCGGCCAGCCAGCTGCCATCCGCTTCACGCCGCAGGTAACCCGTGTCCGACGGCGCCTGCGTGGTGAATTCGCCGACCATTTCCTCCAGCAGGTCTTCCAGCGTCACCAGTCCCTGCAGCTCGCCGTATTCGTCGACTACCAGCGCCAGGCGGCGACGGCCGCCCTGGAAATTGCGCAACTGGGTAAACAGCGGCGTCCCCGCCGGAACGAAATAGGGCTCCTCGAGATTTTCCTTCAGGGTCTCAGGATCCAGTTCCTCGCCGGCCAGCGCGTGCAGCACCCGCCGCACATGCAGCACGCCGAGCAGGTTGTCGGACGAGCCCGCATGCACCACCAGCCGGGTATGGTGGCTGGTGGAAATCTGCTGGCGTAGCCGCTCGGGGGCGTCCTCGATATCGATCGCCTCAATCTGGTTGCGCGGCGTCATTACATCGTCGACGGTGATGTCTTCCAGTTCCAGCAGATTCACCAGGATCCTGTGGTGTTCGCGCGGCAACACCCCGGACGATTCCAGCACGATGGTGCGCAACTCCTCCAGGCCGAGACGGCTGCCGTGCCCCGGCTCGGGCGGTTTGATCCGCAACAGCCGCAGGATGCCATGCACGAACAGGTTGACGAACCAGACCACCGGATACGTCAGCTTGAGCATCGGCATCAGCACATACGCGGCCGGATAGGCGACGCGCTCGGGATAGGACGCGCCGAGCACCTTGGGTGTGACTTCGCTAAACACCAGGATCAGGAAGGTCAGCAGCAGCGTCGCCAGCGACAGCGCAAGATCCGATTCGCCGAACAGACGTATGGAAATGATCGTCGCCAACGTCGCAGCCGCAATATTGACCAGATTGTTGCCGAGCAGAATCACGCCCAGCAGCTTGTCGGTCTGATTCAGCAGCGACAGCGTCAGCATCGCGCCGCGGTGGCCGGTTTCTGCAGCATGGCGCAGCCGATAGCGGTTGATCGCCATCATGGCGGTTTCGGATGCGGAAAAGCAGGCCGACAAAAACAACAGGCCCGCGAGCAGGCCGAACAGGGTATCGATAGAGAGGGCTTCCAAGGGCTATTCCCGAAAAAAGCGGCGCAAAGGCGCCGGTGGGCGGAATTCAGCGCCCAAGCAGCACTTCCATCACGAACTGGGTCCCCAGATAGGCCAGCAGCAGCAGGATAAAGCCCGTGATCGTCCAGACCAGCGCCGTGCGCCCGCGCCAGCCGCGGAAATGCCGCCCCGCCAGCAGGCCGCCGAACACCAGCCAGGACAGGATGGCGAACACGGACTTGTGGGAGAACTGCAAAGGCGTTCCGAAGAGCTCCTCCGAGAAAAACACGCCGCTGAACACCGCCAGGGTCAGCAGCACGAATCCGACGCCGATGGTCCTGAACAGCATTGCTTCCAGCGTCAGCAGCGGCGGCGCGCCGTCCTGCATGAGCGCGCCGCGATGCAGCTGCTTTTCCAGCATGGTCATCAGCACCGCATGCAAGACCGCTACGGCCAGCAGGCCATAGGCGAGAAAAGACACGACCAGATGCGTGCGCAGCGCCAGTGCCTGCGAGTCGGGAATGGCATGGGTGGCGGGGGAAAACGCCATGACCAGCACCGACACCGCCGCCAGCCCGCTGACCCACGACTGCAGGCGCGCCAGCGGCGTACTCTGGCTCGTCAGCCAGTAGGTCAGCGCGGTCAGCCACAAAATCGTCGACAGGGAATTGCCGAAGCCGAGCCGGATATCGCCCTGTCCCAGCATCGACTGATAAATCAGCGCGCCGTGGGCCAGCAGGGCCAGCGGCAGCAGCCAGCGCACCGACGTGGCGGGCGAGGGGCGCCGCAGGCGCCAGGCCACCCAGCCATACAGCGCGCTCACACATAAAGTAACCAGCAATAGTGGAGACATTCGTTAAAATGGAACTCTGAATTCAGCCAGCCCCATTATCCACGCCGCCCATAGCGGCAACAAGGAAGACGTGTTAAAGAACCGCCATGCTAGATAATCTAAGCGGACGCCTCGCCGGCGTCGTCAAGTCCCTGCGCGGACAGGCGCGCATCACCGAAGCCAACGTGCAGGACACGTTGCGCCAGGTGCGCCTGGCCTTGCTGGAAGCCGACGTCGCGCTGCCAGTGGTCAAGGACTTCATCGAAGCGGTGAAGACCCGCGCGCTGGGCCAGGAAGTGCTCGCCAGCCTGTCGCCGGGCCAGGCGCTGATCGGCATTGTCCACGAAGAGCTCACCCGCCTGATGGGCGGCGAAAACGCCGACCTCAACCTGGCCGCCACGCCGCCCGCCGTGATCTTGATGGCCGGCCTGCAGGGCTCCGGCAAAACCACCACCAGCGGCAAGCTCGCGCTGCTGCTGAAGAACCGCAAGAAAAAAGTCCTGCTCGCCTCCGCCGACGTCTACCGTCCCGCCGCCATCGACCAGTTGCGACAGCTCGCCACCCAGCTCGACGTCGGCTTTTTCGAGGCAGGCGACGAGCGCGACCCCCTGAAAATCGCGCAGGCCGCGCAGGAGCATGCGCGCCGCCAGTTCTATGACGTGCTGATCGTCGACACCGCCGGCCGGCTGGCAATCGACGAAGCGATGATGAATGAGATCCGCGCGCTGCACGCCACGGTCGATCCCGTCGAAACCCTGTTCGTGGTCGACGCCATGCAGGGCCAGGACGCGGTCAACGTCGCCCGCGCCTTCAACGAGGCACTGCCGCTCACCGGCATCGTGCTGACCAAGCTCGACGGCGATTCGCGTGGCGGCGCAGCGCTGTCGGTGCGCCACATCACCGGCAAGCCGCTCAAGTTCATCGGCGTCGGCGAAAAGCCTACCGGACTGGAAGCCTTCCACCCCGAGCGCATGGCGCAGCGCATTCTCGGTATGGGCGACGTGCTCTCGCTGATCGAGCAGGCGCAGGGCTCGGTCGACATGGCCGAGGCCAGGAAGCTTGCCGACAAGGTCAAGAAAGGCAAGGATTTCGACCTCGAGGACTTCAAGTCGCAAATCCAGCAAATGCGCAAAATGGGCGGTCTCTCGGCGCTGATGGACAAACTCCCCGGCGCCGGACAAATGGCCGTGCCGGCGGGCGCCGACGACAAGTCCGTCAACCGGCTGGAGGGCATCATCAACAGCATGACGCCGCTGGAACGCCGCAAGCCCGACATCATCAAGGCCAGCCGCAAGCGCCGCATCGCCACCGGCGCCGGGGTGCAGGTACAGGAAGTCAACAAGCTGCTGAAGCAGTTCGAGCAGGCGCAGAAGATGATGAAAATGATGGGCAAGGGTGGCATCTCCAAAATGATGCGCGGCATGAAAGGCATGCTGCCCGGAATGCGGTGATGCCGGCACACTGGCAAGTCGGGGATTTTTGGGTATAATTCCCGGTTTTCTCCGTTTACCCAGTGGGTTAAATCATGGTCGTTATTCGTCTTTCGCGCGGCGGCGCTAAAAACCGCCCCTTCTACAACGTGGTGGTGGCCGATTCGCGCTGCCGCCGCGATGGCCGCTTCATCGAGCGCGTCGGCTTCTACAATCCGGTCGCCGCTGCGGGCTCCGAAGCGCTGCGCCTGGATCAGGAACGCATCAGCTACTGGACCGGCAACGGCGCACAGCTGTCCGACACCGTCGCCCGCCTGGTCAAGCAGAACAAGTCCGCTGCCGCTGCCTGATTTCAATCGGGACAGCAGGGCCGAGATACTTGAGCCAAGATAGCGACTGGATCGTGATGGGGCGCATCGCCGCCCCGTTCGGCATCAAGGGCTGGGTCAAGGTCCAGACCTTCAGCGACGACCCGGCAACGCTGATGGATTTTGAATCCTGGCGCGTCGGACGTGGCGAGCAGCAGGTGCATTACGCCGTCGAGGCCGTCCAGGATCACAGCAACACCCTGGTCGCCAAACTGGTCGGCATCGATGATCGCGACGCGGCGTACACCCTGCGCGGCCAGGAAATCTCGGTGGCGCGCAGCGACTTGCCGCCGCCGCAGGAAAACGAGTTTTACTGGTCGGATCTTATCGGTCTGAAAGCCGTCAACCGCGAAGGTGTCGAACTCGGGCGGGTGGACAGCCTGCTGGAAACCGGCGCGCACGACGTGCTGGTCGTCAAGGGAACGCGCGAACACCTGATCCCGTTCGTCGCGGCCTTCGTCGGCAAGGTCGACGTGACAGGCGGCCAGATCGAGGTGGACTGGGGCGAGGATTACTAAGATGGAAGGGGTGCGCTTCGATGCCGTCACCCTCTTCCCCGAGATGTTCGATGCCGTGCTGGATTACGGCATCACCCGGCGGGCGCTGGATCGCGGGCTGTACCGGTTCAAGTCGTGGAATCCGCGCGACTTTACCGACGACCCGCACCGCACGGTGGACGACCGCCCCTACGGCGGCGGCCCCGGGATGCTGATGCAGGCCGAGCCGCTGGAGCGCGCGCTGAACGCCGTGCAGCAGGATCTGGCCAGCGAGAACTTGACGCCGTGGGTGGTGCATTTTTCCCCCCGCGGGCGTCCGCTGACACACCAGCGGGTGATGGAACTGAAGGAAGCCGCGCTAAACCAGAATCGCGCACTGGCTTTGCTGTGCGGGCGTTATGAAGGCATCGACGAGCGGCTGTTGCAGCGCCGCGTGGACGAGGAACTGTCGCTCGGCGACTTTGTGCTGTCGGGCGGCGAATTGCCCGCGCTGGCGCTGATGGATGCGATCATCCGCTTGTTGCCGGGCGCGTTGAACGACGCCGATTCGGCGCTGGAAGATTCCTTCGCCAACGGCTTGCTCGACTGCCCCCACTACACCCGTCCCGAAGTCTGGCAGGGGATGGCGGTGCCGGACGTGTTGAAAAGCGGCAACCACGCCGCGATCGCCCAGTGGCGGTTGCAGCAGAGCCTGACGATCACGGCGACCCATCGCCCCGATCTGCTGGCGAAGCGCGGCTTGTCGAAGCAGGAACAGGAACTTCTCGCGGCGCACCCGCCCGGTGCGCCGCGGAATTAAAGCGGTACGGAACCCCGTGCCATGTGAAACGGCGTGACGTCCGCCCGGCAGTCCAAACAGACCCGGTAGCGCACCTCTCCCGCCAGATGCAAGGAAACATCATGAACATCATCGAGCAGCTCGAACAGGAAGAAATCGCCCGCCTGGACAAAACCCTTCCCGACTTCGCCCCCGGCGACACCATCGTCGTCCAGGTGAAAGTGAAGGAAGGCGCCCGCGAGCGTCTTCAGGCCTATGAAGGCGTCGTTATCGCCAAGCGCAACCGCGGCCTCAACTCCGCCTTCACCGTGCGCAAGATCTCTGCCGGCGAAGGCGTCGAACGCACCTTCCAGACCCATTCGCCGCTGGTCGCCAGCGTCGAAATCAAGCGCCGCGGCGACGTCCGCCGCGCCAAGCTGTACTACCTGCGTCAGCGCTCCGGCAAGTCCGCCCGCATCAAGGAAAAGCTGCCCGCCCGCAAGGTCAAAGGCGGCACACCCGCTGTAGCTGCCGAATAAGCAGTCTTCCAGCCGCAACGCAAAACGCCCGCTTCATGCGGGCGTTTTTGTTTGTGCGGGGCGCTAAAATGCGGCATGCCTATCTACGATGCCATTCTGGGTGCGCCAGCCTGCCACCTCGGCGCGATCTTTACCGGCGACGCCCTGACACGGCTGGACCTTCTGCCCCTCGACACGCCCGCCACCGGATATACCAGCGGGCATGTCCGCCAACTCGCCGACGAACTGGAAGCCTACTGGCACAATCCCGCCCACACTTTCGACCTGCTCTTCGTACCGGCCGGCACGCCGTTTCAACTGCGGGTGTGGCACGCGCTGATGGCCATTCCTGCCGGGCAGCCGGCGACCTATGGCGCGCTGGCGAAACGGCTCGGCACTGCGGCGCGCGCGGTCGGCCAGGCGTGTGCTTCGAACCCCCTGCCCATCCTCATTCCCTGTCACCGTGTAGTGGCGGCGAACGGTCTGGGCGGCTTCATGCATGCCTCCAGCGGCGCGCCGCTGGATGTGAAAACCTGGCTGCTGGCGCATGAACAACGCGCTGATTGACCAGTTCTGCGATCACCTGTGGCTGGAAGACGGGCTGGCCAACCTGACGCTGGCGGCTTACCGGCGCGACCTGAAGACCTTTGGCGCCTGGCTTGAAAAAGAACGCAGCCATGCGCTAAATGCCGCCGCCACGGGCGATATCGAAGCCTATCTGGCGTGGCGCTTTGTCGGTCGCGCGCAACCGCGCAGCGCGGCACGCTACACCTCGGCGCTGAAGCGCTTTTATCGCTATCTGCTGCGCGAGAACCTGATCGCCTTTGACCCCACGCTCAATCTCGACAGCCCCAGGCTGCCGCGCTCGCTGCCGAAAACACTGACCGAAACCGACGTGGAACACCTGCTCGACAGCGCCGATACCGCCACCCCGCTGGGGCTGCGTGACCGCGCGATGCTGGAGACACTGTATGCCACCGGCTTGCGGGTATCGGAACTGGTGGGGCTGAAGCTGACGGCGGTGAACCTCAACGACGGCGTGCTGCGCGTCACCGGCAAGGGCAACAAGGACCGGCTGGTGCCGCTGGGGGAGGAAGCGGTGAATTGGCTCAGGCGCTACCTGGCGGAGTCGCGGCCGCTGCTGCTGGAAAGACAGCTTTCCGATGCGGTGTTTGTGACCGCACGCGGCGGCGGCATGACGCGGCAGGCATTCTGGTATCTCATCAAGCGGCATGCCCGCACCGCCTGCATCACCCGCCCGCTGTCGCCGCACACCCTGCGCCACGCCTTCGCCACCCACCTTCTGAACCATGGCGCCGACCTGCGGGTGGTACAGATGCTGCTCGGCCACAGCGATATTTCCACCACGCAGATCTACACGCACGTCGCGCGCGAACGGATGAAACAGCTCCACGCGCAGCATCATCCGCGCGGCTGAATTTATGGGTAAGCAATCCGCTCCATCAGGCGGTTGTAGCCCGGCTGACCGTCGAGCCGGCGCTGCCCTGTCCGTGCCGCCTCGACGTTGCCGGTGAACTAGCGACAGCGTGCGCGACGGTCACCTCGCCAGTTGAGGATCAGTTCTGCGCATCATATCCGGCCATCCATTTTTTCAGCCATCACACCCGCGTGCTGCGGCGGGCGAGGTAAAACCACTCCTGTCCCGGCAGTGCTTTGGGATTGGGGAAGACGATGTAACCATCGCTATCCGCCAATACCGGCCTGCCGTCGTGGCGCGTACCGATGACTTCCCCCATCCGCACCCGGTCGAAGCTGGACCAGCCGTGCACAAAGGCATCTTCCGCATGGGCACGGTCGACGACCCGGTACAGGCGCAGCGCCTCGGTATCCGCCACTGGGGCCGGCACGGGCGCGTCGCTCAGCCGCAGATGCGCAAACGCATTGCGGATGGCGTGCCAGGCCACCTCGGGCGCGGCCGGATCGTCATGCTGACCGCATTCCAGGGTAAGCGCGATACCGCCCTGCGCGCGCATGTACTCGGTCGTTCCAACGCCATAATGCACATCGGCCTCGCGCGACGACGCGCCGGCTGCCAGACGGCGGGCGACGCCGGCGGCATAGGTGTCGAGCCAGCCATCGACGAAGCGGTGCACGCCCAGGCTCAGCGCCAGCGCGGTTTCCTCGGCCGCGCGTGCAAACGGCTCCAGCGTGCCGCCGTTGTCTTGCGGTCCGAGCATGACGAAGGGCTGACCGGCGGTATGAAACGAATGCAGGTCAAGCAGCGCATCATGCTGCGCCAGCAGCGGACACAGCCAGTTGGCGATGCGGTCCTCGAACTCGACCGGCGTGTCGGTCGGCACCAGATTGCGGTTGAGATTGCGATCGCCCATGCGCTGGCGGCGGGCATAGGCCAGGGGATTGGTGACCGCAACGAAGGTGACGCTGCCCGCGGCAATCCCCACCTGGCCGGATTCGATCTCCGCGATCACACGGCGAATTGCCTGCGTGCCGCAGGTTTCGTTACCGTGTACCGCGCCCAGCACGATCAGGCGCGTGCCCGGCGCCAGGCCGGTGAACGACACGGATTGAAAATGCAACAATTCAAGCTCACTCATACGCTTATGGCCTTGAACAACAGCGACACGCTGGATACCAGCAACAATATACCGACCAGCCGCGTCATCTGCGCCTGGCTCAGGCCGACATGCGCCCGCCCGCCCAGGTAGAGCGCGCCCAGCACCAGCGGCAGCGCGACGAAATAGGCGATCCACACCTTGGCCGTCATCAGCAGCCCGGCCACCAGAAAGCTGACGATTCGCGTCAACCCTTCGGTAAAAAACAGCGCCGAAAAGGTCGCGCGCAAATCGCTCTTGTCGCGAATGCGATGGCTCAGATAAATCACATACGGCGGCCCGCCGGTGCCGAACAATGCCCCGACGGTGCCACCGGTGAGCGCCGCCGGCACCGCCCAGCCGCGCGAGACCGGTTTCTCGCCGTGGATATTGAACAGGCTGCGCAGCGCGAAAATGAAGACAAATCCGGCCAGGGCAATCAGCATGGGGCCGGGGGGCAGATTGATCAGCAGGCTGGTGCCCAGCACCACCCCGACAACGCCGAACGGAATCAGCACGCCAATCTCGTCCCATTTCACGCGCTTGAAATGGAGGCCTCCGATCACGATCGACGCGGTAAAATCCAGCAGCAGAACCAGCGGCACGACGAATTTCAGCGGCAGGAACAATGCCAGCAAGGGCACCGAAATCAGCCCCGAGCCAAAGCCGGTGATGCCGCGAATGAAATACGCCGCCAGCAGGATGGCGGCCATGGCGGCCATGTGCTCGAAGCTCACAGACGCGCGCCGCGCTCGATGGTGATGCCCAATTCCTTGATGCCCGGGATGATGGCGAACTTGGTGACCGACACCCTCACCCACGGCGCGCCGAATTCATCCCGCACAATGGCGGCCACATGCTCGGCGACCGACTCGACCAGGGTGATCGGCCGCGGCGCGTTGTGCAGGGAGTCCTTCACCCGCTTGGCCACCGCACCATAATCGATGGTGTCGGCGACGTTGTCGGTGCCGCCGGCCTTGCTGTCCGGCAGGCCGATTTCGAGATCGAGCCGCACCGGCTGAGGCACTTTGCGTTCCCACTCGTATATGCCGATAATCAGCTCGAGGCGAAAGTCCCGCAAAAATAGAATATCCATAGTCTTCTTCATCCACGGCACAGCCCCAAGGGCTCAACCAAACCTGCCATTTTACTGACTTCGCCATGACCACGTTGCTGTTTGTTGCCGCCGCCTATCTGCTGGGCTCGATTTCGTTTGCCGTGATCGTCAGCCGCGCCATGCACCTGCCCGACCCACGCCAATACGGATCGGGCAATCCGGGGGCGACCAACATGCTGCGTTCCGGGCGCAAGGCGGCTGCCGTGCTGACACTGCTCGGCGACATGTCGAAAGGCTGGGTGGCGGTGGTGGCAGCGCGCGCACTGGCGCTGCAATTCAACCTCGACGACAGTGTCGTGCTGCTGTGCGCGCTGGCCGTGTTCATCGGCCATCTGTTCCCGGTATTTTTCGGCTTCAAGGGCGGCAAGGGCGTCGCCACCGCGCTCGGTGTGCTGGTCGGCCTCAATCCCTGGCTCGGGCTGGCGTGCTTGCTGACCTGGCTGTTGATGGCGGGGGTATTCCGCATTTCCTCGCTCGCCGCAGTGACCACCGCGGTGCTCGCCCCGGTCTACACCGGGCTGCTGTTGGGTTGGGGGAGCACCGCGATTGCCGTGCTGGCGATCGCACTGCTGCTGGTCTATCGTCACAAGAGCAACCTCATCAAACTGGTCAACGGCGAGGAGGGGCGCATCGGCGTCCGCTCCTGACCCGGCCCGACGAATATGGCCCTGTTCGACAAAACCATCGACCACGCAAAGGACAGCCTTGCCGAGGTGTCGCGCGATGCGATCGACCGCGCAGGCGAGCGTCTGTCGCATGTGGTGAAAGACGGCGTCCTGCAGGCCGGCACCGAGCTGAAGGACGTCATCTGGCGCGCCAGCCAGGAAATCGACACCAAGCTCGACAAGATTTCCGACGAGTTGCATGCCCAGCGCCAGTTCACCAAGGACGATGTGCGCGAACTGGTCGATTACGCCGGAGAAAGACTCGGCACCGTGATGGACGCGCGCATCGTCCATGCCAAGTCGGAACTCTCGTCGCTGGTGCAGGAAAAGGTCGAATACTTCAAGCGCGAGATCGACGGCTTCTTCATCGAGCGGCAGCGCGACCTCGCGCGCGAGCGGCGGCGGCTGTTCATCAACGTCGCCATCGCCATTCTGGCGTCGCTGTCGCTGGGCTTCGTGTCCTGGCTGTACCACCAGTATCTCGGCGGCGGAATCGACGTATTCGCCATCTTCCGCATCGTGTTTGCCTCGCTGATGGGCGGCTATGCAGCCTACCTCGCGGTCAAGCTGCTGCGCCGCTGGCTGCTGATGTCGGAACACAAGAAAGACACGCTGTTTCTGGTCAGCCGCTACTGGGGCGTGCTGCGGCCGGAAAGTATTTTTGGCACGGTTGTTCTGGTAAGTCTGATGGCGGTGCTGGTCGGATTTTTACTGTTTCCCGAGCAGATTGCACAACTGACCGGCAGCGAAAAATGGCTCAAGGCCTTGCGCGAGGCCTACCCGATCTTCAAGCAGTAAATCGCCGCGATGTTTCAACCCGTTACGCGGCGTCGAGCGTCGCCAGTTCCCAGCGCGGCTTGACCGCGAACGTCAGATCCGGCTGTGCCGATGGCAATTTCAGCCGCGACACCAGCCGTTGCGCGCCGGCGTAGGCGATCATCGCGCCGTTGTCGGTGCAAAATTCCAGCCGCGGGTAGAACACGTCGATGCCGCGCGCCGCGGCGTCGCGCGTGAGCCGCTCGCGCAAGTGCGCGTTGGCGCCGACGCCGCCCGCCACCACCAGCCGCGTTGCGCCGCTGTGCGCACAGGCCGCCAGACTTTTTTTCACCAGCACCTCCACCGCCGCGGACTGGAACGCCGCAGCGATGTCAGCCGCCTCGCCCAGCCCGACCTTGCGTACCAGCGTCAGCACTGCGGTTTTGAGCCCGCTGAAGCTGAAATCGAAATCGCCCGAATTCAACATCGGACGCGGCAAACTGAAGCGGCCGGAATCGCCCGTAGCCGCCAGCGCCGACAGCGCCGGCCCGCCCGGATAGCCCAGCCCCAGCAGCTGGGCGGTCTTGTCGAAAGCCTCGCCCGCCGCGTCGTCCAGCGTCTCGCCCAGCAGGGTGTAGCATCCGACGCCGGACACCAGCATCAGCTGCGTGTGCCCGCCGGACACCAGCAGGGCGACGAACGGGAATTGCGGCGGCGTATCGGAAATCAGCGGCGACAGCATGTGGCCTTCGAGGTGGTGCACCCCGACCGCGGGGATGGCCAGCGCATAAGCCAGCGCACGCGCCATCCCGGCGCCCACCAGCAAGGCGCCGGCGAGCCCCGGCCCCTCGGTGTAGGCAATGCCATCGATATCGGAAAGTGTGCGGTCACTTCCGGCCAACACCTCGCGGGTCAGGGGCAATACCCGTCGGATATGGTCGCGCGACGCCAGTTCCGGCACCACCCCGCCATACGCGTTGTGCATGGCGATCTGCGAATACAGCGCATGCGCCAAGAGGCCGTGCGCGCTGTCATACAGCGCGACACCGGTTTCATCGCAGGAGGATTCGACGCCAAGCACAAGCATAGGAAACGGGGGGACTGGAAAAATCCTTGAGGGCTTGCTATTATTCTCGTTTTTCCAGTTTCCAGGAAGCCATCCCCACATGCCCCACGTCAAAGTCAAAGAAAATGAGCCGTTCGATGTCGCCCTGCGCCGCTTCAAGCGTTCCATCGAAAAAGTCGGCCTCTTGACCGAACTGCGCGCCCGCACGTTTTACGAGAAGCCCACCGCCGAACGCAAGCGCAAGCTCGCCGCCGCGGTCAAGCGCCAGAGCAAGCGCCTGCGCGGCCAGCAACTGCCTCCCAAGATGTATTGATTCTGGGTTCACGCAGAATCGCGCCACCCCATGTCGCTCAAGGCACGCGTCACTGACGACATGAAAACAGCCATGCGCGCCAGGGAAACGGTGCGCCTCGGTACGATTCGCCTGCTTCTCGCTGCCATCAAGCAGAAAGAAATCGACGAACGCATCGAACTGGACGACGCTGCGGTCAGCAGCATCGTCGAAAAACTCATCAAGCAACGCAAGGACTCAATCAGCCAGTTTCAGGCGGCCGGTCGCGACGATCTGGTGGCGGTGGAACAGGCCGAGCTCGCCGTGCTGCAGGCCTATCTGCCCGAGCAGTTCTCCGCCGCCGAGGTGGAAGCCGCGGTCACGGCGGCGATTGCCGAATCCGGCGCGTCCAGCGTCAAGGACATGGGCAAGGTGATGGGGCTATTGAAGCCCCGCCTCGCAGGCCGTGCCGACATGGGCCAGGCTTCCGCACTGATCAAGGCCCGCCTCGCGGGCTGAGTCCCACCCGCGCGCCCCCGGGTTTATCATGCAACAACCATGATCCCGCGCGATTTCATCGACACCCTGCTCGCCCGCGTCGACATCGTCGACGTCATCGACCGGCGCGTGCCGCTGAAAAAAGCCGGGCAGAATTACCAGGCCTGCTGCCCCTTCCACAGCGAAAAAACCCCCTCCTTTACGGTCAGCCCGACCAAGCAGTTCTATCACTGCTTCGGCTGCGGCGCGCACGGTAGCGCGCTCGGCTTCCTGATGGAATATGAGCACATGGGCTTTCCCGACGCGGTGGCGGCGCTGGCGCAGGATACCGGCCTGCCAGTGCCGGAATCCGGCGAACCCGACCGCCCCAAGCCGCCGCCCGCGCTATGGGAGGCGCTGGAACAGGCCGCGCAGTTCTATAAAAAACAACTCAAGCAGACGCCGTGCGCCATCGACTATCTGAAAAAGCGTGGGCTGACCGGCGCCATCGCCGCCCGCTACGGCATCGGCTACGCGCCGGAAGGGTGGTCACCGCTAAAGCAGGTTTTCACCGATTACACGGCGGATGCCCTCGCCGCATCGGGACTGGTCATCGACGGCGACAATCGACGCTACGACCGCTTTCGCGACCGCATCATGTTCCCCATCAAGAACATCAAGGGCCAGATTGTCGGCTTCGGCGGCCGGGTGCTCGACAAGGGGGAGCCGAAATACCTCAATTCGCCGGAAACCCCGCTGTTCCACAAAGGCTCGGAGCTTTACGGCCTGTTCGAAGCACGCGCCGCGATCAAGGCTGCAGGACGCGCGATCGTGGTCGAAGGCTATATGGACGTAGTCGCACTGGCGCAGCACGGCGTGGAATTTGCCGTCGCCGCACTGGGGACGGCCACCACACCGATTCATGTACGCACCCTGCTGCGCCACACCGACCGTCTGATCTACGCTTTCGACGGCGACAACGCCGGCCGCAAGGCCGCCTGGCGCGCACTCGAAAACTCACTGGAAGCGCTGCAGGACGGCAAGGAAGTCAGCTTCCTGTTCCTGCCCGAAGGTGAAGACCCCGACAGCACCATCCGTGCCCACGGACAGGCTGCCTTTTTGAAACTGCTGGACACCGACACCCTGCCGCTCTCGGCCTTTCTGGTGCGCGAACTGTCGCGCGACCGCAACCTCGACAGCCAGGAGGGTCGCGCCACGCTGATCAAGGAAGCGAAACCCCTGCTGGAGAAAATTGGTGCGCCGCTGCTGGCCCGTCTGATCCAGCGGCAAATCGCAGAACTTGCGCACTTGCAGGCCGATGAGATCGGCCTCCTGGGGACGAAGCCCGGTGTCGTCCGGCGCCCCCTCTTGCGCCCGCAGCGGCGGCCGGCACCATCGCGCGTGCGCAGCCTGGCCCGCACCCTGCTAATGAACCCGCAGCGCGTCGCCGAAGTCGATCCCTGCTGGCTGAACGTGAACGACCCGTTATGCGGGCACATGAGCGAACTGATGAGCTGGCTGCGCGACGTGGGTCCGCTCAAGCCGCAAACACTCACCGAAGCCGCCAAAGGCAGCACGCTTGAACCGCTGATCGAGGAACTGATGACGGATTTGCTCGACAAAGATGATAGCTGGGACTGGAACGCGGAATTCGATGGCGCCGTCAAGCAGCTGCGCGACGACTGGCAGCGCCGCCGCTGGCAGGAATTGGCGACGCGGCCGCTGGACAGCCTGAGCGCCGGCGAACGCCAGGAATTGACTGAACTAGCACGATTCTAGCTTGTCACACGCCTCAAGACAAAGTCCCGGTTTGCGGTACAATTACCGGTTTTTGAAAGATTTTTTTCTGCCCGGGCCGGTTGCGTGGGCAGAACCTGAGCGGAGAAAGACCTGTGGCAGTACGTGGAAGAAAACCGGGTGGCGGCACCAAGAAAGCCGAAGCGCTGATCCCCCTGAAAGAGTTGACGCCGGTTGAGGCCGAGGCGCGTCGCACCCAGCTGAAAAACCTGATCATCCTGGGCAAGGAACGCGGCTTTTTGACCTACGCCGAAATCAACGACCACCTGCCCGACGAGGTGCTGGACGCCGACCAGATCGAAGGCGTGATCGGCATGATCAACGATATGGGCATCCAGGTCTACGACGAGGCGCCGGATGCCGAAACCCTGTTGATGCAGGGCTCCGCGCCCGCCGTCGCGGACGAAGACGTGGTGGCCGAAGCCGAGCAGGCGCTGACCACGGTCGATTCGGAATTCGGCCGCACCACCGATCCGGTGCGCATGTACATGCGCGAAATGGGCTCGGTCGACCTGCTCACCCGCGAGGGCGAAATCGAAATCGCCAAGCGCATCGAGGAAGGTCTGCGCCACATGGTGCAGGCCATTTCGTCGTGCCCGCTCACCATCCAGCAAATCCTCGACATGGCAACGCAGGTCGAAAAGGACGAGCTGCGCATCGACGAACTGATCGACGGCTTTGTCGAAGCCGAAACCCCAGTCGCTGAGACTGCCGCCGACACGGCCGACGAAGAGGACACGGCCGACGGAGACGACGCCGAAGAAGACGAAGAAGAAGAAGACGATGAAAAAGCCAGCGCGGCCATGGCTGCCGCCAACCTGGCACAACTCAAAGTCAAGGCGCTGGCGCAGCTCGACCTCATCCGCAAGGCCTATAAAAAAGCGCAGGCCGCCCACGTCAAATACGGCCTCGGCAGCCCACAACACATGAAGGCCCAGGGCGAAGTCACCGAACTGCTGATGGCATTCCGCTTCTCGGTGCGCCAGGTCGACCGCCTGTGCGAACAGATCCGCAATGCGGTGGAAGAAGTACGCTCGCACGAGCGCAAGATCATGGCATTCTGCGTCACCCGCTCGGGCATGCCGCGTGCGCATTTCATCAAGACCTTCCCCGGCAACGAAACCAACCTGGGCTGGGTGGACAAGGAAATCGCCGCCAAGAAGGCGTATTGCTCGACGCTCGCCAAAGTGCAGTACGAAGTCAAGGCGCATCAGGAAGCGCTCATCGCGATGCAGGAACGCATCGGCTTGCCGATCAAGAACCTGAAGGACGTCAACAAGCAGATGTCCACCGGCGAAGCCAAGGCACGCCGTGCCAAGCGTGAAATGATCGAGGCCAACCTGCGCCTGGTGATCTCGATCGCCAAGAAATACACCAACCGCGGCCTGCAGTTCCTCGACCTGATCCAGGAAGGCAACATCGGTCTGATGAAGGCGGTGGAGAAATTCGAATACCGTCGCGGCTACAAGTTCTCGACCTACGCCACCTGGTGGATTCGCCAGGCGATCACGCGTTCGATCGCCGATCAGGCGCGCACCATCCGCATCCCGGTGCACATGATCGAAACCATCAACAAGATGAATCGCATCAGCCGCCAGATCCTGCAGGAAACCGGTATCGAGCCCGACCCGACGACGCTGGCGCTGAAGATGGAAATGCCCGAAGACAAGATCCGCAAGATCATGAAAATCGCCAAGGAGCCGATTTCCATGGAAACGCCGATCGGCGACGACGAAGACTCTCACCTTGGCGATTTCATCGAAGACTCCAGCACGCTGTCGCCCGACGATTACGCGATCTACGCCAACCTGCGCGACGCCACCCGCGATGTGCTCGACAGCCTCACCTCGCGCGAAGCCAAGGTGTTGCGGATGCGCTTCGGCATCGAAATGAACACCGACCACACCCTGGAAGAAGTCGGCAAACAGTTCGACGTGACGCGAGAGCGGATTCGCCAGATCGAGGCCAAGGCCCTGCGCAAGTTGCGCCACCCGACCCGTTCAGAAAAGCTGAAAAGCTTTGTCGGCAGCGGCGAACAGTAAGCACTCAGCCCGGCCAGTGGCGGGGCTGCCACGTTTTCGGGTCCGTAGCTCAGCTGGTTAGAGCAGGGGACTCATAATCCCTTGGTCCACGGTTCAAGTCCGTGCGGACCCACCAATTTACCCAACATCAGCGATAATCATCCCCCATAAGAACAAGGGGGAGTCTGATGGAAGGGGAAGCCAGGAAACCCGGCGAGCGCCGTTTGCAGATTTTGCAAACGCTGGCCGCGATGCTGCAGGAACCAAAACCGGAAAAAATTACCACGGCAGCGCTGGCGGCACGCGTCGGCGTGTCGGAAGCGGCGCTGTACCGTCACTTTGCCAGCAAGGCGCAGATGTACGAAGGCCTGATCGAGTTCATCGAACAGACGCTGCTCGGGTTGATCGCGCGCATCACGGCCGACACGCCGTCACCCGCCGCCCAGGTCGAGGCCATTCTCGGCATGCTGCTGAACTTTGCGGAAAAAAATCCGGGGATGACACGGGTGCTGATCGGCGATGCGCTGGTGAACGAAAACGAGCGCCTGCAAAAACGCATCAATCAACTGCATGATCGCATCGAGGCGCAGTTGCGGCAATGCCTGCGCTTTTGCGGCGACCGGCAAGCCGAGCTCAGCGCGCCGCTGGCCAATCTGCTGCAATGCGTGGTGGTGGGACGCTGGCACCAGTTTGCCAAGAGCGGGTTCGCGCGCGCGCCCGGCGGCGACATCCAATTGCTGCTGTCGCGGCTGCTGGGCGCTCAGCCGGCCTGAAGCGCGGCCGGCCCGCACACCGGGCAGGCCGGGTCGCGCGGCACCTTCATCACGTGGGCATCGGCCCGCAGGCCGTCCCACAATAGCAGCCTGCCGATCAGAGGCTCGCCTACCCGGGCCAAATACTTCAGCGCCTCCATCGCCTGCATCGCGCCGACGATACCCACCAGCGGCGAAAACACACCCGCCTCGGCACAGCGTAATTCGGGCTCGTCCGCATGGTCGGGGAACAGGCAGTGATAACACGGAGAGCTGTCGAGGCGCGAATCGAAGACGGCCAGTTGCCCCGAAAATCCGATCGCAGCGCCCGACACCAGCGGCTTGCCCAATGTCACGCAGGCACGGTTGACGGCATGCCGGGTGGCGAAATTGTCCGTCGCGTCGATCACCAGATCGACCGCTGCGACGGCCTCAAGCAAGGCGGCATTCGCCAGCGTCTGGCCGATCGGCTGCACGTCGATTTCCGGGTTGATGGCACGCACGCTGCGCGCCAGCGATGCGGCCTTGTTCTCGCCGATCGCCGCCGTGGCATGGCCGATCTGGCGCTGCAAATTGGTGAGATCGACCGTATCGCCGTCCGCCAGCAGCAACCGCCCGACCCCCGCCGCTCCCAGATACAGCGCCACCGGGCACCCCAGCCCGCCGGCACCGACGATCAGCACCGCCGCATCGCAGATGCGCGCCTGCCCGACCACACCGATTTCCGGCAGCAGGATGTGCCGGCTGTAGCGCAGCAGCAGGTCGTCGGTCAGTTCCATTGGGGGATCGGGTCGTTATTATTTATGGCTATATCACTGTTGGTTGTTGACGCTATATCTTGCTCCCTCCGATGAAGCCCTTACCCTGCGGCATCTCGCAGGCGGCCCCGTGGAAGCGGCTTTAGCCGCGATGCGCCTTGCGGCGCATCGCGGCTAAAGCCGCTCCCGCCAGGCTGGCCAACACCAACAAATAACGGTGAAAGAGCCTTATTTATAGTCGCGCCACTCTTCCGGCGTGTCGTCGCGGTCGCCATGCAAGTGGCGCTCGTAGACCTTCATGAAAGCCTGCTGGGACTTGATATCCGGTTCGTCGGCCGCGACATTGCTGCGCTGCACACTTTCGCTGAAATAAGCCAGCGCGCGCTTGAGCTTGCTCATGAGGCTGTTATCGAGATGAAATCCCTGACTCGCCAGCGCCGTTTCCAGACCTTCCAGGGTGTATTCGCAGATGTGGTAACGCACCAGCAGTCGGCTGCCGTCCGAGCCGACCGTCGCCACCAGCCCCTCCAGTCCGCAGAGCAAAACCAGCGCATGTTCTGCCTGGCCAGGCGGCAGGTCATGGAAAACAATTTCGCGGATTTTTTCGAGGTCACATGGGCGCATGGCACACCACTCAGACAGAATTTATCCAGTATAGCGCTGCTATATGTGCTGTGGCCGGTTTGCAGCCACGGCACATTGAATCAGTTGAATCAACGGCCCTGCAGGATCTGCAAGCCTTTCAGCAGGTTCAGCGCCTGATTCACCTGGTAATCGTTCTTCGAGACGATCTCGCCCGGTTCCAGTGTCATCGGCTTTTTGTCCTCGCCATTCTTGTCCGGTTTGTCTGCTGGCGGCGCCTTGATGACTTCGTCCGGCTTGACCATCGGGGTGGGCTCCTCGCCCACAGGATTGACCAGATGCTTGTCGAGATCGGCCTCGCGGATGCCAAAACCGTTCTCCGATTCAGGCATTGCCGGGTCTTCCACCACGATATCCGGCTCGATGCCCTTGGCCTGGATGGAACGCCCGTTCGGCGTGTAATAGCGCGCGGTGGTGAGCTTGATCGCCGTGCCGTTGCCGATCGGCAGGATGGTCTGCACCGAGCCCTTGCCGAAGGTGCGGGTGCCCATGACGACTGCGCGCTTATGATCCTGCAGCGCGCCCGCCACGATTTCGGACGCCGAGGCCGAGCCACTGTTGACCAGCACTACCATCGGCACGGTCTTCAAACCCTCCGGCAGGTTTTTCAGGTAATCGGACTGCATCGGGCGCAGGTAATGTTCACGGCTGGCGGTCAGCCGCATTTTGGCGTCTTCGCTGCGCCCCTCGGTATACACCACCAGGCTGTCTGGTTTGACGAAGGCGGCCGTCACCGCGACTGCGCCGTTGAGCAGGCCGCCCGGATCGTTGCGCAGATCAAGAATCAGGCCCTTCAGCGGCGCCTTGTTGTCCTTATAGAGGTCGTTCAATGCTTCGGCCAGCAACTCGCCGGTGTGTTCCTGAAACTGCGTCACGCGCACGTAACCATAGCCGGGGTCGACCAGCGTGGACTTGACGCTGCGAATTTTGATGACCGCGCGGGTCAGGGTCAGCACAAGGGGTTTGGTCATGCTCTTGCGTACGATAGTGAGCCTGATGCTCGTCCCCGGCTTGCCGCGCATCCGCTTCACCGCATCGTTCAGCGTCATGCCCTTCACCGGCGTGTCGTCGAGCTTGACGATCAGGTCGCCCGGCTTGACCCCGGCCTTGAAGGCAGGCGTATCCTCGATCGGCGAAATGACCTTGACGAAGCCGTCTTCCATACCGACTTCGATGCCAAGGCCGCCAAACTCGCCCTGGGTGCCGACCTGCAGATCCTTGAACGCCTCGACATCCAGATAGGTGGAGTGCGGATCCAGCCCGGTCAGCATGCCATTGATCGCCTCGGTAATGAGCTTCTTGTCTTCGACCGGCTCGACGTAGTCGTTCTTGATGCGAGCGAACACGTCGGTAAAGGCGCGCAGCTCCTCGACCGGCAGTGCCGTCTCCGCATCCCTGTCGGCGATCGCCGACAGGTTGACCGTCAGCGCGGCGCCGGCCAGCAAGCCGGCCAGACCGACGAGTATGGATTTCGTCTTTTGTGTCATCTCACTTCACCCACAGGAGGGGATTAACAGGACGGCTTTGATGCCGCATTTCAAAATACAGGCCGGGGTCGGGCTGGCCGCCGCTGTTGCCGACCGCGGCGATGGCGTCACCGGGCTGGACCCGTTCGCCCACCTGCTTATACAGACTTTCATTATTACTGTACAGACTCATATAGCCCTCTCCGTGGTCAACAATGATGAGGTTGCCAAAGCCGCGCAGCCACTCGGCAAACACCACCTGCCCAGCTGCGATCGCTTTCACCGCGGCGCCTTCCGCCGCGCGAATGAACAGGCCTTTCCAGCTCACTCCCCCACCCTCTCTCGGAGCGCCGAAGCGGTTCATCAGTTCCCCGGCGACTGGCAGCCGCAGTGAACCTTTCAAGCCGGAAAAAGGCTTATCGGAGCGGAACGCTACCGGTGTTTCGGTATTGACGCCCAGGGCGCGACGCGGCTGGCTGGCCGCGTTCGTCCCGCCTTTTTGATTTTTTTGCGCCTGTTGGGCGGCACGTGCACGCGCCGCCTGCTGCGCCATCAGCCGGTTGAGGCGCTCCACCAGTTGCGTCAGGCTGCGCTCGTCGCGCTTGAGGCTGGTAATTTCACGCCGCTGCTGCTGGATTTGCACCGACAGCTTTTGCAGGATCCGCTCGCGGGCGCGCTTGTCGGCCAGCAGTTTCTTTTGCTCGGCTTCGCGGGCCTTCTGCAGCTGCGTCAATTCGGTCGTCTTTTGTTCGGTCTGCTGCCGCAGCGCTGCCAGTTTCGCCAGGTCGGCGCGAAGCGCCTCGATCGTCTCATGCCGGGCGCGCGAGAGGTGCGCCAGGTAACGCAGATCGCGCGCGGCCTGGTTGGGGTCCGCACCGTTGAGCATGAGTTTGAGCGCATCGCCCTGCCCGCGCTGGTAGGCGGCCTTGAGTACCTGGGCGAGGTGGGCCTGCTGCGCGCGGATGCGTGCGGTCGTAGCGTCAGTCTGTTGCGTCAGCGCCTGCAAATCAGTCTGGGCGCGCTGGCGTTCGCCGTCCAGCTGGCGCAACTGACGCAGCGCGCTGCTGATCGCGCGCTCGGACTGGCCCAGCTCGTCAGCCGCCTCCTGACGGTGCGCCTGGGTACTGCGAAATTCCCGCTGCAGGGTTTGCAGGCGCTGCTTGAGGACATCGAGTTCGGATTGCTTGCGATCGGCCTGATTGGCGCTGGCGCACAGCGACCAGATCAATGCCAGCAGGATGATAAGGGGTCTGAAGTTCACCCTGATGAGCTTACCCGAACTTGCACCCGGTCTACTCGAATTGCACCAGAGCTTCACCGGTCATTTCAGGAGGTGACGGCAAACCCATCATTTTCAGCAGGGTCGGGCTGATATCTTCGAGCGCCCCGGTTTCCGCCAGCGTGGCCGGGCGCCGCCCCACGTAAATCAGTGGCACCAGGTTAAGGGTATGCGCAGTGTGGGCCTGGCCGGTTTCGATATCGCGCATCAGTTCGGCATTGCCGTGGTCAGCGGTCACCAGCACCTCGCCACCGCGCGCCAGCTGGGCCTCTACCACCCGGCCGAGGCAGGCGTCCACCGTTTCGATCGCCTTGATGGCCGCATGCAGGTCACCCGTATGCCCCACCATATCGGGATTGGCGTAGTTGCAGACGATGACGTCGTATTGCTTGCTGTCGATCGCGGCAACCAGTTTTTCGGTCACTTCGAAAGCGCTCATTTCGGGCTTCATGTCGTAGGTGGCGACGTCGGGCGACGGCACCAGCACCCGGTCCTCGCCGGGGAA
Source organism: Thiobacillus thiophilus (assembly GCF_055378705.1). Lineage (NCBI taxonomy): Bacteria > Pseudomonadati > Pseudomonadota > Betaproteobacteria > Nitrosomonadales > Thiobacillaceae > Thiobacillus > Thiobacillus thiophilus. The sequence goes on along the minus strand of NZ_AP042404.1, from coordinate 2,300,466 downwards.
AGACACTTCCTCGCCGCCGTTGAAAAAGAAGGTGACATGCGGATATTTCTCGGTCTCGGCGATGCGCAGCTGGCGCAGGCCGAGCTTGGCGATGTGTTCGCCTAGACCGTTCTTGATGCGTTCGGGCGGGAACGCCACCGACACGGCAAAGTCGTCGCTGTAGCCGGTCAGCGTGCAGTAGGTGGCCAGGCGCGGGGTGACTTCGCGTTCGAATTCGCTGAAATCGCGCTCGATGAACGGCCGCGACAACTGGCGCGCACGGTCGGAGCGGAAGTTGAGGAAGATTACCGAATCGCCGTCTTCCATCTTCACCGGCTTGCCGTCCGGTGGCAGGATCGCCGTCGCCTTGACGAACTCGTCGGTCTCGCCGCGCGCGTAAGCGGCCTCCAGACCAGCCTGCGGATTATCGGCCCCGAATTCGGCGTGCCCCTGGGTCAGCAGGTCGTAGGCCGATTTGACACGCTGCCAGCGGCGGTCGCGGTCCATCGCATAGTAGCGGCCGATCATCGACGCGATGTGGCCGATGCCGGTCTGTTCGATTTTTTCGTTCAGGCGGCGTAAATACAGTTCGGCGCTTTTCGGCGGCGTATCGCGGCCGTCCAGAAACACGTGCAGGCACACCTTGTTGAGGCCCTCGCGCGCCGCCAGGTCGAGCAGGGCGTGGAAGTGCGATTCGTGGCTGTGCACCCCGCCGTCCGACAGCAGGCCCAGCACGTGCAGGGTCTTACCGTTGTCGCGCGCCAGATGCACCGCATTCAGCAGGGCTGGGTTGGTGTAGAAATAACCGGACTCGATGGCGCGGTCGATGCGGGTGAACTCCTGGTACACCACGCGCCCCGCGCCGATGTTCAGATGCCCCACCTCGGAGTTGCCCATTTGTCCCTTGGGCAGGCCCACCTCGGATTCCGATGCATGAATGAGCGTGTGCGGATGATGCTTCCACAAGCGGTCCCAATTGGGCTTGCTGGCCTGGGCGATTGCATTGTCGGCACGTTCCGCACGGCAGCCAAAGCCGTCAAGTATGATGAGAAGAATCGGCAGGGTCTTCATGAAGAAATTTGTATAACCTGACTCGTTTTTGTGGAACTATTTTAATATATGCGTGATTGCTAATCTATAAGCAAGGCGTAATGTTGCTTCAATAACGCCAGCGCGGCCTGCGTTTCCACCCGGAACGCGGTCGCATCAGGGTACTACACGAACAGGACCGAGGTTATGAATATGGCAGCTGATTGGGACGAAGTGGACCTCATGGACAAGGACGAGCACATCGAGCAGGCCTCGCGTGCGATGAAAGCCATGTCGCATCCGCTGCGCCTGAAAATTCTCTGCGTGCTGGGCGACAAGGAAATCAGCGTGCAGGAAATCGTCGACCAGGTCGGCACCTCGCAAAGCAACATTTCGCAGCATCTGGCCATCCTGCGCGACAAAGGCGTGCTGCGCACCCGCAAGGTCGCCAACCGCGTATTCTACCGCGTTGGCGACACCCGCACGCTCAAGCTGCTGAGCATGATGCGCGACGTGTTCTGCGGCTTCACCAAATAATTCCTTCCCGACGACAGGCCCGGTCACGCACAGGCGTGCCGGGCCTGTTTGTTGCTACGGGCAGCGATACGGGGCCGGATGAACGGCCTGTCGATTAATTCGGCGCGCCCCGGGCAAGCGCGCCGGGCCATCAGGTATGCTTTAGGCAGGATAAATTATTCTAGTATTAAACTCACTTCCCGCGCGCCGCTTACGGGCCTATTCAACATGGAGGTGCATTGATGCGGCATACAAAAAAATCAGCCCATCTGAGAACGCCCGCTTTGCTGTGCCTGCTGGTCCTCGCCACGACCACGCGGGCGGAAACGCTGAATTTCAATCAGGCCGTGCAGCGCGCGCTGGCGCAAAACCCGGACATCATCGTCGCCGGTACGCAAATCGAACAGGCGGAGGCTGCGGTCAGGCAAAGCACTGGCGCGCGGATGCCGAAAGTCACCGCCTCGCTCAATGCCACCCGCACCGATGATGCGCTCAATGCCTTCGGTCTCAAGCTGTCGCAGCGCAACGCCAACTTCAATGATTTTGGCGCGGGTGAGTTCAATCCTGCCAATCCAGATGTGCTCAGTGTCGCGCCATACACCCTCAATTACCCCGACGCGGTCAATAACTTTAACGCCCGCCTGGAGGCACAACTGCCGCTCTACACCGGCGGCATGATCGAAGGCTACATCGAGCAGGCCCGGGCTCATTTGCGGGCCGCGCGCCAGGGCGACGTACTGGCGCGTCAACAGGTGATCTTCGATGTGCTGCGCGCTTACGAAGGCGTGTATACCGCGCGCGCCTACCGGGATGTCGCCGAGCAGGGACGTCTGGCTGCCGAAAACCACGTCAAAACCATCAACAGCCTGTTCAAGGGCGGCGTGGTGGTGAAGAGCGATCTGCTGTCCGCCCAGGTGCACCTGGAGGACGTCAAGGTACAGCAGACCCAGGCCGAGAATGCCGTGCAACAGGCGCTAGACCAGCTCCACCTGTTGCTGGGCATGCCGCTGGCGGTACCGCTTGAAGTGGCCGGCAGCGTGGAGGTGCGTCCGCTGGAAGGCAAGCTGGCCGATTATCTGGACGCGGCGCTCAAGTCCAATCCCGGCCTCGCCGCTTTGCGCAACCAGGTGGACGCGGCGCAGGCCGCCGTGAAGGTGGCGCGCGCCGACAAATACCCGAAAGCCGGCCTGCTGGCCCGCTTCGACACCAACGACAACAATCTGGGCTTCGACGCCCATTCCTACACCGTGGGCGGCCAGCTATCGTGGCAGCTGTTCGACGGTGGCGTCGTCAACGGGGCGATTCACCGTGCCGAGGCCAGTCGCGATGAACTCGCCGCCCGACTGAACAAGGCCGAAAACGGTATCGCCTACCAGGTGAAGGATGCATGGCGGCGCGCCGACGAAGCGCAGCGTCGAGTCCTGGCGCGCGAACTGGCGGTCAGCCAGGCTGGGGAAGCACAGCGCATCGTGGAAAAACGCTACGCCGGTGGCGTCACGACCATCACCGAACTGCTGGCCACGCAGGCCCAGTTGGACAAGACCCGGGCAGACCTGGTGGCGGCCCATTATGAACTCAAGGTGCAGCGTGCCAACGCCCGCTTGGCGACAGGCCGTTTGCAGCCGGACCTACAGTGAGCAATCCGAAATGAATCCAATGGCGAATCTCAAACTTCTGCGTATGGCCCTGCTTGGCCTGGCTACTAGCGTGACATACGGCTGCGGCGATCATGAATCCCCCGACACGCAGGCCAGCGCGGTCAACCGTACCCTGTCGGCCGATATCCAGACGGTCCGGCAGGCACCGCTGAGCCTGCGTGTGGAAACACCCGGCATGGTGGTTTCTGAGGACCAGGTCCAGGTAGCCTCGCGACTGATGGGGTATATCCGCGAAATCAAGGTCGAGGAGGGACAAACGGTCAAGGCCGGTCAATTGCTGTTCGCGATCGATCCCACCGATATCCAGGGACAGATGAGCCAGGCCCGCGCTGGCCTCGCGCAGGCGGAAGCCGCACTGGCCGACGCCAAACTCGACCATGAACGCTTTGGTACCCTGTACAAGGATGAAGCCATCCCGAAGATGCAGTGGGACAAGGTCCGACTGCAATATCAGGTTGCCCAGCAGCAGGTTGCGTCCGCCCGCGCCGGATTTGACCTCGCGTCCAGTCAGATGCGTTATGCCTCGGTGGTGGCGCCGATCGACGGCGTCGTCACGCAAAAAATGGCCAATGCCGGCGACCTTGCCGCACCCGGCCGGCCCGTGCTGGTCATCGAAGGCCTGAAGAAACTCCAGGTACGCACCCAGGTGAGCAGCGATGTGTACGCCCGCATCAAGACCGGCGAGAAAGTCCGCATCGTGCAGGATGGCGAGACGACGCAGGCACCGATCGAAGGCCGGATCGCCCAGGTGGTGCCGGCGGCCGATCCGGCCAGCCACTCTCATCTGGTGAAAATCGACCTGCCGGCGGGCAGCGGTCTGTCGAGCGGAAGTTTTGTACGGGTGGGTTTCGCCGTCGGCAGCCGCGATGGCATCCGCGTGCCGGCCTCGGCCGTGGCCGAGCGCGCCGGCATCACCGGCGTCTTCGTGGTCGACGCCCAGGGCATCGCACGCTACCGCATGGTACGCACCGGCGCGACCGAGCAGGACATGGTGGAGATCCAGTCCGGCCTCAACGCGGGCGACAGGGTGGTCGTCTCCCAGGTCGCGCAACTGGAAAACGGCGACAAGGTGAGCGGGGCTTCCCATGACTGAGCGTTCCGCCCCGCTCAACATCGCCGGCAAGCTGGCCGGCATTTTCATCGAATCCAAGATCACCGCCATGGTCATGCTGGCAGTGACGCTGGCCGGCATGATGGCGCTGTTCGTCACCCCGCGCGAATACAACCCGCAGATCGTAGTGCCGGCGGCCAACATCATCGTCGCCAAGCCGGGCGCCTCGGCTGAGGAAATCCAGAACTTGGTGGTCAAGCCGCTGGAAGCCATCATGAACGCGCAATCCGGCGTCGAGCATACATTCGGCTATGCCGCCCCGGATTACGGTCTGGTGACCGTGCAATTCAAGGTGGGGGAAGACCAGGAGCGCAGCCTGGTCAAGCTCTACAACCAGTTGATGCAGAATCTCGACCGCATGCCGCCGGGCGCCATGCAGCCCGTAGTCAAGCCGGTCAACGTGGACGACGTGCCGATCATGACCCTGACGCTGTCATCCGCGACGCTTGACGATCTGCAGACCCGCCAGGTGGCAACCCGCGTTCTTGAGCACCTGCGTAATGTACCGGGGGTATCATTCACTCAGCTCATCGGTGGCTCACAGCGTGCGGTCAATGTCTGGATTTCGCCTGCCAAACTGGCGGCGGCGGGTATCGCGCTCGACCAGGTCGACAAGATGCTGCAGGGGCAGAACGTCTCCGTCCCGGCCGGCAGCCTGGTGGGCAACAACACGGTTTCGCCTCTGCGGGTGCAGGGCTTCCTCGGTAGCGCCCGCGAAATCGGAGATATCGTCATCGGCGCGCCCAACGGACGGCCGGTGTTCCTGAAGGACGTGGCCACCATCGTGGATGGCCCCGAGGAGGCGGATCAGAGCACCCGCTTTGCCTATGGCCCCGCGGCCGGCAAGGACGCCGCGCGCGGCGAGGCGCCGGCTGTCACGCTGGCCATCGCCAAGAAAGCCGGCACCAACGCGGTGGTGGTGGCGGATGCCGTACTGAAGAAGCTCGATCAGCTCAAGCGTCAGGCCATTCCCGCCGACATCACGGTGGCCGTCACCCGCGACGACGGCGCGCGCGCCGACGACGCCGTCAACACGCTGGTCGAGCACCTCGGCATCGCGATTGGTTCGATCGTGGTGATCATGGTGCTTTTCCTCGGCTGGCGCGAAGCCGGCATCGTGACCCTGACGGTCCCGCTGATCCTGTTCATGGTGCTGACGATCGGTCTGTTCGCCGGCCAGACCATCAATCGCATCACGCTGTTCGCGCTGATTCTTTCACTGGGCCTGCTGGTGGACGCCGCCATCGTGGTGGTGGAGAACATTCACCGCCATCTGCATCATGGTATCGGCGACCGCGATTTCAAGGACGTGGTCATCCAGGCCACCAACGAAATCGGCAATCCCACCAATATCGCCACCATCGCGGTCATCCTGGCCTTCATCCCGATGGCCTTCGTCACCGGCATGATGGGGCCCTTCATGCTGCCCATCCCGTTCAACGTGCCGGTGGCGATGATCGCCTCGCTGTTGATCGCCTACATGGTGGTACCGTGGGCGACCAATCTGTGGCTCAGGAAAAAAGCCGCGCGGAGCGAACTCGCCCGCAAGGCAAGCCTGGAGGACGCCGGCGCGCGCAAGACCGATCGGCTGCATCGCGCTTACGTCAAAACCATCACGCCTTTCATCGAGCATCGCGGCAAACGTAATCTGATGTTCCTGGCGGTACTGGCCCTGCTGGTGCTAGCCATGCTGATGCCGGCCTGGCAGTTCATCCGACCGTCGGGCATGAACGGGCCACTGTCGGCACTGGGAGTGGAACTGAAAATGCTGCCCAACGACAACACCAACACCTTTCTGGTGGAAATCGGCACCCCGGCCGGCACCACGCTGGAAGAAACCGACCGCGCTGCGCGTGCGGTCGGCGAAGTGCTGGCGCAGAACCGTTTCGTCACCGATTACCAGACCTTCCTCGGGATGACCGCGCCCATCGACTTCGCCGCCCTGGTACGCGGCGACCTCATCAAGCGCGGCGACAATCTGGCGCAGATCCGGGTCAATCTGATCGACAAACATCAACGCTCGACCTCGTCGCACCAGATCGTGCAGGCGTTCAACGACAGCCTCCAACCATTGCGCCAAACCTTCCCGCAGGCCCGCATCAAGCTCTACGAAACGCCCCCCGGCCCCCCGGTGCAGGCACAGGTGCTGGCCGAACTGTATGGCCCCGACTACGACAAACTGCGCAGCGCCTCACCCGAGGTGCGTCGCGCATTCGAATCCGTCTACGGCATGATCAATACCGACGACTCGGTCACCGCCACCATTCAATCCTTCTCGGTGCAGGTGGATCACGAAAAAGCGGCTTTATCAGGGATTGTCGCCGGCCAGGTGGGCAAGCTCCTGCGCGATTATGTGTCGGGACTGTCGATCGGATCGGTCCATGTGGACTCCGCGCGCGACCCCATCAACATCGTCGTGCGCCTGCCGCGCGCGGACCGCCAGTCGCCTGAATCGCTGATGGCCATTCGCCTGACGAACACGATGGGCCAACAGATCCCTTTGAGCGCGATCGCCAGTGTGAAGCGCGTACCGTTCGGCAAACCCATCTACGACCGCGACCAGCACCCCATGGTCATGGTGGGAGGCGAAATGATCACATCGAGTCCGGTCTATGCCGTGCTGGCACTGGACAAGATGCTGGACGGCACCCTGCTGGCCAACGGCGTGCGCTTCAGGACGGGTAACCTGGGCTTCACCCAGGCGACCGCGGACAACGTCACCGACTACCATCTGCTATGGGGCGGCGAAATGCGCCTGACCCTGGACGTATTCCGCGATCTCGGCTCGGCCTTCATCATCGCCCTGGTGTTCATCTATCTGCTGCTGGTGGGCTACTACAAGTCCTTCATCATGCCGATGATCGTGATGGGCGCCATTCCGCTGACCCTGATAGGCGTTTTCCCCGGCCACTGGGCCACCCACCAGGCGTTCACCGCCACGTCGATGATCGGCGTCATCGCGCTCGCCGGCATCGTGGTACGCAACTCGTTGCTGCTGATCGACTTCATCGTCGATTACCGCGCCCGGGGCTACGGTCTCCAGGAAGCGGTGATCGAAGCCGGCGCGGTGCGGCTGCGGCCGATCCTGCTGACCGCGCTCGCCATCATCCTGGGCTCGGCGATCATGATCACCGACCCGGTGTTTGGCGGGCTGGCGGTATCGCTGATCTTCGGCACCTTCGCCTCCACGGCACTCACCCTGATCGTCATTCCGCTGCTGTACTACATCTGGCAAAAGCGCAGCGCAGCGCCGGCTTGATAAAAAGCGGAACGCCCTTATCATCCGCTCTTCATTTTAAGGAATTGCTCATGACTGTAGAACGCCTTGTCCGCATCATTGCCGGTTTTTTCATCATGCTGTCGCTGGCGCTGGCCCACTTTTCCGGCAGCGCCGACATGACCCAGCTGTCGTGGCTGTGGTTCACCGCCTTCGTCGGTTTCAACCTGTTCCAGTCCGGCTTCACCCGTTTCTGCCCGCTGGACATCATGCTGAAAAAGGTCGGCATCAAGCCGGGCTGCGGCCTGTAAGCGGGAATATTCATGGACATGCAATTTCTGCAGGACAACTGGATGCTGCTGGCGCTGGCGATGTTTTCGGGCGCCATGCTAGCCTGGTCCTTCATCGGCGGCAGACTCTCCGGCGTGGAGCAGGCCGATACCCTGAAAGCCACCCGGCTCTATAACGACGACGCCCTGGTGCTCGACGTGCGCGAGGACAAGGAATTTGCCGCCGGCCATATCCCCAAGGCGAAGCACATTCCGCTCGGCCAGCTGGGCGGCCGCATCAAGGAGCTCGACAAATTCAAGGGCAAGCCGGTCCTGATCACCTGCCGCAGCGGCCAACGCTCGGCAAGCGCTTGCCGCATGCTGAAAAAAGCCGGTTTCGAAACCGTTTACAACCAGGCGGGCGGCATCATCGCGTGGGAACGCGCCAACCTGCCCGTCACCCAGAAATAAGGAGCCCTTCCATGGCCAAAGTCGTGATGTACTGCACCGCAGTCTGCCCCTATTGCGTCGCTGCCGAGCGCCTGCTCAAAAGCCGCGGCGTGACCGAAATCGAAAAAATCCGCATCGACCTCGATCCGGCGAAACATGATGAAATGATCGCCCGCTCCAGCGGCCGCCGCAGCGTGCCGCAGGTGTTCATCGGCGACACCCATGTCGGCGGTTTCGACGATACCTCGGCGCTGGATGCCGCCGGCGAACTAATGCCGCTGCTGGCCCGCGCTTGATTTTCCGGCGCGCGGCCCCAGCTTGAAGCGAAGATCGTTTGCCTCGAGGAATCTCCGATGGAACTCGCCTGCCCCCACTGCCTTGCCGTCAACCGCGTGCCGGACGAACGGCTGGTCGATGCGCCCAAGTGCGGAAAATGCGGCGCGCCGTTGCTGCCCGGCAAGCCGGTCGACCTCAGCGCCGACAGCTTCGACCGCTTTATTGCCAAGGCTGGCCTGCCGGTGCTGGTCGACTTCTGGGCCGACTGGTGCGGCCCCTGCAAGATGATGGCACCGATTTTCCAGCAGGTGGCGGCCGAGATGGGCGCCCGCGTGCGCTTTGCCAAGGTCGATACCGAAGCGCACCCGCAGGTGTCGATGCGCCATCACATCAAGGGCATCCCCAGCCTGATCCTGTTCAAGGGCGGCGCTGAAGCGGCGCGCACCTCGGGCGCGATGGAAGCGCATGCGCTCAAGCGCTGGCTGGCGTCACAGGGCATTCACTAAGCCCAGTGTAAAATACCCACCGACCCCGGAGCGCAAGCTCCGATTTTCTTGTTCAGGAAACCATCATGACCGACGCGCAACAACCCGTATTCAATATCGAAAAACTCTTCGTCAAGGACCTGTCGCTGGAAGTGCCCAACGCCCCCGACATTTACCTGGAACGCCAGGCGCCGCAGATCGATGTCAACATGTCGACCGAAAGCCGCGCGATGGGCGAGGACATGTACTACACCGGCATCACCGTCACCGTTACCGCCAAGATCGGCGACAAGACCATGTTCCTGGTCGAATGCACCCAGGGCGGCGTCTTCCGCATCCAGAACGTGCCGCAGGACCAGATTCCGATGGTGCTCGGCATCGGCTGTCCCAACATTGTCTTCCCGTATCTGCGCGAGGCGGTGTCCGACGTAGTGATCCGCGCCGGCTTCCCGCCGCTGTTGCTGAACCCGGTCAACTTCGAAGCGCTATTTCTGCAGCAACAGCAGGCGCAGCAGGAACAGGCCGCACCCGAGCACACGCATTGATAGCGGACGCATCGAGATTGCGGCAGCGCAGCTTGCCGAACATGGCCGGCTTTTTACTCGCGGCCGGCCTACTGCTCACGCTGGCGCACCCCGCCTGGGCGCTGGAATACCGCAGCACCGGGCGCGCTGCCCTGTTGTACGACGCGCCCTCGATAGCCGCCGGCAAGGTCGCCATCGCGGGCAGCGGCCTGCCGCTTGAAGTCGTCGTCGACACCGATGCCTGGGTCAAGGTGCGCGACCCTGACGGCCGCCTGGCCTGGATCGAGAAATCCGCCCTCGGCGGCATAAAAACCGTCATGGTCAAGGCCGACGCCAGCATCGTCCGGCAACAGCCGCGCGCCGACGCCGAGGTCGTGTTCAGTGCCGAACGCGGCCTCCTGCTCGAGGTTGCCGGCGCAGCCGATCCCTACGGCTGGCTGCCGGTGAGGCATGCCGACGGCCTGTCCGGCTGGCTGCCTGCAAACGAGGTATGGGGACGATGAAACTATCGGTACTGGGCGCCGGCGCCTGGGGCACCGCACTGGCGGCCAGCTGGGCGCCCCATCATGAGGTCACCCTATGGGGACGCAACACGGCCGAGCTCGATGCCATGCGCGCGAGCCGTGTCAACACCCGCTACCTGCCCGGCTGCCCGCTACCCGATGCCCTGCAGTTCAAACCGGACTTCAACACCGTTGTCGATACGGCCGATCTCATCGTCATTGCCGTTCCCACGGGCGGCCTGCGCGCCACCCTGGTCGCGCTGGCCGCCCGCCCCCGACTGCCGCCGCTGGTCTGGGTGTGCAAAGGCTTCGAGCATGACAGCCGCAAACTGCCGCATCAGATCATTGCCGAACTGCTGCCCTCACGCACCCAGACGGCTGCGCTGTCCGGCCCCAGCTTTGCCCAGGAAGTGGCGCAGGGCTATCCCACCGCGCTCACCCTCGCCTCGCACGACAGCGAACTGGCGCAGCACCTCGCCGAGGCGCTGTCCGCCCAGCGCCTGCGCATCTACGCGCACGACGATGTCATCGGGGTCGAGCTGGGCGGCGCGCTGAAGAACGTCATGGCCATTGCCGCCGGCATCTGCGACGGTCTCAAGCTCGGCCACAACGCCCGCGCCGCGCTCATCACCCGGGGGCTGGCCGAAATGACCCGTCTCGGCGTCGAACTCGGCGGCCGCTTCGAAACCTTCATGGGCCTGTCCGGCCTCGGCGACCTCATCCTCACCACCACCGGCGACCTCTCGCGCAACCGCCAGGTCGGCCTGCGGCTGGCGCGCGGCCAGACGCTCGACACCATTCTTGCCGAACTCGGCCACGTCGCCGAAGGCGTCTCCACCGCACCCGAAGTCGCCGCACTCGCCCGCGACCTGGGCGTCGACATGCCGATCACCCGCAAAGTCTGCCAGATGCTGTTCGAAGGCCTGCCCGCCGCCGAGGCGGTCGACGACCTGCTGAACCGGGATATCAAGACCGAGTTCTGAGGCAGGAGCGAGGGGGGTGCCGTTCAGTACGCTGGACAGGCCGGCAGGGACAGACAGGTTCCAGCGCCTGGCCCAGGCAGGCTTTCCATCTCCTTCAGGGTATGCGGGAAATCGGTGTTTTCAGGCCCGATACGCGTGGCGCAACGCGCTAAATTCCCGTGCTTGGCCTATGCACTGGCGGGTAGCGGCATAGGCTGGGGGTCGGGTTGACGGTGGCGGCAAGGACGGAATATACTTAAAGGCCAGTGCCGCGTTGTTCGTCGCGCCCTCGGCCATCGCTGCACACCCATCAATCACCTGCACCATAAACAAAAAAGTAGTTCTTGCGGACTGCGCCAGGCTGCTGCCGTATGGGGCAGCGCGGCCTTACTGCCTTGTTTTTCGAGCTGATGTCCGGCTCCGCCGCGACGCCTCGCAGAGAAATCAGCTCACTTCATACCGCTGCCGCATGCCTCGAAGGCAGAGGCCGGAACAATGGCTCACGGGTACGCGCAACGGCACCTGACCCCTTCGCTGTCGGCATCCACGTCGGCAAGTTTCCCATTCGACAGGAGAATCCCCACACATGCTGCTTGCAACCGATCTAGACGGCACTTTTCTCGCCGGCAACGCCGAAACCCGCCAGCGCCTTTACCAACTCATCACCGACAACCCCGAGATCAAGCTCGCCTTCGTCACCGGACGCGGGCTCGAGAACGTGATCCCGCTGCTCTCGGATCCGACTATTCCGGTGCCCGACTACATTATCTGCGACGTCGGCGGAACAGTCGTCGAGGGCGCCACGCGGCAACCGGTGCAGCCGCTGCAGGCGGAGATCGACGCCCGCTGGCCGGGTGAGCGAACGGTGGTCGACGCAATGGTGCAGTTCGATCGGCTGGAGCGCCAGGATGTCCCGCAGCAACGGCGCTGCTCCTATTTCTGCAGCGCCGCCGACGTGCGCCATTCGCTCGCCGGCATCGAGGCGACCGCGGCCGAGCTCGGCTGCGAGGTGCTCTATTCGGCCGAGCGCTATCTGGACATCCTGCCGCGCGGCGTCAACAAAGGCAGCACGCTCAAGGCGCTGGTCGGGCATCTGGGCCTTCACCCCGACGAGGTGGTCGTCGCCGGCGACACGCTCAACGATCTGGCGATGTACGAGCATGACTTCATCGGGGTGTGTGTCGGCGAATCCGAGCCCGCTCTGCTCGAGGCCACCGCCAAGCGCGCTCGCGCCAAGCGGGCTCGCGTGCTGCATTCGCGCCACCCCGGTTGCGGCGGCATCCTCGAGGCGCTCGAGCATTTCAACTTTCTCGACCACAAGGACGTCGACGCCGGACCGCGTGCGACGGAAACCCCGGGCAAGTCCGATCTGGTAATGGTCTATCACCGCCTGCCCTACGAGGAGAGCGTCGAGGACGGCCACCTCGTACGCCGTCGCCCCGCCTCACCCAACGGCATCATCCCGACCCTGCTCAGCTTCTTCGGCGACGGCAAGAAGGGCTCCTGGATCGCATGGGCGATTCAGGACCCGAAAAAGGCAGCAGGCTTCGTGACCCACACCGAAGTCGACGCCAAGAAATACCCCCGGCTGGTGGCCGCACGCGTGCCGCTCGCCAAGAACGACGTCGACATCTTCTACAAGCGTTTTTCCAAAGAGGCCTTCTGGCCCACCCTGCACACCTTCTGGGAACGAGCCCGTTTCCGCGAGGAGGACTGGCAGGTGTTCCTCAAGGTAAACCGCCTCTTCGCCGAGCGCACTGCGGCCGAGGCCGCCGAAGGCGCGGTGGTGTGGCTGCACGACTACAACCTGTGGATGGTGCCGGCCTACCTGCGCGAGCTGCGTCCCGACGTGAAGATCGCCTTCTTCCACCACACCTATTTTCCCTCGGCCGACGTTTTCAATGTGCTGCCGTGGCGCCGCGACATCGTCGGCAGCCTGCTGCAGTGCGACTATATCGGCTTTCATATCCCGCGCCAGGTCGAAAATTTCGTCGACGTCGCGCGCGGCGTTGCACCGCTCAAAGTGCTCGAAACACGCGCCTGTGCGCCGCGCTACCTCACTTACGGCTGTGCCGTCGGGCTGGACGAGGTGACCACCGCGATCGAGGTGCATGGCCGACGCATCGGCCTGGGCGCGCATCCGGTTGGGCTCGACGTCGACCGCGTGCGCCAGGTGCTCGACGACCCGGATACGACCGGGCGGATAGCGGCGCTGCGCAAGGAGTTCGCGGATACGCGGGTCATCCTGTCGGTCGAACGGCTCGACTACACCAAGGGCACACTCGAGAAACTGGTGGCCTTCGAGAAGCTGCTCGAGACCCATCCGGAGTTGCATGGCACGGTCTCGCTGATCAACGTGTGCGTGCCGGCCGCGAAGGAGATGACGATCTACCGCACCCTGCAGAACCAGATCGAGCAGGCGGTCGGGCGCATCAACGGGCGCTTCTCAAGGGCCGGCTGGACCCCGCTGCAGTTCTTCTTCCGGGCGATTCCGTTCGAAGAGCTGGTCGCCTATTACGCGGTGGCCGACGTGATGTGGATCACCCCGCTGCGCGACGGCCTCAACCTGGTCGCCAAGGAATTCGTCGCGGTCCAGGGACTGACCAACGGCAGCGGCGTACTGGTGCTTTCGGAATTCGCCGGGGCCGCAGCCGAACTGCATGGCGCGGTACTCACCAATCCGCACGATCCGCACGACCTGGTCGAGAAGTGCGTCTACGCGCTGGAGATGAGCCCGGTCGAGGCCGAGGCACGCCTGCGCGGGCTGTTCGACGTCGTCCAGCACAACGACGTCCATCGCTGGGGGCAGGATTTCCTCGAAGCGGTCAAGGAAAGTTGCGCAGCACCCAGCGAAGCGCCGCAACCCTCGCTCGTCCAGGCGCGGTAACGGTCGCCGGCAACCCGACGAGGCCTGAAAATAAACGGCGGCCACTTAACGCCATGACGCGAACCGTCCTATCATTACGCCGATGAATGATTTTCAGGCTACACAAGATCGCAGCTGGCTGTTCGTTTTCATCGCCTGGCTGGTCGCCAGCGTATCGACGCTGGGCGCCCTGTTTCTCGGCGAGATCATGGGCTATACGCCCTGCGTCCTGTGCTGGTACCAGCGGATCGGCATGTTTCCGCTGGTACTGATCCTGGCGGCGGGACTGTTTCCATTCGACCGCGGCGTCGTGCGCTACGCGCTGCCGCTGGCGCTGGCCGGCTGGCTGCTGGCAGTTTTTCATTGGGCGGTGGCCAGCGGCCTGGTGCCGGAGCGCGCCACGCCATGCAGCCAGGGAGTGCCGTGCTCGGTGGAACAGATCGGCTGGTTCGGCTTCCTCACGCTTCCGCTGCTGTCCGTCCTGGCGTTTTCCGCCATCATCGCGCTGCTGCTTATGACCCACTTCAAGGCATCAAAATGAAAAAAACGCTGTTTATCTCTGCCGCCGTGATCCTGCTGCTGGCTTTTGTCGGAGGCGCCATTTTCTTCGGTGCTGAAAAAGCCGAACAGGCCGGGCAACGGGTCGATAAAAACCAGTCGGTGCTGGTGCGCGAACACTCGCCGACGCTCGGGCACGCCGACGCACGGGTGGAGATTGTCGAGTTCATCGACCCGGCATGCGGGACCTGCCGGCACTTCTATCCCTTGGTCAAGGAGATGCTGGCCGCCCACCCGGACCGGATTCGCCTGGTGCTGCGCTACGCCCCGTTCCACCAGAACGCCGACTATGTGGTGGCGCTGGTCGAGGCGGCCGGAAAACAGGGCAAGTACTGGGAAACCCTGGAAACCCTGCTGGCTGCGCAGGACGACTGGGTGATGAATCACGCCGTACAGCCGGAACAGGTCTGGCGGCACGTCGAAGGACTCGGCCTGGACCTGGCGCAGCTGCGGAGCGACATGGATGCGCCGGAAATTGCCAGGTTGATCGCGCAGGACCTGGAAGACGCGAATACCCTGAAAGTCACCCAGACACCGGAATTTTTTGTCAACGGCAAGCCGCTGCCGAGCTTCGGCTACGAGCCCCTGAAAAAGCTGGTGGACGAGACGCTGGCAAGCGAATATCGCTAGCAGGGGGGCAGCGCGTTGCGGAAATCTTCGCGCAGGCACCATTCGGTCATGTAGTCCACCCACACTGCCCCAGCCGTGCCTGCTGCCGGCTCGTGTCGTCCTCTCATACAGCAACACGTAGGCGCGCTCGAGCAGGAGGTCGCTCAGCGCTTGCAGCCATTCGAGTCCACTCATTTATCCGCCTCCCGCAAAATTGTTTTGGCGCCAGGCCTCGAATGTGACGACGCTGACGGCGTTGGACAGGTTCATGCTGCGCGAACCGGGCAGCATCGGCAAGCGCAGACGGTGATCCGCGTCGAATTGTGCCAGCACTTCGGCTGGCAGGCCGCGCGATTCGGGGCCGAACAGCAGTACGTCGTCGGCCTGAAAACGCACCGCGGCGTAGTTGCGGCTGCCCTTGGTGGTGAGCGCAAACCAGCGCCGGCCAGGCAGCGCCGCTCGCACCGACGCCCAGTCCTTATGCACGACCACACAGGCCATGTCGTGGTAATCCAGCCCGGCGCGCGCCACCTGCTTGTCGGAAAGATCGAATCCCAGCGGCTCGACCAAATGCAGACGGCAGCCGGTATTGGCCGCCAGGCGGATGAGGTTGCCGGTGTTGGGTGGAATCTCGGGCTGATATAAAACGATGTCAAACATCCGGCTTGGCCTAAAATAAAAACATTCCTCGAATCCGCCTATTCCATGGTCCCTTACCTCACCACCGCACTCACCGGCCCGCTACTGGAACTGGAAAAGCGCCTGCTCGACGCCCAGCCGATGATCGAGCACTGGTTTCGCCAGCAATGGAAGGAACAGTCGGCGCCGTTCTACACCTCGGTGGATATCCGCAATGCGGGCTTCAAGCTGGCGCCGGTCGACACCAATCTGTTCCCTGGCGGCTTCAACAACCTCAACCCGGCCTTCATGTCGCTATCGATCCACGCGGCGATGGGCGCAGTGGAAAAAATCTGCCCCTACGCCCAACGCTTATTGCTCATCCCCGAGAGCCACACCCGCAACACCTTCTATCTGCAGAACGTCGCGGTGCTCGCCCATATCCTGCGCCAGACCGGCCTGATCGTGCGCATCGGCACGCTGATTCCCGAGATCACCGGGCCGACCACGCTGGAGCTGCCCGCCGGCGGACGTCTCACGCTGGAGCCGCTGGTGCGCAAGGGGGACCGCATCGGACTGGAAGGCTTCGACCCCTGCGCGGTGCTGCTCAACAACGACCTGTCGGCCGGCGTACCGGACATCCTCAAGGGGATCGAGCAGAATATCATGCCGCCGCTGCACGCCGGCTGGGCGACGCGCCGTAAGTCGCACCACTTTTCCGCCTATCAGCATGTTGCCGACGAATTCGCACAACTGATCGGCATCGACCCCTGGCTGATCGACCCCTACTTCAACCACTGCGGCAAAATCGACTTCCAGGCGCGCCAGGGCGAAGTCTGCCTGGCCGAAAAAGTCGGCGAAATGCTGGAAAAGATCCGCATCAAATACGCCGAATACGGTATCGACCAGCCGCCCTTCGTCATCGTCAAGGCCGACGCCGGCACCTACGGCATGGGTATCATGACGGTGAAGTCGGCCGATGACGTGCGCGAGCTCAACCGCAAGCAGCGCAACAAGATGGCAGTCGGCAAGGAAGGGGTCGCGGTCAGCGAGGTGCTGATCCAGGAAGGCGTCTACACTTTCGAGAGCATCAACGGCGCGGTTGCCGAGCCGGTGGTCTACATGCTCGACAACTTCGTTGTCGGTGGCTTTTACCGCGTGCACACCGGACGCGGATCGGACGAAAATCTCAACAGCCCCGGTATGCACTTCGTGCCGTTGGCGTTCGACGACACCTGTGTGATGCCTGACCGCAGCGCCAATCCAGACGCCAGTCCCAACCGCTTCTATGCCTATGGTGTGATCGCGCGACTGGCGATGCTGGCGGCCTCGATCGAGCTCGACGAAACGCTCCACGAGATCGAAAACGCGGCCGCCGCATGAAGCTGCTGTTCATCCTCGATCCGCTGGTGAGTCTCAAGCCGCACAAGGACAGCTCGGTGGCGATGATGCGCGCGGCGGTGGCGCGCGGCCATGCCGTTTACGCTGCCGAGGCGTGCCGGTTGCAGGTGAGTGGCGGCATCGCCCGGGCCGCTTGCGATGCGCTCGACGTACGCACCGACAACGACTGGGTGCGGGTCAGCCGCACCGACGTTCGGGTGCTGAAGGATTTTGACGCCGTGCTGATGCGCACTGATCCGCCGGTGAATACCGACTACCTGCTCGCCACCCAGCTTCTGGGCATCGCAGAAGCCAACGGCGCACGGGTGCTGAACCGCCCTGCCGCCTTGCGCGACTTCAATGAGAAGCTGGCGATCCTCAACTTTCCAGCTTTCGTCGCACCCACCCTGATTACGGCCGCTACAACGGAGATTGGCAGCTTCCTTGCCGCGCACGGCGACATCATCGTCAAGCCGCTCACCGAAATGGGGGGCAGCGGCATTTTCCGCCTGACGCTTGCCGACCCCAACCGTAACGCCATCCTGGAAACACTGACGCGGCGCGGCCGCCGCGCCATCATGGCTCAGCGCTATCTGCCGGCGATCAGCGAAGGCGACAAGCGCATCCTGCTGATCGATGGTGAAATCGTGCCCTGGGCGCTGGCGCGCATTCCACAGGCCGGCGAGACGCGCGGCAATCTCGCCGCCGGCGGTACCGCGCGCGCGCAGCCTTTGAGCCCACGCGACCACCAGATCGCCGAGGCCATCGCGCCATGGGCGCGAGATCAGGGCATCTTCCTCGCCGGCCTCGACGTCATCGGCGACTGCCTCACCGAAATCAACGTCACCAGCCCCACCGGCTTTCAGGAAATCACGGCGCAGACCGGGCACGACGTGGCAGCACAATTCATCGCCGCAGTCGAGCGAGCCTGTCCAGCCCCGGTTCGCGCATGAGATCGACGCGACACGGCCTGTGGTTGCTGCTGCTATGGGCACTGTTTGCGTGCAGTCCACCGCCCTTGCACCAGCAACAAGCCTATGTCTTCGGCACCCTGGTCGATGTCAGCATTTGCGGCGCACCGGAGCCGCAGGCCCAGCAGGCAGCCGCGGCGGTACTGGCGCGCTTCGACGCACTGCATCGCATGCTGCATGCCTGGCAACCGAGCGAACTGTCGCGGCTCAACGCCGCGCTGGCGCGGGGCGAACGCACCACCGTCACGCCCGAACTCGCGGCGATGCTGCGCGATGCGCAAACGCACTCGATTCAGTCCGACGATCTTTTCAATCCGGCCATCGGTGGGCTGATTGCGCTATGGGGCTTTCATTCCGACGCCCCGCAGGCGCGGGTGCCGGATGCCGCCGCGATCTCGACGTGGGTCGGCAGGCGGCCCCGCATGGCTGACCTGCATATCGAAAACAATACCGTCTGGAGCAGCAACCCGGCGGTGCAGCTCGATCTCGGCGGCTACGCCAAGGGACGCGCGCTCGACGACGCGGCGGCCATCCTGAAATCGCACGGGATCGAGAACGCGCTGGTAAACATCGGCGGCAACGTGATCGCGCTGGGTGCGCATGGCGACCGCCCGTGGCGCGTGGGCATCCAGCACCCACGCCAATCGGGGACGCTGGCGACACTGGACTTGAACGACGGCGAGGCGGTCGGCACCTCCGGGGACTACCAGCGCTATTTCGAGGTAAACGGGCGCCGCTACAGCCATCTGATCGATCCCCGCACCGGCTTTCCGACAACCGGCATGCAGTCGTTGACGGTCCTGGTAGCGGGCGAACAGGCGGGAACGCGCTCGGACGCGCTGTCGAAACCGCTGTTCATCGACGGCGCGGAGCGGCTGCCAGGCAACGCGTCGCGTCTGGGCGTTGCCTACTATCTGGCGGTGGATTCCGCCGGCCGGATACATGTATCCCCTGCGATGAAGGCCCGGCTTCGTTAACCGGTCGGGGCATTGCCTTCGCCCTCTCCCCGCTTGAGCGAGGGTCGGGATAGCCAGCGACTTGCCCGCAGCGTATGCGCGTTAGAATGCCAGTTTTGATCTGGCATCCCCTCAATGATAGGTATCCTCATCGTCGCCCACGGATCGCTCGCCGACAGTCTGGTCGAATGCGCAACCCATGTTCTGGGGCAGCGTCCGCGTAGCCTGGCCACGCTCGATTTCATCGGCCACGCTGATCCGGACGAGCGCCAGAAGACCTTGCAGGCCCGGCTTGCCGAGCTGGACCAAGGCGACGGCATTCTTGTGCTGACCGATCTGTATGGCGCCACCCCCAGCAATACACTGTGTCGCATGCTCGAACCCGCGCACATCGAAGGCGTTTCCGGCGTCAATCTGCCGATGCTGCTGAAGGCGCTGAACTATCGCGAGACACTAGCACTGCCGCAGCTCATCGAGCGCATCGTCCAGGGCGGGCGCAACAGCATCAACCATATTTCCGAGACCATGTGCAATGCAGCAACGGGACGTTGAAATCGTCAACAAACTGGGGCTGCACGCGCGCCCGTCGGCCAGGCTGACCCAGTTGGCATCCGGCTTCAAGAGCAATGTATTCATGTCGCGCAATGGTCGCCGCGTCAACGCCAAGAGCATCATGGGCGTAATGATGCTGGCCGCCGCCAAGGGCACCACCGTTACCCTGGAAACCGAAGGGGAGGACGAGGCGGAAGCGATGGACGTCCTGGCAAATCTGATCTCCAGCGGTTTCGGAGAGGAAATATCCTGAAAACCACAGTTGACCGCTCAAAACCTATGACATCCAACTTGAATATCAGGCTTCTGCCTTCGATCAGACCCAACATCGGGGCAAGTCCGCTACGCACCTGCTGGCACGCCTGGTCGCGCGCCTGCCTTTATCGCTCGTCGTTGCAGGCCCGGGCCTGCCGCCTCCTCGCTTCGCGACAGCCACGCACCCAGACGCACCATCGGGCGCGCCCAACTGTGGTTTCCAGGACATGAGCTTCTCCATGCACGGCATCGGCGTCTCCGGCGGTATCGCCATCGGCTATGCGCACCTTACCTCCAATGCACGGATCGAAGTGCCGCAGTACATGCTTGACCGCAAGTACATCAAGGAGGAACTGGCGCGCTTCGATGAAGCCATCCATGCCACCCGCGCCGAGCTCGAAACCCTGCGCCGCCACATCCCGGCCAACGCTCCGGCGGAACTGTCGGCGTTTCTCGACATGCACCTGATGTTCCTCGGCGATTCGATGATCGCCGAGGCGCCCAAGCGCCTGATCCACGAAACCCAGTGCAACGCCGAGTGGGCGCTGGCACAGCAGATGGAGGCGCTGGTCGCGCGCTTCGAGGAAATCGACGACCCTTACCTGAGGAGCCGCCAGGAGGACGTGGTGCAGGTGGTGCAGCGCGTGTTGAAGGCGCTGACCGGCCAGCCCAGCCATCTGCCGCTGGATGTCGACTTCGGCGTCGAGCGCATCCTGGTCGCGCACGAGTTGTCGCCCGCCGACATGGTCCTCTTCAAGAACGTCCATTTCGCCGCCTTCATCACCGACCTGGGCGGCGCCACCTCACACACCGCGATCCTGGCGCGCAGCATGGGAATGCCGTCAGTGATGGCGCTACACAATGCACGCGGCCTGATCCGCGACCACGACCTGCTGATTGTCGACGGCCGCGACGGCGTGGTGATCGTCAACCCGGACGAATCGGTGCTGGCCGAATACCGGCTGCGGCAGAACCAGTGGCGTATCGACACCGACAAGCTGAAACGCCTGAAAACCAGCAAGTCGGCCACGCTCGACGGCACCCCGATCGAGCTGATGGCAAACATCGAATTGCTCTCCGACGTCGATGCGGTGAAGGCCTCGGGGGCGCACGGCATCGGCCTGTTCCGCAGCGAATTCCTGTTCCTCAACCGCAGCGACCTGCCGAGCGAGGACGAGCAGTACGAATCCTACAAGGCGGTGGCCGAGGCACTGGACGGCAAGCCGGTCACCATCCGCACGCTGGATCTGGGCGCGGACAAGCGGGCGCCATGGGGTCACACCGTGGCCGACAACCCGGCGCTCGGCCTGCGCGCGATCCGGCTGTGCCTGGCCGAACCGGGGCTGTTCCAAACCCAGCTGCGCGCGATCCTGCGGGCGTCGGTCCATGGTCAGGTACGTATCCTCATCCCCATGCTGGTGAGTTTCATGGAATTGCGGCAGACGCTGCAACGCATCGACGAAGCCCGCGACTCCCTGCGCAAAGACGGCCTGAAATTCGACGAAGGCATCCCGGTAGGCGGCATGATCGAAGTGCCCGCCGCCGCGCTTTCGGCCGGGTTCTTTGCCGAGCAACTCGATTTTCTGTCGATCGGCACCAACGACCTGATCCAGTACACGCTGGCGATCGACCGCGCCGACGACAGCGTGGCGCACCTGTACGACCCGCTGCATCCGGCGGTGCTCAACCTGATCCAGTACACGCTGCGCGCCGGCGCCAAGGCCGGCAAGCCGGTCGCGGTATGTGGGGAAATGGCGGGCGATCCGCTGTTGACGCGGCTGCTGCTGGGACTGGGGCTGCGGACGTTCTCGATGCAACCGGCAAGCCTGTTGCAGGTCAAGCAGCAGGTCCTGAAGTCCAGTCTGGAAGCATTGGCGCCGATGGCGCAACGGCTGCTGAAAAACACCGACCCGGACAGGACGGCGCTGTTGTTGAACCGGCTAAACGGCTAGACGGCCAGCTGCGCGGCAATCCGTCCCAGTTCCAGCCTGTCGTTACGCAGTGCGCCGATCTCCTGCTTGATCTGCGCCATGCGATTGTGCAGCGTGCCCATGTTCTCCAGAATGTGCTGCAGACTGGCCAGCCGGGTGTCGAGATATTGCTTGTGCTCGCGGATGCGCGTCATGATGGGGTCGAGCGCGATGCGCAGCCAGCGCTCGGCTTCCACCCGCGCCAGGCTGAAAGCCTTGCGCGACTCTTCGGCCAGGCCGGCATAAAAGCGCCGGATCATGAAACGCTTCTCCAGCATCAAATTGGCCGGATCCTTACAGAAGGTTTCGGTCTCCCGCGTCAGCGCTTGCAGCCGGTTGCGGTAGGCGCCCAGATCGAGTCGCGGTACCTGCATTTTGGGCAGATTATGCTGGCGGTAAAACCGCGTATAGGCCTGATCCAGCGCGTCCAGGATATTGTCGGCCAGCTGGGTCGCGTGCTGTAGCCGCTCAACCATCTGCTCGCTCAGCTGGCGGATGCCGCCGGTCAGCCCGCGCGTCGTCAGACTGGACTCCATGATCTCACGTCCGGCCTTGCAAATGACGCTCAGGGTGTCATCCGACAAGTGCGACAGCAGGTGGTCGCCCTGCTTCTGCACCATTTTGCGGGTCACCCTGAACTGCTCGGCGGTGGCGTCGTAACTGTCTTTTTCCTGCTGCAGGGTGGCGCGCGTCTGTTCGATCAGCTCGCGATTCTTGCCTGACAGCCGGCTGAGCTGGATCAGTTCGTCGCTGCTGCGCTTGAGCCGTGCGGACATGTCCACCCGGCTTTCGTCGAGCAGCGACACCACCTCGCGGCTGACCGCATGGTAGAGCATGTCGCGCCGCGCCGGGATCACCTGGTGCGCCAGCAGGTATTCCAGCGACTCGATGCCGGAGCGCACGCGCAGGGCGACGTCGCCGCGAATGGTGGCCACCAGCGCTTTCTGCGCCGACACGGCGAACACCCGGCTGCGCGGCAGTTTCAGCACGCGCGCAGTTTCCTCGGCCTGGCGCTCGATGGTGGCCTGCACCTCGGTATCGCTCTTCAGCTCATCCCACAGCATGTCGATCTTGTTCAGCACCGCCACGTGGTAATTGGCGTGGCGATGCACATGCTTCTGCCAGATTTCCAGATCCGAGCGGGTCACCCCGGTATCGGTCGCCAGCAGATACATCACCGCATGCGCATTGGGGATGACCGACAGGGTGAGCTCGGGTTCGGCCCCCAGCGCGTTGAGCCCAGGGGTGTCCAGGATCGTCAACCCGGCCTGCAACAGCGGGTGCGGATAGTTGACCATGGCATAGCGCCAGGCCGGCACCTCCACCGTGCCATCGGCGCGCAGCTGGCGACGCTCGCCGGGATCTTCGCTGTCCCACAGCCCGAGCTCGATGGCATCCGCCGCCGCCATGGACTTGGTTTCGGTGAGTTTCTTCAGGCTTTCCTGCAGCTGGCGCGGATCGGTGGGGTCGAGCAGCACCCGACACCATTCGATCGACATGTGCTTGAGGCGCGCCAGCGATTCGCTGCGGCGACGTGTTTCGATCGGCAACAGGCACAGGCTGGGCGCCTCGTCTGCGCTGGCAAACAGCTCGGTCGGGCACATGGTGGTGCGGCCGGCGTCGGAAGGCAGCAGGCGCTGCCCGTGGTCGGCAAAAAACAGGGCATTGATGAGTTCGGTCTTGCCGCGCGAGAACTCGGCGACAAAGGCCACCACCAGCTTGTCCTGGCGCAGGCTCGACGCGGTGTCGGCCAGCCGCAGGGTGCGCTCGGCGTCGATGCCGTGCTGGCGGTCGAGCCAGTCGGCATAGTCGGTAATCGCGGTTGCCAGCCGCAGTCGTCGCTCGCTGAAGTCGGCGACTTCCTGTTCCAGGTGGACACTCATGTTTTGCTGTTCTTCCCGATATCGAGCCAGGGGGTTTCGACCCCGGATACCGCCACGGTTTTCTGCCGCGAGGTGTCGCCGCGAACCAGGCGGACCGCGGACTTCACCACGCCCAGTTGCGCCGCCAGCCAGGCCAGCAGATGCGCATTCGCCTTGTTATCGACCGCGGGTGCGGCAATCTTTAATTTCAGCCGGCCACCATGCTCGCCCACCGCAGCAGTGACTTTCGCCCCCGGCTGCACATGAAGTTCGAGCAGCCAGCCGGCGCCGTCACGGCGCGCCCAGACAGGGGGGGCCCTGTTCACGCTCAGAGGGAAGCAAGCAGCGCCCGCTCCAGCGCCAGCAGGGGCACCATCAGCACCAGCTGGCACAGGATGAACAGCACCAGCGGCGTCAGATCGACATTGGCGATCATGGGGACGATGCGCCGCAGCGGATGCAGGAAGGGTTCGGTCAAGGCATACACCACCGGCATCAGCGGCGTATTGGAATTGACCCACGACAGCACCGCGCGCACCAGGGTCAGGCCGATGACCAGGTAAACCGCCAGGCTCAACAGCTTCACCGCCGCCAGACCCAGCATCACCGGCCACACCCTGCCACCCGCCAGCCCGAACGGAAAGCCATCCAGCCAGTAGCCGGCCGTCACCACCGCCAGCTCGACCAGCCAGGCGAGCACCAGGCACGCCCAGTCGAGGCCCAGCAGGCCCGGCACCACCCGGCGCAGCGGCTTCACCGCAAAGTCGGTGAGGGTGACAATGAACTGGGCGAAAGAATTGCGAAACGGCACCCGGAACAGTTGCATCATGAAGCGCAGCAGCACCGCGATCACGAACAGGTTGCCCAGCGTCTGGATGAGGAACTTCAGCGCCCCTGCGATCATGCCAATCGCCCCAGCTCGTCGCCGAGTTCGGCGCTGCGGCGGCTGGCCGCCTCCACCGCCTGGCCGATGGCGAGCCTGACTGCGGCGGATTCCAGCGCGGCAATGCCACGTTCGGTGGTGCCGCCCTTGGACGTGACCCGCTGACGCAGCATGGCCGGTTCCTCGCCCGACTCCAGCGCCAGCTTGGCCGCGCCAAAGAAAGTCTGCAGCGCCAGCTGGCGCGCGATGGCGGACGACAGGCCCTGCGCCACCGCCGCGGCTTCCAGCGATTCGAGGAAATAAAACACATAGGCCGGGCCGCTGCCCGACACTGCGGTAACCGCGTCCAGCTGGGGCTCGTCCTCTACCCACACCACGCCGCCGACGGCGCGCAACACCGTCTCGGCCTGCGAGCGCGCGTCCTGGCCGACGTCAAGGGGCGCAAACAGCCCGGCAATCCCGGCCTGTACCAGCGCCGGGGTGTTGGGCATGGCACGCACGATCCGCGTGTGCCCGCCCAACCAGCGCGCAAGGTCGGCCACCCGCACCCCGGCGGCAATCGACACCACCAGATGGCCGGCAAGACGCGGCGCCAGCGCGGCCGCCACCTCGGGCAGGCTTTGCGGCTTCACCGCCAGCACGATCAGGCCATGCAGCCGCGCCTGCGACAGATCCGTATGCGTCACCACGCCAAAGCGCGCAGCCAGTTGCCCGCGTGCGTCGGCATTGATTTCCACCACCTCGATATCGGTGGGCGGGGTGCCGCTGGCAATCAGGCCGCCGATGATGGCGGCCGCCATGTTGCCGCCGCCGATGAAGCTCACTTTATGCATGTTTCTTTCTACCTTTCACCAAATAATGCGGTACCGATCCGCACGATGGTCGCGCCTTCCAGAACCGCCGCTTCCAGATCGGCCGACATGCCCATCGACAGGGTATCGAGCGCATGGCCGCATGCAATCAGCGCATCGTACGCCTCGCGCACCCGCCGGAAGGCGGCGCGCTGCGCGGCCATACCGGTCGCCGGAGCAGGAATCGCCATCAGCCCGCGCAACCGCAGGCCCGGCAGTTTCGAAACGGCCTCCGCCAGCGCGGGCAACTCAGCCACGGTCATGCCGCCCTTGCTGGTCTCGCCACTGACATTGACCTCGATGCACACCTGCAGCGGCGGCCAGCCGGCAGGGCGCTGCGCGGACAGCCGATCGGCAATTTTCAGCCGATCCACGCCGTGCACCCAGCTGAAGTTCCCGGCGATCGCCCGCGTCTTGTTGCTCTGGATCGGCCCGATGAAATGCCACTGCAGTGGCAGGTCACTCAGCGCGATC
This sequence comes from Thiobacillus thiophilus, assembly GCF_055378705.1. NCBI lineage: Bacteria > Pseudomonadati > Pseudomonadota > Betaproteobacteria > Nitrosomonadales > Thiobacillaceae > Thiobacillus > Thiobacillus thiophilus. The sequence continues at coordinate 2,274,682 of NZ_AP042404.1, read as the reverse complement.
TGCTTTTCCAGCGCTTCCTGCAGGTAATTTTCGCCGAATTCATGCTGACCGCAAGCCGCCATGGCGCGCACCGCGGCGGCGGCGAAGGTCTTGCTCACCGCCAGCAGGCGCACCGTTGCCGCGTCGCGCCCCGCCTCAGCGGCGGCGCGCGCAATCCGTGCCCGCACGGCACGCAAACGGTCGCATGGCGTGCCGGCAAAAGGGTGCGCGCCGGTCTCAAGTTTAGGAGAATTCGGGCCGTTATCCATTGCGTTCATTATTGAACAGAAACTCGACAAGTTGAATTGTTGTTCAATAACAGCCTGGGGTTAATTGATATCGATCCGAAACGCAGCGCGGCTTTGGACCATTTTTGTTAAGCCACCAGCCCCGGCCGTTTCATTTGTTTCGTTTCGGATCGATATTTGTCAAAACCCCACCCAATACAGAACGAGGCACGCGTGGACATTTCCGAACTGCTGGCTTTTGCCGTCAAGAACAAGGCTTCCGACCTGCACCTGTCGGCAAGCCTGCCGCCGATGATCCGGGTCAACGGCGACATCCGCCGCATCAACCTGCCACCGATGAATCACAAAGACGTGCACCGCATGGTGTACGACATCATGAACGACAGCCAGCGCAAGGTGTACGAGGAAACGCTGGAACTCGACTTCTCGTTCGAAATCCCGTCGCTGGCGCGTTTCCGTGTCAACGCCTTCAACCAGCAATACGGCGCGGGCGCGGTGTTCCGGACGATTCCGTCGAAAGTGCTGTCGCTGGAAGAGCTCAACTGCCCCCCGATCTTCAAGGAAATCTCCAATCAGCCGCGCGGCATCGTGCTGGTGACCGGGCCGACCGGCTCGGGCAAGTCGACCACGCTGGCGGCGATGATGGACTACGTCAACGAAAACGAGTACGCGCACATTCTGACGGTCGAAGACCCGATCGAATTCGTGCACCAGAGCAAGAAGTGCCTGATCAACCAGCGTGAGGTCGGCCCGCACACGCTGTCGTTTTCCAACGCCCTGCGCTCGGCGCTGCGGGAAGACCCCGACGTCATCCTGGTCGGCGAATTGCGCGACCTCGAAACCATTCGTCTCGCGCTCACCGCCGCCGAAACCGGCCACCTGGTGTTCGGCACCCTGCACACCTCGTCCGCCGCCAAGACCATCGACCGCGTGGTCGACGTCTTCCCGGCAGCGGAAAAGGAAATGGTGCGCTCGATGCTGTCCGAATCGCTGCGCGCCGTCATCTCGCAGACGCTGCTGAAAACCAAGGACGGCACGGGCCGCGTCGCCGCGCATGAAATCATGATCGGCACCCCGGCCATCCGCAACCTGATCCGCGAAGGCAAGGTGGCGCAGATGTATTCGTCGATCCAGACGGGCGGCAACCTGGGCATGCAGACGCTCGACCAGTGCCTGCAGGATCTGGTCAAACGCAACATGGTGGCCTCGGGCGTGGCGCGCAACATGGCACAGAACAAAGACGCATTTCTGGGTTGAGGATCGAACGATGAATGCTGAAAAAACCGTCCACGATTTGCTGCGGCTGATGCTGGCGAAGAATGCCTCCGACCTCTTCCTTACCGCCGGTTTTCCGCCCGCCATCAAGGTCGACGGCAAGATCACCCCGGTGTCGAACCAGACGCTGACGCCCACACACACCAGCGAGCTGGCGCGTTCGATCATGAACGAGCGGCAGTGGAAGGACTTCGAGGCGAGTAACGAATCCAACTTCGCGATCAGCCCGCCCGAGATCGGCCGCTTCCGTGTCAACGTATTCGTGCAGCAGGGGCGCGTCGGCGTCGTGATGCGGACCATCGTCACCAAGATTCCGAAGATGGAAGACCTCAACCTGCCGCCGATCCTGCGCGACGTCGCAATGATCAAGCGCGGGCTGGTCATCTTCGTCGGCGGCACCGGCACCGGCAAATCGACCTCGCTGGCGGCGATGGTGGGCTTTCGCAACGAAAATGCCTGCGACCATATCATCACGGTCGAAGACCCGATCGAATACGTGCACGAGCACAAGAAATCCATCATCACCCAGCGCGAGGTCGGGATCGACACCGACAACTGGTTCTCCGCGCTGAAGAACACCCTGCGGCAGGCGCCCGACGTCATCCTGATCGGCGAGATCCGCGACCGCGAAACCATGGAGTACGCGATCGCATTTGCCGAAACCGGCCACCTGTGTCTGTCGACGCTGCACGCCAACAGCGCCAACCAGGCGCTCGACCGCATCATCAACTTCTTCCCCGAGGAAAAGCGCGACCAGTTGCTGATGGACCTGTCGCTCAACCTCAAATCCTTCATCTCGCAGCGCCTGATCCCGCGCAAGGGCGCCACCGGCCGCGTCGCTGCGGTCGAGATCCTGCTCAACTCGCCACTGATCGCCGACCTCATCTTCAAGGGCCACATCCACGAGATCAAGGAACTCATGGCGAAGTCGCGCGAACTGGGCATGCAGACCTTCGATCAGGCGCTGTTCGACCTCTACGAAGCAGGGATGATTTCCTACGAGGATGCGCTGCGCAATGCCGACAGCCTCAACGACCTGCGCCTGCAGATCAAGCTGCACGGCCAGGAGGCCAAGGGCCGCGACATGATGGCGGGGCTGGATCACCTGGATATCGTCTGATGCCATCCACCCAATGAAACGAGGTGCCTGCACCCCGTTTCATTCGTGTTTCCGAGTGATGCTCAGACTATGCTGTCGGAAGTCTTTTTCGGCCGCATCGACCCGGCAATCAGCTTGTATTGCAGGAAGCGGGTTTCGATCGGACCGTTGAACAGCGGAATGCGCCGGCTGGCCTTGAGGCCCATCAGCTTCGGCAGCAGGGGATCACCGGAAATGATCCACGCCTCCCAGCCGGAAAAATTCTTCTTCAGCCAGTCACCCAAGCGCGGATACCACTCGGCCAGATCCTCGGCTTCGCCCAGCCGTTCGCCGTAAGGCGGGTTGGTGACGATGGTGCCGGCCGGCGTCGGCGGCTTCAGATCCAGCACGTCGGACACCTTCAGGTCGATGACGTCAGCATACCCGGCGGCTTCGAGGTTATTGCGCGTCTTGTCCAGCACCCAACGATCCTGGTCGGCGCCAAAAATGGGCAGTTGCGCCAGTGGCTTTTCCTGCGCCTGTGTCTCGGCCTTAATTTGCTGCCACAGCTTTGCGTCAAAATCGCGGTAGTGCTCGAAGGCGAAATGCCTGCCACGACCCGGCGCGCGGTTGAGCGCCATGTCCGCCGCTTCGAGCAGGATGGTGCCGGCGCCGCACATCGGGTCGAGCAGCGGCGTGCCGGGTTCCCAGCCGGACAGCAGCAACAGCCCGGCGGCGAGGTTTTCCTTGATCGACGCCGCGCTTGCCTCGCGCTTGAAGCCGCGCTTGAACAGCGGCTCGCCACTGGTGTCGAGATAGAAGGTCACCGCGTCGGGTGTGAAGAACGCATACACCGGCACGTCGGGCGCTTCGGTGTCGACGCTCGGGCGTTCATGCGTTTCCTCACGGAAACGGTCGCAGATCGCATCCTTGATTTTCAGCGTGATGAAGTTGAGGCTTTTCAGCGGTGCATTCTGCGCGCCGACTTTCACCGCGATGGTTTTCTTCACGTCGAACCAGTCCGGCCACGGCAGGTCGAGTGCGGCGCGGTAGATATGCTCTTCCTTGCGATAGCGGCTGAATCCGACCTTGCGCAGGATGCGGGTGGCGATGCGCGAAGTCAGGTTGACGCGCATCTCGGCTGCGGCATCGGCCATGAACAGCACGCCGGCAGGCACCTGGCGCACCACCTGCGCGCCGGCGGCCGTAAGCTCGGTTTCGAGCAGCGCCTCCAGCCCGCGCGGGCAGGTGGCGAAATGGCTGGCAGGCGGCAGTGCCTCGCGCTCAGGGCGGACGGGGTGCTGCGGTTTGGTGCGGCGGGATTCGGGTTTCAAACTGGGCTTTCAAAAACATTTATCCGCGAAGGACGCGAAGAATCGCGAAATAAAAAACCAATATTTCTTGAGGTTTCCTTCGCGACCCTTCGCGTCCTTCGCGGATGAAAAAAAGAAGTTAAAACGGCTTCACCACCACCAGCAGCACCACGACCAGCAGCACGATCACCGGAATTTCATTGAACCAGCGGAACCAAACATGCGATTTTGTATTCTGCCTGGCTTCGAACGCGTGCAGCAGGCTTTTACAGACATAGTGGTAGCCGACCAGCCCTGCGACCAGCGCGAGCTTCGCCCACATCCAGTTCATGGAAAGCGGGAAATACGCCAGCCACAGCCAGGTTCCGGTAATCAGCGTCAGCCACATGATGGGTGAAACGAAGCGGTACAATTTGCTCGCCATCAGCAGCAGGCGGTCATACGCCGCATCGTTGGTTTCCATCGCCAGGTTGACGAAGAGACGCGGCAGGTAGAACAGCCCGGCGAACCAGCTCACCACCATCACGATATGAAAAGACTTCAGCCACAGCATGGATAAACAAACCTTGAAGAAATGGACGCCAAGCCCGCTGACGCTGATTTTACTGGGTTTGATCGCCTGGCTGTGGTTTCGCCCGCCGGCCGACGTCAGCGAAGAGAATCGCCCCGTGTCCGCCTGGGCCGTGACCCTGCCCGACGGCCGGGCGCTGAGCAGCGATTCGCTCAAGGGAAAAGTCGTGCTGGTGAATTTCTGGGCGACCTGGTGCCCGTATTGCCGCAAGGAAAAGCCGGCGATCGACGCCTTCTGGCAGGACTACCGCGACAGGGGGTTCGAGGTTATCTCGATCAGCGTCGACGACCCGCCGGAAAAGATCGCCGCCTGGATGCAGGATAAGGACTACGCTTTCATGGCCGCGCCGACCAACGCGTCGGTGACCGCCGCGTTTGGCAACATCGCGAGCGTGCCCACTTCGTTCATCGTCGATACCGAGGGACACGTCCGCCATAAAATCGCCGGACAGGTGCATTACGCCCGGCTGGAGAAACTGGTGGCGCCGCTGTTACGCGCGTCTGCACAATGATGGAAACGCGCCTCAACGAACTCGAAGCCAAGATGGCCTTTGCCGAAGACCTGATCGACACGCTCAACCAGACCGTGGTCCGCCAGCAGGGACAAATTGACTCATTGCAGCAGCAGTTGCGCCTGCTGCATCAGCGGCTGCAGGACGGGCTGCCGGACGAGGCGCGCACCCCGCGCGACGAGATCCCGCCGCACTATTGACCTGTCACACCGCGATCTTCACCACCACCTTGCGGATCGTACCCGCGCTCACCAGCGGCGCGTGCGCGTCGTCGGGGAAAAACAGGCAGAACGACCCCGGCGGAGTAGCAATCCAGCTGGCCGGCGCATCGTTGAAAAACCGGATGTCGCGCGCCGCATCGTAATCCGTCGCCGGGTCCAAGCATTCGGCGAGCGGCTTCCATCCCATTTCGTCGACGCCTTCGAGCACCAGCTGGATGTCGATGTGGCGGCGGTGGCATTCCAGTTTCGCCTCCGCCCGCGCGCGGCCCGGGCAGACCTCGACGATGGCGAACAGCTGGTCGCCCTGGATCGCGTGCTTGCCCGGCTCCAGCGTTTTCAAATCGGTGCCGCGCAGGAACGCGAAGGCGCGCGCGAACAAGGGATGCAAGGCGACGTAGCGGTCGGCCTCGGCAAGGCTTGCCAGGATCATCGCGACAACACTTCCATTACCGGCTGATCGGCTTGTAGCGGATGCGCTTCGGCTTGGCGCCTTCCTCGCCGAGACGCTTTTTCTTGTCGGCCTCGTATTCCTGATAGTTGCCGGGGAAGAACACCACCTGCGAGTCACCCTCGAAGGCGAGGATGTGGGTAGCGATGCGGTCGAGGAACCAGCGGTCGTGCGAGATCACCAGCACGCAGCCGGCGAATTCCAGCAGCGCGTCTTCCAGCGCACGCAGGGTTTCCACGTCGAGGTCGTTCGACGGCTCGTCGAGCAACAGCACGTTGCCACCGGCGAGCAAGGTCTTCGCCATGTGCAGTCGCCCGCGCTCGCCGCCGGAGAGGTTGCCGACGCGCTTCTGCTGGTCGCCGCCCTTGAAGTTGAAGCGGCCGAGGTAGGCGCGCGACGGCGTTTCGTAGCGGCCGACGGTGAGAATGTCGCGGCCTTCGGCGACTTCGTCGAATACGGTCTTGTCGGCTGACAGCGCATCGCGGCTCTGGTCGACGTAGGCAAGCTTCACTGTCTGGCCGATCTCGACTTCGCCGCTGTCCGGTTTTTCCTGGCCGGTGATCATCTTGAAGAAGGTCGACTTGCCGGCGCCGTTGGGGCCGATGATGCCAACGATGGCGCCGGGCGGCACCGAAAAACTCAGGTCATCGATCAGCAGGCGGTCGCCAAAGGATTTCGTCACGTGATGGAAGTCGATCACCTTGTCGCCCAGCCGCTCGCCGACCGGGATGAAGATCTCCTGTGTCTCGTTGCGCTTCTGGTATTCGACCGAGTTGAGTTCCTCGAAGCGCGCCAGGCGCGCCTTCGATTTGGCCTGGCGCGCCTTGGGGTTCTGCCGCACCCATTCGAGCTCCTGCTTCATCGTCTTGATGCGGCCAAGCTCCTGCTTGGATTCGGTCTCCAGCCGCGCTTCCTTCTGTTCCAGCCAGCTGGTGTAGTTGCCCTTCCACGGGATGCCGTGGCCGCGGTCGAGTTCGAGAATCCACTCGGCGGCGTTGTCGAGGAAGTAGCGGTCGTGCGTCACCGCCACCACGGTGCCGGGGTAGCGCACCAGGAACTGCTCCAGCCAGTCGACCGACTCGGCGTCGAGGTGGTTGGTCGGCTCGTCCAGTAACAGCATGTCGGGGTTGGACAGCAAGAGCTGGCACAGCGCGACGCGACGCTTCTCGCCGCCCGACAGGTTGCCGACCACCGCATCCCACGGCGGCAGGCGCAGCGCATCGGCGGCGATTTCCATCTGCGTGTCGAGGTCGGCGCCGGCGGTGGCGAGGATCGCCTCGCACTTGGCCTGCTCCTCGGCCAGGGCGTCGAAGTCGGCATCGGGCTCGGCGTAGGCGGCGTAGATTTCATCGAGCCGGGCCTTGGCCCCGACGATCTCGCCCAGCCCCGCTTCGACCGCCTGCCGTACCGTGTGCGCCGGGTCGAGCTGCGGCTCCTGTTCCAGATACCCGATGCGGATACCCGACATCGGGATCGCCTCACCCTCGAAGTCACGGTCCACCCCCGCCATGATGCGGATCAGCGAGGACTTGCCGGAGCCGTTCTGACCCAGAAGACCGATCTTGGCGCCGGGGAAAAAGCTGAGCGAAATGTCCTTCAGGATCTGCCGCTTGGGCGGCACGATCTTGCCGACACGGTTGAGGGAGTAAACGTATTGCGCCATGAATAAAAACCCAGAAAAAAGTTTATTGAATACGTGCGCCGGGGCACGGGTCGAATATGCAGCCGTTGCCCGGATTGCGGCTGACGTAGCTGCCGTCGGGACACTGTTTGACGTCGGCCGGACAGACGATGGTATCGCCGGACATCGGTGGCGGGGGCGGTCCGGCCGGCGCGAGCTTACCGGCGACAGGCAGGGACGTGCCACAGGCGCCCAGCACCAGCAGCAAGGCGGCCACGGAAAAAACCTTGATCAAGACAATTCCTTGTCCAGCAGCGCCTTCAGTTTGACGAAATCGAGCTCGCCCAGCTTTTGTTCGAGGATGCGGCCGTCCTTGCCGATGATGAAGCTGGTGGGGGTGAGCTGCACGTTGCCGAAGGCGCGCGCGTGTTCGCCGTCGACATCGAGCGCAACCGGAAACGGCAGCTGTCGCGTCCGCACGAAATTGGCCACGTAATTGGGTGGATCGTAGTGCATCGCCACCGCAACGATCTCAAAGCCACGGTCCTTGTATTGGTTGTAGGTTTCCACCATGCCCGGCATTTCCTTGATGCAACCGGGGCAGGAGGTCGCCCAGAAATTGACCAGCACCACGTTGCCGCGCAGTTCATCGAGGGCGATGGGCTTGCCTTCCAGCGTGGTGAAGGTGGCCGCCGGCGCACCGGGCTTGTCCGTCAGAGCGTAGGCCAGCGCGCCCACAAGGGCGAGTATGGCCACGGCAATGAGCAGCGATTTAGTGATTTTCACGGTTTTCCTCGCACCTTGGATCTTGTGTCTACGATGCGTACGACCGCGCCAGCGCGACATAATGCTCGGCAGAATAATTGAAGTAGGCGATTTCTTCCTCGGTCAACGCACGCACCAGCTTGGCGGGACGGCCCAGATACAGATGGCCGGATTCGAGGGTCCTGCCTTCCGGCACCAACGAGCCGGCGCCCAGCAAGACATGTTTTTGGATCACCGCACGGTCGAGAATGATCGAGCCCATTCCGATCAGGCATTCGTCCTCGATGGTGCAGGCATGCAGGATGACGCTATGGCCGACGGTGACGCGCGCGCCGATGACGAGCGGCCCGCCCTTTGGGTTGGCCGGCGTCTTGTGCGACACGTGCAGCACGCTGTTGTCCTGGATGTTGCTCGCTTCGCCGATGGCAACCGCGTTGACGTCGCCGCGGATCACCGCGCCCGGCCACACCGAGGCGTCGCGACCGAAGCTGACCTCGCCGATGACCGTGGCACGCGGATGCACCCAGGCGCCGGCGGCAAGTTGCGGATGGACACCCCGGTAGGGGGCGATGGGGTCTATAGCCATGGTTATCTTGTGGTTGAAACGCAGCAAAGCCGGGCTCAAATTATAATCGTTGAGCGTTGTCGCTTTTCCTCCGCATTTTCCGCGTCCTCTTTTGAAAGATTTGCCATGAATACCCCGATGGGAATCAATCCCCTGCTCGACTTTTCCGGTCTGCCGCGTTTCGCCGAATTCAAGCCCGAATACGTCACCCCCGCCATCGACCAGCTGCTGGCCGACGCCCGCGCTGCCGTGACACGCGCCGAAGCCGCCGACACCCCGGCCGAGTGGGACGCCTTCGTCGCCCCGCTCGAAGATGCCAACGAAAAGCTGGGCCGCGCCTGGGGCCAGGTGTCGCACCTGCATTCGGTGATGGATTCGCCCGAGCTGCGCGAGGTCTACAATGAAAACCTGCCGAAAATCACTGTCTACTACGCCGAACTGGGGCAGAACGAGGCACTGTTCGCCAAGTTCAAGGCCTTGAAGGCGAGCCCTGGCTACGCCGCGCTGTCCGCGCCGCGCAAGAAGATCGTGGAGAACGAGCTGCGCGACTTCCGCCTCGGCGGCGCCGAACTGCCGGCCGACAAGAAGGCGCGCTTCATGCAGGTGCAGGAAGCGCTGGCGCAGCTCTCCGCCAAGTTCGAGGAGAACATCCTCGACGCCACCAACGACTTCGCACTCTATATAGACGATGCGGGCGAGCTGGCCGGCGTGCCGGACGACGTGCGGGCGATGATGCAAGCCGCCGCCGAGGCCGACGGCAAGACCGGCTTCAAGATCACCCTGCACATGCCGTCCTACCTGCCGGTGATGCAGTACGCCGACAACCGCGAACTGCGCGAAACGGCCTACCGCGCCTACGTCACCCGCGCTTCCGAATTCGGCAAGCCCGAGCTCGACAACACGCCGCTGATCGGCAGCATTCTCAAACTGCGGCGCGAGGCGGCCGAGCTGCTCGATTTCAAAAGCTACGCCGAGGTTTCGCTGGCAGCCAAGATGGCCGACACCCCGGCCGAGGTGCTGAAGTTCCTCGACGAACTCGGCGCCCGCGCGCGCCCCTACGCCGAAAAGGACTATGCCGAGCTGAAGGCCTTCGCCCGCGACGAGATCGGGTTGAGCGACCTGCAGGCGTGGGACACCCCCTACGCGGCGGAAAAGCTCAGCATCGCCCGCTACAGCTTTTCCGATCAGGAAGTGAAGCAGTACTTCCCCGAGCCGCGCGTGCTGGCGGGCCTGTTCAAACTGATCGAGACGCTCTACGGCCTGCACGTGCGCGAGGACAGCGCGCCGGTGTGGCACTCCGACGTCAGGTTCTACACGCTTTCCGACCACACCGGCCAGCGCATCGGCCAGTTCTACCTCGACCTCTACGCGCGCGCCTCCAAGCGCGGCGGCGCCTGGATGGACGACGTCATCACCCGCCGCAAAACGAGCGACGGCATCCAGACGCCGGTGGCCTATCTCAACTGCAACTTCTCCGGGCCGGTGGGCGGCAAGCCTGCCCTCTTCACCCACGACGAGGTCATCACCCTGTTTCACGAGGCCGGCCACGGCCTGCACCACCTGCTCACCCAAATCGAGGAGCTCGGTGTCTCCGGCATCAACGGCGTCGAGTGGGACGCGGTCGAACTGCCGAGCCAGTTCATGGAAAACTTCTGCTGGGAATGGGACGTGCTGAAGCACATGACCGCGCACGTCGACACCGGCGAGCCGCTGCCGCGCGCGCTGTTCGACAAGATGCTGGCGGCGAAGAACTTCCAGGCCGGCCTGCAGACGCTGCGCCAGATCGAGTTCGCCAGCTTCGACATGCACCTGCACGATGACTTCGACCCCAACGGCCCCCGCACCGCGCAGGACCTGATCGACGACATCCGGAAGAAAGTCGCGGTCATCATTCCGCCGGCCTGGAGCCGCTTCCCCAACAACTTCTCGCACATCTTCGCCGGCGGCTACGCGGCTGGCTACTACAGCTACAAGTGGGCGGAAGTGCTGTCCGCCGACGCCTACGCGCTGTTCGAGGACGAGGCCGAAGGCTACGGCGGCGTGCTCAACCCCGAAGTCGGCCGCCACTTCTGGAGCGAAATCCTCGCCCAGGGCGGCGCGCGCCCGGCACTCGAATCGTTCAAGGCCTTCCGCGGCCGCGAACCGACCATCGACGCCCTGTTGCGACACAACGGCATGGCATGAGCGTGGTTGTTGCCGCATACGATTCCACATGGGCTTCAGCCCATAGTGGATCGGAGTCCTTTGGGGCTTCAGCGGCTTTAGTGCGAAGTTGTTGACGACCTGTCGTCTTTACAACTTCGGCCTACCCCTTGCGGGTACAACCACGGCCTGTCCCTTGCGGGTAAAGCTTCACCCCACGGTGGCCGTTAAAAGAGGGATCACGTTTTTCGGGAGCATGGCATGAAAGCAGGAACCCTCTTGATGGCAGTCTGCCTGACGATAGCAAGCGCGTCGCTTGCCGCCGCCCAGCTGTACCAGTGGAAGGATGCGCAGGGCCGCACGGTATACAGCGACCAGCCGCCGCCGCCCAGCATCCACAACGCCCAGCAAAAATCGTTCAAGGGCAACGTCATCGAGATCGGCGATTCCTACGCACTCAAAACCGCACGCGAGAAATTCCCCATCACCCTCTACGCCAGCGCGTGCGGCGCGCCCTGCGACCAGGCGCGGCAACTTCTCACCGAGCGCGGCGTGCCCTTCAGCAACAAGGACCCGCAAGCCAATCCCAGCGCCCAGGCCGAACTGCAAAAGCTCACCGGGCGTTCGAGCGTACCGGTGCTGGTGGTCGGCAGCGACAAGATCGACGGCTTTGAAACCGGCCAGTGGCAAGCCATGCTGGATCGCGCCGGTTATCCCAAATCCGCCCCGCCCGGCCGCAAGCCGGCGCCGCAAACCGCCGTGGCCCCGGCGCCAGCCGCCCCCTGAAGATCGCGCCGCCCAACGCCGCTGCCCTATTGCTCTAAAGAACTCCGATCCACTATGGGCTAAAGCCCATGTGGAATCGTATGCGCTACACTCGGCAGCATGAAAATCGCCGCCTGGAACGTCAACTCCCTCAAGGTCCGCCTGCCCCAGCTGCTGGATTTTCTCGCCACCCGCCAGCCCGACGCGGTGTGCCTGCAGGAAACCAAACTTACCGATGAAAACTTCCCGGTCGCCGAGCTGGAAGCGGCCGGCTACCGCGTCGCCTTCGCCGGCCAGAAAACCTATAACGGCGTCGCCATCGTCAGCCGCAGCGAACTGCTCGACGTGCAGGTCGGCATCCCGGGGCTGGAGGACGAGCAAAAGCGGGTCATCGCCGCCACCGTCGACGGCGTGCGGCTGGTGTGCGTGTATTGCCCCAACGGCCAGAGCCTCGATTCCGACAAGTACCCCTACAAGCTCGCCTGGTTCGACGCCCTCGCCGCCTGGCTGAAGGACGAACTGGCACGCCACCCCAAGCTCGCCGTGCTCGGCGACTACAACGTCGCCCCGGAAGACCGCGACGTGCACGATCCCGAGGCGTGGAAGGGCAGCGTGCTGGTGTCGGAACCCGAACGCGAGCGCTTCCGCAACGTGTTGGCGCTGGGCCTGAAAGACAGCTTCCGGCTATTCGAGCAGCCGGAAAAAAGCTACAGCTGGTGGGACTACCGGATGATGGGCTTCCGCCGCAACCACGGCATGCGTATCGACCACATCCTGCTTTCCGAACCGCTCGCCGCCGTCTGCACCGCCGCCAGCATCGACCGCGACATGCGCAAACTGGAGCGGCCGTCGGATCACGCGCCGGTGCTGGCGGAATTAGATTTGGCCACGGATTAAAAAAGGGGCGCCCATAGAGCGCCCCAGCTTCCTTCGGAGAAAGGATGGATCAGAGGTTGTAGGCCCGCTCGCCGTGGCTGGCGGTATCCAGACCTTCACGTTCCTGTTCTTCACTGACGCGCAGGCCCATGGTCATGTCGATCAGCTTGAACAGCACCAGGCTGACCACGCCCGACCAGGCGATGGTGATGAGTACGCCGGTGGCCTGCGTCAACACCTGCCCGCCCATTGTGTAGTCGTCGACCCCGACGCCACCCAGAGCCGGCGCGACGAAGATGCCGGTGCCGATGGCGCCGATGATGCCGCCGATACCGTGGATACCGAAGACGTCGAGCGAGTCGTCGTAGCCGAGCATCTTTTTCAGGCCGGTCACACCCCACAGGCAGACCACGCCGGCAATCGCGCCAAGGACGATCGCGCCCATCGGGCCGACCAGGCCGGCTGCCGGGGTCACCGCTACCAGCCCAGCAACCACGCCGGACGCGAGGCCCAGCATGGAAGGCTTGCCGCGCAGCATCCACTCGGCCAGCATCCAGGCCATGCCCGCCGCCGCGGTGGCAAGGATGGTATTGAGGAAGGCGAGCGCCGCGCCGCCGGTGGCTTCGAGGTTGGAGCCGGCATTGAAGCCGAACCAGCCCACCCACAGCAGCGAGGCGCCGATCATGGTCAGCGGCAGGCTGTGCGGCGGCATCGCGTCGCGGCCGTAGCCGATGCGCTTGCCCAGCACGATGGCGCCCACCAGCGCGGCGATGCCGGCGTTGATGTGCACCACGGTGCCGCCCGCGAAGTCCAGCGCGCCGTGTTCAAACAGATAACCGCCGCTTGCCCACACCATGTGCGTGATCGGCAGATAGGAGAAAGTGAACCACAGCGCGCCGAACACCATCAGCGCGGAGAACTTCACCCGTTCGGCCAAGCCGCCGACGATCAGCGCAACGGTGATGGCGGCAAAGGTCAGCTGGAACGCGACGAACACCAGTTCCGGAATCACCACACCGTCGGTGAAGGTCGCCGCCGTGCTGTCCACGGTGATGCCGGCGAGGAACAGCTTCGACAGATCGCCGATCGCCCAGTTGAGGCCGCCGCCGTCGCCGAACGCCAGCGAGTAGCCGTACACCGCCCACAGGAGCGAGATCAGGCAGAAGATGGCCATCACCTGGGTCAGCACCGACAGCATGTTCTTGGCGCGCACCAGACCACCGTAGAACAGCGCCACGCCGGGGATGATCATCAGGATCACCAGCAGGGTGGAGAGCATCATCCAGGCGGTGTCGCCCTTGTCCGGCACCGGCGCGGCGGCGGCGGCGGCGGCAGCCATTTCGGACACCGCTTCCACCACGGGCTCGACCACGTCCTGCGCCAGCGCCAGGCCGGGAGACAACAAGGCAAACAACAGGCCCAGCGAAGCAAATAAGGTTTTCATGTTCATGCTCCTCAAAGGGCGTCGGGGCCGGTTTCGCCGGTGCGGATGCGCATGACCTGTTCCAGGCTGATGACAAAAATCTTGCCGTCGCCGATCTTGCCGGTGTTGGCCGCTTTCTCGATCGCCTCGATCACGCGCTCCAGCAGCTCGGCCTTGATGGCCACTTCGATCTTCACCTTGGGCAGGAAATCGACCACGTACTCCGCGCCGCGATACAGCTCGGTGTGGCCCTTCTGCCGCCCAAACCCCTTCACTTCCGTGACCGTCAAGCCGGTGATACCGATGGCGGACAACGCCTCGCGCACTTCGTCCAGCTTGAATGGCTTGATGATTGCCGTTACGAATTTCATGCCTATCTCCCAAGATTGGAAAGGGAGGCGGCCTGGCCGCCCCGGTTAAACGGACTCAGAAAGACTTGCCGACGGAAACAATGAAACGGTCGTCGGCAAATTTGCCATAGAGGTCCTCACCGTCATCGTCAGTGGCCACATAGGCCAAGCCGACGTTGAAGCCGCCGAATTCCTTGGCCAGGCTGAGCTTGTAATCCGCATAGCCATCCTGGGCCCCTTCGCCGGTGGTGTAGCCATAGTGAAGACCGAGCATGACGGCAGCGGGCAACTCATAATTGAAGCTGGCATCCCAGTAGACCGTGCCATCGGAATCGGCAGCGCCGAAGTAATCCGTGGCGCTGTAGGAGGCCTTCAGCCCGAACCACTTGTAGGTCAGGCCGGCATAGGCCTCGAGCGTGTCTGCATCGGACAGGTCGGGGTAGAAATACTGGAGCAGGCCGACGTCGAAACCGAGGTCACCGGTGATCTTGCCGCGGTAGCCGCCATAAACGTCCCATTCCATGTTGGCGTCGCCAAAATCGACATTGGAACCCCAGGTCCCCAGGTAGAACCCGCTGGCGTGGGCATAATCGAAGCCCCCCTGGATGGCGGGGTCCTCATCGGTCTGGGAAACGCCACGGAAAGCATAGTCAGAAAAAAAGCCCAGATTGCCGCTGAGACTGTGCGGCGATTCTTCAGCTGCCATTGCAAAAGTGGGCACGCCGACCAGACCGGTCAGAACCAAAGCGTGTACAAGTTTTTTCATGAGTTTCTCCGTGGATGAAGTCGCGCAAATTTGCACTTTTCGTTCAGCACAAGCCGTGCCAGATAATTTCTCATTAAAAAACAATATGTTGTAATTACCAATCTGCTCACACGGGCATAGACTGCACTTTCGTGGTGCGTCATGAAATCGTCATGCACCCTCTTTGTGCCGTGCGCTGCAAACGAGTGCCAGTACGCCATACACCCGGTGCTTGCTACACTCCGCCCATTAACAGGAGGCCTCCATGAACCCGAATCCGAAATTCCCCAATCCCGCTTTCATCAACGATCTGGTCAACAAACTGGGCGAGGCGTTGAAGCAGTCGCCCGCGAAGGACATCGAAAAGAATCTCAAGGCCGGGGTGACCTCGATGCTTGGCAAGCTGGATATGGTGAGCCGGGAGGAATTCGACGTGCAGACCGAAGTGCTGGCGCGCACCCGCGAAAAACTCATGCAGCTGGAAGCGCGCCTGTCCGAGCTGGAAAAGCAGCAGCTCGAAGACTGATCCGGTGGCCGTCGCCGTCGTCAAAAGCCGGGCGTTGAACGGCATGGACGCGCCCGAGGTGGTGGTCGAGGCGCATCTGGCCAACGGCCTGCCGGCGTTCACCCTGGTGGGGCTGCCCGAAACCGAGGTGAAGGAAGCGCGCGACCGCGTGCGCGCGGCGATCCAGAATGCGCGCTATGAATTCCCGGCGCGGCGCATCACGGTCAACCTCGCGCCGGCCGACCTGCCCAAGGAATCCGGGCGTTTCGACCTGCCGATCGCGCTGGCGATCCTCGCCGCCTCCGGACAGATTCCCGCCGACAAGTTCAAGCACGCCGAATTCGCCGGCGAACTGGCGCTGACCGGCGAGCTGCGCCCGGTGCGCGGCGCGCTGGCGATGGCGCTGGCCACCCGCAAGGCGGACAGGCTGCTGGTACTGCCCGCTGCATCGGCCGGCGAAGCGGCACTCGCCAGCGGGGTCGAGACGCGCGGCGCGACCAGCCTGCTGGAAGTGTGCGCATGGCTGGCCGGCCAGGGTTCCCTGCTCGAACCCGAATCCGACCCCACACCCGCCGCGCCGGCTTACCCCGATTTCGCCGACGTCAAGGGCCAGGCCGCCACCAAGCGCGCGCTCGAAGTCGCCGCCGCCGGCAATCATTCCGTGTTGATGGCAGGCCCGCCCGGCACCGGCAAGTCGATGCTGGCCGCGCGCTTTCCCGGCATCCTGCCGGCGATGAGCGAGGACGAAGCGCTGGAAGCCGCCGCGGTGCAATCGCTCAACGGCGGCTTTCGCTTCGAACACTGGAAGCGGCGCCCGTTTCGTGCGCCGCACCACACCGCTTCCGCGGTGGCGCTGGTCGGCGGCGGCGGCAATCCGCGTCCAGGCGAGATTTCGCTGGCGCACCACGGCGTGCTGTTTCTCGACGAGTTGCCCGAGTTCTCGCGACAGGTGCTGGAAGTGCTGCGCGAACCGCTGGAGACCGGCCGCATCACGATTTCGCGCGCGGCGCGGCAGGCCGATTTTCCGGCGCGCTTCCAGCTGGTGGCGGCGATGAATCCCTGCCCCTGCGGCTACCTCGGCCACCCCACCCAGGCGTGCCGCGACACGCCGGACCAGATCAGCCGTTATCGCGGACGTATTTCCGGGCCGCTGCTCGACCGCATCGACATCCAGATCAGCGTGCCCGCATTGACGCAGGACGAGCTGATGCAAGCCGGCGCGGGCGAGGCCAGCGCCGCCATCCGCACACGCGTGCAAGCCGCGCGCGAGCGCCAGATGGCGCGCCAGGGCAAACCCAACGCCGCGCTCGGCACCCAGGAAATCGACCACCACTGCACCCTGGACGCAGCCAGCGAAGCCCTGCTGAAACAGGCGATTGTCCGGCTGAACCTGTCTGCGCGCGCCTACCACCGCGTGCTCAAACTGGCACGCAGCGTGGCTGACCTGGCGGGCTGCGACACCATCAGCACGACCCACCTGGCCGAGGCGATTCAATACCGGAGGCAGGCGACATGAGCGACCCCTACGAATCCTGGCGGGAAGAGAAACGTTCCGCCTGGCTCTATCGCGTGGTGGCCGAATGCGAACGCGGCACCCCGCGCGCAGCATTGTTCAAGGAACTGGCGCAGGCTGCCGACGAACAGGCCGAGCTCTGGCTGGCCATCATCGTGAAGAAAGGGGGGCAGGCGCCGACCGCGTTCCACCCCGAACTGCGAACCCGCGTGGTGGCCACCCTCACCCGCATTTTCAAGCCACGCGCCATGCGCGGCATCCTGGCGGCGATGAAAGTGCGCGGCATGGCGATCTACACCAAAAATCCGCCCCATGCCATGCCGACCCGTCTCGACGACTTCGGCAAACGCCACCAGAGCGGCAGTGCCGGCAATGCCCTGCGCGCCGCCGTGTTCGGCGTCAACGACGGCCTGGTGTCGAATGCCGCGCTGATTTATGGCGTGGCCGGCGCCGCGCCGGAGCCGGGCATTATCGTGCTGACCGGCGTGGCCGGATTGCTGGCGGGGGCGTTCTCGATGGCAGCGGGCGAATATGTCTCGGTACGCTCACAGCGCGAAATGTTCGAGTACCAGATTGGCCTGGAACGCGACGAACTGGAGGAGTACCCGGAGGAAGAAGCGGCCGAACTGGCGCTGATTTACGCTGCCAAGGGCATGCCAATGGACGAGGCGCGGCGGGTGGCTACCACCCTGATGCAGGATCCCGAGCGCGCACTCGACACCCTGGCGCGCGAGGAACTCGGCCTTAACCCGGACGAACTCGGCTCGCCGTGGGTGGCGGCCACCTCGTCGTTTACGGCGTTTACTGTGGGCGCGGCGTTGCCACTGCTGCCCTTCCTTCTGAGCCACGACCACGCCCTGACTGCATCCATCGCGCTTACTGCCGCAGGCCTATTTGCCGTCGGCGCCAGCATGAGCCTGTTCACCGGCCGCCATGCTCTCCTGAGCGGGCTGCGGATGCTGGCGATCGGAGGCGCCGCCGGATTGGCGACTTATTTCATCGGCGCCTGGCTGGGGGTTTCGCTGGGCTGAGATTTAAGCAGAAATTCTGATCAATGTTGGTTTTCGGCAATTGCGGCCGACTGTTCTCAACGCGTTGCAGTTATTCAGGCTGACTACACCAAGGGTCGGCTTGTCGGCCTGAACAGTCATTGGGGGATTGCTACTTGGGTGACTGCTCGAATTCGCATAGCTGCCGTTCGACCTTTGGCAACGAAAATTCAGCATCGATAATTCGCAACGGCTGCTTACCAATAAACGCTACTCACCCTATCGATCTGTTGCTGTCATTCATCGACTGCTGCTCGGCTAGCACCAATGCAGCGAAAGCAGGCTTCCAATTCGAGTATTTTGCCAAGCTTTCCCGTGCCGATTCTGGACCATGATTTATGAGGGTTTGGCCGTTGGCCTGTAGGGTCAATGATGATTGCATTCGATTTGTTGGTTTGGCGCGCAGTAATGTGGACATCCAAGCTGGATCACTGCAATGTGAATCACATGTGTTTTCTTTGGTGGGTTGCGGATGAACTAAGTATGCTGCTATATTGAATGAACATTCATTCGATATTGGATCGCGCAATGGCTCGTCCCCCCGCCAACGTACAACCCGGGCAAATCAATGAGCGGATCATTGCCGCTGCGCTGCAGCTTTTCACGCAGCGCGGTTACTTCAGCACTTCCGTTCCTGATATGGCGCGCGCTGCGCAGGTCAGCGTGGGCTCGATCTATCACCATTTCAAGGACAAGGAAGACGTGGCCCGTGCGCTTTATCTGGGCCTGGTGGAACGTTTGCAGCAGACGCTGGCCGACATTGCCCAAACGCACGCAACGGCACATGACCGCTGCCGGGCCGTCATGGCGATGCTGTTTGAATTGACCGAGTCGAATCGCGAGGCCATGGATTTCATGCTGTACGCTAAGCATCGCGAGTTCCTGCCAGACGAGCGCCCGGTGTGCTCGTCCAAGCCGTTTGAAACCATGCGGGCGTTTGCCCAGGAAGGCATGGATAACGGAGAAATTCGTCGCATGGATGTGATGGTTGCCACATCGTGCCTCTTCGGGGGCGCGATCCGGCTGATTACTGCGCGTCTTGATGGTGTACTTGCCGAGCCGCTCCCCGACAGGCTGGATGCTGTATGGGAATGTGCGTGGCGAGGCGTTGCGGCCTGATTCCGGGTCGTTTTTTTGCGTTCATTTCGAATGAACGTTCATTCAAGGAGAGTTAACATGAAATCCCTAGCTATCATGATACGTGACGATTCGTACGACAAGATACTCACGCCACTCGTTTTTGCCTACCTGGCGTCTGCGGAGCAAACCCAGGTCGACATTCTGTTTGTGAACTGGGCAGTCAAGGCGCTTACCGTCGAAGGCGCCGCAAGCTTGTGCATGGACGGGCGGCATGCCGCAGACGAAGCAATGGTGCGTGAAAACGTGGCCAAGGCGGGCTTGCCAAATGACATCTACGAAATTCTCAAGGCCCTGAAAGCATCAGGATGCGTGAATTTTTATGCCTGCAGCCTGGCCGGTGCCATCTTCGGCGTGAACGAAGGCAATTTGATTCCGGAAGCGGAAGGCATCGTCGGCGCGTCCTGGTTTCTCAACGATAAAGCCGCCAAGGCTGATCACTGCCAATACTTTTAAGGAGAACTGTCATGAGTGACATTACCGCAACCTCGACCCTCGATACGTCCGGCAAATGTTGCCCGATGCCCATTGTGGAAACCAACAAGGCCATGAAGGCACTGGGCCTGGGCGACATCCTGGAAATCATCGCCACCGACACCGGAACCCAGAAGGATATTCCGTCCTGGTGCGAACGCACCGGCCAGACCCTGCTGTCGATGACTGAAGAAAGCGGAGTGCTGCACTACCGTGTACGAAAAGACCGCTGAACCGCACGAACTGTGCTTCGGCTGCGTGTATTACCCGCCCAATCTTCCCGTGCAGAGTTATGCCGCTGAAGATTGGGCCATGCTTCAGCAGCGCGCATGTTCGTTCGAGCACACTCCCGGCGACGCGGGCTGTCAGGCAACACGCAAGACCAGTTGCAGCCTGGTCGATCTGGGCGCCTTGAACGCTTCTATCACTCATTCCAAGCCATGAACCTGCATTCCTTCCGGAGACTGAACATGACCTTCCAACGCCTATTGATTCTTTGCATGCTGGTGTTCGCCCCGCTGCTCTCTGCGCAGGCGGCCACTACCCCGATCAACGACGCCGCCGCATTGCAGGGCGTGAAGGAAGGCAAGGGTGTTTTTCTGATCGACTTCAGCGACCCGAAGAAAACTGCTTTCTACCTGGAGATCATCAGGGGCACCCATACCGGGCTGACCCGGCAGGGCGTCAAACCGGATTTCGTGATCGTCTACATCGGGCCGACCGTGCGATTTCTCAGCAGCAAGCCGGATGATGACCTGGAACTGGAACATGGCGATGCCCTCACGGCGATTGCCTCGCAGGTAAAGGCGCTGCATCAACTTGGTGTCCGGCAGGAAGTCTGCACCATTGCCACCCGGGTATACAAGGTGCCCAATGACACCGTCCTGCCTGGCCTCACGCTGGTAGGCGATGGTTTCATTTCGCTGATTGGATGGCAGACACAAGGCTACAAGCTCGTTCCTTTATTCTGATTGCCTGGGCAATGGCCGGCAGCGTGCACCGGGTCATGCAAAGCGCATTAGACGGGGGCCGTTTTTCAGATTCGGTCCGCGTAGGCTTTCGCGTGCGTGGTTTTGGCCGGACGCGGCTGGCCGTATTGATGAACTGTTTAAACAGGCAGACCTCGCCATGTACAAATCAAAGGGCGGGGACGCAATGCATTTCTTTGATCCCAAGACACATGCCCGGGTGACCGACCGTGCGGCGCTGGAGGCCGATCTTCGCGAGGCGCTGAGGCAACAGCAGTTCGCCCTTTACTACCAAGCCCAGGTGGTCGGCGAGGGCCGTCTGACCGGCGCTGAGGTACTGGTGCGCTGGCAGCACCCGCAGCGCGGCCTGATGTTGCCAGACGAATTCATCCCCTTGGCCGAGGAAACCGGATTGATCCTGCCACTGGGCCACTGGGTACTGGAAATGGCCTGTGCCCAGTTGGCGCAATGGGCCAACCAACTAGACACGGCCCATCTCACGCTGTCGGTGAATGTCAGTGCCAACCAGTTCCACCAGACCAACTTTGTGGACCAGGTGCTGAGGGTGATTGACAGTACCGGCGTGAATCCGCGCCGACTCAAGCTGGAACTGACCGAGAGCCTGCTGGTGTCCAATGTGGAAACCAGCATCGCAAAAATGAATGCGCTGAAGGCGCGCGGTGTAGGTTTCGCACTGGATGGCTTTGGCGCCGGCTATTCGTCGCTTTCCTACCTGAAACGGCTGCCCCTGGATCTACTGAAAATCGATCGCAGTTTTGTCAGGAACATCCTGATCGACTCCAACGATGCGGCCATTGCCCGGTTGGTCATTGCCCTGGCCGATAGCCTATGGCTGGCGGTCATCGCTGAGGGAGTGGAAATCGACGCGCAGAGAGACTTTCTTGCCCGCCTGGGCTGCAACGCCTATCAAGGATATCTGTTTGGACGCCCGCTGCCGCTGCATAAGTTCGAGGAGCTTTTTGAAGCGAATTTGAGCCTGGACGGGGGAAGTCTGAATGCTTGCTTTTAAGCGGTTGTATGACGCCTTTGGACACAAAACTAACGGTCAGCATCATTAGTCAAAGGTCTGCACCTGAATCCATAGCGGAAATTGTCGGCTCATATCTCCAGTGACTGCTTCGGCCGAACACCGGACCACATTAGCGACCATTACCAACGTCCGGTTGTCACCAACTTCTTCCTGTCGCGTATCCGCGGCAACACACCCCCTACCAGTCAATACTGTAATTGCAGCGCTGCAAGCCGCGCGTAGAGACCGCCCTGATTGCGCAGATTCTCCGGGGTGCCGGTTTCCACGATCCGTCCTTCTTCCAGTACAACGATACGGTCGACTTGTTGCACCGTCGCCAGACGGTGGGCGATGATCAGCGTGGTACGTCCCTGCATGGCGGCGTTGAGCCCTTGCTGCACGAGGATTTCAGATTCCGCGTCAAGGGCACTGGTGGCTTCGTCGAGCAGCAGCAGGGGCGAGCCTTTCAGGATGGCGCGCGCAATTGCAATTCGCTGGCGCTGTCCTCCGGACAGGCGGGTGCCGCGTTCGCCGAGAAAGGTCCGATACGCCTCGGGCAGACGCTCGATAAACTCGTCGGCCTGCGCGGCCCGCGACGCCTGCACGACTTCTTCATCGCTCGCCGCGGGACGACCGTACCGGATGTTATCGAGGGCGCTGGCCGAAAAGATCACCGGATCCTGCGGCACGATGGCGATGCCTTTGCGAAGATCGTGCAGGCTTAATTGACGGATGTCCTGTCCGTTGAGCCGGATGCTGCCATCCGATACGTCGTAATAGCGCAGCAGGAGCTGGAACAGGGTGGTCTTGCCGGCACCGGACGGCCCGACCAGCGCGATGCTCTCGCCCGCTGCAATTTCCAGGCTGATGTCGTCCAGCGCGCGCGTTTGCGGCCGGGCGGGATAGCTGAAGCTGACGTGTTCGAAGCTGATCGCGGCCTGCGCCGGATGCGCCGGCGGCTGCGGGCGGGGTGTCTCAAGGATGGTCGATTCGGCGTGCAGCAAATCGAGCAGGCGTTCGGTGGCACCGGCAGCGCGCATCACGTCGCCCCACACTTCCGCCATGGTTCCGACCGCGCCGGCCACCAGCGCTGCATAAAGAACGAAGGAGGCCAGCTGGCCTCCGGTCAGGGTGCCTTCGTGCACTTGACGTGCGCCGATCCACAGAACGAAGATGATCGTTCCCATCACGGCGGTGATGATCAGTGCAGTCAGCGCGGCGCGCACACGCGTGCGCCGGATTGCGGTGACGAAACTCGTTTCGGTGCGTTCGGTAAATCGCCGGGATTCCTGCTGTTCCTGCGTATAGGCCTGTACGGTGGGCATCGCGTTGAGGATTTCACCCGCCAATGCCGAGGCGTCGGCGATCTTGTCCTGGGATTCGCGCGACAGCTTTCTGACCTTGCGACCGATGGCGAGGATGGGCAGGGTCAGCAAGGCCATCAGGCCCAGGTTCAGGGAGAACAGATGGAGACTGGTTACCGCCAGCATGATCATGCCGCCGACGAACTGGAACAGGCTGCGCAAGCCCATCGAAATGGAACTGCCGACCACGGTCTGGATCAGGGTGGTGTCGCCGGTCAGCCGGGACAGCACTTCGCCCGTCTGCAAGGTTTCGAAAAATTGTGGCGACTGCGCCAATACGCGCGCATAGACGGCGCTGCGCAGATCTGCCGTTACCCGTTCGCCCACCCACGACACGGTGTAATAGCGTGTCGATACGGCAAGCGCCCAGAAGCTCGCCATGCCGAACAGGACGATGAAATGTCCGTTCAGACTCAACGCACCAAGCAGGCCAGCACCGGCCTGTTCCCGGTCGCCGAAGCCGAAATCGATGAGGTCGCGAAACGCCAGCGGCACCAGCAGGATGGTAGCGGAACCCAGGCTCAACAGGATAAAGGCCACTGCGACTCGTGCCCGGTAGGGCCGCAGAAACGGCCACAGATCGGTTAATACCGAAAGAGATCGCGGGCTTGCTGATTGGGTTGGGGTGACGGTAGCCATTCCAGATTATCGTTCATCGCGAGGCGTTCTCATGGCAGCCTGCCAGGCGACTTGAATCGGGACAGCAAAAACCTCAGCGTTTCGGAATATGCAGGGGCCGGCTGATCATCAACGAGCCGGAAACCGCGAACATCAACACGAGCGGGGGGAGTTGCCATGGACCGATGTGGATCATCCCAAACCAAAGCTGATCACCGATGGCACCGTAGCCGGCGGCGATGGCAATAACGATGACGAGAATGAGTGGGCTGGGGATAGGCGTACCCTCGAAATACTTCACCTTGTCGCTGCCTTGCGCCAGAGTTTCGGCGGTGATGTTGTAGCGGGCAAGGCGGCTCACACCGCATACTACGAAGTAGATCAGAATCAAGCGGTCCCAGAGGCCATCCATGCCGACGCCATAGTCAATCGGTGCACAGAGTGCACCCTACGGCGCCGGCCAACACCAACAAATAACGGTGAAAGAGCCAAAGGAAATAAGGAGTGCCCTGAACTTAAAGATTCTCTTTTCCGCGCGCGCCCCTCAAGTCTGCTCCCACGGCAAGCCGTCAAACCGCCAGCCGTTCTTCGTGCAGCGGTGACGCGCTTCGTCCATGTCGCCCTCGAATCCATGCAGCACGTTGTAGACCTCGGGGAATCCGTATTTTTCGAGGTAACGCCCGGCCTCGACCGAGCGCCGCCCCGAGCGGCAGATCAGCACCACCGGTCGGTTGACCGAAGCTGCCTTGCGCGAATGGCCTAGAAAATCGGGGTTGACGTCCCAGTCGGGGCCGTCCTGCCAGGCGACATGGATCGCCCCGGTGGGATGGCCGACGAACAGGTATTCGATTTCCGAGCGGCAGTCGATGAAAACCGCTTCGGGGTGCGACTGCAGGAAGGCATGGGCTTCGGCGGGTTCGAGATGTTTCATGGCAATCACCGGCTGGACTCGATATCTGCACCATAGCACCGCCGGCGAGCCTTACGCCATTCGAATATAATGCGCTATTGCCCAGCCGAATCATTACCATGTCCCGCGCCGCTCTGCTGAATTCCCTGCTCGCCCAGCGCATTCTGGTTCTCGACGGTGCGATGGGGACGATGATCCAGTCCTGCACGCTCGGCGAGGTCGATTACCGCGGCGAACGTTTTGCTGACTTTGCGTACGATGTGAAGGGCAACAACGACCTGTTGTGCCTGACGCAGCCGCACGTCATCAAGAAAATCCACGCCGAGTACCTGGCCGCGGGCGCCGACATCCTGGAGACCAACAGCTTCAACGCGACGTCGATTTCCATGGCGGACTACCACATGGAGCACCTGGTGCCGGAGCTGAACTTCGCCGCCGCGCGGCTGGCGCGCGAGGCGGCGGATGAAGCGACCGCAGCGAACCCGGCCAAGCCGCGCTTCGTCGCCGGCGTGCTCGGACCGACCTCGCGCACCGCCACCCTTTCGCCCAAGGTCAACGACCCCGGGTTCCGCAACGTCACCTTCGACCAGCTGCGCGTGGCCTATCTGGAAGCGATCGACGGCCTGGTGAAGGGCGGAGCCGACATCCTGATGGTCGAGACGATTTTCGATACGCTCAACGCCAAGGCGGCGCTGTTCGCCATCGAGGAATACTTCGAGGCCAACAACCTACGACTGCCGGTGATGATTTCCGGCACCATCACCGACGCCTCCGGCCGCACGCTCTCCGGCCAGACAGGCGAGGCGTTCTGGAATTCGGTGCGCCACGCCCGGCCGCTGTCCATCGGCCTCAACTGCGCGCTCGGCCCGGATCTGCTGCGTCAGTACGTCGAGGAACTCTCCAACAAGGCCGATGTGTTCGTCTCGGCCCACCCCAACGCCGGCCTGCCGAATGCCTTCGGCGAATACGACATGGGCGGCGACGAGATGGCGACCCACATCGGCGAATGGGCGCGCTCGGGGCTCTTGAACATCGTCGGCGGTTGTTGCGGCACTTCGCCGGCGCACATCGCTGCCATCGCCAAGGCGGTCGAAGGCGTCACGCCGCGCGTGCCGCCGGTGCTGGAACCGGCGATGCGCCTGTCCGGGCTGGAGCCGTTCAACGTCGGCAAGGACTCGCTCTTCGTCAACGTCGGTGAGCGCACCAACGTCACCGGCTCCAAGGCCTTTGCCCGGATGATCCTTGAAGGCCGCTACGACGACGCCCTGTCGGTGGCGCGCCAGCAGGTTGAAAATGGCGCGCAGATCATCGACATCAACATGGACGAGGGCATGCTCGACGCCGAGGCGGCGATGGTGCGCTTTCTGCTTCTGATCGCCTCGGAACCCGATATTTCACGGGTGCCGATCATGCTCGACTCGTCGAAGTGGAACGTGATCGAGGCCGGTCTGAAGTGCATCCAGGGCAAGGGCGTCGTCAATTCCATCTCGATGAAGGAAGGCGAGGCCGAGTTCATCGAGCGCGCGAAACTGTGCCTGCGCTACGGCGCGGCGGTAATCGTGATGGCCTTCGACGAAACCGGCCAGGCCGACACCTATGCGCGCAAGACCGAAATCTGCGCCCGCGCCTACAAGCTCTTGACCGAAACGGTCGGCTTCCCCGCCGAGGACATCATTTTCGACCCCAACATCTTCGCGGTCGCCACCGGCATCGAGGAGCACGCCAACTACGCCGTTGATTTTATTGAAGCCACCCGCTGGATCCGCCAGAACCTGCCGCACGCGCACATTTCGGGCGGGGTGTCGAACGTCAGCTTCTCGTTCCGCGGCAACGACGCGGTGCGCGAGGCGATCCACACCGCCTTCCTCTACCACGTGGTCCGGGCCGGAATGGATATGGGCATCGTCAACGCCGGCCAGCTAGGCGTTTACGAGGCGCTCGATCCCGAGTTGAAGGAGCGCGTCGAGGACGTGCTGCTAAACCGCCGGGCCGATTCGACCGAGCGGCTGGTGAGCTTTGCCGAGAACGTCAAGGGCGGGGCAAAGGAAAAAGTCGAGGACCTGGCCTGGCGCAGCCTGCCGGTGAACGAGCGGCTGAGTCATGCGCTGGTGCGCGGCATCACCCAGTACATCGTCGAGGACACCGAGGCTGCGCGCATCGAATCCGTGCGCCCGCTGCACGTGATCGAAGGGCCGCTGATGGCCGGCATGAACGTGGTCGGCGACCTCTTCGGCGCCGGCAAGATGTTCCTGCCGCAGGTGGTGAAATCCGCCCGCGTGATGAAGCAGGCGGTGGCGCACCTGCTGCCCTTCATCGAGGCCGACAAGCAGGCCGGCGACGCACAGAGCGCGGGCAAGATCGTGATGGCCACGGTGAAGGGCGACGTCCACGACATCGGCAAGAACATCGTCGGCGTGGTGCTGGGCTGCAACGGCTATGACATCGTCGACCTGGGGGTGATGGTGCCGGCGCAGAAGATTCTCGACGCCGCGCGCGAGCACAAGGCCGACATCATCGGCCTGTCCGGCCTCATCACGCCTTCGCTTGAGGAAATGGGGCATGTCGCCCGCGAAATGCAGCGCCAGGGCTTTACCATTCCGCTGCTGATCGGCGGCGCCACCACCTCGATGGCACACACCGCGGTGAAGATCGAACCGAACTACGAACACCCGGTGGTGCACGTGAAGGACGCCTCGCGTGCGGTCGGCGTCTGCACCCAGTTGCTGTCGAACGACCTGCGCGACGCCTTCGCCGCCGAGATCCGCGCGGACTATGCCGTTACGCGCGAACGCCGCCTCAAGCACAAATCGGACACCGTTCGCCTGTCCCTTGCCGAGGCGCGCGCCAACAAGTTCAAGATCGACTGGGCCCGCTACACGCCGCCGGCACCGATACAGCCCGGCGTCCACGTACTGAAAGCCTACGACCTGGCGAAACTGGTCGAAATAATCGACTGGACGCCGTTTTTCTCATCGTGGGAACTGCACGGCAAGTTCCCGAAAATCCTCGACGACGAGGTGGTCGGCGTCGAGGCGACCCAGCTCTATAACGACGCCCGGACAATGCTGCAGCAGATGATCGCGGAAAACTGGGTTGAAGCGCGCGCGGTGTTCGGCCTGTTTCCCGCCAACACGGTCAACGACGACGACATCGAGGTCTATACCGACGAATCGCGTTCCAGCGTGTTGATAACCTGGCACAACCTGCGCCAGCAGATGAAAAAGCCGGAGGGCCGCGCCAACCTGTGCCTCGCCGACTTCGTCGCGCCCAAGGCGAGCGGGCTGAAAGACTATCTGGGTGCCTTCGTCGTCACCGCCGGCATCGGCGAGGACGAGCGCGCCCTCGCCTTCAAGGCCGCGCACGACGACTACTCCGCGATCCTGTTCAAGTCGCTATGTGACCGGTTGGCCGAAGCCTTCGCCGAGCACCTGCACCTGCGGGTACGCCGCGAATTCTGGGGCTATGCCAGCGAGGAGGCGCTCAGCAATGACGAGTTGGTTGCGGAAAAATACCAGGGCATCCGCCCCGCGCCCGGCTACCCCGCCTGCCCCGAGCACAGCGAAAAAGCCGCGCTGTTCGAGGTGCTCGACGCGACGAACCAGATCGGTGTGGTGCTGACCGAAAACTTCGCCATGTGGCCGGGCGCCGCGGTGTCGGGCTTCCACCTGTCGCACCCCGACAGCCAGTACTTCGCCGTGGCCAAGATCGAGCGCGACCAGGTCGAAGACTACGCCCAGCGCAAGGGCTGGACGCTGGCGGAGGCGGAGCGCTGGCTGGCGCCGAACCTGGCTTACCAGCCATAAGCCACCCTGGATCGGCCAGTCACGGCTATCAATAAACTATCAATAAATATCAAATTGATAGTTAATGCTCTATCATTTCACTATCAATCAATATCAATTTGATAGTGAAAAATGAAAATTCCACTCTCGCCCCCACCGCTGAAGGAGTTGATTCAGGAAACAAATGCTGAAACTCTGCCACAGCTCGCCCAACTTAGGCTGGGGCCCTTGGCAAATGGGCGGTATCTACACTGGGATGATTTGCGCCACCGCACCCCACCTAACGGGCTGAGCCACAAGATATGGTGGCTAGCACTCAGCCTAGCCCGCAGCGTCAGTGCGCATACCCTGCCATTTCATGACAAACAAGGGAAAGCCTTCACCTACTCGCTACCCGAGCCCTTGTTGAAAAACCTGCACGAAATTGATCGCGGCGCGGGGCTGGTTCCAGGCGGAGAGGGCAATGCCACCCTGCACTCCGACCAAGGGCGCTACCTGTTCAGCAGCCTAATTGAGGAAGCAATCACTTCCAGCCAACTGGAGGGCGCATCCACGACCCGCCGCGTTGCCGAAGCGATGCTGCGTGAAGGGCGCAAACCCAGCACGCTGAGCGAGCGGATGATTTTCAACAATTTCGAGGCCATGCAGCGCATCCGCGAGATCTGTGGAGACACCCTCGAACCGGAGCATGTGATCGAGTTGCAGCGGGTGTTGACCGAGGGCACGATGGAACGTCCCGAGGACTGCGGGCGACTACGGACAAGCGACGATATTGAAATCGTGGCACCAAACAACGACAGACTGGTCCTGCATCGCCCCCCCCCTCACAGCGAGTTGCCAAAGCGGCTCAAAATCCTATGCGATTTTGCCAATGAATCCGTCGCCGATGACACGTTCGTACATCCGATCGTGCGCGCGATCCTGCTTCATTTCATGGTGGGGTACGACCACCCATTCGCAGACGGAAACGGTCGGACAGGTCGCGCACTGTTTTATTGGTATATGGCCAAGCAGGGATACTGGTTGATTGAGTATCTGTCCATCTCTCGCATACTGCGAAAAGCTCCCGCGCAGTATGCACGCGCTTATTTGTTAACTGAAACCGACTCTGGTGACACAACTTATTTCCTCCTGCATCAGACGGAAGTCATCCTCAGCGGATTGTCCGCGTTGCACCAATATTTACAGCAAAAGCAACAAGAGCAAGCTCAATTACATTCAAAACTCAGAACACTTCAAACGTACGAAAAGCAATTGAATCATCGTCAGACCGCATTGCTCGCCCATGCCCTCAAGCGCCCTGATGAATATTTCACCATAGAGAGCCATCAGCGTTCCCATCAGGTTGCTTATGCAACGGCGCGCGCCGACCTATTGAGTCTCGCAGCCTCAGGCTTGTTAAACGAATCCGCCCATGGGGGGCGCAAAAAAATCTTTTATCCAGCACCTGACATTCGCCAAAAGCTTGATGCCGTATAACCGTACGTTTCATCGGCCTACCAGCCTTCGATTAGCATCTTCTCCAGCCAGAACAGCCCGATCACGGTCTTGGTCTCGCAGATCTTGCCGCTGCGCAGCCAGCCCATCGCCTCGGCGAACGGCAGCCGCAGGATTTCCAGGAATTCGTCGGGGTCGCGGCCATGGTTGCCTGCCGTGAGCCCGCGCGCCAGATAGAACGCCAGCCGCTCGTCGGAATAGCCGATGCAGGGATAAATGGTGGTGACCTCGCGCCACTCGCTGGCGGTATAGCCGGTTTCCTCTTCCAGTTCGCGCCTGGCGCAGCTGAGGTCGTCCTCGCCGGGGTCGATCTTGCCCGCCGGCAGTTCGATGAAATCGCGGTGCAGCGGATAACGGTGCTGGCGTTCCAGCAGCAGGTCGCCGTTGTCGAACACCGGGATGATGACGACGGCCCCCGGATGGACGATGTATTCGCGCGTCGATTCTTTTCCATTGGGCAGGCGAACGCGGTCGCACTTGACGTGCAGCAGCCGGCCCTTGAAGACGGTTTCGCTGGCCAGTTCGGTTTCTGTGAGCGTGGTTGTTGACGCTTCAGCGTCCTTAGTGCGTGAATGTTGCTGCTTTAGCAGCTTTACATTCACGGCCTCCCCCTTGCGGGGACAACCACGGCCCACCCCTTGCGGGTGCTGGTTGGGGGTCTCGTTTTTCATAATCGACATGATACCGAGCGCACAAAAAAAATGCCGGGCTCTTGCGAACCCGGCAGAACATGGGGGGTATAACCCCCGTTGCGGAGAACTTCCTGCCTGCTGAGCAACAAACAGCAAGCCACCGAATCGTACAAAGGAAATCCAATGCTGGATATACAACTTTAGTTGTAGGCGCGAATTAACGCACTGATAAATAAAGCAATTGTTTTCACCAATCCGGTCAAAAGCCGGGGGCGATTGCCGATATCGCTGTTTTTCTCCTGGATTTCAGGTCCGTTTGAACCCATCCATGCGGGCTGCAGTGCCTTAAAAAGCCCTGATTTTTTCGCGCAAAGCGGTGTACTGGCGCCGGCTCACCATCAGGCGCTCATCCTGACCATCCAACTTCAAAAAATGGCCGTCGTCGTCGCCGGGCAATTTGCCGATTTCGCGGATGCGTACCCTGGCGACCAGGCAGTTGCGATGAATGCGCAGGAAGGCGTCGCCGAATTCGTTTTCCAGCCGGGTGAGCGATTCTTCAATCAGAAATTCGCGGGCGGCGGTGCGCACGGTGACGTATTTGAGTTCCGCCTTGAGATAAAGAATATCCGCCACCGGGATCAGCACGATGCGGCCTTTCTCGTTGACCGACAGGTGGGTGCGCGCCTTCGGATGCACTTCGCGCAGATGCTCGAGCGTCGTCGCATTCAGCCGGTGCGCCCGCGACAGGGCGCGCACCAGGCGGTCTGCACGCACCGGCTTCAGCAGGTAGTCGACGGCATTCAGATCGAACGCCTGACAGGCATAGGCATCGTAGGCGGTGCTGAAGACGATGGCGGGCGGAGCCGGCAGCCGGTTGAGATGGGCGGCACATTCGAGACCGTCCATGCCGGGCATACGGATGTCGAGCAACACCGCATCGACCGGCTGCTGCTGTGCCTGGCTCAGCGCATCCAGCCCGTTGTCGGCTTCGCCGACAATGTCGACCTGCAGCTGGCCGACGCAGTCCGCCAGCACGTCGCGCAGGCGGTGACGTGCCGGCGCCTCGTCATCGACGATGAGGACGCGCAGGGGCAGGTTGGGTGCGTTCATGGGTGTAGGGAATGACGATGTGCACCTGATAAACGGCGCCCAGCGGTTCCAACTTGAGCTGGGCGTCGAGGTCGAAATGCAGCAGCAGCCGCTCGCGGATATTCGCCAGCGCGATGCGGTTGCCCTTATGGTGGCCGGCTTCTGTGGCGAGCGGATTGCGCACCACGATGTGCACCTTGTCGGCACTGCGATAGATATTGAGGCTGATTTCGCCGCCGTCCGTCAGCGGTTCGATGCCGTGATACACCGCGTTTTCCACCAGCGGCTGGATCACCAGCGGCGGAATCAGCGCATCGCCCGGCATCTTGTTGATGTGCCAGGCCACCTGCAGCCGGTCGCCCAGGCGCAGCTGCTCCAGCTCCAGATAGGCGCGGGTGAGCGCGACCTCGTCTTCCAGCGACGCCAACTGGCGGGCATCGCCCATCAGCGCGCGGAACAGGTCGGCCATGTTTTCCAGCGCGCGCTCGGCACGGCGCGGATCGCTGCGCACCAGCGACAGCACGGCGTTGAGGCTGTTGAACAGGAAATGCGGGCGGATGCGCGCCTGCAAGGCCTGCAGGCGCGCCTCGGTAATGGCGGGCGACAGGGCGCGGGCGCGCAGGTTGAAGTAGCCGAGCAGGCCCGCGCCGAGCAGCAGCGCGAACATCGCCACGCCTGCCGGCGAAACCGGCGGCATGCCTGCCATAAGCGGGTTGAGCCACAGCGACGCCAGCAGCGGAACCGCCATGCCCAGCGCCAGCGTGAATCCCACGCCAACGGGATAAGGCCGACCGCGCAGCCAGCGCCCTGCCGCGCACAGGGCCAGCAGGGTCAGCAGCAGCGCCGGCTGCGCCAGTGCCGACAAGGCAATGAACTCCGCCCAGAACGCCTGCGCATCCGCTGCCCGCGCCACCCCCCCGGCCAGCAGCGCCGCTTCCACCGTCAGCGCGATGCGCAGGTTCACCCCGAGGTGACAGAAGTTCGGCAATTCGACCTGCCGGTTGTTATGATTCTTTCTTTTCATTCCCTGCTTTTATCCCATGAGCACGTCATCGACGCCGCCTGCAGCGTGGTCCGGCCGCTTTTCCGAGCCGGTTTCAGAAATCGTCAAACGCTACACCGCATCGATTCCCTTCGATTATCGGCTGGCCGAGTTCGATATTCAGGGTTCGCTGGCGCACGCGGCCATGTTGCACCACGTCGGCGTCCTCACCAAGGAAGATCTGGACTCGATCCGGCGCGGCATGGCCGAGCTGCTGGCCGAGATTCGCGCCGGCGGATTCGTCTGGTCGCTGGACAGGGAAGACGTCCATCTCAACATCGAAGCCGCGCTGACGGCGAAAATCGGCGACGCCGGCAAGCGGCTGCACACCGGGCGCAGCCGCAACGACCAGGTGGCGACCGATATCCGCCTGTTCCTGCGCGACGCGATCGACCGTATTCTGGCCGGGCTCCGCGCCTGCCAGACTTCGCTGGTCGACCTTGCCGAGGCGCACGCCGACACCGTGATGCCCGGCTTCACCCACCTGCAGGTGGCGCAGCCGGTGACCTTCGGTCATCACCTGCTGGCCTATTTCGAGATGCTGGCGCGCGATGCCGAACGCATGACCGACTGCCGCCGCCGCGTCAATCGCCTGCCGCTGGGCGCCGCCGCGCTGGCCGGCACCAGCTATCCGATCGACCGCCAGTTCGTCGCCGACCAGCTCGGCTTCGACGCCGTGTGCGAAAACTCGCTCGACGCCGTCTCCGACCGCGACTTCGCCATTGAATTCACCGCTGCCGCTGCGCTGGTAATGACGCACCTGTCGCGCCTGTCGGAAGAGCTGATCCTGTGGATGAGTCCGCGCTTCGGCTTCATCGACCTCGCCGACCGCTTCTGCACCGGCTCTTCCATCATGCCGCAGAAGAAAAACCCCGACGTACCCGAACTGGTGCGCGGCAAGACCGGCCGGGTCAACGGCCACCTGGTCGCTCTGCTCACGCTGATGAAGGGCCAGCCGCTGGCCTACAACAAGGACAACCAGGAAGACAAGGAGCCGCTGTTCGACACCGTCGACACGCTGACCGACACCCTGGCAATCTACGCCGACATGCTCACCGGCGTCACCGTCAAACCCGACGCGATGCGCGCCGCGGTGATGCAGGGCTTCGCCACCGCTACCGATCTGGCCGATTATCTGGTGAAGAAGGGCGCGCCTTTCCGTGATGCGCATGAAGTGGTGGCGCGCGCCGTGCGTGCGGCCGACAGCAGCGGGCGCGACCTGGCCGAACTGTCGCTCGATGAATTACAGGCCTTCAGCCCGATGATTGCGGAGGATGTCTACGCCGTGCTGACGCTGGAAGGCTCGCTCGCCGCCCGCGACCACTTCGGCGGCACCGCACCGGTGCAGGTTCGCGCGGCCATCGCGCGCGCGCGCCAGCGTATTTAAGCCGCAGGCTCGGTTCGCGCCAGCGGCGGCGCATGCTCGCGGCAGATCCGTCGCACCTCGGGGCTGCCGAGTTTTTCCTGCATGAGTCCGCAAAAATAGCTGCGCGGCCCCAGCCGCTGATTGTGGCGACAAGTCGCACAGACGCCAAAACTGCGTTTCCCACTTTGCGCCTGCACCTGCGCCAGCACCTGTCGCAACACCACCATTGCCGACGTCACCCGCGCGGAGCTGGCGGTTTGCACGATGTCGCGCCAGGCGCTGCCGGCGCTCAGCGTCTTCAACAGCGTGGTACCCCCCTCGGTCAGGATCAGCCGCACCACCCGGCCATCGCGGGGATCGGCATAACGCGACAACAGCCGCCGCCGCGCCAGCACCAGTACCGTCTGCGATACCGTGCCCTTGGTCAGCCCGAGGTATTCGGTCAGGGCCTGCGGTGTGTTGCTGAAGCGGTTGGCCTGATTCAGATAGAACAATACCTGCAGGTGCACCGGCTGCAACCCTTGCGCCGCGCCCGCCTGCCGCAGGTCGGCCCGGGTCAGCAGCGATAGCCGCTCGACCAGGTCAAACAGGGTGAGCGCCTGGCTTTTCAAGTGCGTGTCAGAAGCGAACCATGACGCCGCCCTGTGCGGCGATCAGGGCAGCGAGCTTGTCATACAGCGGCTCGCCACTCCGGGTGTCGACCCAGCCGGCGTTCTGCGGCTTGAAATGGAAGCCGCCCGAGCGTGCGGCGACCCAGATTTCGCGCGCGACGCCGTGACGATTGATGATGATCTTGCTGCCGTCGTCGAACTCGACCTCGATGATGCCATCCGCAGGCGTCTCGAAATCCAGCTCGGCGTCTTCCAGCGCCTGTTCGATGTGGGTCAGCGTTGCTGCGGCGGCCTGATTGAATTCGGCCTCGCCTGATTCGATTTGCATCATGGTGTCCCGTGCTAACATTTCGCGCATGAAACTGCGCACCCTATATATAGTGTCCTTGTTGCTGTGCGGGCTGGGCCTGACTGCCTGCGGCTCCAAGGGTGACCTGTATCTTCCCGAAAATTCCCCCGCACCGCAACGGACTTCCAATTGAACACTTTGCATCGCATCGACGGCCGCCTTTATCTGGAAGGCGTGGCGCTGGACGCGCTTGCCGAACGCTACGGCACGCCACTGTATGTCTATTCCCGGCAGGCGCTCGAATCCGCCTACCAGGCCTACGCCGAGGCGTTTGCCGCCACGCCTCATCTCATCTGCTACGCAGTCAAGGCCAATTCAAGCCTGGCGATTCTCAACCTGTTCGCCCGCCTCGGCGCCGGCTTCGACATCGTATCGGGCGGCGAATTGGCCCGCGTGCTGGCCGCCGGCGGCGACGCCAATAAAACAGTGTTCTCCGGCGTCGGCAAGACCGCGGACGAGATGCGCGCCGCGCTCGACGCCGGCATCCTCTGCTTCAACGTCGAGTCGGTCAGCGAGCTGCATCGCTTGAACCGCATCGCGGGCGAACTGGGCAAGGTCGCCCCGATTTCGTTTCGCGTCAACCCCGACGTCGACCCGAAGACGCATCCGTATATCTCTACCGGGCTCAAGGAAAACAAGTTCGGCGTGCCGATTGCCGACGCCCCTGCGCTCTATCGTCTGGCCGCCAGCCTGCCGAACCTGAAGACCACCGGCATCGACTGTCACATCGGCTCACAGCTCACCGACCTGTCGCCGCTGGTTGATGCCGCCGACCGCGTGCTCGCGCTGGTCGACACGCTGGCGGCCGAGGGTATCGCGCTGCAGCACATCGACCTCGGCGGCGGCATCGGCATCCGCTACCACGACGAAACACCGCCCGACCTCGCCGCCTACGGCCGCACGCTGGCGGCCCGCTTTGCCGGGCGCCGCGAGAAGCTGCTGCTGGAACCGGGCCGCTCGCTGGTCGGCAACGCAGGCCTGCTGCTCACCCGGGTCGAGTATCTGAAGCCGGGCGAAGACAAGAATTTCGCCATCGTCGACGCGGCGATGAATGACCTGATGCGCCCCGCCCTGTACGAGGCGTATCACGACATCGTCGCCGTCAACCAACGGCAAACGACGAAAAAATGTTACGACATCGTCGGCCCGATCTGCGAAACCGGTGATTTTCTTGGCTTTGCGCGCGATCTCGCGATCGAGGAAGGCGACCTGCTGGCGCTGCTTTCGGCGGGCGCCTACGGCATGAGCATGGCGTCGAACTACAATTCGCGTCCACGAGCGGCCGAAACCATGATCGACAGAAATGAAATTCATCTCATCCGCGAACGTGAAACCCAGTCCGGCCTGATGACTGGAGAACGGCTTGTTGATTGACTTTCATTGGCAAAGCCCAGGCGCCAATATTCCGTCTTTTTAGTATCGAACCGATACATTTTGCTTGGCTGCGACAGTTTCAATCGAATTGTTTTCGTGGAGACTTGACTATTCGTTGTACCTCCCGAAAAAGTAACTAGAATGAGGCTCACCAAGCGGAGCCTCGGTATCACCCGTGCTTAGCGGGTTTCGGGCAAGCCGGTCGCCTGTCGGTACCACGCTTTGGAAGTGCAAATTCTGACTGCACGTGGCTTCAAGCTGTAGTGACTAGTGAATGTGTTCAACTTCTAAGGAGTGTCAAATGGCAATAGCAAAAAAACCCGCCGCCAAACCGGTGGCCAAGAAGGCCGCAGTCAAATCCGCTGCCAAACCCACCATCAAAAAGGCAGTCGCCAAGCCCGTAGCCAAGAAGGCCGCTCCGGCTAAAAAGGCAGTCGCCGCCAAAAAACCGGTAGCCAAGAAGGCCGCTCCGGCTAAAAAGGCAGTCGCCGCCAAAAAACCGGTAGCCAAGAAGGCCGCTCCGGCTAAAAAGGCAGTCGCCGCCAAAAAACCGGCAGCCAAGAAGGCCGCTCCGGCTAAAAAGGCAGTCGCCGCCAAAAAACCGGTAGCCAAGAAAGCCGCTCCGGCTAAAAAGGCAGTCGCCGCCAAAAAACCGGTAGCCAAGAAGGCCGCTCCGGCTAAAAAGGCAGTCGCCGCCAAAAAACCGGTAGCCAAGAAGGCCGCTCCGGCCAAAAAGGCAGTCGCCGCCAAAAAACCGGTAGCCAAGAAGGCCGCTCCGGCCAAAAAGGCAGTCGCCGCCAAAAAACCGGTAGCCAAGAAAGCCGCTCCGGCCAAAAAGGCAGTCGCCGCCAAAAAACCGGCGGCCAAGAAAGCCGCTCCGGCCAAGCCGGCCGCCAAAAAGGCTGCCCCCAAACCCGCCCCGGCCAAGCCGGCTGCACCCGCAGCCGCGCCTTCTCCCGCTCCGGCAGTTTCGGTCATCAAGCCTTTCGGGCTCTAACAGGTCGGGCACTGCCCAATCTGAAACGGGGGCCTGGCCCCCGTTTTTTATTGCTGCGGCCGTGAGACAAGGCCTATGCCGCCAATCTCGAACAGCCGGATTACCACCGCCGCGATGATTCTGGGCGCGGTGCCGCTCGCGCTCGCCCATTGGCTGGGTTATCGTCGGCGGCCTGCTGCTCGGCACCCTGCTGACACGCGGCCGCAGTGCCACCTTCGGCACGACCCAGCCGCTCGCGTCCCTCCCCCAGGAATGACGAATTCACCCACGGTTTTGACGAGGCTTCATCAAAGCCGTGTCGGCGCCGCGTCATCAAGCCGTCAAACCCGCCTGATTTAATGCGGTTTTCCACGCCATCGGACGAGCCGTGAGGCTGGCATGAACCCTGCTGAACACCTTGCAGAGACAACGCAAGGAAAGACCTACATGATCGAACTTGAGCCCGGTAACACCCTGGAAATCAGTTTGAAAGAAGATGCTCAGGGTCGCGGCCGCGTGGAGCTTACGCTCCAGGCACACGGGTATTCGCTCAACCTCACCCCGCATCAGGCACGGGTGCTGGCGACCGAGCTCATCATGGCGGTCAACCGCGCCGAAGTGCGCGTCAACCTCAAGCACAACCAGAATGTGACGCGCGGCGCCCAGCCGATCGAGCAAAGGCGCGGCCTTTTCAGTCAGGCTTTCGCCAAATAAGTTTTAGGCCAGTCGAAGCCGACTGGCCCTGGGTAGCGGGCAGCCTGGCTGGACTACCCATAAGAAGCCCCGGATTGTCGGGGGCCCGCCATCCGTGATACGGTGGCACTAGGCGCGATGGATTCGTCCTCGCGCCTTTTTATTTCCACTATTTCGCAGGAACCCGCATGGCCGTCATCGAACTCACCCAGGACAACTTCGAATCCACCATCAAGGGCAACGACATCGTCGTCGTCGACTTCTGGGCGCCGTGGTGCGGCCCCTGCCGTGGCTTTGCGCCGATTTTCGAAGCGGCATCCGAGAAGCATGCCGACATCGTCTTCGCCAAGGTCAACACCGAAGCCGAACAGGATCTGGCCGGCTATTTCCAGATCCGCTCCATTCCCACGCTGATGGTGTTCCGCGAACAGGTCATTCTTTTCTCCGAAGCCGGCTCGCTGCCCGCCAACGCACTCGATTCGCTGATCGATCAAATAATGGGGCTGGACATGGCGCAGGTCCACAAGGACATCGCCGAGCAGCAGGCACAGGGCCCACAGGACCAGGCTTGATTGGCCTTGTCAGGCTCTCAATAGCTGCCGCAGCAGCGGCAGCGTGATCGGGCGCCGCGTTTCGAGACTAAAACGGTCCAGCGCCTCCAGCACCCGCAACAGGCTCTGCATGTCGCGCGCGGTGTGATTCAGCAGATAGTCCACCACCTGGGGCTCCAATCGAAACCCCAGGGTTTCGGCGTGCTGCGCCAGTGCGGCACGCTTTTCGGCGTCGTCCAGGGCCTGCATCTGGAACACCAGTCCCCAGCCCAGGCGGGTCTGCAATTCCGGCATTAGCGGCAGTTCGGCCGGCGCCACGCTGCCCGCGGCCAGCCACAACCCACCTGCTTCGCGCACCCGGTTGAACGCGGCAAAACCGGCGTGTTGCTGTACCGCACTCCATGACTCCACCTGATCCGCGATCACCGCCTGCGCGGCCTGCTGTCCGCTGAAATCGACCGTCATCCCGTTCGTCCGGCAGGCATGCGCCCAGGCGGCCAGCAGATAACTCTTGCCGCTGCCCGGCGCGCCCCACAGATAGACCATGCGCTCGACCGCGCTGCCGTCGAGCATGGCTGCAAGCTGCGCCATCAACTCGATATTGCGCCCCGCCACAAAGCGGGTAAGTTCAGGCTGGGCGGGGGGACGGATATCGAGAAGGAGCTGCTGCATGGGGCGCTAGGATAAGGCAAAAGCCCCGGCCCACTCCAGAAAAACCCTGGCGCCGCCAGGTGAAAACGCCTGCCGCGCAGCGCTATACTTGAAAACCTTTCATCTATCGATCCCAAGTCGTCCCCATGAGCCTTGCCTTTCCCGTTCCGGTCAAACCCGTGATCCAGCCGCCGCCGATGGTGGAGGAAGTGCTCGACGACGCCGAGCGCGCGACGCTGAAAGCGCGCATCAAGACACTGATGAAACAGCAGGATGCGGTGCTGGTTGCGCATTACTACACCTCGGCCGACCTGCAGGATCTGGCCGAGGAAACCGGTGGCTGCGTGTCGGATTCGCTGGAGATGGCGCGCTTCGGCCACGCCCATCCGGCGAAGACGCTGATCGTCGCCGGCGTCAAGTTTATGGGCGAAACCGCCAAGATCCTCAACCCGGAAAAGCGCGTCCTCATGCCTGACCTTGGCGCCGAGTGCTCGCTCGACCTGGCCTGCCCGACGGACGAATTCGCCGCCTTTTGCGACGCCCACCCGGACCGGATCTCGGTCGTCTACGCCAATACCAGCGCGGCGGTCAAGGCGCGTGCCGACTGGGTCGTCACCTCCGGCATCGCCGCCAGGATCGTCAAATACCTGCACCGGCAAGGCCACAAACTGCTGTGGGCGCCAGACCGCCATCTGGGTGAGTACGTACAGCGCATCAGCGGTGCCGACATGCTGCTGTGGCAGGGCTCGTGCGTGGTGCACGAGGCGTTCAAGGCCGAGGCGCTGAAGAAGCTGCGCGCCGAGCACCCCCATGCAGCGGTGCTGGTTCACCCCGAATCGCCGCAATCGGTGATCGCGCTGGCCGACGTGGTCGGTTCGACCACGCAATTGATCGAGGCGGTTCGTACCCTGCCCAATCCGGAATTCATCGTCGCTACCGACAACGGCATTTTCCACAAGATGCACGCCGCCGCACCCGGCAAGCTCCTGCTGGAAGCGCCGACCGCGGGCGAGGGCGCCACCTGTGTTTCCTGCGCACACTGCCCGTGGATGGCGATGAACGGCCTGAGAAAACTCGCCGCCGTGCTGGAAAACGGCGACAACGAAATCCATATCGAGGAATCCATCCGCGTTAAAGCCGCCGTATCGATCCAGCGCATGCTGGATTTTGCAGCGGCCGAAAAAACCGGGCAGATCCAGCTCGGCGACTGAACCGAGCGTAACCATGGCCGGAGCCAGCCTGCTCGCCCTGCTCGACGATATCGCCACCATCCTCGACGATGTGTCGGTGATGACCAAGGTCGCCGCCAAGAAAACCACCGGCGTGCTCGGCGACGATCTGGCGCTCAACGCGCAGCAGGTCACCGGGGTGAAAGCCGAGCGCGAACTGCCGGTGGTTTGGGCCGTGGCCAAGGGCTCATTCAGGAACAAGCTCATTCTGGTTCCCGCCGCGCTCGCCATCAGCGCGCTGGCGCCCTGGGCGATCACGCCGTTTCTCATGCTGGGCGGCGCATTCCTATGCTTCGAGGGCTTCGAAAAACTGGCGCACAAATTCCTGCATCGTGAGGAAGCCGCGGCGCACCACGCCGAACTCACCCAGGCGCTGGCCGACCCGGTGGTCGATCTGGTGGCGCAGGAACGCGACAAGGTCAGGGGCGCGGTGCGCACCGACTTCATCCTGTCCGCCGAAATCATCGTCATCACCCTGGGCTCGGTCGCGGCCGTGTCATTCGGCATGCAGGTCGCAGTGCTGGCCATCATCGCCATCCTGATGACCATCGGGGTGTATGGCCTGGTCGCCGGCATCGTCAAGCTCGACGATGCCGGACTCCATCTCAGCCAGCGGCCGGGTGACGGCTTTGCCCGCCTGCAGCGCAGCCTCGGACGCGGCATTCTGCGCGCCGCGCCATTCCTGATGAAAACCCTCACGGTGGTCGGCACCGCGGCGATGTTCCTGGTCGGCGGCAGCATCCTGATCCACGGCATACCGGGTTCACACGAGCTTGTCGGCGCCGCCACCCATGTCGCGGCAACCCTGCCGGCCATCGGCGACATGCTGGCCGCGCTCACTCCGCTGCTCATCGATGTGCTGACGGGTGTTGTCGCAGGCGGGCTGATTGTGGGCGTTGTAACGGCAACCCGGCGCCTGTTCGGATAATCCGCTCCGGCTGATTGCGGCTTGCCGTGTGACGGCTCACGGCTTGCGCCCATATCCCGTAAAATACCGGCTTTGAAGCAGATGAATTCGGCGTCGCCCCGGCGACGCCCGGACACGACCCGGCATGACCGCACGCTTGCGCGAAATCCCCTACAACTACACCTCGTTTTCCGACCGCGAAATCGTCATTCGCCTGCTCGGCGCAGACGCCTGGGACGTGCTCAATACCCTGCGCGGCGAGCGCAAGACGGGGCGCTCCGCACGCATGCTGTTCGAGGTGCTGGGCGATATCTGGGTGGTGCGGCGCAACCCCTATCTGGAAGACGACCTGCTCGACAATCCCAAGCGGCGGCAGATGCTGATCGAGGCGCTGCGGCATCGTCTGCACGAGATCGAGGTGCGGCGGCAGGGCAACGAACTGGTCGGCCAGCTGCTGGGAGCGGCCACGCGCACGGTGTATGAATTCGAGACCTGGTTCGCCGACACCGCCAGCCTGCGCACGCGCATCCTGCGCCGACTGGCCGGGGTGACCCGGCGCGACAACATTTCATTCGACGGCCTGGCGCGCGTCTCGCATGTCACCGACGCCACCGACTGGCGGGTGGAATACCCGTTCGTGGTGCTGACTCCGGACAGCGAGGCCGAGATGGCCGGGCTGGTGGCCGGGCTGATCGAACTGGGGTTGACCGTCATTCCGCGCGGCGGCGGCACCGGCTACACCGGCGGCGCGATACCGCTCACCGACCGGGCCGCGGTGATCAACACCGAAAAGCTCGAGACGATGAGCGCGGTGGAAATGACCCACCTGCCCGGCGTCGAATTCGAAGTGCCGACGATCCACTGCGGCGCCGGCGTTGTCACCAAGCGGGTAATGGAAGCAGCCGACGCGGCCGGGCTGGTGTTCGCGGTCGACCCGACCTCGGCGGATGCTTCCACCATCGGCGGCAACGTGTCGATGAACGCGGGCGGCAAAAAGGCCGTGCTGTGGGGCACCGCGCTGGACAACCTGGTGTCGTGGCGCATGGTCACGCCGGATGCCGACTGGATCGAAGTCACCCGGCTCAACCACAACCGCGGCAAGATTCACGACGTAGTCTCGGCCACTTTCGAGGTCCGCCGCTTTGCCGCCGACGGCAAGACACCGAAAGGCTCGCCGGAAATTCTCCTCATCCCCGGCAGCCGCTTCCGCAAGACCGGGCTGGGCAAGGACGTCACCGACAAATTCCTCGCCGGCCTGCCCGGCATCCAGAAGGAAGGCTGCGACGGCCTCATCACCTCGGCACGCTTCATCCTGCACCGGCTGCCGGCGCACACCCGCACCGTGTGCCTGGAATTCTTCGGCCACGCCTCCGAGGCCACCCCGGCAATCGTCGAAATCAAGGATTATTGCGACGCTCACGCCGACGTCCTGCTCGCCGGGCTGGAGCATCTCGACGCGCGCTACGTCAAGGCGGTCGGCTATGCGACCAAGGCGCCGCGTACCACGCGCCCCAACATGGTGCTGTTGATCGACGTGGTATCGGACAACGAGATCGCGGTCGGCGAAGCCGCTTCGCGTATCGTGCGCATCGCCAATGCGCGCGGCGGCGAAGGCTTCATCGCGGTTTCGCCCGAAACCCGCAAGATCTTCTGGCTCGACCGCGCCCGCACTGCGGCGATCGCGGCGCACACCAACGCGTTCAAGATCAACGAGGACGTGGTGATTCCGCTGCCACGGCTGGGCGATTACACCGACGGCATCGATCGCATCAACATCGAACTGTCGATCGCCAACAAGCTCGAACTGCTCGACGCACTGGCGGAATTCTTCGACTCGCCGCAGTTGCCGCTGCAGGAAGACGACGACACCGTCGCCGACCCGGCACAGGTGGAGGACAAGCGCCAGCGCGCACGGGCGCTGATCGAAACGGTGCGCACCCGCTGGGCCGATTACCTGGCCAACCTCGATGCGCCCTTCACTCCGCCCGCCGACGCGTGCCCTCCGCCCTCCATTCCCGACGCTCCGCTCACCCGCTTCACCGCCCTGCGCGACAAGCACATTCGCGTGTCGTGGAAGCGCGAAGTCCGCCGCGAGCTGCACCAGCTGTTCATCGGCCGGGAATACATCCCGGTGCTCGAGGCCTGCGACCGCATCCATAAAGAGGTGTTGAGAAGCCGCGTCTTCGTGGCGCTGCACATGCACGCCGGCGACGGCAACGTGCACACCAACATCCCGGTCAACTCCGACGACTACGCCATGCTGCAGGCTGCCAACGCCGCAGTTGCACGCATCATGAAACTCGCCACCGATCTCGGCGGGGTCATTTCAGGCGAGCACGGCATCGGCCTGACCAAGCTGGAGTTTCTCGACGCCGCGACGATCGCGACCTTCACCGACTACATGAAGAAGGTCGACCCCGCGCACCATTTCAACAAGGGCAAACTTCAGCCCGGCGCGGACCTGCGCAACGCCTACACGCCGTCGTTCGGTCTGCTGGGAGCCGAATCGATCATCCTCGAAGCCTCCGAGACCGGCGCCATCGCCGATTCGATCAAGGACTGCCTGCGCTGCGGCAAGTGCAAACCGGTATGCAATACCCACATTCCGCGCGCCAACCTGCTGTACTCACCGCGCAACAAGATCCTCGCCACCTCGCTGCTGATCGAGGCCTTCCTGTACGAGGAGCAGACCCGGCGCGGCGTCTCGCTCAAGCATTTCGACGAATTCAGCGACGTCGCCGACCACTGCACCATCTGCCACAAGTGCAAGAATCCCTGCCCGGTCGACATCGACTTCGGCGACGTCTCGATTGCCATGCGCAACCTGCTGCGCAAGCAGGGCAAGAAGAAATTCAATCCCGGCACCTGGGCCTCGATGGCCTTCCTCAACGCCACCGACCCCGCCACCATCAAGGCACTGCGGAAGCCGCTGATCGAGTGGGGCTATGCCGCGCAGCGCATGGGTCACACCCTGTTCAAGCGCATGGGGCTGATCCAGGCGCAGACGAAGAATCCACCCGCGTCCCTGGGCAGGCCCAAACTCGTTGCGCAGGTGATCCATCTGGTCAACAAGCCGATGCCGGGCGGGCTGCCGAAGAAAACCTCGCGCGCGCTGCTGGGGCTGGAAGATCCGTCGATCGTGCCGATCCTGCGCAACCCGGCCAAGCTGTCCGACGATGCCGACGC
Organism: Thiobacillus thiophilus; assembly: GCF_055378705.1. NCBI lineage: Bacteria > Pseudomonadati > Pseudomonadota > Betaproteobacteria > Nitrosomonadales > Thiobacillaceae > Thiobacillus > Thiobacillus thiophilus. Next base: position 2,230,283 of record NZ_AP042404.1, on the reverse strand, counting down.
GGTGTTCTATTTTCCCGGTTGCGGCTCGGAACGGCTGTTTTCCCAGGTGGGGCTCGCCACCCAGGCGATGCTGTTCGAGCTCGGCGTGCAGACCGTGCTGCCGCCCGGCTACCTGTGCTGCGGCTATCCGCAGATCGCCGGTGGCCAGGCCGACAAGGGCGAAGCGATCACCGCCGCCAACCGCGTGCTGTTCCATCGCGTGGCCAATACGCTCAACTACCTCGACATCAAGACCGTGATCGTGTCATGCGGCACCTGCATGGACCAGCTTCTGAAATACGAATTCGAGAAGATCTTCCCCGGCTGCCGGCTGCTCGATATTCACGAATACCTGATGGAAAAAGGTGTGAAACTGGAAAACATCAGCGGTGAGAAATATCTCTACCACGACCCCTGCCACACGCCGATGAAGACCCACGCGCCGATGAAAGTCGCCAACGCACTGCTGGGCGGCGGCGTCGTTTTGTCAGACCGCTGCTGCGGCGAATCCGGCACGCTCGCCGTCAGCCGGCCGGACATTTCCACCCAGATCCGCTTCCGCAAGGAAGAGGAAATCCGCGCCAGCGTCGCCGCGCTCAACCCCGGCAAGCAGCCGGTCAAGCTCCTCACCAGTTGCCCCTCGTGCCTGCAGGGGCTGGCGCGCTACAGCGACGATGCAGGCACCGAACCCGATTACATCGTGATCGAGCTGGCGAAGCGTCTTCTGGGCGAGAACTGGATGGCGAGCTATCTCGCGCGGGTCGGCAACGGCGGCATCGAGCGGGTACTGCTTTGAACTGTCCGCTTTGCGACACGCCCGGCGGAACGGTGCTATGGCAGGACGATTTCTGCCGCGTGGTGCTGGCCGACGAACCGGATTACCCCGGCTTCCTGCGCGTCATTCTCAACGCCCACGTCAAGGAAATGACCGGCCTGCCGGCCGCCGATCGGCAAGCCTTGATGCGCGTGGTGTTCGCCGCCGAAGCCGCGTTACGCGAGGTGATGGCGCCCGACAAGGTCAACCTCGCCTCGCTCGGCAACGTGGTGCCGCACCTGCACTGGCACGTGATCCCGCGCTTTGCGGATGACCCGCATTTCCCCAATCCGGTGTGGGGCGCAAAACAACGCGACACGCCGCATGCCGCGCCACCGGATCTGAGTGCGCGGCTCGTCGCCTCGCTCACCCGCAAGGGGTAAGCCGTGGTTCTCCCCGCAAGGGGGAGGCCGTGGTTGTAAAGCCGATGAATCGGCAACAACCACGCACTAAAGACGCTGAAGCGTCAAGAACCACGCTCACCCGGCGGCTTTCTCCTGCGCGGGGAAAGGAATGACGGTAGCGGAAGGAGGGGCATTCAGCAGGCGCTGCGCGGGGAAGACGGCAGAAAAGGTGCTGCCCTTGCCGGGGATGGACTGGATGTCCAGGCGTGCGCTATGGCGGGTGAGGACGTGCTTGACGATGGCGAGCCCGAGCCCGGTGCCGCCGGTATCGCGCGAGCGGCTGCGGTCGACGCGGTAAAAACGCTCGGTCATGCGCGGAAGATGTTCGGCGGCGATGCCTTCGCCGGTATCGGTGACGGAAAAAACGCCCTCCCCATCACGCTCGCGCCAGTTCAGGTTGATTTCGCCACCGTCGGGGGTGTAACGCACGGCATTCGATACCAGGTTGCCGAGCGCGCTGCGAATCTCCTGCAAATTGCCTTTCAGCCAGGCGCTGCTGTCGAGCTGCAGGCTGACCCGGTGCCGCCCGTGACTCAGCGACTCGGCCTCGGATTTCAGTGCATGGGCCAGTTCGGCGATATTAACGAGTTCGTCTTTTAGCGTGTGATCGGTGCTTTCCAGGCGCGACAGGGTCAGTAAATCATCCAGCAGGCGCTGCATGCGCCGGGTGTGGTCGAGCATCAGGTCGAAATAGCGACGCGATTCGCTTGCCGCCAGGTCGGGCGTATCGGCGAGGGTTTCAACGAAGCCGCCGACCACGGTCAGCGGGGTGCGTAATTCATGCGAGACGTTTGCGATGAAATCGCGCCGCATGGTGTCGACGCGTTCGAGATCGGTGATGTCGCGCGCGACCAGCAGTTTCTTGCCTTCGCCGAACGGCACCAGTTGCAGCGACAGGGTCAGCTCGCGGTTGACCGGCGACTTGCACACCAGGCGACGCGAATAATCGGCGGCGTCGAGGAAATCCAGAAAATGCGCCTGCCGCAGCAGGTAACGCACGAACTGGCCGCGGTCGCGCTCGCAGTCCAGTCCCATGTACTTGCGCGAAGCGGGATTGCACCAGTCAATCTGCTCATTGCCGTTGAGAATGACCATGCCGTCAGGCACCGCCATCGTGGCATGCTCGAACTGTTCGAGCGCGTTGGAGAGCTCACTGCGGCTGACGCGCTGGCGGCGCTGGAGTTTTTGCAGGCGGTAGAAAATGTCGCCCCAGGTGCCGGTGGCGTCGGGCGGATCCACTTCATCGGGACTTTCCAGCCAGCGCGACAGGCGAAATTCCTGCCACAGCCGGCGCAGCATCTCGAAGGCCTGGATGCCTGCCAAAAAACCCAGTGCAGCCACCCAGCCCCAGCCAGCCCATAAAAACAGGGCAACCAGCAATACGCTGGCCAGCACGCCGAGCGGACGCCACCAGAAGCCCATATTTAACAGTCCGATGAAAGCAACGTAGACAGATTATCTCACTTCGGCCGAAAATCGGTAGCCCGATCCGCGCACAGTCTGGATCAGTTCGGCGTGACCGGACGGCTCCAGCGCCATGCGCAGGCGGCGGATATGGACGTCGACCGTGCGCTCCTCCACGAACACATCGTCGCCCCAGACCTGATCGAGCAGCTGGGTGCGTGAGTAGACACGCTCGGGGTGCGTCATGAAGAAATGCAGCAGGCGAAATTCGGTCGGCCCCAGTTCCAGTGCCTGGCCGCGGCCCTGCACGCGATGGCTGGCGGGGTCGAGCCGCAAGCCGTTGATTTCCACCAGTTCGTCGGTCATCTGCGGCGCACGGCGGCGCAACACGGCCTTGATGCGCGACACCAGCTCGCGCGGGGAAAATGGCTTGGTGATGTAATCGTCGGCGCCGCTGTCCAGCCCCAGCACCTTGTCGCGCTCTTCGCCGCGCGCGGTCAGCATGATGATGGGGATCGGCTGGTAGCGTTCGTCGCTGCGCAGGCGGCGGCACAGGTCGACGCCCGACATGCCGGGCAGCATCCAGTCGAGCAGGATGACGTCGGGCAACGTGCTCTTGAGGAAGCTCAGCGCATGCTCGGCGTCACCGGTGGCAGTGACCTGATGGCCGGCCTGCGTCAGGTTGAACCTGAGCAGCTCCTGAATCCCGGGTTCGTCTTCGACCAGCAAAATATTGGCAGCCATGGGTGACTCCAGCTCTGTTTTGATGGTGACCATACTATGGCAGCAGTATGACTGATTTATGACACCGGCATGCCCATGCCAAACCCGCGCCAGCCGTGCGCTGGTAGAATTCCCGGCTTATTCGTTTACCCAGACTGCCATGGATAAAACCACCCATTTCGGCTACAAGCAGGTCGCCGAGTCCGAAAAAGCCGCCAAGGTGGCCGAGGTCTTCCATTCCGTCGCCGCACAGTACGACATCATGAACGACCTCATGTCGGCCGGCCTGCACCGGTTGTGGAAGCGTTTTACGGTGGCGCAGGCGGGTCTGCGGCCAGGCATGAAGGTCCTCGACGTCGCCGGCGGCACCGCCGACCTCACCCGGCTGTTCCTGAAGGAAGTCGGCGAAACCGGCACCGTGCTGCTCACCGACATCAATTTCTCCATGCTGCGCGAAGGCCGCGATCGCATGCTGAATGAGGGCAGGACCCCGCCCACTGTGCAGTGCGACGGCGAGCGGCTGCCGTTTCCCGACAATTATTTCGATTGCGTGTCGGTGGCCTTCGGTCTGCGGAACATGACGCACAAAGACCAGGCGCTGGCCGAGATGAACCGCGTGCTCAAACCCGGCGGGCGGTTGCTGGTGCTGGAGTTCTCCCGTGTGTGGAAGCCGCTGGAACCGGCCTACGATCTGTATTCCTTCAAGCTGCTGCCGCTGATGGGCAAACTGGTCGCCAACGACGCCGACAGCTACCAGTATCTGGCCGAGTCGATCCGTATGCATCCCGGCCAGGAGGAGCTGAAAGCCATGATGGAAACGGCAGGCTTCGCCAGGGTCAGCTACCACAACCTGACGGCCGGCGTGGTGGCCCTGCACAAGGGCTTCAAGGTTTGATCGTTGAAACCCTGATCGAGCGCAGCCTGAATCACCTGCTGCAGCAGTCGCCCGGCGCGGCCGAGGCGTTGCTGCGCCATGCCGGGCGCAGCGTGCGCTTTGACCTGGCGCTCGCGCAATACGACTTCCGCATCGCCGACGACGGCTACTTTTCCGAAGTGGGGGTCGACGCCCCCGACGCCGTCATCCGCCCCACTCCTGCGCTCGTCACCCGCCTGCCGTTCTTCGGCCGCGACGCGCTGCGCGACGCCGACTACAGCGGCGACCCGGCACTGCTCGCCACGCTCGACCGCGTGTTCAGGCAGCTGGACTGGGACGTCGAAGCCGACCTCGCGCCGCTCGTCGGCGATATCGCCGCGCATCGCCTGCACGTGTTCGGGCGCGATGCTCTGGCCGGTCTCGCCCATGCGTTCTCCGCGCTGGGCCACAACGCCGGCGAATACGTGGTCGAGGAAGCCGAGCTGATGGCGCGCGCAATCGACGTCACGCGCTTTAACCGCGCCATCGACGTGCTGACCGATGATGTGGCGCGGCTGCAAGCCCGCCTGCGCTTGCTGGAAGCCGGCCACGCATGAAACTGCTGCGCCTTGCCCGCATCCTCACCGTCGGTTTTCGCTTCGGTCTGGAAGAGTTCTTTCTCGGCCACGAACGGGTGCGGCCGCTACGCTGGCTGGTGCGCGCCACGCTGTTCTGGCGCCCCCTTGCCGAACCGCGCGGAATGCGTCTGCGTCGCGCACTGGAGGCGCTGGGTCCGATTTTCGTCAAATTCGGGCAGATGCTGTCGACCCGGCGCGACCTGGTGCCGCTCGACATCGCCGACGAACTCGCTCTGCTGCAGGACCGGGTGCCGCCCTTCCCGTCCGTCGAGGCCGTCGCCACACTGGAGAAGCTGTACAGGAAACCGCTGGCCGAAGTGTTCGCCGAATTCGATCCCACCCCGGTCGCTTCAGCCTCGGTGGCACAGGTGCATTTCGCCCGGCTGCACGACGGCACCGCCGTCGCGGTGAAGGTGCTGCGCCCCGGCATCGCGCCGGTGATCGCGCACGACGTGTCGCTGCTCTATGCCGCAGCAGGCCTGGTCGAAAAACTGTTTGCCGACGGCAGGCGGCTGCGCCCGCGCGAGGTGGTGGCGGAATTCGAAAAACATCTGGGGGACGAGCTCGACCTGATGCGCGAAGCCGCCAACTGCTCGCAGCTGCGGCGCAACTTCAAGGATTCACCGCTGCTCCTGGTGCCCGGGGTGTACTGGGATTATTGCGGTCACGACGTGATGGTGATGGACCGCATGCAAGGTATCCCGGTGAGCCAGATCGAGCGCCTGCGCGAAGCCGGCGTCGACATCCCGAAGCTCGCCGCCACCGGAGTGGAAATCTTCTTCACCCAGGTGTTCCGCGACGGTTTTTTCCACGCCGACATGCACCCCGGCAACATCCTGGTGCGTCCGGGAAGCCGCCCGCTCCACGGGGAGGCGGACGCTGAGCCCAAACCGCTTAACGACCAATACATCGCGCTCGACTTCGGCATCATGGGCACGCTCACCGAGGTCGACAAGCAATATCTCGCGCGCAACTTCCTCGCCTTCTTCCGCCGCGACTACAAGGGGGTGGCGCTGGCGCATCTGGAATCCGGCTGGGTACCGGCCGACACCCGCATCGACGAGCTCGAAGCCGCGGTGCGTGCGGTGTGCGAACCGGTGTTCGACCGCCCGCTAAAGGACATTTCCTTCGGTCGCGTGCTGCTGCAGCTGTTCCAGACGTCGCGCCGCTTCAACGTCGAAATCCAGCCGCAGCTGGTGCTGCTGCAGAAAACCCTGCTCAACATCGAAGGCCTCGGCCGCCAGCTCGACCCCGAACTCGACCTGTGGAAAACCGCCAAGCCGTTTCTGGAACGCTGGATGAACGAACAGCTCGGCTGGCGCGCGCTGGTGAAGAACCTGCAGACCGAAGCGCCAAAATGGGCCGCCCTGCTGCCGCAACTGCCGCGCCTGGCACATCAGGCCTTGAACGAAAACCGGCTGGCCCAGGTGGAAGCCGGCCTCACCCTCATGCTGCATCAGCAGCACACCCGCAACCGCTGGCTCGGCGTCATCGCCGGCCTGCTCGCCATACTGGCGGCCGCCACCCTCTATTTCAACCTGCGATAAGGACTCGCCATGCTGATCGGCTTCGTCGTGCTGTATCTGGTGCTATCCATCGGCATCGGCCTGTATGCCGCCACCAAAGTCCATAGCGCAGCCGACTACATCACCGCCGGCCGCTCGCTGCCAATGGTCGTCGTCATCGCCATGGTGTTTGCTACCTGGTTCGGCGCCGAAACCGCGCTCGGCATCCCCGCCACCTTCCTCGACGAGAACCTCGGCGGCACGATTTCCGATCCCTTCGGCGCCTCGCTCGCGCTGATCCTGTTCGGCCTGTTTTTCGCCCGCCCGCTGTACCGGATGAAGCTCATCACCCTGGGCGACTTCTTCCGCCAGCGCTACAACCGTGCGGTCGAGGTGGTGATCTCGGTTGCGATCGCGCTGTCCTACCTGGGCTGGGTGTCGGCGCAGGTGGTGGCGCTGGGACTGGTGTTCAACGTGCTCTCGGACGGCCTCATCACCCAGCCGCAGGGCATCCTCATCGGCGCGGCGGTGGTGATGCTCTACACCCTGTTCGGCGGCATGTGGTCGGTGGCGCTGACCACCCTGGTGCAGATGACCGTCATCGTCACCGGCCTGTTGTGGATTTCAAAGCTGGTGAGCGACATGCCCGAGGTCAACGGCATCATGCCGGTGGTCGAGCACGCTGCCGCGATCGGCAAGTTCGAATTCTGGCCGCCGCTGGAATGGGCGGCAGTGGTCACCTTCATCGCCGGCCTGTTGACCATGGGACTGGGCTCGATCCCGCAGCAGGACGTGTTCCAGCGCGCCAATGCCGGCAGGTCCGAACGCATCGCGGTATGGGGCACCGTTATCGGCGGCGCGCTGTACTTCGTTTTCGCCGCGGTACCGATCTACCTCACCTATTCCGCCACCCTGGTCGACCCCGCCATGACCGCAGCCGTGCTGGCCGACGACGCCCAGCTGGTGCTACCCACTTTCGTCAAGACCCATCTGCCGCTCTACGCGCAGATCGTTTTTTACGGTGCGCTGCTGTCGGTCATCATGTCGACCGCCTCCGGCACCCTGCTGGCGCCGTCGGTCACCATCTCGGAAAACATCATCAAGGAATTCATGCCGCATCACCGCATGAGCCAGAAAAGGCTGCTGTGGGTCACCCGCAGCGTCGTCGTCGCCTTCGCCGTGATGGTGGTGTTCTATTCGCTGTGGTCGCTGCAAACCGAAACCAGCATCCACCAGATGGTCGCCAATGCCTACAAGGTCACGCTGGCCTGCGCCTTCGTCCCGCTGGTGGCGGGGCTGTACTGGAAGCGTGCCACCAACCTGGGGGCGGGGCTTTCCATCGTGCTGGGGTTCGGCTGCTGGATCGCGATGGAATTTATCGCCCCGGATGCCGCGTTGCCGCCGCAGTTCACCGGCCTCATCGCCAGTACGCTCGGCATGATCGCGGGGTCGCTGGCAAGCCCCCTGCATCGCGCCTGATCGCCGCGGCCTCCTGTGCGAAAACGGCGGCTCGCAGCCGCTGTTTTTCTTTGTGCGCCTGCTGCCGGATCAGCGCAGATAACCCTCGTGCTCCAGCTTCAGCAGAATCTGCTGCACCGCTTCGTCGATGCCAAGATGGGTGGTGTCGATCGCCAGCTCCGGATTTTCCGGCACTTCGTAAGGATCCGAAACACCGGTGAATTCGGGAATCAACCCAGCGCGTGCCTTGGCGTAGAGGCCTTTGCGGTCGCGCGACTCGCAGGTTTCGATGGGGGTGGCGACGTGGATTTCTATAAACCCACCCACTGCTTCGATCATGGCGCGCACGTCACGACGGGTCAGGCGGTACGGCGCAATCGGCGCGCAGATGGCTATGCCACGGTTTTTCGTGATTTCAGCGGCGACAAAACCGATGCGCCGCACGTTGATGTCGCGGTGCGCCTTGGAAAACCCGAGTTCGGATGACAGGTGGCGCCGCACGATGTCGCCATCGAGCAAGCTCACGCAGCGTCCGCCCATTTCCATCAGCCGTGCGGTCAGCGCGCGCGCCAGGGTGGACTTGCCCGAACCTGACAGGCCGGTAAAAAATACGGTGAAGCCCTGGCGTTCGCGCGGCGGACTCTGCCGGTGCAGTTCACTCAGCACTTCGGGGAAGCTGTACCAGTCGGGAATTTTCAGCCCGGCCCGCATGCGGCGCCGGAATTCTTCGCCGCTCAGGGTAAGCAGGCGTGCGTTTGTGGGCGCTGCGGATTCCGGCAGATGTTCGGCGCGATCCTCCACATACACCATGCGCGGGTAGGCAATGAGCTGCACGCCGATTTTGCCGACCAACTCGGCGATGGGCAGGTCGGCGTGGGGTGGGGTAAGGTCTTCGCCGCGGCGGCAGCTGCCCCCGGCCTGATGTTCGCCGCCGGCAATCAGCAGGCCGCAACCGTAATTGCGCGCGACGATGGCGCGCAGCAGCAGTGCGCGGGCGCTGGCTTCGCGCGGCGGCGCCGGCAGCAGCGACAACTGGGTGGTGGCCGCCGGAAAACGCTCGCGGATGGCGAGGAAGCTGCGCACCAGGCCAAAATAACCGGGCGCGTCGGTGATGTCTCCGCCCACCTGCGGATGCAGCAGCAGGTTGGCCTCGTTCTCGATCGCACTTTTCAGGCAGAACTCGAACTGCGCACGGTGCATCGGATGATGTGCCTGCCAGGCAATGACGCGTCGCCAGCCGCGGCGAACGAGCAGTGTGCGCAATTCGGCCGGGGTGGCACGCAGGCTGGCAAAATCCGCATGCGGCGGCAGGGATGTGCCCTCGACACGGCCGCCCAGATGCCAGCTGTCGCCGTCCTGCCACGCGTCGCTGACGGTCAGTACCGCGAGCATGAATCCTTCGCCGTCGCGCAGCGCCACCCGGTCGCCCGGCTTCAGTTCGGCTGCGATCTTTTGACGGCTGCCGAGCGTGACCGGCAGCGGCCAGAAAGTGCCGTCATCAAGCTTCATTTCAGTTGCGACCTGCACGCATTGCGTACGCGTCATGAAGCCGGCAAGCGGCGAGTAGGCGCCGCTCATCAGCATTTCAAGCTCGCACTGCTGCCGCCAGTCGAGATCGAGCGAAGGCAGGCCCAATGCTTCCCGTTTGAGCGCATCGCTCCCGGCAGGGTCGATCAGATTGACGAGGGTGCCGCCATAGGGTGCGATCAGTTGATTCATGTCAGATCGGGGCAAAATCGCGTCACTCAAAAGTTTTAAAAAACAAGGCAATAAACCGGCCAAGCTCGGATTCCGGCAGGTGATTGATGCCGGCGGCGCCACGGCGACCGCCGCCGTCGAACTGGCTGCACAGCTCGTCCGCGCCCGACCGGGCAACCAGCGGTGCGCGCACGCTGACGAGGTAGCCGCCCTCCGGCTTGGCGGTGAGCACGGCATGCGCCTGCGCGGGCGACTCGACTGCCAACCGGTTGCCGAACACGCCGGAAATCCGTCGCGCCCATTTTTCTGCGGGCAGCATGAAGATGCGGCCGCTGGCACGCGCTTCCATGGGTTCCACGGCAACGGCACGCGCCATGTCCTCCCGATAGCCTGTTTTCAGCGTTGGATAGGCCGGCGACTCGGCGATGAAGGCGAAGGGGTCGGCAAACGGGCGCAGCTGGCGATATAAATCTGCCGGGTCGAAAAACAGGTCGTCGAGCGTTTCGCCGTAGCCGTTGTAATTGAGGCATTCGCCCAGCAACTGTAATTGCGCCAGTTGGTCGGCCGACAGGCTCAGTGGCACGGCGGCCTGCCGGGCGGCATCGGCGAGGTTGTCGCCGAACGCGGCGACGACCGCCCACGCCAGATGCCTGCCCTGCAAATGCCGGTTCACCAGCAGGCTGGTGCAGACGTTGGCATCGGTATCGATGTGCGGTTCGAAATTCGGATGAACCGGAATGTCGCCCGGCTGATGGTGATCGAAGTAACGCACCTGCGCGCCCGCTTCGAGCAGCCTGTCCAGCGCGTCACGATTTTTCGACAGTGCGATGTCAAGCACGGTAACGCGGTCTCCCGATTGGGCTTCGACCCGTTTCAGCAGGCTGATGTCGCGCTTGGGGCCGGTGACCAGCCTGGAATCCGCAGGAGCATCCAGGCGCAACTGGTGCAGCGCGCAAATACCGTCAGCATCGCCGTTGAAAACATCAATGAGGGGCATAAATTCGTTAAGCGGTCGGAAGTGCGGCCATTGTAGGAAAGCGAGCGCCACAATGACAAGCACGCGCAGCGTAATCGGTCAGCGCTCCGCAAGAACAGATGGGTCGGGAACTGCTGGTCATAGTTGTCGATTTCGCCAGCCCGAACAAGTATAAAGCCGGGCGCGGCGCAGCCAGGTGCGCAGGTAGCGGCGGACGTGGCTGTTCAGATCGGGGGGCGGGACGAGAAACCAGTTCAACAGCCACCGCGCAATTCACCACGACCGCCAGTTAAAGAATCTGACCTTTCCGGACGATAAAGAAGAATGATGGCTGGTCACAAGTGTCGCCGACGACAGGGCCAGCAATGATTGAAAATTATTGTGAATTTTCAGGAACTATTGTAGCCTCACCAAATTGCATTGGTATCAAAGCCCTACCGCATCTTCTTAAAGTTTTTAAAAGGATTTAAACAAATGAATTGCCGCTTATTGATGTCCCGGTTATCAATTTTCCCATTGGTCCTGGCCGCTGCACTTTCCGGCTGTGGAGAAAATACCACTTCTCTCGAACCTGCCCCCTTGGCCGTGTCGCCCGCCGACGCAGTGGCCTACAACGGCAGCCCCGTCACCCTGTACATTAGCGGCGGCACCATTCCCTACACGGCGACCAGCAGCAACTCAGCCGTGATCAACGTACCCAATAGCGTTGGCGGCACAACCATGGTATTCGACGCCAGCAACGTTGCAGAAGACACCTTGGTCAACCTGGATGTGCGCGATTCAAAGGGCGAGATGGCCACGTCCACGATCACGGTGAAACCCTCGGTCATCAGCAATACCCTCACCGTCACACCCGACCCGGCAGCGCCGGGGGTCGGTTGCGACCCCGCAGTATGCAGCGGACTGACGGCATTGGTGACGGTACAACTTAAAAACATGGCCACCCCCTTGGTCAACCGGAATGTCCGGTTTGACGTAGTGCAGGGTGATTACCAGTTCATTACCAACAGCAGCGCCACCACTTTCGCCGACACCATCACCGCCACCACGGATCAAAACGGCTACGCGCATGTTCGCCTCAAGGCCAATGTCAACGCGCCAACCCAATATGCCATCCTGAAAGTCACCGACGAGATTGGCGGCTCCGTCCTGCAAACCACCTTCACTATCGCACAGTACACCGATGGCGTCGGCATTCTGTCAGTCGTGCCCGAGACCCACACCATTACCGCTTACTACGAGAACACTTGCAGCTTCGGGGCCAGAGTGGACTATCTCATCTACGGCGGCACCCCGCCCTATACGGTGCAATCGACCTCGACCGGGGTCGCAACCGTTTCCCCCAGCACAGTGCTGACCAATGGCGGCGGCTTCACCGCCACCACGCAAAACGCTTTCTGCCCCGGCACCGCGATCATCGCCATCAGGGACGCTACCGGCAGGGTGATTGAGGCAACGCTGGAAAACAAGGCAGGGGGAGAAACTGTACCGGAACCGGTTACCGTGGATTTGTTCGTTACCTCAACAGCGGTAACGGTTGCAGCTGGGTCTACCAGAACCGTCACCATTGGCGGAAGCGCTACGCCTTACTACGTATCGAGCAATGACCTCTCAATAGCGACGGCATCCGTTGCCGGGGCCACTTTAACCATTACCGGGGTTGCCGCTGGCTCGACAACAGTAACAGTGACCGACTCGAAAGGTGCAGCGAAGACGATTAACGTCACCGTTACTCCTTAAGCAAGCATAACGTGGGCAGCTTCGTTGCACACGTTTAACGCTCATAAGCCCCTCCTCGCGAGGGGCTTTTTTGTGTTCGTGACATGAGAGAAATCAGATAAGGCCCTGTGAGTTACGCGGGGCCGCAGACACCAGATGCCCTGCGCGAAGCGATTGCCGGTAGCCAGAAGAACAAAAAATCTAGCCGCGGCTCGTCTATGAGCGAATCCACCAGCCCCACGATAAGGAATGATGTCAGCGAAATTAAAGAGGGTAAGCGACATGGCGTCATGGCCGGCCCGCCTCAGCAGCGTCAAGTCGGTAGCCGCCAGCAGCACGACAAATGCGCCCAAACCGAACCAGCCCTGTTCAAACAGGACATGAACAAAGAGGTTTTTGGTGTGCCAGGCGAGATGGCTGTCGGTAGAGAAGAACCATCGCTGCATGCCTTTTGAAAAATCACCATTGCGGACAAGATTGCGCCCGCTGTCGTCAAGCAGGGCGACATTGTCCACATCGATCAGGGTGGTCTTGTTCTGATGAACATCGAGAGCTTGACCAGGCGTTGGAGCGGGCTGCCTGGCGGACCGAAACGGTGTGTCTGGATACGGATTTCGTGACGCTGCCATTGGCCATCGTCCGATGGGAATTTAAGAGTGTTCCACGTACAGGTGAAGGAATACAGCATCGCTTTTTCGCACACGGGCAACGTCAATGCAGCCGATTCCGCCAATGTCCGCACGTCCAGCCGGATACGATAGGTACGCCCCGGCTCGACGGGTAACACTTGCTCGAAATACAGCGACCCGCCCCCCTCCGCGACGCAGAAACGTCAGAATAGTTGTCGCCTCGATATGATCTAGCAGCCTGTCGGACTTGGAGCCCCGCACGGCAGCAATTTCCCCGCCGGGACGGTATTTGCACAATATTTAGGCATTTTTAGTCGTTCATCGCCGCATCGGTATCAAATTTGAACGGGTTTCTGCTCTTTTCAGGCGCTTGGGACGGATTTCTGGCGCAACACGGCCATGCGTTTCAAATTCCACGCCAGACATACCAGCGTCCACTCGCCCTTCGCCTTCTCCAAACCACGCAGCAAGAACTGCCTGAACCCCATCACCGATTTGATGATGCCAAACACCGGTTCCACGCTCTGCTTCCTCAGCGCATACAGCATCCGCCCCAGTTTGGTCTTGAGTTTATGCGCCATCTTTTGCATCGGCGTGGCGTCCGCTTCCAACTGCGGCGGCTCGGTGAAACGCTCGCGCCAGCCGGGATGGTGATCTTCGCGGGCGACGGCAATGTAAGGTTCAACTCCAGCTTCTTCGCAAGCGGTGATGTTGTTCGCGCTGCAATAGCCCGTGTCAGCCAGCAGGGCATCGACTGTGCCCAGGCTGGCGGGTAGCGCACCGAGCTTGTCCAGCATCGGCTGAACCTGCTGTTTGTCGTTGCCCGCATTCGTGAGTGATGCCGCCACTACCAGCATCGTCGGCGCATCGACCGCCGCCTGAGCGTTGTAGCACTGCTCAAAGCCGCCGCCGGCAATCTTCATGATGCGGGATTCCTCGTCGGTGAGATTGATCTGGTCTTCCGGACGGGGTTCCGGCGTCGGCGGCTGGGGCGGCTTGCCGCTGGGCTTCTTGCCTGATTCCGCTGCGCGTGCGGCTCGCTGGGCGAGCTTCGTTTCATAAGCCGCTTGTTCCGCTTCGAAGCGGGCTCGGGCACGCGCTTCGATCTTGGCTTTGGCGGCGGCCATGACGGCCAGCCGGTCTTCACGGCGTTTGATTTCTGCGGGCAGATTCACGCCATCCGGGATGTCGGCCTGGTCAGCGGCTTCGGCTGTCGCCAGCAGGTCTTGTACTTCGGCCTTGAGTTGGGTTTCGAGCTTGACGATGTGGCCGTGCGAGAGCGCACTGTGGCGGGAGGCGTTGGCGTGAACCTTGGTGCCGTCGAGGCTGACTGTCCCCAGCTTCAGGAGCTTCATCTCGCTCGCCAGTTCGAGCACTTGCAGGAACACGCCGGCGAGTTCTTCAAGAAAGCGGCGGCGGAAGCTGGCGAGCGTGTCGTGATCGGGGTGGCTGCCTGCGGCGAGGTAGCGGAAGGCGACGGAATCGTAGGTGGCGCGTTCGATGCGGCGGCTGGAGAAGGTGGCGGTGGCGTAGCCGTAAACCAGCAGGCTGAGCAGGACTTCAGGGTGGTAGGCGGCGCTGCCGCGCCCGGCATAGACGCGGGTCAGTTCGGTGAGGTCGAGTTGTTCGATGGCTTCGACGATGAAACGCGCCAGGTGGTCTTGGGGAAGCCAGTCTTCGACCGAGGGCGGCAGCAGGTAGGCAGTCTTGCGGTCGATCGGGCGGAAGCGGCTCATGCGATGGAGGGGCTCGGATTCGATAGCGGGATTATCGCGGATTGGAAGACGAATTGGGGGTTCAAGTCCGACAGGCTGCTAGGATTTGGGAGGGCCTGCGGACCGGGCAACGCGCTCTGCCTGGAAAACACGTTGTAGCGGATAACCGTGTCGTGACGGCCCGCGTGTTCGAGCGGGCGCGTTTTCTGGTGCTTGATCTGCAGGCTGTGGCCCAGGGTCTGGCTGACCCGGTTGCCCTCGACGATGCCGCCGACAAAAGGGTCGCTGCCATCCGAATCGCCGAAATACATGCCGGTCCCCACCCGTTCGATGCGGTTGTTTCTGGCCACCCAGCCGAATGCCGGACACTTGGTGGAGATGCCCACATTCTGCTTCGACGCGGCGTGGTCGTGGATGTAGAGATGTTCCAGCGTGATGAAATCGGCATGGCGGCTTGTGGCCATCGGCCTTGACCGCATCCACCGGCAGCTTGCCGCCATCGAGCCGCAGATGGCGCAACACCAGGTGACGCACGTTGACCAGGCTGACCGTATTGGCACCCGGCCGCGCGATGAAGCGCAGCGACGCAGCCGGGTCGGCGGCTTCGATGACGATCGGTTGGCCGACATGTCCGGGCAGATTGTGGAGCGGTAAGCCCCGGCGATAATCCCCCGGCGCCAGCAGCACGCGGTCGCCCGGCTGCAGGTGGCGCAAATAATCACGGTAATTTTGCGCATCCACGCCCTAATCCGCAGCGTCGGACAGCGGCAACCCGCTCTTCAGCAAGTCCAGCTTGCCGCAGAGGATACGGGTCATCCCCCCCACGCCCTGGCGCCCGGTATCCACCACGATGTCGGCCACTTCACGATACAGCGGGTCGCGCTGCTGGTATAGCTCGCGCAGTTTGGTCAGCGGATTGTCGGTTTGCAGCAGCGGGCGGTTGCGGTCGTGCCGCGTGCGTTCATACAAATGCTCGGGTGTGCCGCGCAAATAAATCACCACGCCATTTTTCTTCAGGTTTTCGCGGTTGGCCGCCGACAGTACCGCGCCGCCGCCGGTGGCCAGCACGATTCCGGACCGGGTCGTCAGCTCGGCGATCACCGCCTCCTCGCGCTTGCGAAACCCCGCCTCGCCCTCGATTTCGAAAACCACCGGAATCTTGACCCCGGTGCGCGCCTCGATCTCGTGGTCGGAGTCGTAGAAGGTGCAGCCGTAATGCCTCGCCAGCAGCCGCCCCACCGTGGTCTTGCCGGCACCCATCAGCCCAACGAGGAAAAGGTTGTCTTGCTTGCTCATGGCGCCATTCTAATTGAGAGTGACCTGTTGGAAAGTGGGGCATGGGAAGGGTGCGGGAAGAAAATCCGAGCGAAAAAAGCGCGGGACACGCCCGCGCTTTTGTATTTTCCGCGATCAACGGAGTGACAGGCGCTCGTCGATGATGCGCGGCGTGAGGAAGATGATCAGCTCGGTCTTGCTGTTCTCCTTGGTGGTGGTTTTGAACAGATTGCCGAACAGCGGCACATCGCCCAGCAGCGGCACCTTGTTCACGGTCGAGTTTTCGTCGCCGTCAAAGATGCCGCCCAGCACCAGCGTTTCACCGTTGTTGACGCGCACCTGGGTCTTGATCCGCTTGGTATCGATTGCGGGATCGGAAATGCCAGAGATGAAGCGCACCGCGTCTTTCTGCACCTCGACCGTCAGGATGACGGAATCGTTGTTGAGGATCTGCGGATCGACCAGCAGGCACAGAAAGGCGTCCTTGAACGTCACCGTTGCGGGCTCGTTGGCCGTCGCGGGTGTGACGTACGGAATCTGCATACCGTTGAGAATTACCGCCGGCTTCTGGTTACTTGTCATCACGCGCGGATTGGAAATCACCTTGCCCTTGTTATCTGCTTCCAATGCGCGCAACTCCAGGCTCAGAAGATTGCCATTGGCGAGATTCAGCAGGGACAAAGCCACGTTCCCTGCACCGTCAGTGGTCGGCAACGCCTGCCCCTCTCCCGTACTATCGAACAGAACAGGGTCGCCACCAGCGTTTCCACTCTTGGCTGCAGTAAAACTCAGGCGCGCACCCAGATCGCGGCTCCAGCCATCGGTCGCCACCACCACCCGCGCCTCGATCATGACCTGGCGCGCCGGCACGTCCAGCCGTGCCAGCAGTTCGCGCACTTCCTGAATCTTGCGTGCCGTGTCGGTGATGATCAGCGTATTGGTTTTCAGCTCATAGGTCGCACGGCCTCGCTTGGTCAGGACTTTCTGATCGTTCTCGCCTTTGCCCTGCTGCGAAGCCTGGGCCGCCGCTGCGCCGCTCAGCCCCTGCGCCTGCGCCGAACAGTTCACCGCGTTGTTGCCGGCGGAAGCGAGGAAGGCGCCGGCTGCGAAGCCATACAGCATGGTTTGCGCTTCATCCGCCCGCATGTAGTTCATCTGGATGTATTCGGTGGTCAGGGGCTCCAGATCGGCCACCGCGGAGCGAGCTTCATACTCGAGCTTCTCCTTGGCCATCAGTTCATCCTTGGGCGCGACCCAGATGACGTTGCCGTTCTGGCGCTTGTCCAGGCCCTTGGTTTGCATGATGAGGTCGAGCGCCTGATCCCACGGCACGTCTTTCAAGCGCAGGGTGAGATTGCCGGTCACGGAGTCGCTGGCGATGATGTTGAGGCCGGTAAAGTCTGCGATGACCTGCAGCACCGAGCGCACTTCGACGTTCTGGAAATTGAGCGAAAGTTTCTCGCCGGTGTATTTCGTCTTGCCGTCAGCGGTTTTCTTCTGCGCATCGTCGCTCTGCTTGACTTCGACGATGAAGCTGTTGTCGGTCTGGTAGGCGGAATACTCCCAGCCGCCTTTGGGCTGGATCACCATACGGGTGTTGTCGCCCAGGGTATAGGTTTCGACGATCTGCACCGGGGTGCCGAAATCGGCCACGTCCAGACGGCGCTGCAGGGCTCTGGGCAATTCGGTGCCGATGAAGTCGACCACCACGCCGCCGGCCTGCTGGCGGATGTTGATGCCCGCCTGCGCGTCGGACAGGGTGGTCACGATGCGTGCCTCGCCCGCGGCGCCGCGCCGGAAATCGACATCGCGAATGCTGTGGCGCGCCGAACCGGGCGCGGCTTCGGCAAAACGCGGGCTGACATTCACCGGCGCGGCCCCGACGCCGACGCCGACATCGCCCAGCGCGACGAGCAGCGACTTGCCATCGATCCGGGCTTCGTATTCAACCGACTTGTTGAGGTTCAGCACCAGACGCGTGCGCGTGCCGGCCTGCACCACGTTCACGCTCGACAGCGGACCGAGATTGGCCTCCACGGTATTGCGCCCCATGGCGTTGCCGGTGTCGGGCAAGTCGAGCGCGATGCGTGGCGGGTTGCCTACGGTGAAGCCGGCCGGGGTGGCGGTCAGCGCATTCTTCAGGTTGACGCGCACCACGACCTTGCCGCCAGGCAGGGTCGTGGTCTCGACGCTTTCCACCGCGTTGCCGGTGGGCGGCGCATCGGCAGCGCGCACCGCGAGCGGCAACGCCAAACCGGCGAGCAGGGCAATCCCGAACAGATGACGGATCATACGATCTTTCACGAGCTTCAACTCGTAGAAAATCGGAGTCCCCTTGTGGGGCATTTTCCGGGCAATGCTACGAACAATGGTTTTGGGCAATGCGTTCATGTCAGCCTCTTTGGGATTCAGTGCTAAAGGTCATTCTTGCAAAAGCAGGGTGCTGGTGCGCTCGGACCAATCTCCGGCGCTATCCTGGACAATTTCACGCAAGCTCACTTCACCATCGCCGATCTGTGTGATGCGGCCGAAGTTCTGCCCGGCATAATTGCCCTTTTTGACGTGGTAGATTGCGTTGTCCGGCGTTTTGATCACCGCGTGGACCACCCCTTGTCTGGACAGCATGCCCACCATTTTCAGGGTTTCCAGCGAGTAGGCCTCAAGCGGCTCCTTCGGGCGGTTGAGATCGGGCTGCATGCCGCCTCCGCCGCCGGTCGAGAGTTTTCTTGGCTTGAAGGGGTCGGGCAGGTCGAAGGCGTTGTAGGTGAACGACTCATACACTTTGACCTGCGGCAGCGGCTCGATTTTTCCCTGCATATCCTTGCCGGTCTCGGCGACAAAGGTTTGCAGATCGTCCATGCTGTCGCCGCCGCAAGCGGTCAGGCCCAACGTAAGAAAAAGAATGGCCAGGCGCTTCATTTCTTTTGCTCCTTGGCTTGCTGTTTGCGGGCGATCACTTCTTCGTCGTCCAGATAACGGTAAGTCTTGACGATGGCATCCATGTTCAGCACACCGTCCTTGGCGGGTTCCATGGCGATGTTCTGCAAGGTGACGATGCGTGACAGCTTGGAAACGTCGCTGACGAAGGCCGCTACGTCGTGGTAACCGCCGGTAACCTTCACCCGGATCGGCGTTTCGGCATAGAACTCGGAAACGGTTTCGGCATCGGGCTTGAACAGGTCGAACTGCAGCCCACGCCCCAGACCCGCCTGGTTGACGTCGGTGATCAGCGCATCCATTTCCTGCTTGTTGGGCAATTGCTTCAGCAGCGCGCCGAAGGCCTGCTCGATGTCGGCCAGCTGCTTGGTGTAAGCCTCCAGATTGATGGCCTGGTTTTTCTTGGTGGTGAACACGCTGCGCAGTTCGGTTTCCTTCTGCCTGGCCGCATCCAGCGTTTCCATCCCGCCACGCCAGTCGAACCACCAGCCAGCCACCACCAAGGCCACGCTGAGCAACGCAAGCGCCACCAGCTTGGTCGGCAGCGGCCAGTCGGCCAGCGTTTTCAGATCGAGTTTGTTGAAGTCGTCCAGGGTCATGCTTTGCCCCCATTGTCTTTTGAGTCGTCCGCCTGCTGGCGGGTCTGCTTGACCGACAGCACAAATTCGTTGGCACGCAGATTGTTCACGGTGGCCGACTTGATTTCGACCAGGTTGGCCGACTCGAACCAGGGCGAATCATTCAGATTGCGCATCAGGGTGGAAACGCGCGCGCTCGACTGGGTATAGCCGCTGATGGTCACGACATCGCCCGCCTGCTTGAAGGACTTGAGATAAAGGCCATCGGGCAGCAAACGGATCATCTGGTCGAACAGGTGAACGACTTCGGTACGGTTGGATTGAAGGGTCTCGACGACCTGCTTGCGCTCCAGCAGCGCCTGCGTCTGTTCGCGGATTTTCTTGATTTCGCCGATCTGGCTGTCAAGCTTGGCGATTTCCTGTTCGATGAAGGCATTGCGCGCATCCTGCGCCGACTGGCGCGCGGCGATCACGCTGTGTCCGAGGACGACGGCGATCACACCCGCCGCCACGGCAATACCGAGCAGGAGATTGATCTGGCGGCGCCGCGCGGCACGTGCCAGTTCGCGATGGGGGAGCAGGTTAATGCGGATCATTGGGGGTCAAACCTCCGCATGGCGAGGCCGCAAGCGACAAAGAGGGAAGGCGCGTCGGCGGTCAGCGCCTGCGGCCGGATTTTGGAGCCGACTGCCATGTTGGCAAACGGGTTAGCGACCATGGTCGAGGTGCCGGTGCGCTGCCCGACCACCTCATCGATGCCGGGGATCATGGCGCCGCCACCGGCCAGCAGGATCTGATCGACCTTGCGATACTGGGTTGACGTGGTAAACAACTGCAGGGCGCGGCCGATTTCCATCGCCAGGGTTTCGCTGTAGGGCTGTAACACTTCCATGTCGTAGCTTTCGGGCAGGGTGCCTTTGCGCTTGGCATTTTCGGCCTCTTCGCCGGTCATGCCGTAGCGGCGCGAAATCTCATTGTTGAGCTGGTTGCCACCGAAGCCGTGCTCGCGCAGGTAGACCGATTCATTGTCGTGGAGGATATTGATGTGCATGTTCTGCGCCCCCACATCGATAATCGCGACTGTCTGCCCGGCGCCGTTTTCGGGCAGCAGATGGGCAATCTGTTCGTACGCGGTTTGCGTGGCGAAGGACTCGACATCCATGATCAGCGCCTTGAGGCCGGCCGCCTCGACCACGGCCACGCGGTCTTCGACTTTTTCCTTGCGCGCGGCGGCGAGCAGAACCTGCACGTCGTCCGGACTGCCGGGCGACACACCGAGCACCTGAAAGTCGAGATTCACCTCGTCGAGCGAGAAAGGAATGACCTGATTGGCCTCGGCTTCCACCTGGTTTTCCAGATCGAGGCCGCTCAGGCTGGCCGGCGCCAGGATCTTTTTGGTAATGACGGACGATGACGGCAGGGCGATCGCAACGTTCTTGACCCGCGTGCCCATATTTTTCCAGGCGGTGCGCAGGGTGTCGGCCACCTGGTCGAGGTTGGCGATATTACCGTCCGTCACTGCATCCTTGGGCAAAGGCTCGACAACATAGCGTTCCACTCGCAGCATGCCCTTGCCGACATCGGACAGCTCCACCAGCTTGACCGCGGTCGTGCTGATGTCGAGTCCGATGATGGGCAGACCCTTGGCGGACAGCCAGTCCAGATTAATATTAAGGTGCAAGAGTTTTCCTTTACGCTTCTGTAGGTTGGCGTTTTTACTTATTATTTTTTTTAGATGCTAGCAACAACACACGGTTTTTAACAGTTTTTTTCTTGCCGCATACCAAGAGTTGAACACCTGTGTCCAATTTCCAACACCACTAACGCCTATAATCGGCGGAAACTTTAGACATCGCATAGCAAGGAACCGGATGTTTTCAAAATGGTGGCATTACACACTGGCCCTGATCGTCAGCCTTGGCGTCGTCGGAACGGCGCTGGCCGGGTTGGCGGCCGCACTGATTTACCCCAACCTGCCGCCGCTTGAAGCGCTGACCGACTACCAGCCCAAGCTGCCGCTCCGCATCTACACAGCCGACGGCGCGCTGATCGGCGAATTCGGCGAGGAGCGCCGCGCCTTTATCGCCATCGACAAGGTGCCGGCCTACATGAAGCAGGCGATCGTTGCCGCCGAGGACGAACGTTTCTATACCCACGGCGGCGTCGACACCCTCGGCGTGCTGCGCGCGGCGGGCTCGAATCTGCTGTCCGGCGGCGCCAAGGAAGGCGCATCGACCATCACCATGCAGGTGGCACGCAATTTCTTCTTGTCGAATGAAAAGACATTCACCCGCAAATTGTCCGAAGCCATGCTGGCAATGAAGATCGAACACAACCTGTCGAAGGACAAGATCCTCGAGCTGTACATCAACCAGATCTATCTCGGCCAGCGCGCCTACGGCTTCGAGGCTGCGGCACGCACCTATTTCGGCAAGTCGATGCGCGAGCTGTCGCTGGCCGAGTTCGCCATGCTGGCGGGGCTGCCGAAAGCGCCGTCGCGCTACAACCCGGTGGTCAATTTCCCGCGCGCCAAGGCACGCCAGGAATACGTGCTGGGGCGGATGCGCACGCTCAAGTTCATCGACTCGCCAACCTGGCAGGCCGCGGTCAAAAAGAAACTGGTGATCCGCCAGACGCGCCGGCAGGCCGACGTCAGTGCCGACTATGCCGCCGAAATGGTGCGCCAGGCCCTGTTCGAGAAATACGGCGAATCCATCTACAGCTCGGGCTACAAGGTCGTCACCACGCTGCTACGCACCCAGCAGACCGCCGCCAACCGTGCGGTGTGGGAGGGCATCGCCGATTATGACCAACGCCATGGCTACCGGGGACCCGAAAACCAGATCGGCCTGCCCGCCGACAAGGTGCAACGCGAGGCGGCGATCGCCGGTGCACTGGAAGACCTCGCCCCGGTGAGCGACATGCAACCCGCGGTGGTGTTGAGCGCCTCCCCCAAACTGATCCGCGCGCAGTTGCACGGCGGCACGGTCATCGACATTTCGGGCAGTTCGCTCAAGTGGGTGGCGAACTGGGCCGCCGGCAAAAAGGGCCGGCAACTCGCCCCCGGCGCGGTGGTGCGGGTACAGGCGGTCGGTAGCAAGCCGCAATGGCGACTGGCGCAGCTGCCCGAGGTGGAGGCCGCGCTGGTCGCCCTGGACCCCAAGGACGGCGCCATTACCGCGCTGGTCGGCGGATTTGACTTCCACCGCAACAAGTTCAACCGCGTGACGCAAGCCTGGCGCCAACCGGGGTCGAGCTTCAAGCCGTTCATCTATTCCGCCGCGCTGGAAAAGGGCTACACGCCGGCCACCCTTATCGAGAATGCGCCGCTGTCGCTGAGTGCCGAAGAAACCGGCAGCGCCGCATGGGAGCCCAAAAACTATGACGGCAGCACCAGTGGCCCGGTGCGAATGCGCACGGCGCTGACCAGGTCGCTCAACCTGGTCTCGATACGCATTTTGCAGGCTATCGGCCCGCATTACGCCCGCGACTACATCCGCCGCTTCGGCTTCGATCCGGCACGCCACCCGCCTTATCTCACCATGGCGCTGGGCGCGGGCAGCGTCACCCCGCTGCAGATGGCGGCGGCCTACAGCGTGTTTGCCAATGGCGGCTTCAGTATCAATCCCTATCTGATCGACAAGGTATTCGACAAGGACGGGCGCCTGCTGATGCAGGCCAGCCCGCAGCAGGTCGGCGGCAGCGCGCCGCGCGTAATCGACCCGCGCAATGCCTGGCTGATGACCAGCATGATGCAGGACGTGGTGCGCTACGGCACCGCCGCACGCGCCGGCCAGCTGGGACGCAGCGACCTTGCCGGCAAGACCGGCACCACCAACGACGCGCTCGACACCTGGTTCGCCGGCTACAACCCCGACCTGGTGACGATCACCTGGATGGGCTACGACCAGCCGCGCTCGCTCGGGCGGCGCGAGACGGGTTCGCAATCCGCACTGCCCATCTGGATGAACTTCATGGGCTCAGCGCTCAAAGGCGCGCCGCAAAAAGGCTGGGCGATGCCCGGCGGCATTATCAGCGTAAAAATCGACCCGGCTACCGGCGCCCGCCTGTCCGAAACGGTGTGGGACACCTTGCTGGGGAATACCCTGGGGGTTGAGACACCCAGCCTGGTAGAGCATTTCTATCAGGAATTTCCCCCGCCCGAAGCGCCTGAAACCAACTGGGGCGATGGCTCGGGCATACCCGGCGAACCCGCCATACACCTCCCCGAAACCTTGCCATGAAGAATCGGGACATGCGCCGCCGCATTGCGCATGCCGCGGCGCGCATACTGGCCGAAGACGGCAGCCTCGATTACGGTAGCGCCAAACGCAAGGCCGCACGTCAGCTGGGAGCGCCCGACAGCGGCAGCCTGCCCGACAACCAGCAGATCGAAGAAGCCCTGCGCAGCTACCAGGCGCTCTACCAGGCGGACGAGACGCGCGCGCAACTGGCGCTGTTGCGGCAGGTTGCCGTTGAGTACATGGAACAGCTGGCCGATTTCGACCCCCACCTGACCGGCTCGGTGCTCAACGGCACGGCAGGCCGCCACACCGGCATCACCCTGCAACTGTTCACCGACCAGCAAAAGGAGGTCGAATTCCTGTTGATGCGTCTGCCCACGCCCTACCAGGCCGCCGAACATCGCGCAGCGGACGCCACGGGGCGGATCTATCCCCGCTTCGTCATCGACGATCCGCGTGCAACGGTCGAGATCGTCGTCTATCCGGCCACCGAACTGCGTGGCATGAAACGCCTGCAGGCCGACGGCAGTCCGCGGCGCGTACGCCTGCCGCAGGCGCGGGCCCTGACTTGACCCCTTTATTTGCAACCCGTTCCGGCATGGAAAATGCCGATTGGCCTTGAAAATATTATTAACGGGTAAACGGTCGTAATCCTATTTTTTCGACACTACGTGCCCCTGAATTTGCTGCTGCTGGTGCTGATCGAAGCGCTCATACCCGGCGGCGCCATCTATGCGGGGGGCAGTGCGCGCTTCCTCGACGACAATATGGTTCCGGCCGGTCTCCAGCCCCTGCTGCCCAAGGCCCTGACCTTTACCCTTGAGCCTCTTGCAAACCCCCTCGCCGAGACGTGCAAAGCGACCGCACCACTCACGGGAAGCGATTTTTCGTCATGACAAGGTGTCAGCTCAACTGTTGTTTAGCTTAAAGGCATATTTTCTGTAGTCCATGGCGAGGAAGTGCCAGCATCGTCAGATGCACAGGAATTCGGAGATATTTTTTGACCCTTTCACCGTTATTTGTTGTGTTGGCCAGCCTCGTGGGAGCGGCTTTAGCCGCGATACGGGCGGTAGCCCGCAAAGGTGGCGCGGCAAGACCCTGGCGAGCATTTGCTCTTTGCGCCTGGCGGCGCATCGCGGCTAAAGCCGCTCCCACGGGGCCGCCTGCGAGATGCCGCAGGGTAGGGCTTCATCGCATCGGAGGGAGCAAGACATAGCGTCAACAGCCAACAGTGACATAGCCTATTTTTTTGAGTTGGCCGTTTCATGGTCGTAATCGCATCAGCTGATCGGCCGATAGCGCCAAAAGCCCCAGCATCAAGTGACTCTTCACTTTGGCGGCGCCCTGAACCCTCAGGTGATTTCCGCCTAACTCATCCTTGAGCCCTGAGCCGTGCATTGGTGCGCTCGTTGTAGCGGATTGTGCTCAATCAAGGGGACGTGGCCCAAGCTGCGACAGTGCTCATGCAAATCCTGGCTGCAATAGGCGGCGTCCATCACGTCGTAGCGGTTGGTGCCGCGCTCACAGGCCGTCGGAATTTCTTCGAGTATCTGCGCCAGGGTTTGCGTGCGCTGACGCTGGGTCGGGGATTCCTTGACCGGGGCGCGAGTCTTGCCGCGACCAGGTCTGCCGTACTTTTTGCCTGCGCCGGCTTTCTTGCCCTTCTTCGCTCCCGCTCCCGCCGCAACTGAGTCGGCCTTTGTCTCTACTGCTTTTTTCGCAGGGCGCTCCCGAGCTTTACTTTAATGGCGGCGCCATCGCGACTGATATGCCCGATCAGTTCATCGCCAAGGTGTTCCTTTGATGAGCGCTTCATATACGCGCTCGGCCAGGTCAAGCTCGGCGAACTCGTCGAAGGCGCGTGAGAAGGTGAATTCAGAAGGCAACTTATTGCATAGCGCAAAGCCGTAGATGCGCCGCAGGGCTCGGTCTATCGTCAAGCGTTCAATGAGGCGGCCGTTGTGGTCAGCCCCAATACAGCCTTGGCGACAAAAGCATTGGCAGGCCACGCACGCTCGTGTGGAGGGCGCCCAACTCCACACCACGACACTTGCGTGAACTCCTCGATGCGCACTCGCTCCAGGATATGAATCACCGCTCTAGCGTTGCGTATTGAAATCAAATCGTGCCGAATCACATTCCAGCGTTGCATGATTATTTCGCGTCGAGTAGCATCCATTGGGCGGACGCTATGATGTTTGCGTGGTAGCTGCATCATCCCAGAAATGGCCACCTGCACCTTCCAATTTCGCCTCACGCCGCGAAAAATCAAGCCAGCAGGAGGGGGCTTGCAAGAGGCTCCGATTACAAAATCCGGCATACATCCTCGCTGCAGACCCGAACTTTACGACTAAGCTGACGGTCTTTGCCGGGACAGCATTCGCAGAAAAATTTTTCAGGGATTTTCACCATGACTTCATCGCCTTTTCATAGCGGCGAGCTTGACGCGCAACAACGCTGGGGCAACCCGGAGCTGTGGACCGAGGCGCGCATAAACCAGCTTCTCTGGGATCGCATCCCGGAGCAGGTTAACGCCCGGATCGAGGCGGCGCCGTTCTTCTTTCTTGCCACCAGTTCTCCAGATGGGCGCTGCGACTGCTCGTTCAAGGGCGGCGGCCCCGGCCTGGTCAAGGTGCTGGCGCCGGATCGCCTGGCGTTCCCGCATTTTGAAGCGCGCGTGAAAGGCAACGGCGTCTATGCGAGTCTCGGCAACATTCTGCTCAACCCCTATGTCAGCATGCTGTTCGTCGATTTCTCCGACGGCGCCCGCCTGCGCGTGAACGGAAAGGCGTCCATCCATGGAAACGCGGCGATGATGGAGCCGTTTCCGCAGGCGGAATGCGTCGTGGTCGTGGACATCGAGCTGGTAGCGCCGAGCTGCCCGGCTTACATCCCCCCAATGGTTCCGGCAGAACCGCTTCCCAGTGCCGCAGAATGAGTTCCTATCAAATCGCCGCGAACGTCGAGTGGACCAGCAAATGCAATGCGCTGTGCTCGATGTGTCCGAGAGGCCTGATCGAAAACCCCATGCTCATGAAGGAGCAGACTTGGCGCAAGGTGCTGGAACGCCTGGCACCGCAGGATGTGTTCCGTACCGTCATCGCGGGCTACGGCGAACCCACCACACACACTAAATTCTTCGAGTTCGTGAACGACATGCGCGGCCACCCGATCCGCTTCGACATGGTGAGCAACGGCCACCAGCTCGATGCCGAGCGCATCCGCCATCTGGACGGTGCGATCGACGTGCTGATCGTTTCTTTTTCCAGCATTGACCCCGGGGTATACCGGCGCGTGCACGCCAATCTCGACCAGGCGCGCGTCATGGAAAACATCAAGCTGGCGCAACGGCTGTTCAAACATACCAAGCTGGCCATCAGCCTCACGCCCATGCCGGAATGCCTGCCTTCGCTGCCGGACACCATCGCCTGGCTGCGTGCACAGGGCGTGGAAGTCCTCACCATGTCGCCCACCCTGTACAACCGCGGCGGCACGCTGAAGGAGCACGAACTGGCTACCGGGAAATTACGCCAAATGATCCGGCAGCACCGCCTGCACTCGCAGGAACTGGATTTTGTTCCCAGTGTCCGGGATGTTTTTCAGCAGTGGCGCAGCAACAGTTTCAAATGCATTCCGCGCAACATCGATATTTTCATTGCGGCGAGCGGCGACTATCTATATTGCTACAACGATGTCGGCCATAAATACCCCATTGGCCATGTGGCTGATATGAGCATTCGCGAAGTGCTGGTTAGGCGCGAAGGCATGGCATTGATTCCGGAGTTGTGCAACGGCTGCAACATGCTCAACCGCTACGACGCGAAGGAGCTGGTCAAAGCTGGCCTCTCATACCTGCGCGCCAAACGGCGGTTTCAATCCCCAAGTGCAAAAAGTGCAGCATGATGCTGCTTGAAATCGAACGCGTCGGGCGTGAACAACTCTGCGGGGCACTTGAAGCCTAACGACTTGCGCGGCCGGGTGCTCGGTTTCCAGGTGATTTCGTCCAGTTCGTCCTGAGCGAAGCCGCTCAAGTCACTACCCCTGGGCAGGTACTGGCGCAACAAGCCGTTGGTGTTCTCATTGATGCCGCGTTGCCAAGACTGAGCGTCGAAGCTGAACGCCCAAGCTCCTGCGTAATCCGTCCGGACTTAAATCCCATCGATAACTGTGTCTGGATCATCGTCCGCTCTTCAAGACTTAACTGCTTGTAAAAAATGTTGGACTTGGGTTTTGAGCGCGCCGAACTTATCCGTAAATAAGTGATGATATTTTTCCATGCACGATGGTCGAGCATGGAGAAATGATGCGAAGGCATGGGAAGTTATGGATTATTTCTGGGCGCGTGTGGAGCCGCTGATACCCGTACGCCAACGTTTGACAGACCAGACCTACAGACGCCGTGCGGGCGGTGGGCGCAAGCCCAAAGACCCTCGGCTGGTGTTTGAAAGCGTCATCTACGTGCTGAGAACGGGCTGCCAGTGGAAAGCGGGGCTTGCCGATTACGATGACCTGAAGGCATTGCCTGGCGGTGGCAGGGCATTAACGGGGCGATGATGAAAGCACCCTTGGCGCAGGCAAGCGTAGGCCCCAACCCAACGGACCCAGGAAAAAAGCCAGACGTTGGGTCGGTGAAGTGGCGCACAGATGGTTTAACCGCTTTCGCAAACTGCTGGTGCGGTATGAGAAACTTGACCGTAGCCTTCTCACACTAAGCCACTTGGCCGCAGCAATCATGGCGTTCAGAAAGATAAAGCCGGATGCAAATATTATTTACGGACAAGTTCTTAATCAGGGGTTCCTTAATTGAATACCATAATTTCCAACCCGGCCGCCGGCTTGGCTGAACGCCCTTTCGATGCGCGCTTTTCCCAGCCCGGCGCGGATGATCGCGCCGAGGTTGAACACTTCATCGGCGATGTTTTTTACCAGATATATGGCGCAAAAATCAAACGATTCAAACCCTGCCTGATGAGCCTGCGCGACCGGGATAACAAACTGGTTGCGGCTTGCGGATTTCGCAGTGCCGCGCTTGAACCGCTTTTTCTGGAAACTTATCTGGATCGACCCATCGAGGCGATACTCTCGGAACACGTTGGCTTTCCGGTCAGGCGCGACGACATTGTCGAGGTGGGCAATTTCTCGGTTGTGGGGCCGGGGATGGCGCGTTACCTGATTACCGCCATCAACGACCATCTCCATGACACGCACAATCAATGGGCCGCGTTTACCGCCGTTCCGGTGTTGCGTAATGCGTTTATCAAGATGGGCCTGAATCCGGTCTTGCTTGGCGACGCGGACAAGAGTCGGCTCCCCCCGGAAGATCAGGCGGATTGGGGCAGCTACTATGCACAGAAGCCACAAGTCATGGCGATAAGGCGCATCGAGCGGCACAACAATCCGCGGATGTCAGAAACCGGGACGCCCGAACCCGCAACCGCTGTGCGCTGCCAAGCCTGCGGAATGATATTGAAGCAACAATGAGCCCATCCGTCATCGATGCCATCACCCGGCTGGGCAACGAACAACCCGACTTGCCAGCCCTGGTCGGCAATCGGTATGCACTCACCTATCGGGAACTCGCCGCTGCAATCGAACAACTCGGCGCGCAACTGCGCGCCCGTCCCGCTAGAGCAATTGCACTGGCACTGGATAACTCGCCGCTCTGGGCAGCCCTGGACCTGGCCGGACTGAACGTCGGCAAGCCGGTCATTCCGTTGCCGTTTTTCTTTTCGGCAGAGCAAATTGCGCACAGCATCCACGATGCGGGGATCGATTGTATCTTCACCGACCAGTCGGAGCGATACCGCAAGCTGCTGGAAGCCGCCGGCATCGAAATGGGGGAGCAGTTCAGCCACAACTTGAATGGCCAGGCCTACAGTGAACTCCGCCTGCGCAACATCGCCGCGAAGCCCTTGCCTGCGGGAACCGTCAAGGTGACCTATACCTCCGGCACTACCGGGCAGCCGAAAGGTGTGTGCCTGGGCGCGGACGCGCTGCAACAGGTTGCGTCCTCCCTGCTGTCCGCCACATGCGGCAAGGCGGACGACCGGCATATCAGCGTGCTGCCGCTGTCCACACTGCTGGAAAATATCGCCGGCGTGTATGTGCCGCTGCTGGCCGGTGCAAGCTGCCATCTGCTGTCGCTCGCCGATGTGGGCTTGAGCGGCGCGACCGGGCTGGACATCAAAAAAATGCTGGGCGCGCTGATCGGATGCCGCGCCACGACTACCATCCTGACGCCGCAACTGTTGCATGCAATGGTGGCCGCCATCGAAGCGGGGCATCCCGCGCCGCAGCAGTTACGCTTCGTCGCCGTGGGCGGTGCACCCGTCGCCACGCGTCTGCTGCAACGCGCACAAGCACTCGGCCTCCCGGTATTCGAGGGCTACGGCTTATCCGAATGCGCCTCGGTGGTCGCGCTCAACACCGAAGTAGAACGCTGCACCGGCAGCGTCGGCAAACCGCTGACGCACGCTCAGGTGAAATTCGCCGAAGACGGCGAGATTCTGGTGAGGGGCGCGACGCTGCTCGGTTATACCGGCGATATACCGGTGCAGCCGGGCGCATTCTGGCCGACTGGCGATATCGGGCATCTCGACGAGCAGGGTTTCCTGCACCTCACCGGGCGCAAGAAAAACATTTTCATCACCTCGTTCGGGCGCAATGTGTCGCCGGAATGGGTGGAGCGCGAGTTGACCCTGCACCCGGCCATTGTGCAGGCGGCGGTGTTCGGCGAAGCGCGCCCGTGGAATGTGGCGGTAGTCGTGCCACGCGGTACCACGCCCGAAGCGCTCGGCGCGGTAAATCAGGCGATCGAAGAGGCGAACGGTGTGCTGCCGGATTATGCGCAGGTAAAATACTGGTTGCCCGCGCAGGCGCCGTTCCTGCTGCAGAACGGACAACTGACCGCGAACGGCCGCTTGAAGCGCGAGGCGATCTGGCAGCTTTACCAGACATCCATCGAGCAACTGTATGAGGGAAAGCCAGGCAACGATTTGGTCGACATTACAACAACGGGAGGTTCTGCATGAATTTGTCGGGTAAACGCATCATCCTGACCGGCGCAGCCGGCGGCATCGGCTACCGCGTGGCATTGCTGCTCGCCGAAAAAGGCGCGCGGCTGGCGTTGGTCGGACGCAACGCGTCGCGCGTGGAAGAAATTTGCGCCGAAATCAACCAGCGCGGTGGCCTTGCCGTGCCCGTCATACTCGACCTTTCCGGCGAAGGCGCTGCCGAGCAAGCAATGGCTGCCGCGCTGCAATCCCTCGGCGGCATCGATGTGCTCGTCAACAATGCCGGCATCATGGATTTCACGCTGTTCGAACGCCAGGATCCGAAACGCATCGGGCAGATGATCGGCGTCAATGTCATCGCGCCGATGCTGCTGGTGCGCGCCGTGCTGCCGCATCTGCTAAAACAGGACGGCGGGCGTATCGTCAACATCGGCTCGGCGTTCGGCTCGATCGGCTTCCCGCATTTCGCTACTTACTGCGCCAGCAAATTTGCCATGCGCGGGTTTTCCGAGGCGCTGCGCCGCGAACTGGTCGACACGCAGGTCGGCGTCACCTACGTCTCGCCGCGCGCCACCAAAACGCCGCTGAATGATGATGTCACTACCCGGATGCTGGAAGAAACCAAAACCAGCATGGACGCGCCGGAATATGTCGCCGCACAGATCGTGCAGGCAATCGAGCGCGACTGCAAGGAACATTTCATCGGCCAGCCGGAGTCTTTCTTCGCGCGGCTGAACGGCATGTTCCCGCGCCTGGTCGACGGCGGCCTGCTGAAGAACACCCGCATCGCACGCAAATACGCCCAGTCTGTTAACAAGTAACTGTTCACTCAAGGAGGAGGTTCACCCATGAAGAAGTACGCCTGGTTAATCGCACTATTGTTCGCTGCCAGCAGCGCATTCGCCGAACCCACCCAGCTCGACGCATCCATCGTGAAATTGCAGCACGATTGGGCGACGGCTTTCTACCAGACGCCCGAAAAAGAAAAAAAGGCGGCATTTGAGAAACTTGTCAAGGAAGCGCACGAAGTGACCACCGCCAACCCGGGGCGCGCCGAGCCGATGATCTGGGAAGGAATCATTACCAGCACCCTGGCCAAGTATCAGAGCATCTTCTCGGCCGGCGGCACCGCAAAGGCTGCGCGCAACCTGCTGCTGGCTGCAGAAAAAATAGACGCCAATGCGCTGAACGGTTCCGCACTGACATCGCTTGGCAGCCTGTATTACAAG
This sequence comes from Thiobacillus thiophilus, assembly GCF_055378705.1. Classification (NCBI taxonomy): domain Bacteria; kingdom Pseudomonadati; phylum Pseudomonadota; class Betaproteobacteria; order Nitrosomonadales; family Thiobacillaceae; genus Thiobacillus; species Thiobacillus thiophilus. The sequence continues at coordinate 2,198,492 of NZ_AP042404.1, read as the reverse complement.
GTGCCGCGCTTCGGCTCTTTCGGCGACTATGACAAGGCGCGCGAATATCTCGAGCGCGCGCTCGAGGTAAATCCGCATGGCATCGACCCGAACTTCTTCATGGGCGAGCTCATGGTCGAGCGCGGCGACCGCGTCAAGGCGCTCGAATACTTCAAGAAGGCACAGAACGCCCCTGCGCGCCCCGGCCGCGAAGATGCGGATACCGGCCGCAAGGCAGAAATCGAAGCAGCGATCAGGAAGATAGAAGGGAAATAACAACGATTCCGGGTGGGGTCACTGCTCCCCCACCCATTGATTCAACAGCCGGCGCGCCCATTCGGTGACTTCCGTCGCGGTCATGCCGATGCGGGCGCGCTGCTGCGCCAATTCGTTGCCCGCCGCGCCGTGCAGATACACCGCCAGCAGCAGCGCGTCGTCGACACTCATTCCCTGCGCGATGAAGGCAGCGATTATGCCGGTCAGCGCGTCGCCCTTGCCCGCCGCGCTCATGCCGGGGTGGCCGGTTTGATTGACGAACAGCTTACCGTCGCGCGTGGCGCACAGGCTGGGAGCGCCTTTCAGCACGACGCTGCAGGCGAATTTCTGCGCCAGTTGCCACGCCGCCGCAACGCTCTATCAGGAGATATGACTGTCATTAGAGCCTCTTGCAAAACTCCTCGCCGAGGCGTGCAAAGCGGCCGCACTCGCTCACGGGAAGCGATTTTTCGTCATAACGAGGTGTCAGCTCAGCTGTTGTTTAGCTTAAAGGCATATTTTCTGAAGTTGTTTTATCGACACCATGCGCAAAAAATCAAGGCATGCCGGCCTTGACCCAGCGTGCCGCATCGCGCGCGAAATATGTCAACACGCCATCCGCACCCGCCCGCTTGAACCCCAGCAGCGCTTCCAGCACGCACGCTCGCTCGTCCAGCCAGCCGTTCTGCGCCGCCGCCTTCAGCATGGCGTACTCGCCGCTGACCTGGTAGGCATAGGTCGGCACGCCGTACGCATCCTTGATGCGGCGGATCACATCGAGATACGGCATGCCCGGCTTAATCATGACCATGTCGGCGCCTTCCTGCAGGTCCATGCCGACTTCCCACAGGGCTTCATCGCTGTTGGCCGGGTCCATCTGGTACGTAAACTTGTTGCCCTTTCCCAGATTGGCGGCGGAGCCGACGGCGTCGCGGAAGGGGCCGTAAAAGCTGGAAGCGTATTTGGCGGCATAGGCCAGAATCCGGGTGTGGATGTGGCCGGCGCCTTCGAGCGCGGCGCGCAGGGCGGCAACGCGACCGTCCATCATGTCGGACGGGGCGACCACATCGGCGCCGGCCTGGGCGTGAACCACCGCCTGCCGTGCCAGCACGGCGACGGTCTCGTCGTTCAGCACGTAGCCGCTGTCGTCGATCAGCCCATCCTGGCCATGGCTGGTGTAGGGGTCGAGCGCAATATCGGTGATGATGCCCAGGTCGGGGAAGCGGTTTTTCAGCGCGGCCACGGTGCGTGGCACCAGGCCATCGGGGTTGAGCGCCTCTTCCGCACCCAGTGTCTTCAGGCCCGCATCGATCACCGGGAACAGCGCCAGTGCGGGTATGCCCAGCTGCATGCATTCCTCGGCCACCGGCAGCAGCAGATCGATCGACACCCGCTCGACCCCGGGCATCGACGCCACCGGCTCGCGCCTGTTTTGGCCATCCAGAACAAACACCGGATAAATCAGGTCACTTGGCGTAAGTGTGTGCTCACGCATCAGGCGGCGGGAAAAGTCGTCACGGCGCATGCGGCGCATGCGCCGTGCGGGAAATTGGCCGAATAGCAGGTTCACAAACATCTCCAAAGAAGAATATGTACGGCGTTCTGGAACTTTCTTCAAACGGGACTACTCTGTAGTAACAGACGGTCTTGCATCGTCTCCCGCTTCTCCTCCCTGAGCGGGATGCCTTAATCCCCTTAAGGCATTTTCAGCCCCGGCCCCTCCCTTGGTCGGGGCTTTTTTATTGTGCAGCCCCCAATTACTCGGCAGCCTGTACCTGCCCGGCTTCCTGCTGTGGGACCTGGACGAGCCAGCTTTCGACAACAGCCGCCGCTTCCTCGACGCCCAGGCGCGACAGGCTGGAAAACAGCTGCACGGTAACCGCGTCCAGCGCGGCAAGTTCCTGTTCGACGCGGCGCAGGGTAAGTGTTTTTTCGCTGTTGGACAATTTATCGGCCTTCGACAGCAGAATGTGCATCCGTTTGCCAGTGGGGGAGAACCAGTTGAGCATTTGCCAATCCAGCGGGGTGAGCGGATGGCGCGCATCCATGATCAGCACCATCCCGACCAGCGCCTCGCGCTCCTGCAGATAGCGCGACAGCAGGCCCTCCCATTTCGCCTTCACCGCAGGCGGCACTTTTGCATAGCCGTAGCCCGGCAGGTCGACCAGATAGGTGTCGGCATCCACTTCGAAAAAATTGATGAGTTGGGTGCGTCCGGGCGTTTTAGAGGTATACGCCAGCCGGTTTTTTCGTGTCAGCAGGTTGAGGGCGCTCGATTTTCCGGCGTTGGAACGCCCGGCAAACGCAACTTCGGCACGGCTATAGGGCAAATCGCGCAGCTGAGCGACCGAGGTATGGAATTGGGCGCGATTGAGCACGGGCTTGGCAGTCATATTGGTTACCGCTAAACTACCCGTTTTCCCAAGTTTTGCAAGCTTCAGGAGCTTTTGATGAAACGCATCGTCTCTCTGGCAGCCGCCCTGGCCGCCACATCTGCTTTTGCCGTTACCCCTGCCGCTGGCCCGGCCAGCAAAGGCGATCCCAAGGCGGCGGAAAGCATCGCCAACCAGATTTGTGTCGCCTGCCACGCGGCGGACGGCAACAGCACCATTCCTGCCAACCCCAAGCTGGCCGGCCTCAATGCGGAATATCTCAACAAACAGCTCACCGAGTTTAAATCGGGGACGCGCGCCAATGCCATCATGTCGGGCATGGTCGCCAGCCTCTCGGCGCAGGATATGCTGAATCTGGCTGCGTATTACAGCGCCCAGCAGCCCAAGCCGGACACCGCCAAGGACCGGGAACTGGCGTTGCGCGGCGAGAAGATCTACCGCGGCGGGGTTCAGGGTGCCAGCGTTCCAGCGTGCGCCTCCTGCCACGGCCCGCAGGGCAAGGGGATCCCCGTCCAGTTCCCGCGCCTGGCCGGCCAGCATGATGAGTACATCTACACGCAGCTGAATGCTTTCCGCGTCGAGGCGCGCGCCAACGACGCCGCCAAGATGATGCGCAGCATCGCCGCCAAGATGACGGATGCCGACATGAAAGCCGTGTCTGCTTATATCCAGGGCTTGCGTTGAATTACCCACGATCGTCCAGACGTCGATCGTGGGTCGCACGGTGCGCGATACGCACCGTTTCACGTCTGTTCATTCCGCCGTCGCGGGGCTTGCAGGCCCACGGCATACGATTCCCGGCGGGCGGCATTATTTGATTTCGCGGGCACGCTGGATTGCCTCGCTGCGCGCGCAACGACAAAAAACCGATGGCCAATCCGGCTAAATGTTTTGGCCACGCTTGAGCCAATCAGAGGGTGACACACGTCACCCTTTTTTTATTTACTTGCCCCCTCGGGATACTACGGCCGCCATGAACTCCAGCTCCCAGTCTTTCGGCAAGTCCCTGTTCGATCTGCTGAGCTCGATGCGATTTGCCATCAGCCTGCTGTCCATCCTCGCGGTCGCGTCGGTGATCGGCACGGTGCTGAAGCAGTCCGAGCCGTACAGCAGCTACCTCATCCAGCTCGGCCCGTTCTGGTTCCAGGTGTTTGAGAAACTGGACCTGTACGACGTCTATCATGCCGCCTGGTTTCTGCTCATCCTGACCTTCCTCGTCGCCTCCACCAGCGTCTGCATCACCCGCAATGCACCGAATTTCGTGCGCGAAATGAGAAGTTTTCGCGAGCACGTCAGCGAACAGTCGCTGAACGCATTCAAGCACAAGCACGAAGCGGCGACCACGCAGCAGCCCGAGGCGCTGGCCGCCAGCGCGCAGCGTTATCTCGAAGGCCAAGGCTATAAAGTCAGGAACCTGCCGCGCGAGGAGGGGGTGCTGCTCGCCGCCAAGGCCGGCAGCTGGAACCGGCTCGGCTATTTTCTTGCGCACTCGGCCATCGTGATGATCTGCATCGGCGGCCTGCTGGACGGCAACCTGATATTCAAGGCGCAGCAAGTGCTGGGCGTCAAGAAGATCGAGACGCGCGACATCCCGCAAAGCCAGGTGCCGGCGATTTCGCGCCTGTCGCCGTCCAACCCGTCGTTTCGCGGCAGCGTGCAGATACCCGAGGGCTCCAGCGCAAGCGTGGCTTTCCTCAACGTGGCCGACGGCTATCTGGTGCAGGAGCTGCCCTTCACCGTGGCGCTGAAGCAGTTCCGCATCGAACACTACACGACGGGCCAGCCGAAGAGCTTCGAGAGCGACATCGAGCTGTTCGACCACGCCGGCAAGAAAATCCGCGCAGCGACGATTGCCGTCAACCACCCGCTGATCCACGACGGCGTCGCCATCTATCAGGCGAGCTTTGCCGACGGCGGCACTCGTCTGACCCTGCGCGGCTGGAATCTGTTTGCCCCTGCGGCAGCGTTCTTTGCCGTCGAAGGCGCGGTGCACGGGAGTACCGCACTGACCAGCGCAGCGGGGGACTACACGCTCGAATTCATCGATTTCCGCCCGTTCAATATCGGGGACATGGGCGGCGACATCGAAACGCCCCGCGACACCATGAGCGTGCTCGGCGGCAGCCCGGTCAGCAACAACCGGCATTTGCGCAATGTCGGCCCAAGCTTCCAGTACAAACTGCGCGATGCGCGCGGCCAGGCGCGCGAGTTTTCCAACTACATGCTGCCGCTGCAACTCGACGGCCGCTGGCACCTGATGTCGGGGGTGCGCGAATCGCCCAACGAGGCCTTCCGCTACCTGCGCATGCCGCTCGACGCTGCGGGCGAGATCGACAGCTTCATGCGGCTGCGCGGCGCGCTGCTGAATGCGGAACTGCGTCCTGAAATCGCCGCCCGCTTCGCCCGCCAGGCGTTGTCGCAAGAGGCCTGGGGCACGGAGATCGAAGACAAGTTGAAATCCAGCGCCAGCCAGATGCTGGGATTGTTTGCGGAAGGCGGTTTCCGGTCACTGGGCCGCTTCATCGAGGAAAAAATCTCCGAGGCCGAACGTGAAAAGGTAATGGGCACCTATCTGCGCATCCTCGAACTCGCCGCGTTCGAGGCGCTACAACTTGCCAACCGGCAGGCCGGACTGCCCGCCCCCCAGACCGACGAAGCGACCGGCTGGCTGGTGCGCGACACCCTCAACAGCATGAGCGACCTGTCCGTCTATGGCGCGCCGATCTATCTGCAACTGATACAGTACGACGAAGTCAAGGCCACTGGCCTGCAACTCACCCGTTCACCCGGCAAGAACGTGGTCTACTTCGGTTCGCTCTTGCTGACACTCGGCGTATTCTTCATGCTCTATGTGCGCGAACGTCGCATATGGCTGCGCATCAAACCGGGCCACGCGCTGCTGGCCATGGCGTCGGCCAAGCACACCATCGATTTCGAGAAGGAATTCACCCGGCACGCGCAGGCGCTGGACACGCTGGCAAAATAAAAATGCATCCGCGAAGGACGCGGATAAAAAATGTTTTGATACGCAATAACCCGGAGACCCCGCCATGGAGCTCGCCCTCAACCAACCCACCCCGCTGCTGAAGCGCCTGTCGTGGCTCGACTGGCTGTTCGCCGCCATCGTCGCGGCGGGCGGGCTGTTCGCCCTGTCGTGCTTCGGCGACTACATGGATACTTATGAGAAGGCCATCCTGCTGGCGGCGATTCCGTCGCTGGTGGTGTCCGGATGGCTCTGGAAGCCGTTTCGGCCGCTGTTCATCGTGGTCGGCACCGTCAGCCTGTTCGCCGTCAGCCTGTACCAGGGCAATCTCGCGCGCATGGAAGAAGCCTTCTTCCTCAAGTACCTGATCTCCAGCCAGGCCGCCATCATGTGGATGTGCGCCTTGTTCGGGCTCGCCACGCTGACCTACTGGGCGGGCCTGCTGACGCGCTCGGAATTCATGCTGAAAACCGGCAGCACGCTGACCTGGTCGGCGATTGCCATGGGCTTCATCGGCCTGACGGTGCGCTGGTACGAGTCCTACCTCATCGGCGCCGACATCGGCCATATCCCGGTATCCAACCTGTACGAAGTGTTCGTGCTGTTCTGCCTCATCACCGCGACGATGTACCTGTATTACGAAGCGCGTTACCGGACGCGGCAGATGGGCGCCTTCGTACTGCTGGTGATTTCGGCAGGCGTCGGCTTCATCCTCTGGTACACCTTCGACCGCAGCGCGCATGAAATCCAGCCGCTGGTGCCCGCGCTCAAATCGTGGTGGATGAAACTGCACGTACCAGCCAACTTCATCGGCTACGGCGGGTTTTCCATTGCCGCCATGCTCGGCGTGGCCTATCTGCTTGCCGGGCGCGGCATCCTCGCCAGCCGCCTGCCCAGGCTGGAAGTCATCGACGACATGATGTACAAGGCGATCGCGATCGGCTTCGCCTTCTTCACCATCGCAACCATCCTCGGTGCGATGTGGGCCGCCGAAGCCTGGGGCGGCTACTGGTCGTGGGATCCGAAGGAAACCTGGGCGCTGATCGTGTGGCTGAACTACGCCGCCTGGCTACACATCCGCCTGGTCAAGGGCCTGCGTGGCCCGATGCTGGCGTGGTGGGCGGTGGTCGGCCTGTTCGTCACCGTCTTTGCCTTCATCGGCGTGAACATGTTCCTGTCGGGACTGCATTCCTACGGCACGCTGTAAACGAATCGTCGACCATCGCTCCGTTTGCGGGGCGATGCATTTGCAGGCAGTTCATTCCCCGGCGTCCTGACATCTGGCGGCTGGCGCGCGCAACGCTTGAAACTGTGCCTCGCAAAATAGGCGCATAGTTGTGATTTAGCGTCAATATCTGGACAATTTACCTTCTTTTACGGCAAACTCGCCGCCATGACGACTCAACGAACCAGCCGCGCAGCGGCCAAATCGGTCCCCAGTCCGCAGCCGCACGTGCTGGTTTTGCACGGCCCCAATCTCAATCTGCTGGGCAGCCGCGAGCCCAGGCACTACGGCCTCGCTACGCTCGACGACATCAACCGCACGCTGGTCAGCCGCGGCAAGACCGCCGGGGCACAGGTCGAAACCTTCCAGAACAACCACGAAGGCGGCCTGATCGACCGCATCCACCAGGCCGCGCACGACCACGTCGACTTCATCGTCATCAATCCGGCAGGCTACACCCACACCAGCGTCGCGCTGCGCGATGCGCTGGCGGCCACCGCCATCCCGTTCGTCGAAATTCATCTTTCCAACATTTACGCGCGCGAAACCTTCCGCCATCATTCGTATTTTTCCGACCTCGCCGTCGGCGTGGTGTCCGGCCTGGGCGCATACGGTTACGAGCTGGCGCTGGAATACGCACTGCACCACCTCCAAAACAGGACGCCTCATGGATCTTAGAAAACTGAAAAAGCTCATCGACCTGGTCGAAGCCTCCGGCATCACCGAGCTGGAAATCACCGAGGGCGAGGAAAAAGTCCGCATTGCCAAAAACATTGCGGGCGCGCCGATGATGATGGCGCACGCCTCCCACATGATGCATGCAGCCGCCCCGGCGGCGCTGCCCGCCCCGCCAGAGACGGCCGCCCCGGCGGAAGACGCCGTGCCCGAAGGCCACATCGTGCGTTCGCCCATGGTCGGCACCTTCTACCGGGCGCCGTCCCCCGGCTCCAAGAACTTTTCCGAAGTCGGCCAGAGCGTGAATGCCGGCGATACGCTGTGCATCATCGAAGCGATGAAGCTCCTGAACGAAATCGAATCGGACCAGAGCGGCGTCATCAAGGCCATCCTGGTCGAAAATGGCCAGCCGGTGGAATACGGCGAGCCGCTGTTTGTTATTGCGTAAGGAGTCAGGCGTAAGGCGTCAGGCGCGACCGCGCTCACACCTCTCCCCTCACCCCTCACCGAGCCTCACACCAACATGTTTGAAAAAATCCTCATCGCCAACCGCGGCGAAATCGCCCTGCGCATCCAGCGTGCCTGCCGTGAAATGGGCATCAAAACGGTCGCCGTGTATTCCGAGGCCGACCGCGACGCCAAGTATGTGAAGCTGGCCGATGAATCGGTGTGCATCGGCCCTGCGCCGTCGGCGCAGAGCTATCTGCATGTGCCGTCGATCATCGCCGCGGCCGAAGTCACCGACGCCGAGGCGATTCATCCCGGCTATGGCTTCCTGTCCGAAAACGCCAACTTTGCCGAGCGCGTCGAGTCGTCCGGTTTCGCCTTCATCGGCCCGCGCCCCGACAACATCCGCCTGATGGGCGACAAGGTGGCGGCCAAGCAGGCGATGCTGGACGCCAAGGTGCCATGCGTACCCGGCTCCGAGGGCGCCCTGACGGACGACCCCGATGAGATCGTCAAGACCGCCGCGCGCGTCGGCTACCCGGTCATCATCAAGGCGGCAGGCGGCGGCGGCGGGCGCGGCATGCGCGTGGTGCATACCGAAGCCGCGCTGCTGAATGCGGTGTCCATGACCAAAACCGAAGCCGGCACCGCTTTCGGCAACCCCATGGTGTACCTGGAAAAATTCCTGCAGACGCCGCGCCATATCGAGATTCAGATCCTCGCCGACGAACACGGCAACGCGGTGCACCTGGGCGAACGCGACTGCTCGATGCAGCGCCGCCACCAGAAAGTGCTGGAAGAAGCGCCCGCGCCCGGACTCGACCCCCGGCTCCGCGACAAGATCGGCGAGCGCTGCGCCGAGGCCTGCCGCAAAATCGGCTATCGCGGCGCCGGCACCTTCGAGTTCCTCTTCGAAAACGGCGAGTTCTACTTCATCGAAATGAACACGCGGGTGCAGGTCGAACACCCGGTCACCGAATTCATCACCGGCATCGACATCGTACAGACGCAAATCCGTGTCGCCGCCGGCGAAAAACTGCCGTGGAAGCAGAAGGACATCGAGTTTCGCGGCCACGCCATCGAGTGTCGCATCAATGCCGAGCACCCCTCCACCTTCGTCCCCAGCCCCGGCAAGCTGACCAACTACCATGCGCCCGGCGGCCCCGGCATCCGCGTCGACTCGCACGTCTACCACGGCTATTACGTACCGCCACACTACGACTCGATGATCGGCAAGGTGATCGCCTACGGCGACACCCGCGACCAGGCCATCGCCCGTATGCGCGGCGCGCTGGTGGAAATGGTGATCGAAGGCATCCAGAGCAACATCCCGCTGCACCAGGACCTGCTGAACGACGCTGCCTTCATCGCCGGCGGCACCAGTATTCATTATCTGGAACACAAGCTGGCGGGGGAAAAAATTGGGTGAGGCGTGAGGAGTAAGAGGTGAGGTGTTGCCATGCCGACGCTTTACCGCCAACCCCGCCTCTCACGCCTAACCCCTAACACCTCACTTCAAATATGCCCTGGCAATCCGTCCGCCTCCTCGTCGATTCCAAACAGGCCGAACTGCTGTCCGATGCGCTGATGGAAGCCGGCGCGCTGTCGGTGTCGCTGGAAGACGCCGACGCCGGCACCGCGGATGAAACGCCGCTGTTCGGCGAACCGGATTACCCGACTGCCGAACTGTGGCCGCACAGCATTGCGCTGGTGTTGCTGGAGGAACACGCCGATGTCGCGAAGATTCTGGCAGCCGCGGCAAACCAGGCCGGAATCCCCGTCCCCGGCGAATACACCATCGAAACCGTGGCCGAACAGGATTGGGTGCGCCTCACCCAGTCGCAATTCGACCCCATTCCGATCTCGCCGCGGCTGTGGATCGTGCCGACCTGGCACGAGGCACCCGACAGCAGTGCGATCAATCTCAAGCTCGATCCCGGCCTCGCTTTCGGCACCGGCAGCCACCCCACCACGCGGCTGTGCCTGCGCTGGCTCGACCAACATCTCGCCGGTGGCGAAACGCTGCTGGACTACGGCTGCGGCTCCGGCATCCTCGCCATTGCCGCCGCCAGGCTCGGCGCGACGCGGGTCGACGGCGTCGACATCGACGCGCAGGCAGTCACCGCCTCGCGCGACAACGCGACGCTGAACGGCGTCGCCGCACACGTCTACCTGCCCGGCGAACTCGCGCCGGGGCAGTACGATGTCGTCGTCGCCAACATCCTCACCAACCCGCTCAAGGGCATGGCGCCGCTGCTCGCGGGCCGGGTCCGCCCGGGCGGGCGGTTGGTGCTGTCCGGCATTCTGGCCGAGCAGGCCGACGAGGTGATGGCGGTCTACCGCGAGTGGTTTGTTTTCGATCCGCCCGCAATCGACGACGGCTGGGTACGCCTGGCCGGCACCAAAAAGTGACTTACCGCACCACCTGCCCGCAATGCGTCAGCGTGTTCCGCCTCGGGGCGGACAAGCTCGATGCTGCGCAGGGCTGGGTGCAGTGCGGCGTGTGCGGCGCCGCCTTCGATGCACGCCCGAGCCTGCTGCTGGAGAACGGCTCGCCGCTGCCCCCGATGGCCGAGCCCGAACCCGTAAAAGTGCCCGCGTCGCCGGAAGCCGCGCCGTCCGCCGGGCTTGAGGCAGCCGGGGCCACGCCCGCCATGGCTGCGGAGACGCCAGAGGCCGTTCCTGGCACGGAAGACGTCGCGATCACCGACATCCCGCGCGGGATCGCCCAGCGCGAAGTGTCGCTCGACCTGCCGTCGATCATCCTCATCGATCCCGATGTTCAGATGTCGGACGATCCCGGACCGTTGCCGCAATTCCACCCGGTGCCCGCCTACCCCTCCGCATCGGCGGCACCCGCGTACCCCTTCATCCCGGTCGCCCCCGAGGCGGCCCGCCCGCCTGCGGCACGCGTCGAATACGCAAGCCCGCGGCCCGGTACGGCACACCTCCCGGCAGCGCCGCGCCGCATCAAGCCCTGGGCGTGGGGCGTAGCCAGCGCGCTGCTGCTGGTGCTGCTGCTGGCGCAGTCCACCTACTTCCTGCGCGACACCCTGATCAGCCGGCTGCCGCAGACCCGCTCCGCATTCGAGCAGGCCTGCGCCGTGCTCGGCTGCACCCTTTCCCTGCCGAAAAACCTGGCGCTGCTGCAGATCGTCGGCTCCGACCTGAAAACCGAAGCCGGCGGCCGCCTGAGTCTTACCCTCACCCTCGGCAATCGCGCCGGCCATGCCCAGGCCTGGCCGGTATTCGAGCTCACGCTCACCGACCTGCGGGATCGTCCCATCGCGCGACGCAGCTTCGCCCCCAGCGAGTATCTTGACGACGCGCGTCGCATCGAGGCCGGCATTCCAGCCCAAAGCGAACAGACGCTGAAATTCGAACTCGCCACGCGCAACCTCGCGGCCGCCGGCTTCAAGATCAGGCCGCACTATTGATCTTGAAGGGGGCTGGTCGCCCCGGGGCTTCTTCGGTATAGTCCGCGTTCCCGTTGCGGGAGAGCGCATGCACCGCATGCCGCCGAAGGCGTAACCCACCCGGAATCGCTCAGGCAAAAAGGACCGCAACGCCGGGGCGCATCTTAGTCGACGCACCCCAAGAACACTCTGGAGAGCGCGGTTTTCAAAACCGCCACCGAAGGGGCAGCGGCGCATCGCCCAGTGCGCCGTAATCTCTCAGGTACCAAGGACAGAGGGGTGAAGCGAATCCGCGCTTCACCCTTTTTTATTTTTGGTGGCAAGAGCCTGTTTCAATAGAAATCATGTCCCGCGTTGAGACCAGAATCGGATGGATGCAAGGCGCAGCGCGCCGGCAAGGGCCATCCCCTTGCCAAGCGCTGCAACACCGCAGACGCCGATTCCGGTCTCAACCCGGAGGGCCGCTTGCCTGCGGGCGCATGGCCGTGTCGCGGCTCGCTCATTTGGAACAACCGAACTTCGCTCCCCGCGCCTTGCCCTGCATCCCGCAAGCAAGCGGCGCGGGACGTGATTTCTATTGAAACAGGCTCTATATGCTCAAACAAACTCCGCTCAATGCCCTGCACCGCGAACTCGGCGCCAAAATGGTCGACTTCGGCGGCTGGGACATGCCGGTGAACTACGGCTCGCAGATCGAGGAACACCACGTCGTTCGCCGCGACTGCGGCCTGTTCGACGTCTCCCACATGCTGCCGCTCGATATCCGCGGCGCCAACGTGCGCCCCTTCCTGCGCCGACTGGTGGCGAACAATGTCGACAAGCAGCAGGTATCCGGCAAGGCGCTGTATTCCTGCATGCTGAACGAAGCCGGCGGCGTAATCGACGACCTCATCATCTATTTCATGGATGAATCCTGGTTCCGTCTGGTAGTCAACGCCGGCACCGCGGAGAAGGATCTCGCGTGGATCGAGCAGTGCAACACCGATTGGGACATGGGGCTCACGCTCATCCCGCGCCGCGATCTGGCGACGATCGCGATCCAGGGGCCGGATGCAACCCGGGTGCTGAATGAAGCACTGCCCGGTGTCGACAGCCTCACCGCCAGCCTCAAACCCTTCAGCGCCGCCGCCATGGGCGAAATGCTCATCGCCCGCACCGGTTACACCGGCGAGAACGGTTTCGAGGCGATGGTGCTGGCGAAATCCGCACCTTTTTTCTGGAAGGCGCTGATGGAAGCGGGCGGCAAGCCGATTGGTCTCGGCGCGCGCGACACCCTGCGGCTCGAAGCCGGGATGAACCTGTACGGTCAGGACATGAACGAAACCACCTCGCCACTGGAATCGGGCCTGGCATGGACGGTGGACCTGAAGACCGAACGCGATTTCGTCGGCCGCAAGGCGCTGGAATCGAGCGAAGTCACGCAGCAGCTTGTCGGCCTCCTGCTGCTCGACAAGGGCGTGCTGCGCAGTCACCAGAAGGTCAGCACGAAAAATGGTGAAGGTGAAATCACCTCCGGCACCTTCTCGCCTACACTGCAGCAATCCATCGCGCTCGCCCGCATCCCGCTCGGCATCGCTCCGGGCGCGGAAGTCGAGGTCGAGATCCGCGACAAGAAACTGCGCGCGAGGGTGGTTAAGTATCCGTTCGTGCGCAACGGCAAGGTATTGATCTAGGAGGGGTCAGGATTCAGGGGCCAGGGATCAGGGAAAAGCGCGGTGCAACCGCGCCTTCCCTGAATCCTGAATCCTGAGCCCTGATCCCTGGAATACAACGCGACCAGGAACACACAAAATGAATATCCCCGCTGACCTCAAATACACCCCCAGCCACGAATGGGTGCGCGTCGAAGCCGACGGCACGCTGACTGTGGGCATCACCCACCACGCGCAGGACCTGCTCGGCGACATGGTGTTCATCGAAACCCCCGCCACCGGCCGCACGCTGGTCAAGGGCGAGGAATGCGCGGTGGTCGAGTCGGTGAAGGCCGCATCCGACATCTACGCTCCGGTCGCCGGCGAAGTCATCGCCGCCAACGCCGAAGCCGAAGCCAGCCCCGAGTCGGTGAACCAGGACGCCTACGCCGCGTGGATGTTCAAGATGAAGCCCGCCAATCCGGCCGACGTCGCCGGATTGCTGGATGCCGCTGCGTACCGGAAGCTGGTCGAATCGGAAGCCCATTGATGACGGTGAGGCGTGAGGGGTAAGGCGTCAGGAACCCCTCTTGCGCCAGCGCGCATTCCTCACCCCTAACCCCTGTCACCTCACCCGAATAAAATGCCCTTCATTCCCCACACCCCTGAAGACGTCTCCACCATGCTCGGCGCCATCGGTGCCGCCAGCATCGAGGCGCTGTTCGACGAAATCCCACCTGCGCTGAAAACCGGCAAGCTGCGTGACGTACCGGACGGCCTGCCCGAAATGGCGGTGGCGCGGCTGATGCAGGAACGCGCATCGCAGGACGGCTTCTGGTCAAACTTCATCGGCGCCGGCGTCTACGAGCACCACATCCCCGCGGCGATCTGGCAGATCGTCACCCGCGGTGAGTTCTATTCCGCCTACACGCCGTATCAGGCCGAAGCCTCGCAAGGCACGCTGCAACTGATCTACGAATATCAGACCATGATGACCCGGCTGACCGGGCTCGACGTATCGAATGCATCGCTCTACGACGGCGCATCCGCCTTGGCTGAGGCGGCGCTGATGGCGGTCCGCTCGCACAAGACTTCGCGCCGCGTACTGGTGCCGAAAACGGTGCACCCGATCTACCGTCGCGTAGCCCACACTACGGTGAAGAATCAGGGCATCGAACTGGTCGAGCTTGAATTCGATTCTACAACCGGCAAGACCGTGCTGCCGGCCGATCCCGGTAGCTTCGCCGGCCTGGCCATCCCGCAGCCCAATTTCTTCGGCGTACTGGAAGACGTACACGCGATGACCGACTGGGCACATGCGAATAACGCCCTGGCCATCGCGCTGGTTAACCCGACCACACTGGCGGTACTGGAAGCGCCGGGTCAATGGGGCACGAAAGGTGCCGATATCGCAGTCGGCGAAGGCCAGCCATTGGGCGCACCGATGGCTTCGGGTGGCCCCTATTTCGGCTTCATGTGCTGCCGCCAGGAATTCGTGCGGCAGATGCCCGGTCGCATCGTCGGCCGCACCGTCGACCTCGACGGCAAGCCGGGTTTCACGCTGACGCTGCAGGCGCGCGAGCAGCATATCCGCCGCTCCAAGGCCACCTCGAACATCTGCACCAACCAGGGACTGGTGGTCACCGCGGCGACGCAGTACATGGCCCTGCTGGGGCCACAGGGTCTGGCGAAAGTGGCGTCTGTCAGCCATGCCGGCACGATAGCGTTGGCCGACAGGCTGGCGGCGATTCCCAACGTGGCGCGCGCATTTGCCAGCCCCTTCTTCCACGAAGTGGTGCTGAAGCTCAACGACAGTGCCAAGGACGTGTTGCGCGCCCTGCGCGCGCAGGGCATCCTCGGCGGCCTCGATATTTCAGGCTGGTATCCCGAACTCGGCCAGGCAATCCTGGTGTGCGTCACCGAAACCAAGACCGCAGCGGATCTCGACCACTACGTACAGCAAATGGAACGTATCCTGTCGAAGCGGCGCGAAGCGCCGCCGTGTGCCTACAAAAGCTAACGGGGGCGACGCATGAGTGAGATGAGAGACAAGCAGTTCTGGGATATAACCGACTCATTCATTCAATTGGCCAATACCCATTTGAACGAAGTGAAGCCCAGCCGGGTCAGCGCATGCGCGCTGTTTGCCGCGTCGAGATTCAATGCCTTCGTCATCACGGCGGCGGCGGGGAGCAAGGAACAGATGATGGCCGAGAAGGAAGCTGCGATCGCCTATTTTCTGAGCCAGTACGAAAAAATGCTGCGCGAGAATCTGGATGAGCACCTGGCTCGCCACGACCAGCCCGGTAATGAGTGAGACCTGAACGGATCGGGCACAATTACCGATGCGCCTGATATCTGACTGATTTTTCAAGGAGAGCAAACATGGCAGTGACTTTAGGCGGTACCCCCATCGACGTGTCCGGCAGCTTCCCCAAGGTGGGTGACGCCGCGCCCGATTTCAAGCTGGTCAACAAGGATCTGGCCGACGTCTCGCTGGCCGATTTCGCCGGCAAGAAAAAGATTCTCAACATCGTGCCCAGCCTCGACACCCCGGTATGCGCGATCTCGACCAGGAAATTCAACGACGCCGCGGTCGGCAACACCGCTGTGCTGATCGTCTCGGCCGACCTGCCGTTCGCGATGAGCCGTTTCTGCGGCGCCGAGAGCACCAACAACGTCACCACGCTGTCGACCATGCGCGGTGCCGAATTCATGAAGAACTACGGTGTCGCCATCACCAGCGGCCCGCTCGCCGGCATCACCGCACGCGCCGTGATCGTGCTGGACGAGAACAACAAGGTGCTCTACACCGAGCTCGTTCCCGACATCAAGCAGGAACCGAATTACGAGGCCGCATTGGCCGCATTGAAATAAATTTGTGAGGCGTGAGGGGAAAGGGGTAAGGAACGGTTGCGAGACCACATCGCGCCTGCCCTGCCCCACTCCTTACCCCTCACCCTTCACGCCTTACGTCTATCCACCATGCTGATATTCGACCATTCCCGTCCCGGCCGCACCGCCGCCGCCCAATTGCCTGTCGCCGGCGGCAGTCTCGACGACCTGCCCGCAGCGCTGTGCCGCACGAACGCGCCGGCGCTACCGGAAGTCTCCGAGCTCGACGTAGTGCGTCATTACACGCGCCTATCGCAAAAGAACTTCTCGATCGACACGCAGTTCTACCCGCTCGGCTCGTGCACCATGAAGTACAACCCGCGCGCGTGCAACTCGCTGGCGATGCTGCCGCAATTCCTCACACGTCACCCGGCGAGCCCGGACGAGACCGGCCAGGGTTTCCTCGCCAGCATGTTCGAACTGCAGGAAATACTGAAGGACGTGACCGGCATGGCCGGCGTGTCGATGGCGCCGATGGCCGGCGCCCACGGCGAGTTCGCCGGGGTGGCGATGATCCGCGCCTACCACGATGCGCGCGGCGACACCGCGCGGCGCGAAATCATCGTGCCGGACGCGGCCCACGGCACCAACCCGGCGACCGCGACCATGTGCGGCTACACGGTGAAAGAAATCCCCACCGACGCGACCGGCAGCGTCGACCTTGCCACCTTGCGCGCCGCGGTCGGCCCGCACACCGCCGGCCTGATGCTGACCAACCCGTCGACGCTGGGCGTGTTCGAAAAGACCATCGCCGACATCCAGAAAATCGTCCACGACGCCGGCGGCCTGCTCTATTACGACGGTGCCAACCTCAACGCCATCCTCGGCAAGGTGCGCCCCGGCGACATGGGCTTCGATGTCATCCACGTGAATTTGCACAAGACCTTTTCCACCCCGCACGGCGGCGGTGGGCCGGGCGCGGGGCCGGTGGGCGTGGCCGAGCGCCTGCTGCCCTTCATGCCGATTCCGCTGGTACTGAACGAGAACGGTTTTTACCGGCTGGCGACCGAGGCCGACCTGCCGCAGTCGATCGGCCGCATGTCGGCCAACATGGGCAATGCCGGCGTACTGATGCGCGCCTATGTCTACGCGCGCCTGCTGGGCGGCGAAGGCATGCAGCGCGTCGCCGAATACGCCACCCTCAACGCCAATTATCTGATGGCTAAACTGCGCGAAGCCGGTTTCGATCTCGCCTTCCCCGAGCGCCGCGCCAGCCACGAATTCATCGTCACGCTGAAAAAGCTGAAGGATGCCACCGGAGTTTCCGCAATGGACTTCGCCAAGCGCCTGCTCGACTATGGCTACCACGCGCCGACCACCTACTTCCCGATGCTGGTGCCCGAGTGCCTGCTGATCGAGCCGACCGAGACCGAGAGCCGCGAGACGATCGATGGCTTTGTCGAGGCGATGATCACGATCAAGCACGAAGCCGAAACCCACCCCGAGCTGGTGAAGGGGGCGCCCTACAACCTGCCGGTGCGGCGGTTGGACGACGTCCGGGCGGCGCGCGAACTCGATCTCGCCTACAAGCCCGTAGCATGAGCGATCCCGCCAGCCCGTTCAAGGGCAAGATCGGCCTGCAGCGCGTGCTCAACGCGGTGGGCTATTCGTGGGCCGGGCTCACGGCGGCTTTCCGGCACGAGGACGCGTTTCGCCAGGAAGTATTTCTGGCGCTGCTGCTGGTTCCGCTGGCGCTCTACCTGGGAGAAACCGGAATCGAACGCGCGCTGATGATCGGTGCCGTGCTGGGCGTGCTGATCGTCGAATTGCTGAATTCGGCGGTCGAGGCCGCAGTCGACCGCATCTCGCTGGAGCGCCACCTGCTCATCAAGCGCGCCAAGGACATGGGCAGCGCCGCAGTGATGATCGCACTTGTCAACGTCGCGGCGGTATGGACGCTGGTTCTGCTGGGCTGAATCGGGCCGACCCTAACAAAAATCGTGCCAATTATGCGCCGCACCCTAAAGTTGCAGCGCGCTTAGCCGGAATACATGGGGTATCCATTTTTAAGCAGCCCCGTGAACCTCAAACCCGTCTTCCTTCTGCTCGCCCTGTGCCATACCGCTTCCGCCGCAGCGCTCGGGCTGGGCGAGATCGGCGTGCGCTCGCATCTGGGCCAGCCGCTGCACGCCACCGTCGCCCTCCTGGGCGCCCCGGCAGAAACAACGGCGGCCTGCTTCAGTCTTGAGGCAAGCGAGGATGGCATCGCACCGCCCCCGCGCGCGCAGCTGGACATCCAGCAGTCCGGCACCCAGGCCCTGCTGCATATCCGCACCCTGCAGCCGGTCAATGATCCAATTGCGCAGTTTGCGCTGGTTTCCGACTGCGAAGTACGTTTGCGACGCGACTACGTGGTGTTGCTCGATCCGCCCGCGCCGGTCACGCCCGCCATCAGCCAGGACGCGCCTGCTGCCGTCACGCCGACGGCTGCCGCTCCCGTCGCAGCGATGCCTGCACCACGCACCAGCCGGCCCCAGCGCAAGACCCGGCGCGCGCCTGCCGCCTCACGCCCGTCAGCCGTTCGCGCGCCCCAACCTGCTGCGGCACCGCTCGCCCAGGCCGGCACCGCACCGCATCTGGTGCTGTCCGGGAAACGCAACATCCCCCGCATGGCCGATGCGCCACTTGCCCCGCAGCTCGATGCCAACCTGCCGGGCCTGGCGCCCCCGCACCCCGCAAGCCTGACCGCCACTGAACTGTCAGACGAAAACACCGCGCTTTCCCGCAAGCTTGCGCATCTGGAGGCGCAGCTGGCCGCGTTGCAGCAGCGCTATGCGGAACTCGAAACCCGGCAGGCCGCCGCGCCCGCGATGATCACGCCGCCGC
The DNA here is from genome assembly GCF_055378705.1 of Thiobacillus thiophilus. Taxonomy (NCBI): domain Bacteria; kingdom Pseudomonadati; phylum Pseudomonadota; class Betaproteobacteria; order Nitrosomonadales; family Thiobacillaceae; genus Thiobacillus; species Thiobacillus thiophilus. The sequence continues at coordinate 2,179,767 of NZ_AP042404.1, read as the reverse complement.
CCGAACAGCCCGCGCAATGGCCCCTGTATCTCCTGATCGCCGGCTTGCTCGCTGCAGGGATTGCACTGGTCGCCTGGCTGCTGCGCCGCAATCGCCCCCAACATTCCATTTTTTTGGATGACGCGTCCCGGACGCAGCCCGATGCGATGCCGATGACACTCTCCGACATCACCTCCGGGCTCCAGGCTGAACCGCTGTCCATGCCCCAACGAATGCCCGAAATCGCCCCGCCTCCACACAGCGAAGGCACCGAAGTCAAGGAAGACATCCTCGATCAGGCCGAAGTGTTCATGGCCCACGGCCATGGCGATCTTGCGATTCACCTGCTGCAGGAACACCTGCGCGAAGCGCCGACCGAATCTCCCGTGCCCTGGCTGCTGCTACTCGATCTGCTGCACCGTGACGGGGATCTGAATGGGTATGCCGCCGCCAGCGCAGAGTGCCGCAGTTATTTCAACATCAACCTCACGGGACACCCAATTTCCCAGGACAGCGAAACCGGCCAGGGGCTGGAAGCCTACCCGCATCTGCTGGAGGCACTGGTGGACGTGTGGAACACGCCGGAGATCACCGCATTCTTCCATGACCTGATCTACGACGATCGCGGGGGCTCGCGGGCGGGCTTCGAACCGGGCGCCTACCGCGACATACTGCTGTTGCGGGAAATCGCGCAGGACACCCTGCCACTCGCCGCCTGAACGGCCTGCGTATAATCCCCGCTGTCGCTTTCAACCCATCCCCATCATGCGCACCCTCATCTGCGGTTCCCTCGCCTTCGACTCCATCATGGTGTTCCAGGACCACTTCGAGCACCATATCCTGCCGGACAAGGTCCACATGCTGAACGTGTCCTTCCTGGTGCCGGAGATGCGGCGCGAGTTCGGCGGCTGCGCCGGTAACATCGCATACAACCTCAAGCTGCTGGGCGGCGAGCCGCTGATCATGGCGACCGTAGGCGATGACTTCAGCGCCTACGCCGAACGCCTCGACGATTATGCGATTTCGCGCGACTACATCCGTCATGTTGCCGGCACCTACACCGCGCAGGCCTTCATCACCACCGACCTCGCCGATAACCAGATCACCGCCTTCCACCCCGGCGCGATGAATTACGCGCACGAGAACGACGTGCGCCAGGTACCGGACGTCAAGCTCGGCATCGTCTCGCCGGACGGCCGCGACGGCATGCTGCGCCACGTGCGCGGCTTTCACGAAGCCGGGGTGCCATGCGTATTCGACCCCGGCCAGGGCATGCCGCTGTTTTCCGGCGAGGAACTGCTGGAGTGCGTCCACAAGTCCAGCTACGTCATCCTCAACGACTACGAAGCCGAGCTGCTGCAGGCACGCACCGGAGAAAACCTGGCCACGCTGGCGCGTCATGTCGAGGCACTGATCGTGACGCGCGGCGCCGAAGGTTCGGTGATCCACACAACAGGCAAACCGATCGACATCCCGGCCACGCGCCCCGCCGCGATCCTCGACCCCACCGGCTGCGGCGACGCCTATCGCAGCGGCATCCTGTACGGCATCACCCACGGCCTCGATTGGGAAACCTCGGGGCGTCTGGGCAGTCTCATGGGAGCGATCAAGATCGCCCAGCGCGGCGGACAGAACCACCGCCCCGGTCGTGACGCGATCGCCAGTGAATTCCATGCCCAGTTTGGCTATTATTACGAATAGAGATAGAGGAGCCCGTCATGAACAAACCCTTTGCAGTCGCACTCATTGCCGCCGGCAGCCTGCTGCTGGCAGGCTGCCCGGCAGGCCTGGGCGGCAAGGATTACAGCCGCAGCCAGGCGCGCACCGCGCAGGAAGTGCAGATGGGCATCGTGGAGTCGGTGCGCGAAGTGAACATTGAAGGCACCAAGACACCGATCGGCGCGGGCGCGGGCGCGGTGGTCGGCGGCGTGGCCGGCAGCACGGTCGGCAGTGGCCGCGGCAGCGTGGTCGGTACGGCGGTAGGCGCGGTGCTGGGCGGGCTCGGCGGCGCGGCAACGGAAGAGGCCGTGACCCGCCAGAAAGGCGTGGAGATCACCGTCAAACTCGATTCGGGGCGGCTGCTCGCCATCACCCAGGCCGCCGACGAGCAGTTCCGCGTAGGCGACCGCGTGCGCGTGCTGTCGGGCGGCGGTGTGACGCGCGTCTCGCATTGAAATGACGGCCGACACGAAAAGTTTCCCGTCATTGCTGCGTAACCTGAACCTCACACCGGGTTAACACCCGGCTGGGCGCGATGGTGTGCGGCGAACCGGTATGGGATTCCGATTTCAACACCGCCGACCTGCCGATGCTGCTGCCGATGGCGCAACTCAACCGCAGCGATACCCGCCGCCTCATCGGATGAGCGTGGTTGTTGCCGATTTATCGGCTTTAGTGCATGGCTGTTGCTGCTATAGCAGCTTTACAGACATGGCCTCCTCCCCACGAGGGCAACCACGGCCTGCCTCTTGCGGGTAGCGCTTTACAATGCGGGGGTGAATTTTTCCCGTCTGCCCGTTTTTCTTCGCCGCGCCCTCCGCATCGGTCTGCTGGCGCCGCACCTCGCGTGGGGGGTGGCGATGGCCGGACTGGCGTTTCCCCTGTTCAACTCCGCACAACGCGACCGCTTCATCATGGCCTGGTCGCGGCGCCTGCTCAGGGTGCTCGGGGTGCGGGTACGGACGACACCTGCGCCCAGCCTGCCGGGAGGCGCACTGCTGGTGTGCAACCACGTGTCGTGGCTGGATATTTATCTGATCTACGCCGCCCGGCGCGTGCATTTCGTTTCGAAATCCGAGGTGCGCGCGTGGCCGGTGGCGGGCTGGCTGGCGCACAAGACCGGCACCTTGTTTCTCGAACGCGGCCGTCGCGCCGATACCGCGCGCGTCAACACCGAAATGCGCGCACTGATGCAGTCCGGCGCCTGGGTAGCGGTGTTCCCCGAAGGCACCACCAGCGACGGACGCGGGTTGCGGCGCTTTCTGCCGTCGCTGCTGCAGCCCGCGGTCGAACTGAACTGCCCGATCGTGCCGGCCGCCCTGCACTACCGCTCGCTGGACAACGCCTACAGCGCCGCCCCCGCCTACATCGACGAAATGAGCCTGTGGCAGAGCCTCATGCGGATCGTCGGCGAACCCGGCCTCATCGCCAAACTGCAGTTCGGTGAGCCTATCCTGCCGAACGGCCACCGGCGCGATCTCGCCGCGCAAGCCGAACGGGCGGTAAGCGTTCTGCTGGGACTCAGGCCTTCGGCGTCCGAACCTGCGGACACGGCACCGCAAATACCTGCCGGTCCTCCAGCCTGATTGCGGTGAGGTGGCCGCCCCACAGGCAGCCGGTATCCAGCGCGATCAAGTCACTACGGTTGATCAGCCCGAGCGTCGACCAGTGGCCGATGACGATCGTCGCCGCGGCACTCTTGCGCCCCGGCACCGCGAACCAGGGCAGCCAGCCGGCCGGCTGCGTGCCGGGCGCGCCCTTGTGGTGGAATTCCATCTCGCCTTCCGCCGAACAGTAGCGCAGTCGGGTGAAGGCGTTGACAATCACGCGCAGGCGCTCGATGCCCTGCAGATCGTCGTCCCACGCGATCGGCGTGTTGCCGTACATCTGCGCAAAAAAATCGCGGTAATGCGCGCCCTGCAACATCGCCTCGGCTTCCGCCGCCCGCTGCATCGTATCGTCCAGCGTCCAGCCCGGCAGCACCCCCGCATGCACCATCAGCCAATCGCCCTCGCGCCAGGCCAGCTTCTGCCGACGCAGCCAGGCCAGCAGCTCGTCGCGGTCGGGGGCGGTCAGGATGTCATCCAGCGTGTCGCCCTTGTGCGCGCGGCCAAACCCCTCGGCCAGCATCAGCAGGTGCAAATCGTGATTGCCGAGCACGCTGATGGCGGCATTCCCCAGGCTTTTGACAAACCGCAGCACCGCCAGCGACTCCGGCCCACGGTTGACCAGATCGCCGACAAACCATAGCCGGTCGGCCACCGGGTCGAATTTCAGTTCATCCAGCAAATGCAGCAAGGAGGTTTGGCACCCCTGAAGATCGCCAATGGCATAGGTGGGCATATAAAATACGGTTTCGTCTGTTTGCTATGTTGCCCTGCATCATAGCGCTCCCGCCCGAACCCCACGTGACACCCCCTGCATGAAATCCTTTCTATGAAACCTGTTATCCGCCTGTTTTTCAAAACCCTGCGCGTCATTCTTGGCCCGTTCCTGCTGCTGGGAAACTGGCTTACGCAACCCAAAGGCATCGTGCGCCCGGAAGCCGGGCAGCAGGCCATCGACGCGCGCACGCGAAATCTCGCGCTGTATCATTTCCCCACCTGCCCGTTCTGCCTGAAAACCCGGCGCACGATTCGGCGGCTGTCGCTCAAGATCGAGCTACGCGACGCCAAGCACAACGCCGCCCATCGCGATGCCCTGATCGCCGGCGGTGGCAAGCCGCAGGTGCCCTGCCTGCAGATCACCGACGACAACGGCCGGCAAACCTGGCTCTACGAATCGGATGCCATCAATGCATATCTCAACCGCGAATTCGGCGACTCACCTGCCGCATGAGCCTGGTTGCCGCATTGAACCCGCCGCAGCGCGAAGCGGCGAAGTACCTCGACGGCCCGCTGCTGGTGCTGGCCGGCGCCGGCTCCGGCAAGACCCGCGTGATCACCCACAAGATCGCCTACCTGATCGGCGAATGCGGCTACAAGCCCAGCTCGATCGCCGCCATCACCTTCACCAACAAGGCGGCGCGCGAGATGCAGGATCGTGCCGCCAAGCTGACGCAGGGGGTGAACACCAAGGGGCTGATTGTCACCACCTTCCATTCGATGGGCCTGCGGATGCTGCGCGAGGACGCGAAGTTTGCCGAGCTGAAACCGGCTTTTTCGATTCTCGATTCGGCCGACGCAGCGGGGATCGTTTCGGAAATCATCAAGACCACCGACAAGCAGGAAATCCGCCGCGCGGTGTCGCGTATCTCGCTATGGAAAAATGAGCTGAAGTCGCCCGCTGCTGCGTTGCAAACCGCCGAGGACGACAACGCACGCGTCTACGCCAAGATCTACGACCGCTATGATGCGACGCTGCGCGCGTATCAGGCGGTCGATTTCGACGATCTGATCCGCCTGCCTGCCGAGCTGCTGGATACCCACGCCGAGCTGCGCGAGAAGTGGCAAAACCGCTTGCGCCACATTCTGGTCGACGAATATCAGGACACCAACATCGCGCAATACCGGCTGCTGCAAAAGCTCACCGGCGTGCGCGCGGCGTTCACCGCGGTCGGCGACGACGACCAGGCGATCTACGGCTGGCGCGGTGCGTCGGCTGATAACCTGAAGCAGCTGCGCGAAGACTATCCGCATCTGCACCTGGTCAAGCTGGAACAGAATTACCGTTCAAGCGTGCGCATCCTGAAAGCCGCCAACAGCCTGATCGCCAACAACCCCAAACTGTTCGAGAAACGCCTGTGGAGCGATCTCGGTCTCGGCGATGCCATTCAGGTGATGCCCACGCGCGACGACGAACACGAGGCCGAATCGGTGGTGATGCGCCTGTTGTCGCACAAATTCCAGCACCGCACCGAGTGGCGCGACTACGCCATCCTGTATCGCGGCAACTACCAGGCGCGCGTGTTCGAGAAGGCGCTGCGCAACGAAAAAGTGCCCTATCAGCTGTCCGGCGGGCAGTCGTTCTTCGACCGCGCCGAAATCAAGGACGTGATCGCCTACCTGCGCCTGATCGCCAACAGCGACGACGACCCGGCCTTCATCCGTGCCGTCACCACGCCCAAGCGCGGCATCGGCGCCGCCACCCTGGAAAAGCTTGGCCAGGTCGCCGCCACCCTGCATGTGAGTCTGTTTGAAGCCGTCTTTTCGGCTGCCGCCGTGTCGCAAATCGGCGAGCGCCAGCTGGCGCCGCTGCTCGAATTCTGCAACTTCATCAACCGCTTCGAGGAGCGGATCACCCGCGAGCCGGCGGGCGAGGTGCTGAACGACCTGCTGAAATCGATCGACTACGAGATTTATGTATTCGACCAGGACGACGCGCGTGCGGCCCAGAACAAATGGAACAACGTGCTCGAATTTGCCGCCTGGATCGCCAAGAAAGGCGAGGAAGACGACAAGAATCTGCTGCAACTCACCCAGACCATCGCGCTGATCACCCTGCTCGAAGGCCGCGAGGAGACCGAGCCCGACGCGGTGCGGCTGTCCACCCTGCATGCCGCCAAGGGACTGGAATTCGGCCATGTGTTTCTGGTCGGCGTGGAAGAGAACATCCTGCCGCACCGCGACGCGGTCGATGAAGGTCGCCTGGAAGAGGAACGTCGCCTGATGTACGTCGGCGTCACCCGCGCGAAAAAATCGCTCACGCTGTCGTATTGCGCACGGCGCAAACGCGCGTGCGAATCGGTCGCCTGCGACCCCTCGCGCTTTATCGACGAACTCGGCGACGACGTACGCCAGCCCGAGAAACCCTCCGACGCGGCCGCCAAAGCCAACGGCAGTGACCGGCTGGCCGCGCTGAAGGCGATGCTGGGGTAAAACCTGGCGTTCCATCTATTAACGGTGCTGGGAAATCGCTGTTGAAAATTGCACAGGCGGGTAAAATTAGGGCTCGCTGGCTGCAAGTGGTTACAGGCATCATGTGTTGAAACGATGATGCAGTGATCGGCGCTGAATCCCCCTGCCAAGCCGAGCGGATTGCCCGTCCCCCATATTTCCCGCCCCGGCCGACGGCGCGGCCGCAGGCAAAAGCGGCGACGTACGCGTGATCTATTTCAATGGCTATGTCACTGTTGGCTGTTGATTTATGTCTTGCCCCCTCCGATGAAGTTCTTATTTTGCGGCATCTCGCAGGCGACCCCGTGGGAGCGGCTTTAGCCGCGATGCGCCGCAAGGCGCAAAGAGCAAATGCTCGCCAAGGTCTTGCCGCGCCACCTTTGCGGGCTACCGCCCGCATCGCGGCTAAAGCCATTTCGGGGCTGGCCAACACCAACAAATAACGGTGAAAGAGCCATTTCAATCTTAACGGGCGGGAAGTCGTGCTGCTGGTAATGCTGTATGCCAAATCAGAACGCGGCAACGTGACGACCGCCGAAATCGAAAAGGTGCCGTGACATGGACATCGAGAAAATCGCAAAAGCCATCGAGACCGATGCCGGCTGCGTGCAGCCGGCATCGGCCATGTGACCACGCCAGAACGGGGCTGTCTCAGGCCGCATTCGCCGAGCGCATCAAACGCCGGTGGCAACGCTACGCGACTGGGAGCAGGGGCGTTTCGCGCCTCCAGGGGGAGTGCCATGCCTGATGTGGCTGATCAAGCGCCACCCGGGGCTGAGCGGCGAACTGGCGGCTTGATTATCATTTATCGTAAAACAATGTGAGCGGCCCCTTTGATTCACCTTTGATTCTTCATTTCGACATGCAAATTGCACCGGGAACCATAGTTGGCGGCAAGGTTGTCGTAGAGGGCCTCTCTCTGCCAGAGGGCACGGTCGTGACCGTCCTCGCTCGGGGTGACGAGATCGCCGTGCGACGCCCGCCACAACAGGAAGCCGAACTTCTCGATGCTCTGGACGAGGCTGACCGCGAGGAAGGCATTTCTGCCGACGAACTGTTCGCAAGGATGTCGAGGCCGCCTTGGCCTTACTCGTTGAAGAACCTGGTATTGGCACCAAAATTAATATCGCGCGCTTCGATATGGTTCGCAGGTTGTATCACCCGAATTCGCCACTTCATTTACTACCGCGTCCGCGGAGAATTTCTGGAGGTTGTCGCGTTCTGGCACTAGCCGTGAAGCAGGGCCGTCGCTATGACGCCAAATCCTGCGGCCCAGCGGACGCTACGCAAGGCCGTGTTGCGTGAAATAAGCCCTGTAGCCGGATTAGCGTCAATCGGTGCGCGAACTGACAGGCTGCTGCGATTTACCGCGCTTGAGTCGCCGATATAGGGTGTTGCGGCTGATTCCGAGGCGCCGAGCGGCTTCCGATATGTTGCCTCCCGACGATCCGACCGCCTGGACGATCATCGCGTCGGACAAAACCCGCAGGTTCTCCGTGGCCGGCGTTTCCGGCGGGCATGGGCGAGGCGATTGACTCCGCAGCTCCCCGAGCAGGTCGTCGGGCAGATGGCGCCAGGTGATGATCGTTTCGCCTTCGTCGAGCAGCGCGCAAGCCGTGCGGATGGCGTTGCACAGTTGACGCAGATTGCCGGGCCAGGGGTGGTCGGCGAAGTGAGGCGCCAGCACGGCGTCCAGCGCGAGTCCCCTCCCCGGCCCCTCTTCCTCGATCAGCCGGGCAACGAGGACGGAAAAATCGCTGCGCTCGCGCAGGGCGGGCAGCGCCAGCGTCAGGCCATTGATCCGGTAGTAGAGGTCGGAGCGGAATCGGCCGGCGTCCATTTCGGTCTTCAGGTTTCTGTGCGTCGCGCAGATCAGCGCGAAGTCCACCGCTATCGGCCGGCCGCCGCCAAGCGGCGTGACCTTGCGCTCATGCAATACGCACAGCAGGCGTGCCTGCATCGCCAGCGGCATGTCGCCGATTTCATCGAGGAACAAGGTGCCGCCGTGGGCCTCGCGAATGCGGCCGGGCGATCCTTCGCGGCGGGCGCCGGTAAATGCACCGGGGGCATAGCCGAAGAGTTCGGCCTCGATCAGGGTTTCCGGCAGGGCGGCGCAATTCACCGCGACGAATGGCTTGCCGTGGTGCGGCCCCGATTCGTGCAGGGCGCGGACGAACAATCCCTTGCCGACGCCCGATTCGCCGAGCAGCAGCAGCGGGATCGGTTTGCCCAGCACTTTGCTTGCCCGCTCGATGGCGACCCTCATGCGCGCATCGCCGGTATTGAGGATGGCGAGCTTGTCCGGAATCGGGCTGGGGCGCTTTGGCGCCGGCGCAACGGCCCGCAGATGCCGCGCCGGTTCGACGCGCACGAACAGCCGCCCGCTCCGCTGGCGATTGACCAGTCGCGGCTGGCTGGAATGCTGACGGCCCCAGTCGACCAGGTCGGTCAGGCGCATGTCGAGCACCCGTTCGAGCGGGGTTGCGCCGAGATCGGCGGTGGCCAAGCCCAGCAGCGCCAGCCCCGCCTGGTTGGCGCCGACGATCCAGCCGTCTTCCGACAGCGCCACAACGCCTTCCGCCACGGTGCCGATGCCCTCGGCGAGCGGGTGGAAGCGAAGGCGGACGCTGTCGCCGTGACGGGCGTCGAATAGCCGGTTCTCGACCATTTGCGCCGCTGCGCGCACCAGGCCGAAGGTATGGGGATGGCAGCTGCGCTGCTCGCCCGATATGTCGAGCACGCCGAGCAGCCGTCCATCCGGCGCGACCACCGGCGCGGCCGCGCAGGTGAGGAAGGCATTGCGTTCGAGATAGTGCTCGGCGCCATGGATGACGACCGGCGCGCCCTCGGCCAGCGCCGTGCCGATGGCATTGGTGCCGCGATAACGTTCGAGCCAGGAGGCGCCCGGCATCAGCGCCACGCGTTCGGCGCGCTTCAGGAAGTCGATGTCGCCAAGCGCCTGCAGCAGCACGCCGCGTTCGTCCGCCAGGATCCCCATGCAGCCCGAACCGCGTATCTGCCCGTGCAGGTATTCCATCACCGGCCGGGCGTGGGCGATGAGCTCTTGCTGGCGTTCGACGGTGCGCTCAAGCTCGATAGCGGAAAGATGCGGCGTTTCGCCGAGCCGTCCGATCGGTGCCAGTCCAGTATCGAAGCTGCGACGCCACGAGCGCGCCACCAGATCGCCAACCAGGCCGCCCGGCAGTTCGCCGCGCTCGAGCAGCATGCGGCGGGCGTGATGCAGGGCCGCGCTTCCGGTTCCTCCAGATGCCATGGGTTTTCCTTGGGTATTCGGCGCCATCGGGCGGCGTCCTGTATTCGGACACTATAGGGATTCGCCTGCGCGGCGCAAGACAAAGTCGGGATAAATGGAAAGACTGTGTCATTTCGTGACAGTGCCACGCGTTGGCGCAGGGTATGGCGTGACACCCGGCATCGCGTCGGCAACACAAATACTCTATATTTCATGAACTTGGCGTCGCCGTCAGCGTGGGCACGTATTCTGCTGAGTGATAGGTTGGCTTGGCCCGCTGGGCTTTTGACAACCATTCACAATATCGAGGAGATATTCATGATTTATGCCGTACCCGGCGCCGCCGGCGCCAAAGTTCAGTTCAAGGCCCAATACGACAACTTCATCGGCGGCAAGTGGGTGCCGCCGGTCAAGGGCGAGTACTTCGACGTCGTCACACCGATCTCCGGCAAGGTCTTCACCAAGGCCGCCCGCTCGGGTGCCGAAGACATCGAGCTGGCGCTGGACGCCGCCCACGCTGCCGCCGACCAATGGGGACGCACCGCCCCCGCCGACCGCGCAAACGTCCTCCTCAGAATCGCCGATCGTCTGGAACAGAACCTGGAACTGCTGGCTTATGCCGAAACCGTCGACAATGGCAAGCCGATCCGCGAAACGCTGAACGCCGACATTCCGCTGACCATAGACCATTTCCGCTACTTCGCCGGCTGTATGCGCGCCCAGGAAGGCGCGCTCAGCGATCTCGACGAAAACACCGTCGCCTATCACTTCCATGAACCGCTGGGCGTGGTCGGCCAGATCATTCCGTGGAATTTCCCGATCCTGATGGCGGCCTGGAAACTGGCGCCGGCAATCGTCGCCGGCAACTGCGTGGTCCTAAAGCCTGCCGAGTCGACCCCGGTCAGCATCATGGTCATGGCCGAACTGATCGCCGATCTGCTCCCCCCCGGCGTTCTCAATATCGTCAACGGCTTTGGCCGCGAAGCCGGTATGCCGCTCGCTACCAGCAAGCGCATCGCCAAGATCGCCTTCACCGGCTCCACCTCCACCGGCCGGGTGATCGCCCAGGCCGCTGCCAACAACCTGATTCCGGCGACGCTGGAACTGGGCGGCAAATCGCCCAACATCTTCTTCGCCGATATCGCCGATGCCGACGACGACTTTTTCGACAAGGCCATCGAAGGCCTGGTGCTGTTCGCCTTCAACCAGGGCGAAGTGTGCACCTGCCCGTCGCGTGCGCTGATCCACGAATCCATTTACAACAAGTTCATGGCGCGCGTCCTCGAGCGCGTCAAGGCCATCAAGCAGAGCAACCCGCTCGATACCGACACCATGGTCGGCGCCCAGGCCTCCCAGGAACAGATGACCAAGATCATGTCCTATCTCGATCTCGGCCGGCAGGAAGGCGCCGAGTTGCTGATCGGCGGTGCGCGCGCAGTGCTGGAAGGCGATCTGGCCGACGGCTATTACATCCAGCCGACCCTGTTCAAGGGCCACAACAAGATGCGCATTTTCCAGGAAGAAATCTTCGGGCCGGTGCTCGCCGTGACCACCTTCAAGACCGAAGCGGAAGCCCTCGAAATCGCCAACGACTCGCTCTATGGCCTGGGTGCCGGCGTCTGGACGCGCGATGGCAATACCGCCTACCGCATGGGCCGCGCCATCAAGGCGGGCCGCGTGTGGACCAACTGTTACCACGCCTATCCCGCACACGCCACCTTCGGCGGCTACAAAGAATCCGGGATCGGCCGCGAAACGCACAAGATAATGCTCGACCACTATCAGCAGACCAAGAACCTGCTGGTCAGCTACAGCCCTAAGAAGCTGGGCTTCTTCTGAGCAGAATCGCCTCGCGCGCTTACTGTAAGCATTTCAGAGGCGGGCAACCGCCTCTTTTTATGGGAGAAAACCATGGTTGAAAAAGTCGTTGCCACGGATGCGGCCCTGGCGTTAATCGAACGGCTGAAGAAACAACACGGCCCGCTGATGTTTCATCAATCCGGCGGGTGCTGCGACAACAGCGCGGCCAATTGTTTCCTGCCGGGCGAGATCACCACCGGCGCCGGCGACGTGCTGCTCGGCGAAATCGGCGGCTGCCCGTTCTATATCGGAAGGTCGCAATACGCGTACTGGAAACACACGCAACTCATCATCGACGTGATCGAAGGCCGCGGCGGCACGTTCTCGCTCGAAGGGCCGGAAGGCCTTGCCTTCCACACCCGCTCGCGCGTTTTCAACGCCACCGAGCTTGCCGAATTGGGGGAACAGGAAACAGACTCCGGCCAGATGCCGCCGCAAAGCGCCCAATAAAAAGGGGCGCCCATGCAGAGCGCCCCGGCTTCCTTCTGAGAAATAGAATGTAGCGGTTGTAGGCCCGCTCGCCATGGCTGGCGGTATCGAGACCTTCGCGTTCCTGTTCTTCGCTGACGCGCAGGCCGATGGCCATGTCGATCAGCTTGAACAGCACCAGGCTGACGACGTCCGACCAAGCGATGGTCATGAGCGCGTCGGTGGCCTGGGCCACGACCTGACCCCTGTTTTCCTGTTTTCGGGTCAGTGACACACAAAAGGAACATTTGGCGGATCCGTAGTCGTGCGGAGTTTTTGTGGTCTACCCGATGGGAGAAGTCGGCGTCCAGCACCCCAGGGGCATGGGGATCATGTCAAAAAAAACTGGACTCCCTTGTCGTAGCATTTCTGCATGTCTTCCAGGCTGTAGACCTTGCCGATCCTGCTCGCCTGGCAGACGGCGCCGAAGGCTTTGTAGCGGTTCCGGCAAATGTCGCTCATGCCCTTGGTGGCTTCCTTGAGGAATTTGCGCGGGTTGAAATTGAATTTGTTTTCCGCCAGGTGCTTGCGGATGGCACCGGTGGAGGCCATGCGCAGGTCGGTGTCGATGTTGACCTTGCGCACGCCGTTCTTGATGATTTCGCTGACGGGCACGCCGTAGGTCTGACCCATGTCGCCGCCGAATCTGTTGGTGATGGCAAACCAGTCTTCCGGCACGGAAGACGAGCCGTGCATGACCAGATGCACATTGGGGGGCTGAATATGGAACTATCAAGTGAACATGGGCACCGGCATTGGTGCCCTCTCCTCAATAGCTACCGCATCCGGAGCCCCGTGAGGCTCAGGTGCCCTTGGCCCCCTTGGCGATGCGATCGCCGATCTCCTGGTCAATGTTGCGCCAATACTCAAATGCGCGCTCCAGCACGGGCTGAGTCACGCCCGCCTTCAAGTGTCCGACGACGTTTGACACCAGCCGGTCACGTGCGGCGGCGTCCATGACCTCGCGCACCAGGGTTCCGGGCTGGACGAAGTCATTGTCCTCCTTGTGCGGCGTGTAGGCGGCGTGCATGAATTCGCCGCTGGCTTCCCACTTTTCCATGTAGGGGTAGCGCTCGGGGTCGGCCTTCGGCCCGCCCTTCGAGTTCGGCGCGTATACGGGGTCAGAAACGTTCTGCATCCGCATCGCACCGTCCTTGCTATAGCTGTGTACCGGCACCTTGGGCTGATTGACCGGGATCTGCTTATAGTTAACGCCGAGCCGATGCCGGTGAGCGTCGGAATATGAGAAAAGGCGTCCCAGCAGCATCTTGTCCGGGCTCACACCGACTCCCGGCACCAGATTGTTGGGCTCGAAGGCGGCCTGCTCGATCTCGGTGTGGTAATCGGCAGGATTGCGATCGAGCGTCATTTTGCCAACCTCGATCAGCGGGTAGTCACCGTGCGGCCAAACCTTGGTCAAGTCGAACGGATTGAATCGGTAGGTCTTGGCATTTTCGAAAGGCATGACCTGCATATGAAGCGTCCAACTTGGGTGGTCGCCGCGCTTGATCGCGTCGTAAAGGTCGCGGGTATGATAGTCGCCATCCTCGCCGGCGAGCCGATCGGCCTCCGCCTGAGTGAGGAAATCGATCCCCTGGTCGGTCTTGAAGTGGTATTTCACCCAAAATCGTTGGCCCTTGGCGTTGACCCACATGTAGGCGTGGCTTGAGTAACCGTTCATGTGCCGCCAGGTCTTGGGAATGCCGCGGTCGCCCATCAGCCAGGCGACCTGGTGGGCCGACTCCGGGGACAAGGTCCAGAAGTCCCACTGCATGTCATGGTCACGCAGGTTGGTGTCTGCGCGGCGCTTCTGGGAGCGGATGAAGTGCTGGAATTTCATCGGGTCACGAATGAAGAATACCGGCGTGTTGTTCCCGACCAGGTCATAGTTGCCTTCGCTGGTATAAAACTTCAGCGCGAAGCCGCGCGGATCTCGCCAGGTGTCGGGGCTTCCGCGTTCACCCGCAACGGTCGAAAAACGCACCAGCATGTCGGTCTTGGTACCCGGCTGGAACAACGCCGCCTTGGTGTACTGGCTGACATCCTGGGTCACCTGGAAGTGTCCAAAGGCGCCCCCGCCTTTGGCATGCGGCTGGCGCTCGGGTATCCGCTCCCGGTTGAAATTCGCCATCTGCTCGATAAGGTAGTGATCCTGCAACAAGACAGGACCGTCCGGCCCGACGGTGAGCGAGTATTCATCGCTGGATACGGGAATCCCTGCATCGGTTGTCGTGGGTTTGGGAGCGTCTTTTGCCATGATGATAGTAACCCCTGATTGTGTGCTTCGAAAATTGCCTCGCTTGTCGTTCAGTTGCACAGCAACTGCTTTGAAACAAGCTTTGCATTTACCTGCGTACCTGCGGGCTATTCGGGCGGCCGCTTTATATCTTCAGTAGAGAACGATTTCTTCTACGACCAATATCGCTACGCGCTCTTAGAGCGTAGTAAACATTTCTTACAACAAGTGGATGGAGGGGGCGGTGATCCGGGCATTGACACATCACGAAGTCCGCCTGTGCCCGACGGATCCCGCAGGCTGTCGGATGACCATAAAAAAATGGGGCGCCGCAGCGTCCCATTTAATTTCAGCGTTTGATTTCGGCAAGCCGACGATCAGTTGATCTTGGGATCCAGCTCGCCCTTGTCGTAGCGCTTCTGCATCTCTTCCAGGCTGTAGACCTTGGTGATCTTGCTCGCCATGCCGGCAGCGCCGAAGGCCTCGTAGCGGTTTTTGCAAATATCGCTCATGCCCTTGGTGGCTTCCTTGAGGAATTTGCGCGGGTCGAAGTTGGCCTTGTTTTCGGCCAGATGCTTGCGGACCGCGCCGGTGGAGGCCATGCGCAGGTCGGTGTCGATGTTGACCTTGCGCACGCCGTTCTTGATGCCTTCGACGATCTCGCTGACGGGCACGCCGTAGGTCTGACCCATGTCGCCGCCGAAGCTGTTGATGATGGCAAGCCAGTCTTCCGGTACGGAAGACGAGCCGTGCATGACCAGGTGCACGTTGGGGATGCGCTCGTGGATTTCCTTGACACGGTCGATACGCAGCACTTTGCCGGTGGGCTTCTGGGTGAACTTGTAGGCGCCGTGCGAGGTGCCGATGGCGATAGCCAGCGCGTCCACGTGTGTCTTGGCAACGAAATCAGCGGCTTCGTCGGGGTCGGTCAGCAGCTGGTCGTGGGACAGCTTGCCTTCGGCACCGTGGCCGTCTTCTTCGCCGGCCATGCCGGACTCCAGCGAGCCCAGGCAGCCCAGTTCGCCTTCGACGGAGACGCCGCAAGCGTGGGCCAGCTCGGAAACCTTGCGGGTGGTTTCGACGTTGTATTCGTAGGTGGACGGGGTCTTGCCGTCGGTGCCCAGGGAGCCGTCCATCATCACCGACGAAAACCCGGACTGGATGGAGCGAAAACAGATGCTGGGCGAGGCGCCGTGGTCCTGGTGCATGCAGACCGGAATGTGCGGATATTGCTCGATCGCAGCCAGAATCAGATGGCGCAGGAAGGGCTCGCCGGCATAGGAACGCGCACCCGCGGAACCCTGCAGGATCACCGGCGAATTCACGGCGTCGGCGGCCTGCATGATGGCCTGCACCTGCTCCATGTTGTTGACGTTGAACGCGGGCAGGCCATAGCCATTTTCGGCGGCATGGTCGAGCAATTGACGAAGGGAAATCAGGGCCATTTCATAGTCTCCTAGGTTAAGAATTTACAGCACGCTCTTTATGCAAAATCAGGTTTTTTCGAATCGCCCACGCGGACGATCTTCATGGTATTGGTGCCGCCCGACTGGCCGATCGGCTCACCGATAGTCAGCAGGATCAGATCGCCATCGCGCACCGCGCCGCGCCGCCGCAGCTCTTCTTCGGCTTCCGCCAGCAGCGTGTCGCGGTCCTTGGTGGCCGTTTTCAGGTTGATCGGGTAAACACCGCGGAAAAGCGTGACCTTTCGGCGGGTTTGCACCGCGGGCGTCAAGGCGTAAACCGGCACACGGGTGGACAGACGGCTCATCCACAGGCAAGTGTTGCCGGATTCGGTCAGGGCGGCAATCGCCTTGATGTTGAGGTGCACCGAGGTAAACACCGCCGACATCGCAATCGCTTCATCCGGGCGCAAAAAGCTGTGGTCGAGCCGCGCGCCGGAAAAAACGGATTCAGCTTCCTTCTCCACTTCCAGACAGACGCGGTGCATCGCCTGCACCGCCTCGACCGGGAACAGGCCCGCCGCCGTTTCGGCCGACAGCATCACCGCGTCGGTGCCGTCGAGCACCGCGTTGGCGACGTCGGAGACTTCGGCGCGGGTGGGAATCGGGCTGGAAATCATCGACTCCATCATCTGGGTGGCGGTGATGACGACCTTGTTGCGCTCGATCGCCATGCGGATCATGCGTTTCTGCAGCGCGGGCACCGCGGCGTCGCCGACTTCCACCCCGAGATCGCCGCGCGCTACCATGATGGCGTCGGAGGCATCGAGGATCTCTTCCAGGTTTTCGATCGCTTCGGTGCGCTCGATCTTGGCCACCAGCTGGCTCTTGCCGCCGGCCGCGCGCAGCAGTTCGCGCGCCTGGCGCATGTCGGCGCCGCAACGCGGAAACGATACCGCCAGGTAATCCGCGTTCAGCGCCACCGCGGTCTTGATGTCCTCGATGTCCTTTTCGGTCAGGGCGGCTGCCGACAGCCCGCCACCCTTGCGGTTGATGCCCTTGTTGTTGGACAGCACCCCGCCCTGCACCACCTTGCAGATGATTTCCGTGCCGCGAACCTCCTCGACCCAGAATTCGATGCGGCCATCGTCCAGCAACAGGGTTACGCCGCGTCTCACATCATTCGGCAATTCCTTGTAATCGAGGCCGACGCGGGTCTGGTCGCCCAGGGGGCAGGCGGCGTCGAGAATGAAGCTGTCGCCCTTGGCCAGCGTGATCTTGCCGTCCTTGAACTTGCCGATGCGGATTTTCGGACCCTGCAGATCGACCAGCACGCCGACCGCGCGGCCGCGTGCGCGTGCCAGCGAACGCACCAGCTCGGCGCGATCGATATGGTCCTGCGCCGCGCCGTGGGAAAAGTTCAGGCGCACCACATCCAGCCCGGCTTCCATCATCCGGTCCAGGATTTTGGCATCGGAGCAGGCGGGCCCGAGGGTGGCGACGATTTTGGTTCTGCGAATCATTGTGTGGGTGAGGCGTTAGGAGTGAGGAGTGAGGGAGAGGCCGGGGGGTTACGCCTGACGCCTAACCCCTCACGCCTCACCGAACGGCGTCAGCCGTTCGCGCGCTCTTCCAGAATCGCCACGGCGGGCAGGACCTTGCCTTCCAGGTATTCGAGAAAGGCGCCGCCGGCGGTGGAGATGTAGCTCACCTTGTCGTAAATGTCGTATTTCTGGATCGCGGCGATGGTGTCGCCGCCACCGGCCAGGGTGAAGGCGTTGGTGTTGGCGATCGCCATCGCGATGGTCTTGGTGCCCTCGCCAAACTGGTCGAACTCGAACACGCCGACCGGGCCGTTCCACACCACGGTACCGGCCTTCATGATGATGTCGGCGAGTTCCTGCGCGCTCTTCGGGCCAATGTCGTAGATCATGTCGTCGTCGGCGACGTCATCGGCATCTTTCAGCACAGCGGGGGCATTGGGATTGCCATCCGCGCCAAACGGCGACTCATTGCTGACCACCACGTCGACGGCAATTGGAATGGTTGCGCCACGCGCGGTCATTTTCTCGATCAGTGACTGCGCGGTGGGGATGAGATCATGTTCGCACAGCGATTTGCCAACGTTCTTGCCCACGGCAGCAAGGAAAGTGTTGGCGATGCCGCCGCCGACCACCAGTTGCTCGCATTTCTCGGCCAGCGCTTCCAGCACGGTCAGCTTGGTGGAAACCTTGGAGCCGCCAACGATGGCGACCATCGGCCGCGCCGGGTTGGCCAGCGCTTTCTCCAGCGCCTCAAGCTCTTCGGTCAGCAGAATGCCGGCCGCCGCCACCGGCGCGAACTTGGCGATGCCGTGGGTCGAGGCTTCGGCGCGGTGCGCGGTGCCGAAGGCGTCCATCACGAAGACGTCGCACAGCGCGGCATATTTTTTGGCGGTCTCGTCAATGTTCTTCTTTTCGCCCTTGTTGACGCGGCAGTTTTCCAGCACCACCAGTTCACCTTCGGCGACGTCGAAGCCGCCCTCGGTCCATTCGCGGATCAGGCGGATGTTCTTGCCGAGCTTCTGCGCGATGACGTCGACCACCGGCTTCAACGAATCCGCTTCCTTGAACTCGCCTTCGGTAGGACGGCCGAGGTGGGAAGTGACCATCACCCTGGCACCCGCCTTGAGGCAGTGCTCGATGGTGCGCATCGACGCGGTGATACGGGCATCCGAGGTGACCTTGCCGTCCTTGACCGGCACGTTCATGTCGGCGCGGATGAACACCCGCTTGCCAGCCAGATCGAGATCGGTAACGCGAATGAATGCCATGGTTGCTTCTCCTGAGGGTAAGGTTTAAGGGTTGGCGCGGGGTTGGCCGCGCCAGGCCTTAAGGCTCACTTTAGGGGCCAGGGGTCGAGATTCAGGGGCCCGTGGATGAGCGGCCAAGGCCGCGTCCCCGATTCAATGCGCGGGCTTCGCCCGCACCTACCCTGAATCCTGATCCCTTACTTCGCCACGTGCTCGACCAGGCGCAGCATGTTGCAGGTGTAGCCATACTCGTTGTCGTACCAGGACACGACCTTGACGAAGGTGTCGTCCAGGGCGATGCCGGCATCGACGTCAAAGGTGGAGGGGACGCTGTTGCCGATGAAGTCGGTGGAGACCACTTTTTCTTCGGTGTAGCCCAGCACGCCCTTCATGGCACCGGCGGAGGCGGCCTTCATGGCGGCGCAGATGTCGGCGTAGGTGGCCGGCTTGTTCAGCTCGACGGTCAGGTCGACGACCGACACGTCGGAGGTGGGGACGCGGAAAGCCATGCCGGTCAGCTTGCCTTTCAGTTCCGGCAGCACCACGCCGACGGCCTTGGCGGCGCCGGTGGAGGACGGAATGATGTTTTCCAGGATGCCGCGACCGCCGCGCCAGTCTTTGGAGGACGGGCCGTCAACGGTCTTCTGGGTTGCAGTGGCGGCATGCACGGTGGTCATCAGACCGCGCTTGATGCCCCAGTTGTCGTTCAACACCTTGGCCACAGGCGCCAGGCAGTTGGTGGTGCAGGACGCGGCGGACACGATGGCCTCACCGGCGTATTTAGTGTGGTTCACACCATAGACGAACATCGGGGTGGAATCTTTGGCGGGAGCCGATTGAACCACTTTCTTCGCGCCGGCCTTGATGTGTGCTTCGCAGGATTCGGTGGTCAGGAAGAAACCGGTGCAGTCGATGACGATGTCGGCGCCCACTTCGCTCCACTTCAGGTTGGAGGGGTCGCGCTCGGCCGTCAGGCGGATCTTCTTGCCGTTCACAACCATATTGCCACCGTCCACGGCGATGTCGCCGTTGAAACGGCCATGCACGGAGTCGTATTTCAGCATGTAAGCCAGATAGTCGGGGTCAAGCAGGTCGTTAATCGCCACGATCTCGATGCCGGGAAAGTCCTTCGCCACAGCGCGGAACACCATGCGGCCGATGCGGCCAAAACCGTTAATACCAACTTTGATTGCCATTTGTCATTCTCCTGAGTTAAGAAATTTTTATCCGCGAAGGACGCGAAGAAGCGCAAAGTTGTTCCTTGGCGGATCTTCGCGTCCTTCGCGGAAAAGGTTTTTACTTTACTTACAGAACGCCCTTGACCGCGGCCACGACGGCCTCGGTGGTGATGCCGAAGTGCTTGAACAGCGCCGGCGCCGGGGCGGATTCGCCGAAGCTGTCGATGCCGATCACGGCGCCTTCCAGACCCACGTACTTGCGCCAGAAGTCGGTGACGCCGGCCTCCACCGCGACGCGCGGCAGGCCTTTCGGCAGCACGCTCGCTTTGTAGGCGGCGTCCTGGCGGTCGAAGGTGTTGGTCGACGGCATCGACACCACGCGCACGGCGATGCCTTCGGCGGCCAGGGCTTCCTGCGCCTTCACGGCCAGTTCGACTTCGGAGCCGGTGGCGATAATGACCGCCTTGATAGCGGCGGCGTCCTTCAGCACGTAGCCGCCCTTGGCGATGTTGGCCAGGGTCGCGGCGTCGCGCGCCATGAACGGCAGGTTCTGGCGGGAAAGAATGTGGCAGGTGGGGCCGGTGGCGCGCTCGACCGAGGCCACCCAGCCGACCAGCGTTTCCACGGTGTCGCACGGACGCCAGACGTCGATGTTGGGGATCATGCGCAGGGTGGCGGTCTGCTCGACCGGCTGGTGGGTCGGGCCGTCTTCGCCGAGACCGATGGAGTCGTGCGTGAACACGTGGATCACGCGCTGCTTCATCAGTGCAGCCATGCGGATGGCGTTACGCGAGTACTCGGAGAACATCAGGAAGGTGCCGCCGAACGGCAGCAGACCGCCGTGCAGCGCCATGCCGTTCATGATCGCGGCCATGCCGAATTCGCGCACGCCGTAGCTGATGTAGTTGCCGGGGTTGCCGTCGCGTACCGGATGGCAGCCCGTCCAGTTGGTGAGGTTGGAGCCGGTGAGATCGGCCGAGCCGCCGAGGAACTCGGGCAGCGCGGGGGC
The DNA here is from genome assembly GCF_055378705.1 of Thiobacillus thiophilus. NCBI lineage: Bacteria > Pseudomonadati > Pseudomonadota > Betaproteobacteria > Nitrosomonadales > Thiobacillaceae > Thiobacillus > Thiobacillus thiophilus. Next base: position 2,159,036 of record NZ_AP042404.1, on the reverse strand, counting down.
CAGCGCGTTGATCGCGATCTGGCTGGCCTTGCGGGTGGCGACGGTCTCGGCCTTGGCGTTGATTGCGGCCAGCTGCTCGGCGACGTGCGCCTTCCAGTTGGCGGGCAATTCGCTCTTCATGCGGCGCTCGAACTCGGCGGCTTCGGCCGGGTAGGCCTTCTTGTATTCGGCGAACTTGTTGTTCCACAGTGTTTCCAGCCCCTGGCCCTTGGTCTTGGCGTCCCAGCCGGCGTAGATGTCGGCAGGGATTTCGAACGGGGGGTGGTTCCAGCCCATGTGCTTGCGGGCAGCCTCCAGTTCCTCGTGCCCGAGGGCGGCGCCATGCACGTCGTGGGTGCCGGCCTTGTTGGGCGAGCCCTTGCCGATGATGGTCTTGCAGCAGATCAGGGTGGGCTTGTCGGTGCTGGCCTTGGCCTTCTGGATCGCCGCTTCGAGCGCGACGACGTCATGACCGTCGACATTAGCGATGACGTGCCAGCCATAAGCCTCAAAACGCTTCGGGGTGTCGTCGGTAAACCAGTTTTCGACGTGGCCGTCGATCGAGATGCCGTTGTCGTCCCAGAAGGCGATCAGCTTGCCCAGCTTCCAGGTACCGGCCAGCGCGCAGGCTTCGTGCGAAATGCCTTCCATCATGCAGCCGTCGCCCATGAACGCGTAGGTGTGGTGGTCGACGATGGTGTGGTCGGGCTTGTTGAATTCGGCGGCAAGGATCTTTTCCGTCATCGCCATGCCGACGGCGTTGCTGATGCCCTGGCCGAGCGGGCCGGTGGTGGTCTCGACGCCGGGCGCGTAGCCGTACTCGGGGTGGCCCGGGGTCCTGGAGTGCAACTGGCGGAACTGCTTCAAATCGTCCATCGACAGGTCGTAGCCGGTCAGGTGCAGCAGCGCGTAGATCAGCATCGAGCCGTGGCCGTTCGACAGCACGAAACGGTCGCGATCCGCCCACTTGGGGTTGGTCGGGTTGTGGCGCATATGGTGATTCCACAGCGTTTCGGCGATTTCTGCCATGCCCATGGGGGCGCCGGGGTGGCCGGATTTGGCTTTTTCGACTGCATCCATCGCAAGCGCACGGATGGCATTGGACAGGTCGGTACGGGTTGGCATTACGTTCCCTTCAGCTAAGTAAAAAAGCACCGCATTCCCGCCCCGAAAAGCCGCACAGCGGCAGCTTGGGCAGAATATGCAAAAACCTTGATTATCCGCCGCAGGGCAGGCTTCCGCAAGCCGTGGCAAACACCAGGGAAAAAGTTGCCACAACAATAGCTTAAGGCGCACAACTCAGGCGCCGCCCGAGGCTTGCCTTCTAAAAATCTTTTTATTTACCCGATGGCGTGGCTTATGCGCCGGCCGCTTTCAGCCAGCTGCGCCAGAGTTCGAACAGCTCGGGGCTGGCCGAGGCCACCACCGATCGCTCCCATATATTGGCGATGTCGAAGCTGCCCGACAGGCTGGCCAGCCGCCCGCCCGCCTCTTCCAGGATCAGCGCGCCGGCGGCGTAGTCCCACAGCTTCTGGCCGCCGTGGACATAGATGTCGAAGCGGCCGGCGGCGGTGTAGCACCAGTCCAGCGTGGAGGCACCGAAATTGCGCTGCGAGGCGTACGGCGGCCACGCTGCCAGCCTGCCGGCAAGTTCGCGATCGATGCGCTTCATCTCGACCCCGGCCAGCGCCCGGCGCAGTTCGGTGGCGGGAGCACGCAGCGGCAGCGGCGTGCCGTTGAGATGCGCGCCGCACCCGCGCTCGGCGCTGAACATTTCATCGGCGATGGGATCGTACACCACGCCAAGCTGGCGCTCGCCCTTGTAGAGATAGGCCACCGACACGGCGAAATAGGGCACGCCGGCGACAAAGTTGGAGGTGCCGTCGATCGGATCGACGCACCACAGCCCGTCGCGTCCGGCGTCCCAAGCGTCGTGCTGCTGCTGCTCGGTCATTTCCTCGCCCAGCACCGGCATATCCTTGATTTGCGGCAGCGCCACTTCCAGCGCGGCCTGCGTTTCGGCATCCGCCTCGGTGAACAGGCTGCCGTCCACCTTGTGGCTATGTGCCACCTTGAGGAAACGAGGTGTCACTTCGCGCTGCGCGATCTCGCGCACCACCGTCTTGACCCGTTCAAGCATGATTAGATGCGCCGGCAATAACAATAGACAAATTCCTGCTCCTGGCCCGTAGGCGTGCGGTGGATTTCGGTTTGGTGGCCCAGCAGGCGGAAGGGGGCGCCGAACTCGGCGTGCAACGCCTCGGGAGCGTAGCACGCCACGTCCAGCCCCGAACATTGCAGCGGCCCGCCGGGGCCGAAGGCGGCGACAATGACATGCCCGTCGGGCTTCACGCTTTTCAGCACCTGCTCGACATAGCGCGTGCGGTCGGCCGGATCGGTCAGGAAATGAAACACCGCGCGGTCGTGCCAGACGTCGTAGCGCGCGGCCGGCAACTCGGCGCGGGTGATGTCGGCGGCGATCCACTGCACCGACTGTGCGCGTGCGCCGAGCCGCGCGCGGCTGGCCGCCAGCGCCGACTCAGCGAGGTCGAGCACGGTCAGATTGCGATAGCCGGCGTCGAGCAGACCATCCACCAGCACAGAAGCGCCGCCGCCGACGTCGATGATGTGCGCATTTTTGTCCGCGCAGCCCTCGATCAGGCGCAGCGACGACGCGGCATGCGGCTGGAACCAGCTGACCTCATCGACCGCCTTGTTGCCGTATACCGTTTCCCAATGCTGCCGGCGGTCGACCATGTCACGCTTCTTTCCATTTGATCGAGCAGCCCATGCTGGGAATCTGTTCGGCCGGCCCGCGCTGGCTGGCAGCGATTTCCTTCATCGCCTCGAACAGGTCGCGGCGCACGCCCTCGGGCGCGGTGTCCTTGCGCGACGCGTCGAAGCGGCCGCGGTACTGCAGTTCGAAATTCCGGTTGAAGCCGAAAAAGTCCGGCGTGCACACCGCGCCGTAGGCCTGCGCCACCTCCTGCGTTGCGTCGATCACGTAGGGAAAGGGGAAGCTGAACTCCGCCGCCGCCTTTTTCATGTTGTCGAACGAGTCCTCCTCGTAGTCGGTCGGGTCGTTCGACATGATGGCGATGGCGTGGATGCCATGCTGCCTGAGTTCGGCCAGGTCGCGCACCAGCCGCGGACGGATCGCCTTCACATACGGGCAATGGTTGCAGATGAACATCACCAGCAGGCCGTTCGGCCCCATCGCGTCGGACGGCGTCCACATTTTTCCGTCGACGCCGGGCAGGCTGAAATCGGGGGCTTTCCAGCCAAAATCACATACGGGGGTGGTGAGGGAAACCATGGCGCGCTCCGCAGAATTTCTTTTCAATCCCGGCATAATAGCAAGATCCTAAAAACCGCAGTTGACCGCTCACAACCCTATGGAATCCTGCATGAATACCGGTTTCTCTGCCTTCATCCTGGTTCGCCGCCAGGCTGAGGCCGCTACGCACCCGCTGGCACGCCTGGACGCGCGCCTGCCTTTGTACCCGCAAGGGGTAGGCCGGATTCGTAAAGCCGCTAAAGCGGCAACGACTCCGCTCTCGCTCGTCGTTGCAGGCAACAGCCTGCCGCCTTCTCGCTTCGCGGCAGCCACACGTCCGGACGCACCATCGAGCGCGCCCAACTACCGTTTCTAGGATCATGTCCGCGCCGCGTTTTTATCTCGATCAGCCGCTCGCCCCGGGCGCCCGCTTCAGCCTGCCACCCGGACCGGCGCGCCATGCCGCGCGCGCGCTGCGGCTGGCGGCGGACGATGCCGTCATCCTGTTCAACGGGCTGGGCGGCGAATACAGCGCGCGCATCGAGCGCATCAACAAGGACGAAGTGACCGTCAGCATCACCGGCTTTGCCGCCATCGAGCGCGAATCGCGGCTGCGCGTGATGCTGGCGCAGGGGATTTCCAGCGGCGAGCGCATGGATTACACGCTGCAAAAGGCGGTCGAACTCGGGGTGGTGGCGATCCAGCCGATCGCCGCCAGGCGCAGCGTGGTCAAGCTGACGGGCGAGCGCGCCGACAAACGCATCGCGCACTGGCAGGGCGTGGTGGCGAGCGCCTGCGAGCAGTGCGGGCGCAACCAGATTCCCGCGGTGGCGCCGCCGCTGACGCTGGCCCACTGGCTCGGACAAAGACAAGACGGGCGGCTGCTTTTCCTGTCGCCGCTGGCGGAGGCGCGGCTGGCCGACCTGCCGCAGCCGGGCGCGATGGATTGCCTGGTCGCCGGCCCCGAAGGCGGGTTCGATGCCGACGAGATCGCCGCGCTGCACGCGGCAGGGGCCACCCCGGTGCGGCTGGGACCGCGCGTGCTGCGCACCGAGACTGCCGCGCTGGCGGCGCTGGCGGCGATGCAGACGCTATGGGGCGATTTTTGAGCCGGATCAAGCCCGGCCACTTTGTTCCGTTTATTCTGTTGGCCGTTGCCCCCGCATGGCGTCGGGAATTTTTCTGTATCCTTCGCTAACCCAATTCCGTTCAGGCAAATCCGTTGAAAGACACTACCGATTTCGTCCACTGGTTCCGCTCTGTCGCGCCGTACATTCATGGCTTTCGCGGCAAGACCTTCGTCGTCGCCTTTGGTGGCGAGCTGGTGGCGGATGGCGGCTTCGTGCAGCTGGCGCACGACGTCAATCTGCTGAACAGCCTGGGCGTGCGGCTGGTGCTGATCCATGGCGTGCGGCCACAGGTGGAGGCGAGGCTGACCGAAAACGGCACCGCGATCCACTATGTCAACGGCCTGCGCGTCACCGACGACCGGGCGCTCGCGTGCGTCAAGGAAGCCGCCGGCACGGTGCGGGTGGAAATCGAGGCGCTGCTGTCGCTGGGGCTGGCCAACACGCCGATGGCCGGAGCGGGCATCCGGGTCGCCTCAGGCAATTTCGTCACCGCGCAGCCGCTTGGAGTGCGCGACGGCGTCGACCTGCTGCACACCGGCGAAGTGCGCAAAATCGACGCCGCCGCGATCCGCCGGCGGCTGGACCAGCACGACATCGTGCTGCTCTCCCCCATCGGCTATTCGCCGACCGGCGAAATCTTCAACCTCAGCCTGGAGGACGTGGCGACCCAGGCTGCGATCGAACTCGCGGCCGACAAGCTGATCTTCCTGATGGACACCGAGGGCGTTCCGGACAAGGGGCGCACCATCCACAACGCCCTCACCGTCAACGAGGCGCGGCAGGTGCTCGAAAAAACGGGACAGGGCAAAGCGAAGAAGCTGCCCGAGGACGTGACCTACTACCTGCCGTGCGCGATCACCGCCTGCACCGGCGGGGTCAAGCGCGCCCATCTCATCAGTCGCCACCGGGACGGCGCGCTGCTGTCCGAGCTGTTCACCCGCGAAGGCATCGGCACCCTCGTCACCCCGGCGCCGCTGGAAACCCTGCGTCCCGCCACCATCGACGACGTCGGCGGCATCCTCGGCCTGATCGAGCCGCTGGAGCGCGACGGCATCCTGGTGTGGCGCTCGCGCGAGTTGCTGGAAATGGAAATCGACCGCTTTTTGGTGCTTGAATCCGACGGCGTCGTCGCCGGTTGTGTCGCGCTCTACCCCTTCCCCGAAGAACACGCGGCCGAACTCGCCTGCCTGGCGGTGGCGCAAGATTTCCGCGGGCGCGGTTTTGGTAACCTGCTGCTGGCGGAAGCCGAGAAACAAGGCAAAAAGACAGGCTTCAAACAATTGTTCGTGCTGACCACCCGCTCCGAACACTGGTTCGAGGAACGCGGCTTCGTCGACAGCAGCCCCGACCATCTACCAAAGAGCAAACAGGCGCTCTACAACTACAAGCGGAAATCCAAGGTTCTGCAAAAATCGCTGTGAACAAGGGATAAAGACGTTGCATCCACTTACCCGATGGAGCCGCGAGTTGCATGCCTTCCGCCCCTACGCATTGCAGGCGCAAGACATGTTGCGGGCGGCCCGATGACGGCCTGGCTGGCGCGACTCTCGCTGCGCTACAGGCTCACCCTCGCTGCGTTGTCGGTAGAAGCCGCGATGCTGGTTTTTCTGATCGGCAACGGGGTGCAGCTCACCACCCAGGTCCTGCAAAAACAGGCCGAGTATCGCGTGGCGGAAACCGCGAAAATCCTGGAAACGGCTCTGCTGACGCCTCTGGCGCAACAGGATGACGCCGGCGTACGCGACATCATCGAGTCCCTGCGGCGCGACGACGGACTGAAAATGATCGAGGTACGCGACACCAGCAACCGTGTCGTTCACCAAGCCGGCAACAGCAGCGCCACAACCGATTTTCGCCGGGTGCAGCCGATTGAACTGGCCGGCCAGCGCTATGGCGAGGTTGCCCTGGCGCTTTCAGGTGCCTTCATTCAGGAAGCGCGCAGCCACTACATCCAGCAAAGCCTGTTCATTGCCGCTGCCGCCCTGCTGCTGACCGGCCTTCTGCTGGCTGTGTCGGCCGGCGCGGTGACTCGCCGCTTCGAAGCGCTCACCCGCGCCAGCAAGCGCATGGCGCAGGGCGACCTGGACGTCAAGCTGGCGGGCGCAGGGGAAGACGAGATCGGGCAGTTGATCGACACCTTCAACCGCATGGCCGAAGCCGTCCGCTTCAACGTCGAGCGGGCACGCGAAAACGAGGCGCGCTTTCATGCCATTGCCGATTACACCCACGATCTCGAATTCTGGCTGTCGCCCGAAGGCGAACTGTTGTGGATCAACCCCTCGGTCGAGCGCATGCTGGGCTATACCGTCAGCGAATGCATGGGGCCGATGAATTTCCCGGCCGACATCATCCACCCGGACGACCGTGTGGCAGGCGATTTTCAGCTGCGTCAGGCCCTGCGCGGCACCTCTGGACAGGGCTACTCCTTCCGCATCTGCCGCAAGGACGGCGGCCATTTCTGGGCGCTGACGAACTGGCAACCGATTCACGATTACAGCGGGGTCTATCAGGGCATCCGCGCCAGCATCCACAGCATCGACGATCTCAAGGCGACCGAGGCCAACCTGCGCCAGGCCATCAGCGAGCTGCGCACGGCGGAAAGCCTGCAGGGGAAGTACCTGAAAGAAACCGAGCAGGAGCGAGCTCGCCTGGTTTCGCTGCTGTCTGCGATGAATCGGGGCATCCTTTTCGTCGCCGCCGACGGCCGCGTGATCTACCACAACCCCGCCTTCAGCCGCATGTGGATGATCGACGAAGAAATGGGACTGATCGGCCTGCCGGTCAACGAGGTGCTGGCTAAATCCGCCTCGACGCTGGCGCGCCCCGATCATTTTTCCAGGCATTTGCTGTCGGTGCTGGAAACACACGAATTGTCCGACAGCTACGAAATCCAGATGACCGACGGCCGCGTCATCACCGAACTCGATTATCCGGTGCGTGACCGCGAGGACCACTTCATCGGCCACTTGTGGGTCTACGAAGACATGACCCGCGAACGCCAGACCGCCGAACAGCTGGTGCACCTGGCCGAACGCGACCCACTCACCGGGCTGTACAACCGCCACCGCTTCCAGCAGGAACTGGCGCGCACCATGCTGGATACCGACCGCCACCATTTGCAGTGCGCCGTGATGTTTTTCGACCTCGACGAGTTCAAGACCATCAACGACAGCTACGGTCACCGCACCGGCGATGCGCTGCTGATCCGGGTGGCCGGCGAAATCGGTGCACTGGTGCGGCGTAACGAAGTGCTGGCGCGACTGGGCGGCGACGAATTCGCCATCCTGCTGCCGGGCGTGCAGGGCAAAGAGGCCGAGGCGCTGGCCGAGCGTATCGTACGCACGATCGCGCAGATCCCCTTCCGCTTCGAGGGGCAAAACCTGCGGCTCACCACCAGCCTTGGCATCGCCTACTATCCGGAACATGCCGCGGACGCCGACGATCTGGTGGCGCGTGCCGATATCGCCATGTACCAGGCCAAGGGGGCCGGCAAGAACACCTGGCGCGTCTATCGGGCGGACAGCGAGGCCGACAGCGAGATGCGCAGCCGCCTCTCGTGGGGCGAGCGCATCAGCAACGCGCTCGACAAAAAATTGTTCCAGCTGCACTTCCAGGGGATTTACCGGGCGAAAGACGGCGCCCTGTCGCATCTGGAAGCGCTTATCCGCATGACCGACGAGTGCAATCCCGATCGGCTCATCATGCCGGCGCACTTCATCCAACTGGCCGAAAAAAGCGGTCGCATTCTCGATATCGACCGCTGGGTGATCCGGGAAGTGCTGCAGCGGCTGGCCGGAAATGCGGCCATCCCGTCGATCGCAGTCAACCTGTCGGGGCGTTCGCTGTCCGAGCCCAGCCTGCCGCAATACATCAGCGACGAGCTGCGGCAGGCCGGCGTCGACCCGCACCGGCTGATTGTCGAAATCACCGAAACGGCCGCGGTATCCGACCTGCACGACGCCCAGCGCATGATCGAGGCGCTGCGCCAGCTCGGCTGCGGCGTCTATCTCGACGATTTCGGTGTCGGCTTCTCCTCCTTCGCCTACCTCAAGCATCTGCAGGTCGACACCATCAAGATCGACGGCATGTTCATCCGCGACCTGGCCAACGACCCCGACAACCAGGTTTTCGTGCAGGCCATGGTCAGCGTCGCGCTCGGCCTTGGCAAGTCCGTGGTGGCGGAATACGTTGAGGACGGCTCGACCCTCGCCCTGCTGCGCCGGTTCGGGGTCGACCTGGTGCAGGGCTACCATCTCGACCGGCCGATCGCCGACCATCCGGCACTGCGCGGCAAGGGCTAGCACGTTTCAAGGCTCAAGCCGCCAGGCGGAGGCGGCTCAAGACTGACCAGGCTGCAATGTTAGAATATTGAGTTTTTACAGTATTCAGGACGTCCCGTGCTTACCGCTTCCAGCATCACCCTGCAATTTGCCGCCAAACCCCTGTTCGAGAACGTCAACGTCAAGTTCGGCGACGGCAACCGCTATGGCCTGATCGGCGCCAACGGCTGCGGCAAGTCCACCTTCATGAAGATCCTCGCCGGCGAACTGGAGCCGAGTGCCGGCAACGTCTCGCTCGACCCCGGCGAGCGCATGGCCTGGCTGCGCCAGGACCAGTTCGGCTACGAAGACCAGCGCGTGCTCGACGTAGTGCTGCAGGGCCACGCCGAGATGTGGCGCGTGATGCAGGAAAAGGACGCCATCTACATGAATCCGGAGGCGACCGAGGAAGACTACCTGCACGCCGCCGAACTGGAAGCCAAATTCGGCGAAATGGGCGGCTACGACGCCGAGGCGCGCGCGGGCCAGTTGCTGCTCGGCGTCGGCATCCCGATCGAGCAGCACAACGGCCCCATGAGCCAGATCGCACCAGGCTTCAAGCTGCGCGTGCTGCTGACACAGGCCCTGTTCTCCAATCCCGACATCCTGCTGCTCGACGAACCGACCAACAACCTCGACATCAACACCATCCGCTGGCTGGAAAACGTGCTGAACGAGAGCAACGCCACCATCATCGTCATCTCACACGATCGCCACTTCCTGAACCAGGTCTGTACCCACATGGCCGATCTCGATTTCGGCACTATCAAGGTCTACCCGGGCAACTACGACGACTACATGCTGGCCTCGACGCAGGTCAAGGAACGCCAGGCCTCGGCCAACGCCAAGGCCAAGGACAAGGTGGCCGAACTGCAGGAATTCGTGCGCCGCTTCTCGGCCAACAAGTCGAAGGCGCGCCAGGCCACCAGCCGCATGAAGATGATCGACAAGATCAAGATCGAGGACTTCAAGCCCAGCTCGCGGCAGAACCCCTACATCCGCTTCGAGCCGGAAAAGCTGCTGCACCGCCGCGCGCTCGAAGTGGAGAATCTCAAGTTCGGCTATGACGGAACGCCGCTGTTCACCAACCTCGGCTTTTCATTGGAAGCCGGCGAGAAAATGGCCGTCATCGGCGGCAACGGCGTCGGCAAATCCACGCTGATGAAGCTCTTGATGGGCGAGCTGACGCCGCAATTCGGCGAAGTGCGCTGGAGCGAGAATGCCAGCGTCGGCTACTTCTCGCAGGACCACGTCAGCGACTTCGACAGCGACCTCAACCTCACCGACTGGATGCACCAATGGACCCAGCCGGGCGACGACGAGCAGGTGCTGCGCGGCATCCTCGGGCGCCTCTTGTTCTCCGGCGACGACGTCAAGAAATCGGTGCGCGTGCTGTCCGGCGGCGAAAAGGGCCGCATGCTCTACGGCAAGCTGATGCTCGGTCGCCACAACGTGCTGGTGATGGACGAGCCGACCAACCACATGGACATGGAGTCGATCGAGTCGCTCAACCTCGCGCTCGACCTGTTCAAGGGCACGCTGATCTTCGTCTCGCACGACCGCCAGTTCGTCTCCAGCCTCGCCACCCGCATTCTCGAAATCACCCCGCAGGAGGTCGAGTTCTATATGGGCACTTACGACGAGTATCTGCACACGAAGGGTCTGGAATAAGTTATTTATCCGCGAAGGACGCGAAGATGCGCGAAAAAATCGCGGGATTTTCAAGGCTTCCACAAATGTCTTCTGCGCCTTCGTGCCGAGTGCGCGGAACCCACACCAGAGCCAAAACGATAAGCGATTTGTAACGCGTAGGGTGCACTCTGTGCACCGATTGACGCCCGAAAGTGCACCAAGTGCACCCTGCTCCAAGCATCTCGCACCCGAATGAACAAATCTCGAATCAACGAAGCTGCGCCAGCAGTTGTGACAGCATGCGTTGCGCCTGCGCCGCGTAGCCGCCACCGAACAGGTTGGCGTGGTTGAGGATGTGGTAGAGGTTGTAAAGCGTTTTACGCACCGCATAGCCAGGATCGAGCGGCCAGGCCTCGCGATAGGCCGCATAGAACGCCGGGGCAAAACCGCCGAACAGTTCGCTCATGGCCAGATCGCATTCGCGATCGCCGACATAGATCGCCGAATCGAAAATCACCGGCGTCCCACAAGGGGACTCCGGCTTGCCATGCCCTGAGGGACATGCAGGCTCGCAGGTGCCGTCGGCGAGATAGCCGTGGTTACCGCCCCACAAATCGCCATGCAGCAGCGAAGGGGTGGGCCGGTAACCGACGAAGAAGCCATCCAGCCGCACCATCAGCGCTTCGCCGTCCCGTTGCAGCGCCCCGCCATAACCGTTTTGCGCGGCCAGTTTCAGCTGATGCCCGAGCCGCTGCTCGCGCCAGAAGGCAATCCAGTCATGCCGCCATCCGTTGGGCTGCGGCGTGCTGCCGATCCAGTTGTCGTGCGCCCAGCCGAATTGCGCTCCCTCCGGCCGGGCCTGCGCCGCACGGTGCAACCGCGCCAGCTGCTCGCCCAGCCGCGCCGCATCGCCATGGCCGCGCAGATCCAGATACTCCAGCACCAGAAACGCCGGCCCCGCTGCGACGCCCGAACATAGCGGCCGCGGCACGCGCACACTGTCCGTGGCGGCCAGCGCATGTAGCGCGGCCGCCTCGGCCTCGAACATTGGCAGCCGCTCGGCACGATTCGTCTTGACGAACCAGGCGTGCGCCCCCCCGCTGGCACGGAAGGCCCGATTGATATCGCCGCCGCCAATTGGGCGCAGCGTAAGGGGGGGGCAAGGTGTGCCCGTGGCGACGCCGATCGCTTCGGCCAGGGCGGCGGCGAGCGTCATGCGCGTGGAACGGGGGGCGCCACACAAGCAAAACGCGCCTCGCAGGGCGCGTCAAGCTGAAAACCGGCCAAAATGTGCATCCATTCCTGGCAGCCTGCCCGCTTTATTTTGCCTTGGGACGATGCTCGAACATCTTGGCAATGCCGGGATCGCGCGAGGCGCCTGCGGCTTCCATGCGCTTGAGGTATTCGTCCCATAGCGCGGTCTGTTTGTCGCCGAGCTCGTGCAGGTATTCCCAGGAATAGATGCCGGTATTGTGGCCGTCGGAGAAGAAAAAGTTGATGCCGTACAGGCCGACTGGTTCGGCGGCATTGATCAGCACGTCGTTCTTGCCGACTTGCAGCACTTCCTGGCCGGGGCCGTGGCCGCGCACTTCGGCGGACGGGGAAAAGACGCGCAGGAATTCAAACGGCAGTTCGAAATGCGCGCCGTCGGAAAATGCGATTTCCAGCTTGCGCGAAACTTGATGCAGCTTGATGTCGGTAGGGGTGGGAGTGGCCATGATTGAAACGCTCGTAATAATTCCAACCCAAAGTTTAAACCCGCAGCGCGGAGATTAAACCCTTGCACGACAAGGGGATGCGGCCAACTGTGGCCTGAAAACTGGTGCGTCCGGCGCGATTCGAACGCGCGACCCCTGCCTTCGGAGGGCAGTACTCTATCCAGCTGAGCTACGGGCGCAAGGACGATGAAGCATAGCCGGTTTGCCATGCGCCGTCTATCCACCGGGCACACAGCCCTTTCCTGACGGGGTGGCTTTCCCTATAATCCACGCTTTTGCTGCCACCTCCCCAAAGGATAATTTCATGGCCGATTCGAACGTAAAGATGACCCCAACCAAGCCCAAGGACGTCATCGTTTCCGTTGTCGCTGGACTGTTGGCCCCCCTGCTGGCGATATTTCTGATTGTTCAACTGGTCCTCGGCATCCAGGCAGACCAAAAACCCGACACGTCCAGCGAAGCCGCCCAAAAAGCGACTCTCGAACGCATCAAGCCGTTTGCGGAGCTGGCGGCACTCGACGCCAGTGTGCCCGTGGTCGAAAAATCCGGTCAGGAAGTCTATGCAGCGACTTGCGTGGCATGCCACGGCAGCGGCGTACTCGGCGCACCCCGCTTCGAGAACAAGGGCGACTGGAGCGCGCGCATCGGCCAGGGCTACGACATCCTGCTCAAGAACGCGATCGAGGGCATACGCCAGATGCCGCCACGCGGCGGCAGCGCCGACCTGACCGACGTCGAAGTCGCGCGTGCAGTCGTCTACATGGCCAACGCAGCCGGCGCCAGTTTCAAGGCGCCGGAAGCGGCAGCCCCGGCTGAAGCGGTGGCGGCAACGCCGGAAGCGGAAGCGGCGCCAACCGCCGTGGCGGCCGCGCCCACGTCGGACCCGATCAAGGGCAAGAAGATCTATCAGACTACGTGCGCGCTTTGCCACGCCGCCGGCCTCGCCGGTGCGCCCAAGCCGGGCGACATGGCAGCCTGGGGGCCGCGTGTGGCACAGGGCTACGCGACGCTATACAGCCACGCGATCACCGGTATTCGCGGCATGCCGCCCAAGGGTGGCAACCCCAGCCTGTCCGAGGCCGATATAGCCAACGCGGTCGGCTACATGTTCAGCGAATCCGGCGGCAAGCTGTAAGCAGAACGCAGGCGCAGACGCCCGCAGTCGAGGCCGCATCGCCTGTCGGATCGCCCTACGCAGGAGAAAGCACACGCATCAGCGACGGTAGCCCGGCCCCATGCCGCCGCCCGTGCCCATGCCGGAACCCATTCCAGGTCCGCGGCCTGCGGGCGGCGCGTCGGGCAGGGTCTTGCCCTGGGCTTTGGCGCGCTCCTGCATTTTTTCGTGATGATCCAGGCGGAAGGCGTCACGCTCCTGTTCGGTATTCAACGCGCGCATGCGGGCATGGTATTCATTGCGCTCCTGCGGGGTCATCAGTTCATACCCATAAATTTTCTCGCGATCCTGGGTCTGGACCTGGTCGCGGGGCTGCATTGGGTCACCCATCCGGTTCTGGGCCTGCACGGAGGCCGCTGCCGAGATGACAAGTGTCAGCATCAATACGGAAACATTTTTCATCATGATTTCCTTTGCAAAGGATTGGAAAATCGCACGCCATTGGCCTGCGACAGAATTCAATCTAGCTAGAAATTTCGCTTATTCCAGGAGCCGCTATGGCGCAACCTGAATCGCCGTCACGATGATGGCGCCCTTGATGGTCTCGGCACGGAATTTCACCGTGTCGCCCACCTTGACGCCGTTCAGCAACTCTGGCGGTTGTACCCGGAACACCATGGTCATGGGAGGCATGTCGAGGTTGACGAGGGAGCCGTGCCAGAGAGTGATCCCGGCGTTCGCGGCGTCGATCTTGCGCACCACGCCCTCGCTCATCGCACTGGCCTGGGCGGCGGGCGGCGTTACGGGCTGGGCGTGAAGCGGGGTAACAATCGCCAGTGTGCCCAGCAGGGAAATCCATTTTTTCATTTTGCAGCGCCTTGTTCGGAGGTGACGGTGATCGTGCCGCGCATGACGGCCTCGTAATGGAGCGGAGCGTCGCGCCAACCTTGATACTGTTTGAGAGGAGCGACCGCTGCCACATTCACGGCTCGGCCTCGACTGCCTGCGCTGCGGGCGTCCCCAGCAGCCATGCGCATGCCAGCGCCGCATGACGGAAAAAAACATTCAACATGATGAATCTCGCAAACCACGCGGCGGTACCACCGCGATTCGAATCGGCCGAATCGGAATGAATCAGCATGACGCGCCGTCAGCCGGCGCGGGATTCAGGCGAGGAAGCGCCGGGGCGGTCGCTCGAGACTGCCGGGGACGAAGCCGCTGAAGGAGGCGGCAGCTGGGGAAACAAAACGGATCGAGGCCGGCGCGGTGGCCGTGCTGTCGCTGGCCGGAATCGGCAGAACCGACGCCAGTGCGCACGCGGCGCAGTGTTCGCAATCGACTTGTGTGGAAGGCGTATCCGGCTGGTCCGGCTCATGGCATCCCGCCATCATCCCGCCAGCCATCGCCATCGATTCCGCCGTCGCCCGATCCGACAACACGCAGCCCAGTATGGCGGCAGACGCAAAGGCCTGCAGCGGCAGGGCCAGCATCAGCCATATCAGCAGGAATCGGTGGGAATGAGCGCGCACGCGGGCAATGTAATCAAAAAATAAAGTCCGTCCAAAAGCCCATGGCAGGGCCGCCCGGTTCCCGATCCACCGCGCCGCTCACGGGCGGCGCTTGCGCGGCTCATAATGCACCACGGCGCGCATGATCTCGGAATAGGGAAATTCGGCATGGCCGCCAAAGCGCTCGTGGCCCTGCAGTACGGTGGCGGCGATATCGGTGGTTTCATCCGCCGCGCTCGTCATTGCCGCCGCCAGCCCGCGCACGCCGCCGCACTGGGCGCGGATTTCCTTGCCGAACGGCCACGGTGCATCGGGACTGATTTTCAGTGCGAATTGCGCGTTTTCGTGCAGCGCCCGATGGAACGCCAGACAGTGCTCACGCACTACTGGATCGCCGCAGGCAATCACTTCGCGTTCGGCCAGGTTGATCTTGCGCGAACGGTCGCAGCGCACGCAGCACGACAGCAAGGCCCGCTCGAACGGGCAGCTGTACTCGATACAGGTCTGGCGGGCCAGTTTGTAAGCGCCTTCGTTGTACTCGGCCATAGGGTCGGAAACGCGGGTTAAACCCAGGTTATCAATTTAAGCCAAATCGCCGTTGCAGGAGCACGTGCATCCACAAGGCGCGGGTTTTAACCGCCTGGAATTACGGGCTTTTTCTTCGCGTTTCTTCGCGCACTTCGCGGAAAAAACGTTTTTACCAGTCGTCACCGGACAAACTCGCATCCAGTTCGCGCTCGGCCATGAGCGTCTCCTGCGCGGCGATTTCGTTGTCGGCGAAGATCATCTTGTACTTGTCGCCGGTTTTGGGGTCGAGTGTCTTGCGCAATTCGTTGGCATGGGCCCTGGCTTCCTTGAAGCCCGCCCACTCGCCCTGCTTTTCCAGCACCTTGAACATTCCCTGACGAAACACGTAGTAAGGCATGGTCCCTCCTCAGCTCAGTTTGCCGTGGCAGTGCTTGTACTTCTTGCCCGAGCCGCACGGGCAGGGGTCGTTGCGGCCAACCTTGGGGTAGGCGTCAGCCGGTATGGCATTGGCGACAGCGGTCTCGGCAAAGTCCTGCGCCTCGTCATATCCTTCATGCTGGTATTGCACGTTGGATGGCTCTTCGGACAATTCTACCCGCACATCCTCGGGCGCACGCACCTGAACCGTGGTGGCGATCTGGGTGACCTCGGCCTTGATCGCAGCCAGCATGCCGGAGAACAGCTCGAATGCCTCGCGCTTGTATTCCTGCTTGGGCTGCTTCTGTGCGTAGCCGCGCAGGTGGATGCCCTGGCGCAGATGATCCAGTGCCGACAGGTGTTCGCGCCAGTGGCTGTCGATGCTTTGCAGCATCACCGCACGCTCGAACTGGCGCAGGCCATCGACGCCGACCTGCGCTTCCTTCTCCTTGTACAGCGTGTCGGCGACATCCATGACCTTCTTGCGCAGCCCCTCTTCGTTCAGGGTCTTTTCTTCATCCAACCATTGCTGCAGCGGCAGGTCGAGCGAGTACTGCGCGGCCAGGGTCCTTTCCAGGCCGGCCACGTCCCACTGTTCGTCCATGCTGCCCGGCGCAATGTGCTGGTCGATGGCGTCGTTCAGCACGTCGTTGCGCATGGCGCGGATGGTGTCGCCGATGTCGGTGCTCGCCAGGATTTCGTTGCGCTGTTCGTAGATCACCTTGCGCTGGTCGTTCGACACGTCGTCGTATTCCAGCAACTGCTTGCGGATGTCGAAGTTGCGCTGTTCGACCTTGCGCTGCGCGTTCTCGATCGCGCGTGTCACCCATGGATGCTCGATCGCCTCGCCCTCGGGCATCTTCAGGCGATTCATGATCGTGGCGACGCGGTCGGAAGCGAAGATGCGCAAGAGCGGGTCTTCCAGCGACAGGAAGAAGCGGCTGGAGCCGGGGTCGCCCTGGCGTCCTGAACGGCCGCGCAGCTGGTTGTCGACGCGGCGCGACTCGTGGCGTTCGGTACCGATGATGTGCAGGCCGCCGGCCGCCAGCACGGCGTCGTGGCGCACCTGCCAGTCGGCCTTGAGCGCGGCGATGCAGCTGGTTTTTTCGCTGTCGGAGAGCGCCTCGTCCCGGTTGTTGGCATCCAGCTCCCTCTGAATGCTGCCGCCCAGCACGATGTCGGTGCCGCGGCCCGCCATGTTGGTGGCGATGGTGATCCCACCGGTCATCCCGGCCTGCGCAATCACTTCGGCTTCGCGCTCGTGCTGCTTGGCGTTCAGCACGTTGTGCGGCAGCCCGGCTTTTTTCAGCTCGGCGGAGAGTTTCTCGTTGGCCTCGATCGAGGTGGTGCCCACCAGCACCGGCTGACCGCGCTCATGGCAGGCGCGGATCTCGTTGATCACCGCCTGGTCGCGTTCGGCCGCGGTGCGGAAGACCTGGTCGTGTTCGTCCTTGCGGATCATCGGGCGGTGGGTCGGCACGACCACGGTTTCCAGCCCGTAAATGCTCTGGAACTCGAAGGCTTCGGTGTCCGCAGTGCCGGTCATGCCCGACAGCTTCTCGTACATACGGAAATAGTTCTGGAAGGTGATCGACGCCAGCGTCTGGTTTTCCTTCTGGATCGCCACGCCCTCCTTCGCCTCGACGGCCTGGTGCAGGCCTTCCGACCAGCGGCGCCCGCTCATCAGGCGGCCGGTGAATTCGTCGACGATGATGACCTCATCGTTCTGCACCACGTAGTGCTGGTCGAGGAAGAACAGCGCATGCGCGCGCAACGCGGCGTACACATGGTGCATCAGCATGATGTTGGTGGCGTCATAGAGGCTGCCACCGGGCGGCAAGAGGCCCATTTCGGTGAGGACGGCCTCGACTTTTTCGTGCCCGGCTTCGGACAACAGCACCTGGCGCGTTTTCTCGTCGACCGAGTAATCGCCCTCGGATTCCTCGTCCGGCTGCCGGATCAGCTGCGGCGGCACCTCGTTGATCTGCTGGTACAGCGCGACGTTTTCTTCCGACTGCCCGGAAATGATCAGCGGCGTGCGCGCCTCGTCGATCAGGATCGAGTCGACTTCGTCGATGATGCCGTAGGCCAGCGGGCGCTGCACTTTCTCGCCCAACTGATAAACCATGTTATCGCGCAGATAGTCGAAGCCGTATTCGTTGTTGGTACCGTAGGTGATATCTGCGGCATACGCGGCCTGCTTTTCGGCATGCGGCATCTGCGACAGGTTGATCCCGGTGGTGAGGCCGAGAAAGCCATACAGACGGCCCATCCATTCGGCATCGCGGCTGGCCAGGTAATCGTTCACCGTCACCACGTGCACGCCCTTGCCGGTCAGCGCATTCAGGTACGCGGCCAGCGTCGCCATCAGCGTCTTGCCCTCGCCGGTGCGCATCTCGGCGATCTTGCCGTCGTGCAGCACCATGCCACCGACCATCTGGACGTCGAAATGGCGCATGCCGAGCACCCGCTTCGACGCCTCGCGCACCACGGCGAAGGCTTCCGGCAGCAGCTTGTCGAGCGTCTCGCCTTTTTCCAGCCGCGACTTGAACTCGGCGGTCTTGCCGGCCAGCTCGGCGTCGGACAGTTTCTCCATCGCCGGCTCCAGCGCATTGATCGCTTTCACCTTTTGCAGGTATTGTTTGACCAGCCGCTCGTTGCGGCTGCCGAAGACTTTTTTGAACAGGGATTGCAGCATGGGGAATCCGAAATGCCCGCAAGACGCGGTAAATCGTTGAATTTTAACATAGGGATGCAGGCTTCCTGTGACGCTGTCAAGACAGCGGAACGGGGTTGCCGCGATGCCTGGTCGCCACGCCCATGAGCGCCGCCAGCCTCGCCGACCTGCTCGCCAGCCAGCTGCCGCACGGCCTTGTCGTGCGCGCCCGCGCCCTGCTCGACACCCAGGCCGCGCTCGACCGTGCCCTGCCCGCCGCGCTGGCAGGGCACGTCCGTGTCATGCAACTGGAAAACGCCGTGCTGAGCCTCGCCTGCGACAGCGGCGCCGTCGCCAGCCGCCTGCGCCAGCAGACCGACGCGCTGATGGCCAGCCTCGGCAAGCGCGAAATCGTGGTAACGACAGTGCGGATCAGCGTCAATCCTGAACTTCTCGCGCGCTACGTCCACCCGGTCGAAAAAACCGGCCTGCCGCCTGCCGCACTGAACGAACTGGCGCACCTCACCACGGAAATTGAAGAAGGGCCGCTGAAGGACGCGATCGACCGCCTGCTGCGCCATCACCGCAAGGGCTAGGGCCCCTTCGGCGTCACCTTTCTATACTGGTGGTCATGCATGCCAGAATCCGGGCTTGCCGGATCCTTTCTCCTCAAGTTTCCTGGAGCGCATGATGCGATCATTCATCAGCCACACATTCACAGCGGTCGTGGTCATGGCAGCGTCAAGCGCTGCGGCGGTGCCCCCTTCCATCGTCACCCAGGGCAACGGGGCGGCAGTCGCCTGTGCAAGCTGTCACGGGGTGGACGGAGCAGGCAATCCCCAAGCCGGGTTTCCGGTGCTGGCACAACTGCCGCCGGCATACTTCGCCAAACAGATCGCCGACTTCAAGGCCGGCACCCGCACCCATCCGGTCATGACACCCATCGCGCAGGCGATGAGCGTCGAAGACGCCGAATCCACTGCACGTCATTATGCGAGTCAGCCGCGCCCGAAAGCCGGCGCAAGCACGGTGGACCCCGCTGTCATTGCGCGCGGCAAGAATCTGGCGATCAACGGCGCCTGGGACCGACAGGTGCCGCCGTGTTTCAAATGCCATGCCGTGGACGGCCTTGGCGTAGCGCCGGCATTCCCAGCGATCGCGGGACAACATGCCGCCTACACGGTGAGTCAATTGCAGGCCTGGAAAACCGGCGCCCGAACCAATGATCCGCAAAAGCTGATGAAGGCGGTTGCGGAGAATCTCACCGATGACGATATACGTTCAGTCGCCGAATATCTGGCAACGCTCGGAACCCGGCGGGAAGGAAAATGAATAGATCTGTAGGGTATGCGTTCTGTGTGCTCGCCTTGGGCGGCATGCTCGGCGGGTGCGACAAGCAGCAGCCCGAACCGAAGGCCACCGAAGCGGCGGCGGCGAAGCCGGCCGGCGGCGAGCAAACCGGCTTCGCGGACGCACCACCCGACGGTGCCGCGGTGGATTCGGCCAAACGGCCCGCCGCTTTCACGCCCCCGGCCGAAAGCAAAATTCCACAGAACGAGTACGGCGAAATGGTATTGCTGGGCAAGAATATTTTTACGAACACCCAGCAACACGCCAAGGCTTACGTCGGCAACGGCATGAACTGCGCCAACTGTCACCTGGACAATGGCCGCAAAGCCGATTCGGCACCGTTGACGCTGTAGAAAAACCCCTTTTCAGCCAAATTGGCGACGTAAAAAACGGCGTGGAATTTCCACGCCGTTTTCAATTCATGATTTGCAACTTACCGAACCGATTCGGTGGGATGTTCCGATCAGTCATGGCAGCATCTGATTGACGTAGTGCGGGCTGCCCGCCCCGTCCCTACTGCGCATACCCGTGATGCGCCAGCTTCTCGATGTTGTGCACCAGGCAGTAGAGCTTCCACTGCGCATCCACTTTCTTCTGCCCCCGCAAGGTGAAGCGGTTGAGCTGTTTGTTGTGCCGCAAGTTGCCGAACACCGGTTCCACCGTGGCGAAGCGTCGTCCGTATCGCGCCTGTCCTTCCGGGCAATCGATACGGACTTTCATCTTGTCGGTGAAGGACTCCGTGCCGTCAGCCTTGCCCTGAAAGAAACTCACTTGCCGGGTCTTGGTCCTGGTCGGCGTGCGTAGACACTTATCCCGTTGTGCGCACGGTACGCAGTCCTGCTGCGCGCCCTGAAATTTGACGGCAACGAAACCATTGATGATGCAATGGCTGCCGTTGCCGTAGAGTGTCTTGCCCGCAGGGCAAACGCAGGTCTGCGCGTCCATGTCATAGCGAAAGTCTGCGGGGCGATAAACAGCAGTCGGCTTCTTCTCTTTCTTCTGGCCGGATTTGTCGTGCAGAGGATCGGGGGCCTGCTTGTGTTTGTCCTGATCCTTGAAGCGTGGATCGCGTTGCCGCATACCGTTGTCGGCAATCAAGGCGTCCACTTCCAGTTCAGTAAGTTGCTTAAGGTTGGCTTCTGAGTGGTAACCCGCGTCCGCTGTGATGAGGCTGGCCGGGGTGATGAGTGGAGCATCATTCAATGCGACCTGGATGGCTTTGACCACCGGTACCAGCAGTTCCTGTTCGCTGCCGGTACCGTGGGCCTGCGCGTCCACGATGATCTGGTGACGGGCATCGACGGCGGCCACACCCGTATAACCCTGGATGACGCCTTTGCTGGTCGCCATCTTGGCGGATTCGTTGTCGGTGCGGTTGCTCTTCCGTATCGTGCCTTTGCTGCCCTTGCGATCATCGGGATGAGCGGTGAGCCATTGACGCAGTTGGGCGGCATCGGTTTGCAGGCGGCTGATGCGCTGGACTTCTTTCTGTCTGAGGTCGGCCTCGACCGGTTTGCTGTCCTCTTCCCGATGCCGTTCGAGCATGACGCGGGCAGCGGCTTCGAGCTTGGTGGCCTGGTGCTCGAAGTCGGCACGGGTGCCGCTCTTCTGTTTGCTGGCGTTGCTGGGCAGCTTGACGCCGTCGATGGCAAACATCTCGCGTCCGATCAAACCCTGCCGGTCGCACAGGTAGAGGATTTGGGTGAAGACGCGGGCGATGTCGTCGGCAAGCTTCGAGACAAATCCGGCAATCGTGGTGAAGTGGGGCTGGGTGTCGCCTGACAGGGCGATGAAGGTGACGTGGTCACGGCAGACTGCTTCAATGTTGCGACTGGAAATAATGCCCTGGCTGTAGGCAAACAGCACGACCTTGAGCAGCATGGCAGGCGGATAAGCCGCCGCACCGGTCGCGTCGTTGTTGAAGCGGGCATCGAAGCTGGACAGGTCCAGCTCGTGGTCGATGAGGTGATTGAGCGCGTGCTCGAAAGTACCGGGAAGCAGTTGCCGTTGCAGGTCGACGGCAAGGAAACGGGGGCTGGTGTCGATATGCTTGTAGCGCGCCATGCGGTCTGTGCCATCACAAAATCAATGCAGCGATGTTGATGCAGGCGGGAGGCTGGGGCAAGATGCGGGAATGATTATTTTTAGGGGCTTTTTATACAGCCTCGTTATGGGCCGCGTATGTCCTCTACCCCGCATACCGCCAGAAAACCCGGCAGGTCGATACCATCCAGAGCCGTATCCAGGGGTGCTTCCTCTACAGCATGAACGGCAAGGCGCCCGCTCTGGACAGCAAGGAAATGACCGCTTTGGTGACTTACCATTACTGGCTCGCCAAGGGCGCACCGACCGGCGTCAAATTGCCCGGCCAGGGCTATGTCAAAGTGGCGAAGCCCGCACTGACACCCGACATGGCGCGCGGACGCGGCGTATACGAGAACAATTGCGCGATATGCCACGGCGCCAACGGTGAAGGCATCAAAGCGCGCGGCGAGTATGCGTTTCCGCCTCTATGGGGCAAGGATTCGTTCAACTGGGGCGCCGGCATGCATCGCGTTAACACGGCGGCGGGCTTTATCCAGGCCAACATGCCCTATGGGCTCGGTGGCACCCTGAGCGATCAGGAAGCCTGGGATGTGGCCTTGTTCATGAACAGTCATGAGCGCCCGCAGGATCCGCGCTTTAAAGGCAGTGTCGCGCAGACGCGTGACAAGCATCACGACGAAAACTGCCTGTATGGGCGCACCCCCGAGGCGTTGGCGGCGTCCATCGAGCGGAAGGCCGAGGCCGCGGGCAAAGCTGCTGCCAAACCGGCAACCGAACAAGTGGAAGCTTATTCCCCGGCGGTCTCGCACTAACAAGCACGATTACGCACCGAGGCGCCCCGGGCACGCAATCATTCAACGCGCGTCGCGGTTTTCACGGTCGCGTCCCCGGTAGGTCTGGCTGGCGGGTTGCCCCGGCAATGAGCGCCCTTTTTCATCCCGCCCGGCCTCGCCGCGCGCCTTCTCATCCAGGCTGCGTGTCCGCGGGGCCTGCACGCTGGCCGGCGGCGCCGGACGCGGCGCGGGTGTTGCCTCCCGGCGCACGACAGGCCGCTCGCGGGTCGGGGGTCGAGTGCCCACCGTGGCCTGCTCACGCGGGATCACCGATTTCCTTATCTCCTCATAGCGCGGCGGCCGCGGCGGCGGCGCCCGTTCCGGCCCCGTCTCGGCCCCGAAGGGCGGCCGCAGCCGGATGTGGGCATCCTCGGCGCGGCGCACGGAGGGGACCTTATAGCGGGGCGCGGGAACGGCCGGGGGGCGGGCGCGGGGCGTCGCGTCCGGCCAGGGCTGGGTCCGCTCGCGCGGCGGGCGCGTCGACACCACCAGGCGCGAAACAATTTCCCGCGGCGGCTGCACCCCTTTCGGCGCGCCGCCGACCAGGCTGGCGCGCGAAGGCTTGACTGGCAATTCGCCGCGCACCGGCACGAAGTCGGTGTGGCGGATGGGTTCCCACCGTCGTCCACACCCGTTCGCGTCCGAACCTGGCGGCCGGCGCCGTAAGGATGGCGCGCGGCAGGCGGGCATTGTGATAGCGGATATCGCCCACCTTGATGACCGTGGTTTGCATGACCATCACATTGTTGATGATGCGCGGTCCGTCCCAGCCACCCCACCAGGGGCGTCCGCGATAGCGGGACGGGCCCCACCACGGCAGCACCGGCTCGCCCCAGGAGAGTCCCACCCACCACACACCGGGCAGGCCGGCGTTAAGACGCAGCGTCACGTCGCGGTCGGGTACCATGAACGCCACCAGCGCCGGCGAATACACCGGCCGCCGCACCACCGGCCCCGGCGCCCATGCCCAGTAGCCGTCGATGTGGACCCAGCGCCCGTAGTGAAAGGGCGCCCAGCCCCACGGCGCATCGTCGATCCAGGTCCATGCGTAATAGGGGTCCCACACCCAGTAGCCGGTGCTGTAGGGCGCCCAGGTCGCGCTCATGCCATCGGGAATCCACACCGCGCCGTAGGTCGGCACCACCCGCCAGCGGCCGTAGTGGTCGAGTTCCTCCGCGCCGTAGACGCCGGGCGGCAGGTAGCGCGCGCTGATCGATTCGCCGCTGCGGTCGCTGCGTGCAGCGTTCCAGCGATCCCAGGCATCGGGCGCCGGCGCAGCGTACGTGGCCACTTTCACCGGATCGCCCGCCGTCACCACGGCGTCCTCGGAGGGGTAAATTCCCAGCGAGCGGCCGGCGGCGGTAATCACCGTGGCCTCGCCGCTGCGGCGGGTGACGAAATGGATGTCGCGGCTGTTCACCTCCACCCGGTAATAGCCGAGGGGCTCGATGACGAACACCGCGTTCGGCGTGCTCACCTCCACTGCGCCGCCCTCCGCCAGGCTGCGCATGTCGAACGACACCCGGCCGCTGGCGACCTTGAACTGGATAAGGTGTTCTTCCCACCGCAGCAGCGACAGCTGGGTATGTTCGTCGGCGCGCGCGAAGCTGCGGCTGTCGAACTGCACTTCAAAATTGGAATTCTTGTCGGTATAGAGCGCGTCGTCCTCCGCCAGCGCCATATTGGGCCGGGCGCGCACCCACTCGTCCGCGCCCGGCCGCCAGTACGACACCTCGCCGTCGATGAAGCTTAGCCGCAGCGGGGTGGGCGCCCAGGCCTCGTCGCCATCCGCGGCCGGCACAGCGCCCGCAGGGTCAGCAGGAACGGAGGAAGGGCCAGATGCGTTGCAGATCGTTCATGGGCCTCCCCATACCCGGCCAAAAAGCCTACACAGTTTGCGACGGGTGTCCCGGCCCGTACTTGCCTCTATGTATAGCCACTCCTGCAACCGGAGGATCAGGTTTATTCGCCCGCGTGCGCCTTGGCCGGGCGCCCGCGGGCCATTACGGCTTCAGCGCCTCCAGCCCGCTGCGGATATGCAGATCGCGCTGGGGATAGGGGATGACGATGCCGGCGGCCTTGAAGGCGCGCCAGATCGCCAGGTTGATATCCGAGCGCACGCTTCCCAGGCCGGCCTCGGGGTCCTGAAGCCACACCCGCAGTTCCAGTTCGATGCCGTTGTCGCCGAAGGCCATCAGGCGGGTGGTGGGCGCCGGGTCGGCGAGCACCCTGGGGTTGGCCCTCGCCGCCGCCGCCAGCAGGGCCAGCGCCTGTTCCGGGTCGTTGTCGTAGCTGATGGAAACCGGAATCTTCAGGCGCACGTTGCGGTCGCTGTAGCTCCAGTTGATCACCTCGTTGGTGATCAACATCTCGTTGGGAATCAGCCGCTCCACCCCGTCGCGGTCCTTCACCACCACATAGCGGGCGTGCAGCTCCTGCACCCAGCCGAGTTTGTCGCCGATGGTGATGACGTCGCCGGGGCGGATCGAGCGGT
The DNA here is from genome assembly GCF_055378705.1 of Thiobacillus thiophilus. Taxonomy (NCBI): domain Bacteria; kingdom Pseudomonadati; phylum Pseudomonadota; class Betaproteobacteria; order Nitrosomonadales; family Thiobacillaceae; genus Thiobacillus; species Thiobacillus thiophilus. The sequence continues at coordinate 2,134,035 of NZ_AP042404.1, read as the reverse complement.
CGAACAGCACGATGAAACCGCTGATGAAATTGCTGGCGATGCGCTGCAGGCCGAAGCCCAGGCCCACGCCCAGCGCGCCGCCGAACACCGCCAGCGCGGTGAGGTCGATCCCCACCGCATCCAGCGCCAGCAGAAAAACCAGCACCAACAGGATGAACTTGCTGAGCTTGACCAGCGCCACCCGCATGCCGACGTTGGCAAACTCGGTGCGGTTGATGCGGTTCTCGATGACGCGGCCCAGCCATTGCGCCAGCAGCCACAACAGGGCCACGGCCAGCAGCAGCTTGAGGGTCGCCAATACGGAAATCCGGCTGCCGCCCACCTGCATAGCCATGCCGTCCAGGCCTTCCAGCACGGCCGGCAGCCAGCCCAGCAGATGCAACGCAACGACGATCCAGACCGAGGTGGCGATCAGGTTTTCCCAGGCCTTGACCAGCGGCCCCGGGCGGAAAGCCTTGCGCAGGAAATAGATGAAGATACGGATCGTGGCCAGCGAAGTCAGCAGAGGCACCGCCAGATTGAGCAGATTCACCGGATTCCCCTGATGCTGCAGCAGCGCCCGTCCCGCCAGTACCCCCAGCAGCATGCTGATGGGGAACAGGATGCGCTGCAAGGTCTTCAGCGCCAGATGGCGGACCGTGTATTCCGCGCCGTCCTGCGTGCGCGCCGCCAGGCTTTGGCTCAACGTGCGATGCACCAGCAGCGCACCCGCCGCCGCCAGCACCAGCACCCCGACCTCCCACCAGACCCCGGGATTCCGGATGACGGCAAGCCCGTTATCTAACAGGGTCTGGAGTTCAACAGGCAGGGCAATCGACATGACGGATTCCGCATTGGGGATATTTCACGAACATACCCGACACCGGCCGGGAACGACATACCCACCCGCCAAAACGCCATCCCGGCTTGGCTTCTCGCCCATCGCCGGGATGCGTAGCCCCTACAATCAGCAAGGAATGCCGCGTTCGACCCGTGCACGAAAGTGCCGCCCGGCTGGAAGACCCACTGCATGGTGGATCGTTATGCGAAGTTTGCTACGGAACACCTGGCAGAGGCTGCATCAGGATTGAGTCTGTACCGAAGGAAAACGTATGGCGTTGTCACGTTTCTGTCACGGTGCCACCAAATAAAAACGGCCCACATCGCTGTGAGCCGTCTAGAATGCTGGTGGCCAGTCTCGGAATCGAACCAAGGACACGCGGATTTTCAATCCGCTGCTCTACCAACTGAGCTAACTGGCCACAAAGAGGCGGCAATTTAACCGGTTTGCCCCCATTCCGTCAAGGAAAAGCCGTGATGCCCTCGGCTCAGCATGCCAACCCATTCAGGCCGCACAGGTGGCGTTTGACGAGCGCCAGTGCGACCCACAGCCAGAACAGCAGGAAGAAGGTGAGAAACGGCACATGGGCGTCGAGAATGAAACGCGGGGCGATGAAACGCACGGCGCGCACTGCGGGGCTGGCGACGATGCGCAGCGTGCGGTAGAAAATATTGTCTTCGCGGTATTTGCCGGCCAGCAGCGCCAGCACCCCCTGCCCGAACAGGGCGAAGCCGGCAACCTCGACCAGGGTGCGCAGAATTAAAACCAGCAGGATGTCGAGGGACATGGCGAATATTCCTGAAACGAATCGATGATTTTAACGCAGCTTGTCAGGCCGCCGCTTGCCCGTGACAATGGGCGCTGATACCTCTCTGCTTGGATCTCACGATGAATTATGACCGTGTGCGGCATGGCCTGCGGGGCATGTTTTTCAACATGCTGGGGCAGTCGGAGCGCGCACTGGCCGCGTATCGCGACAGCCATCGCGCCGACCCCGCCCATGTCGGCACACTGCGCACGATGGCCTGGCTGGAAGCGCGACAGGAACGCTGGGCCGCGGCGGAAGCCTGGTTTGAATGCGCGATCGGAATCGAGCCGGACGACGCCCCCACCTGGTTCAACCTCGGCTACGTGCGCGACCGCGGCGGCATGGACGAGGCGGCGATAGCGGCGATGCGGCGGGCGACCGAATTGAATCCGAACAACGACCGTGCCTGGTACGGGTTGGGGATGCTGTATGCGCGACACGGCCGGCACGCTGACGCGGCCGCAGCGCTGACCGAGGCGGGCCGGCTGCAGCCGATGAACGGGCTGGCCTGGTATGCGCTGGGGATGGCCTGGCAGCATTGCAACGAGCCGGAACGGGTGGCGGCGGTGATCGAGCACACGCTGTCGCACGATCCGCAGACGGCGCAGCGGCTGATCCGCGACACCGGCCGCAGCGACTTTATGCATCGGCTGGGCTCAATGCAGTTGTAGGGTGCGCTTCGCGCACGCGGCATTCCGACAAACGGTGCGCAAAGCGCACCCTACAGGAAGCGACCTTGACCGATCATGCCCGGGTGAATGATCCGGGTTGAAGAACTCGGACGTAAAAAAGCCAGCCTCTGTGGCTGGCTTTTTTATTGCGCGCACGGGGCGCGCGGTGAAGCCGCGATCAGGCCGCCTGCGTCTTGATATCGTTCACCAGACTCGGATAGCGCACGTGGTCGACCATTTGCTGGATTTCCAGGCTGGGCGCACGCGAGAGCAACGAGCCGATGATGACGCCGATAAAGCCGATCGGCATGCCGAACACACCGGCGGCGATGGGCTTGATGGCGAACCATTCGTTGGCGGAAACGCCGCCGAAGAACGGGTAGGTGATGACCATGTAGTACATGCACACGCCCAGGCCCGCCAGCATGCCGACGACCGCACCGAGGTAGTTGGCGCGCTTCCAGAACACGCCGAGCACCAGCGCCGGGAAAAATGCCGAGGCCGCCAGCGAGAACGCGGCGCCGACCAGGAACAGGATGTCCCCCGGTTTCAGCGAGGCGGTGTATGCAGCGAAGATGGCGACCACCAGCAGCAGACTCCTGGAGATGGTCAGGCGACGGATGGTCGAGGCCTTCGGGTCGATCATCTTGTAGTAGACGTCGTGCGACAGCGCGTTGGCGATGGTCAGCAGCAGGCCATCGGCAGTCGACAGCGCGGCAGCCAGGCCACCCGCCGCCACCATTCCTGAGATCACGTAGGGCAGGCCTGCGATCTCCGGCGTGGCCAGCACGATGAGGTCACCGCCGATGGTGATCTCGGCGAGTTGCACGATGCCGTCCAGGTTGATATCGACAATCTTCATCAGAGTCGCATCCACCGCCTGCCAGTTCGCCACCCAGGCGGGCAGCGACGCGAACGACGAGCCGACCACGTCGTTGTAGACCGTGAACTTGACCAGCACCGCCAGCGCAGGCGCGGTGAAGTACAGCAGAAAGATGAACAGCAGCGACCAGAACACCGACTTGCGCGCTTCACGCACCGACGGCGTGGTGTAGTAGCGCATCAGGATGTGCGGCAGCGAGGCGGTGCCGACCATCAGGCACAGCACCAGCGCGATGAAGTTGCGGCGCTTGATGTTGGAAGCCTCCTGGTCTTCGGCTTGCGCGGCGGCGATTTCCGCTGCGGTCGCGTCGGGATTGTCGTTCAGCAGCTTCTTCTCCGCGCCCTTGCCGGAAAAAGCCTGGGCGTGCGCCGAGACCGGACCGGTCTTGGCCTTGGCGCCGTCGGCCGACTTCTTCCACTGCGCCTTGAGCGCGTCGGGCGTAGCCGGAAAGTCGGCAGGGCTGTCGGTTTCGACACGCTGGGCTTCGACGAAGGCGTCGCCATTGCCCGCGGCCACGGCTTCGTCCAGCGCCGCGATCCTGGCTTCGAACGAATTCTGCTGTGCCTTGAATGCCGCACGCGCGGAAGCTTCGGCTGCGCCCTTGGCGGTGTCGGCATTGTTGAATTCGTTTTCCAGCTGCGTCACCTGCTGCAGCACCTGGCCGTAGGCGACCTGCGGAACCGGGTTGCCGGTGTGGGCCACCGACAGCCAGACCACCGGGATCATGTAGGCGATGATCAGGATAATGTACTGCGCCACCTGGGTCCAGGTCACCGCGCGCATGCCGCCGAGGAAGGAGCACACCAGAATGCCGGCGAGACCGACGAACACGCCGATATGGAATTCCAGGCCGGTGAGGCGCGCGGTGATGATGCCCACACCGTAGATCTGTGCCACCACGTAAGTGAAGGAGCAGATGATGGCGGCGATCACGCCGATGGTGCGCGGCAGGTTGCCGCCGTAGCGGGTGCCGAGAAAGTCGGGGATGGTGAACTGGCCGAACTTGCGCAGGTAGGGCGCGAGAAACAGCGCCACCAGCACGTAGCCGCCGGTCCAGCCCATCACGAAGGCGAGGCCGTCAAAGCCGGCCAGATAGAGGGTGCCTGCCATGCCGATGAAGGACGCGGCCGACATCCAGTCGGCGCCGGTCGCCATGCCGTTGAACAGGGCGGGCACGCGTCGGCCGGCGACGTAGTACTCCGACACGTCGGCGGTTCTCGACATGATGCCGATGCCGGCATACAGCGAGATGGTGGCGGCAAGGAAGATATAGCCGATCCATCGGGGAGGAAGGCCCATCTGCTCCAGGATCGCAAGCACGATGACGAAGGCGATGAAGCCACCGGTGTAGAAGGTGTAGTACTTCTTGAGCTGCTGGAAGAACTGGCTCTGGGTCGTTGTGCTCATTATTCTTCTCCCTCTTGTACGCCGTATTCATTGTCCAGCTGGTTCATGCGGCGAGCGTAGAACCAAATGATCAGGACGTAGATGATCAGCGAACCCTGGGCGCCCATGTAGAAGGCGAAGGGAAAACCCATGATGACGATGTCATTGAGCTGGGGGGCGAAAAAAATGACGACAAAAGTCGCCACGAACCATATCGCAAGCAGGACCGCGGTGAGCCGCAGATTCTTGCGCCAGTACTCCTGATGTCTTTCCGACAATTCCATGGCAGTTCCTCCGTGAACATGAGTGGGGGACGCGCTTTATTGATATTGCGCGTGCGCGAAGTGTAAGGACTTGTTATTCCGCCGACAAACGGATTAGTAGGGGCTAATTTACTGCTAGCCAGCGCCGGGCGTGCAACAGGCCGCGCAGTTGATGCGCGGTGGCGATGTTGTCGCGCTGCGCCGCCTGCAGCAGGATCAGCCACAACTCGGCGGTGGCGTAGGCATCGGCCAGCGCGCCATGACGCGCGTACACGGCAATGCCGAAGTGCGCCAGCCAGTCGTCGAGGTGGCGGCAGTGCGGCGCCGCGTCGGGAAACAGCAGCGGTGCCACCACCGCCGCATCGAACCACGGGGCGTCGATCGCCAGGCCCAGTTGCGCGCGCACGGCGCGCTGCAGCACCGCCTGGTCGAATGCCGCGTGAAAGGCGACCCGGGGCGCCCCGCGGGAAAATTCCAGCCAGTCGAGCAGGGCCTCGTGCGGCGCCTGGCCGGCGCGCTGTTCGCTGCCGCCGATGCCATGGATCAGGATGTTGGCGGCAGCGGTCGACTGCGCCTGCGTCAGCCCGACTTCCAGGCTGGCATCGAGCGCAATGCGGCCGTGTTCGATCGCCACTGCACCGATCGCCAGCAGCGGATCGCGCGCCGCATCCAGCCCGCCGGTTTCCACGTCGACCACGCACCAGCGCATGTCGGCGAGCGGCCGTTTGAGATCGACCTCCTGGCGGGCCAGCGCCGCGCGCCGCGCGCTGCCGGCGGCATCCAGCGGCGGCAGCGCCGGTCGGGCAAACGGCCAGATCACAGCTGGTAATCCAGCGCCAGGCGCGCCTGCACCTTGCGCGCCTGGCGCAGGGCTTCCTTCAGGATGCGGCGGTCGAGCGGATTCAGCGTATCGGGGTCGAGATGGTTGTCGGGGGCAATCCCCGTGCGCTGCTGCTCATGCTGGTGGCGCAGCCGCAGCAGCTGCAGGAAGTGGAACGCGCGGTTCCAGTCGGCCAGCTCGACATCGGGAATGCGCAGCGCGGGCGCGGCAGCGCGCAGGCGCTTGGCGGTGTTGGTCTGCGGGCTGCCGGACGCCAGCGCAAAAATGCGCGCGGCGTCGACAAACGGCGTCGCCCCGTTGAGCTTGAGGTCGATGGTGTGCGGGTGGGCGTTGTCGTCCGACAGCACGAAGTCGCGCACCAGTCCCAGCGGCGGGCGGTTGCGCAGGGCGTTGCCCGCCATCTGGTGCAGGAAGCGCGGGTTTTTTTGTGCGGCGCGGTTGAGCCAGGCGCGCAGGTCGAGCGCCAGCGAAGCATCGCCGGCCAGCGGACGAAAATCGAAAAAGATGCTGGCGTTGAGCAGCGCATCGGGGCTGCCGTGATCGATCCATTGCGTGAACTGCTGCTGCCAGCCGCTTGCCGACAGGCACCACTTCGGGTTGCTCGCCATGATGCCGCCGCGACACAGCGGAAACCCGCAGGCGTCGAGCCGGTGGTTCACCCGTAGCGCAAACGCCAGCAGCGCATCGCGCTGGGCCTCGTCCGCCTCGGCGAAGATCAGCGCGTTGTCCTGGTCGGTGGCGAGCGTCTGTTCCATGCGCCCTTCCGACCCCAGGGCCAGCCAGCACCAGCGCAGCCCGGCGAGCGCGGCATCGGCCTCGCTTTCCAGCGCGATGAGGCGCTCGGTGAGGCGGTCGTTGAGGCTGGAAATGATCGCGGTGAGGTTTTCCGCATCCATTCCCTGCGCCAGCAGGCTGTGCGCCAGGTCGCCGATGTCGCGTGCCAGCGCGGGCAGGCGGGCCGCGTCTTCGCTGCGCGCGATGGCCGAGGTGATGCCTTCCACCGACAGGCGGCGCAGAGCGAATATATCCTTTTCCGACACCACGCCGACCAGCTTCCCCTCCCTGACCAGCGGGATGTGGTGGATGCCCTGGCGCGCCATCAGCACCAGCGCATCCGCCACCGGCGCATCGACCGAGAGGGTCGCCGGATCCGGCGTCATCACGGCCGAAATCGGGGTGGCCAGCGGCACCCCGGCCAGGGTCACGCGCGCCAGCACATCCTTCAGTGTGAGAATGCCGAGCGGCTGCCCGGCTGCGTCGGCCACCACCACCGAGCCCACTCGCGCGGCCTCCATCGCCGCCAGCGCGTCGGCCAGCGGCGTCGCGGGCAGGGCCGATAGCGGCGTGCGCCGGACGAGACTTTCGAGCGCACGCGAAAAGCGGCTTTCGTCGTCGAGCGCCAGCGCGTATTCCGACTGCACCGCGCGCTGCGACTCCTCCAGCAGACTGGCGATGCGGCGCGTACAGAAATCATGAAATTCAGGGCTTTTCGCCAGCAGCGCATGAAAATCGGCAGCCGGCAGCAGGTAGCAAAAGGTATCGGTTGCCGCGCTATAACGGTTGGCGGCGCCGCGCCCGGCGAGCAGCGCGCCCAGCGGAAACATCTCGCCCGTCGCCAGCTGCAGCACCGTATGCCCCTCGGCGGTGGCGCCTGCCACGGTGCCCAGCTTGACGATGAACAGCGCATCGGGTGGCGTGTCGGCGGGCGGCAGCAGCACCGCGTCGCGCGCGAAATAGGCCACCGACAGGCGCTGCACCAGCCATAACAGCGCGTCTTCCGCCATTGCCGAAAACGGCGCCTGCCGCCGCAATGCGTCTATGGTTGCGCGGTGCAGACTGTTGGCGAGCGGAATAATATGGGTCATGGGCAGCTGGCGTAGCGGTTTTTTCTGCAATTTACAGCGCATCCGCCATCGTATGCAAAAATTGCCGAACTCGAACGCTTCAGCCTGCACCCCCGAAACCAAAGCCTCATTGCCGGGTCAATGAGCATTGAAACCCGACCGCACATCCGCTCATGACCCAGACCAAGAAATCCAACCCGCTGCTCGAACTCCTGATCAATATCGTTATTCCTTCGGTCATCCTGATGAAGTTCAGCGGCGAGCAGGACTTCGGCGCCGTCGGCGGGCTGTTGGTGGCGCTGGCGTTTCCACTCGGATGGGGCACGTTCGAGCTGCTCGGGCGCAGCAAAGTCAGCTTCCTGTCCGTGCTGGGCCTGGTCAGCATCCTGCTCACCGGCGGCATCGGCCTGCTGCAGCTCGACACCCAGTGGCTGGCGGTGAAGGAAGCCGCGATTCCCGCGCTGATCGGTGTGGCCGTGCTGGTTTCCACCCGCACTCGCTACCCGCTGGTAAAAACCCTGCTCTACAATCCGACGCTGATCGATGTGGCGCGGGTGCAGCAGCATCTTGACGCACGCGGCACGGCGCGGGATTTCGAGGCACGGCTGCAGAACGCCACCTACATGCTCGGTAGCACCTTCTTCTTCTCCGCGGCGATGAATTTTTTTCTGGCCACCTGGATCGTCACCAGTCCGGCCGGCAGCGAGGCATTCAATACCGAGCTCGGGCGCCTGACCCTGTTGAGCTATCCGATGATCGCCCTGCCTTCGATGCTGATGATGCTGGGCGCGCTCTACTACCTTGCGCGGGCGACGCGCGAACTGGCCGGGCTCACGCTGACGGAAGCGTTGAATGGTGGCGACACCCACCCGCAATAATTAATTTCGGGCAGTGCCGCCATGTTTTTGATCGCGCTTACGCGTGCCGCAAGCCGGTGCTCGGGTTCGCGTCCGAAAAATCCACACCCCTCACTGCCAGCCGCCGCCCAGCACCTTGTACAGCGTCACCCGATTGGCGGTATCGGCCAGGCGCACGGCGATCAGGTCAAGCTCGGCGGCATACAGCGTGCGCTGGGCGTCGAGCAGGCCCAGGTAGCTGTCCACCCCGCCCTTGTAGCGGGCTTCCGACAGGCGGAATCCCGCTGCGGTGGCCTCGACCAGCCGCCGGCGCGCATCGAGTTGTTCGGCGAGCGTGGCGCGTTCGGCGAGCGCATCGGCCACTTCGCGGAACGCACTCTGGATCGCCTTCTCGTATTGCGCGATGTGGATGTCGCGCTGCACCTCGGCCACCTCAAGACTCGCCTGCAGGCGACCCGCCTCGAAGATCGGGATGCGGATCTGCGGAATGAAGCTCCAGGTCCCGGAGCCGCCGTCGAACAAGCTGCCCAGCGTGCTGCTCGCGCTGCCGGCGGCGGCTGTCAGGCTGATACTGGGGAAGAAGGCTGCGCGTGCGGCACCGATGCTGGCGTTGGCGCCACGCAGGGTGCGTTCGGCCTGCAGGATGTCGGGGCGGCGAACGAGCACCTCGGACGGCATGCCGGCCGGCAATTCGGCCAGCGTACTGATGCTGTCGGTGAGCGTGGCCGGCAGCAGTTCTGCGGGCACCGGAGCGCCGGCGATGAGTGCGAGCGCGTTCTCGTCCTGCGCAACGAAGCTGCGATAGCGGGCGGCATCGGCGCGCGCACTGTGCAGCAGAGTTTCCGCCTGGTGCAGGTCGAGTGCCGAGACCGCACCGGCTTCGAAGCTGCGGCGGGTCAGGTCGTGGGACTTCTGCCGCGTTTCGTAAGTGCTGCGTGCCAGCGCCAGGCGCTCGCGATCGGCGGCGAGTATCAGCCAGGTGTTGGCGACTTCGGCTACCAGGCTGATCTGCGCGCTGCGCCGTGCCTCCTCGGTACCGAGATAGGTTTCCAGCGCCTGGGCGTTGAGGCTGCGGATGCGGCCGAAGAAATCCAGCTCATAGGTGGAGAAGCCGATGGTGGCGCTATAGCTGCGGTTGACCTCGGCCTCGCCGCTGCTGGTCAGATCCCCCGGCAGGCGCGCCGCGTTCTGGCTGCTGGTCGCGCCAACCGCAGGAAACAGGTCGGCACGCTGGATGCGGTACTGCGCCCGCGCTTTCTCGATGTTGAGCGCGGCGACGTGCAGGTCGCGGTTGTTGGCGAGCGCCAGCGCGATCACCTCGCGCAGTCGATTGTCGGCGAAGTAGTCGCGCCAGGCGATGGCATCGGCCGCTGGCGCCGCAGCAACCGGGGCCGCATTCGGGAAACTGGCTGCTACCGGCGCCGCCGGACGCTGATACTGCGGGATCATCGTGCAACCGCTCGCCAGTGTGGCGGCCAGTGCAAGGGTCAGGGTGCGTAACGGGGTCATTACTTGAGCTCCTGCGGGACCACAGGCGCTGCGGGTTCCGCCTGCTGTTTGTCCTTGAAAATGCGCTTGACCATCACGTAGAACAGCGGAATGAAAAAGATGCCGATCACGGTGCCGGCGATGGTGCCGCCGAGTACGCCGATGCCTACGGCGTTCTGGGCGCCGGAACCGGCGCCGGTGGCGATGGCCAGCGGCAGCACGCCGAAGCCGAAGGCCAGCGAGGTCATCAGGATGGGGCGCAAACGCATGCGAACCGCGGTCAGCGTGGCGGCGATCAGCTCCTTGCCCTCCTGCTCCATCTGCGCCTTGGCGAATTCGACGATGAGGATCGCGTTCTTCGACGACAGGCCGATGGTGGCGAGCAAGACGACCTGGAAATAAACGTCGTTCGACAGCCCCCGCCCGCTGGCGGCAAGCACCGCACCGAACACGCCAAGCGGCACCACCAGCATCACCGCGAACGGCACCGACCAGCTCTCGTACAGTGCGGCGAGGCACAGGAACACCACCAGCAGCGACAGCGCATAGAGCGCCGGTGCCTGAGCCCCGGAGCGACGCTCCTCGAAGGAAGATCCGGTCCATTCATAGCTGATTCCGGTCGGCAGCTTGGCGATGATTTCCTCAACCGCGGCCATGGCGTCGCCCGACGACAGGCCCGGCGCCGCCTGACCGAGCAGTTCGACCGAAGGCTGGCCGTTGTGGCGTTCCAGGCGCGGCGAGCCGTACACCCAGTGCGCGGTGGTGAACGCCGACAGCGGCACCATCTCGCCCTGTTTGTTGCGCACGTACCACTTGGCCAGATCGTCCGGCTTCATGCGTGCGTCGGCGTCGGCCTGCAGATACACCTTCTTGATGCGCCCGCGGTCGATGAAGTCATTGACATAGGTGCCGCCCCAGGCGGTGGCCAGCGTCTCGTTGATGTCCTCCACCGAAACACCGAGCGCACCGGCCTTAGCGTGGTCGATGTCGAGCTGGTATTCGGGGATGTCCTCCTGCCCGTTGGGTCGCACACCGACCAGACGCTTGTCCTGCGCGGCCATGCCGAGGAACTGGTTGCGCGCGGCAATCAGGGCGTCGTGGCCGAGGCCTGCGCGGTCCTGCAACTGCACGTTGAAGCCGCTGGAGGTGCCGAGTTCGAGCACGGCCGGCGGCACGAAGGCGAACACCATCGCCTCCTTGATCTGCGAGAACGCGCCCATGGCCCGTCCGGCGATCGACTTCACGTCCTGCCCTGGCGCCTGGCGCTGGTCCCAGGGCTCGAGATTGACGAATCCGATACCCATGTTCTGGCCCTGGCCGGCGAAGCTGAAGCCGGCGGCGGCGAAGATCGAGCGCACGTTACCCTTCTCGTTCTCAAGATACTGGTGCTCGACCTTCTTCAGCACCTCGATGGTGCGTTCCTGGGTCGCGCCGGCCGGCAGGATGACCTGAGTGAACATCACGCCCTGGTCTTCCTCCGGCAGGAAGGACGTCGGCATGCGCAGGAACAGCAGCACCAAAACGCCGATGATGACGAGGTAGATCACCAGGAAGCGCAGGCTGCGCGCGAGGATCTTGCTTACCGCCGACTCGTAGCGCTGGCTGTTGCGGGCGAACATGCGGTTGAACCAGCCGAAGAACCCGCTGAACCAGCCGCCCTCGCTGTGGCTGTGCCCCTTGGAGACGGGCTTTAGCATCGTCGCGCACAGCGCCGGGGTGAAGATGATCGCCACCAGCACCGACAGCACCATTGCCGAGACGATGGTGATCGAGAACTGGCGGTAGATCACCCCGGTCGAGCCACCGAAGAAAGCCATCGGCACGAACACGGCGGACAGCACCAGGCCGATACCGATCAGCGCCCCGGTGATCTGGCTCATCGACTTCCGGGTCGCCTCCTTGGGCGAGAGACCCTCCTCGGTCATGATGCGCTCGACGTTCTCCACCACGACGATGGCGTCGTCGACCAGCAGACCGATCGCGAGCACCAGGCCGAACATGGTGAGCGTGTTGATCGAGAAGCCAAAGGCGGCCATCATGCCGAAGGTGCCGAGCAGAACGACCGGCACGGCGATGGTCGGGATCAGCGTCGCACGGAAATTCTGCAGGAAGAGGTACATCACCAGGAACACCAGGATGATTGCCTCGACCAGGGTCTGCACCACGTTCATGATCGAGATCCTGACAAAGGGCGTGGTGTCGTACGGCACGACGGTCTCGACTCCGGGCGGGAAGAAGCCCTTCATCTGCTCGATCCTGGCCTCCACGGCTTTCGCGGTGTCGAGCGCATTGGCGCCTGCGGCGAGCTTGATGCCCATGCCCGAGGCGGGCTGGCCGTTGAAGCGGCCGACGATGCCGTAGTTCTCGGCGCCAATCTCGACGCGGGCGACGTCCTTCAGGCGCACTTCGCCGCCCTGCGCCGAGCTCCGTAGCAGGATCCGCTCGAACTCCTCGACGGTCTGAAGCCGGCTCTGCGCGGTGATCGTCGCGCTGAAGCCCTGCCCCGCCACCGCCGGCGTGCCGCCCAGCTGGCCGGCCGAGATCTGGTTGTTCTGCGCACGAATCGCGTCCTGCACGTCTTCAGGCGTGAGCCTGAAGTTGTTCAGCTTGGCCGGATCGAGCCAGATGCGCATGGCGTACTGGGAGCCGAACACCTGCACCTCGCCGACGCCGGTGACGCGCGACAAGGGCTCCTGCACGGTCGAGTTGAGGAAGTCGGCGAGGTCGGTCCGGCTCATGGAACCGTCCTTGGAGACGAAGCCGATGATCATGAGGAAGTTGCGCGTCGATTTCACCACCTGCACGCCCTGCTGCTGCACCGCCAGCGGCAGCAGCGGCAGCGCGAGCTGCAGCTTGTTCTGTGTCTGCACCTGCGCGATGTCGGGATCGGTGCCGGCGTCGAAGGTGAGCGTGACCGTGGCGCGGCCGTAGGAATCAGACTGCGAGCTCATGTAGAGCAGGCCGTCGAGGCCGGTCAGCTTCTGCTCGATGACCTGGGTGACCGAATCCTCTACCGTCTTCGCCGAGGCGCCGGGATAGCTGGCGTTGATGGCGACGGTGGGCGGCGCGATGGCCGGGTATTGCGATACCGGCAGCGCCAGGATGGACAGCACGCCGGCGAGCATGATGACGATGGCGATGACCCACGCGAAGATGGGTCGGTCGATGAAAAAATGGGCCATGGTGCGCTACCTCACTTCGCCGCGGCGGCGGGTGCCGCAGGAGCGGCTGCCGCAGCCCCCATCTCCTGCGCCTGTACCGGGCTGCCCGGGCGCGCCTTCTGCAGGCCTTCGATGATGACACGGTCGCCCGGGGCGAGCCCTTCGCTCACCACCCACTTGTCGCCGATCGATTGCCCGGTCTTGACGACGCGCGGCTCGACCGTGTTTTCGGCATTCACCAGCATTACCGTCGCATTGCCGCGCGGATCGCGGCTCACCGCCGCGTGCGGCAGCAGGATGACATTGTCCTGCGTGCCTTGGGCCAGGCGCGCCCGCACGTACATGCCGGGCAGCAGTTCGCCCTTGGGGTTGGGAAACACCGCGCGCAGCGTGACGCTGCCGGTGCCTTCGTCGACCGTCACTTCGGAAAAAGCCAGCTTGCCCTCGGCACCGTAGACGCTGCCGTCTTCCAGCACCAACTGGACCGGCACGGCACTGCCGGCGGCGCGTTGCAGCCTGCCGGATTCAAGATCGCGCCGCATGCGCAGCATGTCGGCGCTGGACTGGGTCAGGTCGACATAGATCGGGTCGAGCTTCTGCACGGTGGCAAGTGCGTCGGCCTGGTTGGCGGTGACCAGCGCCCCCGGCGTTACCGCCGAGCGGCTGATACGGCCCGCGATCGGCGAGGTGACGCGGGTGAAGCCAAGGTCGATCCGCGTCCTGTCGAGCGCGGCCCTGGCTGCGCCGACATCGGCCTGCGCCTGCTTCAGCGCAGCATCCGCTTCGTCATTGGCCTGCTTGCTCACCGCCTCGATTTTCACCAGCTCGGCGTAGCGCCCCGCCTTTAGCCGCGCCGCGTACAGATTCGCTTCGGCGCGCGCCAGATTGGCCTGCGCACTGTCGAAGGCCGCCTGATACGTGGCGGGGTCGATCTGGTACAGCACCTGCCCCGCTTTGACCTCGCTGCCTTCCTTGAACAGGCGCTCCTTGACGATGCCGGTCACCTGCGGACGCAGTTCGGCAATCTGATAAGGTGAAGTGCGCCCAGGCAGTTCGGATGCCACCGGAACGGATTCGGTCTGCACCGTCACCACCGTGACGGCCGGTGCGCCCGGTACGGGCGGTGTTTCCTTGCCCCCGCAGGCGACAAGCAGGAAGGCACCCGCCAGCGCAAGGCCCAGCGGGATGAAAGGCAGCTTGCGAGGAGTCTGCATGGTTGACCTTTTGAAGTGGCACGACCAGCAACCCGACGTGGGCGGGCGAGCGGCTAATGCCATGAACATGAATATATGGAACCGTTCGATAAACGGAATCGAACACCCAAACTAGAATGAACGTTCAATCTACATTATAATTTACTCAATTACAAGATTGGCCCACTGCAATATTTTACATTCGCCTGGGCACCCAGACCGGAGGTACACATGTCAGCCGCCATCAACCAAAACACGGAGGCGCCGCGTGCCGAAGCACGCCGCACGCAAATTCGCGCCGCCGCCGAGGAATGCTTCCGCCTGCACGGTTTCCACGGCACCAGCATCGCGCAAATATCGAAAGTGGCCGGCATGAGCACCGGGCACATCTACCATTACTTCGAGAACAAGGAAGCGATCATTGCCGACATCGTCGCCCAGGATCTGGAGCGCCTGCTGACGCTGACCGCCGAACTGCGCGCGGCGAGCGACGTCAAGGCAGCCATGATCGAGCGCGCGGTCGAGGGCGTGCAAGCCAACCTTGATCCCGACACGGCCGGACTGCAACTTGAAATCGTCGCCGAGGCGGCGCGCAACCCGCATATTGCCGGCATCGTTCAGGCGGCTGACCGGCAGTGCATCGGCAGCCTGATCGAAACGATCCGGACCCTGCGTCAGGCCGCCGGCCACCGTGACAGCAAGGCAACGCTCGCGGGCATGGCCGAGGCCATCGCGGCCATGTTCGAGGGCCTGCGCATTCGTGCCATCCGCAACCCGGACATTGACCGCGATGAAGTGGTGAAAATGTTCCGTCGCATGGTCAACGACCTGCTCTCACAAACCACATAGAGCAGACGCGTATGCCGCCCCGGCAGGCTACAAGAGGCAGTTTCCACGCTGGATTCCAGCCCCAATAAAAAAGCCCCGCGCGAGGCGGGGCTTTTAGTTGGCGGTGAACAGCCGGGTCTGGGTTTTTACATCATGCCGCCCATGCCGCCCATCCCGCCCATGTCGCCCATGCCGCCGCCCATCGGGGCAGACTGCTTGTCTTCCGGCAGGTCGGTGATCATGCAGTCGGTGGTCAGCATCAGGCCTGCGATCGACGCTGCGTTCTGCAGGGCGATGCGGGTGACCTTGGTCGGGTCGAGCACGCCCATCGCCATCATGTCGCCGTATTCGCCGGTGCCGGCGTTGTAGCCAAAGTTGCCCTTGCCTTCCAGCACCTTGTTGACGACGACCGAGGGCTCTTCGCCGCAGTTCTTGACGATCTGGCGCAGCGGCTCCTCGATGGCGCGCAGAACGATCTTCACGCCGGCGTCCTGGTCGTGGTTGTCGCCCTTCACCTTGGCCGCAGCAGCCTTGGCGCGCAGCAGCGCGACGCCGCCGCCGGGGACGACGCCTTCTTCAACGGCGGCACGGGTGGCGTGCAGCGCGTCTTCGACGCGGGCCTTCTTCTCTTTCATCTCGACTTCGGTCGCCGCACCCACTTTGATGATGGCAACGCCACCGGCCAGCTTGGCCTTGCGCTCCTGCAGCTTCTCTTTGTCGTAGTCGGAGGTGACTTCCTCGATCTGCTTGTTGATCTGGGCGATGCGGCCCTTGATCCCGTTGGCATCACCGGCGCCGTCGATGATGGTGGTATTTTCCTTGCCGATCTCGATGCGCTTGGCACGGCCCAGATCGGTCAGCTGGGCTTTTTCCAGGCTCAGGCCGACTTCTTCGGCGATCACGGTGCCGCCGGTGAGGATGGCCATGTCTTCCAGCATCGCCTTGCGACGGTCGCCGAAGCCCGGTGCCTTGACGGCACAGGTCTTGAGGATGCCGCGGATGTTGTTCACCACCAGGGTGGCGAGCGCTTCGCCGTCGACGTCTTCAGCGACGATCATCAGCGGCTTGCCGGCCTTGGCCACCTGTTCCAGTACGGGCAGCAGGTCGCGGATGTTGGAGATCTTCTTGTCGAACAGCAGGATGAAGGGATCTTCCAGGATCGCCATCTGCTTGTCGGGGTTGTTGATGAAGTAGGGCGAGAGGTAGCCGCGGTCGAACTGCATGCCTTCGACGACGTCGAGCTCGTTGTCCAGACCCGAGCTGTCTTCAACCGTGATGACGCCTTCCTTGCCGACCTTGTCCATGGCGGAGGCGATGATGTCGCCGATCGAGGAATCGGAGTTGGCAGAAATCGAGCCGACCTGGGCGATTTCCTTGCTGCTGGTGCAGGGCACGGAGATCTTCTTCAGTTCGGCGGTGATGGCGATCACGGCCTTGTCGATGCCGCGTTTGAGGTCCATCGGGTTCATCCCGGCAGCAACGTACTTCATGCCTTCGTTGACAATGGATTGCGCCAGCACGGTGGCCGTGGTGGTGCCGTCACCGGCGACGTCGGAGGTCTTGGAAGCGACTTCCTTGACCATCTGCGCGCCCATGTTCTCCAGCTTGTCCTTCAGCTCGATTTCCTTGGCGACCGACACGCCGTCCTTGGTCACGGTGGGGGCGCCGTAGGAACGGTCGAGCACCACATTGCGGCCTTTCGGGCCCAGGGTCACTTTAACGGCGTCAGCCAGGATGTTGACGCCAGCCACCATGCGGTGACGGGCGGAATCGCCAAAACGTACGTCTTTTGCAGCCATGTTTTAACTCCTAAAAAATGCATTCACCACAGAGGCACGGAGGCACAGAAAAACCCGTATTCGGATCTCGCTTGTGTTTTCTCCGTGCCTCTGCGTCTCTGTGGTTAAAGGTTTGGGGGTGGGGTTTAAGCCTCGACCACGCCCATGATGTCTTCTTCGCGCATCACCAGCAGTTCGTCGCCCTCGACCTTGACGGTCTGGCCGGCGTACTTGCCGAACAGCACGCGGTCGCCGACTTTCACGTCGAGCGGAATCAGCTTGCCCTGGTCGTCTTTCTTGCCTGCGCCGACGGCGACGATTTCGCCCTGATCGGGCTTTTCGGTGGCGGTGTCGGGGATCACGATGCCGGAAGCGGTCTTGCGCTCTTCTTCCATGCGTTTGACAATCACTCGGTCGTGCAGAGGACGGATTTTCATTGCAAAGTCTCCATTGCGTCAGCGTTGATAAAGGCAGCCCAGGGCTGCCTGAAAATAAGGAAGCGGCGAAGATGTGGTTAGCACTCGCCGCCATAGAGTGCTAATAGTAGGGGCGCACTGTGACAATTTCAAGCCATGAATGATCTTTTAAATCGTACCCGGGCCGCCGTGTGGCACCCCTGCACCCAGATGAAACAGCTGGAAGCCGCGCCGCCGCTGGCGATTGCGCGCGGCGAGGGGGCCTGGCTGATCGATCCGGACGGCCGCCATTATCTGGACGCGATTTCCAGCTGGTGGGTCAATCTGTTCGGCCACTGCAACCCGCGCATCAACGCGGCCATCACCGACCAGCTCGGCAAAATCGAGCACGTGATGCTGGCCGGTGCCACCCATGCCCCGGTGGTGGAGCTGTCGGAGCGGCTGGCTGCGCTTACCGGGCTCGGCCATGCGTTTTACGCCTCCGACGGCGCCTCGGCCACCGAAATTGCCCTGAAAATGAGCGCTCACTATTGGCGCAACTCAGGCCAGCCGGAGAAAAACGGCTTCATCAGCCTGCAAAACGGCTACCACGGCGAAACCGTCGGCGCGCTGTCGGTGACCGATATTCCGCTGTTCAAGGACACCTACGCGCCCCTGCTGCGGCATTCGGTGCAGGTGCCCACGCCCGATTCACGCCGGGCCGGGCCGGGTGAGTCGGCGGAAGCCTACGCGCTGCGCTGCGCCGACGCGCTGGAGGCGCATCTTGCCGGGCACGCCGCCACCACCGCCGCCTTCATCGTCGAGCCGCTGGTGCAGGGCGCGGCCGGCATGGCGATGTATCACCCGGCGTATCTCACCCGCGCGCGCGCACTGTGCGACCAATATAACGTGCACCTGATCGCCGACGAGATCGCCGTGGGCTTCGGCCGAACCGGCACGATGTTCGCGTTTGAGCAGGCGCCCCCGCTCCCGCTTGCGGGATCGGGCATTAAAACAGTTCGCCCCGACTTCATCTGCCTGTCCAAGGGCATCACCGGCGGCTACCTGCCCTTGTCCGCGGTGCTGACGACCGACGATGTCTATGCCGCGTTCTACGGCGACGCCACCGCGCGCGGCTTCCTGCATTCGCATTCCTACACCGGCAACCCGCTCGCCTGCCGCGCCGCGCTGGCGGTGCTGGACATCTTCGAGCACGACCAGGTGATCGCCACCAACCAGGCCAGGTCCATCGAGTTTACGGGGATACTGGCGGAAGTTGCCGCTCACTCACGGGTGCGCCATTTCCGCCATCTCGGGATGATCTGGGCGTTCGACGTGGCGGATGCCACGCCCGGATTTTCAACCCGCTTCCATCGGGCGGTACTGGCACTAGGGGTATTCATGCGCCCGGTCGGCAACACGGTCTATGTCATGCCGCCCTATGTGACGAGCGCCGACGACATGCGCGGCCTGGCGGGCGCGATGCTGCGTTGCCTCGATAACCCGGCAATCTGAATTGGGACCAGCCGGCTTGACAGCCAATTCCGGCCTCACTAGGATAGTAATTAATCACCATCTAATAAACCGGAGCCAAACCATGGCCGGCAAAGCCGACTCCACCCCCCCCCAGCGCAAACGGCTGGGCGCTGACGAGCGGCGCGAGGAAATCATTCGCGTGACGCTGGAACTCGCCGCCAAACAGGGCGTCGACGATGTCACCACGCAGGACATGGCGCAGGCGATGGGGGTGACGCAGGGCGCGGTGTTCCGCCACTTTCTCAGCAAGGACGCGATCTGGCTGGCAGTCATGCAGTGGGTGCGCGACCGCCTGATGAGCGTGCTGGGCCGTGCCGCCGAACAGGGGCACGGTCCGCTGGACGCGCTGCAGCGCATGTTTTTCGCGCAAATCAACTTCATTGCCAGCCATCCCGCGATTCCACGCGTGCTGATATCCGAGCATCTGCACGGCCGCAGCGCCGCACTACGGCGGCTGGCGACGGAAATCATGCTGGGCTACGAGGCGAAAATCACCGGACTGCTGGCCGACGCCCAGGCGCAAGGGCTGGCGCGCGCCGACCTCGACATCCACGCCGCCGCCACGCTGTATGTCGGCATGATCCAGGGGCTGGTGATGCAAACCTCGATCCTGCGCGGCCAGCGCACCCTCACGGCGCGCACCCTGACGGCGGAAGCTGCGCGCACCTTCCCGGTTTTCATGCAAGCTATCCGCCCACCCCCGACACAAGGAACCCCGCCATAAAGACACGCCGCGTTCCATTCGCCGCCGCGGACGAGCGGGCGGAGCGCCTTCGCGCCACGTCAAACACTACCCCGTCATAAAGCTCAGCGCCTTGAAACCCACCAAACGCACCCTGCTTCTGATCGCCGGTGCGATGGCCCTCATCGCCGCCTTTGTCTGGCTGCTCGCCGCTTCGACACGCAGGAGCAGGTGACCGAGGCCGAGAGCCGCGCGCGGCTGGCGCAGACCAACAGCGAGCATTACCAGGCGCTGTACCGGCAGAATTTCGTCGCCAAAGAAATGGCTGACCGCCACCGCCACGAAGCGTCCGCCGCAACGGCAGCCCTGGCTGCTGCGCGCGCCAACACCCCAGTGGCACTGGCGCGCTGCGCGAAATTGGCCGCGCCGGGGCCGAACTGCGGGGCATCGACCAGCTGCGCCAAAGCCTCAAATTGATGAGCCCGATCGACGGCGTGGTGACGACGCGCGAAGCCGAGCCGGACGTCACCGCGCTCGTCGGCCAGGCCGTATTGCGGCTGGTCGAGCCGGCCCGCCTATGGGTGCGCGAAAAGCAGCTGACGCCGCGATAAGGATTGCCCCGACACGATCAACCTCGCACGCGCGACATCGCCCTCCATCTGAAAAGCTATCTACCGACCGAACTGGGGCTGGGCCTGCCGATCGGGTGACACTGACCATGGCTGGCGTGTACCGCGGCATGGTCGACGACGCCAAGACCGGGTTTGCGATCGGCAACATGGTGCGCATCCGCCGCAATGACTACACCGTGGCGGGCCTCACCCGGCGCATGGTGTCGTCCGATCGCCGCCACCCTGTGGGTGCCAGCCTTCCCCAAATACGTCTGCTCGAAATCGGCGACGCCACGTGCGCCTTCGTGCCGGCCTGGTGGTGTGCGTGCTGGCCTCGCTGCCGGCGATCCGCACCGCACTGAAAATCGACCCGGCGGAGGCAATCGGTGGCTGAATCTCCGGCAACCCTCATCGAAGGCATCGCCAAGCGCTACGGCAGCGGCAGCACCGCAGTCGATGCGCTGGAGGGGGTCGACATGACGGTCTATCCCGGCGAGGCGATCGGGCTGATCGGTCCCTCCGGCTCCGGCAAGCCCACGCTGCTGAAATGCCTGGGCGCGGTGATCGAGCCGACTACCGGGAAGTTCACCCTGGCGGCAAGGTGATTTTCGACAACGGCTGGAAAACCGGCGACCTGCGCGCGCTGCGCCGTGAACGCATCGGTTTCGTGTTCCAGGCGCCCTACCTGATCCTGTTTCTCGACGCCACCGACAACGTCGCGCTGGTACCGATGCTGGCCGGCGTATCCAACACCGAGGCGCGCCATCGCGCTGGAAATGCTCACCGCACTCGACGTGCAACACCGCGCGCAGGCACACATCGCCGACGAGCCGACCGCGCCGCTCGACAGCGAACGCGCGCTCACCGTGGCCGCCTGACGCAGAAATTCCGCACCGCGAGCATCGTCGTCACCTGCGACGAAAAGATCATCCCCACCTTCAAGCGCATCTACCCTATCCGCGACGGCAAGACCTACGAAGAAGCCGGCGAGGGGCGGGAGATCGCGTGAACACCACACTTGATTTCAAAAGACCGCAAACAATGAAACCGACCTTCGCTGCCGTAAGCCTGCTCGCAGGACGCGCGCCGATGCGGCGCCCAGCCCAAGACCTCCTACAGTAGTTTATGCGCCGACGTCACGGACACAGGGTTGACCGCACCGGGCTTCCATTGCCATCCGTCGCACCGACGATGCATACGCATACGCGCCCACCGGACAAGACCAGCAAGATCGACTCGAATTAGTGAGTAATCAAATGCTTGTTTACTTGGCACTACAATTTTAAAATCAGCCATTGAAATAACAAAGGAATAAACAGACAGATCGCCTGATTCGGCTTGTTGACAAATACAATCTGTTGGCATATAAACTAGTAATTGATCACTTACTTAGTTCGGCGGAAAGCAAAACTCAGGATGGATATGATTATGAAACCCTTGTCACAGTTGCTGCTGTTCACCTTCCTTCTTTTCAGCGGGAAGGCGACTCTTGCCGCGGATTCACTGTCCCTGTGGGAGGCGATGGAACGGGCCGCGCAATCCAATCCGGTAATCAAAAGCCAGCGGGTCGAGGTCGAGAGGCAAACCCTGGAGCAGGACATCGCCCGCAGCCAGCATCTGCCCAAGGTCGACCTGAACGCGGATTACACCCGCTATGCCTACCCCACCTTCGTTACGCCAATCCGCGATACGAACGTTTTCCCGCCGATGGACCGGGATATCGCCAACATCGGCCTGGCACTGAATCTGCCGCTTTACCACGGCGGCAAGTTGGTGGCCGGCGAGGCGCTGGCCGCGCACAACCGGGAGGCTTCCGTCCAGGCGCTGCGTGCCGGCGGGCAGGACCTGCTGTTCAATGTCGCCGCCACCTACACCAAGGCACTGCATTTCCGCCAACTGGTAAAAGTGCTTGATACACGCATCAAGGCGCTGCAGCAGGAAGAGAACGACATCGGCTTGCGTATCCAGGAGGGCCGCGCCGCCCGGCTCGAACTGATCCGGCTTCAGACCCAGCTGTCGCAGGCACGCTACGACAGGGTGTCCGTCGTGCAGGGCGAGAAGGATGCACTGTCGCTGCTGGCTGCCATGCTGGGCGAGAGCGGTCCGGTCCCGACCCTGGTGGAGTTGGACAGTGGACTGCCTAAAGATGCGAGACTGATCGAGGGCGGCCCGGCCCCGATCCTGGCCGATCTGAACAAGACCTCCCCTTCCTTGCCGGTTTCGATCGAAGAGGCGAAGAACCAGGCTTTGCTGCGTCGTCCGGACATGCTCGGGCTGGTCGCCACCGGCAAGGCGGCACAGGAAAAAACCGCCATCGCCCGCGGCGAGCGGCTGCCGCAAATCGATCTGGTCGCCAAGGCGCAGGAAAGCACCGGCGGCGACTGGGAAGGCTACGACGACTGGCAGATGGGCGTGCAGCTTTCCCTGCCCGTGTTCGACGGCGGCATCCGCAAGCGCCGGGTGGAACAGGCGGGTCTCGAACAGCGGCAAAATGCCTTGCAGCAGGAGGACACCCGCAACCGCATCGCCAGCGAGATCGAACAGGCGTTCGGCGCCCTGTCCGAATCCCGCGCCCGGCTGGAAGCGGCCACCCAGGGCGAAACCGAAGCCAGCGAAGCGCTGCGCATCGAAACCCTGCGCTACCACAGCGGAGAGAACACCATCACCGACCTGCTCGCCGCCGAATCCGCCCTCTGGGACGCCACCGCGAGCCGCCTCCAGGCGGGATACGACATCACCGTGAGCCAGGCGCAGTTGCTACGCGTCACCGGCAAGCTCGCGCCTGACAGCTTCAGGCCCTCGGCCGTGGACAAAAAATCGGGCGCGGAGCATTCCTCGTCCGGGATCGATCCGCGCACGCTCGCGCAATACCTCGCATGGCACCACTGCGGCATGACTTGCGGCGGCGAGCCGATCGTACAAAAAGCGAATACCAGTATTTCATCCCATCAAAGACTCACTGCAACGGGTCTTTCAGGGCACGCTATTCAGCAAGGAGCAAAACTATGAATAAAAAGATCGTAATCGTCGGTATTCTCGCCGCAGGCATCGGTGCCGCCGTGCTGTGGAAGCTTGCGCCCTGGGTAACACCGGATGACAACACGGTATTCGCTTCGGGCACGATGGATGCCACCGAAATCGCGGTCTCCTTCCGCATCCCCGGCATCCTTCACAGCCGGCCGGTCGAGGAAGGCAGCCGCGTCAAGGCGGGCGATCTGCTGGCCGCGCTCGACGAGCGCGAGTCCATCGCCCGGCTGCAGCAGGCGGAAGCTGCGCAGCAGGCCGCCGAGGCGCACCTCAAGGATCTGGAACAGGGCTATCGCCCGCAGGAAATCGCCGAAGCCCGCGCCCAGGTCGAGCAGGCCCGCGCCGACCGGGCCAATCTGGAAGAAGAAGCCAGACGTTCCGAAGCGCTCTTCCTTGGCGGCGCCGTCAGCCAGCAGCGGCGCGACAAGGACCGCACCGCCGCCGCCGTATCGGCCCAGCAGCTAAGTGCGGCGCAGGAACGATTGAAACTGCTGCAAAGCGGCTATCGCCCCGAGACCATCAACGTCGCGCGGGCGCAACGCGACGAAGCGCTGGCCGCTGTCGAGGCCGCCCGTGTCGCGTGGGAGGATTTGCTGGTCAAAAGTCCGGTGGAGGGCGTGATCACCCGCACCCATGCGGAAGTGGGCGAGACCCTCGGAGCGGGGCGTCCGGTGGCGACGGTCACCGACATTTCCAGGCCCTGGGCACGGGTCTACGTCCCGGAAAACCAGATCGGCAAGGTACGTCTTGGCGCCGCCGCCAAGATCAAGGTCGACACCTTCCCCGACCGGGAATTCGATGGCCGCGTGAGCTACGTCTCGTCCCAGGCGGAGTTCACCCCCAAGAACGTGCAGACCCAGGAAGAACGGGTAAAGCTGGTCTTCGCGGTGAACGTGACGCTGGACAACCGCGACGGCACGCTCAAGCCCGGCATGCCGGCCGATGTCTACATCGCGAATGAGGGCGGGGTTGTACAGTGATCCCTTCAGTCGGCTTCGATCATGACAGGCAGATGCTGCAGCGTCTGCAACGGCGTGACCGCTACGCGTTGCTGTTCTACTTGATTTCGGGCGCAACGATTATGGTGGCGGGCGAGGCAGCGGCCTTTTATCTGGGCATCGCCGATCGCTATGGATTCATCCCCCTGTTGCTGCGCGGCATTATTTACCTGCTGCTGACCATGGCGTTGTGGGCAGCCTTGCTGCGCGTCAACCGGCGCCTGGTAACCGGGCTGATGAACGAAAAGCGGCAGGGCTATGAATCGATTCTGCTCGCCTACGATAGCGCGCTCTCGCTCAAGGACACCTATACAGGCGGTCACGGACGCAGGGTGGCGCATTACACCCGCTTGATTGCCGGGGCCATGGGCTTGCCGGAAGCCGAGGTGGATTCGATCGGCCAGGCAGCGCTGCTGCACGACCTGGGCAAGATCGGGATCCCCGACCGCATCCTGATCAAACCGGAGCGTCTCACCCGTGAAGAATTCGCCGTGGTGCAGAAACATCCCGCCGCCGGTGCAGACATTCTCCGCACTATCGCACCGCTACGCCACCACGCCAAGGCGGTGCGCCATCACCATGAACGCTTCGACGGCAGCGGCTACCCCGACGGGCTGCGCGGTACGGACATCCCCGTCGCGGCGCGCATTATCGCGGTGGCCGATGCTTTCGACGCCCTCGGCAGCAACCGCAGCTATCGCCGCGGCGTCAGCGCGGAGCAGGCATTGGATATCATCGCCCAGGCCGGTGGCAGCCATTTCGACCCCGAAATCGTCGCCGCGGCTGCCGGCAAGCCTCTCCACGAAGCCCTGATCGCCGCGCACGGAGAAATGCCATGAACGATATTGCCATTCAGGCCAGCGGCCTCGGACGCGCCTTCGGTGACATGTGGGCGGTGCGCGAGCTCGATCTTGAAGTGAGGCGCGGCGAAATCTTCGGCCTGGTCGGCCCGGACGGCGCCGGCAAGACCACCACCATGCGCATGCTGACCGGTATTCTCGCCGCAAGCGAAGGCAGTGCGTCCGTAGCGGAATTTTCCATCCAGGGCGACGAAGAGGCGATCAAGTCCCGCATCAGCTACATGTCGCAGCGCTTCGGCCTGTACGGCGATCTCTCGGTGGAAGAGAACCTGCGCTTTTATGCCGACCTGTACCAAGTGCCGCGGCGCGAGCGTGAGCCGCTGGAAGAGCGCCTGCTCGGCTTCTCCAACCTGACCCCGTTCAGAAAGCGCCTGGCGCGCAACCTTTCCGGCGGCATGAAACAGAAGCTGGGGCTGGCCTGCGCCCTCATCCACAAGCCCGAAATCCTGTTTCTCGACGAGCCCACCAACGGCGTCGATCCGGTATCGCGGCGCGATTTCTGGCGGATTCTCTACGCCATGCTCAAGGAGGGGGTGACGATCTTCATCTCCACCGCCTACCTCGACGAAGCGGAGCGCTGTACCCGTGTCGGCCTGATGCACCAGGGACGCCTGATCCAGTGCGACACGCCGCAGAAACTCAAGCAGGCTATCCCCGGCCTGCTGCTGGAACTGGAAACCGCACAACCCCGCGTCGCGCGGGAGGCGCTCACCGCCCAGCTGGGCGCCAATCGCGTGAGCCTGTTCGGCGGCAAGCTGCATCTCTACGCCGCAGACGAGGCGGAGGCGGAGCAGGCCCGCACCGTCTTGCGCGAGGCCGACATCCCGATCCTGGCTGAAAACACCATCATCCCGTCGCTGGAGGACGTGTTCATCTACCAGCTGACGCGAAACGACGAGGAGACGACGGCATGAGCACAGACCCGGCCGTGGAAGTACGCGACCTGACCCGGTTGTTCGGTGATTTCGTCGCCGTCGACCGCATCTCGCTCACCGTGGAAAAGGGTCAGGTGTTCGGCTTTCTCGGCCCCAACGGCGCCGGCAAATCCACCACCATCCGCATGCTGTGCGGCCTGCTGTTGCCCAGTTCAGGCGAGGGTCGGGTGGCAGGCTTCGATGTCATGACCGAGTCCGAAACCATCAAGCGCCACATCGGCTACATGTCGCAGAAGTTTTCTCTCTACGACGACCTCAGCGTGGAGGAGAACATCGACTTCTACACCGGCATCTACAACGTGCCCAGGGACAAACGCAAGGCGCGCAAGGACTGGGTGCTGGAGATGGCGGGGCTGACCGGCAAGCAAAGCAACCTGACCGGTTCGCTGGCCGGCGGCTGGAAACAGCGTCTGGCCCTGGGCTGCGCGGTACTGCACGAACCGCAGATCCTGTTTCTCGACGAGCCGACCTCGGGCGTGGATCCGCTCTCGCGGCGCCGGTTCTGGGACCTGATCGCGCAGATGTCGCACCGTGGCACCACCGTGTTCGTTACCACCCACTACATGGAGGAGGCCGAATACTGCGACGAACTGGCGCTGATATACCACGGCAAGATGATCGCCAAGGGTAAACCTGCCGAGCTCAAGACCCTGATCCCCGAGGACATTCTTGAAATTCGCGTCGAACGTCCGTTCGAGGCGCTGGAACAGCTGGAAGGCTCCGGCCTGGTGCAGGGGGTCGCGCTGTTCGGCGGCGCTCTGCACGCCGTGGTCGACGATGCTGCCAAGGCAAGCGCAGCGATTCGCGATTTTCTTGCGGAACAAGGCCTTGCCGTGGAAGAAATCACCCCGGTTGTTCCTTCGATGGAAGACGTGTTCGTCTCCCTGATCGAACTCGAGGACCGCCAGCGCGGAGAAGAAGAGGAGAAATCATGAAAAAGCCCGTTTTCTCCTGGATCCGGTTGTGGGCGCTGGTGAAAAAGGAATTCATCCACATCATCCGCGACCCGCGTTCGCTGGCGATGGCCTTCCTGATGCCGCTGATCCTGCTGATCCTGTTCGGCTACGCCATCACCATGGACATCAAGACACTCAACCTTGTCGTCTACGATCAGGACAAGAGTGCTGCCAGCCGCCATTACGTGGAAGGGTTTCCGGCTTCCAGCTATTTCGACGTGGTCGCGGACGTGGAAAATTACACCGATGCGCGCGCGCTGATCGACCAGGGCCGCGCTCACCTGGCGCTGGTGATCCCGCAGCACTTTGCGCGCGACCTGGAGCAGGAGCGGACCACACAAGTACAATTGCTTGCCGACGGCTCGGACGCCAACACCGCGACCATTGCCATGGGCTACGTCGAGGCCATCACCGACCGCTTCAGTGCGGCGCAGTTGGGCGGCAAGATCGAGCTCGCCGTGGATAACCGCCTGCGGGTCTGGTACAACGCCGAGCTGAAAAGCCGCTGGTTCATCATCCCCGGCCTGATCGCGGTGATCATGACGGTGATCACCGCCCTGCTCACCGCGCTCACCGTTTCACGCGAGTGGGAAAGCGGCACCATGGAACAGCTGATCGCCACGCCGGTGCAGCCGATCGAACTGTTCCTCGGCAAGATGGCGCCGTATTTCGTGATCGGCGTACTGGACGTGCTGTTCTCGGTGGCGATGGGGGTATGGGTATTCGACGTGCCGCTTAGAGGCAGCTTTCTGTTCCTGCTCGGCGTCACCGCGATGTTCCTGGTGGGCGGCCTGAGCCTCGGCATCATGGTTTCCACCATCGCCAAGTCGCAACTGGTGGCGAGCCAGGTGGCAATGGTGGTCACCTTTCTGCCGGCCTTCCTGCTTTCCGGATTCCTCTACTCCATCGACAACATGCCGCGCTTCCTGCAGGTGGTCACCCACGTGGTGCAGGCACGCTATTTCGTCGAAGTGCTGAAGAACATTTTTCTCAAGGCCAGCCCGCCTTCCTTCGTGGCGGGTGACCTGATTTTCCTCGGACTGTTCGCAGCGGTGGTGTTCTCCGTTGCTTTGGGCAAGTTCCGTAAAAAGCTGGCCTGACGGAGGCGTTATGTGGGAACGAATCTATCGCATGCTGGTGAAAGAGTTCATTCAGGTGCTGCGCGACCCGCGCATGAAGGCGCTGATCTTCGTCATGCCGGTGATCCAGCTGATCATGTTCGGTTATGCCGTGACCACCGACGTCGACCACATCAAGACCGCGGTGTGCGACCTCGACAAGAGCCCGCAGAGCCGCGCGCTGATCGAGCGCTTCACGGCTTCCGGTTATTTCACCGTGGTGGACAACACCGACCGGCCCGAACGGCTGGGCGAGCTACTCGACCGCAGCAAGGCGATCATCGGCATCCAGATCAACCGCGGCTTTGCCGACGACCTGATATCCGGACGTCAGGCGGTGATCCAGACCATCATCGACGGCACCGATTCGAACACCGGCACGGTGGCGATGGATTATGCCCAGCGCATCACCCAGGAGTTTTCCAAAGAACGCGCCGCGCCGATCGAACTGACCCAGCTGGCGCAGGAGCAAGCCAGTCCCATCGAACTGCGTTCGCGCGCCTGGTTCAACCCCGACCTGAAGAGCCGCTATTACAACGTCCCTGGCGTGATCGCCGTGGTGGTGCTGCTGATTTCCCTGCTGCTCACCGCGATGGCGATCGTGCGCGAGCGTGAGATCGGCACCATGGAGCAACTGATGGTGACGCCGATTCGCTCATTCGAACTGATCCTCGGCAAGACCCTGCCGTTCGTGCTGATCAGCTTCATCGACGTGCTGGTGGTTACCGCAATCGGGGTCAACTGGTTCAATGTGCCGATTCATGGCAGCCTGGGGCTGCTGCTGTTCGGCGCCGGACTGTACCTGATGTCGACCATCGGTATCGGCCTGTTCATTTCCACCATTTCGCAGACCCAGCAGCAGGCGCTGATGTCGTCGTTCTTTTTCTACCTGCCCGCGGTGCTGCTGTCCGGCTTCATGTTTCCGATCTCGAACATGCCCGAGCCGGCACAGTGGCTCACCTATCTCAACCCGCTGCGTTATTTCCTGATCATCATCCGGGACATCTTCCTCAAGGGCAGCGGCCTGGAAATCCTGTGGCCCCAGTTCGCCGCCCTGGCAGTGCTCGGCACGGTGCTGCTGCTGGTGAGTTCGCTTCGCTTCCAGAAACGGATGGTCTGAGATGAACAGCCCGTGCAATACCGTCTTCAATTTTTGACAATGAAGAAGCCGTTCAGTGAGCCATCGCCGCGCGGTTCAATCCCAGCCACACCACAATGTTACCCAGTTTCTGGCTGTACAGGAGGCACATCATGACGACCGGCAATACGAGCAGTTTCAAGAGCGAGCATCTGAAAAAATGGCTGGAAACCACATGTCGTTATTTGTTTACCGACTGGGAAAGCCTCGCCGATGCGGTGGGGAAAGCACTGCCTGAGCCGAGGCTGGACAGCCACGGCACCCAGGACCGCTACATTTCCCGTGCGCGCGGGAGCTTGCTGCGCCTTGTAAAACGCACTGCACAGCATGCTCGAAGCCCGCTGCAGGAACTGGAGTGCGCCTTCTACTCTCAGGCTTCGTTCATCGCGCGGCACCCTGATGTTCCGGGGCGTCTTCTGGAATGGTTGTCGCAAGCCGGCGATACCCGTATTCGCCGGCGTATCCAGAAGACCATCGGCCACTACGAATCACGTATTTACCGAACGATCGATCGAGCCAGGCGCCAGGGGGACGTCAGGATCGATATCGACCCGCATGCCGCGGCGGGCATTTCCATCGGCATGATCCAGGGTCTGACCCTCAGAATGAATGTCAATCTGCGTCAGAGAGAACTGCTGCTGCGTGAAGTATTCGAGAATTTTTCCCCGTATCGGGCAGGCATGGCCTAGGCGTCGAAATGACATCAGGCGAAGAGGATTTTTTATCAAAACCAGTGAAGAGGAGGTTCACCATTTCCATATCCAAACACCGACGCGGGTTCAGTATCTGGGCGATTTCCCTGGTTGCAATCGGGTTCGGCCTGTTGACCGTCAAGGAAGGCGGCGCCATCCTGTTCGGCGGTGACGCGGCGCGCGCTGCGGCTGGAAACTACGTGCCATTCGTGCTGTGGTTCAATTTTCTGGCGGGCTTTGCCTATGTTATTGCCGGCGCCGGGCTGTGGCTGATGCAACGCTGGGCGGTATGGCTGGCCGTTGCCATCGCCGCGGCAACGGCGTTCACCTTTGCGGCTTTCGGCGTGTATGTTTATTTTGGCGGCGCCTTCGAACCGCGCACGATGATCGCCATGACGCTGCGGACGCTGGTGTGGGTGACGATCGCGGCCATTGCCTGGCGTGGGTTGTTGCACGTGCAGGCCAGACGATAAGGAATCGAGCCATCAATATGCATACACGCTTCACCACCGCCCTCTGGACGTGTCTGGCATTGGCCGCCAGCGCCAACCCGTCGCTGGCGTCGCCCGGTGCCGACCCGGCGCAAGCTCATGCCGGCGGCAGTGCGACGGGTTCGACCACCGACGCATCCGCCTCCCCGCCGACGCCTGTTGTGAAACCGCAATCCAGACCGGACTTTTCCGGCCATTGGACCCTTGATGCCAAGGCCAGCGATGATCCGCAGGAAAGGATCAAGCAAGCGATGAAGCAGGCCAGAAGCGGCGGACAGGGGATGCGGGGCGGTGGCGGCGGCGGCGGTGGCATGGGCGGCAAACGCCAGGGGCGCGGATCGCAAGAGGGAATGGGTGGGCGCAGCGAGATGCCATTCGATGACCGGGCCGCACTGGTCGCCCCGGCGAAAACACTCGACATCACCCACGGGGACCCGATGCTGCTTATCGTCGACGAGAACGACCGGCATCAGCGTCTTTTCACCGATTTCCGCGGCATCAGCGTTTCCGCCAGCGGCGGTGCCCAGCCGCAGGCGGCCGTTGCGGGCTGGGAAGGTGACGTGCTGGTGGTCGAATCAAGAATGAACCATGGCTCAAGGCTGGTTCAGCAATACCGGATCGACGCCGAAACAGGACGGCTCATGATTTCATCGGCAGTCGAGCTTCCGAATCTGCAAGAGGCCACGTTTTATCTTGTATACGACCGCCTTAAGCCCGGGACGGATACCGGAAACCGCTGAGCGGCCGATCCGGCATGACTTTGTTGCGAGAACAGGGGACATGGTGAACATGGACTATTTGCAGCCCGTACTGTTTGAAGGCCTTGGGAAGCATCGAAGACTGGGTTCGATGCGGTGGGCATACGCCTGCCGCGACGACCCCTTGCCGGTGTTAACAAACCGTTTATTTTATTTTCAAAAAAGATGGCGTGATATGCGCTACGCAGGATATCGGCTCATGGCCTTCACGGTGATATCCATCGTTAATCAACCATCGGTTTTTGCCGCTGAGGAAATGGTGCTCGAGAAGGTGATGAAGGAGCAAGCGAAAAATATGCAGCTTATCGCCGGCGGTATCGCGCGCGAAGACTACGAGCAAGTGGTGAAGGCATCTCTAGCCGTGATCGACCCTCCCCATCCATCATCGACACTGGGCGAAAAGCTCAAGTTAATGGGTTTTCTTGGCACCGACATCGGCCGCTTCAAGAAACTGGATGGAAATACCAAGGAACGGGCGGCGGCCCTGGCCGAAACCGCCAGAACCCAGAATGGCGAGGCGACCATTGCTGCTTTCCAGCGGCTGCAAATGAGCTGTCTGGCCTGCCACAGCGAGTTTCGCAAGCCATTTCAAGATTATTTCAACCACTGAGAAGGAGCGCACCATGCAACACCGCAAGCAAACCCTGATTACCCTTTTGTTCGCCGGCTTTCTGTCGCTGGCCACGGCACAGGCCATAGCCAAGGATGATGCGCATCACCATCACGACGGCGGTACCTCAGCCGGACTGTCGCTCAACAATGGCGCCAAATGGAAGACTGATGCACCTTTGCGCCAGGGCATGAAAAACATCCGGAACGTGCTCGAACCGCAACTGCCAGCGATCCACAACAACAAACTGAAGCCCGAGCAGTACCAGACCCTGGCCAGGGAGATCAACGCCGAATTGTCTACCATCGTGAAGAGTTGTAAATTGGACAAGGACGCCGATGCCATGCTGCATCTGGTGCTGGCCGACATCATCGAGGGTGTCGACGCGCTGGCGGGCGAGAACAAGCAAGTCGGACGCCATGATGGCGCAGTTAAGATTTACAAGGGGCTGGAAAATTACGGTGCTTACTTTGCCCACCCGAATTGGCAGCCGATGACTCACGGAGAATAAGGCAATGGCGGAGCCCGGACGCAGGCTGCGCGCCGAAACGCGGAAAGGGGAGATCGTGCGCGTTGCTGGTGGCAGGAAGAAATCCTTGTTTGCGGAAGGCATGGGCGTTTCTCCGATTTTGCGTGAGGTAAGTGCGTAAATCCGAGCTTCCTGGGAGAGGAAAGTATGAATGCAGAAACCGATGTGCCCGATATGCAGACGGACCAACCGGTTTGCAGCATGGAGCGGCAATGTAGCGTGCTGATCGTGGATGACGATACGGAATTGTGCGATCTGCTGGTGCGCTATCTGCAGGGCAACGGATTCGAGGCGTTTGCAGTCGGCGATGGTGCGGCAATGGAAAAACACCTGCGCAGCCGACCGGCAGATCTGGTTGTGCTCGACCTGATGCTACCCGGCAAGGATGGCTTGACCATCGCAC
The DNA here is from genome assembly GCF_055378705.1 of Thiobacillus thiophilus. NCBI lineage: Bacteria > Pseudomonadati > Pseudomonadota > Betaproteobacteria > Nitrosomonadales > Thiobacillaceae > Thiobacillus > Thiobacillus thiophilus. Next base: position 2,101,475 of record NZ_AP042404.1, on the reverse strand, counting down.
GGGAACTGCGCGGCGGCGGCAACATGCCGGTGATCATACTATCGGCACGCGCCGACGATATCGACCGCATCATCGGACTGGAAGTGGGCGCCGACGATTATTTGTCCAAACCATTCAACCCGCGCGAACTGCTGGCACGCATCCGCGCCGTGTTGCGCCGCAGGATGGCGGAGACGGCAGGAGATGCGCCCCCAGCCGCGGGGCAGCAGGTGCATTGGTTCGGACCTTTCCGTCTCGATATGAAGGCGCACCAGTTGGCACGGGATGACCAGGAGGTTCCGCTGACCACTGCGGAGTTCAAGTTGCTGAGACTGTTTGTTGGGTTCCCCAACCAGTTGTTGAGCCGTGACACGCTGATGAACATGCTCAAGGGCTACGAGTGTGCCCCGTTCGACCGCAGCATCGATGTCGCTGTTACACGGCTGCGGCGCAAGATCGAGGACAACCCCGGCGCGCCACAATTCATCCGCACCGTGAGAGGCGAAGGTTATCTGTTTACGCCAAACCACAAACTCAAGTGAAGCTCCCTCGCTTACCCACCACCCTGTTCGGCAAGACAGCGCTCACCATTGCTGTGGTGCTGGTGGTGTTTCAGGTACTCACCACTCTGGTGATTGCCTATTACCTGCTGATCCCCGTCGTCGTTCGCTCGGCGAACGATCTGGTGGATTTCATGCTGCTTTCCTCACATGTCTGGGTTGCCTTGCCGGCTGAAGGGCGAACGGAATACCAAGAGGAATTGCGGCAGAAAACGGGCCTGATACTGGTACCGGCACATGACAGTTTGCCTGATTCCACGGTGTATCTGCCATACGTACTATTTCTGGAGAAGGCACTTGCCAGGCAGACCAAACAGCCGGTGCAGGTTGGCACGGAACAGAGAGATGGAGTGGATTGGTACTGGTTTGATTTTGTGTCCGATGGCAACCGCCTGCGTATCGGTTTTTCCGGGCAGCGCATCAATATCCGCGCACCGCTGGCTATTGTTCTGATCCTTGTGCTGGGCACCGCGCTTACCCTGGCCACCACACTTGTCATAGTAAGGCGCCTGACCCAACCCCTTTCGCAACTGGCGGCCGCGGCGGAGCGCATCGGCCAGGGCGGGAGCCCGGAACCTTTACCGGAAGACGGGCCCAGTGAACTCGTTACCTTGGTGCGGACTTTTAATCAGGTAACGCACCAGGTTAAGGCGCTGCTTACCAACCGCACCATCCTGCTAGCCGGTATTGCACATGATTTGCGCTCGCCTATCGCGCGCATGCGGCTGGCCCTGGAAATGCTGCCACCGTCAACCGACCCGGAATTGGTCGAACGCATGCTGCGCGCCGTGGACAATATGACTCATCTGGTGAACCAGTCGCTGGAATTTTGCCGCGGCGTCGGGCATAGCCCAAGTCAGGAAGTGGATGTGGATGAACTCATCGGGGAATTGGTCGGGGATGCGCGACGCAATGGTGCAGATATTCAATGGCAACCGTGCCGAACACGCGTGCACCTGCTGCCGCCGCTGGCGCTGCGTCGCATTTTGACCAACCTGCTTGATAATGCCGTGCGCTACGGAGAAGGCAGGACAATTGAGATTGCCTGCACATGCGAGGGCAGGCGCACGACCGTGAGTGTCGCTGACCGTGGCCCCGGTATTCCGGTTGATGAACTGGAAGCGGTATTTGAACCTTTTTACCTGGTGGACAAGTCGCGTAGCGGCGTGACCGGCGGGAGCGGGCTGGGCTTGGCAATCGCCAAACAGTTGGCGGACAGCAATGAATGGTTGCTATCCATCAGGCCGCGCGCGGGCGGCGGGGTGGTGGCGAGTTTGACGATCTGGCAAGCATAAAAAAATGCGGCGGCCGGAAGAGCGCCGCCGCCAGTGAGGAGACCTGGTGGTTGTACCGTGTTTCTAATCTCGCCTGAATATTGAATAGCGCGCCGGTCATTGAAACATGTGTTATTTTTCCCCGGACATTTCAAAACGAACACCCAGCACTGTCGAATTCTTGATCTGTGCGTCGGCCCCCGGATTGATCACATACTGGATGTTCGGCTGCACGCTCAGCCATGGCGCCACGTGCGCACGGTAGGTCGCTTCCCAAACCGACTCATGAGACGTCGCCTCCGCGCCGGCAATGGACGCGGCCCGGCGGTGCTTGTCTCCGGTGCGGGCAGTACCGTAGGACACGGCAAACTGGTCTTCGCTGCGGCCGGCAACCATTCCGCTGAAGACCAGCCCAGTCTGAAAGTAGCTGGAAAACTGGTTGAAATCGGCATTGGCCCGGCCATAGCGGATGAAGCCATCGGTATGGCTGTCGGGATTGCGCGTTCCGCGATAAAGCGTCCGCTCGGCCAGCACATAAAAACCCTTATTGCCCTTTCGCATCAGCGGGTCGCCCACTTCGTCGACGTCCACCAAATCTGCAAACCGGCTGGTATAGGACCAGGCACCCACGGCATATTTGTCAACCTGGCCGGGACTGGCCGATTCCCCTCCTTGGGCTTTTCCCGGGCTATAGCCCACCTCGACGACACGCAATGCGCCATCGCCATCGTTAAACTGAATGTGGGTGCCACGCGGGTTGTCGGGGTCGCCCGGAACGCCATCCAGAACGACCGCCTGCACATAGGTTTCGGGAGTGGGGAGATAGCCCACGCGCAAACCCACGGAGCTGGTGGGAAAGACCGAAGGTCCGTTCAGCCCGGTTTGAGCAAATTCGGAGCCGATGCCGGGAGACGGGTGGAGAAAAATCCCCGCACTGTGGCTGACGTAAAACTCGGAATTGAGGTCGTACAGGCCGAACAGCGCAGACAGCTTCTCATTTAGGAACTGCTTCTGGATCCATGCCTGGAAAAGCTTCGCGGCATTGGTATCGACCTCGATATTGTCGACGCCCTGGCTGCTCCCGACAAGATTGGCGTTGGGTTTTCCGCCATGGCTCGCGATGCCGTGCAAACCCACCGAAACCCCATCCCAGCCAATCAGTTTGTCGAGGTCGAAATCGAGCTTGACGTCAAGGTTTCCCAACGCGGTCGTTCCCTGCTTCAAACCGCCAGAGACATTGGAAAGAACATCCGCACGGTAAACCAGGCCTAAAGCGAAGCCTCGCTCATCGGGAAGTGTTTGCTGTTCTTCTGCGGGCTTCTCGGCACCTATCGCGCCGGCGGGAGCCAGAAGTAGCGTGCCGATAAGAGGAGCAGCGATCCTTTTAAGGCTATCGACTAACGTTTTGACAGCGGCGTTATCCCCAAATTGGCGGGGCCAATTGTGGTCTGTTTCCATATGCAGTTCCCGGCCTTGGCCTTCTTGATTCCCACCAGTGTCACGAACCGGAAATAACGAGACATGAAACAGCATCTTTTTCCGCCATGCGTCGTTGCAGCCCTTGCCATATACCCCATACGGCAAGGGGCTGCGCCTGGCCTGGCGAAAAAATCCATCTGTTTTAATTTGTTCCGCTATTTCCGGTTCACAACACTAGCAGCCTGTCGGACTTGGAGCCCCGCACGGCAGCAATTTCCCCGCCGGGACGGTATTTGCACAATATTTAGGCATTTTTAGTCGTTCATCGCCGCATCGGTATCAAATTTGAACGGGTTTCTGCTCTTTTCAGGCGCTTGGGACGGATTTCTGGCGCAACACGGCCATGCGTTTCAAATTCCACGCCAGACATACCAGCGTCCACTCGCCCTTCGCCTTCTCCAAACCACGCAGCAAGAACTGCCTGAACCCCATCACCGATTTGATGATGCCAAACACCGGTTCCACGCTCTGCTTCCTCAGCGCATACAGCATCCGCCCCAGTTTGGTCTTGAGTTTATGCGCCATCTTTTGCATCGGCGTGGCGTCCGCTTCCAACTGCGGCGGCTCGGTGAAACGCTCGCGCCAGCCGGGATGGTGATCTTCGCGGGCGACGGCAATGTAAGGTTCAACTCCAGCTTCTTCGCAAGCGGTGATGTTGTTCGCGCTGCAATAGCCCGTGTCAGCCAGCAGGGCATCGACTGTGCCCAGGCTGGCGGGTAGCGCACCGAGCTTGTCCAGCATCGGCTGAACCTGCTGTTTGTCGTTGCCCGCATTCGTGAGTGATGCCGCCACTACCAGCATCGTCGGCGCATCGACCGCCGCCTGAGCGTTGTAGCACTGCTCAAAGCCGCCGCCGGCAATCTTCATGATGCGGGATTCCTCGTCGGTGAGATTGATCTGGTCTTCCGGACGGGGTTCCGGCGTCGGCGGCTGGGGCGGCTTGCCGCTGGGCTTCTTGCCTGATTCCGCTGCGCGTGCGGCTCGCTGGGCGAGCTTCGTTTCATAAGCCGCTTGTTCCGCTTCGAAGCGGGCTCGGGCACGCGCTTCGATCTTGGCTTTGGCGGCGGCCATGACGGCCAGCCGGTCTTCACGGCGTTTGATTTCTGCGGGCAGATTCACGCCATCCGGGATGTCGGCCTGGTCAGCGGCTTCGGCTGTCGCCAGCAGGTCTTGTACTTCGGCCTTGAGTTGGGTTTCGAGCTTGACGATGTGGCCGTGCGAGAGCGCACTGTGGCGGGAGGCGTTGGCGTGAACCTTGGTGCCGTCGAGGCTGACTGTCCCCAGCTTCAGGAGCTTCATCTCGCTCGCCAGTTCGAGCACTTGCAGGAACACGCCGGCGAGTTCTTCAAGAAAGCGGCGGCGGAAGCTGGCGAGCGTGTCGTGATCGGGGTGGCTGCCTGCGGCGAGGTAGCGGAAGGCGACGGAATCGTAGGTGGCGCGTTCGATGCGGCGGCTGGAGAAGGTGGCGGTGGCGTAGCCGTAAACCAGCAGGCTGAGCAGGACTTCAGGGTGGTAGGCGGCGCTGCCGCGCCCGGCATAGACGCGGGTCAGTTCGGTGAGGTCGAGTTGTTCGATGGCTTCGACGATGAAACGCGCCAGGTGGTCTTGGGGAAGCCAGTCTTCGACCGAGGGCGGCAGCAGGTAGGCAGTCTTGCGGTCGATCGGGCGGAAGCGGCTCATGCGATGGAGGGGCTCGGATTCGATAGCGGGATTATCGCGGATTGGAAGACGAATTGGGGGTTCAAGTCCGACAGGCTGCTAGAAAATAGATATGCTCGGATTTGCACCAAGGCTGGAGGTCATCGATCACGGCCCAGTGGTGCGTAATGTTCGACGCCCACCGACCACCGTAAAGTGATCTTTACTCAAGCGGCCGTGGCGAATCGCCGTTTCATGATTGAGGACAGGTTCACCATGGCCGCCAAGTGGAGCGCTCCACTTGGCTAGCGTAGTTGAGAAGACCATGGACCGTAGTGACAGGAGAGTTCGTTATTGGTTGCAGCCGCCCTCCTTGAAGCCCAGCTTGCGTAGTGTGAAGCTCAAGGGACAGGTGTTGGTAAAGCCGCTTTGGGCCAGGCTCAGCCCTGCAATTCCGGCTACCCATCCCCAGGCGGGGTTTGAATAATGCATCAGTAGCACGCTGATTGTTACTACGAGTCCCACGACAACGCGTACGATTTTGTCAACGGTCATGTTCAATATCCTTTTTGGCTCAATGTGCATGGCCTTCCGGCTGGGCGCCGGAAAAGGCCGGGAACATATCCGTGGCATACTGGCTGTGGCAGGTCTGGCAGCTATCCACCAGACGCGAATAGTAGAAGCGTTGCAGTTCATAATCTTTCTGCAATGCTGCGTTGGCCAGTTTTTGCGCAGTCAAGTGGAATGCACCATCCAGCACGAGGAACTCCGGCGGTGCTGCCTTCATCAGGTCTTTCTTGTCCTGCTCGGTCAAGCCACGTTCCATGATGAAGCTGTCGTGAATCTGTTGTGACTGGGTGGCCACCAGAGCGTGATCACCGACGATCAGGCCATCGAGGATCTGCTTGACGGCCTGCTTTACCGACAACATTTCATCGGAAAGCATCTGTTTCAGGCGGGGTGTCAGCTTCGGTCCGATTGGCTGGGGACCTTCCGCGGCCACCGCCTCAAATGCGATACCCGCCATGATGGTCATGGCTGCAGCATATACAGCCATGCGCTTACTGTTCTTGACTTTCATTTATTACCTTTCTAGCTTGATTAATCCAGCTTGACCTTGACAGACAGTGCACCACGCAAGTCGCCCACCTTGTAGCCGAGAGCGGGGTCGTGCGGATATTTCTCGGACAGTTTCCGCTCAACATTCGGTGGCACTTCTTCGCCGTGGCAGGTTAGGCACATCGGCTCGATTCGAATTGCTTTCATGAACCGCGCATATCGCACCCCTCCCTCGCGCACGACTTCGTAGCGGCTGGCGCCTTCTTTGCCACTAGCGATTTCTTTCTCGAACCCATTGAGCACTTCCTGCTCATAAGCATCCGGCATGGCCAGGGGATTTCTGGCCTTGGAGGACACCCGCTTGATTGACCAACCTGTTTTGGCCGAAGTTTCGGCACCCAGCTGAGCTGCCGTGGCTGAACAGGCAGTGATGCCGCCTTCGGGGCCGTTCTTGCTCATCTGTTCCAACAAGCCGTTTTTCAACTGCCCGGCATAGCCTCCAGCCACGGCCTTGATACTGTCCACGGATGGGGCTTCAGCACTCCAGGCAGGGGCATGAAGTAAGACTGCCACAATCGCTGTCAATGCAAAGGGTTTCATCATGCTTCTCCTTGATTTAATGGTTGCAGGCCGTCCCGGCCGGGACGGCCCTTAACAAGACCTTAATACTGGGTCGGGTAGTCGCGCGCGATATGCCAGTCCATCATGCCATTGGCCATGTAGCTGGTTTTGTAACCGGCATCGGCCAGTGCTTTCGCCGGTACCAGCCCTTGCGAGCCGAACATGTCGATGACGATGATTTCCTTGTCTTTCGGCAGTTGTTTCATCTTTGCATCGAATTCCTCCGGACGGAAATGCGTGGTGCCTGGAATGTGGCCCATGATGCGGTAGGCGATATCGCTCTGCAGATCCAGCAGGACAACATCAGATTTCTTGGCTTCCCATATCGCTTTAACATCGGGCGTACTGTAGAACTTCACGTTGGCAGCTCGGGCCTCGGCCTCGCCTCGCCGCACATTCTTCGGATCGGTCCATGTTTTTTCCCAAGTGCGCAGATATTGCACGATCGACCAAATCTGGTCTTTGCTGAGCTTGTCTTCGAAGGTCGGCATTACGATGGGAGAACCGGGCTTTTGTGGCGGCCCGCCCTTGACGATCTCGAAGTGCTCGTGATCGCTATGCAGCGACAGGTAGGATTTCATCACGACCGGCGGAAAGCGTCCCTGACCATCCATGCCATGGCATGCGGCACAAACGCCCTCGAACAATTTCTTGCCGTCACCAGGATTCTTGCCGCTGATGCTTTTTATGCTGCTCGCGATGAAATAATCCGGCTTATCCTTTGCCGGGATCGTGTTCGGCGGGGCGATTTGCTCATGGAAATCGTTCACGGTGAACTCAAGCATGGCAAAAGTGGGGGTCTTTTTCCAGTCTACTTTATACAGCCCGCCATGCTTTTTCAGATAGCTGTCCATATCCTTGCGTGTAAGGTTCATTTTATCGATGCGCTTGAGAAGATCCGGCCCGAGCGTCGTCTTGATCCGGTCCATGTAGATCTTCTCGATGTTCGGGTCCTCACCGACCCTTACAATGTTCACACTGGGATCATATACGCGGCGCAGCGGACGGAAATAGAGTGCCAGACGGAACACCTGCTGCATTTCGAACTGGTCGCGTTCGTTGGCGAGCAACATCGCCGCACCCAGGGCCAGGTTTTCCACCGGGGATAACGCTTCAGCGTCGGATGATGCCTTCGCGGCGCTTGCCAATATTATTGCTGCCGGTTGCTGTGCGTCCGCTGCCCAAGCCGGCGCTTGCAACAGGATTGCGGCGGCGAGGGTGGTAAGAACAAATACTTTTTTCATTTCGGTCTCCTTGATTCAATAACTATTCAATTTGATTGGTCTGGCTTGGTCAGTTCGGGTAAGCAGCCTTGCGCGCCATACAGACCGACGGCGAGCGTTTCATTAATTACGTAATGACTGTTTTATTCAGCACCTCCTTTATTCAGTGCCTCCACTGCCTTGACTGCGGCAATATGGTCCGGATTGAGATTCTTCATGCCACCTTTGGGAACCCGTGTGCCGCTCGACATCATGAATCCCATCAGGTCGCCAGTGGTTGGTTTCTCGGGCTTGATCCTGGCGACCAATTCATGGCCAAGTGCGTTCTCCACCTCGCGTCGGGCGCTATTGATTTCTTCGGGCGGCGCCTTGGCCCCGATCAGGTCGGCAAGCTTCTGCCAGCGGCGTGCTATCTCGGCGCGCTTCCCGAGAGGCACCAAGTCAGGCGTCTCCTTGAGCACCTTCATTACACCCAGCGCCAGTTGTGTATGGGGACTCAAGGCGTCGTAATATTCGGTTTCCCAGCCTGTATCGGGTACGGCCGGGCCCATGGCCGGGCCCATGCAACCTGTTGCGGAGAGAGCAATCGCACTGCTCAGCGCCACGGTTAAAAGGGTCTTGCGTAAGAGTTTGCAATGTTCCATTTTGATCTTCATCCTCTGACGATAAGTACGATGGGGTCAGGCTTAGTGCTGGTAGGTAAACTGCAGTGTCGCCAGATTGGTCTCGAAGCTCACCTCGGTCGGCGGCCCTACGCTGGCGGTCATTTCGCTCTCGAAGCCGTGAATGACAGAAAAGCTTAGTGACGTATACTTGGTTATCTTGGCCATTACACCCGCCGACAGGTGATGTTCAATGATGGCGGTGACGCCGGCATTGTTGTTGATGTCTGCTTCGTCAAGCGGCGAGTTGCCAAAGTTGTAACCAGCCAGCAGGGTGTACCTGTCGGACAGGCGGTATTTGGCCCCCAGACCCAGCACGTATTGATCGTCCCAGCCGTAGGCAATATATATGTCCTTCGCTGCCGTCGGACCGTACAGCACGGAGGAAGTCCGTACCCCGCTATAATCGACCCACTTCAGGTCGGCTTCCAGTTGCAATTTTTCGCTTGGCCGGTAAGAAATACCGATCGCGACGGTCTGGGGATCTTCAAACGAAAGCCCCCATTTGCCATCATCCATGTTCCACTGCAGATCCTCTGTGTAGGACCGACTGGTGTACGCGGCGCCGAAGTTCGTGCGGTCATTGATCTTGTAGGTTGTTCCCAGTACGAATGACGCACCATAAGCGACATCGGTCGGGTAGTTCAGGGACTTGGGTGGTATAACGGTTCGATCAAAGCCCTTGGCTGACATTTGATTCACCACCAGGCTCACGCCGGCGCCAAGCGACAAGTTGTCGCTGGCTTTATAGGCAATACTGGGGCCGATGCGCAGAGACATCCGGCTGGACACGATTGCAGCATTGGTATTGCCTAATTTGAATGCATCAGCCGGGAAGTCCACCCCACCACCGGATATCGGATAAGCGCCGATGCCGATGGTGAAATCCGGGCCAAGCAGTTCACTTTGAAAGGCGAATCCACCGGTTGCCATGACATAGGCCTCGCTGTCGCTATCCACCCCATTCATGCTTCGCATCGGGTTAAGAACCGACAGGTTCATATCGAAACGGGACTTCTGTTCACCCATGCTGAGGGAGGACAGCCCAGCCGGATTGGTGAGCGCGGTGGTTACGTCCTGCGGCGTGGCAACAACCGCGCCACCCATGGCATTGGTCAAGGCGCTTAACCCCACCACCTGATCTGCGTTGTTTGCAAAAACGGCTCCCGAAACCAGCATGCCGGCGAAGATTACGACTAACTTATTGTTCTTCATTGCTCCATCCTCCTTATTGTTGGGTAAGTAAAGCTGGGGCCTTATTAAGCAACCCCGGCGATCTCCAGGCTCTTGTTTGAACTTGTTTTTGAGCTTGCCACGAAGATACGGTATGGCGGCTGCCAGAAAATTTCCCGTACGAAACGGTTCTGTGACAATTTGTTACGGCATGCGGAAAAAGGGAGAAGTGGAGATTCGGACTTTCTCTGCACTGAAGGCTTGGCCCAGTGCCACATCACGCGTGATATGTCGCATGATGTAGCGCTAGACTCGCCATCGCTTCCCAATGAAACTTTACAAAGTGACGCTGCTGGCAGGTGAAGGCGAGGAATTGGTGGCCGTTGCGCGTAGAGGCTCGCACCCGTCCCGGAGGAAGACGATCAGTACACCGATTGCATGGGTGAACCAGAAAATAATGACCAACCAGCCATCAAAATCCGAACTGACAGGACGCCTCGCCCAGTTGCTGGTTCTGGCAGTCGTCCTGCTGCTCGCAGGCTGCACGCATTACCCGCCGAACATGCCGCTGGATCGGCATGACCCGGCCTATGGCTATCGTTTCACGAATCCCGCCAGCCCGGGCGAGGCCGACGATATGCCGGTCGTCGTGACCTTCTCGGGCGGCGGCACCCGCGCCGCCGCCCTGGCCTATGGCGTTCTTGAGCACCTCGCCAACGCTGAAATCGCCCGGGATGGAAAGCCCAGTCGCCTGCTCGACGAAGTCGACATCATTTCCTCCATGTCCGGCGGCAGTTTCACCGCCGCTTACTACACCCTCTACGGCGAGCGAATTTTCAGCGATTTCGAGAGCGGCTTTCTGAAACGGGATATTCAGGGAGAACGCACCCGCAAGATGCTCGCCCCGGCCAACCTGCTACGCGCCGCATCGCCGAAATTCGGCAGGATAGATCTGATGGCCGAATACCTCGATGGCGAGGTTTTCCATCATGGCACCTATGGCGATCTGGTCACGCGGGGGCGGCGCCCCTTCGTGACGATCAATGCCAGCGATATATCGCTGGGCACGCGATTCGAATTCACCCGGGATCAGTTCGATCTGCTCTGCTCCGATTTTTCGTCGTTTTCGCCGGCGCGCGGCGTGGCGGCTTCCAGCGCCGTACCCATCGTGTTCAGCCCGCTTACCGTCAGAAACCACAGCGGCAAATGCAGCGACCAGAAGCCCGCTGCAGAGCAAGTTAGCGAAGAAAACCGCGGCGCGTCATCCCGGCGGGTATACAAGGCTGCCGAGGTGCGCTCCTATCTCGATTCCGAAGCCAGGCCGTACATTCACCTGCTGGATGGCGGCATCACCGATAATATCGGCCTGCGCGGAATGCTGGACCGGGTGGCCGCTCACGACAATCCCCTGAATTTCGCTCGCGTCATGCGACTCGAACGGTTTCACAAGGCGGTGCTGATCATCGTCAATGCCGAGACGGCCCCGGATCTGTCTCTCGGCCGCAGGGAGGCGGTGCCGACGGTCACCCAGGTATTCAGGGCCATCAAGGACATTCCCATCAACCGCTATTCGTTTGAAACCATCGAACGCCTGAAGGCAAACTTCGAGGGCTGGGCCAGGCAGATGCGCCGCCAACAATCCGGGGAGGAACAGACCGATGGGGCGGAGGCAGAATTTGATTTCTATCTGGTCGAAGTGACATTCGACGCGATCAAGGATCCTGCCGAGCACTATTCATTTCGTGGAATCCCGACTTCGTACACATTGCCCGCGGACACCGTGGATCGATTACGCGCGCTGGGGCCTAGATTGATAGGAATCGAACGATTATCAAAGACTGCTGCTTGATCTGCAGCGTAACTGACAACTCGCCAGTGCCGTCATGGCACCCGCGCCGGGAAATTTTGAAATCAGGTGAAACACAGACAAGGAAAACAGCGATGAGCGAACCCAGACAACGACTATCGGCAAAAGCGCGCCAGGAAGAAATCATCAAAGCTGCCGTGGAACTTGCCGGCGAGCAGGGTGTGGATGACGTGACGACGCAGGACATGGCAAACGCCGTGGGCATCACCCAGGGTGCAATTTTCCGTCATTTCCCCACCAAGGACATGATCTGGCTGGCGGTCGTCCACTGGGTGCGGGGGCGGCTGACGAGCGTGGTGGACATGGCGGCCGATCAGGGCAGCGATCCGCTCGATTCCCTGGAAAAAATGTTTTTTGCCCACCTGAGCTTCGTCGACAAGGTGCCGGCGATCCCCAAGCTGATATTTGCCGATCAACTGCTGAAGAAAAATCCCAAGATCAAGGAGCTGATTCACAGTATTCTGGCGGATTACGAGACCAAGGTGACCGCTCTCATTACCCAGGCCAAGGCACAGAATCTTGTTCGCCCGGATCTGGACGAGCACGGCGCCGCCATCATGTTCACCGGCATCATTCAAGGTCTGGTGATACGCGTTTCCATTATAGAAGCACGGAAATCACTGGTTGCCGAGGGAAAACTGGCTTTCCCCATTTTTCTTCACGGTATCGGCAGCACGCGTGTGGGTGGTACGAAGCGGGATTAAACGTCTGGGATTTCCAGTCGGTGAAATCGGCGCGAACCGTGAAGCCCGCAGTGGGCGGGCTGAAGTTGCGCCAGTGTAAAATCAACGGCAAGGTGAGTTCCGACAGGGTTTTTCAAACTTGCTCCCGAATAATTGCAATCATATTAAAGCGTTATCTGACCTCTCGCCCGCTTTCACAAGATACCGGCGAGAAGGCTTACCGGGATTCAATAAACATGCCCTCGCACACAAAAGGCGGCCTCTCGACCTGGGCGATTTCCCCGGTCGCAGTCGGATTCGGTCTGCCGACCATCAAGGAAGGCGGCACGATTCTATTCGGCGACGCGGCAGCGCGCGCCGCGGCCGGGAATTGCGTGCCATTCGTGCTTGCCGCTGGCGCCTGCGAGCAGCGCACGGTGATCGCCATGGGCCTGCGCACGCTGGTATGGGTGGCGATCGCAGGACTTGTCTTCCGCAGACCGTTGCGAAACCCGGTGTGACATCATGAAACTGACTTTTCTCGGCGCGGCGCGCGAAGTGACCGGCTCCAGCTATCTGGTGGAAGCCGACGGCGTACGCTTCCTGGTCGATTGCGGCATGTTCCAGGGCGGCCGCGAGACGCGTGCCAAGAACCAGCGTGCCTTTGCCTTCGATCCGCGCACGATCGATTTCGTCATCCTCACCCACGCTCACATCGACCATTCCGGCCTGCTGCCGCGTCTGGTCGCGCTCGGTTTCAGGGGCAGGATCCACACGACCCGTGCCACCTGTGACCTGCTCGCGGTGATGCTGCCGGACTCGGCGCACATCCAGGAAAAGGAGGCCGAATACGCCAACCTCGACCGCTTCCACAAGGACATGGCCCGGCGCGATAAAAAAACGGGCTTACCGCCGCGCGACATCGCGCCGCTCTATACCGTGGCGCAGGCGCTGGCCTCGCTGAAACAACTGAATCCGGTCGGCTACGACCTGGAAATCGCACCGCACCCGCAGATACGCTGCACCTTCCGCGACGCCGGCCACATCCTCGGCTCGGCGATCGTCGAGGTGTGGGTGGGCGAAGGCGAGCGTCGCCGCAAGATCGTTTTTTCCGGCGACCTCGGCCAGCCCGCGCGACCGCTGCTGCAGGATCCCACGCCCATCTTTGAGGCCGACTATCTGGTGGTCGAATCGACCTACGGCAACCGCGACCACAAGAGCATGGAAGCGACGCAGGATGAGCTGGTGGAAGCGATCAACGACACCATCGAGCGGAAAGGCGGCAACGTCATCATTCCCGCCTTCGCGGTGGGCCGCACCCAGGACATGCTCTATCTGCTGGCCGACCTCACCCGGCAAGGGCGCATTCCCAAACTGACGGTGTTCGTCGATTCGCCGATGGCCACCGCCGCCACCGAAATTACCTACCGGCACATGGCGCTGCTCGATGCGGAAACCCACGCGTTGATGGGCCGCCACGGCGGCGCGGCACATTTCCGCAAGCTCGATTTCGTCGAGGACGTCGAAGAGTCGAAGTCGCTCGACCGCATCACCGGCGGCGCCGTGATCATTTCGGCCAGCGGCATGTGCGAGGCCGGGCGCATCAGGTTTCACCTGCGCGCCAACCTGGCACGCCGCGATTCGACCATCCTCATCACCGGCTTCCAGGCCGCAGGCACCTTCGGCCGTCGTCTGGTCGATGGCGCCAAACGGGTACGCCTGCTGGGCGAGGACATTCCGGTACGCGCCGACCTCTATACCCTGGGCGGGCTCTCGGCGCACGCCGACCGCTCAGCGCTGCTCGCCTGGCTGGGCCACTTTCGCAGCAAGCCGCGCCAGGTTTTCGTGGTACACGGCGAGGAAACGGTGGCGACCGGGTTCGCCGCCGACCTGCACAAACAGTTTGGCTGGGACGCGATGGCCCCGGCGCCCGGTCACAACGTCACCCTGGACTAGAAGACAATAATGGCTAACAAATACGACTCACCCGGACGCATTCTGCTGGCCCTGTTGGGCGTCGGCCTGCTGGGGCATGCGCAGGCCGCCTCGATCGCCGAATGGGAAGGCTGCAGTTCAATTACGGCGGATATCGATCGCCTCGCGTGCTACGACAGCGTGTCCGGACGTGCGCAGCCCGAGGCCGCGCCGGTCCCACCGGCCGATTCTCAAAGCGCTTCACCGCCGGCCCCGCCACCTGCCGTAGCGGACGCCGAGCCGCCGGACGCCGGGCTGCTGTCGGCCCTGTCGCGCCACTGGGAGCTCGACGACGAAGCCAAGCAGGGCGCCTTCCTGTTCAGGCCGCATCGCTCGAATTTTTTCCTGCCGATCAAATACAGCAGTTCGCCCAACAACACCCCCTTCCAGGGCACGTTTATCCAGCCCGACCAGGGGCTCGATAAACTCGAGACCGAGCTGCAGCTGAGCTTCAAGATCAAGGGCATGGAAGGCGTGTTCGGTCACGACAACGCCGACCTGTGGTTCGGCTACACCATCACCTCGTTCTGGCAGGCCTACAACGACAGCACTTCCTCGGCGTTTCGCGAGACCAACTACGAGCCGGAAATGATTCTGACGTACCGCACGGATTACGAAATTGCCGGTTTTCGCGGCCGCTTCATCAATCTGGGAATGGTGCACCAGTCGAATGGCCGCAGCGAAGGGCTGTCGCGCAGCTGGAACCGGGTTTATGCGCAATTCGGGTTCGAGCGCGACAATCTGGCGCTGCTGATCCGGCCCTGGCACCGCATCTCCGAGGACGCCGATGACGACGACAACCCCGACATCGAGGATTACCTGGGCCATGGCGACCTGCAGGTGGTGTATCGCAAAGGCCGCAACGCCTACTCGCTGCTGCTGCGCAACAACTTCAAGTCCGAGGACAACCGCGGCGCAGTGAAGCTCAACTGGAGTTTCCCCTTGTACGGGCGGCTGAAGGGCTATGTGCAGTATTTCAACGGCTACGGCGAATCGTTGATCGACTACAACCACAGCCAGCAGTCGTTCGGCCTCGGCGTCAGCCTGACCGAGGGCATGTAGGCCACGTTTATTTTGTCTCCGGCAGCGCCTGCTCCAGCAGCCGGTGCACGTACTTCACCGGGATGGCGTAGCTGATCCCGCTCGGTGCGGAGAGCGCCGCTTCCTTGGCGCCTTTCACAGACACCGAGTTGAGCACGCCCAGCACTTCGCCGGTGTCGGGATACCATGCCGGCCGGGCTGCCGCTGTTGCCGGGGCAGGCGATGGCGTCGAGTTCGAACCCCTCATACGCATCTTTCGCCTGGGTGCGCACGGTCAGCTGCACGACGCTGGGGAGCGGGGTGAACTGGGAATGATGGCGGCGAGTCCGCCGCGCTGGGTGGACGGGTTGAGCCCGAGCACCGAGCCGATGGAATAGCCGGTGAAATACAGCTGCCAGCCTTCGCGCGCGCGGCTCGAGTCGCCCAGCGTCAGCGCGGGAAGCGGGTCGCCCTCGATTTTCAGCAGCGCCAGGTCGCGTGCTTTATCGGTGGCGACCAGCTTGGCGCGTCGCACGGTCATCCGGCGGTCGCGCCCGACGAAGACGGCATGGATTTCTTTTTTTCACTGTCCAGCAGTTTGGCGTGCGGGCTGCCGCTGGGGTTGAAGACGCCGACGCCGACCACGCCCGGTTTCACGGATTGCAGCGTGTCGGCGACGTCGGCGTGGGCGGGCAGCGCCGCTACGAGCAGGATCAGCGCCCAGTGGGTACACAGCTTGCTGGCCAGTTGGCCGGTCAGCCGGCGGGCACGATCGGGAAGCGTCACGCAAATTCGATACAATCCGGGCCTGAGCAAAGACTTTCTATTCATAGGGAATCCAGGTATGAGCGTTGTTGCGGTTGTCGGACTGGGCTACGTGGGCCTGCCGTTGGCAGTGGAATTCGGCAAGAAAATGACCACCATCGGATATGACCTTTCGCTTGAAAAAATCGAGACATACCGCCGATTTTGCGACCCGACCGGCGAGGTTTCAGCGGACGCCCTCAGGGCGGCAACGCAGTTGACGGTGACTACCGACCCCGCCGACCTGGCGAAAGCCGACTTCATCATTGTCGCCGTGCCCACCCCGGTCGACGCGGCGCACATTCCCGATTTCTCGCCGCTGGTGGGTTCATCCACCACTGTAGGCCGACACATGAAAAAGGGGGCAACCGTCATTTACGAATCCACAGTCTACCCCGGTGCCACCGAGGAGGTATGCATCCCGATCCTGGAAAAACAGTCCGGCATGAAATGGAAGCAGGACTTCCACGTCGGCTATTCGCCCGAGCGCGTCAACCCCGGCGACAAGGAGCGCACCATCACGAAAATCGTGAAGGTGGTGTCGGGCGACGATGCGACCACGCTGGACAAGGTGGCCGATCTGTATGGCAGCGTAATCACCGCCGGCGTGCACCGCGCCAGTTCAATTAAAGTCGCCGAAGCCGCCAAGGTGATCGAGAACACCCAGCGTGACCTCAACATCGCGCTGATGAACGAACTCTCGCTGATCTTCCACCGTCTCGGCATCGACACGCTCGAAGTGCTGAAGGCCGCCGGCACCAAGTGGAACTTCCTGCCCTTCCGCCCGGGCCTGGTCGGTGGCCACTGCATCGGCGTCGATCCCTACTACCTCACCCACAAGGCCGACATGCTGGGCTACCACCCACAGGTCATCCTCGCCGGCCGCCGCATCAACGACGGCATGGGTGCCTTCGTGGCGCAGGAGACGGTGAAGAATATGATCGCCAACGGCGTGCAGGTGAAGGGCGCCAAGGTCAACGTGCTCGGCCTCACCTTCAAGGAAAACTGCCCGGATCTACGCAACTCCAAGGTGGTCGACGTCATCCGCGAACTGCAATCCTTCGGCTGCGAGGTGCATGTGAACGACCCGTTGGGCGAATCGAAGGAAGCCGAGCACGAATACGGCATCAGCCTTACCGCGTGGGGCGACCTGCCCGAGTGCGACGCCATCGTGGCGGCTGTTTCACACGCGGAGTATCTGGAAAAGCCCTTCGGTGAACTCACTGCCAAACTGAAACAAGGCGGCGCCTTCACCGACGTCAAGTCGGCCTATGACCCGGCCGTGGTAAATGCGGCGGGCTTTACGCTCTGGAGACTGTGATGGCCGCGTTCGACGCGCTGAAAAAAGAGCTTCAGGCCGCGCCCCAGACCTGGCTCGTCACCGGTGCCGCCGGCTTCATCGGCTGCAACCTGGTCGAAGCCCTGCTGCTGCTCGACCAGCGCGTCGTCGGCCTCGACAACTTCGCCACCGGCTTTGAAAAAAACCTGGCGCAGGTGCAGGCCAGCGTCGGCCCCGCGCGCTGGAAACACTTCAGCTTCCAGCGCGGCGACATCCGCGAGCTTGCCGACTGCCAAGCCGCCTGCAAGGGCGTCGACTACGTGCTGCACCAGGCCGCGCTCGGCTCGGTGCCGCGCTCGCTGGAAGACCCGCTGGCGACCCACGCCGCCAATAACACCGGCTTCCTCAACATGCTGGTGGCGGCGCGCGACGCCAGGGTCAAGCGCTTCGTCTACGCGGCATCCTCTTCCACCTACGGCGACCACCCCGGCCTGCCCAAGGTCGAAAACGTCATCGGCAAGCCGCTGTCGCCGTATGCGGTGACCAAACTGGTAAATGAGCTATATGCCGACGTGTTCGGCCGCTGCTACGGCATGGAAAGCATCGGCCTCAGGTACTTCAACATCTTCGGCCGCCGCCAGGATCCCAACGGCGCCTACGCCGCCGTCGTGCCGAAGTGGGTCGCCAGCATGATCCACAACGAGCCGGTGTACATCAACGGCGACGGCGAAACCAGCCGCGACTTCTGCTACATCGACAACGTCATCCAGGCCAACCTGCTCGCCGCCACCAGCCCGCACACGGACGCCGCCAACCAGGTCTACAACGTTGCCGTCGGCGAGCGCACCACGCTCAACCAGCTGTTCGAAGCCATCCGTTCCCTGCTGGCGCCGAAGTATCCCCATCTGGCCGGCGTCAAGCCGGTCTACCGCGACTTCCGCGCCGGCGACGTGCGCCATTCGCTGGCCGACATTGCCAGGGCCCGCACGCGGCTGGGATACGAACCCACCCATCGCATCGGCGAAGCTCTGGCCGAAGCGATGGACTGGTACGTGCAGGATCTGGGCGAGCGGCCCGCCTGACTTGAAGAATCGAAGCGATTACCGGCTGGACGAGGGCAGATTTTGAACGAACATACCCCGCTCGATCTGACGCCCGAGACCAATCAGGGCGCGCTGAAAATCCTGCTGCGGCGCATGCGGACCGAGAGCGATTTCCCCGCCCTGTCCGAGGCCATCGGCGACATCAACCGTATCGCCTCCTCCGACCGCGAGGGGATCAACGAGCTCTCCAACAACATCCTCAAGGACTTCGCGCTGACCAACAAGCTGCTGAAGCTGGCCAACGTCGCGTTCTACAATCAGGTCGGCGGTGGCTCGATCAGCACCATTTCGCGCGCGGTGGTGATTCTCGGTTTCGATGCGGTGCGGTCGATCGCGCTGAGCCTGATCCTGTTCGAAAACCTGGAAAACAAGGTGCACGCGCGGCACTTGAAGGAAGAATTCGTCAAGGTGCTGTACGCCGGGATGCTGGCGCGCGGGATGGCGGGCAAGGCGCAGCTGAGGGATGTGGAGGAGGCGTTCATCAGTGCCATGCTGCACAACCTGGGGCGCATGCTGACCATGTTTTATTTCCCCGCCGAAACCGAAGCGATCGGGCATCTCATCGAGACCGAAGGGCTGAGCGATGCCAGGGCGTCGACCCGGATACTGGGGCTGTCGTACGAGAACCTGGGGATGGGTATCGCCCGGAGCTGGGGATTCCCGGACCAGCTGGTGCTGAGCATGAAGCAACTGCCGGCCGGGAAAATCAGAAAATGTGCGAGCAATCCTGAACGACTGCATGCGCTGGCGGGGTTTTCCAACGAGTTATGCGACATCGTTCTCGGCACGCCGGATGCGGATCGTGACAAGGCACTGACCGCGCTCACGGTACGTTACAGCGACAGCGTGCCGGTGACGGTGGAGCAGATCGCCGGCCTGCTGGAAAGGTCGATGCGGGATATCACACCGTTCGCCATGGCGGTGAATGTGAACCTGAAGCAAAGCACCTTTGCGCAACTGGCGTCGAAATGGGCGGGCATGGGCACGGCGCCTGCGGCGGACGCATGGGCGGAAACGGATTCCGATGCCCCGGCCATACTGGAAGCGGCCGCGCTGCATGAGCACGCGGCCATCTTCGACGCGGAACCCGGCGGCCCCTCGCAACGCACGACCGCGGCGGTCCAGTCCGTCCTCACTGCCGGACTGCAGGACGTCAGCAACTCGCTGATCGACGACAGCATGTCCGTCAACGACATCTTGCGCATGATCCTCGAAGCTATGTACAGCGGCATGGGTTTCGCGCACGTGGTGCTATGCATCAAGGATGGCCGCCACAACACGATGTGCGGCAAATTCGGTTTCGGCGATGGCGTGCAGGGCCTGATCAGGGCCTTTGATTTCTCGCTGGCGGCGCAGCCGGATGTGTTCCTGGTTGCACTGCAGAACAACGCCGATATCCTCATCACCGACATCGACGATCCGAAAATCGCGACGCGGATTCCGGCGTGGTACCGGCAGCATATTCCGGCGCGCACCTTCGTGCTGTTCCCGATCATCGTCAAAGGCAAGCCGATCGGCCTGATCTACGCCGACCGCCCGCAGCCCGGCGACATCGCAATTCCCGAGAAAGAGCTTTCCCTGCTCAAGTCGCTGCGCAACCAGGCCGTGCTGGCGATCAGGCAGTCTTTGTGATCATCCTAAAAACCGCAGTTGACCGCTCATCACCCTTGCAAACGCCGCATGAATACAAGATTGAGTGCCTTCAATGCCGTTCACCCGGTGGGTGAGTCCGCTACACGCCCGATGGCACGCCTGCTTGTGCGCCTGCCTTTGTACCCGCAAGGAGTAGGCCGGATTCGTAAAGCCGCTAAAGCGGCAACGACTCCGCTCTCGCGCCTCCTTGCGGGCCTCGGCCCGCGGCGTCGTTGCTTCGCGGCAGACACCCGATCAGACGCACCCTCGGGCGCGTCCAACTCCGATTTCTAGGATCATCGGGCGCCGCTGCGCGAAACCCGCACAGCGGAATTCGGCATAATGACGCGATGATGCCTTTCCGAATCGTCCGCCATCTTCTCACCGGCCTGCTGCTTGCATGCCTTGTCGCGTCCGTCCATGCCGACGGGCTTCCCGCCGCCTTCATCGATGCACTGAAACAGGCCGGCATTCCGCTCGATCATGTGGCGGTGGTGGTGCAGCCACTGGACGCAGCGGCGCCCGTGCTCAGCCACAATGCCGAAGCGGCGCTGAATCCGGCCTCGGTGATGAAGCTGGCGACCAGCTTTGCGGCGCTGAACCAGCTCGGCCCCGGCTACGCGTGGTCGACCGATGTCTGGGCGGACGGCGTCATCGCGAACGGCGTACTGAGCGGCGACCTCGTCATCAAGGGCCATGGCGATCCCACCCTGACACTGGAACGGATATGGCTGTTGCAGCGCGAACTGCGCGCCCGCGGGGTGCGCCACATCCACGGCAATCTGGTGCTCGATCTCAGCCATTTCGAGCTGCCGGCAATCGACCCCGGCGCCTTCGACGATGAGCCGCTGGCCCTGTACAACGCCGCGCCGGGGCCGCTGGTGGCCAACTTCAACGCGACGACGCTGCGCCTGAAGCCGGACGGAGAACAGGTGCTGATCGTGCCGGACATCGCGTTGCCGGGGGTGACGCTGACCTCGCGCCTGGTACTGACCGATGGCGTGGAATGCAACGGCTGGAAGGATGCGCTCACCCCTGCCATCCCCGACCCCGAACGCCTTGAACTGGTGGTGAGTGGGCCCTATCCGCGCGGCTGCGGCGAGCAGGCCTGGGCGCTGAACCTGTTCGAGCCAGCCGCAACCTTCGATTTCATTTTTCGCGGGCTGTGGGCGGAGTCGGGCGGCACGCTGACCGGCGCGACGCTGCCGGGGATGGCGCCCGGCACCGAGCCGTTGCTGAAATTTGCCTCGAAGCCGCTGACCGATGCGCTTATCCGCCTCAACAAACATTCCAACAATCTGATGACGCGCAACCTGTTCCTGACGCTCGGCGCGGAAAGATACGGCGCACCGGCGACGCTGGAAAAAGGCGCACAGGCGGTGCGCGAGATACTGGCGCAGCGTGGCGTGCCGACCCGCAAGCTGGTGCTGGAAAACGGCTCCGGGCTGTCGCGCATCGAGCGCATCAGCGCGGATGCGCTGAACCAATTGCTGCGGGCCGCCTACAACAGCCCACTGCACGCCGAATTCCAGTCGGCACTGCCGATTGCCGCCAGCGACGGCACCCTGAAGCGGCGCTTCAACGGCAGTGCATTCAGCGGCAGCGCGCACCTCAAAACCGGCTCCCTGCGCGGCGTCAGCGCGCTGGCCGGCTATGTGTACACCTTGAACGGCCAGCGCGTCAGCTTCGTCATGCTGGTCAACCACGCCAACGCGCGCCGCAGCGAGGCGGCGCAGCGCGCCCTGCTGGAGTGGGTGCATACGATGCCACACGGGCTTCAGCCCGTAGTGGATCGGAGCACCCCGCAGGGAGGCAAGAACCGGATAGCCGAAGAGGAAGAGGGTGCGCGATGAACCCCGGCTGCCGCGTGATGGGCCTGTTTCTGGTGCTGCTGGCGCTGTTCCAGGCGCTGCCGGTGGCGGTGGAGGCCTGGCAGGCCCAGCAATGGCCGGGCACGCTATCGGAATGGCTGCGGCTGGCGCTGCTGCCGGGCGCGCTGTGGCTGTACCTGCGCTACTTCAGCATCCTCGGCTGCCGCCGGTGCGAGAACGACGATAAAACATAGGCAGCGCTATTCGGGCTGCAACAGATCGATCCTGAAGCTATCTTCGTAGGGCGGAACATTGCATTCGATGACGTCCGTGGGGGCGACATCGAGACGGACGCCGACGATGTCGGTGCGCACCGGCAGTTTCGCCGCGCCGCGGTCCACCAGCACCACCGTGCGGATCTCGGCCGGCTGTCGGCACGCCAGATATTCCACCGCGCGCAGCATGGAATGCCCGCGATACATCACGTCGTCGACCGCCAGCACGGTGTGATCCGCGAGATCGAGCGTGGCGTGGACGGGGTTTTCGGTCAGCCGGGTTTCGGGATAGAGCAGTGTGAGGTCGTCGGCATAGCGCTTGATCTGCAGGTCCAGCCGCACGCAGTCCACGAGACCATAGGTCTCGGCCAGGCATGCCTGCAGCCGGTCGGCCAGGGGCGCGCCGCGCCGCAGGATGCCGACAATCGCAACCTGCGTGCGCCCGGTCAGCAGGCCGGCCGCCTGGCGCGCCATGTCGGTGACGATGGCGTCGAGCTGTGAGGGGGTGTAGAGACAGGTGCGTCGGCCCTGGGGCTTGTTTGTCATGGCCGCGCCCGCCTGCCGGATTCGGGGGTGATCATGCAGTCGCCTCGGCGACCTGGTTGGCCCAGGACATGGCCTCGATTTCTGCCATGGTCAGATCCGGCAGCGACAGGCCGCCGCATTGCGCCAGCAGCGAAAGCGTGCGGCTGAGGTCGTGATGCTCGACGCTTTCGACCAGTTGCAGCAAGGCGCCCATTTCGCCTTCGCGCCGCAGCAGGGCGGCGGCCAGGCGCTCGCCCAGGCCCAACTCGCCGACGATGTCGGCCAGCGGCCTGTCGATCAGGACGTCGATCAGCGACAGAATCCCGGCCATGAACGCCTCGTCGCAGTAATAGGCGCCACAGTAATCAGCGTCACGGCATTCGACACCGGACCGCTGTTTGCCGGCCAGCAGTTCCATCATCCTGCCGCGCGTGGCGGCCAGCAACAGCAGCGGGCTGGGATACGGCGCGCCGGCCTGCAGGGTGAACAAAAGCAACTGCAGCCAGCGTTGCAGCTGTTTGCGGCCGAGCACCATGATCGCCTGCGAGACCGAGGCGATGCTGTACCGGACGCCGCTGGCCACCGAGTTCACCAGCCGCATCAGGTTGTAGGTCAGGCTGGGGTGCTGTTTGAATATCTGTTCGATCTGCTGCGTGTCGGCATCGCGCAGCACCAGCCCCAGCAATTGGGTGAGCGCCACCTGGGCGGGGTCGGCGCGCCTGGCGGAAAGCACCGAGGGCCGCGCGAAGTAATAACCCTGGAACAGGTCGAAGCCGAGCGTCTGGCAATAGGCGGCCTGCTCGGCGCTGTCGACCTTTTCGGCCAGCAGCTTCACCGGCCATTGCTTCAGCTGGCTGACCGCCGCCCGCAGTTCATCCTGGGTATGCAGCAACAAATCCACCTTGACGATGTCGACCAGCGCCAGCAGCGGAAGGTAACTGTCGTCGTACACAAAATCGTCCAGCGCCAGCGCGAAGCCCAGCAGCTTGAGCGTGCGGCAGCGTTCGATCACGGCCTCGGTGACGATGATGGTTTCGAGCAGCTCCAGCACCACCTGTTCCCTGGGCAGCAGTTCCACCAGGTCCGACAGCAGCATGTCGGCGCTGACGTTGATGAATCCCAGTTGTGTGCCGAGCACGGTCTGCACGCCCATCTCGCTGAACGCGTGATGGATGACGCTGGCGGTTGCCTGCATGTCGTCGCTGACGGTCACGCTGGATGTGTTGGCGGTACGAAACAGCAGCTCATACGCGACGATGCGCTGGTCGCGGTCGAGAATAGGCTGGCGGCCCAGAAAAATATCGTTGACCGCCATGCTTACAGACCCAGGTCTTTCCACAGCGCGTCGACGCGCGCCTTCACCGCTGCATCCATCACGATCGGCGTGCCCCACTCGCGGCTGGTTTCGCCCGGCCATTTGTTGGTGGCATCGATGCCCATCTTGCTGCCCAGTCCGGAAACCGGACTGGCAAAGTCGAGGTAGTCGATCGGCGTGTTCTCCACCAGCAGCGTGTCGCGCGACGGATCGACGCGGGTGGTGAGCGCCCACATGACTTCCTTCCAGTCGCGCACGTTCACGTCGTCGTCGGTGACGATGATGAACTTGGTGTACATGAACTGGCGCAGGAAGCTCCACGCGCCGAACATCACCCGCTTGGCGTGACCGGGGTAGGCCTTCTTCATGCTGACCACCGCCATGCGGTAGGAGCAGCCCTCGGGCGGCAGGTAGAAGTCGGAAATTTCGGGGAACTGCTTCTGCAAGAGCGGCACGAACACTTCGTTCAGCGCCACGCCAAGAATCGCCGGCTCGTCCGGCGGCTTGCCGGTGTAGGTGCTGTGGTAAATCGGGTCGCGCCGCATCGTGATGCGCTCGACGGTGAACACCGGAAAAGTTTCCTGCTCGTTGTAGTAGCCGGTGTGGTCGCCAAATGGCCCTTCAAGGGCCATCTCATAAGCGTGGCGGCCTTCCAGCGCGGGATCGCAAGGCAGGATCACGCCTTCGAGCACGATCTCGGCGGAGGCCGGCACCTGCAGCTCGCTACCGAGGCATTTCACCACTTCGGTCTTGGCGCCGCGCAGCAAGCCGGCGAACTGGTATTCGGAAAGCGAATCCGGCACCGGGGTGACCGCGCCGAGGATGGTCGCCGGGTCGGCGCCGAGCGCCACCGCAAGGGGAAACGGCTCGCCCGGATGCGCCAGCGTGTGCTCGCGAAAATCCAGCGCGCCGCCGCGGTGCGCCAGCCAGCGCATGATGAGCTTGTTCGGTGCGAGCACCTGCTGGCGATAGATGCCGAGGTTCTGCCGTTTCTTGTGCGGACCTTTCGTAACGGTCAGCCCCCAGGTGATCAGCGGCGCCACGTCGCCCGGCCAGCAGTGCTGGATCGGCAGGCGGCTCAAGTCCACATCGGCGCCTTCCCACACAATCTCCTGGCACGGCGCGCTCCGTACTTCCTTCGGCGCCATGTTCAAAACCTGCTTCAGAACCGGCCACTTGTCCCAGGCGTCGCG
Organism: Thiobacillus thiophilus; assembly: GCF_055378705.1. Lineage (NCBI taxonomy): Bacteria > Pseudomonadati > Pseudomonadota > Betaproteobacteria > Nitrosomonadales > Thiobacillaceae > Thiobacillus > Thiobacillus thiophilus. Next base: position 2,076,347 of record NZ_AP042404.1, on the reverse strand, counting down.
CAGGCCCTTCGGCGGCTCGGGCTCCTTCAGGTAGGCCAGCAGCTTGCCGACTTCGCGCAGCCGGCTCGGGTCGTCCTCGCCCATGCCCAGCGCCACCCGCTTGACCGTGCCGAACAGGTTGGCCAGCACCGGAATGGTGCTGCCCTTCGGGTTCTCGAACAGCAGCGCCGGGCCGCCGACGCGCAGCACGCGGTCGGCGATTTCGGTCATTTCCAGTTTGGGATCGACTTCGACGGCGATGCGTTTGAGCTCGCCCATTTTTTCAAGTTGCGCGATGAAATCGCGCAGGTCGCGGTAGATCATGGGAGGGGGGGCAGGCGGGTTGCGGCGTCAGTCGACGGTTTCGAACAGGGTAACGACCTTGGTCACGCCCGACGTGGTGCGTGCAATGTCGGTGGCGACCCTGGCTTCGGTCGGCGTCAGCAGCCCCATCAGGTAGACCACGCCGGACTCGGTCACCACCTTGACCTTGGTACCGGGCACACGTTTTTCGCCCAGCAGGCGCGTCTTGACGTTGCCGGTGATGGCGCTGTCGTTGGCCCGTGCGGTGAACGAGGTGACGCCCGAAATGCCGAGTTCGTTGAACACCGTGCGCACCTCGGGAACACCCTTGACGACCTCGCTGGCGCGCGAGCGGGTGGTTTCGTCCGGCACCTGGCCGGTCAACAGCACCTGGCGGTTGTAGCTGGTCACGGAGATGTTGCCGGTTTTTTCCGGGATGGCTTCACCCAGGCGGCTCATTGCACGCAATTCGATTTCCTGGTCGCCGACGAACACGCCGGTGGTGCGGCGGTCGAGCACCGCCGCCGTACCCGTGGCGGCGCCGCCTACGGCGACCGCGGCACATCCATGCAACTGCGACAGCGCCACACCCGCCAGCGCGATATAAATCAGTTTGTTCATTCCTCAACTCCCAGTAAAACGCTGTCCACCGCATCGCACAAGCAATGGATGGCCAGCATATGGACTTCATGAATGCGCGCCGCGGATTCGGCGGGCACGCTGAGGAAGACGTCGTCTTCCTGCATTTGTTCCCCCAGCACGCCGCCGCCATTCCCGGTCAGGGCGATCACCGGCATGCTGCGCGCGTGGGCGGCGGCCACCGCCTGCAGCACGCTGGGCGAGTTGCCGCTGCTGGAAATCGCCAACAGCAGGTCGCCCGGCTGCCCCAGCGCCTTCACCTGGCGCGCAAATACCTGATCGTAGGCGAAGTCGTTGGCGATCGAGGTCAGGGTGGCTGTGTCGGCGGTCAGGGCAATCGCCGCCAGGCCGGGGCGCTCCTGCTCGAAGCGGTTGATCATGTGGGCGGCGAAATGCTGCGCATCCGCTGCCGAACCGCCGTTGCCGCAGGCCAGGATTTTTCCGCCCTGCGCGAGGCAATGCACCATGTGACGCACGGCCTGCTCAATCGCCGGAACAAGCGCCCCGGCAGCATCCAGCTTGATCTGTGCCGAGGCCTGGAAATGACCGAAAATTCTGTCGTGTAGAGGCATGAGGGCGCACGATTATGAAACATTCGAGCCCGGATTATCCCACATCGTCGAAAGCGTTTTTGATCCAGTCCGAGACGCTATCGCCGGACAACGCCACCACGTCGAAGCGGCACGGCGGCAGCGTTTTCAGCGTGGTCAGGTACTGGCGCGCGGCGGCCAGCAGCTTTCTCTGCTTGGCCGGCGTCACGCTGGCGGCGGCACCGCCGAAATCGCTGCGGCTGCGCAGCCGCACCTCGACGAACACACGGGTGGGGCCGTCCTGCATGATGAGGTCGATCTCGCCGAAGCGGCAGCGCCAGTTGCGCGTGACGAGCTTCAGGCCGTGCGTTTGCAGGAAGGCCTCGGCGCGCGATTCGGCGGATTGCCCGAGCAGGGATCTCAAGCTTGGCGCCCCAGTTGATCGCTCATCATCCTTTGGATCACCTTATAAATTTCAGCTTTATCGACTTTGGTACGCGCAACATTCGGGTGGGACCGCTACACACCTGAACTGGGGAGCCAAGGTTGAACATCTGCGACAATGACGGCCCATGAACGAAGCGACCCATCATACCCGCCTGCCGCCCGCGCTCTATGTCGTCGCCACGCCGATCGGCAACCTCGGCGACATCACGCTGCGTGCGCTCGACACGCTGAAATGCGTCGACCGCGTGGCGGCGGAAGACACCCGCGTGTCGGGGCAGCTGCTGGCGCATTTCGACATCAGAAAACCGCTGGTGTCGATCCGCGAGCACAACGAGCGCGCCGCCGCCGACAAGGTGATCGCGTGGATCGCCGCCGGCGAGGCAGTAGCCTACGTGTCGGACGCCGGCACACCCGCGGTGTCCGACCCCGGCGCGCGGCTGGTGGCGGCGGTGCGTGCGGCGGGGCTGACGGTAGTGCCGATCCCCGGCGCCGCGGCGGTGACCACGGCGCTGTCGGTTGCCGGCATCGAATCCGGGCAGTGGCTGTTCCACGGTTTCCTGCCGCCCAAATCCGGCGCGCGCCGTGCGCAACTGCAAACCCTGGCGGCGCTGCCGGCGGCACTGGTTTTTTACGAGGCGCCGCACCGCATCGAGGAGACGCTGGCCGACATGGCGACGGTGCTGGACGGCGCCCGACCGGTGACACTGGCACGCGAGCTCACCAAGCGCTTCGAGAGCATCGTTACCCTGCCGCTCGCCGAGGCGCCCGCCTGGCTCGCCGCCGACCCCAACCACGTACGCGGCGAATTCGTCGTCGTCGTGCATCCGCCGGCCGCCGCCGCCGCGATGGTCGATACCGAAGCGATGCGCGTGCTCGACGTGCTGCTGGGCGAGCTACCGCCGACGCTGGCGGCCAGGCTGGCGGCAAAAATCACCGGCCGCAGCAAGGCCGAACTCTATAAAATGACTTTGGCACTCAAGCCGCAGGCTCAAGACGACGCATGACCGACACCCTCACTCTCATCCGCCCCGACGACTGGCACATTCATTTCCGCGACGGCGCCGCGATGCGGAGCGTGCTGCCCGACACTGCGCGCGTGTTCGGCCGCGCCATCGCCATGCCCAACCTGCGGCCGCCGCTGGTCAACGTGGCCGATGCGGCGGCGTACCGCGAGCGCTTGCTGGCAGCCGCGCGCGGCACCGCGTTCGAGCCGCTGATGACGCTCTACCTCACCGACAACACGACGCCTGCGGAAATCCGCCGCGCGCGGGCAAGCGGCTTCGTCCATGCGGTGAAGTATTACCCGGCCGGGGCGACCACCAATTCGGATTCCGGCGTCACCGAACTCGCCAAGGCGTACCAGGCCATCGCGGCGATGGAAGAAACCGGCATGCCGCTCTTGCTGCACGGCGAAGTGGTCGATCCCGAGGTCGACGTATTCGACCGCGAAGCGGTATTCATCGAGCGCCACCTGATCCCGCTGCTGCGCGATTTTCCCCAGCTCAAAATCGTGCTCGAACACATCACCACGCGCCAGGCCGCCGAGTTCGTTGCTAGCGCGCCGGCCAACGTCGCCGCCACCGTCACCGTGCATCACCTGCTGTACAACCGCAACGCCATGTTCAAGGGCGGCATCCGTCCGCACATGTATTGCCTGCCGGTGCTGAAACGCGAACAGCATCGCCAGGCGCTGGTCGCCGCAGCCATCTCCGGCAATCCCAAGTTCTTTCTCGGCACCGATTCCGCCCCGCATGCCGTGAGCGCCAAGGAAACCGCCTGCGGCTGCGCCGGCATCTATACCGCGCATGCCGCGATCGAACTCTATGCCGAAGCGTTCGAGGACGCCGGCGCGCTCGACAAACTCGAAGCCTTCGCCAGCTTCCACGGCGCCGACTTCTACGGCCTGCCGCGCAACACCGATACCATCACCCTCAAACGCGAAAGCTGGGACGCGCCGGCCCGCCTCAAAATGGGCGAGGAAAGCCTGGTGCCGCTGCGCGCGGGCGAAGCCATCTACTGGCGCGTCGTCGCATAAATTGGTATTCGATGGGCTAATTTTTGAAGGCCGCCCGTTGCTCAGCGAGTAGGCGTTGGTCATCGTAGGGGCAATGCCCGCAGTTGGCCAAGACCAGATATCTGAGTTAGCCATCCCTTGGACCCGCTTGTGGCCGGCGGTTGCCTTTGGGAGTAGGCGCCTGAAAGCGGCTGTTGAGCATCCAGCAAAATTTGCTACCGCCGGCTTACGGGCATCACGTCGAATTCACACAATCGGCCAATAGCCGTTACTGGCGGAGCAGTAAAATGCGATACTTAGGTGGCCGGTGTGGATCCATCAGTGGTCGGTCGTGAAATTGACGCGTACTTCTGTTGATCGGCCAGGCTGGCACACAAGCCTTGCACACTTGCCTACAATGAAGTTGTTTTTAAAGGAATTGGGCGCATCTCATGAAAAAAATCATTGCTTCTTTTAGCGCCCTTGTATTTGGCCTCAGCGGTCTTTCAGGCTGTGCCAATATGACCGAAACTCAAAAAACCTCCGGCACAGGTGCGGGGATTGGCGCAGTTGCCGGAGCGGTAATTGGCGCCGCGACAGCCGGCGGACACACGGGCAAAAGCGCCGCGACCGGCGCGGCTATCGGCGCGGCAGTGGGTGCGGGTGGCGGTTATCTGTGGTCGAAGCACATGGAAAAACAAAAGGTCGAGATGGAGCAGGCGACCCAGGGAACCGGCATAAGCGTGAGCCAGACCGCCGACAACCAGCTCAAGCTGGACATCCCGAGCGATGTTTCGTTTGACACGAACCGCTATGAGATCAAATCGAACCTGCGTCCGATCCTTGATCGCTTCGCCACCACCCTGAATCAAAACCCGGTAACAATGGTGACCATCATCGGCCACACGGACAGCACTGGCACGGATGCGATCAATAATCCGCTTGCGGTCAATCGCGCCGCCTCGACGCGCGATTACCTCGTTGCTCGCGGGGTGGCGACAAACCGTATCGCAATCGATGGTCGCGGTTCGCGCGAACCGATCGCTGACAATAACACGGTGGAAGGCCGTGCGAAGAACCGCCGCGTCGAGATTTTCGTGGCAGAACCCGTACGCTGACGACAGCTTATTCGGGCAATCTGGCTTTATTCACGCCGGGGCATTTCTAGCCAATGGCCGGTGTGCGGTGCATAGCGGACCAAGTTGACCAGAACCCTTCATCGCCTTTGGCCGATGAGCAGGTGAGTGACGAGTTCATCGACTGACGGTTTCGGGTCGGAGAGCCATTGCGACAGCCAAGGCAGGCCGGTTTGGGTTGTACAAAATCAGGTGCCGGTCCGGGATCGCCAGGATGTGCGCCAGGGGCGGTTCCCGCGCTGACCGGGTAAAGGCCTTATAATCCCGGTGGGGAAGCCGATCAGACAATCGCTGCCACGCAAGTGGGAGAGGAAAGTCCGGGCTCCACAGAGCAGGATGCCGGCTAACGGCCGGACGCCGCGAGGCGAGGAATAGGGCCACAGAGACGAGCGTATTAAGTTACGGTGAAACGCGGTAACCTCCATCCGGAGCAACACCAAATAGGCAGACGATGACGCGGCTCGCCGAGTCTGCGGGTAGGTGGCTGGAGCCGGTCAGCAATGACCGGCCTAGAGGAATGGTTGTCCACGACAGAACCCGGCTTATCGATTGACTTTCCCACTTTTCATGCAATTCAAATACTTAGCGTTTTTATCTAAAAAAATAGATAGGGTTCATCGCTAAGTCACGGTTTTTCCAGAAACTTATCCACAACCAAAAACCACCCCTAAGTCCTTGAGGCATAGGGGTTTTTTTGTGTCTGTCGGCTTGACCCTCACAAAACTATCCCCTATAGTGGGTGTAAGTGGTGATTAGTGGGAGGCTGTGGGAGAATGCGCCCAGCCAAACACGGCCAAATCTAATTTCAATAATGGGGGAGCGCATGTTTCGGGGGGTCGCAACGGTCAGTCTGGACAGCAAGAACCGGCTCGTGGTGCCGGCGCGCTACCGTGACGCCCTCCTGGTGAATGGCGGCGGGCGCGTGGTGATCACCGCCGACCCCAGCCAGTGCCTGCTGCTCTACCCCCTGCCCGAGTGGGAGCCGATCGAGAAAAAGCTCAACGGCCTGTCCGACTTCAATCCCCGCACCCGCAGTCTCAAACAATTGCTCGTCGGCTATGCGCACGACATGGACATGGACAGCGCCGGTCGCGTGCTGCTGCCGCCGATGCTGCGCAAGTTCGCCGATCTGGATAAAAGCGTGGTGATGGTGGGCCAGGGCAGCAAGGTGGAGTTGTGGAACGAGGCGCGCTGGGAGGCGCAGGTGGCGCAGGCGCTGACCTTCAGCGACGACGCCCTGCCGCCCGAACTGGAAGGCTTTACGTTGTGATGGAGACCGCCCATGTGCCGGTGCTGGCACAGGAGGCGGTGGCAGCGCTGACGATCAGGCCTGATGGCATTTATGTCGACGCCACCTTCGGACGCGGCGGCCATAGCCGGTTGATCCTGGCGCAACTGGGGCCGGACGGACGCCTGATCGCCCTGGATCGCGATCCGGACGCCATCCGCGCGGGTGCGGCGCTGCAGGATGCGCGGCTGACGCTGGTGCGAAGCGCGTTTTCGCGGCTGGGCGCGGTGCTCGATGAAATGGGTTTGACGCAGGTGGACGGAATTTTGCTGGACATCGGGGTGTCGTCGCCGCAGCTCGATGATGCGACGCGCGGATTCAGCTTCCGCTTCGATGCGCCGCTCGACATGCGCATGGATCCAGGAAGCGGACTGTCGGCGGCGGACTGGCTGGCGACGGCGGAAGAGGGGGAAATCAGTGAAGTCATCCGCACCTATGGGGAAGAGCGGTTTGCTAAATCGATTGCGCGCGCGATTGTTGCGGCACGCCAGGAAGCAGCCATCCGCAGCACCGGGCAGCTGGCGAACCTCATCGCCGCGACGATCAAAAAGCGCGAGCCGGGGCAACACCCGGCGACCCGCAGCTTCCAGGCTATACGGATTTACATCAACCGCGAACTGGAAGAACTGAGTGCCGTACTACCGCAATGTGTGGACAAACTGAAGCCCGGCGGCCGGCTCGCGGTCATCAGCTTTCATTCGCTGGAAGACCGCATTGTCAAACGCTTCATGCGCGACGAGGCGATGGGCGAGCAGGCGCCGCGCCGCCTGCCGATTCAGGCCGCCATGCTGAAACCGGGACGCTTGAGGCTGGCGGGCCGCGCCCAGCGTGCGACAGGCGCCGAAGTGGCGGCCAACCCGCGTGCGCGCAGTGCCGTATTGCGGGTGGCGGAACGGGTGGCTGAGGCATGAGCCGGCTCAATGCCATTCTGGTGCTGGCGCTGGTGGCCTGCGCGCTGGCGGTGATCCAGTCGCAGCACCGCTCGCGCACGTATTTTGTGGAACTGGAACGCCTGAAGAAGCAGGCGCACGGGCTGGACGAGCAATGGGGAAAACTGCAGCTGGAGCAGGGCACCTGGGCCAACCCGGCGCGGGTCGATACGCTCGCACGTACCCGGCTCGGCCTGATTGCGCCACCGCATGATCGTGTGCGCGTCGAAACGCTGGTGAGTGCTCCATGAATTACCACTCAAAGAAATTGCTCAAGCTCAATCTTGCGCCCTGGCGCATGGCGACAGTGGGCAGCCTGCTGCTTGCCGGGCTGGCGGTGGTGGCGGGGCGGGCGTTTTATCTGCAGGGCATCAATACCGACTATCTGCAGGGCAAAGGCGATGCGGTGGCCAACCGCAACCTCACGCTGCCCGCACATCGCGGTCAGGTGTCGGACCGCAACGGCCAGTTGCTGGCGATCAGCACGCCGGTCGAATCCCTGTGGGCGCGCCCGGACGAACTCAAGCTGTCCGACGGCGAGCGCGCGCAGCTGGCCAGGGTGCTCGGCATGTCGACCCAGGAACTCACAAAAACGCTGGCGCGCAAGACACACGGCGAATTCAGCGTACGACGCCCGGTGACGCCGGAGCAGGCGGTTAAAATCGCCACAATGGGGGTGCCGGGCCTGTATCTGCGGCGCGAATTCCGCCGCTATTACCCGGCAGGCGAAGTGGCGGCGCACGTGGTCGGCTTCACCAACGTGGACGATCTCGGCCAGGAGGGTGTCGAGCGCGCCTATCAGGACTGGCTGGCCGGCCGCGAGGGCCAGCGCCACATTCAGCGCGATCGCCGCGGCAACACCATCCGTGACCTGGCGCCGATCCAGACTGCGCAGATGGGCGGCAACCTGGCGCTGTCGCTCGATCTGAACATCCAGTATCTGGCGCACCGGGAACTGGCGGCGGCGATCGTTGCGCTCAAGGCCAAAGGCGGCAGCGTGGTGGTGCTCGACGCCAAAACCGGCGAGATTCTCGCGCTGGCCAACCAGCCGATCTTCAATCCCAACAACCGTCGCAACTACAAGCCGGGGCCGATGCGCAACCGCGCGGTGATCGACACCTTCGAGCCGGGCTCCACCATCAAGCCCTTCGTCGCGGCGGCGGTGCTGGAGCGCGGCCTGTATCGCCCAGACAGCGTCATCGACACGCCGGAAACCTGGCGCGTCGGCGCCAAGCTGGTACGCGACAGCCACCCGCATCCCCAGTTGACGGTGAGCGAAATCATCCAGAAATCGAGCAATGTCGGCGCGGTGAAGCTGGCCATGTCGCTGACTCCGCAGCAATACTGGGAGGTGCTGCACCGTTCCGGCTTTGGCCAGCTGCCGGGCTCGGGCTTCCCCGGCGAGACCGCCGGGCGCTTGCGCGATGCCGCCACCTGGAAGCCGATCGAGCACGCCACCATGGCGTATGGCTACGGCCTGTCGGTCAGCCTGTTGCAGCTGACCCGCGCCTATATGGCCTTTGCCAACGACGGCGAAGTGATGCCGCTGTCGTTCCTCAAGCGCGAACCGCAGGAAATTGCCGGTGAGCGGGTGTTCTCTCCAGGGGTGGCGCGCAAAGTGCGCGCCATGCTGGAAACGGTGACGCAGGAAGGCGGCACCGGCATGCTCACCCAGGTGCCGGGCTATCGCGTAGCCGGCAAGACCGGCACCGCGCACAAGGTGGTCGACGGCCGCTACGCACCCGATATCTTTCTGTCTTCCTTCGTTGGCATGGCGCCGGCATCCAACCCGCGCCTCATCATCGGCGTGGTGATCGACGAGCCGTCCGGCGGGGTGTATTACGGCGGCAGCACGGCCGGCCCGGTGTTTGCGCAGGTGATGGCCGCCAGCCTGCGCCAGCTCGCGGTGCCGCCGGATGCGCCGGAAACCGCGACGCGGATGACGCAGAACACGCCAGCCGTGGTGGCGCGCGCGGGAGGGGGCGCGTGATGGCGAGCACCCAAAAGAGCACAAGCTCCGGCCTGGCCGCATCGCAGGCGATCCGGGAATCCGTGCCGCACATTCTGGAACGGCTCGGCATCGACGTTACCGAACTCGTCAACAACAGCCGCAAGGCCATGCCGGGCACGGTGTTCGCCGCCTATCCCGGGGAGACGCGTGACGGCCGCGACTTCATCGCGCCGGCGGTGGCGCAGCGCATCGACGGCGTGTTGTGGGAAGCCGACCACTACCAGTGGGATCCCGCCCTTGATGTGCCCAACGCCGGCGTACTCGACCTGAAAACCCGCATCGGCGAAATCGCCGCCCACGTCTACGGCGAGCCTTCGCGCGCGCTGCACATGGTCGGCGTTACCGGCACCAACGGCAAAACCTCGGTGGCGCACTGGGTGGCGCAGGCGTTCACGCAGCTGGGGCGCAAAACCGCCGTCATCGGCACCGTCGGCAACGGCTTCCCCGCCGCGCTCACCCCCGCGCTCAACACCACGCCCGACGCCATCGACCTGCAGCAGCGCCTCGCACACTATCGGCAGCAGGGCGCGGCAGCGTGCGCGATGGAGGTGTCATCGCACGGCCTGGTACAGGGACGGCTCAACGGCATGTCTTTCAACGTTGCGGTACTGACCAACCTGTCGCGCGACCATCTCGACTACCACGGCGACATGGACAACTATGCCGATGCCAAGGCGCGGCTGTTCAGCTGGCCGGGGCTGGAGTGGGTGGTGGTCAACGTCGACGATGCCTTCGGCCAGCGGCTGGAGGCGGAGACACGGCCGGCGCGCGTCGCCGGCTATGGCTTCCAGCGCGGCGCCGTGGTGGGCGAAAAGCTGCGCTTGTCGCAGGCGGGCCTGCACCTCGCGGTGCGCACCGACTGGGGCAATGCCGAGATCGACGCGCCACTGTTGGGCCGTTTCAACGCCACCAACCTGCTCGCCGTGCTCACTACCCTGCTGGTCTCCGACGTGAAGCTGGACGATGCCTGCCAGGCGCTGGCGCACATCACGCCGCCGCCGGGGCGGATGCAAACCCTTGGCGGCAATGCACATCCGCTGGTGGTGGTGGACTACGCCCACACTCCCGACGCGCTGGAGAAAGCACTTGCCACCCTGCGTGAAATCGTCAGCGGCGGGCGGCTGATCTGCGTCTTCGGCTGCGGCGGCAACCGCGACAAGGGCAAACGCCCGCTGATGGGGCAGGCCGCCGCCGCGGGCGCCGACGAAGTCTGGATCACCAGCGACAACCCGCGCAACGAAGACCCGCGCCACATCATCGACGACATCCTGGCGGGAGCCGGCAGCAAGCCGCACGTCGAACCGGATCGCGCGCGCGCAATTTTCGAGGCCATCGGCGGCGCGCATCACGGCGACGTGGTGGTGATCGCCGGCAAGGGCCATGAGGATTACCAGGAAGTCGCCGGCGCGCGATTGCCGTTCTCCGACGTGGCGGTTGCCAGAAAAGCCCTGGAGGCGTGGACTTAAGATGGTCATGATGCAACTCTCCGAAGCCGCCGCCATGCTCGGCGTGCCGTTTGACGGTGCGGACGCCGAGGTGCTGCGCGTTTGCACCGACAGCCGCCGCATCCAGCCGGGCGATCTCTTCTTCGCGCTGCGCGGCGAAAAGTTTAACGGCGGCACTTTCGCCGCCCAGGCCTTGCAGCAGGGCGCGGCCGGCGTGGTGCTGGACGCCGTGCAGGCACCCGAACTTGCCGCCATCCGCGTCGACGACACCCGCCTCGCACTCGGCAGGCTGGCCGCCGCCTGGCGCCGGCGCTTTGCGATTCCGGTCATCGCCATCACCGGCAGCAACGGCAAGACCACGGTGAAGGAAATGCTGGCGGCCATCCTGCAGGTGGAAACCGGCTCCGACGCGGCCGTGCTGAAGACCGAAGGCAACCTCAACAACGACATCGGGCTGCCGCTTATGCTGCTGCGCCTGCGCGGGACGCATCAGTTTGCGGTGCTGGAAATGGGCATGAACCACGCGGGCGAAATCGACTACCTGACGCGGCTGGCGCGGCCGGACGTGGCGCTGGTCAACAACGCAATGACCGCGCACGTCGGCTTTCTCGGCTCGATCGAAAATATCGCCCGCGCCAAGGGCGAAATCTTCAACGGCCTGACGGATGCCGGCATTGCGGTGTTCAACGCCGACGACCCGCATGCCGGGTTGTGGCGCGAATCCAACGCGCGGCGCTGCATCGTCGATTTCGGCATCAGGCAGCCGGCCTCGGTGCGCGGGCAATACCAGCCCCGCGATTTCGGTTCGGCGCTTGCCGTCACCCTGCCCCACGCCTGCCTCGAGATCGCCCTGCAGGTGCCGGGCGAGCACAACGCGATGAACGCGCTCGCCGCCGCCGCCGCCGCCTTCGCGCTCGACGTCAGCCTCCGCAGCATCGACGCCGGGCTGTCCGGCTTCACCGGCGTCAAGGGGCGCCTGCAAAGGAAGCCCGCGCTGCACGGCAGCACCTTCATCGACGACACCTACAACGCCAATCCCGATTCGGCGAAAGCGGCGCTGGCGGTGCTGGCGCAGCAACCCGGCAGGAAGGTGCTGGTGCTGGGCGACATGGGCGAACTGGGCGCGGATGCGGTCACCATGCACGCCCAGATCGGACAGGCCGCGCGCGCGGCGGGCGTCGACCGCCTGCTTGCGCTGGGCGATTTGTCGAAGGAGACCGTTGCCGCGTTCGGCGCCGGCGCGATGTACTTCGAGCGCATCCAGGAACTTCTCGCCGAACTCGAAAACGAACTCGCGCCCGGCACCACCGTGCTGGTGAAAGGTTCGCGCTTCATGCAGATGGAGCGCGTGGTGCAGAGCTTCATGGAAGACCCGGTGGCCTCGGCACCCGGGCAAGAAGGACACTGACATGCTCCTGTGGCTGTTTCAATATATGGGTCAGGACATCCGCGCATTCAATGTCTTCAACTACCTGACGCTGCGCACGGTGATGGCGACACTTACTGCGCTGACGATTTCCTTCGTCGTCGGCCCCGCCGTCATCCGCAAGCTCACCGCGCTGAAAATTGGCCAGTCGGTACGCAGCGACGGCCCGCAGACCCACCTGGTCAAGGCCGGCACGCCGACCATGGGCGGCGCGCTGATCCTGATGTCGGTCGCGATCACCACGCTGCTGTGGGCGGACCTGTCCAACGACTATGTCTGGGTCGCGCTGCTGACCCTGGTCGGCTTCGGTGTCATCGGCTGGGTCGACGACTGGCGCAAGGTGGTGGAAAAAAACTCGCGCGGCCTGCCCTCGCGCTGGAAGTATTTCTGGCAGTCGGCGATCGGTCTTGCGGTCGCGGCCTATCTGTGGAACACCGCCACCTTGCCGGCGCACACCGAGCTCATCATTCCCTTCCTCAAGTACGCCACGCTGAGTCTGCCGGCGGCAGCTTTCATCGCGCTCGCCTACTTCGTCATCGTCGGTTCCAGCAACGCGGTCAATCTCACCGACGGCCTCGACGGCCTGGCGATCATGCCGACCGTGATGGTGGCCGGCGCCCTGGCGATCTTCGCCTACGTCGCCGGCAACGCGGTGTTCTCCAAATACCTTGGCGTGCCGTTCGTCCCGGGCGCCGGCGAACTGGCGATCTTCTGTGCCGCGATGGCGGGCGCCGGGCTCGCCTTCCTGTGGTTCAACGCCTATCCGGCGGAAGTCTTCATGGGCGACGTCGGCGCGCTGGCGCTGGGCGCGGCGCTGGGCGTAGTCGCCGTCATCGTGCGCCAGGAAATCATCCTCTTCATCATGTGCGGCGTGTTCGTGGTGGAAACCCTGTCGGTAATCGTGCAGGTCGCCTCGTTCAAGCTCACCGGCAAGCGCATGTTCCGCATGGCGCCGATCCATCACCATTACGAACTCAAGGGCTGGAAGGAGAACCAGGTCGTGGTGCGATTCTGGATTATTTCCATGATGCTGGTGCTGATTGGCCTGTCGAGCTTGAAACTGAGATGAACTACGACAGCCTGCAACTCTCCGGCAAAAAGGTCCTGGTGCTCGGTCTGGGCGACACCGGCTTGTCGTGCGCGCGCTGGCTGGCGACGCGCGGCGCGCAGGTGAGCGTGGCCGACAGCCGCACAGCACCGCCGCATGCCGGGCGCCTGGCCGAGCTGCTGCCGCAGGTGCCGCTTCACACCGGGCCCTTCGACGATGCGCTGCTGCAATCGACCGAAATGCTGGTGATCAGCCCCGGCGTGCCGCGGGCCAACCCTGCGGTGGCCCGCGCGATTACGGCAGGCATCGAGGCGGTGGGCGACATCGAGCTGTTCGCCCGCGCCATCCAGGCACTCAACGCACAGCGGGCGCACCCGATGCGGGTGATCGCCATCACCGGCAGCAACGGCAAGAGCACCGTCACCGCGATGTGCGGCGACATGTGCCGGATGGCGGGGCTCGTCACCTGCGTGGCAGGCAATATCGGCCTGCCGGTGCTGGATGCGCTGGCCGAGATCGAGCAGGGCATCGCGCCGGCGCCGCGGGTATGGGCGCTGGAACTGTCATCGTTCCAGCTCGAAACGACCTCCAGCCTCAACGCCGATGCCGCCACCGTGCTCAACCTGTCGGAAGACCACATGGATCGCTATCCCGACATGGATGCCTACGCTGCGGCCAAGGCGCGAATTTTCAGCGGTGACGGCGTGCAGGTGCTGAACCGCGACGATGTGCGCACCCTGGCGATGGCGCTGCCGGGCCGGCCGGGGGTGAGCTTCGGCCTCGACCGCGATCCGAAAGATGAGAACTTCGGCCTGTGCGAGGATGAGCTCTGCCTCGGCGGCGACATGCTGATGCCGCTGTCCGCCCTGCCGGTGGCCGGGCTGCATAACGCCGCCAACGCCCTGGCGGCGCTGGCGCTGACCCGTGCGCTGGATTTGCCGATGGAAGCGCTGTTGCGCGGGCTGCTGCATTTCAAGGGCCTGCCGCACCGGGTGGAGAAGGTCGCCGAGATCGAGGGCGTGACCTGGTACGACGATTCCAAGGGCACCAACGTCGGCGCCACCGAGGCCGCCCTCTACGGCATGGGCAACCGAAAGGCGGTGGTGATTCTGGGCGGCGACGGCAAGGGGCAGGACTTCAGTCCGCTCAAGGCCGCGGTCGAAGCCAACGCCCGCGCGGTGGTGCTGATCGGGCGCGATGCGCCCTTGATCGCTGTCGCCATTGCGGGAAGCGGGGTGGACAGCCATCGTGCAGCCAGTCTGCAGGACGCCGTCGAGCAGGCGCATCGCCTGGCGCAACCCGGCGATGCGGTGATGCTATCGCCCGCATGCGCCAGCTTCGACATGTTCCGCAACTACACCCACCGCGCCGAAGTATTTGTCGACGCAGTGAACAAACTGGCAGCGGAAAAGGCAGATTGACGATGCTTTACGCCGCGCGCACCCCGCAACCCCGTGCCGAGTTCGATTTCAGCCTGCTGTGGCTGGCACTCGGCCTGCTGGCGCTCGGCCTGGTAATGGTCTATTCCGCCTCGCTCGCGATTGCCGAAGCGTCCCGCTACACCGGCCATAACGGCGAATTCTATCTGCTGCGGCAGGGCCTGTTCATCGCCCTTGGCGTCGGCGCCGGCATTGCCGCCTTCCGGGTACCGATGCGGGCGTGGCAGCAGGCCGCGCCCTATCTGTTTCTCACCGGCCTGCTGCTGCTGGTGGTGGTGCTGATCCCCGGCATCGGACGCGAGGTCAACGGCAGCCGCCGCTGGATTCCGCTCGGCTTCGCCAACCTGCAGCCGTCCGAACTGATGAAGTTTCTCGCCGTCCTCTACGCCGCCGACTACACCACGCGCAAGGCCGCCTTCATGCACGACTTCAAGAAGAGCTTTTTGCCGATGGCCGCGGTGATGATGCTGGCGGGCACCCTGTTGCTGAGCGAGCCGGACTTCGGCGCCTTCGTGGTAATCGTTGCGATCGCCATGGGCATCCTGTTTCTGGGCGGACTCAACTGGAAGGTGTTTGCCGGCCTGGTGGTGGTGCTGATGATCGGGTTTGCGCTACTCATCTTCACCTCGGAATACCGGATGCAGCGCATCCTCGGCTTCCTGGATCCGTTCGCCGACCCCTACGGCAAGGGCTATCAGCTGTCGCACGCGCTGATCGCCTTCGGGCGCGGCGAATGGCTGGGGCTGGGGCTGGGCGGCAGCGTCGAAAAGCTGTTCTACCTGCCCGAGGCGCACACCGACTTCCTGCTCGCCGTCATCGCCGAGGAATTCGGCTTCATCGGCGTGGCAGTGGTGATCGGGCTGTTCGCCTGGCTCATCGTCAAGGCCTTTCTGATCGGCCATCGCGCCGCCCAGCTCGAGCGCAACTTCTGCGCACTGGTGGCGCAGGGCATCGGCATCTGGCTCGGCGTGCAGGCGCTCATCAATATGGGGGTGAACGTCGGCCTGCTGCCGACCAAGGGCCTGACCCTGCCCTTCCTGTCGTTTGGCGGCAGCGGCATCGTCGCCAACTGCCTGGCGATTGCCGTGCTGCTGCGCATCGACTGGGAACACCGGCAGATGATGCGGGGGAAGACGTTTTGATGAGCACTGCCAATCGCACCCTCATGGTCATGGCCGGCGGCACCGGCGGCCACGTCTACCCGGCGCTGGCAGTAGCGGACGAGATGCGCGCGCGCGGCTGGGACGTATTCTGGCTCGGCACGCGAAGCGGTCTCGAAGCGCGCGTGGTGCCGGCAGCCGGAATCGACATGGTGCGGGTGTCGATGGGCGGCGTGCGCGGCAAGGGGCTACTGAAGAAACTGCTGCTGCCGCTGACGCTGCTGATCGCCTTCTGGCAAAGTCTGCGCGCCTTCCTGCAGCGCAGGCCCGACGTGGTGCTGGGCATGGGCGGCTATACCGCCTTCCCCGGCGGCATGATGGCGAGTCTGCTCAACCGGCCGCTGGTCATTCACGAACAGAATTCGGTCGGCGGCCTCACCAACCGCGTGCTGGCGTGCCTGGCCGACCGCGTGCTGGTCGCATTCCCGCAGGCGTTCAGCGGCGTCAGGGACAAGCCCATACCGTGCCGCCGCGTGGCGACCGAATGGGTGGGCAATCCGGTACGCGCAGACATTGCAGCGACGCCGCTGGCGCATCGCGCCGGCCGCAGCGGCCCGCTGCGGCTGCTGGTGGTCGGCGGCAGCCTCGGCGCGCAGGCGTTGAACGAACGGGTGCCGCAAGCACTGGCGTTGCTGCCGGTCGGACAGCGCCCGCAGGTGGTGCATCAGTCCGGCCGCCAGCACCTCGACACCCTGCGTGCAAATTATGCCGCCGCCGGGGTGGCGGCCGAGGTACGTGACTACATCGAGGACATGGCCGCCGCCTGGCGCGACTGCGACTTCGCCATCTGCCGTGCCGGCGCGATGACGGTGGCCGAGCTGGCCTGCGCCGGCGTGCCGGCGCTGCTGGTGCCCTTTCCTCACGCGGTCGACGATCACCAGACCGGCAATGCCGAATTTCTCAGCACGGCCGGCGCGGCCTGGCTGGTTCAGCAGAAAGACCTGAGCGCGGAAAAGCTGGCGGCGCTGATCGGCGGGCTCGACCGTGCCACGCTCGCCGCCATGTCGGACAAGGCACGCGCACTGGCGAAACCCGATGCGACCCGGCAGGTAGCCGATATTTGCGAGGCCCTGGCCAATCAGGGATCAGGGAAGAAATCATGAGCCTCTTGCGCCCCTCAGCCCTTGCCTCTTACCCCTCACTGCTTGCCCGGAGGGCACCATGAAGCACGCCGTCAAACACATCCACTTCGTGGGCGTCGGCGGCGTCGGCATGAGCGGTATCGCCGAGGTGCTGCTGAACCTGGGCTACGCGGTGTCGGGGTCGGACCTGGCCGACAGCGCAGTGACGCAGCGGCTGGCCGCGCTCGGCGCGCGTATTCATCGTGGCCACGCCGCCGACCATATCGCCGGTGCCGACGTCGTTGTCGTTTCGACCGCCGTGGCCGACGACAACCCGGAAGTCGTCTGCGCGCGCGAAAACAAGATTCCCATCGTGCCGCGTGCGCTGATGCTCGCCGAGTTGATGCGGCTCAAGCAGGGCATCGCGGTTGCCGGCACCCACGGCAAGACCACCACCACCAGTCTGGTCGCCAGTATTCTCGGCGAGGCGGGGATGGACCCGACCTATGTGATTGGCGGCCGGCTGACCGCCGCCGGCACCAACGCACGGCTGGGGCAGGGCGATTTCCTGGTGGCCGAGGCCGACGAATCCGACGCCTCGTTCCTCTATCTGACGCCGGTGATCGCGATCGTCACCAACATCGACGCCGATCACATGGAAACCTACGGCCACGATTTCGAGCGACTGAAATTGGCCTTCGTCGATTTCTGCCAGCGACTGCCTTTTTACGGGATGGCGGTGTTGTGCCTCGACGACCCGAACGTGCGCGAAATCCTGCCGCACATCACCAAGCCGATCACCACCTACGGCTTCGACGAAGCGGCCCAGGTACGCGCCGTCGATGCGCGCTTCGAGTACGGACGGATGCATTTCGGCGTCAGGCGCGAAGGCATGCCCGACCTCGACGTGGTGCTGAACCACCCCGGCATGCACAACGTGCTGAACGCGCTTGCCGCCATCGCGGTGGCGACCGAGGTTGACGCCAGCGACGCCGCCATCGTCAAGGCGCTGGCCGAATTTCATGGCGTCGGCCGCCGTTTCCAGCGCTATGGGGAGATCGCGGCGAAGGATGGCGGGCATTACACCTTGGTCGACGACTACGGTCACCACCCGGCGGAAATGGCGGCCACCCTGGCCGCCGTGCGCGGCGCCTTCCCCGGGCGCCGGCTGGTGCTGGTGTTCCAGCCGCACCGCTACACCCGCACCCGCGACTGCTTCGAGGACTTCGTGAAGGTGCTGTCGGAAACCGACATGCTGGTGCTGACCGAGGTCTATCCCGCCGGCGAAGCACCCATCGTGGCGGCGGATGGCCGCGCGCTCGCCCGTGCGGTGCGGGTGGCGGGCAAGGTCGAGCCGGTGTTCGTGGAAAACGTCGCCGAGGTACCCGCCACGGTGCACGATCTGGCCCAGGCGGGCGACGTCGTGCTGGTGATGGGCGCCGGCAGCATCGGTCAAGTGGCACCGGACCTGGGAGCGCCCCATGCAGCATGACGGCCGCATGAGCGAGATGGACGTGGCGGATGGCACCGCCCCGGTGCTGCGCGGGCGCTTCCTCTACAACGAGCCGATGAAAAGATATGTGTCGTGGCGCGCCGGCGGCGCGGCGCAGCGCGTCTACATCCCGGCCGATCTGGAAGACCTGGGCTGGCTGGTGCGTTCGGTGCCCGCGCACGAAGACATCCACATGATGGGGCTGGGCAGCAATCTGCTGGTGCGCGACGGCGGCGTGAAGGGGGTGGTGATTCTGCTGCATGGCGTGTTTAAAAAGCTGGCGATCGAAAGCCGCACGCACGGACTGCCGCCCGCTCCGGAGGATATCGAAACCGCCCTGGTGTATGCCCAGGCAGGAGTCGCCGCGCCCAGGCTGGCGCGCTTTGCCGCCAATCACGATCTGGTCGGCGGCGAGTTCTGGGCCGGCATTCCCGGCACCGTCGGCGGCGCGATCGCGATGAACGCCGGCTGCGACGGCAGCGAAACCTGGGACAAGCTGGTGCAGGTACACACGCTCGACCGCCAGGGGCGGTTGAACGAGCGGCGGCCGGGCGAATACGTGACGGGCTACCGGCATGTGGCGCTGAAGCACCCGCAGCAGGAATGGTTCATCGGCGGCTGGTTCCGTCTGGCCCGCGGCGATGGTGCGGCCGCGTGCGCGACGATCCGGGAATTGCTGAAAAAACGTATTGCTTCACAGCCCCTGAACCTGCCCAACGCCGGATCGGTTTTCCGCAATCCACCCGGCAATTTTGCCGCACGGCTGATCGAATCCTGCGGGCTCAAGGGCTATCGCATCGGCGACGCGCAGGTGTCGGAGAAGCATGCCAACTTCATCGTCAACCTGGGAAACGCCACGGCGACCGACATCGAGCGCCTGATCGAACACATTGAAGACACCGTGGAAGCACGCACCAACGTGCAGCTGATCCGCGAAGTGCGAATTATTGGAGAGCGGCAGTGAGTGAATTGGGTTCCGCGAAACGGTTCGGAAAAGTTGCGGTGATGCTGGGCGGCACCTCGGCCGAGCGGCCGGTGTCGCTCAATAGCGGCGCGGCGGTGCTGGCGGCGCTGACCCGGCAGGGCGTCGATGCGCACGCCTTCGATCCGGCCAACCGCAATCTCGGCGATTTGATCGGCGGGGAATTCGACCGCGTATTCATCGCACTGCACGGGCGCTTCGGCGAAGACGGCTGCATGCAGGGCGCGCTCGAACTGCTCGATCTCCCCTACACCGGCAGCGGCGTGATGGCGTCGGCCATCGGCATGGACAAATGGCGTACCAAGCTGCTGTGGCGCGCCGCCGGCCTGCCCACCGCCGACTGGGCGATCCTCGACGCCGCCAGCGATTTCGCCGCGGTGGAAAAGAAGCTCGGCCTGCCGATTTTCGTCAAGCCCGCGCGCGAAGGCTCCAGCATCGGCATGAGCAAGGTGACCGAGGCCGGCACACTCGTGACCGCGTATGAAACCGCCGCCGAACACGATGCGCTGGTGCTGGCGGAAAAGTTCGTCGACGGCGCCGAATTCACCGTCGGCATCCTCGGCGACAGCGCGCTGCCGCTGATTCGGCTGGAACCGGCCAGGGACAAGGCCTTCTACGACTTCGACGCCAAATATATCCGCAACGACACCCAGTATCACTGCCCGGCGGACCTGCCCGAGACGCAGGAAATGACGCTGCGGCAACTGGCGCTGGATGCCTTCCGCCTGGTGGACGGACGCGGCTGGGGCCGCGTCGACCTGATGCTCGACAGCCTCGGCAATCCCTACCTGCTGGAGGTGAACACCTCGCCCGGCATGACCGACCACAGCCTGGTGCCGATGGCCGCACGGGTGGCCGGGATGGATTTCGACGCGCTGTGCCTGAAGATTCTGGAGCAGACGCTGGTATGAAACGTAAACCATTAACCACAGCGGCACAGAGAAACCCGGGGGGGCTTCTTGTTGTTCTCTGTGTCTCTGTGGTGAGAGGTCTTCAAAATGACCAATGAACTCGCTGCCCATCCGCTGACCCAGGTCGCCCGCGTGCTGACCTGGGGCGCGCTCGGCCTGCTGGGCTATGGCGCCGTCAGCTGGGTGGTGGCGCAGCCGTGGTTTGCATTGCGCAGCATCGAGGTGAAAACCCCGGTGGCGCATGTCACCGAAGCGCAGATCCGGCTGGTGGCCGAGCGCCAGGCGCGCGGCACCTTCTTCACCGTCGACCTGGAAGGCGTGCGCAACAGCCTGGAAAAACTGCCCTGGGTGCGCGAAGCACGGGTGGAGCGCCGCTGGCCCGATACCCT
This sequence comes from Thiobacillus thiophilus, assembly GCF_055378705.1. Taxonomy (NCBI): domain Bacteria; kingdom Pseudomonadati; phylum Pseudomonadota; class Betaproteobacteria; order Nitrosomonadales; family Thiobacillaceae; genus Thiobacillus; species Thiobacillus thiophilus. Next base: position 2,055,739 of record NZ_AP042404.1, on the reverse strand, counting down.
GGTGGTGTCGCTGACCGAGCATGTTCCGCTGGCGCGCTGGAACGACAATGCGCTCATCAACCAGGCGGGCGAGGTGTTTGTCGCCGCAGTATCGATCCAGCTGCCGCGACTGTCAGGCCCCGAGGACAGCAGCGCCGAGGTGGTGGCGGCCTATCGCCGCCATCAGGCCGCGCTCGCCCCGCTCGGCATGACAATCGACGAATTGCGCCTGTCGCCGCGCCGGGCCTGGCGGCTGCGGCTCGCCAACGGCATGCAGTTGGTACTTGGCCGCGAGCAGGACGACGCGCGGCTGGCGCGTTTCATCGCTGTGTATCCACGCCTGCTCGGCGCGCAGCCGGCAACGCAAGGCCTGGCTGCGGCGGCGTCTGGGGCCGCACCAAGCGCCCCGATTACACCCACCACGGTCGATCTGCGCTACCCGGACGGCTTCGCCGTGCGGATGCCGGACGGCGCATCCCCTTTCAAACCGAGTGAAACATGAGTAAGCCAAGAGACTCCAAAAACCTGGTTGTCGGCCTCGACATCGGCACCTCCAAGATCGTCTGCATCGTTGCGGAAATCAACGACGAGGGCGAGCTTGAGATCATCGGTATGGGAACGAGCCCGTCACGCGGCCTGCGGCGCGGCGTGGTGGTCAACATCGAGGCCACCGTCAATGCCATCCAGCGCGCGCTGGAAGAGGCCGAACTGATGGCCGACTGCAAGATCCGCGAGGTCTATACCGGTATCGCCGGCAGCCACATCAAGAGCTTCAACTCGCACGGCATGTTCGCCATCAAGGACAAGGAAATCAGCCAGATGGACGTCGACCACGTGGTGGAAACCGCGCGCGCGGTCAACATCCCGACCGACCAGCAGATCCTCCACACCATTCCGCAGGAATTCATCGTCGACGGCCAGGAAGACGTGCGCGATCCGCTCGGCATGAGCGCAATGCGCCTCGAAGTAAAGGTGCACATTGTCACCGGCGCAGTGTCGGCGGCACAGAACATCATCAAGTGCGTGCGCCGCTGCGGGCTGGAAGTGTCCGATCTGGTGCTGCAGCCGCTCGCCTCGGCGATGGCGGTGCTGACCGAGGACGAGCAGGAGCTCGGCGTCTGCCTGGTCGACATCGGCGGCGGCACCACCGACATCGCCGTGTTCACCAATGGCGCCATCCGCCATACCGCGGTAATTCCGGTGGCGGGCGACCAGGTCAACAACGATATCGCAGTGGCGCTACGCACCCCGCCGAAGGAAGCCGAAGACATCAAGATCCGTTTCGGCTGCGCGTTGCGCCAGCTGGCCGACGCGCGCGACATGATCGAAGTGCCCGGCATCGGCGACCGCCCGTCGCGCACGCTGTCGAGGCAGACGCTGGCCGAATTCATCGAGCCGCGCATGGAAGAACTGTATTCGCTGGTGCAGGCCGAATTGCGCCGCAGCGGCTTCGAGGAACTACTGTCGTCGGGCATCGTCATCACCGGCGGCTCGGCGGGCATGCAGGGCATGGTCGAACTCGGCGAAGAGATCTTCCACATGCCGGTGCGCATGGGCTGGCCGCGCTACGAGGGCGGACTGGCGGACGTGATGCGCAACCCGCGCTACGCCACCTGCATGGGCTTGCTGATGGCCGGGCTGGAAGCACGCGGACGCGATGCGCCGAAGCTGTCCGGCAGCAGCTTCAAGGAGGTGCTGGAACGCATGAAAAGCTGGTTCAAGGGAAATTTCTGACGCCGCCCCGCTGATTTGAGCGCGCGACGTCGAAACGGGATTTGGCGGCTGTACCGGATACATGAACATCGCGGTAAACACGCCAAAGGATTTGTGAATGTGGGTTTTGTTTGGGCAGAAAGAGGAGAGCAACATGTTTGAACTGATGGATGTAGACACCCAGGATGCAATAATCAAGGTGATTGGCGTAGGCGGCTGCGGCGGCAACGCCATCGACCACATGATTTCCTCGGGCTTGACCGGCGTGGAATTCATCGCCATCAACACCGATGCGCAGGCGCTCAAGCGCAACCAGGCCAAGCTGCAGCTGCAGCTTGGCAATGGCGTGACCAAGGGACTCGGCGCCGGCGCCAACCCCGACATCGGCCGCGAAGCCGCGCTGGAAGACCGCGAGCGCATCGCCGAACTGATCGACGGCGCCGACATGCTGTTCATCACCGCCGGCATGGGCGGCGGTACCGGTACCGGCGCCGCGCCGGTGGTGGCCGAAGTCGCCAAGGAACTCGGCATCCTGACGGTTGCGGTGGTCACCAAGCCCTTCATGTTCGAAGGCAAGCGCGTGCGCGCGGCCAATACCGGCATCGAAGCGCTGGCACGTCACGTCGATTCGCTCATCATCATCCCCAACGAAAAGCTGATGCAGGTGCTCGGCGAAGACGTCTCGATGCTCGACGCCTTCAAGGCCGCCAACGAGGTGCTGCACGGCGCGGTCGGCGGCATTGCCGAAGTCATCAACAGCCCGGGGCTGGTCAACGTCGACTTTGCCGACGTGCGCACCGTAATGTCCGAGATGGGTATGGCGATGATGGGCTCGGCGCAGGCCAGCGGTGAAAACCGCGCGCGCATCGCCGCCGAGCAGGCCGTCGCCAGCCCGCTGCTGGAAGACGTCAATCTGGCCGGCGCGCGCGGTGTGCTGGTCAACATCACCGCATCAAGCACCGTCAAGATGCGTGAAATCCACGAGGTGATGAATACCATCAAGGCCTTCACCGCCGAGGAAGCCACCGTTATCGTCGGTCAGGTACTCGACGACAGCATGGAAGAAGCCCTGCGCGTCACCATGGTTGCCACCGGCCTGGGCAGCCCGGTTGCCCGCCAGCAGCCCAAGCTGACGCAGATCATCCGCACCGGCACCGACGATGCACCGATGATGACGGGCGGCAGCGAGGAAGTGCCCAACGTGATGACCAGCCGCCGCTCGCGGACCATCCAGGCGATGACCGATTCCGGTATCGATACCCTGGACATCCCGGCCTTCCTGCGCCGCCAGGCGGATTGAGGCTGGATGAAGCGTTCGTCCGGGAACCGGTCAATTTCGGTCCCCGTGTGAATGGCGACCTGTCCCCGTGACCGGTAAAATGCGCGGATGATCAAGCAACGCACCCTGAAAATGCCGGTCAAGACGACCGGCGTCGGCCTGCATTCCGGCGTCAAGGTCGAAATGACCCTGCGCCCGGCCGGCCCCGATACCGGCATCGTGTTCCGGCGGATGGACCTCGACCCGCCCGCCGAACTCAAGGCCGATCCCTATCTGGTGACCGACACCCGGCTGTGCTCGATGCTCGAATCGGGTGCCGCCAAGGTGTCCACCGTTGAACACCTGATGTCCGCACTTGCCGGGCTGGGCATCGACAACCTGCTGGTCGACCTCACCGGTCCGGAAATTCCCATCATGGACGGCTCCTCGGCGCCATTCGTGTTCCTGCTGCAGTCAGCCGGCATCGTCGAGCAGGGTGCGGCGAAGCGCTACGTGCGCATCAAGCAGCCGATCGAAGTGCGCGACGGCGACAAGTGGGCGCGCTTCGTCCCGCACAACGGCTTCAAAGTCGAGTTCACCATCGATTTCAAGCATCCCGTGTTCGACAAGAGCGGCAAGACCGTCAGCATCGACTTCGCCGACACGGCCTATACCAAGGAAGTCGCGCGCGCGCGCACCTTCGGCTTCATGCACGAGGTCGAAGCCCTGCGCAACCAGGGCCTTGCGCTGGGCGGCTCGCTCGGCAACGCCATCGTCATGGACGAATTCCGCGTACTGAACCAGGATGGCCTTCGCTACGACGACGAGTTCGTCAAACACAAGGTGCTCGACGCCATCGGCGACCTGTATCTGCTGGGCCACCCCATCATCGGCGCCTTCGAGGCCTACAAGTCGGGCCACGCGCTGAACAACGCGCTGCTGCGTGAACTGCTGCAACACCGGGAATCCTGGGAATTCGTCAGCTTCGAGCACAACGAGGACGTTCCCCTCGCCTTCCTGCATCTGCACCCCCTCACCGCATGATCGCCGTTCGCCTGCTGATCGTCGCCCTGCTCATCGCCGTGGTGGCGCTGGGGCTGGCGTGGCTGTTCAGCGGCAACCGCAAATACCTGCGCGCCCTCGGCCGCGTGCTGCGCTTCGCGCTGGTCGTCGGCCTGGTCGTGGCGCTGATTTATGTGGTGGAGCGGCTGGTGCTGCGGTGAGCATGGCAGATACCCGTTGCCAGGGTTCGGAACACGTTCGCCGGGCCTAAATTACTGACCGAGGAGGAAATTGCATGGGACAGACAGGCCGGGGTAAAGCGCTGGCGATTCCTTTTAGTCCGACAGGCGCCTAACCTGCCACCCACCGATCACTCTGCTCGAAGCCGCGCGTATGCCGGCCCAGCAGGGCGGTGGCTTCATGGCAGGAAAGCGGAGGACTGTAGTAATAGCCCTGCACCGCGCGCATGACGCTGTCTACAAATTCGTCACCGCCCAGACGCGCCCGCAGTTTCTGGCGACGCTTGGCCTGCGCCAGCATGAGGCCGAGATGGTCGCGAAACAGCGCGCGGTTGGGCAGCCCGATGAGCAGGTCGTGGTAGGCCTGGTCGTACACGGTTTCCTCGGCCGGCTTGCGCTCGGTGACGCCCTTGGCGACACCGTAGCTGCCGATGAAGCGCTGCTCGAAGGGGCTGATTTCCTCGTCGTACGTGCCGGTGGCGGTCAGTTCGACCGACTCGCAGCGGCCCGTCATCAGTCGCGGATACCGCATCCACGGGTTGCACTTGAGGCGGATTTCGATGTTGCGCGCGCCGCGCCGACGACCGCAGCGCGGGGATCGCCGTATCGATAGTACTGTCGCCGGCCGGAGCGAACAGGCAGGCGGTTCGATGCCGAGCAGCGCACGCATCGCGTCCTGCAGCAGCACAAACACCCGATCGGCCCCGCGAGCCTGGCGGAAATGACCGTGCAGCGTCGATTGCGCCCCTGCGCGGCAGCGCCTTGCATCAGAAGTTCGAGCGACTCAGCCACCACACACAGGCACACAGGCAGGTCGTTAGCGCCGACTTCTTTAGTAAATTATTCGAAATCTCTCACATCTCATTGCTATTTATAACTAAATTTGCTACACCGTCATTCAGGAATTAAAAAATTCCGGCCATTGCCATGAACTGTTGTTTTCAAGTTTTGGTCAGCATGTCCGTATATTGCCTATGGTGTTGTAATCCTGCCGCCCTTCATTGAAGCAAACGCATATGAAAGCTGTACTGACCGGATTGATTTTATTGTGCGTTCACACCAGCGCCGCCGCGCTCGATGGCCGCACCTCCCTGCAATGGAGCGACCCGTTCGACACGACGCTGTCCGCCCCGCAGCCGGCGCCCGACTTTGCGTCGATACCGGAATTGAGCGCGCATTCGGTGCTGGTGCTCGACCAGGCGAGCGGGCAAACGCTGCTGTCGAAGAATGCCGGCCTGCAGACGCCGATCGCCTCGATCACCAAGCTGATGACGGCAATGCTGGTGATCGACGCCGCACAGCCGCTGGATGAGCGCATCGCCATCACCGACGAAGACCGCGACACCCTCAAGGGCACCGGCTCGCGCCTGGCCATCGGCAGCCATTACACGCGCGGCCAGTTGCTGCATCTGGCGCTGATTGCATCCGACAACCGCGCGGCGCATGCGCTCGGGCGCAGCTACCCGGGCGGGCTGCAGCGCTTCATCGCCACCATGAACCGCATGGCGCGCGCACTGGACATGCACGACACGGTGTACGTCGAGCCGACCGGGCTGTCGAGCGACAACCGTTCGACCGCGCTCGATCTCGCCAAACTCGTCGATCACGCCTATCAGAACTACCCCGAAATCCGCGACATCAGCACCACCGGTAATTACACCCTGGGCACCCAGCGCGTGGTGACCCGGAAAAAACGGCAAAAGCCCCAGGTGCACTACCGCACCGTGGCATTCAACAACACCAATCGCTTCACCCGCGCGGAAGACTGGCATATCGGCCTGTCCAAGACCGGCTTCATCAACGAGGCCGGTCATTGCCTCATCATGCAGGCGCAGATCGCCGACCGCGATGTCATCATCGTGCTGCTCGATGCACAGGGCACCAGCCGCCGCGCCGGCGATGCCACCCGCATCAAGACCTGGCTGGAATCCAGCCCGCCGCTTCGCACCGATAACCGCCACACCCCCGCCTCGCGCACCTGACCTCCTCCTGCGCTGGCGCGCTTCCCGCACCAGCGGCCTCGCAGCCTGCCGGACTTGAAGGAAATCGGCTGCAAATCCGCCTGGCCGGTTTATATTTCGCCACTTTCTTGGGCAATAAAACGACTATTGCCCGGCAAAACCGTCAAAATCATGTCCCGTCGGGACGGTATCCCTTGGGACTGCCCTCGCCCAGTCGAATTTTCGCTTCGATTCTTCAAGTCCGACAGGCTGCTAGCGGCGGCGTTATGATGAACGCCCCGTCCGTCCGCATCCCGTCTCATGTCTGCCGAACTCGCCCAGCAACTGCTGCTTAAAACGCTGCTGCCCCTGTCCCTGCTGATCGCCGCCGGCGCCATCTGGCCGCGCTGGCAAAGCGGCATTTCCATCGTCGGTCTGCGTGGCGAAATCAACCGGCTGGTGCTGAATTTCTTCGCGCCGATGCTGTTCTTTGCGGCCGGCGCATCCGCCACGGTTGATCTCGCCATCCTGCAGGTGCCGCTGATTCTCGGCGCCGCCACCCTGTTCGGCCTTGCGCTGGCCGCGCTGGCGCTGTTCGCCACGCCGCTCGGGCACGGCCTCACGCGGCCGCAACGCGGCGCCATCATGCTGGCGTCCGGCTTCGGCAACGTACTGTTCTTCGGCTATCCATTCCTCACCACGGTGTACGGCGAATCGGGCGCGCGCTACCCCTTCTTCGCCGACATGCTCGCGACCACCCCGCTGGTGTGGTCGCTCGGCGTGTGGATCGCGTTTCACTGCGGCAAGCACACCGAGCATGCCTCGTTCCTGTCGATGTGGCTGCGGCTACCGCCGGTGTGGGGCTTCGCGGCGGGTATCGCGGTCAACCTCTCAGGCGCCGCGCTCGACCCGCTGGTGGAAGCCGCGCGCTGGGCCGGCAGCCCGACCATTCCGCTAATGCTGTTCGTGCTGGGCCTGACCATTCCCTGGCACGATCTGCGGCCGCACAAGGCCGTTTTTGTCGCCATGGCCATCAAGCTGGCGCTGATGCCACTCTTGGCGCTGGGGATTGCGCTGGCGTGGCCCGGCAAACTCAGCGAACCGGGTGAAGCGGCAATTCTGGAGGCCGCCATGCCAACCATGGTGATGGTCATCGCGCTGACCGACCGCTTCGGTCTCGACACCCGCCTGGCCGGCCTCATCATGGGCTGGTCAACGCTGGTGGGATTGGTTACGCTGCCATTCTGGCTTGTTGTCGTGAAAGGCATTGCATCATGAAAATCGGATTCATCGGCAGCGGCATCATGGGTCGCCCCATGGCGGAAAACCTGCTGCGCGCCGGGCACCAGCTGTTCGTCTACGGCCGCCGCTTCGACCGCCTCGAACCGATACTGGTCGCCGGCGCGCTCGGCAAGGGCACGCCGTCCGAAGTCGCCGCCGAATCGGACATCACCTTCACCGTCGTCTCCGACACCACCGACGTCGAACAGATCATCCTCGGCGACCGCGGGCTGGTGCACGGCGCCCGCCCCGGCCACACCATCGTCGACATGAGCACCGTCTCGCCCGCCGCCACCCGCCGCATCGCCGCGGCGCTCGCCGAACGCGGCGTCCACATGCTCGACGCCCCGGTGTCGGGCGGCGAAGTCGCCGCGCGCGAGGGCACGCTGTCAATCATGGTCGGCGGCGAAGCGCCGATCTTTGAAAAGATCCGTCCGCTGTTCGAAATTCTCGGCAAGAACATCGTCCACGTCGGCGGCCACGGCGCCGGCCAGGTGGTCAAATGCTGCAACCAGATCGTCGTCGGCCTCACCTTCGAGGGTGTCGCCGAAGCCATCCTGCTGGCGCGCCGCAACGGTGTCGACCCGGTCAAGATGCGCGAAGCGCTGCTGGGTGGCTTCGCCGGCAGCCGCATCCTCGACGTCCACGGCCAGCGTATGCTGGACGCCAATTACAAGCCCGGCTTCAAGGTGAAATTGCACCACAAGGATATGGCCATCGTCATGGACAACGCGCAGGAAACCGCCACCCCCCTGCCCGGCGCTGCGCTGGTCGCACAGCAGATGAATGCGCTGATGGGTGCCGGCGACAGCGAACTCGACTCGTCGGCGATCATGCGCGCGCTCGAGCGGCTGACCGGCGGCACGCAATGAGCTTCGAGGAACGCATCGTTTTCTCGACCGTGCCGCCCCTGTTCCGGTCCACTACTACCAAGCCATAACCACCAGGCAGGAGGGGTTCGCCAGGCGCCGGCATGGATCGGTCGTCCCACCGCTTAGCTCAAGCGCCGCAAAGCCTCCACATCATTGAGGACGATCTGGTCGCCATGCACGTCGATCAGATGCCCGCTGCGCAGCTTGGCCAAAACTCGGGACAAGGTTTCCGGCTGAATCCCCAAACGCGACGCAATGACGTGTTTAGGCGCCGTTAGCCGCACGTTGGATGCAACGGCTCCCTCCGGCAACTGCTCCAGCAGGTATCCAATCACTCGCTGCGCGCCGCTGTGCAGGGTCAGGTTTTTTATCTCGTTGATCAGGCAGTGCATGCGCTGGCTCATGGTCGACAAAAGCCGCATGCACAGATCCCCATTGCTCCGCACCAGCCCAAGAAAATGCTTGTTATCCAGAACCACCAGCCGGGTTGCCTCAAGCGCGCAGGCGTGGACCGGGTAACGCCCTCCCATGAACATCGCCGCTTCAGCAAAGAAAAGTCCGGGCCGAACCAGGTCCATCACCTTTTCTTCACCGCTCTGCGCCACGCGGCACAACTTGACGATTCCCGACAGGACAAAGAAAAAATGCGTGCACGGATCGCCCTGATCGAACAGACATTCGCCCGGCATTAACTTGCGAACCTTAACGTGTTCCAGCACCTCGTCAAACTCCGCTGGCGACAACGCAGCCAGCAGGTAGCCGCCTTTTAGACGTTGAATATCCACAGAGTCCAGATGCATGAGCGTAGTATAAGGCCAAGATTCATTTGACTTAAGTCACGGCGCGCCGACCGGCCCGGCCGGAATATGGGCCATACTTCGATCGGGCTGCGATAATGTCTGCGTACAGCGCATAACATTGAATTTCATGATCATGCTCTCTAGCTTCTGCCCCGCTCTACCCCACCGGCGTGCTCACGCAATCAAAATACGGCGTCCCCATTTCACAAGCCCGGCAAGCCGTTGGGGTACACAGATCAGGCGGCGTTACCCGCACCCCGTGTGGGCGATGCTTCTCTTCTTGATGCTGATCGCTGGCGCGACTTCGACAGTCCGCGCGAATATCGCCACCGACTATCCGCAGGTGCGCGCCCTGTTTCCGGGTGCCGACCACTTTGGCGAATCCGAAGGCAGCCCCCCCGCCAGCGCCGTCTATGCCAGCAATGAATTGATTGGCTTCGCCTTTCTGACCATGGATATGGTGCGCATTCCCGCCTATTCAGGGAGCCCGATCAACATCCTGGTCGGGATCGACACCCGTGGACGTATCACGGGCGCGCGCATTGTCCACCATGCAGAGCCGATTCTTGCTGCGGGCATCAGCGAAGCGGAATTGACGAAATTTGTCGATCAGTACCGGAACAAGCCGGCAAGCGGGCGCATCGTCGTCGGCGCGGCGCGTGACGGCTACGCCACCGTCGATGCCATTTCCGGAGCCACGATCTCCACCATGGTCATCAACGCCTCCGTCACCCGCGCAGCCAGAATGGTGGCCGAATCACGGGGAATCCCCTTGGTGGAGGCCGCAACACCGTCCTCGGCGACGCCGGAGACGGCGCCATCCCCTCCGCCCCATGACAAGGCGGCCGAGACGCCCGGCCGACCGGCGTCCACCTCGCCGGCGCAGGCTGTCCGCCCCGTCGAGGCGACATTGCCGCAGCCCGCTGCCGCGGCGGCATCTGCCGAACCCGCCACCGTCCCTGCCTTGACCGCAACCATTGCCATGGACGAAAGCCCCATATGGCCCACCCTCTGGCACCTGCACAAGGTGGAGATCGTGCTGCTGCTGCTGGGGCTGGTCCTGCTCACCTGCATCCTGCTGTTCCAGGATTACCTGGCACGCCGCCCCACCTTGCTGCGCCGGGTACGCACCGGCTTCCTGGCCTACACCCTGTTCTTCATCGGCTGGTATGCGATGGGCCAGCTTTCCATCGTCAACGTCCTCACCTTCGTCCAGGCAATTACCCATCAATTCAGCTGGGATACCTTTCTCATCGATCCCATGCTGTTCATCCTGTGGTCTTTCGTGGCGATCACCCTGCTGCTGTGGGGCCGCGGCGTCTACTGCGGCTGGCTGTGCCCGTTTGGTGCCTTGCAGGAGTTCACCTTCCAGCTTGCGCGCAAGCTCAGACTGCCGTTTTTCGAAATCCCCTATGTCGTGCACGAGCGCATGCTGGCGCTCAAATTCGTGATTCTGCTGGTGCTGTTCGGGCTGTCCCTGCAGTCGATGGAACTGGCGATACGCGCGGCCGAGATCGAGCCCTTCAAGACGGTTTTCACCCTGCGCTTTCAGCGCGAGTGGGGCTACATGGCCTTTGCCCTGGGGGTGCTCCTGCTCGCCGCCTTCAACCGCAAGTTTTACTGTAAATACATCTGCCCTCTGGGCGCCTCGCTCATCATTCCCGGCCGCTTCCGCTCCTTCGAATGGCTGCGCCGCCGCAAGGAATGCGGCAAACCCTGCCAGGCCTGCGCCATGGCATGCGAAGTCCAGGCCATCCGCCCTACCGGAGAAATCGTGCTCAACGAGTGCCATCACTGCCTCGACTGCCAGGTTACCTACTATGATGAACACAAGTGCCCGCCATTGGTCGTGAAGCGCAGACGCCGTGAACGCGGCAGTCTGACGCGCGAACTTGCCCAGGACATGGAGGGCGCCGGTGACGCCACCTCACACTTGAATGGCATTCCCATCACGGTCATGAGTATCCTCGCCGAGGATGACGAGGATGCAGAAAGCCCGTGTTTGAGTTGCCGGGCTAATCGTTGACCTAAATCAAGGCATACATGTGGAAGACGGTTTAACTTACTGCTCAGTAATCAGGATTTTTCACTTAACCAGAGGAGGATTCAAATGAACACCAGGCTAACCATTCTGGCTGCCAGCATTTTCATCATGGGCGCGACACAACTCACTTTTGCAGCGGATGCGCCTGCTTCCGGCCACCCCGGCACCACCGATCCCGAATTGCGATACAAAGGCGCGCCCACATCGATCACGGGGGAAAAGGCCGAGGACGTCCGTACGCCCAAGGCACCGGCCATCACCACCAGCGAATTCACCCGCGCCAAGCAAATCTATTTCGAGCGCTGTGCCGGCTGCCACGGCGTGCTGCGCAAGGGCGCAACCGGCAAGCCGCTCACCCCGGACATCACCCTGGCGCGCGGCACCGAATACCTGAAGGTCTTCATCAATTTCGGTACGCCCGCCGGCATGCCGAACTGGGGCTCCTCCGGCCTCCTGAGCGAGGCCGAAGTCGACCTCATGGCGCGCTACCTGCAGCACGAGCCGCCGGTCCCACCCGAATTCGGCCTGGCCGAAATGAAGGCCACCTGGAAGGTTCTGGTGCCCCCCGAAAAGCGTCCCAAGAAAAAGATGAACAAGCTGGATCTGGAGAACATCTTCTCCGTGACCCTGCGCGACGACGGCAAGATCGCGCTGATCGACGGCAACACCAAGAAGATCATCTCGACCATCGAGACCGGCTATGCCGTGCACATCTCGCGCATGTCGGCTTCGGGGCGTTATCTCTTCGTCATCGGCCGCGACGCCAGGATCGACCTGATCGATCTGTGGATGGAAAAACCGGCGGTGGTGGCCGAGATCAAGGTGGGCATGGAAGCGCGTTCCGTCGAAACCTCCAAGTACAAGGGCTACGAGGACAAATATGCGATCGCCGGCACCTACTGGCCGCCACAATTCGTCATCATGGATGGCGATACCCTGGAGCCGAAAAAGATTGTCGGCACCCGCGGCATGACCGTGGACACCCAGGAATATCACCCGGAACCGCGCGTCGCCGCCATCATCGCCTCGCATGAACACCCGGAGTTCATCATCAACGTCAAGGAGACCGGCAAGGTCCTGATGGCCAACTACGAGGACATCGACAACATGAAGATCACCGAGGTCGGCGCCGCGCGCTTCCTCCACGACGGCGGCTGGGACTCCACGCACCGCTACTTCATGTCGGCAGCCAACGCCTCCAACAAGATTGCCGTAGTCGACTCCAAGGACCAGAAACTGACCGCGCTGGTTGAGGTAGGCAAAACCCCGCACCCGGGCCGTGGTGCCAATTTCGTCGATCCGAAATTTGGCCCGGTATGGGCCACGGGGCATCTCGGCGATGACAGCATCGCACTGATCGGTACCGACCCCAAAAAACACAAGAGCAATGCCTGGAAAGTGGTGCGCACCCTCAAGGGCCAGGGTGGCGGTTCGCTGTTCCTCAAAACCCATCCGAAGTCAAGGAACCTGTGGGTGGATACGGCGCTCAACCCGGATGCCGCCATCAGCCAGTCGGTCGCAGTCTACGACATCGATCATCTCGACAAGGAACCGCAGGTGCTGAACATCGCCGAGATGGCCGGCCTGGGTGAAGGACCGAAGCGCGTCGTGCAGCCCGAGTACAACAAGGCGGGGGACGAAGTCTGGTTCTCGGTCTGGAATGGCCAGAACCAGGAATCAGCCATCGTGGTCATCGATGACAAGACGCGCAAGCTCAAGGCCGTGATCAAGGACAAGCGTCTGATCACGCCGACGGGCAAATTCAACGTCTATAACACGCAGCACGACGTCTACTAAGCAGATGGGGCGGAGCAGGATTCCCTGCCCCGTCACTCCCTTACGGCGGGCAACAAGCGCACATGCGAACTTTGACGACAGCAGGAATGATGATTGCCATGGCTTTCGGCAGCGCTTTCGCCGATTCGCCTCCTCTCAACTCGGCACGGCAGAACGAGCTCGTTCACCTGGTGCGCCAGGACTGCGGCTCCTGCCACGGCATGCAGCTTCGTGGCGGTCTCGGCCCGGCACTCACGCCCGAAACACTGAAAGACAAACCTGCTGATTCGCTGATCAGTACTATTCTTCATGGGCGGCCCGGCACACCCATGCCACCGTGGAAAAACTTCCTCTCCGAATCCGACGCGTCATGGATCGCGGAAAGTCTGCAAAAGGGATTTCCCGATGCGCGCTAACATTCCTGCTCTTCTTCTGCTTGCTCTCGGCATACTGACGGGCTGCGCCGGCACCAACCTGCGCGGCACCGGCGACCTCGGCGTCGTCATCGAACGCGCCACCGGCAGCGTGCAGATTATCGACACCTCCCATCGCACCAGTCTGGCGAAAGTGGAAGGCCTGGGCGACCTCTCCCACGCGTCCGTCAGCTACTCCCGCGACGAACGTTACGCCTACGTGTTCGGTCGCGACGGCGGGCTGACCAAAATCGATCTGCTGGCCCAGCGCATCGACCGCCGCATCATCCAGGGCGGCAACAGCATCGGCGGCGCCATCTCGACCGATGGCACATTGGTCGCCGTGGCCAACTATGAACCCGGCGGCGTGAAGGTGTTCGACGCAAACACCCTGGTGCTCGTCGCCGACATTCCCGCCGTCGGCGCCGATGGAAAACGCTCCAAGGTCGTCGGCCTGGTCGATGCGCCCGGGCAGCGGTTCGTATTCAGCCTGTATGACGCCGGCGAGATCTGGGTCGCCGACATGCACGACCCGAAACAGCCGCTGCTGCGCAAGTTCGCCGGCATTGGCAAGGAGCCTTACGACGGCATGATCACCGCCGACGGCCGCCATTATGCCGCCGGCCTCTTCGGCGAGGACGGGGTGGCCGTGCTGGACCTGTGGAACCTCGACGCCGGCGTCAAACGCATGCTGGTGGAGTTCGGGCGCCACGGCGAGAAACTGCCGGTTTACAAGATGCCGCACCTGGAAGGCTGGGCCGCGACCGGCAACCAGATCGTGCTGCCCGCGGTCGGCAAGCACGAGGTCATCATCGCCGACCAGAACAGCTGGAAGGAAGTCGCGCGCATTCCTGTCGCCGGCCAGGCGGTGTTCGCCGTGGCGCGCCCCGACGGGCGCCAGGTGTGGATCAACTTCGCCTTCCCCGACAACGATACAGTGCAGGTCCTCGATCTGCCCTCGCAGCGCATCGTGCAAACCCTGAAGCCAGGAAAGGGGGTACTGCATCTGGAGTTTTCCCCGCGTGGCGAGCAGGTCTGGCTCTCGCTGCGCGACGAGAACCGCATCGACATCTACGACCCGGATTCATTCACCCGCATCGGCACCCTGCCCGCACAGAGCCCAAGCGGCATTTTTTTCACCGTGCGTGCCCACAGGACCGGATTATGAGCGACCTTCAACTCAGCCTGCTCAATGATTTCCAGCGCGACTTTCCGCTCACCTCGACGCCCTTCGACGCCATTTCGCGCCGTCTCGGCCTGGAGGTGGAGGACGTGCTCGACAGCTTGCGCCGCCTTACGCGGGAAGGCGTCATCAGCCGGGTCGGCGCGGTGTTCCGCCCCAACCGCATCGGCGTCAGCACGCTAGCCGCCATGGCCGTCCCACAAGCAAGGCTCGCCGGCGTGGCGCAACAGGTCAGCGCCCATCCGGAAGTCAACCACAACTACGAACGCGAACACCGCTTCAACCTCTGGTTCGTCGCCACTGCCGCGAATGCGGCGCACCTGGGACGGGTGCTGCACGACATCGAGCAGCAGGCCGGGCTGCCGATGATGCGCCTGCCAATGGTGCAGGACTACCACATCGACCTCGGCTTCGACCTGCGCCGCAGCGTCGCCCTGGCGCATCAACCCCGGCAGAAGGCGGTCCCGCAAAGTGCGCTCGAACTCGACGGTCTCGACTATGCCCTGGTCGCGACGATACAGGACGGCCTGCCGCTGGTGGCGCGCCCCTACGCGCAGGTTGCCGCCGCCATCGGCACCTCGGAGGCCGACGTGCTGAGCCGCCTGGAAAAACTGCTCGAGCACGACATCATCAAGCGCCTGGGAATCATCGTGCGCCACCACGAACTGGGGTTCCGCGCCAACGCCA
The DNA here is from genome assembly GCF_055378705.1 of Thiobacillus thiophilus. Classification (NCBI taxonomy): domain Bacteria; kingdom Pseudomonadati; phylum Pseudomonadota; class Betaproteobacteria; order Nitrosomonadales; family Thiobacillaceae; genus Thiobacillus; species Thiobacillus thiophilus. The sequence continues at coordinate 2,040,552 of NZ_AP042404.1, read as the reverse complement.
TGGTGGTGTGGGACATTCCGGACGAACAGGCCGATGAAGTCGGGCGCTGCATCGGCGCATCCGGTCTGGTGAACCTGTGCTACCAGCGCCCGCGCCGCCTGCCCGACTGGCCCTACAACCTGTTCTGCATGATCCACGGCAAAGACCGGGACGCCGTGCTGGAACACCACCGGCATGTGCGCGATCAATGCGGACTGACCGACTTCTCGTGCGAAGTCCTGTTCAGCAAGCAGCGCTTCAAGCAGACCGGTGCCCGCTACGTCGAACCCCCCCCCAGGAAAGAGGCGGCCTGATGGACGAGCTGGACCGTGCCCTGATCAACACCCTGCAGGGTGGGTTTCCGGTTTGCGAGCGTCCCTACGCCGAGGTGGCGGCCCGCGTCGGCAGCGACGAGGCGAGCGTCATTGCCCGCATCGAGAGCCTGTTGCAACGCGGCCTGCTGTCGCGCTTCGGCCCCATGTACCATGCGGCGCAGATGGGCGGCGCGCTGAGTCTGGCAGCAATGGAAATCCCGCCGCAAGACTATGACCGCGTGACCGGCATCGTCAACAATCAGCCCGCGGTGGCGCACAACTACGAACGCAACCACCGCCTCAACATGTGGTTCGTGCTGGCCACCGAAACGCCCGATGCGCAGCAGGAAACGATTGCACGCATCGAGCGTGAAACCGGCTATGCGGTATTCAACATGCCCAAGATTCGTGAGTATTTCGTGGAGCTGAAACTGCACGTATGAACGCGCCCCAGGATTTCAGGCTGCTCGACGACATCGACCGCCGCATCATTCAGGCAACCCAGGCGGGGCTGCCGCTGAGCGCCCGCCCCTACCATGCCATTGCCGAGCAGCTTGGTGTGGACGCGGCAGAAGTCATGCAGCGCATGCGGCGCATGCTCGATCTGGGCATCATCCGCCGCATCGGCGCCGTACCAAACCACTATGCCCTGGGCTATCGCGCCAACGGCATGACAGTGTGGGACGTCGCCGACGATCGCATCGACGAACTGGGCGAACGGGTCGGGCAGCTGGAATTCGTCACCCATTGCTACCAGCGCCCGCGCCACCTGCCCGACTGGCCGTACAACCTGTTCGCCATGGTGCACGGAAAAACGCATGAAGAAGTGGAAGCCAAGACCGCGCTGATCGCTGCCGTGCTGGGGCCATCCAGCCGCGGCAACGACATCCTGTACAGCACGCGAATTCTCAAGAAAACCGGGCTGCGCATCGGCTCATAGGAGAACACATGTTCCGCATCTCCCAATACATGCAGGCGCTCGCCCACCCGACCGCCCTCGGCCCCCGGCGCAGCCCGCCCGGCCCAGTGGTGATCTGGAATCTGGTGCGCCGCTGCAACCTCACCTGCAAGCACTGCTATTCGATTTCCGCCGACAAGGATTTCCCCGGCGAACTCGGCACCGATGAGGTGTTCACCGTCATGGACGACCTCAAGCGCTTCCACGTGCCCGTGCTCATCCTCTCCGGTGGCGAGCCGCTGCTGCGGCCGGACATCTACGACATCGCCAAACGCGCCAAGGACATGGGCTTCTACGTCGGTCTGTCCTCCAACGGCACCCTCATCGATGAAGACAACATCGGCCGCATCGCCGACATCGGCTTCGACTACGTCGGCGTCTCGCTCGACGGCATTGCGGAAACCCACGACCGCTTCCGCCGCATGGAGGGCGCCTACGCGAGCTCGCTGCACGGCATCCGCCTGTGTCGCGACCACGGCATCAAGGTCGGCATCCGCTTCACCCTGACCCAGGACAACGCGCAGGATCTGCCGGGGCTGCTGCAGCTGATGGAAGACGAGCGGCTCGACAAGTTCTATCTTTCCCACCTCAACTACGCCGGCCGCGGCAACACCAACCGCAAGCACGACGTGGTGCACCAGACCACCCGCCAGGCCATGGACCTGTTGTTCGATACCTGCTGGCGCTACCAGCAGGAAGGCCGTCAGAACGAGTTCGTCACCGGCAACAACGACGCCGACGGCGTGTATCTGCTGTTCTGGGTGCGCAAGCACTTCCCCGAAATGGAAGCGCACATGCGCGCCAGGCTCGCCCAGTGGGGCGGCAATTCCAGCGGCGTCAACATCGCCAACATCGACAACCTGGGCAATGTGCATCCGGACACCTTCTGGTGGAACTACACCCTGGGCAACGTAAAGGAGCGGCCCTTCTCGGAAATCTGGCCCGACACCCGCGACCCGCTGATGGCCGGCCTCAAGGCAAGCCCGCGCACGGTCAAGGGCCGCTGCGGCGAATGCGCCTATTTCGACATCTGCGGCGGCAACACCCGGGTACGCGCCTACCAGCTTAGCGGCGATCCGTGGCAGGAAGACCCGGCCTGCTACCTCGACGACGACGAAATTGGCGTCACCACGCCGCACGAGCGGCTGACGCTGACGCCTTATGTGCCACTCAAACGGGCGATGCGCGCATGAAAAAACGATTGATCACCGGCTGCCTTTTCCCGGCCATCCTGCTGCTGGCGGCACCCGTTTTCGCCGCCGAACCGGTCGCCGAACCCACTGCCGCGGCCTACGCCCAGCACTGCGCCAGCTGCCACGGCGCCGACCGCCTGGGCGGAGAGGGTCCCGCGCTGCTGCCCGAAAACCTGGAACGGCTGCGCAAGCCGGACGCGCTGAACGTCATCGCCAGCGGCCGCGCCGCCTCGCAGATGCCGGGCTTCGGCGACAAGCTTTCTGCCGCCGACATCCAGGCCGTCACCGATTTCATCTACACTCAGCCGGCGCGCGTGCCGGCCTGGGGACTGAAGGAAATCAATGTCTCGCGCATCGAGCATTTCAAGGCCGGCAGCCTGCCCGACACGCCCGCATTCAAGGCCGACATGCTCAACCTGTTCGTGGTCGTGGAAACCGGCGATCACCACGCCACCATTCTCGACGGCGACACCTTCAAGCCAATCCACCGCTTCCAGACCCACTTCGCGCTGCACGGCGGCCCCAAGTTCACGCCCGACGGACGCTACGTCTATTTCGCCTCGCGCGACGGCTGGATCGCCCGGTTCGACATCTGGAACCTCAAGACTACCCATGAAATCCGTGCGGGGATCAATACCCGCAACCTGGCCGTGTCGGGTGACGGGCGCTACGTGATCGTCGGCAACTACCTGCCGCAGACCCTGGTCATTCTCGACGCACTTGACCTGAAGCCGCTCAAGCTGATCGAGGCACAGGACGAAAACGGCAAGCATTCGCGCATATCCGCCGTCTATGATGCGGCGCCGCGCAAGAGCTTCATCGCCGCACTGAAGGACGTCAAGGAAGTGTGGGAAATCCCCTACGGCGAACACCACGAGCCAATCTATCCCGGTCTGGTGCACGACTACCGCATGGCGGAGTCGCTCGCCGACACGGGACCGTTCCCGATCCGCCGCATCCCGCTCGAGGACTACCTCGACGACTTCTACTTCGACCAGTCCTACACCCACCTGATGGGCGCCTCGCGCGACGGCGGCAAGGGCCAGGTGATCAATCTCGACGCGCGCCGCAAGGTCGCCGACCTGGATCTGCCCGGCATGCCCCACCTCGGCTCCGGGATCACCTGGGAGTATCAGGGCCGGCCGGTGATGGCCACGCCGAACCTCAAAACCGGCGTGATCAGCATCATCGACATGAAAACCTGGCAGGTGATCAAGCGCATCGCCACACTGGGCCCGGGGTTTTTCATGCGCAGCCATGAGAACACCCCCTATGCCTGGACCGACAACTTCATGAGTCCCGCCAAGGACACACTCATCATCATCGACAAGCGCACGCTGGAAATCGTGCGCAAGCTCACGCCCGTACCCGGCAAGACCGCCGCCCATGTCGAATTCACCCGCGACGGCAAGTACGCTTTGGTCAGCATCTGGGAGATGGATGGCGCTCTGGTCGTCTACGACGCGGCGACGTTCAAGGAGGTGACGCGCATTCCCATGAGCAAGCCTTCGGGCAAGTACAACGTCTATAACAAAACCACCCGCTCCGCCGGCACCAGCCATTGAGGCCGGTTTGTGCCATCCAGGGTGCCGGTGACGGGGATCGCCGGCACCGGACATCTTCGTGCGCCGGTTCGGATGCGGCCACCTGTCGTCGCATGTGCGAATCCGCAGATCTGACGAACAATTGTCCTATGCTCCGGGTAACAGCAACCAGCAAAGCGACGCTTTAAAATGAAGCCCTTCGATCCCTTGTTATTCCGGCAGCAGGCGCTACTCGATGCCGTCACGCGGCAGCTGCGTGACGGGTAATCAACCTCGGTCAGCAACGAGGCCGACGAAAGGGTTCTCGCGGCGTTCGTGCCCGAACGTGGACATCGCGCCGTGTCCCGGCACGAAGCGCACGTCATCGCCGAGCGGGAACAGCTTGTTGCGGATGGCGGCCAGCAAGGCGGCGTGGTCGCCGCGCGGAAAATCGGTGCGGCCGACCGAACCCTTGAACAGCACGTCCCCGACAAAGGCGAGCCGCGTCTCCGGCTGAAAAAACACCACATGGCCGGGGGTGTGGCCGGGGCAGTGCAGCACGTCGAAACGGATCGACCCCACCTCGACCCGGTCGCCGTCTTCCAGCCACCGGTCGGGCGTGAACGCCAGCATCGGCGGAAAGCCGAACAACTCGGCCTGCTGCGGCAGGAGGTCGAGCCAGAACTGCTCCTCACGCTGCGGGCCGATGATGGAAATGCCGAGCGCCTCGCGCAATTCCACCGCAGCGCCGACATGATCGAGGTGGCCGTGGGTGAGCAGGATTTTTTCCAGCGTGAGGCCGCGCGCAGCGACCTCCGCCAGGAGGCGTTCGGCCTCGCCGCCGGGATCGATCAGCGCCGCGCGGCCCGCGGTATCCCACACCAGCGAGCAGTTCTGTTGATACGGGGTGACGGGAAGAATGGTAAATTCCATGCAGCCATTATCCCGCCTCGCCACCATTCAACCAATCGCATTCGAACAACGCCCATGCCCGCCCCCGACGCCCTGCTGCTGATTTCCACCCACTGCCCGCACTGCCCGGCGATGCTGGCGGCACTCGCCGATCTGGTGAAACAGGGCATGATCGGCCGCCTGGAGGCGGTCAACCTGGAGCAGCGCCCCGAAGTCGGTCAGGCGCTCGGGGTGCGCTCGGTGCCGTGGCTGCGCATCGGCCGCATCGAACTCACCGGGGTGCACGGCAAGGCCGAACTCGCCGAGTGGGCAGCCAAGGCCGACAGCGAGGCGGGCCTGGCCGACTGGTTTCATGCGCTGCTGAAGGAAGGCCAGCTGCCCCGCGCGCAGGCGCTGGTCGAAGCCGACCCCACCCTGCTGGCAGCGGTTCTGCCCATCGTCGGCAATGTCGAGGCGAGCCTCAACGTGCGGCTGGGCGCCGGCGTGCTGCTGGAAAATTTCGCCGGCAGCGATACCCTGCGCGCGCTGCTGCCGCGCCTGGGCGAACTGTCGCAGCACGCCGACGCGCGGGTGCGGGCGGATGCCTGCCATTATCTGGGGCTGACCGCGGACGCCGCGGCGCGGCCGTGGCTGGAGGCGCGCATCAACGACGAGGATGCCGACGTGCGCGAAATCGCAGCGGAGAGCCTGCAAGCCATTTCAGGTTAGCGCGCAGGTTAAGCTGAATGAAATGAAGCCCAACATCGAACTCCAGTACATTGTGCGGGGATCCGCAAGGTCGGGCTTTACAGCCCAAGCTGCATCTTATTCATGAGCGTGATGATATAAGCAGATGCCATAAGCGAAGCACCGCACGTCCCATCCGGCGCAATAACCATCACGCCCGACTTCAAAACGTATTAGCAAACGCCCACGCCATGTCCGTCCCGGCCGCTTATCTCGGCGTCATCCTCATCTGGTCGACCACGCCGCTCGCCATTCAATGGAGCGCGCAGGGGGCGAGTTTCAGCTTCGCGGTGATGGCGCGGATGCTTATCGGGCTGGCGATCTGCATGCTGCTGCTCTTCGCCACCCGCACGATGCTTCCGTTTACCCCGGCCGCAAAACGCCTTTACGCCATCAACGGCCTGTCGATTTTCGTCTCCATGCTGCTCACTTACTGGGGGGCGCTGCATATTCCGTCGGGGCTGATTTCGGTGATCTTCGGGCTGTCGCCGCTGGTCACCGGCGTGTTCGCCGCGCTGTGGCTGAGTGAGCGCACGCTTACGCCGCTTCGCCTGGCGGGTCTCGGGCTGGCGCTGAGCGGCCTGTGGATTATCTTCGGCCAGCCGTGGCCGGGCGACAGCCAGGCCACACTCGGCACTGCGGCCGTGGTGATCGGGATGGCCATGCAGGCGCTGGGGCTGGTGTGGATCAAGCGCCTGAATGTGCGCGCCTCGGCGCTCGCCATCACCGCCGGCTCGCTCGGCGTGGCGACGCCGCTGTTCGTGCTGGCCTGGCTGATCGCCGACTCCGCGCAGTTGCCGCCCGACACCACGCTGCGCGCCGGCACCGCCATCGTCTACCTGGGGGTGCTGGGGTCGGTGGTGGGCTTCACGCTGTATTACTACGTGATCAAACATCTGGATGCCGGGCGCGTCGCGCTGATCATGCTGGTCACGCCCGTTTCCGCGCTGCTGCTGGGCCAGACGCTGAACGCCGAATTCATCCCGGCCAGCGGCTGGGCCGGCATCGCGCTGATCGGCGCGGGGCTGCTGCTGTACGAATGGCCGGCGCTGCGGCAGTTGAACGGACCGCGGACGAGCCCGGACACGTGATTGCCGGCATGCCTGGGACTGGCCGGTGCACACCAACGTATTATTTGTTGATATCATTATCCGAAAATAACATTGAAAGGTGCTCCATGTCCTTGATCAAGTTTTCCTGCATGACCAGCCTGCTGTTCGTGACCGCATTCGCTGCCGCGACTCCGAACCGCAACACGGACAAGCCTGCTCCACCCACCCCCGAGGCGCTGCACGAGAAGCTGACCCAGATCAGCCAGGATCCGGCCAGATTGTCCGCCGCGATCCAGCGCGGGCAGAGGGACGCGTCGGTCTGTCGGCATTGCCATGGCGCCGGCGGCAACAGTGTGCTGCCCGAGGTGCCCAATCTGGCGAGCCAGAATGCGGCTTATCTGCTGGAACAGATGAACAAGTTCGTGCAGGGACAACGCAAGTCGTCGGCCTTCATGGAGGGGATGATCAAGGCCCTGACCCCCGACGAGCGGATCGCGATCGCGCTGTTCCTGTCGCAGCAGCCGCTTGCCCACAAGCCTGCCGCCGCGCACAGCGCCGCGGGCAAGCGTCTGTACGACAAGCTGTGCGTCAGCTGCCACGGCGCCAGCGGCTACGGCAACCACATGATTCCGCGGCTGGCCGGACAGCAGGAGGCCTATCTGGAGGGCTCGCTAAAACGTTACCGCAGCGGCAACGGCGAGCGCATCGATCCGCGGATGGCCGCGTATACCCGCAACCTCAAGGATGCAGACATCCGCAACCTGGCAGCCTACCTGGCCGCGCTGCAACCCTGAATCAGGGCTTCTTGAACAGGTCGTCCGGCGTCTGCGGCGCGTCGACCCTGGCCGGCGTCCCGCCAAACAGCGCATCGAGCGCGCCGCGGCTGGTCTGCGCCATCGCCGCGCCGCCGCCCTTATAGGCTTCCGGACGCGGCACGAACCAGCCGCAATCGTTGACGCGCGTCTTGTCGGCGACGCGTTCGGCCGCCATTTCGCGGCACTGGCCGGCGCGGTGCGCGTCATAGTGGCGGCACAGCTTGCACACGTGCAGGTCGGCTCGACAACTGGGACAGGTCTCGCGGCGCGACAGCGGCAGCAGCATGCCAGCCAGGCTGGCGCCGCATTTCCAGCATTGCAGGCTCATGATGTCCACCGGACATCATGTTGCCGGCGCAATCCGTTACGCGCGCCGCTCACGTCATTCTCCTGCATCCGTGGCCGGATCGGCAAAGGTGGGGGCCGGCGCCAGTCTGCCCGCTGCCGCTGCGGCGGCATGGGTTTGCTCGACGTGCGCCAGCAGGCTCGGCGCGGGGTAGCCGTCGACCGGCAGACGGTGCATGAACTGATATTGCCGGATGGCAGTTTGCGTGCGCGGACCGAGCAGGCCGTCCGCCTCGCCGGCATCGAATCCCAAGTCGTTCAATGCCTGCTGCAGCGCTTGCAGTTGCGCCGTGCTCAGCGCACCCGCTTCGCCCGTCTGCACGGTCAGACCGTCGCCGCCCGCCACCTGTTGCGCCAGCTGCGCCACCGCCAGCGCATAATTGACCGAGCGGTTCCAGCGCATCACCACGTCGAAATTGTCGAACACCATGAAGACCGGACCCTGCCAGCCCTGCGGCACCACGATGGCCGCACGCCCGGCCACGCCCGGCAACGGGCCGCCGCCCACCGCCTTGACGCCGAGCGCCGTCCATTGCGCCACCGGCAGACGGTTGGCGATGCTCGCGCGCCGCCAGTCGAAGCCTGGTGGCGGCCGCACCTCGATGGCCACCGGCTCGCCTGTGCGCCAGCCGGCGCGCTTGAGATAGTTCGCGCCCGAGTAGAGGGCGTCGGGCAGCGATTGCCACAGGTCGATGCGGCCATCGCCGTCGCCGTCGACTGCATAGGCGCGAAAGGTCGACGGCATGAACTGCATGTGCCCCATCGCGCCGGCCCACGAGCCATTCATGCCGGCCGCGCTGACGTGCCCGGCGTCGATGATGCGCAACGCGTCGAGCAGCTGGCTGCGGAAGAACGCGCTGCGGCGACCGTCATAGGCGAGCGTGGCAAGGCTGGCCGGGATGTTGTGGCTGCCGAGAGTGGCGCCGTAATTGGTTTCCAGTCCCCAGAACGATACCAGCACGGCTTTCGGAACCCCGTGCTGCCGTTCCGCCGCATCGAGCAGCGCGGCGTGTTCGGCCATCAATTCCTGGCCGCGCGCGACCCGGCTCGCGGTGACGCGCGCCCTCAGGTAATCGGAAAACGTCTGCAGGAATTCGGGCTGGCGGCGGTCGAGCTCGACCACGCGTTCGACCGGCTTGATGCCGGTCAGCGCGGCGTCGAGGGTAGCGGCGGAAATGCCCTGCGCCGCCGCCTCCCGGCGGAAGGCGGCGAGCCAGTCGTCGAAGCCGGTCTGGGCGTGAGCGGGAAACGTCGCCAGCAGCGCCAGCAGGAAGAAAACTTTAAGCATGTTTTTGCAGCCAGTATTCCAGTAGCGCCAGATGCCACAGCTTGCTGCCCTGGATGCGGGTGTGGTGCTGCTCCGGGGCATCCAGCAGTTTATTGACGTAGGCACGGTGATACAGGCCGCGCTCGCGGCAGGCCTGTGAATTCAAAATGTCCTGCATGAAGTTCAAAAATTCTCCGCGTACGAATTTGAGTGCGGGCACCGGGAAATAACCTTTCTTGCGGTCGATCACAGCGTCCGGCACCCGCCCGCGCGCGATGCATTTCAGCACATGCTTGCCGCCGGATGCCAGCTTCAGTTCGGGCGGCATCGACGCCGCCAGTTCGACCAGCTGGTGGTCGAGGAAAGGCACGCGCGCTTCCAGCCCCCACGCCATCGTCATGTTGTCGACCCGCTTCACCGGATCGTCGGTAATCAGCATGGTCGTGTCCATGCGCAACACCTGATCGATGAATTCGTCGGCAAAAGGTTCCGCCAGATGACCCGCAATCATTTCCGCCGTGTAGTCGGAGCCGTGATATGCCGGCATGGCCATCTCGAGAAACTCGTCATGGTCGCGGTCGAAATAGTGGCGGCGAAAGCGCGCCAGCGGGCTGCCCGAGGTATCCGCCGCCATCTGCGGATACCAGAAATAACCGCCGAATACCTCGTCGGCACCCTGCCCGCTCTGCACCACCTTGACGGTCTTGCCGACCTGTTCGGCCAGCAGGTAGAACGCCACCGCGTCCTGCGCGAACATCGGCTCGGACATTTGATCCACCGCCTCGGGCAGGCGGCGCAGCACCTCGGCATTGGGGATCAGGTACTTGTGGTGGCGCGTGCCATACATCGCCGCCACCGGATCGGAGTACTCGAACTCGTTGCCGCGCTCTTCCGGCTGGTCCTCGAAACCGACCGAAAACGTCATCAGGTCGGGCGCGCCCTGCTCGGCCAGCAGCGCCACCAGAAGGCTCGAATCGAGCCCGCCGGAGAGCAGCACGCCGACCTTGACGTCGGCAATCTCGATACGTTTCTTCACCGCCTGCCTGAGGCTTTCGTGAATCGCCTCGGTCCACTCGGCATCGGTCTTCGCCACCGCCGGGCGCTGCGCCTTGAGTGACCAGTATTTTTTGTGGCTCAACTCGCCGCGCGCATTCACGGTCACGGTGGTACCGGGCGCGAGCTTGCGCACGCCGTTGAAAATCGTGCGCGGCGCCGGTACCACCGCATGCAGGGTGAACAGGTGATGCAGCGCCACTGCGTCAATACTGGTGTCGACCCCGCCCGCCGCCTGCAGCGCCTGCGGCGTCGAGGCGAAGCGGAAACAGCCGAGGTTTTCGCTGTAATACAAAGGCTTGATGCCGAGGCGATCGCGCGCCAGAAACAGCGTTTCGCGGTTCCAGATTGCGAACGCGAACATGCCGTGCAGACGCTCGACGCAGGCCTCGCCCCACTGCAGATACGCGCGCAGGATGACTTCGGTGTCGCCGTCGGAATGGAAAACATGGCCGCGCCCGATCAGCTCGGCGCGCAGTTCCGGGTAGTTGTAAATGGTGCCGTTGAACACCAGCGCAGTGCCGCTGGCGGCGTCGAGCATCGGCTGCTTCGAGTGCTCCGACAGATCGATGATCGCCAGCCGCCGGTGGCCCAGCCGCACCGGCCCGTCGGCATGCTGGCCCTCGGCATCGGGCCCGCGCCGCGCCAGCTTCGCCAGCATCCGCACCATCACCACCGCATCGGGCGCCTTATTGTCGAATCGGAATTCACCTGCTATGCCGCACATATTTACCCCTGTTATCTGCGAAGAACGCGAAGGAACGCGAAGGGAATCTGCAGAATTTTCTTCGCGTTCCTTCGCGTTCTTCGCAGATAAATATTTTGTTTCAAGCCGCCAGCGGCGGCTCGTCCATCAACGCGATCTGCTCGCGCAGTTCGAGAATACGCGCCTGCCAGTACTGCTGCGTATTGAACCACGGAAACGCAGCGGGGAAAGCCGGGTCGTCCCAGCGGCGGGCGAGCCAGGCGGCGTAGTGGATCAGCCTCAGGGTTCTGAGCGCCTCGACCAGATGCAGTTCGCGCGGGTCGAATTCGGCGAAGTCCTCGTAGCCGGTCAGGATCTCGTTCATCTGTGCCTGCTGCTCGTCGCGCTCGCCCGACAGCAGCATCCACAAGTCCTGCACCGCGGGCCCCATGCGGCTGTCGTCGAAGTCGACGAAATGCGGGCCGGCGTCGGTCCACAGCACGTTACCGGCGTGGCAGTCGCCGTGCAGGCGGATGGCGCGCACCGTGCCGGCGCGTTCGTAGCAATGCGCGACGCCGGCGAGCGCATACTCGACCACGCTGTCCCACGCGGCGACCAGATCGGGCGGCAGCCAATTGCCGTCGCGCAGGAAGTCGCGCGAGGCGGTGCCGAAGGTCTCGATATCAAGCGTCGGGCGATGCGCAAAATTCGCCTGTGCGCCCACCGCATGGATGCGGCCGAGAAAGCGCCCCATCCGGCGCAGGGTGTCGGCGCGCTCGAACTCGGGCATGCGCCCGCCCTGCTTGGGGTAGACGGCGAAGCGGAAACCGGCGTGGGTGTGGAGGGTGGCGCCATTGAGCTCCAGCGGGGCGACGACCGGGATCTCGCGCGCGGCCAGCTCGGCGGTGAACGCGTGTTCTTCGAGGATGGCGGCGTCGCGCCAGCGTTCGGGGCGGTAGAACTTGACCACCACCTGCGCTGCCGCATCCTCCACCCCCATCTGGTAGACACGGTTTTCGTAACTGTTCAGCGCCAGCAGGCGGCCGTCGGCCTTGAGGCCTGTCGCGTCGAGCGCATCGAGCGCGCAGTCGGGCGTCAGCGCGGAATAGGGGTGGGACGGGTTCATCATAAAAACAGGGTGACCGTAAAAGGCTATAAACGAATAATGCCTCATCTCCCTGGCCCTATCGCCGCGCCATGACGTCAGCCGACCCCTTCGGGATGGAAATCTCCCGTCATATCTGGGAGACCCGCTACCGCGCGCCGGGCGAGGCCGACATCGGCGCCAGCTGGCAGCGGGTGGCGCAGGCGATTGCGGCGGCAGAAAACCGGGAACGCGAGCAGTGGGCCGGACGCTTTTACCGCCTGCTCGACGGGTTCCGCTTTCTACCCGGCGGGCGCATTCTCGCCGGTGCCGGCACCGGGCACCGGGTGACGCTGTTCAACTGCTTCGTCATGGGCGAGATCGGCGACGACCTGGTCAGCATTTTCGAGGCGCTGAAGGAAGGCGCGCTCACCATGCAGCAGGGCGGCGGCGTGGGTTACGACTTTTCCACCCTGCGCCCGGCCGGCATGACGGCGCAGACGACCGGCAGCATCGCCTCCGGCCCGGTGTCCTTCATGCGCATCTGGGATGCCATGTGCGCCACCATGCTGTCAACCGGCGCGCGGCGCGGCGCGATGATGGCGACGCTGCGCTGCGACCACCCCGATATCGAAATCTTCGTCGACGCCAAGCGCGATGCCGCGGCGCTGCGGCATTTCAACCTGTCGGTGCTGGTCAGCGACGATTTCATGGCGGCGGTGGCGGGCAACCGCGACTGGCCGCTGATTTTCCCCGTGCACGAAGGCGAGCCGGCCGACGGCCCCTTGCTGCAGCGCCGCTGGACCGGCAGCGCCGCGCCGGCGCCCTGCCGCGTGCTGCGCACGGTGAAGGCACGCGAGCTGTGGCAGCGCATCCTGCGCGCGGCCTACGACACCGCCGAACCGGGGGTGCTGTTCGTCGACCGGATCAATCGCGAGAACAACCTGCACGACCGCGAAATGATCAGCGCCACCAACCCCTGCGGCGAAATTCCCCTGCCGCCCTACGGCGCCTGCGACCTCGGCTCGCTCAACCTGGTTGCCTTCGTGGCCGCGCCTTTCGCTGCCGACGCCCGCCTCGATCTGGATGCGCTGGCCGACGCGGCGCGACTCGCGGTGCGCTTTCTCGACAACGTCGTCGACATCTCGCGCTATCCGCTGCCGGCGCAGGCCAAACAGGCGCACCGCACGCGGCGCCTCGGGCTCGGCATCACCGGACTGGCCGACGCGCTGGTGCTGCTCGGCCTCGACTACGACAGCGAGGCCGCGCGCGCGCTGGCCACACGCACGATGCAGACCCTGCGCGACGCGGCCTATCGCGCGTCCGTCGAGCTCGCCCGCGAGAAAGGCCCATTTCCCGGGTTCGCGCGTGAAGCCTTCCTGGCAAGCGGCTTCGCCTCCCGGCTGCCGGAAGACATTCGCGACGCCATCGCCGCGCATGGCATCCGCAACAGCCATCTTCTGGCCATCGCTCCGGCCGGCACCATCAGCCTGCTGGCGAACAATCTTTCCAGCGGCATCGAGCCGGTCTTCGCCGCCGAGGCCGAACGCCGCGTGCTGGGAACGGACGGCAGCTACCGCACCCATCGCGTGGTCGACCACGCCTGCCACCTGTGGCGGCAACAGGGTGGAAACGGCACGCCGCCGACCCTGGCCGAGGCACGGCAGATCGATCCGCTGGCCCACCTGCAGATGCAGGCCGCGCTGCAGCCGTTCGTCGACAACGCCATTTCCAAGACCATCAATGTCGCCGCCGACTATCCGTTCGAACGCTTCGAGGCGCTTTACCGGCAGGCGCATGCGCTCGGCCTCAAGGGCTGCACCGTTTTCCGTCCCAATCCGGTCACCGGCGCCATTCTCAGCCAGTCGCCGGAAGGCGAACAGGTACACTGCTGCGGTCTGGAACGCGAGGCCGATTAGGCCGCTAAATGAAACCACCCCCCGCCCATCTCAGTAAAACCCGCATCGGCCTCGCCCTCGGCGGCGGCTCGGCACGCGGCTGGGCGCACATCGGCGTGATCCGCGCCCTGCAGGACGCCGGCATCGAGCCGGACATCGTCTGCGGCACCTCGATCGGCGCCCTGGTGGGCGCCGCCTATGTGGGGGGCGAACTCGACCCACTGGAAGCCTGGGTGCGCAGCCTGCACCTGCAGACCGTGGTGAGCTTCCTCGATTTTTCGCTCAGCGGCGGGCTGATCAAGGGCGAGAAGCTGATCGGGTTTTTCCGCAGCCATTTTGTCGATCGCGACATCCGCGAACTGGCGCGTCCATTCGGCGCCGTCGCCACCGATCTGCAGCGCGGCCGCGAAGTATGGCTGCGCGAGGGCCCGGTGACCGACGCGGTGCGGGCCTCGATCGCGCTGCCCGGGCTGTTCACCCCGGTACAGCTCGGTGGCAGCTGGCTGGTCGACGGCGGCCTGGTCAATCCGGTGCCGGTGTCGCTGTGCCGCGCGATGGGGGCGGACCTTGTCATCGCGGTCGACCTGAACACCGACCGGCTGAGCCGTAACCTCAAGCCCAAACCTGCCAAAATGCCGCGCAAGCGTGCCGCCGCCGAGCCCGAAACCCTGGCCGACGCGGTGAGGATGCGCATCGAGACAGGCATGTCGCAACTCGGCATCAACTACGAGGCGGGACCCAAAATTCCCGCCATGCTCGATGTGGTGGCGAGCAGCATCAACATCATGCAGGTGCTGATCACGCGTAGCCGGCTCGCAGGCGATCCGCCCGACGTAACGATGGCGCCGCGACTCGCGGATCTGGGATTGATGGAGTTTCACCGCGCCGGCGTCGCCATCGATGCTGGCCGACATGCCGCCGAGGCCGTCATGCCGCAGCTACAGGCGCATCTGGATGATTCAGACTGAAACGGAAAGAAAAATCATGACGCGCAGCCGCAAAGTGCCAGCTTGCGCGCGCGATCCAGCCGCTTGATCGCCGCCTCGCGCCGCGTGGCTTCCGCGCGGCTGACTGCGGCTTCGGCATGGATTAGTTGCACTGGACGGCGGGTTCGGGTGTAGCGGGCGCCCAGCGAGCCGTCGCCGTTGTGTTGCGCGATACGGCGAACGATATCGGTGGTGATACCGGTGTAAAGCGAGCCGTCGGCGCAGCGCAGCATGTAGACACACCATGCTGCGGCGCTGGCGCCGTCGGTCGCCATCAGATCAGACGTCGACAGACAATTGTTGCGCCCACAGCAGCGCATCCATGTGCACGGCGTTGATGTCGTCCACCTCGCGCCCGATCTGTTTGGCCAGAGCCTCGATGCTGCTCTGGTCGTCCTGCTCGCAGGCAATCGCCAGCGCCAGGTAGGGCGCGTAGGGTCCGCGCTGCGCGGTAATGGCCTCGGTGATTTCGGCGGGCAGGCTGATCTGCTTCAGCACCTGTTCCATCGGCATCCCCATCACAACATCGAGCAGCGAAAACAGCCCGGCGACGAAAATTTCGTCGCGCGCCTTGGCGAACAGCGCACGCCCGGCCAGTTGCTCGGCCACGCGGCCGCGCACCAGGGCATTTTCCAGCACAGCCTGGTCGAGTTCCTGGGCCTTGCCGCCGGTAAACAGGATCAGCGTCAGCCAGCGATACAGCTTGTCCTGTCCCATCACCATCAGGGCCTGCTCGATACCGCCGATCTTGTTCGTCAGGCCCATGCCGGGGGAATTGACATAACGCAGCAGACGCACCGACAGTGTCGGGTCGTGGCGGAACTGCGCCGCCAGCTCCGGCTGCTCGGCCCCGCTGCGCACCCGGTTCATCAGGTCCAGCACCTTGGCGCGCGACGGCCCCATGGTGGGATTGTCGAGGGTTTCGCGGCGGGTGATGAAGGGTCCCATGAACAGCGCAAACTGCAGCTTATGACACATGTGGAACGCTTCCAGCGTTTGCACGCCGGTCGCGACAAAGCGCTTGCCTGTGGCCACCTTGGACACGGCTGAGATTTGCGCGGTAATGGCGGGAATGTCCTCGCTGTTGACGTCCACCAGCACATAATCCGCATGCTGCAGCAGCGCATGCCATTCGGGCCGCGCCACCTCGTCGGCATGGACGGCAAAGCTGAAACCACGCGACTTCAGCTCACCCAGGCGGGCCAGCATAGGTTGGTCGGCCGGGGGCTGGGCGACGACATTCAGGAGCAGCACCGTACCGGTAGCGGGCCAGCTATCGATTAGCGGAAGATCCAGGCTGGCCGGCGCAATCGGCACGAATGCCAGCCGCTGGCCCAGCAGGCGTGCGATATCCATACGCTCAAGGTTGCCGAGCAGGGCCTCGTCGTAGAGACGCTGCACATCGGGCAGGTTCGAATCGCTCTGGTCGTCCAGCGCGCGGCGCAGCATAAAAGTATAGGCGGCCACTTTCTGGTCGCGGCCCAGCATGGCCTCGCGACGCATCACCGAGGCCGGCTTGGCGACCGGCTTGGCGACCGGTTTGGCGGGCGGTTTGGCTACCGGTTCTGCCGCAGCCGCAGCCGTGCGAGGCGGCGCGGCGGCCTCCTTGTTATTACCCGACAACATTCCGACAAGACGATTCAGCACGCTTCATTCCTCCACGACAAACCCGGGCGTATCTGTAGCGTAATCGGCAGCGCTGCGCGAGACTGAAGCCTTCCTGCAGAATGTTTTACATGACTTACAGTGAACGCTTGATCGAGACGATGCCGCGCACCATGCCGGGCGCATAGCCGGTGGCCTTGTCCAGCGGATATTCGGCAGCGAGCCGTTCCTTCACGCCTTCGGGGATATCAGCCGGGCCGCCGTGACAGGTCAGGCACATGGGCTGCACCGGCAGCGCCTTGGCGTAACGGAACTGTTTGCCGCCCGACGTGGACACGATCTGCCAGGTGTCGAGCGTTTCCGGCTTTTCGCCGGCGGCCAGGCGCTTTTCCAGCCCGGCCTGGGCTTCGGCTTCCCATGCGTCGGGTATGCCGGCGGGATTGCGGTTTTTCGGGCTGACGCGCTTGACATCAAAGTTGAACTGCTTCGACATGTCGGCGGCAATCTGCGGTGCGCGTTCCTTGCATACGTTGATCGCACCCGCCGGGCCTTGTTCCTTGATCGCGGTTTTCAGCTCACCGCCGAGTTTCTGGATCAGCGCACCGCTGGCCTTGCGCGCATCGGCCGCCATGGCGGCCTGTTCTTCGGCACTGGGGCCACTGGCGCACGCGGCAAGCATGACGGGCAGGGCAAGGGCAATCAAAGCAGGCGCTTTCATGGGAGTTCTCCGGATAGGGATAAGGAACGATAATTCTAGCAACGCGTCGCTGTTATGCTAACGATACAGCATGAAACATTTCCAAACACAGTCGCGGGGTCCAAAATTGACCAAGAACCTTTCCCAGTATTTTTTTCGCGGCCTGATCACCGCCCTGCCGCTCGGGCTGACGGTCTACCTGCTCTATGTCTTCCTGAGCTGGAGCGAATCAGTGGCGATGCAACTAATCCGGCCATTCATCGGCAGGCTTTACGTGCCGGGTATGGGCCTGCTGCTGGGTATTGCCGGCATCATCCTGCTCGGTATGCTGATGTCGCAGCGCGGCATGGGCAAGCTGCTGTCGCTGGTGGAACTGCCCTTCACCAATCTGCCGGTGGTGAAAAGCATTTATTCTTCGTTCAAGAGCTTTGCCGACTATTTTTCACCCCAACGCAACCGGACCACGCAGCAGACGGTGGTGGCGCTCAGGCTGCCGGGGCAGCCGCTCGAACTGGTGGGACTGGTCACGCGTCAAAACGTCGGCGACCTGCCCGCCGGCTTTCTGCAGGGCGACCGCGTGGCGGTTTATCTGCCGATGGGTTACATGATCGGCGGCTACACGGTTTTCGTGCCGCGCGATTGGGTGCAGCCGATCGACATGTCGGTGGAAGAAGCGATGCGCTCGGCGCTGTTCGCCTGGATGAGCTCGGCTGCCCCGGCCGCTGCGCCCGATCGCCGGCAGCCATGATCCGGTCGCGCCAACCGCGGAAGTAGCGTTCAGTTCCCATGCAGATCGAATGCTTCGCTCAGCGCCTGCTCAACCCGTTTCGCGGGGTGGTGCATACGATTCGTTTCGCATCGGCCGAAGCGGTGACGACCGACGGCATCGAATGGGATATCTATGTGGCCAACGACGCGCTGCTCGACGGCCTCGGACGCGCCGGCAAACGCGCACAGATCTCCGACATCCGCTACGGCCACTGGTCGGCGGAAAAGGGACTCAAGCGCGGGCCGCTGTATCCGTCCGACGATTTCCGGCGACTGGAGGAGATGGGCGCAGTGGTGTACGAGCACTTGCTTCGTGTGCATCGCGACGTGCCATTCAGGTTCCGCGACCCATTCGAGCTCTGGCTGCTCGACCGCAACGACCAGCCGCTGGCGCTGCTGCACAGCGTACGCGCCGACAGCGAAACCGACACCCGGCCGCCGCTCGACTGGCGCGCCGGCATGGCCGCGCAGGAACAATTCCGTAGCGCGGCCGCCGATCCGGCCGAGCCCGCCGGAGTGACTCTGACGCGTTATGTAAACAGCCTCGCCAGCGGCGTGGCACAATGGTTTCGCCGTTCCGACGACGGCGACGGGCTGGGGCTGCACACGCTCAAGGGGGGCGACGAATTACGCGGGCGCGTGCTCGACGCCGAAGCCTTCCCGCCGCTGTTCATCGCCACCGCCGGTATGGATGCGGCGCACGCCCGGCTGGTGCGCGACTATCACACCTGGCAGGCGCCATGGCTGCTGCTGTTGCCGCAGCTCGACCCCGCCACCCGCAGCGCGCTCGAGGCCTGCGCCTGCCAGCAGGCCGAGCTGGTCGAAAAGCACTGCCGGCTGTATCCCGCCATCATCGATCGCCCGGCACTGCAGGCGGCACGGGTGGAGGCAGCGCTGCTGCGCAGCCAGCCGCGCATGGACAAACAGGACGAGGTGATGCCGATGTGCTACATCGAGCTCAGCGTGAGCGCGGATGAGTGATCGGCCGGCCAAAGTTCCGCCGGATCACATCCGCACCGGCTCGAAGGTCGCATCGAGATTCTGGTCGTCGCAATAATCGAGAAAATCGCCGCGCAGGGTGGCGATGTGGGCATCGGCGGGAATGCCGAGCGTCATGTGCACGGCAAACATCGGCGCGCCGGTGTGCGGCGCAGGATAGGTCTCGGTGTCGAGCGCCTCGATGTTGATGTGCAGGCGCGCAAAGAAATTGGCAAGGCTGTTGACGATGCCGGGCTGGTCGAGCGCGGCGACTTCGACGGTATACGGGATCAATGGCTTTTCCGGGCGAGTGGGGCGGGTGCGCTGCTGGGTGAGTGCCAGGCCGAGTTCCTCGCCCACTGCCGGCAGGCGGGCTTCCAGCTTGGCCAGTGCGTCCCAGCTGCCGGACACGCGCATCAGCAGGGCAAAGCGCCCGCCAAGCGCGGCCATACGCGATTCCTCGATGTTGCAGGCGGATTCGCTGATGCGACGGGTAAAGCCTTCCACCAGGCCAATTTTGTCTTCACCGCTGGCGGTGATGACGAGGGATTCGGTGTCGCTTGCCATTAAATTAATTCCCTATCGGACAGTTCTTTTTTGATATACGCGTAGAACACGGGTGCGGCGATCACGCCCGGCACGCCGAAAGCCGCCTCCATTACCAGCATGGCGATGAGCAACTCCCACGCGCGCGCCTTGATCTGACCGCCAATGATACGGGCATTCACGAAATATTCGAGCTTGTGGATGATGACCAGGAAGGCAAGCGAGCCGGCGGCAACGTAGAGCGAATGCGACAGCGAAATGATGACGACGATGGTGTTGGAAATGAGATTACCCAGCACCGGCAGCAGACCGACGACAAATGTGACCAGCACCATGGTCTTGACGAAAGGCAGCTCGACGCCGAACGCTGGCAGGATCAGGACAAGATAGGTCCAGGTCAGCAGGGCATTGAGCGCGGAGATCCACATCTGCGCGAATACCACGCGGCGGAACGCTTCGGCCAGACGGTGGACGCGTTCGCACAGGGCTTGCGCCAGCGGCGCCATCATTTGGTACGGCGAGGCTTCGCGCAGCGCGACAAAGCTGCCGATGATGAAGCCGACCAGGATCAGCAACAGCACGCGGCCGGCGTCACCACCCAGTTTGCGCAGGTCCTGCGCATGGATGCGCAGCCATTCGACCAGGCCGGCGCGAATCACCGATTCGTCGCCCTGCGGCAGCCATTCTCGGGCCCACGGCGGCAGCAATTCGCGCGAATTTTCGATAACCTCGGCCATCTTGGTGAGCAGGCCGGCAAGGCCGCCCTCGGTGCGCAGATAGAGGATGGCGCCCGCGGTAACGCCGCCCAACGCACCCAGCACGATGAGGGTGATCAAGGACACCACCAGCACCTTGGACCAGGTATGGTCGAGCTTGCCGATGACGAACCGCGGCGCCAACAGGTGGACAAGCTGCACCACCAGCAGGCCGGCAAGCAGGGCCGGCAACAGCCGCAGGTAAAGGACAAGCAGCAAGCCACTGGCCGTCATCAGCCAGGCAGCAATCTGATAACGGGTGGCGGGGACGAGCGTGGCGATGGTCATGGCCGCCACGATGCCAACAAAGCGGGCGCGGAGCAAGGGGGACGATACGATATTCCGGTATGGCGTCCCGACTTGGTACTGCTTTCCGGAAATCCCTGCGGACGCTGCTGCCCGCCGGCAGCCTGCCGACCGCGCCCGGGGACACCCGGCCGTTCGAGTCGCGCCACCCCGACGTGGCGGCGATCCTCAACGCAGCACAAACGCGCTGATCGGTGCCCTGCCAACCGATTGCTGAAGCGGCTGCCCATTCCGGCTTATCATATGGCATTCGAAAAAGCACCGCGCCCGCCGCGCGGGCTGCCCGCATAATAGCGTGTCGCTTCACCTTCAACGGAGACCCAATGCCAACCCCCTTGAACATCATTCTCATCGACGATCATCCCCTGCTGCGCATGGGCGTGGCGGGCTACATCCAGCAGGAGCCGGATCTGACGCTCACCGCGCAGCTGGCCAACGCCGCCGAGCTGCGCGCCTGGCTGGCGGCGGGCAACCGCGCCGATGCCGCGCTGCTCGACCGTTCGCTGCCCGACACCGACGGCCTCGACCTCGTCTCCGACCTGCGCGACCTCGGCATCAAGGTCATCATGCTCACCATTGCCGACTCCGACGAGGAGATCTCCGAAGCGATCTCGTCCGGTGTCGACGGCTATGTCGTCAAGTCCAGCGAGCCCGACCAGGTACTCGCCGCCATCCGCAGCGTATGCGACGGCCAGAGCAGCTTCCCGCTCAACATCATGCAGAAGATGGCGCGCGGCGAACTCAACAACAGCGCGCTATCGGCACTGACCGCGCGCGAAATGGAAATCGTCAACCACGTGAAAGAAGGCCACTCCAACAAGGCCATCGCCTACAAGATGACCCTGTCGGAAAACACTGTGCGCAATCACCTGCGCAACATCATGGAAAAGCTCAACCTGCGCAACCGCGTCCAGGTCGCCACCCTGGCGCTGAAGGAAGACCATAAGCGGCACTGAGCCGCCACCTATTTCCCGGGCTGGCTGGCCGGCCGTAGGGGTTTCTGTCCTGTTTTAATCAAGTTTCTGCCAGGCCCGGCAGTCCGGGTCAGCACAGTGCTGGACGGGCTCGAATCCGCCCGGTGCGGACTCCAAAATAGAATTTCGAAACTTCCGTTCCTCGGCTTGTGTGCCAATCGACGCCTGCGGCTAACGGTCGCTCGGCAATGACCATTTTTAAAGATATTGAATGGGAGCTTTCGACCCCGAAGGGCCGTTCGGCCATCTGCACCATGAAGGTCAGCTATCTGAGGTGAAGCCGCCGTTCGCCAGTTGGTCGTGGACCTCGGCTCATCGGCCGACGTCCCCCCGGTTTTCAGTAGCACTCGGCTTTAGAGTCCGGGGGTTAATGTAGCCGATTTGTCGGCCAGTTTCTTGGCGTAGGCCGACGGTGTCAGGCCACCCAGCGATTTCTTCGGCCTCTCCTCGTTGTACTCGCGCCGCCATGCCTCGATCACCGCACGGGCGTGGGCCAAGCTGACGAACCAGTGCTCGTTCAGGCATTCGTCGCGCAGGCGACCGTTGAACGACTCGATGTAAGCGTTCTGGTTTGGCTTGCCGGGCTCGATCAGAAACAACCTCACACTGCGCGCTTGCGCCCACGTCAGCATTACTCGGCCACAGAATTCCTTGCCGTTGTCGGTGCGGATCGCCTGCGGCAATCCACGCTCCAGGGCCAGCCGGTCCAGAATGCGCGTCAGCGCGTGGCCACCAATGGCACGCTCGGGCACGACGGCCACGGCTTCGTGCGTGGCGTCGTCCACGACCGTCAGGCACTTGATGACGCGTCCTTCGGCCGTCCGATCGAACACGAAATCCATCGACCAGACCTGGTTGGCGGACAGGGGGCGTCCCAACGGCTGTCGATCCGCCACCGGCACCTTTTTGCGCCGGCGACGCCGTACCTGGAGGCCCGCTTCGGCATAGAGCCGTTCGACACGCTTGTGATTCACCGGCATCCCGGCCTGGCGCAATTTCAGGTAGATCATGCCAGCGCCATAGCGGCGATGCCGATGCGCCAGTGCCACGATTCGATCGCGCAGGTCCTGGTTTTGGTCTGGCGCGGGTTGGTAGCGATAGGCACTGGCACTCATGCCGACGACGCGCAGGGCATGCCGTTCGCTCAATCCGTGGCCTGCCAGGTGGCGCACCAGTTCGCGGCGTGCCGGTGCCTTCACCACTTTTTTCGGAGCGCCTCACGCGTGACCTCGTTCTCCAGCATCGCTTCGGCAAGCAGCTTCTTCAGGCGGGTGTTTTCGGTCTCCAGTTCCTTCAGGCGCTTGGCGTCAGACACGTTCATGCCGCCGAACTTGCTGCGCCAGAGGTAGTAGCTGGCTTCAGAGAAACCGTGCCGGCGACACAGCTCCTTGATCGGCAGGCCCGCTTCCGCCTCCCGCAGGAATCCAATGATCCGCTCTTCCGTGAAACGCTTCTTCATGTCCAATCTCCTTCGTCAGTGGGATTGGACTCTAAAGCTACGTGCTACTCAAACTGGGGGGACGTCGGCCACCCAGTGGTTTCATCCGATGCGCCGCAATCTGAGTAAGAAAAACTGCGAGCTGGCCGATGCAGACGTGCACGCATCCTGAAGCACTACCTCGACCAGCTACCCGCTAATGCCGATACCACCAAGGCGACTTCGGAAGCAAGTGGCTCGACAACGCCGATTTCAGTTACTGGAAAATCACGGTTGAACGTCCGTTGCGCGTCGAGAGCCAACTCAAGCGCAGCGCCATTGAAACACTGCGTTTTGCCACGGGTGATGAAGCACTGTGCAGCGAAATTTACGCCAAGCACGGCGACACGCTGTACACGAAGTTCGGCCAACTGAGGCCCGAGATCGAAGCGTGGTTGAAGTGGGACGACAAAGATGCCAACGACGAGTCGGATGACGAAGACAGCAAGTCCACCAAAAAGGCTGTGCCAGAAAAGCGCCGCAAGAGACTGCTCGACACGGCCACCTGACCAAGCTTTCCCACATTGGAAAGACTATTCATGGGTCTGCAGGCCGCATGACCACCTAAGAGCGCTCGGGCATGCCCGATTGGCAGGTTTATGGTTATTTCTTGGCGGTTTTATGCCTTAGGGTCAGTAATCACCCGTCTTGGGCTCGTCTTCGACGATCATGATTTTCATGATGGGAGCATCAGGGTGAATGGAATCATCCTGCCACAGCTCGCACTTATGGCGGCGCGCATTACAGATTTGTAATCCACTTGCCATCTTCATGTTGGGCGTGTGCTTGCAAGATACCGTCACCGCTACGGTGGCCCGGCAACAACTGACAAGGCACTAAGTCACCCAATATAAACCGGCTCCTGCATCGGGCAGGATAGGCTCAATCTATCCTCAGACTGGAGCCAAGCATCATTTGAGTTAGGAGAGCAGTCTCACATGAAACCTTTTGCCTCACATTACTTATCGGTTCCGGATTTGCCGCGCCGTCGATTCGTTCAGGGACTTGCTGCGGGTGGCATCCTGCTTGGCCTGCCGGCGATCATCAAGCCGGCTCGGGCAGGTACGGTCGATACCAGGACAGGTGACGCTCCGGTGCTCAGTGGTACGGAATTTGATCTCACGATTGCGGAAACGCCGGTCAATTTCACCGGCACACCGCGCATGGCCACTACCATCAATGGTTCTCTTCCCGCACCCACGCTGCGCTGGCGGGAGGGCGATAGCGTGACCATTCGGGTTACCAACCGGCTCCCGGTTGATAGCTCCATTCACTGGCACGGCATCCTTCTGCCATTTCAAATGGACGGTGTGCCGGGGATCAACTACAAGGGCATCGCCCCGGGGGAAACCTTCACCTATCGGTTCAAGGTGGGGCAGGCCGGCACCTATTGGTACCACTCGCATTCCGGATTTCAAGAGCAGACCGGCATGTACGGCACCATCGTCATCAAACCAGCGGGCGGCGAGAAGATCCGCGCCGACCGTGATTATGTGGTGCAGTTGTCCGACTGGACAGACGAAGACCCGATGCAGGTTCTGTCCAAGCTCAAGATGCAGAGCGACTACTACAACTTCAACCAGCCCACCGCTGCGGATTTCTTCCGCGAAGTCTCGCGCAACGGCTTCAAAGCCGCGCTCGACAACCGCAGGATGTGGAACGAGATGCGTATGAGCCCGACCGATCTGGCCGACATCTCGGCTTATACCTACACCTATCTGATGAATGGCACCACCCCGGCCAGGAACTGGACCGGGCTGTTCCGTCCGGGCGAGAGGGTACGCCTCCGCTTGGTCAATGGCAGCGCCATGACGTTCTTCGATGTGCGTATTCCAGGGCTGAAGATGACTGTGGTGCAGTCTGACGGTCAGGACGTCGAGCCGGTGACGGTGGACGAGCTTCGCATTGGCGTAGCCGAAACTTACGATGTGATCGTCACCCCCAGGGACGATGCCTACACGCTGTTTGCCCAGTCCATGGATCGCACCGGCTTCGCTCGCGGTACGCTCGCCGTCCGCGAAGGCCTCTCCGCGTCCGTGCCGGCCCTCGATAAAGCCGAATGGCTGACCATGACCGACATGATGGGCGCGATGAACGGCGGGATGGGCGGGATGAATCAAGGTGGAATGAATGGCATGAGCATGAACGGCATGGCCATGGACCACAGCCAACGCGCCATGCCGGGCATGGCAATGGGCGGCGGGATGGCTGGCGGGATGGCCACACCGAGTAGCCAGGTGCGTCACGCAAAAACCGAATATGGTCCCAGTACCGACATGCGGGTGGATACCCCTCGCATGAACCTGGACGATCCCGGCATCGGCCTGCGCAACAACGGCCGTCATGTCCTGACCCTGGCCGATCTTCATACCATCGGCGGCCCGCTTGATCCACGTGGCCCCGGGCGCGAGATTGAGCTGCATCTGACCGGCAACATGGAGCGCTATACCTGGTCGCTCGACGGTCTTGAGTTCGGCAAATCCACGCCCGTGCATTTCCGTCATGGTGAGCGGCTACGGGTCATCCTTCATAACGACACCATGATGACCCACCCCATGCATCTGCATGGTATGTGGAGCGAACTGGAAAGCCCTGATGGAAGTTTTCAGGTCCGTCGTCACACCATACCCGTACAGCCTGCACAACGGATCAGTTTCCTTGTCAACGCCGACGCACTGGGCCGTTGGGCCTGGCATTGCCATCTGCTCTATCACATGGACACGGGCATGTTCCGTGAAGTGGTGGTGGCGTAAGCGATGCAGATGATAGTGAGGAAAAAGACGATGAATAAGCACATGAAGTTGCTGGCCGTATTGATCGCCGCCTTGAGCGCGTACCCGGTATGGGCGCAAACCGATGCTGCAGCCGATGCGATGCCGGAGATGGGCCACAGTACCCTGGATCAGGGTGCAATGCCGACAATGGACCACAGCAAAATGAACCATGGTGCCATGCCTGACACCTCCGCCGCACAACCGAATATGAACCACGACATGTCAGGATCCAAGGAAGAAATGCAGAACATGGATCATGGCGAAATTAATATGCAAGGTGGTTCGGCCCCGGCGGATGCGCGTGACCCTCATGCCTATTCGGGAGGATATACGCTCGAGTCTGGTCCCTATTCGCGTCCCGGGCCTCGAGAACTGCGTATGGCGGATGAACACAACTTTGGCGCTCTACTTGTCGACCGATTCGAGTGGGTCCACGCCACCGGTGGTGGCAACGCCACGGCATATGACATTCAGGGCTGGTTTGGCCGCGATTATGACCGTCTGGTCGTCAAGGCCGAGGGCGATGTTGCCAAGGGAAAATTGGAGGAGGCGCGGACCGAATTACTCTGGGGACATGCCATTGCCACTTTCTGGGACACACAGCTTGGCGTGCGCTACGACAGCGGCGCGGGCCCTGATCGTGGCTGGTTAGCATTGGGTGTTCAAGGCCTCGCACCGTATTGGTTCGAGGTCGATGCGGCTGCCTATGTGGGCGATGAGGGAAGAACTGCACTGCGTCTGGGTGCGGAATATGAATTGTTGCTGACGCAAAAGCTTATTTTGCAGCCGCGCATTGAGTTGAATGTGTACGGCAAAAGCGATGAGGTGCGGGGCATTGGCTCTGGGTTGTCTGAAACGCAGGCGGGGTTGCGTCTGCGCTATGAGTTCACGCGTCGATTCGCACCGTATATCGGCATTGAGCGGGCCAGCAAGCTTGGCCAGACGGCCGATCTGGCTCGGGCTGATGGTGAGAAAACCGGCGAGACACGTTGGGTCGCCGGCGTACGTTTCTGGTTCTGATCGACTGCCAAGCAAGCGAAACATGAAGAGGGATGAGCACAAGTTGCCATCCCCTTTTTTCGACATTTTGCCAGTTCGGTGCCCCTGCCGATGAATCGATTTTTCGGCAGTCTTTTGTGTCACCGAGGAGCGAACGGATGAAACGTTTTTTGATGGAGGTTCTGGCCGAATTGGTCATTGGCGAGCGGTTGACGCAGTAGCCGTCTATTTTGGCCTGTTCAATGTTTCGGCTGATACCCCGCACAGTCAGCCTGCCTATCGCACGATCCAGGCAGCACGCGAAAACGTCATTGACCACAGCACACGAGATCTGACGGTACCAGCCGCGGCCGTTGTGAAGCGGGATGCCATCAAACCACGTAGATGACGAAATTGTAATCTTCTCGTCAGCTTGCTGTGGGGTGGTATGGGTCAAACTGAATCCAGCCTGAAATAAGGTGTTTCGTGTTCAGGATGCCGGCATGCTTGATCGGGTAAAGCCTGGCGACAACATCCGCTTTCTGGCCGAACAGGTGAATGGCGCTTTGACGGTGACCCAGCTCGAAACAATGAAGTAACCCGTGCAGGTGTGAATTCAATTGCACAGAAAAACGAGGAGGTTTTATGAACGTCAAAATCATTGCGACCAAGGAGTGCAGTCATAGCCTGGGATTGCAGCATGAGCTCAGAGACATGGGTATTTCGTTCGAAGTATTGCTTGTTGAAGAGCATCCGGACCTGGTTGCGACACATGGCATTCGGCACTCTCCGAACATCCTGGTGAACGATGAAGTCGTTTTTCGGGGGCAGCCCAGTCCGCATGAGCTGCGGCAGTTTTTCAGCCAGGCCTGACGGCCATCTGGAAACGAGATGTTGCAATGCGATACAGGTCGAGTAGGGCTCGGTATCTTGCTACAGCCGTATTGAGCATGGCCTCTGTCAGTAGTCATGCTTACGCGGCGGGCAATCCCGATCGGGGTGCGGCAGTTTTCAATGGGACGTGCATTGCCTGCCATGGTAGCGATGGTTCTGGCAGTCTCCCCGGCGTCCCGGATCTCACTGGACGAGCGGGATTACTGTCACAGGACGACACAGTCTTGCTCAAGCGGATGACAGAAGGATTTCAGTCGCCCGGCTCTCCACTGGCAATGCCTTCTCGGGGCGGCGACCCCGGATTGAGTGACGCAGATTTGAAAGCCGTTTTGGAGTACATGCGCAAGGAATTCAAGATTGCACCCTAAAGCCATGAACTCAAATAAGGAGAGAAACCGAATGCATCGCGCCAGGGTGTTTGTTCAGCGCAATTATTCACGCCGGTATTGGCTTCTGTTTTCGTTGCTCATAGCGGCCAACATGACGGTTCACGCGGCAGGCTTTCCCCAGCCGAGTCCTGGTTTGATGCCAAACCCGGCAAAAGGCAAGGTCCTTTATAACCAGAACTGCGCATCGTGTCATGGTGCCGACCTGAAAGGTAGCGACAAAGGCCCGCCATTTCTGCATCGGGTATATGAACCCTCTCATCATGCGGATCTGGCTTTCCAGTTGGCGGTGAAAAATGGGTCGCGTGCACACCATTGGCAATTCGGGGACATGAAACCTGTCCCTGGTCTGAACCCGGATGATGTCGCGCATATGACGACCTATGTCCGGTCTGAACAGCGCAAGGTCGGCATTAAGTAAGCCGATTTCTCAAGGAGAGAACCAAAATGCGCCACATCAATATGTTTGTATTGGGAATTGTCTGGCTAGGTAGCGGACATTTTGCCTTTGCTGCGCCAACCGCCTACATTCCCCTGGGTTCCGGCAATGAGGTCATCGCTGTCGATGCCGCAAGCGGGAAAATCATTAAACGCTACCCTGGGGTGGAAAATCCGCATGGCCTGGTTGCCGCGCCAGACGGCGAGTATCTGATTGCAGGAAGCATTAAGGAAACCCCCGTCCCTGCAGGTGCGCCGGCAGATACACCGAACAGCAAACTGTATGTAATCCATCCTGAACACGGCCATGTAATGGCGGAAATCCCAGTCTCCGGATGGACCCACCATCTGGCGATTACCCCCGACGGCAAATATGTGATTTCCACGCATCCGACTCGCGGTGGAATCAGCGTTGTCGATATGATCGACAACAAGGTCTACAAAACCATCAAAACCGGACCCGCACCGAATTACACGCTGGTGACGAAAGACGGGAAGCGTGCTTACGTGAGCAATAGCGGCAACGGAACCATCAGCGAGATCGACCTCACCAGGTGGGAAGTGACCCGTTCACTTGAGGCTGGGCCGTCGCCCGAGCATCTGGTTTTTTCTCCCGACGAAAAAACCATCTATGTTGCGAATGATCGAGCCGGCACGGTTTCCGTCGTGCCAGTAAAGGAAGGCAAAGTCGAGACGACTTACAAAATTGGCAAGCGTCTGCATGGGCTGGATATCGGAGACGACGGAAAAACCCTCTTTATCAGCAGCCGTTCGGACGACAGGCTGGTGGCACTTGATACCACAACCGGGACGCAACGTACGTTAACGCTATCCCCCGAGCCCTATCACCTCGACAGGATTCCCGGCACCGGGAAAGTGTATGTCTCCAGCAGCAAGGCCCCAATCATCTGGGTCATCGATCAAAAGACATTTACGGTGACCGGCACGATTCAACTCCCGGCAGGGGAAGGTCATCAGACGGCAGTGGTTCCATAAAACATTCATTCGATGGCATAGACAGCACCATGGTGAATGCCAACAGGATTCATGTAAATGGAAACGAAAGTATTTGACTCAATTATTAATTGAAATTGCAGTGTGATGAGCGTATCGGCGTGGCACTGGCGAAGTGGTTGGTGGTCCCTAGAAAGATTTGATGATGGGTCTTTTCGAAATCCGCTAAAGAGTGGCTCCCTCGGGAGCGTAGGTCGTTCTTTTTTAACTGGAAGGAAAAAACATGAAACAGAATTTCACTACATCCGCGTTGTTGTCATCCCTGTTTGCCGCCGGCATTTTTGCTTTGGCGCTTCCGGTCAACGCCCAACAAATGGGTCCGGGAATGGCCGGTAACAAGATGGGCAATAGCATGCCTGGTCCGGGCGCGCAGCAAATGTCCGGTTTGCAGCACGATATGGCTACTCAGATGATGGGGATGGCTGAAGAGATGGCCAAGGGAAACATGAGTGCCGCACAGCAGAAGATGATGAGCGAACGCATACGCACGATGGGAACCATGATGGGTGACATGTCCGGCATGATGGGCCAGGGCATGATGATGGATGCCAATACCCAGAACCGCATGAATCAGATGCGTACGCAAATGGACGGGATGATGCACGGTGGTGGATCGCCCATGATGAAGTGATGGGGGTAGACCCGGCGACGTCGGATGTCTGCCGGGTCTAAGCAGGTTCGGATAAATATTTTGTGTGATGTCTGGCCCTTATCCCTGCATCACGGCTGATCGATGTTACATCCTCCGCCCGGCCCCAATTGCTATTCGCATTCGAAAAAGTAATGCGCCGCCTTCCTTTCAAGTGGGAAGAGTGTCCAACAAATAGTTGTTTCCTCAGGAGAGTAAAGATGATGGGTGGTTATGGAATGACGGGGGGCTTTGGTGGAGGATTTGGCGGAATTCTCATGATCCTGTGGTGGGTGCTGATCATCGTTGGCATTGTCTTCCTGGTGAAATGGTTGGTCACGTCGAGCAGTGCAGGCGGACGCAGAGACGATGGCAGCAAAGCGCTGGACATCCTCAAGGAACGCTATGCGCGCGGCGAGATCGACGAACAGGAGTATCAGAAGCGGAAAAACGATTTGACGCAGTAGCCTGGCGGTTACCGGCGTAAGAATCTTGTGACTGAAAGAAAGGGTTGGCCATGAATCGGAAAAGCGTTTTTTGGGTTGCCTTATGGCTTGTCCTCGTGGTTGTCACAGGCATTCTGGCCTTTGGTACCGGGCTCGGGTCGATGAGCTTTGGACCGTGGCATGACCGGGGTCGAATGGGGGGCTGGAGCAATGATTCCCGGGTGCAAGGACCCTATGGTGGATACGGAATGGGGCCGGGAATGATGGGGGGGTTTGGAACTGGACGGGGCATGGGCATGCCTTTTTGGATGATGGGCCAGTACGGTGCGGGCATGTATGGCATGGGTGCGGGTATGGGCACCGGCATGATAGGGGGCAGCTATCCCACGGTGCCAGGTCAGATCCCAGGTCTCACGCCTGAACAGGAACAGAAGCTAAGCCGACTGCAGCAAGAGTCGATGGAGGGAAACAGCAGCCTGGCACAGCAGTTTGGGGCTACTCAGGACAAGCTCAACCTTTTACTCATGAACGAGAAGCGCGACTGGAACGCGATTCGCGCCGCCTCGCAACACCTGTTTGATATTCAGCGTCAGCAACTCGACTCAAATCTCGATTTGCAGCAAAAAACAGATGGCTTGTTAACCGATAGCCAACGGAAGGATATGGCGCGCGCCTGGCGAGGTTACGGATGGACAGGGTCGGAATAAATGACTTCTTTGAAACAAATAAGCCGCAGACGTTTTCTCAGTGTGCTGGGGGGAACGGCTTTGATGGGTGTCGTCTCGGGCAAGACGCAATCCGCGCAACCCGCCGCAACGGCATCAGGCTCATTCACCCCGGATCTGGAACTGGAGTTGCGTGCTGTGCAGGATCAGGTTCCGCTCTTCGCCGGCGCGCCGACCCATGTATGGCGCTACCGAGGCAAGGTTTTGAAAGGCGACGCACGGGCCGTCACCCATCACCCCGATAGCCCGCTTGGCCCGGTGATTCGGGCTCACCGCGGCACACGTGTGCGCATTCATTTCGTCAACGAGCTGCCTCAGCCCAGCGTCGTCCACTGGCATGGACTGCTGGTGCCGGAAGCGGCGGACGGGCATCCGCGTTATGCCGTCGGCCCGGGCGGGCGCTATGTCTACGAGTTCGAAGTGATCAATCGCGCCGGTACCTATTGGTTCCACCCACATCCCCACGGCATGACAGGCCCACAGGTCTATGCGGGCCTCGCGGGCCTGTTTGTCGTGACCGATGACGAGGAACGCGCGCTCAAGCTTCCAGACGGCGATCGTGATGTAGGTCTGGTGATTCAGGATCGCAGCTTTACCCGAGGCAACCAGTTGCAGTACACGGGACAAGGCGGCGGCATGATGGGCATGATGTTTGGCATGATGGGTTTCCTGGGCGACCGGATCCACGTCAACGGGCGTCCGGATTTCACCCTCGCAGCCGAGCGCAAACCCTATCGCCTGCGTGTGTTGAATGGGTCGAATTCCCGCATCTACAAACTGGCCTGGGGCGATGGCTCACCGCTGACCGTAATCGGCACCGATGGCGGATTACTGACAGCACCGGTCAGCCGGCCGTATGTCACCCTCGCGCCTTCGGAGCGGGTCGAGCTGTGGGCCGATTTCTCGAGCCGAGCCGCTGGCGAGGAATTGAACCTGGTCAGCCTGCCTTTTGCCGCATCGAGCGGCGGCGGTGGAATGATGGGTGGAGGCATGATGGGAGGCGGTAGCGCTCCCGCTCAAGGAACTGCGTTCCATGTACTCAAGGTACGGTTGGGCCAGGGTGCAGCGGTTTCAGAAAAGTTGCCTGAGCGGCTCACCAGCATTCCTGCCTTGCATCCAGAACAGGCCCACAACCTGAACAACCCCCGAGTCATTCGTGTCACCGCAAGTGGCATGCGCTGGAGCTTGAATGGGCGCCTGTTCGAGATGGAAGGCGTGGCGAATGATGAAGTGGTACGCCTCGGGACGACGGAAGTGTGGGAATTCGTCAATGAGGCCGGCATGGGCATGATGGGCAGCATGCCGCACCCACTACATGTGCATGGTGTCCAGTTCCGTGTCATCGATCGGCGCATTCACCCTGATGCGACGTCTGCATGGCGCAGCGTGAGCGAAGGCTATGTGGATGAAGGATGGAAGGACAGCGTATTGGTCATGCCGGGCGAACGGGTCCGGGTATTGATGCGCTTTGAGAGTTTCCCCGGCTTGTACCTGTACCACTGCCATAACCTGGAACACGAAGACATGGGGATGATGCGGAATTTCCGCATCATGGCGTGAGGCGGAAAGCGGCATGAGTGAAGCACAGGCAAAGATGAGCAAGGGACCGTTCGATGTCGACCGAACCATCCCGTTGCGACCTGTTGCTGCGGACAAGTTCGAGGAAGCCGTACGGAAAATATGCGCTCTCGAGCCAGTCGTCGATGCCCATATCGACCGGCACGGCCAGCTCCGCATTCGGTATGTCGCCTCCAGTGTCGGGATTCGCGACATTGAACGGCTTCTCGACGAATCGGGGGTTCGGCGCCCATCCAATGCGTGGTGGCAATTCAAGTCGGCGTGGTACCGCTTTCTTGATGACAATGCCCGAACCAACGCCCACGCCAGTGGAGGCGCATGCTGCAACCGGGCGCCTACGCCATGGAGCGGCGACCGTAACGTGGACCGGAAGGATTGAGCCATGCCTGTAGCCAAGGCCAACGCGACCGATGCCAAGGTATGCATGGCCTGCAGCGCGGCTAATGTACCCGGCCGGTTGCGGTGCCATCATTCGATGGCGTTATCTACAAATACAAATTATTGGGTCGGCATGCCCGACAGCCAAAATCACTCAGGATTTCGGAGACAGTGATGAATGACAGCACAAAAGATCCAGTATGCGGGATGCAAGTCAGTCCGGATTCTTATGCCATGGAGTATCTGGGAATGCATTACGCCTTCTGTTCCCAGCAATGCCAGGATCGTTTCAAGGCGAGCCCGCATCTTTATGTTGGCGTGCCGGGTCAGATGGCGCCCAAGCATAAGGGAGTGGAAATTTTGAAGCAACGGCGTTTCCGCCTTGAACAGCCTATGTCCGATACGGACGCGTCCATTCTTGTTGAAGCGTTGAGCACCATGATGGGCATCCAGCATATAGAGATTGCTGGAGACATCGTATCCATCACCTATGACCTGTTGCAGGCGACCGCAGAACAGATTGAAGCACGCATGGGTCAGGTTGGCTTACGTCTTGGAGCAGAGTGGCCGGCACGGTTGCAGCGCGGTTTTGTCCATTACCTGGAAGAAGTTGAGGTAGGCAATTTGGAAGTTACGCCGCACTCAGGGCATCACTAAATAGCGCTGCGCGCTAAAGCCGCGCAGAGTCCCTGAACTCAGACGTTGGGGGGCAGCTATAACGAGGCTACCATCCTTGTTTGTGCTGCGTTGAGCACACTTGCCGCAGAGGTTTGGCCCGGCCGCAATATTGATCGAGCGCGATTCATTGAACTACTTGTGCGCTTTGGACCCACACCCAACATTTCAAAAACCATCAGCGCCAGGTCGGCTTCGGAGACGAGCTTGGGCAGGTAGTACACCGATCCCCGGCCGATGCCCAGCAACTCGGCCTGACGAGTGACGGTGAGGATGTGGTCACGGTCGATCATGGCTTTGCGCTCAGCAATCCCGCTTTGGTGAGCGCGCGTTCTAAAAAATCGCTCTCCAGCGCCAGCTGGCCGATCTTAGCGTGCAGCGGAACCAGATCGACCGGCTCGGTGGCTTCCGTGCCCGCGCCGAAGACGTCGGTGGCGCGTTCAAGCAATTTCTTCTTCCATTCGGCGATTTGGTTCGGGTGCAACTCGAACTCCTTGCACAGCTCAGCCATCGTCTTGTCTTCGCGAAGGGCTGCCAGCGCTACGCGCGCCTTGAATGCCGGATTGTAGGTGGCGCCGTGCCGATTTCTTGACCATCAAAAACTCCTTCTCGCCAGGCATCTTCCAGCCCAGCATCATGCCCGGAGTTTCCACTTATAACGCTGTACCGTTTTGCGGAGCCACTTCTCTGCAAAATGTGCTGTGCGCTGACGCACACGAAGCAGAAAATAGTTCGGCGGATCTGCCCCCGGCGCATAGGGGCCGGTCATGTTAGGGAACCGCTGATTAATTTGTCGTTGCGAGGCGCGCAGCGACGCGGCAATCCAGAAATGCCCGCTTGATCGATATGCTGGATTGCTTCCCGCCGCGCTTCGCTCGCGGTCGCAATGACGGCCATATCGAATTAATCAGTGCTTCCTTAGTTTTACTGTGTCACAAATTGCGTTTAACCGATCCGCAACACGGACATCGCTGCAGGCAAAGTACGATACGAGCGGCGATGAGAAAGCGAAGCGTGGCGATCGAATCGGGTACGTGTCGTTGTGCTCGCCCCGCTGCCGCGAGGCTGGTAATTTTTGGGTAGGGTAGGCGCTTTTGGTCGAGCAGCGTTTTTTTTACTGCCCAGCGCGAGGCGCTGATGCAGCAAGAAGGCGTAAGCAGCAATGCACAGGGTGGCGTGATGATGCAGCCCTCGCCAATTTCGCCCTTCATACTGGCCCAGGCCAAACTCCTGCTTCAATTCCCGATAGTCACGCTCGATGCGCCAGCGCATCTTGGTAACGAACACCAGTTGCTCAATCTGCGTATCCGCAGACAAGGTCGAGAGGAAGTACTTCAGCGGTTCCGCATCGCCTTCCGGCCACTCGATCGGCAACCACTCCTCGGGACGCTGGGTGCTTTGCCAATAGTCGCGGTAGGCGGTACGGATGCGCACTGCGGCAAAACGCGAGCTTAGTGTTTCGTTCGTGCCTTCGCGCCAGGCCACAGTTTGGTAGGCTTCGCCCGGCAAGGCCAGCGCCAGCGCCTTGACCGACACCGGCGTGTGGCCGGGCGCACGGCGCAGGTTCTTGCTGGGGCGTCCCCGGCCTGCCGTGGGCTCGGGCGGCAAGGGCGCCACGCCTGGCGCCCACACACTGGTGGCCGATCTGATGCCGACCGCGTAGCGCAAACCCATCGCGGCCAGTTTGTCGCGAAACGAGGCGCTATCGCCATACGCCGGGTCAGCCAGAACAATTCCGGCAGGCACTCCATCGTCTTGAGCTTGCTTCACTTGGGCCAAGGCAATGTCAATCTTGGTCGAGAACTTGATGTCCTCCGGAACACCCGCTGCATGGCAGCGCGGCAGGTCACCCGTCCATTCCTTGGGCAGATACAGGCGCCACTGGATGGGCAAACTGCCCGTGTCGCTGGCCAGCGACAAACTGACAGCAACCTGGCAGTTCTCGGTCTTGCCC
Source organism: Thiobacillus thiophilus (assembly GCF_055378705.1). Taxonomy (NCBI): domain Bacteria; kingdom Pseudomonadati; phylum Pseudomonadota; class Betaproteobacteria; order Nitrosomonadales; family Thiobacillaceae; genus Thiobacillus; species Thiobacillus thiophilus. The sequence continues at coordinate 2,004,788 of NZ_AP042404.1, read as the reverse complement.
AGTTGACCACAGTATTGCCGGGTGACGCCGACCGAGTGAGTGCCCTGCTTCGGGATGCCTGTGTCGTCAATGATCCAGTAGCAACCGCGATCGAAATTCAGCGCCGGTTCCACAACGGCTCGCACTTCCCTCAACACCGCTTCGTCCGACCACGCCGACTTGGCCACAAAGTGGTGCAGCGACTGGTGCTTGGCCTGAACGTGCAGCGGATCGACATGCGCTGCCAGCGGCTCCACGCTCTTGCGTTTGATCGGCAACATCAATCCCCGACAGTAGTCCATCAACCCCGTCCTTCGATCCGCATGGCCAAGCACACCCGCCAGGCGATCAAGATACCGTTCCAGTTCGTCTTCGACTTCCATGACATCGCCCTCAGTAAGGAAGATGTTCTGAAATATAGGCAAGTTTCAGAATTTAGTGACACAGTCAGATTAGAGGCCCGTCTTTTTTGATCTCACGTTCGGCCTGCAGCCAGTCCTGTTTCGGATGGCCATCCTGGCGTCCATGTTGCTCATACAATTCATGGGCGCGCTTGGAAATTTGTTGTTGTGGATCGCCGCCTTGCTTGTCTTGCGGCAGCGCGGTAGGGGTATCGGAACCCCGTGATAGGCGGAGCAGGCGCGCATTGATCGCGACAATCACGGTGCTCGCGGCCATCAGCGCCGCGCCCAGTGCGGGGGAAAGCAGCACGCCCCAGGCGTACATAGCGCCGCCTGCCAGCGGGATGGCGAACGCGTTATAGCCGGTCGCCCAGACCAGGTTCTGGATCATCTTGCCATAGGTGGCCTTCGACAGTTTGAGGAGCGCCACGACATCCAGCGGGTTGCTGCGCACCAGGATGATGTCTGCGGTTTCGACCGCCACATCCGAACCCGCCCCGATGGCGATGCCCAGATCCGCCTGCGCCAGCGCGGGCGCGTCGTTCACGCCATCGCCGGTCATGGCCGCCACCATGCCGCGGGACTGGACTTCCTTGACCTTGGCGGCCTTGTCCTGCGGCAGGACTTCGGCGAAGAATTCGTCCAGTCCGATCTGGTTCGAAACCCATTCGGCGACCTGCCTGTTGTCGCCGGTGAGCATCATGCACTGGATGCCCATTGTCTTGAGCGCGGCAATCGCCTGCTTCGACTCGGGGCGGATGATATCGGCCAGGGCAATCGCGCCTTGCAGTTGCCCGTCGACCAGCACGAATACGACGGTTTTGCCTTGCGCCTTGAGTTCCTCCACGCGCGCGTCGGTCATGTCGATGTTTTGCTCGCGCAGGTAACCCGGACTCACCACCTTGACGTCCTTGCCCTCGACCCGTGCCTCGGCGCCTTTGCCGGCAATGCCCCTGAAATTTTCAATGGGCAATTTATTTTCGGCGGTGTCGGCAATGGCGCGGGCGATCGGATGCTCGGAATGGGCTTCGACCGAGGCCGCATAGCGATGCAGCGTGTCTTCGTCGATGTCCTGCGAGAACAGCAGGGTCTCGGTCACGCCAAAACGGCCTTCGGTGAGGGTGCCGGTCTTGTCGAAAATGATCGCCTGGACTTTTCGGGCGCTCTCGAACGCGGGGCGATTGCGAATCAGCAGCCCATTGCTCGCAGCCAGCGCCGTGGAGACCGCCACCACCAGCGGCACGGCCAGTCCGAGGGCATGCGGACAGGCGATGACCATGACGGTCACGGCGCGCTCGATGGCAAAGGAAAGCTCCCGGCCCATGACGCTCAGCCAGATAAAGAAGGTGATCGCGCCGCCGCCGAGCGCAATGATGGTGAGCCACTTCGCCGCGGTGTTGGCCAGGTCCTGAGTCTTCGATTTGCTTTCCTGAGCCTGCTTGACCAGATCGATGACCTGCGACAAAAAAGAATCCTTGCCGGTGCCTTTGACCGCGATGGTCAGCGAGCCTTCGCCGTTGATGGCGCCGCCGATGACCTTGTCGTCCGTCTTCTTGTTGACCGGTGTCGATTCTCCGGTGAGCATGGCTTCGTTGACCGCGCTCTCGCCCTCGACGATGACGCCGTCCGCAGGGATTTTCTCCCCCGGTTTGATCAGCACTTTGTCGTCCACCGCCAAATCGCTCAGCGGCACGTCCTTCACACTGCCGTCGGGCATGAGCTTGTGGGCGTCGGAGGGCATGAGTTTCGCCAATGCCTCCAGGGCTTTGGAGGCGCCCATCACCGATTTCATCTCGATCCAGTGCCCCAGCAGCATCACGTCGACCAGGGTGGCGAGTTCCCAGAAGAACACCTTGCCGGTCAGGCCAAACACCACGGCGCTGCTGTAGGCATACGCGGTGGTGATGGCGACCGCGACCAGCGTCATCATTCCGGGCTGCCGGGATTTGAGCTCCTCGTACAGCCCTTTCAGAAACGGCCAGCCGCCGTACCAGAAAACGGCAGAAGACAAGCCGAAAAGTACATACAGGTCGCCGGAAAACCGGATGGCCTCACGCAAGCCCACCAGCTTTTGGAGCATGGGAGAAAGCCCCAGTATGGGCAGGGTCAGCGCCAGCGCGATCCAGAAGCGTTTCCGGAAATCGGCGGCCATGTGGGCGTGATGGCCATGAGTGCCGTGTTCTGAGTCGCCGCCGTCGTGGAGATGGCCTGCGTGTCCAGTGTCGCTTTCCTCGTGCAGGTGAGACGAATGGGCACTCATAGCTTGCACTCCTTATGGCAACTTATGGCAACGCATGATTCCTGAAGCCATCAATGGCATACGCCAGCCGTAGTGTTGTGCCTTCAGGCTGTCCATGGAAGAACGGTTAATGACTTAACTTGCCGAAAAACTCCCGTAGCTCATGCGGCGTCGGCTGTCCCCGGAAAACGACTTCATCGTTCACGAGGAGATTCGGGGAATGCCGGATGTCGTGTGCCATGACTACCCCCGGCTCATCCTCGACGAACAACACCTCGAATGGGATACCCATATTCCTGAGTTCTTGTTGCAAGCTCAAACTGTGACTGCAACTCTTTGTCGCAATAATCTTGACGTTCATGAGAACCACCTTGCCTTGTGTAAAATTCGACCCGCCCGTCTCCATCAACAACGGAATCTATCGCTATCCAGAGACTCGATGGGACGCATAGCAGTCCTAACCTGTTTCCCCCGCACGCCGGTTGCCTCTGTGCATGGCCTCTGTCATTTCACGCTGTGGCCTTCGCCGCGATCCTGCTCTACACCTGCATGGCTGTGAGACCGTCGTGTCGCCCGTTCTCGTTGTAAAGCACGTCGATGACCACACCCTTGTCGTCGAACTCCAGGGTAACCTTCTTCCAGGATAGCCAGAGACGTAGGCTCGGGTTTTCCATCCCGGTTACTGATGCTGATGACATTGTGGATGACCAAGGGCGATCAGCAGGATAGGGATGAGCCAGACCAGGACCATTCCCAATCCCATGCCAAAAGGTTCAAAACCAACCATATCCCGCCCCTTTAATCCGGTACTTTAAGTACCTGCGATCCGATGGGTTATCTCGCCGGGCCATACAACTCTGTGTTAGTAGCTCGGCCACACCTCATCGGTCCTGTGGCTACCATCCCCCTGCTTGTGGGGCACATGCCCGCTTGGCTGATCATCAAGCAGAACCGATCCGTAGCTATCGCCGCCCCCTCTTTCCGGCTCATGACTGTCACCGGCAACGTGAGGAAAATGTATGTCATGCACGTTGGTAATACCCTGCTTCAGGTCGGGGTTGCCACTCTGATCGTCTGCCCAAGCCGGTGCGACCAGCAGAGCCAGGGTAGTGAATGCAATTGCGGATTTCATGATTTGCTCCTTACTTTCGGTTAAGTGAATACGGTGGGAACTTCCGCCGTGACGGCCATTACTTGGCCGGTTTCTCGGGGACGCCTTGAGGCATGTCCATATTGCTCTGCATCATCTCCATGCGTTTGACCATCATGTCGTTACCGCTGGACATACCTTGAATCAATTCGCCTTAGGGTGATCTAACCACTTATTGCAGCACCCGCGAGTCGGACTCTTGTAGACATCAATCACCGGGGTTGCCGGGGCAGCCCAAGGCGCTTGGGCAAGACCGCCGATGAGAAGAAAGCTGGCAACAGCATTTTTCATACAAGACCTTTGTTCAGGAGTAGGGGCCAGTATGGAATGGGGTTTGCCACATCGACCTGACGCAGGGATTACATTTGCGTCATCTTCGGATTGGCTCGATGTTCAGACCACTACATCTGACCGGGCATAGCGGATGTAGAAGTTGATGACGCCTGCTGCATAGGCGTGAAACGGCCCTGTAACGCCGTCTGACCAGGTAACGCGATGGAAACCACCACCTTCATATCTGGCGCGAGCTCGAATTTACCCGAGCCTTTCATTTGATTGTCACCAGCGGGCACGAGCTTCACACTGGCCTTGCTCTTGCTGGAAAGTATGGTTGCGGTCCCTGTTGCGCCCTGGGCGCCAATTTCTTTGCCAGCGTGGTCAGTGATATAAACGCTCACTTCGTTGGCTTTTACCACCAGTTCATAGTGGTACTGCTGCACCATGCGCACTTGGCCGCCGTGAGGCGCAGTTTGGGTGTCGAGATATTCGTCGCTATGGGCGAACGCGCCTTGCGTGAAGAGCAAGGCCAGGGCGAGGATGGATGGTTTCAGGTATTTCATTTGGTGGCTCCTTGGATAAAGTTAAAAAAAGAACTGCTGTTTTTGGTTCTTCACATTCCGCTTATCTTTTTGCTGGATCAGAAATTTTCCTTACTGCCTTGTGCCAGCAGTTTCATCATCGGTTTTTCGCCCCACAGGTAAAACATCACCGGCGTAAGCAGGGTGTCCAGCAGCGTGGAACTCACCAGGCCGCCAAAAATCACCACCGCTACCGGATGCAGGATTTCCTTGCCCGGATCGCCTCCGGATAGCACCAGCGGAATCAGGGCGAAGGCCGCCACCAGCGCGGTCATCAGCACTGGCGTCAGGCGTTCCAGGCTGCCGCGAAGGATCATTTGCTTGCCGAATGCTTCACCCTCGTGCGCCACCAAATTGATGTAGTGGCTGATTTTCAGGATGCCGTTGCGCGTGCTGATGCCGGCCAGGGTAATAAAGCCGATCAGGCTTGCCACCGACAGCGCACCGCCTGAGATCCACAGCGCGATGACACTGCCCACCAGCGCCAGCGGAATATTGCCCATGATCATCAACGACAGCACGGTGGATTGGTAGCGGCTATACAAGACGAGAAAGATCATGGCCAATGACACCAATGACAGTCCCGTAATAAGTCGGCTGGCTTCTTCCTGTGCCTGGAACTGGCCTTCCAGCTGAGTGAAATAGCCTTCCGGCAGTGGGTGTCTGGCGAGCTCTGCTCGGATGTCGCGGATGATCTGCGCCATGTCGGTACCGTCACTATTGCCCATCAACACCATGCGGCGGCGGCTGTTTTCGCGCAGGATCTGGTTGGGACCGTCGCTGTCCTGGATTTCTGCGATGAGGCGCAATGGGATGCGTCCGCCCGGTGTTTCCACCAAGAGGTTGCTCAAGCCCTGTGCGCTGCGGTCTGTATCTGCAAGGCGGATCACCACGTCGAAGCGGCGGTTGCCTTCGATCACCTGCGCCACAGTGGCGCCGTTGGACAGCGTTTCCAGGGCGGTGTTGATGGCTGCCGGGGTGACGCCATACTGCCTGGCCTTGGCGTAATCGACGCGGATTTGCAGTTGCGGAATGCGTACCTGCTTTTCCAGTTGCAAATCCACCAGTCCCGTGATGTTGGCAAGCCGGGCTTGCAACCCCGCCGCCAGTCCGCGTAGCGTGTCCACGTCATCGCCAAAGATTTTCAGCACGATCTGCGCGCGCACCCCGGACAGCATGTGGTCGAGCCGGTGTGAGATGGGTTGGCCGATGCTGACCGAGGCAGGCAGCGGCACGAGGCGGTTGCGGATGTCCTGTAATACGGCCTCGCGGGAACGGGCGGATTTTTTCAGGTCCGCGTCGATCTCGCTGTAATGCACGCCTTCCGCATGTTCGTCTAGCTCGGCGCGGCCGGTGCGCCGCCCCACCTGGGTCACTTCCGGCACTTGCAGAATCAATTGCTCCGCCAGGGTGCCGATGCGGTTGGATTCCGACAAGGAGGTGCCCGGATTCATCACGGCCGTGAGGGTGAGTGTGCCTTCGTTAAACGCGGGCAGGAAGGAACGGGCGAAGAACGGTACGGCGGCCACCGCGAGCGCCACCGCGAGCAGCCCCGCGCCGAGAACCAGCTTGCTGTGCTCGAACGACCACTGCAGCAGGCCCGTATCCCATTGCTTGAGCTTTTTGACGACTGGGCTGTCGTCGTGCTCCAGCCGCTTCATTTTCGGCAGCAGGTAATAGCACAGTACCGGCGTCAGCGTGACCGACACCAGCATGCTGGCAAGAATGGACACGATGTAGGCAACGCCCAGCGGCGCGAACAGCTTGCCCTCGATACCGGAAAGGACGAACAGCGGCACGAACACCAGCACGATGATGAGCGTGGCGTACACGATGGCGGAGCGAACTTCCAGTGTAGCCGCGGCGATGACTTCCAGCACGGAGGCCTTTTCGACTGCCACCCGATTCTGCTTGAGCCTCCGGAACACGTTTTCCACTCCCACCACTGCATCGTCGACCAGCTCGCCGATGGCAATCGCCAGTCCTCCCAGCGTCATGGTGTTGATGGACAGTCCAAAGTATTTGAACACCAGCACCGTGATCAGGATGGAGACAGGAATCGCGGTGAGCGAGATGAAGGTGGTGCGGAAATTGAGCAGGAACAGGAACAGCACCACCGCCACCATGATGGCGCCGTCACGCAAGGCCTCTTCCACGTTGCTCACCGAGCTTTCGATGAAATTGGCCTGTTTGAACAGGATGTCTTTCGTTGCGACGCCGGCGGGCATGTTTTTGTTCAGCTCCGCGAGCGCCGCTTCGATTTCGCGCGTGAGCTTGATCGTGTCCGCACCGGGCTGCTTCTGCACCGACAGGATCACCGCAGGCTTGCCCATGAAGCTCGCGTCGCCACGCTTCAGGCGCGCAGCGAATTCCACCTTGGCGACTTGCCTGAGCAAAATCGGTATTCCTTCACGGTAGCCGACCACCAGATCCTGTAAATTTTCCAGCTTGGTGGTGCGCCCGATATTGCGGATCAGGTATTCCTGCGCGTGCGACTCCAGAAACCCGCCGCTGGTGTTGGTCGCGAAATCTACCAGCGTCTTTTCCATCTGTTCCAGCGTGACGCCCAGGCGATCGAGATTGACTGGATCGGGTGCCACCCGGTATTGCTTCACCTCGCCACCGATAGGGATCACTTGCGACACACCAGCGATCGTGAGCAGCCGCGGACGCACCACCCAGTCCGCCAGTTCGCGCACCTGCATCGGGCTCGCCTTGGCGGAGTCGGCAGTCATCGCGATCAACATGATCTCGCCCATGATGGAACTGATCGGCCCCATCTGCGGAGTGATGCCGGCGGGAATCTGTTCCCGTACCAGGCTTAGCCGCTCCGCGATCTGCTGGCGGTTGCGGTAAATGTCGGTGCCCCAGTCGAACTCCACGTACACGATGGAAAGACCGATGCCAGAAACCGAGCGTACCCGCGTCACTCCCGGTATGCCGTTCATCGCCGTCTCGACGGGGAAACTGATGAGCTGCTCCACTTCCTCCGGTGCCATGCCTTCGGCCTCGGTCATCAGCGTCACGGTGGGCTTGTTGAGATCGGGAAAGACGTCCACCGGCAGCTGTTTCAGGGTGAGCATGCCATACACCAGCAGCAGGAGCGTCGCCGCGATTACGAACAAGCGCTGACTCAGGCTGGATTGAATGATTGCTTTAAACATGTCTATCTCTTAGCGTATTTGTGCAAGCAATGCCGCGCCCTGCGTCACCACCCGGTCGCCATCCTGCAGCCCCTCCAGCACCGCAACCGTATTGGCGTCCACCGCTTGTACGTTCACCTTTTTCGGCATGAAGCGTTCGGCTGAGACGTGCACCCACACGATCGTTTCCCCGCTGCTGTTCTTCATTACGCTTCCTTGCGGCACGGGGATGCCGCGGATGGCTTGCTTGGTTTGCACAAACACCTTCACCGGCTGACCCACGCTTAATATGGGCAAGGGCGGTTTGACAGCGAACTGCATGGGTAGCGCCTGTTCGCGCAGTTGATGACTTTGGCCGATGAACGCCAGCGTCAACGGCTGATTGTCAGCGGTCATGGCGGAAGCGCCCGCCACTTGACCGGACAGCGCGGTATCGTAGGCGACGGCTTCCACCCAAAGCTTGGCCGGGTCGACAATTCCGAACAATATTTCGCGCGCTTCCACCACTTGGCCAGCGACCGCATCAGCCTGGCTGATCACGCCAGAAACCGGCGCACGCAGGGCTTCGCGCTGGAACAGACTGCCCGCCACCGCCGCCTTGCGCGCCCTGAGGCTTACCGCTTCGGCGCGCGCCGCGTCAATTTCCTTTTGCGGCAGGCTGCCAACCAGTTGCTCCAAGCGCTTTGCGCGCCGTTCGGCAAGACCCAGATTGCTCGCCAGTTCGGCCAGTTGCGCCTGCTGATTACCCTTCTCGATACTGCTGGCGGCAGGTTCGATGTAAGCCAGGATTTGTCCCTTCTTCACTTTCATGCCAATGGCGGGAAAGCCACCGCCGGGCGCGGCAATCCGCCCGGGTTGGCTGGACTGCACGCGCCCGCTGAAATTCGGGTCGGCACTAATCTGGCCGTTGAGCGCCACTGTTTTGGCGACGTCACGTGTCTCGCCCAGCAGGGTGCGGATACCGAGCAGCCGCTGCACGGGCTTGGGCACCAAAACGCTGCCGTCTGGCAAACGTACGGGGGGAGTCTGCGTGGCGACCGCTACGGTGTTCACCGAGGTGACAATGGGTGCGTCTTTGGGTTTGTCGCCATGATCTTCGTCGCCGTGGGCGAAGCCTTGATTGCTGTGCCCGCCGAGCAGGAAAGCAGCAAACACTGGCAACACCAGGGTTATTACCGCACCCTTGCGGCGGCGGATGAGCTTGAACAGCGCAAGCAACGCAATGGCCCCTGTTATGCCACCTGCCGCCCATTTCCCGTAGTCAACCCAGGCGCGCCCGTGGGCTTCGTCAGACTTCAAACCAGGTATTTCCAAGGTGCCGATAAGCAAATCTTCCAGGCCGCTTGCTTCCACGCTCACCACAACCTCATGGGTGCCGGGCTGCTTCAGCCAGTCCGCAGCGGCCGTGTAACTGCCATCTTTCGTGACCAGTAGCTGAAGCTTGCGACCGTCACTTTCGAGCTCGATTTTCGCGTTGAGGATAGGCTCGTTGGTGGCGTAGCGGTCGGCAAAGACCGCGAGCTTGCCATCCTGAAGCACACCCAGCAGTTCCACATCGGGGGACTTCAATTCCAGAGGCGAGCCAGACGCTGACAGGCTGACTGGCGCACGTGCCTCGTCGCCATGGTCTTCGCCGGCGTGGGCAAAGACGAAGCGCGGCATCAGCAAAACCAGTATCCATGACAAATGAATGGCCATTTTTATGATTGTCGTCACGGCAAGACTCCCTGAGCTTGATTGAGGCGGGCGCGCGACAGCGCCTGCGTGGTTTCTTGTTGGTTGTAAGCCTGTCCGGCTTCAAATGCGGCCGCTCGTGCACGCAGCAGGGTGAACAGATCGGTTTCGCCGAGATCGAAGGATGTCTGGATCAGTCCTAGGTTTTCCTGCGCTGCGGCTCGCTGCTGCTGCGCCAGCTCCAGCAGTTGATCGGTCGCTTGCAAGCTTTGCTCCGTCTGCCGTATCTGGAATTCGAGCGTGAGCCGGGTGCGGTTGTATTCACTTTGCGCGTTGGCAAGGGCGGTTTGGGCGGCGCTGATGAGCGGCCGGTTGCGCGCATCCGTGGATAAGGGCAGGCGCAGGGCGATTATTACGGAGTCGGCGTAAGGATCGTTCAGGCTACTACGCTCCCGGCGCATACCGAGTTCAAGTTCTGGATTGTCGCGGCGCGATTCGCCTGCCAGGCGCACTTGCGCCTGCGCCGTTTCGATCGCTTTGCGCGCCTCTTCCAGTAACGGATGGTCGTCAGGCAAGGGCTTCGGCAGCGCGCTTTCCGAAATGTCGTCAGGCAAGGCTGTCATACCAGTGAGGGTGGAATAGGCTTGCTGTGCCTGGAACAGCTGGGTACGGCTTAGCAAAATCGCTGCCTGGGCGGTGCGCCATTCATTCTGCGCCAGATTCAAATCGGTCTTGGCCAACTCCCCTGCCCGAACCCGCCTGGCGACATCTTCCGCCAGTTTTTTCGCAGTTTGTGCGCGCGCTTCGTCGAGTTGGATTTGAGCCTGAGTCTGGCGCACTTGCCAGATCGCTTCGCGCAGCTCTCCCGCCAGTTTCAGGCGTAGCGCACGCATACTGGCTTCCAGGCCATCCTTGCCGGCGTGCGCCTGGCGTTGCCGCGCATCGCGCTGACCGGGTAGCCAGATGGGCAAAGCGATACCGGCTTCCCACTCGTTCAAGCCCGTATTGTTGGTCAACTGGTTACCACGATGACTCAAAATGACGGCGGGCGCGCCGGGCAGCAGGCTGTTCGCGGCGACGGTCTGGGCATCGCTTTCCGCGCGCTTTGCCTCCAGGGTTTGCGCTTGGGGGCTGGTGCCCCAGGCTTGATCCAGTGCTGCGCGCAGGCTGACAGCGCAAACGGGTTGCGTGAGCAGCAAGCCAACAAAAATCAACAGGAAGTGACGCATGATGGTCTCGAATGTTCAGGTTAAGTCTCAAGAAAACCCGGAACTCTGGCAAATGCAGCCCATCGATATCGTCAGGGTTATCCTTGTTTACCGCGCCAAGGCGGTGTTCGTTTGACCGCATCCTGCGGGCGCATGCCCAACACCAACCTGACAAGCGGATTACAAATCTGTAATGCACCCATCCATCGGGTGCGAGCTGTGGCAGGATGCTTGCATCCGTCCTGATATTTCAACCATGAAAATCCTGATCGTCGAAGACGAGCCCAAGACGGGCGATTACCTGAAGCAAGGTCTCACCGAGGCCGGTTTCGTCACGGATCTGGCGCGCGAGGGATGGGATGGACTGGAACTCGCCAAAGCGGGGCACTACGACATGATGATCCTGGATGTGATGCTGCCCGGCATCAATGGCTGGCAGGTGCTCGAAGGCGTGCGCCGGGCAGGCATCGACATGCCGGTGCTGTTTTTGACTGCACGTGGCCAGGTCGAGGACCGGGTCAAGGGGCTGGAATTGGGCGCCGACGATTACCTGGTAAAACCCTTCGCTTTCGCCGAACTGCTGGCTCGGGTGCGCTCCCTGGTTCGCCGCGGGCATGCCACCCTGGAATCCGCTGTCCTCAAGGTGGCCGATCTGGAACTGGATTTGTTGCGGCGGCGGGCCATGCGGGCGGGACGCAAGATCGAACTGACAGCCAAGGAATTCGCCCTGCTCGAACTGTTTCTGCGCCGAAAGGGAGAAGTGCTGCCCCGTAGTCTGATCGCCTCACAGGTCTGGGACATGAATTTCGATTCCGATACCAATGTCATCGATGTGGCGGTGCGACGCTTGCGGGTCAAGATCGACGAAGGCTTTGAGTCCAAGCTCATCCACACCGTGCGGGGAATGGGTTACGTGCTGGAAACCTTCTCGGAAAATGCAGAACCATGAAAACCTTGTCGCTGACTGCCCGGATCAGTCTTCTTTTCGCCGTGTCGGCTTCTCTGGTTTTACTGGCGACGGGCTATTTCCTGACGCAAGGGGTGGAGACCCATTTCAAAGAGGGAGATCTGCACGAACTCAATGGCAAGCTGGAACTCATCCAGAATTTATTCAAGCACACGTATACCCAAGCGGAATTGAACTCTCTACCCCAACGACTGGATGACGCCCTGGTCGGCCACCATGGTCTCGCAGTGGCTGTGACGGATGCAACGGGCAATATCTGGTTTGCCACATCAGGCGCAGATTTCCCGCGAACGTTGCTGCAAGATTGCCACATCCAGCCGACAGTCTGTACATCCGGCACCTTGCGGCAGTGGAAGCTGGCTGGTGTGAGCTACCGGGGCATGGCCGTGTTGGTGGCCGCGGGTAATGGCAGGTCTTACACCGTAGCGGTGGCACTGAACATCGAGCATCATGATCTTTTCATGAACAAGTTCCGGTCAGTGCTTGCCATCGCCATCGCTTTGGCCGCCTTGGCCACAGCCAGTCTGGGCTGGGCAGTCACCCGATGGGGGCTTTCCCCCTTGCGTCAAGTCACCAACATGGTGGGGGGCATATCCGCCGAACATCTGGCGGAACGCCTGCCGACTACCGGACTACCCGCGGAACTCAAGCCTCTCGCCACCGCTTTTAACGCCATGTTGGCTCGTCTGGACGATTCTTTTCGACGGCTTTCCGCGTTCTCTTCCGACATTGCGCACGAGCTGCGCACCCCTATTTCAAATCTCATGACCCAAACCCAGGTGGCACTTTCCAGCGCACGCGGCAATGATGAATACAAGGAAATTTTGTACTCCAACCTGGAGGAGTATGAACGCATGGCGCAGATGGTTGGCGACATGCTCTACCTCGCACAGGCCGACAACGGCCTGCTCAAACCGAGTCTGGAAGAAGTCAATCTGGCCAATGAAACCCAGGATTTATTCGATTACTTTGAAGCCTGGGCGGAAGAGCGTGGCGTTTCGCTGATCCAGACGGGATCGGCCACCGTTCGTGGCGACCGGATGATGTTGCGGCGCGCGCTCAGTAACCTTATATCGAACGCCATCCAGCACACTTTACCAGGTAAAACGGTACAGATATCCATGGCCAGGCACGGGGGTCAGACCACCGTTTCCATCGAGAACCCGGGCACGAATATCCCGGCTGAGCACCTCCCCAGACTGTTCGATCGGTTCTACCGTGTCGATCCATCGCGTCAGCGCAAGGGAGATGGGGCTGGGCTGGGGCTTTCCATCGTCAAATCCATCGTTGACGCCCATGGCGGCTCAATCACAGTGATGTCCGCTGACCAAATGACACGGTTCCAGCTCACCTTGCCTGCTTTGGAGGAATGATGCTCATACTCCTGATCTGCCGACTACTCACAGAGTAGTGAAGGCCCTATAGCCGATTCGTCCGAGGCCTGACCACCTAAGAAAATTTCCACAATGCTTGCACCACATTTAGAAGTGGACGGTTACAAATCGGAAGCCGGATGGCCTCTTAAGGGAGAGTGAATTCGCCGTTTTGGAAGCGGCCGTTCAGCTTGAGTTTCTATTCAACGACGGGTGTGCCGCGCATAGCAGACGTGATTTGTTCAGCGTGCCAACGGCGGCTCTGGCCGATTTCTGCCAGACCATCATGACCTGAACGCCCGCGACCTGTCAGACCAAGCCTGAATTTCCCTATTGCTTATTCCACCGTGACCGACTTCGCCAGGTTGCGTGGCTTGTCGACGTCGGTGCCTTTTTGCAGGGCGGCGTGATACGACAGCATCTGCAGCGTCACGGTATGCAGGATCGGTGACAGGGCGCCGTTGCCGCCGCCGGGCAGCCTGATGACGTGTACAAAATCAGATTCCTCGATGTGCACATCGCCGTCGGCAAACACATACAGCTCGCCGCCACGCGCGCGCACTTCCTGCATGTTCGATTTCAGCTTTTCGATCAGCTGGTCGTTGGGGGCGATGGTGATCACCGGCATGTCTTCGTCCACCAGCGCCAGCGGGCCGTGCTTGAGCTCCCCGGCCGGATAGGCCTCGGCGTGGATGTAGGAAATCTCCTTCAGCTTCAGCGCGCCTTCGAGCGCAATCGGATAGTGCACGCCGCGTCCGAGGAACAGGGCGTGATGCTTGTTGGCAAAATACTGCGACCAGGCTTCGACCAGCGGCTCCAGCGCCAGCACCTGCTGCACTTTATTCGGCAAGCTGCGCAGTTCGGCCACATACGCAGCTTCCTGTTCCGCGCTGAGCCGGCCGCGCAGTTTGGCCAGCACCAGTGTGAGCAGAAACAGGCTAGCCAGCTGGGTGGTGAAGGCCTTGGTCGAGGCAACGCCGATTTCCGGCCCGGCGCGGGTGAGGAATTTGAGGCGCGAGGCGCGGGTGAGCGCTGACTCAGGCACGTTGCAGATGGTCAGTGTCTTGTCCTGGCCCAGGGTCTTGGCATGGTTGAGCGCCGCCAGCGTGTCGGCGGTTTCACCCGACTGCGAAATGGTGACGATGAGCGCATCGGGGTTGGGCACCGAAGTGCGGTAGCGGTATTCGCTGGCGATTTCGGCACGTGCCGGGATGCCGGCGATCGCTTCCAGCCAGTACGTGGCCACTTTCGCTGCATGATAACTGGTGCCGCAGGCAAGGAAAGTCACTGCGTTCACCTTGCCCAGCACCTCGGCGGCGTCGAAGCCGAACCATTCTGGCAGGACATGATCCTGCGCCACCGCGATCAGCAGCGTGTCGGTCAGCGCGCGCGGCTGCTCATGAATTTCCTTTTGCATGAAGTGGCGATAATTGCCGAGTTCGGCCATGTCGGCCGACAGCTCGGAAATATGCACGCTGCGGTCGACCGGCTTGCCTGCGGCGTCAACCACCGTCACCGACAGCAGGCCGACGTCGGCGGCATCGCCCTCTTCCAGGTACATCACGCGCTGGGTCACCGGCAGCAGGGCCGAGACGTCCGACGCAATGAAGTTTTCCTCGATGCCCAGGCCGATCAGAAGCGGGCTCCCCTTGCGGGCGCAGACCAGCCGGTTAGGTGAGTCCTCACTTACTACGCCGATGGCATAGGCGCCTTCGAGTTCGGCCACCGCCGCACGGGTGGCAGCAAGCAGGTCTTTCGACTGACGGTAATACAGTTCGACCAGATGCGCGATGACCTCGGTGTCGGTTTCCGAGGTGAAGACAAACCCCAGTTCTTTCAGCCGGGTGCGCAGCACTTCGTGGTTTTCGATAATGCCGTTGTGCACCACCGCCAGGCGGCCGCTGACATGCGGGTGCGCATTGGCCTCCGACGGCGCGCCGTGGGTGGCCCAGCGTGTGTGCGCGATGCCGAGGTGGCCGTGCACCTTCTGCGCCGCGCATTCCGCGGCCAGCGCGGCGACGCGGCCGATGCTGCGAACCCGCTTCAACCCGCCATTGACGATAACCAGCCCGGCCGAGTCGTAGCCGCGATATTCCAGCCGCCGCAGGCCTTCGAGCAGAATGGGAACGACGTTACGTTGCGCAACCGCACCGACAATACCGCACATATCAGCGGCGCTCCGCGCCGGGTAAGGCGTGAGGAGTGAGGGGTGAGGCCTTGAGCGCCGAACCACCGCTTTCTTGCTCGTGTAGTCTTGCCATGATTTCCAAACCTCCCGTTAAATTAAAATTACGCCTCACCCCTCACCCCTCACCTTTTTGACCGGGCGTGTCCAGCCGCTGAGGGTAAGCTGTTTCGCCCGGGCCAGGGTGAGTTCGCCGGCGGGCGCGTCTTTCGTCAGCGTGGTGCCGGCGCCAAGAGTCGCGCCGCGGCCGACCGTGACCGGCGCCACCAGTTGGGTATCCGAGCCGACAAAGACGTCGTCCTCGATCACCGTGCGATGCTTGTTGGCGCCGTCGTAATTGCAGGTGACGGTGCCGGCGCCGATGTTGACCCGCTTGCCCATGGTGGTGTCACCGACGTAGGAAAGATGGTTGATCTTGGCGCCGTCGTCGATCTGGCTGTTCTTGATCTCGACGAAGTTACCGATGTGCACGTCGCGCGCCAGCGTGGTCCCGGGGCGGATGCGCGAGAACGGCCCCAGCCGGTTGGCTTCGCCGATTTCGGCATCGTCGATCAGGGTGAAGGCGTCGATGCGCGTGCCCGCCGCCACGGTCACGCTGCGCAGCACGCAGTTAGCGCCCACTTGCACGCCGTCGCCCAGTTTTACGTGGCCTTCGAACACGCAGTTGACGTCGATCAGTACGTCGCGCCCGCACGTCAGGATGCCGCGTACGTCGAGCCGCGCCGGATCCATCAGGGTCACGCCGGCGTCGAGCAGCGCCTGCGCGATCTCGTTCTGGTGGATGCGCTCGAGCGTGGCAAGCTGCACCTTGCTGTTGACCCCCAGCACTTCCCACTCGTACCCCGGTTGATAGGTTTCCACATCTAACCCGTCGCGCACCGCCAGCGCGATGATGTCGGTGAGGTAGTACTCGCCCTGCGTATTGTCGTTCTTCAGTTCGGCGATCCACCGCTTCAACTGGCGTGTCGCCACGGCGAGGATGCCGGTGTTGACTTCATGAATTGCGCGCTCGGCAGGCGTCGCGTCCTTGTGCTCGACGATGCGCGCGACCTTGCCGTTTTCGCGCACGATGCGGCCATAGCCATCCGGGTGCGCCAGCGTCACCGTCAGCAGCCCCAGCTTGCCGGCCTGCGCCGCGGTCACCAACGGCTGCAGGGTCGCGCTGTGCGTCAGCGGCACATCGCCATACAGCACCAGCGTGACGCTGTCGTTGGCCAACAGGGGCAGCGCCTGTTTGACTGCATGGCCGGTGCCGTGCTGTTCGGCCTGAAGCACAAACGTCAGCTTGTCGTCAGCCATCGACTGCGGCACGGCCTCACCGCCAAAACCGTACACCACGCAGACCTGCGCGGCGCCGAGTTCATGGGCCGTATCCACCACGTGCCCGAGCAGGGGCTTGCCCGCCAGCTTATGCAGAACCTTGGGCAGGTCGGAGCGCATGCGGGTGCCTTTGCCCGCCGCGAGTATCAGGATTTCAAGCTTGGATTCCATTCGTGTGTCTGGATGATGAGCCACATCGGCAAAATAAATGAGCAAAATGCGCGCCAAGTATAAAGCTTGTGCGTCGCAGTTTGCCCGTCATGCGCGCACGCTTCGGCACTCACAAACAATTACGGGGACCGAAGTCCCCGTAATTGGCTTGAATGGAAACGCGATTACTTCAGCGGGACCAGTTCGACACGACGATTCTTGAAGCGACCTTCTTCCGTCGCGTTATCCGCAACCGGCTGCGCTTCGCCATAGCCCTTGGCGGTCAGGCGGTCTGCAGCGACACCGCGGCTGATCAGGAAGTTACGGACCGCTTCCGCGCGTTGGCGCGACAACTTCATGTTGTATGCATCGCTGCCCATGCTGTCCGTGTGGCCGGCAACTTCGATGTTCACATCGCCCCATGCCTTCAAAGCCTCGACGTTCTTGTCGAGGTCGGAGGCGTCTTCCTGACGCAGGCTGGCTTTGTCGAAATCAAAGTTCACCCCTACGAGCACCAGTTTTTGCGGCGCCGCGGGTTCGGGCGCGACATAAACAACCGGCGCAGGCGCGGGCGCGACATAAGCAGGTGCGGGCGCAGGTGCGGCCGCGGGCTCAGCAGCAGCAAACTTCTCGGGCTCGGGCACGGGCGCCGGCACCTTGCACGGTGCGTCAAGAAGCTGTTTGCCCGGACAGCCGATCGTCCTGAAAAGCTCGTAACCGACTGTTTTCCCGCTCGCGCTGGCGGCATTGGACGGGTCGTAATAAACGCCTTCAGCTGCGTGCGCGCTGATCGTCCCGGCAGAAATCAGGGTCGCGCCAAGGATACTAAAAAGGAAAGGGGTTGTACGCATAGTAAAGCTCCTATAAAAAACTCAAGCAAAATTCGAAGGCTATCCTGAACACCGATGGTGCTTAGCAGGATGTTGGGTAATAAACAGTCAGTTGAGAATACCCAAAGGCGCACGCCGATTCTGTGCGCTACCGAACATAATGCAGCATTTTTCGAACTTGATCGCGCAAGATACGCAAAACGCATGCTGGGGTGCTTTTTCCGTGTCGTAAACACGGCGCCAGAACAACTCTACGCCACTACCAAAAAACGGGGACCGTAGTCCCCGTAATCGGCTCAAATAGGAACTTCTATTTGTAGCGAACCAGTTCGACACGGCGGTTCTGGACGCGACCCTCAAGCGTGGCGTTGCTGGCAACCGGTCGGGACTCCCCGTAGCCCCGGACGGTCAGACGATCTGCCGAGACGCCCTTGCTGACCAGGTAGTTACGCACGGCCTCGGCGCGGCGCTGTGACAGACCCATATTGTATTCTTCGGTGCCGATGCTGCACGTGTGGCCCGCAACCTCCACATCCACATCGCCCCATGCTTTCAAGGCATCGACGTCCTGGTCGAGTCTGGCGTAGTCCTGCGGCCGGATGACCGCCTTGTCGAAATCAAAATTCACACCTTCCAGCACGAGCGTCGCGACGGGTACGGGTTCCGCAACAGCCGCAACCGGCACAGGGGCAGGCACTACCGCAAGCGGTGCCGCAGGTGCAACGACAGGTTCGGGCGCGGCCGCAAGCGGTTCTGGTTCAGGTTCTGCAGCAAGCGGCGCGGGGGCAGGCACCGGGCAGGGGACGCCAAGAAGCTCCCGTCCAGGACAGCCGATTGTCCGGAAAAGCTCGTAGCCGGTCGTATACCCCGTCGGGCTGGCGGCATTGGTCGGATTGTAAAAAGGAGCTTCTGCCGCATGCGCGGTTACAACTCCGGTAGAAATCAAGGTCGCACCGACAAGGCCGAAAAGAAAGGGGGTTTTATGCATGATCAAGCTCCAATTAAAGATTCAGGAAAAATGGGTTACGCAGCACCATACATGATGTTATTAAACACGCTCTTTTTAATAACTAGTCCATGAGATGGTTTAGTCAAGCCATTGCCTGCGAAATACGCATTCCCGGTGGCCCATTAAAAAAGCAACCCAAAGGTTGCCTGGCTGTGTTCTAGCCTGGGTGAATCAAATCAGCTTGCGCAGCTTCTGAATCGTCGCCAGTTGAGCAACGGCCTGAGCCAGTTCGGCCTGCGCTTGCGCGTAGTCGATGGCGGCGACCTTGTCCTTCATCGCTTCTTCGGCGGCGCGTTTGGCTTCGAGCGCCTTGGCCTCGTCGAGGTCGACGCCGCGAACCGCGGAGTCGGACAGGATGGTAACGAAGTTCGGCTGCACCTCGAGAATGCCGCCGGAAACGTAGATCAGTTCTTCCTCGGCCTGGTCGGGCACCTTGATCCGCACCGAACCGGGCTTGAGCGTGGTCAACAGCGGTGTGTGACGCGGGTAGATGCCGAGTTCACCGCGCTCGCCGGGCGCGATCACCATTTCGGCGCTGCCGGAGTAGAGCGATTTCTCTGCACTGACGATATCGACATGGATGGTCATTGCCATAACTTGTTCCTTCTGTGTGAAGGGAAGGGGGAAGGGGGAAGGGTGGGGGAAGGCCTGCAGGTTTTCACCCTGTGCCCTTCCACCCTTTACCCTTCACCCTTTACCCTTCACCGCTTTTACTGGATCGTATTCGCCTTTTCGACCGCTTCTTCGATCGGGCCGACCATGTAAAAGGCCTGCTCGGGCAGATGGTCGTATTCGCCTTCGACAATCGCCTTGAAGCCGGCAACGGTCTCTTTCAGCGTGCAATATTTACCCGGCGCGCCGGTGAACACTTCGGCGACGAAGAAGGGCTGCGACAGGAAGCGCTGGATCTTGCGCGCACGCGCCACCGACAATTTGTCTTCCGGCGACAGTTCGTCCATTCCCAGAATCGCGATGATGTCGCGCAGCTCCTTGTAGCGCTGCAGCGTGCCCTGCACCGCACGGGCGACGTTGTAGTGCTCGTCGCCGACGACCTGCGGATCGAGAATGCGCGAGGTCGAGTCGAGCGGATCCACCGCGGGGTAGATGCCCAGCTCGGCGATCTGGCGCGACAACACCAGGGTCGCATCGAGGTGGGCGAAGGTGGTGGCGGGCGAGGGGTCGGTCAAGTCGTCCGCCGGTACGTATACGGCCTGGAACGAGGTGATCGAGCCGGTGCGGGTGGAGGTGATGCGCTCCTGCAGGCGGCCCATTTCGTCGGCCAGCGTCGGCTGGTAGCCCACCGCGGACGGCATCCGGCCCAGCAGCGCGGACACTTCGGTGCCGGCCAGGGTGTAGCGGTAGATGTTGTCGACGAACAGCAGCACGTCGCGGCCTTCGTCACGGAAGTATTCGGCCATGGTGAGACCGGTCAGCGCGACGCGCAGGCGGTTACCCGGCGGCTCGTTCATCTGGCCGTAGACCAGCGCAACCTTGTCCAGCACGCCGCCTTCTTTCATCTCGTGATAGAAGTCGTTGCCCTCGCGGGTGCGCTCGCCGACGCCGGCGAACACCGAGAAGCCCGAGTGGGCGACGGCGATGTTGCGGATCAGCTCCATCAGGGTGACGGTCTTGCCCACGCCGGCGCCGCCGAACAGGCCGACCTTGCCGCCCTTGGCGATCGGCATGATCAGGTCGATCACCTTGATCCCGGTTTCGAGAATTTCCACCGAGGCCGCCTGGTCGGCATAGGCCGGGGCTTTGCGGTGAATCGGCATGTGTGTCTCGGCCGCAACCGGACCCATTTCGTCGATGGGGGTGCCGAGCACGTTCATGATGCGGCCGAGCGTCGCCTGGCCGACCGGAACCATGATCGGATTGCCGGTTGCGAGTACGTCCATACCGCGGCGCAGGCCGTCGGTCGAGCCCATCGCAATGGTGCGCACCACGCCGTCGCCCAGCTGCTGCTGGACTTCGAGGGTGAGCTCGGGGGACTCCATTTTCAGCGCTTCAAAGACCCTGGGCAAGGCATCACGCGAAAACTCCACGTCCACCACGGCACCGATGATCTGAACAATTTTTCCGTTGCTCATGCTTGTTTCCTAAAAGAATTAAATTCTGTGCTCGCGTAATTCAATGTATTGGGCACGTTCAAACCGCGGCCGCACCGGCGACGATCTCCGACAGCTCCTTGGTGATCGCAGCCTGGCGGGTCTTGTTGTAGATCAGCTTCAGCTCGCCGATGACGTCCTTGGCGTTGTCGGAAGCGGACTTCATCGCCACCATCCGCGCCGACTGCTCGCACGCGATGTTCTCGGCCACGCCCTGATACACCAGCGACTCGATGTAGCGCTTCAGCATCTCGTCGACCACCGGTTTGGCATCGGGCTCGTAGATGTAGTCCCAGTACGTTTTCAGCGTGGCGTCCTCGGCGTCTTCCTTTTTCACCAGCGGCAGCAGCTGGGTCAGCGTCGGCTCCTGTTTCATCGTGTTGACAAAGCGGTTGTAGACGATGTAGAGCGCGTCGATCCTGCCTTCGAGGTAGGCGTCCAGCATGACCTTGACCGGGCCGATCAGCTTGTCCATGCCTGGGGCATCACCCAGGCCGGTGAGCTGCGACGCCACATTGGCGCCGAGCCGCTGCATGAAGCCCAGCCCCTTGTTGCCAAGCGCCGTGACGTCGATGCCGACGCCGGCGGCTTCCCACTGCTTCATCTGGCTCACTACAACACGCAGGGCATTGGTGTTGAGGCCGCCGCACAGGCCCTTGTCGGAGGTAATGACGATGAGGCCGACGCGCTTGACGGTGTCACGCGCGATCACGAATGGATGCTTGTATTCCGTGTGGGCGTAGGCCAGGTGGGTTGCCACGCGGGCAATTTTCTCGGCGTACGGGCGCGCGGCCTTCATCCGTTCTTGCGCCTTGCGCATCTTCGACGCCGCCACCATTTCCATGGCCTTGGTGATCTTGCACGTGTTTTCCACGCTCTTGATCTTGGTCCGTATCTCTTTTCCGGCTGCCATACTTGCTCCTTAAACCAGCGGCTGCAAACCCGCGCGGCCGATCAATAGACGCCGGTTTTCTTGAATTCGTCGACCGCGGCGGTAAGCGCCTTCTCGGTTGCGTCATCCAGATCGCCGCTGGTTTCGATGCTGTCCATGATGCCGGCGTATTTGGCCTTCATGAAGGCCATCAGTGCGGATTCGAAGGGCAGGATCTTGCCAACCTCGACATCGTCCATGTAGCCCTTGTTGACCGCGAACAGGGTCAACGCCATCTGTGAAACCGACATCGGCGAGTACTGCGCCTGCTTCATCAGTTCGGTGACGCGACGGCCGCGCTCCAACTGCTTGCGGGTGGCTTCGTCAAGGTCGGAAGCGAACTGGGCGAAGGCCGCGAGTTCGCGATACTGCGCCAGCGCCAGACGAATGCCGCCGCCGAGCTTCTTGATCACCTTGGTCTGCGCAGCACCCCCGACGCGCGACACCGACAGACCGGCGTTGATCGCGGGGCGGATGCCGGCGTTGAAGAGGTCGGTTTCAAGGAAGATCTGGCCGTCGGTAATCGAGATCACGTTGGTCGGCACGAAGGCGGAGACGTCGCCGGCCTGGGTTTCGATGATCGGCAGCGCGGTCAGCGACCCGGTCTTGCCCTTGACGGCGCCGTTGGTGATCTTTTCGACGTAGTCGGCGTTGACGCGCGCGGCGCGTTCGAGCAGGCGCGAGTGCAGGTAGAAGACGTCGCCGGGGTAGGCTTCGCGGCCCGGCGGACGACGCAGCAGCAGCGACACCTGACGGTAGGCCCAGGCCTGCTTGGTCAGATCGTCGTACACGATCAAGGCATCTTCGCCGATGTCACGGAAGTATTCGCCCATGGTGCAGCCGGAGTACGGTGCGATGTACTGCATCGCGGCGGCGTCAGCCGCGGTCGCGGCGACGACGATGGTGTGATCCATCGCGCCGTGCTCTTCCAGCTTGCGTACGACGTTGGCAACCGAAGAGGCCTTCTGGCCGATGGCGACGTAGATGCACGTCACGCCGGTGCCCTTCTGGTTGATGATGGCATCGATCGCGACGGCGGTCTTGCCGGTCTGGCGGTCGCCGATGATGAGTTCGCGCTGGCCACGGCCGACCGGCACCATGGCGTCGATCGACTTCAGACCGGTCTGCACCGGCTGGTCGACCGATTTGCGCTCGATCACGCCGGGGGCGATGCGCTCGATCGGCATGGTTTTATCGGCGGCGATGGGGCCCTTGCCGTCAATCGGCTGGCCCAGCGAGTTCACCACGCGGCCCAGCAGGCCACGGCCCACCGGCACTTCGAGAATACGCCCGGTGCACTTGGCGACATCGCCTTCGGTGATGTGTTCGTAGTCACCCAGGATCACCGCGCCGACCGAGTCGCGTTCAAGGTTGAGCGCCACGCCGAAGGTGTTACCCGGCATTTCGATCATCTCGCCCGACATCACGTCGGACAAACCATGAATGCGGACGATACCGTCGGTGACCGAGACGATCGTGCCCTGGGTGCGCAGTTCGCTTGAAACACCGAAGTTTTCGATCTTGGCTTTAATCAGTTCGCTGATTTCGCTTGGATTCAATTGCATTTATATTCTCCGAACCGCGAGGTTTCGATAAAGATGAGTTGGATGAGCCTGGCCGCGCCTCAGGCCTGCAGGGCGAAGGACATGCGCTGCAGTCGTCCTTTGATCGAGCCGTCGATCACCTGATCGCCGATGGCAATGACTGCGCCACCGATCAGTTCGGGATCGACCGCCACCTGCACGTTCACCGCGCGGTTGAACCTGGCCTTGAGTCCCGCCACCAGCTCGTCGAGCTGGGCTTGCGACAGTTCCTGTGCGCTGGTGATGGTGGCCTCGAGCGTGCCTTCGGCATCGGCCTTCAGTGTTTCGAACTGCACACCTATTTCCGGCAGCAGTGACAGGCGGTCGTTTTCGGCCAGCACCGTGACAAAGTTGCTGCCACGGTCGCCAAGATCGCTGCCAGCCACCTCGATAATCAGGCCGGCCACCCGATCGGCCGCCACCACAGGATCGGCGATCAGGCGCGCCATCTGAGTGTCCGCTACGATCAGCGCAAGCGATTTCAGGCGTAACGACCAGCCCGTCAGGTCCTTTTCATCCTGCGCCAGGCGAAATACCGCTTCGGCGTAGGGGCGTGCCAGGGTAGACAGCTCGCTCATGATTTACAGCTCGGCTTTCAGCTGGCCCAGCAGCTCAGCATGGGTTTGCGCATTGACTTCGTGACGCAGGATTTTTTCCGCACCGGCCACGGCCAGCGCTGCCACCTGATCACGCAGGCTTTCGCGTGCACGGTTGGTTTCCTGTGCGATATTGGCCTGGGCGGCGACAATCTGTCGCTCGCCCTCTTCCTTGGCGGCCATTTTCGCTTCCTCGATGATCTGCGCCGCACGCTTGTCGGCCTGGGCAATCACTTCGCCCGCCTGCGCCTTGGCTTCACGCAGTTTATCCGTGGCCATTTTGGCGGCCAGTTCCAGCTCGTGCTTGCCGCGGTCGCCCGCGGCAAGGCCGTCGGCGATCTGCTTCTTGCGCGTTTCGAGTGCATTCATGATCGGCGGCCACACGAACTTCATGCAGAACCACACGAAGAAGATAAATGTGACGGACTGGCCGATCAAAGTTGCGTTGAAATTCATATCCGCACCTTATTCATGACAGGGGTTAGACAAGTTCCGTATCAACCCGCGAATTAACCGGCAACGGCAAATAGAACGTACATGGCCAGGCCGACGGCGATCATCGGCACGGCGTCAACCAGACCCATGACGATGAAGAACTGGGTACGCAGCATCGGGATCAATTCGGGCTGACGGGCAGCGCCTTCGAGGAAGCGGCCGCCGAGGATGCCGATGCCAACGGCGGCACCCAGTGCCCCCAGGCCCATCATCAGGGCACCCGCGATATACAGCACGGCTTGAGTCATTTCCATTTGTTGCTCCTAAAGGTAAAAATTAAAGTTGAAAACAAGAAACCAATTAATCAATACAGCTGAAATCAGTGATGCTCGGCATGCGCCATGTCCAGATAAACGATGGTCAGGGTCATGAAAATGAAGGCCTGCAGGGTGATAATGAGGATGTGGAACACCGCCCAGGCCCACTGCAGCACACCGCCGAACAGCGCCAGAATCCAGCTGCCGCCGAACATCAGCGCGATCAGGATGAAGATCATCTCGCCGGCGTACATGTTGCCGAACAGACGCAGGGAGAGCGAGATCGGCTTGGCGATCAGACCCACGCCTTCAAGCAGCAGATTGACCGGGAACAGGAATTTGGGGAACGGCTGGAATGCCAGTTCGGAGAAGAAGCCGCCTGCGCCCTTCATCTTGACGCTGTAGTACAGCACCAGGACGAAGATCGACAGTGACATGCCGAAGGTCACGTTGGGGTCGGTCGACGGCACCGCTTTCAGGTACGGCACCCCCGCGATCGACGCGGCATAGGGCAGCCAGTCAACCGGGATGAGGTCCATCATGTTCATCAGGAACACCCACATGAACACGGTCAGCGCCAGCGGCGCAACCAGCGCATTCCGATGCGAGAAGGAGCCCCGCACGGTACTGTCGATGAATTCGATGACCCACTCGACAAAGTTCTGCAGGCCGGCAGGGACCCCGACAGTCGCCCTTTTGGCCGCCATGCGGAAGAAAAACAGGAATAAGACGCCGAGGGCAATCGAGAACAGCATGCTGTCGACGTTGATCGCCCAGAAGCCCATGGCTTTGGCCTCTTCGGCGCCGTGGGCAAAGCCCCAAGTGCCGTCGACATGCTCGCCATAGGTCAGGTTTTGTAAATGGTGCTTGATGTACTCGCCAGAGGAATGGTATTCCGAAGCCATAGTGGTCAAATTCAATAAGTAGGTTTTGAATGGGCGCGCGCAATGCGTGCCCATTCAAAACCCCCCTTGGAAAAACCCGTTAAACGAGCAGTTGTTTTATTTATTTAGGCGGCCTGTTGCTGCGGCCAGCCAGCCAAACTGGGCCAGCAGCAGCCCCAGCAACAATGGCAAGGGCGCCAGATTCAAGACCCCGAGGCCAACAATCAGCAACCCCGTCAGCAACAGCAGCCGCTCAACGCCGGCGCGGATGAACAACTTGAACAAGCGGTGCTGATCCCACTCCGGGTGCCGCATCGACTGCCGCTCGTGCCAGACCAGCACTGCGCTGACCGCCAACGCCACCAGGGCGCCATACAACAAGGAAAGTCCAGCCTCAACCCCGGCAAACATGCCGCCAACCAAGGCAGCGCTCGGCGCGAACACTGCTTGCGCCAAGGCCACTCGCCGGGTGCCGGTATGAAAGCCGCTGAACATCAGCCACGCATGATACTGAATCAGCGAGGTCTATGCAACCATCAAACAGCTTGATGATAACCCTCTCTATAGTAGTGATGTTCCATAGCCCGCCATCGCTGGCGATGCCGGTACAGCGCATTACAGTCGGATGTCGAGCCGTTGCAGCAGGCCCTGCAGCTCATCCGCGCTGGCGAAATGCAGCGTCAGCCTGCCACCACCCTTGCTGCTGACCTGCACCCGGGCCGTCATCCCCAGCGCATCCGACAGCGCCTCCTCCAGGCGGATCACATCACGCGAAACGGCCTGCTTGGCCGGCGCAGCAACGGCATCCTTCAGTCGCGCCACGCGGCGCTCGACTTCGCGCACCGACAGGCCGCGCGTTTCGATTTCGTGCGCCAGCTCACGCTGCGCGTCCGCGTGCAGGGACAGCAGCGCACGCGCGTGGCCCATTTCGATGAGGCCTGCGGTGAGCATGTCCTGCACCGGGTGCGACAGATTGAGCAGACGCAGCAGATTGGATACTGCCACGCGCGACTTGCCGAGCGCCTGTGCCACCGCGTCGTGCGTCATGCCGAATTCATGAATCAGGCGCTGCATGCCGTGCGCCTCATCAATGGCGTTGAGGTCTTCGCGCTGGATGTTTTCGATCAGCGTCATCGCCGCCACCGCGTCGTCGGCCACTTCGCGCACCAGCACCGGCACCTCGTCGAGCCCCGCCATCTGCGCGGCGCGCCAGCGGCGTTCACCGGCGATAATTTCATGGCCGCCCGCGATTTCACGCACCAGAATCGGCTGCATCAGCCCCTGTGCACGAATCGAGTCGGCCAACTCCTGCAGCGATTCGCTGTCCATCTGGGTGCGCGGTTGATATTTACCAGGCGCCAATTGCGCCACATTCATCATGCGCAAGTCGCCCTGCGGCGGCGCTGCATTGTCTTCTCCACCCAGCAGCGCGTCGAGGCCGCGCCCGAGTCCCTTGAGTTTGGCCATTATGCGGTCTCCCCTGTTGTGATGCCGGCACGCCTGAGCGTTTCCTCGGCCAGTTCCATATACGCTTTCGCGCCCCTACAGTGACGGTCATAGGCAAGCACCGGCAGCCCGTGGCTGGGTGCCTCGGCCAGTCGCACATTGCGTGGAATGACGGTGTCGTACACTTTGTCGCCGAAATGCTGCTTGATCTGGTCCGATACCTGCTGCGCCAGCGTGCTGCGCGGATCGAACATCACCCGTAGCAGGCCCTCGATGCGGATGCCGGGATTGAGCCGCTGCTTGACCTTCTTGATGGTGGCAACCAGATCGGTGAGGCCCTCCAGCGCGTAATACTCACACTGCATCGGGATCAGCACCGCTTCCGCCGAGGCAAAGGCATTGACGGTCAGCAGATTCAGCGTCGGCGGGCAGTCCATCAGGATGAAGTCGTAGTCGTCGGCCACCTGCGCCAGCGCGGCCTTCAGTCGCAGGTCGCGTTGCTCCAGGTTCACCAGATCGATTTCCGCGCCCGCGAGTTCGCGGTTGGCCGGGATGACATCGAAATGGCCGGCCTCGGAGCGCATCCGCGCCTGGCGCACACTCACCTGGTTGAGCAGGATCTGGTACACCGTCGGCAACGCGGTGCGCTTTTCGATGCCAGCACCCATGGTTGCATTGCCCTGCGGATCGAGGTCGGCCAGCAACACCCGCTGGCCGAGTTCGGCCAGGCTCGCGGCAAGATTCACTGCCGTCGTCGTCTTGCCGACACCGCCCTTTTGATTGGCGATTGCCAGGATTCGGCTCATTAAACAGGCTCCAGAATAATCAAATGACGGCTCGCATCCAGCCCCGGAACGACCAACCTGTGGGTAACGCTTACCTTCACCCAATCCGGCAAGGAGGCGATCTCTTCGTGCGGCATCAACCCCTTCATCGCCAGCCAGCGGCCGGCCGGTTCGAGAAGATGGCGAGTCAGGGTGACGAATTCCTTGAGATCGGAAAATGCACGCGAGGTGATGACATCGAAGCCCGTCTCGGGCCGGTAATCCTCTACCCGACCCGTCACCACATTCAAATTGGCCAGCCCCAGCTCGGCCTTGGCCTGCAGCAGGAAGGCGGTTTTCTTGGCAATACTGTCGATCAGCGTCAACTGCAATTGCGGCCGTGCAATCGCCAGCGGGATGCCCGGCAGCCCGCCGCCGCTACCGACGTCGAGCACGCGAATCAAATCCGAACCGCCGCTCTGAAAGAATGGAACCGCCACCAGCGAATCCAGCAGGTGGTGGCTGACCATGCTCTCGACCTCACGCACCGCGGTCAGGTTGTACACACGGTTCCATTTATCCAGCAGCGCCAGGTAGGCCAGCAGCGTCGCCTCGGCCCCTGTGGGCAAGGCCAGATCCAGGGCGGCGATTCCCGCCATTAATTGCGGCTCGACCGTCATGCGCTTTTCTTTTGTTCGTCAGGCTTGAAGCCGCGCTTGGCGTACACCAGCAACACTGAAATCGCTGCCGGGGTGACACCCTGCAGTCGCGCCGCCTGGCCCAGGGTCCCGGGCCTTGCCGTTTGCAGGCGCTGGCGCACTTCCATCGACAGGCCGGTGAAGCGGCTGTAGTCGAGGTCAGGGGGAAGTCGCAGGGTTTCCTGTTCGTGCTGCCTGCCGATTTCCTCATTCTGCCGGTCAATGTAGCCTTGGTATTTGGCGGCTATCTCGACCTGCTCGGCCACGCGCGAATCAGCCTCGCCCGCCCCGCCACCCGGCAAGGCAAGCACCTGCGCATAATCCAGGTTCGGACGGCGTAACAGCTCAAACAGATTGTATTCGTGATCGATCGGCTGGCCGATGAGGCGGGTGGCGTCCGCCGCCGGCAGTATCGCCGGATTGACCCAGGTCGCCTTCAGCCGCTCGGTCTCGCGCGCGACCGCATCGCGCTTGCGGCTGAATGCATCCCAGCGCGCATCGCCGACGACGCCGAGCGCGCGCCCGGCTTCGGTCAGCCGCATGTCGGCATTGTCCTCGCGCAGCTGCAGGCGGTATTCGGCGCGGCTGGTGAACATGCGGTAGGGCTCGGAGACGCCGCGCGTGATGAGATCGTCGACTAGCACGCCAAGGTAGGCCTGGTGGCGGCCCAGGCTCCAGGCATCGCGCCCCTGCGCCTGCAAGCCGGCATTGATGCCCGCCAGCAAGCCCTGCGCCGCGGCTTCTTCATACCCCGTCGTGCCGTTGATCTGGCCAGCGAAAAACAGACCGGCGATCGATTTGGTTTCGAGCGAGGCTGTGAGGTTGCGTGGATCGTAGTAATCGTATTCGATGGCATAGCCGGGGCGCAGGATGTGGGCGTTTTCCAACCCGGGGATCGAGCGCACGATATTGAGCTGCACGTCGAACGGCAGCGAGGTCGAAATGCCGTTGGGATAGATCTCGTGAGTGGTCAGCCCCTCGGGTTCGAGGAAAATCTGGTGGCTCGCCTTGTCGGCGAAACGGGTGATCTTGTCCTCGATTGACGGGCAGTAGCGCGGACCCACCCCTTCGATCACGCCGGTGTACATCGGCGACCGATCGAGCCCGCCGCGGATGATCTCGTGTGTTTTTTCTGTGGTGTGGGTGATCCAGCACGGGCGTTGCGCGGGATGCATACGTGCATCGCCCATGAAGGAAAACACCGGCGCCGGATCGTCGCCCGGCTGGGCCTGGGTCTGGCTGAAATCGATGCTGCGGCCGTCGATGCGCGGCGGGGTGCCGGTCTTCAGACGGCCGACCGGCAGCTTCAGTTCGCGCAGGCGCGCGGCCAGCGACACCGATGGCGGATCGCCCATGCGTCCCGCCTGGAAGTTTTCCAGCCCCACGTGCACTAGACCGGCAAGGAAAGTGCCGGCCGTCAGCACCACCGTGCGGCCACCGAACACGATTCCGAGTTGGGTTTTTACGCCGACGACGCGGTCGCCGTCGAGCAACAGGTCGTCCACCGCCTGCTGAAACAGCGTGAGATTGGGCGCGTTTTCCAGCCGCCGCCGGATCGCCGCCTTGTACAGCACGCGATCGGCCTGCGCCCGAGTGGCGCGTACCGCCGGCCCCTTGGACGAATTGAGCGTGCGAAAATGGATTCCCGCCTCGTCGGTCGCCAGCGCCATCGCGCCGCCCAACGCGTCGACCTCCTTCACCAAATGCCCTTTGCCGATGCCACCGATCGACGGATTGCACGACATGGCGCCGAGGGTTTCGATATTGTGCGTCAGCAGCAGCGTTTTCACGCCGATGCGCGCGGCGGCCAGCGCGGCTTCGGTGCCGGCGTGACCGCCGCCGATGACGATGACATCGAAGGATTCGGGGAAATTCATGGACGCAGTTTACTCGCTGCCCGCTTTCGTTTCACGTGAAACATTCGCGCTAACCGGCCTGCTTCGCTTCCAGCGCTTCCCAGCGCGCCAACGCGTCGAGTAATTCGGCCTCGATGACCTCCGTGCGCGCTTGCAGCGCCGCCGCCTGCGGCGGGTCCTGATACAGTGCGGGGTCGGCCAATCGACCTGCAAGCGCCTCCTGCTCGACTTCCAGCGTCTGAATCTGGACCGGCAGGGCCTCAAGTTCGCGCGCTTCCTTGTAACTGAGGCTGGACTTGCCGGCGGGCTTGGGCGATGTAGTCGTCGCTGGGGGCTTGGCGCCGGCCGATTGCTGGGCGGACGTGGCCTGTTGTGCTTTCCACGCCTGCCAGTCGGCATAGCCGCCAACGATCTCGGTCAACTTGCCGTCGCCCTCGAACACGATGGACTGGGTGACGACGTTGTCGAGGAAGGTGCGGTCATGCGAGACGATGAGGACAGTGCCGCTGTACTCCTGCAGCAATTGCTCCAGCAGTTCCAGGGTATCGATGTCAAGGTCGTTGGTCGGCTCGTCCAGCACCAGCAGGTTGGCCGGACGTGCGAACAGCCGCGCCAGCAGCAGCCGGTTGCGCTCGCCGCCCGAGAGTGCCGACACTTTAGCGCGCGCCCGCTCGGCAGGAAACAAGAAGTCTTCCAGGTAGCTGATGACGTGCTTTTTCTGCCCGCCGATTTCGACAAAATCGGAGCCGGGAGAAATCGTGTCGATCAGCGTCGCGTCATCGTTCAGCTGGTTGCGGAATTGGTCGAAATACGCCACCTCGAGCTTGGTGCCCTGCCGGATCTTGCCGGATTGCGGTTGCAGTTCGCCCAGAATCAGGCGGATCAGCGTAGTCTTGCCGGCCCCGTTCGGGCCGAGCAGGCCCAGCTTGTCGCCGCGCAGCAAGACGCCGGAAAAATCGTTGATCAATATTCTGTCATCGTAACCATAAGTCACGTGCTCAAGCTCGGCCACCACCTTGCCGGAACGGTCGCCCGCATCGATCTGGAAGCCGACCTGGCCGGCACGGCCCATGCGCGCCTCACGGGTAAGGCGCAGGGCCTCAAGCCGCCGCACCCGGCCTTCGTCACGACAGCGCCGAGCCTGTACGCCCTTGCGAATCCAGACCTCTTCCTGCTTCCAGAACTTGTCGAATTTGCGGTTATGCACCGCCTCAATTTCGAGCTGTTCGGCTTTTTTTGCCTGATATGCGGTGAAATTACCTTGATATTCGCGTAACTGGCCACGATCCAGTTCGACGATGCGGTTGGCGACGTTGTCCAGAAAGCGCCGGTCGTGGGTGATGAACTGCAGCGCACCCTTGAAGTCCTTGAGCAAGCCCTCCAGCCACTCGATGGCAGAAAAATCAAGGTGGTTGGTGGGTTCGTCCAGTAGCAGTAATTCGGGGTCGGTGACCAAGGCGCGCGCCAGCGCGACGCGCTTCTTGAGCCCGCCGGACAGGGTGTCGACCGCGCGGTCGGCATCCAGGCTCAGGCGCTGTAGCGTTTCCTCCACCCGGCTATTGAGCCGCCACCCGTCGGCCAACTCCAGCTCGTGCGACAACCGCTCGAAGTCGGCGTACACCGTCTCGTCGCCGTCCGCCATCGCATGCGCCACGGCATGGTACTGGGCCAGCAGCGTCTGCGCGGCACCAACGCCTTCGGCCACCGCCTCGAACACCGTATGTCCGGGCTGAAACTGCGGCTCCTGCGGCACATAGGCAAGCTTCAGGGCAGGCTGGCGCCATACGTCCCCGGCATCCGGCGGGTTGATGCCCGCGATGATTTTCAGCAGGCTCGACTTGCCGGTGCCGTTGCGGCCGATCAGGCCGATGCGCTCGCCCGCCTCGACCACCAGCGAGGCGCCGTCAAGGAGGGGCCAGTGGCCATAGGCGAGTTCGAGTCGATCAAAGGTAAGAAGCGGCATAGCGGGTCAAGGGTCAAGGGGCGGCATTATCCACGGTTGAGGGCGGCGTGGACCGCCCGGCCGATATTTAATGCATTGGGGGTATCGCTGTGCAGGCAGATCGTGACAGCCGCGATCCTGCGAGGCATGCCATTCAAGGTGGCGATGGGCAAACCCCGCGCCAGGGCAAGCGCCTGCTGGGCCGCCTCTTCAGGATCGGTCACCAGCGCTTCGCTGGTTTCACGTGAAACCAGCAGGCCGTCGGCCTGATAGCGACGGTCGGCAAAGGCTTCGTCAAGTACAGCCAGGCCGGCTCTGGCACCGGCCGCAATCAATTGCGATCCGGACAGGCCCACCAGCGCCAGCGTCGGATCGAGTGCCGCGACCGCCCGGGCGATCGCCCGAGCCACGCCCACGTCACGCGCCGCCATATTATACAGTGCGCCATGTGGCTTGACGTGCGCCAACCGAAGCCCCAGTCGCCCCGCGTGCTCGGCCAGCGCCTCGGTCTGCTGCGTAACCCATGCTGCAATTTCATCCTCGGTCGCGGCCAGCGGTCGGCGGCCGAAGTGAACGCGATCGGGGTAGCCCGGATGGGCACCCACCGCCACCCCATGAGCGGCCGCCAGCTGCAGTGCGGCGGCCATACTCGCAGCATCGCCAACATGGCCGCCGCAAGCAACAGACACTCGCCCCAGATAGGGCATCAGGCTAGCGTCATCGCAGCCTTCACCGATATCCGCATTGAGTTCGATCATGTCAGCGCCTCGATTTCCCATTGCTCGGTGGCCAGCGCCCGGGCCCGCTCAAGCTCGATGGTGGCAAACCGCACCGCATCGCCCGGCCGAAGTTGTGCAAGTTTCGCCATGTCGGCGGCGATCACCCCGGCAATCACCGGGTAGCCGCCGGTCACCGGCCCGTCCCAGCCCAAAACGATCGGCCGGCCATCCGGCGGCACCTGCACCGCACCCGGCAGCACACCCTGCGATGGCACTTCGGCCCGCGCATACGACACCGCCGGCCCATCCAGCCGCAGACCGCGGCGGTCTGACGCCGCCGCCACCCGATAGTTTCCAGTAAAGAAGGCCAGCAGCCCCGCATCCTCAAACAGACCCACTTGCGGTCCGGCCACCACGCGCAGCGGCTCATCCCGCTCGATGAAGGGTACGCGCGCGCGCAGCAAACGCACTGCCCCCACCTGCGCACCACTTGCCAGCACATCTCCTGCCCGCAGTGCACGACCCCGATAGCCGCCGAATCCAGCCGGTAAAAACGTGCTGCGACTGCCCATCACCGGCGGCACCGCCAGTCCGCCACGCAGCGCCAGCCAGCAGCGGCAACCCGTTTCCACCTGCTCCAGATTCAGGGTTTCTCCCGCCGCCAGAACCAGTGTTTCGCCCCACCCGACCGCCGTGCCGCTGCTACGTGTCGCGGCAAAGCGCGCGCCGGCGAGCGCCACGACGCCCCCACGCGGGAACCGCAGGCTGGGCCCCTTAAGAGTGATTTCCAGTCCCGCCACCGCCGCGTCATTCCCCACCAGGCGATTGGCAGCCCCCAGTGCCGAAGAATCCGCCGCGCCGCCAACGGGCACGCCAAGCGCGCCCCGGCCGGAGCGTCCCTGATCCATCACAAGATCGCAAAGGCCTGCGCTCAGCACCTCGATCATCGCGGCACAAAGCGAACGCGGTCGCCGGGCATCAGCAGGGCGGGTGCAACGCGCTGCGGGTCGAATATGACAGCCGTTGTATGGCCAATGATGTGCCAGCCGCCGGGGCCGCTGGCAGTGTAAATCCCGGTGTACCCCCCGCCGATCGCCACGCTGCCCGTCACCACACGCACTCGCGGTGACGCCCGGCGGGGCGCATGCAGGGCGCAAGGCAGGCCATGCAGGTACGGGAAGCCCGGCTGGAAGCCCAGGAAAGCAACCGAATATTCCACCGCCGCATGGCAGTTTATATAGGCCGCGGCGTCCAGGCCTGCCCGCTCTGCCAATGCCGGCAAATCCGGCCCGGCGGCGCCACCGTACTCGACGACAATTTCATGCAGCGTTCCGCCCATGGTCGGCACGCCGGCCGCGGGCGCGTTCAACGCCGACCGTAAATTTTCCGACAAGCCTGCGCCGCGCCGAAAAATCAGAAACAGGCAGCCATCTGCCGGTATTATGTCTTCTATTTCCGACAACCTCAGTGAGGCCAACGCGACATAACGGGTCAGCGTGGTATCACCGGTTTCCACCCGCAGCCCGCGGTCGCTTATCCAGCGCCAAGTGGAATGGTTTTGCGATGGTGCCCTGATGTCATTTTCCATAAGAATTAACCCGCCTTCCCGCCCTTTGCAGATGCCGCGAGCGCCCGGAGCGTGCATTGTCGCAAAAACAGCATGCCCTTGTGGATGCAGGTTCGCGGCGGCCGCGATTCGAACACATAAAAAAGGGCTCGTGAGAGCCCTTTCTATCTCTATCGCCGGTGACCGTTCGGGCGATTAGTCCTTGAAACGACCCCGCACGCCGACGCGATTGCCGCCGCCGCGGTTTTCATTGCCGGCGCTGCGCGGCTGGCCGGGACGCGCGCTGTTGCCGCGGTCACCGTAGCTGCGGGAGGAGGCGGCTTTGGCTTTGGCCTCGCGTTCGCGCTTTTCCCAGTACTCGACGCTGTTACCGTTGACTTCGGCCTTGGGTGCTCCGTGGACATCGGCACCCCGATAAGCCTCGTTGCGCGGCGGACGGTCGCCATAAGCAGCACGCGGGGCACTGCCAAACGGGCCACGCGGAGCGCTGTCAACGCGGTTGCCGCGCGCGTCGCTATGGGCAGGACGGTCGCCGCCCGGACGCGCGTCGGCACGGTAACCGCGGTCACGATTATCGCGGCTGTCGCCTCTCGGCGGGCGGTCGCCATAGCTGCGCGGTTCGCTGCGCTTGTCGCCAAACCCGCCGCGCGGGCCGGCGTTGCTGCGTGGGCGCCCCGCTGCTGCAGGACGGCCGGAAGTCGGCTTCTGGGTGGGTTCCAGCCCGGGCAGGGTATGGACCTCGATACGGTTGCCGGTGTAGCGCTCGATGTTCTTCACCAGGCCGACTTCGCGCATACCGGCGAAGCTCACCGCGATGCCGGTGCGACCGGCGCGGCCGGTACGGCCGATGCGGTGGACATAATCTTCGGCCTGCCGCGGCAGGTCGAAGTTGATGACATGGCTGATGCCCGCCACGTCGAGGCCGCGCGCGGCGACGTCCGTGGCCACCAGCACGCGGGTACGGCCTTCGCGCAGGCGCTGCAGCGCGCGGTTGCGCTGGCCCTGCTGCATGTCGCCATGCAGCGCGTCGGACGCAAAGCCGCTTTCGGACAGCAGGTCGGAAATTTCCTCGGTGCTGCGTTTGGTCGAGGCGAACACGATGGCCTGGGTCATCTCCACGCCGCGCAGCAGCGCATCGAGCAAACGGTTCTTGTGGTCCATGTTGTCGGCAAACAGCAGCCGCTGCTCGATCTTGGATTCCAGGTGAGGCACTGCTTCGATCTCGATGCGCTGTGCGTCGCGGGTCAGCTCGCGCGCCAGATTGCCCACCACGCCATCGAGCGTGGCCGAGAACAGCAGCGTCTGGCGCTCCTTCGGGCAGCGTGCGGCGATGGCCTTGATGTCATCGACAAAGCCCATGTCGAGCATGCGATCGGCCTCATCGAGAACCAGCACCTCCAGGCGCGAAAAGTCGATCTTTCCACGCTCCAGATGGTCGATCAGGCGACCCGGGGTTGCCACCACCACGTCCACGGGCTGCGACAGGCGCTTCAGCTGTAGCCCATACGGCGAGCCGCCGACCAGGCAGGCGGTGCGGAAACGGCGCATCTCGTTGCCATAAGTGATGGCCGCTTTTTCGACCTGCTGCGCGAGTTCGCGCGTGGGCGTCAGCACCAGCACGCGCGGGCCCATGCCTTTGATCGTCGGCTCGGCCAGCATGCGCTGGATCGACGGCAGCATGAACGCCGCAGTCTTGCCGCTGCCGGTGTGCGACGACACCAGCAGGTCGCGGCCGGTCAGCGCGGCGGGAATCGCCAACTGCTGCACCGGCGTGGCATTTTCGTAGCCCGAAGCCAGCACGGATTTAAGAAGGAGGGGATCTAACCCAAGTTCGGAAAAGCTCATGACAATACCTTTTTAATGCGCTCAAACGCGCAAAACAGACCTGCGCCCGGTTCAATACCGAACAGGCCATAAAATACGAACCGGAAAATAAGCGGCGTTTGGAATATATTAATTCCTGACCGCCCAACGGGTCGCGTCGATCACATCGGCGCCAACCACAAGACTTGTCACTGCCGGCTGTCAGAAACTACCGGAGCACAATAGAGAGGTCGAAGACGATGGGGCTGTGAGAACAGTCCCGAGGCACGGCGGCAAATAAACTTGGCCTGCCCACTGCTGAATGCACAACTCGGCGAAGTATATCAGAAAACTCTGTAATAGCCAGATCCGGTTTCGAATCCAAATGGCCTTAGGCGGGGTGATACAGCTTGTGATACAGGCCGCCGCGGTCGATCAGTTCATCGTGAGCGCCCGCTTCCACCACGCGGCCATTCTCGAACACCAGAATGCGGTCGGCCTGTTTCACCGCCGACAGGCGATGGGCAATGATGAGCGTGGTGCGTCCAGCCAGAAACCCACTCAGCGCCTGATGCAGGCGCTGTTCGGTGTCGGTATCGAGCGCCGAGGTGGCTTCGTCGAGAATGACTATTTTTGGGTCGGCAACGATCATGCGCGCGATCGCCAGACGTTGCCGCTGCCCGCCGGACAGCCGCACACCCTGCCGTCCCACCGCCGTATCCAGCGCATGCGGCAGCTCGGCGATGACGTCCTTCAGCTGGGCAATTTCCAGCGCCTGCCACAGCCTGGCGTCATCGGCCTCGCGCCCCAGCGTCAGATTGGCGCGCACACTATCGTTGAACAGCACCGGGTGCTGCAGCACCACGCCAACGTGCTCACGCACCGTTTCCCAGCCGATCTCGGTCACCGGCGCATCGCCATATAAAATCTTCCCCGACTTCACCGGGTACAGGCCCAGCAGCGCCTGTACCAGGGTCGACTTGCCGCCGCCGGAAGCGCCCACCAGCGCCACTTTCTCGCCTGCCGCCACCACAAGGCTGACGTCATCGAGCACCGTCTCGCCCTCGTCATAGGCAAAACTGACCTGGTCGAGCGTAATACCAACGGTGGGCTGGCCGGCGAAGGGGTCGCGCAGCGCCGGATGCTGCGGTTCGCTGGCGAGACCGAGCAGCGCATTGATCCGCCCCAGCGCGGCATTGGCAGCGTACCAAGCGTACTGCATGTTTACCAGTTCCTGCACCGGTGTCATCATGAACCACAGGTAGCTGAACACCGCCAACATCTCACCGATGGAGAGGTCGGAAAATACCACCATCAGCATCGCTCCGGCGCGGAAGGCGTCGAACCCGGCAAGGAAGATGAAGAAGGAAAACCGGCCCATCGCGTCGGATTTCCAGGCGAATGCCGCAGCGTGCTGTCGGATGTCGGCCGCCTTCTCGCTCACCCGCTCCAGATAATGCTTCTCTCGGTTCATCGCGCGGATCTGGGTCAAGGCATCCAGCGTTTCGGCGAGCGCATCCTGAAACACCTCGAAGGCGCGGTTCTCGAACTTTTTCAGATCCTTCACCCGCTTGCCGAGTCGGGTCGAAAACAGGATCACGACGGGATTCAGTAACAGAATGAACAATGCCAATTGCCAATGCATCCAGAACAACACTGCGGCGACGCCGACCAGTGTCAGCACCGACACCACCAGCCCTGAAACCGAAGCGCCGAGGAAGCTGTCGATGGCGTTCAGATCCGTCACAAAATGCGATGTCACCCGCCCTGCTCCCACCGTCTCGAACTGCGACAGTGCAATGCGCGACAGTCGGTTCAACATGCGTACACGGATCCGATACACCACTTCCTTGGCCAGCAGGGAAAACGTCCGCCCCTGCCACACGTTGAGCAGGATTGCCGTCAGCCGCAAAACCAGCGTCAGCAGCAGCGCCGCACCGATGAACAGCACCGGCCCGTGCCACGCCGCCGGAGACCATGCGCCGATGGTGGCAACCATCTTCCCCGGATGCTGCAGCAGCACCTCATCGACCATCAGCGGCAGCAAAAGCGGTACCGGCACTGCCGCGGCGACCGCCAACAGCGCAATGAAGTTGCCCTGCAGCAGGCGCACGCGATGGGTCTTGAGTTCGTCGGCGATGCCGCGCCAGGTCAGCATGACTGGCAATCCTGAAGGGTTGAATACATTTGAAACATCACAGCTACCACACTCGGGAAAAAGTCCTGCGCGGCCGGTTTACTTGCCAATACAGAACTTGCTAAAAATTTCGCCCAGCAGATCGTCCGCGGTGAATTCGCCGGTAATTTCCGACAAAGCGGCCTGCGCCAGCCGCAGTTCCTCGGCAAACAGCTCGAGCTGCACGGCCCCCGCGCGCGCAGCGACTAAATGGCCCGCAGCACGGCCGAGCGCGTCGAGGTGGCGCGCGCGCGCCATGAATGCACCCTCGCCCACCGCCTGCCAGCCGACCGCTTCAAGCAGCTTTTCGCGTAGCAGCTCGACCCCGGCGCCGGTTTTCGCAGACAACCAGATTTCGTCACCCACCGCGCGCGGTGCATCAAAGGTGACGTCGATCTTGTTGTGGAGGGTCAGCCGTGCCACACCGGGCAGGCATTGCAGGATCGCCTCCTCGCGGTCACCTACACCGTACGCCGCGTCCACCAGGAGCAGGGCCACATCGGCCTTGCCCACCGCGTCCCAGGTGCGGGCGATGCCAATTTTCTCCACTGCATCGTCTGTGTCGCGCAAACCTGCGGTATCGATGATATGGAGCGGCACCCCTTGAATCTGAATCGCCTCGCGCACGGTGTCACGAGTGGTGCCGGCGATCTCGGTGACGATCGCCGCCTCGAACCCGGCCAGCTGGTTCATCAGGCTCGACTTGCCGACATTCGGCTGGCCGATCAGCACCACGGTCAGGCCTTCACGCAGCAACGCGCCCTGCCGGGCCTGCAAACGCACCGCCCGCAGGCTGGCATCGATGGCATCGAGCCGGCCAAAGGCATCGGCGTCGCGCAGAAAATCGATTTCTTCTTCGGGAAAATCCAGCGTGGCCTCGACCAGCACGCGCAAACGGGTCAGCGCCTCGAGCAATTCGGCAATCCGCGCCGAGAAGGCGCCGGCGAGCGAACGCACGGCCGAGCGCGCCGCCTCTCCGGATGCCGCATCGATCAGATCAGCCACCGCCTCGGCTTGCGCCAGATCGAGCTTGCCATTGAGATAGGCGCGGCGGGTGAACTCACCCGGTGCTGCCAAGCGCGCGCCGAGCTCGACGCAACGCTGCAGAACCAGATTCAGCACCACCGGCCCGCCATGCCCCTGCAACTCCAGAACATGCTCGCCGGTAAAGGAGTGCGGCGCAGCAAAATAAAGTGCGATACCCTCGTCAAGCACCTCGCCATCGCGATCGAGAAAGCGGGTAAATGTGGCACGACGCGGCTCGGGCAGGCGCCCCAGTATCGCCGTGGCAAGCGGCGCTATCGCCGCACCCGACACCCGTACCACCCCCACCCCACCGCGTCCTGGGGCGGTGGCAATGGCGGCGATCAGGTCAGGCCTTGCCTGCGGCGGGTTTGTCACCGCCCACGACCTGCCGGTTGATCGCCCACTGCTGCGCGATCGACAGGATGTTATTGACGACCCAATAGAGCACCAGACCCGCCGGGAAAAAGACAAACATCACGGTAAACGCCACCGGCATGATCATCATGATTTTGGCCTGCATCGGATCCATCGGCTGTGGATTCAGCTTGACTTGCAAGATCGAGGTGATGCCCATGATGACGGGCAGGATGTACCACGGATCGGGCGCGGTCAGGTCGGTGATCCAGCCCAGCCAGGGTGCGCCGCGCATTTCGACTGCCGCGAGCAGCACCCAGTAAAGCGCAATGAATACCGGAATCTGAATCACAATGGGCAGGCAGCCGCCAAGCGGATTGATCTTCTCGGTTTTGTACATCTCCGCCATCGACTGATGCAGTTTGGCGCGGTCGTCGCCATAGGTTTCCTTCAGTTTCTGCAGGCGCGGCGTCAGCTTCTTCATCTTGGCCATCGACTTGTAGCCCGCCGCCGACAGCGGATACAGCGCCAGCTTGAGGAGGAAAGTCAAGATGATGATGGCCCAGCCCCAGTTGCCGACCAGTCGCTCGATTTTTTCCAGCGACCAGAAAATCGGGTATGCCAATGGCGTAAGCCAGCCGTAGTCACGCGTAAGATCGAGTCCCGGTGCAGTTTTTTCCAGCGCTGTCTGGGTTTGCGGTCCAGCATACAACGGCACGGTAAAGGTCTTCTGCTGGCCGGGTTCAAGTGTGCCTTCGGCCACAATCACGCCGGCTGAATACAGCCCATCGCCCAAGGCGCGGGTGTAATACTCCCGCTTGACCCCGTTCTCGGGCAACCAGGCCGCGACAAAGTGGTGCTGCACCATGCCGACCCAGCCGTTATCAGCGGTTTTCTCGAAGTCTGCCTTGCCGGACTGAATGTCCTTGAAGGTGACTTTCTTGAATTTCTCGGCATCGGTATAGAAAGCCGGGCCGGTATACGAGTGGATGAAAAAGGATTCCCCGCGCGGTGCTTCGCCGTGGCGGGTGAACTGATAGTAGGGCGTCAAATCGATGGGTTTGGTGCCGCCGTTGGTGACACGGGTTCTGACTTCAACCGCATAACTGCCGCGCTTGAAAATATAATCTTTTTCAACGCGAATTCCGCTGGCGGGGTCGTTCCACACCAGCGGAACTTCCAGTTGCGCAACACCACCGGTCAAGCGATAGGTGCCGGAATTGAGCTGATACACACTGCGGTGCGTCGGCAGATCTTTGCCTACCAGGCCGCTTTGGGCCAGATAAGGCTGCGTCTGATTGTCCTCGAACAGGGTGAGGACCTTATTTTTGTCTTCTGTTTCGTGATACTTCAACAAGTCCAGTTGACGCAGATCGCCGCCGTTGGCATCAATGGTCGCGCGCAAGACATCGGTTTCCACCACGACACGCGCGCCCTTGCCGAAACCGGTTGATGGCGTTGCGGGTGGCACAGTCGCTTTCAAGGCCTCGCTGGGCGCAGGAACGCCTGTGGCCGGTACGCTTGTCGCGGACGGCACGGTTGGCTGTGGCGCACTTTTATCCTGCCACGCTTCCCACAGCAGAAGCAGAGAAAAAGAAAAAACGATAAAAAGAATCAGCCGCTGGTTATCCATGAGACGGGACGCGTTTAGTTGGAGGAGAATTCCGGCGCTGCTTCTCCTGCCGGAGCGGTTGGCCATTTTGCCATGGCCCGGAGACCGGCACGCTTGAAGGTGCGTGACAAATCGCGCGCTTCTTCACCCGGAACCGGCTTGGCGATCAGGCGAACTACAAAATCGCACGCGGGAAGTTCCGGAAAAGCCTGCCTGAAGCTTTCGCGCACGCAGCGCTTGACGCGGTTGCGGTCCACCGCACGCGCAAGCAGGCGTTTGGCAATCACCATTCCCAAACGCGGGTAACCTACCTGATTAGGGCGTGCCATCACCACCACATAATCTGTACGGGCGCGCTGATTGTTGGCAAACACCCGGTCAAAATCGGTTTTTTTTACCAGGCGCGCATCCATGATGCGCACGCGACGCGCCTTGTTGGGCAGCGTGTCGATTAGACAGCCAGACGGGTGCGGCCCTTGGCGCGACGTGCATTGATCACGGCCCGACCCGACTTGGTTTTCATGCGTGCGCGAAAACCGTGCGTGCGCTTGCGACGAACGGTGGAAGGCTGATAAGTACGTTTCATGACTATACCTTTCTGGCAGGTGCCCGCCCGAACCTACCCGCGCAGGACGACCAGACACAAAAAATCTGTTGAAAAACCGCTTATTAAACCCGCTCCGCGGGGGGGATGTCAAGTTCGACTGGTGCTCCTGATAATATCCAGTTCATCGTGCCTGTGGATAACCTCGTCGAAGGAGAGTAAGCTTCGTGTTTGAATCCCTTGCGGCTTTCCGCTTCCCGACACTCGACTATGGATTCTTTCTGGGACCTTTGCCAAGAACGTTTCCGCGCCAATCTGACCCAGCAGCAATTCAGTACGTGGATCAAGCCGCTGGTATTTGAAGATGCGGACGGCAACGTGCGCATTCTAGCGCCCAATCATTTCGTGATGGACTGGGTGCGCGAGAAATTTGCCGAACACATCGATAGCTGGGCGATTGAGTTTTACACACACCCGGTCGCCATCACCTATGCGTTGAGAAAAAAACCAAGCGCCCCCCGTCCGTCGTCCCCTGCTTCGATCGCTACGGCACCCGCCACCGTTGCGCCGACCAGCGCCGTTGTGCCAGACCAGATAGGCCTACGCATCAACCCCGGGTTCAATTTCGACAACTTCGTCTCTGGGCGCGCCAACCAATTGGCGCGTGCCGCCGCGCTGCAAATATCCAATAATCCCGGTATTGCCTATAATCCGCTATTTGTTTATGGTGGGGTGGGTCTGGGCAAAACCCACCTGTTGCAAGCCATCGGCAACACCGTGCGCCAAGCCAACCCCAACGCTCGCATCAGTTATATCCATGCCAATGATTATGTGGACGATGTGGTCAAA
Source organism: Thiobacillus thiophilus (assembly GCF_055378705.1). Lineage (NCBI taxonomy): Bacteria > Pseudomonadati > Pseudomonadota > Betaproteobacteria > Nitrosomonadales > Thiobacillaceae > Thiobacillus > Thiobacillus thiophilus. Next base: position 1,962,093 of record NZ_AP042404.1, on the reverse strand, counting down.
GCCTACCTTAACAAACAATTCGACAACCTGAAACGGCGCTACATGTCGCTGGACTTGTTGCTGATCGACGATATCCAGTTCCTCGCCAAAAAAGATCGTACCCAGGAAGAGTTTTTCTACGTTTTCAACTCGCTGATTGAAAACAAAAAACAAATCGTCATTACTTGCGACACCTTCCCAAAGGAAATCAGTGGCCTGGACGACCGGCTCAAATCACGCTTCGCCTGGGGCCTAACGGTTGCCGTCGAGCCGCCGGAACTGGAAATGCGGGTGGCCATTCTGCTTGCCAAGGCGCAGGCGGAAAATATCAAACTTGACGAAAATGTCGCTTTCTTCATCGCCAAGCAGGTGCGTTCCAATGTGCGTGAACTGGAAGGCGCCCTGAAACGGGTGATCGCTTTTTCGCGCTTTCATGAAAAACCCATTACGCTGGAACTGGTAAAAGAGGCGTTACGCGACCTCATCGCCTCGACCTCGCGCATGGTCTCGATTGAAAACATCCAGAAAACGGTTGCCGATTTTTACAAGATCAAGGTCGCCGACATGTTTTGCAAAAAACGCACACGCAACCTGGCACGGCCCCGCCAGATCGCGATGGCACTGGCAAAAGAACTCACTAACCAGAGCCTGCCGGAAATCGGCGAGTCGTTCGGCGGCCGCGACCACACCACGGTCATCCACGCCTGCCGCAAAGTAGCCGAGCTGCGCGAGACACAAGCCGACATCGGACGCGATTATCTGGTGTTACTACAAAGCCTGACTGGCTGAGGATGAAATGTGGATAAAGCATGTGAAGCGGGGGGCATAGAAAAAATCATCCCCACCTGTCCCACTCTGCCAAGGCGTTGTCCACACCCAAAAACCAATAACAAGCGGTTGTTTTTATTAGGTAAAAAAGCTTATCCCCAGTTTTAGACCGCCTTTATTATGATTCTCAGGAATATATAAATGCTATTAATACAAAGCGAACGCAACGCTCTTTTGGCTGCTCTCACCGCTGTGGTTGGCGTCGTCGAGCGACGTCATACCTTGCCGATCCTGTCCAATTTTCTGCTCGAGAAAAAAGGCGGCAAGTTGACCGTGCTGGCCACCGATCTGGAACTACAGGTGAGCACCCAGCTGGAAACCACGGATGCAGGCGAAGACTTTGCAATCACCATTGCTGCGCGCAAGCTGTTTGACATCGTACGAGCGCTTCCAGACGCCGCCAAGCTCAAGCTCGACACCAAGGATAGCCAGGTTGTGGTAAGTGCGGGCAAGTCGCGTTTTACCCTGCAAACGCTTCCAGCCGCGGATTTTCCTCGGGTAGAAACAGGAGCGGCGTTGGGCGAAGCCATCCGGCTGCCGCAAAAAACCTTGAAACACTTGTTGCAACTGGTGCAGTTCGCCATGGCAAGCCAGGACATCCGGTATTACCTCAACGGCATGTTGTTGGTACTGGACGGCAAGCAATTGCGCGTGGTCGCCACCGATGGTCATCGTCTGAGCTATGCGGAAACCGCACTGGAAACCGAAGCCGAGGGGCGCGAAGTCATCATCCCGCGCAAGACCGTGATCGAACTTTCCAAACTTTTGGGCGATGTGGAGGATCCGGTCGAACTGCGTATCGGCGCCAACCAGGTCACCATCACCTTGCCGGCTACCGAGTTGGTGACCAAGGTGGTTGACGGCAAATTTCCCGACTACCATCGTGTCATCCCGGCCAGCCAGCCGCGCCACCTCAAGGCCAATCGACTGAGCGTGATTCAGGCCCTGCAACGGGCGGCGATTCTCTCCAATGAGAAATTCCGCGGCGTGCGCCTGGTGATGAGTGAGAATACATTGGGCATCGTCTGCAACAACAACGAACAGGAAGAAGCGGCCGACGAAATCGAAGTTAGTTACGATGGCGATCCGCTGGATGTCGGCTTCAACGTAACTTATCTGCTTGATGGCCTGGGCGCGCTCAATAGCGAAGAAATCACCCTATCGCTGGGCGACGCCAACAGCAGCATGCTGCTGACCAGTGAAGATGAAGCAGGTTTCAAGTACGTCGTGATGCCGATGAGAATTTAATCGCGTATCCGAGCCGGAAGATTTCTCTTCAAACTTTATGCAACAGCCGACAGGAACACCATGAGCGACAAGCCCGAAAACGCGAAGCCCGATAACTCGAATGGCGGTTACGACGAAGACAGCATTCAGCAGCTGGAAGGTCTGGAAGCGGTGCGTAAGCGGCCCGGCATGTACATAGGCGATACCTCCGACGGCACCGGCTTGCATCACATGGTGTTCGAAGTGATGGACAACGCCATTGATGAGGCGCTGGCCGGCTATTGCGACGATATCAAGGTCATTATCCACCCAGACAACTCCATCTCGGTTACCGACAATGGGCGCGGCATACCGGTCGGCATCAAGTTCGACGACAAGCATGAGCCCAGGCGCAGCGCGGCAGAAATTGTCATGACGGTGTTGCACGCCGGCGGCAAGTTCAACCAGAACAGTTACAAAGTGTCGGGAGGGCTGCATGGCGTTGGCGTGTCGTGTGTCAACGGCCTGTCGAAATGGCTGAAGCTGATCGTTCGCCGCGATGGCAAGAAACACCTGATGGAATTCAATCGCGGCAAGATCGTAAATCGAGAAATCGAAACCCAGAAAGGAGTCGAGGTTTCTCCGATGAAAATCGTCGGCGACACGGAAAATAGCGGTACAGAAGTGCACTTTTTAGCCGACGATGAAATTTTCGGCAACGTGGAATTTCACTACGATATTCTTGCCAAGCGCATTCGTGAGTTGTCGTTTCTTAACAATGGCGTGAAGATCGAGTTGATCGATCATCGCGACGGAAAGAGTGAGAACTTCGCACATTCTGGCGGCGTCAAGGGCTTCGTCGAATATATCAACCGGGTTAAAACGGTGTTGCATCCCAAGATATTCAGCGCAATTGGCGAAAAGGACGGCATGACCGTTGAAGTCGCCATGCAGTGGAACGACAGCTATTCCGAAACGGTGCAGTGCTTCACCAACAATATCCCGCAACGCGATGGCGGCAGCCATCTGACTGGCCTGCGCATGGCGATGACGCGGGTATTGAATAAATACATCGAAGAAAACGAGCTGGCAAAAAAAGCCAAGGTCGAAACTACCGGTGACGATATGCGCGAAGGCTTATCTTGCGTGCTGTCGGTCAAGGTTCCCGATCCAAAATTCTCGTCGCAGACCAAGGACAAGCTGGTGTCCAGCGAAGTGCAGCCGGTAGTGCAGGAAATCGTCGGACAGAAGCTTGCAGAATTTCTGCAGGAAAACCCCAGTGACGCCAAAATTGTGTGTGGCAAGATTATCGATGCCGCCCGTGCGCGCGACGCCGCGCGTAAGGCGCGAGAAATTACGCGCCGCAAAGGCGTCATGGACGGGTTGGGCCTGCCCGGAAAGCTGGCCGACTGCCAGGAAAAAGACCCCTCGCTGTGCGAAATTTACCTGGTTGAAGGCGATTCGGCCGGCGGCTCGGCCAAGCAGGGACGCGATCGCAAGTTTCAGGCTATTCTGCCGCTCAAGGGTAAGATCCTCAACGTCGAGCGCGCACGCTTCGACAAGGTCATCGGCAGCCAGGAGATCGCCACCCTGATCACTGCGCTCGGCACCAGCATCGGCAAGGACGATTACAACCCCGACAAGCTGCGCTACCACCGCATCATCATCATGACTGACGCCGACGTCGATGGCGCGCATATCCGTACCCTGCTGCTGACTTTTTTCTATCGCCAGATGCCGGAGCTGGTCGAGCGCGGCCACATATATATCGCCCAGCCACCGCTGTACAAAGTCAAGCACGGGCGGTCCGAACGCTACATCAAGGATGAACACGCGTTCAAGGAACACCTGATGGCCGAGGCGATGAAAGACGCCGAACTGACCCCGATGGATGGCGCCATGCCGATTGTGGGGGAAGCACTGGAAGCGCTGGCGCGCGAATACTTCCTTGCCGAGGCTGTATGCGAACGCCTGGCACGCCTGCTACCCAACGACGTGCTGCAGGCCTTAATGCGAATTTCGCGTTTGAGTCTGGAAGACAGTGGCGCCGCCATGCAGAGCGAGGCGAGCCTGGGCGCTGCGCTGGATGCGCAGAAATATGAAATAGCTGCCGAATTCATCAGTGAAACTGACAGTCATCGTCTGCGTATCACCCGTCATTCGCATGGCAATACCTATGTCAATTTCCTTGAGGCGGATCTGCTCGAATCTGGCGATTACAACCAGCTTGTCAAGGTTGGCGATCTGTTGCGCGATCTGATAGGCCAGGGTGCTCGTGCCAAGCGGGGCGAGAAGGAAATGCCGGTGCAAAGTTTCCGCGAGGCCATGGACTTTTTCCTGGCCGAGGTCAAACGCGGAATGAGCATCCAGCGCTACAAGGGTCTGGGGGAAATGAACCCTGCACAGTTATGGGAAACCACCATGGACCCCAAGGTGCGCCGGTTGATGAAAGTGCAGATCGAGGATGTGATTTCAGCCGACCAGATTTTTACCACACTGATGGGAGACGAAGTCGAGCCGCGCCGCGCTTTCATCGAGACAAACGCCCTTGGCGTGCGCAACCTGGACGTATGATCCTGTAGTTTCGCTGTGTCCGTTTAACCCCTGTGTCCATCTGACGTCCCCTTTTCTTCATGAAAAGGTGTCAACTCAGTTCAGGACGGGTCACAAATGAAGACGCCAGAAGCAGGGGCAGGATGACTAAACGCAGCATGATCGATCGTCTCCACAGAAGGCGGAGGTTTAATGGGCAACCCCAATAAAAGTTTAATTCCGGTTCAAGGTGGCGCGGTGTTGCCAAGCCAGGCCCGCAGGGTGGTGCGCAGTTGTTCTTCCTGAACCGGCAGGGAGAAGGCGGCGTCGATGCGGAGACGGGCGCTGACTTTGTCCAGCACAGCCTGGTGAGCCGTTTCATAAAAAACCAGGATACGGGTATTCGGTATGCTTTGCGCCGTGGCCAGCAGGGATTCGAGGTTGGAGAGGCGGTCGCGGAAATCGGCCTGGTGGTAAAAATCAGCCACGATCACGGCGGGCGGCGTTTTGCGCACCAGACTGATGGCACGGCGCTCCGACCATTCGGTAACGACTGCGTACCCCAGTTCCTGATACAGTTTTTTGTAGCTGGCCGTGCCGATGAAGGCATTAACCATGAGCAGGATGGGGGGCGAACTCATACGGAGGTTTTTTTGCTGGCGGGCTTTTTGACGATGGTTTTTTTGGTGGCCGCCTTTTTAACGGCGGGTTTTTTCGCTGCGGCCGCATCGGCGGCTTTTGGTTTCTTCGCCGCCGCGGGTTTGGTGGCGGCCTTTTTTACTGGTTTCTTGACCGGCCCTTTGGCGACGCGCGCGGCGATCAGCTCGAGCGCCTCGTCCAGGGTGATCTCTTCCGGCGTAATGTCCTTGGGCAGGGTGGCGTTGGTGCTGCCGTGCTTCACGTAGGGGCCATAGCGGCCGCTGCGCACGGTGATGTCCTTGCCATCCTCCGGGTGCGGGCCAAGGTTTTTCAGCAGCGAGGCGGCTGAATCGGCACCGCGCGGCGCGCGCTCCATCACCAGCACTTCGAGTGCACGCGGCAGGTCGATTTCATACACGCTGTCGGTCTTGGGAATCGACTTGAACTTGTCGTCGTGCAGCAGATAGGGGCCGAAACGACCGTTGTTGGCGACGATCGGCAGGCCGGTAACCGGGTGATGGCCGACCTCGCGCGGCAGCGAGAGGAATTTCAGCGCCAGTTCAAGTGTCGCGTTTTCCAGCGGGATTTCCTTCGGCCACGACGCGCGGCGAGGCTTCGGCGCCTTCTTGTCCTCCGGCATCTCGCCGATCTGCACATAGGGACCGAAGCGGCCGGAAAGCAGCTTGACATCGAGCCCGCTGGCCGGGTCCTGGCCCAGGATGTTGTCGCCCTCCGCGGTGGCCGCATGCAGCGGCCGTGTGTAATCGCATTCCGGGTAGCCGGAACAGCCAATAAAGAGGCCGCGCTTGCTTGCCTGCATGAACAGCGGTTTGCCGCACTTGGGGCAGGCCTCCGAAATCGGGCAGCCGCGCTCGACGCTCTGCTTGGCTTTGAGGTCGCCGTCGAATGCGCCCCAGAACTCGCCCAACAGGCCCGTCCACTCGCGCTTGCCATTCGACACATCGTCAAGCTTGTCTTCCAGTCTGGCGGTGAAGTCGTAGTCGACGTAGTGGCCGAAATGACGGGTAAGGAAGCAGTTGACCAGCCGGCCGACATCGGTCGGCTGGAAGCGCTTCTTTTCCAGCACTACATATTCGCGGTCCTGCAGGGTGGAAATGATGCTGGCATAGGTGGACGGGCGGCCGATGCCGTATTCCTCCAGTACCTTCACCAGGCTGGCTTCGGTGTAGCGCGGCGGCGGCTGGGTGAAGTGCTGTTCGCCGTAGAGCCTGTCGACCGGCAGGGTTTCGTCCTCGATCAGCGCGGGCAGCTTGGACTCCGCCTCTTCCTCATCGTCCTGGTAGACGGCAAGAAAACCGGCGAACGCCAGCGTCTGCCCGGTTGCGCGGAAGGTGCCTTCGCCCACCGTGATGTCGGCGGCAACGGTGTCGAACTGCGCCGGTGTCATCTGGCAGGCGACGGTGCGCTTCCAGATCAGTTCGTAGAGCCGTGCCTGGTCGGGTGAAAGAAATGGCTTGACCGCTTCCGGCGTGCGGACCACCGCGGTCGGACGCACGGCTTCGTGGGCTTCCTGCGCGTTCTTGGTTTTGGCCCTGTAGGCAATGGCGGCTGGCGGCAGGTAATCTTTTTCGAAGTTGGCGCCCACATACTTGCGGATGTCGGTGATTGCTTCCTGCGCCAGATTGACCGAGTCGGTCCGCATGTAGGTGATAAGGCCGACCGGGCCTTCGCCGAGGTCGATGCCTTCATACAACTGCTGCGCGGTGCGCATCACGCGGTCGGTGGTCATGCCAAGCTGGCGCACCCCGGCCTGCTGCAGCGTCGAGGTGGTGAACGGGGCGCCGGGATGGCGCGCGCGGCGCTTCTTTTCGATGCGCATCACCGTGGCATCGCGGCCCTCCAGCATCGCCAGCCATTCCGTGCTGCGCGCTTCGTGCTCGACCGTGAACTGCTCGATCTTTTCGCCCTTGAAGTGAGTGAGCTTGGCCATGAAGGCCTGCGCGCCCTTGTGGGTATCGAGATGCAGCGTCCAGTATTCGCGCGGCACGAAAGCCTCGATCTCCAGCTCGCGCTCGACGATCATGCGCAGGGCGGGCGACTGCACGCGGCCGGCGCTCAAACCGGGGCTGATCTTGCGCCACAGCAGTGGCGACAGGTTGAAGCCCACCAGATAGTCCAGCGCACGGCGTGCCTGCTGTGCGTTGACCAGGTCGGTCGCGATCTCGCGCGGATTGCGCACCGCGTCCTGGACGGCGGATTCGGTGATCTCGTAAAACGCCACCCGCTTCATCGGCGTCTTGACCTTGCGCTCCTTGAGGATTTCGCTGATATGCCAGGAAATCGCCTCGCCTTCGCGGTCCGGGTCGGTTGCCAGCAGCACTTCGTCGGCCTTTTTGGCGGCCTTGACGATGGCCTCGACGTGTTTGGCGTTGCGCTCGATGACCTGGTATTTCATGGTGAAATTTTCGGTATCGATCGCGCCGGTTTTCGGCTCCAGGTCGCGTACGTGACCGTAGCTGGCGAGGATGTCGTAGTCGGCGCCGAGGTATTTTTTCAGCGTTTTGGATTTGGACGGCGATTCGACGATGACGAGTTTGGACATGGTTTTACTTTATTAATGTAGACGTCCTGGCTCGTGGTTCAGCAGCATGTCTTCCAGGTGGGTGAAATGTTCGATCAGTCCGCGGCTCCACAGCACGATCAGGGTCATCCAGCGCACGTGGTCGGGTTCGATGTCTTCGCCGCCCAGCGCCATCAGGCCGGAAATCACCCATTCGCGCGATTCGGGGTCGAGTACCTGCGCGCAGACCAGGTAGGTCAGTTCGTTGCGGCAGGCGTCGTTCAGGCGCTCCAGCTCCTCGGGCGCGTAATGACGGTCGAAGGCCAGTGCCAGCCGTTCGTGGGTGGCGCTGCCGGAGAGGTTGGCGTACCAGTCGAGCGCGGCGTTGATGTCGGCTTCTTCGAAACCGGCGGCAAACAGGCGCTTTTCCAGCGCGTCGCGGTCGGGCGCCAGTTCCGCCATGCGGAAGCTTTCGTAGAGGTAAACCAGGATGTCGAGCATAGTGTCAGTGAATTTTTTGGTAACGCCCACCGGGCAAGGGTGCAATCCGCCCGTCCAGTTCAAGCGCCAACAGCTTCGCTGAAAGCGCTTCCAGCGTCAACCCGGTTCTTTGTGTCAGCGCGTCGAGGGTGGTCGGCGCGCCGTCCAGTGCATCCAGTATCGGGTCTGACAGGGTTTCGGCCGGCACCCGCAAGGGGTGCGCCGTCTGACGCTCGTCCTGCGGGCGGTCTTGGCGCAGCACCGGCGGTGCCAGCCGCTGCTGCCACGCCAGTTCGTCGAGAATGTCGGCGGCGGATTCGACCAGTTTGGCGCCCTGTTTGATCAAGGCATGACAGCCGCGCGCCAGCGGCGAATGGATCGAACCGGGAATGGCGAACACCTCGCGCCCCTGTTCGGTCGCCACTCGGGCGGTGATCAGCGAACCGCTGTTGGGCGCGGCTTCCACCACCAGCACGCCGCGGCTCAAGCCGCTGATCAGCCGGTTGCGGCGCGGAAAGTGGCCGGGCAGAGGAGCCGTTCCGAGCGCGAACTCAGACACGATCAGCCCGTTTTCGGCCAGCCGGTGCGCCAGTGCCTTGTTACGCGCGGGATAAATGCGGTCGAGACCGGTGCCGATGATGGCAATGCTCGAGCCGGCGCCGGCCAGCCCGCCGCGGTGCGCGGCGGCGTCGATGCCGAGTGCCAGCCCGCTGACGACGGTGAGGCCGGCGTCGGACAGCGCGTGGGCGAAGGCCTCGGCGTCGCGTACGCCCTGCGGCGTGGCGTTGCGGCTGCCGACGATGCCGAGGCAGGGCTGATTCAACAGGCTGCGCCGCCCCTTGCAATACAGCAGGGCGGGGGGATCGGCAATCTCGAACAGGCTTTTCGGATAATCCTCGTCCGCCAGCGTCATCAGGCTGTTGCCGGGCCGGGCGAGCCAGGCGTGAGCGGCGTCAAGCAGCGCGGTGTCGGGTTCGCCCAGCAGTGCATCGCATTGTGCGCGGGAAAGATGCGCCGCCAGCGCACCGCGCCCGGACGCCAAAACGGCCTCCGGGGAACCGAAGGCCGTCAGCAGGCGGATCAGGCTGGTGTTGCCGACGCCCGGAGCGAGGGCGAGGCGCAGCCAGGCGTCAGGCACGCTCGAGACGTCTTTCGGGCGCGCGCATGCTCAGGGGTTTTTCACCGTGTCGAGCAGGTAGACCGGCCGCTCGGACTGCATGATGAGCGCGTAAGACACGCGGTCGAACACACGGTACACCATGACCAGGCCTGTCCGCGCATCCGGAAGCTGCACCGATTCGGCCTGTTTTTTGTTCGTGCACCCCTGATCGTAGGTTTCCCTGGGTTCGAAGAACTGGTCGAAACTGACCTTCTTGCCCGGTTTCAGGCAGCCCACGTCCAGGTAGGCCCATGGGCCTGCTTGCACTTCTGCACTTGGATTACAGTCTTCCATGACCTTGCCGGGCTGGTAAAACTGGTCGAAGCTGACTTCTTCTCCGGGCTTGATACAGCCGGAATCCAGATAAACCCAGCGCTGGTGCCCGGCCTTGTCGATTTTTACCACTTTACCAGCGCGGTAAACGGCCAGCACATGGCCCGGTTCGAGGCCGTCTTGAGTGCCGCGATTGATGACGACGGTCTGGTAACGTCCCGAATTTGCGAGTCCCGTCACACCGTAGGCAGAAATTACCTTGCCGGAAATCGGCTTTTCCGGCGCATGCGGCACAAACTCGAACTGCGTATCTTCCCGGGCCGGGATCAGCTTGTCCTGGGGGAGGATTTCCTGGCTAACCCGGGTGATCCGCAATTTTTGCGGATTGCCAGGCGCCACGGTTTCCGCATCGCCCAGATATTCCGCTTCATGGCCGAGAAGTTCGCCATCGTCCGGATTCGTCAGGGCCTGGCCTTTGCGATAAACCTGCCACCGCGTGGTGCCCGATTCATCGCTGGTCGCGTAAACGGTATCGCCGGGGGTCATGATGACACGCTCCTCGTTGGTGCCGATGATTTGCGGTGCTTTTTCAAGCATGTCATGGCTGACCAGCAGCGGCTGGTTCAAAAAGGCGTGGATGGCATTGATCGGAATGGCGGGAATGGCGTCATCTCCGATGTTGGTTGCGCGGACGCCGGGCGACAGCTTGACCGTCGGCAGGCCGTTGCCGCCCTTGACCAGCGACAGCCGCGGTTCCTTGCCGCTGCGGTCGAGCACAACGAGGTCACCGGGATAGATCCAGTGCGGATTCTTGATCGCTTCGCGATTCAGGTTCCAGATTTGCGGCCAGCGCCACGGATCCTTGAGAAAACGCCCGGAGATGTCCCACAAGGTGTCGCCCTTGACCACGACATAGGTGTCGGGTGCGTTGTCCTGCAGTTTCAGGGTGTCCGCCAACGCAGGCATCGCCAGCAACAGGGCAAGAGTAATAACGAATTGACGCACGGGGGAACCCTCCACTTTAATCTTGTCTAATTTTGCGTTGAAAATATACTGTGCGCTTAGCTTACGGCTATCCACCACCTTATATTTAGGGCGTTGCGAATTTGGATGCGGATTTCGCATCAAAGTGTGCACCCAGCCCCTTCATTCGTAAACCTTATTTATGGCCAGACTCGATATCCTGCATTATCCCGACGCTCGCCTGCACACCGTTGCCAAGCCGGTGGCCACAGTCGACGCGCGCATCCGCAAACTGGTCGACGACATGGCCGAGACCATGTACGCGGCCCCCGGAATCGGCTTGGCGGCGACCCAGGTCAACGTCCACGAGCGCATCATTATCATCGATATTTCCGAAACCCATGATGCGCTGCGCGTCTTCATCAATCCTGAAATCGTCGCCCAGGCGGGCCGTGAAGAAAGCGAGGAAGGCTGCCTGTCGGTGCCGGGCGTTTTCGACCGGGTCCAGCGCGCCGAGCGCGTCACCGTGCGCGCACTCGATCATGTTGGCAAGTCTTTCGAGCTGGACGCCGACGGCCTGCTGGCGGTATGCATCCAGCATGAAATGGATCACCTGATGGGCAAGATATTCGTCGATTATCTGTCCAACCTCAAACGCAACCGCATCAGGGCCAAACTGGCCAAGCAGGCACGCGAACACCGGCCCGACGCCGCGCCGGTGCGCGCGTCGCTCTGAGCCGGCCCGTGCGCATCGTCTTTGCCGGCACGCCGCCGTTTGCGGCGGCCGCCCTCAACGCCCTGGCGGACGCCGGGCACGATATCGTCCTGGTGCTGACCCAGCCCGACCGCCCGGCCGGGCGCGGCATGAAGCTCGCGCCCAGCGCGGTCAAGCAGGCGGCGCTGGCGCGTGGCCTGTCGCTGTATCAGCCCGCTAGCCTGAGATCTGCCGAGGCCGAGGCCGTACTGCGCGCGGCGGATGCCGATGTCATGGTGGTTGCCGCCTACGGCTTGATTCTGCCGCAAGCGGTGCTGGACCTGCCCCGCCTGGGCTGCCTCAACATCCACGCGTCGCTGCTGCCGCGCTGGCGCGGCGCGGCGCCGATCCAGCGCGCGATCCTGGTGGGCGACCCGGAGACCGGCATCACCATCATGCAGATGGACGCCGGGCTCGACACCGGGGCGATGCTCTCCAAAACGGTGGTGCCGATCCTTGAAACCGATACCGCTGCCAGCCTGCACGACACCCTGGCCGCTGCCGGCGCCGCCGCGATCGTCGCGGCGCTGGCGAATTACCCTGCGCTGGTGCCGCAGGCGCAGGACGACGCCCAGGCCACCTATGCCGCCAAACTGAGCAAGGAAGAAGCCCGGCTCGACTGGCGCCAGCCCGCCGATGCGCTGGCGCGCGCGGTACGCGCCTACAATCCGGCGCCCGGCGCATGGACGCTGCTGGACGGCGCGCCGCTGAAGATCTGGTCGGCGCACGGTGTCGCTGGCTCGGGCGCTTCAAAGGACACCGACTTTCTACGCGCTTCCGCCCATGAAAAATCGGATGAAGCCGGCACCGTGCTGCTGGCGGAGGCAGACCGGCTGCTGGTCGCCTGCGGCAGCGGCGCGCTGGCCTTGCAGGAGATCCAGCCGGCGGGCGGCAAACGGATGACGGCTGCGGCGTTTCTTGCCGGCCGGTCGCTGCCGGCCGGCGCCCGTTTCGGCGCCTGAGACCGAACTTCGGGCTGCCGCTGTTGGCACCCGGCCTGCTATCATCCGCCGCTTATCGCTGCGGCTGGAATCCCATGAATCAACCGACTAACCGGGGCATGCCCCTCCATGCGTGATCTGCAAAAACTGGCCGCCGGCGCGCTCGAAGAAGTGCTTGCCGGCGCGGCACTGCACCAGGTGTTGCCGCGGCGCCTGCAACAACTGGAAACGCCGGGCGAGCGCGGCGCCCTGCAGGACATCGTGTATGGCAGCCTGCGCCATCTGGGGCGCCTCGATGCCTGGCTGGAAGCGCTGCTGGAGCGCCCGTTGACCGATCCTGAGCTGGGCTGGCTGCTGCGCGTGGCGCTGTACCAGCTGGCCTACACCCGGGCGCCGGCGCATGCCGTGGTGCACAACGCGGTTACTGCGGCGGGCGAGGGCTGGCGGCGCGGGCTGGCCAACGCGGTGCTGCGCAATTTTCAGCGCCGTCGCGCCGAGCTGGAAAAGCGTGCGGACGAGCAGCCGCGCGCGCGCTGGTCGCACCCCGACTGGTGGATCGCCAAACTGCAGGCCGCACATCCGGCGCACTGGCAGAGCATTCTCGAAGCCAGCCAGCAGCATCCGCCGTTCACCCTGCGCGTCAATTGCCGCCACGGCGACGTGGCGAGCTACCTGCAGCGTCTGGCGGAGGCCGGCCTGCCGGCGCGGCAAACCGGCCCGGATGCGGTCACCCTCGACAAGGCGATGCCGGTACACACGCTGCCCGGCTTCGATCAGGGCGACGTGTCGGTGCAGGACGCCGGCGCGCAGTGGGCGGCGCGCCTGCTCTTTCCCCTGCCGGGCGAGCAGGAGCTGCACCAAGACCGCCCGCCGAGCGAGCATCTGGCGGCGCACCCCCTGCGGGTGCTCGATGCCTGCGCTGCGCCCGGCGGCAAGACCGGCCACATCCTGGAACGCGCCGATGTGAGCCTGACCGCGCTCGACCTTGACGTCACGCGGCTGGCGCGGGTGGAGGAAAACCTCAAGCGGCTGCAACTCGCCGCCACGCTCATTCAGGGCGATGCTGCGCAACCCGAGGCCTGGTGGGATGGCCGGCCGTTCGATCGCATCCTGGCCGACGTGCCGTGCAGCGCCTCCGGTGTGGTGCGCCGCAACCCCGACATCAAGTGGTTGCGCCGTCCCGACGACATCGCGCAATTTGCCGCGCAGCAGGTCGTGATGCTGGAGGCGCTCTGGCGGCTGCTGGCCCCGGGTGGTACATTGCTCTACGCAACCTGTTCGGTCTTCAATGAAGAAAATGACGGGCAGGTGCGTGCGTTTCTGGCGCGCCACGTGGGAGACGCCGAACGCTGTCCGCTTCCTGAACCTTTGTCCGACGGGTCGTTGCTGCCCGCTGCCGAGCATGATGGCTTTTTTTACGCCCTGCTGCGCAAGACCTGAACCGGCTTTGCGCTGGCTGGCGGCGCTGTGGCTGGGCTGCTGGCTGGGCGTGGGCAGCGCGTTGGCCAGCGACAAGGGCGCGGTCAGGCAGGCGGTTATCCAGGCCTCGCCACAAGGTTATGTGCTGGATGCGGACATCGATGTCGTACTCAACCCGACTCTGGAAGACGCGCTGACCCGCGGCATCAATCTATATTTCCAGCTGAACCTGGAACTGACCCGGCCGCGTAACTGGTGGTTTGACGAAAGCATTGCCGAGCCGGTTCGCAAGATGCGGATTTATTACCACCTGCTGCTGCGCCGCTATGTCGTTGAAACCGGCTACACCACGCAGACTACCGCCACGCTGGACGAAGCGCTGGCCTTGCTGGGGCGGGTGGAAAGCTGGCAGGTGCTGGAGCGCGGCGCGCTTAAAACCGGGCAGCATTACGACGCCCGCCTGCGCCTGCGTCTCGACACCGCACAATTGCCCAAGCCGCTGTCTATCGGCGCGGTCACCAGCGACAAATGGGAATTCTCCACCCCGTGGTACGACTGGTCGTTTGAGGCGCCCGCTTTGCCTGCCCCACCCCCTTTGCCCTGATGCGAAGTCTGATTGTCGCCGCCCTGATCATGGGCATTGTGTTGCTGTTCCTGCTATTCGATGCCAGCAGCGGCAGCAGCCTCCTCTCCGACACCCTGCCCACCCTGTTCATCGGTGGCGGCGTGCTTGGCGTGGCGCTGCTGGCGCTGCTAGGCTGGCGCTTGTGGTGGCTGCAAAAACGTATCCGCCGCGGGGTGTTCGGCGCCAAGCTCACCTTGAAATTGCTGCTGATGTTCAGCGTCGTCGCCATGCTGCCCGGCCTGGTGGTGTATGGTGCCTCGGTGTTCTTTCTCAACCGTTCGATCGAGACCTGGTTCGACGTGCGGGTCGACAACGCACTGACCTCCGGCGTCAATCTCGGTCACGCCGCGCTCGACGACCTGCTGCGCGAGCTGGGCAAAAAAGCCCAGCGCATGGCGCTGACCCTGTCGGACGAGGGTATCGGCTCGACCATTACCAGCCTGTCGATTCTGCGCGAGCAGAGCGCGGTGCAGGAGCTGACCCTGTTCGACGAACGCGGCGGCGTCATTGCCCACCTCAGCGGTGAGCGCGGCACCCTGTTACCGGTGCTGCCCGAGCGCAGCGTATTGTGGCAGGTGCGCCAGCAGCAGCCCTACAGCCGGATCGAGGAAATGGCCGAGCGCGGGCTCATCATGCGCGTCATCGTGCCGGTGTATACCAGCGCGCTGGCCGGCGAAACGCGCGTGCTGCAGCTGGTGCAGCCGGTGCCCGCCGGTCTGGCGCGCGACGCGCAGGCGGTTCAGCTGGCGTACCAGGAATACCAGCAGATCGCTGTGTCGCGGCTGGGGCTGAAGCGCATCTACGGTGTGGCGTTGACGCTGACCCTGATGCTGGCGCTGCTGATGACCCTTGTCATCGCCTATTTGCTGTCGGAGCGCCTTGGCGCACCGCTGCGCTCGCTGGCGCGCGGCACCCGCGCCGTGGCCAAGGGCGATTTCTCGCAGATGCCGTCGGTGAAGAGCCGCGACGAGCTGGGCGTACTGATCCAGTCGTTCAACCGCATGACGCGCCAGCTGTCCGAGGCGCGCGAACAGGTCGCGCGGAACCATCAGCAGACCGAGCAGGCCAAGGCCTTTCTGGAGCGCGTGCTGGCCAGCCTGTCGTCTGGCGTGGTGGTGCTCGACGACGCGCTGCGGGTGCGCACCGTGAACGGCGCAGCCGCGCAGATTCTCGGGGTGGCGGGTGCTGCGCTCGACGCCCACCCGCTTGCCGAACTGGGGCAGCCGGACGAGGCGTTGCATGCGTTCGGGGCCACGGTTGCGGCGCGTTTTGCCGAACACGAAGGCGAATGGCAGGAACAGATCGACTATGCGGGTTACGGCGGCAACCAGTCGCTGCTGCTGCGCGGCACCCGCCTGCCGCCCGGAGTCGAGCGCGGCTACGTGCTGGTGTTCGATGACGTCACCAAGCTGATCGACGCCGAGCGCAATGCCGCCTGGAGCGAGGTGGCGCGCCGGCTGGCGCACGAGATCAAGAATCCGCTCACCCCGATCCAGTTGTCGGCTGAGCGCATCGCGCGCAAGCTGAATGGCCGACTGGAAGCGGCGGACGCTGAATTCCTGGCACGCGCCACGCAAACCATCGTCAACCAGGTCGCTGCAATGAAAAGCATGGTCGATGCTTTCGCCAACTATGCGCGGATGCCGCGCGCCCGGCTCGAGGCAACCGATCTGAATGCGCTGGTGCGCGAAGTGCTGGCGCTGTACGACGCCAGGGCGCTCGGGCTGCGGCTGAATCTCGATGCTGGCCTGCCGCGCATCGCGGGCGACTCCACATTATTGCGTCAAGTGATTCATAATCTGTTGCAAAATGCGCAGGATGCGCTGACCGGCCATTCCGCGCCGAGGGTCGAGGTCGGCACGCACCTTGATAACGATGCTGTTTATTTGACCGTAACGGACAATGGAGCCGGGCTTCCGGAGCACCTGATGACGCGGCTGTTCGAGCCCTATGCAACCACCAAGGCCAAGGGAACGGGTCTGGGCCTGGCCATCGTCAAAAAGATCGTCGAAGAACATCATGGCAAAATCCAGATTGAAAACCTCAAATCGGGCGGTGCCGCCATCCGCATCGCACTGCCTGTTTTCAATGCAGCCGGGGAGCAAGCGTGAGCGGGCATATTCTCGTTGTCGATGACGAAGTGGGCATTCGTGAGTTGTTGTCGGAAATTCTCACCGACGAGGGCTACGACGTGCACCTGGCGGAAAACGCGGAAGCAGCGCGCGCCTTCCGCGCCCTGCGGCGTCCCGATCTGGTCCTGCTCGACATCTGGATGCCCGATACCGATGGCGTGACGCTGCTGAAGGAATGGGCGGCCGGCGGCCAGCTCACTATGCCGGTGGTGATGATGTCCGGCCACGGCACCATCGATACCGCGGTCGAAGCCACCCGGCTTGGCGCCACCGATTTTTTGGAAAAGCCGGTTTCGCTGGCCAAGCTGATCGATACCGTCAGCAAGGCGATCAAGCGCGGCGTCGCCCTGCCCCGCCGCATGCCTGGCATGGATCTGTCGGCGCTCGGCCGCAGCCCGCTGATCCTCGAACTGAAAAAACGCCTCACCCAGATTGCCAGCAATACCGCGCCCGTCCTGCTGCAGGGCGAGACCGGTAGCGGCTTTGAAATCTGTGCCCGTTTCCTGCACCAGCCCGCCAGTCCGTGGGTCGAGGTCAAGGATCGCGCGCGGTTGGTGTCCGATCCGCTTGGTTTTGTCGAGGCACTCGGCAACGGCACGTTCTATCTACCCGAAGTGTGCGAGCTGGCGCGTCTGGAGCAGAAAGGCCTGGGGCTGCTGCTCGACCGTATCGAGGGCAGCGGCGCGCGCCTGGTGTGCGCGGCCAGGCGCAGCCTCGACGCCATGGTGGTGGCGGGCGAATTCGACAATCGCCTGTATTACCGCCTGTCCAGCCTGGCCATTCAGGTGCCGCCGTTGCGCGAGCATCGCGAGGACGTGCCCGAAATTGCCAACTTCATGCTGGCGCAGCTGGTGGAGGAAGGCGTTTGCCCGGTGCGGCGCCTGACCACGCCGGCCCTGAATCAGCTGCGCAACTTCGACTGGCCGGGCAACCTGCCGCAGCTCCACAACGTGGTGCGCACGCTGGCAGTCACCGCGCTGGCGAGCGAAATCGACGCTGCCGACGTCAATCGCGTGCTGGCTCCGATGAAGCAGTCGACCCCCGCGGTGGCCCACGGCATCCCGCTTGACATTCCGCTGCGCGAGGCGCGCGACGCTTTCGAGCGCATCTATTTCGAGCACCTGATCCAGCAGGAAGGCGGCAGCATGACCCGGGTCGCCGACAAGTCGGGGCTGGAACGCACCCACCTCTACCGCAAGCTCAAACAGCTGAACATCCGGCATGGACGACGCCTCGACGAAGACCTGTGACATGAGCGAGGCGTCAGGCGTGAGAGGCGAGCGGCTCCCGGCAAGAAGCAAGGCCTCGGGTTCCAGTCTCATTCCTCATCCCTTGCCCCCCCCATCATGAAAATCATCATTCTCGGCGCCGGCCAGGTCGGCGCCAACCTGGCCGCAAGCCTGGTTATCGAAAGCAACGACATCACCGTGGTCGACCTGGATGTCGAGCGGCTGGCGCTGCTGCAGGATCGCTTCGATCTGCGCACTGTGCGCGGCCATGCCGCCCATCCCTCGATCCTGAAAATGGCCGGCGCGGACGATGCCGACATGCTGGTGGCGGTCACCCAGAGCGACGAGACCAACCTGGTGGCGTGCCGTATCGCGTCGACTCTGTTCAATGTGCCAACGCGCATCGTGCGGCTCCGTTCGGCCGATTTCCTGGAAACAGAGGTCGGCTTTCTTGCCGAACATTTCGGCGTCGATCATGTCATCAGCCCCGAGCAGGAGGTCACCGAAACCCTGCGCCGCCTGATCGAGCACCCAGAAGCGCTGCAGGTGCTGGATTTCGCCGGCGGCAAGGTGCGGTTGGTGGCGGTGCGCGCCTATCACGGCGGGCCACTGATCGGCCACGAATTGCAGGACCTGCGTCGCCACATGCCGGATATCGACGTCCGGGTGGCGGCGATCTACCGACGCAATCATGGCATCGTGCCGCAGGGCATCACCGTCGTCGAGCCGGAAGACGAGGTTTTTTTTCTCGCTCGCAAGCAGGATATTTCTGCCGTCATGCGCGAGCTGCGGCGCATGGAGCGCCCGGTCAAGCGGGTCATGATTGCCGGCGGCGGCAATATCGGGCGGCGCCTGGCGGCGAGCCTGGAGCTCGATTACGAGGTCAAGCTGGTCGACCACAACAAGGTCACCTGCACACTGTTGGCCGAAAAGCTGCACCGGACGCTGGTGCTGTGCGGCGACGCTACCGACGAGGACCTGCTGGAGCAGGAAAACATCGAGTCGATGGACGTGTTCTGCGCGCTCACCAACGACGATGAGGACAACATCATGTCGGCGCTGCTGGCCAAGCGCATGGGCGCGAAGCGGGTGATTGCCCTGATCAACCGTTCGGCCTACGTCAATCTGGTGCAGGGCGGCGAGATCGACATTGCCATTTCGCCGGCGCAGGCGACGGTCGGCCCGCTGCTGTCGAAGATCCGCCGTGGCGACATGGTGACGGTGCATTCGCTGCGGCGCGGCGCGGCCGAGGCGCTTGAAATCGTTGTTCATGGCGATTTGAAGACCTCCAAGGTGGTGGGACGTCGCATCGGCGACGTGGCGTTGCCGGAGGGCTCGTCAATCGCCGCCATCATCCGCGGCGAAAAAGTCATCATCGCGCACCACGATACCCTGATCGAGGCGGAGGATCATCTCATCGTCTTCGCGCTCAACAAACGCATCATTCCCAAGGTCGAAAAGCTGTTCCAGGTCGGTTTCGGATTCTTCTGAGTTTCCATGCACCGTCTCGCGCCTCTGCTGCATGTGCTCGGTCCGGTGATCCTGATTTTTTCCTTCGCCATGCTGGCGCCGCTGGCGACGGCGTTTTTTGCACACGATGCGGCGCAGCATGCGTTCGACGAATCCTTTGTCGTGACGCTGGCCGCCGGTTTTGTCTTATGGCTGGTCGGGCGGCGCTGGCAGCGCGAGCTCAAGGTGCGCGACGGCTTTCTGCTGGTGCTGCTGGTGTGGACCGGCCTGCCCGCCTTCGCCACCTTGCCCTTCATGATCTATGCGCCGGAAATGGGCTTCACCGACGCCTATTTCGAGACCATTTCGGCGCTCACCACCACCGGCGCCACCGTGATGAGCGGGCTCGACACCCTGCCGCCTTCGCTCAACCTGTGGCGGCACCTGCTGCAGTGGCTGGGCGGCATGGGTATCATCGTGCTGGCAGTAGCGATCCTGCCGCTGCTGGGAATCGGCGGCCGACAGCTGCTGAAGGCTGAATTGCCGGGGCCGATCAAGGACAGCAAGCTCACCCCGCGCATCGCCGACACCGCCAAGCTGCTGTGGGCGATGTACGCCGCGCTCACAGCGCTCTGCGTGCTGGCGCTCAAATTTGCCGGCATGAACTGGTTCGACGCAGTCTGCCACGCCTTCGCCACGTTGAGTCTGGGCGGCTTTTCCACCCACGACGCCAGCGTCGGCTATTTCGATTCGCCGCTGATCGAGGCAGTGCTGATTTTCTTCATGCTGGCGGCGGCGCTCAATTTCGTCACCCATTTTCTGGCCTTCCGCCAGCGCAGCCTTTCGGCCTACCGGCATGATCCCGAGGTGGCCGGTACGCTCGGACTGGTGATCGCGAGCTGTCTCGGCATCAGCCTGTATGTGTGGCAGGCCGGCGTGTATCCGGAGTTTCTGACGGCCCTGCGCCATGTCAGCTTCAACCTGGTCTCGCTCGCCACCGATTGCGGCTTTGCCAGCACCGACTTCAACAGCTGGCCGATCTTTGCGCCGATGTGGATGCTGTTGTTGAGCTGTGTCACCGCGAGTTCCGGTTCCACCGGCGGCGGTCTGAAAATGATCCGCACGGTACTGATGCTCCGTCAGGACGTGCGCGAACTGGAACACCAACTACATCCCGCCGCCCTTCTGCCGGTCAAGATCGGCGGCCAGGCCGTGCCCAACCAGATCGTGTTCGCGATCCAGGCCTTCGTCATGATGTACATCGCCACCATCGTAACGATGACGCTGCTGCTGCTGGCCAGCGGGCTCGATTTCATCAGCGCGTTTTCTGCCGTCATTGCCTGCATCAACAACGCCGGCCCCGGACTCAACGAGGTCGGTCCGGGAACGAATTACGCCGGCCTCAACGACTTCCAGACCTGGGCCCTTTCATTCACCATGCTGCTTGGGCGGCTCGAGCTGATCACCGTATTTGTGTTGTTCACCCGCGCCTTCTGGCGTGGCTGAGGGCGGGCGCTGGTAACATCGCGCTAACCGAAACCGGTCTGCCGCAACGAGACTGCGCTTTTTTATCCAGCCCACCCCCCCGCAAGCGGAAGGGGTAAACGCCACGCACCAATCGACTCATGTCGCAAATATTGCCTGTCGTCCACATCCTGTCGAAAGTGCTGATCCTTTATTCGGCCGCATTTTTGCTGCCGCTGGCGATCTCGCTGGGGCTGGAAGATGGTGCGCACCGGGCCTACGACGAGGCGATCGTCGTCACCCTTCTGTCCGGGGTGGTGCTGTGGCTTTTCTCCCGCAGGGGCAAGCGTGAACTACATACCCGCGATGGCTTCCTCCTGGTGGTGACGATCTGGGCGATCCTGCCGCTGTTTTCCGCCATCCCGCTGCTGTCGTACCTGCCCGACCTCAGCTTCACCGACGCCTATTTCGAAGCCGTCTCGGGCCTGACTGCCACCGGCGCCACTGTGCTGTCCGGGCTCGACGCCCTGCCGCCCTCGATCAATGTCTGGCGCACCCAGATGCACTGGATCGGCGGCATGGGCGTGATCGTGCTGGTGGTGGCGGTACTGCCGATGCTGGGGGTTGGCGGCCGGCAACTGTTCAAGGCCGAAACGCCGACGCCGATGAAGGACAGCAAGCTCACCCCGCGCATGGCGGAAACCGCCAAGGGACTGTGGCTGGTGTACGTCATCGTCACGGTGTTCTGCATCCTGGCGCTGTGGGCCGGCGGCATGAGCTGGGTGGATGCCCTCATTCACGCCTTCAGCGTGATGAGCCTGGGAGGCATGTCCTCGCACGACGCCAGCTTGGGCTATTTCGATTCCCTCACCCTGGAAATCATCGTCATGGTGTTCGCGCTGATCGCCGGGATCAGCTTTTCCACCCATTTCATGGCGTTCCGCATGCGCAATCTGCTGGCTTATCGCTTCGACACCGAAATCCGCTGGTACTTCGGCGTGCTCGGCGCCAGTATTCTCGGGCTGGCGTTCTACCTGCGGTACAAGGGGATTTACCCCGATTTCCCCGAGGCGCTGCGCTATGCGGCGTTCAACACCATTTCCATTGCCACCACGCTCGGGTTTTCCACCACCGATTTCAATGTGTGGCCCTATTTCGCCCCGTTGTTCATGCTGTTTCTGTCGAGTTTTATCGCCAGTTCCGGCTCCACCGGCGGCGGCATCAAGATGCTGCGGGCGGTGCTGCTGTATAAGCAGGTGTATCGCGAACTGATCAAGCTGGTGCACCCCAACGCGGAAATCCACACCAAGATTGGCCGGCAGTCGGTGCCCAACAAGATCATCTACGCGGTGCTGGCTTTTCTGTTCATCTATGTCGCCTCGATCGTTACCCTGTCGCTCATCCTCTCCGCATCCGGGCTGGATGTTTTTACCGCGTTCACCGCGGTGGTGGCGATGGTCAACAATACCGGACCCGGTTTGGGACAGGTCGGCCCCACCAGCACCTATGCCGTTTTGACGAATTTTCAGGCCTGGGTGTGCAGCTTTGCTATGCTGCTCGGGCGACTGGAGTTTTTCACCCTGCTGGTGGTGCTGACCCCGGCATTCTGGAGAAAGTAAGAAAAAGCTTATGCCATCGATCGCCGATTTCGAAGCCATGCTGGCCGCCGGCCGTGACAACGCATTGCTGCGCTTCTCGCTTGGTAACGAATATCTCAAGCAGGGTGATGCAATTAAAGCGGCCGAACACCTGCGCCAAGCGGTCGGGCACGACCCGAAATATTCCGCTGCCTGGAAGCTATTGGGCCGCGCGCTTGTCGACAGCGAGGCCTGGAGCGAAGCGTTGGCGGCCTACCGGCAGGGCATCGCGGTAGCCGAGGCGTGTGGCGACAAACAGGCAGCCAAGGAAATGGGCGTGTTTGCACGGCGAATCGAGACCGCGCTGATCCATAAGCCGCTTGGGTTAAAATCGGACGATTGATTTTTTCAGGAGTAGAAAATGACGCGGATGGTGAATTGTGTGAAGCTCGGGCGCGAGGCCGAGGGCCTGGCCTTCCAGCCGGTGCCGGGCGAGATGGGCAAGAAGATTTTCGAGAACGTGTCGAAAGAAGCCTGGGCCGGCTGGCAGCGCCACCAGACCATGCTGATCAATGAAAATCGCCTCAACCTGGCCGACGCGCAGGCACGCAGCTACCTGATGGAACAGATGGAGCGCTACTTTTTCGGCGGCGGCAACGTCGATGCTGCCGCGGGTTACGTGCCGCCTGCAAGATAGTGCGTGGTTGTTGACGCTTCAGCGGCTTTAGTGCGTGGTTGTTGCCGATTCATCGGCTATACAACCGCGGCCTCCCCCTTGCGGGTAAAGCCGGCAGCGCTCATGCAAACGGGCTCCCGCGCGGGAGCCCGTTTGCATGAGCGCTGCAAAAATCACATCACTTCTTTTTCAATTTCTTCCAGAGATGTGTGGCGGACGTCCTTGCCCTTGACCATGTAGACCACGTATTCCGACATGTTCTTGGCGTGGTCGCCCATGCGCTCGATCGCCTTGGTGACGAACAGGATGTCGATAAAAACCGATATGGTGCGTGGGTCTTCCATCATGTAGGTGATGAGATGGCGCAGGTTGAGGCGGAATTCCTCGTCCACCGCCCGGTCCTGGCGGGCGATTTCCACCGCCTTGGTGGCGTCCAGGCGGGCAAAGGCGTCAAGCGCCTTGCGCAGCATGTCGAGCACCATGTCCGCCATATATTTGACTTCGGAGAAGCGCGGCATGCTGATGCGCCCGGACTGGTGGATCAGCTTGGCCATACGGGCGATCTTGGTCGCCTCGTCGCCGATGCGTTCGAGGTCGGTGATGGTCTTGACCACCATCATCACCATGCGCAGATCGGATGCGGTTGGCTGGCGGCACGCGATGATGCGGGTGCAATCCTCGTCGATGGCGACTTCCAGTCCATTGACGTTATGGTCGTTTGCATCAACCCGCCCGGCCAGATCCATGTCGCCCGAAATGAGTGCTTCAACGGCGTTGACGATTTGTTCTTCGACTATGCCGCCCATTTTCAGCACGCTGGCGCGCACGGCTTCCAGCTCGGCATCAAACTGCTTGTAGGTGTGTTCTGTTGGCATCGTGTCGGTATCCCCAAAATTCGCCTTTGATTATAGGCTGCGTATTGTGAAGATTACATGACGGGCAATGCGGCGAATTTCATTGTGTGCTGAAGGGCAGCACGTAACGTGAGCCGTCCAGGTCCAGGTACAACATCCAGCGGCCCTGTCCGCTGACGCAAGCCGGCAGGGTTACCGTCGAGGTCCAGACGCCGTTCGCGGCCGGCCGCAGGTCGTAGCGGTTGAAGCCCATGTTCATGCCAACCATCTGGAATTCTGCGCTGATGCGGGCGGCGTTCACTGCACGGACGTTCAGTTCGAACGCCTCCAGTGGCGCCGGCCGCACCGAAAAGTGCACGCTTGCCGGTGCACCGTGGTGGTTGAAGGCGCAGCCGGCCAAGAGATCGACGCAGGGCACCGCCACTGCCTCGGGCGGACGCTTCAGCCAGTAACCGGCAGCCGCGATCGCCACCAGCGCGACCAGCAGCAGCAGTGGCGCCAGCACCCGCATGGGGTACGCCGCCGCCAGATTTTTATGTCCTTCAGGGTGCCCGGCTTGCGGGCGATCCCGGTGCCGCACCCGTTTCACGTCCACGCCCCGCGCAGCAGCGCCACGCCGTGCGCGCCGTGCGACTGCGCCAGCGCCGCATCGTCCCGCCCCAGCCCACCGAGGCCGTAGACCGGGATCGGGCTGGCGGCGGCGAGTGCGGAAAAGGTGTCCCAGCCAAGCGTGGCGGCGCCCGGATGGGTGAGCGTGGGCAGCACCGGCGACAGCAGTGCGAAATCGGCCTCGATCGCGGCGGCGTGCGCCAGCTCGGCGGCATCGTGGCATGACACGCCCACCCAGCCGCAATCGGGACGCGCCGTCAGTTTGGCGGCGGCGGTCGAATCGAGGTGCACGCCGTCCGCGCCTGTTGCGCGCGCCAGTTCCAGCGTGCCGTTGACCAGTACGCGGGCGCTGTACCGATGGGCGCGGCGCACCGTCTCGCGCGTCAGTGCCAGCCGGGCGTCTTCAGGCAGCGTCTTGTCGCGCAGCTGGATCAGTCGCAGGCCGTTGTGCAGCGCGATGTCGAGGCGCGCGAGGAAGGTGTCGACGCCAAGCGACTCGGCATGCGTAATCCCCAGCAGCGGCGGTAGCGACAAGGCCTTCAAAATCGGGAAATTGGCCGGCAGGAGCGGCGTCACCTCGACCGCATCGGGCTGCTGCCAGGAAAACACTTGTCCCTCGTGCGGGTGCGGTTCGCCCTGCCAGTCGAACACGCGGAAAAAATTGAGACGTACGATGGCATGCGGGTATTCGAATACACGGGTGATCCAGCGGCAGGCGCGGGCGACGACGATGCCGAGCTCCTCGTGCAGTTCGCGCACCAGCGCGGCTTCCAGCGATTCGCCTGGCTCCACCTTGCCGCCGGGGAATTCCCAGTAACCCGCGTAGACCTTGCCCTGCGGACGCTGCGCCAGCAGCACCCGGCCGTCGGCCTGGGTCAGCACCGCAGCGGAAACTTCGACGATGGAACCGTGGCTCATTGGCGTGCGCCGGGTCTGGCCGGCAGCCGTTCAGGTATTCGCTCAAGTACGGTATTCGGCATTGATCTTCACGTAGTCGTAGGAAAAGTCGCAGGTCCACACGGTGGCATCCACGCTGCCGCGATTGAGCGCCACGCGCACGGTTATGTCGGCTTCCTGCATTACCGCCGCGCCCTGCGACTCGGTGTAGCTGGCGGCCCGTCCGCCCTTCTCGGCCACCAGCACATCACCCAGATACACCTGCAACGTGTTGACGTCGAGGTCCGTCACCCCCGCATAGCCGATGGCGGCGAGGATGCGGCCGAGGTTGGGGTCGCTGGCGAAGAACGCGGTCTTGACCAGCGGCGAACGCGCAATGGCGTAGGCGATCTGCTTGCATTCGGCGCGGTCGCGCCCGCCTTCGACCGCCACGGTGATGAACTTGGTCGCGCCTTCGCCGTCGCGCGCCATTGCTTGCGCCAGTTCGATGGCGACCTCACTCAAGGCAGCTTTCAGCGCGGCATAGTCGGCGCTGGCCGCGTCGGAAATTTCTGCGTTGCCCGCCTGCCCGGTGGCGATCAGGATGAAGCTGTCGTTGGTCGAGGTGTCGCCGTCGACGGTGACGCAGTTGAACGACACATCGGCCACCGCCTTCACCAGCTGTGGCATCAGGCCGGGGGCGACGGCCGCGTCGGTCGCCACGTAGCCCAGCATGGTCGCCATGTCGGGATGGATCATGCCGGAGCCCTTGGCGATGCCGGTCACCGTTACCGTCTTGCCGCCGATTTGCGCCCGGCGCGACGCGCCCTTGGCGACGATGTCGGTAGTCATGATCGCGTGTGCGGCTTCCGACCAGTGGTCGGGCGCGAGATCTGCCTGCGCTGCCGGCAGCGCAGGCAGGATCTTGTCGATGGGCAGCGGCTCCAGGATCACCCCGGTGGAAAACGGCAGCACGGCTTCTGCCGCGCAGCCCATCAGTTGGGCCACCGCCTCGCAGGTCTGGCGCGCGCGCCGCAGGCCCTCTTCACCGGTGCCGGCGTTGGCGTTGCCGGTGTTGATCACCAGCGCGCGGATGTTGCCATGCGTCAGATGCTGCTTGCACAGCACGACCGGCGCAGCGCAGAAGCGGTTTTGCGTGAACACCCCGGCCACTTGGGTGCCCGGCGCAAGCTCGATCAGGGTGATGTCGCGCCGTCCGGGTTTCTTGATGCCGGCCGAGGCAATGCCAAGGCGCACGCCACCAATGGGTAGCAGGGAAGCGGGATCGGGGGCGGCGAGCTTGACGGGCATGGCGGTTTCACAAAACGGAAAACCGTCATTTTATGCCGGCCGGTCGGCAAATGGATGGCGTGGGCTTACAGCGTGCACCCCAGCAACCCGTTCATCGCGCGGCGGAATTCGGGCCGCCACGGCCACACCGGATCGAGTTCGATGGAGCGCGCCAACGAGACAAGTGAAATCAGTGCGAAAACTGAAAACAGCAGTTGCGAAACGAGTTGGTGCGGGATGAGCATGCCGAGGGGCATGACCAGAAAGCCGGGAATATAAAACCGGCTGGCAAAGGCCGCAAAAAAAGCCGGGCCGAGGTACATGGCGCTCCCCTCATTAGAAGTTGTTGTGCCAAATACCCGGCAAGTCTCGTTCCAGATTCGAAAACCGCAGTCAATACAAGGGATTACATTTGCCTGGCGGATCGTGCCCGCAAAAAATGTAAATTAATTCGATAGCTACTTGCCTTCCGGTTCGGCGGCGAGCTTGCGCAGGATCTCATGCGACAGCGAATAGAACTGCGGCGTGGGGCCGAGATCTTCGTAGATCGGATCGCCGTAGTCGTCTTCGGCAATGACGCGGTTGCCGGGGATGTAGGGCATGGCCACCTCAAGTTCGTCCAGCGCGGCACGGATCAGGTCGGCCATCAGTTGGGAAGCGCTGCAGCCGGGATACATCATGTGCAGGGCTTCGATCCGCGCGGCGTCTCGCAGTGGCAAATGAACCGTGTAGGCATGTACGTCGGTACGTGCTTGTCCTTCCTTGCTCCAGCGCTGGATCAGTTCGGCGATACGCATGGGCTTTCCCCGGCCTCACAATGCTTTGTTTATAGCAAAGCCCTTCGTAAGGGAAAGCCGGATTCAGCTTGTGCGGCGCCACACCAGCGTGCGGTTGTTCGCCGGCATGGCGATGTCCTGCTGCAGGACCAGCCCCTGCGCGCGCGCCAGCGCATCCACCGCCTCGAAGTCGCGCACCCCGGAGGCGGGGTCGCGCGCCTTCAGCCAGGCGTCGAAGCGCGCATTGCTCTCCGAGGTGAACGCACCGTCGGTATTGAACGGGCCGTACACCGCCAGCACGCCGCCGGCCTCCAGCACTTCGCCCACCCCTTCGAAAAACTGTTCCACCTCGGGCCAGCCCATGATGTGCAGGGTGTTGGCCGAGAACACCGCATCGTAGCGTCCGCTGCGCCAGCCGGGCTGGCTGACGTCGAGTGCGATCGGCGGCCGCACATTGGGCAGCGCGGCTTCGTCGAGCCAGGCCCGGATGCCCGGGTGATGCGGCGGCACGTCGGCGCTCTGCCAGACGAGGTGCGGCAGTTCGGCGCCGAAATACACGGCATGCTGGCCGGTGCCGCTGCCGATTTCCAGCAGCTGGCGGCAGTCGGCAAATACTTCGCGCAGCACCGCCAGGATCGGCTCACGGTTCTGCACGCAGGATTCGGAAAAGGGCTTGTCAATCAAGTTTGTTGCTCCAGTGTCAGAGAATGCCGCTTGCCGGCGGCAAGAGAAAAAATGCGGACCCATGGTTTTCAGCCGGACATCATGTCGACCAGGCGGCCATCGGCCAGCAGCAGCGCGGCGTGCACCGGCTTGCCGGCATAGAGTTCGGCGAGCAGGATCCGGTAGCCGGTGAGCTGGGCGCGATGGCGCTCGACCAGTTGCGCATCGGACAGCGCACGGCTGTCGTCGCCGGTCTTGTAGTCGATCAGCCACACTGCGTCGTCGAACTCCACCACGCGGTCGAGCCGCTGCAGGCGGCCGTCGGCATCCAGCAGCGCCCACTCGTTGTGGGCGCGTCGATACCGCGCCGGGTCGAACAGGTGCGCCAGCCGCGGCTGTGCCAGCAGGGTGCGGGCCGCGGCCTCGGTGGCATCCAGTTCGGCTTCAAGCCCCAGGCGCGTCGCCAGCGCGGGCAGGTCGCGCGGTGTGCCGGGCGGCGCATGGGCCTCCAGGCATGCGTGGAACAATTCGCCGCCCGCCGCCGCCGGACTTACGGCCGGCGGGGCGATACGCTGCCCCACCGCCGGGGCGTCGATGCGAACCGGCACAGCGGAGGGACTGGTTGTCTCGGCGGCGGCGGATGGCAGATCGGCCGGCAGGCCCAGGTTTTGCCAGGCGGCGTCGACGCGTGCCAGCCAGGCGTTCTTGTCGGCGTCGCCGCTGACGATCAGCCCCTGCGCGGCGCGGGTCAGCGCCACGTACAGCAGATTGTCGGATTCGCGCTGCGCCAGATCCGCCTCGTCCTGGAACCAGTCTTGCCGTGCCGCGCCCCGGTCGTCCAGTTTGCCGAACAGCGAAAAATGTACCGGCCGCGCGGCCTCGGGCGGCCACGGCGCCAGCACGGCGTAGCTGTCGCCGCGCGCGTGGTCGCTGCCGCCCAGGAGCCAGACGATCGGCGCTTCCAGCCCCTTGGCGCCGTGGATGGTCAACAGGCGCACCGCATTCTCGCCGTCGGCCGCCAGCCCCTCGCCGGGCGCGGCATCGGCATCGTCGATCAGACTGGCCAGCTCGCGCACGAAGCCGGCCAGCGTGGGGTAGCGCCCCGCATCCTGCGTCAGCGCCAGCTGCATGAAGGCGCGCAGGTTGGCAGCCACCTGGGGTCGCATCGCCTCCGGCACGGCGGCGGTGTAGCGCGCCTCGACATCTCCTTCAAAGTAGATGCGGTCGAGCAGGTCGTGCACCGGCAGGGTGCCGCAGTGGGCGCGCCAGCGGGTCAATCGCTGCGCCGCGCGCGCGAGCGTGGCGGGACAATCGGGCTCGGCGTTCAGTGCAATCAGCCCTTCCCAGCCGCGCGGCGCGGTGCCGGGCACGAACACCCGCAGCAGGTCGTCGTCGCTGCAGCCGAAGACCGGGGACTTCAGCACGTGCGCCAGCTTCAGGTCGGCGTGCGGCAGCAGCAGGGTTTCGATCAGCGCGATCACGTCCTGCGCTTCCAGCGCGTGCAGCAGGCCGCCACGGCGCGAGGTGATGAAGGGAATGCCCGCGGCTTTCAGTTCGCGCTCGTACAGGTGCAGGTGGGTGCGCTTTCGCACCAGCGCCATGACGTCGCCGGGCCGCGCCGCGCGCACGGCGCCGGCTTTATCTGTCACGCCCCAGCGCCCCAGCACCTCGTCGCGCAACACCCGTGCAAACTGCCGCGCTTCCTCATGCACGGCGCGGTCGTCGGCTTCCGGCTGCGGCGTGGTGAGCGGATTGCGCATACGACTCCACACGTGGCCGGAGGCCGCGTAGTGGATCGGAGTCCCCGTGTGGGGCAGACCATTGGCCGTCGCGGTTTCTGTTTTTTCCACCTGTACCGGCAGGCTGCGCAGCGCGCCCGGGCGCAGGGCGTTTGCCGGCGCGTGCGTGTGCTCGGCAAAGCCCGCCACACCGGCAAACACCGGGTTGATCGCCGCCACCACCGCCGGCGCCAGTCGCCGCGTCATATCGGTGCTGAAGCGCGCGGCGTCGAAATGCGTGTGCAGAAAATCCGCCGCGGCATCGAACACCCGTGCCTCGCCGCGGCGGAAGCGGTAGATCGCCTGCTTGGGGTCGCCCACCATGAATACCGTCATCGCGCTGTCGGCGCCGCGCGCTTCCAGCAGCCAGCTCGAAAGCGCCTGCCATTGCAGCGGATTGGTGTCCTGGAATTCGTCGAGCAGCAGATGCCGGTAGCGCGCGTCCAGCTTCAGCGCCAGCGCCGGTGCATGTTCCTCGCTGGCGAGCAAACGGCACGCCAGCCATTCGGCATCGGCGAAGTCGATCACCCCCTGCTGCAGCTTGGCGTCCTGATAGGCCGCCAGCAGCGCGTGGCCGAGCAGCAGACCGTGGCGATTGAGCGCCCAGATGCGCTGGTCGGCCTGGATCGCGGCGACGGTTTCGAGCGCGGTTTCCAGCGTGTCGAGGTCGCGCAGGTAGGTGTCGAGTTCAGCGCCGAGCGCTTTTTCCAGTTCCTTGGTCGTCTGCTTCTTGCGCCGCTTGCCCGCCGTCATCAGGTGTCTCATGAGTGAGACATGCGCCTCATCGGGCGGCAGGCCCAGGCTGCGCTGAATTTCGGGCGCGCGCACCCGCTCGCTTTTGCCGCCCTTTTCCAGCGCAAAGCCCACCCGCTTCACCCGCGCCGCCATCGCTTCGTCGGCCCAGAATGCCGCCACCGGATCAGTGTCGAGGTCTTCGACCAGGCCGGGCCGCAGTTGCGCCAAGGCAAACGCCACCGGATCAAGCTGGCCATCGGTGTAGGCCCACCACTCCGCGCGCGCCTGCACAAAATGCGCCAGCAGCGCGCGCAGATTATGCTCGCCGACGTCGGCCAGCAAGGCCAGCAATGCAGTGCCTTCGGGTGACCCTTCCGCAGCACCCGCAAGGGGTACGCCGGCGGGTGCCCCGCCGCTGCGCGGCGACCCTTCCGCAGCACCCGCAAGGAGTACGCCGGTGGGTGTCCCGCCGCTGCGCGGCGACCCTTCCGCAGCCCATTGCGCCAGCAGGCGGTTGCGAACCTCGTCCTGCAGCAGGCGGGTGCGCTCAAGCAGCGGCGCGCCCCACGGCACCCCGGCTTCTAGTGGCGCGCGTTTCAGCAGATCGAGAAACCAGCCGTGGAAGGTCGTCACCGTCGGCCCCGGCTGTGCGGTCAGTACCGTCTCCAGCAGCGCGCGCGCGCGCGGCAGCAGCGCGTCGATCTCGTCCTCCGCCACCGCCCGTTCGCGCAGGAATGCGCGCACTGTCGCGTCATCTTCCAGCGTCAGCACGCGCAACCACTCGTGCAGGCGGTCGGTCATCTCCTGCGCCGCCTTGCGCGTGAACGTGATCGCCAGCAGTTCCGAGGGTTCGGCACCCGCAAGCAGCAGGCGCAGCATGCGCGACACCAGCAGCCAGGTCTTGCCGCTGCCGGCGCAGGCTTCCACCACCACCGAGCGGGCGGGGGACAGGGCGGTGGCGGTGTCGAGGGGTATAGTCATGAGCGATCCAGAAGCATTATCCTAAATATCGTCTAACTGCAGTTTTCGAGGAGAAGGCGTACTCAACTTAAACAACGCGGACCAGTACGCCTCATCTAAAAACATTTCGACCAAGCCACGACGCCATGACGAAAGCAGTGCTGACAACCAAGGTTTCGCCGGTCTACGATGACCTGCCGGAAAATAGATATCACTTCCCCAAAGCGTATCTCAATCAGGTTGGCAAAGCGGCTGGTGATTGGATTGTCTATTATGAGCCGCGCCGTTCTACGGGTGAGCTTTCAAGCAGCGGGGGGCGGCAAGTTTATTTTGCAACGGCGCGTGTTGAGTCGATTTACCCTGACCCGGTTCTTGCGGATCACTTCTACGCAGAAATCTCAAATTACCTCCCTTTCGTCCGCCCCGTCCCTTTTAAAGAGGGAGTTCATTACTAC
Organism: Thiobacillus thiophilus; assembly: GCF_055378705.1. Taxonomy (NCBI): domain Bacteria; kingdom Pseudomonadati; phylum Pseudomonadota; class Betaproteobacteria; order Nitrosomonadales; family Thiobacillaceae; genus Thiobacillus; species Thiobacillus thiophilus. The sequence continues at coordinate 1,930,251 of NZ_AP042404.1, read as the reverse complement.
GAAACGGGTCTCGAAAAAGCGGATGGCTCAACCAATAAAGGCGCGTTCGGCAGAGCTGTTCGCATGCTGTCCGATGATGAATACGATCTTATTTGGCAGGCCGGATTTGGTCATGTGATTGGGCTTGAAGAACGGGCTCGCCTTGCGCCCGATATTCCGGAAGAGCCGATGCCAGCTACCGTATGGTTAGCGGAGGAGCCATACGAATCACATGACCATGTAACAATGGAGCAGGGTCGACGGATCGTTGAGCAACTTGTTTCGCGTCCATTTCGTGATAAGGCCTTCTCTGCTGCCGTGAAGAGCGCTTACCACGATACCTGCGCCTTTACCGGACTTAAGATCATCAATGGAGGTGGGCGATCGGAGGTACAAGCCGCACATATCCGCCCTGTCGAACATCGAGGACCGGACAGCGTCAGGAATGGAATCGCACTATCCGGTACTGTTCATTGGATGTTTGATCGTGGCTTGATTTCGATTGATGATGATTTCAGTTTACTACTCGCGAAAGATCGACTTCCCGATACGGCAGTGCGCCTCTTTAACGTGAATATGAAATTATTGCTGCCTGAGCGAGTTGAATTGAGGCCTCATCGCCAATTTCTGGATTATCACCGTCAGAATATCTTCAAGGGGTAATGGCCGGGTCAAAAGGCCAGCATTTCCAGCAACACTGGATGCCAAAGCGCGAGTTCGATTTTGCCCATCTTGCCGCCCAAGCGTTGCTTGTCCACGGAACGCAGTTGATCCAGCAGGATACGGGCAGACTTGCCCTTGAATTCAACTTCGGGACGGCAGCCAAGCGGTTGGCCACCGCTGGTGAGCGGGGCGATGATGACGCGTGGCAGGGCGGCGTTCATGTCGTCTGGCGACACGATCAGGCAGGGGCGGGTTTTCTGGAGTTCACTGCCGACAGTGGGGTCGAGGTTGACCCGGTAAACCTCGCCGCGTTTTACCACACCCATTCTTCGTCACCCTCGTCGACGGGGATGGTGTCGAGTACGGCTTCATCGTTTTCGGCCTGATAGCCGTCAAACCAGCCCGCACGGGGCTGCTTGAGCGCCTCGATGACGAGCTTCTTGCCTTTGATCTGCAGATCGACGGCATCTTTCAGGCCGCACGAGGCGAGGATGGCGGCAGGGATGATGACGCCCTTTGAGTTGCCGACTTTAACAAGGTTGATGCGCATATCTACTCCCCGAGCTACCCGTAAGTGTTGTCACAATGTTATTACACTACGGAGCGTCGGGCAAACTTTTATGCTGCATCCCACATTCCTTTTCGGCACATCCCGCGCGCTTCGCAGTACTTGCAGACACTGTCGATGCCATGGGCGGGCAGCGCGGCGTGCTGTGCGATCGCTTCAAGCAACTGTGGCAGGCGCAGGCTGATGGCGGCGACGTCGGTTTCGCCGTCGAGTTCGAGTGCGGCGACGGGGGCTTCGTTGATCGGCAGGTAGACGGCGGCAGCCTCGCACAGCCAGGCGTAGAAGGGCAGCTGCACGGCTTCGTCGGGCGCCTTGAGCTTTTTTTTCAGGCCTTGCGCGGCGCTGGTCTTGTAGTCGATCACGTAGCGGGCGTCGCCTTTTACGTCGACACGGTCGACGCGGCCGTGCAGGGTGATTTCTCCGAGGCCTTCAACGGTGTGCGGCACCGAGAAATCGGTTTCGCCGGATTCGTAGCGCCAGCCGGCGGCCGCGTGCGCCAGCCAGGCGTCGATGTAGGCGGGCTGGATGCTGTCCCACTGGCTCGCCCAGGCGGCGGCGGTGTATGCGGGCAGCGCGGCGAATTCGGCGGCGGAGAGGGCGTTCAGCTGCGCCAGCGCGGCGTCGCGCTCAAGCGGCGGCGCGCTGTCGTGAAAGGCCTTGAGGATGCGGTGCAAGGCGTTGCCGTAGTCGCTCTTGTCGAGCGCGTCGTCGGCCTCGTCGAGTTCGCGGATGCCGAGCACGCTGCGCGCGAAAAACCGGTAGGGGCAGTCGAGCAGGGTCTGGTAGGCGGTGGGCGAATAATGGCGCGGCAGCTGCGCGGCGGTGACCGTCGGCGCAGGCTGCACGCAGGCGGCGGGCAGCGGGCCGGGCTGGGTGGGCGGAATGCCGACGGCCTGCTCGGGCAGGGCGCTGTCCCACGCGGCCCGGTGCAGCGCCTGCAGCCGCAGCACCAGTGGCGAGACGGGGTTGGGCTCGTCGTTGTGCCACGCCTGCCAGCTGATGAGCGCAGGCCCCTGAACCAGCAGCTGCATCAGGTCGGCGGTGACGGCCGCGGCTTCGTCGCTTGCGGTCGACAGGCCCAGCTGGGCGCGGGTGGCCTGGGAAAACAGGCCGGGCGCGGCGCGCGCGGGCAGGTGGCGGGCGTCGGCGCCGATCAGCGCCACGGCGTCGAACAGGCGCCCGCGGGCGGCGGGTAGCGAGGTCAGCACGATGGGGCTGGCGACGCTGGCGTCGATGAAGCTTGCCGACTCCAGCGCCAGGTTGAGCCAGCGCCGCCATTCGCCGAAGCCGTATTTTTCACCGTCGTCGGCCAGGTCGCGGCGCAGGGCGTCGAGCGTTTCGAGCACCTTGGCGCCGGCGGCGTCGGCGTGCAGCGGGGCGACGGCGTCGAGCCGGATAAGGCTGTCGGTCAATCGCGCGAGCCACACTGCGAGCGGCGCGCGGCGCTGCTCGAACCCCTGGCGGGCGTCGAACAGCGCGGCGAGCCAGACAGGCAGTACGGCGAATTCGCGGTGCGCCAGCCGCTGCATCTCCGCCATCCCTTGCGACACGCCTTGCCGGCGCAGCGCCAGTTCGAACGCGAGCACCTGGTCCTGGCGCGCGGCGGGTTCACCCAGCACGAAGGGCGATTTCAGGAGATCGAGCAATTCGACGTGCGGGAAGTCGCTCGCCACGCATTCGAGCCAGCGGTCGATCACCGCGGCGGCGGCGGCGGTCGACAGCGTCCAGCCGGTTTCGTCGGCCGCCAGCACGTCCATGCGTTCGAGTAGCGCGCGCACCCGCCGCGCGGTTTCGCGGTCGAGTGCGATCAGCGCGAGTTCGCGCCGGCCGGCGCGCAGCTGGGCGGCCACCCAGGTGGCGACGGCGCGCGCTTCGGCTTCCAGGTGCGGCGCCGGGGCCAGCGTGATGCGATCCAGTAGCGGCGAGGCGGGAACGCGCCGGGCGAGCGCGGCGGCGCGGTCGCGCAGCGGCGGATCGGTCAGCTGCCAGGCCTGGTGCAGGGTGAAGGCGATGGCCGCTTCGGCGTCCGGTTCGAACAGCGTGAGCGGGGCGAGTTTGGCGCAGCGCTCGAGAAATTGCTGCTCGACGGCGGAAAGGGCGCCCAGCGCATAGCCGTAAATGGGCTGCGGTGCTGCCCCGATCTGTTCAAGCAGGGCGTCGAGCGCACGGGCATAGCGCGCCTGCGGGTCGTGGCCGTCGTTGTTGAGCGCCAGCCACACCGCCTCGATCAGCGCCGTCTCACGATCAAGTACGGCGCGGTCGAGCGCGCCGGCGTGCAGCGCGCGAATCCGTGAGCCGATCTCGCCGCCCAGCCGCGCGGCCGACAGTTCGTCAGCCAGTGCCAGCAGTTCGCCGGCAAGCGCCCATTTGTCGACCGCGCCCAGCCAGTCGACGCGCCGCAGCACGCCATGCAGGCGCGCCAGCCGCCGCGCCTGCGGTTCGGTGTGGCCGTCGGCCACGCTGTCGGCCCAGGCCTTCAGTGGGATGATGCGTGGCGGAATCAGTGCCCGGCGGCCGGCAGCCGGCGCCAGTGCGCGGGCAAAATCCTGCCCGGCGCGATGGTTGGGGACGAGCACCGTCAACCCGGACAGGTCGGGAAGGCGGTCGGCGTATTGATCGAGCAGGTGGCGGGCGACGACATGCGGCAGTGCGCCATCGCCGGAGATTTTCAAGCGGCTCAGCGCGCCAGGTGCTTCAGCTTGTCCTTGACCTGGGCCCACTCGTCGGCGTCGGGCAACGGGTCTTTGCTCTCGATGATGACCTTCCACTGCTTGGCGAGTTCGGCGTTGAGTGCGATGTAGGCGCGCTGGTCATCCGGTACGTCGTCTTCGGCGAAAATGGCTTCGACCGGGCATTCGGCCACGCACAGCGTGCAGTCGATGCACTCCTCCGGGTCGATGACGAGGAAGTTGGGGCCCTCGTGAAAGCAGTCCACTGGGCAGACATCGACACAATCGGTATATTTGCACTTTATGCAGGCGTCGGCTACAACATAGGTCATTCGTAGTTCTCCAGAGAATTTGAGAAACGCCCGGATGCTTGCAGGCGGCAATTTTGATGTAGCATATCGGCACAAAACCAAATTTTCCAGTATTACCGCCTTCCCAAACTATCCAGGCCGTATCCGGCCACCCGTATAATTCAACTAGGAGCCTCACCAATGAGCGAACATGTTCATTACATATCCGACGATTCGTTTGAACAGGAAGTCCTGCAGGCCGGTGTGCCGGTGCTGGTGGATTACTGGGCGGACTGGTGTGGCCCTTGCAAGATGATCTCGCCGATCCTCGATGAAGTCGCCAAGGAATACGCCGGCAAGCTCAAAGTGTGCAAGCTCAATATCGATGAAAACCAGGCCACCCCGCCGAAATTCGGCATCCGCGGCATCCCCACCCTGATGATTTTCAAGAACGGCAACGTCGAGGCCACCAAGGTCGGCGCCCTGTCGAAATCGCAACTCACCGCGTTCGTCGACAGCAACATTTAAGTTAAAGTCTTACCGGATGGCGCATCTCTGCGCCGCCTGCGCGCAGCACCCGCAGGAAGTACGCCACCAGACACTCGCCCAGCAGGCGGTCTTGGCGCAGCGTCATCCGGCTTCACCCCTCCCCATCTTCCGGCTCTTTCAAGCGAGCCTACTCAGGCCTCTTCCATGTATCTTTCCGAACTCAAGCAGAAGCCGATCACCGAGCTTCTTGAAATCGCCGCCACCGACGGTATCGACAACGCCAACCGCTTCCGCAAGCAGGAACTGATCTTCGCCATCCTGAAAGCGGGGGCCAAGCGCGGCGAGAGCATCTTCGGAGACGGCGTGCTGGAAGTGCTGCCGGACGGCTTCGGTTTCTTGCGTTCGCCGGAAGCCTCGTATCTGGCCAACACCGACGACATCTACGTGTCGCCGTCCCAGATCCGCCGCTTCAACCTGCACACCGGCGACAAGGTCGAAGGCGAGATCCGCACCCCCAAGGACGGCGAGCGCTATTCGGCGATGACCAAGCTCGACAAGATCAACGACGAGCCGCCCGAGGCCAGCAAGAACAAGATCCTGTTCGAAAACCTCACGCCGCTGCACCCCGACCAGCCGCTCAAGCTGGAACGCGAGATCAAGGCCGAGGAGAACATTACCAGCCGCGTGATCGACATCGTCGCCCCGATCGGCAAGGGCCAGCGCGGTCTCCTGGTGGCGCCGCCGAAAACCGGCAAGACGGTGATGCTGCAGCACATTGCCCACGCCATCACCTCCAACCACCCCGACGTCGTGCTGTTTGTGCTGCTGATCGATGAGCGCCCGGAAGAAGTGACCGAAATGAGCCGCACCGTGCGCGGCGAAGTCATCGCCTCCACCTTCGACGAACCCGCCAGCCGTCACGTGCAGGTGGCGGAAATGGTGATCGAACGGGCCAAGCGCCTGGTCGAGCACAAGAAGGACGTGGTGATCCTGCTCGATTCCATCACCCGTCTGGCACGTGCCTACAATGCCGTGCAGCCCGCCTCCGGCAAGGTGCTTACCGGCGGCGTCGACGCTAACGCGCTGCAAAAGCCGAAGCGCTTCTTCGGCGCCGCGCGCAACATCGAGGAAGGCGGCAGCCTCACCATCATCGCCACCGCGCTGGTCGACACCGGCAGCCGTATGGACGACGTGATCTACGAGGAATTCAAGGGCACCGGCAACCTCGAAATCCACCTCGACCGCAAGATGGCCGAGAAGCGCCAGTACCCCGCGATCAACGTCAACCGTTCAGGCACCCGCCGCGAAGAACTCCTGCTGCCGCCCGACATCCTGCAGAAGGTGTGGGTGTTGAGGAAGCTGCTGTACCCGATGGACGACATGGAGGCGATGGAGTTTCTGCTGGACAAGATCCGTGCGACAAAAAACAACAGCGAGTTCTTCGATTCGATGCGGCGGGGTTGATCGGAGCCTGCATCTCCGCTATACTCCCGCGTTCTCCGAATTCAACCCATTTTAAGGAATTGCCATGAAAGCCGGCATTCACCCCGATTATCAAGAAGTGACCGTGACCTGCTCCTGCAGCAACACCTTCAAAACCCGCTCCACGCTGGGCAAAGACGCCCTGAAGGTGGAAGTCTGCGCGGCCTGCCATCCGTTCTATACTGGCAAGCAGAAGATCGTGGACACTGCCGGACGCGTCGAGAAGTTCCGTCAGCGCTACGGTATCAAGTCAACCGCGGCATGAAATAAGCCGGTCTGCACGATTATGCAAAAAGCGGCTTTAGCCGCTTTTTGCATTTTCGCGGCGCGGCAACGGTATCATTTTGAGCGCTGCCTCCCGAGAAAGAGACTGACGTGACCCCCCGCGCCTTTCGTCGTATTGCCGTCATTGCCTTCGGTTCGCTGGCGCTCTCCCACTGCGCGCAAAATCCAGTCAGCGGCGACAAGGACTTCGTGTTGATGTCGGAGCAGCAGGAAATCCAGCTGGGTGCGCAGGCACATCAGGATGTGCTGAAGGAATACGCGACGCTGGATAATCCGGTGCTGCAGGCCTACGTGAACGAGGTCGGTCAGCGCCTGGCGCAGCAAAGCCACCGGCCGCACCTGCAATGGCATTTCACCGTGGTCGATAGCCCCGATGTCAACGCCTTTGCGCTGCCCGGCGGCTATGTCTACATCACCCGCGGCATCATGGCGTATCTGAATTCCGAGGCCGAACTGGCCGGCGTCGTCGGCCACGAAATCGGCCATGTCACCGCGCGCCACGGGGTGCGCCAGCAAAGCGCGTCCACTGCGGCCGGACTGGGCGCAGTGCTGGGATCGATCCTGGTACCGGAGTTGGACAATCAGGCGGGCGCCACCCTGCTGCAAACGCTGGCGCAGGCTTGGACCGCGGGCTACGGCCGCGAGCATGAACTGGAATCCGACCGCCTCGGCGCCGAATATCTGGCGAAGACTGGCTACAACCCGCAGGCGATGATCGACGTCATCGGCGTGCTGAAAAACCAGGAGCTGTTCGCCGCCGAACAGGCCCGGCGCGACGGCCGCCCGCTACGCACCTATCACGGCACCTTCGACACCCATCCCGGCAACGACGCGCGTCTCAGGCAGGTGGTGGGCGCGGCGAACCAGTACACCGTTGCCAACCCGCGTGACGGCCGCAGCGACTATCTGCAAAAAATGGTCGGCGTTTATTTTGGCGACAGCCCCGAGCAGGGCCTGATCCGCAACAACATGCTGCTGCATGAAAAACTTGGCCTTGTGCTCCAGTTCCCGCCAGGCTGGCGAGTGCAGAACCGTCCCGACCGGGTCGTGGCGACGAGCCCCCAGGGCGATGCGCTGGTCGAACTGCAACAGGGACCGAAGAACGACAAGCCGCTGGATACCCTGCAAAAAGGCCTCAAGCTGGATGCCGGCGCGCGCTACGACAGCGGCAAGCTTAGCGGCTATCCGGCGGCATTCGCCGCCGGCGCGCAGCAGGGCAAACCGGTGGTGGTGGCGGCCGTGGTGTTCAACGGCACGCAGTACCTGATCGCCGGCATGGCCAGGGACAAGCCGACCTACGATCGCGAACGCAGCACCCTGCGCGCGGCGATCAACAGCTTTCGCGCGATCACCGCGGCCGAGAAAATGGCAACCCGGCCTTACGTGCTGAAACTGGTCACGGCGCAGCCCGGCATGACGATGGCAAACCTGGCGCGGCAGTCGCCGCTGGGCGCCGGCGCCGAAAGCCAGCTGCGCCTGATGAACGCCCTTTACCCAAGCGGCGAGCCCAGCCCGGGCCAGCGACTCAAAATTGTCCAGTAAGCGCCAGCCCAACCTTTCGCAGCACCCGCAAGGAGTACGCCGATGGGTACCCCGCTGCTGCGCAGCGACCCTTTCGCAGCTCGGGCTGCTGCTGCTCTGTGCCGCCTGGCTGCTGCCGGGTCTGGTGGGGCATGCGCCATGGAAGGGCGGCGATGGCGATCACTTCGTACAGCTGTGGCTGCTGCTGCAAAGCGACGTTGCGCCGCAGGCTGCTGTGGCCACGCCGCCTCTGTACTACTGGGTGGCGGCCGTCACCGCCTGGCTGACTTCGCCCATCCTGGCCCTGCCCGATGGCGCGCGGCTGGCCTCGGGGGTGTTCATCGCGCTGGCGCTGTTTTTTGTCGCGCGCACCGCGCGTACGCTGTATGGCGCAGAAGCCGGCTGGGCTGCGGCGCTGACGCTGCTGGGCTGCGTGGGCTTGCTGGTGCGCGGTCACGAACTCAATGCCTATACCGCCCAGTTCGCCGCCGCCGCGATCATGCTGTATGGCGTGGCCGGCCTGCCGCAGAACCCTCGCAGCGGCTGGGCGCTGGGCATCGGGGCTACGCTCATGCTGCTGGCCGGCGGCGCGGCGGAAGCGGCGCTGATCCTGGCGTTGGCGGGCGCGTTGTCGCTGTTGCTTGAGGATTATCGTTCGCCGGCGGCGCGGCGCGCGCTGCTGTGGGGGGCGGGCCTCGCGCTTGCCGCCAGCGCGGCATGGCTGGCTTATCTCGCCACCCAGGCGATCCCGTTTGTGCGCGTGCTCAATCTTGAGCGCTGGCTGGGCGGCGAGGGTCTTCGTCCAGGCTACTTCCCCGGCATTCTGGCCTGGTACGCCTGGCCGGCGTGGCCGCTGGCGGCCTGGGCGCTGTATCGCGGTCGGCGCCAGTGGCGTACGCCGGGGGTGGTGCTGCCGCTCGGCGCGCTGGCGGGCCTGCTCGGCCTGTACGCCCTGGCGGCGCATCCCGGCGAGGAGCAGGGCCTCATCCTGTTGCTGCCGCTGGCCCTCTTAGGCAGCGCCGGGCTGTTCAGCCTGCGGCGTGGCGCGGCCAGCGCCCTGCTGTGGTTTGCGCTCATGCTGTTCGGCTTTATGGGGCTGCTGCTGTGGGCCTACTGGAGCGCACACGACCTGGGCCATCCGGTGCGGCTGGCGGCGCGGCTGGCCAAGTTGGGCATGACCGGTGTCGGCGAATTGCGTCCGTGGGCGCTGGCACTGGGTCTTGTCGTTACCCTGATCTGGGTCGGGTTCCTCGCCCGTGTCGACCGCTCGCCGCTGCGCCCCATCCTGGTGTGGACGGCGAGTCTGACGTTCATCTGGGTTTTGCTGATGGTACTGTTTCAGGCGCCGCTCGACCGTCGCCTGAGTTATGTCAGCGTCGGCGAGGCGCTGGCGGCGCGGGTGCCGCCAGCGGCGTGCATCCAGACCCATCAGGTGCGCAGCACGCAGCGCCTGCTGTTGGCCTATCACAGCGACCGCTGGCTCGTCCCTGGCGACGCCGGCTGCGACTGGCTGCTGCGGGAGACGCGGCGCAACGAGCCAGAACCGCGCGTTCCGGATGACTGGATCAAGCAGTGGGAAGGCGCGCGCCCCGGCGACCGCTTCGACCACTTCCACCTGTATGCCCGACGCGGGCAGTAAATTAAAGTCGGCGCGCGTCGCCGCCGTCATCCTGGCGGGCGGCCAGGGCCGCCGCATGGGCGGCGCCGACAAAGGCCTGATCGATTATCAGGGGCGCCCGCTGGTCGAATGGGCGCTTGCCGCGCTGGCGCCGCAAGTCGGCGAAATTCTCATCAGCGCCAACCGCAATCTCGATATCTACGCGGCCTATGGCCACCGTGTGCTGCCCGACACGATGCCCGATTTCCCTGGTCCGCTGGCGGGTGTGCTGGCGGCGCTGGACGCCGTGACGGCGGACTGGTTGCTGGTCGCGCCCTGCGACACGCCGCATCTGCCGGCCGACCTGGCTGTGCGCTTGCTCGACGCGGCACTGCGGGAAGGCGTGCCGCTGGCCGTAGCGGCGGACGGGGAACGCGTGCACTACGGCTGCTTCCTCGTGCGCGCCGATCAGCGCGGCAGCCTCGCCGCATTTCTGGCGCATGGCGAACGTGCGGTGCACCACTGGCAGGCGGGCCTGCCCTCAACGGCCGTACGGTTCGATGCGGCCTGCTTTGCCAATTTCAACCAGCCGCAGGATCTGCAGACGGATTAAGGCTCCCGGTGTCGACAAGGGGGCGTGCCGTTGCGTGCGGCCCCGAATCAGTCGTGAGCAATTTGCTTGTCGGTGAACAGGTAATCCCGCAGTTCCTCGTCGAACTTCGGGTCGCGCCGACGAATCCACTCCATCACCATGGCGGCATGCTCTTTCTCCTCGTCGCGATTGTGCTTGAGAATGGCGCGCAGCTCCGGATCCTTGCAGGCATCCATGCGCTGGTTGTACCAGTCCACCGCTTCGAGTTCTTCCATCAGCGAAATGATCGCCCGGTGCATGTCGCGGGTCTCGGCACTGAGTGCTTCGACCGGCTCGTGATAACCCTCGTTTGCCATGTTTTTTTCCTGTTCAGGTTGGGGATAAGACTTTATTCGGCGCCTGCAACGGGCGGCTTATTTGAATCGGGCGGTGGCGGAATGCACGGCCTCGCTGACCGATTCCCATGCCAGCTCGACGCCGGCCTTCAAGTCCTGCCAGGCGCCTTCGCCGGCGGATTCGAGCTCGCCCAGCTTGCTGCGGGCGTGATCGCGTTTGTTGCGCAGGCCCTCGACCTGCTTGTGATATTCGGCGCGTGCCCCGGCTTCAGCGGCATCGGCCTTTGCCGTCAGTGTGTCGATCTCGGCATTCCATTGGTCGAGTTTGGCGTGCATTTTGCGGACGAAGTCTTCTTTCGTGCTCATGGCATTCTCCTTTAACAGTAAGGTCGGTTGGTGACGATCAGGAGCCGGGGTGGCGCTGATCGCCCGATCCGTCAGCTTGGTTCGTCCGGGCTGTCCGGGATCGATGAACCGCGCTTGTGGTCACCCAGCTTGCCGAGCATGCTGTCGAGCGAACGCTTCAGTTTTTGGGCGGCACCGTCGATTGCCTGGTGCAGTGAATTGGCTAGTTCGGTGACCGCGATCGGCTGGCGGCCGGCCACGCGGGCCTCCATCAGGCAGCGCTTGTCATTTTCGCCGGCCTTTTGACCGTTGACGTCGCTGAGATGGATTTCCACCCGGGTGACATCATCACTGAAGCGGTCCAGTACCCGTCTGACGACGTCTTCAGCATGGCGACCGAGGGCATCGCGGCCTTCTACGCTCTCATCTGTATTGCACAGTATTTGCATCGGGTTACTCCTTAAAAAATTCATGGTGGGCCGTATTGAATACGGCGCGCAACGCAGTGCGCCGTGAAAGATCATATGCCGGGCGGGCTCTATCCACTGTGCGCTGACGCACGTCGTGGCGTCAGGCGCTCGTCAACCACTACGCGCGGCCCGTAAAAAGGGGGGCCGCGGTTGTTCCGCAAGGCGTTTACCTGGGGGCTTTTTTATCGCTGCGTTCTGCGCGTGCCTTGACGATCAGCTGATCGAGCACCTCGAACAGGCGCGCCTCGCTGCCGGTCATCGACACCGTGGTGGCGTATTTGCCGTCGATGATGAAGGCAGGCACGCCGCTGATGGCGTAAGCGGTGGCCAGTCGCGCGCCCTGGGTGGCCTTGGCCTGCGTCGAGAACGAATTGTAGACATCTTCGAATTTCTTGCGGTCGACGCCCTGTTTGGCGATCCAGCCACCCAGCACGGCCGGATCGTTGAGGTTGATGTTTTGCACGTGGTAGGCGTCGAAAATCTTGTGGTGCAGGCTGTCGAGGAGTTTCATCTGTTCCAGCGTGTAATACAGCTTGGCGTCGGGCATCCAGTCGTTGCGGAACACCGCCGGCACGCGGCGAACCTGGGCGTCGCTGGGCAGGGTTTTCAGCCAGGCATCGAGGCCGGGTTCGAGCTGAAAGCAGTGCGGGCAGCGGTACCAGAAGAATTCCAGCACCTCGACATTTTTGCCGGTAGTGACCGGCTGTGTTCGCTTCAGCCGGGTGTAATCGTGCCCTTCGAAGGCTTCCGGCCCGGCGGCCAGGGCAGACAGGGAAAAAACGGCGGCGGCGAAGAAAGACAAAATGCGGGTAAACATCAAGGCGACTCCTGTGGGGTGAGAATTTCTTTGACCAGTGTGGCAGGGATATCGTTCTGCGTCAGCAGGCTGCGGGTGCGATCGACTTCATCCATGGTGCTGAACGGGCCGACGCGCACGCGATGGAACACCCCCTTGCCGGCCACCTCGCCGGTCTGGATGACGGCTTCGACGCCCAGCATGGCGAGTTGCGCTTTCAGGTTGTCGGCATCGTCCGCATTCTGGAACGCGCCTGCCTGCAGGAAATAGCGCGTGGCGGGCGCAGCGGGCGCGGTGGACGGCGGCAGTTCGCCTTGGGCGTCGCCCGGCAGGACCTTGTAGAAATCGAAGCTGGGTGCGGGCTCAGGGACGCCGGCAGCGGGCGCAGCCGGGCGGGGCGTCGGTGCCGTGGGCTTGAACAGGTTGTTGCCGGTGATCCACAGCGCTACGCCGACGGCGAGAATCGCGCCGACGATGAGCCCGATCAGCACGCCGGTGAAGATGGAGTTGCCGCCCGAGCGGTCTTTTTTGCGGGGTGAAGGCTTGACCATGGCTACATTTTCTCCGGGGCCGACACGCCGAGCAAGGCCAGCCCATTGACGATTGCGATGCGGGTGGCGTCGGCCAGCGCCAGCCGGGCCAGTTTCGTCGCCGCATCGTCGACCAGGAATTTCTCCGCGTTGTACCAGGCGTGAAAATCGCCTGCCAGCACCCCCAGGTAGTGCACCAGCAGGTGCGGAGCCAGCTCCTTGGCGGCAGCAGCGACGGTTTCCGGGTATTCGGCCAGACGCTGCATCAGCGCGAGTTCGTGCGGCGCGGTCAGCGGCGCGAGGTCGACGCCGTCGAGTGCGGCGGGCTGTCCGCCCCATTCCTCGAATACCCGGCAAATCCGCGCATGGGCGTACTGCACGTAGTACACCGGATTGTCGGTGTTTTTGGCGATCGCCAGATCGACATCGAAGATGTATTCGGTGTCGGCCTTGCGCGAGAGCAGGAAGAAGCGCACCGCGTCCTTGCTGGCCCATTCGATGAGGTCGCGCAGGGTGACGTAGCTGCCGGCGCGCTTGGAGATTTTGACCTCCTCGCCGCCGCGCATTACGCGCACCATAGTGTGCAGCAGGTAGTCGGGATAGCCCTCGGGGATGCCGACGTTGGCGGCACCCGCAAGGGGTACGCCGGTGGGTGCCCCGCTGCTGCGCAGCGACCCTCCCGCAGCCTGCAGGCCGGCGCGCACGCGGGCGATGGTGCCGTGGTGGTCGGTGCCCTGGATGTTGATTGCGCGCTCGTAGCCGCGCTCCCGCTTGGCGATGTGATAGGCGATGTCGGGCACGAAATAGGTGTAGGTGCCGTCGGATTTTTTCATCACGCGGTCCTTGTCGTCGCCGTAGTCGGTGGTTCGGAGCCATAGCGCGCCGTCCTGCTCGTAGGTCTTGCCGGCCTCGATCAGCCGCTTGACCGTCGCCTCCACGCGCCCGCTGGTATACAGGCTCGACTCCAGATAGTAATGGTCGAAGCGCACCGCGAAGGCCTTGAGGTCGAGGTCCTGCTCATGGCGCAGGTAAGCGACGGCGAACTGGCGAATCGAGTCGAGATCGTCGGCATTGCCCGATGCGGTGAATTCGCGGTCGTCCGACTTCATCGTTTTCCTGGCCAGAAAATCCGCCGCGATGTCGGCGATGTAGTCGCCGTTGTAGGCGGCTTCCGGCCATCCGGCGTCGCCCGGTTTCAGCCCTTTTGCGCGCGCCTGCACGCTGTTGGCCAGCGTGGCGATCTGTACCCCGGCGTCGTTATAGTAGAACTCGCGATAGACGTCCCAGCCCTGCGCCGCGTAGAGGTTACAGATGGCGTCGCCCAGCGCCGCCTGGCGGCCGTGACCGACGTGCAACGGGCCGGTCGGATTGGCGGAGACGAACTCGACCAGCACCTTGTGGCCCTTGCCCGCATCGCTGTGGCCGAAAGTCGCGCCGGCCGAACGGATCTGCGGCACCAGACCGTGCCAGGCGGCGGGAGTGAGGTGGAAATTGATGAAGCCGGCGCCGGCGATTTCCGCCCTGGCAATCAGCGGGGATTTCGGCAACTCGGTGAGGATCAGCTGCGCCAGTTCGCGCGGATTTCTCTTCAGCGGCCGCGCCAGCTGCAGTGCGGCATTGCTGGAAAAGTCGCCGTGAGCGGAATTCTTTGGGCGTTCGATTTCGAGGCTGACCGGGGCGTCGGGCGCCACCGTTTCGAGGGCAATACCGATCAGCAGGGCGATCTGGTCTTTGAGCGGATGGGTGCTGGACATGGTTACAGAGAGGATGGGGTAAATCGCACCCTTGGTGTTCGAATGGGTAGCCGGCGATTATAAGCGCCGGGAGCAAGGCATCAAAACACCAGCGGGTCGACGTCGAGCGACCAGTGCGTCACGCGTGGCTTGATGGTGTCCAACAGCGGTCGCCAGTCGCGCACGAAGGCCTGCAGGGTCTGGCGCTGGGGCGACTGGACCAGCAGTTGCGCGCGCTCCAGATTGGCGACGCGTGCCATCGGCGCCGGCGTGGCGCTGAACACGCTGACGTCGGCCGTATCCGGCGCGAGCGCTGCGGCGCGCTGCAAAAAAGCCAGCGCCGCTGCCATCGTGGGCGCTTCGGCGCGCAGCAGGACCTGGCGGGTGAACGGCGGCAGGTCGAGCTGGCGGCGTTCGGCCAGCAGTGCGCGCGCATAGCCGGCGAAATCGTGGCGCTGCAGGTAGCGGAACAAGGGATGATCGGGGAAGGCGGTCTGGATCAGCACGCGGCCGGGCTTGTCGGCACGCCCGGCGCGTCCGGCCACCTGCATCAGTTGCGCGAACAGCCGTTCGGTGGCGCGAAAGTCCGGGCTGTAGAGCGCGCCGTCGGTGTCGAGGATGAGCGCCAGCGTCATGTTGGGGAAGTCGTGGCCCTTGGCCAGCATCTGGGTGCCGACCAGGATGTCGATTGCGCCGCCGTGCACCGCCGCGCCCAGTTCGGCCCAGGCGCGCGGACGCATGGTGTCGCGGTCGATGCGGCGGATGCGCGCGGCGGGCAGCAGCGTGGCGAGCGTTTCCTCCAGCCGCTGGGTGCCCTGGCCGAGGGCTTTCAAATCGGGGTTGCCGCAGCTCGGGCATGCGGGCGGGATGCGCGTCTCGAATCCGCAGTGGTGGCATTTCAATCGATGCGAGGTGCGGTGCAGCACCAGCCGTGCCGAGCAGCGCGGGCAGGGCGACACCCAGGCGCAGCTCGGGCAGTACAGTGCCGGGGCGTAGCCGCGGCGGTTCAAAAACACCAGGCTCTGCTCGCCGCGCGCCAGGGTTTCGCTCAGCGCCAGCAGGACGGGACGGGTGAGACCGTTGTCGAGCGGAATGTGCTTGAGGTCGACCAGTTCGATCGCCGGCAGCCGCGCCTGGCTGATGGCGCGCTGCTTCAGCTCGATCAGCCGGTAGCGCCCGGTCGTGGCCTGTGCATAGCTTTCCAGCGAGGGCGTGGCGGAGCCGAGCAGCACCGGCACGCCGCGCTGTTTGCCGCGCGCGATGGCGACGTCGCGCGCCGAGTAGCGCAGGCTGTCCTGCTGCTTGAAAGAGGCGTCGTGCTCCTCGTCGACCACGATCAGCCCCAGCCGCGGCAGCGGCGCGAACACCGACAGCCGGGTGCCGAGCAGCACGTCGCAGTCGGGGGCGGCGAGCCAGTTTTCGGCGCGATCTTTCTCGGCGAGGCCGCTATGCAGGGTGGCGAAGCGGCGTCCGGGGAAGCGGCGGCGGAAATGTTGTTCCAGTTGCGGGGTCAGCGCGATTTCGGGAATCAGCACCAGCGCCTGTTTTTCCTTGGTCAGCACCGCGTCGATCAGGCGCAGGTACAGCTCGGTCTTGCCGCTGCCGGTGACGCCGTGGATCAGGTGCACGCCAAACTGGCCGAGTGCGGGCAGCAGCGTCTCGAGTGCGGCCTGCTGCTCGGCGGTGGCGGGGGGCGATTCGGCCGTCTGCGGTGCGGCGGCTGCCGGCGGGGGAACGCGCGACCAGGCGGCCCAGCCGGCCGCCACCAGTGCGGTGGCGTGGCGGCCTTGTTTCTGCGCGCGCAGCACGCTGCGCGACTGTGGCGCCGTTCGCAGCGCGTCAAGTAGGGCGCGCTGCGCGCGGGCGCGGGCGACGGGTTCGGCGGCTTGTCCGGCTGCGGTCACCACCAGCCAGGGGGTCTCGGCGACAAACGGCGTGGTGTTTTTCAGGCGCGGCGGCAGCGTGGCGAGCAGGATCGCGCCCAGCGGATAGTGGTAATAGTCGGCGCAGAACTGCGCCAGGCGGAGGATTTCGGGTGACAGTGCGGGGCGGTCGGCCAGCACGCGGATCACATCGCGTAGCTTGTCGGCCTGGACGGTGCTGTCGGCCTGCGGCCCGAGCACGACGCCAACCTGACGGGTGCGGCCGAACGGAACCTCGAGCAGGGTGCCCGGCGGCACGGCCCCGAGGTCATCCGGCAGGCGATAGTCGAACAGCCGATGCAGCGGCGTATCGAGTGCGACCTGAAGGATGGACGGCATGTTAGGGGTGAATCTTGATAGGGGAGCGGGGAAAATTCACTAAGTATCTGTTTGGCAATCCTTATTCCGCCTTGCCCACAGCAAGCTGTGGACAATTGTGTGGGCGATTTGTGTCGACTGCCCTCAAACGCCCGTATTCAGGCGGGCCGCCATCACAGGCCAAAAAGCAGGCAGGCCGGCAAATTGATATTTTTCAATGACTTATAAACATTGCTTGGCTGTCAAGAGATTGGGAGAAAAAAGCTTCAGTTGCGCGATAAATGTGTATAAGTCAATGCTTCTATTGGCGCAAATGCGGCCTTCCGCGTGCCTTGTGGGCGCGGAAGGCCTTGTTCTTGCTAGCTTTGTTGCTGAATGCCGGCGATGACCCAGCCGCCCTGGCCGCTGGCCGGTTTGGTGAGATGCCAGACTTCGTCGAGCGGTACGGCGTCCTGGCCGGCGGCCTCGCGCACCAGGCCGGTGAAGCGCACGCTGACGACATGGCGGTTGCCCTCGTCGACCGCTTCCCGCACCTCGGCATCGAGCGTCATGACGTCGGTGGTCTGGGTGGCGTCGCCGCGTTCGGCCAGCTGCATGCTGATTTCGGCAAATACTTCGGGCGAGGTGAAGGCGCGCAGGTCGTCGAGATTGGCGGCGTCGAACGCCGCTTGCAGGCGGATGAAGTTGAGCTTGGCCTCACGCGCGAAGGCGTCGGCATCGAAGCCGGGTGGAAAAGGACTGGCCGTGAGGCTGCCGCCCGATGCGGCGTGGCTTTGCTCAAATGCGGCCGGTGCGGGCATGCCGGCGACCCGCATCGCGGGTGCTGCGGAAGAGTCGCTGCGTAGCAGCGGGGCACCCGCCGGCGTACTCCATGCGGGTGCGGCCGGCGCATTGCGGCGCATGAACAAGCGGAACAGCATGAAGGCGGCCATCGCCAGCAGTGCCAGCATCATGAAATTGGCCATTTCCTCACCCAGGCCGAGATGGGAAAACAGCGCTGCCAGCCCCAAACCCGCGGCGAGGCCGGCGATCGGGCCCATCCACGAGCGTTTCTGCGGCACGGTGCCGGTCTGCTGGCGCGGCGGCGTCGGCGCGACATTCTGTCTGGCCGGCGCGGCGCGCTGCATGCCGAAGGATTTGCTGCCGCCCATGCGGCGGGCTTCGGCGTCCGGCATCATGAAGGAGAAGCCGATGAAGACGGCAAACAGGCTGATCAAAATACGTTTCATGGTGTTTTCTGATGATTAAAAAGCAAAGCGTGGCCGTTCAGGACCAGAAATCATGCCGCACGCACGGCGCGGCTGCGGCTGTGCACCGCCTCGACCAGCACGCTGACCTTGTCCGGGTCGGTGAACTGCGAAATGCCGTGGCCGAGGTTGAATACATGGCCGGGATGGTTGCCGTAGCTGTCGACGATGCGGTGCGCTTCGGCGCGGATGTTGTCGGGCGAGCCGTGCAGGGCGCCGGGGTCGAGGTTGCCCTGCAGCGCAACCTGGTCGCCGACACGGCGGCGCGCTTCGCCAATGTCGAGGGTCCAGTCCAGCCCCACTGCATCGGCGCCGATGCCGGCCATGGATTCCAGCCAGTTGCCGCCGCCCTTGGTGAAGATGATGCTGGGTACGGGGCGGCCTTCACGCTCCTTGGTCAGGGCGGCAACGATGCGCTGCATATAGTCGAGCGAGAATTCCTTGTACGCGTACGGGGTGAGGCTGCCGCCCCAGGAATCGAAAATCATCACCGCCTGCGCGCCGGCCTCGATCTGCGCGTTGAGGTAGTCGATCACCGCACGGGTGTTCACTTCGAGGATGCGGTGCAAGAGGTCGGGGCGGCTGTACAGCATGGCCTTGATGTGGCGGTAGTCGTCCGAGCCGCCGCCTTCGACCATGTAGCAGGCCAGCGTGTAGGGGCTGCCGGAAAAGCCGATCAACGGTACCGAGCCATCGAGCGCGCGGCGGATCGAGCGCACCGCGTCCATCACGTAGCCCAGCTTGTCGGTGGGGTCGGGCGCGGAGAGGTCGCGGATTTCCCATTCGTCGCGCAACGGGCGCTCGAAGCGCGGGCCTTCGCCCTGCGAGAAGTACAGGCCCAGGCCCATCGCGTCGGGCACGGTGAGAATGTCGGAAAACAGGATGGCGGCGTCGAGCGGATAGCGCGCCAGCGGCTGCAGCGTCACCTCGGTCGCCAGGTCGGGCGTCTTGCACAGGGTCAGAAAGTCGCCGGCGCGGGCACGGGTGGCGTTGTATTCCGGCAGGTAGCGGCCGGCCTGGCGCATCAGCCAGAGGGGGGTGTATTCAGTGGGTTGGCGCAGCAGTGCGCGCAGGAAGGTATCGTTCTTGAGGACGGACATGGCTGTGCCACAAAAGATGGCCGGGATGCAAAGCCGGCATTTTAGCAGGCTTGGCGTTCCCGGCCGCGTGGCCTGTGTTCGCGACTACGGCAATCGTGACGAGATCGGTGCGGTGATCGGCAGCGCCATTTCGGCCGGCCGCTGCACGACAGGCTGCTATTTCCAGTTCGCAACACTGGCGCCAAAATACCGAAAGTTTTTTCATCGGATTGCTTTTCATGGTGTCGCTTCTGTTGAGTGGTGGGGTGTCGCCGGGTCGTTACGCCAGCGGACACCTGCAGAGTAGGGGCGCGGTGCAAGCGGCAGGTGTGGGGCGAGTAACAGGCTGTATCGCTTTGTAACCGCTGGCGGCGGGCGGGAATCGTGGCCATGCTTACGCCACGGGCGTTGCAATGAAAAAGCCGTAGCTCAAGTTCGGGAAGTGCTGTACGTTAGCAGGTTAGAATTTTCGGCTTTTCTAATCATTAACCCGCATCTCAGGAGACCCCGATGCAACTGAACAAACTCGCGGCCACGCTTGCCGTGATGGGACTGGCTGCGCCCAGCCTGGCCCTGGCCACCAACGGCATGATCATGGAGGGCTACGGCCCGATCGCCGCAGGCATGGGCGGGGCCGCTATGGCCTACGACAACGGCACCGCCGCGCTGGCGAACAATCCGGCCACGCTCGGCCTGATGGCGGAGGGCAGTCGGCTCGACGTGATGCTGGGTTTCGTCGGCCCGGATCTGGAAACATCCATGGGAATGGGCAAGTCCGAGGCCGACGCCTTCTACATGCCCGCCATCGGCTACGTGAAGAAGCAGGGCAATCTGGTCTATGGCGCGGGGATTTACGGCCAGGGCGGAATGGGCACCGAATACGCCAATGGCGACATGGCGCAGGTGGGCGTGGGTCGGGTGATCTTCCCGCTCGCCTACAGCGTCAACCAGCGTTTCAACATCGGTGGCAGCGTCGACCTGGTGTGGGGGGGGATGGACCTGGTCGCCGATCTCGATCCCCTCAATCCGGGTAAGGAGATCGATTTCAAGGACGACAGCGACTTCACCGGCGCAACCAAGGGCTACAGCGTGGCGGCCAAGCTCGGCTTCACCTACAGGCTCAACGATGTCCTGACCGTCGGCGGCGTCTACCAGACCGCCGCCAACCTGCCCGATTTCAAGGGCGACGACTATAGGGTGACCGGTTTCGACATGCCGGCCACGCTCGGCCTCGGTCTTGCCTGGCAGGCGAACGAGCGGCTGATGATTGCGGCCGACATCAAGGACGTAATGTGGGGCGACAGCATGAATACGGTGACCATTTACCAGAATGACATGGTCGTTGCGCCGTTCCAGCAGGACTGGGACGACCAGCTCGTGCTGTCGCTGGGCCTCGCCTACCGGTTCAGCGGCGCTTTCACCGGGCGCGTCGGCTACAACTATGGTAAGAATCCGATCCCGGACGCGTACGTCAATTATCTGTGGCCGGCGACCGTGGAAGACCACTACACGGCGGGATTCGGCTATACCTTCGATAAGCAATCCGCGCTTAACTTCAGCCTAAGCTATGCGCCGGAGGTGGCGGTGACGGCGGATAGCGGCATGACCATCGACCACAGCCAGGTCAACTGGCAGCTGATGTACAGCCATACGTTCTGACCGGCTGATGGCATGACGTGAAAGGCCGGGCGCACGATGCGCCTGGCCTATTTTTATTGACACGGCCGATCACTGTGTTTGTTGGTCTTCTCCGGGTGACCCGATCGTTTCGCCCGGCGGCATGAGCGTTTCGTCTGCAGCCGGTGCGCCCGCCTCCGCCTCAGGCATGGGCTGGCCGGCGGCATCGTCATATAGCGGCCGATCCTTCGTTCGCTGCTCGACCAGTTCACTCGCCTGCTCTGCCGAGTCCTGGTTGTCGCAGCCGTTCAGGACCAGCAGGCTGGTCAGTACGCCCAGCACGGCGTAGGAGGCTCGCCAGGGATGGGTGCGTTTCGACTTGGCCGGAATTGATATCCCCCCGATTCCGGTCCCGCTCCATTCATACAGCTGCATGTGCTCGTCATTGAGGTGGGGCATGGTTTTGCTCATATCGGTTCTCCTGGTTCATGTTGCCGGTTGTGAAGGATTCATCGCCGGCTGGCTGGGAGTCGGGGGTTAGCGTTTGATCAGCCGTCGTTGCGGACCACCGTCACGCTCCCGACTCCCGACGCCGAGGGGCAGGAGCGTTAGGCGCTCGGCTTGCCCAGCTTGGCGAATTCATCCTGGCTCAGGCTCTTGTCCTGGTCGGTGTCGAGCTTGGTGAAGCCATAATCATCTCCGCCCTGAGCCTTGAATTCCTCCAGGCTGATTTTGCCGTCGTTATTGCTGTCGGCGCTTTGGAAGCTGGGCGCATCCGTGGCGGGGGAAAAGGTGGTTCCGGGCATGGATTGGGCTAAGACAGAGGCCGAGGCGGCGCCCAGTAGGCCGGCAAGCGTGAAGCTTAGAAAGTTGGGGTGAATGGATTTCATGTTTAGCTCCTTAATGGTTGAGTCATTACGAATGCAGATGCACTCGAGGAGTACTAAAGCGACGACCGTGCCAACTCTATTTTCACTAATAGAATCAAATTGATAAATGTTTTTTACGGGGCGGCTCGCTGCGTTGCGTCCGCATGGGCGGTCGATATGTCGCCTGTCGGCGACGGACCCGGATGTGGTTTGTTAGGCAGTTGTTCTTATTGGATTATTTTGTCTGACATCGGCGACAGCCACGAAAAACAAACCTGGAAAACAGACAATCAAAAAGGGGAGACAAGCTCCCCCTTTCCTGTGCAACGAGCGTTTTAGTTTTAAAGGGCGGGCGGGCGGCGGCCCGAGACCAGCAGCACCAGAAACACCACCAGACCGACGACGAACAGCACTTTGGCGATCCAGGCAGCGGTGCCCGCCAGTCCGACAAAACCGAAAATTCCGGCGATGATTGCAATAATCAGAAACGTAACGGCCCATACAAACATGGTGTTCTCCTCTTTGGGTTGATAAACGCGCCAAAAGGCGGTATCTCTCCTAAAGCAGAGGCCGTGCCAATCGAGAAATGTGTTTTGAATCAAATTGATGGCGCGCCGGTACGGGAATCGACCGCCTGCACGGCAGGGAAGGCGTCGCCGATGCCTGACGCTCAGGCGTCGTCGCGGTCCTTGAACAGCGCGGGGGTGAGGCCATGGCGTTGCAGCAGCCGGTATACCTCGGTGCGGTTGCGTCCGGCCAGTCGCGCCACCTCGCTAACCTGGCCGCGGGTGAGCTTCAGCAGCGAAATCAGGTAATCGCGCTCGAACGTCGAGCGTGCTTCGGCCAGTGGCTGGATCTCGGCCGGTTTGTCGCGCAGGGCGCGCGCCACCTGGCTGGCCGGGATGGTTGAGGTGGTGCACAGTGCGACGCATTGCTCCAGCACGTTGTGCAACTGGCGGATGTTGCCCGGCCAGTCGGCTGCCGTCAGCATGTCGAGCGCGTCTGGCGCAAAGCCATGGATGCGGCGGCGGTATTTTTCCGTCAGCACCGTAAGGAAATGCCGTGCCAGCAGCGGGATGTCCTCGCGCCGCTCGCGCAATGGCGGCAGCGTCAGGGTGACGACGTTGAGGCGGTAATACAGGTCTTCGCGGAATTCTCCGCTGGCGATCGCCTCCTCCAGATTGCGGTGGGTAGCCGACAAAATGCGTACGTCGACAGGCCGTGTTGCGGTCGCGCCGACCGGCCGAACCTCGCCTTCCTGCAGTACGCGCAGCAGCTTGACCTGCAGCTGCGCGGGCATGTCGCCGATCTCGTCAAGCAGCATGGTGCCGCCCTCGGCGCTCAGGAACAGGCCGAGGTGGTCGCGTGCCGCGCCGGTGAAGGCGCCCTTTACATGGCCGAACAGTTCCGATTCGAGCAGTTCGGCCGGAATCGCGCCACAGTTGATCGCGACGAAGGGCCTGCCGTGACGCGGGCTGGCGCGATGAATGGCGCGTGCCAGCAGTTCCTTGCCGGTGCCCGACTCCCCCTGGATCAAGACCGACGCATCGCTTTGCGCGGCCAGCCGGGCTTCGGCCAGCAGCACGTCCATGGTCGGGCTGGCGGTGACGATCTCGCTGCGCCAACTGTCGCTGTCGGCGTCGCTGCTGTTACCCGCAAGGCGGGTGGCGCGTTTCAGCAGACTGATCAGGGTGGCGGCGTCATAGGGCTTGGTCAGGTAGCCGAACAGTCCCTGCTGGGTGGCGGCCACCGCGTCCGGAATGGTGCCATGCGCAGTCAGCACGATCACCGGCAACGCCGGGTCGCGCGCATGGATGGCGCGAAACAGCGCCATGCCGTCCATGCCATCCATCTGCATGTCGGTCAGCACGGCTTCGGGGCGCGCCAGCGCCAACTGTGTCAGCGCGGCTTCGCCGCTGTCGACCGCTTCGACCCTGAAGCCATTGGCCTCCAGTCGCAGCGTGATCAACTCGCGCAGCGACGCGTCGTCGTCGACCACCAGAATGCAGGGCTTTTTCATGGTGCCTTGTCGGGGATGTTGCGCTGTTGCAGCGATTTTTCCAACGCCTTGATCTGGTCGAGCTTGTCCTGCAATTCCTGCGTGCGCGCGGTCTGCTGCTTGAGCTCGATACGCGCCTTGAGTGACCTTTTCATCAGTTCGGTCAACGCTTGTGCGCGCGGATTCAGGTCGGTGATCGCCCCCAGTGTTTTCAGGCTGCGTTCGAGCGCCTCCACGCTGTCCTCGCGCTCCAGCAGGGCGGCCAACTGAAAACGCCGGGCGTCGTCGAGATGGCGCTCGCCCTCCAGTCCAGCCAGTTCATGGCGTCGCTGTTCGGGCGACAGCGCTGCCACCTGCGCCAGCTCGCTCAGCAGCGCTGTCGCGTTCAGTCTGGTTGGCTGGGCGGCGGTTGGCGCAGGGGTCGCCGCTGTCACTGTCGGGCGCTCGGGCACGGGGGTACAGGCGCCCAGCACCAGCAACAGCCCGACAAGGAAGGTGGGTTTGAACGTCATTGTGGCATCGGACAGCTTAAACGGGCCAGGTTAAACGAAAACAGGTCGACCACGGCGGGCAATCGACCACCTCGACACCGCCGCTCGCAGCCAGCATCGATTCGCGCACGATCGACAAGCCCAGTCCGCTGCCCTTGACCGTGCTGGCGGGCTGGAGCGCACCCTGGAAAAACGGCTCGAAGACACGGCCGCGCTCGGCTTCGGGTATGCCTTCGCCCTGGTCGCACACCCACAGCGCGATTGCGTCGTCGAGCGGCTCGCTCTTCACCAGGATACGCCCCCCCTCGGGACTGAATTTGATCGCATTGGACAGCAGGTTGTCCAGCACCGTTTCCAGCTGGCTGCGATCGCAGTGCACGGTGGGGGCATTCAGCTGCGTTTCGACCTGAAAGCCGCGCGCGTCGAGTGCCAGCCGTTGTCGCGCAAGCGCGCCGGCGAGCACGTCTGCCAGCGCGTGCTCGCCGGTGGGCCGCAGGGTGGCGTCGCGCATCATACCGCTGTAGCGGATCAGGTCTTCGATGCGTTTTTGCAGGTCGCGGCTGGCGCTGTCCATGATGGTGACGATGCTGCGCTGACGCGCATTGAGGCTACCCACCAGTTCGTCGTCCAACAACGCGACGCCTTCGCGCAGAGACGCCAGCGGCGTTTTCAGTTCGTGCGACACGTGGCGCAAAAAGCGCAGCTTCTGGTCCTCCAGCGCCTGCAGACGCTGGCGCAGCCAGTCGATTTCACGCCCCAGCTCGACGATGTCCTGCGGCCC
This sequence comes from Thiobacillus thiophilus, assembly GCF_055378705.1. Lineage (NCBI taxonomy): Bacteria > Pseudomonadati > Pseudomonadota > Betaproteobacteria > Nitrosomonadales > Thiobacillaceae > Thiobacillus > Thiobacillus thiophilus. The sequence goes on along the minus strand of NZ_AP042404.1, from coordinate 1,905,584 downwards.
GCTGATCGCCCGCAGCGGCCGCAGGTCGGCCTGACCGAGCTGCTGGATCGAGGCCTTGAGCTGCTTGATCGGGCGGTTGATCATCCAGGAAAACACCGCAGCCAAAAGCAGCGTCAGCGGAATCAGCGCCAGCGCCAGCACGATCAGCCGCTGGCGGGTGGCTTGCACGGTCGCTTCCAGCGCCTGCAATTCGCTTTGCACCGCGGCGTCGGCCTCGGCGAGCAAGGTGCGCGTATCGACATGCAGCGCATCGAACGCAGGCTCGAGCGCGTTGAAGCGCGCGCTGTCGAGAAATGCGCCGGGTTGCAGCTGGCGGTACAATACGCGGCTGCGTGTCCCGAGCGCGGCCAGCGTGGCGCGTGCCGGCGTGTCGACGAGTTCGCCGTCGAGTTGCGCCAGCAGGGTTTGCAGTTCGTCGTAACGGGTCCGCAGGGCGGGCGCGAATTCGGCGTCCTGCAGCAAATGGTACTGCCCGGCAGTGCGCTGCAACTGGCTCACCGATTCGGCGATCTGCCGCACATCGCGCGTGATGGCGAGGCTATTGCGGGTGAACTGGCGCTGGGTGTCGGCGACGCCCTGCAGCACGTGCACCGTGTTGATCAGGCCGCTCGCCAGCGGCACGATCAGCACGCCCATCGCGACGATGACGAGAATGGTGAAGGAACGGGGGTAATAAAGTCCGGAAAGCATGGGGTGGGTGGCAATATTTTAGCGTACCCCGAGTGGGAGGGCGCGATGGCTAAGCCGCCTCGCCCCCGCCGTGGTCAGAGCAGGTCGAGGTAGCCAAGGATACCCTTGGCGGCCTCGCGGCCTTCCCATACCGCAGTTACCACCAGGTCGGCGCCGCGCACCATGTCGCCGCCGGCGAAGACCTTCGGGTTGGCGGTCTGGAACGCGTGCTGCTGGCCCTTGGCGATCACGCGGCCGCCCGGGTCGACGGCGATGCTGTGGTCGGCAAACCACGGCTGCGGATTGGGGCGGAAGCCGAAGGCGACGATCACGCGGTCGGCGGGAATGATTTCCTCCGAGCCGGGGATCACCACCGGGGTGCGGCGGCCGCGCGCGTCGGGCGGGCCGAGCTCGGTGGTGACGAGTTTGACGCCCTCCACTTTGCCGTCACCGACGATCTCCACCGGTTGGCGGTTCCACATAAACTGCACGCCTTCTTCTTTGGCATTGGCGACTTCGCGCTTGGAGCCGGGCATGTTCTGCTCGTCGCGGCGATAGGCGCAGGTGACCGAGGCCGCGCCCTGGCGGATGCTGGTGCGGTTGCAGTCCATCGCAGTGTCGCCGCCGCCCAGCACTACCACGCGCAGGTCTTTCGTGTCCCGATATTTTTCGTTGGAATCAGCGACCTCGTCCGGCTTGGCCAGGTTGAGGCACTTCCTGACATTGGAAATCAGGAAGGGCAGCGCTTCCAGCACGCCGGGCAGGTCTTCGCCGGGGAAGCCGCCCTTCATGTAGGTGTAGGTGCCCATGCCCATGAACACGGCGTCGTATTCGTCGAGCAGGGACTGCATCGACACGTCCTTTCCGATCTCGGTGTCGAGACGGAATTCGACGCCCATCCCTTCGAACACTTCGCGACGGCGCATCATCACCATCTTTTCCATCTTGAATTCGGGGATGCCGAAGGTGAGCAGACCGCCGATCTCGTCGTAGCGGTCGAACACCACCGGCTTCACCCCGTTGCGCGCCAGCACGTCGGCGCAGCCCAATCCGGCCGGACCGGCGCCGATGATGGCGACCTTCTTGCCGGTCGGCACCACGTTCGTCATGTCGGGACGCCAGCCGGCCTTGAACGCCTCTTCGGAAATGTAGCGTTCGATCTGGCCGATGGTCACCGCGCCGAAGCCGCCCGTGTTCGGGCCGCCACCGACGGCCTCGCCGAAGCCGTCGGTATTGAGGGTGCAGGCGCCCTCGCACAGGCGGTCCTGTGGACAGACGCGGCCGCACACCTCGGGCAGCGAGTTGGTCTGGTGGGAGAGCTCGGCGGCCTCGAACAAGCGGCCTTCGGACACCAGTTTCAACCAGTTGGGGATGTAGTTGTGCACCGGGCACTTCCACTCGCAGTACGGGTTGCCACAGCCGAGGCAGCGATCGGCCTGTTCCTGCGCGTGCGCGGCATCCATCAGCGCGTAGATTTCGCGGAAGTCGTGCTTGCGCACCTTCGCCTCGGTCTTCTCACCGTCACGCCGCGCCTGCTTCAAAAACCAGAATACGTCACCCATTCTTATGCTTCCACCGCTTCACGTGTGTGGCCGGGGAGATCCTCGACCAGGTCTTCGATCGAAATCCGCTTCGGCTTGACCAGCCAGACGCGAGCCAGGGTCGCGTCGAAGTCGGCCAGCAAGGTCTTGGCGCGGGCGCTGCCGGCGAGCGCCAGGTGGCGTTCGACCTGCGCCCGGAAGAACACCCGGAACGCTTCGGTTTGATCGCTGACGATGCGGGTCAGCTCGACCATTTCCTTGTTGGTCTTCGACATGAAATCGCCCGCGTCGTCGACCACGAAGGCCATGCCGCCGCTCATGCCGGCGCCGAAATTGAGCCCGGTTTCGCCCAGCACGATCACCACGCCGCCGGTCATGTATTCGCAGCCATGGTCGCCGATGCCTTCCACCACCGCGAGCGCGCCGGAGTTGCGCACACCGAAGCGTTCGCCGCCGATGCCGGCCGCGTAGAGTTCGCCGCCAGTGGCGCCATACAGGCAGGTGTTGCCGATCAGCGTATTGCGGTATGCCTCGAAGCTGGCGATGCGCGGCGGATAAATCACCAGACGGCCGCCGCCCATGCCCTTGCCGACGTAGTCGTTGGCGTCGCCTTCGAGGGTCAAGGTAAGTCCCTTGTGGTTCCACACGCCGAGGCTCTGGCCGGCCGAGCCGCTCAGGTTGATACGCAGGGTGTCGTCCGGAAGCCCCTTGGCGCCGTGCGCCTTGGCGATCTCGCCCGACAGCCGCGCGCCGATCGAGCGGTTGACGTTGCGCACGGGATAGGCGAGCTCGACCGGGGTGCCGGCCTTGATCGCGGCGAGCGCGTCGGCCACCATCTGCTCGGCCAGTTCGCCCTTGTCGAACGAGGGGTTGCGTTCCTGCTGCGCAAAGCGCGGGGCGTCGGCGGGGATGTCTCCCTGCGAGAGCAGCACGTCGAGCTTGAGGCGGCCCTGGCGCGGCGTGTCGCCGGCCGAGAGATCGAACAGGTCGGTGCGGCCGATCAGGTCGGTCAGCTGGCGGATGCCGAGGCTGGCCATCAGCTCGCGCGTTTCCTCGGCGACGAACTTGAAGTAGTTCACCACCATCTCGGGCAGGCCGATGAAGTGGTCGCGGCGCAGCGTTTCATTCTGCGTCGCGATGCCGGTGGCGCAGTTATTGAGGTGGCAGATGCGCAGGTATTTGCAGCCCAGCGCGACCATCGGGCCGGTGCCGAAGCCGAAGGATTCCGCGCCGAGGATGGCCGCCTTAATGACGTCGAGGCCGGTCTTCAGGCCGCCGTCGGTCTGCACGCGCACGCGCCCGCGCAGGCCGTTGGCGCGCAGCACCTGTTGCGCTTCGGACAGGCCCAGCTCCCACGGCGACCCGGCGTATTTCACGCTGGCGAGCGGGCTGGCGCCGGTGCCGCCGTCGTAGCCGGAAATGGTGATGAGGTCGGCATAGGCCTTGGCCACGCCCGCCGCGATCGTGCCGACGCCGGGCTCGGCCACCAGCTTCACCGACACCAGCGCGTCGGGATTGACCTGCTTCAGATCGAAAATCAGCTGCGCCAGATCCTCGATCGAGTAGATGTCGTGGTGTGGCGGCGGCGAGATCAGCGGGGTGCCGGGCTTGCAGTGGCGCAAGGACGCGATCATCACCGAAACCTTGTCGCCCGGCAGCTGGCCGCCCTCGCCGGGCTTGGCGCCCTGCGCGATCTTGATCTGCAGCACTTCGGCGTTGACCAGATAGGTCGCGGTGACGCCGAAGCGGCCGGAGGCAATCTGCTTGATCTTCGAGGTCTTGGCGGTGCCGTAGCGCTTCGGATCCTCGCCGCCTTCGCCTGAGTTGGAGCGGCCGCCGATGCGGTTCATCGCTTCGGCCAGCGCCTCGTGCGCTTCCGGCGACAGTGCGCCGAGCGACATGCCGGCGGAATCGAAGCGCTTGAGGATGGCTTCCAGTGGCTCGACTTCTTCCAGCGGGATCGGCGCGGCGCCGGTCTTCAGCGTCATCAGGTCGCGCAGCATCGCCACCGGGCGGCGGTCGACGATTTCGGAATACTTCTTGAATTCGGCGTAGTCGCCCGCCTTCACCGCCTTCTGCAGCTGCTGCACCACGTCCGGGTTGTAGGCGTGGAATTCCTCGCCGAACATGAACTTCAAGAGGCCGCCGGCCGACAGCGGGCGCAGCGGGTTGAACGCGGTCTTGTGCAGCAGTTTCTGGTCGGACTCAAAGTCGTCGAAGTTGGCGCCGGAAATGCGCGACACCGTGCCCTTCAGGCACAGCCCGACCACGCTTTCGTGCAGGCCCACGCCCTCGAACAGCTGGGCGCCGCGGTAGCTTGCCACCAGCGAAATGCCCATCTTCGAGAGGATCTTGTACAGGCCCTTGTCCATGCCCTTGCGGAAGTTGGAAAGGGCTTTTTCGAGGCCGGGCTTGATCTCGCCGGTTTTGACGAATTCGCCGATCACCTGATAGGCCAGATATGGATACACCGCGGTGGCGCCGTAGCCGATCAGGCAGGCGTAGTGGTGCGGGTCGCGCACGCTGCCGGTTTCCACCACGATGTTGGCGTTGCAGCGCAGGCCGGCGGCGATCAGTGCGTGGTGCACGGCGCCTACGGCGAACAGCGCGTGGATCGGCAGGCGATCGCGGGCGATGTTGCGGTCGGACAGGACGAGGATCACTTTGCCCGTGCGCACCGCATCGACCGCGCGCGCGGTCAGTGCCTGGATCGCGGCTTCCAGCGTGGTTGCCGCCGGGTCGTAATGCAGATCGAGCGTGATCGCGGCAAACGCCGGGTCGTCCAGGTTCAGCAATTTGTCGAAGGCTTCCTTCGACAGCAGCGGCGTGCGTACCTCCACCCGGTGCGCGTGCGCCGGCGTTTCGTCGAACAGGTTGCGCTCGGGGCCGAAGCTGGTGTTGAGCGACATCACGATCGCCTCGCGGATCGGGTCGATCGGCGGGTTGGTGACCTGGGCGAACTGCTGGCGCAGGTAGTCGAACGGCGAACGCACTTTTTGAGACAACACCGCCATCGGCGTGTCGTCGCCCATCGAGCCGATCGCTTCGGCGCCGTCTTCGGCCAGCACGCGGATGATCTGGTCGCGCTCCTCGAAGCTGACGTTGTGGAGCTTCTGGTGGGTCAGCAGGCTCGCCGCGTCCATCACCGGCAGGTCGGCGTCCTGGTTGATGGAGAGCTCCAGCTTGACCGCGTTGGCCTTCAGCCATTCGCGGTAGGGCTGGCGGCCCTTGAGTTCGTTGTCGATGTCTTCCGGCATCAGCAGGCGGCCGGTCTCGAGGTCGGCGGCGACCATCTGGCCGGGCCTGACGCGGCCCTTCTTCTCGACGTTGGCGGGGTCGATCGGCCACACGCCCACTTCGGAGGCGATGGTGAGGATGCGGTCCTTGGTCAGCACCCAGCGCGCGGGGCGCAGGCCGTTGCGGTCGAGCGTGCAGACGGCGTAGCGGCCGTCGGTCAGCACCACGCCGGCGGGACCGTCCCACGGCTCCATGTGCATCGAGTTGTATTCGTAGAACGCACGGATGTCGGCGTCCATCGATTCGACGTTCTGCCATGCCGGCGGGATCACCAGGCGCAAAGCACGGAAGAGGCCCGCGCCGCCCATCACCAGGCCCTCGACCATGTTGTCGAGGCTCATCGAGTCCGAGCCCTTGGTGCCGACGATGGGACGGACGTCGTCCATGTTCGGGATCAGCGGCGTCACGAACTTCTGCTCGCGGGCGCGGCTCCAGTTGCGGTTGCCCTGCACCGTGTTGATTTCGCCGTTGTGCGCCAGATAGCGGAACGGCTGCGCCAGGCGCCACTGCGGCCAGGTGTTGGTCGAGAACCGCTGGTGGAACACCGCCAGGCTGGTGGCGAAGCGCGCATCGTTGAGGTCGGGGTAGAACACCGGCAGGTTGTCCGGCATCACCAGGCCCTTGTAGCTGATCACGCGGCACGACAGCGTCGGCAGGTAGAACACCGGGTCGGCCGCTTCCAGCGCCTTTTCGGCCAGGCGGCGCGCGATGTAGAGCTTGCGCTCGAAGTCGTCTTCAGAAAGACCAACGGCCGCGTTGACGAACACCTGCTCGATATGCGGCAGCGAGGCCAGCGCGGATTCGCCGCACACGGACGAATCGGTCGGCACCAGGCGGAAGCCGGCGACCGTGAGGCCTTGTGCCTCCAGCGACGATTTCAGGGTGGAACGCGCATGCGCCTGTGGCGTCGCGTCGCGTGACAGGAACAGCAGGCCGGCGGCGTACAGCGCGCCGAGCGTGAAGCCGGCCTCGCTCGCCACCGCGCGCAGGAAGGCATCCGGCTTCTTGAACAACAGGCCACAGCCGTCGCCCGACAAGCCATCGGCAGCGATCGCGCCGCGGTGCGTCATGCAGGCCAGCGAGCCGATCGCGTTCTGCACCAGCGTATGGCTGGGCTGATTGTCGATCTGCGCAATCAGGCCGAAGCCGCAGCTATCCTGTTCGAAATCGGGCGAATACAGCGTCCCGTCCAGCCAGCGTTGTCGTTCCATGGTTCCGTATGCTCAGGCAACAGCGGCCTGCCCACCGGGCAAGCCGCGAAATTTAAGCGAAAAGTGCGGCATTTTAATCCTGTCCGGCGTGTGGGGCAATGCGCGCCTCCGCCAAGGCCGTGTCGCGGCAAGGGTTTCCCGTGGGCTGGGACTATGGATGGGAGTGGAATCCCCGCCGAAAATTCCAGTGGACGGAAAAATGTGCACAAATCCCTGGCATCCGGGCTCGTGGCGCGTGCGGGCTGAGGTAGGCTTGCAGCATGACCGACGCAAACACGCCGCCATCGCGCGCCCACGATAACGCCCCCGAGCCGCCAGAAATCGAGGTGGTCATCGAAGTGCCGCGCGGCAGCTTTCTGAAGCGCGGGTCCACCGGCCACATCGATTTTGTCTCGCCATTTCCGTGCCCGTTCAACTACGGCTCGGTCCCGAATTATCTGGGATTCGAAGGCGATCTGCTGGATGCGCTGGTGCTCGGGCCGCGCCTGCCCCTCGGCGCCCGGATACGGGTCAGGGCGTGGGGCGCAGTGACGCTGATCGACCGCGGCATGGCAGACGACAAGCTGGTGTGCAGCGCCCACCCGCTGACCCTCGCGGAGAAAGCGTTCGTGCTGCGATTTTTCCGTTTCTATGCCAGGTACAAGGGCGTGCTGAATGTCGTGCGGGGCCACCCGGGGCGCAACGCGTGCGAAGGCTGGCGCACCGCCGCGCAGGCCATTGCCCGGGCGCAGCCGCGGCCGGGCTCGTGGCAAGGCCCGCCGGTCGAATACTGACCGGGTTTGCCTATCCTGTTAAAAGGGGCCGAACCGAACGGGGCATGCCATGAAGCTGCTGAGCTGGAACATCCAATGGGGGCGCGGCATGGACGGCCGGGTCGAGCTCGCGCGCATCCTCCCAACCATCCGCCAGCTGGGCGATTTCGACGTCATCTGCCTGCAGGAAGTCGCGGTCAACTTCCCCGGCCTGCCCGGCAGCCGCGGCGAGGACCAGGTCGCTGAACTGTCTGCTGGCTTGCCCGGCTACACCGCCATCTACGGCGCGGCAACCGACGTGCCCGACGGACGCGGCGGTCGCAGCCAGTTCGGTAACGCCATCTTTTCCCGCCTGCCCGTCGGCCAGGTCTGGCGGCATCTCCTGCCCTGGCCGACCGAACCGGACGTGCCCAGCATGCAGCGCGTGCTGGTTGAAGCCGTCATCACCGCTGACGTCGGCCCGCTGCGCGTGCTGACCACCCACCTCGAGCACTACTCACAACGCCAGCGCCAGGCCCAGATCGACGCCATCCGCCGCCTGCATGCCGAAGCCTGTGGCATGTCGGCGCGTTCGCCGCTGACTGAAGAAGAGGGTGGCGCCTTCGAGGTGTTTCCCCGACCTGCGCAGGCGCTGTTGTGCGGCGACATGAACTTTCCCGCCTCGGCGCCCGAGCGCGCGCAAATCGTCGCCCCGTTTGCCTGTGGTGAACTGGGATTTCGCGATGCCTGGCCCGTGCTGCACCCCGGCGAGCCCCATGCGCCCACCGTCGGCATCCATCCGGTCGACTTCGTCAGCCAGCCGGAATGCTTCGACTTCGTCTTCGTCACCGAGGGGCTGGCGGGGCGCCTCAGGGCGCACGGCATTGACGCCGCGACCGAGGCGTCGGATCATCAGCCGGTGTGGGTCGAGTTTGCTTGATCGGGGCTTGCGCCTAGCCAACAACTGCTCGTGGTAGAACCGAAAAGAAAAAGCGCCCCCCAATGGTTTAAGGGTGATTCAGGTAGCTCTTGGCGAAAGGAGCGGGGCATCTCTGAAACGAGGTAAACGCGACGCAGAGATACAAGTGTTATTGGCTTGGATTAAAGGGATTAGGTATTGATCGGGCAAGGAAAATAAAGACTGTTCCATAAACACCTCCAGCAACTACATCGGGGTTGTGGTGGGATATATCGCACCAAGGGCCGCATTTACTGGTCCACTGTCCGGAACGTAATTGCCGCGCCATATGGGTTGGCTTGCCGAATTTATCAACATATAGCACTACCTTTTCTGTTGCAGGTTGGAGTGTGCCGTCATCACAAGGGCTATAACCTTTTGTTACGAACGCTTGGATGAAAGCGTCCACTGTCTCAACGCGTGGAATCCCAGGGGGCCAGTAAGCATGCGGATGCTGAACAGGCCACCACCATCTGTCATCCTCTCCAGCTGCCCAAGCGATACAGTTGTAATCGTGGGTTTGCGGGCTAGTGATGGAATGGTTATTGGATTTTAGTTGGGGGAGGTCTCTGGCAATTTCGGGCGAATACATCGTCTAGAGGCTAAAGGCTGAGCGGTTAAACCTGCTTCAAATGAAGCCGTTTTCCTTGCCCCACTCTAGCCATGCTTGAGTCATTTTTTTTACTCTGCCGGCGTTCTCGTCGTTTACGGGATTTTCACCGCTCAAGGCCTCAAGCGCCCAAAACCAATGGCCGCCATTGTCTTGTAAGTCCTGTAACACAAGCGGAATTACAGCAGGCCCTAAACCAATAATGCGCTGATATGAGGTGTTCAGGACAATTTCAGTTAACGACGAAGTGAGCTTGATATCCTCTTTCCATTTTGTTGCCAATTCACGAAACTGAGCCGCAAGGGAATGCGGCTCTTTCACTATGACATTCTTTCTGGCTTCCAATAGCTTTTGCTGCCATACAGAGTAGCCTTTGCCTTGGGCGGCGGACTCGATCTTTAACTCTTTTACTGAAAGCCATGCTGCTTGGATGCTTTTAAGCTTTCTGCCATAGACGTGTTCATTTTTGGCTTGCTTCCCAGATTCTTCAGGGCATTCAAACCATTCGCGGGGGGATGGACAGGGGATCCCACCAAAATACTTCTCATACGCTTTTTGGGCAAGAATGCTCATGATTCATCCGTATCAATGCTAATTACTGAAGCAGTTGTGAGTAAGTTTTTTAGCTTTTCGGATTTTTGTTTTGCGCGCTCGAGATTCCGAATAAGTTCATCGATATCGTCAGAATCCAAGCTAACAAAAAATTGCTTGAAAGCATCATCATTGTCAGCAAAATACTCGAGTTTTAATGTGTGGATTACAAGGCCACCGCCAATGTCGTTTGTGTCAATGTCAAATACTGGCCTTACATCTGTCAAGATGCGCGAGGACATTAGGCTACGCTCATTTTGAAACAAAATGTTTGTTGCTTTTGCAGCCAATGAAATGGACGGCACTTTAAGCAGTTTTTCGAGAGAATCCTGAAGACGCGTTAACTGCGAATCGTCGATCGCCGGCTCATCTGGAGCATGGTCACGCATTGAAGTAACAACGTCAGCCACAAATGTGTTTAATGGCCTATTTGACGAAACCATTACTGGGTACATCGATATAAGGGTATCCAGAATGAGCCTAACGTCGGCTTCCGGAATGTTCTTGATTTGTCCGCTTATGTGCTGAAAAACATTTGAGTCTGTTGGGTAAAGCCGAACCGGGTAGGTTGCCATTGCGGCAAATAATTCCTTTACCGCGTTATCGGTTAGTCCCGCGATGCACTGTAAGCCTTCACGGCGCTTGGATGGGACTCTGAGTTTAGACATTAAGCATACCTTTGCGCGATTCGATTGAAGCAAGGTTCAGCATGAACTGACTGTAAGAGAAAGGCGCCAATTTCTTGGATCTTGTTTACTTAATGGCTATCACTCTTACAAGATTGCTGCAGACAGCATCTAGCGTAGACCGTATCTACTGTGTAGTGAATAAGAACGTATGAAAATAGTATGGTGGAGAGGAGGAGGATCGAACTCCCGACCTCCGCATTGCGAACGCGGCGCTCTCCCAGCTGAGCTACCCCCCCGATGCAGCAAATTATAGCCTCAGCGATGCCATGCGGGAAGTGCGGCGAGGCGCCCGGGAAGATTGGGCAGGAGACGTGCGGCGAGCCAGCCGATGAGGACGCCGCTGGTGTTGGCCAGCGCGTCGAGGACGTCGGGCTGGCGGTTGGGGGTGAGGCCTTGCAGCAGTTCGATGGTGATGCCGAACAGCACCACGACAAGCGCGAGCCGCCAGCGCCGTTCCACAACCAGCTGCGCCCACCAGAACATCAGCACGGCATAGCCGGTCAGGTGGACGATTTTGTCGGTGTGCCCGGCCTCACCCAGCATCGGTGGCGTCAGCGAGAGCACCAGGGTGGCGGCGATCCCGAGCCAGCCGCCCAGCTTCCACAGCCGCTCGATCATGCCCGGCGCTGCGCCCAGCGCAGCATGAGGATGCCGGCGACGACCATCGGCAGCGACAACCATTGCCCCATGGACAAGCCCAGCCCCAGCAGGCCGAGGAAGCTGTCGGGTTCGCGGGCGAATTCGGCGAGGAAGCGGAAAGCGCCGTAGCCGATGAGGAAGACGCCGGAGACGGCGCCGACCGGGCGCGGCTTGCGGGAGTATAGCCACAGGACGGCGAACAGCAGCAGGCCTTCGCCGGCGAACTGGTAGAGCTGCGAGGGGTGGCGCGCGATGCCGTCGCCCGCCTGCGGGAACACCATGCCCCACGGCAGGTCGGTAGCGCGGCCCCACAATTCGCCGTTGATGAAGTTGCCGAGCCGTCCGGCGGCCAGGCCCAGCGGCACCAGCGGGGCGATGAAGTCGGTGACGGCAAGCCAGCGCAGCTTGTGGCGGCGCGCGAACAGCGCCATCGCGATGATGACGCCGAGAAAGCCGCCGTGAAAACTCATGCCGCCTTCCCACAGCTTGAGGATGTCGAGCGGCTGGGCGAGATATTCCATCGGCTTGTAGAACAGCACGTAGCCCAGCCGCCCGCCGAGGATGACGCCGAGCACGCCGTAGAACAGCACGTCGTCGAGCATGTTCACGGTCCAGCCGGACCACGGCCGATGCGCGATGCACCACCGCCCAAGCAGGATGACCTGCACGAAGGCGACGAGATACATCAAGCCATACCAGTGAATGGCGACGGGGCCGAGTTGCAGGGCGACGGGGTCGAATTGCGGATGAACGAGCATGTTATTGGGGGCCAGGAGTTAGGCGTTAGGGGCTAGGGATTTGGCAAAGCGCGCGGGTAAAATGGCTGTCTGATTATAGATTGCCTGAGTGACCATCATGCCTGACTACCGTTCCTGGACCACCACCCGCGGCCGCAATATGGCCGGTGCCCGTGCGCTGTGGCGCGCCACCGGCATGAAGGACGGCGACTTCAACAAGCCGATCATTGCGATCGCCAACTCGTTCACCCAGTTCGTGCCGGGCCACGTCCACCTGAAGGACATGGGCCAGCTGGTGGCGCGCGAGATCGAGGCGGCGGGCGGCGTGGCGAAGGAATTCAACACCATCGCGGTCGACGACGGCATCGCCATGGGGCACGGCGGCATGCTGTATTCGCTGCCTTCGCGCGACCTCATCGCCGACTCGGTCGAGTACATGGTCAACGCGCACTGCGCCGATGCGCTGGTGTGCATCTCCAACTGCGACAAGATTACGCCGGGAATGCTGATGGCCGCGCTGCGGCTGAACATCCCGACGGTGTTCGTCTCCGGCGGGCCGATGGAAGCGGGCAAGGTGGTGTGGGAATCCAAGGTCATCAAGCTCGATCTGGTCGACGCCATGGTGTCGGCGGCGGATGCGAGCTTCAGCGACGAAAAGGTCGATGAGCTGGAACGCTCGGCCTGTCCGACCTGCGGTTCGTGTTCCGGCATGTTCACCGCCAACTCGATGAACTGCCTGACCGAGGCACTGGGGCTCTCGCTGCCCGGCAACGGCTCGCTGCTCGCCACCCACGTCGACCGCAGGAACCTGTTCCTCGCCGCCGGCCGCCTGATCGTGCGGAACGCACGGCGCTACTACGACGACGGCGACACCCGCGTGCTGCCGCGCGCGATCGTCAGCTTCGACGCGTTCGAGAACGCCATCGCGCTCGACATTGCCATGGGCGGCTCGACCAATACCGTGCTGCATCTGCTTGCCGCCGCGCACGAGGCCGGGGTCGATTTCACGATGACGGACATCGACCGCATGAGCCGCCGCGTGCCGCACCTGTCGAAGGTGGCGCCGTCGATCCAGACCTACCACATGGAAGACGTGCACCGCGCCGGCGGCGTGATGGCGATCCTGGGCGAGCTTGAACGCGGCGGCCTGATCCACCGCGACCTGCCGACCGTGCTGTGCGAAACGCTTGGCGAGCAGATCGACCTCTACGACATCCGCCGCACCACGAACAAGGACGTGAAGGACTACTTCCGCGCCGCGCCCGGCGGCGTGCCGACGCAGACTGCGTTCTCGCAGGACCGCCGCTTCGCCAAGCTGGACGACGACCGCGTCAACGGCTGCATCCACGATCTCGAACACGCCTACTCGAAAGACGGCGGGCTGGCGGTGCTGGTCGGCAACCTCGCCGAGGACGGCTGCATCGTCAAGACCGCCGGCGTCGACGAGCATATCCTCAAATTCTCCGGCCCGGCGCGCGTGTTCGAATCGCAGGACGCCGCGGTCGAAGCCATCCTCGGCGACCGGATCGTCGCCGGCGACGTCGTGGTGATCCGCTACGAAGGCCCGCGCGGCGGCCCCGGCATGCAGGAAATGCTGTACCCGACCAGCTACATCAAGTCCAAAGGTTTGGGCAAGGCCTGCGCGCTGGTGACCGACGGCCGCTTCTCCGGCGGCACCTCGGGTCTTTCCATCGGCCACGCCTCGCCGGAAGCGGCCGAAGGCGGCACCATCGGCCTGGTCGAGGAAGGCGACACGATCGAGATCGACATTCCAAATCGCAGCATCAAGGTCGCGGTGAGCGACGCCGAACTCGCGCGCCGCCGCGTCGCGATGGACGCCAAAGGCGCGCAGGCGTGGAAGCCGGTCAACCGCGTGCGCGAGGTATCGGCCGCGCTGCGCGCCTACGCGGCGATGACGACGTCGGCTGCGTTTGGCGCGGTGCGCGATGTGTCGCAGGTCGAGCATCCGACCGAAGCGCAGGCGCATGCCGACCCGCTGGCGCGTTTCGTCATCCCCGGCCAGCTGGTTTTCCGCACCGGCGCCGGCGGCCTCACCTATGCCGACATCGACAACCATGGCGGCCGCGCGACGATCTGTCTGCAGGGCGCGCACGTCGTGAGCTTCCGCCCCAGGTCGCAGCAGGAACCGGTGGTGTGGCTGTCCGACGCCGCCGCCTTCGCGCCGGGCAAGTCCATCCGCGGCGGCGCACCGGTGTGCTGGCCATGGTTCGGCACGCACGCCATCGAGGCGGGCTACCCCGCGCACGGCTTCGCCCGCACCGTGGCCTGGGAAGTCGTCGGCACGCGCCGCCGCAACGACGCCAAGACCGAGATCACGCTGCAGCTGGTCGACACCCCACAGACCCGCGCGCAGTGGCCGCACCCCACGTGGCTGATGCTCACCGTAGTGGTGGGGGACAAGCTGGAGATGCGGCTGGTCACCACCAATCTGGGGGATGTGCCGGTGCAGATCGGTGAGGCGCTGCATACCTATCTGCACATCAGCGACATCGGTGCGGTGAAGGTCAGCGGCCTCGAAGGCAGCGACTACCACGACAAGGTCGACAACTTCGCGTGCAAGCAACAGCGTGGCGACATTACCTTCAGCGGTGAAGTCGACCGCGTCTACGTCAACACCCCCGCCGACTGCGTGATCGAGGACGCCGGCTTCGGGCGCCGCATCCGCATCGCCAAGACCGGCTCGCTGTCCACCATCGTGTGGACGCCGTGGACGGGAAAGGCCGAGAAAATGGGCGACCTGGGCCGCGGCAAATCCGGCGCCGGCTGGCGCGAAATGGTCTGCGTCGAATCCGCCAATGCGATGGACAACATCGTCATCGTGGCGCCGGGCGAGACGCATACGCTGGCGGTGACGTATAGCGTGGAAGCGCTTTAAATTTTTTAATCCGTGAAGGACGCGAAAAGACGCGAAGGAAAACCCAAAGGGCGGTTATGGGAACGCTTGATAATTCTTTCCTTATCATTGCGAGCGCTTTTGCCTTTAACCGCGAGGTCGTAAGCCGCGGCGGGAAGCAATCCAGAAGGTAAGCGAAATCAAAGGCTTCTGGATCGCCACGTCGCTTCGCTCCTCGCGATGACGGAATTGTTCAGTGCTTTTCTGGTTTGATCTTTGGGGTTTAACTTCGCGTCTCTTCGCGTCCTTCGCGGATAACCGTTTTTCAACAAGGAGCAAGCATGCGCGTAATTCTGGTGGCCAACCCCAAGGGCGGCAGCGGCAAGACGACGCTGGCGACCAATCTCGCCGGCTATCTGGCCTCAACGGGCGAGCGCGTGGCGATACTGGACCTCGACCGGCAAAAATCCACTACCCACTGGCTGGCGATGCGCGACATGGCGCTGCCGGCCATCGAATTACTGCGCGAGGGGCAGAAGCAGGACAGTGACTGGCTGGTGATCGATTCCCCTGCCGGGCTGCATGGCAAGAACCTCGAACGCGCGCTGAAACTTGCGCATAAGGTGGTGGTGCCGATCGCGCCCTCACTGTTCGACATCCGCGCCAGCCAGGATTTTCTGGCCGCGCTGCATGCCGAAAAGGCGGTACGCAAGGCGCATGCATTCGTCGGAGTGGTCGGCATGCGCGTCGATCCACGCACCCGCGCCGGGGTGACGCTGGAGCAGTTCATGCAACAGCAGGATCTGCCGGTGCTGGCATCCCTGCGCAACACCCAGCACTACGTCAACGCCGCATTCGAGGGCAAGAGCCTGTTCGATCTGCCGCCGCATGTCGTCGGGCGCGATATCGAACAGTGGCAGGAATTGATTGACTGGCTGACACGCTGACCACGCCCTGTAAGAAACTGCGTCCACGCCGCGATGCCGTGGCGTGCGTAAATCGTGGCGAGTGCGGCGTTTGCCTAATGCGTGGTCGGCTTCATCAAATTGGTCACGTGCGGCTTGACCACGCTTTTGACCGACGAGTGTGAGCCGTCTTCCTGCACGCCCAACTGGCGCTCGGCGTCGTTCAGCAGGTTGATCACATCGACGTAGAACTTGTCGTTCGCCATCATGCGCGCGGTGCGGCCGCCCTCGTTGACGGCGAGCACGTCGGCGCCGGCGTTGATCAGCCATTCCACCACCGGGGCGTCGCCGCCGCCGGCCGCCAGCATCAGCGGGGTGATGCCGAAGAAGATGCGTGCGTCGAGCGAGCCGCCGGCATCGGCCAGCACTTCGATCACCTCGACGTAGCCGCGCTCGGTGTCGCCGTTGTAGGCGGCCTTGGCGAGTGCGGTCCAGCCCTGCGGCGATTGGACGTTGACGTCGGCGCCGGCCGCGATCAGCACCTGCACCGCCGCAACGTGGCCGCCGCGGGCGGCGTGCATCAGTGCGGTTTCGCCGGCTTCGTCGGTGGCTCCGTGGGCCGCACCGGCCTCAAGCAGGCTTTTGAGTTGAGCGGCATCGCCCGACTGGGCGGCAGCGAATAATTCCTGGGACATGGTGCGCTCCTGAAGTTGTATGAGAGTGCGGCAAGCGTACAATTGTTGACTGATTTAATCAACTATTGGTCGCCGCGCACTGACCATCATGCGCCACGCTGGGGGAATTGCAGGGGTAAATGGTTTTCTGCTTCCATTTGCTATTTGGAACCCGCGACGGCGCTTGCTGTCAAATAGGTAGCCTGCCCGTGTCGATTTCGCCACGGCGCCGGTCACCCGCTTCATGGCAACGCGTCTTGATTTTTCGGTGATGCTGCTGTGGGGCGTGCCGATTGCCGGCTTGGTTGCGGTCGGGGTGGCGACCAACTTCGTTGCCTTGGCGGTGTCTTCCCCTGGCTGGAGCACGATAGTTGGCGTGCTTATAGCGGGTTGATCGAGCGCGAATAAAATGTTTTATGGTGCTTGGTAGCAAATAACCATGCCCCCACCAGTATTGTATGGCGGATGAATTGCCTTAGAATTGCGCACGAGATGATGTGCGTCCGCACACCCCGACCTCCACGGAGAAAATGTAATGATGATGAAACTGATGATGATTGCAGCGTCTGCTGCGTTGCTGTTGTCCGGCGTGGCCTCGGCGGATGATGATAAGGATGAGGCTAAAGCTTTGGCGCAGAAGAACGCCTGCATGTCCTGCCATGGTGTGGACAAAAAGATCGTTGGCCCGGCTTACAAGGAAGTGGCCAAGAAATATGCCGACGACAAGACCGCGCAAGCCAGACTGGTTGCGAAAGTGAAAGCCGGTGGCAAGGGCGTATGGGGTGAGATCCCCATGCCGCCGAACCCCCAGGTCAAGACCGAAGATGTGCAGAAGATTGTTGCCTGGGTGCTGAGCCTGAAATGATCTGACTGAAGAGCGACAACGACAAAGGCCGACCTCGTGTCGGCCTTTGTCGTTGTCGCAGGCGTGTTTCCGCCACAAATTTGTTATGGTTGCGGGCAATAACAATTCAGGGGAGCACAGGTGGCGATTCATCCTTATTTTTTCATCGCGGCCGCCGGGCTGTTTCCGCAGATTGCGCAGGCAGCCGAGCCCGGCAGGATCGACGCCTTCTTCGGCACCCTCAACGCCTATCTCGCCAGCGTCATTTTCTACGACGTCTTTCCCGGCGAGCCGGTGATGCCCTTTATCGTCGCCTGGCTGATCGTCGGCGCGGTCTATCTCACCTTCCGCTTCAGTTTCGTCAACCTGCGCATGATGGGCCACGCGTTTTCCGTGCTGCGCGGCAAGTACCGCACTGCCGACGACAAGGGCGAAGTTAGCTCGTTCCAGGCGCTCACTACTGCATTGTCAGCCACGGTGGGACTGGGCAACATCGCCGGGGTGGCGATCGCAATTTCCATCGGCGGGCCGGGCGCCACGTTGTGGATGATCGTGGCGGGCTTTCTCGGCATGACCACCAAGTTCACCGAGGCCACGCTGGCGCAGCGCTACCGCGAGATCCGTTCGGACGGACGCATCATGGGCGGCCCGATGGAATACTTGTCGCGCGGCTTCGCCGAATTCAACTTGCCGCGCACCGGCAAGACCCTGGCCGGGATGTTCGCCGTGTTCGCCGTGCTGGGCTCGTTCGGCATCGGCAGCGCGTTCCAGGTCAGCCAGTCGCTCGGCGCGGTGCAGGAAGTGCTGCCCTTCTTCCGCGAGGTGCCGATCGCCTATGGCGTCATCATGGGGCTGGCGGTCGGCGTGGTCATCATCGGCGGCCTGCGCCGCATCGCTCACACCGCCGAGGCGGTGGTGCCGACCATGATCCTGGTCTATCTGGCGGCCTGCCTGTGGATCGTTCTTGGCAATATTGATCAGGTGCCGCAGGCGCTGGTCAAAATATTCACCGAAGCCTTCGCGCCGATCGCGGTGGCGGGCGGCATGGTGGGCGCGCTGGTGCAGGGCTTCAAGCGCGCGGCGTTTTCCAGCGAGGCTGGCCTGGGGTCGGCGGCCATCGTGCACTCCACCGCCTCGGTCAAGTATCCGATCCGTCAGGGCATGGTCGCGCTCTACGAGCCCTTCATCGACACCATCGTCATCTGCACCATGACCGCGCTGGTCATCGTCATCACCGGCGTCTACAACGATCCCGCCACTCTGGCGCTGCGCGAAGCCAGCAAAGGCGCGGCGCTGACCTCGGTGGCGTTTGCCACCGTGTCGGACTGGTTCCCCATCATCCTCACCGTGTCGGTGGTGCTGTTCGCCTACAGCACCATGATCTCGTGGTCCTACTATGGCGAGCGTTGCTGGACCTATCTGTTCGGCGAACGCGTGTCGATGGTGTACCGCGTGCTGTTCCTGCTCTTCATCATTGTCGCCTCGGTGGCGAGCGCGGCCAATATGCTCGACTTTACCGATTTGCTGGTGCTGGCGATGGCCTTCCCCAACCTGCTCGGGCTCTATCTCTTGAGCGGCAAGGTTCGGGCGATGCTGACGGATTATCAGATGCGGCTGAAGAGCGGTGAGCTCGATCGCGAGAAGCAGCCGGGCTGAGTTAAAGGCTGCACCACAGAGGCACAGAGACACAGAGAAAAAACAGGATATTTCGGCCACTTGTCGGGTGAAACCTTAACCCAACACCACCCATGAGTTTAACGGGTTTCTCCGTGTCTCTGTGGTGCAGCCGTTTTTCAGCTTATTTAGAACTCGAATTGAAGCGGTACAGCTGGCGCTCGGTCAGCACCGCGTCGAGAGGTATGTCCCAGGGCTCGTGCGGCAGCGCGTCCACCCGCTGGCATTCGTAGGCAACGCCCACCAGGCGCGGCTTGCGCCACACGCGCCGATGCCGCATGAATGCCAGCGTCGCGTCGTAAAAACCGCCGCCCATCCCGAGCCGGTTGCCTTCGGTATCGAACCCCACCAGCGGCATCAGCAGCAGGTCGAGTTGGCGTGCGCGCAGCGGTTTTGCATCGATGGGTTCGGGGATGCCAAAGCGGTTAGGCGCCATCCGCGTGTTGCGTCCCACCCGCCCGAACTGCATCACCCGCCCGCGTCGTGGTAGCACCGGCAGATAGCACTCGCGGTGCATCCACAAGGCCTGGTTGAGCAGGGGGTGAACGTCGAATTCGCCGCCTTGCGGCAAATAAAAGCCGATCCGCTGCGAACGCAGCAACAGCCCGTGACGCAGCGCCAGCCGCAGGGAGGCGCGCGCGGCCTTGCGGCGCTCGGCTGGCGTGAACGCATTGCGCGCAGCCTTGAGCTGACGTCTGAGGGTGTATTTGTTCATGAAAAGAAGTGTTCCCCGCCTGTGCCGTACTGGCCGCAGACTCTTGAACCTGGGTCCAAGACGGCCGCGCTCAAAGACGCTTTGGGCACATGAAACGTGTCACGCGCACACCCGCATCGGAATAGATCGCAGCCTTGCACGTATGCATTGGTTCAGAGAAATTGCAGCCAGTCTCGAACACCGCAGGGAACGAAAACAATTCTAGAAGAGTTTGTCCTGATCTTCCAGCACTGAATCGAGCAGCGCGTTGCAATGCGTCAGCCGGGCACGTGCTGCCTCGATCTGGCTGCCGCCGCCATGGGTCAGTAATTCGTGCGCCAGGTTGAGTCCCGCCATGATGGCGATGCGCTCGGCGCCGATCACCTTGCTGTTTTCGCGGATCTCGTGCGTTTTCTCGTCCAGATAGTCGGCCGCCGCAATCAGCGCCGATTCTTCCTCCCGCGGGCACGCCACCTTGTAGGCGCGGCCCAGAATATGGATTTCGATCGAGCGCGGGGCGGCCATCAGGTGTCCTCCGGCAGGGTGTTGAGTAACGACTGCAGTCGCGTCTTGGCGGCCTCCAGCCGGGTCGTCAGCTGCTTGTTGTCCTGCTGCGCGGCCAGCACCTGCTGGCGCAGGGCGATGTTGTCCTGCCGCAGCGTATGGCACAGCTCGGCCACCTGGCGGATCTTGGCTTCGAGGGTATCGAGTTCAGCATGCATGGCGGGACTATAGCACCCGCAAGGGGTACGCCGGCGGGTGCCCCGCTGCTGCGCAGCGACCCTTCCGCAGGGGGCGATGCGCGGGCGGTCAATCGGGCGATTAGATGGCTATAATGCGCGGCTTCAGGTGCCGACGCGGCTTTCCGCCGCCGAGGATAAACGGGAAACAGGTGCGCGGCGATTCGCTGCCATGCCTGTGCTGCCCCCGCAACGGTAAGCGCTAAACGGTTCATCACACTGCCACTGGGTTCGCCCGGGAAGGCGATGCACTTCAAGCGCGAGCCCGGATACCGGCCTGAGCTCTGTCGTTATTGCGGCAGCGGATCGTGCAACGCGCCTGCGGGGAAGCGGGCGCCCAAACCGGACATTCATCATGGGTCAAACCCCTCTCGCGCTTGCCCTGGGCGCCGCATTCATTGCATCCGCCCATGCGGAAACCCTGCCGGAATTTGTCGGCGAAACTATTGTCGTCACGCCTACGCGCACGGCACAAACCGCAGATGAGAGCCTGGCTTCGGTCACCGTCATCACCCGCCGGGACATCGAGCGCAGCCAGGCCAACGACCTGATGGCGCTGCTCGAACAGCAGATGGGCATCAATGTTTCCCGCACCGGGGGCGAAGGCAAGAGCGCCGCCGTCTTTGTGCGCGGTGCCGCCGCCAGGCATGTCCTCGTGCTGGTCGACGGTGTGCGCGCCGCTTCCGCGACCACGGGCGAGTACGACTGGAATGCACTCTCGCCGGAACAGATCGAGCGCATCGAGATCGTGCGCGGCCCCTTCTCCAGCCTGTACGGTTCCGATGCCATCGGCGGGGTGATCCAGATTTTCACCCGTCGTTCCGCCGGCCCCAGTGTCAAGCTGACTGCGGGCAGCCGCGGCACCCGCGCCCTCGATTTCAGCCTCGGCGGCGGCGATGCCTGGCGCTACAGCGTGGAAGCCGGGCGCGAAAGCACGGACGGGCTGCCCACTTTTTCCACCGACAGCACCGCATTCGGCTTCGACCGCAATCATCTGGCGCTTGGCGTCGATGGCCGCCTGACATCCGACCTGGGGCTGGCCGCCAGGCTTGCCCAGTCCTGGGGACGCAACGAACTGGATGCCAACACGGGCGACAACGATTACAGGAACCGTACCGCCAGCCTCAAGCTCGACCACCAGGCCGGCACGCAATGGCGGCATAGCCTGACCCTGGGCAACAGCCTCGACAGCTACACGTCCTACAGCCCCTTCGTTCCTGCCCGCATCGAGACCCGCCGCAACAGCCTGTCCTGGCAACACGACCTCTCGTTCGAGCCGGGGCAGCTCAGCCTGGGCCTCGACTACTGGAAGGATCATGCCAGCAAGGACAACAGCGGTCTGCTCGACGAGCGCCTTGAAAACACCGGCCTGTTCGCGCAGTACCGCTTTGCGGCCCTGGGCGGAGAGGCGCAGATTGGCGCGCGCCGCGACAGGCACGACGCCTTCGGCAGCCAGGACACCTGGAACCTGCGCTGGGGGCGCGAACTGGCGCCGGGCCTGCGATTCACGGCCGGACACGGTACCGCCTTCAAGGCCCCCACCGTCAACGACCTGTACTGGCCCCTCAGTGTGGACGGCCCCTACAGCTACACCATCGGTGCCGACACCTATAGCGACACCTACACGACGGGCGGCAATCCGGATCTGAAACCGGAGACCTCGCGAACCAGCGAGCTGGGCCTGAATTACCGGCAGGCGGGCTGGGGTGCGGCGGTGAACCTGTATGAAACGCAGGTCGATGACCTGATCGAGTGGACGCCGACCGTCATTTCCGGTGGCATTGGGGCGGACGGGGAAATCCTGACGACCTACGACTGGCAGCCGGAAAATATCAGCTCGGCGCGGATGCGCGGCCTGGAACTCAGCGGGCATGCGCGCTGGCTGGATTGGGACTGGCGCGCAGGCCTGGCCCGCGTGCTGGCCGTCAATCTCGCCACGGGTTTGCAGCTGGACCGGCGCCCTGAAAACAGCCTCACGCTCAGCGCCGCGCGCACCTTCGGTAGCCATGGCCTGCGCATCGAAGGCAGCGCCTATTCGCAGCGCCTGGACGTGAATGGAACGAAACCACTGGCCGGCTACGGCCTGGTCAACGCCGTCTACGAATACACGCTGAACCAGGACACCCGGCTCGGGGCCCGCATCGACAACCTGTTCGACAAGGACTATGCGCTGGCGCGAACCAGCACGCGCTTCTACGAAACGCCGGGACGCAGCCTGTTCGTGAGCCTGCGCTACCAGCCAGGCAGATAAGCAGTGGGCGGTGATTCCGCCTTATACAATGACCTCAACCCCGACAAAGGAGCCGCCATGCTGAACCTCGCCCGCCGACAACAAATCGCGATCGGCCTCGCGCTGACCCTGCTGATGCTGCTTACCCGCAGCCATCACTGGGCCGGCATCCATTCCCTGCCCGATGCCTCGTGGGCGATCTTTTTCCTGCTGGGCGTGTATGTGCGGGCGTTGTGGGTGGTCCCCGCGCTGATCGCCGCCAGCGTGGCGATCGACTACGCCGCCATCACCTGGGGTGGGGTGTCGGATTTCTGCGTGTCGCCGGCCTACTGGCTGCTGATCCCGGCCTATCTTGCGCTGTTCGCCGGCGGGCGCTTCTACGCCCGTGGCCACAGGCTATCCCTGCTCGGCCTGGCCAGGCTTATTGGCGTCGCGCTGGCGGTCGTGGCGGTGGCCGAGCTGCTCACCAGCGGCGGCTTCTACTTCTTCTCCGGGCGCTTTGCCGAGCCGACGCTGGCCGGCTTCGTCCCGCGTCTCGAACAATATTTCCCGCACATGCTGGGTACGTTCATGTTGTATCTGGGCGCGGCGGCGGCCGTGCATGTTGCGTTGGCGGCGGCGGCCTTCCGGCGCGACGATGGCCCGCGCACCCTGATGGGCGCCCATTGTGAGCGCTGAATCCGTGCCGCCCGGGCGCAGCGCGCGCCATGCCGCGCGCATGGCGCGCAAGAAAGCGCTGATCGACGCCGCGGTTGCCGCCGCCACCGACGAGCGCGGGCTGCTCATCGTCATCACCGGCAACGGCAAGGGCAAGAGCACGTCGGCTTTCGGCACGGTGGCGCGCGCGCTCGGCTACGGCATGAAGATCGGCGTGGTGCAGTTCATCAAAAGCCGCACCGACACCGGCGAGGAAGCCTTTTTCGGCCGCCAGCCCGGCGTCGAGTGGCACGTCACCGGCGACGGCTTTACCTGGGACACGCAGAACCGCGAACGGGATATCGCCACCGCCGAGCGCGGCTGGGCGGTGGCCGCGCGCATGCTTGCCGATCCTTCATATCAATTGGTGGTGCTGGACGAGCTGACGTATCTCTTGAGCTACGGCTATCTCGATGCCGACGACGTGTTCGACGCGCTGGCCCACCGGCCGGCTATGCAGCACGTCATCGTCACCGGGCGCGCCGCACCGCATACCCTGATCGAGCTGGCCGACACGGTGTCGGTCGTCGCCGACGAAAAACACGCATTCCGCGCCGGCGTCAAGGCGCAGCGCGGCATCGACCTGTGAGCCGCCGCGCCGTCGTCGACCGTCTGTTCGAGAACCGCCGGGGGCAGTCCTGAGCGCGCTTCTCGCCGGCTTGGCGCTGCTTCTCGACGCCCTCCTCGGCGAGCCGCGCCGGCTTCACCCGCTGGCGGGATTCGGGCGGCTGGCGGCATGGCTGGAGGCGCGGATGAACCTCGACGGGCGCGGGCATCGGCTGCACGGCGCGGCGGCGCTAACGCTGCTGGTGGCGCCGGGCGTCGCGCTCGCCTGGTGGCTGCAGCAGCAGCCGGTCGCGGGCGCCCTGTTCGGCGCGCTCGTGCTGTATGCCGCGATTGGCCTTAAAAGCCTGCACCGGCATGCCGAACCGGTGGCGGCCGCGCTGGCGCGTGATGACCTGGGCGCCGCGCGCGCGGGTGTCTCGATGATGGTGAGCCGCGACACCGCCGCACTCGATGCCGAAGGGGTGTCGCGCGCAGCCGTCGAGTCGGTGCTGGAAAACGGCAACGACGCCGTGTTCGGCGCCCTGTTCTGGTTCCTCGTCGCCGGTGCGGCGGGCGCGCTGGGCTACCGCCTGATCAACACACTGGATGCCATGTGGGGGTACAAAACGCCGCGCTACCGGCAGTTCGGCTGGGCGGCGGCCAGGCTCGACGACGTCCTCAATTTTTTCCCGGCACGCCTGACCGCATTGAGCTACGCCCTGCTGGGCCGCACCCGTCTGGCGCTGGTGTGCTGGCGCACCCAGGCCCCGGCATGGGACAGCCCCAACGCCGGACCGGTGATGGCTGCCGGCGCGGGCGCATTGGGTATACGCCTGGGCGGCGCGGCGGCGTATCGCGGGCGGACGGAAGCCCGCCCCGCGCTGGGGCAGGGCGCCGCGCCGCAGGGCGGCGACATCGCGCGCGCCCTCACGCTGGTGCGCCACGGCGTGCTGCTGTGGCTGGCGGTCCTCGCCATGGCCGCGTTGCTCGCATGGGGCGTCGGCCATGCTTGAGCACGGCGGCGCCTTGCTCGCCGCGGCCGCGCGCTACGGCATCGAGCCGGCCGGCTGGCTGGATCTTTCCACCGGCATCAACCCGGCGGGCTGGCCGGCGCCGCCCGTTCCGGCCGCCGTCTGGCAGCGCCTGCCCGAAGCCGAAGACGGCCTGGTGCAAGCCGCTGCCGCGTATTACGGCTGCAGCGAGATCTTGCCGGTGGCGGGGTCGCAGGCCGCGATCCAGGCGCTGCCGCGGCTGCGCGCCGCCAGTCGGGTGGGCGTGCCGTATCCGGCCTATGCCGAGCACGCCCACGCCTGGCGCGCCGCCGGCCATGCGGTCCTTGCGTGGGACGCCGCCATGGGGGTGGAGGCGCTCGACGTGCTGGTGCTGGTGCATCCCAACAACCCCGGCGGGCAAACCTATGCCCCGGCCGAACTGCTCGACTGGCATGCCCGCCTGGTTGTGCGCGGCGGCTGGCTGGTGGTGGACGAGGCTTTCATCGACGCCACTCCCGAAGCCAGCCTGGCCGGGCGGTGTCCGCGTCCCGGCCTCATCGTCTTGCGCAGCCTCGGCAAGTTTTTCGGCCTGGCCGGCGCGCGGGTCGGCTTCGTGCTGGCCGAACCGGCCGTGCTCGACGCCCTCGGCGACCGGCTGGGGCCGTGGGCCATGAGCGCGCCGTCGCGCTGGGTGGCGCGCGCAGCGCTGGCCGACACCGCCTGGCAGCAGTCCGCGCGTCCGGTCCTGTTGGCGGCGGGCGCGCGTCTGACCGATCTGCTGCGCAGCCACGGGCTGGCACCGGCGGGCGGTACCGCGCTGTTCCAGTGGGTGCGCATCCCCGATGCCGCCGAGCGGCACGAACGCCTGGCGCGGCAGGGCATTCTGACCCGCCTGTTCGCCGATCCGTCCGGCTTGCGCTTTGGGCTGCCGCACCACGAATCCGACTGGGCGCGGCTCGCCGCGGCATTGGCGTCATGACTACCCTGATGGTGCAGGGCTGCACGTCCGACGCCGGCAAAAGCGCGCTGGTGACGGCGCTGTGCCGCTGGCTGACGCGGCAGGGGGTGAGAGTGGTGCCGTTCAAACCGCAGAACATGGCGCTGAACAGCGCGGTGACCGCCAATGGCGGCGAGATCGGGCGGGCGCAGGCGGTGCAGGCCCAAGCAAGCGGATTGCCGCCGCACACCGACATGAACCCGGTGTTGTTGAAGCCCAATTCCGACACCGGCGCGCAGGTCATCGTCCAGGGCCACGCCATCGGCAACATGCACGCGCTGGATTACCACGCCTACAAGGCGACGGCGCGCGCGGCTGTGTTCGATTCCTACCACCGGCTGGCAGCGCGGTATGACGCCGTCATCGTCGAAGGCGCGGGCAGCCCGGCGGAAATCAATCTGCGCGCCAACGACATCGCCAACATGGGATTTGCCGAGGCCGCCGACTGCCCGGTGATCCTGGTCGCCGACATCGACCGCGGCGGCGTGTTCGCGCATCTGGTCGGCACCCTGGCCCTGCTGTCCGAAACCGAGCAGGCGCGCGTCAAGGGCTTCGTCATCAACCGCTTCCGCGGCGAGCTGGCGCTGCTGCAATCCGGGCTCGACTGGCTCAAAGCAAAAACCGGCAAGCCGGTGCTCGGTGTGCTGCCCTATCTGCACGGCCTGCACCTCGAAGCCGAGGACGCGCTGCCTGCCGCGACTGCGCCGGCCCCGGCCGCTGCGCTGCGCGTGGTGGTGCCGGTGCTGCCGCACATTTCCAATCACACCGACTTCGATCCGCTGCGCACCCATCCGCAGGTGGATCTGCAGTTTGTCGCGCTGGGCCAGCCGCTGCCGCCCGCCGACCTGGTCATCCTGCCGGGCTCGAAAACGGTGCGCGCCGACCGCGCCGCGCTGGCGGCTTACGGCTGGGACGCCGCCCTGGATCGCCATCTGCGCTACGGCGGCAAGCTGCTCGGCATCTGCGGCGGCTTTCAGATGCTGGGGCGCGCCCTGCACGATCCGGCGGGCATCGAAGGCGAAGCGGGCAGCAGCCCCGGCTTCGGCTGGCTCGACTTCGAAACCACGCTCGCCGGCGGCAAGCAGCTGCGCAACGTCGCGGGCACGCTGGCCGACGGCACGACGCCGGTGGCGGGCTACGAAATACATGCTGGGGTGAGCAGCGGCGCGGCGCTCGCTCAACCCCTGTGCTGGCTCGATGGCCGGCCCGACGGCGCAATATCGGACGACGGCCAGGTGCGCGGTACCTACCTGCACCGGCTGTTCGACACCCCCGCCGCGGCCGATGCGTTGCTGGCGTGGGCGGGCCTGCGCGGCGGCGCCAGCCCCGACATCGCCGCACTGCGCGACGCCGCCATCGACCGCCTGGCCGACGCGGTGGAGGCCCATCTCGATACCCGCGCGCTGCGTCGATTGCTGGAGCTGCCATGCTGACGCTGATTCTCGGCGGCGCGCGCAGCGGCAAAAGCCGCCTCGCTCTGCAGCGCGCGCAGGCGACAGGCAAACCCGTTTTCTTCATCGCCACCGCCCAGGCGCAGGACGCCGAAATGGCGACCCGCATCGCGCGCCACCAGGCCGAGCGCCCGCCGCACTGGACCACCATCGAGGCGCCATTGGACCTCGCCGGCGCGATCCGCGCGGCGGGGGCGGGCTGCATCGTCGTCGATTGCCTCACCCTGTGGCTGACCAACTGCCTGTGCCAGCCGGACCCCGCTGCGTTCGACGGCGCGCGCACCGCGCTGCTCGCCGCCTTGGCCGCGCGCCGCGACGACGACCTGATCCTGGTCGGCAACGAAACCGGGCTCGGCATCGTCCCGCTGGGCGAGCTTACGCGCCGTTTCGTCGACGAGGCCGGCTGGCTGAACCAGGACTTCGCCCAGCTTGCCGACGAAGTGGTGTTCGTGGCCGCCGGCCTGCCGCTCATCCTGAAAGGAAACCCACAATGAACCCCCATGCCGCCGCCAAACCGCTGGACGAGGCTGTGCGCGCTGCCGCGCTGGCGCGCCAGGCCCAGCTCACCAAGCCGCCCGGCAGCCTGGGGCGGCTGGAAACGCTGGCTGTCACCCTCGCCGCGATGCAGGGCAGGACGCTGCCGCGCATCCAGCAGCCGTGGATCAGCATTTTCGCGGCCGACCACGGCGTTGCCGCAGAGGGCGTATCGGCGTTCCCGCAGGCCGTCACCCAGCAAATGCTCGCCAACTTCGTCGGCGGCGGCGCGGCCATCAGCGTGCTTGCGCGCGAAGCCGGGGCGACGCTTGAAGTGGTCGATGTCGGCACACTCGCCCGGTTGCCGGTGGCGGGCGTGATCCAGGCGCAGGTGGGGTGCTGCACCGCCAATTTTTGCCAGCAGCCCGCGATGCGCGCGGCGCAGGCGCACGCTGCGCTCGATGCCGGGGCGGCGGCCTGCGCGCGCGCCCAGGCCGCCGGCGCGGACCTCTTCATCGGCGGCGAAATGGGCATTGCCAACACCACCACGGCGGCGGCGCTGGCGTGCGCGCTGCTGGGGCTGCCGGGCGCGGCGCTGGCCGGCGCGGGCACCGGCGTCGACCGCGCCGGCGTGGCGCGCAAGGCGGCGATCATCGACCGCGCGCTGGCGCTGCACGGCCTGGCGGCGGCGCCGTCCGATCCGCTGCAGGCACTGTGCGCGGTCGGCGGGTTCGAGATCGGCGCGCTGGCAGGCGCCTATCTGGCGGCGGCGCAAGCGGGCCTGCCGGTGCTGGTGGACGGCTTTATCTGCAGTGCGGCGGCGCTGCTGGCGGTGCGCCTGAACCCCGGCGCGCGCGACTGGATGCTGTTTGCCCACGCCTCCGCCGAGTCCGGCCACGCCGCTATTTTGCACGCACTCGATGCGCAGCCGCTGCTTGTGCTCGACATGCGACTGGGCGAGGCCAGCGGGGCGGCGGCGGCCATCCCGCTGTTGCGGCTGGCGTGCGCGCTGCATGCGGGCATGGCGACCTTTGCCGAAGCCGGGGTGGCCAGTAATGGTTAAACCCGCCGCAGAGCCGGTGCTGCTCGGTTTTCTGCGCCACGGCGAGGTGACGGGCGCGGCGCACGTGTACCGTGGGCGCAGCGATGCGCCGCTCACCTCGCGCGGCCGGGCGCAGATGCGCGCAGCGCTTGCGGCGATGCCGGCCTGGGGCGCGATCGTGAGCAGCCCGGTGCGGCGCTGCCTCGATTTCGCGCGCGAAGCCGCCGCCGAGCGGGGGATCGCTTGCAGCGCCGATCCCGACTGGCGCGAACTCGATTTCGGCGTTTGGGAAGACCTGCGCCCGGACCAGGCCGCCGCGCGCGATGCCGATGCGCATGCGGCTTTTATACGCGATCCGCGCCGCCACGCTCCGCCCGGCGGCGAAACGCTGGACGCGCTGGATGCGCGGGTGAGCGCGGCGCTGAGCCAGCTGGGCGAGACCGCCCGCGCGCCCACGCTCGTCGTCGCCCACGCCGGCGCGATGCGCGCGGTGCTGGCGCGCGTACTGGGGCTGACCGACGGCTACCGCGCCCGGGTGGCGCTGACCCCCGGCTCCAGCTTCGTGCTGTCGTGGCTGGCCGGGGCGCCGCCGCTCTTGATGGCCTTGCGATGCGCGGACTGATCCTCGCCCTCGGTTTCCTGACGCGGCTGCCGCTGCCCGCGGTGCGCGATTATCAGCCTGCCGAATTCGCGCGCGCGCTGGTGTGGTTCCCGGCGGCCGGGCTGGTGGTGGGGGCGGCGGTGGCGCTGGCCGCCGCCCTGGGGGCGGCGCTCGATCCGTGGCTGGGCGCGCTGGCCGGGGTGACGACGTGGGCCTGGATCACCAGCGGCCTGCATCTCGACGGCTTGGCCGACACGGCGGATGCGCTGGGCGCGGCGCACCGCGACCCCGCGCGCTTTCTGGCGGTGCTGGCCGACCCGCATGTCGGCAGCTTCGGCGTCATCGCGCTGGTGCTGCAGCTGACAGCCAAGCTGGTGCTGCTGCACTGGCTGCTCACGCTCGAGCTGCCGTGGCTGGCGCTGGTGCTGATCCCGGCCTGGGCGCGCTGGTCGGCGGCCGGCTGGGCGCTCTTGCTGCCGCCGCTGAAACCGGGCCTGGGGGAACGGCTTTCCCGGTCCGGCAACCGTACGGGCTGGATCGCGGGCGGCCTGGCCCTGGCGGCAATCAGCGCAGCGTCGCCGTTTGCTTTCGCCGCGGTGGTCCCGGCCCTCCTCTGGGGCGTCTGGATGCGGCTCAAGCTTGGCGGACAAAGCGGCGACATCCTGGGTGCGGGCATCGAGTGGTGCGAATCCGCGGCCTTGCTGCTGGCAGGGGTTTTTTTCGCGGCCATTATCCTGTAGCCCGCATGCCGTTCAACGCGGACTTTGCCTTTGGCGCCTGATAGTGCCCGCCCTGTAGCTTCCCGCGCGCTATCGAAACCTGCACCAGCGCCGCATCAGGATAAAGCCCCGCGCGGCATAATTGCCGGGTGAACTCCGTACCCTATTATGTTGGGCGCTTTGCGCCGTCCCCCTCCGGCCCTCTGCACTACGGCTCGCTCGTTGCCGCGGTGGCGAGCTGGCTCGATGCCCGCGCCGCCGGTGGTCGCTGGCTGCTGCGCATGGAAGACCTCGACCGGCCGCGTTGCGAGCCCGGCGCGGCCGACACCATCCTGCGCCAGCTGGAAGCCTATGGCCTCGCCTGGGACGGCGCGGTGCTGGTGCAATCGCAGCGCGACGACGCCTATGCCGAGGCGCTCGCCACGCTGCAGGCAATCGGTGCGCTCTATCCGTGTGCCTGCACCCGCAGCCAGCTCGCGCTGGCGCCGCGCAACCACGAGGGCGAGATCATCTACCCCGGCACCTGCCGCAACGGCTTGTCGGCCGGTGCAACCGCGCGTGCCTGGCGCGTGCGGGTGCCGGATGTGAATGCCCGCTTCCACGACCGCATCCACGGCGAGCTGCAGCAGAACCTGGCGTATGAGGTTGGCGACTTCATCGTCAGGCGCGCCGACGGCCTGTTCGCCTACCAGCTGGCGGTGGTGGTCGACGACGCCTTCCAGCGCATCAGCCACGTCGTGCGCGGCGCCGACCTGCTGTGGAACACTCCGCGGCAGATTTATCTGCAAAGCCTGCTCGGCCTGCCGACCCCGAGCTACGCTCATGTACCGCTCGTCATCAACGCCGCCGGGCAAAAGCTGTCCAAGCAGACCCTGGCCCCCGCCCTGCCCGAAACCGGGCGGAGCGCCATACTGGCGCAGGCCCTCGCCGCGCTCGGCCACCCGCCGCCCGCCGAGCTGACGGGCGCCGAACCGGCCGAACTACTGGCATGGACTGCCGCGCACTGGAAAATCGAAAACGTGCCTGCGCGGTCAGCATTTGCCACGCCGCTGCCCTGACCGGACAATCACCCTTCACCCTTCACCCTTCACACAAAAATGGCCCAACTCCCTTCCGCCGTCGACCAGGTCCTGCACGTCCACGCAGCCTTCATCCATGCCGTCGTCAACGCGCTGCGCGACCGCAGCCAGCTGCCCGACCTGATGAAACAGCTCGATGCCGCCGAGCAGGCCGGCTGGCCGCGGCTGGTGGGTGCGCTGCGCCACGTCGTCAATGGCCGCCGCGATCCCTCGATCAAACTGGGGCTGGACGAGGAAGACAGCATCCTGCTCGACGCCATCCTGCGCGGCTTCGACAACCCCGCCACCCTGCCGCCGCTGAACGCCCAGCCGGACGGCAGCGGTGCCGCTCCCGGCCTGGCCGCGCTGATCGATGCCTCGGCACGGGGCGACGCGCAGGCGATGTCAGTGCTCGCCAACATGGCCGAGCAGATGATGAAGGCGGGCGGCGACATGGCCCTCCTAGGCGGGCGCATGCGCCGGCTGGTCAACGGCGAGCGCGACGCCGACCAGCTGGTCGCCGGCATGGGGCCGCTGGGGCGCGAACTGCTGATCAGCCTGCTCGACGAACTGGCGAAGCTGCGGCCGCAGTAATCCTGTTTGGCGGATGAGGGATAGCCTTTGTGTAAAGTATGGTAGATACTGATGATACGTATCACCAGAGGAGGACACGATGGAAACTGCAAAATTATTTGTAACAGGCCGCAGCCAAGCGGTGCGTTTGCCTCGCGCCTACCGCTTCGAAGGTACCGAAGTGGTGGTTAAACATTTCGGAGGCGGCGTACTGTTACTCCCCAAGGACAACCCTTGGGGAATTCTTGAGGAGGCGCTGAACGAGTTCGAGCCGGGTTTTGAGATGGCGCGCGGGGCGCAGGATCAGGCGGCACGGGAAGCGATCAAGCCGTGAGGTATCTGCTGGATACCAATATCTGCATTTACCTCATTAATCGCCGCCCGCCTTCAGTGCTGGCACGGTTTTACGATTGCAGTGCGGGGGATATAGGCGTTTCCATCGTCACTGCGCTTGAATTGGCTTACGGAGTGGAACAGAGTGGCTCCGCGCGCAACAGGGTGGCGCTGGAAAAGTTTCTGGTGCCGCTTGAAGTGTTGCCCCTGGATGAAGCCGTCTTGTGGCATTACGCTCGTGTGCGCACTGCGCTGGAAAGCCAGGGCAAAACAATCGGCGCGCTGGATATGCAGATTGCAGCGCATGCGCTGAGTTTGGGGTATACGCTGGTTACGAACAATGTGCGTGAGTTTGAACGAGTCGAGGGACTGAAATTCGACAATTGGGCATAAGGGCTTTTTGACAAAGAGTCGCCTGCCCAGCTAAAATGCGCCCCTTTTCGGCCGTCCTCTGCCGGGAAAGCTGTCCCCAAGGTGATGTAGCTCAGTCGGTTAGAGCATCGGATTCATAATCCGGGGGTCGGTGGTTCAAGTCCACTCATCACCACCAGATTCCTTTTCGTCGCCGCTTGAATTAAAGCCGCGCGGCGTAAGCCCTGCCCCCAGTCTATTCACTGTTCCGGCATATGATCCCAGCAACCGCAGTCGACCGCTTTCTACTCCGATCAAGCCCGCACGAATGCGGAGCTTACCGTCGCCCGGACGCTCCGCCGGAGGTAGGCAACGCTACACACCCGCTGGCACGTCCGGTCGTGCGCCTGCCTTTGTACCCGCAAGGAGTAGGCCGGAGTCGTAAAGCCGCTAACGCGGCAACAGCCCCGCTCTCGTCGCTTCGTGGCAGACACCCGCCCAAACGCACCATCGAGTGTGTCCGACTACGGTTGCTAGGATCATGAAAAAAATCTACATCAAAACTTTCGGCTGTCAGATGAACGAGTACGACTCGGACAAGATGGCCGATGTGCTCAATCTGGCCGAAGGCCTGACCCCGACCGACACGCCGGACGACGCCGACGTCATCCTGTTCAATACCTGCTCGGTGCGCGAGAAGGCGCAGGAAAAGGTGTTCCACGAACTCGGCCGGGTGCGCCATCTCAAGCAGGCCAACCCCAAGCTCATCATCGGCGTCGGCGGCTGCGTGGCGAGCCAGGAAGGCGCGGCGATCGTGGCGCGCGCGCCCTTCGTCGACGTGGTGTTCGGCCCGCAGACGCTGCATCGCCTGCCCGAGTTGATCGCCCAACGCCGCGCGACCGGCCGCTCGCAGGTCGACATCAGCTTTCCCGAAATCGAGAAGTTCGACCATCTGCCGCCCGCGCGCGTCGAAGGCGCCTCGGCCTTCGTGTCGATCATGGAAGGCTGCTCCAAATATTGCACCTTTTGCGTCGTGCCCTACACGCGCGGCGAGGAAGTCTCGCGCCCGTTCGACGACGTCATCGCCGAAGTGGCCAACCTTGCCGGGCGCGGGGTGAAGGAAGTCACCCTGCTAGGGCAGAACGTCAACGCCTACCAGGGCGCGCTGGAAGAGGGCGGCACCGCCGACCTCGCGTTCCTGCTGGAAATGGTGCATGAGATTCCCGGCGTTGAACGAATCAGGTACACCACCAGCCACCCGCGCGAAATGACGCAGCGGCTGATCGAGGCCTACGGCAAGCTGCCGAAGCTGGTGTCGCATCTGCATCTGCCGGTGCAGTGCGGCTCCGACCGCATCCTGGCGGCGATGAAGCGCGGCCACAGCGTGCTCGAATTCAAATCCATCGTCAGAAAGTTGCGCGAGCAGCGCCCCGGCCTGTGCCTGTCGTCCGACTTCATCGTTGGTTTTCCGGGCGAGACCGAAGCCGATTTCGAGGCGACGATGACGCTGATCCAGGAACTCGATTTCGACGCCAGTTTCTCCTTCATCTACAGCAAGCGCCCCGGCACCCCGGCGTCGGACTACCCGGACGACGTGGCGGCCGCGCTGAAAACGCAGCGGCTGATGCGACTGCAGGCGCAGATCGAGGCGCAGGCGCAGGCGGTGAACCAGGCCATGGTCGGCACCGTGCAGCGCGTGCTGGTCGAAGGCCACGCCCGCAAAAACGCGGAAGAGCTTGCCGGCCGCACCGATAACAACCGCATCGTCAACTTCGCCGGGCAGCCGCGCCTGATCGGCCAGTTTGTCGACGTCACCATCACCCAGGCGCTGCCGCACAGCTTGCGCGGCGAAGTCGCCATCACCGAAAGCGAAACCGCTTGAAAACCGATATCGTTGAACTGCGCCTGGCCCCGGAAGACAACCGGCGCCTGGCCAATCTGTGCGGCCCGATGGACGAGAACCTGCGGCAGATCGAGGCGGCGTTCGACGTCACCATCGGCCGCCGCGGTGCCAGTTTCCGTGTCAGCGGCGACGCTGCGCAGGCGGAAAAAGGCGCAACCGCGATCGAGCACTTCTACAACCGCGCGCACGATACGCTCTCCCTCGACGACATCCAGCTCGGCCTGGTCGAAATCACCCGCGGCCGCGCCGACGAGGAAGGTCCCGCGCTGCGCACCCGCCGCGCCGACCTGCGCGCGCGCACCCCGCGCCAGGGCGATTACATCGAGCAGATCCGCAGCCACGACATCACCTTCGGCGTCGGTCCAGCCGGCACCGGCAAGACCTATCTGGCCGTCGCCTGCGCGGTCGATGCGCTGGAGCGCGAGCAGGTCAAGCGCCTGGTGCTGACGCGCCCGGCGGTGGAGGCCGGCGAGCGGCTCGGCTTTCTGCCGGGCGACCTCACGCAAAAGGTCGATCCCTACCTGCGCCCGCTGTACGACGCGCTGTACGACTTGATGGGCTTCGACAAGGTCACAAGGCTGATCGAACGCCACGCCATCGAGGTGGCGCCGCTTGCCTTCATGCGCGGGCGCACGCTCAACCACGCCTTCATCATCCTCGACGAGGCGCAGAACACCACGGCCGAGCAGATGCAGATGTTCCTTACGCGAATTGGTTTTGGCGCGCGCGCGGTGGTCACCGGCGACCCGACGCAGATCGACCTGCCCAAGCACGTCAAATCCGGCCTGATGGACGCCGTCGAGGTGCTGGGCGACGTGCGCGGGATCGCCTTCACCCACTTCCTGTCCGAAGACGTGGTGCGTCATCCGCTGGTCGGCCGCATCGTCGACGCCTATGCCGCGCGCCGCGCGGAAAACGAAAAGCGTGGCGCCTGAATTCAGCCTGTCGGTGCAGTTCGCGAGCGACGCGGACGATCTTCCGAGCCGCGCGCAGGTCCGACGCTGGGTCGCCGCCGCGCTGGAGCATCCTGCCGAGATCAGCGTGCGCATCGTCGACGCCGAGGAAGCGCAGGCGCTCAACCGGGACTACCGCGACAAGGCCTACGTGCCCAATGTGCTGACCTTCGAATATGGCGAAATCGGCCACGATGAAGCAGGGCGCGGCGTGCTCGGCGGCGATGTCGTGATCTGCGCGCCGGTGGTCGAGCGCGAGGCGCTGGAACAGGGCAAGCCGCTGAAGGACCATTATGCCCACATGACCATCCACGGCGTGCTGCACCTGCAGGGCTACGACCATATCGACCCGGCAGAGGCCGAAATCATGGAATCGCGCGAAATCGCTATACTGAAACGGTTTCACATCCCCAATCCTTATTTTTCCTGACCGTTACCCCCCTTATGGAGTCCGACAGTAGTCCTAAACCGAGCTTGCTCGAGCGCATCTCCCACTGGCTGATGCGCGAACCCGAAGACCGTGAACAGCTGATCGAACTGCTGCACGGCGCCTACGAAAACAACCTGATGGATGCCGACGCCTTGGCGATGATCGAGGGTGTGCTGCAGGTATCCGAAATGCGGGTTGGCGAGATCATGATCCCGCGCGCGCAGATGGACGTCATCGACATCAACGATGCGCCCGAAGTGTTCATTCCCCATGTCATCGAAACCGCGCACTCGCGCTTCCCGGTCATCGACAAGGATCGCGACGACGTCATCGGCATCCTGCTGGCAAAGGACCTGCTGCGGCACTATGCCGAATCCGACAGCGACATTCGTGGCATGTTGCGTCCCGCCGTGTTCATCCCCGAATCGAAGCGGCTCAACGTGCTGTTGAAGGAGTTCCGTTCCAACCGCAACCACATCGCCATCGTCGTCGACGAATACGGCGGCGTTGCAGGCCTGGTGACCATCGAGGACGTGCTGGAGCAGATCGTCGGCGACATCGAGGACGAATACGACTTCGACGAAACCGAGGACAACATCATCCGCGAGAACGAAGGCGTGTTCCGCGTCAAGGCCGGCACCGAAATCGAGGACTTCAACCAGACCCTCGGCGCGTATTTCTCCGACGAGGAGTTCGACACCGTCGGCGGTCTCGTCGTCTCGCGCTTCGGCCACCTGCCCAAGCGCGGCGAGTCGGTCCAGTTCGACGGCTTCCTGTTCAGCATATTGCGCGCCGACAGCCGCCGTCTGCACGCCGTGCGCGTCACCCGTCTGCCGCCGGAAGAAACCACGCAACTGCCGCTGATGTAGGTCTTGTCATAGCCGAGGCCCCACGGGCCGCGGGATCCGGGACAGGACCGGACTGCGTCTCGAAGCCCGCAATGACAGACCTTTTATTGGCGTGGCTGGGCATCGCGGTAGGGTGCACTCCGTGCACCGATTGATGCTGGGTTAAAGCGAATGCCTACGGTCGCCGCGCGCAAACTCCGCCAGCGGCGCGATGCCGCCCTTGCCGAACCCGATCACCTTGAACAGCTCGCCCATCTCGGCGGGCGAGACCAGCCGCTGCACCGCATTGGCCTGCGGCAGATACGCCGCCGCGTCGCTGGGCGGCGTCTGCATCAGCAGTTCGGTCAGCCCGCTATTCAACAGAAAACCCGCCTGACTGGCGTAGCCTGCAAGCTCCAGTCCGGCCGCCGTTGCCGCCCGCGCCACCGCGCTGAAGTCGACATGCGCGGTGAGGTCGCACAAGCCCGGCAGATAGAACGGTTCGTCCAGCGCGTGGTGGCGGTAATGCGCGCGCAGCGTGCCCATGTGGCGCTGCGGGTGGTAGTACTCGGCGGCGACAAAGCCATAGTCGATCAGCAGGATCAGCCCGCGGTCGAGTACCTGAGCGAGCGAGCCGATCAGCGCGTCGGCGGCCAGGTTGATTTCGGAGACATAGCCGGGCGCGAGATCCAGCGCATCGGCGCGGGCGCGCAGCACGGGGTCGGCGATGGGGCGGTCCTGCCAGGCGAAGGCCTCGCCTTCCACGATCACGCCGCGTGAAAGCGGGCCGTTATCCGTCCAGTGCACGAGCTCCGCCGGCAGCGCATCGAGCACTTCGTTGCCGAGGATGACGCCGCTGAAATGCGCGGGCAGTGCATCCAGCCACAGCACCCGGTCGACAAGCTGCGGCAGTTTGCGCGCAATGTTTTCCTGCTGGCGTTGACGCAGGTCGGCGCTCACTTCCAGAATCGAATAGCATGCGGGCAGCGCATCGAGCCGTTCCAGTTCACCCAGCAGGTCCGCCGCCAGCCGCCCGCTGCCGGCGCCGAGTTCCAGCACCTCGCCGCCGGTCTCCGCCAGCACCGGCGCCAGCGCGTGCGCCAGAGTGCGGCCGAACAGCGGCGTCAGTTCCGGCGCGGTGACAAAGTCGCCGGCCGCGCCGAACTTCATCGCCCCGGCAGCATAGTAGCCGAGGCCGGGGGCGTAGAGCGCCGCTTCCATGTAGCGCGAGAATGGAAGCCAGCCGCCCGCCGCGTCGATCAGCGTGCGTAGATGCGCGGCGACGCGCTGGCTGTGGGCAAGGGCATCGGGGGTGGGGGCGGGAAGCATGGGTCGGACAGTTCAGGGATAATGCGGAATGGCTGGATAATCCAGAATCGAGTGACTATAAAGGCGAATCCCGATGCGAGGCAAAGTCGTATTGATTACCGGCGGGGCCAAGCGGGTGGGCGCGGCATCGGCGCGTCTGCTGCATGCGGCAGGCGCCAACCTGACGATTCATTACCGCAGCTCGGTGGCCGAGGCACGCGCGCTGCAGGATGAACTGAATGCCATCCGCCCCGATTCGGTGGCGCTGATCCAGGCCGATCTGCACGACACCGGCGGGCTGCCCAGCCTGGTTCACCAGACCGTCGCCACGTTCGGCGGCCTCGACGTCCTGCTCAACAATGCGTCGAGCTTCTATCCCACCCCGGTCGGCGACATTACCGAAAAGGACTGGGCCGACTTGATGGGCAGCAACCTCAAGGCGCCCATGTTCCTGGCGCAGGCCGCCGCCCCCGAACTCAAGAAACGCCGCGGCTGCATCATCAACATCACCGACATCCACGCCGAGCGGCCGATGAAAAGCTACGTCGTCTATTCCGTCGCCAAGGCCGGCCTGGTCGGGCTCACCAAGTCGCTGGCGCGCGAACTGGCGCCCGAAGTGCGCGTCAATGGCATCGCCCCCGGGCCGATCATGTGGCCCGAGGGCGATGTGAATTTCGACGAGGTCTCGCGCCAGCGCATCGTCTCGCACACCATGCTGAAACGCGCCGGCGATCCCCACGACATCGCACTGGCGGTGCGCTTCTTCGCGATGGACACGTACTTTGTGACGGGGCAGATCCTGGCGGTGGACGGCGGGCGCAGCGCGAAGCTCTGACGATGCGCCAGCCCGACAAAAAGCAGTAAATACTTATCGTTGCCTGGAGTCTGTTTGAACCAGACGCCAGGCGCCGCCCATCCCTATTCGTGGTATCCCCGCCGTGCCTGACATGATGGTTTCCGACATGAGCTGGACTGAGGCAGACGAGCCCCGGTCTGCCCGCTGGCGCGCCGAGAGCGGCGCGCCAGCGCCCAAGCGCGCGATGGTCGCGGACGACCGCATCACGGCCGATGCGGCCTATCGTCTGGCGAGCGAGGGCACCGCGTTGCTGTGGCGCGGCGACTTTCAGAATGCGCGCCAATTGCTGCAGGCCATCGCGCGTCGTATCGACCGCAAGCCGCGCAAAGCCGCGGCGTCGCCGATCGAAGCCTTCAATTTTTATCGCCAGG
Organism: Thiobacillus thiophilus; assembly: GCF_055378705.1. Lineage (NCBI taxonomy): Bacteria > Pseudomonadati > Pseudomonadota > Betaproteobacteria > Nitrosomonadales > Thiobacillaceae > Thiobacillus > Thiobacillus thiophilus. The sequence continues at coordinate 1,866,815 of NZ_AP042404.1, read as the reverse complement.
TCCAGTCGCAGCGCGCCCGCACCCTGGGCATGCTGCTGGTGCCGCTGGAGGCGGACTACAGCATTCCCTTGCGCCGCGCGCCGAATGTGAAAGAGGCCTGCACCGAAGCCTATGGTGCGGGCGAGGCGCCCTCGGTGGTCTCGCTGCGCGAATTGCTCGGCGTGATCGGCGCCCACGAGTGGCGCAAAAACGGCGTCGAAGTCCCGGCGCTCGGCGACCGTATCCACCCGCACTACGGCGTGTTTTCGCCGGTGCGCGGCGAGTACGTGGGGCTGGTGGCCGAGGCGCCGCTGCCGTCATCGAAGCTGGCTTTCGACATCGGCACGGGAACCGGCGTGCTCGCTGCCGTGCTTGCCAAGAGAGGGGTCAAGCACGTCATCGCGACTGAGCGGGACCCGCGCGCCCTGGCGTGCGCACGCCAGAACATCGCCCGGCTCGGCCTTGCGGGGCGGGTGGAGGGTGTCGAGGCCGATCTGTTCCCCGAAGGCCGCGCGCCGCTCATCGTCTGCAATCCGCCGTGGCTGCCCGCGCGCGCCAACTCGCCGATCGAACGTGCGGTCTACGATCCGGAGAGCCGCATGCTGCTGGGCTTCTTGAACGGGCTGGCGGCGCACCTGGAGCCGGGCGGCGAAGGCTGGCTGATTTTGTCCGACCTGGCCGAGCATCTGGGGTTGCGCTCGCGCGAGGCCTTGCTGGCTGCGCTCGACGCTGCGGGTTTGAATATAGTGGGGCGAATGGACGCCAAACCCACGCATCCCCGCGCCGCCGATGCCGCCGATCCACTTCACGCCGCGCGCGCGGCCGAGGTGACGTCGCTCTGGCGGCTCGCTGCACGAAACCTTTAACCCATCAACACACCCCGTCACACAGGAAACGCACCATGAACCTCCGCCGCCATTTGTTTACCTCCGAATCCGTGTCCGAAGGCCATCCGGACAAGATTGCCGACCAGATTTCGGACGCCATTCTGGATGCCTTTCTGGCTGAAGAACCCGAGGCCAAAGTGGCCTGCGAAACCTTTGTGGCCGACAACCTGGTGGTGATTGCCGGCGAGTTCAAAACCGTCCGCAAGGAACTCTTCAGCGAGGTTCAGGACCGCGCCGAAGCGATTGCCCGCCAAGTGCTGCGCGACATCGGCTATCGCGATGCCGAAACCGGAATCGACCCCAACACCTGCGAAGTGCAGGTGCGCTTCAATCACCAGTCCTTCCAGATTCACAAAGGGATCACCCTGGCCGGCGGCGACATCGGCGCCGGCGACCAGGGGCTGATGTTCGGCTACGCCTGCGACGAGACCCCGGATTTAATGCCCTACCCGGTCTGGCTGGCGCATCGCCTGGTGCAAAAACAGGCCGAGCTGCGCAAATCCGGCGCCCTGCCCTGGCTGCGCCCCGACGCAAAAAGCCAGGTCACCGTCGCCTACGAAGGCCACCAGGTCGCCGGTATCGAAAACGTCATTATCTCCACCCAGATCGAGCGCGACCTCGACCCCGCCTGGGTCACGCAGGAAATCACACGCGAAATCGTCGACCCGCTGGTGCCGATGGCGCTGCGCACTCCGACCTTCAAGCTGTGGGTCAACCCCGCCGGCCCCTTCGAAATCGGCGGCCCCAACGGCGACACCGGCCTCACCGGCCGCAAGATCATCGTCGACACCTATGGCGGGTCATGCCCGCACGGCGGCGGCGCGTTTTCGGGCAAAGACCCGACCAAGGTCGACCGTTCGGCGGCGTATATGGCCCGTTACATCGCCAAGAATCTCGTCGCCGCGGGCTATGCCAGGCGCTGCCTGGTTCAGCTGGCGTATGCCATCGGTGTGGCCGAGCCGGTTTCCCTGCTGATCGAAACCTACGGCACCGGAACCGTGCCGGATGAAAAGCTGGAAGCGATGGTGCGCGGCACCTTCGAGCTGACCCCGCGCGGCATCATCGACAGCCTCGACCTGCGTCGCCCCATCTATCGGCAGACTGCCGCATACGGGCATTTTGGGCGGACCGAGCCGGACTTCAGCTGGGAACGCGTTGACCAGACGCAAAAGCTGGCGCGATTTAACGCCTGATCCTGAACGCTCCCGATCCGGCATGGCCGCGTCGGCGGAAGCAGTCGTTTATCGCAGACAGTCCCCCTTCAGGCCGCGATCAGCCCTGACGTTTTCCTGCCTGGTTTCGGGCCAGGGTGGAGCCGAACTGGATCTGTTCCCGTTCGGTTGTCTTTTCTTGAACCGGTTCAGCCGTCTGCGCAGGCGTTTCCGGAACCTTGGTCAGGCGTGCGCCGGCTGAAAGCGTCGCCACTTCACCGCTGATGCTGCCGCCTTCCTCGACCATCAGCGCCCCGTAGCGGATCACGCCGGAAACCCTGCCGGTGGCATAGATCACCAGACGCTTGCGCGCGGTCAGGTCGCCCTCGAAGGTTCCGTGCACTTCCGCTACATCGATTTCGGCCTTGCCCGAAAACACGCCGCCTTCGGCAATACGAATGTCGCGGCTGTTCATCGATGCTTCCACGCGGCCTTCTACCACCAGAATTTCGCAATCGGTGATTTCAGAGCCCTTCAACTTGATGTTCGGTCCGACGATGAGCTTGTTGCCGTCTTCGCTCGGCGCGTTATTTGTGCGCCCCGGATAGGCTTCTGCCCTGGGGGACTCGACCGGCTTGACGGGCTCGGCCCGCTTGGCGGGTTCGTGCGTCGAATGACCCGCCGTAGGGCTGGTCCTGTTCGAATCGGTTTTTACGTTGCCGGGGTGCATAAAGTTCTTGAGCATGGGAATGGGACTCTCTCGGTGAGCAGGGTTGCAGAAACGCCATAGCGCGGTTGCGGCCATAAATGACCGCAACACGCCCCACTCAGCAATACCCGGACCAACAGAAAAAGCCCTTTAGTAAACAGGCAGATAACCAATTTATCCGGTGCGGTTCGGAGCAGCGAGCCGCACCAAATGTCACTTAACGGCGACACCCAATCCGACAGCTTTGAGAAATGACCCAATAAAACAGAAAGTTAGGACGAGTTGTGTGTGTCCTTGAAATGCGACATACGCAATTGGGTTTGCAAAATCCGGCCGATTACCACAAATGCGTTTTTGATCGTTTTGTCTTGGGGCTGGCGCTTTCCCCGTCCCCGGGGCGTAGCGACCAGAACGACAGCGACGACAGCATCGTCAGCCCACCCAGCGTCAGAAAGGCGTAGTGCAGCGTGCTCGTCACCGCCACGCGGCCGGTCTGCGGCAGGTCGCCCAGATACCCGCCCGCGATCAGCAAGCCGCAGGCCAGCTCGAAGCTCATCGATATCTGCTGCAGCGAACTGGAAATCGTGCTGGCCATGCTCGAATCGGGGAAATCGTCGCCGACAAGCGCAGCATCACCGCCGATACCGCCGCCCGCCTGGGTGTTTTCTTCGGCATGGAAGCCGAGTTCTGGCTGAACCTGCAGGCGCACTACGATCTGGCGATCGCGCACGAAGCGCTGGCCGCGAATCTGGCTGCGATCCAGCCGCTGGCGGCGGCAGTGTAATTGAGGGTGGCAAAAGGCAGACCCTGTGTCTCGGAATTCCGCCCTGCGGGAAACCGTGACCGGCACCCGGCTATAGGCTATATTTGCGAATGCTGATCATGGCCATTTTCAATGAAATGCCCGGCACCGTGACTTTTTTGCTGCTGGTGGCCGGCTTCGGGGTGGCTGTCGCGGCGCTCAACGCACTGATTCGCTGGAGCCTGCGTGCGCCGAAAGTGGTGGGGCGGTCCACGCCGGGTACGCTGGGGCTGACCTATTCGGAAACGCGAATCCCAACCGCCAACGGAAAACGGATTTCCGCCTGGCTTATTCCGGCGCCAGCGCCGGGAGCGTCACCCGCGCTGGTAGTAATACACGGATGGGGCGGCAATGCAGGGACGATGCTTTCCCTTGCCGGGCCACTGCATCGTGCCGGTTACGCGCTGCTGCTTTTCGATGCGCGCAGCCATGGGCGAAGCGACCTGGACACCTTCTCTTCCATGCCCCGTTTCGCCGAGGATATCGAGCATGCGGTGGACTGGCTCAAATGCCAGCCGGGCGTGGATCCCGGACGAGTAGGGGTGGTCGGCCATTCCGTGGGAGCGGCCGCCGCCATGCTTGCCGCCTCGCGCCGGAGCGATCTGGCGGCCGTGGTCAGCATCGCCGCCTTTGCGCATCCCGAGACGATCATGCGCCGCCTGCTGGCCACCCGGCGCATGCCTTATTTTCCTTTCGGCTGGTATATCCTGCGCTACGTCCAGCACGTGATCGGTTATCGTTTCGACGATATTGCGCCACTCAACACCATTGGGCGCATACGCTGCCCGGTTCTGCTGGTTCACGGCACCGGGGATGCGATGGTTCCCGTAGCGGAAGCACACGCATTGCTCGCCCGATGCAAGCGGAAGGACAAATTGCTTCTGGTGAAGGGGAGCCATGACCATTACGAAGATCTGGAGCGCCAGATCGGCGACGTCGTTGTTTTTCTCGATAATGCCATGAAACCTTAATCGCTCACCCTGTCCAAAGAGCCATGCCGATGATTGAACTACACCAGTTCCGCCCTTTCTGGGGCTTGCCCAATGCCAGTCCATTCTGCATGAAGGTGGAAACCTATTTGCGGTTTCGCAGCATTCCCTACAAGGTGGTGCCCAGCGGGCCACGCAAGTCGCCAACCGGCAAGATCCCCTTCATCGTGGAGGATGGCCATAGCATTACCGATTCCGAGGCCATCATCGATCATTTCGAGAAGCGGGAACCGGTACACCTGGACGCCGGCTTGAGCGAGGCCGAGCGGGCGACAGCTTTTTTCGTGCGCGAACTGGTAGAGGAACAACTCTATTGGCAGGTTACCTACATGCGCTGGGGCGATCCTGCCGGCTGGGCGGTATTCAGGCCGGATCTGGTGAAATACCTGCCCTTGGGCATGCGTGGCCCGGTGCTGTTCCTGCTGCGCCGGATGTTGCTGCGACAGATGGGCCAGAGAGGGCTTACCCGCGCAGATCCGCAGGGCGCCTACGCCAGGGGCAAGGCGATTCTGGATGCCCTGGCAGGCCTGCTGGGCGACAAACCCTATTTTCTTGGTGCCGCGCCACGCAGCCTGGATATGAGCCTGTATGCCTTTCTCGCCAACATCCTGGATCAGCCCCACGGCAATCCGCTCCAGGCGCATGGCAAGTCGCTCGGCAATCTTGTCGGTTACTGTGCGCGCATGAAGGCGTTGTGCTGGCAGGGGTGGCAGGCTTGAGCCAGGGTCAATGAAACGAAAAAAGGGGCTTTCCCACCGACGCCTTTAATCTACTCACACGAGTTCGGAGAGGCTTTCACAACCTGGCAATACTGCCCGCGCAGCAAGGCCGAACCGCTCACCGGGTCGCTTGCCGGTCCCATCAGGCCGGCATAATTGGCCGCCATTTCCCCGGCTTCGCCGGGCACCGCCTGCCACCAGCCGTAGTGCGCCCAGACTGTGCCCGTATCCAGACTGGCATCGAGCTTCGCCCGGGCGCGCATGGTCCCGTAAGGTGACTGGACGTTGACGGTTTCGCCTTCCGCGATACCGCGTTCTGCCGCGGCGTCTGGGTGCAGCATGATCAGCGGCAGCCGCTCGCCGCGCCCCGCTCGCTGCGCTTGCTGGTGCTGGCTATGGCAGCGATCGGGCAGTTTGGCGCAGGTCAGCAGCAGGGGAAATTCCGCTGGGGGCGGCACGTCGCGAAATTCCGGTAACGGCGGCTGGCCGATCGCCCGCAGCGCTTCGGCATAGATTTCCAGCCGCCCGCTCGGTGTGGCAAAGCCCGTGTCCCGATACTTGCGGTAGCGGGTGTGCAGCGGCAGGACCACGCCTTCTGGCGCAGCGTGCAGCGCTTCCGGCGTCAGCCCGCTGGGCTCAAGCACATGCCGTAGCCCTGCCTGGGCGTCCCCATCGAAAAATTCCGCCTGCAAGCCCAGCCGGGTTGCCAGTTCAAATACCAGTTCGGCATCCGAGCGCGCCTCGCCGCGCGGCGGCACCACCGCCGTGCGCAACTGCACCCGCGCCTCGGCCGCCTGATCGATGAAAAACCCGGCCTGCAATCCCTCACGCTCCCACGGCATGGCAATGGGAAACAGGATGTCGGCGTCGCGGCTCATGGCCGAGTGAAAAAAATCGGCATGCGCGAAAAACTCAAGTGACTGCAACGCCTCCCGTCCCTGTTGCGGGTTGGCGCGCGTGGCCAGCAGATTGGCGCCAAAGGACAGCAGGCCACGCACGGCATAGGGTTGCTGCAGCAGGATCGCCCGATACAGGTCGGCTTCGGAAATCCAGCCATGGCGGGCGGGGCCAAGCGGTCGCGCCGTCACGCCCAGCGCCTTGGCTGCCTGGCCCGGTGGCAACAGATCCCGGCCCATCACATTGCGTACCGGCGGTTTGCTGAAAAACACATTGCCGCCCGGTGCATCCAGGCAGCCGGTCAGGGCGTAGAGCAAATGCAGGGCGCGGCTGGTCTGGGTGGCCTGGTCGTGCTGGTTCAGCCCGGCCCAGCCGTAGAACGATACGGGCCCCTGGCTGCCGAGCAGTTCAGCGGCCTCGGCAATCTGCGCGGCAGGAATGCCGGTCACCTGCGCCGCCCGTGTCAGGGGATAGTCGGCACAGCGCCGGGCAAACAGTTCGAAAGCCGGGCGGCAGGCAACTGGGCCGCCGGGTGTATCCACCTCAAACCGGCCAGACAAGGCGAAGCGGCCTGGCGTCCCCGGCGACGGTGCCGCAATGACGCATGCGCGCGCCTCGTCCCACATGGCGTTGCTGCCATCGGGCAGAAGCAGAAACTGGTCGGTGTCTTCCCGCAGCAGAAAGGCCCCGGTGCTGTAATGCAGGATGAACTCGCGGTCGTAATGGCCGCTGCTGATCAACTGGTGCGCCAGCGCCAGCGCCAGCACGCCATCGGTGCCCGGCCGGATGCGCAGCCAGACATCGGCACGCCGGGCAAAACCGGCGCTGCGCGGGTCCACCACAATCAGCCGCATGCCGCGCTGGCGCGCCTGTTCGATCTGCTCAGCCATGGCCAGCCAGGTGGCCGGGGGGTTGATTCCCCACAGCATCAGGCACCCCGTCGCGGCAAGCTCGGGCATGCCGATATCCGAACCGAAAGTCAGCTGCGGCGCGAAATCGCGATGCCAGTTGCAGACATGCGTGGTCCATACGGTGTTCGGGCTGCCGTACGCATTGGCCAGGCGGAAAATCCACTGCATGCCATCCGCCACTGCCGTCCCGCTCGGCGTGGTGACGCAGAATGCCATGGCCTCGGGGCCATCCTGCCCGGCGATCTGGCGCATCGCCGTGGCCGTGGCATGCAGCGCCTCGTCCCAGCCGATGCGCTGCCAGCCGGGATCGGCGCTGCCTTTGGGATTGTTGCGCTTGAGCGGGGTGAGAATCCGGTCCGGGTGCTTCAGCAGATCAACCGCTGCATAGGCCTTGCTGCACAGGTGCTTGCCCGTGGGATGGGCAGGGTTGGGCGCAACCGCCGTCAACTCGCCGCCCTCCACCGTATAGATGCAGCCACAGCGGGAAATGCACAGTGGACAGTAGGACGATATCCGGGTCACGTCAGGCTCGGTTGGTGCGTTGTTGCGTAATCACGGAGCGGATACTCGCATGCAGGGTATTTCTGGCGTTCAGGGTTTTTCTGCAAGTGAGTGACAAGCAGATTTTTAACCTTGCCCGATTCACCCTTGCGCTTGATGGACACGTTTGCAGCCATGCGCCAGTTCCATCAGATGCGGTAGCAGTTCGGAGTGTCTTTGCACGTGGAAAATGAAACGCGGCACGTCTCGCCCGGTCGTCTGCGCCATGAAGGGCTCGCCCCAGAAGCTGAGCAGCGCCTCGGACCCCCCGCTCAACTGGTTGTCGGCCAGGATAAAGGAAACCGTCTTGCTTAGATTGCACCAGCGCGGTTCCCTGACTTTCGTGCTGTCACCGCAGGCGGCGAGCTTGGGCTGGATGACCTGCTGCCATAATTCTTTTTGGCTTTCATCGAGAATGAACTGGATCGAGGTGACCAACGGATTGTCCACCGCTGGGCGTAGCAGCACGTCGAACAGCGGCTGCGGCTTATACATCGACAGGCACACGTTGAACCAGATCGTGTCGCCGTTCATATGCCGAATGAAATGCTCGTTGGATGAGCGCAAGTGACGGGGGCCAACCAGAATCACCTCAGGCGGCTTGAGGTGATTCTGGATACGGCTGACCGCGTGTGCGGTGTGATCGACCTGCTCGGCGGTCAGCTCGTTGCTTCGCGTGTGCCGCATGAAATTGATGAACAGCAGAGCCATCAAGGCAAGCACGATGGGCAGGATGACCGTTTCGTCCACCACATGCAGCAGGTGAAGCACGATTGCCGCGACTGCCGCCACGATGCCGGCGATTGCATCCCATTCAAGGCTGAGGATTTTCTTCACTTTCATCGGTGGCCTCACAACAACTCAGCGGCAACATTGCCGGTTAATCGCAACGATTTTGCAGGCTAACGCAATCCTGGCCACATCCAGCCGATTGGCGCAACTTCCTTGCTTGTCTGCTCAATGTGCGGGCTGCACATGCGCCAGCCCACGTTCATGCACGAGCGCATCAAGCCGCTTGTCCCGCGTCCATTTTCAACGATCTCCCAATCAAGCCTGGCAGGTGGCTTCAGCAGCCGTGGTGCATCCCGTTCCGTGCAGGAAATCGCGACCTGTTTCTTTTTGTATCCGCTTATGCCGCTGCACGCAAGCTTCCGCGGCTGACACTCTCGCCATCCCCGGGGCGCAGCGACCAGAACGACAGCGACGACAGTATTGTCATGCCGCCCAGCGTCAAAAAGGCGTAATGCAGCGCGGTCGTCACTGCCGTGTGGTCGGTTTGCGGCAGGCCGCCCAGATACCAGCCGGCGATGAGCGTCCCGCAGGCCAGGCCAAAGCTCATCGACATTTGCTGCAGCGAACTGGAAATCGTGCTGGCCATGCTCGAATCGGATGATTCGACGTCGGCAAAGGCCATCGAATTCATGCTGGTGTATTGCAGCGAATTGAAGAAACCCATGGTCAGGCCCAGCAGCACGATCAGCAGAATCGACGTCGCCGGATTCACCAGCGAGAACAGGCTGACGAGAACCCCGATCATTACCGTATTCACGATCAGGATGCGTCGGTAGCCATAGCGCGCCAGCACCTGCGAGGAAATGAATTTCATGCCCATCGCCGCCACCGCGGCAGGCATCATCAGCAGGCCCGACTGCCACGCCGGCATGCCCAGGCCGAGCTGGTAGAGCAGCGGCAACAGAAAGGGCATGCCGCCCATCCCCAGGCGCGTGATGAAGCCGCCCACCACCGCGACGCGAAACGTGCGCACCCGAAACAGCGCCAGGCGCAGCAGCGGATGGGGTGCCTTGCGGGCGTGCAGGATATACCCGGCCAGCAGGCCGAAGCTGAGCAGCAGCAAACCCGCCGCCGGAGCCGCGTCGAGTTCATGCTCACCAAAAATTTCCAGCAGCCAGGACAGCAGCGCTGCGCCGCTGCCGAACAGCACCAGGCCGACGATGTCCAGCGGCCGTCGCGTATCGCCGCGGTAATCCGGCATGTGCCGATGCGCCAGCCACAGCGCCAGCAGCCCCGCCGGCACGTTGACGAAAAAGATGTAACGCCACGAGAGCCAGTGCACGATCAGGCCGCCGACCGTGGGCCCGAGCAGCGGACCGATCAGCGCCGGGATGATGACGAAATTCATCGCTCGCAGCAGTTCCGATTTGGGAAAGGTGCGGATGATCGCCAGCCGGCCCACCGGCATCATCATCGCCGCCCCCACGCCCTGCAGAATCCGCCCCCCAATCAGCATGGGCACATTCAGTGCCAGGCCGCACAGAACCGAGGAAAACGTAAAGATGGCAATCGCGATGCTGAACACGCGGCGCGTGCCGTAGCGATCGGCCATCCAGCCGCTCACAGGAATGCACACCGCCAGGCTCAGGATGTAACTCATCACCACCGCCTTCAGGCTCAGTGGCGTCACCTGCAGGCTCTCCGCTATCGCCGGCACCGCCGTGTTGACGATGGTGGTGTCCAGCTGCTCCATGAACAGCGCCACGGCCACGACCCAGGGCAGGTAGGTTTTGACAGGGGAAGGATTCATCTGTGCGGGAGTCGTGATGGCGGCGGGTAGCGCGGACGCTGCGGCCCGGGACGATGATTTTTCAATATTGCCCATCATACGGCAGTGCCGTACTATTATTCAATGTACGCAGTCATCGAAAAAGACATTTTTATGCGTGCATCAGTTCAGGTCTGGACGGATGCCGGGCAGATCGCTTCTCGTCTGATGGCGGCCAATCTGGACGCAGGCGATGTCATACCGGGTGCCGGTGGTTGTCGCAAGGTCTGGTGGACATGCCACGGTATGGGCAAACACGGGCGGTGCGTGGGTGGTTTATTTCAACCCGCTGGCGCACAACGAGGTGCGCTGTTGATGGTGTATGGGAAAGCAAAGTTCGACAACCGCCCGTGTCTTTTTGAAACAACCGCGAGAGGTCATTGAACAAGGATAAGGAAATGGAACGGTTCCAGAAAGATTTGCTGATCGCCGTCCGCCAGATGAAGGCGGGGAAGACCGCCCGGAAAACCCGGGCCGCTCTGTCGCCCATTGCCGAGGCACGCAGCCGGCTGGGAATGTCTCAATCCGAGCTGGCAGATCTGATGGGCGTTTCTACCCGTACCCTGCAAGACTGGGAGCAAGGCCGCCGCAAACCCACCGGCGCGGCGCAAACACTACTGCGTGTAGCGATTGCACATCCGGAAGCCTTGCTTGATTTGAAGGCGGCGTAAGCTTGCAGGCGGCAACGCAATTCTGCAGTGGCAAAAAGCAAGGCCTCGCGTCAGGACGATGGCATCAACGTTGACTGTGTTCAAATCCCACGTCGATTGATAGTAAAAGGGCTTTACCCTTCATTTTTTACCTTTACCTTTGCCGTAGACCAGCGGCACCGCCGCCTCGGGCGCCAGCACCCGGAACGTGAAGCTTTCCTGCAGATACAGGCGCACCGTTGTCGCCGTATGCTCGAGATAGCCTATCGAGAAATCCTGGCCGACGGTCAGTTCAAAGTCACCGCCCCGCAGACTCATCACCATCGCACCGTCCACCCCTGGGGCGGAAATAATTGGACCGTCCAGCAGCTGCCGCACGTGTTCGATTACGGGGAAGCCGCCTTCCAGTGTCTTGCTCAGCCCGGTATAACAGCGCGGTCCAAGAGCAATGGCGTAAGGCCCGTCAACGCCAGCACTGCGTAGTTTGTACAAGGCCTCGGCAACCACGCCGAGATACTCGGTATAGTCTTCGCTCAACGCACATTTGGCTGCACTGGCCGCCGCGACAATCCCACCGATGCCGGCATCGTTGAACCCGTGAAAAATCGCTTTGTCTTCAGCCAGCGCAATAGCGCGCGCGGCTTCCCGCAGCGGGTCGAGATCCGGATCGTCGGCGCCGCGGCCGACAGCTTCAAGTTCGTCGCGCGATAGCTCGAAGGGAATGCGCAGTTCCACGAGCGGCTGCGCCCGGCGCAAACGCGCCTCCACGCCCTTGTGAGGATCGGTCTTCAGCCGTTCGCTGCGACCGAGGCTGATGGCAGACGCCTCCCACCCCAGAGGACCCACGAAATCAACCAATTTGCGGGCAGCGAGCATGGTCTTGAGCGTGCGCCGCGCCTCGTCCTCGATGGCAGCCCAGGCCTCGGTGGAAATGGGTGCCAGGTCCTGCAGCAGGTCATTCATGGTGTTACCTCCCCGCACAGACTGCCGATGCCGAGGGAGCCGTCGGTGGCCGGATGCTGTCCGCCACGTCCGCCCCCTGCTTTCAGTTCGTGTTCCCGTTCCAGCGGTGATTTGTCAATGAACAAATAATTGCGCAGATGCTCATCGAGCTTCGGGTCCCGGCGGCGCAGCCACTCCAGCACCATGGCAGCGTGTTCCTTTTCTTCGTCGCGGTTGTGCGCAAGGATTGCCGCCAATTCCTCGTCGTCACTTGCCGCCACACGCTGGTCGTACCAGTCAACCGCTTCCAGCTCTTCCACGATCGTGACGATTGCGCGATGGCGGTCGATCACCTCGGGACTCAAGGCGTCGGCCGCCTCGTGTAGACCGGTACTGGATGCCGCCATGGTGCGTTCTCCTTGTCTTGTATAAGGGATCTCCGGCGTCCGGGCCGGGATCGGGATCGGCCCCGTTTTGCCAGTTTTCAAGCTAGCAGCTCTACGCACGCTTACAAGGTTCAGATCAGATCGGTTTCGATGCGGCAAGCGGCGTGATTGGGCTGCATTGCGTCCGGGCAGGCATCGCCTATATTTAAAAGCGTGCAGAGCCGCGCGGTCGACACGGCATAGCGTGAGTTTTACCGCGCGATGTCTCAGCGCCGGTTTCTCAGGAGGTGTCCCATGTTAGACAAGGTTTCCGCCAGTACGAGTCCGGCAAAGGTGTGGGAGCAGCTGCTGCGCAACGAGCCTATGTTTATTCTCGATGTGCGCGATCACGACGAATTCGAAAGCTGGCGAGTGGAAGGCCCCCATGCCGCCGTACCCACGATCAATATCCCCTATTTCGAACTCCTCGATCTGGAGAACGAGGAAGAGGATGTCATCGACGCCGTGATGCGGGGGGTACAGACGCAGCTCAAGGGCCAGCTACCCAAGGATCGCCCCATCCTCGCTGTCTGCGCTGAAGGGAAGACATCCACGTATGTTGCCGAGGGGCTACGCCGCCTGGGTTTCGATGCGGTGAACATGGAAGGCGGCATGGAGGCCTGGGGCAATTTTTATTACTGGCGTGCGGTGGAGGAGAACGCGCGTTACTCGCTCTTTCAGGTGGTGCGCCCGGCCCGCGGCTGCGTCAGTCACATGTTGATCAGCGACCGGCACGCCGCAGTGTTCGATCCCGCCCGGCACCTCGAGACGTATCACGAACTGGCTACCGCCGCCGGCGCCCGGATCGATCTGGTGCTGGACACCCACCTCCATGCCGATCACCTCAGCGGCGGACCGGCGCTCGGCGAGCACGACCACATTCCCTATTACCTGCATCCCTACGATGCCATCCACCCGATGGATATGGTGCCGGCACGCATCCCGTATCGTTATCTGGAAGAGGGGCAGGTGCTTCACATTGGCCGTGCCGAGATTCAGGTATTGCATTTCCCCGGCCATACCCTGGGAATGGTGGCTTTTCTTATCGACGGGCGCTATCTGCTTGACGGCGACAGCGTGTTCCTTGAGTCCATCGCCCGCCCGGATCTGGGTGGCAAGGCCGAGAACTGGGCGCCGCTGCTCTACACCTCGCTGCAACGGATGACGACGCTGCCGGACGAAATCGTGGTGCTGCCGGCGCATTTCAGCGACATCACGGCGGGTGATGAACACGGCGTCTACCAGGCCACGCTGGGAAACCTCAAGCGGCACAATCCCGGATTGCTGAAGTTGGCCGAGGGCGAGAAGGCCTTCACCGACTATGTGCTAGCGAGCCTGCCTGATTTTCCCGAGGCCTATATCGAAATCAAACGGGCCAACGCCGGGCTTGCCAGTCCGGACGAGCGCAAAGCGCAAGAACTGGAACTGGGGAAAAATCTGTGTGCGCTGGGGCAATGAAGCGGCTGTCCGTTTAGTGGCATAGGGCGCCATCCGTAGTACCGGGCGGCGAACTGCAGCTGGGTGTCGGTCTTCCACGCAACGCGTTCCGTATCGGTCCAGGCCTCCCTGGCTCGCTGACATCCAACATTACAGGCCGGCGATCACGCCCGCCAAGTCCGGGGAGCATATGTCACCGGTTCATAAAACAGATCACACACTCTCTGTCACGACGCATGTGGATAAATAGGGTCAGACACGATATTGACGTCCTATTTATTCAAGCCGACAGCGCTCGGCGTGCGATATACCCGGAACGAGACTCACCCGCCGATTTGGCCGCAGCGTCTATGCGCCGTAATACTCTGGCGGGCAGGGTGATGTTGACGCGTTCCGCTTTGTCGGAAAGCGACGCCAAGTCGACCGTGACCATTGCCCAGATATAAGCTTTGAATCCCGGATTGGCCTGGTGTTGGTCAATCTGGCCGGGCGTGGGGACGGCACCGCCATCGTCGATGACGGTTTCCAGCCACAGCTCAATCGCTTCTCTGGCGTTGTCGATGGCTTCGTCCAGGGTGTCGCCAGCGGAAAAGCAGCCGGGGAGATCGGGAACGATCACGCCGTAAGCGTGTTTGGCGTCTCCGGGTTCAATTGCGATGGGGTATCTCATGGGTATTCCAGTTTTTCTAACCAAGCTTCAAGCCCGCTTGATAAGCTCGACGCTGTTCATGTGTGTATTGTGCACACTGGGGTATAAAGTTCCATATTGCGCAGAGCCGTCCCCGGCTTAGCCCAGCTGCTTGTATCCCCGATACCACTCCACCCATTTCCCGATCCCGTATTCCAGCGTCGTCGCCGGCTTGAAGCCGGTGTCGCGAACCAGCTCGTCGATATCCGCGTAGGTCGCCTGCACGTCGCCGTCCTGCATCGGCAGGAAGTTCTTTTTCGCTTCCTGACCCAGGGCTTTTTCTATCGTACCGATGAAGTCCATCAGCTGCACCGGGGTGTGGTTGCCGATGTTGTAGACGCGGTAGGGCGCGTGGCTCGATGCCGGGTCGGGGTTTTTGTGGTCGAAGTTCGGGTTGCCCTGCGGGATGCGGTCGAGCACTTTTACGGTGCCGTCGGCAATGTCGTCGATGTAGGTGAAGTCGCGCGACATGTCGCCATGATTGAACACGTCGATGGTGCGGTTTTCGAGGATGGCGCTGGTGAACAGCCACGGCGACATGTCGGGGCGGCCCCACGGGCCGTAGACGGTGAAGTAGCGCAGGCCGGTGGTGGGCAGGCCGTAGAGGTGCGAGTAGGTGTGCGCCATCAGCTCGTTGGCTTTTTTGCTGGCGGCGTAGAGGCTGACCGGGTGGTTGACCGGGTCGTGGGTGGAAAACGGAACCTTGGTGTTGGCGCCGTAGACGCTGGACGAACTGGCGTAGACGAAGTGCTTGACGCCGTGGTGGCGGCAGCCTTCGAGCAGGTTGGCGAAGCCGACGATGTTGGATTGCACGTAGGCGTGCGGATTCTTCAGCGAGTAGCGCACGCCGGCCTGCGCGGCGAGGTTGATGACGGCGTCGAAGTGACCTTTCTCGAACAGGTCCTCCATCACCATGCGGTCGGAAATGTCGTCCTTGAGGAAGCGGAAGTTGGGGTAGGGCTTCAGCTGCTCCAGTCGCGCCAGCTTCAATGCCGGGTCGTAGTAGTCGTTGAGGTTGTCGATGCCGACGACTTCGTCGCCGCGCTTCAGCAGGATTTGCGCGACGTGCATGCCGATAAAACCGGCGGAACCTGTAAGAAGAACTTTCATAAATGTCTTCGCCGGTTTCAGAGAAGGCTAACTTGCGCCATGCGCAAGTTAAGTGAGCGAAGCGAATGGCCGGAACTAAAACCGGCGCCGCCGGTGAGCAGGATTTTCATTGTTTGGCCTCCAAGGTGGCGTCGATTCTAGCACCGCGCCCTTTACAATCTGCCGATGCCCACCCTGCGCCTGTTGCTCGACTGGACCCTGTACCGGCTCGCCCTGCTGCTTGCCGCGCCGCTGATTCCGCTGCGCCTTTTGTGGCGCGGCCGGCGCGAGCGCGGCTATTGGCGGCACTGGGGCGAGCGACTGGCGCTCGGCCCCGCGCCGGTGACGGGCGCGCTGTGGATTCATGCGGTGTCGGTGGGCGAGATGCGTGCTGCGCAGCCGCTGATCAATGCCCTGCGCGCCGCGCATCCGGATGCCCCTGTGCTGCTCACCTGCATGACGCCGACCGGGCGTGCCACTGCCGAAGCGCTGTATGGCGACTTCGCTCACATCGTCTATCTACCCTACGATTACGCCGGCTCGATGCGCCGCTTGATGCGCCGTGTGCGGCCGCGCGTCGGTATCCTGATGGAAACCGAGCTGTGGCCCAATCTGATTCATGCCGCGGTGCGGGCGGGCGCGCCTCTAGTGCTGGCGAATGCACGGCTGTCGGAACGCTCGGCGCGCGGCTATGCGCGGCTGCCGGCACTGACGCGGGCGTGTCTTGCGCGGGTTGCGGTGGTCGCCGCGCAGACCGGGGCCGATGCCGCGCGGCTGGAAAAACTGGGCGCCGCGTCAGTCCACGTCACCGGCAATCTCAAGTTCGACATCGCGCCGCCGGCCGCACAGCTTGAACTGGGCGCAGCCTGGAAAGCGAAATGGGGACGGCGCCCGGTGCTGCTGGCGGCGAGCACGCGCGAAGGCGAGGAGGTGCTATTGCTGCGCGCATTTGCCGAGACCGTGCCGGCCGATGTGCTGCTGGTGCTGGTGCCGCGTCATCCGCAGCGTTTCGATGAAGTGGCGGGGCTGATCGAGGCAGCAGGATTGGCGTATCGGCGCCGCAGCCTGCTGGATGGCGAACTCGACCCCCAGACGCGGGTGCTGCTGGGCGACAGCCTGGGCGAACTGTTCGCGTATTACGCCGCGTGCGACGTCGCCTTTGTCGGTGGCAGCCTTGCGCCGCTGGGCGGGCAGAACCTGATCGAGGCGGCGAGCGTGGGGCGACCGGTGCTGGTGGGGCCGCACACCTTCAATTTCGAGGAAGCGACGCGGCTGGCGATCGAGGCCGACGCTGCGCTGCGGGTGGATGACGCGGACGGGCTGTTAAAAAACGCGCTGAAGCTGCTGAACGACGCGCCGACGCGCGCCCGCATGGGCGAGGCCGGGCTGGCATTTGCCGCGCGCCATCGCGGCGCGGCGGTGCGGGTGGCGGCGTTTATTTCGCCGCTACTGGCTTCAGGTGCCGGTCGATCTCGGCCAGGTCGGCCGGACTGAGGCTGCCGACGGCGGCCTTGAGCGACAGTCCGGACAGCAGGTAGGCGTAGCGCGCGCCGGCCAGATCGCGGCGGGCGGACAGCACCTGCTGATCGGCGTCGAGCACGTCGAGGCTGGTGCGCACGCCGACCTCCAGACCGAGCTTGGTGGAATCGAGCTGCGCTTGGGTCGAAACCAGCGCCTGCTCCAGCGCCCGCACGCGGGCGACACCGCTGTTGACGTTGAGCCAGGCCTGGCGGGCCTGCAGGCCGGCTTCGCGGGTGGCGACCTCGACATCCTGGCGCGCCTTTTCCCGGTTGGCGACGGCTTCGCGCACGCGCGAACTGGTCAATCCGCCCTGGTAGATCGGCAGATTGAGTTCCACGCCGATGCTGGCCACCCGGGTGTCCACCTGGGGGTAGCCAAAGTCCTGACCGTTGTTGATCGTATAGTCGGCGACGGCATCCAGCGTGGGATGGTGGCCGGCGCGGTGACGCTCGACTTCCTGATCGGCGATGGTCTTGGCGATGCGCTGGATGTCGGCCTGCAGATTGCCTTCGGCGGCACGCGCGGCCCACTCGTCGAGGGTGCCGGGCTCGAGCTTCAGCAGTTTGTTGTCGACCAGGCTGTCGAGCATGCCGGCCGGCTTGCCGATGAGTTTTTCCAGCGCACGCAGGCGGATGTTGAGGCTGTTCTGCTCGGCGATTTCCTGCGCGATGGCGAGGTCGTAGCGTGCCTGCGCTTCGTGGGTGTCGGTGATGGTGGCGGTGCCGACCTCGAAGTTGCGCTTGGCGGCGGCCAGCTGTTCGGCGATGGCGGCCTTCAGCGCATCGATGAAGGCGATGTTGTCCTGCGACTGCAGCACGTCGAAATAGGCCTGCGCGACCCGCAGAATCAGGTCCTGCTCGGCGACTCTGAACTGCATGTCGGCGATTTTCACCTGTTCCCTGGCCTGCGCGTACAGGACCTGATTCTGCTTGCGGTAGACGGGCTGCGCGGCGGTCAGCGACAGGCCGTTGGAATCGTAATCGGCGTCGCCGCCGGGCAGGCTGGATTCGATGCTGTTGTAGCGTACGTTGCCGCCCAGATTGACGTTGGGCAGCAGGCCGGCACGGCCCTGTACCGCCTTTTCCTGGCCGGCCTCGCGGGCGGCGCGGGCGGCGGCGTACTGCGCATCGTAGGCCTGCGCGTCGCGGAAAACATCGAATAGATTGGTGGCATGGGCGGCGGGCGCCAGCGCCAGTGCGATAAAAATGGACTTGAGTCGCATGGTGAACCCAGTCGTTGAAGTTCGGATCAGTAGCGCGACATGGCCGGATCGACCTCGTCAGCCCAGGCGGCTACGCCGCCCGACAGGTTGATGATGTCGCTGAAGCCCACTGTTTCAAGATAACGGGCCGCATGATAACTGCGGACACCATGATGGCAGATGACCACTATTTCCGCTTGTTTGTTCAATTCAGCCAGGCGCGCGGGTAGCTCGCGCATCGGAATCAGGACCGCACCGGGCAGGCGACACAGCGCCCATTCCCACGGTTCGCGCACGTCGAGCAGTACCGGGGTGTGCCCGGTTTCGATATGGGCGGCGAGTTCGGCCGGACGGAACTGACGCATGGCGGCAGCTTCAGAACACGAACGCGGCGGGTTGCGGTGCATTCACCAGCGGCGCCACGCAGGTTTCAAACAAGGTCACGCTGCGGGTGGCGCCGGGTGCGGTGCGGGTGATCAGTTGCGCATGCATCACCGGCGCTTCGCCCGTGATGGCGAACAGCCGGCCGCCGACGTTGAGGCGCCGAAGAAACGCCTCCGACAGCAGCGGGGTCGAGCCGGTCAGCACGATCGCATCGAAGCCGGTCATGTCGGGCCAGTCGCGGGCGGCGTCGGCGGTGTGCAGCGTCACGTTGTCGAAGCCGTGTGCGCGCAGCTTGCGCGTCGCGTCGGCAGTGAACTCGGGGAAGATGTCCACCGACATTACGCCGGCAGCCAGGGAGGCCAGCAAGGCGGTGAGGTAGCCGCTGCCGGTACCGATTTCCAGCACCCGGTCGGTGGGGCGAATGTCGAGATCCTGCAGCACCCGCGCTTCCAGTTTGGGCGTCCACATCGCCTGGCCGTGGCCGAGCGGGATTTCCATGTCGACGAAGGCCAGCGCCTGATGCGCTGGCGGCACGAAGTCTTCGCGCCGCACCTTGAACAGCAGATCCAGCACGTCCTGATCCAAGACTTCCCAGGTGCGGATTTGCTGTTCGACCATGTTGTAGCGCGTCTGCTCGATGTCCATGCGGTACCCTTGAATATCAATAAGTTAGATGGGGTCTTGTCTTGCAATTATTTCACATTTCGGCTAACTTTGGCCGCTTGCCAGGGGTCTCCGGCCTGTTGTCTGACGGGCCGGAGTGAGACATACCCTTTGAACCTGATGCGGTTAAGACCGCCGTAGGGAGGCCGTTCCCGGCCTCCGTTATTCCAGCGAGGCTGTTCGGCAGCCTCCAGACTTTATACCAGCGGGGCGTATCCGACGCCTCCTGATTTCCGGAGCGCCACCATGAACGCCGCCATACCCAACCAAGCCGCCCAATTTACCGCCGCCACTGCCCATGTCGACGAGGCCGCGGTGCAGCCGCTGCCCAATTCACGCAAGATTTATGTCGAGGGTAGCCAGCCCGACATCCGCGTGCCGATGCGCGAGATCAGCCAGGCCGACACGCCCTTGATGTTTGGCGGCGAGCCCGGGCCGGACGGTACCCCTGCCAGCTCGGAACCCAACCCGCCGATTTTCGTTTACGACTGTTCGGGTCCCTACTCCGACCCGGCGGCGAAAATCGACATCCGCCAGGGCCTGCCCGCGTTGCGCAACCGCTGGATCGAGGCGCGCGGCGACACCGAAATCCTGTCCGACCTGAGTTCGGAATACGGCCGCCGGCAGGCTGCGAACCCTGCACTCACCGCGATGCGCTTCCCCGGCCTTGCCCGCACCCCGCGTCGCGCCAGGGCCGGTGCGAATGTCACGCAGATGCACTATGCGCGCCAGGGCATCGTCACGCCGGAAATGGAGTTCATCGCCATCCGCGAGAACGGCAACCGCACCGCCTATCTGGAATCGCTGAAAGCATCCGGCCCGCTGGGCGAGAAGCTCGCCGTCATGATGAACCGCCAGCATCCGGGGCAGAACTTCGGCGCGAATCTGCAGAACGAAATCACCCCTGAGTTCGTGCGTGCCGAAGTCGCGCGCGGCCGTGCCATCATCCCCAACAACATCAACCACCCGGAATCCGAACCGATGATCATCGGCCGCAATTTCCTGGTGAAGATCAACGCCAACATCGGCAACTCGGCGTTGGGTTCCAGCATCCAGGAAGAGGTCGAGAAGATGACCTGGGCGATCCGCTGGGGCGGCGACACCGTGATGGATCTGTCCACCGGCAAGAACATCCACGAGACGCGCGAGTGGATCATCCGCAATTCGCCGGTACCCATTGGAACAGTGCCGATCTACCAGGCGCTGGAAAAGGTCGACGGCAAGGCCGAAGAGCTGACCTGGGAAATGTTCCGCGACACGCTCATCGAGCAGGCCGAGCAGGGCGTCGACTACTTCACCATCCACGCCGGCGTCTTGCTGCGTTATGTACCGATGACCGCCAACCGCATGACCGGCATCGTCTCGCGCGGCGGTTCGATCATGGCCAAGTGGTGCCTCGCGCATCACAAGGAAAGCTTCCTCTACACCCACTTCGAGGACATCTGCGAGATCATGAAGGCCTACGACGTGGCCTTCTCGCTGGGTGACGGCCTGCGTCCCGGCTCGATCTACGATGCCAACGACGAGGCACAGCTGGGCGAACTGGAGACGCTCGGCGAACTCACCGACATCGCATGGAAGCACGACGTGCAGACCATCATCGAAGGCCCCGGCCATGTGCCGATGCACATGATCAAGGAGAACATGGACCTGCAGCTTGAACACTGCAAGGAAGCGCCGTTCTACACGCTCGGCCCGCTGACCACCGACATCGCCCCCGGCTACGACCACATCACCAGCGGCATCGGCGCCGCCATGATCGGCTGGTATGGCACCGCCATGCTGTGCTACGTGACGCCGAAGGAGCACCTCGGCCTGCCGAACAAGGACGACGTCAAGGAAGGCATCATCACCTACAAGCTCGCGGCGCACGCGGCGGATCTGGCCAAGGGCCATCCCGGCGCGCAGATCCGCGACAACGCCTTGAGCAAGGCGCGCTTCGAATTCCGCTGGGACGACCAGTTCAACCTCGGCCTCGACCCCGACAAGGCGAAGTCCTTCCACGACGAGACCCTGCCCAAGGAATCGGCCAAGGTCGCCCACTTCTGCTCGATGTGCGGCCCGCATTTCTGCTCGATGAAGATCACCCAGGACGTGCGCGAATACGCGGCGAAGGAAGGCCTCACCGAAGCCGCCGCGCTGGCCAGGGGCATGGAAGTGAAAGCGGTGGAATTCGTGAAGCAGGGTGCCGAGGTGTACAAGAAGCTGTAATCCGCCCGTCGTATAATCCGCAGGCGCGCCCGGTTGGCGCGCCTTTTTTTATGTCCGAAACTTCGCCATGATCGATCCCACCCTGCTGCTGTATGCCCTCATCCTCGGCCTGGTCGAAGGCATCACTGAATTCCTGCCGATCTCCAGCACCGGCCACCTGATTCTGGCGGGGCAGTTGCTGGGCTTCAACGGCGAAAAGGCCAAGGTGTTCATGATCGCCATCCAGCTGGCGGCGATCTTTGCGGTGGTGTGGGAATATCGGGTGCGGCTTTCGCATGTGGCAGCCACGTTGCGCAGCGAGCCGGCGTCGCAGCGGCTGGCGATCAACCTGATGGCGGGCTTCCTGCCGGCAGCGGTGCTGGGCCTCCTGTTCTACAAGGAAATCAAACACTATCTGTTCAACCCTATCGTGGTGGCCTCCGCACTGATGATCGGCGGCGTGCTGATCCTGCTGGCGGAGCGGCGGCGCCACGTCGTCAGCATCGAAACGGTGGACGATCTCAACTGGCGCCGCGCGCTGGTGGTGGGCTTTGCCCAGGCGCTGGCGATGATTCCGGGCACCTCGCGCTCGGGCGCGACCATCATCGGCGGGCTGTTCCTCGGACTATCCAGAAAAGCCGCAGCGGAATTCTCCTTCCTCCTCGCCATCCCCACCATGTTTGCCGCCACGGCGTACGACCTCTACAAGAACTGGCAGCTGTTCGACGTAAACGATGTGCCGCTGTTTGTGGTGGGCGGGGTGGCAGCGTTTGTCAGCGCCCTGATTGCGGTGCGCACATTGATCAAGTTCGTCAGCCGCCACGACTACACGGTGTTCGCCTGGTACCGTATCGTGTTCGGCGGCGTGGTGCTGGCGACCGCCTACAGCGGTCTGGTCGACTGGGGCGTGGTGCACTGAGCCGCTAATCTTCCCGCGGCGGGCGTTTGTCGAGCTTGCGCTGCAGGGTGCGGCGGTGCATTTTCAGCGCGCGCGCGGTGGCCGAGATGTTGCCGTCGTGCTCGTTCAGCACTTTCTGGATGTGCTCCCATTCCATTCGCGCGACCGTCAGGGGTTCCGGGCTGACTTCCAGCGCAGCGTCCGGCTCGTCGCGCAGCAGTGCGGCGAGGACTTCGTCGGCGTCGGCCGGCTTCGCCAGGTAATGCCGGGCGCCCAGCCGCACCGCTTCGACCGCGGTGGCGATGCTGGCATAGCCGGTGAGCACGACGATGGCGGGGGCGGGCACGCGCGCGGCCAATAGGGCGACGACTCTCAGCCCCGATTCGCCTGGTAGCTTCAGGTCGACGACCGCGTGGCTGGGGGCAAACGCTTCCGCTGCGGTCTGGGCTGCGGCGGCGTCGTGCGCCAGCGCCACCTCGAAGCCGCGCTTTTTCATGGCGCGCGACAAGGCATGGGCGAAATCGACGTCGTCCTCGACGATCAAAAGTTTACGGTTCATGTTGCTTGCTTCCATGGCAGGGTGATGCGCACGCGGGTACCGCCGCCGTCGCGTTCGACGAGGGTGAGGCTGCCGCCGAGCCGTTCCAGCGTGGCGTGGGTGAGCGCCAGGCCCATGCCCCAGCCGCGCCCAGGCTTGCCGCTGAACAGTACGCGCCCGGCCTGCGCCTTCTGCTCGGGGGTGAAGCCGGGGCCGCGATCGGCGACGTCGATGAAGAGGACGTCGCCTTCGGTTGCGGCGCTCAATTCGACGACATCGGGCGAGGCATCGGCGGCGTTGTTCAGCACATTCAGGATCGCCTGCTCCAGCCCGTCGGGCGGGGTGAAGTGGCGCTGATCGGGCGGCAGTTCGGTCGCGATCTGCGCGTCGGGGCGCAGCATCTGCCAGCGCTCGGCCAGTGCGGCCAGCCAGGTGTCGAGCGGCTGCGCGGCGGGCGGGGTGTCCTGCGCGCGCGCGGCGAGCTGGGTGAGGATACGCTTGCATGCTTGTGCCTGCTTTTCGAGCAGGCGGCAATCGGCGCCGATGTCGGGGTCGTTGACGAATTCGGCGGCGAGTTCGTGCGCGGTGGTCTGGATAGTGGCGAGCGGCGTGGCGAGTTCGTGCGCCGCCAGCGCCGCCTGCGTGCCGAGCGCGACGATGCGCTCGTCGCGCAGCTGCTTTTCACGCAGGGTGGACAACTCCTGATCGCGCAGGCGCAGCGCGGCGTGCATGCGGGTGACGAAAAACGCAATCAGTCCCGCGCTGATAAGGAAGTTGAACCACATGCCGCCCAGGTGCATGCCGTAGGCCGCGGTCGGATCGGCCACCGCCAGCGGCTGGTAGACAAACAGCAGCAGCGCGTAATAGCCGCCCGCCACTGCCGCCAGCAGCCACACCCAGCGCGGACGCAGGCTGATCGCGGCGATGACGACAGGCACCAGCATCAGCGACACAAAGGGGTTGGTTGCGCCGCCGCTGAAGAACGCCAGCACCGCAAACGCGGTGAGGTCGGCCAGCAGGTGCACCAGAAATTCCATCTGCGTCGCGGGAACGTCCAGCCGCAGCCGCCACGCGGTGGAAAGCGAGAACAGCCCCATCAGTGCCAGCACCGCGGCCATCGGCAGCAGCGGCATGCGGATGCCGAGGCCCCAGTGCAGCCAGACGATGCCCGCTGCCCAGCCGGCGATCAGCGACATCCGCACGGCGAGCAGGCGCCCCAGCAGTGCCCGCGCGGGCAGGGTGGAGCGCAGCGTGGAATCGGTCAAAGGCGGCATGATGGCATTGTAAGGCGCGCGTCGCGATGCGTTGCGGGCTGCGGCAATTTGTCCGGCCGTGGATGAGACGCGCCGCGTTTGAGGCGCCAACGGTACATGACCGCGAATCGGCCCTGCCTGAGGGAGTGGCCAATCATTCGGCCAGGCCCGCAAGCGGGCAAGTCGCTGGTTGTTGTCCGCCGGTGCGTTTTTCTGCCGGCCCCCGGCCTGAAAGCCACGCTGCCAAACGCTCCCGGCCTGCCCTGCGACGATATGTCACATTCCGCTGAAGCGGCCAATAAGAGACAATTAAATCCCTTTTTCTCTCCGTCATGCGCCATGAAAACGCCTGCTTTCGTTCCCCGCCTGCTGCCTTTGCTGATTGCCGCCAGCCTGTTGCCCGTCACGGCCAGCGCGGAAGACGCCTCCCCCCTGATGACAATTGTGGTGACCGGCACGCCGGAAGTCGTGGCACCGGCCGGCGTTGTGGTTGAAGACCTGCCCTCGCTGCGGGCCACGACCAGCGACACGGCCAGCCTGCTTCGCGATGTGCCGGGGGTGAGCCTGTACGGCGCCGGCGGCGTGTCCAGTCTACCGTCGATCCACGGCCTGGCGGACGACCGTCTGCGCATCAAGGTCGATGGCATGGACCTGATTTCGGCGTGCGGCAACCATATGAACCCCGCGCTTTCCTACATCGACCCAAGCAACGTGGAGAGCATCCAGGTGTTTTCCGGCCTCGCGCCAGTGAGTTCGGGCGGCGACAGCATCGGCGGCACCATTCTGGTAGATTCGGCCGCACCGGAGTTCGCGAAGGCGGGCGAAGGCGTATTGAAGAAGGGTGAGGCCGGCGCGTTCTACCGCAGCAACGGCAATGCCTTTGGCGGCAATCTTTCGGCAACCATCGCAAGCGACACGGTGAGTGTGACCTATAGCGGATCAACTGCGGAATCCGACAATTACAAGGCGGGTGGGGATTTCAAGCCGGCCGGCCTGGTGCCAAATACTATCAACGGGTCAACTTGGCTGGACGGAGATGAGGTAGGTTCTTCCGCCTATAAATCACGCAACCAGTCGCTTGGATTCGCGATGCGTCATGAAAATCATCTGGTTGAACTCAAGCTGGGCGTGCAGGATATTCCCTACCAGGGCTTTCCTAACCAACGCATGGACATGACCAGTAACGAGAGCGAGCAGGTCAATCTGCGCTACAAGGGCCAGTACGACTGGGGCACGCTGGAAGCACGGGCCTATAACGAAGATACGCGGCACAAGATGAACTTCATGGAGGACAAGGAATTCTGGTACTACACAACTAAAACATTGCCGCCGGGCACGCCCGTACCCGCTGCCGGTATGCCGATGGATACGGAAGGAAGAAACAGCGGCGCCGTGGTCAAGGGTGACATCCAGCTTTCAGCTCGCGACACCCTCAGGGTGGGCGGCGAATATCAGCGTTATCGTTTCAGCGACTGGTGGGATCCGTCCGGTGGCGGCATGTGGCCAGATACCTTCCTGAGCATCAATGACGGCGAACGCGACCGCCTGGCGGCTTTCGGCGAGTGGGAAGCGCAATGGAATCCGCAGTGGTTGACGCAGTTCGGCTTGCGTTACGAAAAGGTCGACATGGATACCGGCGAGGTGCAGGGATACAACGCCAATTACACGGCCGACGCGACCGCCTTCAATAATGCCGACCGCCAGAAAACCGACCACAACATCGACCTGACCGCGCTGGCCCGCTTTACGCCAACCAAAACACAGACCATCGAATTCGGCTATGCCCGGAAAACCCGCTCGCCCAACCTCTATGAGCGCTATTCCTGGTCAACCGGCGGCATGGCCATGAGCATGATCAATATGGTTGGCGATGGCAATGGCTACGTCGGCAATCTCGATCTGGAGCCGGAGGTAGCGCACACACTCAGCGCCACGGCCGGCTGGCATGATGCCGCACAGGAGAACTGGGGGCTGAAAGTCACGCCTTACTACACTTACGTACAGGATTACATCAACGCAGAGCTCTTTTCAACCACGTCAAATGGATACGTGTATCTCAAGTATGTCAACCAGGACGCCCAGCTCTACGGCCTGGATGTATCCGGTTACTTCCCGCTGGCCAAAAACACCAGTTACGGCAGTTTCACAGCGACCGGCATACTGAACTACGTTAAGGGAGAAACCACGTCTGGCACGGAAGATAATCTCTACAATATCATGCCGCTAAACGCGAAACTGGCCGTCGTGCAACGCCAGGGCCGCTGGACCAATACTGCGGAAGTCGAATTGGTGGATGCCAAGGATGATGTGTCGCAAATTCGCAAGGAACTTGAAACCGCGGGTTATGGCTTGCTGAATCTGCGCAGCAGCTATGCGTGGAAACAGGCACGGTTGGATGTGGGCATAGAGAATGTCTTCGATAGGCTCTATGACCTTCCTTTGGGTGGAGCGTATGTGGGTCAGGGGAGGACAATGTCGGCAGGAGCTGGTTGGCCATATGGTTACGCCGTTCCCGGCATGGGACGATCAATCTATACTGCACTGACGTTCAAGTTCTGATTTTTATTCAAGGAGAAACAGATGAAAACCACGTTTGCCGCCGCACTTCTGGCCAGCGCCGTCAGCCTGCCCGCCTGGGCCGCCAACATCAGCGTGACCGATGCCTGGGCCCGCGCCACCATGCCGGGACAATCGGTCAGCGGTGCCTATATGCAGATTCAGTCCGATGCCGATGCGCGTTTGTTGAGTGCGTCCAGCCCGGCGGTGCCGCGGGTGGAAATGCATGAAATGAAGATGGACGGCGACGTGATGCGGATGCGCGAAGTAAAAGCGATCGACCTGCCGAAAGGCAAGACCGTTTCGCTCGAACCCGGCGGTTTTCACATCATGCTAATGAATTTGAAAAAGCCGATCGCCGCTGGTGATGTGATCCCGCTAACGCTGGTGGTGGAATCGGGCGGCAAGCAGCAGATCGTCGAAGTGAAGGCAGAAGCCCGCGCACCCATGGGCGGCGGCATGCCCATGCAGCATAACCAGCACTAAATAACCGGCGCAGTTTTCGGCCCAAGGGCGGGCCTCCCACAACGCGTCCTGACCGCTCTCCGGTATGGCGCCGCGCTTCGACGCCGGCCGGCTGCGAATTCGCAGCGGGATCGCGGATGTGCGCAGTGAAGGTGAACTGGTAGCGCTGGAATTCAGGAAGCGTGGCGGGCGTGTTCATGTCGTTGGTGCTGCGCCTGGGTGTGCGATGCGCTCGGTTTCGCGCGCGAGGTCAGCCAGCGGTGGAATGTTGAAGCCGCGTTCCAGTAGCGTCGGCACGACGTCGTGAACACCCGTGCCCGATGCAGCAGTACCCAGCAATTCGTCGGCGAGATGTCCAGTTCCTTACAGATTTTTTCGGTAACAGATAATCGCCATGGTCGGCCAGCCAGGCGTGGGTGTCGAGCGTATCCGTCGACGATCCTTG
The DNA here is from genome assembly GCF_055378705.1 of Thiobacillus thiophilus. Lineage (NCBI taxonomy): Bacteria > Pseudomonadati > Pseudomonadota > Betaproteobacteria > Nitrosomonadales > Thiobacillaceae > Thiobacillus > Thiobacillus thiophilus. The sequence continues at coordinate 1,839,326 of NZ_AP042404.1, read as the reverse complement.
TCGCGCATTGCGCGAGCGATGAGGGCCCTTTAGTGGCGGCCAGGCCTTCGCGGTTAAGAGGCGACTTCGTGCCGCCTTCTTTTTTATTGGCGTAAAATCCGCGCAAACTCAAACCGGAGCCGCCATGATTCCCCTCCACACCGCTGCCGAGAAGGTCGGCATCCTGTCCGAGGCGCTGCCCTACATTCAGCGTTTCTACGACAAGACCATCGTCATCAAGTACGGCGGCAACGCCATGACCGAGCGGCATCTGATGGAAGCCTTCGCCAAGGACGTGGTGCTGTTGAAGCTGGTGGGGATGAACCCGGTGGTGGTGCACGGCGGCGGTCCGCAGATCGCCAATCTGCTGAAGAAAATCGGCAAGCAGTCCGACTTCATCCAGGGCATGCGGGTGACCGACGAGGAAACGCTCGACGTGGTGGAAATGGTGCTCGGCGGCCTGGTCAACCAGGACATCGTCACCCTCATCAACAAGCACGGCGGCAAGGCGGTGGGGCTGACCGGCAAGGACGGCAATTTCATCTACGCCAAGAAAATGCTGATGGCGAGCCAGGAAGAGCTTGGCAAGTTTCTCGATATCGGCCAGGTGGGCGAGATCACCAGCATCGATCCGAAGCTCATCCAGCTGCTCGACTCGGGCGATTTCATTCCGGTGGTCGCGCCGCTCGGCACCGACGCGGAAGGCAATGCCTACAACATCAACGCCGATGTCGCGGCCGGCAAGCTGGCGGGCGTGCTGAAGGCGGAGAAGGTCATTTTTCTCACCAACACCCCGGGGGTGCTGGACAAGGAGGGCACGCTTCTCACCGGCCTGACACCGCGGCAGGTGAACGAGCGGATCGCCGACGGCACCATCTCCGGCGGCATGATTCCCAAGGTCGGCTACGCGGTCGACGCGGTGAACAGCGGCGTCAAGACCGCGCACATCATCGACGGCCGGGTCGAGCACGCCCTGCTGCTGGAAATCCTGACCCCCGAAGGCGTCGGCACCCTGATCAATCGCGCCTGACCCTCTCCGCTCTCCGCTATAAAAAATGCGCTACTGGCTAATGAAATCCGAGCCCAGCGACGTCAGCATCGATGACCTCGCCGCCATGCCGAACCAAAGCGTCGCCTGGTACGGCGTGCGCAACTATCAGGCGCGCAATTTCATGCGCGACCAGATGCGGCCCGGCGACAAGGTGCTGTTCTACCATTCGTCGTGCGCCGAGCCGGGCATCGTCGGGCTGGCCGAGGTCGGCATGGCGGCCTATCCCGACGCTACCCAGTTCGATCCCGCGAACAAGTACTTCGACCCCAAGGCCACGCCGGAAACGCCGCGCTGGTTCAATGTGGACGTGAAGCTGGTGAAGAAGACGCGACTGATGCCGCTGTCCGAAATCCGCGGCTATCCGCAGCTCGCCCACATGCGCATCCTGCAAAAGGGCAACCGGCTGTCGATCACGCCGGTCGATCCGGCCGAATACGCTTTCATCGTCAAGCATCTTTAATGCCGGGCTTTCCCCCACAGAGACACAGAGGCACAGCGAAATACGCGCGTTGTGCCGGCATTGAACCCGCCGGACGCGACTCGCAGACAAACCCCTGTTTCCTCCGTGTCTCCGTGTCTCTGCGGTTCAAAAGGGTTTCGGTTTGATTTTCGATCCGACCTTGCTCGCGGCCTATGTCGGTCTCGGCCTGGCGGTCGGCTTCGTCGCCGGCCTGCTCGGCGTCGGCGGCGGGCTCATCATCGTGCCGGTTCTGATCATGCTGCTGCACGCGCAGGGCCTTGCCGCCGGCGTGGAACCGCAATTGGCGCTCGGCACCTCGCTGGCCTCGATCCTGTTCACCTCGCTCTCCAGCGTGCGCGCGCACCATCGCCACGGCGCGGTCGAGTGGTCGCTGCTACGGCGCATTACACCCGGCATCCTGCTCGGCACGCTGATTGGCGCCATGCTGGCGGCGCAGATGTCGGCTCTGGTGCTGAAGCTGTTTTTTGTCGCCTTCCTGTTTTACGCCGCCATCCAGATGTGGCTGGACTTCAAGCCGGCGCCGCATCGCGAATTGCCGGGGCGCGCCGGGACGACACTGGCGGGCGGCGTGATCGGTGCGGTGTCGAGCTGGGTCGGTATCGGCGGTGGCACCCTGTCGGTGCCGTTCATGCTGTGGCACAACGTGCCGCTGCACCGGGCGATCGCCACCTCGGCCGCGATCGGCTTCCCGATTGCCGTCGCCGGCGCAGTCGGCTATCTGCTGGGCGGCTGGAATGCGAGCGGCCTGCCCGCCGGCAGCCTCGGCTACATTTATCTGCCGGCGCTTGCCGGCATCGTGCTGGGCAGCGTATTGACCGCGCCGCTCGGTGCGCGCACCGCGCACCGTCTGCCGGTGCGCCCACTGAAGCGGGTTTTTGCACTGCTGCTGGGGGTGTTGGCGCTGCGCATGGTCTGGACGTTTTAGGCGTCGCGTCGCGGAGTCCTGCCTGTCATGCGCCAGCCGGGTTGCGAGTCCGAACGCCTTGATGTGCTCGGCTTCGACGCATCGTTGCGCCAGCGGGTTGGCACCGAGATCGCGAGCGCCGCCTTTCAGCTTGTGCAGATGATGGTGCCATTGTCCGTAATCCTGGGCAGCCAGCGTATGTTCGATGTCGCGCAGCGTGCGCCCGCTCTCTTCTTCAAAGCTGGCGATCAGGCCTTCCACGAAGGCCGTGCCGCCCAGTTGCGTCAGCTCGTTCAGTACGCGCTCATCAAGCTCCCCGTCCCATTGTTCCGGTGACGTTGCCTTGTCCGCAGGGGTGGGGGCCTGCCGGGCGACCAGCCTGGCGATGGCATCAATGAGATCGCGGCTGTTGACCGGCTTGGTGAGGAAACTGTCGGCCCCCGCTTCCTCGCAGGCGGCCTGCGCCCCGGCGCGCGCGTCGGAGGTGAGCATGATGATGGGCAGGTGGCCGTTTTCCATGAACCACCAGCGTTGCACCACCTCGGGCCCGGACAGCTGCGGCATGTGCATGTCGATAATGGCCAGATGATAGGGTTGCCCGATGGATTCGAGCATCGCCAGTGCTTCCTCGCCGTCGTGCGTCAGGTGAACCTCGTGGCCGGCGTGTTCCAGCAGGCCGCGGATCACCCGCTGGTTGACCGCGTTGTCTTCCGCCACCAGGATGCGCAGGCGGGTGTTTTGACCAGGATGACCGGTGGCGCGGCCAGCCTGGTGCCCTCGCGCAGCCGATGCAGAAAGGCTACCGGGTCATCCGGTAGCGCGCTGCGTTCCACCACCACCGCGCCCACAAGCGTTCCGTCCGACGCATTGGCGGACAGTTCGGCGGCAAGCCGGCTGGTGTTGTCCACCGTCACGGTTTCGGCCCCCCAGCCGTGAATGACCGTCTGGAGGCGGGACGCAAGTTCGTTCTCCGCCAGGATGGCGATCCGCATCGGTGCGTCGAAGTGTTCGTCGGATGCAGGGGTCGGGGCAGCCTGCAGGGCACGGCAGCTCGAACCGGAAGGTCGTGCTCTCACCCTCGCGGCTGTGCAGTCCGATTTGCCCACCCAGCGTCTCCACCAGTTGCTTGGCGATGGTGGTGCCCAGCCCGCTGCCGCCAAAGCGGCGGGTGACGGACGGATCGGCCTGGGTGAAGCTGTCGAAGATGCGTGCCTGCGCGGCTTCCGGAATGCCGATGCCGGTGTCGACGATCTCGAAGCGCAGCCGTTGCGGATGGCTTTGCCCGGTCGGGCGGACGTACACGTCTACCCGACCCCGTTCGGTGAACTTGATGGCATTGCCGACCAGGTTGATGAGGACCTGGCGCAGGTGGCGCGCATCGCCATGCAGGTGAAACGGCGTCTGCGGCGCAACGTGCGCCGTCAGCACCATGCCCTTGCCCTGGGCCAGGGTTTGCATCATAGGGTGTCGAATATGTCGGCCATCGCCACAATGCGCGCGGCCAGCGGGATGTCTGCGCCGGCCAGACCCTGCGGATAACCGCTGCCGTCGAATCTTTCGAGACGACCGAGCGCGATTATTGCGCCCATCTGCAGATAACGCGAGGGGCTTTCGGCCAGGATTCCGTGGCCGATCAGCGGGTGACGACGCATGATGGCCCGCTCTTCCGGGGTGTGGCGCCCGGGCTTCAGAAGAATCAGGTCGGGAATGCCGATCTTGCCGATGTCGTGCATCGGCGCTGCGGTTTCGATCTCGTCGCATTCCGTCGCGGTGAGACTGAGTTCCTCGGCGATCAGGCGGCGCGCAGTGCTGCGGTCGTCGACGATCACCACCCGCGCGCCGCCGCGCGGTTGGCAAGGTGGTGGGCACGATGCGCAGTTGCGTGGCGGGCACTAACTTTCTACCTGGAATGATTGATAATCGAGCGGTTTAGCTGGATTCTGGATTATCGGGCGGCTGGATCGTGAACTTTAACGCGCAGGAGCGATGAAATGAAGAGAAACATGGTGTTGGGTCTGGCGGCTGGATTGCTTGCACTGTTTTCGCTGACGGCGTTTGCCGAGCCGGTGGCGGATTATGCGCGCGAGAAGAAATGGGCGGATGAAATCGTACCCGGACTGGTGGTGGGCGATCCGGTCTACCTGCAGACGCCGCGCGGGCATCATAAATTCCTGACCTTGTTTACCCCGGTGGCTGACACCGGCAAGGCCGCGATCGTCGTTCATGGCATGGGTATCCACCCCGACTGGGGCATGGTCGGCACCCTGCGCACCGAACTGGCCGACCGCGGCTTTGCCACCCTGTCGATCCAGATGCCGATCCTCGCCGCCGACGCCGGGGGCGAAGCCTACCCGCCGACCTTCCCCGAGGCCGCCGAGCGCATTGCCGAGGCGGTCGCGTTTCTCAAGGCCAAGGGCTACAAGCAGATTGCCATCGTCTCCCACAGCATGGGCTCGCGCATGAGCCGTGCGTATATGGCCGGCAAGCCCGACCCCGCGGTGAAGTCGTGGGCGAGCCTGGGTATTTCGGTCGATGACTACAAGGCCGTGAAACTGCCGATTCTCGATCTGTATGGCGACAACGACCTGCCGCAGGTGCTGGCGAACGCCGGCAAGCGCAAGCAGAGTCTGGCAGCCAAGGGCTCAAGGCAGGTGATGATTGCCCGCGCCGACCATTTCTTCACCGGGCATGAGGGTGAGATGGTTGAGACGGTGGCGGACTTTCTGAATGCGACGTTGAAATAAGCCAGGGCCCAATCACTTATCCCAGCAATCGCGTCATCGCCTCGCGGTATTTTTCGCTGGTCTTTGTCACGATTTCGGGGGGCAGTTCCGGTCCCGGCGCCTGCTTGTTCCAGTCGCTCGCTTCCAGCCAGTCGCGTACGAACTGCTTGTCGAAGCTGGGCGGGTTGCTGCCGGGCTGGTACTGGTCGGCCGGCCAGAAGCGCGACGAATCCGGGGTCAGCGCCTCGTCGATCCACACCAGCTGCCCTTTTTCATCCAGCCCGAATTCGAACTTGGTGTCGGCGATGATGATGCCGCGCGTCAGCGCGTATTCCGCCGCAGCCTTGTACAGCGCGAGGCTGACGTCACGCACTTGCCTTGCCAGGTCGGCGCCGATCAGCCCGGCCATTTGTTCAAACGCGATGTTCTCGTCGTGGGCGCCGACCGCTGCCTTGGTCGACGGGGTGAAAATCGGCTGCGGCAGGCGGTCGGCCTGTTTCAGCCCGGCCGGCAGCGTAATTCCGCATACCGACTGGCTGGCCTGGTATTCCTTCCAGCCCGAACCGACCAGGTAGCCGCGCACGATGGCTTCCACCGGCAGCGCCTTGAGTTTTCTCACCACGATGGCGCGGCCGGCCACCTGGTCGCGTTCGTTTTCGGCAACCACCGATTCCGGTGCGATATCGAGTGCCTGGCTCGGCACGATGGCTTTGAGCTTGTCGAACCAGAACGCCGACACCCTGGTCAGCACGCAGCCCTTGCCGGGAATCGGCGTCGGCATCACCACGTCGAAGGCCGACAGGCGGTCGGTGGTGACGATCAGCAGTTTGTCGTCGCCGACGGCGTAGATGTCGCGCACCTTGCCCTTATGGACCCGCGGCAGGGAGACGATGCGCGATTCGTATAGGGGCTGGCCGGGGAGGGGTGCGGACATGGCAGTTGAGGCGAAATCGGGAGAGCCGGCATTATAGCCGCCGCGGTAGAAGGCACTGGCCTCGTACACGCCGCACAGTTCGCGCAGTGCCACCAGCAGCACCGCCGCCAGCGGCACCGCCAGCAGCACGCCGACAAAGCCGAACAACTGGCCGAATGCCGCCAGCGCAAAGATCACCGCAACCGGATGCAGGCCGACCCGTTCACCGACGATGCGCGGGGTGATCACGTAGCCTTCGAAGAGCTGGCCGACCACGAAAATCCCCACCACCCAGGCTACCCCGCTCCAGTCGGCAAACTGCAACAGCGCCACCAGCAAGGCCAGCGTCAGGCCCAGGCCGATTCCGAGAAAGGGGACGAAGGACAGCAGCCCCGTGAGAATGCCGATCGGCAGTGCATAGTCGAGCCCCAGCGCCCATAGTGCAATGCCGTGATACAGCGCGAGGATGGTCATGACCGCCAGCTGCCCGCGCATGAATTCGCCGACCACCGCGTCCATCGCGCGTGCGACGCGGGTGACCGCTCCCGTCCAGTCGCGCGGCACCAGCGCGGCGACGCGCGCTACCATGACGTCCCAGTCCTTCAGCAAATAAAACATCACGACCGGAATCAGCAGCAGGTTGACCACCACGCCTACAATCGCAAGCGCACCGGTTTGCAGGGTGGGTAGCCAGTTGGCGCCGCTTTCGGAGGCATGTTTTGTCAGCCAGGTTTTGAGAGTGTCCAGGCTGGGGGCGATGCCGAAGGTCTGCTGCAGCCAGGGCAGGAAGCGGGTTTGCAGCAGGTCGAGGGCGGCCGGGAGCCGCTGACTCAGCTCGGTGAACTGGCCTTGAAACAGGGGCAAGGCAATCAGAATCAGGCTTAATGCGGTGAGTCCCGCCAGCACGATCACCGCAACGGTTCCAGACATACGCGACCAGCCGTGCGCTTCCAGCCGGTCGACCAGCGGGTCGAACATGTAGGCCAGCAGCGCGCCGGCCAGGAAGGGCGTGAGGATGGGGCCGAGCAGGTAGATCAGTCCGCCTGCGACGAGTGGCACGGCGAACACGAGCCGGGGGAGGCTGAACGGACGGGGAGTCGACATAGGCGGTAAAATACCCCATTTTTTGCTTTCTGGAGCCGGGCGTGTCATCCATTTCCTATAAAGATGCCGGGGTCGATATCGACGCCGGCGATGCGCTGGTCGAACGGATCAAGCCGCTGGCCAGGCGCACCATGCGCCCCGAAGTGCTGACGGGCATCGGCGGCTTCGGTGCGCTGGTCGAGATTTCGAAGAAATTCAGGGAGCCGGTGCTGGTTTCCGGCACCGACGGCGTCGGCACCAAGCTTAAGCTGGCGTTCGAGCTGAACCGCCACGACACCGTCGGCATCGACCTGGTGGCAATGAGCGTCAACGACATCCTGGTGCAGGGTGCCGAACCGCTGTTTTTCCTCGACTACTTCGCCTGCGGCAAGCTCACCCTCGACACCGCCGAAGCGGTGATCTCCGGTATCGCCACCGGCTGCGAGCAGGCCGGCTGCGCGCTGATCGGCGGCGAAACCGCCGAGATGCCCGGCATGTACCCGGAAGGCGAGTACGACCTGGCCGGCTTTGCCGTCGGTGTGGTGGAAAAATCGAAAGTCATCGGCGGCCAGGACATCGTCGCGGGCGACGTGGTGCTGGGGCTGGCGTCTTCCGGCGCGCATTCCAACGGCTATTCGCTGATCCGCAAGCTGATCGATGTGTCAGGCATCGACCTCGGATCGGACTTCCACGGCCGCCCGCTTGCCGACGCCGTGATGGCGCCGACGCGGATTTACATCAAACCCGTGCTTTCGCTGCTGGAAAAGCTCAACGTCAAGGGCATGGCGCACATCACCGGCGGCGGCATCACCGGCAACCTGCCGCGTTGCCTGCCGCAAGGCGTCGCCGCCAGCGTCGATCAGGCCAGCTGGGCGCGCCCACCGCTGTTCGACTGGCTGCAGGCGGCCGGCAACGTCGAGCCGGCCGAAATGCTGCGCACCTTCAACTGCGGTATCGGACTGTGCGTCGTGGTGGCCGCAAGCGACGCCGCAGCGGCAATGGCGCACCTCACGGCAAGCGGCGAAACCGTGTGGCGCATCGGCGAAATCGTCGCGCGCCCGGATGGCGCGGAGCAGGTGATTTATTCGTGATCAGGGCGTGTTAATACCAATTTCACATCTGCGTTGCCGCGAGAAAGCGATGGATGCAAGGCGCGGCGCGCAGGCAAGGGCTATTCCCTTGCCAAGCGTCGCAACGCAGCAGACGCGCTTTCCCGCAGCAACCCGGAGGGACGGAGCCGCTTCGGGCGCATCCCTTTGTCGCGAACCACTTGCAGTGCGGGCACTGCGGCGTGTCTCACTTCGCGGGCTGCATCCCGAATCGGTTCCGTCGCAGGTGCGAAATTGGTGTTAATACGCCCTATCCGCGTCGTCGTGCTGCTGTCCGGGCGCGGCAGCAACTTTCAGGCGATTGCCGAGGCACGACTGCCGATTGAAATTGCCGCCGTCATCAGTAACCGGCCCAATGCTGCGGGGCTGGACTATGCGCGCGCGCGCGGCCTCACCGCCATTGCGCTCGACCACACCGCGTACCCCGACCGCGCAGCCTTCGACGCCCTGCTGGCCGAGGAAATCGAGCGTCACCGGCCCGATCTGGTGGTGCTGGCGGGCTACATGCGCATCCTCAGCCCGACCTTCATCGCGCGCTTCGAGGGCCGCCTGCTGAACATCCATCCCTCGCTGCTGCCGATGTTCCCGGGACTGAAAACCCATGAGCGCGCACTTGCGGAGGGGATCAAGATCCACGGCTGCACGGTACATTTCGTCACCGCCGATCTCGATCATGGCCCCATCGTCATCCAGGCCGCGGTGCCGCTGCGTGCGGACGACACCCCCGACACGTTGGCGGCGCGGGTGTTGCAGCAGGAACACCGCATCTATCCCCAGGCCGTTCGCTGGTTTGCCGAAGGCAAGCTGGAAATAAACCACGGCCGGGTAAACTTGAAGGACGATCCGGCGTCACAGTCTGTGTTTCCCACCGGAGCGTGACCATGCTCAAGATCCTGCTTCTTGCGGCCGGCCTGTTCGCCGCCGCAGCCCAGGCGGCCCCGCAGCAAATGAACCTGGTGTACGACCTCTACCGCAACGGCCATAAACTTGGCCAGGTGACCGACACCTTCATTCGCAGCGGCAACCGCTACACCCTCACCAGCGAAACGCGTGCGAATGGCCCGCTGAAAATGCTGTGGCCGGGTGTCATCCGCCTCGAAAGCACCGGCCTGGTCACCCGCCAGGGCCTGCGCCCCACGCAATTCCGGCACGCCCGCAGCGACGCGCCGCACAAGCTGGCGACCGCGCGCCTCGACTGGAAGCAGCGCAGCATCGCCTGGCAGTACAAAGGAAAATCGTGGACGGTCGATGGCTTGCTCGATGGCGCGCAGGATCAGCTGTCGCAGGTGTACCAGTTCATGTTCGCGCCCAGCCTGCCCGCCGACTACAGCCTGCAGGTGGTGAGTGGACGCGATCTCAACGACTATCGTTATGCGAAAAGCGAGGGCGGCAATCTGCAGACCCCCTTGGGTGTATTGGCCACCCGCCAATACCGGCGCATCACGCAAAAACCCGATGAAAAAGCCGTTACTGTTTGGATCGCCCCCGCGCGCAATAACCTGCCGGTGCAAATCCGGGTGAGCGAAGACGGCGTCACCCTTGAGCAGCGCCTGGTGCATGCCAGCGTCAAGGACTAGAAATGACGGGGCGCAGCGCCCGCCCATGGTGGCTGGCTCTGGCGGGATCGCTACTGCTGCATAGTGTGCTGCTTGAGGGGCTGTCCTGGCCCCTGCCGCAGTGGCAGGCCCAACCCGAATCGCTTCCCATCGAGGCGCGGCTGATGCCGGCGCCGCTTGTAGCGGCGCCGCGCCCTTCGGTGAAACCTCCTGTTCCGCCATCGCGCCCCAAGCCTGTCCCATTGCCTGAACCGGTCGAAAATGTCGCAGAAGCGGCCATACCGGAAGTCGCCGCTGACGTCGCCATGGCTGCGCCGCCCGATGAACTACCGGTTGAACTACCGGTTGAAATGCCGGGGCTTGAGCCGGAGCCTGAGAGCCTGCCCGCAGCAGGGGTCGAGCCGGCAGCGCCCCCACTAAACCCGCTGCCGCCGCGCCTCGACCTGCATTTCCAGGTGCGCTACGGGCTGGCCAGGGGCGAGCAGACATTGGTGTGGATCAACGAAGGCGATCGCTACACGATCACCAGCGTGGCCGGCGCCACCGGCCTTGCAGGCGTGTTTTATCGTGGCCGCTTCGTGCAGACCAGCCGCGGCCGCATTGCGCCGAGCGGCCTGGTGCCGGAAGAATTCTGGGATCAGCGCGGCGACAAGCGCAGCAGCGCGCGCTTCGACGCGGCCAAGGGGACGCTTACGCTGAACCCGGCAAAGGGCGCGCCGCGCCACTTCGCCTATCCGGGCGCGGTCCAGGACGCCCTCAGCCTGTTTTTCCAGCTGGCACTGACCGCACCGCCGGACGGGCAACTCACCTATACCGTTTTCAACGGTAAGAAGCTGCGCGATTACACCTATGAGGTGCGGGATGAGGCGAGCCTGGAAACCGCACTGGGCTCATTGCGCACACTGCATCTCGCGCGGATGGCCGATGGCGACGGCCGTTTCGAGGTCTGGCTGGCCATCGACCGGCACTACCTGCCGGTGCGCGTGCTGCACAGCGATGATCGAAACAACGAAGTTGAACTGGTGCTGCTGTCGATTTCGCCCTAACGGGGCAGGCCGTCCACCTGCGCGTGCGCCATGATGCCGCGGCGCTGGAATTCGCCCTGCCGCACCTCCAGCGCGTAGCGTACGTCTGTGGCCGGACAGTGCTGCGATTCGCTGCGCGGTTGCATGTCGGCGAGGCTGGTAATGCGGCCGGTCGAATCGATGAACGCAATCGACAGCGGCAGCGGCGTGTCGCGCATCCAGAAGCAATGCCGGCCCGGCTGCTCGAACACGAACAGCATGCCGCCGTCGGCGGCAAGATGCGTGCGGCCCATCAGGCCGCGCCCGCGTGCAGCCGGCGTGGCGGCAACCTCGACCACGAAGGCATGCGGGCCGATGCGCAGCGGCAGCCGCGCGTCGCCTTGTGCGGCGCCGGCTGCGCCGCACAAGGCGACCAGCGCAAGCGCGCCAAGGCGGCCGGCACCGATCGATGCGCCACAGCGCCAACCCCGAATTGATGCACTACAGTGCATCGCGCATCTGTTCGGCCAGCTTCAGCGCCGCTGCCGGATCGGCGTCGAGCACGTTGAAGTGGCCCATCTTGCGCCCCGGCCGCGCGGCTTCCTTGCCGTACAGGTGCAGCTTGATGTTGTCATGCGCGAGCAGCGCGTCCCAGTGCGGCCCGCCGTCGTGCCAGCGGTCGCCGAGGATGTTGACCATCGTTACCGGCGACAGCAGGCGGGTATCGCCGAGCGGCAGGCCGCATAGCGCGCGCACCTGCTGCTCGAACTGGTCGGTGACGCAGGCGTCCAGCGTGTAGTGGCCGGAGTTGTGCGGGCGCGGGGCGATTTCGTTGATCATCAACCGGCCGCCGGCGACGAAAAACTCGACTGCCATCACGCCGACGTAGCCGAGCTTGTCGGCCACCGCGCGCGCCATCTCGCGCGCCTGCCGGACCAGCGCGTCGGACACACGGGCGGGGACGATGGAAACGTCGAGAATGCCGTTGTCGTGGCGGTTTTCGGCGACCGGGAACAGCGCGCATTCGTCGGTGTCGCTGCGCGCCAGCACTACCGACATTTCGCATTCCAGCTTGACGAAGCCTTCCAGCACGCAGGGCTGGCCGCCGAATTCGCGGTACGCGGCACGCGCCTCTTCAAGCGTGCCGACCCGGGCCTGGCCCTTGCCGTCGTAGCCGAAGCGCGAGACCTTCAACAGTGCCGGGGCGCCGGTCGCCGCCAGCGCGGCGTCGAGGCCGGCCTCGCTGTCGACCAGCGCGAATGGCGCGGTGGCGAAGCCGTGCTCGCGCAGCCAGGATTTCTCGTGGCTGCGGTCCTGCGCGATGGCAACCGATTCTGCCCCGGGGGACACCCGGCAATGGTTCGCCAGCTCGATCAGGCTGGCGGCAGGAACGTTCTCGAATTCGGTGGTGACGGCGGCGCAGGCGGCGCCGAGCTGTCGCAGGGCGCCGTGGTCGGTGTAGTCGGCCTGCAGGTGGACGTCGGCCATCTTCCCCGCGGGGCTGGCGAAATCGGGGTCGAGCACCATGACCTTGTAGCCCATGGTGCGCGCAGCGATGGTGAACATGCGGCCGAGCTGGCCGCCGCCGAGAATGCCGAGGGTCGCGCCGGGCAGGATGGGCAGCGGCTTACTCGACATCGGGCAGGTCCATCGCCATCGCCGAGTCCGACTGGCCGCGGCGGAAGTCGTTGAGCTGCGCCGCCAGGCCGTTGTCGTAACGGGCGATCAGCGCCGCGGCAAACAGCGCCGCGTTGGCCGCGCCGGCCTCACCGATGGCAAAGGTGGCGACCGGAATGCCCTTCGGCATCTGCACGATGGAGAGCAGCGAATCCATGCCCTTGAGGTATTTCGACGGCACCGGCACACCGAGCACCGGCACGATGGTCTTGGCGGCGATCATCCCGGGCAGGTGGGCGGCGCCGCCGGCGCCGGCGATGATCGCCTTGAGGCCGCGCGCCTCCGCAGTCGAGGCGTAGTCGAACAGCAGATCCGGCGTGCGGTGCGCGGACACCACCTTGGCTTCGAAGCGGATGCCCAATTGCTTTAGCAGCATCGCCGCATGCTTCATCACCTCCCAGTCGCTGGAAGATCCCATCACCACCCCCACCTGAGGCGCATTCATCATGCCGGTCCTTGCAATGCGAAAGGCGGAATTTTAACAGCGCTGCGGGCGCATGGATTCCCTACAATGACGCCGCGTATCCCGGAGATGCCCATGTCCGCCCCACTGCAAACCCTGATCCTGCTCACGTTTTCCAATGTCTTCATGACCTTCGCCTGGTATGCGCATCTGAAAGACATGAGCAACAAGCCCTGGATGGTCGCCGCGCTCGCCAGTTGGGGTATCGCCCTGTTCGAGTACCTGCTGCAGGTGCCGGCCAACCGTATCGGCTACACCGCGATGAGTCTGCCGCAGTTGAAGATCATGCAGGAGGTGATTGCGTTATCGGTGTTTATGCCGTTCGCGGTGCTGTACATGAAGGTCGAACTGAAGTGGGATTTCCTGTGGGCGGCGCTGTGCCTGGTCGGGGCGGTGTATTTCATGTTCCGCAGCCAGCCCTGAGCCGCCATGAAAAAGCCCCAGCCCCGCGTCGCGGGGCTGGGGCTTTGACGAAGCGGCTTGATTTATACGCAGCCGGTCGGTTTCGGGGTGCCGGCGTAGCGGCCTGCCTGTTTGGCGGGTCCGAACGGGTACAGGCTGAACAGGAATTTCTTGTCGCTCCATTCCGGGCCGAATTCTTCCTTCAGGCCTTTTTGCAGGAAGCGCAGGTTGGGCGCGGTGCCGTTCTGGGAGAAGTAGTCGCGCATGTAATGGATGATCTTCCAGTGGCCTTCGCCCAGTTCCAGCTTGTCCTCCTTGGCCAGTTCGATGGCCAGTTCCTCGGACCAGTCTTCCAGGTTGACCAGATAGCCTTCGGGGTCGGTTTCGACTATTTTGCCGTTGATTTCACGTTCCATGATTGTCGTCCTTGTGTGTAATAAAAATTACGATGGACGAAACATAGAATAACCAAGTAAATTAGTCAACCATTGCGGCAAGGTGGTTATTGAGAATCATTTACGGGAAATTTTGCCACCTGCGGCCTTGTAGGCTTCGAGACCACCTTCGATATAGCGCGCTTTCACGCCTGCGGCCTGCAGGCGATCGACCACACTGTTCGAAATCGCGCCGCCGCGCACGCAGTAGATCACCACGTCGAGCGTTCGCGGGATGGCACCGATCCAGGCGTCGATTTTCTCGGGGTTTTTCCACAGCGCGCCGGGGATGGTTTCGTCGGACGCCGTGTAGTCGGCTTCGCTGCGCACGTCGAATACCAGCGTGGCGTCGGGATCGACCTTGGCGGGTTTGACGGTGCGCGCCAAATCCGCGCATTTCTCGGTTGGATTGTTGCAGCCGCAGCGCTTCAGGGGTTGGGCTTTGGGTTCCATGTTTCCTTTCTGTAAGTGTGCGATACACGTCCTAAACCTGAAGATAGCGCGGATCGATGTCCTGAGGGGTAATGATATCGATATAAAGATAGGTTTTTTACCGTTATTTGTTGGCGTTGGCCAGCCTCGTGGGAGCGGCTTTAGCCGCGATGCGGGCGGTAGCCCGCAAAGGTGGCGCGGCAAGACCCTGGCGAGCATTTGCTCTTTGCGCCTGGCGGCGCATCGCGGCTGAAACCGCTCCCACGGGGCCGTCTGCGGGATGCCGCAGGGTTGGAGCTTCATCGGAGGGGCAAGGCATAAATCAACAGCTAACAGTGACATAGCGAACTTGCAACTTTTTCACCGTTATTTGTTGGCATTGGCCAGTCCCGTGGGAGCGGCTTCAGCCGCGATGCGGGCGGTAGCCCGCAAAGGTGGCGCGGCAAGACCCTGGCGAGCATTTGCTCTTTGCGCCTGGCGGCGCATCGCGGCTGAAACCGCTCCCACGAGGCCGTCTGCGGGATGCCGCAGGGTTGGAGCTTCATCGGAGGGGCAAGGCATAAATCAACAGCTAACAGTGACATAGCGAACTTGCAACTTTTTCACCGTTATTTGTTGGCATTGGCCAGTCCCGTGGGAGCGGCTTCAGCCGCGATGCGGGCGGTAGCCCGCAAAGGTGGCGCGGCAAGACCCTGGCGAGCATTTGCTCTTTGCGCCTGGCGGCGCATCGCGGCTGAAACCGCTCCCACGAGGCCGTCTGCGGGATGCCGCAGGATTGGAGCTTCATCGGAGGGGCAAGGCATAAATCAACAGCTAACAGTGACATAGCGAACTTGCAACTTTTTCACCGTTATTTGTTGGCATTGGCCAGTCCCGTGGGAGCGGCTTCAGCCGCGATGCGGGCGGTAGCCCGCAAAGGTGGCGCGGCAAGACCCTGGCGAGCATTTGCTCTTTGCGCCTGGCGGCGCATCGCGGCTGAAACCGCTCCCACGGGGCCGTCTGCGGGATGCCGCAGGATAGGGGCTTCATCGGCAGGGCCGCCGAAGCTGATGAAGCCGAGCTTGAGCCAGTATTTGGAGGATTCACCCAGGGTGACAGGCGCGGGTGCGGCGGTGGGGTCGGTGTCCATGCGAATGGCCCCAGGTTGAATGGATGAAGCCAGGCTTGGACGGGACACCGTCCTGCGGATGAGAATCCTGACGCCGGGGGCGGGTCGCCCCGACTGGCGCGATTTTAAGGCAGTTTCGCGCAGTCAGCCGAAAGGCTTCCCCGTTGCAGCCCCTTCGGCCAGCGCCGGCGCCAGCACGAACTCCTTGAACGCCTGAGCCACCGGTGAGAGGCGTTTATCGGCGCGGTGGACGATGTACCAGTGGCGCATGATGGGAAAGCCCTCGACTTCGAGCACGGCCAGCCGCTTGAGCGCCAGTTCCATCTCCAGCGTCTGCAGCGAGAGGATGCCGAGACCCAGTCCGGCCTGCACCGCCTGCTTGATCGCCTCGTTGCTGCTCATTTCCATGCTGCTGCGGATTTCCAGTCCGCGGGCGGCGAAGAAGCGTTCCATCGCGCCGCGGGTGCCGGAGCCGGCTTCGCGCACCAGGAAGGATTCGGCAGCGAGGCTTTCGACAGAGATGTGCTTTTGCCCAGCCAGCGGATGGCCGGGCGGGGCGATCACCACCAGCGGGTTGTCCATGAAGCGGGTGGCTTCCAGGCCCAGCCCGTCCGGCACCTGGCCCATGATGGCGAGGTCGATGCGGTTGCCGACAAGCTGGTCCAGCACGGCAGCGCGGTTGGAAACATCCAGGTGGACCGATACCTCGGGATACCTGCCGCGAAACCGGGCCAGGATATCGGTGGCGACGACATTCACGGTCGAAGTCGCGGCCAGCTTGAGCTGGCCGCTGTCGATGCTCTGCAGCTGCGCCAGATTGGCCTGCAGGTCGTCCAGCCGCGCGGTGATGGCCTGGCTGGCATGCAGCACCTCGCGCCCGGCCTCGGTGAGAAAGATTTTTTTCCCCAGCTGTTCGGTGAGCCGTATTCCCAGGATGGTCTCGATTCCCCGCACCTGCATCGAGACGGCAGGCTGCGAGAGGTGCAGTTCCTCGGCCGCGCGGGAAAACGAAAGATGGCGGGCCACCGCACCAAAAACCCTGAATTGGCGCAGTGTCAGTCGGCGCATTGATGTATAAGAAAAATGATATGGTTTTAATCATAACAATTTAATTTTAATTATACGAGGCCGTGCGTATAGTTCACCCTATCGATTTCAGGGGTAAGACGCCTGGAGTGAATGGTTTTTCGTAGGGTGCGCTATGCGCACCAGACCAACGGACGGTGCGCATAGCGCACCCTACGTTATTTATCAAGGAGTCATGCAATGGATCAATCCGCACGTTACGCCGACCTCAGCCTGAAAGAGGAAGACCTGATCAAGGGTGGCAAGCACATCCTCGTCGCCTACAAGATGGCGCCCAAGACCGGCACCGGCTACCTGGAAGCCGCCGCGCACTTCGCCGCCGAGTCCTCCACCGGCACCAACGTCGAGGTTTCCACCACCGACGACTTCACCAAGGGCGTCGACGCGCTGGTCTATCTCATCGACGAAGCCACCGAGGATATGCGGATTGCTTACCCGCTGGAGCTGTTCGACCGCAACGTCACCGACGGCCGTTTCATGCTGGTGTCTTTCCTGACCCTGGTGATCGGCAACAACCAGGGCATGGGCGACATCGAACACGCCAAGATGATTGATTTCTACGTTCCCGAGCGCGCGATCCAGATGTTCGACGGCCCCGCCAGGGACATCTCCGACCTGTGGCGCATTCTCGGCCGCCCGGTCGAGAACGGCGGCTACATCGCCGGCACCATCATCAAGCCCAAGCTGGGTCTGCGCCCCGAGCCGTTCGCCAAGGCGGCCTACCAGTTCTGGCTGGGTGGCGATTTCATCAAGAACGACGAACCCCAAGGCAACCAGGTGTTCTGCCCGCTGAAGAAAGTGCTGCCCCTGGTGTATGACTCCATGAAGCGCGCCCAGGACGAAACCGGCCAGGCCAAGCTGTTCTCCATGAACATCACCGCCGATGACCACTACGAAATGCTCGCCCGCGCCGACTTCGGTCTGGAAGTGTTCGGCCCCGATGCCGACAAGCTGGCCTTCCTGGTCGATGGTTTCGTCGGCGGCCCCGGCATGGTCACCACCGCACGTCGTCAGTACCCTAGCCAGTACCTGCACTATCATCGCGCCGGCCACGGCATGGTCACCTCGCCTTCCGCCAAGCGTGGCTACACTGCCTTTGTGCTGGCCAAGATGAGCCGCCTGCAAGGCGCCTCCGGCATCCACGTCGGCACCATGGGCTATGGCAAGATGGAAGGCGAAGGCGACGACAAGATCATCGCCTACATGATCGAGCGCGACGAGTGCCAGGGTCCGGTCTACTTCCAGAAGTGGTACGGTATGAAGCCCACCACCCCGATCATCTCCGGCGGCATGAACGCACTGCGTCTGCCCGGCTTCTTCGAGAACCTCGGCCACGGCAACGTCATCAACACCGCTGGCGGCGGCGCCTACGGCCACATCGACAGCCCGGCGGACGGCGCGGTCTCGCTGCGTCAGTCCTACGAGTGCTGGAAGTCCGGAGCCGACCCGATCGAGTTTGCCAAGGAGCACAAGGAATTCGCCCGCGCATTCGAATCCTTCCCCGGCGACGCCGACAAGATCTTCCCCGGCTGGCGCGAAAAGCTGGGCGTGCATAAGTAAGCACCCCCCGCAGTAAACGCGAACGACGCCCCCGCCCTGCTGGGGCGTTGTTTTTCGTAGGGTGCGCTATGCGCACCGTGTCAAATTGGTGCGCATAGCGCACCCTACGGGAGTCGAACATGATCGACAAAGACCAGTACAAGATTCAGCAGGAACCGTTCTATCAGCAGCAGAAGAACGAAGTCGCGCTGTACGAGGCCGCCTACCGCAACCGCCTGCCGGTGATGGTGAAAGGCCCCACCGGCTGCGGCAAGTCGCGCTTCATCGAATACATGGCGTGGAAGCTTAACAAGCCGCTCATCACCGTGGCCTGCAACGAGGACATGACCGCGTCCGACCTGGTGGGGCGCTACCTGCTGGAAGCCAACGGCACCCGCTGGCTCGACGGCCCCCTCACCACCGCCGCGCGCATCGGCGCCATCTGCTATCTCGATGAAATCGTCGAGGCGCGCCAGGACACCACCGTGGTCATCCACCCGCTGACCGACCATCGTCGCGTGCTGCCGCTCGACAAGAAGGGCGAGCTGCTCCACGCGCACCCCGATTTCCAGCTGGTGATTTCCTACAATCCGGGCTACCAGACGCTGATGAAGGACTTGAAGCAATCGACCAAGCAGCGCTTCACCGCGTTCGATTTCGACTACCCCGAGGCCGCGCTGGAAACGCGGATCGTGGCGGAAGAGACCGGCATGGACGAAGCGGTGGCCGCCAGGCTGGTGAAGATTGCCAGCGTCGCCCGCAACCTGAAAGGGCACGGGCTGGACGAAGGCATCTCCACCCGTCTGCTGGTGTACGCGGCAACGCTGATCAAGGACGGCGTGGCGCCGGGTGACGCCTGCCGCATGGCGCTGGTGCGCCCGATCACCGACGACGCCGACATCCGCGACACGCTGGATCACGCCATCGACGCCACATTTGCGTGATTTGTAATGGTGCGCACGGCGCACCCTACGGCAAGGGACATGTGTAGGGTGCGCCGTGCGCACCATGGAAGGATCATCCTGAATGTCCAACTATCGGCGGGCACATGAAGGCGGGACCACTTACTTCTTCACTGTGGTGGCTTATCGCCGGCAACCGATACTCACGCGTCCGGACGTGATGGATACATTGCGCGATGCTTTCCGGAAAGTGCAGCAGACCAAGCCGTTCAGGGTCGATGCTATCGTGATTTTGCCCGATCATCTGCACGCTATCTGGACCTTGCCACCCGGGGATGCAGACTTTGGTGCGCGCTGGAGCTTGATCAAGCGCTATGTTACGAAGGGGGTAGTAAACACGGATTTGGCACCTGTGACCGATTCGATGAAGGCGCGCCGGGAATGCGGCATATGGCAGCGCCGGTTTTGGGAACACCTGATTCGCGATGATGAAGATTATGCGCGGCACATGGATTACATCCACTACAACCCGGTGAAGCATGGCCATGTTGATTGCCCAGTGGATTGGAAGCATTCCAGTTTTCAGCGCTGTGTTGAGAGAGGGATATATCCTCAGGACTGGGCAACAGGTTCAGAGATTGAAGGGGCGTTTGGTGAGTAGATTTGGTGCGCATGGCGCACCCTGCACACAATACGTATTGAACCCCGTAGGGTGCGCCATGCGCACCGACATACGAATGAGCAGACCATGACCGAAACCGAATACCAGCATCCCCTGATGGCGGCCTACTGGAGGCAGCTCGACACCCGTTTTCCGAAGGTGGAGGAGGTGTTCGAGGATGTCATGGCCGAGGCGCTGTCGCTACTCACGCGCGAAGGGCTCGATGCCTACCTCGAGGCCGGCCGGGTCATCGGCAAGCTGGGGCGTGGCGAGGAGCCGATACTGGCATTCCTGGAAAAATGGCCGTCCGCCGCGAAGGCGGTGGGCGAATCCGCTTTGCCGGCGGTGATGGCGCTGATCCAGCGCATGCAGAAGTCGCCCAACGGCCGCGCCATCGCGCCTTTTCTGCAGACGCTTGCGCCGGTGGCGCGGCGCCTGCAATCGCAGGCGCAGTTGCAGCGCTACCTCGACGTGACCCTGGATTTCATGGAGCGCACCACCGGCTCCATCCACGGCCACCACACCACCTTTCCCAGCCCGGGTCTGCCGGATTTCCTTGCCCAGGCGCCGAACCTGCTCAGCCAGCTCTCGCTGGCCGGCCTGAAGAACTGGGTGGAATACGGCATCCGCAACTACGGCACTCACCCCGAGCGGCAGAAGGATTTCTTCAGCCTGCAGTCGGCCGACAGCCGCGCGGTGCTGCAGCGCGAGCGCCACGGCACCCTGCTGGCGGACGTCGAGCACAAGCTCGACCTGTACCTGCGCGGCCTGTGGCAGGACGGCGACCACCTGGTGCCGTACTCCACCGCGTTCGACGAAATCCGCAAGCCGATTCCGTATTACGACAAGCTCGGCATCCGCCTGCCGGATGTATACGACGACTTCATTTCCCCTGTAGGGTGCATTCCATGCACCAAAAACGGTGCGCAAAGCGCACCCTACGAAGGCGAATCGCAGCCCATCCCCGGCATCGCCCCCATCCTTCCCACGCACCCCCCCGTAGGAGCGGGTTTACCCGCGATCACAGACGTTGCAATCGCGGGTAAACCCGCTCCCACGACAGCGGTTGGCGAAACCATGCGCATACCCGGCATCGACCGCTACCGCGCCGTGCTCGCCCACATCGTCGGCCACCGCCGCTGGTCCGAGGCGCAGATCGCCGACAACTGGAGCCCGTTCCAGCGCATGGCGGTGGAGTTCTTCGAGGACTGCCGCATCGAGACGCTCTTGATCCGCGAATACCCCGGCCTGCGCCGGCTTTTCCTCGCGCTGCATCCAAAGCCGCTGGAAGGCGCCTGCGATCCTGAGACCACCTCCTGCCTGCGCCACCGCATGGCGATGCTGTCGCGCGCCCTGCTGGAAACGGCTGGTGCGCATGGCGCACCCTACGGTGAGTCCAATGTAGGGTGCGCCATGCGCACCGCCCCACCGGACCATAGCCGGCACGGCTACGCTGACCCCGATTTGCGGGAGTTTGTGGAACGTTTCCACGCCATCATGGACCAGGGCGAGTCCTCGACCGGCGAAATCGCCGCGCTGGCCCTCTCCTACGTTGCCAAAACGCGCCGCCAGAGCGACCAGCTCGCCAAAATCCACTTTGCCGACACGGTCGTCGACTACCGTGACGACAACCGCCAGCTGTGGAAATTCATCGAGTCGGGCGACGAGGAAGAAGCCTTCGACGAGAAGCGCAAGATCGAGCCGGACAAGGAAATCCACGGCCTGCCGCCGCGCCATTACCCCGAATGGGACTACGCCAGCCAGACCTACCGGCCGGACTGGGCCAGCGTGTACGCCGCGCTGCATCCCAGCGGCAACCCGGCCGACATCGACCGCCTGCTCGCCAAGCACGGCGCGCTCGCCAAGCAGCTGAAGAAGATGCTCGACCTCCTGAAGCCGCAGGACAAGGTGCGCATCC
This sequence comes from Thiobacillus thiophilus, assembly GCF_055378705.1. Taxonomy (NCBI): domain Bacteria; kingdom Pseudomonadati; phylum Pseudomonadota; class Betaproteobacteria; order Nitrosomonadales; family Thiobacillaceae; genus Thiobacillus; species Thiobacillus thiophilus. The sequence goes on along the minus strand of NZ_AP042404.1, from coordinate 1,817,901 downwards.
GCTACCAGGAGGAGGGCAGCGAGCTCGATCTCGACGTCGCGATCCGCTCGCTGATCGACTTCAAGTGTGGCGCCACCCCCGACCCGCGTATCAACATGAGCCACCGCACCAGCGGCCGCGACATCGCCGTGCTGCTGCTGCTGGACCTGTCCGAGTCACTCAACGAAAAAGCGGTCGGCTCCGACCAGACCATTCTCGAACTCTCCCAGGAGGCGGTGTCGCTGCTGGCCTGGGCGATCGAGAAGCTGGGCGATTCGTTCGCCATCGCCGGCTTCCATTCCAACACCCGCCACGACGTGCGCTACCTGCACATCAAGGGCTACGGCGAACACTTCAACGACGACGTCAAGGCGCGCCTGGCCGCGATGAAGGCCGGCTATTCCACCCGCATGGGCGCGGCGATGCGCCATGCCGCGCATTACCTCGGCGCGCGTCCGGCCGACAAGAAGCTCATGCTCATCCTCACCGACGGCATGCCGTCCGACGTCGACGTTCACGACGAGCGCCTGCTCATCGAAGACGCCCGCCAGGCCGTCAAGGAGCTCGACCAGCAGGGCATCTTCCCCTACTGCATCAACCTCGACCCCAAGGCCGACGAATACGTCGGCGACATCTTCGGCCACCAGTACACCGTCATCGACCGCATCGAGCGGCTGCCCGAGCGGCTGCCGCAACTGTTCATGGCGCTGACGAAGTAGCCAGGAGGTTGATTGGCCTGGCGTGTCGATGTTTGTCCCAGATTGTCCATTAGGGAAGCACTGATTAATTCGATATGGCCGTCATTGCGACCGCGAGCGAAGCGCGGCGGGAAGCAATCCAGCGTATCGATCAAGCGGGCATTTCTGGATTGCCGCGTCGCTGCGCGCCTCGCAATGAATTAATCAGCGGTTCCTTAGGGCGCGAGATGTCCGGAGTAGGGTGCACTCCGTGTACCTTCAGGCGTCAATCGGTGCACAGAGTGCACCCTACGGCACTGGCCAACACCAAAAAATAACGATAAAGGAGACTAAATCAAGGCCCTTCCACAGTTGGCTGTTGAAGTCATGTCTTGCCCCCTCCGATGAAGCCCCTACCCTGCGACAGGCGGCCCCGTGGGAGCGGCTTTAGCCGCGATGCGCCGCAAGGTGCAAAGAGCAAATACTCGCCAAAGCCTTGCCGCGCCACCTTTACGGGCTGGCGCCCGCATCGCGGCTAAAGCCGCTCCCACGGGTGCCGTCTGCGGGATGTCGAGGGGTGGACTTCATTGCCGCACAAAATGGCAAATGCCGCCGGTCATCATCCATGACCGGCATCCACCAAAATGGGGTTGGACACGACACAGCACGATTAAATCATCGTTGTTTGTTGGCATTGGCCGGCCCCGTGGGAGCGGCTTTAGCCGCGATGCGCCGCAAGGTGCAAAGCGCGTCAATCGGTGCACAGAGTGCATACAACGACACTGGCCAACACCAATAAATAACGATAAAAGAGTCTAAATCAATAACAATGTGGGTGTGTGGCGCATCCTTGGCTTCTCAAGTTGGCCAGAAGTAATGAGATTGGCTAAACGGATTCGAGGCCCCAAGTGAATAGATCGCTCAGCACCATCGCCGTGGATGTAACCCCCGTCCTCCCCGGCGGGGAAAACGGGGGCGCGAAGATTTTCGTGCTGGAATTGCTGAACCGCCTGGCGGAAATGGCGCCTCAGATCCAATTTGTATTGCTCACGCAAGCTGCATCGCACGCAGAACTGGCAACACTGGATCGGCCCAGCATGCGGCGCCTGATGGTCGTCGGCCCGGTGGTGGCGAACGGAATTCGTCCATATTTGATGAGCCTGGCCTCCCACATCCCTCCCCGCAGTCACTGGCGCGCATGGGAGCTGCCCGACAAACGATGCAAGCACTTCATGCAACGGGATACAGGTTAAATTGAACACCTCGTTTAACTGTTGATCGAACATGAAAACGGCGTACTATATCCGTTGTTTAACATTTAAGCGGAGTTCAACATGCAACATTACACGCTAGACCAGTTCAGGGCGCTTTCCGAGTCGGGCGGGGTGATTGGGGTGACGTTACGCGGTAACGGAGGTTCGTTCTACATTGAGGCCGAGACCCGGCGTGGGGATGCGGTTCTGGTGCCTATGCGTGGCAAGAACCCGCGGCGTTTCTCTGACCCCAGGAGGGCTTTGTCCTTGTTGCGTGATCTCGGCATACGGGAAGCCAGGATCGACGCTCGTAACTGGCGACCCGAGCAGCTTGAGTTGGAAAAGGTGTCCAGGCCGGACAGGAGCGAGCAGATGAAAGCCGCGCATGCGGCGCTTTCGCATACGGACTGGCTGCGTGAGAAGTTAGCCAGGTCTGCCGCTGACACCCGCCCGCGGGTGTCACACGAGCAAGTCATGAGCGAGGCGCAAGCCATTATTGATCGAAAGCGTCAAGCCCATGCAGAAAACACCCCGGATTGAGTGGAGTGAGGAGGCCCGCGCCGACCTGTTGGCTATCGTCGATTACATCTCGAATGACAACCCGCGGGCGGCGCAAGATCTGAAAGACGAGATCGAGGCCGAGGTCAACGCCTTGCCCTCTCATCCGAAAAGGCATGCTCAAAGCAGACGTGCCGCCGGCTATCGGCAATTGACTGTGCGCAGCAATTACTTGGTGTTCTACCGCCTGTTGAGCGAGAAGTCGCCGCAGATTATCGACGTATCAGCCGTGGTGCACGCACGTAGACAGTGGCCGCCCGTTATCCAATCGTAGCCCGTCTAGCAGCCTGTCGGACTTAAAGGAAATCGGCCGCAAATCCGCTTGGCCGGTCCATGTTTCGCCGCTTTTTTGGTCAATAGAATGACTCGTGCTTATCCGGTTAGTGCCCAAGCCTACTACCTGTAGTGGGCCGTGACTTTTTTGCATAAAGTTCGGCATACGTCGGCGCCGTGACATCGTCAGCAATGCCAAGCAGGGAGCGGAAAGCGTTGAATGGATAGAAGCGGCGAAATATTGACCGGCCCTGTGGGAGCGGCTTTAGCCGCGACGCGCCGCAAGGCGCAAAGAGCAAATGTTTTCCAGGGCCACGCCGCGCCACCTTTGCGGGCTGGCGCCCGCATCGCGGCTAAAGCCGCTCCCACGGGTGTTGTCTGCGGGACGCTGGAGGGTGGGGACTTCATGGACGCCCAAAATGGCAAATGCCGTCGGCCATCCCTATGACCGGCATCCACCAAAATGGGGTTGGACACGACACGGCACGATTAAATCATCGTTGTTTGTTGGCATTGGCCAGCCCCGTGGGAGCGGCTTTAGCCGCGATGCGCCGCAAGGTGCAAAGCGCGTCAATCGGTGCACAGAGTGCACCCTACGGCACTGGCCAACACCAAAAAATAACGATAAAGGAGACTAAATCAAGGTCCTTCCACAGTTGGCTGTTGAAGTCATGTCTTGCCCCCTCCGATGAAGCCCCTACCCTGCGACAGGCGGCCCTGTGGGAGCGGCTTTAGCCGCGATGCGCTGCAAGGTGCAAAGCGCGTCAATCGGTGCACAGAGTGCACCCTACGGCACTGGCCAACACCAACAAATAACGATAAAGGAGACTAAATCAAGGTCCTTCCACAGTTGGCTGTTGAAGTCATGTCTTGCCCCCTCCGATGAAGCCCCTACCCTGCGACAGGCGGCCCTGTGGGAGCGGCTTTAGCCGCGATGCGCCGCAAGGTGCAAAGCGCGTCAATCGGTGCACAGAGTGCATACAACGACACTGGCCAACACCAATAAATAACGATAAAAGAGTCTAAATCAATAATAATGTGGGTGTGTGGCGCATCCCTGGCTTCTCAAGTTGGCCAGAAGTAATGAGATTGGCTAAACGGATTCGAGACCCCAAGTGAATAAATCACTCAGCACCATCGCCGTGGATGTAACCCCCGTCCTCCCTGGCGGGGAAAACGGCGGCGCGAAGATTTTCGTGCTGGAATTGCTGAACCGCCTGGCGGAAATGGCGCCTCAGATCCAATTTGTACTGCTCACGCAAGCTGCATCGCACGCAGAACTGGCAACATTGGATCGGCCCAACATGCGGCGCCTGATGGTCGTCGGCCCGGTGGTGGCGAACGGAATTCGCCCACATTTGATGGGCCTTGCCTCCCGCACCCTGCCGCACTTGCCCATCCGGCTGCGCAGCGTCGTTAGCCGCCTGGGCTACAAATTGAACACCCTGCTGAAACGGGGCGGATCCGGTTCGCTGTTGCGCGACATGGGCGTCGATCTGCTCTTCTGCCCCTTCACCGCCCCCACCTATTTCGAACCGGGGATCCCAACGGTCTGCACGATGTACGACCTGCAATTCAAAACCTATCCCGAGTTCTTTGCGGCAGAGAATGTCGCCCACCGCGAGCGCACCTTCATCGAGGCCTGTCGCCGGGCAACGGCACTCACCGCAATATCCGACTACTCGCGGGACGCCGCCATTGCCCATGGCCGCCTCGATCCGGCGCGCATACGCACCATCCACCTGCGCATGGCCCAACGAATCATCACTGAAACCGAGCACGACAAGGCCATATTGGGCCGCCTTGGACTCGCACCGCAGCGATACCTGATCTACCCCGCCAACTTCTGGAGGCACAAGAACCACGAAATGCTTCTAACCGCCTTCGGCATGGCTTGTCACGACGGATTGGCGGCGGATATCAAGCTGGTATGCACGGGAGCGCCGGGGGCGAGACAGGCATGGCTGATGCGCGCCGCACGCGCCATGAATCTGTGCGAGCGGGTGCTATTTCCGGGCTACCTTCCCGAGACCGAATTGGCAGCCTTGATGGCCCAATGCCGTGGTGTCGTGTTCCCCTCGCTGTACGAAGGTTTCGGTCTGCCGGTCATCGAGGCCATGGCTGCCGGCGTGCCGGTGGCATGCAGCAACACAACGTCGCTGCCCGAAGTGGCGGCCGGTGCCGCTATAATGTTCGACCCTCGGGTTCCGACGCAGATTGCCGAAGCCATTCGTGCCCTGGTTCAAGACGACGCAACCCGTGCCGAACTGATCAAAGCCGGGCTCAAGCGTGCCGCGGAATTCGCCGATACGAAGCGGATGGCCGGGGAATACCTGGATTTGTTCAATTTCGCTCTGTCCGGAGACAAAAGGCTTTGATCCATCCCGTCATGTTCCGTTCGCTATGGGCCTATCGCGGCTTCGTCTGGAGCAGCGTGCTGCGCGAATTCAACGGCAAGTACCGCGAATCGCTGTTCGGCGCGTTCTGGTCGGTGGCCAGCCCCCTGACCATGATCATCGTCTACACGGTCATCTTCAGCCAGCTCATGCGCGCCACGCTGCCCGGCCAGGAACAAGTCCCCTTCGCCTTCAGCATCTACCTGTGCGCCGGCATCATCACCTGGGGGCTGTTTGCCGAAATGCTCGCTCGGCTCAACAACGTTTTTCTCGAGCACGGCAACCTCATCAAGAAGTCTAATTTCCCCCGCATCTGCCTTCCGGCCATCGTGACGCTATCGGCGCTGATCAACTTCGGCATCGTGTTCGGCCTCTATCTCGCTTTTCTTGCCATCATCGGCCACTGGCCCGGCTGGATGGTGCTCGCGCTCATCCCGTTGCTTGCGCTGCAGCTGCTGTTCACGATTGGGCTGGGCGTCTTCCTCGGCACGCTCAACGTCTTCTTCCGCGACGTCGGGCAGCTCACCGGCGTGGTGCTGCAGTTTTGGTTCTGGCTCACCCCGATTGTCTACACCTTGCCGGCGCTGCCGGAAGGCGTGCGCAGCGCCATGCAGTACAACCCCATGCAGCCGCTGATGGCCGCCTACCAGACCATATTCCTGGTCCGCGAAATGCCCGATTTCACCTCGCTCGCACCGCTCGCCGTGCTCACCGTGCTTTTCCTGCTGCTTGGCGCCCACTTCTTTCTCGCCCGCGTCGGCGAACTGGTGGATGAGCTCTGATGGGTACGCTCGTCGTCGCCAACGTAGGCAAAGCCTACAAACGCTACCCCGGCAAATGGTCGCGTGCGCTCGAATGGATTACCGGCAAGCCGCGCCACGACAAGACCTGGGTATTGCGCGACATCAGCTTCAGCGTCAGCCCCGGCGAAGCGGTCGGCATCATCGGCGTCAATGGCGCGGGCAAGAGCACGCTGCTGAAGATCATCACCGGCACCACCCAGGCCACCACCGGCAGCGTCAGCACCCAGGGCCGCGTTGCCGCGCTGCTCGAACTTGGCATGGGCTTCCACCCCGACTTTACCGGCCGGCAAAATGCCTTCATGGCCGGGCAGTTGCTCGGCCTGCGTGCCGATGAAATCGCCGCCTGCATGCCCGCCATCGAAGCCTTCGCCGAAATCGGCGACTACATCGATCAGCCGGTACGCATGTACTCCAGCGGCATGCAGATGCGGCTCGCCTTCAGCGTCGCCACCGCGGTGCGCCCGGACATCCTCATCGTCGATGAGGCGCTGTCGGTGGGCGATGCGTATTTCCAGCACAAGAGCTTCAGCCGCATCCGGAAATTTCGCGAACAAGGTACGACCTTGCTGATCGTCTCGCATGACAGATCCTCCATCCAGTCCCTGTGTGACCGCGCCATCCTGCTGGAGCACGGTTTCGTCATCAAGGACGGCAATCCAGAGGAGGTGATGGACTTCTACAACGCCATCATCGCCGAAAGGGAAAACGCCACCGTCGAGGTGAAGCGTCTTGAGGATGGCAGGGCGCAAACGAGTTCGGGCACCGGCGAAGCGCGGGTCGAATCGATCACCCTGCTCAACGAGGACGACGAAGCGGTCGAATTCATCAACGTTGGCCAATCCGTGCGGTTGAAAGTCGAGATCCGCATTCATGCCGATCTGCCCGAACTGGTCTTCGGCTACATGATCAAGGACCGCCTCGGCCAACCCGTTTTCGGCACCAACACGCATCATCTCGGTGTCGACATGAGACACCTTGCCAAGGGCGACCGGCTCACGCTGCTCTTCTCCTTTCCGGCCAATATCGGGTTGGGCTCGTATTCCGTTTCCACTGCGCTGCATATCGCGGACACGCATCTCGCGGCCAATTACGAGTGGCGCGATCTCGCGCTGATGTTCAACGTGGTCAATCTCAACCGCGATCAATTTGTCGGCGTGAGCTGGATCCCGCCGCAAGTCGAGTACCAAAGATGAGTTCAACTGGTTTTTACCGTGCGTTCGAAGAGCGCTATCGCGGTCCGCGCGACCTGATCAAGCAGCGGCTCGAAGCCTACTTGCCTTTCATTGCTCCGCTGCTGCAGTTGTACGGACCCGCCGCCACCCTGGACCTGGGCTGCGGCCGGGGCGAGTGGCTTGAACTGCTGCAAGAAAAAGGATTTCTGCCCCTGGGTGTGGATCTGGATGAAGGCATGCTTGAGTCATGCAGGGAGCGCGGCCTGCCTGCAACGCAGGGGGATGCCATTGCGTATTTGAAGTCCCTTGCCGATGCGACACAGTGCATCGTTTCAGGTTTTCACATCGTCGAGCATATTGCTTTCGACGATCTCCAAACTTTCGTGATCGAGGCGCTACGTGTGCTGAAGCCGGGAGGATTGCTCATCCTCGAGACGCCCAACCCGGAAAACATTGTGGTCGGCACCACCAATTTCTACCTTGACCCTACCCACCTGCGCCCCATACCGCCCTTGTTGCTGTCGTTTCTGCCCGAACACTATGGCTACGAGCGGGTCAAGATTCTGCGCCTGCAAGAATCCCCTGAGCTTGCGGCCAAGGAAAATATTGGTCTGTACGAGGTCTTCGCCGGGGTCAGCCCGGATTACGCCATCGTCGCTCAAAAAAATGCCTCGCCAGAGGTGTTGTGCGCTTTTGACGTTGCGTTCGCCAAACATCATGGTGTTGAACTGAATGAACTCGCCAACCGTTATGACGGAACGCTTGAACGTAGTATCAGCACACTTGGTCAGCGCATGGTCAACGCTGAAAACCAGGCTGGTGGCATGAGCGATGCGCTGGCGCGTATAACCGTCTTGCAAGACCGGCTGATCGATGCTGTTTTGCAAGCTGAGCGAAACGCGGCGCGAGCCCAGGCGGCAGAAGGCAAAGCCGATGCCGCCGAGTCCCGCGCCACCGAAGCCGAGTCCCGCGCCACCGAAGCCGAGTCCCGCGCCACCGAAGCCGAGTCCCGCGCCACCGAAGCCGAGTCCCGCGCCACCGAAGCCGAGTCCCGCGCCACCGAAGCCGAGTCCCGCGCCACCGAAGCCGAGTCCCGCGCCACCGAAGCCGAGTCCCGCGTGCAAGAGCATGGGCAACGCACCCTTGTCGTCGAGACCCAGCACATAGCACAAGCCCAGCGTATTGACGAACTAGGTGGCAATTCACACCACTGGTGGCAGCAGGTTTGCGCGCTCGAAGCGGAGAGAAATGCGCTGCGGCAAAGCTGGTCATGGCGCATTACTGCCCCAGTGCGATGCGTGGGCGGGATGGCGATCCACGCCACCTCACGCCTCCGAAACGCTACCAACCATGCCGCGCACCTCAGCATCAACGCCCTGCAGCGCCCTCTTGCCGTGATAATGCGTGCGGTCTTGCGACACCCCAGCCTGAGCTACCGTCTGAATCAGCATCTGCTGCGGTATCCCTCGCTCCACCAACAACTGCTGGGGGTGGCGCGCAGTCAAGGGGGCATGCCGGGCGCGTCAACGTATGTCCCGCCTTACCCACCATCGACGATGGCGGAAACTGTAGCTCCCGGTCACCTCACACCGCACGCACGTCAAATTCACCACGATCTCAAAGCCGCTATCGAAAGCCGCCAGAAGGAAAACAGCTAATGCGCATCGTCATCGACATGCAAGGTGCGCAAACCGAAAGCCGCTTCCGCGGTATTGGCCGTTACACCATGTCGTTCGCCCAGGCAATCGTACGCAACTGTGGCGAGCATGAAGTTATCCTCGCGCTAAGCGGCCTGTTCCCCGACACCATCGAATCCATTCGCGCCGCGTTCGACGACCTGCTGCCGCAGGAGAACATCCGCGTCTGGCACGCGTCAGGCCCGGTACAGGAAGAGCGGCCCGGCAACGAAAGCCGCCGCGAAACCGCCGAACTCCTTCGCGAAGCCTTTCTCGCCAGCCTGAAGCCAGACGTCATCCACATCAGCAGCCTGTTCGAGGGCTATGTGGACGATGCTGTCACCAGCATTGGGCGCTTCGATACCGACACGCCGACCAGCGTCATCCTTTACGACCTCATTCCGCTGCTGAACCCCGACCATTACCTCAAGCCCAACCCGAACTACGAACGGTACTACCTGCGCAAGGTGGAGCATGTCCGGCGGGCGTCACTTTATCTCGCCATATCGGACTTCAGCCGGGAGGAAGGCATCAAGGCGCTTGGCGTGGAGGAGAACAGAGTCGTCAGCATCTCCACCGCCATCGATGCCCACTTCCAACCGCAAACCATCGACGAAGCCACCGCCAGCCGGCTGAGGCAGAAATTCGGCATCTGCCGACCTTTCATTCTCTACACTGGCGGTGCCGACGAGCGTAAGAACTTGCCGCGTCTCATTAAGGCGTTCGCCACCTTGCCTGCCCCGCTGCGCGCGAGCCATCAGTTGTTGCTGGCCGGCAAGATGACGGATGGGAATGTTGCGGAATTTAAACGACTGGCAAAAGCTGCCGGTATCAAGTCGGATGAGTTGTGCTTCACCGGTTATGTGTCGGATGACCAACTCGTCCAGCTTTACAACCTCTGCAAACTGTTTGTCTTCCCCTCTTGGCACGAAGGGTTCGGCCTGCCGGCGCTGGAGGCCATGGCCTGCGGCGCCCCGGTTATAGGCGCCAACACTTCCAGTCTGCCGGAGGTGATCGGTTTGGACGCCGCTCTGTTTGATCCGCTCGACGTGGCCGCAATTGCTACCAGAATGGCCCAGGTACTGGAAGACGACGCATTCCGTGCCATGCTGCGCGAGCACGGCTTGCAGCGGGTGAAAAAATTCTCCTGGGACAAATCGGCCAAACGGGCGATTGTGGCCTGGGAGTCGCTGCATGGTGACCATGAGAGATCGAACAGCTACCTCGACCACTCGCTCTCCAACAGCAGACTCATCCAGGCTTTGGCCCAACATATTCCCGCACCTGAATCACCGACATTAAGCACGCTTGCCGCCTGCCTCGCGCAAAACCAGAGCGCAGGTATCGAGCGCCAGCTGCTGCTGGATGTCTCCGAACTGTGCCAGCACGATTCCGCCACGGGTGTGCAACGGGTCGTCCGCAGCTACCTGAAAGCCCTGCTGCAATCGCCCCCCGCCGGCTTCCGCGTTGAGCCGGTCTATGCGACGCAGGTTGAGGGCTACCGCTATGCGCGACGCTTCACCCAACATTTTCTAGGCCAGGATGCACAGCGACTGACCGACGACCTGGTGCAATGGCAACGCGGCGATATCTTCTTCGGCCTCGACATGCAGCATCATGTGCAATTGGCGCACGCCGCGTTCTACCGCCAACTCCAGCGCGAGGGGGTGTCGGTTAAGTTCCTTGTGTATGACCTGCTGCCGATTCAGCTGGCCGATCTGTTCAAGGACTCGAACGCCAAGGACCTCCACGAACAATGGCTAACGATGATCGCCGCGACAGATGGCGCGATTTGCATATCGAAATCGACTGCCAATGCGTTCAACAACTGGATTGACAAGAACGCCATCTACCGGACGCCAAATTTTCAAACTGCCTGGGTGCACATCGGCGGCGATATCGAAGGTTCCCAGCCTTCGCAAGGCTTGCCGCCTGAAGCACCTAAAGTGTTGGACGCCTTACGCAGCCGCCCAAGCTTTCTGTGTGTTTCCACCTTGGAGCCGAGAAAAAGGCAACAGCAGATCGTCGACGCCTTTGATGTGTTGTGGGAGGAAGGGCTGGATGTCAACCTTGTCCTCGTTGGGCAGCAGGGCTGGAAGATCGAAGCCTTGGCGGAAAACCTTCATAAGCACCCCGAAAAAGACCAACGCCTGTTTTGGCTGCAAGGCATCAGCGATGAATATCTGGAGCAGGTATACAGCGCCAGCGCTTGTCTGATTGCCGCCAGCATCAACGAAGGCTTCGGCCTCTCGCTCATCGAGGCGGCACGCCATACAGTCCCCATTGTGGCGCGCGATATTCCCGTGTTTCGTGAGGTGGCCGGCGATTGCGCCTTCTATTTCTCCGGCGATACGCCGCGCGATCTGGCCAACGCGCTTAAGGCCTGGATCGGCCTGCATCAAGAGGGGCGCCACCCCAAGTCGAGCGAACTGCGCTGGTCAACTTGGCAAGAAAGTGCCGAAAAACTCAAGATTGCCCTCGTTCAGGAAAATTACCCCTGCCGGCAATTGCTGGTGGATGTTTCCGAACTGGTGCAACACGACGCCAAGAGCGGCATTCAGCGCGTGGTGCGCAGCATCCTTAAGGAATGGCTGCTCAATCCGCCGGAAGGCTATCGGATCGAACCGGTGTATGCCACGGTTGAACAAGGCTACCGCTACGCACGGCAATTCACGCAACGCTTCCTCAACACGAATGAAGGGGCGCTGACTGAAGAGCCGATCGACTATGCGCCTGGGGATGTCTTCTTTGGTCTGGACTTGCAACCGCAGGTCCAGGTGGTGCAGCGGGCGTTTTATCAAACCATGCGCAGGCAGGGGGTGCAAGTCAGGTTTATGGTCTATGACCTGCTGTGCGTATCGATGCCGCAGTATTTTATCGGTGGGGCTGACGCAGCTTTCGCCCACTGGCTTGGCGTGGTGGCTGAATGCGATGGCGCAGTGTGCATTTCCGAATCTGTGGCTAGTGAATTCTCTGCATGGGTCGGCCAGAATGGGCCTGACCGCAAAAGGTCGTTAGCCATCGATTGGTTCCATTTGGGTGCCGATGTCGATAACTCACACCCCACCATGGGCTTTCCGCCGAATGCGGAAGCCATCCTCGATCAACTTCGCGCCCGCCCCAGTTTCCTCATGGTCGGCACCCTCGAACCGCGCAAAGGTCATGGCCAGGTGCTGGATGCCTTCGAATTGCTCTGGCGCTCAGGTATTGATGCCAACCTGGCCATCGTCGGCAAGGAGGGCTGGATGGTCGATGATCTCGTTTCCCGCCTGCGCTCCCACCCGGAATTGAACCAACGCCTGTTTTGGCTCGAAGGCATCAGCGACGAGTACCTGGGAAAAGTCTACGCCGCCAGCACCTGTCTGATCGCAGCCTCCTACGGCGAAGGCTTCGGCCTGCCCCTCATCGAGGCCGCCCAGCACAAGCTGCCGATCATCGCGCGGGATATTCCGGTGTTTCGCGAGGTGGCGGGGGAGTTTGCCTATTACGTTGAAGCCAAGTCATCAGATGCCCTGGCACATGCAATCAAAACGTGGCTCACGCTGTATGACGCGCAACTGCACCCCACGTCAACCAAGATGCCTTGGTTGACGTGGCAAGAAAGTGCTCGTCAGCTCAGAAATATGGCCCTATCCAATCCCTGCCACCAGCAGTCATCGACTACGTAGCAAAAGGAGTATCAGCTTGTTGAAAAGAGTCATTCGCGCAGTGCGTCGGCAATTGCGGAAGGAACCGGAGCCGGATGCGTTATTCCCACTGTCACCCCCCCTTCCTTTGCCGGCCGGGGTGTCGGAGCAACAACTATTCGATTTCGTAACTTCGGTGCGGGTCCAGGATGCACCCGAATCGGAAATGCGTGCCTACGGGACGCAAGATTTCCGCCGATTCGTTCATACCTGGGGCCTGGCGCGCGACATCAAAGGAAAATGCCTTGAGCTGGGCGGCAACCCGTATTTCACGACCATGCTGCTAAAGAATTTCACCGATCTGGACATCAGCCTGGCCAATTATTTCGGCCATGAGAATAACGGTGAGCATGTGCAGGCCGTAGATTATCTTGAATTGAATAGTGGCGAGAAGAAGTCGGAGCGCTTCACCTACCAGCATTTCAATATTGAGAACGACAGCTTTCCCTACGCCGATGGCGAGTTTGATCTCGTAATATTCGCCGAAATCATCGAGCACTTGCTTAGTGATCCCTGCAAGGTGTTGCGCGAAATAAAGCGGGTGCTCAAACCAAACGGCACATTGATTCTTACTACGCCAAATGTGGCCCGGTTGGAAAATGTCACCCGGCTGATCAGCGGTGCCAACATCTATGACCCCTACAGTGGTTACGGCCCATACGGGAGACACAACCGCGAATATAATCGGCATGAACTGGATCAGTTATTGCGCTTTGAAGGCTACGAGCCTGTTGAATGTTTTACCGCCGATGTCCATGCCAATAATGCTCAGGCATTCTGTCCGGTGGATAAAGTAGCCGATTTGTTAAGATTCCGTGAAAACGATCTTGGCCAGTACATATTCGTCAAGGCAGTTGCTAAGACGGGAGAGCAAAACCAAAAGAGACCGAACTGGTTGTACCGAAGCTACCCCGAGGGAGGAATTTGCTGATGCCGTCCCGCAAGAGCAATCAATAGATGAAAAATAAGAGAATTGATGAAATTTGACACGCGCTCATTTGCATTAAATGTTTTTTCGTTTTTATTAATCTTATGTTTAATGCTGTTACACGTTTACACGGGGGAATTAATTCTTACGGGTGATGAGCCACGATATTTGTACGTGTCTGTTTCAATTTGGGAAGCAAACAACCTAATCTTACCTTTAAGCGATTGGGTGCAGTGGCAACTAACGCACAGTTTGCCTGGAAATATACCGGCTGATAGGGGCATTCATTCGGTTATCCACTCTGCATTGATCTCGCCCTTGGTTGGATTGGGTGGATTGGCGGCGGGAAGATGGGGGCAATTTGCCGTTGGCGTTTTTCCTTTACTAGTTGTACTGGCCAAATACCCGAATCTTCTAAAAATTGATGCGCTACTATGGGTGTCTATTTATGCAATATCATTGCCGTTCTTCCCATACCTGCGGCTGCTGTACCCGGAAATATGGCTATTCTGCTTGTTATCACTGGTGCTGATCGGTTTATCGGGGACTAAGCTTACAAAACGCGGCGCATGGATTTTATTTGCGCTAATTATAAGCATGCCTTTTTTTCATGTGCGGATGTCGCTAGTTGCTTTAGCTTTAGGAGCTGTGCTGTTATATCGTGTATTTAAAGAATCTTTTTTTTCGCGTGCAGAGCTAATATTGCTGACTATCATATGTTTGACTTCATTTATTCTTTTCATATTGTATAATAAATTTTTAGCTGGAAGTGGTTTCTCAGCTTCTGCCCCGTTTTCCCCAGCTATCGATGTTTTTTTCGAGCGTTTGGCTGTGCAATTGCTTAGTTTTAGGCATGGTGTCATTCTATATAGTCCAGTCGTGATTGTTGGGGTTAGTGGATTAATTATTGGCGCCGTAAAGAAGAATTTTTATGTTACCTTGTGTGGGCTCATTCTTTTTCTTTATTTGGTTACATTTGTTTGGGGCGCTGCTAGTGAATCATATACTGCTAGATTTTGGGTTGCTATATTACCTACATTGATTATTGGTTCAGTTTTCTGGTGGCGTTCTGTTGGTAACATTTGGCGGTGGATTATTGCCTTACCGTTGATATTTATAAACATCGTTAACTCTGCTTTATTTGTAGCCAAACACTATTTATTTTTAGAAAACAGATTTGGAAGTGTAAGCTATGATGAGCTCTACTATATATTTGGGAGTAAATTACATCTAGGCCTCATTGCTTTGACGGATCCCTTTGATTTTGCCGTGGCAGGAATTGACAAAGATCACTCGAATTTGCTCGCTTTATCGGTCTTGTTGATATTTATACTTTTGGCGGCTTTCCTTGGTATTTACAAGCGCTACTCAAATTTATTCGGAATTGCCTTAACTTCCTTATTTATTTATCTGCTTAATTCGTGCCTACTGATCCAGTACGAAGCGCATCAATATACATCCGAAATTGGTGTGGATGGACAAGGTCAAACTTTCATGCGTTTTAAATTTAATGATGAACAATACGTTCGCGGCATAAAAATAGGGAAATACCGGGATGCGCTGTTGTGGGGCATACAGGACGAATTCCCTAAGTCATTTCTAATAACCGGCATTGAATCGACAGGCAATGTTACACTGAGCAGTACCACTCCTGGTCGTCAACTATTAAAATTCGAACAGCAAAAGATGAAGGAAATTGTTATAACTGCCATTGGTCAAAACGCTTCATCTAAGTGGGCACACTTCGATATTAAATTGTTTTGAAACTGTTAAAAAATAGAATATAAACGTGGTTTGTCTAGTTGTTTCAGGAATATAATTTCAAAATCGCGATACATTTTGGGCGGGGCTATGATATTAAACATAGATAAAAATTACGAAGGGACAGCGGTCGAGATGCGTAAAGAAGCTAACATTATGTTGTCGCTAGTAGTGCCTGTATATAATGAGTCAGAAACAGTTAGCTTGTTTTTAGATGAAGTATGTGAATTATTTTCCGGTATTACATCTGTTGAGCTGGATGTTGTTTTTGTCAATGATGGCAGTACTGACAGCACTCTTGAATGCCTCCTAAGGCTGCAGGCACTTTATTCATCGATACGTATTGTCGATTTGAGCCGCAATTTTGGGAAGGAAGCGGCTCTTACAGCGGGGCTGAAAGTCGCATTAGGTCAAGTTGTTGTGCCGATTGATGTTGACCTTCAGGATCCGCCCGAAGTGATTCTTCAAATGCTTGAAAAATGGCGTGAAGGTTACGATGTTGTGTTGGGCAAACGTATTAACCGTGACTCGGACTCGTGGGCCAAGCGACAGTCGGCTATATGGTTTTATCGAATTCATAACAGGATTTCTGATCCAAAAATTCCCGAAAATGTTGGGGATTTTCGCTTGATGGATCGCGCGGTTGTTGAAGCACTGAATGAATTGCCTGAATCCAGGCGCTTTATGAAAGGGCTATTCGCTTGGGTTGGATTCCGTACTGCTACTGTTGAATATGTAAGAGAAGAGCGGGTTGCAGGAAAGACAAAATTCAATGGATGGCGACTTTGGAATTTCGCCCTGGAAGGTTTAACTAGCTTTAGTACTTCTCCCCTTCGTATCTGGACATACCTTGGGAGCGTGATAGCCTTGATCTCATTCCTATATGCTTCTTTTATCATTCTGAAGGTAATAGTGAGTGGGGTAGATGTACCTGGCTATTCTTCGGTCATCGTAGCAGTTACGTTTCTCGGTGGACTTCAATTGGTGGGGATTGGAATGATAGGCGAATATCTGGGCCGAACCTATATTGAATCAAAAAGGCGTCCTGTATATCTTATAAGGCAAATCTACAATACTATTAAGGATTAAACAGTGGATCTTAAAGAAACTGATATTCTTGGCGAAGACGTATCGCAACACTGGTACTACCGGTCAAAAGCGAGAGCGATGGCCAAGTTGCTGGTTAAAACTCGTCCTTCATCCATCTTGGACGTGGGTGCGGGCTCTGGTTTTTTCTCGCGCTATCTGCTGGATAGTACTGCGGCTCAAGTCGCTTGGTGCGTAGACATAAGTTACGATTGTGACTCAGACGCTCTTCAAAATGAAAAGCCTATTCATTTCAGGCGATCTATTGATCATATAGAATCAGATGTAATCTTATTAATGGATGTGCTAGAGCATGTCGATGACGATGTTGGACTTCTTAAGTACTACGTTGACGCTGTAGAAAAACCCCTTTTCAGCCAAATTGGCGACGTAAAAAACGGCGTGGAATTTCCACGCCGTTTTCAATTCATGATTTGCAACTTACCGAACCGATTCGGTGGGATGTTCCGATCAGTCATGGCAGCATCTGATTGACGTAGTGCGGGCTGCCCGCCCCGTCCCTACTGCGCATACCCGTGATGCGCCAGCTTCTCGATGTTGTGCACCAGGCAGTAGAGCTTCCACTGCGCATCCACTTTCTTCTGCCCCCGCAAGGTGAAGCGGTTGAGCTGTTTGTTGTGCCGCAAGTTGCCGAACACCGGTTCCACCGTGGCGAAGCGTCGTCCGTATCGCGCCTGTCCTTCCGGGCAATCGATACGGACTTTCATCTTGTCGGTGAAGGACTCCGTGCCGTCAGCCTTGCCCTGAAAGAAACTCACTTGCCGGGTCTTGGTCCTGGTCGGCGTGCGTAGACACTTATCCCGTTGTGCGCACGGTACGCAGTCCTGCTGCGCGCCCTGAAATTTGACGGCAACGAAACCATTGATGATGCAATGGCTGCCGTTGCCGTAGAGTGTCTTGCCCGCAGGGCAAACGCAGGTCTGCGCGTCCATGTCATAGCGAAAGTCTGCGGGGCGATAAACAGCAGTCGGCTTCTTCTCTTTCTTCTGGCCGGATTTGTCGTGCAGAGGATCGGGGGCCTGCTTGTGTTTGTCCTGATCCTTGAAGCGTGGATCGCGTTGCCGCATACCGTTGTCGGCAATCAAGGCGTCCACTTCCAGTTCAGTAAGTTGCTTAAGGTTGGCTTCTGAGTGGTAACCCGCGTCCGCTGTGATGAGGCTGGCCGGGGTGATGAGTGGAGCATCATTCAATGCGACCTGGATGGCTTTGACCACCGGTACCAGCAGTTCCTGTTCGCTGCCGGTACCGTGGGCCTGCGCGTCCACGATGATCTGGTGACGGGCATCGACGGCGGCCACACCCGTATAACCCTGGATGACGCCTTTGCTGGTCGCCATCTTGGCGGATTCGTTGTCGGTGCGGTTGCTCTTCCGTATCGTGCCTTTGCTGCCCTTGCGATCATCGGGATGAGCGGTGAGCCATTGACGCAGTTGGGCGGCATCGGTTTGCAGGCGGCTGATGCGCTGGACTTCTTTCTGTCTGAGGTCGGCCTCGACCGGTTTGCTGTCCTCTTCCCGATGCCGTTCGAGCATGACGCGGGCAGCGGCTTCGAGCTTGGTGGCCTGGTGCTCGAAGTCGGCACGGGTGCCGCTCTTCTGTTTGCTGGCGTTGCTGGGCAGCTTGACGCCGTCGATGGCAAACATCTCGCGTCCGATCAAACCCTGCCGGTCGCACAGGTAGAGGATTTGGGTGAAGACGCGGGCGATGTCGTCGGCAAGCTTCGAGACAAATCCGGCAATCGTGGTGAAGTGGGGCTGGGTGTCGCCTGACAGGGCGATGAAGGTGACGTGGTCACGGCAGACTGCTTCAATGTTGCGACTGGAAATAATGCCCTGGCTGTAGGCAAACAGCACGACCTTGAGCAGCATGGCAGGCGGATAAGCCGCCGCACCGGTCGCGTCGTTGTTGAAGCGGGCATCGAAGCTGGACAGGTCCAGCTCGTGGTCGATGAGGTGATTGAGCGCGTGCTCGAAAGTACCGGGAAGCAGTTGCCGTTGCAGGTCGACGGCAAGGAAACGGGGGCTGGTGTCGATATGCTTGTAGCGCGCCATGCGGTCTGTGCCATCACAAAATCAATGCAGCGATGTTGATGCAGGCGGGAGGCTGGGGCAAGATGCGGGAATGATTATTTTTAGGGGCTTTTTATACAGCCTCGTTAGTAAAGCCCCCAAAGGCGCTCGATTTTTAATTTCCGTCCCTGCGTTCCAGTTCCTTTGGAGTGACCATGACGTGTTTCTTGAACACAAAAGGCGGTACACTCTTAAGCAACTCGAAGAGGTGGTTAGTCAAGCCGGGCTGCAGCTTCGGCATAGTAGTTACTTTTTCGGATTGGTGTTTCCTCTTGCGGTAGCAACGCGTCTCGCCAATCGTTGGCTCGGCGTAAGCACAAGAGGAGGTAAAAGATCACAACTGACGACGCACAGCACAGTTGTTAACGAAGCTTTAGCAAAAGTTTGCGAGGCAGAACTCCCGCTACTGGCGGTCAACCGAATTGTCGGGCTGACAGCGTTCTGCTTAGCTGAACGACCATGAAGCCAGTTTTGGCTAGATTCAGGGGTGGAATTCCGAAGGCGAGTCTCTGGCAAGAACTCTTTCTTGCAAGCCGGTTCGTGATTATTGGGGTGGTCGCAGCATTGATCCACATGGCGGTAGTTTGGACGCTGATCGAATCGAAAAGCATTACCCCGGTTCTCGCAAACTTCATAGCCTTTTTAACTGCATTTTTTGCAGCGTTTATCGGGCACTATTTCTGGACTTTTCGGGTGCCTGGAAATCCACTACATGCAATGCGCCGATATTTCTTTATTTCCGGCTCCGCCTTTGTTGCAAATACTTTACTTCTAGTAGGTTTACTGAAAAGTGGCTGGTTATCTCCGGTTGCCGCGGCAGTCGCGGCTGCTGCAGTTATCCCTCTTATTACCTTCCTGGCTAGCCGGCTATGGGGCTTCCGCTCTACGATCTAGGATGGTTAAAGCCCCGCCTTAACTGCTGACTATCAATACATGAGCACCAGCTATATGTTGAAATATCGTTTGGCGACTATTGGTCCGATCCTGCTTGGCATTGTTGCATTTTTTGTTGTCGTTGGACCAAATGTGCTTTACCCAAGCAACATTGCTTGGCTAGGTGCCGGGGACCCGGCGACTCACTACCTCGGTTGGCACTTTTTTAGGAACTCAGAATGGTCTTTTCCTGTTGGCCTTAACCCCGGCTACGGCCTTGAGCTGGGTAATGCGATCCTGTTTTCTGACTCGAATCCTTTGCTCGCTTTTCTGTTTAAGCCTTTTTCTTCTGTGCTACCGGTTACCTTTCAGTATTTTGGCATCTGGTTGTTGGCCTGTTTTGTATTACAAGCATTGTTTGCCTGGAAGCTTGTTGGGTTAATTTCGAAGAGTGCCGTTATTCGTTTCTTAGGTGCAGGTCTCTTCGTATTTGCGCCGCCGATGATTTGGCGCATGCATGGTCACCTCAGTCTAGCGGGCCATTTCTTTGTTCTTGCCGGGCTCTACCTGCTTCTCCGTCCAACGGTGGAACGGCGCGCGCCGCTATGGGCGCTGCTCCTAGGCACGGCCGCAATGGTTCATGCTTATTTACTGGCCATGGTTTCCATATTGTGGCTGACGGATTTGATTCAAGTCTTGATTCGCCGTCAGTTGACTCGGCCGCGAGTAGCGATCGAGTTTGTTGGGATTGCCTTTGTCGTTAGTGTGGTCTGCTGGCAGGTTGGCTATTTCGTCATAGGGACAAGTATTTCCGTTGGTGGTTACGGTGAGTATCGGATGAATCTATTTTCCTTCGTTGATCCAAGCGGATGGTCTTATGTGCTAAGGGATATTCCAGAGGCTATAGGTGAATACGAGGGCTTCAATTTTCTCGGGCTTGGTGTCCTGATGCTGGCGATTGCCGGCTTTCCATCGCTCATCGCGGGGCGTTCTGGCTTATGGTCGGCTGTTCGCACCCGCGGGCCTTTACTGCTGGCACTCGGTGGGCTGTTCTTGTTCGCGGTGTCGCACAAAGTCGGTGTCGGCTTGCATGAGTTTAATATCGTAGGACTTGGAGACTTACTCATTAAAGTGGCAAACGTGTTCCGTGCGTCCGGAAGAATGGCATGGCCGCTCTACTATGTTCTGATCCTTGCATTGATCCTTGTTGTGGTTCGTGGAAATTCCTCTCGCGTAGCCGCTTTGTTGTTGGGTCTAGCGTTTGCAGTGCAGATTGCAGACACGAGTGCTAATTGGCTGAGTCTCCGCAATAAACTCATGTCGAATCCCTCTACGGTATGGGAGTCGCCTCTGAAGGACGCGTTCTGGTCTCAAGCTGCTAGAAAGTACGGAAAAGTTCGTTGGATATACCCGGGCAACCAAACTCCCCATTGGCAATCGTTGAGTTATTACGCCGCGCGTTTCGGGCTTACTACTGATGCTGTTTATCTAGCTCGCGTTGATTCGAAGAACCTGATTGCGGCGCATGAGAAAGCCGCAGCAGCAATTAGGGAGGGCCGCTATGAGAGTGATTCGCTTTATGTCTTGGATTCAGCCTCCGCCAGATCTGCTTTCCTGACGCTCAACCGCAATATTGATCTAATCGCGAAAGTCGATGGATATTATGTGATCGCGCCTCGCTGGATCGGCTGCGGCGAATGCAGTCGCCTTGCGAAAGAAGTCAAGTTTGGCGACCTATTTACCCCGGTTAAGGTGGGGGAGCGGATCGAGTTTGCACAGTCAAGCAACGGTACGCAATATCTTGTTTCGGGCTGGTCCGGGCACGAGCCCCAAGGGACTTGGAGCGATGGTAATGTGTCTGTGATTGTTTTGCCTTTCGTGGGCAGCCTGCCAACGCGACTTGTGATTGAGGGAAATTCACTGGTTTCTTCGTCCCATCCACAACAAAGAGTTGAGATCTTCGTCAATGATGTTCGGGCAACGGCAGTCAGTATCACCTCCATTTCAGATAATCATATCGAGGTCTTAGTTCCTGAAGAAGCGAGAGGGCGAATCACCGCAGATGGCCTATTGCGACTCCAGTTCGCGTTCCCCGACGCCGCGCGTCCGGTAGATCTGGGTATCAATGACGATCCGCGGCGGCTTGCGCTGCATCTGATGGCGATAACCCTAATGTAGGCGGGTGAATTTCCCTGGTTGTGCCCAAACCGCCGTCTGCCTTAGGAGCGGCGTTAGCCGCAAGGCGCAAAGGCAAATGCTCGCCAAGGTCTGCCGTGCCACCTTTGCGGGCTGGCGCCCGCATCGCGGCTTAAGCTGCTCCTACGTGCCGTCTGCGGGATGCCGGGGGATGGGGGCTTCATCGGGGCGCCCGACAAAGGCACGGCAGGCAATGTCCCTGCGGGATGCCGAGGGGTGGGGCTTCATCAGGGGCAAGGTATGAAGTCAGCAACCAACAGGGCTGTAGCCCCATGCGATGATGATGCGCATGGCGCACCCTACGAAAACGATGGGTTGCATGGCGTTTCTTGGGAGATAGACTCTCATGCCATGAGGTCAGGTTGCCACTGGCAACGGCATCGAGCCAGGGCGAAGGAAAAGTGAACCATGCACATCGGCTTTGATATTTCCCAGACGGGTAGCAGCAAGGCGGGCTGCGGCTATTTCGCGCACGCGTTGATCAAGGCGATGATCGAACTTGCGCCAGAGCATCGATATTCGCTTTTCCCCAGCTTTGGTGATTTCTATTTCGATTCGATGATGCCGATTCTGAATCCCTATTCGGGCCGTGAGGTTCATTACGGGCCGCGGCATCTTACGCGGGAAACGGCGCGTGTGTTTTGGACGGGGGCCGGTGCGGAAGCCTCGCTGGGCAAGCCGGAAATCATCCATGCCAACAACTTCTGGTGCCCGACTCAACTGGCGTCGAGCCGCCTGATTTACACCTTCTACGATATGAGCTTTGCGGTTGAACCCGCCTGGACGACCGAGACCAATCGGGTGAGCTGTTTCGATGGCGTATTCCGTTCGGTGATGGCGGCGGATTGGGTGGTGGCCATTTCGGAGGCTTCGCGAACGCAATATCTGAGCGTGTTTCCCCACTTCCCGGAGGATCGCATTCGGGTGATCTATCCGTGTTCGCGGTTTGCGGATTCGTCAGCTGTGGGCAAGCGGCCCAAGGCGCTTGATGACGTACCCGCCGGGAGCTATTGGTTGAACGTGGGCACCATCGAGCCGAGAAAGAACCAGCGCCGTCTGGTTGAGGCGTATGCCAGCTACCTGGCGCTGGGGGGCGCGCCGATGCCGCTGGTGTTGGCTGGTGGCAAGGGCTGGCTGATGGAGGATTTTCAGAAGCACTTGGTTGAGTTGGGCGTTGAGGCTCACGTCATGATGATCGGTTACGTATCGGATGATGAGTTGATCTGGCTTTACCGGAATTGTTACGCAAACCTGTACCCCTCGTTGTTCGAAGGTTTCGGGTTGCCTGTTCTGGAGGGCATGCAGTTCGGCGCTGCGACGCTGGCTTCGAACACTACTTCGATTCCGGAGGTGGCAGGGGATGCGGCTATACTCATCGCCCCCGAGGATACCGAGGGGTGGGCGCAAGCGATGTTGCGGCTGGCTGGGAACAGGTTGGAAAGGGATCAATTAAGTGCCGCTGCGCTGAAGCAGGCCGGGCGGTTTGACTGGAAGCGTAGCGCGGAAGCTTTGCTGCAACTTTACGAAGAGGCGCTGGCTTCTCCAAAACGGCGGATGGCGACATGAAGCGTGCTCGTTAGAAGCGAAGTATTTCGTAGGGTGCGTTATACGCACCGTTATTGCTGGTGCGCATGGCGCACCCTACGATTCCGTCGGGAAGGCTGGTCACGGCGCGGGGCTCTGGGTGCACTGTATTTCGTAGGGTGCGTTATACGCACCGTTATTGTTGGTGCGCACGGCGCACCCTACGATTTCGTCGGGGAGGCTGGTCAGCGGCGCGGGCTGGACGCGCTGTATTTCGTAGGGTGCGTTATACGCACCGTTATTGTTGGTGCGCATGGCGCACCCTACGATTCCGTCGGGGAGGCGCATGGATCGGTGCGCACGGCGCACCCTACGGGGCCACAAATCGGCTAATGGACAATCCGGGATGAAGTATCAAGGGCCGGCGTGAGAACTCCTCCCCCTATATTGTGATACCATTTAATGGTATCATGCGCCCATGAAACGCAAGCACCAGCGCACACTGGGATTGATCTTCGCCCGGCCTGTCTCGGCAAATGTCCGTTGGGCCGACATCGAGGCGTTATTCCGGGAGCTTGGTGCAGAGCTTGAGGAACGCGAAGGCTCACGCGTTGAGGTCTTTTTGTTCGGCTTGGTGCGGGTGTTTCATCGCCCTCACCCTTCGCCGGATACGGACAAGGGCGCGGTCGCAGCAATCCGCAAATGGCTGGAAGAGAACGGAGTGAAACCATGAATACCATGACGATTAACGGTTATCAGGCGGTCATCGCCTTTGATCCTGACCTTCAAATGTTCAGGGGTGAGTTCGTGGGACTCAATGGCGGTGCCGACTTCTATGCTGCCGACGTGGAAGGGCTGAAGCATGAAGGCGAAATTTCCCTGCGCGTGTTCCTGGAAGCCTGCGAGCGTCGCGGCATCGAACCACGCAAGCACTTTTCGGGTAAATTTTCCCTGCGGGTTGATCCTGCTACCCACGAGGCTGCCGCCATCGCCGCCGCCGCGCACGGCCAGAGCCTGAACCAGTGGGCTACCGAAGCCATCAGGCAGGCCGCGTTGGCGGACTGACGCTGGCTTCTCCAAAACGACGGATGACAACATGAAGAGCGCATTAATTAGTGACCGGTAAGCGGCCATATCTTCACGTTTGTCGACGGCAAGCACAAGCACGACCAACGCATCGTCCTCAATAGGGTGTTGGGCACGCGAGGTGTTCGGTAGGGTGCGCCATGCGCACCGATGCATGTTTCATGGTGCGCATGGCGCACCCTACGGGAATCGGCTGATGCGCACGGATCCATGCTTCTACACCCCGCCGCCGCCCCCTGTAGGAGGGGCTTCAGCCCCGATGGCGCGCAGCCTTTCGCGGCTAAAGCCGCTCCCACACCCCCCGCCGCCAGCCGTGGCATTCATGGTGCGCATGGCGCACCCTAAGGGAATCGGCTGATGCGCACTGAACCAGCTTCTACACCCCGCCGCCGCCCCCTGTAGGAGGGGCTTCAGCCCCGATCGCGCGCAGCCTTTCGCGGCTAAAGCCGCTCCCACAACCCCCGCCGCCACCTGTGGCTTGGCGTAGGGTGCGCCATGCGCACCGATGCACGTTCCATGGTGCGCATGGCGCACCCTACGGGGCTTTAAATCGGCTGGGGTGCACTGATCCAGCCACGCGCTCAAGGGTGTCAATACAGCCGGGTACAGCTGCAGCTGCACAGCGGCGGCATTGTGTATCTCATTATTGACATTTAAGCTGTTTTGAATAGAATGGGAAACACTATGCCAGCACGCACACCTATTATCGCAAGTCCGGCCGCCGAGAAACTCATCGCACTGGGCAAGCAGATTCGTGCGCATCGCAAGGCGCTGCGCATCAGCGCTACCACGGCGGCAGAGGCTGCAGGCATGTCGCGCGTGACTTTGCACCGGATAGAGAAGGGTGAACCTTCGGTCACCATGGGGGCGTACCTCAACGCAATGGAGGCCCAAGGCATGGACTTCGGCATCATCAAACCGACTGGCGTGGCTGCCGATGCATCCAATGAGGACCGCAAGGGCTGGATCCCCGCGCGTATTCGTCTGGCTGACTACCCTCAACTCAAGCAGCTTGCCTGGCAAGTGCATGGCACCGATGAATTGACGCCAGTGGAAGCGCTGAGCATATACGAGCGCAACTGGCGTCATGTGGACGTGCAGGCCCTGGAGCCTCGTGAGCGACAGCTGGTCGATGCACTGCGTATTGGACTTGGTGAGCGTAGTGGAGTTGTTTGAACGACCGCACCACCAGCGGATTGCTCATATCCTGAGCGTCCTCAATGGCCCCCTATTGAGGGAGAATAACTGCCTGTTTGGTGGGGGCACCGTCATTGCGCTTCGATATGGCGAATACCGTGAGTCGGTTGACGTCGACTTTTTGGTCTCGGAGGTTGCCAGTTACCGCAACCTTCGTCAGTTGCTCACTGGCGTAAGTGGAATCGCCGCTATCGTCCGCGAGGGCGCTGAACCATTGACGCAAACCCGCGAGGTGCGGGCTGATCAGTACGGTATCCGGACGATGCTGCTGGTGGCCGATCAGCCAATCAAATTTGAAATCGTTCTTGAAGGGCGCATTGAACTCGCGGCCCCAGGAGCCAGTGATGAAGTATGTAGTATTGCGACGCTAGCGCCGCTGGACATGGCTACGAGTAAGCTGCTGGCGAATTCGGATCGCTGGGGCGACGATGGCGTTTTCAACCGTGACATCATTGACCTTGCAATGATGAATCCATCGTTGGCATTACTGCGATCGGCCGTGGCGAAGGCTGAAACAGCATATGGCCTGGCCATACGCCAAGATCTCGACAAAGCGCTTCAACGTCTGCAAAACCGTCATGGTTGGCTTGAGCGGTGCATGCAAGCCATGGCGATGAACTTGCCCAAGGTTCTTGTATGGCAAAAACTTCGTGCGTTGCGCAGGGTGCTTCGCTAAGAGCTGGCTTGTTCGAATATGCTGGATGGCCCACGCCATGCGCACCGATCCATGCCCTAGCGCGAGATGCTTTGGTAGGGTGCACTCCGTGCACCTCCAGGCGTCAATCGGTGCACGGAATGCACTCTACGGCGCTGGCCACTACCAATAAATAACGAAGAAAGAGCCATTACAATTAAGCGGCACGCGGCCAAGGCGCTGGCGAAGCTTGCCATGAGGATCGATTGCGCATCATCGGTATGACATCCATGTCGAATGAATCAGCGCTTCCCCGGCAGCGGAGCCGAGCCAGACCGAAGGAAAAAGTGAACCATGCACATCGGCTTTGATATTTCCCAGACCGGCTCCGGCAAGGCGGGATGCGGCTATTTCGCGCACGCGTTGATCAAGGCAATGCTTGAACTTGCGCCGGAACACCGCTATTCGCTTTATCCCAGCTTTGGCGACTTCTATTTCGATGCGCTGATGCCTTTTCTGAATCCCTATGCGGGCGGGCACGTGCATTACGGACCGAGGCATCTCTCGCGGGAAACGGCGCGTGTGTTCTGGAACGGCCCCGCCGTTGAGTCCGTGCTGAATCGGCCGGATATCGTGCATGCCAACAATTTCTGGTGCCCGACTCAACTGGCGTCGAGCCGCCTCATTTACACCTTCTACGATATGAGCTTCGCGGTTGAACCGGCCTGGACAACCGAGGCCAACCGGGTGGGCTGCTTCGATGGCGTTTTTCGCTCGGCGATTGCAGCGGACTGGGTGGTGGCGATTTCGGAGGCTTCGCGGGTGCATTACCTGAATATGTTCCCGCACTTCCCGGCGGATCGCATTCGGGTGATCTATCCGTGTTCGCGGTTTGCGGATTCGTCTGCTGTGGGTAAGCGGCCCAAGGCGCTCGATGACGTACCCGTCGGGCGCTATTGGTTGAACGTGGGCACCATCGAGCCGAGGAAGAACCAGCGCCGTCTGGTTGAGGCGTATGCCCGCTATCTGGCTCAGGGGGGCGCGCCGATGCCGCTGGTGTTGGCCGGTGGCAAAGGCTGGCTGATGGAGGACTTTAAGAAGCACTTGGTTGAGTTAGGCGTTGAGGCCCACGTCATGATGATCGGTTACGTATCGGATGATGAGTTGATCTGGCTTTACCGGAATTGTTGCGCAAACCTGTACCCCTCGTTGTTCGAAGGGTTTGGGTTGCCTGTTCTGGAGGGCATGCAGTTTGGCGCTGCGACGCTGGCTTCGAACGCCACTTCGATTCCGGAGGTGGCAGGGGATGCGGCTATACTCATTGCCCCCGAGGATACCGAGGGGTGGGCGCAAGCGATGTTGCGGCTGGCTGGGAACAGGTTGGAGCGTGACCGATTGCGAGATGCGGCAATAAAGCAGGCGGCACGATTCAGCTGGGAGGACAGCGCGAATCAGCTGTTGAAACTGTACGAGGTGGCTGTAGCATCACCGAAGAGATCCGGGCTGGGGCAAGCGCGTTGCCCGAACGAAACGACCATGAATATCACCAAAGGGGCGAGTGATAAATGAAGGCATTGATTTGCGGGGTGGGCGGGCAGGACGGTGCATACCTTTCCAGGCTTTTGCTGGACAAGGGATATGAAGTCATTGGCGCATCGAGGGATGCCATGACCTCGACTTTTTCCAACCTGAAGAGGCTGGACATACGGGACAGGGTCACCACGACGTCGATGGCGATCACTGACTTTCGCAGCGTGATCCAGACGTTGGACAAATACCAGCCGGACGAGGTTTACAATCTTGCCGGGCAGAGTTCCGTCGGGCTTTCGTTCGAGCAGCCCGTGGAGACGATGGAAAGCATCGCGATCGGGACACTGAATATGCTGGAGGCAATCCGCTTTTACGGAAAGCCGATACGCTTTTATAGCGCCGGGTCGAGCGAGTGCTTCGGCGATACCGGCACGGCTCCGGCAAACGAGGAAACCCCATTCAGGCCACGCAGCCCTTACGCAGTGGCCAAGGCCACGGCGCATAACCTTGTGGCCAACTATCGCGAGGCATACAGCCTTTATGCCTGTACCGGAATATTGTTCAACCACGAGTCGCCGTTACGCCCAGAACGCTTTGTGACCCAGAAAATCGTCAGGACTGCGGCAAGGATCGCTTCTGGCGACAAAGGCAAGCTGGAAATGGGGAATATCAACATTCAGCGGGACTGGGGGTGGGCGCCGGAATATGTTGAAGCGATGTGGAAAATGCTGCAATTGGATCGGCCGCAGGATTTTGTCATTGCCACCGGCAGGACGGTCAGCCTCGAATTTTTTATCGAGCATGCGTTCAGGTTCTTTGGTTTGAATTACAAGGATCATCTTGTCGTCAATCCAAACTTTTTCCGGCCAACGGATATTCACTTCGGCGCTTCGGATCCATCCAGGGCAAACGATTTACTGGGTTGGCGGGCTCAGGTGAAAATTGAGACGACCATTGAGAATATGTGTATGGCGGCCAGAAATCTTATCCAGGCGCAGTCGCTGTAGGGTGCACTCTGTGCACCGATTGACGCCCATGACGACCGATACTTCATGGCTTGAATGATAATTTTTGGGCCTTTTGTTGTTGTTATTGGCAGTGGACAGCGCAGGAGAGGCTTCAGCCGCAATACGCCGCAAGGGCCGGCAGTGGTTTTTTTGTAGGAGCGGGTTTACCCGCGATTGGGGGGCTATCGGGGCTAAAGCCCCTCCCACAAGTGACGGCGACGGGAGTTTTGTAGGAGCGGGTTTACCCGCGATTGGGGGTGGGCTATCGGGGCTAAAGCCCCTCCTACAGGTGACGGCGACGGGAGTTTTGCAGGAGCGGGTTTACCCGCGATTGGCGGCGCGGGCTTCGCGGCTGAAGCCGCACCACAAGCGCCGCCTGCGGGATACCGAAATGTAGGGGCTTCATCAGAGGCGGCAAGACATGACTTCAACAACCAACTGTGACATGGTTTAACTTTTTGAAAATTTATTACTATGAAAAAAATTGCTTTAATCACCGGCGTTACCGGCCAGGACGGCGCCTATCTTGCCGAGTTTCTGCTGGAAAAAGGCTATGAAGTCCACGGCATCAAGCGCCGCACGTCCCTCTTCAACACCGACCGCATCGACCACCTGTATCAGGACCCGCACGAGACCGGCCGCAAGTTCATCCTGCACCACGGCGACCTCACCGACTCGTCCAGCCTGATCCGCATCATCCAGCAGGTGCAGCCCGACGAAATCTACAACCTCGCCGCACAGTCCCACGTCGCCGTCAGCTTCGAAGAACCCGAATACACCGCCAACTCCGACGCCCTCGGCGCCCTGCGCATCCTCGAAGCCATCCGCATCCTCGGCCTCGAAAAGAAAACCCGTTTCTACCAAGCCAGCACCAGCGAACTCTTTGGCCTCGTCCAGGAAACCCCGCAGAAGGAAACCACCCCCTTCTACCCACGTAGTCCCTACGCCGTTGCCAAGCTCTACGCCTACTGGATCACCGTCAACTACCGCGAAGCTTACGGCATGTATGCCTGCAACGGCATCTTGTTCAACCACGAATCCCCCGTACGCGGCGAAACCTTCGTCACCCGCAAGATCACCCGTGCGCTCGCCCGCATCAAGCTCGGCCTGCAGGATTGCCTCTTCCTCGGCAACATGGACGCCAAGCGCGACTGGGGCCACGCCAGGGATTACATCGAAATGCAGTGGCTCATGCTGCAGCAGGACCAGGCCGAAGACTTCGTCATCGCCACCGGCGTGCAGTACTCGGTCAGAGACTTCGTCAACGCCGCCGCAAAAGAGCTCGGCATGAACATCCGCTGGGAAGGCCAGGGCGTAGAAGAAAAGGGCTACCTTGCAGGAGCGGGCTTGCCCGCGAAAAACCCATCACCCATCGTTGCCGTCGATCCCCGCTACTTCCGCCCCACCGAAGTCGAAACCCTGCTCGGCGACCCCGGCAAAGCCAAGAACAAGCTTGGCTGGACGCCGAAGATCAGCTTCGACGAACTGGTGGCCGAAATGGTGCGCGAGGATTTGAAAGCCGCCGAGCGCGACGAACTGGTGAAGAAGCACGGTTACAAGACCATGGATTATCATGAGTAAGGTCTGCCCTAAGGAGCCGCTGATTAATTTGTCATTGCGAGGAGCGCAGCGACGCGGCAATCCAGAAATGCCTGGTTGATCAATACGCTGGATTGCTTCGCTGCGCTCGCAATGACGGCCATATTGAATTGTTCGGCGTTTTCTTAACGGCTATAGCGGGTTTGCCTGCGATTTTGGGTGGGCCATCGGAGCTAAAGCCCCTCCTGCAGGTGACGGTGGCGGGGGGGGTGTGGGAGCGGGTTTACCCGCGATTGGGGATGTGCCATCGGGGCTAAAGCCCCTCCTACAAGTGGTGGCGGCGGGAGGTTTGTGGGGGGGGCACCCACAATTACGGGAGGTTTGTGGGAGCGGGTTTACCCGCGATTGCGCCTTATCCGGGCTAAGCCCTTTCTTCATCTGCTAACGAGAACTGAACAAGGCATGACAGAGCCGTTGGTGACGATAGCCGTTCCTTCGTTCAACCAGGGACGCTTCCTGGACAATGCGCTGGCTTCGATCTTTCAGCAGGACATTCCGCTCGAGGTGTTTGTGCTGGACGGCGGATCGTCGGACAACTCGCTTGACGTCATCCATAAGTGGGCGCATCGGCTTGCGGGGTGGCGCAGCCATGCCGATGCCGGCCAGGCCGCCGCAATCAACGAAGGCATTGCGCAGGGCCGGGCACCCTATGTGTGCTGGCTGAATAGCGACGACTGGTTTTTGCCCAGCGGTCTGGCAAAACTCGTCTCCGAACTGGAGAAACATCCGGAAGCGCCCGCCGTTTACGGCCGCTGCTGGGATGTGATTGAGAAATCCGGAAAACGTAAACCGGTCTGGGTAGAGCCGTTCGATGAGGACCGCCTGGCCTTTCGCTGCATCATTTCGCAGCCCGCGACCCTGATCCGGCGTTCCGCCTGGGAGGCGGTGGGCGGTTTGGACGAGACGCTGCACATGGCGATGGACTACGACTTGTGGTGGCATCTGTTCAAGTCGCTGGGCCCGCTGCATTTTGTCGATGACTTCGTTGCGGTGAATCGTGAGCACGTTGACACCAAGACCCGAACCCAGCGCCATCGGCATTACCGCGAGGCCATGGGGGTCGTCCGCAAATATTACGGGAGCGTGCCGCTGAAGTGGTGGCTGGCGCAGCCCTATTCAGTATGGTTCAGGTCAATCGCCGGTTATCTGCAACAGAACCGCCGGCAGGGCGGCTGAAGCCGCCGAAATCCATGGTGGAAGGTCTGGAAAATCAGGCAAAAATATCGAACTCGGGCCGGTCTGTGTAAAAATCGCGGACCTGGGCTCTTTCACCGTTGTTTTGATATTGGCCAGCCCTGTGGCGGGAGTTTTGTGGGAGCGGGTTTACCCGCGATTTAGGGGACCATCGGGGCTAAAGCCCCTCCTACAGGTGACGGTGGCGGAAGGTTTGTGGGAGCGGGTTTACCCGCGATGCGGGCAGTAAGCCCGCAAAGGTGGCACGGCGAGGCCTTGGCGAGTATTTTGCGCCTTGCGGCGCACCGCGGCTAAAGCCGCTCCCATGGGGCCGTCTGCGGGATGCCGCAGGGTAGGGGCTTCATCAAAGGGGGGCAAGACATAAATCAACAGCCAACAGTGACATGGCCAAAATGATGGAGGATCGGCGCGCACTTTGTACGTTCTTCGAGCGCTGGGATAGACATGAAGATTAATGAAAAAACGGCCCAATTTGCCTGGCTGGCAGTGGTCCTGGTTGCGCTCTCGGCAATCTATCTGCCAGGTCTAAGCAATCCCCTGATTTTCGATGACGGCGCGCTCACCGATGGGCGGATTTTCGGGGTGTACGGTTCGCTGTTGCAGGGGCAGCCGCGCGCGCTGTCCTATGGCAGTTTTGTCTGGGTTCAGACTGTTTTTGGCGATGGCTGGGCCATCCAGCGGTCATTCAACCTGCTGATCCACCTCGGCGTGGTGCTGGCGCTGTGGGCGTTTTACCGGGAAATCCTCAAGTCCATCGCGCCACCGGATGACGAGCCGTCGGGCGTGGCATACCACCAGTCTCCCGCGCTCGGTCTGGCGGTCGGTTTCTTTGCGCTGAATCCGGTCGCGGTGTATGCGGTGGCCTACCTGATCCAGCGCTCCATTCTGATGGCGACCCTGTTCGTCGTGCTGGGGCTGTGGCAGTTCGCGCGCGGCGTGCAACGCGGGAGCAAGGTGTCGTTCGTGGCGGCGTTGGCCTGTTACGTCCTCGCGGTGATGTCCAAGGAGCACGCCATCATGGCGCCGCTTGCGGCGCTTCCTGTGTACATTTTAGTGGCACGCCCGTCGCTGAAGAAGCTGGCGCTGATCGGCGGCGCCGGGGCCGTGCTGGTGGGCGTTGCCGCCGCCGTGCTGGCGCTGCGATACGGCGAGATCATCGGCAAGCCGTTCGACCCGTTTTCGAAGATCTACCTGACACAGCTGGCGGCGCTGGGGCCGGACGTCGAGCAGAACGCCTTTCTGCTCAGCATCCTCAACCAGACCTGGTTGTTCTTCAAATACGGCCTGCACTGGCTGGTGCCGTATACGGGATGGATGTCCATCGACATGCGCCCGCCTTTCCCGATCAGACTGACGGGGTTTCCGCAGGTTCTCGGGGCGGTCGGCTACCTGGCCGTGCTGGTGGGCGGGTTTTACCTGATTGTCCGCTATCGCGACTGGCGCGCCTTGCTGGGGATTTCGCTGCTGCTGCCGGCCCTGCTGTTCGTGACCGAATTCGCGACGGTATGGGTGCAGGATCCATTCGTTTTGTACCGTGGCTATCTATGGGCCATTGGCGTTCCCGGACTGGTGTTTTTTCTGTTTCATGGCTTGTCCGGCCGCTTGCTGTTGCCGATTGGCCTGGTGCTGGCCGCATTGTTCGTTTTTCAGGCGCTGGACCGGGTGCACTCGCTGTCCAGTCCGGAGCGTGTCTGGAGCGATGCGATCGCCAAGCTCCCGGACGACCGGCAGGCGGTCGGGCGCTGGTTTCCCTACCTCAACCGGGGCGATAGCTACCTCGACCAAAGGCGCATAAAAGAAGCGTTCGAGGATTTCCGGATGTCCTCCACGCTGGGCGACAAGGGGATGGGCATGTTCAACATGGGCTCGCTGTTGCTGAGCGCCGACCGCTATGCCGAAGCTCTGGAAGCGTATGAAAAAGCGCAGCAACTGGGGTACGACTTTCCCGGACTCAGGTATCAGCGTGGTATCGCGCTGCATGTGCTCGGGCGCCGGGCGGAGGCGTACCGCGAATTCGAACTTGCGCTGCAGGAAACCCCGGTCGTGCCCCGGCGCGAGGAGGTGCTTGCGCTGAAGGGACGTGTGGCGCTGGAAATGGGGCGGGTGGACGATGCGGTGACCGACCTGGAAGCGGCGCTGAAACTGGATCCGCGGCACCCGAAGGCGCGCGTCGATCTCGGCATGGCCTTGGTGATCCAGCGCGATTACGCGCGCGCACGCACCATCTTCAGCCAGCTGATCGAGGAATCGCCGGACGGACCGGCCTACTATGGCCGCGCCCTTGCCAATCATGGCTTGAACAACAAGACGGAGGCGCTGGCCGATATCGAGAACGCCATCCGCCTGACGCCGGACAATCCCATGTTGCTGGAATGGCGCAACCGCATCAAGGCCATGCCCTAGTGTTGCGAAGCGGAACAGACATGCGCATTCTTCACATCGGCAAGTTCTTCCCGCCCGTCCCCGGTGGAATGGAACGCTATCTGGGCGATCTGGTGCACGCGCAACAGTCGGCCGGCAACGCGCCGGCGGTGCTGTGCCATGCGGATGCCCAGGCTGGGACTCGGCACGATCCGCCCTGGCTGATGCGCTGCCCGGTCTGGTTCAGTCTGTTGTTCGCACCGATCAGCCCGGCCTTTCCGCTCTGGCTGTGGCGCGCGATTCGCCGCCACGAGCCCGAGGTGCTGCACCTGCACCTGCCGAATCCCAGTGCGTTCGCCGCGTTGGTGCTCCCCTCGGCGCGGCGCCTGCCGTGGGTCGTGCACTGGCACGCCGATGTCGAGACCGGCCGGTTTCCCTGGTCGATGCGGCTGGTTTACCCGTTTTACCAAATATTCGAGCGCGCCATGCTGGAACGCGCCGAGGCCATCGTCGTCACCTCCGCGCCTTATCTGGAAGCCAGCCGGCCGCTGCAGCCGTGGCGTCAAAAAATCCAGGTGCTCCCCCTCGGTGTCGATCCGGACCGCCTGCCCGAAGTGCGGGTGGAGGAAACCGGTGGGATCTGGCGGGGGGATGGCATGCGTGTGCTGGCGATCGGCCGGCTCACCTACTACAAGGGCTTCGACACCCTGATCCGGGCGGCGGCGGATGTGCCGGGGATCGAACTGGCCATCGTCGGCGAGGGCGAGGAACGACCGCGCCTGGAGCGTCTGCTGGACGGGCTCGGCCGGCCTGCGCACATCCGCCTGCTCGGCCAGGCCGACGATGCGGCCTGCCAGCGCCTGCTGGCTTCCTGCGATGTGTTCTGCCTGCCCTCGCGCGAGCGCACCGAGGCGTTCGGCATCGTCCTCATGGAAGCCATGCGCTATGGCAAGCCCATTGCTGCCAGCCGTCTGGCCGGTAGCGGGGTGACCTGGGTGGCGCGGGAAAACGACAACGCTGTCCTGGTGCCGCCCGACGATGCTTCCGCGCTTGCCGCGGCGCTCGACAGTTTGCGGCAGGATGCCGACCTGTGCGCCCGCCTTGGCGCAAGCGGCCGGCAGCGTTTTCTCGCTGAATTCGACATCGCGGCGTCCGCGCGCAGGCTGCGCCGGCTGTACGTCCGGATCGATCCGGAACAGGACCGCCCGGCGGCCGAAACGATACGGCGCGACCGGCTGCTGGTCGTCATTCCCGCGCTCAACGAGGCCGCCAGCATCGCCGACGTGGTCCATCGCGTGTTCGCGTTCGGCGACATCGACGTCCTGGTGGTCGACGACGGCAGTAACGATGAGACAGCCCGCCTGGCGGCCGCGGCGGGCGCCATCGTGCTGCAAGCGCCATTGCGGCAGGGCGCCTGGGGCGCCATGCAGACCGGTATCCGCCATGCCATGCGCGAGGGCTATTCGGGCGTGGTGACGATGGACGCGGATGGCCAGCACGAGCCCGCCGAGCTTGCCCGCCTGCTGCAAGCCGCCGAAGCGGGTGCCGATGTGGTCATCGGCGCCTGTCCGGCACGCGGCAGTTTCATGCGGCGTCAGGCCTGGCGTTACTTTCGCTTTTTGACCGGATTTGCTTTTGAAGATCTGACTTCCGGTTTTCGCTTCTACAACGCCAAAGCCTGTTATCTTCTAGCGCGAGAGGAAGCGACGTTGCTCGATTACCAGGACATCGGCGTGTTGCTGCTGTTGCATCGCGCCGGCCTGCATGTGAAGGAAGTGCCGGTGGCGATGAATCCGCGCCAATTTGGCGCATCGAGGATTTTCTACTCCTGGTGGAGCGTTGCCCGCTACATGGCGGAAACCACCCTGTTGTGCCTGGCACGCTGGAATACGAAACCCCGCAAAACATGAACCTAAAAACCTCATCACAGAGCCACAGAGACACGGAGAACGGCAGGAAATCAATGGGTTGTCGATCAACCAGCCTTCACCCATCGGGTGGGCGCACTGACACATGCAGGGTGTTGTTTTTCCTCTGTGCTCTCTGTGCCGCTGCGGTTCAACTGCGGTTTCAAGGATGAAGGAATATCACCTGCTTGTTACCGTGCTTGGCATCGGCCTCGCGCTGAGCATTCTCACACTGATTCGGCGCGACCACATTCATTTGCGGCAAGGGCTGTTCTGGACCGTCGTCGCCGTTGCCTCGCTGGTTTTCGGCATATGGCCCGGCCTGATCGACTTCCTGAGCCAGGCAGTGGGTATTGCCTACTCGCCGGCACTGCTGTTCCTGGTCGCTATCGTCGTGCTGATCCTGCGCGCGCTGTTCACCGACATCGCGCTCACCCAGCTCAAGCGCGACGTGCGCCGCCTCAACCAGCGCATCGCCCTGTCCGAGTCGCGGGATGAGTCGGGCAAGGATACAAGCACGTAAAGGTCAGGCTACCGTTTTTGCCTGTACCTGTACCTGTACCTGTACCTGTACCTGTACCTGTACCTGTGCCTGTGCCTGTAGGAGGGGCTTTAGCCCCGATGGTCTTCCGGATCGCGGGTAAACCCGCTCCCACAAATTCCCGCCACCGTCACCTGTAGGAGGGGCTTTAGCCCCGATGGTCTCCCGGATCGCGGGTAAACCCGCTCCCACAAACTCCCGCCACCGTCACCTGTAGGAGGGGCTTTAGCCCCGATGGTCTTCCGGATCGCGGGTAAACCCGCTCCCACAAACTCCCGCCACCGTCACCTGTAGGAGGGGCTTTAGCCCCGATGGTCTCCCGGATCGCGGGTAAACCCGCTCCCACAAACTCCCGCCACCGTCACCTGTAGGAGGGGCTTTAGCCCCGATGGTCTTCCGGATCGCGGGTAAACCCGCTCCCACAAACTCCCGCCACCGTCACCTGTAGGAGGGGTTTTAGCCCCGATGGTCTTCCGGATCGCGGGTAAACCCGCTCCCACAAACTCCCGCCACCGTCACCTGTAGGAGGGGCTTTAGCCCCGATGGTCTCCCGGATCGCGGGTAAACCCGCTCCCACAAACTCCCGCCACCGTCACCTGTAGGAGGGGCTTTAGCCCCGATGGTCTCCTCCCGCCACCGTCACCTGCAGGAGGGGCTTTAGCCCCGATGGTCTTCCGGATCGCGGGTAAACCCGCTCCCACAAACTCCCGCCACCGTCACCTGTAGGAGGGGCTTTAGCCCCGATGGTCTCCTCCCGCCACCGTCACCTGTAGGAGGGGCTTTAGCCCCGATGGTCTCCCGGATCGCGGGTAAACCCGCTCCTACGGCGCTGGCCGCCGAAATGAGCGGCGGTGTGTCGAATCGGCTAGCCCTTGGCTTTCCTGCCGGGGCCGACCGTCGGCGTAAATCCCGCCACCCGGCATAGCATCCCTTCACTTTTCTTGCCGTTGAGGTACCGCGTCGAGTGGCACATGATGATGTCCCCACTCTTCGACAGTTCCGCCAGATATAAACGCACGTCTGCCAGCGAAATTTGTATCGCTGCGGCGATCTCGGTGTCGAGATGTTCGCCCTGTTCTTTCAGAAATTTCAGTATTTTTTGCGCGTCTGCTTTCTGCACGTCTGGAACTCCTTGTTCTTGGTAGTGGCGCGGCCTTCGTGGCCGGTTCCCTCCGCAACCCGTTCACGATGGAAAATCGTGCGCCGATCGGCAAGCGTCCCCGTTTTTCCCCGCGTCCTGATTGGGAGGATAGCCGGAATCGGCGAAAGCACGCATCCCTGCGGGTCGGCGAAGTTGGCGAGAGGATACCAGCTGGCCTGAGCCGACGCTGCGCCGCAGCTTTAAATAAGCCTTTATGTTACATGTTATTTTGATGTTAATCTAATTAACATCTTGCGCACATGGCTACACCGTTAAGGCCTCTTATGGAAAACCGCACCGCCAGAATCACACTTTTGATCGACCCGAAAAAAAAACAGCTATTCGAGGAAACTTGCGCCGAGCAGGACCTCACCTTGTCACAGGTGATCCGCAGGCTGATTCACCAATATATCGTCGAATACACAGGATCGCGCGATCTACCCGAATGGCTGAGCGGGCCTGCCGCCGGGCCCGGCAAAACGCCGCAGTAAATTTTGCAAGGCGCTCAACAATGAAGTTCAGCGGAACCGCGCCGGCAAACCCATGACGCCCAACAGCCGTAAAATCCGTTTTTTACGGCGACGCATTCCGGCGTTCGACTGCGAACCCGGATGTCACGATTGCTGTGGGCCGGTGACCGCATCGGGCGAGGAGATGGCGAGGCTCCCCGTCAAAAGCGACGCGGACATGCGGCGGCGCTCGACGAACTAAGTTGCCCGCACCTGGGTGAGCAAGGTTACCGGACCTACGCGGAGCGCCTGCTGATTTGCCGCCTGTTCGGAACGGCGCCACGGCTTGCCTGCCCGAATGGCAAACACCCCGGGATCACGATCGACCCGCGCATCGAGCAGCGGATTTACCGCTATTTTGCGGAGACGCGCCACGTGCTGGTCTGAGCGGCGGATTGGTTCAGTGAAACCTGCCGCGCCGCGCCGGATCACACGCCCAGGATCAGCGCCAGGCCGCCGACGGCGATGCCGGCTCCCGCCGCCTGCATCGCGCGGCGGCCGATCAGGCGGCCGGCGATTCCCACGCCATGCAGGCAAACCGTGGCCAGCATGAAACCCATGGCATAGCGCGCAGGCGACGCGGCCAGCGGCATTTCCAGTCCGTGGGCGTAGCCGTGGACGAGCGCGAACGCCGCAGCGATGGTCATGCCGGCCGTCACCGCCCAGCGGCGCTGCGTGGCGATCAAGAGGCCCAGCGCCAGCACCGACAGCGCGAGGGCGGTTTCGACATGCGGCAGCACCCCGCCCGACCAGGCCAGCATGCCGCCCAGCCCCATCGCCGCGACAAAGGCCGCGGGCACCGCCCACAGCGCCCGCCCGCCCTGCTGCGCGGCCCACAGGCCGACCGCGATCATGGCGAGCAGGTGATCCAGCCCCAGCAGGGGATGCGCCAGGCCGCCGGCGAAACCGGTTGGCGTGTGGGCGCCCGTGTGTGCGGATGCCGTGCCGGCGAACAGGCAGAGGGCGGCCAGGGCAAGTGTGCGTGAAGGGTTTGTCGGTTTCATGGTGTGTTCTCCGCTATGCAAAATAAATTCAGGCAATTATCAAGGCGCGAGATGCCCGGTAGGGTGCACTCCGTGCACCGGAACGTCTGAAGGTGCACGGAGTGCACCCTACGCACCACAAATCGCCGCGTCACAAATCGTCGATGTTTCAGCCTACTTGATTTTCACCTGCACCAGTTCTTCGCCCTCCGGGTCGGTGACGTGCACCGCGCAGGCGATGCACGGATCGAAGGAGTGGATGGTGCGCAGGATCTCGATCGGCTGCTTCGGGTCGTGCATGACGTGGTTGTCCTGCAGCGCCGCCTCGTAGGCGCCCGGCTGGCCCAGCGTGTCGCGCGGGCCGGCGTTCCAGGTGCTGGGCACCACCGCCTGGTAGTTGCTGATCCTGCCGTCGTCGATGACGATCCAGTGGGACAGGCCTCCGCGCGGCGCCTCCGTCAGGCCGACGCCCTGCATGTGCCTGGGCCAGGTGGACGGATCCCAGTAGAAGTCGTTGAAGGTGCGCACGTCGCCGGCCTTGATGTTGGCCATCAGCTGGTCGAACCAGCCCTGCATGGCGTCGGCGACGATCTTCGATTCCAGCGTGCGCGCGGCGGTGCGGCCGAGGGTGGAGAACAGCGCGGCGACCGGCAGGCCGAGCGTCTTCAGCGTGGCGTCCACCAGCTCCCTGGCCTGGGCATTGCCGCCGGCATACAGCATCAGCACGCGGGCGAGCGGGCCGACTTCCATCGGGCGGCCCTGCCAGCGCGGCGACTTTATCCAGGAATATTTTTTATCCACGTCCAGATGCCGGTAGGGCGGTTTCGGCCCGGTGTAGTTGAGTTCGGTCTCGCCCCTGAACGGGTGCAGGCCGCCTTCGTCGCCCTGGCTGTAGCTGTACCAGGCGTGGCTGACGTATTCCTGGATTTCGTTGTCGGCATCGAGATCGATGGGGTGAATTTTGGTCAAATCGCGGTTGAGGATGACGCCGCGCGGGATGAGGTAGGAGCCGGTGTCCCAGAAGCCTTTCGAGGGCAGGTCGCCGAACGACAGGAAGTTGCCCAGCCCTTCGCCGCGTCCCGCCCAGTCCTTGTAAAAACCGGCAATCGCCAGGGTATCCGGCAGATAGACCTGATCGACGAACTCGCGCATTTGCCGGATGACATCCTGCACCGTCTGCAGCCCCACCATGTTGAGTGCGGTGGCGTTCTGGCCGCCGCGATAGTGCGGCCCCTTGCCACGGCCGGCGCCGGTCTGCACCGATATGGCCGATGGCACGCCGCCCACCACCAGGTTGGGGTGCGGGTTCTTGCCGCCGAAGATGGCGTGCAGCTTGACTACGTCACGCTGCCAGGCGAGGGCGTCGAGGTAATGTGCCAGCGCCATCAGGTTGGCTTCCGGCGGCAGCTTGTAGGCGGGATGGCCCCAGTAGGCGTTGGCGAAAATGCCGAGCTGGCCCTGCTCGACGAAGGTCTTCACTTTCTTCTGCACGTCGGCGAAATAGCCGGGCGACGACCTGGGGTAGCCGGACAGGCTCTGCGCCAGCGCCGAGGTGGCCTTGGGATCGGCCTTCAGCGCCGACACCACGTCGACCCAGTCGAGCGCATGCAGATGATAGAAATGCATCACGTGGTCGTGCACATGCTGCGCCGCGATCATCAGGTTGCGGATCAGTTCGGCGTTGGGTGGAATGCTGTAGCCGGGAATGGCGCGGTGCAGCGCGTCCTCCACCGCACGCACCGAGGCGATGCCGTGCACCAGGGTGCAGACGCCGCAGATGCGCTGGGCGAAGGCCCAGGCGTCGCGCGGGTCGCGCCCGCGCAGGATGATCTCGATGCCGCGCACCATGGTGCCGGCGGAATAGGCCTTGGTGATTCTGCCGTCGGCGTCGGTTTCGGCCTCGATGCGCAGGTGCCCCTCGATGCGGGTGATGGGGTCGACGACAATGCGTTGTGCGGTGCTCATCTACTCAATCCTCCAGGTGTTCCGCCAGCAGTTCGGTCAGGCCGAGCAGCTTGGTGTTCATCTCGTAATGATCGAGACCTTCCTCCATCACGATGCGGCAGTTGGCGCAGAACGTCACCATGGTACCGACCCCCGCCTCCTCGATCTGTCGTTTCTTGATCTGGAAGACCCTGGTGCGCAGCGCTTCGGCTTCTTCGGTATGGATCGCCGACGCGCCGCCGCCGCCGCCGCAGCACCAGTTCCATTTCTGCTGGTCGGCGATCGGGATGTAGTTCTCCGCCACCTGGCGGATCAGCGCTTCGGGCGCCTGCAGCACGCCGCCGCGGCGCACGATCTGGCAGGGGTCGTGCAGGATGAGCGGATCCTTGAGCTTGTCCTTCATTTTCAGCACGCCCTTCTGGCGCAGGTCGTCGAGCAGTTCCAGCACGTGCACCACTTCGAAGCCGAAGGGACGGCCGATCAGGTTGGGCCCTTCCCAGCGGATCGCCATGTAGGCGTGGCCGCATTCGGGCGACAGCACGTACTTCACCTTCAGCCGCTCGGCGGCATCGACGATGCGCGAGACGATCACTTTCGCCAGGTCCGAGCTGCCGATCTGGATGCCGGCGTTGGTCGCCTCGAAGGCGTCGGAGGCGAGCGTGAAGCTGATGCCCGCTTTGTGGAAGATTTTGGCCAGCGCCTCGATGTACTCCGGGTAGTTGACGATCTCCATCGACGACAGCAGCACCAGGTAGTCGGCGCCTTTCTGGTCGACCGGGATCGTCACCCCCGTCGCTTCCCCGGCCTTCCTCAGCACATTGGCAACGGCCGGCCACTTCAGCCCCATCGGCCCGCCGATCTCGATGGTGCGCTTGGTGGCGCTGCGGATGCCGTCGGGAACGTGGCCGGACACCGCCATCCCCTCGCGCAGCTGGCGGATCATGTAGACGATGTCGTTGCCCACCGGGCAGACCAGCGAGCAGCGCCCGCACAGGGTGCAGCTGTCGTAGACCAGTTCCTGCCACTGGTCGAGTTCGTCGTCGGTGATCGGTTTGGACAGGCCGACCAGCTTCTTCAGCCGCCCGAGCAGGGTGAATTCCTGCTCGTAGACGCGGCGCAGCGGCTCCACCTTGTGGATCGGCGTGTATCTGGGATCGCCGGTTTCCGTGTAGAACAGGCAGGCCTCGGCGCACAGGCCGCAGTGCACGCAGCTTTCGAAATAGCT
Source organism: Thiobacillus thiophilus (assembly GCF_055378705.1). Lineage (NCBI taxonomy): Bacteria > Pseudomonadati > Pseudomonadota > Betaproteobacteria > Nitrosomonadales > Thiobacillaceae > Thiobacillus > Thiobacillus thiophilus. The sequence goes on along the minus strand of NZ_AP042404.1, from coordinate 1,776,112 downwards.
GGCGATGGGCGCGTCGATGACTTCCTTGAGGGTTTGGGCGACTTTTTCCAGCGAGGCGCTCATATTGCCTCCGCCTTTTCACGAGTCGGCGTAGGGTGCGCCATGCGCACCCCGGTGCGCATGGCGCACCCTACCTGTTCTAAAAGAGTGGATGTCAGATGGATTCTCATACCGGCACCCCCTTGCGCGCGTTCGCACTGCCGTTGTACCAGCGCGAGCCGAACAGGGTGAAAGTGTGGAACAGCCTGGTGAAGGGCAGCACGATGAGCAGGATTTCCGCCGACAGGATGTGCAGCGTCAGCATCGTGGTGTAGGGCAGCAGCAGATGCTGCACCGTCAGCCAGCCGGTCAGCACGGGCAGAAAGGTTACCGCCCAGGTGAACCAGTCCTCGAAGGTGGAAAGAAAGCGTTTGGCCGGCTTGTTGATGCGGTCGACCAGCATCGCCAGCATCGCCGCCATCGTCACTACCGTTACCAGGCCGATGATCTGCGCAGGCAGCCCGGGCCACGACAGGCCGGTGAGATTGGCGATCAGCATGATGTGCGGTGCGCCGAGGAACACGATGACCGCCAGCCCGATGTGGAAGATATAGCCGCCGATGTAGCTTACCGGCGAACGCTTCATCATGCCCGGCGGCGGCAGCGAGCGGCGGAACACGGTGTGCAGGCCGGAGGCGCCGGCGGCGCGGCGCGGTGCGGCGAGATCCTTCCTGCGACCCAGCGTATAGATCTCGAACAGGCGCCAGATCACTCCCAGCAGAAAAATGCCAATGGCGATATCCAGTCCGGGACCACGCACCCAGGTCAGAAATTGCAGTTCATTCATTGTCATTTCTCCAGGTCGGCCAGCGTGATCGTTTCGTGTGCCGACCTGGCGGCGCCCTTCTTGGCCCGGTTGGCCAAGCTGATCGCCCCACCCGTAGCCGCACCTGCCACTGAGGCTGCGGCAGCGAATTTGAGCGGGTCGGCCGGCATCGACAGCGCCTTATAGAAACCGCCGGCATCCCAGAAATCGGGTTCTGAGCAGCCGAGGCAGCCGTGGCCGGATTCCACCGGCCAGGAGGTGCCGCCGTTCCATTTTGTGGTGGCGCAGGCGTTGTGGGTGACCGGCCCCTTGCAGCCCAGTTCGAACAGGCACCAGCCGCGGCGTGCGCCCTCGTCGTCGAAAGTCTTGGCGAACTTGCCCTGGTCGTAGAACGGGCGGCGGTAGCAACGGTCGTGGATGGTTTCGCCGTAGAAGGCGCGGGGCCTCCCCTTGTCGTCGAGTTCCGGCAGGCTGCCGAAGGTGAGGTAATGTGCCAGCACACCGGTCATCACCGCCGGGATGGGTGGGCAGCCCGGAATGTTGACAATGGGCTTGTCCTTGACGATGTCGGACACCGAGACCGCGCCAGTCGGGTTCGGGTTGGCTTTCGGGATGCCGCCGTAGGCGGCGCAGGTGCCTACGGCGACGATGGCGGCCGCGCCCTGGGCGGCCTCTTTCAGCATGTCCAGACTGGAGAGGCCGGCGTGGCAGGAATAGATACCGCCCTGTCCCAGCGGAATCGAGCCATCGACGATCAGCAGATACTTGCCCGCATTGTCCTTCATCGCGTTGTGCAGGGCTTCCTCGGCCTGGAAGCCCGCCGCCGCCATCAGCGTCATCTGGTAGTCGAGCGAGATCATGTCGAAGATCATGCCCTCAAGCGTGGGCGAGTGCGATCGCGTGATCGATTCGGTGCAGCCGGTGCATTCCTGGAACGGCAGCCAGATCACCGACGGCCGCCGCGCCGCGGCCATCGCCTCCGCCATGGCAAGCCCGGCCGCGGGCGGCAAGGCCATCATCGAGGCCAGCGTCGCGCAGTACTTGAGGAAGGTGCGGCGGCTGACGCCCTGCCGCGCGAGCGACTCGATCAACGGACCCTGCATGATGCGTGCCTCCTGACGTAAAACCCCCGGCCCTGGAACATCGCCGCCCTGAATGAACGAGGCGCTCAATTCACCTTAGAGGTCGGAAATCAGTAATTCAAGCTGTTCCCGTCCGATCGCCACATCCTGCGGATGCGCCTTCACCAGTTCGGGCACGAACGCCACCTCGATGAGCTGCGCGGTCACCGCGCCCTGTTCGTTGCGATGCGTCACCCACCAGACGCCGGCGCAGGCGGTCTCGTCCAGCGTGGATTCGCCACCGGCCTGCAGGGTGACGGCAATCTCGCCGCCGCCGAGCTTTTCGCGCAGCCAGTCGAGATCGGCGGGCGTCAGCGGCAAGGCGGAAAGGTCGATGGCGGAAGGCTCGCCGGATTCCAGCAGGCGGCGCACCTGCTCGGCCAGTTCGCGCAGCAGCGGCGGCGCATTGCCGGAGAGGCCGGGTTCGCCCGGCGGCGGCGAACCGGCATGGCGCGGGACGACGTGGATGGGGATGGCGTCAAGCGTCATGCTGCCATTCCCGGATTTGTTCGACGATCGCCGCGCAGGCGGGGGGGATGGCCGCGGCAACCGCCGGGGTGGGGAATTCGCCCCAGTCGACGACATCGGGCCGGATCGCCAGCATCGCCCGTTTTTCCGGCCAGTGCCCGGCCAGCATGGCGATGGCGCGCAGGTCGGTCAGCCCCACTTCGTGCACCGTGGACTTGCGATTGCCCATCAGAAATGCGTCCATCGCCTCCCCTTTCAGCAGCGCCCACTCGCCCGGTTTCGACTTGATGTTGGCGGCATCGACGACGATCAGCGCATCGGCGTCCTCGATCGGCCCCGCCAGGGTGAACGACAGGGTGCCGCCATCGAGCAGGGTTACGTCGGGCCAATTCGCCAGCTCGGGTGCCAGTGCCTGCAGCACATGAACACCCACGCCCTCGTCGGTGAGCAGGGTGTTGCCGATGCCGAGCACGAGCGTTTTCATGATTTCAATCTAGCAGCACGGTAGTCGCATAACAACCGGGAAAGTCGCTCAAGCACCATGATTACTCATGGCTCTTTTATCGTTATTTATTGGTATTGGCCAGCGCTGGGAGCGGCTTCAGCCGCGAAATGGCCGCCGCAATCGCGGGTAAACCCGCTCCCACAAAAACATCGCAATCGTCCCTGTGGGAGCGGCTTCAGCCGCGAAATGGCCGCTGCAATCGCGGGTAAACCCACTCCCACAAAAACATCGCCATCGTCCCTGTGGGAGCGGCTTCAGCCGTGAAGCCGACGCTGAGAATCGCGGGTAAACCCGCTCCCAAGGCATTTCGCCCTAATGAACAATCCGGGTTTATTGGTATTGGCCGGCGCCTGCCGAAGGGTAGGGGCTTCATCGGAGGGGGGCAAGACATGACTTCAACAACCAACAGTGACATAGCCTTATTCATTGTTATTTTGTAACATTCCCGGCGCGGACGCGGTGGCGGCAAATCACATATACTGGTTCAAGTGTAGGTTCCGATTGCCGCTCATGTGCCTTGCCATTCCCATGCAGATCGAATCGATCGAAGGCTTTACCGCCCGCTGTCAGGCCAAGGGTGTGTGGCGCGACGTCAGTCTGTTCATGATGCAGGACGAACCCCCCGCGGTCGGCGACTTCGTCATGGTGCACGTCGGCTACGCCATCCAGACAATCGCCGAGATCGACGCCCGCACCACCTGGGAGCTGCTCGACCGGATCCTGGAGGAAGGCGGTGCATGAACTGTCGGTCGCCCAGGCGCTGGTCGAACAGGTGGATGCCGTGATCGACCGGCATCAGGCGCACCACGATAATGATGCATCGTCATCCGATGCATGGCGTGCCACATCCATCCGCGTACGTATCGGCCCGCTCGCCGGCGTGGTGCCTGAACTGCTGGCGAGCGCCTTCCCACTGGCGGCCGCCGGCAGCCGCATGGAACGCGCCGCTCTCGAATTCGTCCACGCGCCGATCCGGGTACGCTGCCAGACCTGCGGCGCCGAAACCGAAGCCGCGATGAACCGCCTGCTCTGCGGCGCCTGCGGCGACTGGCACACCCGGATCCTCTCCGGCGACGAACTCCTGCTCGAAAGCGTCGAGTTGGTAACGGATACCCCTCACCCTTCACCCCTTACCCCTCACTCACAAAATGTGTGACACCTGCGGCTGCAACCTCACTCCCGGCAACCGGAACCTTGCGTACAAGCCCGTCGCCAAAGGCGCGACTGCTGTTTCCGTGCTGAAGGGCCTGCTGCAAAAGAACGACGATCAGGCCGCGCACAACCGCGAGCACTTCGATCGCCGTGGCATCCTCGCGATCAACCTGATGTCCTCCCCGGGTTCCGGCAAGACCGCGCTGCTCGAAGCCACGCTCGTCGCGCTGAAAAACGAATTCACCTGCGCCGTGATCGAGGGCGACCTCGAAACCGAGAACGACGCCGAGCGCATCCGTGCCAAGGGGGTGCAGGCGCACCAGATCGTCACCGGCACCGCCTGCCACCTCGACGCCCACCTGGTGCACGACGCGCTGCACCACATGACGCTCGACGGCGTCGATCTGCTGTTCATCGAGAACGTCGGCAACCTGGTGTGTCCGGCCAGCTTCGACCTCGGCCAGCACCTCAACGTCACCCTGCTCTCGGTCACCGAGGGCGACGACAAACCGGCGAAATATCCGGTGATGTTCCGCGCCGCCGACGCCATGCTCTTGACCAAGACCGACCTTTTGGCCGTGCTCGACGACTTCGATCCGGACAAGGCCGAAGCGCACTTGCGCAATCTCGCCAATCCGGCGCCGGTGATGCGGCTGTCTGCGCGCAAGGAACTGGACATGGAGGCCTGGTACGCCTGGCTGCGCGAACAGCTTGCCGCCCAGCGCGCGCGGGTCGCCATCGGCCAGTCGCGCCGCCCGGCGATCCAGGGCGACGGCCAGAAACTCCACGGCGCCACCGCGCGATGAACGACGCCCGCGCCTGGCTGGAAAAAATCCATGCCCTCGACTTCGACCGCACGGTCAAGATCATGAACGTGTGCGGCGGCCACGAACGCTCGATCACCCATGCCGGCCTGCGCGGCGCGCTGCCGGGCTGGGTCGAGTTGGTTCCCGGTCCCGGCTGCCCGGTGTGCGTGTGTCCGGAGGAAGACGTCTACCAGGCGATGCAGCTCGCGCTGCAGGACAAGGTCATCCTGGTCGCCTACGGCGACATGCTGCGGGTACCGGTCAACGTGAAAAAAGGCGAGATACGCACCCTGGCCGAGGCGCAGGCCGCCGGCGCCGACGTGCGGCCGATCGCCAGTCCGCTCGATGCGCGCAGGATCGCGCTGGACAATCCCGATCGTCCCGTGGTGTTCTTCGCCGCCGGCTTCGAGACCACTACCGCGCCGACGGCGGCGATATTGGCGGAGGGCCTGCCCGACAATCTCAGCATCCTGCTGTCCGGCCGCCTGACCTGGCCGGCGGTGGCGATGCTGCTCGATTCCGGTAGCCCAGGCTTTGATGCGCTGGTCGCGCCCGGCCACGTCTCCACCGTGATGGGGCCGGAGGAATGGACCTTCGTGGTCGAGCGCCACGACATTCCTGCCGCGGTCGCCGGCTTCGCGCCGGAGTCGCTGCTGGCCTCGTTCTATTCGGTGCTGCGCCAGCTGAAAAGCGGCGAGCGCTTCCTCGACAACTGCTACCGCGAAGTCGCGCATCCGGGCGGCAATCCCACCGCGCGCCGCCTGCTTGCCGACACGCTCGACATCGTCGACGCCAACTGGCGCGGCATCGGCGTCATCCCGAACTCGGGCTACGCGCTCAAACCCGCTTTCGCGCAACACGACGCGCGCCTGCTGTTCCCCGACCACAGCGATCCCGACCGCCGCCGCGCCGGCGAGATGCCGCCCGGCTGCGATTGCGCACAGGTCGTGCTGGGCAAGATCTACCCCAACCAGTGCCGCATCTACGGCCGCGCCTGCACTCCGCGCAACCCGGTCGGCCCCTGCATGGTGTCGGACGAAGGCGCCTGCCGCATCTGGTGGGCGGGCGGCGTGCGCGTAGCCGTCGATGCCTGAGCACGTCGCTCAATTCATTACCATCGGCGGCCGGGTGCAGGGCGTGGGCTTCCGGCCCTTCGTCTACCGCCTCGCGCATCGGCATCAGATCACCGGCTGGGTGCGTAACGTCGACGGCGCGGTGGAAATCCATGCCGAAGGCCGACCCGCGCAACTCCAGCGCTTCGGCGACGCGCTGCTCGCCGAGGCACCGCCGCTGTCGGCGCCCGGACCGCTCGCCGTCACGACCTGCGCGACCGAACATGCAGCGGGTTTTTCCATCCTCGACAGCGCGTCAACTAGCGTCGCCTGCTCGAATGATGCATCGTCAAAAATGGCCGATGCATGGTCCATTCATTTACCATCCGACGGCTTCGTCTGTACCGACTGCCTGGCCGAACTGCACGACCCGGCCAACCGCCGCCACCGCTACCCCTTCATCAACTGCACCCAGTGCGGGCCGCGCTACACCCTGATCACCGCCCTGCCCTATGACCGCCCCAATACCGCCATGCGCGACTTCGCGTTGTGCCCGGACTGCCGGTGCGAATACGAGAACCCGCTCGACCGCCGCTTCCACGCCGAGCCGATCGCCTGCCCGGTGTGCGGGCCGCACCTGCAATTTGTCTCGGGCGAATTCACTCAGGACGGCGACGAGGCGGCGCTGGCCACCGCCGTCGCCGCCTTGCGCAGCGGAAAAATCGTCGCGGTGAAGGGTGTCGGCGGCTACCATCTGCTGTGCGATGCTGCCCGCGACGAGGCCGTCGCCGCGCTGCGCGCAAGGAAGCCAAGGCCGGCCAAGCCGCTGGCCGTGATGTTCCGCGACCTCGCGGCACTGCGCCGCGCGGTGCACACGACGCCCGAGCTGGACAGCTTCCTCGCATCCCCCGAACGCCCCATCGTGCTGCTGCCGAAGCGCGCCGATTCCAGGCTGTCCGGGCATATCGCCCCCGGCCTCGCGGAAGTCGGCTGCCTGCTGCCCTACTCGCCGCTGCACGACCTGCTGCTGAACGATTTCGGCGGGCCGCTGGTGGCCACTTCGGGCAACCTCTCCGGTGAGCCGGTGCTGACCGACAACGTCGAAGCACAAACCCGCCTCGCCCACATCGCCGACGCCTTCCTGCACCACGACCGTCCCATCGTGCGCCCGGCCGACGATCCGGTGTATCGCATCATCGCAGGCCACGCCCGCCCGCTGCGCCTCGGGCGCGGCAGCGCGCCGCTGGAGTTCGAACTGCCCGCGTCGCTAGCGGAGCCCGTGCTGGCGCTGGGCAGCCACATGAAGAACACCGTTTGTCTCGCCTGGGGGACGCGCGCCGTTGTCTCGCCGCATATCGGCGAACTCGACACGGCGCGCAGCCTCGACACGCTGGCGCGGGTGGCGGCCGACCTGCAGCGCCTCTTTCAGGTGCAGGCCACGCGCTTGATCGTCGACCGCCATCCCGGCTACGGCAACCGCCGCTTTGCCCGCGACAGTGGCTTGCCATTGGCGGAAATCTGGCACCACCACGCTCACGCCTCGGCACTGGCCTGGGAGTTTCCGGATGTGGACGAATGGATCGTGTTCACTTGGGATGGCGTCGGCCTCGGTGCGGATGGAGCGCTGTGGGGCGGCGAAGCCTTCACTGGCGCCCCCGGCTGCTGGCAGCGCGCTGCGGCGTTCCGGCCCTTCCGCCTGCCCGGTGGCGACAAGGCCGGGCGCGCGCCGTGGCGCGCTGCCGCGGCGCTCCTGTGGGAGACGGGACAGTTCGCCCCCTTCGCCCCCGAGCCGCTGCATCAGGCGTGGTCGCAGGGGCTCAACAGCCCCACGAGCTCGGCGGTCGGCCGCCTGTTCGATGCGGCCGCCGCTCTGTGCGGCGCGTGCACCCACGCCAGCTTCGAAGGCGAAGGCCCAATGCGCCTGGAGGCCGAAGCTTCCAGCGCTTCAGGTCAGGTCATCGAACTGCCGCTGCAACGCGACGACAGCGGGTTTTGGCGCACCGACTGGGCGCCGCTGCTGCCCATGCTCGGCGACAACGCCGTGCCGGTTGCTGAGCGCGCAGCCAGCTTCCATCTCAGCCTGGCGCAGGCACTGGTCGAACAGGCCAAACAATTGCGCGCGCAAACCGGCATCCAGTCGGTCGGCCTCAGCGGCGGCGTGTTCCAGAACCGCGTCCTCGCCGAAGCCACCATCGACCGCCTTTACGCCTCGGGTTTCAATGTCAATTTGCCGCGACGTGTTCCAGTCAACGACGCCGGGTTAAGCTTTGGTCAGATCATCGAATTCCTTCACGCCTGAAAAACCCATGGACGACACCCGCATCCTCCTCGCGCACGGCAACGGCGGCCGCCTTATGCGCGAACTCATTACGGACATCTTTGCCCGCCATCTCGGCAACCCGCTGCTCGATACCGACGCCGACGCGGTGATGCTGCCGCCGCTTGACGGCGCGCTCATGGTGACGACCGACGGCTTCACCGTGCAGCCGCTGGAATTCCCCGGCGGCAACCTCGGCTCGCTGGCGGTGCACGGCGTGATCAACGACCTCGCGGTGGCCGGTGCTGACCCGCGCTACCTCACCCTGTCGGCGCTGATCGAGGAAGGGCTGGAAGTCGAGGTGCTGGATCGGCTCATCGCCAGCTTTGCCGCAGCGGCGCGGGAGAGCGGCGTGGCGGTGGTGGCCGGCGACACCAAGGTGGTGCGCCGCGGCGAAGGCGGCGGCTTGTATCTGTCGGTCGCCGGCATCGGCGTCAAACGTGCGATGGCGCCGCTTGCGATCAAGTCCATCGTGTCGGGCGATGTGGTGCTGGTGTCCGGCCCGGTGGGCGATCATGGCATTGCGGTGATGCTGGCGCGCGAGCAGTTCGGCCTGTCCGGCGAGCTGCGTTCCGATTCGGCCTCGGTGCTGCCGCTGACGCGCGCCATCCGCGACTTTCCCGGTCTCAAGTTCATGCGCGACCCGACGCGCGGCGGGCTCGCCACCGTCGCCCACGAAATCGCACGCGCCAGCGGCCACAGCGTGGCGCTGGAGCAGAACGCGGTGCCGCTGCGTCCGGAAGTCGTGTCGGTGTGCGAAATGCTGGGTTACGACCCGTATTTCCTGGCGTGCGAAGGCCGGGTCGTCGCCGTCGCCGACCCCTTCGCAGCCAACGACGTGCTCGCCCGCTGGCGTGCCCTGCCGGAAGGCCGCGACGCCAGTATCATCGGCCGCATCGAGGCGGGAGGCGGGCGGGTGATCCTGGAAACCGGCCTCGGCGGCCGTCGCGTGCTTGACGAACTGGAAGACGACCCGTTGCCGCGGATTTGCTGAAGGATGGCCGCTCCAGTTTGCGGGCTACCGCCCGCATCGCGGCTAAAGCCGCTCCCACGGAGCTGGCCAACACCAGCAAATAACGGTGAAAAAGTTGCAAGTTGCAAGTTTGCTATGCACTGTTGGCTGTTGATTTACGCCTTGCCCCCTCCGATGAAGCTCCAACCCTGCGGCATCTCGCAGACGGCCCCGTGGGAGCGGCTTTAGCCGCGATGCGCCGCCAGGCGCAAAGAGTAAATACTCGCCAGGGTCTTGTCGCGCCACCTTTGCGGGCTACCGCCCGCATCGCGGCTAAAACCGCTCCCACGAAACTGGCCAATGCCAACAAATAACGGTAAAAAAGCTTACAGGTTTCAAGTTGCAAGTTTGCTATGTCACTGTTGGCTGTTGATTTACGTCTTGCCCCCTCCGATGAAGCCCCTACCCTGCGGCATCTCGCAGGCGACCCCGTGGGAGCGGCTTTAGCCGCGATGCGCCGCAAGGCACAGAGAGCAAATGCTCGCCAGGGTCTTGCCGCGCCACCTTTGCGGGCTACCGCCCGCATCGCGGCTAAAACCGCTCCCACGAAACTGGCCAATGCCAACAAATAACGGTAAAAAAGCTTACAGGTTTCAAGCTGCAAGTTTGCTATGTCACTGTTGGCTGTTGATTTACGTCTTGCCCCCTCCGATGAAGCCCCTACCCTGCGGCATCTCGCAGGCGACCCCGTGGGAGCGGCTTTAGCCGCGATGCGCCGCCAGGCGCAAAGAGTAAATACTCGCCAGGGTCTTGCCGCGCCACCTTTGCGGGCTACCGCCCGCATCGCGGCTAAAGCCGCTCCCACGGGGCTGGCCAACATCAACAAATAACGGTGAAGGAGCCTTACTTTTCAATATAGCGGTTGGCGCGTATTGTCGATTTTTTGCTTTCGGCAAGGCGGAGTGAACTATCGTTTCGATCTCCCGCCCATAATCCGGTGTTCAATAAAAATTGGTTTTTTCATGCGCCGCCTGACCCTGCTCCTGATCGCCGCCCTGCTTTCCGCCTGTGCGACCCCGCCCCCGGCGCCGCCTGTCCCGCCCCCGGTCGTGGCGCCCAAGCCGCCGCTCAGAATCGCATTGGCGCTGGGCGGCGGCGCGGCGCGGGGTTTCGCCCACATTGGCGTGATCAAGGCGCTGGAGGCCCAGGGTATCGTGCCGGACATCGTGGTGGGTACCAGCGCGGGCTCGGTGGTGGGGGCGCTCTATGCCTCGGGCATGAGTGGCTTCGAACTGCAGAAAGTGGCCCTGCAAATGGAAGAAGGCATGGTTGTGGACTGGACCCTGCCCAACCGGGGCGTGCTGAAAGGCGAGGCCCTGCAGGATTTCATCAACCGGAACGTGAAAAACCTCACCATCCAGATGTTGCCCAAACCCCTCGGCGTGGTCGCCACCGACCTGCAAAGCGGCGATCTGGTTCTGTTTCGTCGGGGCGACACCGGCATGGCGGTGCGCGCCTCCAGCGCCGTGCCGGGGATGTTCCAGCCCGTCGAGATCGGCGGCCGCGACTACGTGGACGGCGGCCTCACCTCGCCGGTACCGGCCCAGTCGGCGCGTGCCATGGGGGCGGACTTCGTCATCGCCGTAGACATCTCCAGCGTGACCCGCCGGGACAAGCTCGCCGGCACCCTGGACGTGCTGCTGCAAACTTTCGCCATCATGGGCCACACCATCAGCCTCCACGAACTGGAAGATGCGGACGTCGTGATCCGGCCGAAGACGGCAGCGGTGAGCAGCACCGGTTTCGAGGGCCGTCACCTGGCCATCATGGAGGGCGAGAAGGCCGCCGCCGCCATCATGCCGGAGCTGAAGGCCAGGCTCGCCAAGGCGCGGGCGCGCTGAAGGAACTTAATCCCCAGATAGTCATTGGGCGAGTTGTAATGTGCAGGGCTGCATTCCGTGCATCGATCGATGTCTGAAGGCGCACGGAGTGCACCCTACCTGGAAATTTTGGGCGAAGGTGTCGAGCCGATCAAAACGCCGTGAAGAAATACCCAGCCAAAGCGGGTAGCGTTATTCCGCTCAGGCCTGCCAGACGCCGTACCCTGCTTCCCGGAAATCGATTGCCAGTTCCACTTCCAGGCTGCGTGCGGCGTCATAGGGCAGCGGGTTATAAAGTTCGTACAGATCGGGCAGCAGGCGCAGGCCGAATTGCTTGACGAAGCGGTTGGACTGGATCCCCGCCTTGTGCTTGTCGAAGCGCACGTCGGGATCCAGTCCCGTCATGCCGACGTACACGCACGGCTTGCCTGCGACGTAGCCGGGGTTGGATTTTCTGAAGCGGCCTTCGTACAGGACGTCTTTCGACAGCTCGATCACATAGACGTGATAGTGGTCCCGGCGTCCCATCGCACGCGGCCTTACACGCCCGGAGCGCCGGCCTCACGGTAGGTGCGCTTGCCGTCGCGCTTGGCCGCGTAAAGCGCCGCGTCTGCCTTCTTCAGCAGCTCGCCCAGCGTTTCGCCGTCGGCGCAGCACATTGCGACCCCCACCGACGCCCCGATGTGTGCGATTTCGCCTCCGGCAAGCGGGACGGGCTGGCTCAGGCGTTCCACCACGAGGCCGGCGACCTCGCGCGCGGCCTCCGCATCGTCGACCTGCCCCAGCACGATGACGAACTCGTCGCCGCCCAAACGGGCGATCACATCCGACTCGCGGAGCAACTGCTTCATGCGTTCCGCCGCCGTCACCAGAACCGTGTCGCCGGCGGCATGCCCATAAAGGTCGTTGACTGCCTTGAAGTCGTCCAGATCGATGGCCAGGACGGCCATCTGCTTCCCCGAGCGCTTCGCGCCGGCGATCAAATGCCTTTCGTTTTCGTTCAGGAACCGCCGATTGGCCAGCCCCGTCAGCGGGTCGCGAAGACTGAGTTGGCGGATCGTCTGTTCGGCATCGATGCCTGCTTTGATCAGGCGGCCGGTTTCCCGATACAGCCCGAGCAAGGCCAATCCCGTCCACAGCCCGGCCATCCCCAGCAGCGCCGACGACAGGTTCTGGTCGCGGATTCGTGTCGTTTCGCGCGTTTCCAGCTGGCGCAGCTCCTCCCGCCCGGCCTCGATCAGAATGCGGTGGATCTCATCGATGGCGGATTTGTCGAAGCCCGCAAGCTCCCGTTCCGGCGGCGCGACATCGGCGCCTGCCTCCGCGCGCTGCTGGAGCGCGCCAAATCCGGCCTCCAGCGCCGATTGCAGCGCCGGCAGGGGCGCCAGGCGGGCAGCCTGGGCACCGTCGGCGCCGGTCAAGGCGATCAGCCGCTCGGCAGTGGGACACTGCGACGGGCGGCATATCAGCACGGGGTCGAGATCGGCGGGATCGTGCGACTCGGCGTATTGGCGGACCGCGGTGTCCAGGTTGAGCAAGTAGGTGCGCAGCGTGTCGATGTACGCAATGACCTGTTGCGTGTGCGCCACCGAGCGAACGGCTTCTTCCGAGCGCTGGTACTGGTAGAGGATCATGGAAATCAGGACCATGATGATGAGGGCGAAGATCAGCGCGCTCTTGCGGAGCACCTGCCGGAAGCCGGCAAAGACGGATCCATCGTTTACGGTTTGCATGGGTGGCGTAGCGGAGAAAAAAAACAAAGACAACGGCCTGAATATTACGGCACTTGCACCAAAGCACGCTTCACGGCATTCGGGGAGCGTCGGTGGGCAATGCTGAACCAAAGAGCGGCGCTATCCCCCTCACGGCTGACCCGTGGCCCGAACATGGACGGTTCGTGCCGCCTGTCCGCCCCGGTCGTTGGTTTGCGGTCGCCGTGTCTTCCACTACGATGGCTGCATCGACTTCTATAGGTCATGTGCGTCGCGCTTTTTGTCAGTTGTCTTGTCGACCTGTTCCGCATGTGAACTGGCCCAGCCGCTGATCGATACGCTGGCTGATTCCGAGCACGTAGTGGTGCCGTCCGGCTCCTGCGCCGGCATGCTCGTCAAACACTATCCCGAACTGTTCCAGGACGACCCCCTGTAGCATGGCAAGGCCGAGAACCTGGCGCGGCGCACGCGCGAGCTGTCTGCCTTCATCGGCGCCTCCGGCGGCGTGTTCGGCCTGCTGCTACTGGGGGATGCGTCCGGCTGCTAGGCGTCGAAGCGCAACCGGCAGTGGGTTTCGCGGGTGAGTGCCACGCTCGCGACGGCGCCCGCTGCGCTGATCGCAAGCCAGAGAAAGGCGGCGTAGTAGGCGGCGGCGTCGTAAAGGCGCATCCCTTCGATGGCGGCGCCGTGCCAGTTGCGGTCGAGGATCCAGCCGAGGGCGCTCTGCTGGAGGGCGGCGAAGCCCAGCACGGCCATGTTGACCACGCCGCCGACGGTGCCCGCGGCGCCCGGATGGTTGACCTCGCGCGCAAAGGCGAAGCCGATGATGAGGCCGCCGGCCGCAAAGCCGATGACGGCGAACAGGACATAGAGCGCCGTCGCCGGCAGGTCGGCGACGAACAGAAAAACCGCCCAGCCGAGGGCGCTCGCCAGTGTCGCGCCGAGGTAGGGCAGCTTGCGCCGCCCGATGCGGTCGGACAGCGACCCGAGCAGGGGGCCGCCGATGGCGAAGCCGAGCAGCATGGTGGTGGTGAAGCTGGCGGCATGGCTGCGTTCCATGCCGTGGACCTGGACCAGGTACGGCACTCCCCAGAGGCCGGCGAAGGCGAGCACCGGTCCGGCGAGCAGGCCGCCGGCGAAGAACAGCGGCCACGTGTCGCGCTCGCCGATCACCAGCTTCAGGCTGCGTACCGCCGCCATGGTGCCGTTGCCGAGCGCTTCCGGATGGGCATGGCTGGCGTAGCCGCGCTCTCGGGGATCGTCGCGCACCCCGAGCCAGACCACGACCGCGAGCAGCAGGGTGACGCCTGCGCTGGCGAACATGGCAGGGCGCCAGCCGACGCCAGCCACCGCTTCGGCCAGCGGCACGCCGGCCAGCATGCCGCCGAGGTTGCCGATCAGCAGGGAAACGCCGGTCACGGTGGCGAAGCGGTTGGCTGGAAACCAGTGGCCGGCCAGCTTCATGCAGGCCACGAAGGCGACGGCAACCGAGGCGCCGATGAGGCCGCGGCCGAGATAGGCCAGCCACAGGCTGTCGGCCAGCGCGAACAGCACGGTGCCGGCGGCGGCGGCGATCGCCGCTGCCGTCGCCACCCGGCGCGGCCCGACGGCGTCGGCGAGCAGGCCGCTGGGAATCTGCATGGCGGCGTACGTGTAGAAGTAGATGGCGGAGAGATTGCCGAGCGTTGCGGCGGCGATGCCGAAGTCGCGCATCAGTTCGCCGACCATCACCGCCGGCGCGACGCGCTGAAAGAAGCCGACGAAGTAGAGGCTGGCCAGCAGGCCCCAGGTCAGCCAGGCCAGCGAGACGGGCGGCAGGCGATTCACGCTGTGGGTTTGCCGAGGCCGGCTTCGGCCATCCGCTGGGTGATGCGGCGCGCGGACTCCTGGATCAGGGGAATCCATTCCTCCTCGCGCCGGCGATCGATGGGCGCCGAGATCGACAGGCCGGCGACGATGGCACCGGCGCTGTTGCAGATGAGGGCGCCGATGCAGCCGACGCCGATTTCGGCCTCCTCGTTGTCCAGCGCGTAACCCAGCTTGTGGTAGCGGGAGACCGTTGTCCAGAGCTTGCCCGGGGTGGTGATGGTGTGCTTGGTGTAGGCGGGCAGACCGGTGCGCGCGGCATAGTCCATTGCCATCTGGCGCCCGCCCGCGCCCAGCATCAGCTTGCCCACGGCGGTGACGTGCAGCGGCGCGTGGCTGCCGATCACCTGCTCCACCCGCATCATGCGGCGCGGGGTGACGCGCTCGATGTAGACCACCTCGTCGCCTTCGCGCAGGGTCAGGTTGACGGTCTCCTCGACCTTGTTACGCAGCCATTCCATCACCGGCCGTGCAATCTCGGGCATGTTGGTGCCGCCCTGCAGGGCACAGCCCCACTGCATCAGCTTTTCGCCCAGACTGTACTGGCCACCGTCGATGTGGCCGACCAGGCCGTTGTCGGCGGCCGACGAGAGGATGCGGAAGGCGGTCGACGGATGCAGCCCGCTCTCGGCCGAAAGCGCTTTCAGACTGGCCGTGCCGCCGTTGCGTACAAGGATTTCCAGCAGCACGGCGAGACGGTCGATAACCTGGATGCCACTACGCTTGGTTTGAGCCATGATTTCGCATTGTGAAAACGATTGTGTATTGTGAAATGGTAGTCCTTGAAATAAGGTTGGTGCAATCGAATTATTTCAAGGAGCAGTGACATGTCCACACAGGCCATTCCCGCCTATTGCGAAGGCATTTCGTATTTCGGCGAGCCTTGGGTCGATTTCGATCGGCATGCCGCCCGTGCGGTCATCGGCGAGGGCCAGAAGGCCATCGCCGATGCCGCCGATCCCGCTGCCGTGTTCCAGACCCTCCTGATGGCGGACGCCCTGCGCTACGTCACCCTGCAGGTGTGCGGCTACAAGGGGTCGGGCCATCCCGGCGGCTTCGCCTCCAGCGCCGAGGTCTACGCGTCCCTGGTCATGCTGGGCCATACCAACATCGTCACCGAGGTGGGCCACCACGCCCCCGGCTTCTATAGCGCGATGTTCCTGGACACGTCGCTGGAGGAGATGGGCATCCGCACCGTCAACGACATGATGGCCCGCTTCCGCGAGAAGCACGGCCTGCTCGGCCACCTCTCCGGCGCCATCCCGGGTCTGCTCTCGCCGGCCGGCCCCCTGGGCCAGGGCCAGCACTTCGCCATGGCCGGCGCCTTGCTGCATCCGGGCACGCTGTTCCCGGTGACCATCGGCGACGGCGGCATGGGCGAGCCCTATGTGCTCAATTCCATGATGCACTTCCACATCGCCTTCCCGAAGGTGACCAATTTCCTGCCGACGCTGATCTGGAACGGCTACAGTCAGGAGCACCACTCCATGGTCTCGCGTCTGAGCAACGCGGAAATGATCGCCTACTGGCGGGGCCACGGCTTCGAGGAGGTGGTGCTGGTGGACGCCAAGGATTTTGACGACAGCAAGCAGGAATCCGCCTATGCCGACAGTACCTATTTTTCTCACGAAAAGCGCATGGCCTTTACCGGAGCGGTGCTCGAACGGATGGACCACGCCGCCAGGTCCGCGCTCGGCGGCAAGCTGACCGTCTTCATCATCAAGCAGATGAAGGGCGCTGGTGTGCATACGGTCGGCGCCAAGTCGCACAACCTGTATCCGGCCGACACCCTCGACAAGCAGCACATGATCGAGGGTCTTCAGCGCCGGGCGCTCAACGCCGATGCATGGGCGATCGTGCGCGAGAACTTCGTGCGTGCCGGCGGCGGCCCCGCCGTGAAAACGGCGGTCACCGAGCACGTCCTGGCCATCGCTCCTCTGGGCGCCTTCCCGGTGCAGGAATTCGCCAAGGGCGAGAAGGCCGTGCCCTCGACCGCCATGGGTGCGCTGGTTGCCTGGGTGGGCAAGCAGGACAAGCGCTTCGTGGTGACCAACGCCGACGGCAACGAGGCGTCGGCCATGAAGAACATCAACGATGCCCTCAAGATCCGCCACCCCACGGTGGACCCGCTCTATAACCAGGAGCCGACAGGCCAGGTCTACGAGCCCTTGAACGAGGACGCCTGCGCCGGCCTCGCGGCAGCCCTCGCCCTGTTTGGTTCGCGCGCGGTGTGGCTCTCCTACGAGTCCTTCGCCATCAACGGCTGGCCGATCGTGCAGACGGTCACCCAGGCGATGGCCGAGCTGCGCCGCAAGACGCCGTCCATCGTCACCATGTTCACCGCCGGCGCCCTGGAACAGGGCCGTAACGGCTGGACCCACCAGCGGCCGGAGATCGAGAACTATTTTGCCGCCCAGATGCGCAACGGCAACGTCTACACGCTGTTCCCCTGCGACGCCAACGTGATCCAGGCAGCCTACGAGTTCGCGACAACCAGCTTTAACAAGGGCATGGTCATCATCGCGTCCAAATCGCCTCTGCCCGTGTACATGAACATGTCCGAGGCCCGTGACGCAATGGAAAAGGGCGCGGCGACACTCTACGAAAGCGCATCCGGCAGCAAGGGCACAGTGGTCTTCGCCGTGACCGGAGACATGGTTCTGCTGCCGGTGTTCGAGGCCAAGGGCGCGTTGGAGGCGGCCGGCTATAGAGTGCGCATCGTCGCTGTGGTCAACCCGCGCAGGCTCTACCGGCCTACCGATGTGGCCTGGGATACCGTGTCCGAACCGGACAACGCGTTCATGGCAGACGACCCCTTTAATGCGCTGTTCGACGGCGACGTGCTCATGGCCGTGAGCGGCGGGCCGTCTGCCAGCCTGGAGCCGGTCCTGCTCCGCAGCCGGGCGGCGAAGCGCGACACCTTCGCCTGGAAGCGCGGCGAGACCACCGCCAGCCCCGCCGAGATCATGGACTTCAACGGCCTGACCTCCGGAGCGATGGAAACACGGGTGAAGGCGTTGGCGGGGTGAGCATGTGTCCGATGACAGCTGCCGCTGCGAATGGAATGGGATGGGTCTTGCTGCTTGTGCATGGGCCTGGATAAATGAGCGATACCCGAATCATCGTCCTCGATGACGACCCCACCGGTTCGCAGACGGTGCATTCCTGCCTGCTGCTGACCCGCTGGGATGAGACCGCCCTGAGGCAGGCGCTGCTGGACCCGTCGCCCATCTTTTTCGTGCTCACCAATACCCGGGGCATGGATGCGATGCGCGCGGCGGCGGTCACCCGGGAGGTCTGCCAGGCGCTGCACCGGGTGCTCGATGATCTGGCCGCCCAGGGGCAGCACTTCCACACCCTCTTCGTCAGCCGCTCCGACTCCACCCTGCGCGGCCATTACCCGGTGGAGACCGACGTCATGGCCGAGACGCTCGGGCCGTTCGACGCACATTTCCTGGTGCCGGCTTTCTTCGAGGGCGGCCGCATCACCCGCGACAGCGTGCATTACCTGATGGTCAACGGCGTGCCCACGCCAGTCGCCGAGACCGAGTTCGCCCGCGACTCGGTGTTCGGCTACACGCAAAGCTACCTGCCGGATTACGTCGAGGAAAAGACCGGGGGCCGTATTCCGGCGAACCGGGTCGAGCGTTTCCTGCTTGACGACGTGCGCGGCAACGCGCTGCCGCGGCTTATGGCGCTGACCGGCAATCGGTGCTGTGTGGTGGACGCCGAAACCCAGGCCGACCTCGACCACTTCGCCGCCCAGCTGAAGCAGGCGGCAGGACAGGGCAAACGTTTCCTGTTCCGCAGCGGCGCCAGCCTGCTCACGGCCCTGGCCCAGTTGCCGCCGCAGCCGGTGGCGGCCGGGGCGATGCATCGCTACGTTCGTGATGGTCATCCCGGCGCCGTGATTGTGGGCTCTCACGTGAAGAAGACGACCGAACAACTCGAGCAGTTGCTGCTGGAGCCAGGCGCCGTGTCCGTGGAGATCGATGTCGATCGCGTCATCTCGCACCGTGAAGCGCTGCGCCTGGAGATCCTCGCCAAGGTGGCGGGCATCCATGCCGCCGGCAACACCCCGGTGATCTACACCAGCCGACAGGAGCGCACCTTCTCGAGCCAGGCCGCCCGGCTGGCGTTCGGCGAGCAGGTGTCGGCCTTCCTCATGGAGGTGGTGAAGCAGCTGCCGACCACGCTGGGTTTTCTGATCAGCAAGGGTGGGATCACGTCCAACGATGTACTGAGTTCAGGATTGGCCTTGCGCACCTCGCGCGTGCTGGGGCAGATCCTTCCGGGCTGTTCGGTTGTTCGATGTCCGCTTGATCATCCCCGTTATCCCGATATGCCGGTCGTCATATTCCCCGGCAACGTTGGCGACGAGCAGGGGCTGGCAACGGTCTATCGGCGGCTGAGTGGGGAGGGTAAGGCATTGTGAAAACCATGCCTCACTCATAAGCGGGTGTCGCCAGGAATGCTGCCCAAGGCATGCGATCGGGCGGCGTTCGAGGAGTGGTACTTCAACGCATTGACAGAGGAGATACATCATGGAAACGAAAGATAAGTCAGACCAGACGGCGGGCGTTACCGAAGCCGTTCCGGCACGTCGCCAGTTCCTGAAGGCAACGGTTGTAGCGGGTGCCGCCGCTGTCGTGAGTGCGCCCTTCATCAGCAATGCCAACGCTGCCGCAGGCCAGACCTGGAAGGTCCAGTCGGTGTGGGATGCGGGTACCACCGGATATGGCCTGTTCGAGACGTGGGCCAAGAGCATCCGTGAGAAATCCGGTGGCGAACTGACCATTTTGCCGTTCTCCGCCAAGGCCGTGGCGGCCGACAACAACTCCCTGTTCGACGCGGTGAAAAGCGGCGTGCTGCAGGGGATGAACCCTTTCACCCTGTACTGGCCAGGCAAGATCCCCGCCTCCGTGTTCCTCTCCTCCTACCCGATGGGACCGGATCAGCCCGCGCAGTGGGATACCTTGTTCTACGGTCTCGGCATGCTGGAAATGACGCGCCAGATCTACGCCAAGCACAACCTGTTCTACGTCGGTCCCATTCAGCACGACGCCAACATCATCCACTCCAAGAAGCCGGTGAATTCCCTGGACGACCTCAAGGGCATGAAGATTCGCCTGCCCGGCGGCATGGTGGCCGAGGTGTTCCAGCAATTCGGCGTCAGCCCCATCGCCCTGCCAGGCTCCGACATCTTCCCCGCGCTGGAGAAGGGCACCATCGATGCCGCCGACTACGTGGGCCCGGCGGTGAACTACGACCTCGGCTTCCAGCAGGTGACCAAGTACATCCTGATGGGCCCGCCCGGACTGATGTCGGTCTATCAGCCTGTGGACTTGATGGACCTGACGGTGAATATGGGGGCCTGGAAGCGGCTGTCCAAGAAGATGCAGCGTTTTGTCGAGGAGCAGGTCGCGACGTATTCACTGCACCACTACGTCACCATCCAGAAGGCCAACCTCGTGGCCATGGACAAGTTCCTCAAGGCGGGCACCACGGTCACCCGCCTGAGCGAAGCCGACGTCGCCCGATTCCGCAGGGCCGCCATCCCGGTCTGGTTCGAATGGGCACGGAAGGACGCCGATGCCGCGCGCGTATTCAAACTGCATCTCGATTACATGAAGAATGACATCATGGGCTATGTGTCGAATAGCGATCTCAAGGGCATGAAGCTGTAGGACGGTTTGTCACTGCGCGGCCAGGGGAGAAGGGCTTCCTTCTCTGGCCGCCGCGCAGATACGGAGAAGAATATGGATGGCATCACTGTCGGCTTTGTCATGCCGCACTGGCTGTATTGGGGATTGATTCTGGCGGTGCCGCCGATCATCATGTTCCTGGTTTGGCGCGCTGAAAAAAAACCCGATCAGGGCCCGGTTCCGGACGAGGAACTGGCGCTTGATTTACTCGCCCAGGAGGACCCGGCGATGCATGCCCCGGGCAATGCGTTGACCCACGCGCTCGACTGGATCAGCAACAAGACCGGGGTGTTCGTGGCCCTGTGGACGATTATCCCGGTCTGTTTCTATACCTACGAAGTGGTCTCGCGGCAGATCTTCGACCTGCCCACCATCTGGGTGCACGAAGGGTCCTATCTGCTGTTCGGCATGCAGTACCTGGTGGCCGGCGGCTACGCCCTGTTGCATGGCTCCCACGTGCGGGTGGACGTCTTGTACGTCAAATTGCCGGAGCGGGGCCGCGTCGGCATGGACATCTTCACGTCGGTATTTTTCTTCATCTTCGCGCTGACCCTGCTCGGAACGGGCTGGCAGTTCCTCGAAGACTCCTACCAGATTCAGGAGGTCACCATGGAAACCTGGGGCATCCAGCACTGGCCGGTCAAGGGCGTGATGGTCCTCGGTTCGGTCCTGCTGATCCTGGCGGGGATTTCGAAGCTGATCAAGGACATCATGCTGTTCCGTCGCATGGGTGAGGACGCCTGAGATGAGTGCCTTCACTGTTGCCAGGCCCCGGCCCTGGATGAACAAGTTCTGGACCTGGTTGATGATCGCGGCCACCGTCGGCATCGCTTTCGCGGTGCTGGTGGAGATGATCAACATCGCGTTCTACGATCCCTACGGCGACGAGTACTTCCTGTTTCGCACGGCGGGCGTGTTGTCCGGTATGGATATCGCCTCCCTGACCTGGCTGATGTTCGGCTCGCTGTTCGTGTGCCTGATGGCCGGACTGCCACTGGCCTTCGTCATCGGCGGGCTGGGGGTGATATTCGTGTATCTGGTCGGCGACCAGGCGATGCTGAACATCGTTCCCAGCCGCATTTTCCCGATGATGACCAACTCCGACCTGGCCGCCATCCCGCTATTCATCTTCATGGCCACCATGCTGGAGCGTGCCGGCATCATCGAAGAGATGTTCGATGTGGTCTACAAATGGATGGGTGGCTTGCGGGGAGGGCTCGCCGCGTCCACCATCCTCGCCTCGACCCTGCTCGCCGCCATGGTGGGCGTGGTGGGCGCCGCCGTGGTGACTATGGGCATCATCGCTCTGCCGGCCATGCTCAAACGCAACTACGACCCGCAGCTCGCCATCGGCTCGATCATGGCCGGCGGTACCCTGGGCGTCCTGATCCCGCCCTCCATTCTGGCCATCCTCTACGCGGTCGTGGCCCAGCAGTCGGTGGGGGAGCTGTATCTGGGATCCGTGGTGCCGGGCCTGATGCTCTCCGGCATGTACCTCGGCTACGTCTTCCTGCGCACCTACCTGAAGCCTGAACTCGGGCCGGCCCTGCCGCTGGAGGAACGCATCGGTCTGGTCGAGAAGCTCAAGCTGCTCAAGGGCCTGATCATGCCCATCCTCCTGGTCGTGATCGTGCTGGGCATGCTCTTCATCGGCATCGCCACCCCGGTGGAGGCCGCCGGCATCGGCTCCTTCGGCGCCATCGCCGTGGCCCTCATGCACCGGCGCTTCACCTTCAAGACCCTCAAGGATGCCTCGGTGACCACGGCCCGGTCGACGGCCATGGTGCTCTGGATCATCTTCGGGGCCTCCATCTTCGTGGGCTTTTACATCCTGCAAGGCGGGCAGCAGTTCATCACCGAGACGATCCTGGGGACCGGCCTGTCCCCTTATGGCGTCCTCGTCCTCATGATGGCGCTGCTGGTGGTCCTGGGCATGTTCCTGGACTGGGTCGGCATCCTGTTGCTGGCGGTGCCCATCTTCGTTCCCATCATTCGGTCGATGACCTTCGACGGCGTGTTCGGGCTGCCCGGGCCGTCGCCGGATGCCGTGGCGATCTGGTTCGGCGTGCTCTATCTCGTCAACATGCAGATGTCCTTCCTGAGTCCGCCCTTCGGCTACGCCCTGTTCTACATCCGGGGGGTGTGCCCGCCGGAGATCAGCATGGCCACCATATTCCGGTCCGCGCTGGTGTTTCTGGTGCTGCAGACGTTGGGCCTGGCGCTCTGCGTCATCTTCCCCAGCCTGATAACCTACCTGCCGGATTTGATGTACGGCCGTTGAACCCGAGAATGATCCCGGAACGAACATGACGTCATTACACGAGCCGGCACGCCCGGCCGATTCGTCGGGCGCGGGCAGGGAAATCCTGGCGGCGGCGCTGCGCACCATCCTGCCGCCGGATGCGGTGCTGGAGCAGGAGGAAGAACGCCACCCCTACGAGTGCGACGGGCTGTCGGCCTACCGCATGCTACCCATGGTGGTGGTGCTGCCGCATACCGTGCAGGAGGTACAGGCGGTGCTTTGCCTGTGCCATGCGCAGCACGTTCCCGTAGTGGCGCGCGGCGCGGGAACCGGGCTGTCCGGCGGAGCCCTGCCGCATGCCGAAGGGGTCTTGCTGGGGCTCGCGCGCCTGAACCGCATCCTGCAGATCGACCCCCAAAACCGCACCGCCCGCGTCGAGCCGGGCGTCCGCAATCTGGCGCTGTCCGAGGCGGCAGCGCCCTACGGTCTCTACTACGCCCCCGACCCGTCCTCCCAGATCGCCTGCACCCTGGGTGGCAATGTGGCGGAGAACTCGGGCGGCGTGCACTGCCTGAAATACGGCCTCACGGTGCACAACGTCTGCGCCGTCAAGATGCTGACCCAGGACGGCGAATTGCTGGAGTTGGGCAGCGCGGCCCTGGATGCGCCGGGTTACGACCTGATGGCGCTCGCTATCGGGTCCGAGGGCATGCTCGGGGTGGTGGTCGAGATCACCGCCCGGCTGCTGCCGAGCCCGGAACGCGCCCAGGTCATCCTGGCGGCATTCGACGATGTCGAGAAGGCCGGCACCGCCGTGGGCGAGATCATCGCCGCCGGCATCATCCCGGCCGGCCTGGAGATGATGGACAACCTCGCAATCAAGGCGGCGGAGGACTTCGTGCATGCCGGCTATCCCACCGATGCGGCGGCCATCCTGCTCGCCGAAGTGGACGGCACCAACCAGGAAGTCTCCGAGCACATCGCGCTGATTCGCAAGGTGCTCGAGACGAGCGGGGCCACCGAGGTGCGCACGGCACGCGACGAGGCCGAGCGCGCGCTGTTCTGGAAGGGCCGCAAGGCCGCCTTCCCTGCCGTGGGGCGCCTCTCTCCCGACTACTACTGCATGGACGGCACCATCCCGCGTCGCCATCTGCCGCTGGTGCTGCACCGCATCGCCGAGCTGTCGAAAGAATACGGCCTGCGGGTGGCCAACGTCTTCCACGCCGGGGACGGCAACATGCACCCGCTCATCCTCTACGACGCCAACAATCCGGGTGAGCTCGAGCGCACCGAGGCACTCGGCGGCCGCATCCTTGAACTGTGCGTCGAGGTAGGCGGCACCATTACCGGCGAACACGGTGTCGGCATCGAGAAGATCACGCAGATGTGCGTGCAGTTCACGCCCGAGGAGCTGGCCCAGTTCCGCGCCGTAAAGCAGGCCTTCGATCCGGATGAGCTGCTCAATCCGGGGAAGGGGGTGCCCGCGCCCCGGCACTGTTCCGAGTACCGCGCCCTGCCGCACCCCCATTCACCGCCGAACACGAATTCATGAATGCCGATCTGACCCAGGACCTGCAGGAGCGCGTGGCCGAGGCCGCCGCTGCCGGTGTCCACCTCAACATCCGGGGCGGCGGCAGCAAGATCTTTCTCGGCCGCACGCCCCAGGGCGAGGCCTTGCCGGTTTCAGGGCACTGCGGCGTGGTCAGCTACGAGCCGCGGGAGCTCGTGCTGACCGCCCGTGCCGGCACCCCCCTGGCGGAGGTAGAGGCCGTGCTGGCGGCCCAGGGCCAGATGCTGCCTTTCGAGCCGCCGTATTTCGGTCGCGGTGCCACCCTCGGCGGCACGGTTGCCGCAGGCCTTTCGGGCCCGCGCCGGCCCTTTGCGGGATCGGTGCGGGACCACGTGCTGGGGGTGCGGCTGATCAACGGCCGGGCCGAGGCGCTCCGCTTCGGCGGCGAGGTGATGAAGAATGTCGCGGGGTATGACCTTTCCCGGCTCATGACCGGCGCCTTCGGCACCCTCGGTGTCATCCTTGAGGTCAGCCTCAAGGTCATGCCGTGCCCCGCACGGGAAGAAACCCTGGTTCAGGAGCGCGATGCCGCCGATGTGCTCGCCCTCCTCACCGACCTTGCACGCAGGCCGCTGCCCCTGACCGCGGCCTGCCACGACGGGGTGCGTCTGTATCTGCGCCTGTCCGGTGCGGCCAGCGCAGTGGCTCAGGCGCGCGCGCAGCTGGGCGGCGAGCCGCTGGCGAATGCCGAGGCGTTCTGGCGAGACAAGGTCAGGGAGCAGGGCCATGCCTTCTTCGCCGGTGATGCGCCCCTGTGGCGGCTGTCCCTGCCGCCGGCGGCACCCGCGCTGGCGCTGCTCGGCAAGACCTTCATCGACTGGGGCGGCGCCCAGCGCTGGCTGCGAAGCGACGTCCAGGCCACCGCGATACGGACGGCCGCCGCCCGCGCCGGAGGGCACGCCAGCCTGTTCCGCTGGGGGGACCGGGAAGGCGAGGTGTTCCACCCCTTGCCGGTGCCCGTGCTGGCCCTGCATCGACGTTTGAAAAAGGCCTTCGACCCGCAGGGGCTGTTCAACCCCGGTCGCCTCTACGCGGATCTGTAGCCATGGAAACCCATCTCGCTCCGGAATTTGCCGGCACGGCCGAAGGCCAGGAGGCCGCGGCCATCCTGCGCACCTGTGTGCACTGCGGTTTCTGCACGGCCACCTGTCCCACCTACCAGCTGCTGGGCGATGAGCTGGACGGCCCGCGCGGGCGCATCTATCTGCTCAAGCAGGTGTTCGAGGGCCAGGCCCCCAGCCTGATCACCCAGCTGCATCTGGACCGCTGCCTGACCTGCCGTTCCTGCGAGACCACCTGTCCGTCCGGCGTACAGTACGGCCGTTTGGCGGACCTGGGTCGTGCGGTGATCGAGGAGCAGGTCGGCCGCCCACTGCAACAGCGCATCCTGCGCCGGCTGCTCCGGGCCGTGGTGCCCTACCCGCGGCGCTTTGGCGCGCTACTGAAGGTCGCGCGCCTGTTAGCCCCGGTCCTGCCGGCGCCGCTGCGGCGCAAAGTGCCACCCAGGCGCCCCGCGGGTGCCTGGCCACAGCCCTGCGGCACGCGGCAGATGCTGGTGCTGGAAGGATGCGCCCAGTCGGCAGCGACCCCGCTGACCAACGCCGCTGCCGCACGCGTGCTCGCCCGTCTGGGCATCGACCTGATCCGCGCCAGGGGCGCCGGCTGCTGCGGCGCGCTGTCCCAGCATCTCGCCGCCGAAGCTGCGGCGCTGGGCGCCATGCGCCGCAACATCGACGCCTGGTGGCCGCACATCGAGTCGGGCGCCGAAGCCATCGTGATCACTGCCAGCGGCTGCGGCGCGCAAGTGAAGGACTACGGCGCATTGCTGCGCCACGACCCGGTCTACGCCGACAAGGCGGCGCGGGTTTCCGCACTCGCACGCGATCTGTCGGAGATTCTCGCAGCCACCGACCTCGCGCCGCTGGGAAACCCCGGCCAGGGCCGGCGCATCGCCTTCCAGACCCCCTGCACCCTGCAGCATGCCCAGCGCCTGGGGGGCGTGGTGGAACCCATCCTGAAGCGCGCCGGCTATGAACTCACGCCGGTGCGCGACGGCCACCTGTGCTGCGGTTCGGCCGGGACGTATTCCATCCTGCAGCCGCAGCTGGCCGAGCGCCTGCGCGAGAACAAGCTGGCCGCCCTCATCGAGGGGGATCCGGAACTCATTGCCACCGCCAATATCGGCTGCCAGCTGCACCTGGAAGCCGGCGCCGACCGCCCCGTGCGGCACTGGATCGAATTGCTCGACGCCGTCCCGGGCTGATCGCCAGGAGCGTTTTTTGCCGGGCGCGGCGTGCATGCGGCTGGACGTGTCGCCCGGGACGGTTTGGGCATCACGGCGCGCCGGCCCTTGCTGGGTCACGACGGTTCCGCAACGGCGTGGGATGACGGTCACACACTATCGAAGGTGCCTGACATGAATGAATATGTACCGATTGCCGGCCTGCACATTGCCCGGCCCCTGTATGAACTGGTGAGGGATGCAGTCGCCCCCGGCACCGGCATCGCGCATGACGAAGCGTGGGCCGGTTTTGCGGCGATCGTCCGCGAACTCGGCCCGAAGAACCGCGCCCTGCTGGCGCGCCGTGACGAACTCCAGGCCAAAATCGACGCCTGGCACCTCGAGCGCAAGGGGCAGCCCCATGATGCCGCGGCCTACAAGCGCTACCTGTACGACATCGGCTACCTGCAGGCGGAAGGTCCCGACTTCGCCATCGATACCGAACAGGTCGACGACGAGATCGCCCGCATCGCCGGACCGCAGCTGGTGGTCCCGGTCAGCAACGCGCGCTATGCGCTGAACGCGGCCAATGCGCGCTGGGGCAGCCTGTTCGACGCGCTCTACGGCACCGACGTGATCCCCGAAAGCGACGGTGCCGGGCGAAAAGGGGCCTTCAACCCGGTGCGCGGCGCCAGGGTCATCGCCTACGCCAAGGCTTTTCTCGACGCCGCCGCGCCCCTGTGCGACGGCAGCTACATCGATGCCATCGCCTATTCGATCAAGGCGGGGCAGCTCGCGGTCACCCTGTCCAGCGGGGCACGCACGGGCTTGCGCGATCCCGCGCAGTTCAAGGGCCATCAGGATGAGGACGGCAGGATACGTTCGCTGCTCCTGGCGAACAACGGCCTGCACATCGAGATTCACTTCAGCACCGACCACCCCATCCACGAACTCCATCCGACCGGCATCCGCGATATCTACCTGGAGGCGGCCATCACCACCATCATGGATTGCGAGGACTCGGTGGCGGCGGTGGACGCCGAAGACAAGGTCGCCGTCTATCGCAACTGGCTGGGCCTGATGAAGGGTGAGCTCGCCAGCAGTTTCACCAAGAACGGCAAGACCGTCAGCCGCAGCCTGAATCCGGAACGGCGTTACCTGGGGCCCGATGGCCAGCCTTTCGAGATTCCCGGCCGCAGCCTGATGCTGGTGCGCAACGTCGGCCACCTGATGACAACCGATGCGGTGCTGGATCAAAACCGCAGCGAAATCTTCGAGGGCTTGCTCGACGGCTTCATCACCAGCTACTGTGCCGTGCACGATCTGAACGGCAACAGCCCCCTGCGCAACAGCCGCAGCGGCAGCCTCTACATCGTCAAGCCGAAGCAGCATGGGCCGGATGAGGTGGCCTTCACGGCCGGCCTGTTTGCCCGCATCGAGGCCGTGCTCAAGCTGCCGCGAAACACCCTGAAGATCGGCATCATGGATGAAGAGCGCCGCACCACCCTCAATCTCAAGGAGTGCATCCGCGCGGCGCGCGAACGCTTGATCTTCATCAACACCGGCTTTCTCGACCGCACCGGCGATGAAATCCACACCTCCATGGAAGCCGGGCCCATGCTGCGCAAGAACGAGATGAAGGCATCCCGCTGGCTCAAGGCCTACGAGGACTGGAACGTCGACATCGGCCTGGCCTGCGGGCTCTCGGGCCGTGCGCAAATCGGCAAAGGCATGTGGACCATGCCGGACCGGATGGCCGAGATGATGGCCGGCAAGCAGGCCCATCCCGAAGCGGGCGCCAACTGCGCCTGGGTGCCGTCGCCGACCGCGGCCACCCTGCACGCCATTCATTACCACAGGGTCGACGTCTTCGCCCGGCAGCAGGCCTTGAAGCAGCGTGCGCCCGCCCGCCTCGACGACCTGCTGGCCATCCCCGTCGTGGCGGCGCCCGCCTGGATGCCGGAGGACATCCAGATGGAGCTGGACAACAACCTGCAGGGCCTGCTCGGCTACGTCGTGCGCTGGGTCGACCAGGGCATGGGCGCCTCCAAGGTGCCGGACATTCACAACGTCGGCCTGATGGAAGACCGCGCCACGCTGCGCATCTCCAGCCAGCATGTCGCCAACTGGCTGTATCACGGCGTGGTCAGCGAGAACCAGGTCATGGAATCGCTCAAGCGCATGGCGAAGCTGGTGGATCAGCAGAATGCCGGCGAGCCCGATTACATCAACATGGCCCCCCACTACATCGGCTTGGCGTTCCAGGCTGCGCAGGACCTGATCTTTCATGGTCGGCGCAAGCCCAACGGCTATACGGAACCCACGCTGCACCGGCGACGCAAAGTGTTCAAGGCCGCACTGCGCGGCGTGTGATCCGTTGCCGGCCTGTTTCAGGCAAGACATGGAAAGGGAACGCTAAATGTCAGTCGACTTGTTGCGCCTGTGGATCAATGGCCAACGCGTGCAGGCCCAAAACGGCCGTACCGGCGACGTCTTCAACCCGGCCACGGGCGAGGTGGTCCACCAGGTCCCGCTGGCCGCCCGGGCCGATGTCGATGCGGCGGTGGCGGCGGCCAAGGCGGCCTTCCCGGCCTGGCGCGAAACCACGCCACTGCGCCGCGCCCGCATCCTCACCCGCTTCCGCGAACTGATGGAGCAGCATCGCGACGAGCTGGCACAGCTTGCCTGCGAGGAGCACGGCAAGACCCTCGCCGACGCCGCCGGTTCGGTGCAGCGCGGCATCGAGGTGATCGAGTTCGCCAGCGGCGTGCCGCATCTGCTGAAGGGCGAGCAGGCGGAGGACGTGGGCCGCGGCGTCGACTGCCATTCGATCCTGCAGCCGGTGGGTGTGTGCGCCGGCATCACGCCGTTCAACTTCCCGGTCATGGTGCCGCTGTGGATGTTCCCGGTGGCCATCGCCTGCGGCAACACCTTCGTCCTCAAGCCCTCCGAAAAAGTGCCTTCCTGCAGCCTGCTGATGGCCGAACTGTTCAAGCAGGCCGGCCTGCCAGACGGCGTGTTCAACGTGGTGCCCGGCGACCGGGAAGCGGTGGATGCCCTGCTCGGCCACCCCGATGTGGGCGCCATTTCCTTCGTCGGCTCGACCCCGGTGGCCCGGCACATCTACGAGACCGGCGCCCGCCACGGCAAGCGCGTGCAGGCCCTCGGCGGGGCGAAGAACCACGCCGTGGTGATGCCGGACGCCGACATGGGGTTCGCCGCCGATGCCCTGATCGGCGCGGCCTACGGTTCGGCGGGCGAGCGCTGCATGGCCATCTCCACCGTGGTGGCGGTGGGGGAGGCGGCCGATGCCCTGTTGCCGCTGCTCGGGGAGAAGGCCGCGAAGCTCGTGGTGGGGCGGGGCGACCACGCCGGCGTCGAGATGGGGCCGGTGATCTCGGTGGCGCACCGCGACCGCATCCATGGCCTGATCGACAGCGGCGTGGCCCAGGGCGCGGCACTGCTTCTCGATGGGCGCGGCCTCACAGTGCCAGGGCTGGAGAACGGTTTCTTCGTCGGTCCCACGCTGTTCGATCGGGTAACGCCCGCGATGGACATCTACCGCGAGGAGATCTTCGGGCCGGTGCTGATCGTGCTGCGGGTGGCCAGCTATGAGGACGCCGTGTCCCTCGTCAACGCGAACCCGTACGGCAACGGCACCGCCATCTTCACCCGCTCCGGCCATTGGGCCCGCCGCTTCCAGCACGAGATCGAGGTGGGCATGGTGGGAATCAACGTGCCGATCCCCGTGCCGATGGCCTTCTTCTCGTTCGGCGGCTGGAAGGCCTCGCTCTTCGGCGACCTGCACATGCACGGCATGGAGGGGGTGTCTTTCTATACCCGCTCCAAGGTGGTGACCACCCGTTGGCCCGCGCCGGCCGAGCGCATGGCCAACAGCCTGGCGATGCCGATCCTGGGCTAGCCCAGTCTCCGGCGGATGCTTCTGGGGGGGGGGCGTGTTCGAGCACGTCACGGGCGTCACCCGGGTGGTGTCGGGCTACGCAGGTGGCAACGCGGCGGCCCGGGCAAACCGCACCGGCGTGCGTTAGTCGTACCTGCAGTCGTCCAGATGCGCCCGCCATTGGGCGAGCAGAGTCGCCCGGGCCGCCGCGTCGCCGCCGATCGCGGCCAGCAGTTCAGGGCCTGCCCGCAGCTCCACGCGCTGCCAGCCCGACCCGGTGGCGCATTCCACGATCACTGCCCACTGCCCCTCCCTGGGCTCGACGGCATAGAGGTGGGCGGAAAGCCGCATGCCTTCGAGGAGGGCGGCCACGGCAGCCGTGGCTTGCGCCAGATCGGCTTCGCTGGAGTCTGCCATGGTTCAGTCGCCGAAGCGGTGCAGGTGCGCGTGCCTGCTGCAAAAAGAATGTTTCACGACCCCTCCACAAAACAATGGCTGGAACGTTCATCATAGTGCCTGGACGGGCACGCCGCTTAACTTGATTCGCTCCAGCCCGCTCTGGCCACGTTTCCGGGCGGTATCGACCGTAGCCGTAATCCAGGCGGGGTGCGGCAAACGTTCCAAATTCGACCATACTGAACTGACAATGCCGCCTGACATTGAAGTCAACGGGTCGCCAAAAAGCTGCGCTTGCCGGCGCCCATGACGCTGGACATTACATCGCTGGAAATAAAAGGGGGTGCGCGTCGCATGAGTCACCACACCGCTACTGACATTCGTTCCGGGCATATTCCCGGCACGGGCGCCGCCAACCCAACGCGCGCCATGCCTGCCGTGATCGCCCATCGTGGCGCCGCCGACGATGCGCCGGAGAACACCCTCGCCGCATTCAAGCTGGCCTGGCAGCAGGGCGCCGACGGCATCGAGGGGGATTTCCATCTGACGCGGGACGGGAAAATCGTCTGCATCCACGACACCGACACCAGGCGGACGGCAGGTCGGGCCGGGAAGGTGGCCGAAGCGACGCTTGCCGAGCTTCGCCGGCTTGATGTCGGTTCCTGGAAAGGCGAACAATGGCGCGGCGCCCGGATCCCCACCCTTGGCGAGGTTCTCGCCACCGTGCCTGAAGGGAAGCGCGTGTTCATCGAGATCAAAAGCGGCCCGCAGATCCTGCCCACTCTGAAAGAGACGCTTGCCGGGGCCGGGTTGCAGTCCGGGCAGGCCATCGTCATGTCCTTCGATGCCAGGGTCATCGGCGAAGCGAAGCGGCTGCTGCCCCAGCTCAAGGCGCTCTGGCTGACGGATTTCAAGGCCGGCCCGGAAGCCGACGTGCGACCGTCCGCAAAGGAAATTCTGCAAACGCTCGACAAAACCGGCGCCGACGGCGTCGGCTGCCGCGCGCATCCGGCCGTCGATCAAGCGTTCATGCAGGCGCTGCGGACGGCGCAAAAGGAGGTCCACCTATGGACGGTGGACGACGTGACCGTGGCGAAACGGTATCTGCAGCTCGGCGTGGATTCCCTCACATCCAATCGTGCCGGCTGGCTGAAACAGAGACTTTGCAGCGAGGCAGGCGCCCCCGGTCTGTCGAACCGGGAGCCACAGGCGTCCAACCGCGCGCCCGGCCGTCCGCGATGAACGGCCTGGTCTCGCAATACGCCCTGTTTCTGGCCGAAATCGCCACCCTCGTGCTGGCCGTCTTCCTTCTGGCCGCCGGCCTTGTCGCCCTGTCGCGCCGCAAGGAGAAGGCTGCCGGCCAGATCCAGGTGAGCGAGGTCAACCGTCAGCTCGAAGCGGCTGCCGACAGGATCCAGGCCGTGCGGCTTCCCAGGAAAGCCCACAGAATCCTGCAAAAGCAGCGCAAGCTCGACCGCAAGGCGCAGCAGAAAAGGGCGGAAGCCGAACCCTGCATCTACCTGCTGGACTTCAAGGGCGATCTTCGCGCCTCGGCGTTGACGGCGCTGCGCGAGGAAATCAGCGCCATCCTGCAAGTGGCCAGAGCGGGCGACGCCGTGTTGCTGCGGCTCGAAAGCGGCGGCGGCCTGGTCAACCGCTACGGGCTCGGCGCCGCCCAGCTGCTCCGGCTGCGCGACGCGCAGCTGCCGTTGACCGTGATGGTGGACACGGTGGCCGCCAGCGGCGGCTATCTTATGGCCGTCGCCGCCGACAGGATCGTCGCCTCGCCTTTCGCGCTCATCGGCTCCATCGGTGTGGTCGCCCAGATCCCCAACTTTCACCGCTGGCTGCAGGCCAGAAACATCGACTGGGAACAATTCACCGCCGGCAGATTCAAGCGCACCGTGACCCTGTTCGGCGAAAACACCGAAGCCGGCCGCACCAAGCTGCGCGAGGAGCTGGAGGACATCCACGCGCAGTTTCGCGCGTTCGTGCAAGGCTGCCGCGCGCAGCTCGACATGGAAAAGGTCGCCACCGGCGAAGCCTGGCTCGGCAGCAAGGCGCAGGAATTGGGACTGGTGGATGAACTCGCCACCAGCGACGAAATCATTTGCAGTGCTTGCCAGCGGAGCCGCGTCCTGCACGTCCGTTTCCAGCGCAAGCCGTCCCTCCAGGAGCGCCTGCGCCTCTCCGCACAGTCCGCGTGGGACGGCATCTGGCAGCCGCCTTCCCCGCTGGGCTGACAGGCAGCGCCAGAATTGAAAATGCCCCCGGCGGTGAGCCGGGGGCATTCGTCTTTGCCCTGCGAACGTCTGGCGGCCAGGCCGCCGGCGTCACTTGATTTTCTTCATTTCCGCTTCGACCATCTTCACCACATTGGCCGGCAGCGCCACGAAGCCGAGGTCGGCGGCCATTTTCTGGCCGTTGTTCAGGGACCAGCTGAAGAAGTCCACGACGCCTTTCTGCTTGGCGGCATCCGTGCCTTTTTCATACGCCAGCATGTAGGTGGCGCTGGTGATCGGCCAGGCGTTCTTGTGCGTCTGGTCCAGCAGGTCCGGCGCCAAGCCCTTGACTTTGAAGTCGGCACCGGCTGCCGCATCGGCGACCGAAGCCTGGCTCGGCACGATGTAGTTGCCGGCCTTGTTTTTCAGCGCCACGAAATTCATGTCGTTCTTCATCGCATCGGCGATATCCACATAGCCGATCGTGCCCCTGATCTTCTGCACGTTGGCAGCAACCCCCGGGTTGCCCTTGCCACCCACCGCGTTGGCTGGCCAGTTCACCGTGTTGCCCGCGCCGACATCACGCTGGAAGGCCAGCGACTGCTTGGCCAGGTAGTGGGTGAATGCGTAGGTGGTCCCCGAGCCGTCCGAACGGTGCGACACGGTGATGGTCAGGTCCGGCAGTGCAACGCCGGGGTTCAGCCTGGCGATGGCCGGGTCGTTCCACTTGGTGATCGCGCCGCGAAAGATATCGGCGGCGGTCGCGCCGTCCAGTTTCAGCTGGCCGGATTCGATACCCGGGATATTCGTGACGATGGTGACGCCGCCCATCACGGTCGGCACCTGGACCAGGCCCGCCTCGTCGAGGATGGCTTCCTTCACCGGCGCGTCGGAGCCGCCGAAATCGACGGTTTTCGCGCGGATCTGCTTGACGCCGCCCGACGAGCCGATGCCTTGGTAGTTGACCTTGTTGCCGGTCGCAGTCTGGTAGGCATCGGCCCACTTGGTGTAGACGGCGTAGGGGAAGGTCGCGCCCGCGCCCGTGATGTCGACGGCCAGCGCCGAAAGCGAGGCGGTCGTGCCAATCGCCAGGGCAGCGGCCACGCCCGCCAGTTTGAAATAAACACGCTTGGAAACAGACATAAAGGCTCCTTGAACAGGTTGTTGATCGAACCGGGATTGGCTGAACAAGCGCGATACTACGAGCCGGACATTGCAGAAATTTTGCAGAAGCATTGCAGGAATATTTCAGTCGCATCGGCGCGAGTTTTTTCAAAGACGAGGCGTGCCAACCTTGTCACATACGTGTCACTGCAGCTTGTTAGGGTGCCGGCATCAAGACAGGTACGAGGACAGGACGATGCAGAACATAGGCTCGCAGGCAACGAGCAAGCGGGGCGCTCGGTGTTTGAAATTGCAGGTGTTGTTTGCGGCCGGCGGTGACGGCCTGGCCGCGCACCGGGCGGCGCACTGGACGAACCGCCTGGCAAATGGTTGCCTGGAAATCAGAGTTGCTGCCCCCTGCGGCGCGGATTTGACCGCAGCATTCAATGGTATGCCGGCAGACCTGGTCGTGGTGATTCATACGCCGGGCGATCCGGGCCCGCGCGTCGCATATCACTGCGGCGGGAGGATCGACTGGGATCTCGAGGCTGAGTCCCCAGCCGATCTGACTGCTCAGGTGCGCCGGCATGTCATGCGCCTGCTTCACGACCTTGGGGTGCCCCAGGCGCATTCCGATATCCCCGTGGCGCATTCTTCCTGTCCGCCGACGCTTCACGTTCCGAAGCGACTCGATGCGCGCGTATCTTTGCTTGCGGCCTGAGGAAACCGATGAACTCCCTACAAGTAAATTTTGCGGTTGATGACCTCGCCGCGGGTATCCGTTTTTATTCGGCCATGTTCGCCAGCGCGCCTGCCGTGCTCAAGCCAGATTGCGCCAAGTGGACGCTCAATGCGCCACGCGTGAGCTTCACGATTTTTATATCCGAAACATCGAGGTGCTCGACGCCATCCGGGCCCGGCTGGCTGCTGTCGCGCGCGGGGCTGATCGCTCGCAGTAACAGCAGTAACAGCAGTAAATCTAGCGGGTTGAAGTCCCGTCCGGGGAGTTGTCCGTACGCCCCGGTAGCATGAGGAAACGGCGTCGTGGCAACGCGGGGTCGTGAGTTTCCAAACAGCAAGAAGTAAATAGGGTCAGACGGCCCGACCCCATTTTTAGTTTTTTTGCCCCAATAGATGCAAGCAATGCATGCAATTATTTGTTGCGTGCATTTCTGACTGCAAAGAACCTAAAATTATTTATATCTAAAGAGTTGGAAGTTACGTCAAGCCAGGTCGAATTTAAGCCCCTGAAGGGTGCACGAGCATTTGGCTATCCTGCTGACTTGCTTCCAAACGTATGTGGCGTATTTTTGGACGCGGACGAAGCGGGTGTTTTGACTGCGATGCAGAAGCACGTCGCGACTAGAGCCCGAGTATTAATTCGCGGGCTTGCTCACGTTGGTGTTACGGCGCTGGTAGATGAAGCGACCGGCTATCAAGAGGTTCGAGATCGACATGCGCTGCAAGCGATACTTGACCAATATTTGAAGAAAGAGCTTGCTGCATGGGCAAAACGCTTTCCAGATGATTTCTACAAAGAAATGTTCAGGCTCAAGGGTTGGCCGATGAACCCTCTTCAAGTGAAACGACCTGGCGTGGTTGGGAAATACACCAACAACATTGTGTATGAACGACTTGCACCAGGCATTCTTGATGAACTTGAAAAGCGGAACCCGAAAGACGACAGAGGAAACCGCAGAGGTAAACACCACCAGCTATTGACAGAGGACGTTGGTCATCCTGCTCTCGCCCAGCATCTGTACGCAGTAATTGGCGCTATGCGTGCCCACACAAACTGGGATGATTTCCTACGGTTTTTAAATCGAGCTTATCCGAAGAAGAATTCCAACCTTGAATTGCCTTTGGATGAAACGAATTAATCAGACTACCGAGTATGGCTAAAGGGGTCAGTTCAGTCTGCCCCCATTTATTCACTCACCACTCATCACTTATTCAGGAACGCGAGATCGGGATGCGGGACTACCTGGTGTTCATGATGACGGCACGGCGCGCATGTGTGCGGCAGGATGGGATTTGGCGCCCGACCACGGAGGTGGTGGCCGGAGCAGCCGGTCATGCTGACGGCCCCGACGAGTCTTCATTCCCGTCCGTCTGCCGCAGGGTCACTTCTTCAGTTGCGGCTGATCGAGGTAACGGACGTCCTTAACCGACAGCGGAATGGGATTGATGTACTCGTAGCCCTTGCCCTGCCAGTAGGCGAGTTCGGGGAAGCCTGCCGGCACGACCGTGATGAACCCGTGCATGTCCTCGGCGCTGAACCCGGCAGCCTTCATCGCGTTGTTGCACATCTTGAACTCGACGCCGTCCTTTGCCAGTTCGGCCATCTTGTCGATGGCGCCCTGGTATTTCGAATAATTCTCCTTGGCGAAGGCACGCAGCTCGGGGCCGTGCGTCACCACCACCACCTTGCCCTTGGTGATTTTTTGCGTGTTCCGGACGAAGTTGTAAAGAATGTTCAACTTCTGCGGGTCTTCGTAATTCACGTCGAATACCACGTTCGTGACCGGCATCTCGTGCATGTCGACCTTGGCGGTTCCATAGGGCGCGAATTCCTCCGCGTGCGCCACAAACGAGGCGGGAATGGCAAAGGCCAGGGCCAGGCCCAGGGCCGCGATTTTGGGGGTGAATTTCACAGTTGTCTCTCCAGAGGTTTGAATTGGCGCCGAGCAAGGCCCGACTGACCTTGGGCGTGGGTAATCTCTCACGGCCATCCGCCCAAGGTAATAGTAGTTTCCGCTTCACGCTTGTACAGCAACAAAGGGCGGCAAATTGAGTCTGACGCATTCGGCTGTACCGCCCAGCCTTGTCCGTCTCCCATTTTTTGAAGCGATTAGGTGCTTTCTTCGCTCCAATTCGCTATTTTTTCTTACCCGCCTTTGCCGGCGCGACCTCCTCCCGCCCCAGCAGATAATCCAGAAACGCCCGCGCCACCACCGACAATTGCCGTCCCGCCGGATAGACGGCGTACCAGTGGCGCAGGATGGGGAAGCCCACGACGTCGAGCACGGCGAACTGGCCGGGCTGGTTGAGGGACAGGACGTGGCGGGAGAGGGCGGAGATACCGAGGCCGGCGAGGATAGCCTGCTTGATGGCTTCGTTGCTGCCCAGTTCCAGGCGCGGGCGGAGGGTGATGGCGCGCTCGGCGAAGCGCCGCTCGATGGCGTTGCGGGTGCCGGAGCCTTTTTCGCGCATCAGCCAGGGCTCTCTTGCCAGGCGTTCCAGGGTGATTTTTTTCTTGCCTGCCAGCGGGTGATCCGGCGCGGCGAGCACGACGATGGGGTTGTCCATGATGGGGGTGGCGACGACGTCGATGTCTTCCGGCGGCTGGCCGAGGAAGTAGAGGTCGTCCAGATTGTCGGCGATGCTGGCGAGCACCTGTTCCTTGTTGGTGACGCGCAAGGACACGTCGATGCCGGGATACAACTTGACGAATTCACCCAGGAGGCGCGGCGCGAAATAGGAGGCGGTGGTGATCGCCATCAGGCTGAGCCTCCCCTGCTTGAGCCCGCGCCGCTCGCCCACCGACATGGTGTAGCGGTCGAGGATGCCGAAGATTTCGCGGGTGGCCCTCGCCAGTTCCTGGCCGTCGGCGGTGAGGCGGATTTTCTTGCCGGCCTGCTCGATCAGCGGCACGCCGATCATGTCGGCCAGTTTTTTCATCTGCATGGAGACGGTGGGCTGGGAGAGAAACAGCTCTTCGGAGGCGCGGGTGAAGCTGCCGAGCCGGGCGATGGCTTCGAAGATTTCCAGCTGGCGGAAGGTGGTGTGGTGGCGCATGCGGGCATCCTTCGGTTAAATATACATAGACAAAAGTCTATCTTGGAAATAGAAAATATCGACTGTTATTGATGATTCGACTCCTGCAAGATACATCCCATCGTGTCAGGCCGTTGGGGCGTTGCACGGAAAACTACCCCTTTCTGTAGGAGGAAATCATGGCTGTTAAAACTTATAACGCCGGTGTGAAGGAATACCGGCAGACGTACTGGACCCCGGAATACACCCCGCTGGACACCGACCTGCTGGCCTGCTTCAAGATTACCCCGCAGCCGGGCGTGGATCGCGAGGAAGTCGCCGCTGCGGTGGCCGCCGAGTCGTCGACCGGCACCTGGACCACGGTGTGGACCGACCTCTTGACCGACCTCGACTACTACAAGGGCCGCGCCTACCGCATCGAAGACGTGCCTGGCGACGACACATGCTTCTATGCGTTCGTGGCCTACCCGATCGACCTGTTCGAAGAAGGTTCGGTCGTGAACGTGCTGACCTCGCTGGTCGGCAACGTGTTCGGCTTCAAGGCCCTGCGCGCCCTGCGTCTGGAAGACATCCGCTTCCCGATCGCCTACGTCAAAACCTGCGGCGGCCCGCCTGCCGGTATCCAGGTCGAACGCGACCGTATGAACAAGTACGGTCGTCCGATGCTGGGCTGCACGATTAAGCCTAAATTGGGTCTGTCGGCCAAGAACTACGGCCGCGCCGTGTACGAATGCCTGCGTGGCGGTCTCGACTTCACCAAGGACGACGAGAACGTCAACAGCCAGCCCTTCATGCGTTGGCGCGACCGCTTCTCCTTCGTTCACGAAGCGACCATGAAGGCGCAGCGCGAAACCGGCGAGCGCAAGGGCCACTACTTGAACGTGACCGCACCGACCCCGGAAGAGATGTACAAGCGGGCCGAGTTCGCCAAGGAAATCGGCGCACCGATCATCATGCACGACTACCTCACCGGCGGTTTGACGGCCAACACGGGCCTGGCCAACTGGTGTCGCGACAACGGCATGCTGCTACACATCCACCGCGCCATGCACGCCGTGCTCGATCGCAACCCGCACCACGGTATCCACTTCCGCGTGCTGACCAAGGTGCTGCGCCTGTCGGGTGGTGATCACCTGCACTCCGGCACCGTCGTCGGCAAGCTGGAAGGCGACCGCGACGCGACCCTGGGCTGGATCGACACCATGCGTGACAGTTTCATCCCGGAAGACCGTTCGCGCGGTCTGTTTTTCGACCAGGACTGGGGTTCCATGCCCGGCGTGATCCCGGTAGCCTCCGGCGGCATCCACGTGTGGCACATGCCTGCACTGGTGAACATTTTCGGTGACGACTCGGTGCTGCAGTTCGGTGGCGGCACGCTCGGCCACCCCTGGGGCAACGCCGCTGGCGCCGCCGCCAACCGCGTCGCGCTGGAAGCCTGCGTGGAAGCACGCAACCAGGGTCGTGAGCTCGAGAAGGAAGGCAAGGAGATCCTCACCGCTGCCGCTTCGCACAGCCCCGAACTGAAGATCGCCATGGAAACGTGGAAGGAAATCAAGTTCGAATTCGACACCGTCGACAAGCTGGACGTTGCTCACAAGTAAGACGGTAAGGCGTGAGGGGTGAGGAGTGAGGCGTATCGTCCCCCCCCGCCTCTCGCCTAACGCCTAACGCCTCACCTAATTTGAAAGGAACCAAAATGTCTGAAGTAATGGATTACAAAAGCCGCGTGAGCGATCCTGCCAGCCGCAAATTCGAGACCTTCTCCTACCTGCCGGCCATGGACAAGGACAACATCCGGATGCAGGTCGAGTATCTGGTGAAGAAGGGCTGGAACCCGGCCATCGAGCACACCGAACCCGAGTACCTGATGGATTCGTACTGGTACATGTGGAAGCTGCCGATGTTCGGCGAAACCGATGTGGATGTGGTGCTGGCCGAAGCTGACGCCTGCCGCAAGGCCAACCCCGATAATCACGTTCGTCTGGTGGGGTATAACAACTTCAACCAGTCGCAGGGCGCGGCCATGGTGATTTTCCGCGGCAAGACTGTTTAAGTCGCGACGGGAGACCGTAACAGCCCCCGTCACCCGCAAGGTGCGGGGGCTTTTGGTTTGTTTGTCCGCGAAGGACGAATAAAAAAAGGAATTGAAATGAGCAATATCGTCGATCAATACCGCATCACCAAAGAACCCTACTATCGTCCCGTTGCTGACGAAGTCGAGCTGTACGAAGCAGCTTACTCCGTGCGCATGCCGATGATGCTGAAGGGGCCGACCGGCTGCGGCAAGACGCGTTTTGTCGAGTACATGGCGCACAAGCTGGGCAAGCCCTTGATCACGGTGGCGTGCAACGAGGACATGACGGCGTCCGACCTGGTCGGGCGTTTCCTGCTGTCGGCGTCGGGCACCGAATGGCAGGATGGCCCGCTGGCCATCGGTGCCCGTCACGGCGCCATTGTCTATCTGGACGAAGTGGTGGAAGCGCGCCAGGACACCACCGTGGTGATCCATCCGCTGACCGATAACCGCCGCGTATTGCCGCTGGAAAAGAAAGGCGAGCTGGTCCATGCCCACCCCGATTTCCAGATTGTGATTTCCTACAATCCCGGCTACCAGTCGCTGATGAAGGATCTGAAACAGTCGACCAAGCAACGTTTCGGCGGCCTCGATTTCACCTACCCCGAGCACAAGATCGAAACCGAAATCGTGATGCACGAATCCGGCGTCGCGGCGGATATTGCCGATAAGCTGGTATCGATCGCCGAACGCTCGCGCAACCTTAAAGGCCACGGCCTCGACGAAGGCCTGTCGACCCGCATGCTGATCTACGCAGGCAGCCTGATCGCCAAGGGCGTCGCCCCGCTGGCCGCCTGCCGCGTTGCACTGGTGCGTCCGATTACCGACGATCCTGATATGCGCGACGCGCTGGACGCAGCTGTGTCCACGTTCTTCTGAGCATCGGCAGTTACAACATGATCCGCAAGAACCCGAATGGCGATCTGCCCGTAATTGACGAATCTTCGTATGTGGACTTTACGGCCATTATCTGTGGCAAGGTCATCATTGGCGCCAATGTGTTCATAGGTCCCTATGTCGTGATCCGGGCCGATGAAACCAAGCCGGATGGAAGCCTTGAGCCAATTATTATTGGCGCCAACTCCAACATCCAGGATGGCGTGGTGATCCACTCCAAATCGGGCGGCAAGGTTGTGATTGGCGAATACACATCCATTGCGCACCGGTCCATTATTCATGGCCCATGCGAAGTGGGAAACAGGGTGTTCGTCGGCTTCAACTCGGTCCTTTACAACTGCTCGGTGGGGGATGACTCGGTG
Organism: Thiobacillus thiophilus; assembly: GCF_055378705.1. Taxonomy (NCBI): domain Bacteria; kingdom Pseudomonadati; phylum Pseudomonadota; class Betaproteobacteria; order Nitrosomonadales; family Thiobacillaceae; genus Thiobacillus; species Thiobacillus thiophilus. The sequence continues at coordinate 1,735,005 of NZ_AP042404.1, read as the reverse complement.
ATCCGGCACAACTCCGTGGTAGAGGGTTGTCAGGTTCCGCCCAAGTTCCATATTCCATCGACCACGACGATTCATTCCGATACGGATTTGAGTGCGATTGAGCAGGTTACCCCGGATTTTTCCAGCTTCTCCGAGGATGTGGCCCAGACCAATATCTCATTGGTGCAGGGATACAAGAAGCTGCACAACGAGTTCTAAGCACGGTGCTTCGCGAAAGGACGTTACATGTCGATCAATCTCGCTGACTACAATGAACTGCTGGAAGACCTGTCGCCGCACACCCGTGAAGCGCTCAATGCCGCCTGGCATGATGCAACCAAGGTTTTTTCGCCGCGCGGCCTGGACAATTACCTGAAGGGCGTGTCGGCCATCCGCGGACTCGGTCGCGGCGACTCGCTGGTCGAGACATGGATCGAACAGGCGCCGCAGGTGGCCAAGGAAGTAGGCGAAGACGTGGTGGCCGATCTCGCCACCGCAGCGCTGATGCTGGCCTCGAAAACCTCGGGTGCGGTGATCGAACTGCTGCTCGCCACGGCGCCGACCGCGGCCAACCGGCTGGGCGATCCCGAGCTTTTCCTCAAGTACCTGCAGTTCATCAACACCTTGATTGCGCAGGCGCCGCGCGGCGTGCGACCGATGCTCGACAAGCTCGAAGTGCTGTTCCAGAACCTGACCCTGGGCGGCCTGCGGCGCTGGGCGCTGTGGGGCGCACACGCGCACCGCACCAACTACGAAGAGCAGATTAATTACTTCAGCCTCGAATCGAAAGAATCGATGGCGATGCTGCAAAAAGAGCGCAAGGGCACGCTGCTGATCGATGTGCAGCGCCGCATCAACATGTATCTGCGCGCGCTGTGGGCGCGCGACTTTTTCATGCGCCCGACCTCGGGCGACTTCGAGGCGCGCCAAGGCTATCGGCCTTACATTGAAGATTACCTGCTGCATCTGCCGGATGCCTTCGACGACTTCAGCGTCGAGGGGCAGGAGCCGGTCCCCGGCATCGAGCTCTATCGTGCCACCGCGGCGCACTGCGCCGCGCATATGGTCGAAACTCGCCAGCCGATTTCTGCCGAGGCGCTCAACCCGATGCAGATGGCGGTGATCTCCGTGATTGAGGATGCACGGGTGGAAACCCTGGCGATCCGCCGCTTTCCGGGTCTGAAACAACTCTGGTGCAAGCTGCACACCATCACGCCCGCGATGGACAGGACAGCAGGCGATTACCTCGATCGTTTGGCGCGTGCGCTGCTGGACGATGCTTATCGGGACAGCGATCCGTGGATTGCCGAGGGCCGTGCATTGTTCGCCACTGCGCAGGACAAGCTCGATGACAACCAGACTTCATGGGAAGTCGGTGTGCAACTCGCGCACAGCCTTCAGCAGAAAAAGATTCCGTTCAACCCGCGTACCGATCTCCTCACCGCGCCTTACCGGGATGACAACCGCTATTTCTGGGAATTCGAGGAATTCGATTTCGACAAGGCTGCCAATGCCGGCTTCGATACCATCAATCAGGTTCGCAAACAGGTCAGCCTGATGGAAATGATCAACGAGGTCGAGGTCGAGGGTGCAGGCGACGATGCCGAGGAAATCTGGGTGCTCTCCACCGAGCTCTTTCCCTATGAGGATATGGGCAAGAGCTGGAACGAGATGGAGGGCAAGGAGCCGCGGTCCGAGCCTTTTTATTATTCCGAGTGGGATTACCAGATCCAGCTGGAACGTCCGGCGTGGGCGACAGTGCAGGAAAAGCGCCCCAAGTTCGGCGACCTGCAGGTCATCGACGACATCACCGCCAGGTACAAGCGCGAAATCCATCGCATGAAATTCCTGCTCGACGCGATGCAGCCGCAAGGCGTGCAGCGCATGCGCAAGCTGGAGGACGGCGACGAGATCGACATCAACGCGGCGATCGAGAGCTTTATCGACATCCGCATGGGCAACCAGCCCGATCCGCGCATCATGATGCGCAGCGTGCGCAAGACGCGCGATTTCTCGATTCTGGTGCTGCTCGACCTGTCCGAATCGACCAATGAGGCGGTGCAGGATCAGGAATACAGCGTGCTCGACCTGACGCGCCAGGCCTGCGTGCTCCTGGCCGACGCGATCAGCAAGGTGGGCGATCCGTTCGCCATCCACGGCTTCTGCTCCGACGGCCGCCACGATGTCGAGTACACCCGCTTCAAGGACTTCGACCAGCACTGGGACGAAGTGCCCAAGGCCAAGCTCGCCGGCATGACCGGCCAGCTCTCGACCCGCATGGGCGCGGCGATCCGTCACGCCGGTCACTATCTGAAGCTGCAGCGCTCGGCGAAGAAGCTGCTGATCGTGATCACCGACGGCGAGCCGGCCGACATCGACGTGCGCGACCCGCAGTACCTGCGCTACGACACCAAGAAGGCGGTCGAGGAAGTCGCCCGCGAAGGCGTCACCACCTACTGCATGAGTCTCGACCCGCGCGCCGACAACTACGTCTCGCGCATCTTCGGGCAGAAGAACTACATGGTGGTCGATCACGTCGAGCGGCTGCCGGAAAAGCTCCCGCTTCTCTATGCGGGTCTGACGCGTTAGCGATCAAGCACGGCCTACCCCCTGCGGATGCTCCGACAACGGTCAGAACATCTCCTGCTGCCCAAAGACCGCGGGCAGCTTTTTGGGAGACTTGATGCGCAGCTGCTTGTTCACATTCATGCGGCCGAAAACAACCTCGATGTCGGCCGTCGCCACGCCGAACGCACCCGCCAGAAAACGCACCATGTGATCGGTGGCCCGGCCTGCGACCGGGGCGGCGGTGACGCCGATCTTGAGCTGGTGGCCCTTGGGTTTGCCGATGGCATCCACTTTTGCGCTGGGCTTGCCGAGAACATTGAGCACCAGCGTCTCGCCCTCCCAGTGGAAGAACGGCTGCTTGCTCACGCGCGTGCCTTTCGGGATTCTTCATCAGAGCAGCACATGACGGGTCACCTCGAAATAGCGGTAGATCTGCTGCTCGATGTGCGGCGCGATCATGGATGCCGGGCGTTTGCCCTGCGGGCAGGCGAGCCGCGGCGTGGTGCCGAAGAGGCGGCAAATCAGCGGACGTTCCGCATAGACCTGGCAGCCTGTTTTGCCCAGGTGCGGGCAGCTTAATTCGTCGAGCGCCGCCGCATGCTCGGCGTCGCTCTTGCGCGGGAGCCTCGCCATCTCTTCGCCCGACGCGGTCACCGGCCCGCAGCAGTCATGGCAGCCGGGTTCGCACTCGAATGCCGGGATGCGATGCCGGATGAAACGCAGGGTCTGGCTGTCGGGGCTCATCGGCGGGGGCTGCCTGGCGATGCGGCTTTCATTGCGGCTTGTCTCCGGCCTTGGCGGCAGGCGCCGTCATCCATTCGGGCAGCTCGCGCGATCCCGCGTTCTCGTTGATGTATTGCTGAATCAGCTTGCGCACCACTTGCGACGAGGTGAGATCCTGCTGGGCGCAGATTTCCTCGAAGAGCTGCTTCTTTCTCGGATCGATCAGAAACGTCATTCTGGCGGTACGGTTTTCCATGACTCTCCTGGATGTGCGCATGATGTGTATGCGATGATAACTTGATTACCATCTCATTGCCATGTAGCATGGCGGTCGTTAAATGGATCAAGCACCGTTCCGTGCGTCGCCGGAATGCGCCTGCAGCCTCCGGCCCCCCCCCCCCAACCCGATGGGCTCCCGCGCACAAGCTCCGCTGACCGCCCTGGCGCACCCGAGAGAGGCCGATGAACGATAAAGCCATGTCCCCGAGCACTCCGCTGCTGGAACTGCCGGGCCGGGTGGCGGGTGCAGCCGTCACCGTGCGCGTGCTCGAACCGGTACACAGCGACCCGGCGCGGCTTTACGAACAAATCCAGGCCGGCCGTTACAGCCGGCCTTTTATCATCGACGACGGCGAGACGCGGCAACTGCTTTTCGGCCTGGATTTCATCCAGAGCTCGATGCGCATCGACGAACCCTACGCCCTCGATTTCGCCTACACCCGCAAGATGATGGCCTTCCTGCTGTTCGTGCCCGATCCGGGGCATGTGCTGATGGTCGGGCTGGGCGGCGGTTCGCTGGCCAAGTTCTGTCACCGCCATCTGCCGCGCGCGCGCCTGACCGTGGTCGAGGTGGATCCCGATGTCATCACGCTGCGCGGCGAGTTCGACATTCCCGACGACCCGCGTCTGGCGATCGTCCAGGCCGACGCCGCCGATTACCTGCCTGCGGCCGAAGGCGACGCCGATGTCCTGCTGCTGGACGGCTTCGATTGCAACGGCATCGCCCCGGCGTTTCTCAGTCGCGGTTTCTACCGGATGGCGCGACGCCGGCTGCGCCCGGGCGGCCTGCTCGTCGCCAATTTCGCCGGCCCCAGGAAGTACTGGTCCAGGCACCTGACCTTTCTGAACCAAGCCTTCGACGGGCAGGTGCAGCTGGGAACTGTTCCCGGCGGCGACAATCATATTGCTTTCGCTTTTGACGAAGCCGGCTGTGCCATCGACTGGCAACAGCTGGAGGCGCAGGCGGCGCTGCTCGCCGATCAGTTCCCGCTCGACTTTCCAGCCATCGTGGCCAGCTTGCGCGAAGGAGCCGAATTGCGTTGGGCCAAAGCCGCCTCGGCCAAGGCCCTGCCCATCCAGCAAACCAAGGAGTCTCACCTATGGACAAAATCCACACCTACCTGAAAACGCGAGGTGAGCAACTCGATTCCGAGATCGCCGCAGCGACATGCATCCCGCTGGAAGATGCGCGTCTTTATCTGTCCGAATTGTCGAAACGGGGGGACATCATTGCGTGCCACTCGACGCGATTCGTCAAGGGCAAGAAGATCGAAGGCATGCTGTACCGGGTGTCGGGCTATATCCCGCCTGCCAGTCCCGGCAGGAAACCCAAGACCAAGGAATAGGAATAGCCCGGCCTGGCAGGATTTGCCCCAGCTTACGCTGTCGTGCGGCCCTTGCTGACTGCGGCGAGGATGCCCTGCAGCAGGGCAAGCGGCGTGGGCGGACAGCCCGGCACTTCGACGTCGATCGGAATGACGTTGGAGACCTTTCCGCGCGTGGCGTAGTTCTCGCCGAACATTCCGCCGGTGCAGCCGCAGTCGCCCATGGCGACCACCCACTTGGGTTCCGGGGTGGCGTCGTAGGCGCGTTTCAGGGCCACCTCCATATTGCGCGAGACCGGGCCGGTGACCAGCAGCAGGTCGGCATGGCGGGGGCTGGCCACGAACCTCACGCCCCTGCCCTCGATGTTGTAATGCGGCCCGTTGAGGGCGTGGATTTCCATTTCGCAGCCGTTGCAGGAGCCGGCGTCGACATGGCGGATTGCTACCGACTGGCCGAATATCTTGAGGATTTCAGCGTGCAGCACCTGTTCGCGGGTGCGCAGCGCGAGGTCGGCCTGCGGCGCCGGTTCGGAGACGAAGCCAGTCTTGAAGATCTTCTGCAGGATGAGGTGTGTGGCCATGTTGCGGTTCTCACAAGTCTCGTAGGGTGCGCCATGCGCACGCGACAATCAAAAAATGGTGCGCGGAGCGCACCCTACAGGTCGGGCTCATAAATCCGGTCCGCTGTAGGAAAGGTTGAACGATTTATTGATGAGCGGGAAGTCGGGAACGATGTTGCCGAGTATTCCCACTTCCACCAACGGCCAGTTTTGCCACGACGGATCATGCGGATGCACCCGGTCGAGCTTGCCATCCGTCCCGATGCGCACCGCCACCAGCACTTCGCCGCGCCAGCTTTCCACCCAGCCAAGGCCTTCGCACACGTCTCGAACCGGCTTGAGCGGGGCGTGAATGTTCCCCGCTGGCAGACCAGTGAGAAGGTCGCGGATCAGGCGCAGCGATTCGTGGATTTCGCTGAAGCGCACCTCGGCGCGCGCCAGCACGTCGCCGCTGCGCTGCGTAGCCATGTTGACGTCGAGCTGGTCGTAGGGCGCCTGCGGAAACTGGGCGCGGGCATCCCAGGCCTGCGCGCTGGCGCGGCCCGCCAGGCCGGTGAGGCCGAGCCTCGCCGCGAGATCGGGCTTGCAGACGCCGGTGTTGGTGAAGCGGTCCTGCAGGGTGGCGTGGTCGTCGTAGATGGCCTTGAGCGAATGCACTTCCGCCTCGATGCGGTCGGCCTCGGCTGTGAGCTCTACGCGGCCACTGTCGTCGATGTCTACTGCCACGCCGCCCGGCACGATGCAGTCGAACAGGTAGCGGTGGTCGAACAGTTTTGCGGTCAGCCGCAGCCAGTCTTCCTTCAGTCGCCAGAACTGCATGAACCCAAAGCTCAGCGCGACGTCGTTGCCGAGGTAGCCGAGGTCGCCCAGGTGGTTGGCGATGCGCTCGATTTCCAGGAACAACGCGCGCAGCCACACGGCACGGTCGGGTACCTGGCTATCGGTGGCGGTTTCCACCGCCATGCAGTAGGCCCAGGCGTAGGCGATGTGGGTGTCGCCGGAGACGCGCCCGGCGAGTTTGGCGCCGGTGTCGAGGTCCATCCCCTCGAAGCGTTTTTCCGTGCCCTTGTGGGTGTAGCCCTGGCGCTGCTCCAGCCTCAGAACGCGTTCGCCGATGACGGAAAAACGGAAATGCCCTGGCTCGATGGTGCCGGCGTGGATCGGGCCGACCGCGATCTCGTGCACGCCGTCGCCTTCGACGCGGATGAAGGGGTAGGCGTCGGTGTCGTGGGTGGCGGGCAGGCGCGCATCGAAGTCCTTGCGCAGCGGAAAGACATCCGCCGGCCAGGCGCCGTGGCGCAGCCATTTGCGGTCGTCCACTGCGTCGGTGGCCACGATGCCGAGCAGGTCGAAGGTCGCGCGCTGCATGCGGTCGGCCTGCGGGAAGATGTGGGCGAGGTCGGGGTAGGCCGGCGCTTCATCCGGCAGGGCGCAGGTCACCCAGGCCAGCCCGGCGCTGGTGAGCAGGGCGGCGTGGATGGCGAAGCCGCGGTCCAGGTGGCGATTGTCCGAGCCCCACAGGGCAATGAGCTGTCCGCCTTCTTCCTTGACCACACGTGCCAGCGCGAGCAGTTGCCCGGCTTCCATGCGGCCGCGCCAGATGTGCTTGCCGAGGGGGTCGAGATGCCAGTCGTGTTCGCCGATTTTCATTTCAGCCTTCCGTAGGGTGCGCCATGCGCACCAATTTACGTTCAATGGTGCGCATGGCGCACCCTACCCGATTACCCACCCAGTAACTGCGCCGCCTGCCGGTACCAGGCAGCGAGATAGGGCGGAATGAACAGACCCAGCATCAGCACCAGGCCCAGATGCAGGAACACCGGCGTCAGCGCGGGCTGGTAGGGTAGCTTCGCCGATTCGGTCTCGCCGAACACCATCGGTTGCACCTTGCCGAAGATGGAAGCGAAGGCGACGCCCAGCGCCAGCAACAGGAAGGGCGTAGCCCAGGGATGATCGTGCATGGCGGTGGTGATGATGAGGAATTCGCTGGCGAACACGCCGAACGGCGGCACCCCAAGAATGGCGACGGTGCCCAGCATCAGCCCCCAGCCGATGGTGGGATTGGTCTTGATCAGGCCGCGGATGTCGGCCATCAGCTGCGAGCCGGCTTTTTGCGTGGCGTGGCCGACGGCGAAGAAGATGGCGGACTTGGTGAGCGAGTGCATGGTCATGTGCAGGAGCGCGGCGAAGTTCGCCACCGCGCCGCCCATGCCGAAGGCGAAGGTGATGAGGCCCATGTGCTCGATCGAGGAATAGGCGAACATGCGCTTGACGTCGGTCTGGCGCTTGATCAGGAAGGCGGCGACCACCACCGACAGCAGGCCGAAGCCCATCATCAGGTTGCCCGCCATCTCGTTGCCGAGCGCGCCGTCGACCAGCACCTTGGAGCGCATCACCGCATACAGTGCGACGTTGAGCAGGAGGCCGGAGAGCACGGCGGACACCGGCGTCGGGCCTTCGGCGTGGGCGTCCGGCAGCCAGCTGTGCAGCGGCGCCAGGCCCACCTTGGTGCCGTAGCCGACCAGCAGGAAGACGAAGGCCAGCGACAGCACCGTCGGCTCCAGCTCGGTCTTGACACCGTTCAGGTGGGTCCACAAGAGCGCGGTGCCGCCCGAGCCCAGCACCTTCTCAGCCGCAAAGTAGAGCAGGATGGTGCCGAACAGCGCCAGTGCGATGCCGACCCCGCACAGGATGAAATATTTCCACGCCGCTTCCAGCGAGGCCGGAGTGCGGTACAGCGAAACCAGCAGCACGGTGGCGAGCGTGGCTGCTTCCATCGCCACCCACAGGATGCCCATGTTGTTGGTGGTCAAGGCCAGCAGCATGGCGAAGATGAAGATCTGGTAGCTGCTGTGATACAGGCGCAGGCGCTTGTCATTGAGCTTGCCATGTTCCTGCTCGATGCGCATGTAGGGACGCGAGAACAGGGCGGTGGTGAAGGCGACGAAAGCGGTCAGCGCGACCAGGAAAACGTTGAACGAGTCGATGAAGAACCAGCCGCCGCCGACGGTCATCGGACCGTTTTCGATGATGCGGTGCGTCAGCAGCGCGGCCGCCAGCAGCGTCAGCAAGCTGAACAGCGTGTTGATCTCCGGCGAATGTTTCCGGCAGCCCCACAGTGCCAGGAAGATGCCGCCGGTCAGCGGAATGCCGAGTAGCCAATAAATTTCCATCTCAGCGTTCTTTCAGTTTTTCCATGTGCTTCAGATCCAGCGAATCGAAGGTCTCGCGAATCTGGAAGAAGAAGATGGAGAGCACGAACACGCCCACCATCACATCCAGCGCTACGCCCAGCTCAACCACCAGCGGCATGCCGTAGGTGGCGCTGGTGGCGGCGAAGAACAGGCCGTTCTCCATCGCCAGAAAGCCGATCACCTGGGGTATCGCCTTGCTGCGCGTGATCATCATCAAAAAGGCGAGCAGCACGGTGGCCAGGGCGATGCCCAGGGTCGACCGCATCACAGTGCCCGACATCTCCGAAATGGGCTGCGTCAGGTTGAAGGCGAAAATCACCAGCACGATGCCGATCAGCATGGTGGTCGGGATGTTGATCATCGGTTCCACGTCGCGGCTGACGTCGAGCTTCTTGACGATGCGGAAGAAGTACCAGGGCATGGCAATCACCTTGAGTACCAGGGTGAGCGCTGCCGAGTAATACAGGTGATGCTGGCCGGTGGACCAGGCCACCAGCGCGGTGGATGCCGCCAGCGCCGCGCCCTGCCAGGCAAACAGCGTGATCAGCCCGGCGATGCGGCGCTGCGACAGCATGGCGAAGGAAATCAGCAGCAGCAGGGCGGCCAGCAGGTTGACGATCTGCAGGTGATAGGTCAGGCTCATGATGATTTCCCGTAGGGTGCGCCATGCGCACCGTTCACATGGTGCGCATGGCGCACCCTACATCTTGCGATCACGTCAAACCTCCAGCAGGAAATGAAGCAGCATGCCCAGCACCGCCAGCAAAAACGCGGTACCGAGAAACTCGGGTGCGCGGAACAGGCGCACCTTGGCCGAAATCGTTTCGATGAAGGCCAGCAGGGCGCCACCGAGCAGAAATTTCGCGATCATGATCAGCAGTGCCAGCGGCAGTGCCGCCATATCCCCCTGCGCCGCAATGCCCCACGGCAGGAACAGTGCGATGCCGAGTGCGGAATAGGTGAACAGCTTGAGCGCCACCGACCACTCGATCAGCGCCAGGTGGCGGGCCGAGTACTCCAGGATCATGGCCTCGTGGATCATGGTCAGCTCGAGGTGGGTACTCGGATTGTCTATCGGGATGCGCGCATTCTCGGCCACCGAGATCATCCAGAACGCCACCGCCGCAAACGCCAGGCTGGGGTAGATGACGAACTCCTGATGTGCCAGGGTGTCGACGATCACCGGCAACCTGGTGGACTGCGAGATCAGACTGGCGGTGAAAAACACCATCAGCAGCGCCGGTTCGGCGAGGAAGGACACCAGCATCTCGCGGCGCGCGCCGAGGGTACCGAACGAGGTGCCGATGTCCATCGCCGCCAGCGCCAGGAACACCCGCGCCAGGGCGAAGATGCCGACCAGCGCGATGACATCGGCGGCGGGCGAGAACGGCAGGTCGTTGACGACGGTCGGCACGATGCCCGCGGCCAGCGCCATGCAGGCAAAGATCATGTAGGGCGCGAAGCGGAACAGCGGCGAGGCGTTGTGCGCGATCACCGCATCCTTGTGGAACAGCTTCTTCAGCGTGCGGTAGGGCTGGGTGATGGGGGGCGCGCTGCGGCCCTGCAGCCAGGCGCGGCACTGGTTGACCCAGCCCATCAGCAGGGGTGCCAGCAGGATCGCCAGCAGGGTCTGGGCGAGTTGCAGAAGGATGCCGGTGCTCATCGTGTTGTAAAGACCAGAAGGAAGATCAGGGTGGCGAAGCTGTAGATCAGGTACCACTGGATACGGCCGTGCTGCAGCCGCCCGGCCTGCTCGGACAGCCAGTTCGTCACGCGCGCGATGGGTGCGTAGAAAATGAACCAGGCCTTGTCCAGCGACGCGCCATGGTAGTGCGGGGTACGCGAGAAGGGATCGGGGGTTTCCCGCTCCACCCGCATGAAGACTTCGAAAATCTGCCGGATCGGCTGGCCGAAGCCTTCGGCGCTGTCCTGCATGCGTGCGTCCTGTTCCGGATAGCCGCAATCCCACGGATCGCTGCGGCGCACCCGGCCGTGATAGACGCGGCGTACCCAGATGAAGGTGAGCAGCAGCACCGTCGCCACTACGGCGAAGAAGATCAGCGGCGCGTAGCTGGCGCGCTCCGCCGAGATGGGTGCCAGCATCAGCCAGTTGCCGTCGTTCACCAGCGACTGGTCGGTCAGCAGGGACACCACCGGTGCCAGCCAGCCGATGACCTGGGTGGGAAACAGGCCCAGCAGCACGCAGCCCGCTGCCAGCCATAGCATCCCCAGACGCTCCGGCCAGCTGGCCTCGTGCGCCTCATGCAGCACCGGGTCGCGTGGCTGGCCAAGAAAGACCACGCCGAAGAACTTCACCATCACATAGGCGGCCAGCGCCGCGGCCAGTGCCACGGTGGCGGCGGCCACCGGGATCACCATGTTGAGGTAGGGCTGGGTCAGGCCGGGCGTCTGCAGGAAGGCCTGCAGCAGCAGCCATTCCGAGACGAAACCATTCAAGGGCGGCAGGCCGGCGATCGCCAGCGCGCCGATCAGGGTCAGCCAGGCGGTCCACGGCATGAAGCGCATCAGCCCGCCCAGGTGACCCATGTGGCGTACACCGGTGGCATGCAGAACCGAACCGGTGCCAACGAACAGCAGGCCCTTGAAGAAAGCGTGGTTGAGCGCATGGTAGAGCAGCGCGGTAAGTGTCAGCGCAGCCAGTGCGCCCTTTCCGTCGGTGTAGAAGATCAGCGTCAGGCCAAAGGCGGCGAGCAGGATACCGATATTTTCGATCGACGACCAGGCCAGCAGGCGCTTCATGTCCGACTGCACGGCGGCAAAGATCACACCGTACAGCGCAGTAATCAAACCGAGCGCCAGCGCCAGTGTGCCCCACCAGCCGATCTGGATATTGAGCAGGTCGAAGGTCACCCGTAGCAGGCCATAGATGGCGGTCTTCAGCATCACCCCCGACATCAGCGCGGAAACCGGCGAGGGCGCGGCCGGGTGGGCTTCAGGCAGCCACACGTGCAGGGGCACCATACCCGCCTTGGCGCCGAAACCGAACAGCGCCAGCAGGTAGGCGACCGAGGCCCAGAACGGCGTCATCTCGGCCAGTCGCATGGTGTCGAAGGTGTAGTCGCCGTGGCCACCCTGCAGCACGCCGAAGGTGAGCAGCAGCGAGATCGCGCCGACGTGCGCAATCAGCAGATAGAGAAAGCCGGCGCGGCGGATTTCAGGAACCTTGTGGTCGGTGGTGACGAGAAAGTAGGACGACAGCGCCATCACTTCCCACGCCACCATGAAGGCGTAGGCGTCGTCGGCCAGCAACACAGTGACCATGCCGCCGAGGAACAGGTGGTACCACAAGGCCAGCAGCGCCAGCGGGCCGGCGGCCATGCTCTTGAAATAGCCGGACGCATACACGGTGATGCCGAACGCGGCGCCGCCCAGCAGCACCATGAAGAAGGCGGACAGGGCATCCAGCCGCAGATGGAAAGGCAGGTCGGGCAGGCCGATGGGCAGCACCACGGCGGAGGCCGGTAGCAGCAGGCCGGCGACGCCCACACCGGCGATGAAGAGCGCGCCCAGCGCGCCCAGCGGAAACACCAGCCGGCTCAGCAGGTGCGGCGAGCGCTGCAGCAGCAGGGACGCGAATCCCAGCACCAGCCAGAACATCACCCCTGCCCAGGCCCACTGGACCGGATCGGCGAAGTAGGAAAAAAGCCCGTTTGTCATGTTCAAGAGAACCTACCGTCCCGGTGGCACCGCACAGAAAAGATCGTCCGCCGCATTTTCACCCAGCTGCTCGTAAATCGCGGCAATCGCCTGGTCGACCGTGGCAAAAATCTTGTCCTGGCCGATCGCGTCGAACAGTCCGGTGGCACGCATTACATCCAGTACCTGCTTTTTCAGGCCGCTGAACACCAGGGTGATCCCTGCACTCTTCAGGCGCTCGACCAGGTGATGGACGACCTCTTCGCCGGACGCATCCAGCTGGTTGATGGCGTCGCCCACCACCAGGATGTATTTGGCCTCGGGGTTTTTGGATGCGGCCTCCAGCACCGCGTCCTCGAAATAGGAGACGTTGGCGAAGTACAGCGAGCCGTCGAAGCGGATCGCCACCACGTGCTTGCTGGTGGGCAGATCCGGATTCACCCTGAGGTCGCGCAGCGTGCCGTCCTTGTAGCGGCCGAGAATGGCGACGCGCGGCGACATGGTGCGATACAGGTAGAGGCCCAGCGCCAGGCCCGCGCCCACCATGATGCCCTTGTCCAGATGCGGGGCGAAGGCCAGCGTGGCGATGAAGGTGACGCCGGCGGCGATGCCGTCATGGCGGCTGGCCTGCCAGGCGTGCTTCACCGCCTTGAAGTTCACCAGGCCAACCACCGCCATGATGATGATGGCGGCCAGTACCGCCTGCGGCAGGTGGTACAGCAGCGGGGTGAGGAACAGCAGTGCGACCAGTACGATCAGCGCGGTGATCACCGAACTCATACCGGTTCTGGCACCCGCATTCATGTTGACGGCCGTGCGTGAGAACGAGCCCGAGACCGGGAAGGCCTGGGTAAAGCTGCCCACTATATTGGCCAGGCCCTGGCCGACCAGCTCCTGGTTGGGATCGATACGCTGCCGGGTTCTGGCCGCAACTGCTTTGGCGATCGAGATCGCCTCCATGAAACCCACCAGCGAAATCACCAGCGCGGCCGACAGCAGCGAACCCAGCGCATCGAGACTGAAGCTGGGCATCTTGACGCTGGGCAGGCCCTCGGGAATGGCGCCCACCACCTCGCCGCCACCCACCAGCTGAAAGCCATTGGCGCTGAGCTTGCGCAGGCGGTAGGACGTTTCATCCAGCGTCACGCCCGGCGGCGCCTCGTCCGCCCGGTAAATCGCCAGCGTCGCGCCACTCGCGTCCGTGCTGCGCACCACCTGCAGGTGCCGCAGTGCCGCCTTTTCCTTGGCGAATGCGGCTTCCGCATCGCGCAGGTCGATCCGCAACAGCGCCAGCTCAGCCTCCGTTTGCACGGTGCCGATGTTGTATTCGCCCGCGGTTTTTTCGGCTGTTTTCAGCGCGGCCGATTTGTCGGCGATCTGTCTGTTCAGCGCGTCCACCCGCTGGGCGGCCCCCATGCTTTGCTGCACCACTGCCAGCAATGCAGGATCGGCGATTTGTGCAGGCGCGCCGGGTGCGTTGCGCTCGAATCCGAGCGACCATGACAGCAGCGTCGTCACCACCACGGCAATCAGCACCCCAGGCAGTTTGGGCGCATATTTCTTGATGCTCCACATGATGGCGATGGCCAGCGCGCCCATCGCCAGCGTCGGCAGATGGGTGTCGCCGATCAGTTGGAGCACACCGACGACGTCGTTGATGAAGTGCTCGCTGCGGCCCATTGGCACGCCGAACAGCTTGGACACCTGTGACAGCGCAATGATGATGGCCGCTGCATTGGTGAAGCCGACGATGACCGGATGCGACAGGAAGTTGACGATCACGCCCAGCTTGAACACGCCGAGCAGCAGCTGGATGATGCCCACCAGCAGCGCCAGCATGATGGCCAGCGCGATGAACTGGTCGGAGCCCGGCGCCGCCAGCACCGCCAGCGACGATGCGGTCAGCAGCGAGACCACCGCCACCGGTCCGGTGCCGAGCTGACTCGAGCTGCCCCACAAGGACGCCACCGCCACCGGCAGGAAAGCCGCATACAGCCCGTAATACGCCGGCAGCCCGGCCAGCTGCGCGTAGGCCATCGACTGCGGAATCAGCACCAGAGCCACGGTCAGGCCCGCCATGAAGTCGGCTTTCAGCGCGTCGCCCTTCATGGGGAACCAGCGCAGGAAGGGCAGAAATTTGATCAGGAAGGCGGGCATGGTTGTATGTTTTTTGGTCGGTGGTTACGGTCGGATCAGGTGGGTTTCTTGTCGTGCGACGCCGCGGTCACCAGCGGGCAGGCGAGATGCTTCCACGGGTCGCTGCTGCGGTCCTGGGCCAGCGCTTCCCAGCCTTCGCGCGAGTCGATCACCACCGCCGCGATGTGCTCGTGGGCGTTGGCGTAGTCGACCAGGTCGCGCCGGCGCAGGCTGGGTTTTACGTCCAGGCTGAAATGCAGGCCCGCCTCGCGCAGCGAATCGAGAAAGTCGGCCATCTCGGCCGGTGGCGTTTCGCCGGCGGCGATGACCTGGATCTCCAGGTCGGCCTCGAGACGGCGGCAAAGCGACAGCGCCGAGGTCAGCAGGCGCGGATCCACATGCCCTTCGCGGACGGCGAGCAGTACGGTTCGTTGTTTGCCGGGGTGGGTCATTCCAGGGCGCGGGTTCTTGTTGAACGCTTCCTTTACGCAGCAAGCGTGCCAGTAGATGTATTTCAGCCCAAACGTATGAACAATCAGGGAAATATGGAAAAGCAAGCACCGCGCAGTGTTTCCTGACTGTTGCACAATGCAATTGTTTGGCCGTTTGCCCCGGGAGCGCCCGTCCCGGGCGGATATCGGAGGATTGTTAAATCTAGGTTAAGTGGCATTCTCTTCCCGTGTGTTGCAATTGGTTGGCGTAAATTGCAAATTGCAACAATTGCAGGCATTCTGCAGTCTTCTGCACGAATGACCGGAGGGCGCATGACGGGCGGCAGGCTTCTGATCGTGGACGACGAAAAGGTCGCCCTGAAAAACCTCGAACAGCTGATGAAAAAAGCGGGCTACGCGGTCACCGCCACCCAGAGTGGCGGCAATGCGCTTGCCCTGCTGGAGAAACAGCCTTTCGACGTGGCGCTCTCCGAGCTGCGCATGGACAAGGTGGACGGCCTGCAGATCCTCAGGCGCTGCCGCGAAAACCATCCCGATACCGAGGTCATCCTGGTCACCGGCCATGCCACGCTGGCGTCTGCCGTCGCGGCGATGAAGCAGGGCGCTTTCCACTACCTTGCCAAGCCTTATCACCCGGATGAGGTGCGCCAGATGGTGGTCGCTGCACTGGAAAAAATCCGCTACAGGCGCGAAAGCCGCAATCTCAAAAAGCAGGCGGAAAGCGATCAGGGCAAGGTGAGCATCCTCACCCGGGACCGGCACATGCAGCACCTCCTCGACATGGCGCGGCAGGTCGCGCCGACCGATTGCAACATCCTCATCACCGGCGAATCCGGTACCGGCAAGGAGCTTTTCGCCCGCTACCTGCACCACCAAAGCTGGCGCGAATCCGGCCCCTTCGTGGCGGTGAACTGCGGTGCCTTCAACGAGGATTTGCTGGCCAACGAACTGTTCGGCCACATCAAGGGCGCGTTCACCGGCGCCCACGCCGACAAGAAAGGCCTGCTCGAAGCGGCCAGCGGCGGCACCCTGTTTTTGGACGAGATCACCGAAATGTCGCCCACCATGCAGGTCAAGCTGCTGCGCGTGATCCAGGAAAAGGAAGTCCTGCCGCTGGGCGCCACTGCGTCAGTCAAAATCGACGCGCGCTTCATCGCCGCCACCAACCGCGACGTGCAGGATACGGTGAAGCATGGCGGCTTCCGCCAGGACCTCTACTTCCGCCTCAACGTCGTCAACCTGCACATTCCTGCCTTGAGCGTGCGCAAGGAAGACGTACCCCTGCTCGCCCACCATTTCCTGGCGAAGCATGCCGCACTGATGGGCAAGGATGTCAGCGAGATCGCCCCGGACACCCTCGACCTGCTGCGCGCCTACGATTTCCCCGGCAACGTGCGCGAGCTCGAAAACATCATCGAGCGCGGCGTCGCGATCGCCAGCGGCCACAGCATCGATCCCGCGCAACTGCCCGACGACCTGCGCGAGCTCGCCATCCGTACCTTCCGCAAAAAAGCCGGACGCATCCCTACCCTGGAGCAGCAGGAACAGGACTACATCGCCTGGGTACTGCAGGAAGCCGGCGGCAACCAGACCCTCGCCGCGCAGATGCTTGGCATCGACCGGGTGTCGCTATGGCGCAAGCTGAAGCGGTACGAGGTGGAGAAGGGGTAGGGTTGTCGACAGTCCCTCGGGAAGTCGTAAACGTGGTCCATACTCGTTGGGTGCCAGTAGATCGAGGAAGTTGTCGGCAAGGTAAAATATGGATAGATTGAGTCCCGAGCGTCGCGGCTGGCTTATGAGCCGCGTGAAGTCGAAAAACACAACCACGGAAATGGCTGTGCGCCGTCTGGTTTTCGGCATGGACTATCGGTATCGACTGCACGATAAGCGATTGCCCGGCAGGCCCGATTTAGTGTTTTCCGGGCGACGCAAGATTATTTTCGTAAACGGGTGTTTCTGGCATGGGCATGAAAGCTGCCGATATGCCGCTCTCCCGAAAACAAGGGTGGATTTCTGGCGAGCAAAGGTCGAAAAAAATCAAGCTAGAGATCGAGAGAATATTGCCCTGTTGGAAGCCAACGGCTGGAAGGTTCTTACCGTCTGGCAATGCGAATTAAAGAACACCGAGAGATTGGCAAATAGACTATATGACTTCATCGAGCACGAATAAACGACGCCCTATCGGTATCGACCTTTTCGCCGGAGCCGGCGGATTGTCGTTGGGTTTCGAGCAGGCCGGGTTCGATATTGCCGCTGCCGTAGAAATCGACCCAATTCACTGCGCTGTCCACGAATACAATTTCCCGTATTCGAAAACGATCTGTGCAAGCGTGATCGACATTACCGGTGACGACATTCGCTTCAGAGCCAATTTAGGTAATGCCGAAATCGATGTAGTGTTTGGGGGCGCACCCTGCCAGGGGTTCTCGCTTATCGGCAAGCGTGCCTTCGACGATCCACGAAACCAGCTCGTTTTTCACTATGTCCGCATAGTGGCCGAATTGCAGCCAAAATATTTCGTGTTCGAAAACGTAAAAGGGTTAACCCTCGGTAAGCACGCCGAACTCTTGGAGGAGTTGATCTCTGCATTGAACGATGCAGGCTACGATGTGGTGTCGCCATATCGTGTGCTTAATGCTGCAGATTTCGGTGTTCCTCAAGACCGCCGTCGCCTTTTCGTTGTTGGCGCACGGCGCGGTTTGGCTCTCCCGAATTATCCCAATTCGCTTGTACATCGAACAACCGTTTGGGAAGCCATCGGAGACTTGCCGGATGCAGATCGTTTCGATGAATTGAATGTAGCCGATGCGGTTCGCGTCGACTGGGCGACCGAAGCGGTTTACGCCCGGCGATTGAGAGGACTCGAACCGGATCCCACAAACTTCGCTTACAGTCGAAAATTCGATCTGCATATGCTCACTTCGAGCCTTCGAACCGAGCACACGGAACTTTCTCGGACACGCTTCCTGGCGACCGAACACGGCAAAACCGAGCCCGTCAGTCGTTTCCGCAAACTCCCACCGAACGGACTTTGCAATACCTTGCGTGCCGGCACGGACAGCGCACGCGGCGCATTTACTTCGCCGCGCCCGATTCACCCATTTCTTCCGCGCGTCGTCACCGTGCGAGAAGCCGCCCGTCTACATTCATATCCCGATTGGTTCCGATTCCATGCAACCAAATGGCATGGCTTCCGCCAGATCGGCAACAGTGTTCCGCCGTTATTGGCACGCTTTATCGCAAGCGAAATCGTCAAGGCGATGGGAGCTAAGCCACTGAAGCCGAAAGCGGCGCTACAACTTGGCGATCCCGATTTGTTAACCTTCGATATGGGCAGCGCCGCCCGACACTTTCATGTGCCGCGTGACACCATTGCGCAGCGCAGCCGCAAGAAAAACCCGAACCAACAAGATCTTTGGAAAGAGGCTTATGCCTGACAAAAAAATCGAACGGCAGCCCAATCGTTATCAAACCATTATTGCCCGTGTGTTTGCTAACCATCATGCCAAGGGTATGACCGAATTCGAGTTTGCTCGCGACGAGCTCGCCGCTATTGCGAAGGAGCTTGAGATCACCTTGCCGAAGAATCTCAGCGACGTGTTTTACTCGTTCCGTTATCGCAACGAGTTACCGGCGGGCATTCGTAAAACTGCCGCCGATGGACTTGAATGGATTATCGAAGGTGCCGGTCGTGCCCGCTATCGATTCAAGCAAGTTCGGTTGAATCGCATTGTTCCTCGCGAAGAACTACTCACGATCAAGGTTCCCGACGCAACGCCAGAAATTATTGCGGCCTACGCTCTAAATGACGAACAGGCTTTGTTGGCGAAAGTACGTTACAACCGATTGGTCGATGTGTTCTTGGGAATCACCACCTTTTCCCTGCAGAATCACTTGCGAACAACAGTGAAGAATGTCGGGCAAATCGAAATCGACGAAATCTACGTCGGTATCGACAGGCATGGTCGGCAATTCGTCGTTCCAGTCCAAGCTAAGGGTGGCAACGACAAGCATGGTGTAGTTCAAACGCAGCAAGATATTCAGTGTTGCGCGGAGAAGTTTCCAAATTTGATCTGCCGTGCAGTATCGGCGCAGTTCATGAGCGAAGGACGTATCGCCATGTTTGAACTTACCGTGCAAGACAGTGAAATTAAAGTGGTTGAAGAAAAGCACTACCAACTTGTGCCAGCAGCCAGTATTTCGACGGGCGACTTGCAGCAATACTCTTCGCTCAACATTTGAAAAACGCACTTGGTATGCGGGCGGACAATCAGGTACGCGTAAAAACGCGTTTTATCCTGAAAGGCCTGCCTGCTGTGCGCACGCGGTCCTCTTGCGGCATGTAGATAACCTTCCCTTGACCTGCACTTAACCGGCTGTTAACGCGTACTTCGTCAGACTGCAACCATTGCTTCAGGTTGGAGTTTTGCCATGGATGTCGCACACGCCCGCACGGGCGCCTCACGTTTTTCCTTCGATTGGTTCAGGCTGTTTCCCTTCCTGCGCTGGCGCAGCCGGGTGACGCGTGCCAGCACGCGCGACGATGCCATGGCCGGGCTGACGGGGTCGCTGATCGTGCTGCCGCAGGCAGTGGCCTTTGCCACCATCGCCGGCCTGCCGCCGGAATATGGCCTGTATGCAGCGATGACGCCGGCCATCATCGCCGCCCTGTTCGGATCGAGCTGGCACCTCGTGTCCGGCCCCACCACCGCCATTTCGATCGCCGTATTCGCCTCGGTGAGCCCTTACGCCCCGCCGGGTTCGCCGGAATTCATCGGCCTGGTACTGACGCTGACCTTCCTGACCGGCTTGTTCCAGTTGGTTCTGGGTTTGGCGCGCATGGGCGTGCTGGTGAACTTCATCTCGCACACCGTGGTGATCGGGTTCACCGCGGGTGCGGCGCTGCTTATCGCCGGTAGCCAGATCAAGAACTTCTTCGGCGTGGACATCCCGCGCGGCACGCCTTTCTTCAAGACGCTGGAACTGCTCGCGCTGCAGCTTGACAGCATCAACCCTTACGTACTGGCGGTGAGCCTGACCACGCTGGCGGTCGGCATTCTGACCAAACGCTACGCACCCAAACTGCCTTACATGATTGCCGCGATGGTGGCGGGCAGCCTGTTCGCGGCAGTCATCAATGCCTATTACGGCGTGGACACAACCCAGGTCCACACGGTCGGTGCGCTGCCTTCCGGCCTGCCGCCGCTGTCCTTGCCGGACTTTTCATTCCACGGCCTGTCGCAGATGATGTTTCCGGCGCTGATCATCACCATGCTGGCGTTGACCGAGGCGGTGTCGATTTCCCGCGCCATCGCCATTCGTTCCGGCCAGAACATCGACGGCAACCAGGAATTCATCGGCCAGGGGCTTTCCAATATCGTCGGCAGTTTCTTCTCCGGTTATGCCGCCTCCGGTTCGTTCAACCGCAGCGGGGTCAACTATGCCGCCGGCGCAAGGACGCCGCTGGCGGCGGTGTATGCCTCGCTGTTTCTGGTGGGGATCCTGCTTCTGGTGGCCCCGCTGGCGGCTTATCTGCCGAACGCCGCCATGGCCGGCATCCTGTTTCTGGTGGCCTGGGGCCTGATCGACCGCCACCACATCCGCCTGCTGCCTCGCATCAGCAAGCAGGAGACCGTGGTGTTGTGGGTCACCCTGATCGGGACGCTGATCGACCTTGAAAAAGGCATCTTCTTCGGCATTGCCCTGTCGCTGGCGCTGTATCTATACCGCACCTCACGCCCCACCCTGGAGGTTGTGGTGCCGGACCGCGACCCTGAAAGCTTTCACTACAACTACGTCGATGGCCAGCCGGA
This sequence comes from Thiobacillus thiophilus, assembly GCF_055378705.1. Taxonomy (NCBI): domain Bacteria; kingdom Pseudomonadati; phylum Pseudomonadota; class Betaproteobacteria; order Nitrosomonadales; family Thiobacillaceae; genus Thiobacillus; species Thiobacillus thiophilus. Next base: position 1,714,319 of record NZ_AP042404.1, on the reverse strand, counting down.
ATGCCCGCAGATCAAGATGGTGCGGCTGAGCGGCTCCATTTTCTTCGGAGCCGTCGCCCATCTGCAACAGCGATTGCAGGAATTGCAGGAAGCGGCGCCGCAACAAAAGCACCTGGTGGTGATGGCCAGCGGCATCAATTTCGTCGACCTGGCCGGTGCCGAGTTTCTTGCCGAAACCGCCCGGCGCTATGCCCGCGAGGGTGGTAGCCTGAGCTTTTACCGGATGAAGGAAAGCGTGGCCGAGACCCTGCGCAAGGGCGGCTTCATGCAGGACATCGGCGAAGAAAATCTCTACCCGGCCAAATCCCGGCCGGCGGAAGCGATTTTCCCGCTGCTCGATAAAACCGTTTGCGCGAGCTGTCCGCATCACCTGTTCCGTCCCTGCCAAACAGTCAGCCGCCAGGCGGAAAACACGTATCAACACACGCTGCATCAACATGCGCTGACTAAAGGAGCCCTGTCATGAAAACCTATCGCCGTATTCTGGTGCCCCTCCCCGCTGGCGGCCAAAGTGACATTCTGCTGCACCGTGCCGCCGAGCTTGCTCTAGGCCCGCGCACGCAAATGCTGGTGTTGCGCGTGCTTGACACTCGCAGCGGCTTTGAGCCCGACGGTCCGGCTCCCGCGTTGCCGGGAGAAGCGGCCTCACGACGCGCGCCGGACGTAAAGAAAAAGCTGGAATTGCAACTGGCGCGCAACAATCTGGGCTGGGCAGAAGCCAAAGTGGTGTGGGGGGATGCGAAAGCTTTGCTGGCCGACGTCATTCGCACCTGGGAACCCGATCTCGTCGTCGCCTGCGCGGGCCAACTGCCCCACGGGATTCTGGAAGGCGCGGATGTCCTGACAGTGAGCCGCCGCAGCTTGCTCAGGCGTCTGGCCGAGGCCTTGCATCATCCGGTGCCTCGACACGCCTGACGGATTTCCCGCGGCGCGGCATGGATTGGCGCGGCTGGACGCAATGCCGCGCTTGCAGTAAAAGATACCTGATCGCTCTCGCCACCATGCCGCCCATTCATGCACGACCCCGAAGCCATTTCCGTACTCGTCATCGAAGATAGTCAGGATCTTGCGGCGAACATTGCCGACTATCTGGAAACCCGTGGCTATCTGGTGGACACGGCCATGGACGGCGTCACCGGCCTGCATCTGGCCGTCACCCAGCCGCACGACGTGATCGTACTGGACCTGATGCTGCCCGGCATCGACGGCCTGACCCTGTGCCGGCGCCTGCGCCAGGACGCGCATTCCGCCGTGCCGGTATTGATGTTGACCGCGCGCGCCACGCTGGACGACAAGGTCGCCGGTTTCGGCGAAGGGGCGGACGATTACCTGGTCAAGCCGTTCGAATTACGCGAACTCGACTTGCGTCTGCGCGCCCTGACGCGGCGCGCGCGTACCGGCGAAGCCCAGCGTCGGCTCAAGGTAGCCGATCTGGTATTCGACCTCGACACGTTTGCCGTGCAACGTGCCGGTCAACCCCTGATCCTGCCGGCCCTGCCGCTGAAGATTCTGGAATTGCTGATGAAACGTGCGCCCGGCGTGGTGTTGCGGCGCGATATCGAACAGGCGGTGTGGGGAGATTCGCCGCCGGACAGCGATTCCCTGCGCGTACACATGCATACCCTGCGGTCGGCCATCGACCCGCCCGGCCTGCCGCCCTTGCTGCATACCCTGCGCGGTATCGGCTATCAACTGAAAGCCCCCGATGCGCCTGCCGCGTGATTTGCGCGGGCGTGTCGCCCTGTTCTTCGCCGGCTTCGGCGCCCTCGTCAGCCTGATCATGGCCGTGGTGCTGTACCAGGGCGCGCACGACCTCGGCCAGCGCCTGATCGACGAAAGCCTGTCGGCGGAACTGGACGATTACATTGCCCGCCGCGAACGCAATCCGGCATCGCTGCCGCCTTCCACCGTCATCGTCCAGGGCTACATACGCGATGCCGATGGCACCGGGGAGGTGCCCGACTACCTGACAACATTGCCGTTCGGCCGCCATGACATCCGCCTGGGGACGCTGAGTTACCGGGTTGCCATCCTTGAGCGTGGCGACACGCGCTATTACCTGCTCTACGACACCTCGTTGCAGATCCGCCGCGAACACCGCTTCGCCTGGATGCTGGGGCTGATGGCCGTCGCCATGACGCTCCTGTCCGCCCTCGGTGGCGTCTGGATGTCGCGTACCGTGGTCGCGCCGGTTGCGGAATTGGCGGCCCAGGTGCGTCACCGCAGCCCGGACGACTGGGAACAGCCGTTGGCCGACCATTTTCCCGTCGGCGAAGTGGGCGAACTGGCGCGGGTGTTCGACCGCCACCTGATTCGCATGCGCGCCTTCATCGAGCGGGAACGGGCCTTCAGTGCCGACATCAGCCACGAACTGCGTACCGCCCTGGCGGTGATCCTGAGCTCAACCGAGGTGCTGCTCGACGATGACAGCCTCAGCGACAAGCAGAAAGCCCGGATTGGCCGCATCGAACGCGCCGCCCGCGACATGGCTGAACTGGGCACCGCGCTATTGTTGATGGCGCGCGAGGAACACAAGCTGGCTGCGGGGGGCGGTTGCGTGCTGGCCAACGTGGTGCGGGAAGTGGTGGAAAAGCAGCGCCACATTCTTGCCGGCAAGCCGGTCGAGGTGGAAGTGCATACCAATCCGGAACTGGTCCTGTCGGCCGATGCCGGGGTGGTGGAAATCCTGGTCAGCAACCTGGTCCGCAACGCCTTTTCCTACACGGCGGCCGGTACCGTGGTGGTGCTGCAGGACGCCCACTCCCTGACCGTGAGCGATACAGGTAAAGGCATCCCTGGCTACGCCATCGACCAGGTCTTCATTCGCCACTTCCGCGACATGGCGAGCGAAGGTGCCGGCATTGGCCTCTCCCTGGTCAAGCGTATCTGCGACCGCTACGGCTGGCAGGTGCGGCTGGAAAGCAGCGAGCAACAGGGAACGACGGTCAAAGTCAGTTTCTCCTGAGTGTCCGTCCGGGTTGATTTCAGCCCGTCAAAACTCGTTGCGTATCCGCTTGTAACCCTTCACCAGCTCGTGGTTGGCCTGCGCCACGCTTTCCGAGAAGCTGCTGACGTCGGGCGTCACGCGCTCGATGGTCTCCAGGTCCTGGTTGGACCGGATGTTGGCGGTAGAGGGGATGTAGAAACCCGGGGGCACGTCGCAGCCTTCGACCACCGAGTTGTGGCGTACCACCGAGCCGTCGCCGACCGAGCAGTTGAACAGCACCGAGTTGAAACCGACGAATACGCCGTCGCCCACCGTGCACGGGCCATGCACGATGGAGCGATGCGCGATCGAGCTGCCGCGCCCGATGGTGACGCCGCCGCCAGCCTTGCAGTGAATCACCACCCCATCCTGGATGTTGGAATCGGCGCCGATGACGATGGGCTCCATGTCGCCGTCGCTGTTGACCTCGTCGGCACGGATCACGGCATACGGCCCGATGAACACATTGGCTTCGACAATGATCTTGCCGCAAAGGATGGCGGTGGGATCGACGAAAGCGGTCTCGTGCACCTGGGGAGTGTCTCCGTTGGGGTTGCGGCGAATCATAATCTGTCTCGATGTTTTTTATGGTGGCATTAAAAAATATTATACATTCAACGCCGCAGGCGATCGTGCAACATTCTGGCAGGGTGCCATCCTTCCGCATCCCTGCGCGGTTACTCGACGCCTTTATGCAGATGTTTGCCGCCGCGCTGATGCCATTTGCGGATGGCTGGGCGAGGATGGCAAGGGTTTATCGTGCCTTGTCCATCGTCCCCATTTTCAGCGCGCCTTCTTTGAACGCCTTGAATGTGGTCTGGTAGTAGGCCACGGCCTCGTCGCGCAGGCGCGGATCCGGCGCAGCCGGGCTGGCGTCGCCGTTGGCGTCGATGCTGAAGGTGTCGACCCGCTGCTTGGGGCCGAGCACGACCAGCGTGCCCGCCTTCAGGTAACCCAGTTCCTGGTAGTTGCTGATGAAGGCGCGGCGGTTTTCCTCGCGTTGTTCGAACAGCGACTGGCCGAAGAAATGGTCGTCGCCGGGCAGGCCCATCGCATCCAGCAGAGTCGGCGGAATGTCGATCTGGCTGGCCAGGCGGTCGTCGCGTCCGGACTTTAGCAATGCCGGCGCGTAGAAAATCATCGGGATGTGATAGCCCTCCACCGGCAGCTTGGTCCTGCCGGCGGCGGAGGCGCAATGGTCGGCGACGATGACGAACAGGGTTTCGTTGAACCAGGGCTTGCTGCGCGCCTGGTCGATGAAGTGGCCGATCGCGTAATCGGTGTATTTCACCGCGCCCTCGCGTTTGCCCGGCGAGGGGATGTCGATGCGGCCATCCGGGTAGGTAAAGGGCCGGTGGTTGGAGGTGGTCATGATCTGCGCCAGGAAGGGTTTGCCGGCGGCATGGGCGCGGTCGAGCTGCACCAGGCTGTTGTCGAAAAGGAATTCATCGGCTACGCCCCAGACGTTCGCGAAGCCGACGGAGGCCTTCGGGAAATCGGTGCGGTCGACGACGCGATAGTCGTTGCCGGCGAAATAGCCGTTCATGTTGTCGAAATAGCCGTAGCCGCCATACAGGAACAGCGTCTCGTAGCCCTGACGGCGCAAAATCTCGCCGACCGTTGCCAGATGCTCGTTGCCGGGCCGGCGCACGATCGCCTGGCCGGGGATCGGCGGCGTGCCGAGTGACAGGGCTTCCAGCCCGCGCACCGTGCGCGTGCCGGTGGCATACAGACGGGTGAATAGCAGGCCGTCCCGCGCCAGCGCATCCAGCTGCGGCGTCAGGCCGGCCGGATTGCCAAAGCTGCCGAGAAACTTGGCGGACAGGCTTTCCACCGTAATCAGCACGATGTTGCGTGGCGGGCGCTTGAATGGCACGCGCTGCGGATCGAAGGCCTCGCTTTTGTCCGCCTTGGCGTGCAGCGACCGGGTAAGCGGCTGCCGCTCGACGCCAAGTTCGACGAGGATGCGATCCGCCTGCGCCGCAGGCAACGTCGCGTAGAAGCGTGCGTAATCCAGTTCGTTGCGCCGGAAGGCGGCGAAGAAGGTCATCAGGCCGTTGCCGGCCAGCTCGTTGGCGTAGGCGTTGCCGGAAAACTGCATCTGGTCGACATCGGCCAGATGCATGGCGCCCCAGGGCAGGGCGAACGCCAGCGCAGCGTACGCTACGCGCCAGCCTGCCCGCGTCGCGGGAACGCCCGCGGCGCGGATGCGCGCGCGGAACAGCCAGGCCGGCAGGGCCGCCAGCGCCGCCACGCCGGCGAGCAGGGGCGCCACCGGATACGACTCGACGATGTTGCCGATCACTTCATGCGTGTAGACCAGATAATCGACGGCGATGAAGTTGAAGCGGGTGGCGAATTCCTCCCAGAAAACCCACTCCGCCAGCGCACCGAACAGCAGGATCGCCGCCATCAGGAAGAAGATCGTCAGCCGCAGCCCGCCCCGCCAGCGCGTATTGCGCCAGCGCGCCGGCCACAGCGCGGCCCACAGCAGCATGGGGGCGAGCAGCCAGGCCAGCACCGCGAAGTCGAATCCGATACCGCGCAGGAACAGGCCGGGCCAGAGTGCAAGCGGGGTCATGTCGAGGCCGGTGTGCAGCGTCAGGGCCAGACGCGTCAGGGTGGCGATGGCTAAAAACAGCAAGATGTAAGGTAGAAAAGGCAGGGGGGTGAAACGGGGTGAAACAAATTTCATGCGGGATATTCCTGGGTCATATTTCAGTGGACGCGCTCGTTTCATGCCAGCAGCGCAACATGACGCTCCCGTGAGTAGCCCGGCATTATATTCCCACGCCGACTACGGACAGCGTGTCGGCCTACTGCAATCGGTGGCGACAACGGGGGGCGGTTTGGCGCCGCCAGCCACTTTTCGTCGTTCAGCCGACACGAACCAGGAGCCGATTCTCCCCCCGCTCATTCCGCGCGCGGACGGCGCACCAGCGGCAGTACGCGCGCATCCTGCTGTGGCAGGTCGCGCCCGGCGAGCATTTGCAGGGCCTGAAGGAATTCATGCGGCAGCCGCTTCATGGTTTGCTCGGCTTGCGGCGCGTAATGCACCACTTCGAACGGCACGCGTTCGTTGAGCGCGCTGCGTGCCTGCGGGCGGAAGCACTGCCAGGCCAGCTCGACCCAGGCCTTGTTCTGGCTGTCGATGAAAATGATTTCTTCGACATCCAGTACCGCCATGTACTGCAGGCTGCGGATCGGCACGAACAGGTAGGTACCGGCACGCGCCAGCAGGGTGTGGGCAAGGTTGTAGGTGGCGGCCGGAAGAAAGGCCGGCTGCCGGGCGATTTCCCGTTCGCGATAGAAACGTTCTTCCATGGCGTAAAAATAGCAGCCCTTCGCCTGCTTGGCGAAGATGTTTTTTGCGCGGATGTTTGGGTTGGCGTGGTCGGCGCAGGCGTAAAAGGCCGGCCCTTGAGGCAAAATAGGCGTGTATTGACTCCGTGCCTGACGCTTCCTGACTTGATTTCACGCCATGACCCCGCCACATGCCAACCCCGCCCCGGACCTGATTTTCGATACCCACCTGGAACATTTCGACCGCGATGTGATCGAGGCCTCGCACGCACTGCCCATCCTGGTCGATTTCTGGGCCGATTGGTGTCCGCCCTGCCGGGCGCTGACGCCGGTGCTGGAGCGCGTGATCAATCATCATGCCGGCAAGCTCCACATGGCCAAGGTCGAGGTCGACGAAGGCGCCAACATGAAGCTTGCCGGGCGTTACGCCTTGCGCGGCTTTCCCACCGTGCTGCTGTTCGTCAAGGGCGAGATCGTCGGGCGATTTTCCAGCGCCAGGTCGGAGCCCTGGGTGCGCGAGTTCATCGCCGAGCACGCCGGTATTGAATAGGCCCTTATTGGTGATCGACACCAACGTAGTGCTCGATCTGCTGCATTTCGACGATGCGATTGCGCGCCCCCTGCGGCTCGCACTGGAAGCCGGGCGAGTTCGCTGCGTGGCGTCGGCCGCCACGCTGGACGAGTTGCAGCGCGTGCTGGCGTATGCGGAATTTGGTCTGGACGCGGCGCGGCAGGCGGTGCTCTTCGCGCGCTATCGTGCCCTCTCGGAAATGGCCCGGACGGTTGAAGGATGCGCCGGCCTGCCGCACAAGGGGGCTCCGATCCACTATGGGCTCAAATCCGTGTCGAATCGTATGCCACGCTGCAGCGACCCCGACGACCAGAAATTCATCGAACTGGCCGCCGCCGTCCGCGCGCAGGGCCTGGTCAGCAAGGATCGCGCGGTGCTCAAGCTGCGCCGCCGCTGCGCGTCGCAGTTCCTCATCATGCGCCCGGACGAGACGGTACGCTGGCTGGACGGGACCCTGAATCCATAAGGAATCAGTCCGTATCCTGCGGATGAAACCGGCGCCGCGCCGCCTCGCTCACCGCCAGCACCGCCGGGTGGCTCAAGCGCCGCTCTACTGAAATGGCGAAAAAGCGTTCGCGAATTTCCAGGGTCTGTCCCAGCTCGACCACCCCGTATTGCCGCATCACCTCCTGCGCTGTGGTCAGCGGCACCGGGAACACCCCCGCGCCCGCCTGGCCAAAAGCGCTCATCAGCGCACTGTCGTCGAATTCGCCGACGATGGTGGGCTGGATGCCGCGGCGTTCGAGCCAGCGCAACAGGGGTATGCGCAGCGCACTGTCCTCGCCCGGGATCAGCAGGGGCGTCTCATGCAGATTGGCCGGAAAGTCCGGGCTCAGCGTTTCCGCGATTGCATGCGCGGCCAAAAAGGTAATCCCGCATTCGCCCAGCGGGTGGCTGTAGCCCTTGATGTCCATATTGGACGGCAGCGGGCGGTCGGCCAGCACCATGTCGAGCCGGTGGATGGCGAGATCGGCGACCAGCTGCTCCAGCCGGTGTTCCCGGCAGATCAGTTTGACTGGCTCGGCCAGCGTGAGCGCGGGCGCCAGCAGCTGATAGGCGATCGCCTTCGGCACGACGTCGGCGATGCCGACGCGAAACGGATGCACGCGCGCGCCTGGCCGGTTCAGCAAGGCCTCCTCGAGTTCGGCGCCGACGGCAAAAATCTCGTCGGCGTAGGTCAGCGCGGTATGCCCGGCATCGGTCAGTTCCAGCCGGCGTCCGCTGCGGCGGAACAGCGCGACCCCCAGACGGTCTTCCAGTATGCTGATCTGCCCGGACAGCGTCTGCGGCGTCAGATGCAACTTCTCCGCCGCCTTGTTGATGGCGCCGGCCTTGGCGACGGTGCGGAAGTAGTACAGGTGCTTGTAATTGAGCATGATGCGAATCGGTTCGATAAAACCGAACAATAGCAGTATTAAAATCGAATTTTATTGTGGCTGGGCGGTCTGTATCCTTTGTCTATCCGTGAAAGGGCCGCAGGCCCGCACACGCCCCGCGCTTTGAAGGAGAAACCATGAAACGGATTGTCTTGTTCCTCGCCACCAACGTGGCCATTTTGCTGGTGCTCTCGCTCGCCATGCGTATTCTGGGCGTCGAGCCCTACCTCACCGAGACCGGGCTGAACCTGACTTCGCTGCTGGTCATGGCCGCAGTGATGGGCTTTGGCGGCTCGTTCATTTCGCTCGCCATCTCGAAGTGGATGGCGAAAAAATCGATGGGCGTGCGGGTGATCGAGACGCCATCGAACTCCAGCGAATTCTGGCTGGTCGACACCGTCCGCAAATACGCAGCAGACGCGGGCATCGGGATGCCGGAAGTCGGCATTTACGACGCGCCCGACGTCAATGCCTTCGCCACCGGCATGACGCGCAACAAGTCGCTGGTCGCCGTGTCCTCCGGCCTGTTGCAGCAGATGAAGCGCAACGAGGCCGAGGCGGTGCTGGGGCACGAAATTGCCCATATCGCCAACGGCGACATGGTCACGCTGACCCTGATCCAGGGCGTGGTGAACACCTTTGTGATCTTCCTGTCGCGCGTCATCGGCCACACCGTCGACCGCGTCGTATTCAAGAACGAACGCGGCCACGGCCCGGCGTTCTGGGTGACCACCATCGTTGCCCAGCTGGTGCTGGGCATCCTGGCGTCGATCATCGTCATGTGGTTCTCGCGCCAGCGCGAATTCCGCGCCGACCGTGGCGGCGCCAGCCTGGCCGGCGGCCCTAACATGATCGCCGCGCTGGAGCGCCTGGGCAGCCTGCATCCGCAGCCGTTGCCCGACAAGATGGCGGCGTTCGGCATCGCCGGCGGCGGTGCTCATGGCCTGAAGCGTTTGTTCATGACGCACCCGCCGCTGGAAGAGCGCATCGCGGCGCTGCGCGCGCGGCAGTGAATGCGCGCCGCTGGCAGGTGAGTGCGTGCTTGCGGCACCACCGCGCAAGCGCCTGGGTAGCGGGCGGTGCCTGATCTGCCCGCTTTCCTTGCCTGTGGAAAGCTTGAACACAGCCTCTAAAGCTTCAGACAACGAGCGACCAGATCACGATTGAATACGCTGCGGTGCTCAATCACGCCGCCAGGGATTCGCTGCGCAGGGCTGTGCCCGGACCGTGCCGCGTGAACGCAGTTCTTGATGATCGCGCAACAGCCCGGGACATCGTCAGTGCCTGCATTGAGACCCCCACAATGAATGACAACCGAATTGGGTCGGAGCATGAGTAATACGATTTCCATCGGCGAACCCTGGATGTGGGCCGCCTTTATCGCCTTCGTGCTGGTCATGCTGGCGCTTGACCTGTTTGTCCTGGGGGGCCGCAAGGTGCACAAGGTCGGCGTCAGGGAAGCCGCGCTCTGGTCGCTGGCCTGGTTCAGCCTGGCGCTCGTGTTCAACGCTGGTCTGTGGTGGCATCTGAACGGTACGGTGGGCGCGGAGACCGCCGACCGCAAGGCGCTGGAATTCTTCACCGGCTATCTGATCGAGAAGTCGCTGTCGGTGGACAACGTGTTCGTTTTCCTGCTGATTTTCACCGCCTTCCGCGTTGCCCCTGAATTCCAGCGCCGGATTCTGATCTACGGTGTGCTGGGCGCCATCGTCCTGCGCGCCATCATGATTCTGGCTGGCGCCTGGGTGGTGCGCGAGTATTCCTGGGTGCTCTATCCGTTCGGCGCCTTCCTGGTCGTCACCGGCATACGCATGCTGGTGTTGGCGGAAAAGACGCCTGATCTGGAACAGAATCCGGTGCTCAAGCTTGCGCGTAAACATCTGCGCGTCAGCGACGGCGATCACGGCGAGAAGTTCAGCGTGATGAAGGATGGCGTGCGCTATGTCACACCGCTGTTCCTGGTGCTGATCCTGATCGAAGTGACCGATCTGGTGTTCGCGGTGGATTCGATCCCGGCCATCTTCGCCATCACCACCGATCCCTTCATCGTGTTCACCTCAAACATTTTCGCCATCATGGGCCTGCGCGCGCTGTACTTCCTGCTGGCCGACGTGGCGGATCGCTTTCATCTGCTGAAATATGGCCTCGCCATGGTGCTCACCTTCATCGGCACCAAGATGCTCATCACGCCGTGGCATCACGTGCCGGTGGGGGCTTCGCTGGCCATCGTCGTCGTCTTGATCGGAGCGAGCGTGGTCGCCAGCCTGATCGCCACGCGCAAGGGGGCACGCTGATGTTGCCGCGTCTGTTTGGAACTTTGCTGCTGGCATTCACGCTCGGCGGATGCGCCGAGCCGCCTTACACCAACGTCGATAACGCCGGTCTGAAAGCCCTGCTGGCGCAAGGTGTGCCTTTGTATGACATTCGCCGGCCGGAAGAATGGCGCCAGACCCAGGTGGTGGCAGGCAGCCGCACCCTGACCTACGTTGATGCGAGTGGGCGGGCCAATCCGGAATTTCTGCCGCGCTTTACGGCCGAGGTGGGCAAAAACGATCCGGTCATTCTGATCTGCCGCACCGGCAACCGCACCGACGCCCTGGCGCGCGAACTGATGGCGATGGGCTATACGCAGGTCTATAACGTGCGTCATGGCATCACGCGCTGGATCGGTGAGGGCAACCCCATCGTCAAGAACTGAATACTGAGTATCGCCATGATCGACATCGCCTATTCTGTCGCGTTGCCCCTTCTCTCGCCGATCCTGCTCAAGCCAGCCCCCAGGCCATGATGGAGCCTGCCATGCACCCCGCCCATTCGAACGTGCGTGAACGCCTGCGCGGCTGCATCGAGCACCGCCACGTGCAGGGCGTCATCATCGCCCTGATCCTGATCAACGCGGTGCTGCTCGGCCTGGAGACCTGGCCCGTCGCGATGACGGTGGCGGGCGGGCTGATCCTCGCCGTGGATCGGGCGATCCTGGCGGTGTTCGTGGTGGAGATCGCGCTGCGACTGTACGTCCATCGGCGGGCTTTCTGGCGTGATCCCTGGAGCGTGTTCGATTTCGTCGTCGTCGCGATCGCACTGTTCCCCGCCACCGGTCAGCTTGCCGTACTACGGGCGCTGCGGGTATTGCGCGTGCTACGGCTGCTGACCATGGTGCCGTCGATGCGGCGGGTGGTGGGCGCATTGCTGGGCGCGGTGCCGGGGCTGTTGTCCATCGGTCTGATGTTGCTGGTTGTCTATTACGTGTTCGCGGTGATCGCCACCAATCTGTTTGCCGCCGACTACCCGGAATGGTTCGGCCACCTCGGCCGCTCGTTCTATACCCTGTTTCAGATCATGACCCTGGAAAGCTGGTCGATGGGCATCGCCCGTCCGGTGATGGAAAACTTCCCCTATGCCTGGGCCTTCTTCGTGCCCTTCATCCTGGTGGCGACCTTCACCATGCTCAACCTGTTCATCGCCATCATCGTCAACGCCATGCAGACCTTCAGCGAGAAGGAGCAGCAGGAGACGGTTGCGGCGGTCGAACAGGCCCGCGAGCACATCGAAGACGATCTGCATGCCGAAGTGCGGGCCATGCGTGAAGATATCCGCGAACTGAAGACGCTGCTGTCGCAACAGCCCGCCACAAACGAAAAATAATTCCTGCGATGACCGACACCGCCGCCGCCTCTAGTTAACCGAAGGGAAGGACAGCAAACATGAACAGAAAACCTGAATGCGACGTGGAGAAAAGCTATCCCCTGCCGGAGTTCATAGCGAAGTTGCGGCGCCTGGCCGATGCGCTCGAACAGGGCGAACGCTTTGAAATCCAGATCGCGGGCGAAAGGATCTCAGTCCCTGTGCGGGCGGTCTGCAATATCGAGCACGAACGCGAAGGCGAGTCGGAAGAGATCGAATTCCAGATTAAATGGGAGAACCCGCAATGAACCCCGAACAGCAGAAATCCATCCTTGCCATTGCCCTCTACGCCGCCTTCGCCGACGGCGCCAAGCATGACCGTGAGCGCGAGGAAATCCGTCGCATCGCCGAGTCCCTGGGTGGCGAAGCGGGTGCGCCCGATCTCGTGCGTCTTTATCAGGACGTACTGCTCAAGCGCATCAGTCTGGGGACCGCCACCGCCGCGTTGCAAGACCCCGGCGAGCGCCAGCTGGCGTATGAAATGGCGGTCTGCGTGTGCGACGCGGACGGCCGCCAGAGCAAGGCCGAGCAGCACTTTCTGGATGAGCTGAAGGTCCTGCTGAAGCTGGATGCGGGACAGGCCGCCACCTTCGAGCGCGAGGCCGACGCCATCGTCGATCTCAGCGAGGCCGCCGCGCCCGCCGCCGTTGCCGCGCCCGGCCCAGCGGAGTCGTTGGCGGCTATGCCGCCTTACGAATCCGGCGTGCCCCTTGCGGGTGCGGTGGTGGCGGCACAGCCGAACGTGTCCGAGGCGGAACTGGACAAGTCCATCCTCAACTACGCCCTGATGAATGGCGCGCTGGAACTGCTGCCGCAGTCGTGGGCATCCATGGCCATCATTCCGCTGCAGATCAAGATGGTCTATGGCATCGGCCGTGCCCACGGCGTTGAACTCGACCAGGGCCACATCAAGGAATTCATTGCCGCCGCCGGGGTCGGCCTCACCTCGCAATACCTCGAACAGTTCGGTCGCAAACTGCTGGGTGGGCTGCTCGGCAAGGCCGCAGGCAAGACCTTCGGCACTATCGGTGGCGCGGCTACCGGCATGGCCTTCTCCTTCGCCACCACCTACGCGCTGGGGCAGCTTGCCAAGCGCTATTACGCCGGCGGCCGCGTGATGAATACGGCGATGCTTAAAGACACGTTCCAGAGTCTGCTCGGCCCGGCCAGGCAGATGCAGACGCAATACCTGCCGCAGATCCAGCAGCAGGCGAGCACCCTCGACGCCGCCCGGATCATGGCAATGGTGCGCGGCAGCTGATTCGAGAAGCGGGCTGTCGCTGAGCCTGATTCGCCCGCTCGTCATCGGCGCTTGATGGTATCCTTGCGCCTCATTCGCTCGACGCTGCCATGAACCCCGCCAAAGACCGCAAACTCTCGCGTCTGGCACTCAATGTGCTAGGCGTATTCGAGGCCGTCGGCCTCGTTATTATCACGCTGGCCACCTTGGTGGCTGGCGCGTTCGAAGTGAAGACCATGGTCGATGCCGGGACGGTGACGCTGGCCGACCTGTTGCTGCTGTTCCTCTACCTTGAAATCCTAGCCATGGTGGGGGTGTACTTCCGCTCCGGACAGTTGCCGGTGCGTTTCCCCATCTACATCGCGATTGTGGCTTTGGCCCGCTATCTGGTGCTTGACATGAAAAGCCTCGACGACTGGCGCATGCTGGGCATTACCGCTTCGGTGCTGTTGCTGGCCGTCGCGGTGCTGGTGATCCGCTATGGCCACATACGCTTTCCCTACGACGAAACCCCGCACGACCGAGACTCGCAGCCATGAACAAGCCAATGACCTATGCCGGGTTTTATCACGACAAGCACGGTGTCACCATGCTGGCGCGCGTCGTCCTCGACGGCTGGCTGTTTGGCTTCATTCCCGAAACCGAGGACTGCGCCGGCTGGCAACTGGGGCAAATGCAGGTGCTGACCGATAAGATCGAAGCCGAGTGGGACAAATACGGCAACCTGCCGAGCCGCCTTCCGATTGAACTGCGCGAGCGCCATGAAGTCCTCTACAAGATGGCTGTGGCGCGTGCGCGTGAAAAAGGCTGGGATCCCGAGCTCGGCGAAGACGAATGACCTTTCCGGTAGAACGATCCCTGCCGCCTGCCAACCTGCCGGCCCCCCGTCGATGGAACTGACCCCGCCCCTATTGCAACTTGCCACCCAGGCGCTCGACCGGGTGCTGGACTTCAAGCGTCCGGCCGACTCCGAGCTGTCGGCGTTTTTCCGCGACCATAAAAAGCTCGGCCCGCGCGAGCGTGCGTTCGTGGCCGAGGCCGTGTTCGGCGTGCTGCGCCGCTATCGCTATCTGTCGGTGGTGGTGCCGGCGGCCAATCCGCGCACCCTGATCGTCGCCTGGCTGATCAAGGCGCGCGGCATGAGCGGCGCAACGCTGGAGCAATTCGCCAAGCCCGAACTGGTGCAGCACATCCGCGACGCCAGGACGGACGACCTGCCGCTTGCCGTGGCGGCCGAGCTGCCTGAATGGGTGATCGAAAAACTGCAGCCAGTGATGAGCGACGCCGACATCCTCGTGCTCGGTCGCGCCCTGCAGCTGCCCGCGCCGATGGACGTGCGGGTGAACGCGTACAAGGCGGACCGCGACACCGTGCTGGCGCGGTTGCGCGAGGAAGGGCTGGCGGTCGAGCCGACGCCGTATTCGCCGTGGGGTATCCGCTTCAAGGAGCATCCGGCGATCAACCGCCATCCGCTGTTTCTCGATGGCAGCCTGGAAGTACAGGACGACGGCAGCCAGCTGCTGGCGCTGCTGCTGGGCGCGCGCCGCGGCGAAATGGTGTGCGACTTTTGCGCCGGCGCCGGCGGCAAGACGCTCGCCATCGGCGCGATGATGGCGTCGAGCGGGCGCCTGTACGCATTCGATGTCGCGGAAAAAAGGCTCGCCAAGCTGAAGCCGCGGCTGGCGCGCTCGGGTCTGTCCAACGTGATGCCGCAGCCGATCGCTTCCGAAAACGACACCCGGGTGAAGCGGCTGGCGGGCAAGCTCGACCGCGTGCTGGTCGATGCGCCGTGTTCCGGGCTGGGCACCTTACGCCGCAACCCCGACCTGAAGTTCCGCCAGTCGCCGGAGAGCGTGGCGGCGCTGGCGCAGAAACAGGCATCGATCCTGCGCGCCGCCGCGAAACTGCTGAAGCCCGGCGGCCGGCTGGTGTATGCCACCTGCAGCCTGCTGCCGGAGGAAAACGAAGCAATCGTCGAGGCGCTGCTGGCCGAAGGCGGCTTCACCCTGCTGCCGGTCAACGAACTACTGGCGCAGAACAAGATCGACCTCGATACCGGCGCCATGCTCAGGCTGTCACCCGCCGTGCACGGCACCGATGGCTTTTTCGCCGCCGTCCTGGTCAAGCTGGCGCTGGCGCCGATTCAATAGAGGGGGTGTTTTCAATGCGGTGTTTTCCCGGCAGGAACGATGGTCTGACATGATGGCTGCACCTCTTGATCCAGATGCCCTGGGCACCTTGTGCGGTCTGTTCCGCGCGCGCGTCGCCGCGACGCCGGACCGGGTTGCCTACCGCCAGTTCGACGCGGCGCGTGACGCCTGGGTGGGTTTCACCTGGGCCGAGGTGGCGGCCGAGGTGGCGCGCTGGCAGGCTGCGCTGGCGAAGGAAGACCTGGCTCCCGGCGACCGCGTGGCGGTGATGCTGAAGAACTGCGTCGAGTGGGTGATTTTCGACCAGGCCGCGCTGGCGCTGGGGCTGGTCACGGTTCCGCTGTATCTCGACGACCGCCCGGACAGCGCGGCCTATATCCTCGATCACGCTGACGCCAGACTGCTGCTGGTCGAAGGCAGGTTTCAGCATAGGAATCTGGCCGAAATCGCCGGCTCGGCCCACAGCCTGCAGCGCATCGTCAGCCTGGTCGCGCCGGAAAACGGACTGGCGGACTGGAGCCCGCGTTTCGTGGTGGCATCCGACTGGCTGGCGGCTGCCGCCGGCACGCCGGTCCCGGAGCGCCACCTCTCGGCCGACCTGCTGGCCAGCATCGTCTATACCTCGGGTACCACCGGGCGGCCCAAGGGCGTGATGCTGACCCACGAGAACCTGCTGTGGAACGCGTTCTACGCCTCGCAATGTGCAGACTTCGGGCCGCATGCAGTGTTCCTGTCCTTTTTGCCGTTGTCGCACACGCTGGAGCGCACCGCCGGCGATTACCTGCCGATGCTGCTCGGCGCCGAGGTCGCCTATGCGCGAGCCATCGCCCAGTTGGCGCAGGATCTGCAGACCATTCGCCCCACCGTGCTGATCTCGGTGCCGCGCATCTACGAGCGGACGTACGGGCGAATCCTCGACGGCCTGGCGAAGAAGGGCCCGCTAGCCCAACGGCTGTTCAAGCTGGCGGTGCAGGTCGGTTGGCGGCGCTTCGAGCGTAGCCAGGGGCGGGCAACCTGGCACCCCGAACTGCTGCTGTGGCCGCTGCTCGACACGCTGGTGGCGGGCAAGGTCACGGAAAAGCTGGGCGGCCGGCTAAAGCTGGCGATTTCCGGTGGCGCCGCGCTGTCGCCCGAGATCGCACGCGTTTTCATCGGCCTCGGTGTGCCGATCTATCAGGGCTACGGCCTCACCGAAACCGGCCCGGTGGTCTGCGTCAATCGCCTGGATTCCAACGTGCCCGCCGGCATCGGCCTGCCGCTGCCCGGCGTCGAGGTGAAGATCGGCGACCACGACGAACTGCTTACGCGCAGCCGCTGCGTAATGCGCGGCTACTGGAAAGACGAGGCGGCCACCCGTGCCATGATCGATGCCGAGGGCTGGCTGCACAGCGGCGACAAGGCACACCGGGATACCAGCGGCCATTACGCGATCGTCGGCCGCATCAAGGACATCATCGTGCTGAACAACGGCGAGAAAGTGTCGCCCACCGACATGGAATCCGCCATCCTGCTCGACCCCCTGTTCGAGCAGGTGATGGTCGTCGGCGAAGGCAGGCCCTACCTGGCCGCGCTGACCGTGTTGAACAAGGAACACTGGCCGGCCTTTGCCGCCAGCCTCGATGTCGACCACGGGCATTCCGCGGCATTGCGCGACCCCAGGGTGGTGAAGGCGCTGACCCGGCGCGTGGCCGATCATCTCAAGCACTTTCCGGGCTATGCCCAGATCCGCCGCCTGCATCCCGAACTCAAGCCGTGGACGGTGGACGACGGTCTGCTGACGCCCACGCTCAAGGTCAAACGCCGGCAGGTGTCCGACCGCTACCGCGCGGCGGTTGAGGCGATGTATGCGGATTTCGCGCGTTCATAATTCAAGGCTCTTTCATCGTTATTTATTGATATTGGCCAGCGCCGTAGGGCGCACGGAGTGCACCCTACGGCGCTGGCCGGCGATGTCGGCCTCAGCACGGCTGCCACGCTCAACGGCCCGGTTACCCTGCCGGATTCGACTTCGCTTTCGCTGTTCCACAAGCTCGACTCGCGCTGAGGTTTGCTCGCCGACATCACCTGGACCGGTTGGAGCGATTTCAGGGAACTGCGCATCGTGCGCACCAACGCCCACCCACGTGCAAACAATCCTTGGTTTTTAAAGGCTTTGTTTGTACATTGGGGAACGCGTTCGCCCTTAATAATGATGGAACCTGAATGATGCAACCCGGCTTGATCGATCTTCCCTGGTGGGGATATGCGCTGGTGGCCCTCGGCCTGACCCACATCACCATCGCCGCCGTCACCATCTTCCTGCACCGTTCGCAGGCGCATCGCGCCGTCGACCTGCACCCCGTCGTCAGCCACTTCTTCCGTTTCTGGCTATGGCTCACCTCTGGCATGGTCACCAAGGAGTGGGTTGCCATCCACCGCAAGCACCACGCCAAATGCGAAACATCCGAAGACCCGCATAGCCCGCAGACGCGCGGCATCAAAAAAGTTTTCTGGGAGGGCTCCGAGTTGTATCGCGCCGAGGCCAAGGTGGTCGCGACGCTGGAAAAATACGGCCACGGCACGCCCGACGACTGGATCGAGCACAACGTCTACAGCCGCCACTCGGCTGCAGGTGTCTGGCTCATGATGGCAATCAACCTCGCCCTGTTCGGCCCCATCGGCCTGACTATCTGGGCGGTGCAAATGGCCTGGATTCCGGTTACCGCCGCCGGCGTCATCAACGGCATCGGCCATTACTGGGGCTACCGCAACTTCGCCAGCGAGGATGCCAGCACCAACATCCTGCCGTGGGGCATCCTGATCGGCGGCGAAGAACTGCACAACAACCACCATGCGTACGGCACCTCGGCGCGACTGTCGAACAAGTGGTACGAGTTCGACATCGGCTGGCTCTACATCAAGCTGATGTCCTATGTCGGTCTGGCCACCGTGCGCAAGCTGGCGCCGACGGTGAAATGGCAGCCCGCCAAGCCGCTGTGCGACTTCGACACGCTGCAGGCCGTCATCACCCATCGCTACGATGTGATGGCGCGCTTCGTGAAAAGCGTGCGCGTGGACAGCATGGCCGAGATCGCCAGGCTGAAGGCGGGTGCGAATCTGTCGCAGAGCTGGACCTTCGACCGCTTCCGCCGCTGGCTGCACAAGGAGCCCACCCAGCTTGCCGCCGCCGACAAGATCGAACTCGACACCCTGCTGGGCAAGAGCGAGCGCCTGCAAACCGTTTACCGGATGCGCCAGGAACTGGCCGCCATCTGGAGCCGCTCCACCGCCAGCCGCGAGCAGTTGCTGGAGCAGTTGCAGGCCTGGTGCCGCCGCGCCGAGGGCAGCGGCATCCAGTCGCTGCAGGAATTTTCGGTACGCCTGCGCAGATACGCATGACGGTTTGACGCGGCTTGCGCCCAATAAAAAACCCGCCGATTCGGCGGGTTTTTTATTGGGAAATCCAGCTTATTTCAGCTTGGTTTCCTTGTACATCACATGCTTGCGAGCCTTGGGATCGAACTTGCTGATCTCCATTTTCTCGGGCATGGTCTTTTTGTTCTTGGTGGTGGTGTAGAAGTGGCCGGTGCCCGCAGTGGACTCCAGCTTGATTTTTTCGCGTCCGCCCTTGGCCATTGAGGGTTCTCCTTAAACGGCTACGCCACGGGCGCGCAGGTCAACCAGAATGGCGTCGATGCCGTTCTTGTCGATGGTGCGCAGGGCGGCCGTGGACAAACGCAGACGGATCCAGCGGTTCTCGCTCTCGACCCAGAACCGGCGATATTGCAGGTTGGGCAGAAAACGACGCTTGGTTCTATTGTTGGCGTGGGAAACGCTGTTTCCGACCATGGGCTTCTTGCCCGTAACGACACATACGCGAGCCATGACGCTGCTCCAAAATTGAGGGTTAACAATGCGGGTTATCTTGCCGGGTTAACAATGGGGCCCAACCCGAGAACCGCGATTTATATCACAGCTTGCAAACGTGAGGCAAGTTCGGCGGCAATTCAGAGTTGGCCGGACTCCATGAACGACAGTGAGGACGCGCCTGCGACGATGAAATGGTCGAGCACGCGCACGTCCACCAGCGCCAGCGCATCCGCCAAACGGCGGGTGAGGGTGCGGTCGGCCTGGCTGGGCTCGGCCACGCCGCTCGGATGGTTGTGCGCCAGGATCAGCGCGGCCGCATTGTGCGCCAGCGCGCGCTTGATGATCTCGCGCGGGTAGACGCTGGTTTGCGTCAGCGTGCCGCGGAACAGTTCTTCCACCGCGATCACCCGGTTCTGCGCGTCGAGGAACACGCAGCAGAACACTTCGTATTCCTTGCCGCGCAGAATCAGCCGCAGGTAGTCGCGCACGGCGGTGGGGGAAGTCAGCGCGTCGCCCGCCTGCATGTCCTCGGCCAGGGTGCGCCGGGCCATTTCCATCACCGCCTGCAACAGCGCGAATTTGGCCTCGCCGACGCCGGGCGCCGCGCAGGCCGATTTTTTGTCGGCACGGCACAGGCCACCCAGGCCGCCAAAGCGCTCGATCAGTTCGCGCCCCAGGTCCACCGCACTTTTGCCGACCATGCCGGTGCGCAGGAAGACGGCGACCAGTTCGGCGTCGTTCAGCACGGCTGCCCCCTGCTTCAGCAGCTTCTCGCGCGGACGCGCGTCTTCCGGCCAGTCGCGGATCGCCATGCCTGTCTCCCTGTAGAATGCGGCCATTATTCATGGAAAGCATGGAAAGTGCGCAGGGAATCGAAGCCGTGTCGCTTGCAAACAAAAAAATCATACTGGGGGTGACCGGCGGGATCGCCGCCTACAAGGCGGCGGAACTGTGTCGCCTGTTGATCAGGGCCGGCGCCGACGTGCGGGTGGTGATGACCGCTGCGGCGCAGCAGTTCGTCACCCCGCTGACCTTTCAGGCCCTGTCCGGCAAACCGGTGCCGACCTCCTTGTGGGAGGCCGCCAGCGGCGACGGCATGGAACATATCCATCTTTCGCGCGGTGCCGACCTGCTGCTGGTGGCGCCAGCTTCGGCAGATTTTCTGGCCAGGCTCACGCACGGACGGGCCGACGACCTGCTGTCGGCCCTGTGCCTCGCGCGCGCCTGCCCACTCGCCGTCGCGCCGGCGATGAACCGTGAAATGTGGGCGGCCGCGCCGACCCGGCGCAATCTCGAACAACTGCGTGCCGACGGCGTGAGCCTGCTGGGGCCCGCCACAGGCGAACAGGCGTGCGGCGAAACCGGCCTCGGGCGGATGCTGGAACCGGCCGACCTGCTGGCGGCCCTGCCCGCCCTCTTGGACGCCGGTCCGCTGGCGGGCAAGCGGGTCGTGATCACCGCCGGGCCCACCTACGAGCCGATCGACCCGGTGCGCGGGCTGACCAACCTGAGCTCCGGCAAGATGGGCTATGCGGTGGCGCAGGCGGCGACCGAGGCGGGCGCCACGGTGTGCCTGGTGTCGGGGCCGACCTGTCTCGCATCCCCTGCGGGCGTGACCCGCATCGACGTTCAAAGCGCGGCCGACATGCGCCGCGCGGTGCTGGCGGCGTTGCCCGCCGACGTGTTCATCGCGGTGGCGGCGGTGGCCGATTACCGGGTGGATGCCGCAGCGGCGCAGAAGCTCAAAAAAAGCGCTGCGGGGCTTACGCTGCAACTTGTCGCCACCCCCGACATCCTGGCCGAGGTCGCGGCCTTGCCCGATGCGCCGTTTTGCGTGGGCTTCGCCGCGGAAACCGGGCAACTCGCCGAGCATGCCGAGGCCAAGCGTCGGAAAAAGAAACTACCGCTGCTGGTCGGCAATCTGGCGCAGGACACCCTCGGCCAGGATACGGCCGAGCTGGTGCTGTTCGACGACCGGGGAGAGCACCGGCTGCCACGCGCCGACAAGCTGGTCCAGGCACGCCATCTGATAAGCCACCTTGTAAATTTGCTGAATTGACGAGATCCCGACGAAAATGAAGATGGATGTAAAGATTCTCGACGCCCGTCTGCGCGATCAGCTGCCGCATTACGCCACGCCGGGCGCCGCCGGACTCGATCTGCGCGCCTGTATTGACGCGCCCATCACGCTGGTGCCGGGCGAAACCCGGCTGATTCCGACCGGGCTGGCCATCCACCTGGCCGACCCCGGCTACGCGGCGCTGATCCTGCCGCGCTCCGGTCTTGGCCACAAGCACGGCATCGTGCTGGGCAATCTGGTCGGGCTGATCGATTCGGATTACCAGGGCCAGCTCATGGTTTCCGCCTGGAACCGCGGCCAGCAGACATTCGAGCTCGCGCCGATGGAGCGTCTGGCGCAGCTCGTCGTCGTGCCGGTGGTGCAGGCCGAATTCAATGTGGTGGATGATTTTGAAGCAAGCCGGCGCGGCGAGGGAGGCTTCGGCAGCACCGGCCGCCAGTAATGACAGCTTCGCTTATCCAGGGATGAGCAACGCACCCGACAGGCACCGCCTGCCGGGTGCGGTCACATTGGGGCATGGAATTTGCTGAGTACAGCGTTATGCGGCGGGCTTTTCGGGCGGGAATCGGGAGCCGGCCATTGCGGAGACAATAAATACAAGAGGCTTTCTGGCGTATACGTCATGCCCCATACATCGATTGTGCGGTTTGGTCTGATCCTGGCCACAGCCCTGGTGGTGCTGGCGGGGCTCGTCACGTCCGTGTTTTACCTGTCGCGGCCGCAGGTGCAGCCTGTGGCGGAAGATCTCGACAAGCCGGTGATGGCCACCCAGATCGAATTTCTGGCCGAGGCCATGCAGCGCAGCGCGGCGCAGATTGCCGCCCACCCGCAGACACTGGCATGTTTCGCCAGCGCCGCGCCGGAGGTGTGCCAGGCGCAGGCTGCCAATCTACATGCCTTGAACCAGGACGCGACCGTGCTGTTCGTCACCGATGGGCAGAACCAGCTGCTGCCCGGCTTTCTGCCGGGCGAAACGCGGCGCTTGATTGCCGGGTCCGGTCAGAAAGGCGCAGGCGCGGCCGCCACCTTCAGCTTGTCGCTGTCGTATCCGGTGGTGAATGCCGAAGGCAAGCGGCTGGGATTTGTCATTGTCGAGCAGAGCGTGCCGCAGCTGCAGGCGCTGTTCGACACACTGCCGCTGCCGGATGCCGCCGCCTACGCCGAGCTCCAGCAAAGCCAGGGCGATAGCGCGGTCAGCGTGTTGATGCGGCGCGGCAACCAGGCCATCAAGCGCAATGTCCATCCCACCCTGATTGCGCTGGCGGGCACGCCGTGGACGATAGCGGTGTGGCGTCACGACAAGCCCGCGATCGAGAACATCGCGCCCTATGCGATGGGCTGGCTGGTGGCGAGTCTGGCGATCGCGATTCTGGTGATGGGGATCATGCTGTCGGTGCGCAACCGGGTGACCGACAGCCTGCGCATGCTGGTGAAACTCACCAACGACCTGCGCCAGCAGCGACTGCGCGCCGAGTATCCGGTCAGCCTGGCGGAGTTCAAGCCGCCGCTTGAAACCATGCTGAAACTCGGTAAGGTGATGCTGGGGCGGCAGAAGGAGGCCACCTCGCAGGCGCGGATGGATCATTTGTCGCAGGTCAACAACCGCCGCAGTTTCGATGAAAAGCAAAAGGAGCTGTTCGCCAGTCTGAAAGACGGCTGGTCGCATAGTTTGCTGATTCTCGACATCGACAATTTCAAGCAGGTCAACGACACCTTCGGCCACGAAGCCGGCGATCAGCTCATCATCAAGTTCGGCGAGGCGCTGAAGGCCTGCCTGCGCAACAGCGACTTCATCGCCCGCCTGGGCGGCGACGAATTTTGCGTGCTGTTCCCCTTTACCCCGCTGGAACGGGCGCAAGAACTCGCCGAGCGCCTGCGCGCCAAAATGCCGGAAAGCGTGGAGCTGATTCCCGGGGTGACGCAGAAGCTGTCGTGGAGCGGCGGGCTGTCCGAATACAGCCGCGACGACAAGGGCGAAAACGAGGCGCTGGCGCGCGCCGATGCTGCCTTGCTGGAAGCCAAGCGCGGCGGCCGCAACGCCACACGGGTCAGGGCCGTCGCCTGAGCGCAGCCACCAGCAGGCCGGCCCCGAGCACCCCCCACAGCGCCAGCACCGGCGCATTGCCCCAGCGCACATAGGGCGTGCTGCCGGCATAGCCCTGGATTGTTCCGGACAGGCTACCTGCGGTGAAGGGCGGCAGGCTGGCCAGCACATGGCCTCGCGCATCGATGATTGCGGTGATGCCGGTATTGGTGGCGCGCAGCATCATGCGCCCGGTTTCCAGTGCGCGCATCTGCGACATCTGCGCGTGCTGCCAGGGCGCGAACGAATCGCCGAACCACGCCAGATTGCTGACGTTCACCAGCACGCTCGCCGCGGGCAGCTGGCGGATGATTTCCTCGCCGAAGGCATCCTCGTAACAGACATTGGCCGCCACCCGCTGGCCGCCGATGGCGAGCGGACGCTGGTCGACGGCGCCGCGCGCAAAATCCGTCAGCGGGATGTGCAATACTTCGATCACCCAGCCCCACACCGCCCTTAGCGGAATGTATTCGCCGAACGGCACCAAATGCACCTTGTGGTAACGCTGGCTGGGCGCAGCCCCGAGGCTGATGACGCTGTTGTAGTAGGCGCCTGCGAGCGACCCGGTCGGCACCCCGGTCAGCACATCGCCGCCGTTTTTCCGGCCGAGCGACGCCAGGCCGGCGCGATAGGAATCGGGGAGATCGGCTTCGAACAGCGGCAGCGCGGTTTCCGGCAGCACGATCAGTTGCGCGGGCGAGGCCGTGGCCATGCGTGCATAGCTTTCCAGCGTGGCCTGGGCCTTTTCCAGCTGCCATTTCAGGTCCTGCGGGATGTTGCCCTGCAGCAGCGCGACCGTTGTCGGCGCGCCGTCCGGCGTCGTCCAGGCGACGCCGCGCAGGGCCTGGCCGCCGACCCCCAGCGCCACGATCGCCACCACGGCCCAGGCGCGCTGTGCCAGCCGGCCGCGCGTCGTCACGCTCCATGCCAGCAGGGCTGCGATCTGCGCCAGCAGGAACGACACGCCATACACGCCGACCAGCGGCGCATAACCGGCCAGCGGACTCGCAGGTACCTGCGAATAGCCCGCCACCAGCCACGGGAAGCCGGTGAAAAGCCAGCCGCGCACCCACTCCGTCACCCCCCACGCAAGCGGCATCAACAGCAGTAGACGCAATGCAGGCGAGGCTGGCCAGCGCGCCTGCAGCGCACCAGCCGCGGCCGGAAACAGCGCCAGCACGGCGCAGAACAGGAAGGTTGCAAGCGCTGCCTGCCACGCCGCCATGCCGCCATACACCGACAGGCTGACAAACACCCAGCTCACCCCGGTAATAAAGAAGCCGAGTCCCCAGGTCAGGCCGACGATAAAGCCGGTGCGTATCGAGGCGGTGCGCGCCAGCAGCGCGAACAGCGCCGCCAGGCTCAACACCGGCAAGGGCCAGAAATTGAAGGGGGCGAAGCCGGCGACCGCCAGCACGCCGGCGCCCAGGCTGATCGGCAGCATTGGAACGGGCAGATAACGCATGGCTGGCAGCTTGCCCGCCATGGATGGCAATGCGGGGCTCAATGCGGGGCTTCGAAGTCGATGTGGCCGTCGATCAGCGTGTAGCACACCCGGCCCTGCATCGGCAGGTTGCGGAAGGGCGTGTTGTTGCCCTGGCTGGCCAGCGTTTTGGGGGTGACGACCCATTCGGCATTTTCGTCAAAAATGCATATATCGGCGCAGCTGCCGACCGACAGGTTGCCGCCCGGCACGCCCAGGATCTGCGCCGGCTTCCACGAAATCAGGTCGATCGCCCGCAGCAGCGGCACGCCCATCTCGCGCGCCCATTTCAGGGTCAGCGGCAGCAGCAGTTCGACCCCGGAGGCGCCGGGCGCCGATTCGCCGAACGGAACTTGTTTCACGTCATCGTCGACCGGGGTGTGGTCGGAGCACAGCGCGTCGATGGAACCGTCACGCAGCGCCTCGCGAATGGCATCGCGGTCGCGCAGGCTCCTCAGCGGCGGCACCAGATGGAGGTGCGAGTCGAAGCTGATGAGGTCGTTTTCCGACAGGTGAACGTGGGTAGCGGCGACATCGCAGGTGATCGCCAGCCCCTGCGCCTTGGCGGTGCGCACCATCGCAATGCCCTCGTAGGTCGACAGGCGCGCCACATGCACGCGGGCGCCGGTCTCGCGCGCCAGCTGCAGGATGGTTGCCAGCGCCACCGTCTCGGCCAGCGCCGGAATGCCGGGCAGGCCGAGGCGCGAGGCGACGGCGCCGTCGTGCGCGATGCCGCCGTGCGCCAGCGATGCATCCTGCGGCCGCAGCCACAGGCTGAAGCCGAAGGTGGAGGCGTATTCCATCGCACGCAGCAACACCAGGCTGCTGGTCGGCTGGGCATCGGCCTGGGTGAAGGCGCGGCAGCCCGCCTCGGTCAGTTCGGCCATTTCGGTCAGCATTTTGCCTTCGAGCTTCTGCGTCATCGCACCGATCGGATAGACGCGCGGGCCGGGCAGGTTTTTGGCACGAAATTTCAGCATTTCGACCAGACCCGGCTCGTCCAGCGGCGGGTCGGTATCGGGCGGGCAGGCCAGAGAGGTGATGCCACCGGCTGCGGCGGCGAGCATTTCGGACTCCAGCGTGGCGCGGTACTCGAAGCCGGGTTCGCGCAGCCGCACCGACAGGTCGACCAGGCCGGGACAGACGACGAGGCCGGTTGCATCGAGGGTGCGGTTGGCGTGGAAATCGGCGGGCACGTGGCCGTTGCCGACGATCTTGCCCGCCGCCACGAACACGTCGGCGACTTCGTCGCGCGCGTTCATCGGGTCGATCACGCGGCCGTTTTTGATATGGATTTTCATGAAACGAACCCTGGATGAACCACAGAGACACTGAGATATGCCGCGCAGGGGCGGTATCCCTTGGGACACAGAGAAAAACGGCAAAGGTTCCGGTTTTGTCCACGGTGGTTCATTGTTTTATCGGAGTTCTCCGTGTCTCTGCGTCTCGGTGGTGAAATTTTCATGTTGTCGTTCCCGCCAGCATCGCCATCACCGCCATCCGCACCGCAATGCCGTAGGTCACCTGCGGCAGGATCACCGACTGTGGGCCGTCAGCCACTTCGGAGGCGATTTCCACGCCGCGGTTCATCGGGCCAGGGTGCATGACAATGGCATCCGGTTTGGCGAGCGCGAGCTTTTCCGGCGTCAGGCCGAAGAACTTGAAGTATTCCTGCGAGGACGGTAGCCGCGCGCCCTTCATGCGCTCGCTTTGCAGGCGCAGCATGATGACCACGTCGCAGCCGGCAAGCCCGGCTTCCATGTCGTGGAACACCCTGACGCCCATCTTTTCGACCCCGCTGGGGAGCAGCGTTTTCGGTCCGATCACGCGCACCTCCGGCACCCCGAGCGTGGTCAGCGCGTGGATCTGCGAGCGTGCCACCCGCGAATGCAGCACGTCGCCGACGATGGCCACGGTGAGATTGTGGAACTCGCCCTTGAAGCGGCGGATGGTGAACATGTCGAGCAGGCCCTGCGTCGGATGCGCGTGGCGGCCGTCGCCGGCGTTGACCACCGAGATGTGGGGCGCCACGTGGTGTGCGATGAAGTGCGCCGCTCCCGACTGTCCGTGGCGCACGATGAACATGTCGGCGTGCATCGCGGCGAGGTTGTCGACGGTGTCGAGGATCGCCTCGCCCTTGGTCTGGCTGGAGGTGGCGATATTGAGGTTGACGACGTCGGCGGACAGCCGCTTGGCGGCGATCTCGAAGGTGGTGCGGGTGCGCGTCGACGGCTCGAAAAACAGGTTGAAGATCGACTTGCCGCGCAGCAGCGGGACCTTTTTCACCTCACGCTCGCCGACGTCCATGAAGGATTCTGCGGTGTCGAGGATCTGCGTCAGGATCGCGCGCGGCAAGCCGTCGAGGGTGAGCAGGTGGCGCAGCCTGCCATCTTCGGTGAGTTGCAGGTTCATCCTAGAAACCGCAGTTGGACGCGCCCGATGGTGCGTCTGGGCGGGTGGCTGCCGCGAAGCGAGGAGGCGGCAGGCCGGGGCCTGCAACGACGAGCGACAAAGGCAGGCGCACGACCAGGCGTGCCAGCGGGTGCGTAGCGGACCCAGCCGAAAGGTGAACATGATCGAAGGCAGAAAAGCCAATATCCATGTGGGACTCCTTGAGGTTATAAGCGGTCAACTGCGGTTTTTAGGATCACGCTAGAGAAAGGGTCAGGTGGCCGTCGTCCAGCCGCGAAAGATTGATGTTCTGGTGGTCGGAAACGGAGAGCGTGAGGCCGGCAAAGTCGGGCCGGATCGGCAGCTCGCGGCCGCCGCGGTCGACCAGCACCGCCAGCCGGATCGAGGCCGGACGGCCGTAATCGAACAGCTCGTTCATCGCCGCGCGCACCGTGCGCCCGCTGTGCAGCACGTCGTCGACCAGCAGGATGTCGCGACCTTCGAGGTCGAACGGCAGGTTGGACGGCTTCACCTGCGGGTGCAGGCCGATACGCGAAAAATCGTCGCGGTAGAACGAGATGTCGAGCGTGCCGAGCGGCAGCTTGCAGCCGAGCAGCGCGTGCAGCCGCTCGGCCACCCAAACCCCGCCGGTGTGGATGCCGACGATGACGGTATCCGGCGTGAGGGTGGGCGCGATGGCGTCGGCCAGTCGCGCAATCAGGGGGTCGACGTCAGGCAATGAGGCGTGCATCAAAAAATCCTTGCAGTATCAGTTGGGCGGCGACGGCATCCAGTAGCGCCTTGTTCTTCTTGCCGTGGATGCCGCGTTCATGCAATTCGGATTCGGCCGCCGTGCTGGTGTGGCGCTCGTCCACCAGAAACACCGGCAGATTGAAACGCGATTCCAGTTTGCGCGCGAAATTTCTGGCCACCCGCGTCATTTCGTGCTCGCCGCCGTCGGCGTGGGTGGGCAGGCCCAGCACCAGCAGCACCGGCTGCCATTCGGCGATCAGCCCGGCGATGGCGGCGAGCCGCGCATCGGTGGACTCGGCCTGGATGACGCTGAGCGGGTGCGCCACGCCGATCGACAGATCGCCCGAAGCGACGCCGGTGCGTTTGAGGCCGAGGTCGAAGGCCAGCACCGTGCCGTGGGTGTCTGAATGGTTCAGGTTCAAGCGTGCCCGGCTTCTTCGGACAGGCTGGCAAAGTCGATGCCGAGGCGCTTCATCGCGGCAGGCAGACGTTCTTCGGGCACCAGGTCGAAAATCACCAGCGGGTCGGCGGCCACCGACAGCCAGGCGTTCTGTTTGATTTCCTCTTCCAGCTGGCCGGCGCCCCAACCCGCGTAGCCCAGCGACACCATGAACTTTTGCGGCCCCGCATCCTGGCTCACGGCTTCGAGCACATCCTTCGAGGTGGTGAGGCTGATCACGTCGTTGACGGTAAGGGTGGAGCTGAAGGTCTGCGGCGGCGTGTGCAGCACAAAACCGCGTTCGGTTTGCACCGGGCCGCCAAAATAAACGACGTTCCGGTGCAGGCGTTCGGGCAGGGACAGGCCGATCTGCTCGAACAGCGTCGACAAGTCCAGATCGATCGGCCGGTTGACCACCACCCCCAGCGCACCCTGCTCGCTGTGGTCGCAGATATAGGTCAGCGTGCCATTGAAATTGGGATCGACCATGCCCGGCATGGCGATCAGAAAATTGTGGGTGAGATTGACGGTATCCATGATTGTCCTCCCATTGTAATCTGCTCAATTCAAGCAAGCATTCCTTTTTGCGCCCTGTCCCTAACACTATAGCGACCAGAACCCACGATGCCTGAATACACCCGCGCCCTGGTCTGGTTTCGCCGCGATCTGCGCGACTTCGACCACGCTGCGCTCTATCACGCACGTAAACCCGGATTGTTCATTAGGGCGAGATGCTTTGGGTAGGGTGCACGCCGTGCACCTTCGGGTGTCAACCGGTGCACAGAGTGCACCCTACGCGCCCTAATGAACAATCCGGGTTAAACGTTCACGGCAGGCGTCGCAGCCTGCGTTAAAGTAGCGTTTGCGGTTCCACGCCGCATCCAGACAAGGAGGTTTCATGGCGGCATGGTTGATTCCCGCGGTAAAGGCGATCCTACCTTTCATCAGTCCGATCGTTTCATCGGCGCTGCCGGTTTTTACCACGCGCAAAAGCGACGAGGCGGCCGCAGCCCAGAACAGCGTCCTGCAGCAGCAGATCACCGAGCTGCAGTCGGCGGCCTCGCAGAATGCGCGGCACGTCAAGGAACTGGCCGAGCAGTTGCAGAAAACGGTGACCGCGCTCGAGCAGGGCGCGGCAGTCGCTGAATTGCGCTTCAGGCAGACCGCCGTATGGTGCGGGGTGGCCGTCGTGCTGTCGCTTGTGGCCATCGGCCTGTCGGTGACGGTGTTGTTCTTGCGTTAGCCTGACGGTACAACGATACGGCCACCCAGATAAATAAAGGCCGGGCAATTGCCCGGCTTTTTCGCTGTCCGCTTGAAACGACTGCTTACGCGGCCTTTTCGTGGTGGTAGCCGGCACGGTGTCCACTTCGGTCCTGGAGCCGAGAATCACCGGCACGCGCTGGTGCAGGCCTTTGGGGGCCAGATCGAGGATGCGCTCGCGCCCGGTGGTGGCGGTACCGCCAGCCTGCTCGACGATGAAGGCCATCGGGTTGGCCTCATACGGCAGGCGCAGTTTGCCGGCCTTGGCGGGATCCTTGGTGTCCTTGGGATACATGAAAATGCCGCCGCGGGTGAGGATGCGATGCACTTCGGCGACCATCGAGGCGACCCGGCGCACGTTGAAATCTTTGCCGCGCGGACCGGTCTTGCCGGCCAGACACTCGTCGACGTAGCGCTGCACCGGCTTTTCCCAGAAACGCATGTTGGAGGCGTTGATCGCAAACTCGCGGGTTTCGGTGGGGATACGCATGTTGGGGTGGGTCAGCACGAATTCACCGACATCGCGGTCGAGCGTGAAGCCGTTGGTGCCATGGCCGAAGGTCGGCACCAGCATGGTCGAGGAACCGTAGATCGCATAGCCGGCACACACCTGTTTGGTGCCGGGCTGCAGGAAATCCCCGGTTTTGGCAGCGCGACCGGCAACCGGGGCCTTCAGGATCGAGAAAATGGTGCCGACCGAAATATCGACATCGACGTTGGACGAGCCGTCGAGCGGATCGAACACCAGCAGGTATTTGCCGAGCGGATACTGGCCGGGGATCGAATACGCCTCATCCATTTCCTCGGACGCCATGCCGGCCAGGTGGTCCGCCCATTCGTTGGAGCGGATCATGATGTCGTTGGTGATGACGTCGAGCTTCTTCTGCGTTTCGCCCTGAACGTTCTCGGAATCCAGCGAGCCCATTACACCCAGCAGCGCGCCTTTGTTGACGACATTGGAAATCGCCGGTGGCGCCGGCGGTGTGACGCTGTTCTTCAATGATGAACTGGGTAAGGCGTGGTGCCGATATGCATGACAATCCCCCGGAACGGGAAAAATAAAATATTAGAATAGTCGAATATTCTATCGCCAGACTAAGACATCAAATCTTTCCAGCCGGTGGGGGATAGACTTCACGGGGCATAAAAAATGTCCGCTGTCAAGTCTTTGGCGCAGGGATGCATCGGCGCGAAAGGTCTTATGGGGCAACAGGTTAGGCCAGATTTCGGCCATCGCGTACGCTTGTCTCTTTTCGAGCTAGGTGCCGGATAGGCGCTTCGCGGCGGCAAACCCAGGGGCGGCACAGCGGGCAAGGTCGCATCGTCATCATAGCCCTAGCGTGTCACAAACCACCTCTCAAAGCGAAAGCGCAGCCCTCGGGCTGCGCTTTCATCGTGCGCGTATGGCGGATGCGTCTGCATCGTCAACCAGGCTTAGGGGCTGCGGCCTTGCCCACACTTCCCTTCCTGAATCCTCGATCCCCCGCCATAAAGGCTTCGAGCATGTGCGGGATCAGCGTGGCCGCATCAACCGCTTCGCCATACGCCTGCGCGTGCAGCGCGGCGTAGGCATCGAGGTCGGCTTTCAGGCTGGCCGGGCAGGAGAAGGTCAGCTTCATGACTTCATGGCGAGGCAGAGGGCCAAGCCGCAATTTCCTGGTCGTGCTCATCGTGAAGTTCCCTTGTTGAAAAAGAGCGGCTGATAGGCACGCAACACCAGATCGCGCGCCACGATGATCCGCACCGGCAAGCCGGGCCGGCTGGTCAAGGTCGGCTGGATGTTGAGGTTGCGCCGGGTCATCTCCTGGCCGACCTGATTGATGCTGTCCTGCGCGCTGTCGCGCCCGGCGATGATGATGCGATCGCCGTCCTGCCGGTTCTCCGGCGCGGCCAGCTCGGCGCCGATGCCTAGCAGCGTGGTCAGCGCCGCGCCGGCAAAGATGCGATCCCAATGCCAATCCACATCGTCTTCCAGGCCGGCATAGCCGGCCGGGTCGGTGCCGGCCAGGTTGTCGAGCGTGAGCGATGACGTGTCCGGCAGGATGATCCGGTTCCACACCACCTGCACCCGGCTCTGCCCGTAGCTGACCTGGCTGTTGTAGCGGCCCAAAATGCGCGAACCCTGCGGGATCAGCAGGAAGCGCCCGGTCGCCGTGTCATAGACCGGCTCCGTCACCGTGGCGATCACGTCGCCCGGCAAGTCCGACTTGATGCCGGTTACCAAGGCACCTGCGATCACCGTTCCGGCCATGACCTGGTACGGCGAAGCCGGCAGGGTCAGGTTGCCGGAATTGCGGGTTTCCGTAGAACCACCTTTCAGAAAAGCCTCTTTCTGGTCTTGCCGGTTCTGCACGGCGGT
The DNA here is from genome assembly GCF_055378705.1 of Thiobacillus thiophilus. Lineage (NCBI taxonomy): Bacteria > Pseudomonadati > Pseudomonadota > Betaproteobacteria > Nitrosomonadales > Thiobacillaceae > Thiobacillus > Thiobacillus thiophilus. The sequence goes on along the minus strand of NZ_AP042404.1, from coordinate 1,682,309 downwards.
CGGGTCGGCAGGCAGGGCCGCCGTCGAAGCCGGCCCTGCGGCCATCGGGTCGAAGGCCGCATTGGCGGCGAAGCCCGGCGCGGCGGCGACCTGCGACTGCGCGACCGGCGCAGCCGCCTGCGCACCCGAACGGAAGAACACGGACGAAGCCGCGGCCGCTTCGGCTTCCTTGCGCAGCGCGTCGTTCGGATCGTGGCCGGGGGCCGCATAGGCGGCCGTCACCGGCTGCTGCGACTTCACGATGGCCGGGCCGAGATCGCCCGGCAGCGGCGGCCCCAATTCGGGAACGGCGGGCGGCAGCTTCGAGTAATCCGCCGGCAGCGCATCCAGCCCTTCCGACTTCGAGACGCGATCGACGTTGTAAAGCTCGGCCTGCTCGCTGGCTCCGCGCCTCTGCGGTTGCAGCGACCACATCAGCGCGCCGAGCACGGCGACCGCGAGGCCGCCGGCAAGGATGGCCAGGGTGCGCCGGTTCAGGCGCGTGACCGGGCGCGGCTGCGCGCGCAGCGCCACCGCCTCGGGCGCGATCTTGTCCGCCGCCTGCGGCGTGGCGAGGTCGGGAGTGTCGTCCTGGCTCATGGTCAGTTCCTCCGCGCCACGCCATCGGTGCGCTCGATGCGTACCACGTCGCCGCCATCGCCGCCCAGGCGCAGTTCAGCCGCGCCGAACAGCCGATCCACGATGTAGTACGGCGAGCGGAAGCGGTAGTTCACCAGTTGCCCGTCGCCCTGCGCACCAATGACGAATAAGGGCGGCAATTCGCCTTGCGCGATGCCGGGCGGGAACTGGATATAGACCTTCTCGCCGTCGTCGAAGGCGCGCAGCGGCTTCCACGGCGGATTGCTACCGCTGACCGCGTAGCGGAAACGGATCTTCTCCAGCGACAAGCCAGTATCGACCGGCGCGGCGGCGCTGGCCGCCTGCGACTGGCGCTGCAAGGCCAGCATCCGGTCTTTCGGATAGTCCCAGGACACCGAGGCCATCCACGCCTTTTCCGTCGAGGTCAGTTCCAGCAGGTAGGTGCGTCGGCTGGTGGTGATGACCAGATTGGTTTTCAGGCCCGAGCGGATGGGCTTGACCAGCACATTGACGCGCAGCGCTTCGCCGCTGCCGCTGGACGTATCGCCCACGATCCAGCGCACGGTATCGCCAGCGGCGACCGTCATCAGTTCCTCGCCGGGCTGCAAGGAAACCACGGTCACGCGCCCCGGCGCGGCATAGACCTGATAGAGCGCGCCGTCCGTGAAGGGCCACACCTGAATCGCATTGACGTAGCCCTCGCGGGTCGGCGCGATGCGCGCCTCGGCGTTGGCGCGCGAAACGCGCACCTTCTCGTCGGCTGGCTCCGGCGCAGCCGGGGCCATATCGACCTCCGGCAGCGGCTTCAACTGCGCGGGCAGCGCCAGCGGCTCGGGGACGGCCACGACTTCGACCGGCTTGGGCGGCTCGGGCAGCGGTTGCGCCTGCACCGGCCCATCGAGCGAAATGACCGGAGGCGGCTTGCCCTGCGAGGCGCAGCCCGCAAGGGCAAGCAGGATCGACGGCAAAGCGTAAAAGCGGAAAGGCAGGTTCATGGCTTGGCTCCTTCGGAAGAATCCAGTTCGCGGCTCCACGCCAGGCCATTGACGTAGATGCCCAAGGGATTGCGGCGCAGGCGTTCTTCGGTGCGCGGGGTTTGCAGGACGATGGACACCACGGCCGTCCACCGCTCCAGCCCGGCGGCCGCGCCGTTGACATAGCGGCGTTCCGTCCAGCGCACGTTGAATGACGTGTCGCTTGCGCGGACGACACTGGTGATCTGCACCGTCACCGACTCCTTGCCGATGCGCGCGAACGGGTCATTGGTGCGGGCGTAATCGTTGAGCGCGGCCGCGCCTTTGTCGGTCGTGTAGTCGTAGGCGTCGAGCCAGTTCTGCCGCACGACGATGGGATCGACGGACAGCGAGCGAACCATCGTCACAAAGCGCGCCAAGTGGTGTGCGATCTGCGCATCGCCTGGCCGGTACGGCGTGGCGGCTTCGCCTACGGCGCGCACCTGGCCGGCTTCATCCACCTCGATGACATAGGGCGTGACGATGGACTGCGCCGAGCGCCACACCAGGCCACCGGCCATCAGCAGTGCCAGCACTAGACAACCGAACGCCATGAGACGCCAGTTCTTCGCCTGTACGCGGGCCGAGCCGATACGGTCGTCCCAAACTTGGGCGGCGGATTGGTATGGGGTGGCAGGCTGCGGCGTGTCGGCATAGCGCACCTGCGGTCGCTTGAATCGCATGGGTTTCTCCTTGAAGGTCAGGTATCGGAATCGCGCAGGCTCGGGCCTTGCCCGGAGCCGCCGCCGTCGCCCCCGCGAAGCGTGTGGGCGGCGGTGGTCGCGGCATGGGTGATTTGCTGGCGGCGGTGCATCCGCTTGGCCCAGGCGGGTTGTTCCTGCTTGGGCGAGCCGGCAGCACCGTCTGCTGCTTCGCCAGCGGCGGCCTGGCCTGCGCCAGCAGCGCCAGCGCCTGTGCCGTTCCAGCCGGCGCGGAATGAATCGGCCACCTTCTGCCCGGCAGCGGAAGCGCCAGACGCGGCGCGGCGGCCCGCCGCCTGTGCGCCCGTCTTGGCGACATTGCCTAGGCCAGCCGCTGCACCCCTGGCCCCGCCGCCAGCAGCGGCGGAACCGGCCTGGAACGCCGAGCGGGCGCTACCAGCCGCCGAGGTCGCGGCACGCGCACCCGCGCCGGCCAGCTTGGCGGCGGCCGGGGCCATGCGCGCTCCAGCCATGACCGCGCCGCCCACGCCAGTAGCGGCGGCGCCGATGGCAACACCCGTGCCGACAGCACCAACCGCCGCGCCGGCCATCGCGCCCGCGCCGAGTTGCGGCGCACCGGACACGAGGCCCGTGGCGATGCCGGGGCCGAAGATGCCGAGCGCCAGCAAGGCGAGCGAGGCCAGCATCACGACCAGCGCGTGGTCGATGGATGGCTCGTCGGGGTGAACCTGGAACTCCGTGAACAGGCCCGATCCGATGCCGACGATGACGGCCAGCACCAAGACCTTGATGCCTGACGACACCACGTTGCCGAGTACCTTTTCCGCCAGGAAGCTCGTCTTGTTCCAAAGCGCAAACGGGATCAGGACGAAGCCGGCCAGCGTCGTCAGCTTGAACTCGATCAGCGTGATGAAAAGCTGTACCGCGAGCACGAAGAAGCACAGGATCACCACCAGCCAGGCGAGGAACATCACCACGATGGGGTCGATGTTCACGAACACCTCGGGGAAGCCCGCCATGTCGCCGATCTGTTCCAAGATCGGCGCACCCGCGTCGATGCCGGTCTTTGCCAGTCGCCCCGGCTGAAGAAAGTTCTCCATCGTGATGGCCGAGCCGGTGGCAGTGATGCCCAAACCGGCGAACGAGCGGAACACGATGCTTGCCAGCCAGTTGAAGTTGCCGATGATGTAGGCGAAGGCGCCGACGTAGAGCACCTTGCGAACCAGTTTGGCGATCACGTCCTCGCCTTGGCCAGTCGCATGGCTCATGGCCCAGTACAGTCCCGCGATGGTCATGTCGATGACGATGAGCGTGGCCGTCAGGAACGCCACCTCGCCTTGCAGCAGTCCGAAACCGGAGTCGATGTAGCGCGAGAATGTATCGAGGAACTTGTCGATGATGGTCACGTCATTCATGGCGTGTCCTCCGTAGCGGCGAGCGGCGCATCACCAGCGTCATCGGTGGGCGTGTCGAAGCTCGCCGGGATCGGTGGCAGGTCGGCCAGCGAGCCGTATTCGTCCGGCCCGGTGTGGCCGGCGAAGAAGCGCCGCCGGAAGGCGTCGGCGGCGGCGCGGCAAGCGTCTTCGCCCACGGCCTGCCGGTCGGCCGCGCATTGCGCGCGTAGCGCCTTGAGCCGCACGGCATCGGCGGCCAAGGTCGCGGCCAGGTGTTCGGCCGGTTGCTGGCCGCACGCGGTCAGCAGCACGGCCAGCAACGAAACCGGCAGGACGTGAACGCATCGCATGGCCGCCTCCTGTCAGTTGTTGTAGAAGTTGACGGACTGCGGCGTGTACGGCGTGCCGGTGCCGAGGAAGCGCCGCCGCACTTCGCGGGCGCGCTCGGTGGCCGCCGCCTGCCGCGCCAGTTCCAGCGAGGCCGCCCGGTCTTGCGTGATCTGGAGCTGCTGGGCCTGGATGGACTGCTTGGCCTGCAAGGCGAGAAGCTGGTTCGTCGCCTGCATGGCTTGCAGCGCGCCGGTGGCCGACTGGCTCTGGCTCACGAGGTCGGCCAGTGCGCTTTCGTCTTGGGCCAGGTTCTGCGACACCTGCGCCTGCATCCGCATCGCGGTGTGCAGGCCGTTCAAGGTGTTCTTCCAACGCTCTTGCGCGTCGCGTAGCATCTGGTCGCCGCTCACCGTCGCTGCGTACTGCTCCGGGTACAGCCGGGCGAAGGTGGCATCCATGCTCTGCACGTCGTAGGCCAGGCCGCGTGCCTCGGTGATCAGGCGCTCGGTAGTCGCCAGTGTCGAGCGCAGGCGATTGACGATGTTGAAGTCGAGATTCGCTAAGTTGCGCGCTTGGTTCATCAACATCTGCGCTTCGTTCTGGAGCTGATTAATCTGGTTGTTGATCTGCTCCAGTGTGCGCACGGCGGTCAGCGTGTTCTGCACGAAGTTGGACGGGTCGAACACCGTCAGTGCGGATGCAGGCTGTGAGGCCAACAGCGACACCGACAGCACGGTGGCGAGCGAGGCAGACAGCAAACGGTGCTTGGTATTCATGGTGAAACCTCCAGTGGTGGGGAGTTGAGGAAAGAAGCCGCCGCCGGTGAGGACGGCAGCAGGTCGGCGGCCCAATCGAGGCCGCGATGGCGCAGCCACGCGCCGGCGAAGCCGGGAGCGCCGGCCTGCGTCAGCACGCGGTCGATGTCGCGTTGGTCTTGTGGTGTAGATGCGCCCGCAAAAGCGAGCGCGGCCGGCCCCAGGTCGAGGTCGAACAGGCGATTGCCCAGGCGCGATTGGTAGTAGTAATCGCGCTTGGGCTGCGCGGTAGCGACGATCTCGATTTGCCGACTGTTGAGGCCGAAGCCCTCGTAGATCGTGCGAATCTGAGGCTCTGTCGCCTGAGGGTTAGGGAGAAAAATCCGACTGGCGCAGCTTTCGATGATCGCGGGCGCGATGGTCGAGTCCTTGATGTCGGCCAGCGATTGCGTGGCGAAGATCACCGACACGTTTTTCTTGCGCAGCGTCTTGAGCCATTGCCGGATGCGCGCCGCGAAAGACGGCTCATCGAGGAACAACCAGGCTTCATCGAGGATCAGCAGCGTGGGCGCACCGTCGAAGCGCTCATCGAAGCGGGCGAACAGGTAGCGCAGCACCGCTTGCACGGCGGCGGGGCTGTGCATCAGTTCTTCCATCTCGAAGCCCTGCACGGCGGCCATGCCCAGCCGGTCGCGGTCGGCGTCCAGCAGCTTGCCGTGCGCGCCACCCAGTACATACGGCGACAGAGCCTGCCGCAGCGCGTTGGATTGCAGCAGCACGGAAAACCCGGTCAGCGTGCGTTGCTCCACCGGCGCACCGGCCAGGCTCCCCAGCGCCGACCAGATCGCCGCCTTCTCGTCCGGGCCGACGGTGACGCCTTCATGCAGAAGACGGCCTTCCACCCATTCGGCCGCCCAGGTGCGGTAGCCCTCGCCGTCGATGCGGGCGAGCGGCTGGAAGGCAATGCCGCCATCGGCTCCGAGATCGTAGTGCTCGCCGCCCAAGCCGAGAATGGTGGCTCGCATCGAGCGCCCCATGTCGAATGCGAAGATGCGCGAGCCGAAGTAGCGGCGGAACTGCATCGCCAAAATGGCGAGCAGTACCGACTTGCCCATGCCGGTCGGGCCAGCGACCAGCGTGTGGCCCACGTCGCCGATGTGCGTCACCAGCCGGAACGGCGTCGCGCCATCGGTGCGGGTGACGATCAGCGGCGGGCCGCCCAGGTGGTCGTTCTTCTCCGGCCCGGCCCATACCGCCGACAGCGGCATCATGTGCGCCAGGTTCAGCGTCGAGACGATGGGCTGGCGCACATTCGCATAGGCATTGCCGGGAATGGACGACAGCCAGGCATCGACCGCGTTCAAGGTTTCGGGGATGGTGACGAAGCCCCGGCCCTGGATGACGCGCTCCACCATGCGCAGCTTTTCATCGGCAGCGGCCGGGTCGGCGTCGAGCACCGTCACCGTGGCGGTGAGGTAGCCGAAGGCGACTTGATCGCTGCCCAGCTCCTGCAAGGCGGCATCGGCATCGGCCGCTTTGTTGCTGGCGTCGGTATCGACCAGCGGGCTTTCCTGCTGGAAGATGGTTTCGCGCAGCAGCGCCACCACGTTCTTGCGCTTGGCGAACCACTGGCGGCGCAGGCGGCCCAACTCCTTTTCCGCCTCGGCTTTGTCCATGCAGACAAAGCGCGTACTCCAGCGGTAGCCAAAGCCCAGGCGGTTGAGGTCGTCCAGCAGGCCCGGCCAGGTGGAAGTCGGAAAGCCCCGTACCGACACCACCCGCAGGTGCTGGTCGCCCAGCGTCGGCGCGAGGCCGCCGACCAGAGCGGAATCGGCCAGCAGCGCGTCGATATGGAACGGCACTTCCGGCACGCTCACGCGGTAGCGCCGCGTGGACACCGTGGCGTGCAGGTAGGTCAGCGTTTCAGCGTCATCGAGCCAGGCGATTTCCGGCATCACACCATCGAGCAGGTCAAAGACCCGATCCGTTTCCGCCACGAAGGCATCGAGCCGGCCGCGCCAGTCCACGCCGTCGCTGGGCGTGTTCTCGTAAAGTAGCTTGGCGGCGCGGGCGCGGGATTCCTCCGGCGGCAGGTAGGCCAGCGTCAGGTGATAGCCGCTCTCGAAGTGATGGCCCGATTCCTCGAACGCGGCACGGCGTTCTTCCTCCACCAGCCACGACAGTGGTTCGGGGAAGTCGGAACGCGGATAGTCGGCGGCGGGACGGCGCTCGGCCTCGATGAACAGTGCCCAGCCCGAACCCAGCCTGCGAAGCGCGTTGTTGAGCCGGGCCGAGGTGGCGATCAGTTCGCCTTGCGTGGCGCTGTCCAAGTCCGGTCCGCGAAAGCGCGCCGTGCGCTGGAAAGCGCCATCCTTGTTCAAGATGACGCCCGGCGCGATCAGCCCGGCCCAGGGAAGCCAGTCGGCCAGCAGCGCGGGCCGCTGGCGGTATTCGGCAAGGTTCAGCATGGCGGCATCCCCCTACACGTCCAGCAGCGGCTTGTGCTTGATGTGCCGGGCAAACACGACCATGAACTGCGGATCGACGCGCGCGCCCCACACCGCCAGCGAATGGCCGACGATCCAGAGCACCACGCCAGGAATCCAGAGTTGCAGGCCCAGTCCGACGGCGGCGGCCAGCGTGCCGTTCGCAATGGCGACCGTTCGCGGCGCACCGCCCATGAGGATCGGTTCGGTCAGCGAGCGATGCAGCGGCACCTCGAAGCCCGGAAGATCGTTGGCCGTACTCATACGACAGCCCCGCCGGAGAAGCTGAAGAAGCTCAAGAAGAACGAGGACGCAGCGAAGGCGATGGACAGGCCGAACACAATCTGGATCAGCTTGCGGAAGCCGCCCGACGTATCGCCGAAGGCGAGCGCGAGGCCCGTGGCGATGATGATGATGACCGCGACGATGCGCGCCACCGGCCCCTGAATCGACTCCAGAATGGATTGCAGCGGCCCTTCCCAGGGCATCGAGGAACCGGCGGCCTGTGCCGTGCCAGCCAGCAACAGCAGCAGCGCGGCCAGCAGCAGACCTTGCCCCGCCGGGTGGGCTAGGCTGCGCAGCCGCGCAAGGCTGGACAGGCGGGGAAGCGGATTTACGGAAAAGCGGAAAGCGTGAGCGTGCATCTGCGTCATGGCAGTTCTCCAGGTTGGTCAGGGGACGGAGAAGAAAGCGGCGGCAACTCGGGAAACGGCGTTTCCAGCGCGTCCGCCAGGCGATAGCCCATGCCGTCGAAGCCGACGACGCGGGCAATGCTTCCGACGCGGCGCTTGCGGCCACGTCCGGCGATGTGGATGACGACGTTGACCGCCTCGGCGATCAGCGCACGCGGCGGGTTCACCGCGACTTCGAGAATCAACTGTTCGAGGCGCAGCAATGCGCCCAGCGCGGAACCAGCGTGGATGGTGGCGATGCCGCCGGGGTGTCCCGTTCCCCACACTTTGATGAGGTCGAGGGCTTCGCCGCCGCGTACTTCGCCGACGATCACGCGGTCGGGGCGCAAGCGCATCGTGGCGCGCACCAGCTCGGTCATCGACACGACGCCGGCGCGGGTGCGCAGCGGTACATGGTCGCGGGCCGCGCATTGCAGCTCGATGGTGTCTTCGAGCACCAGCACGCGGTCGCCCGTGGCGGCGATCTCGGCCAGCAGCGCATTCGCCAGCGTGGTCTTGCCGCTGCTCGTGGCTCCGGCGATCAAGATATTCTGGCGCTCGCGCACGGCGCGGCGCAGGAAGTCCGCTTGGCTTGCGGTCAGGATGCCGTCGCTGACGTAGCGATCCAAGCCGATGATGCTCACGGCCCGCTTGCGCAGCGCGAAGGCCGGGCCAGGCGCGGCCGGCGGCAAGATGCCCTCGAACCGCTCGCCGGTTTCGGGTAACTCGGCGGTCAAGAGCGGTTGGCCGCGATGCACTTCCGCGCCGACGTGCGCGGCCACCAGGCGAATGATGCGTTCGCCATCGGCTTCGGGCAGTTCGACGCCCAGCGGCGTGCGGCCAGACGACAACCGATCCACCCATAGGGTGCGGTCGGGGTTGAGCATGATTTCCACCACGTCCGGGTCTTCCAGCGCGGCGGCGATCAGCGGCCCCATTGCCGTGCGCAGCATCTGGATGCGGCGATCCAGCGAGGTCGCGGCCGATGAACGGGGTTCGGGCGGGATCTGCGGGACGGCGCTCATGAGGCACGCTCCGCAGCACGTTCATGGGCTTCGGCCTGCGCCGCCGCGTCATCCATCCGCATTGGGTCGGGGTGCAGTTCCTCCACCACATCGCGCACCAGGCTGCGCCCGCGCAGCAGGTGGCGGCCCAACTGTTCAACGAACTGCTCGAAACGGGCCTTGCCCTGCGCGCGGGCCGCGTCCTGATGCGCTTCGGGCACCGGCGTGCTGACCGTCAGGAAGTAGCGCACGAACAGCGCCAGCGTTTCGATCTGGATGTTCTGGTCGCGCTCCAGTCGATCGGCCTGCCGCGACAGGCGATCCAGCCGCTTGGCGATGGCCGCCTCGCGCTGGTCGCCCGCGTCCGGCGACAGCCAGGACGCCAGCGCCGCCGCGACGATGGACGACTTGGACACGCCTTTCTTGGCGGCCAGTTCTTCCAGCCGCTTGGCGTGCTCGTGCTGGATGAACAGATTGAGGCGGTATTGGCTCATAGGTCGATTCCGTCGTTGGGGTCGAGGGAAGCCAGCCGGGCCGTGCGCTGCATGGCCGGGTCGAGCTGGCCGGGAAGCGGTAGCGGCAGGTCGTCGTCGTCATCGAGCAGCCCCAGGTCATTGCCTGCGGACAGCGGTTCGGGGCTGTATTCGGTAACTTCGGATAGCTCCGGCTGGCGGCGCGGGCCGCCGTCATCGGTGCCGCCCAGGTCGTCGGCGGATGCTGTGGCCGGCGCGGCGGGTACGGCCGGGATCGCCAGCCCGCTCCAGTCGTCGGGCCGCGATGGCGGCACGTCGGCGTACTGCCCGGTCGCCAGCGCGGGCGGCGGCAGCACACGGCGCTTGAAATTGGCGTCGGTGTAGTAGCGCAGCTTCTTCGCCTTGATCGGCGCGACGCTGGACACCATCACCACGGACTCATCCGGCGGAAGCTGCATCACTTCGCCGGGCGTCAGCAGCGGGCGCGCGGTTTCCTGCCGCGACACCATCAGATGCCCGAGCCACGGCGCGAGCCGGTGGCCCGCATAGTTGCGCTGCGCGCGCAGTTCGGTGGCGGTGCCGAGTGTTTCGGAAATCCTTTTCGCCGTGCGTTCGTCGTTCGTGGCGAACGTCACGCGGACGTGGCAGTTATCCAGAATCGAATGGTTCTGGCCGTAGGCTTTGTCGATCTGGTTGAGCGACTGAGCGATGAGGAAGCTACGGATGCCGTAGCCAGCCATGAAGGCCAGCGCGGACTCGAAGAAGTCGAGCCGGCCCAGCGCTGGAAATTCATCGAGCATCAGCAGCAGCTTGTGGCGGCGCTGGATGCCGTCGCTGCCGTCGAGCGATTCCGTCAAGCGCCTGCCGATCTGGTTCAGGATGAGCCGGATCAGCGGCTTGGTGCGACTGATGTCGGACGGCGGCACCACCAGATAAAGCGATACCGGGTGCTCGGTGGAAATCAGGTCGGCGATGCGCCAGTCGCAGCGCGACGTGACTTCGGCCACCGTAGGGTCGCGGTACAGGCCGAGGAACGACATGGCGGTGGAAAGGACGCCCGACCGCTCGTTGTCCGACTTGTTGAGCACTTCGCGCGCAGCGGACGCGACAACCTGGTGCGGTGTATCGCCCAAGTGCTTCGTCGTCATCATCCGGTGCAACGTCAGCTCGAACGGGCAAGCCGGGTCACTGAGGAAGTTGGCGACGCCGCGCAGCGTCTTGTCTTCGCCTGCGTAGAGCACATGCAGGATCGCGCCGACCAGCAGCGCGTGCGAAGTCTTTTCCCAATGGTTGCGGCGTTCGAGCGCGCCGTCGGGATCGACCAGAATATCGGCCACGTTCTGCACGTCGCGCACTTCATGCGCGCCGCGCCGCACTTCCAGCAACGGGTTGTAGGCCGCCGACTTCGCATCGGTCGGGTTGAACAGCAGGCAATGACTAAACCGCGAACGCCAGCCGGCGGTGAGCGTCCAGTTCTCGCCTTTGATGTCGTGGACTACGACGGACGCGGGCCAGCTCAACAAAGTGGGCACCACCAGTCCCACGCCCTTGCCGCTGCGAGTGGGCGCGAAGGTCAGGACGTGTTCCGGGCCTTCGTGCCGGAGGTACTGCCCGCGATGCAGGCCGAGGAAAACGCCGGCCGGCTGAGTCAGCCCGGCTTTGCGAACGTCATCCGCATCGGCCCAGCGTGCCGAACCGTAGGTAGTGACCAGGCGCGACTGCCGCGAGCGCCACACCGACATGGCGATGGCGACCACCACGGCTACCAGGCCGCTGCCGCCTGCAATCGCGCCACCTATGTCGAAGACGTGCGGCGCGTAGGCATCGAAGAAGAACCACCACTCGAACAGCCGCCAGGGGTGATAGACCGGCGTTCCAAAGAAGTCGAACCACGGCGAGCCAAGGCGTAGTTGATAGCCCAGGGCGGCGGCTGTCCATTGCGTTGCACTCCACACACCGGCGATCACGATGCCGAAGACGGCGGCGATCTGCCCGAACAGCACGCCCTGAGCTTGCATTCACTGGCCTCCGATTTCCCCTGCGCTGATTCCTCGTCAGAAAGCGGCACAAGGACGTGCCGCATAGCGCGAGGATCAGTGCCGAGTCAGTGCCGGTCAAAGACCGTTATCGGAAGCAAGATGATGAAAAAAACAAGGTTTCAGGCTGCGAAGAAACCAATAAAAACGCCGCAGGCGCGAGCGCGCTGCGGCGTGTTTGCAAAGAAGGGCAGGATTTATTGCAGAGAACTGACGATCAGAACTTCGGTGGCGTTTCCGATGGTGTGTAGGGCGTCTTTCCGTCGCCGTAGAACCGCTTGCGCGTGGCCTCGGCAACGCGATTGCACAACACGTCGCCAAGCATTACGCGGTCGGTCTTGCATTGCTGGCGCAACTCCTTCAGCCGCGACGGATCGGCGGCCAACTCATCCACGGTCGGCACGTTGGCCTGCTTGGGGGCCTCAGACGGGCCACAAGCGGTTAGCAGCACGACCAGCAGGAACAGGATGGATTTCTTCATAGGTCGGTTTCCTCCTGGAGATCAGGTTCAGGTGGTAGAGCGGACCTCATGCCTTCGGACAAATCGATGGCTTGCACCCGCTCGATGAATCGGGACAGCACTTCCGAAATCTCGCCTTCGCGCCGCAGCAGGTAGGTCAGCAGCATGGGCGAACGTCCCGCCAAGGGTCGAGCTACTACGCCGGGCTCCCGGCTTGCCGCGATGTGCGGGCCGCCTGCCAGTCCCAAGGCGAAGCCGGCTGAAACCACCACCATCATCAGCTCGAACGAGGCGACGCGCTCGACGATCAGCGGTTCCCGGTCAGAGCGGCGCAGAACACGCTCGACTTGTCGCGCGAGGCCCTCGCACGCCTGCGGGTCGCATAGCACGAGAGGAAAGTGCAGCACTTCATCCAGTGGAATTCGCTTGTGCTTCAGTAGATGGTGCCGCGCCGGCACCGCCACCATCAGCGGGTCGCTCCACACTGCGTCAGCCGCGATGCCATCGCCCACTTCATCGGACTGTGCAAAGCCCACGTCATACAGATCGTCTTGCAACCCCTTGATCTGCTGTGACAGCGGCACTTGGAACAATCGAATCTCAACCTCGGGTTCCTCCTGCCGACACATCGCCAGCAAGGTCGGCAAGCGTGAGGGCGTGATGCCATCGGACAGCGCAATGCGCAATTGGCCGTGGAAGCCACTGGCTGCCGCCTTCACGCTGTCGCGGGCCTGCTGCAAGGCGGAGAACACACGCGGCACGTGCTCCAGAAACAGTCTGCCGGCCCGCGTCAGACGTGTGCTGCGGCTAGTACGGACGAACAACTGCTCGCCCAGGTCTTCTTCCAGTTCCTTGATGGTGCGCGATAGCGGCGACTGCTCGATGTGCAGCCGCTCGGCCGCACGGGCGAAGTGGAGTTCTTCGGCCACGGCCAGAAAGCAGCGCAAGTGACGAAGTTCCATGTGTCCCCTTCCTCACTGGGTGGCTGGCAAATCCTTGCCGTGATAACTGAGTTCCGCGTTGGCACAGATCTACGTCTCGCGGTGCGTTCTTCTTGTGAGTACTCACCGGCACAGCCGGTCGGTTGCGCCCCGTTCTTTAAGGCTTTCGAGAAGCCAGGAGCTTGCGAAGCGCGCCCAGCATGCCAACGCCAAGAGTCAAGCTGCTGCCAAGATTCTCGATGCGGTGGCCGGCTGCGGTGGCCAGTTGCACGATGCCTTGCGTATCGGCCGTGACTGTTTCAAGCGCGGCGGCCTCCATTTCGGCAAGTGCCTCCAGTTCAGGGGAATGTGGCTCATGCAAGGTGTAACCCAGCAAAATGAGCGCCGCCACCAAGTAAAGGGTAGCGATTGCCAGTGTTGCCCCGAGATCACCGAGAGGAGCTTTGATGGCCAGGAACAGCGCATAAGTCGCCAGCCCGGAGGTGGCGATGAACGCCGCGATAGCCAGTGCGGCGGTGATACTGCGCCGAATGAGCTGTCGAAGCAGGACTTGGCGGCGCAGCAATGCTATGCGGCCGTAGAGTTTTGCAGAGTTGAGAGTCGACATAGGAGACCTTTCAAGGAAAGCACAAATCGGTTATCGAGCCTGGTAACCGATGACGACGCCCGCAGCCAGGCCGATGCCAAGCGCGGCCAGCGCCGTCAAGCGCGGGTGCCTATTCAGATCGTCCGCAAACTCGTCAAGGGTTTCGTTTACAGCTTTCAAGAAAGCGTCGGCATCGTGTAATTGAGAACGTGCTTCGCTGACGCAGCTCACTTCTTCGGTGGGGGGCGGGGCTTCATCTTGCGGCTTCGTCCGTTGGCGAGCTTGCTCGGCGATCTCTACGCCAAGGGCTTTGATTTCACTTGTCAGATTCATCGCCTTTCCCCTTCAATAGAATTTTCCGGCTGTCACCTTCCCATGCATCTGCACATGCGCCAGAGACGAGAATGCGCAGGACATGCCTGCGTCTCCGGCATTAGGGAAATTACTTTTTGGCCTCGTCGATGGACTGGCGGATAGACGCATAGGTTTCGGAGAAAAGCCGCTGGGCTTCCCCATAGCTCTTTTTCGTGGTCTCCCATACCTCGGACGAGGCTTTCGAGACCCGGGCCTTGGTCTCCTCCACATCTGCATTCAGTGCAGCAATACGCCCTTCAATGGCTGCGCGCTGATCCGCCGCGAGCTTGGCCGCGTCGGCACGCAATCCAGCAAGCGCTTTCTGCTGCGCATTCAGTTCCGCCTCCAGTACGGCACGCTGCGTAGCGATGCTGGCCTTGCTTTCCTCAAGATATTTGTCTCGGGTGGCCTGGAAGGTGGCCCAATCGTTGTCAAGTGCCTGACGTGCTTCGGCGATCTGGGCATCGCTCCAGTTCTTTGCGTTGGCTGCGGCATCTTGAGCCCGGTGGCGATAGGTATCCCGCTGCTTGCGCAGGTCCGCCAACGCCGCATCGGCCTTGGTGCGCGCCTCGCCCCGGAGCCTGCTGGCGTCTTTTTCCAGGGCAGTAATGTTGGCATCAAGCTGGGCCAGCCGATCCTGCGACCACGCCAGTGCTTGGTGAACCCTTGAGGGCTCCTTCTGTGCGGCGGCTGAATCGGCCTGTGCTTCTGCATTCTGTGCCAAGGCGGGAGGAGCTGACAGCAACGCTGTCTGAGCAAGCAGCGCCAAGGCGATTGTGGAAAAGCGAAGTTTCATGGTGATTTCTCCTGATAAGCCAAAGTAAAAGCAACGTGGCGCCTAGGTTCAAAGAACCTTGGAAAAGGCATCCTTGATCTTCTGGACCGTGACGTCGTGAGCTGCCTTGGCATTGGTGAACCCCTGCTTGACGGCACGCCAGGATTCATCGCCGGCGTCCTTGACCTCACCGATACGTGCCTGAAATTTCTCGGCCTCAGTGGAAAGGTGATCGAACGCGGCATCGAGTTCGCCGCGGGCTTTCTCGACGGCATCGGCCGCCTGGTCACGCAACTCCTTCAGGGAGTTTTGCCACGCTTCCCGCTGTGCGTGCGCACGGACGACGACGATGCTGCGCGTGGTTTTCACCTGATCGCCGGTCGTGGCGACAAACTGCTGAAGGGCGGACTCGACCTCGATCCATTCGGCTTCGAGCTTGTCCTGAATTTCGCCCGCTTCCTGCTTCGCGGTGTCCGCTTGGGCGCGCAGATCATCGTAGTACTGCTGCAGCTTCGCGCGGGATGCCGCGAGGCGTGCGCGGGCTGCGTCGGCTTGCTTGCGGGCATCCTCCTTGATATCGGCGGCCGATTTTTCGACCTCGGAAAGAATGGCATCGGCCTCATCGAGGCGTTGTTTCACCCATGCGATGGTTTGGTGTGCGTAGGATTGGAGAGTCATGATGTATTTCCTTTCAGTTGAGAGCGATTGATGGAATCAAAAAGGGAGGGGCCTGTTTTCTTGTCCGCGCCGTCATCAGCAGGACGAACAGTCAGCAGGTTTCAACTTTTGCTGCAATCCAAGGAAGTCTGGGTCATCCAGGAACATGACCTCGGCGTAGCCGGCTTCGATCCGGACCGAATGCTCGACTCCAGGCGGGAGGTAGTATTGGTCCCCTTTCTCGTAAGTACGACTTGAACCATCCATCTTGATGTGAATTCGACCTTCCAGGACGACGGCCCATTGCGCCGCATGGGCATGCGGCGGGTAGTCCAGATCGATTTCTGACTTGAGGAACCACACCTCGTGCGTGCCTGCGTGCGAGATGAAAATCTTGACGCCCGGGATCGGCAATCCAGCTTCAGGGAGTTGCTCGACAATCTCAGGAAAGGCGTAGGATTGGAGAGTCATGATGTATTTCCTTTCAGTTGAGAGCGATTGATGGAATCAAAAAGGGAGGGGCCTGTTTTTTGGTCCGCGCCGTCATCAGCCGACCAAACAGTAAGAAAGCCGCTTCGGCAGAGATCGTGGACCATGTCCGTGATTTGCTTGGTGGCTTCGTTCCGAATGCTTTTCCAGTCCATGCCACGGAGCATCACGCCGCGCAGAAACCTGAAACTGAAAATTGCCGTCAGAATTGCGATAACGCGCATCCGCAGCGCCTCGTCATCGGAAGATCGGCCGCTAAACTGGCTGGCGGCATGTACTAGACGCTTCTGCAGCGGAGCGATCGCGCGTTCATGAATCAGGGCGAAGGCGTCGTCGTTGTCGTAAGCGCAGCGGGCCACGAATGCCGTCCAGGCATGCGGCTCGGCCTCGTCCAGCATGGTGTGGAGCACTTGGATCAGTGCGCGTTCGAAGCGAACGGAAAGCTCGATGTCCGGCGTATCGTCGAGCAAGGCTGCGGCTTCCGCGAAGCGATTGGCCGCATATTCGGCGATCATCTCCGCTGCGGCCAGATAGAGTTCCTTCTTGCTGCCGAAATGGTAGGGAATGGCCGACAGCGTGGTTTTGGCCGCCTGGGCCAAGGCGCGTGTGGTTGCCCCCTCGTAGCCAACGGCAGCGACAACGTCAATCGTTGCTTCGATCAACTGCGATCGGGTCTTGGCACTGCGCGCCTCGTGGCCGCTGGTTGTTTCGGCATGATTTGGCATACATCCTCCGACTGTTCCGATAAAGACATAGTTCATACGAACGATCTTTTCAATGGTAATGGAACTGCGAAAAATCGGGTGCCTCATGGTCAGTGGCAACGGTCATGGTGGGCTCTTCCAGGTCACCAAGCGTCAAACGCGCGGCCGGATCAGCTTCGAGAGGATGCGCACCGTGCTCTTTCGCATCGCCGTTAAGCTCGACTTCGCCCGGATCAACCCGCATGCCGCTGAACCCACTCGTCCCCCCGCTGCGAGGGTGCGACCGCGCACTGGTGCGAGCGAGCGCCGCTATCCTGTGCCACCAGGCGGGCAGGAGCGCCCACGCAGTACCGGTAGGTACGAGTTCACGTCCCAGCGTCGACTCGAACGCCCGAAGCCGCGCAAGGTATGACCGCACGTGGCGCGACTCCAAACGCTGCGGGTTAATCCGCCCGTAGTCCTCCACGAGCCGGGTGAACAGCGCGCGCAGGCGATCGGTGCGGGGATGCAAGTCATCTTCGACGTGCTCGGTGGCGAGTCGGGCGAGCTGGAGCCCGCGGTCGGCGAGACGGTGGAACTCCTGTGCGGCGGGGAAGCTGCCCAGGCGTTCGATCCGCTTGAGCGGCAGTTTCACGTATACCGCGAGCAGACGCCGCAAATCGGCGCGGATGGCCTGCGCCAGCGCCAAATGAGGACGGCTGGTCAAGGAGGAGTGCGCAGATTCCGAAGCTGGCCAGCATGCCCGCAGGTTCTCCACGTAGAGCCGCCGGTCGCCGAAGTAACCGGTGACCTGCCGGGTCGCTGCCTGCTCAAGCGCATCCCGCGGTGCATCGCTCAGGACGCGCGCCATCGAGCGCAATGGCTGCCCGACCGACAGCGGAAAACGGGAGAAGCGGTAGCTTGCCTGCGTTCCTGGCAGCAATCGGTAGGCCACCAGTTCTTCCCGCAAGGAAGTATCGGCCTCGAAGTGCGCCCGCATCCGCTCGAACAAATCCAGCGGCATGCTCGGCAGGCCTGCCCGGTCGTACAGGGAGCGGTCGTCGTAGCCACCGGCGGCGAGAATTCGCGCAACCACGTCGGCGCAATTGAGATCGCTCCTGCTCCAGCGCAGGCTTGCGTCCCGGAATCCGTTTTCGATGCGGTGGGCCTCGACCACCATCGCCGCACGGCGCTCGGCGGGAATGCCTTGGACCCGCAGCCCGAGCGTCTCACGGCCATAGGCCATGCCGTAGGTGTTGGTGTGAACTTGCGAACGGGACGGACGATGGATGCCGTACAGGTAGTCCGCCAGGCTCACATGCTGCAGGAAGTTCGGGTCGACGGACGGGTCCGCGATGTAGTTCGCGCTGTAGACGGTATCGCCGATGCGGACGGCAAGATGCCCGAACGGGTTTTCGAGAACGACCCGTTGCGGCGTTTTGGACGTGGCGTAGGACAACAGCAGCTCGACCTCTGCCGGTGCTTCGGAATCCAGTTGCGCCAGCGCCTGATCGATGCCCTGGACGGGCGCGCCGTTCTCGACGCCATAGCCGGGCAGCGGGCGGCCTGGCCTGAAGCCATCGTCCAGCGCAAACCGCACGATGCTTGCGATGTCGATGCCCTGCCGGAACTCCTGCTGGGCTCGCAGCATGGCCTCGCGCTCGGCGGGGTCGCCCAGCAGTTCCATCACGGATCTGCCCGCATCGTCGGCGCTGGCCGCGAACCGGGCCAGGCCCTGGCGCTGGAACAGCGCGGCGTTTTCGCGTTCATGGCCGCTGATCACGTCGAGCAGCACGGTCGGCACCCCGAGGGCAAAAGCCTCTGCGGGCGTCATCCCGCCGGCCTTGGTGACCAGGATGTCGGTGGCTGCCATGCACGACGCCATCTCGCTGCGCGGCAGCAGCCCCAGCGGCTTCAACGTCACCGTGTCCGGCAGCCTTTCGCGCAGATCGGCAAGCGCCTCGTATTGCCGCGTATTCGTGCCGCACACCGCGATGATCTGCAGGCGGCCCGGGCAGCGGCGAACGATGCTTTCGACGACCCCCAGATAGTCGCCCGCCCCTTCCTTGCCGCCGGTCAGCAGCAGGGTCGGCACGTCCACCGACAGCCCAAGGCCCTGGAGCGTGGCACGGCGGGCGTCGGCGGATGCCGCGGGAATCCGCACCGGCATGCCGCTGGTAACGACTTTGTCGGCCGGAACGCCTGCGGCCAGCCAGCGCGTTTCCAGTTCCGGGTGGGCAAGAAAGGTACGGTCGATCCGCTTGGAGATGCGTGGGAAATAACCCTCGAAGAAGTCCGTATGCAGCCAGCCGATTCTCGTGTCGGACAGCAGTCCTTTTTCCCGCAATGTTCCCAGCACCTGGGCTGCCCCGTAGTGGGTGGCGAGAACGGCATCAGGCCGCTGCGCGGTCAAGTAGGCCGATACGCTCTCTTCCGGATAGTCATTGGGCAGCATCGACAGCGAGGCCACACGACTGCCGCGCGCCTGCATCGCACGGAACAGACTCTCGAAGCACGCCGGCAGATTGTTGGCTACGAACCAGTACAGGCGCTCGTCAACCCGTCGCCACACCGGATGCATGAACGTGCGGATGTCCTGCAGCAGCACCCGGGTCGCCGGAGATCGCCGCCGTATCTCGTCCTGAATGGATTGCGCGGCACTGATGTGTCCGTATCCGATGGAGGAATAGAAGATGACGACCTTCCCGATGCTGCTCATCGTCCTCTCCCGCTGCGCAGAATGGAAAGCAGAAGCCATAGGCTGCCGGCCACCGCGCCCAGGAATCCGACAAGACCGAAGACCGGCAACCCCAGAAGCGTCGGTCCTCCCGGCACGGTCATGACGATGGACGAGCCGACGATGAGCGCGGCGACGACGATCCCGATCACCAGGCGGTTGGCGGCATTGTCGAGTTGATCGCCGACCCGTCTCAGATGGGTGACGTCGATGTGTACCTCCAGACGGCCGCGGCGGGCGGCTCGCAGCAGCCGGGAGATGTCCTGGGGCAAGCCTGCCAGCAACGAGAAGATGTCACCGGCCGCCCGCCGCCCCCGTCTGAGCAGCGCTGCCGGGGAGTAGCGCGCGTGCATGGCACGCTCCAGCAGCGGCAGTGCCTGGTTGGCCATGTCGAAGCCGGGATCGAGTTCGCGGCCCAAGCCTTCCAGTGTGACGAAGGCTTTTATCAGCAAGGACAGATCGTTGGGCAGGACGAGGTGATGCTGGCGCGGGATCGCCACGAGGTCGGACAACATTGCGCTCAACCGCAGTTGCTTCAGCGGCACGCCGTGGTAGCGATCGATGAAAGACTGGACTTCCAGCAACAGCTCCTGTTCATTTGCCACGTCGTCGCTCGTCCAGTCGAGCATGACGTTGACAACGCCGCGGGCGTCGTTCCTCACCAGCCCCAGCAGCAGGCGGATCAACTGGTCGCGGCGTTCCTCCGCCAGCCTGCCGACCATGCCGAAGTCGATGAAGGCGATACGGTTGTCCGGCAAATAGAACACATTGCCCGGATGGGGATCAGCATGAAACACCCCGTCCTCGACGATCATCTTCAGTACCGCATTGGCGCCACGCCGTGCGAGCACCTTGCGGTCCAGGCCAGCCTGGTCCACGGCCTGAAGCCTGCGCCCGGAAATACCGCCAATGAATTCCTGTACGCAGACCCGCTCGCCGGTCCACTGCCAATACACGCGGGGAATGACGATGATGGGAGGTGCGCCATCCGCGTCCGGCTTCTCCTCGCCCGGGACGGCAGGAGGAGAATCCTGATCGGTATAGCCGGTGAAGTTCTCGGCGATGCGTTCGGCATTGCGGCATTCACCGGCGAAATCGAGTTCATTGCGCAGCGACTGGGCGAACTGGCGCACCATCTCGCGCGGATGCAGGACGCGCCATTCCGCGCTCTCCGTCTCGGCGAGTTCGGCCAGGCGCGCAAGCCAGCGCAGATCGGCTTCCAGAATGGGCCGAATGCCGGGCCTGCGCACCTTGACCACGACTTCGCCGCCATCTTCGAGACGCGCCCGATGCACCTGCGCAATGGAAGCGGCCGCCAGAGGCTCGGGATCGAAGGCCGCGAAGATTTCCTCGGGTGGCGCGCCGAGGTCTTCGCTGAGCTGCTGATGTACGGCTGCCCAGGGAGCGGGCGGCGCGCTGTCCTGCAACTTCCCGAATTCGGCGGTCCACTCGGGTTCGAGTAGATCGACTCGGGTAGCGAGCACCTGGCCGAGCTTGACGAAAGTCGGCCCCATTTCCTCCAGCGCCCGCCGCACGCGCTCGGGGGGCGTCATGTGGGCGAAGTCTGCCGCTTCGTTCCAGTGCAGTGCCGTCCCCGCCCGCTCCAGGGCGTTGGACAGCCCCATCCGGCGCACCATGTCGCCAAACCCGTAGCGGATCAGGATCGAGGCGATTTCGTGCAAACGCCGTAGATCACGCATCGCGGTCAGTGCCTGCCAGAACATTGCGTTTCCTCATCTTTTCGGGGGCTGGTTGATGCCACCGCCCAGCGCCGCGTACAGCCCGATTTGGCTTGACAATGCCGCCCTGCGTACCTGCACCAGTTGCTGCTCGACGGCAAGCAGGTCGCGCTCGGCGTCCAGTACCTCCAGGTGCGCCGCCGAGCCGGCATCGAACAGCATCCGCGCCAGTTTCAAACGCTCGCTCTGCTCGGCGTGGGCCTGGCGCGCCACGACGAGCTGCTCGGTGAGCTTCTGCCTTGCGGCCAGGGCGTCGGAGACGTCGCGAAACGCTGCCTGGATCGCGCGTTCGTATTCGGCAATGGCGATGTCACGCCGCACGACGCTAGCGTCGAGATTGGCCTGTCGCATGCCAGCATCGAAGATCGGTAATTCGATCGTCGGCTGGAACAACCATGCCCGGGTGCCCGACGAAAACAGGTCGCTCAGGCTGGTACTGACCGAGCCGGCACCGCCGGTCAGTGCGATGCGCGGGAAGAACGCGGCGCGCGCCGCACCGATGTTGGCCTGGCGCGCCCGCAGCGCATGCTCGGCGGCCAGGATGTCCGGGCGGTTGACCAGCAGGTCCGATGGCAGCCCGGGCCTCAGTTCGGGCATGACCAAGGCTTCATCCATCGGGGCCGATGGCGGCGGCAATTGGGGGTCGCTGCCGAGCAGTAGCGCCAGGGCATTGCGTTGCTGTTCGCGCGCAAGCTCCAGTTGCACCTGCAGGGCTTTGCCCTGGCTCAGCAGGGTGCGCACCTGGGTCAGCTCAAGCCGCGAGCCGTGGCCCAGCTCCAAGCGTTTCTGGAAGATTTGCTCCAGCGCTTGCTGGTTTTCCACCGTGCGCCTTGCCAGCGAAATGCGCTCGTCGAGTTCGCGCAGGCCCAGGTAGGCATCGGCGACCTGGGCGACCAGTGCCAATTCCACGGCACGGTGGCCCTGCTCGGTGGCCAGCCATTGCTCTAATGCGGCGGTCTTCATGCTGCGTACGCGGCCCCACAGGTCCAACTCCCAACTGCTGATGCCCACGGAGGCTACGTTGACCTCCAGGACCGAGCGGCCCGCCAGCGGCTGTAGCCCATCGGGCAGGCCGGTGCGGATTTGCTGCGCCCCCACGCCGACTATTGGCGCCTGCTGCGCACGCTGGATGCGGAAGGCGGCGCGCGCCTCCTCGGTGCGCAGCACCGCCACGCGCAGATCGCGGTTGTTTTCCAGCGCGATCTCGATCAGCGCCTGCAAGGCCGGGTCGGTGAAGTACTCGCGCCACGCCAGGTCAGCCGCGGCCGCAACGCCCGGCGTGTCGGGCTGCGTCCGCCAGTTCGATGCGACGGGGAGCGCGATGGGATCGAGCGCGGGTGCCAGCGAGGCACAACCGCTCAGCATCGCCAGCACCGCCACCGCCACCGCCAGCGTGCCGACGAGCCGATGGCGGGCCGATGGGCCGGTCTCATGGCCTGCGCGGGCCTGGCGACGGCGAGGGGACGATGTACCGCTGTCATTCTCATGCATGGTCTGCTCCTGTGGCCGCCGGGGTTGCATGGCGCTTCGCATGCAGCTCGTAGAGCAGCGGTACGACGAACACGGTCAGCGCAGTCGAGACCAGCGTGCCGAAGATCAGCGAGACGGCCAGGCCCCCGAAGACCGGGTCGGTCACCATGACGGCCGAGCCGAAGATGATCGCCAGCATCGTCAGCAGGATGGGCCGCAGACGCACCGCGCCGGCCTGGCGCACGGCCTCCCTCAGCGGCATGCCGTGGCGGATGTTGTCCTGAATGAAGTCGATGATCAGCAGCGAGTTGCGGATCACCACCCCCGCCAGCGCGATGATGCCGACCATGGATGTCGCGGAGAAATCCATGCCGACCAGCCAGTGCCCCGGAAAGATGCCGATGATGCCGAGCGGCACGGCCGACATGGCCACCAGCGGAACGATGAACGAGCGGTAGTAGGCGACCAGCGCGAAATAGATGATGAGCAGGGCGCCGCTGAGGGAGAGGGAGAGATCCCGGTACACGTCCAGCGTCATGCGCATCTCGCCGCCCCACAGCAACTGATAGCCGTCGATGGTGTCGGGCACGTCCTCCTTGAAGCGCAGGTTGCCGGTGCGCAGCGGACGTCCGTCCGGCGCGGTGATGCCATGCAGGCGCCGCTGCAGGTCGAGCACGGCGTACAGCGGCACCGAGTCCGACAGTTCCGCACCGACGAAGGAGACCTTCTCGTTGTCGCGGTGCAGGATGGGACGATCGACCGATGCGGGAACCACTTTGACCAACTCCACCAGCGGCACGGGCTGGCCGGCTGCGTTGTCCACGAATACCCGGTCGAGCCGGCCGGGATCGACCTCAAAGCGGCGCGGCACGAAGGCCCTGACTGGCACCGGCAGTTTCTCGTCCGGCAGGTGGGCGCGGCCGAGGGTGGTGCCGCCGTAGACCAGCGCCAGCGCCTCGGCAATCTGCGCAGTCGAGACGCCGGAGAGCGCGGCCTTGTCCTTGTCCGGCACGATGCGGTGCTCCCGCACATCTTCTGGTTCGGTGTCGGTGATGTCGACGGTGTCGTAGGTTTGTGCGAAGGCCCCGCGTACCTGGGCCGACAGCGCGCGCAGACCCTCGGCGTCGGGGCCGTAGATTTCCGCCAAAACGGTCGAGCGCAGCGGCGGACCCGGCGGCTGCTCCACCAGCGCCACCTCGGCACCGGGCCAGGCTATGCGAATGGCCTCCACCTGGGGACGCAGTTTGCGCACGATGTCGATGGAGCTTTCCTTGCGGTGACGCTTGTCGATGAGGTTGACGCGGATTTCCGCGACGTGGTTGCCAGCACGCGCGGAGGTGCCCTTGAACAGACCGTTGAAGTCGGCTACACCAGCCTGGCCGACCCAAGTCTGGTAGTTGAGCACGTGCGGCTCCTGTGCCAGCACCGTGGCGACCTGGCGCACCAAGCGATCGGTGTCTTCCACCGGCGTGGTTTCCGGCATCGAAACCACCACGTTGAAAGTGTTCTGGTCATCCTTGGGCAGAAAGCCGATCGGCACGCCCAACGCGGACACAGCCCCGCCCACGCCCGCCGGACGGACGAACTGCCAGGCGCCTTGCATCAGCGAGACCGTCATCAGCAACAGCACCGCCAGACCGAAGCCGATGCGCACGTTTCTGTATTGCTGTAAGGGGCTGAACAGGCGCAGGTAGAGGCGCTCGATCCGCCCCGGTGTATCATGGCCATGGGACTGTTGCCCGTGCGCTGATTCTTCCTGCCGGATGTCGTGGCGATGAAGCCAGCGATTGGATGCCCACGGTACGACGATGTAGGCCACCACGATGGAGGCGGCCATGGCAACTGGCACGGTGACCGCCACCGGGAAAAAATACTGGCGCGGCATGCCGGTCAAGGCCAGCAGCAAGGTAATGAAAACCAGCATCACCGCGAAGGTGGCCAGGTTGGTGGCGTTGCCGATCTCGTTGGTCGCCAGCACGGTTTCCGCTTCCTTGTCTGCCTTCGGTTTGCGGCTGGCGTAGTGGCGGTGGATGTTCTCGATGACCACGATGGCGGCATCCACCAGCAGTCCTAGCGCCAGGATCAGGGCGAAAAGCGTGACGCGGTTGATAGTGACGCCGCCCAGCAGGTTGGCCGTCAGCGTGATACCCATGATCAACGGCACCGTGATCATCACGATCAACGCCTCGCGCCAGCCCAGGAAGAGGATCAGCACCAGGCCCACGGTGACCAGGGCGATCGTCAGGTGTTCCAGCAGCAGGTTGACCGCGTCGTCGGCCTTCTGGCCGTCGTTGCGCGTCACCACGACCTGGATGTCCTGGGGCACGAAGGTGGCCTGCATGCGCTGCATGCGGTCGATCACTGCATTGGCGACCACCACGGCATTGGTGCCCTTCTTTTTGGCCACGGCGATGGTGACGGCGGGCAGGTCTGTGGCATCGGCCGTGCCAAAGCGTGGATCACCGAGACCGAAGGAGAGGCGGCTGGCCGTGGTTGGCTCCGACGGCGGGCCGTCGGTAACGGTGGCCACGTCGCGCACGTAAACCGGCCGCTTGTCGCGCACGGCGATGAGCTGGTTACGCACATCCTCGGCCGAGGTGTAGGCCGCATCCAGCTTGATGGCTTGTACCTGGCCGTCACGTACGGTGGGCGGCAGTGGCAACGTCAGGTTGCTGATTGGGAAGGCCGCTCGGGCTTGGCCCAGGGTCACGCCGTAAGCCTGTAGGCGATCGGGGTCCAGTTCGATGGTGATTTCGCGGTGCTGCCCGCCGCGCAGCGACACCACCGAGACGTTCTCGGTACTGCGCAGGCGCTCGGCCATGCGTTCGGCCATGCGGTTGAGCGCGTAGTCATCGTATTTCGACGAAGCCAGCGTGAAGGTGACGATCGGCACGTCGTCCGCGTCGACGCTTTGCACCAATGGCGTCGTGGCATCGGCAGGCAGCCAGGCGCGGCTGGCCATCACGCGGTCATAGAGCTTGACCAGTGACTGCTCCTTGGATTCGCCGACCTTGAATTGCACCTGAACGATTCCCTGTGAGTTGCGGGAAGTGCTCTCGATGTGATCGACGCCGGGCAGTTCGCTCAGGATGCCTTCGAGGGGCGTGACCACCAGCGATTCGACCTCACTGGCAGAGGCGCCCGGCAAGCCGACCATAACGGCGGCGGTGGGCACGATGATCTGCGGGTTCTCCTCGCGCGGGGTCTGCAGCACCGCCACGACACCCATCAACGCCACGGCGATGATGAAGACCAGCGTGAGCTTGGAGGTGATGAAGTGCTTCGCGAGAAAACCCGCGAAGTTCAGGCGCCGCGACGTCATCGCGCGCCCCCGACGGCCTGGATCGGCATGCCGTCATGGACGGTGTCGGCGACGCTGGCGAGGATGGTTTCTCCGTCCGACAGGCCCGCGGTCACCTCCACCACATCGCCCAGGCGCTGGCCTGTGCGCAGCCAGCGAAAACGCGCCACACCTTCCTGCAGCACGAACACGCCGTCCAAACCGCCGCGCCGCACGAGGGCCGTACGCGGCACCGTGACGGCCCGCTTCTCGTCCAGCAGGATTTCGAGACGGCCGAACATTCCCGGCAGCAGGCGCGCGTCCCGCGGCAGCACGATGTCCACCTCGTAGCGGCGGGTCACGCCATCGCCCGATGGCACCACGCCCCGGACCCGTCCCTTGAAGCGCTCATCGCCCAGCGCGTCGATGCGCACGGGAATCAAGTCACCGGACTTGATTGCCGCCAGGCTGCGCTCAGGTACGAACGCCTTGAACAGCAAGACCTCACGCGACTCCACCGTCATCAGCGGCGCGCCGGGAGTGGCCATCTCACCGCTGCGCCGGGCCACCGAGACGACCACGCCATCCACCGGACTGGTGATGGCCACGTAGTTGCGCTGCGCTTGTGCCGCCGCCAGCGCCGATTGCGCTTGCTCCAGCGTCGCGCGGGTGGTTTCCTCCCGCACCCTGGACTTGCGCAGCGCGTCGGCCGAGATCGCGCCAGCCGGCACCAGTTGCGCATTCTGGTTCACGTCGTACTGCGCATCCCGCCAAGCCTCCTGGGCGGCCTGCACGCCGGCGCGTGCCTGCGCGATAGCCGCGTCGATGTCAGAGGCGTCGATGCGCAACAGCAGGTCGCCGCGCCTGACCGCCTGGCCCTCGCGAACATCGAGCTGGCGAATGAATCCGGTCACGCGCGAAGCTACGTCGATGCGTCCGTCAGAGACGACGCTGCCAGTCACATCGTTGGTAACAGGTAATCGTGCCTGCCGTACCACAGCGACTTCTGCAGCCACCGGCGTGGCCACGGATCTAGACGAGATTGAGCCATCAGTGCAGGCAGCGAGCAGAAGTACACACATGGACAGCACGGCCACCGTGCACGCCTGCACGCTCCTGCCCGTGCTCAAAGTGCCAGTCTCCCGGACCGACGGCACGGGTCTATGGAGGTCGAGCGCATAGGTAGTCAAGCGATTCATGAGTGTCTCGAAGGTCTTGGTTATGTCAGATTCTAATAGAGTTCGTACGATCGAACTATATTTTATCGAATAATTTGGTCAAGTGCGGAACGAGCGGATGACCTCCGTGCTCGCTCGATGTTTTCTTGATCGGAAGGTGTGCAAGCCCTCCGTATCGTGTTGCTAGCTGCGTTTTGTTTACCGCCTCAACTGATAGCAGGCCCGCGTGCGCGCCCAATCTCCCAAGACACCCCGCCACCGCGCACTGTGGCCGCGAGCTGCTGGCCCAGCCGCTGTTCGATCACTGGCTTCCACGGCACCAAGCTGAACCCCATGCCGTCATCGAGCATCGCGTAGCGCCCGCTGGCGAGCATGATGCTGCGCCGGTAGATACCGGCCACGCGCTGGCCGTCGGCCACCGGACGGTGCTCCAAGCCGGATTCGGCGGCAATGTCCTTGGCGGCCTGCGCCAGTTCCCGATTGCGCAACGTGCCCAGCAGGTTCCGGGCGAGGATCACGCGCTGCCCGCGCCGCTCGGCCAGCCCTTGTTCGGTCAGGAAGTCGGCGCGCTGCTGCATGGCCTGCTTGGCCTCGCCGCCAAAGCCCAGGTCGCCCAGGCCCGAGCCGCCAATCAACTGCTGGTCGAGCCAAGTAGCCCCGATCACGCGGGCCTGCCGCTCGATGGGCAGGTGCGATTTCAGTTCCACGGCCACGCCGCCCAGGCGCTGCGCGTCGTAGCGGCGGCCCTGCTCGGGCAGGTCGCCCGGCACCTTCCATAGCCCTTCGGCCACGCGCTCCACGATGCCGGCCCGGCGCAGGGCTTCCAGTCGGCGGACGTGGGCCGCGACGACTTCCTGCGGATCGCGGCCGGGCACAGCCTGACCCCGCGCCACGGCAAGGTGATGGTCGGTGCGGTACAGGCCACCGCTCGCCAGCGCGGCGATGTTGCGGTCGGCTGCCCGCACGTCGGCAGATCCCTTCACCTCCACCACGGCGCCGGCCGGGTAGTTCGCCAACTCGTCGCGGGCGTTGAGCGCGACGTAGTGGGCCTTGCCGTCCACGCCGTCGATGACCAGATAGCCCCGGTCGCGCAGCTCGTCGGCCAGCCCCTTCGCGGCCACCCGGCCGAGAATGGTTCGGCCATCGTCCCCAGGCTCGAACACCGCCAGCTCGCGCGGCTCGCCGCGCATGGCCCGCTGCATGGTGCGGATGATGTCGCCACGCTCGCCCAGGGCGCGCAGGGTCTCTTCCGCGTCGGCATAGACGGCCCAGGTGCCGGGCTGTATTTCGTCGGCCAGGCCCAGGCGCTGCAAGCGTTGCAGGCGGCCGATTAGCAGCAGGCGCTGGCGTTGCAGCCGCGGTTCGTTGAAGCGTTCGATCTGCACTCGGCCGTCCTCGCCGACCTCGCGTTGCAGGGTGCGATCCAGGCTCGTCCACCGCTCCTGCTCCACCTCGCGCTGCAAGGTCTGCTGGATCTCCAGTTCGGTGCGCGGCCCCAGCCATTCGGTCGCCAGTTCGGCGGCGCGATGGCGAAAGCCTTGCGCGATGTAGTCGCCCGAGATGATGAGGTCTTTGCCAGTGTCGTCACGCCCGCGCACGATCAGGTGAGTGTGCGGGTTGTCGGTGTTCCAGTGATCTACCGCCGCCCAATCCAGCCGCGTGCCCAGGTCGGCTTCCATGCGATTCATCAGGTGCCGGGTGTAGGTGCGCAGGTCGTCCAGCTCGGCGCCGTCCTCCGGGGAAACGATGAAGCGGAAATGGTGCCGGTCGTCGGCGGCCCGCTCCTTGAAGGCGTCGAGGTCGGCTTCGTCGGTTTGCGGCCCGTAGGCTCGGCCCGGCTCGCCATCGCGGCCCGCGCCATCGCGCTCGATGTAGCGCAGGTGCTTGGCGAGCGATTGCGGGCTGGCATTGCGCTGATTGACCAGCAGCGTCTTGATGGTTACACGCCGCGACAAGGGCGTGAGCTTCGCGCCCGCGAAGCGCGCCGCCGTATGGCCGCGCCCCAAGCGCGAACCGGGGCGCTGGCCGGCGCGTGCGCCGCTGCCACCGGCTGCGGAATTGCGCATAGAGGACTTGCCGCCGCTGGCCTTGCCCGCCTGCTTGAGCACCTTGGAAACGAAGCCCTGGCCCCGGTTCTTCGGGGCACTGGGGCGCACGCGGAAATCGTCGTCGCGGCGGTCGCTCATGGCAGTCTCCAAGGAAAGCTATGGCGTGCCACGGCGTGCGAAGCACGCGGGCCGCCCTGTCTTGGCGCGGACTTCGCGCCACAAGCGGCACGGCGGCGAAGCCGCTGTGTGCCGCGCCACCCCCACGTGCAGACTGGCTTTCGACGCGGCCCTGTGCCGCGTCCTTTTGTCTTGCCTTCCGCCTTTGCCCCTCGCTGGCGCTCCGGGCAGCGGCGGCCCGGCGGCGCTGCTGCGTAAGCAGCCAGCGCACCGGCGAACGCGGACACGGCCGCAGGCCGGGCGCGTTCGAGGCAAGACGCCTGCACATGGGAAGGCAGCGCGAAGTGCAGCGCGGATGCGCTCGCACTGCACGCGCGACGACACGCGGAAAGCCACTGGATCGGCATGCCCGATGGCACGACAAGATGCACGGCAACGTACAGCGAGTCGGCGGCCATCATGGGCGAGCCTCCAGCCAGACCGGATGCGCGACGCCGATCACGGCGGATGCGCTGACCGGCCCGAAATACCGGCTGTCGAACGATGCCGGATTCGTCACGCTCAACAGGAGCAGCTCGCCCGGGTCGAGGCGTCGGCAAAGCTGCAAGGACGGCAGCGGCCGGCCCAGCCGGTCGGCAGGCAACGCGGCGGCCACCGGCACGCCGTCGATGCGTACCTGACCGGCGACGATGCAAACGTGTTGCGGCGCGACCGCGCCCACACGTTTGAGCAGCTGAACGCGCGTCGGCAGGTAGCCGCGCTGCGCAGCCAGCGCGGCGGCCCTGGCGGGCAGCGGCACCAGCACGATGCTGTCTACGGACGGCGGACGTGGCAGCGAGGCGGCGCGTGGGTCGAACGGATCGACGCGATACCAGCCAACCGCCACGCTATCTGACGGGTTGTAGATCAGGCGCGGCAGCGGCTGCACGAAGGACGCCCAGGCCAGCGCAGCGAGGCTGCAGGCGGACAGGCTCGCCAGTACGAGGCGAGCGCGCAAACGTGCGCGGGGCGAGCGAGGACGCGGCGCGGCGGCGACAGTAGAAACGGTGGTCATGGCTGTGCCCTCCCGGTCAGCCAGGCGGCGTGCCGCTCGGCGGTGTATTCGGGCAGCGGCAGGCGCGCGGCGAGCCGGTTGGCGAGCGTGCGCCAGTACGCGGGCGAGACGGCGACGGGCGCGATGCCCAGCGCCTCGATGGCGTCGATGCGTTCCAGCACGGCGCGCACCTGGTTCTCGCCTTCGGCGTGCAGCAGCAGGCGCGCGCCCGGCCGCACGCCGGGGATGCGCTGCGCCGCGTCCAGCGGCGTGCAAGCCTGCATCACCATGAGCTGCCAGCGGATCGTGCCGTAGTCGTTGGCTTGCCAACGGACACGGCACAGAACCGCGTTCGGCAGGAACACGGCGCTGCGCCGCCAGCGGTCGAGCCGGACGATGCGCGCAGGCTCACCGAAGCGCAGATAGAGGTCGAAATGCTGGTCGATGTAGGCCAGCGCCACGCGCGTCAGCGGCGCGCTGGCTGGCTGGCCGGTAGGTGCTGTGAGCGCAGCCGTGGCCGCGCCAGCGGCCGGCGAAGCGGATATGTTCATGGGGTGCTCTCCCTGCGGCTCTCTGGAAACTCGCGCTCCAGCAGGCCGCGCAGCAGGTCGGCCACGGTCACGCCTTGCGTGAAGGCCGACACCTTGATGCGCGCCCGCATGGCGGGCGTGATGTCGAGAGTGAGGCGAGCCGTGTAGAGGTCGCCCTTGCCCAGCGCATCGGCATCACCTTGGCGAATCCACGCCTCGGCGTGTGGATTCGCGGGCGGACGCGCGCCGATGCCGACACGCTTGGCGCGTGGTGGCGGCTTCGCTGTCATGACGGCCACCGCAGCAGTTCATCGACCAGCGCGGTGATTTCACGCGCGGCCGCGCTGTCCGGCGCCGTCTCGCGTGCAAGCCGACCAGCGGCCACGCTGTCGGCGAACACGACGCGCTGATGCACTTCCGCGCGCAGCGCAGGAAGCGGCTGGTCGGCAAGCGCCTGGCGCGCTTCGCGCCCGATCACGGTGGTACTGACACGCCGATTGATGATGAAGGCCGCGCGCAGCGCAGGCCGGAACACCTGCGCCTCGCGGATCAGCGCCACCATCTCGGCGCTGGCCCACAGGTCGTAGGGACTCGGCTGCACCGGGATCAGCACGCGCTCGGCCGCCAGCAGCGCGGAGCGCGCCAAGGCGGCGATGCGCGGCGGGCCGTCGATGACGACGTGATCTGCTCGCCTGGCGAGTTCTGGTGCCTCTTGGTGCAGCGTTTCGCGTGCGAGGCCCACGGCGCTGAACAGCCGTGGCAAGCCTTGCTGGCTTCTGCGCTGCGTCCAGTCCAGTGAGGAACCCTGCGGGTCGGCATCCAGCAGCACGACGTGCTGGCCGCGCATCGCCAGCTCGCCGGCGATGTGCGTGGCGAGCGTGGTCTTGCCTACGCCGCCTTTCTGATTGAGAAGCGCGACGATCATGGCGCGGCCCTCCCTGCCGGAAAGCCGGCCTGGCCGTGCCGCTGGGTGGTTTTCCACCGAAACGGCGCGCTTCTACTAAAAGTTATGTATTTCTTGTTAGGTAAGTTAGAGGGGGCGCAAACCCGCGCCGTTATTGGCTTTACGGCGTTTTCGTACTCCTGATAGCACGATAGGCGTACTCCTGATAGCACGATACCCGGTACTCCTGATAGCACGAGGCCGTCCACAAGTTTTCCCCGAGTTATCCCCGTGCCGTATGCAGCACTGGCCGGAAGGTCAGCAGTTCCGTTCCATCGTCCGGCATCCGCTCGATGTCCAGGACGTAGCCGGGCAGCGACTGCCGCGCCACCAGGGCGCGCAAGTCGTAGGCAAAATCGGAGAAGCGCGCCGCGCTGCCCGATTTGCGGTAGAGGTGCCGGAAATCGAATTGCCAGCCGTGTTCCTGCCGTCCGCCGTGCTTGCGCACCAGGCGATACAGCCAGCGTTCGATGCCGCCCTTCAAGCGGAAATAGGCCGGGTCGATGGTCAGCACCAAGGCGGCATCGAGCACGCCCGCATAGAACCAATCGGGCAAGATCAGCTCGATGCCCAGCGGCACGCCGCTGGCGTCGGCCAG
The DNA here is from genome assembly GCF_055378705.1 of Thiobacillus thiophilus. Taxonomy (NCBI): domain Bacteria; kingdom Pseudomonadati; phylum Pseudomonadota; class Betaproteobacteria; order Nitrosomonadales; family Thiobacillaceae; genus Thiobacillus; species Thiobacillus thiophilus. Next base: position 1,650,288 of record NZ_AP042404.1, on the reverse strand, counting down.
TTCCTTCCACTCGTTGATCCACGAGAAGCGATGCAAGCGCCTTCCCGTGGTTTCGCGGATGGACGTGGCCACCGTGGTCGATTGCAAGCGATCCAGCGCGGCTTTCAGGCGCTGGTAGTCGTTGAGCGATGTGCCGCGCCCGATGAAGCGCAGGATTTCGTAGGGCGTGGCGCGTATCCAGCGCGACGGGCGGATGCCCGCGTCGCGCGCCTCCGCGATCTGCGAAGCGGCCCATATCAGCACGTCGGCATCCCATATCGTTGCGATGCCGTGCTCCTGCGTGCCCTCCACGCGGATGGTGATGCCGCCTGCGCGAAAGTCGATCGGCGCGGTGCGCCGCGACTTCGCCAGCGAGAAGAACGGAAAGGCCATCAAGTCCTGGCTGTCGCGTGGTGCCATGTCGCCCGGCAGCGCCCGGAACAGGTCGAGCTGTTCGCGCTGCTGCAAGGCTTGCCCTGGCGGGCTGGACATGGCAAAGGCCACCCACGCACCGGCGTTCAGCGGCCATCACGGTAGTCACCCGCGTGGCGTTGGGCATATTCCGGGTCGGAAGTCGCCTCGTAGCTGCGCTGGTCGGCCCAGGCATCGAGGTCGCTTACCGCGTACATGACGCGGCGGCCGAACTTGCGGAACTTCGGCCCTCCGCCGATCACGCGCTGTTTCTCCAGCGTGCGCGGCGACAGCCGCAGGTATTCGGCGGCTTCGTCGTTGGTCAGGTAGCGTTGGGGCTGCGCGGGCGCAGCGACAGCAGCGGCGGCAGGCCGCAAGGGAGCGGGTCGCATGGGGTGTACCTCCATCAAGCCCGGCCACACCACGCGGCCGGATAGAGGCACTTTCAAGAAAGCAAGGCTTCTTGCTAAGGGACGTTCTTCAAGGGACGCGAAACGTCCCCCCTAGTGCAACGGTGGCGGAAGCTGTGCCAGGCGGCGGTAGCCGCCGCGCATCAGCGCATCGCCACGGCGCACCAGCCGCCGCACGCGAGCACGCAAGGCGCTGTCTTTGTGCCAGTCGGCTGCGACGGCATCCGCGCCGAACAGCCCTTCGGCCACCTCGCGCAAGGACGCGCCCGAGAGGGTCGCGTCGAGCGCCTGCAAGGTGTGCAGTTCCAGCACCGCGGCGGGCGTGGGCCGGGATCGAGCCGCCGCCGCAGGCGTGGCCACGGTCGCGGCGGACAGCGCATCCAGTTCGGCCGCGAGCGTGCGATAGCGCGTGCAGGGCGTGGCGCAGGCGCGGGTGGCGTAGAGGTAGGCCATGCCGTCTTCCAGGCCGGGCGCGAGTGCCAGCCGCACGCAGCAACCCGGCCAGTGCGACACCAGCACCAGGCGCTTGCCGTCGTGGATCAGTTGCTTGCGGCCAGGCACGCGCCAGAACTCGAAGGCGTCGGCATCCGGCGGCGGGTCGTCGTCTGGATAGAGCTGGATCACGCCATCGTGATCGGGGAACCAGGCTGGATGCGCATCGCGCGCATCCAGGGCCGGGTCTTCCAGCAGGCGCAAGCCCCATCGATGCGCCGTATCCGGTCGGCGGCGACGGCGCAACCAGTCGAGCCGGTAATCGGGGTTTCTACGCAGGTATTCCCAGGCCAGCGCGGGGCCGTCGAGGTGCAGCGTGTAGAGATACGCGGCGGTTGGATACCAATGCTCGGCGTTCAGATCAGCCATAACGCAACCTCCTGTCGATCAGCAGGAACGTCGCTACGGATTCCGCCGTGCGGGAGCTATCGAAACGCCATCAAGTCGTCATCGAATCAAGGTAAGCTGTAACTGCTGGTGTCAAGACAGATTCGCTCCGGAGCATTGCTGAAATCGTCTGAATGCGACGGCTGCGCCGCCGTAAAAATGGTGCGCAGCATTGAGCAACGTGCCGCATCCAGCGCCCGGCATCATGACTGTTTGCATCTGGATCGCACCGCTTCGGCGCAAGCGTGCGGATTCAGACTTGTCCGGTCTTGAACAAGACTGAAATAGTCACAATGCGTCCCGTTTGGCCCTGCTGCGCTGGCCGGTATCAGTCCGGGATCGAACCGTCTTCCTGCGCCAGCCGGACATACTCCGACAGCCTCCGCGTCGGCTGAAAGTAGCGATCGCGCATCACCGGCCGCTGACGCGGGCCGACGATGGACGCGAGATCGGACAGCCTCACCGTGCCCAGAGCGGGCATTCCGATCCCCAAGTCGATCAGGCCGTAGGCCGTATCGCCATCGGCAGGATCGAGCGAGGCCAGCAGCCATGTTGCATGCGCGTCCGGGGTGAACAGCCGCACGGCCGGCAACGGGTCGATATCCTGCCCGGCGGCGCGGGCTTGGCCGTGGGCCAGCAGCCGCGTCCGTTCTTCCTCGGTCGCAAGCGGGATCACGGCCGCGTGCCTTCCACGAATGCACGGAACCGCCGAAGCGCCTCTGTGCTTGCGCACGAATCCATAGAAGCGTAGAGGCACGAAAGCGCATTGCCGGAAGTCAGGAAAGACACGGATGCGGTTCCCTGGGTTTGAAGAAATCCGCAGATACGGATTTCCGTAAAGGCACGAAAGAGGAAAGCAGTAGCACAAAATGAACACTATAGATTGTAGCCCTATAGAGCGCAATGGGCTGTCATCTTGGTTTTTGGGGGGAAACCATAGGTGGCAGCGAAGAACTCATTGGCAGCGGCGATACGGACGGTCAGGAAAGCGCGTGGCTTGAGCCAGGAAGCGTTCTCTGACGTGTCCAGCCGCACCTACATGAGTTCGCTGGAACGCGACCTGAAAAGCCCGACCATCCACAAGCTGGCCGAGCTGTGCGAGGTCATGGACGTGCATCCGCTCACGCTGCTGACGCTGGCCTACGTCGGCGACAGCGCGCACCAGGCCGACGAGCTGCTGGCGCGCGTGCGCCAGGAGCTTGAGGCCGTGCTGAAGGAGTCGGATACGCCGTAGCGCGTCGGCGCGTAGTGCCGGATCTCCGCAAGCGAAGCGCGCAGCGCCGCAGGCGCGAAGGCGTGAGGGATTGAAGCCGATTGGCCGTGACGGCGTAGCCGGCACGGGGCGCAGCCCGAAAGCCCGGCGGCGCTTCCAGCGCCGACACGCCATCTTGTGCCTGCGGCTGCCAAGGGTTGCGAACCCTCCAGTCAGCACCCATGCGATACCGGCCCTGGTGGACGTACCCAGCGCGGAGCGACTGCCGAAACCCTATGCGTGCGGTGATGCGATGAGCAGCACAGTGCCCCGCCGCAATGGGCGGGGCGCTGTGGGCGGCCGTCAGGCCGCCTTGGGCTTGTTGCGCGACCAGATCAGGTCGTGCGTGCCGTTCTCGCCTTCGATCAGGCGGGCATAAACGGTGGCTGGGAACGAAGGATCGTCCAGGGTCACGGACACATAGGGCCGTCCGGCCTCGCTGGTCTTCTTCCACGCCGCGCCGATGTCATGACTTGCCGCTTGCAGGCGGTAGTCGGGGGCGTTCTCGTTGTCGCCCTTGTCGTTGGGAACCAGCTTGACTTTGACGTTGAGCGTCAGGGTGCGGAGCGTGCCGGTGAAGCCGTCTTTCTCTGCGGTGAAGGTGCCGATGTTTGCCATGATGATTTCTCCTTTCGGGTTGAACAAGGTCGCGCCAGTGCGTCCTTGTTGTGATCCGTCCGGCGGGGATGGGCTGGCCGCACCGCTTGCGGTCGGAACGAAGTGGAGAACCTGGAAGCAAAAATAATTTGTCCCGCGAGGAATGCGCGCAGCGCAGGGGAAATTATTTTTGCTGGAAGGTTGCGGCCATGAAGCCCAAGGCGCAGCCGCGCCACCGCCAGGATTCACAACAAGACAAGGACGTACAGGCCGACCGCTCCCGAATGGAGACATGGCCGACTCGGCATCCCCGCGTGACGGCTTCACCGGCTTGCGCCCTGACGCGGGCCAGGTCAATGCCCCGACGACAAGGCCGGAGCGCCCCTGCCGCAGCTCGCGGCACATGCTTGAGGCGTGGCGTGGAGGCTCCATCGGGCGAGGCCGGGCGGTGTGTCGGTGAACCGTCCTTCGTGACATACAGGCAACGAACCGCCAGCGTCGAGGACGGCACGCTTTCGCACAACCTGCCGCAGCAAGCCGGGGCGTAGCCCCACAAGCCCCGCCCATTGCGGCGGGGCGCAGTCCAAACACCGGCGGCGGGGTGCGCCGCCGCACTTGTGGGCTTCGTGGTTTCTCGCGCACAAGGCCGCTTGTGCGCGGCCCCTTCGCCGCCCGCCCGAAGGCGGCGAAGGGGCGTTTTGGTTTTGGGCCTTGAAACCGGGCGCGGCCACCGCCGCGCCCGGATTTTTGACCACCAGCCCCAGGGCGGAACGGACTGGGGCTGGCGTGAATGATGGGTTAGTCCTTGGTTTCGATAATCCACCACACGGCACGCGGCAAGGCGCGGCCCGTGATGGGGTGAAAGTCGGTCAGGTCGGCTCGGGCTGTCCAGCCGCGAGGCGGACGGTAGCCGCGCACGTCGCCTTCGCCGTGCCAGCGGCGGGCGCGTACCGTACCGGGGGCATAGGTCGCCGCCATGCGTGGGCGGCTGGTCGTGGTGCGGGTCATTGGGGTTTCTCCTTGCAGCGAAGCGCCCCGGTCGAGGCCGGGGCGCTTGCCTTCCGTGCGGGTCAAGCGGCCAGTGCTTCGGCGGGTTCATCCGCCATTGCCTCGGCATCCTCCGGGGCGTTTTGCTCCGGGCCTTCTTCCTGCACGGCATCCTGCGGGCCTGCGGCCTTGAAGATGGCGGGCATCCAGCCCGTGCCATCGGCCAGCCGCTCGGCCTCGCTGGCAATGTCGGCCTTCTTCAACTTCGCCAGCCGGGTTACAGAATCCGGTGCAAACACGGCCACGGCATCCAGAATCACGGCCTTGGAAACATGCTTGAAGTAGCCTTCTGCGGTCGGCTTCCACCATGCGGCCATGTCGAGGCCCACGGCCTGCGCCAGTTCTGCGCCGCGCTGGTGCGGCGTGGCGCGGGGTGTCACCACGTCCACCGTGGAAGCCACGCACACGGCCAGCAGCCGCACCAGTTCATCTTGCGGCTTCGCCAGCAGCACGGCGAACAGTTCGGCGCTGTCCTCCGGCAAGGCTTCGCCCGCCACCTGTTGCAGTTCGCGCAGCGCCACGGCGGCGGGCGATTCGGGCAAGTCCGGGGCCATGCCTTCCAGCCGGTCTTGCACTTTGAGGCTTACGCCCAGCGGCAAGTCGTGGCCGTAGTGGCTGCCCTGCAAAACGGTCTGCACCATGCCATGCACCACGGCGGCCAGCGCGGCTTGCGGATGCCGGGCGACTTCGATTTGCAGCGCGGCGGTGCGGTGGGCGCTCAACTTCTGCGCCAGCCGGTCGGACATGGCGGCGGCCTTGGGCTGCCTGTCGTCGTCTCCGTCCTCGCCTTCCTCGTCGTTCGCGGCTTCGCCTTCGCCGCCGAAACCCTGCCGAATCCTTTCCAGTGTGCGCAGCGCCTTGGCTTCGGCTTCGCGCATCAGGCCGCGATGAATGACGGCCTCGCCGTTGCGGTCGATGGTGACGATGGCTCCGGCTGCGGCCTTCACGTTCGCGCCGTAGTCTTGCAAGCCATCTTCTAGCGCTTGCAACTGCTCGCCCACGGCTTCGCCTTCCTCCTGCAAGGCATCGGCCTTTTCCTCGTCGTCGGCGTCCAATGCGGCATCCACGGCTTCGGCCAGTTCGTGCATCCGGGCTTGCAGCTTCTCGATGCGTGCGGCTTCGCGCTTGTTCGGTTCGCGGCGCTCCCTCGGGGCGCGTTGGAAGGTGTGCAGGTCGGCATGGGTCGCGCCCGGCGTGGCATCCACCCACGCCCAACCTTCGGCGCGAACATTGGCGGCAATGCCTGCCAGCCGGGTTTGCGCCAGTCGTTCCAGCAGCGCGGCATCGGTCAGATACACGCCCGCATCGCCTTCCGCAAACAGGTCGCGGCGGATGCCACCGCCTGCGGCTTCGTAGGTGTCCAGCCCTACGAACCGCACCAGCGGATGCCGGTAGGCGTCGATTTCGCGCTCGGTCAGGCGTTCGCGCAAGTGGGACGGATGCCGCTGCCACTGCGGGGCATCGTAGAACGCGGCTTCCTGTGCGGCGTGGTCATCGGTGATGGCAAGCGCCATCAACTGATCGAGCGTGACGGCATCGGCGCGATAGTCGGCCATCAGGCGCGGCGACACGTTCGCCAGCTTCAAGCGGCGTTGCACCACCAGCGGCGTGACGCTGAAATCCGCCGCAATGTCCTCGATGGGCCGGCCTTCGGCCACCAGCGCGGCGAATGCCTCGAACTGGTCGGCGGGGTGCATGGCTTCGCGCTGTACGTTCTCGGTGAGGCTGGCCGTGCGGGCGGTGCCATCGGCTACCAGCAGGCAAGGAACCTCCCATTCCTTGCTGATGCGGTGCTTTTTCGCCAGCAGCTTCAACGCGGCGAGGCGACGGCCACCGGCGACGACTTCGTAATGCTCGCCATCGGCGGATGCAATCACGATCAGGTTTTGCAGCAGGCCGACACGCTGGATGGATGCGGCGAGTTCGGGGATGGACATGCGCGGGGTCTTGCGCACGTTGCGGCCCGTGGGGCGCAACACCAGCCGCGACAGCGGAACCAGAATCAGGTTCTTGGTCGGGTCGGCAGCTTCCAGCGCGGGGGCTTGGATGGCGCGGGCTTCGGTAGTGGTAACGGCGTTCATGGTGTATCTCCAATCAAGTGAAACAAGGGAATGGAGGGGAACCGCCCCTCCGGCGGGTAAAAGATCGGAAGGGTTCAGGCTTTCAACTGGCGCAGGCCATCGGCCAGCATCCAGAGGGCGCGATTGAGGCGCACATCGGAATCAATGCCTTGCACCGGGCGGGTCTGCTGGCGGCGCCCGTTGGCGCTGCGGCCATGCAATCCGCCTTTGGTCAGGTTTTCTTGGGTGCGGTTGAACACGCTCCACAAGTCCGGGCGGCGGTCGTCGAACCGGCGCGGCATCAGGATTTGCGATTCGGTGATGGGCGCTGGCTTGTTGTCGGTGGGGTCGTACTTGAGGGCCAGCGCGGAACGGGCGAACACTTCGGCCTCGCCTTCGTCCAGCGTGATCGCGCGCATGGCATCGCGGGATTCCTTCACCCGCTCGAAGCCGCTCAACACCTCGAAAGCGCCTTCGATGACGGAGCCGGCTACGTCGCCTTTGTGGGGCACGCGCACGTCCGCCACGGTGTCGCCGCAGACAAGACCATTGCTGCACACGAACCGGAACATGCCGGCCAGCATCTGATAGCTGCTGGTGCCGTCATGCGAGTTCAGCAGCACGATTTCGTTAGCCTCCGCGCCGTTGATCTGGCTGGCGTGGCGCAGGCGAATCATGTGTTTCGTGTGCTCGCGCTTGCCTTCATCGCGCACGCGGGTCTGCGTCACCATGAAGGGCTGGAAGCCTTCTTTCCGAAGCTCGGTCAGCACGGCGGCGGTGGGGATGTAGGCGTACCGCTGCGAACGGCTCTCATGCGGGGCGTCCGCGAAGATGGACGGCGCGACACGGTGAATCTGGTCATCGGTCAGCGGGTATTCGCTGCGCAGTGCCGGGGAACGGGAAGCGAAACGGGATGCGAGTTGCATGGTCTTTCTCCTGACAAAAAGAGGTTTGCTGTTCACACCGCACACCGGATTCCTAGATTCGGAGCCCAGCCTTTCAGCTGTTCGGTGCGGTCGGCACGAGGAACCCGGTTAGCCCTGTTGCCACCGTCTTTCCTGAGTTCATCGCCCGCGACGGTCAGGAGCGCGCGAACGGGTGCCGTCAAGGAGGCAAGCGCAGGGTTGGTGCGGCCCGCAGGCGCAGCCGAGGACACGGCCCTGCGTGCCTTGACGGCACACGGGCGCGGGCTACAGTCGCAGACAAGGTGATGAGGTCAGGGAAGACGGCTGGACATGGCAACGGCCATCCCTATGTGCCGAACCGCACGGCAAGCGAAGCGCGCAGGCCCGGATCTAGAAGCCGGGCCGGAGGCGTCAGCCGAGCGGAGCGAGGGAACGATGGAAGCCCGTCAGGGGCGAGACGCCGCAGGCGGCTCGATGCGCAACGCGCACGACAGCGCGACCGGCCATGTCTTCTTGGCCGGGGACGCCCTGACTTCGATGCTCGATGAACATCACGCCCAGGACAGCCCTCATGCACAAGGCATCGAGAAATTGCTTCTGCTGCTGGGACTGCGATTGGCTTCTGGCCGATCCGGCGCAGCCGGTTCGGCGGTCTTCCAGGGGCGCCAAGCATCGCGCGGCGGGGATAGCCCGCAGGGCTTTCCCCTGGAGGCAAGCGAAGCGCCGCGGGCGCGAAGGCATCGGCATCGGGCGCAGCAAAAAGAATGGCGCGTCGCCCGAAAGGACGACGCGCCGGGTTGTTAGCGCGATCAGCTCGTCGCCGGCGACACCATCGCTTCAAGCTGCTCTATGACGCCCGGCTTAACGAAGACGCAAGGCTGGTTGGCCTCGATCGGCACGTTGAACACCTTGGCGAACACATGATGCTTCAGGTGCGCCAGCCGGCCCGTGCGATAAGCCTGCTCGGGCTTCAGGCGGCCACCCGGCGAGCCGCTGCGCTGCGGGTCGCATTCGACTAGCGCGACGAAACCATCGTCGGCCAGCTTCTGGTGCTCGGGGCATAGGCCCCAGCCCGTCTTCGTATGGTGCTCCATGCTTGCACGCAGGCGCTTGTCGAGCAGGATGGTGCCGGTATCGAACGCTTTGCCGCAGACCAGGCAAACGTGCTGTTCGAGGGAAACATGTGATTTATCGTTCATGACGATCTCCGGTTACACAGGCGGAATTGCCCGGAACCGTCACCAGCACGGCGCAGCGCAAGCGGTCAGGGGTCAAGGACGGCCGGGAGGCCGCAAGCGTGCTTGCACGCGCAGCCCTTGACGGCGAGAACGCCGTGATACGGTGAAGGGAACAGCAAGACCGCCTCACACCACCACCTACGCACACCTGTCTTCAGCAAGCGCAGGCCCGCGAGGGCCGTAGCTGCGCCACCGGGCGCAGCAAAAAAGGGGCCGCAGCCCCCCTGTGTCAGATCAGGCCACGCTCAGCGAATGACGTAGTGGCCTCGCCGCCGACGACGATGTGATCCAGCGTGCGCACGTCCACCAGCGCCAGGGCTTCCTTGAGGCGTTGGGTCAGCAGCTTGTCCGCCTGGCTCGGCTCGGAATTGCCGCTCGGATGATTGTGCGAAAAGATCACGGCCGCTGCGTTGTGTTGCAGTGCCGTTTTCACGACTTCGCGCGGATACACCGATGCCTGGTCGATGGTGCCGCGAAACATCTCCACGTATTCGATCAGACGGTTCTGGCTGTCGAGGAACAGCGTAGCGAAAACCTCATGCTCGAAGTTGGCCAGCTTGGTGCGCAGGTAGTCCTTGACCAGCGCCGGCGAAGTGAACAGCGTCCCGCGCGGAGTTTTCTGGTCGATAACGTACCGCGCAGCTTCCAGAATTTGGTCGGCAGTCGCCGGCAGATAGCGCCCCTGGTCGTCACGCACCAGCAGCGAGGAATCGAGAGACAGAGAAAGTTGCGACATGATCATGCTCCGGTTGCTCGGGCGGAATTGCCCGGAACCGGCCTCAGCACGGCGCAGCGCAAGCGGTCAGGGGTCAGCGACGGCCGCCAGGACGCAAGCGCGCAAGGCGCGCGCAGCCCTTGACGGCGAGAACGCCGTGATACGGTGAAGGGAACAGCAAGACCGCCCACACCCCGCCCGCAGAGACGACGGATGGGCAAGCGCAGCGCGCAGGCCCACAGGGCCGGAGGCGTCAGGGATCAAAGCCGGATGGCCATGACTCGGTACGAGGCATGGGGCGTAGCCCGCGAGCCCGACGGCGGAACGCCGGGACGCTCTTTTGTCGCTAAGTTCCTATGAAATGTGGAGCTTCAACTCGCGATCTATAGGTAACGACGTGACCACACGCATTTAGAGCATCGTCAGCAGGTTGGAGATGAAAATTGCTTTGTCCATAGAGCCGTCGATTCAGTCAAGAACCGCTGTTGCGCAGTCAGCGCTTCCCTCAAATCATTGCCCAAATCGTGGTGCCCCTGACTCAATAGTTCTGCCATCACGGACTCGGCGATTTGCGAACCCCGGGGGAATGCCAAAAGCGTGCCTTCGGCCAGTACAGGCGGGAACTCCATGTTCGAACCAGAACCTACCAAGCTCTTCACAGTCCATAGCATCTGTCCGGCCAAATCCTTGGGGAGCAATACCAGATGAAATCCATCGAGCAGCCATTGCACAGTCAAATGGTTGAGCTGGTAGAGATAGAGTTTCGAGGCGAGGTGAATGCGCGCGCCAATGCGCTTAGCGACATGCACGGCGCCCGCAAGATGGTGAGATCCGCCACTGTTGTCAAGGAACAAACGGCCATCCCAAGCTCGCACGCTAAACGTGTCGGAGCCACGTCCGTGCAGTAGCCGAATTTCGCCATGAGAACAAAGCTCTTTTAAGCTCGCATCATCCAGTCCGAGCGGGGGCTTTCCTTTTCTGGCATATCGATTCTGCTCATCAATATAGTAGGCACCAAAGACATCCACACTTTCGTGTGGCATATCTGCCGACTTGCTTGCGGAGATGCCCTCTATATCGCTTGCGTCGCATTCAAAGTGAGGCACCATCGTCACTTGCACTAGCGATCCATGAGGACTTTGGAAAGCCTCCTTAGCGCCCGAGGCTAAGCCCGAAAATCGGCTCCGCAAAGTAAAGTTGCTGCGATTAAGATTGTCCAGGATGTCCCATCGACGGCGTGAGTCATCAAAAATCTTCGATTTTGCGGTGTTGAGGAGCACATTTTTTCCTGCCGACTCCTTGAGCCCCAATAGCTCACGCCAAGCTTCACACCGCTTCCGTACAAGCGCCGGCGGTCGATTCCAAAATCTTCGCCACCACGGCCATGTGTGGAGTTCAAGCACAGAAATTGGAAACTCAGAGAGCGACATCGCATGCATAGGTTGCAAGTACCTGGTAGTTAGGCAAGCGCAGGCCCGCAAGGCCGGAGGCGTCAGGAATCAAAGCCGGGTGGCCGCGACTCGGCATGAGGCGCGGGGCGCAGCCCGCGAGTCCGACGGCGGAACGCCGGGACGCTCATAACGTAGGCGGCAGAAAGCCAATGAACAGCACGTCACGCTCAAACTGCCCGCTCAACTCTCTTGCTCTTCGGGGTACTCTGCTTGAGGAATTGATACCCAGCCATCGCGGGTAATGCCCGCCCCAATGCGGAGATTCTTGCTTTCGGTTGCCGCCCAGTGCCCACCCCGGTGCAATACAGCGCGAATTACGGACTTCCGCGGGTGATCCTCATCGGCTTTGGCAGAACTGCAAATGGCATTCCAGGTATGCTTGTCCGGCATGCTGTCCAATCGTGGACCAACCAGTTGATCCAGAATTTCAGTCGAGACATTGTGTCGCCCGCCATGATGAGGCACCTGGAAATACCGAATGCCTGGCAACGCGAGTCCGGCAAAAGGCGCGTAGTCAATAACCTCTTGCAGCGCTTCACGCCCGGCATCGCCAGTAAGCATGACACGATGACCGTTCAGAACAGCCGACTGGACCACACTCATTTCATTTTCACGGCTGGTAGGCTCCGGCGGAAAATATTCCTCGCCCCACAGGGACTTGATGTAGGCGGTCGCGGCCTTCACCACCCGGAATATGCTGCTCAGCGCGCTATCCAAAGCACTTTCTTCAACAGCTTCCGGTGTCTTCGCGGAGTCCACGATCAGGTCGAAGTAGCGATCTAGTGTGGGTGCCATCACCATGAAGGGACCGATGTTCTGCCCCTGAAGAGGGGCATGGATTGGAATTCCCTTCTCAACCGCAAGATCCTCAAGAATTGCCGTGGCATCGTAGATGGAGCGCAATTTCCGTCTCAGTGCTTCAACTGATTCATAGGTCTCGAATCGATCAATCAACTGATCTGCATAGATCCACGGCCTGTTGATCCAGAGATTTTTGACTGTGCATTGCTCCAGGACTTTTCGCAGCCCATTGGCGTGATCGCGATCGGGGTGTGTGAGGATCACATGGTCGATGACTGTTGTTCCATAGTACGTCTTCAGGTGCTCGACGAGCTGATCTCCCGTATCCAGATACCCACCGTCAACGACGTGCACGCCCTCTGTGCCATTCACCGAATAGCGTAGCGTGATTGCATCCCCGCTTTTCGCTGTTTCGACGCCAAGAAAATCGATCTCGAAGTAGTCAGCCATACATCCCTTTCGTTTTATGCCAAGAAAGTGCCGGCGGCTTTGCCTTTACCAGCGATCCACCGCACACCTGAGTCCTGTCGGAGTCCATACCAACGACACGGCGGGAAGGCCGCCAGCATCCTCGGCGATGCCGCGCAACGTATTTCGGTCTATGCCCGAATGTGCGCCGCCTTTCGGGTGGCTATGCCAAGTGCCGATGAAGGCCAGATACCCCAAAGAGGTTCCATTCGCTGTGCGCAAATTTTGAACAAGCCCATTCGTCCCAAGGACGAAGCGGGCGGCCTCCCGAATGCTGTCAGGCGGCGCATCCACGAGGCCAGCAATGGTGATGGTTCGATTCTCAAACGAGATACGACCGACCAAGGCTCCACCTGTTTCCAGAGCGCCCCAGCGCAGCGCATCAGCATGGATCGCTTGCACGACAGGGTGCAGAATCCGAATGTTCCAGCCACCATCGTCTGCTACGTTGAGCACAGTGGTCGGGCCGAGGCTGGTGCTGGTCCATGCCATGCCGAGGCCTTCGGTATCCGAGACCCCGGCGCAAAGCGTCGCCTCCTTCGGGAGTCCGCCAACGAGCCAGCGTTCCAGTTGCAGGCCAGCTAATGAAGCAGAACGCGAAACAACGGCATCGGACATTGGCATCGTCAGTGAACGGCAGTTGTCGCCCACAAAAATACGCGTCGGCTCAGACGTATCGCCAGCAATCGACGCCCGCAGTTCCGGCACAAACCGACAGCACTCGAACAAGAATGCCGTAAGATCGTCAACCCGACCGGCGCGACCAGGCCCTTCAAGCAAAACCGCGACACAGCGCCCCTGGCCATACATGACGATCCGTGCCAACCGCGCAGGGGATTGGTTCAGCGCCGTTGATTGCGTTTCTGCGGCCAACACCTGAAGTGAGGCTGTCGCATCCACGATGAGGGCCGCATCCTGCGGAACGGTTGCAGCAAACTGCGCAGCATCGACCAAGAGAGTCACTGCGTCGGTGTCGAACGCTTGCGATTGAAGATGCGACAGCGACTCAAAGGCCGTCTTCATCAGCGCCGACTTCCGAGGTGGGACCAGCACCGATGCCCGCTCAATGAGTGCATGCCGGGCCGCGTTGTGAGGCGACATGGACTCGTTATCGACGAAGGTCATTGAGCCGAAACCCGCTCGCCCCAGTTGCATCGCGATTTTCGACCCCACGCTTCCGCAGCCGAGCAAGACCAGCGGCTGCGATGTGGCCGCAGATGGAATGCCGGACGTTCTTGCCAGCAGTTCGGGAGACAACGCATGTGCGTGAAAAGCCGGGTGAACCGTGGCGTTTCGCTCCAGGAGCGATTGAGCGTTGAGTTCATAGCGCACCACGTAGGGCAATACCTCGATACTTCTCCCCGGTGAGCCCACAAGCGACGCTGGCCTTTGAACAGTCAGAATCACAATCGCATACAAGCCATGCGTCCAGCCACGCGAGTCTTGCTGCATATCCAGAATCGAACGTCCATAGTAGCCGTCCAAGCCTTGAGCCAAAGCGTCACGATCGACGCCGAGTTCCGCTGCTCGATCAAGCAACGTCGCGAGATCGACAACCGTCTCGGGTTGATAGTGGCCGACCACATGCGGGTTGCCGTCGGTTATTGGAGCCCGCGCAATGAAGGCTGCGGTATGGCCATTTCCCCATTTACCCAACTTGTCGTTGTGAACCTCCTGATAGAACACAGGATCGACTTGAGCAGTCAGTTCGGCATTGACGATGGCGTATAGCCCGCCATCAATCGTCACGTAGCCTGCGGGAACCACCAAAATCGTGCCGTCAGCGGGAGCGGCGGCCGCGACATTCTCGGCACTGAATACAAGGGTCGAAGGACAACTGTCTCGACGAGTCGGCTCCCACCCCTGTTCAAGGTCCAGCAACGTCCCGGCTGCGGCCTTGTGCAACCAAACGATCAACTGATCGACGATGGCGTCCAGACCAAACCGATGCAGCAGCTCGTCCAACGATCCCTCGAACAGACAAGGCGAGACCAACTCGCCTTCGCGATGAGGATTGATGTGCGGCAAGTTGAGTGGGAAGTCCGCACGCAAGAAAGGCTTGGGTGCAGACATGGGCCAGTCACTGCCGAATACCAGAACGCATGTCTCGACCGAGCGCACTCCGGTCCCGGATACGCCATTGCGCCGAGACCTGCTCGGCAATTCAACAGCAACATCGACTTCAATCTGCGTCGATTCACCACTTTTCCTTGGCTCGCCAACGCGGACAAGGCCCCTGTGCCGCTGAAGTTGATGCAGTGCGTCCGCGATGGTGCCCGTCATGATGCCCCGTGTGGCATGGGCGCGCGCGCGGAGGTGATCACGGCGGCGGCCTTCGATCCGGCTTCCTTCTTCGAGGGAGGCTGCACACCCTGAGCGGTGACGGTGAAAACGAGGGGCTCCACGGATTTTTCGCTCGGATATTCGCCCGTGCAGTAAAAGTCGCCTTTTACTTCGTCCACGATTGCTACGTATTCACGCTTTGCGCGGATGCAGGGCGGATCGCTGTCGTCGTCTGCGATCGGCTTGCAACTGGCGACGATGACGGCACCGTTGCGGGTCTGCGAAAGCGCCTTGCGAGCGTCGGCATCAAGTTTGGCCTTTTCGCGGTAGTCCGACCAACTGTCATAGGACAGCGAATGCCAGGAACAGTGATGTGGCGCCTGCATGATGTCGTACTCAAGCACATCGGCTTCGGCCTTGTGGCGCTGCCACTGGCGGTTCCAGATAAATACTTCGGCATCGCCACCAGTAAGGAATTTTGCGCCATCCGGCGTCTGAGCATCAGCGGCCAATGTGAAGTTCAAGATCACGCTGGACTGGTTCTTGACCAGGCACTCTTCCTCTTCTTCGTCGTCCTGGGCGTCCAAGGGTGCCAGAAGAATCGCGGAGAAGAATGCGGAACTCTTGCCATTGATCGTCGAGAAGCGCGTGTCCACCTTCCGCACAATCGAGGTGAGATCATCGGTTTTTCCGTCGATGTCCTCGCCCATGATCTGAATGCGGTCGCCGTTCCCGACGACGAAATTCTTGTCGCGGTTCAGCTGTACGCGCCGACGCGCCTCCGTGTTGAATGCCTTGGCGTCGTCACTCAAGGTGTGCGTCTTGCTGGCGCGTCGAAACACGATCGGAGACGACCATATCTCGCGGATCACGATCTTCTTGTCCTTGTCGTCCTTCTTGTCATCCGGATACTTGTCCAGCGGCCCCAGGTGGAAGTGCCGCGTCAGGCCTCGGCAATGGTCCTGGTCCGGGTGGCTCAGCAGGAACGCATCGACATACGGCCTGCCGTTCTCATCTTTCTTCAGTCGGTCGCGCAGATCCTTGGCGACATCGCGCGCCTCACCGTCAGGGTCGTCGGCGTCTTGCCTGATGTTTACGTCGATCAGCAGGGTGGTTGCGTCGAGGTCGCCGAACTTGATGAGGGTCATGTCCCCGTTGTCGACGGGAAAAAACGTGATGGTTGTGGGCATTGGGGCTCCGGGTAGACGACCGAAGGATGATCGCGTATAGTTAATGTACGACTATTTTTTATATCCGTCTACTTTTTAGGCGCAACTGATGCAAGAGCCCTCTGTCACTGCCGCCAATCCTGCTGAGCCCAAAGGGCTAAGTTGGGGGTTGGAAAGCAGACTTCAATTCATCGATTTCCGTTTGCGCTGGGAACGGCACATTAATCGAATGGATCTCACTGAGCACTTCGGCATATCGGTTCCCCAGGCGTCACTGGACATTGCCAAGTACACGGAGTTGGCGCCGAGCAACCTAACTTACGACCGCAGTTCCAAGACCTACACGGCAGCGCCGAGTTTTCACCCGCTTTACCAACGAAGTTCGGCGCAACACTATCTAGCGGAGCTGCTGGCCACCAAGATGGGAGTCATCGAGCCTGCGGCCAGCTTTATCGGCTCAGCACTTGAGGCAGATTGGGCGCCGTCCCCCTGGCGCACGATCAATGAACAGACCGTCGAAGCAGTGGTCCGGGCAATTCGGCAGCAGGAAGCCATTTGGGTGAGCTACCAGTCCATGACGTCCATGGACGAATCGGTTCGTCTGCTGTCTCCCCACGCCCTTGGTAATGACGGTTTTCGCTGGCACATGCGCGCGTTTTGCCACAAACGCCAGCGCTTCAGTGATTTCGTCCTCGCCCGAATCCTGCGCATCGACGGCTTCGAAGCGAGCCAAGTGGACGCCAGCCAAGATTCGCACTGGCAAACTCTCTTGACGCTGGTGCTTGCACCGCACCCCGATTTGCCCGCTGCCAAGAAACGAGTCCTGGAGTTGGACTATGGAATGGAAGACGGACAGGTCAAACTTCCATGCCGCCAAGCGTTTTTGTATTACACGCTGAGGCGTTTGGGCTTGCATACCAAGGAAGCACCCGACCCTCTCGCGCAGCAGATCACTTTAAAGAACCGCGATGAAATTCAACCCTATATTGATGCCTTGTCGGCCCAAAGCTGAACGCCCATGACAACTATTTTTGAACTGGTCAAAGACCCCTATGAGCGCAAGGCGCGCGTAATCCCAGGACTTCTTGTAGCGTTACCGCTGCTCGTTCCTTTGTTGTGCGTCTACGGCGCAAAGCACCCGGTACTTACAGGCGTGATCGGCTTGCTTGGTGGCTGCGGTGCCATTTATGCGCTTGCGAGCGTAGCTCGCGGGCGCGGGAAGAAGCTTGAAGAGATCCTGGTTGCAAGGTGGGGCGGTATGCCGACAACCATCGCGTTACGCCATCGCGACAAGTTTCTCGATGGTGTCAGCAAGCAGCGCTACCACACGGCGATCACGGCCAAGCTGGGCATCGCCATGCCAACGGCAGAAGAAGAATCAGCAAGCCCTGACAAGGCAGACGACATCTACGTTGGCGCCACAAAGCGGCTTCGCGAACTCACGCGTTCCAACAAGCAGCTCTTGCTGAAAGAGAACATCGCCTACGGATTTCACCGCAATATGCTGGCAATGAAGCCTGCCGGCATCGTGTCGTGCCTCCTGGGCATCGTCTACGGATTGCTGATTGCAAAGATTCTGCAGGTAGTACCTCCTCATTTTAACCTAGAGCACCTTGCCGATCCGGGGCTTGCCGCAGGCTTGACACTGCTCATTTCGCTGGCATTACTTGCCGCTTGGCTGCTGTATTTCGATCAGGGCGCGGTCAGACGGATGGGGTTCGTCTATGCAGAACGCTTGTTTGAGTGCTTGCCGTCTTTGCCTTCTTCGGCCCCGCGGAAAAGAGCCTCAAAACCGACTACGGACTGAGATTCAATGCTCTTTGCAAATAGGCGCGTAACTCCGCAGGAATGCTTGCCTATCGGCTGACTTCCGACGGGGGATGGTCACGCCTCTTGGCTGGCAGCCGCGTGATTGCGATGCAGGTCCGAAACCACCGCGATCAATCTGTTGATCGGTTCAGCCAGCCGCTTCGGCAAGACGCGATGCTGGGTATGGGTTTTCAAGTCGGCGATCCAGCGATGCGCAACCCACACGTCTTCTTCAGGGTGGTGGTTGTCTACGCCGTTGCAATACTTGTAGCCAACGAGCGAATCAGTGTGCGACAGCAGGATGCGCGCCATCGTCATGTGGAAGCGATGGGCCTGGAGATCCGCCGGGCCTTTGGGACGCGGCAGGGTCAGTCGTAGGCATCGCTGGCCGTTGAACTCGCTCCAGTCGGGGCCAACGACTTGTCCCGCGCGTTCCAGCATCTTGCGCGACTGTTCGTTCTTGCCATTGACCAAGGCAACGGCGACCGTACCCTTCGGGTACTCCAGCTTTTCGGCGAGCAGGTTCATCCAGCGCACCAACTTGTTCAGGGTCTCATCGTCGGCAAACACAAGGAACTGATGGCGCTGCTCGTCGTCCAGAAACGCCGGCAATTGCGCGTAGAGGGGGTACAGCAGGTCGTGGAGATAGATGTAGGTCTGCCGGCGTCCTTGCTCGTGGCTCCGCGTGGTCGCAGTCAATACCTGCCGTGCCCACTCGGGCGTGAGTTCGTCCAGCGTCATCTCGGTGATGTCGATGGAGATGAGCGGGAATCCGAGCGACTTCCCGATAAGAGCCTTGCGCCCGTCGAAGGCGTGGCCGAGTTCGATTTCAACGCCGCCCAGCACCATCGGTTCAGCCTGGACCGGGGGGCCGAGCACGGCAACGTCGAGCCGGAATTTGCTGCCGAATGGCGTCTCCAGGGGATGCTCGGTTGCCACCTGGTCGGCGCCGAGCAACAAGTTGCCTTCCAGCGGATAGTCCGACGCATCCATATCCTTGAACGCCCACGGCATCGCAAGCCCGGCATTCAAACGTCGTGAGAGTTCGGCCGCGACAAGTTCTTTCGCCCGCCGGTGTTCAGGACTTTCCTGCACGGCGCGCCATCGGCTGGCTTCTTCATCGTCGAAGTGCGCTTTGGGGTTAAAGGTGTGCTGGGCAGGAAGTACGCGGAAATGGGATCGCCGACGCAGCTTCCCGCTTTCAAAGGAGGGGCTGACCCATGTCACCATCTGGCGCTCTGCGCCTGGAGACACCAAGGGCCACAGCTTGCGCGCATGTTCCCGGCTGCGAACGTCGCGCGCGGCAATCGTGGTCTGGAAAATCCCTTTTCGAGAGAAGACAACGATCGCCTCGTCCATTCCTGTCTCTCACTTACGGCGATACGGCCGCTAATTTCGTGGTGCCATCCAGCTTGCGGTGAATCAGCGATACCAGCGTCAGGATGTCCAGTGCGTCCTGTTCGGACATGGGCCAATTCGTCTTGGGCGCATGGGCCAGCGGATTGCGCACGGCGCCAAATAAGCCGATCAGCAGGTTGGCAAAGCCTTTCTGCTCGCTCTTTTCGGACTCGGTGGTGAGCGGTCCCAAGGCGAGAACGGGTTGCTGGCCTGCGAATGCCTTGTTCACCAAGTCCGCGCCGTCGCCGTTCAGGCCCGACAGCAGGCGAATCCGCTCCGCAACACCTTTCGTTGCCTCGAACACGGCATGGAAGTAGTTTTCCTCCAGCAACTCGGCGCGGCAGTAGTTCAGCACTTCCGCATGGACGACGCGGCTTTCCAGTGCGGCCTTGAGTCGTCCCGCGCGGGCGCGGGCGGCATCAAGCGTCGTGGCCTTATCGGCGTGAGCAACCTTGCCGTCATCGCGCACGTAGAAACCGGAGAAGGCAAGGACGACATTGAGTTCGTCGCGCCGCCAAGCGAACGTCGCGGGATCGCGGGCGTAGTTCACCGGGTTCATCGCGCGGTTGATGAACATGATGAGATGGTTGCCGATCTGGTGGTGGTTCTGCGCACCGGCCAGCGCATTGAACAACCGCTTCCACTTTGTCATGCCGGGCGACGTGTCGGCAACCTCGATTTCCTGCAGCAGCCGCTCGATCTGTGTACCGCTCAGACCGCGTTCGGTATCGGCGAGCACGCGGCAGGCGGCTTCAAGATGCTGTGAGTTGAAAGGGGTAATTCGCGTCGCCAATGCCTGTCTCCCTCGTCAGGCATCAGATGATGGCCTGCAGGCCCTTGTCGGCGATGACGTTGAGCAGTTTGAGCGCTGGCCCCGTGGGATGGGTTTCGCCTTGTTCCCACTTGCGCACGGTCGAGGCCGACGTGTGTAGATGAAGAGCGAACACCGGCTGGCTAAACTTCAAGGCTTCACGCAGCCGCTTGATATCGAAAGCACTGAACTCCCGCACCGGCGGCGGGCAGATTGCGTCGAACTCGCGCATCGTTACCTTGCCGATCGCTCCCGCTTCGTGGAGCGCGGCCAGATCGCCACGCAGGGATTCAATGATCTTGCTCACAATGCACCTCCAATAACACGCCTGACTGCAACGCCTTCGACAATGCTTCGGCGGACAGTTCCAGGAACACCTTGCCGGCGAATTGCAGTGCCTTCTTCTCGTCCTGCGTAATGTTCGCCTTGTCGCTCTTGGGGAACCCATGCAGGAACACATAGCGGCTGCCGATCCGGGCCGACAATAACGTGCGGTAGCCGCCACTCTTGCCACCACCAGGGCGGGCAACCCGTTTCTTGTAAAGGAAGCCGCCCAAGTCCGCGTCAATCAGACCGCTTTCCATCTCCTGAACCGCTTTGCACAAGGCGGCATCGGACAGCTTTTCGCCCGCCTGCCACCGCGCAAAATCCTTTCGTTTGAGGATGCGCGTCATCTTGACCTTCAAACTATACCCGAAACGGGCACACTTTTCCAGTGCTTAGTACGATACGCAGGCGGTGATGGCCACTGAGCCAATTGTCGTAGCGGTGATACGACAATTGGGGCGGCAAGGTGGATTGCTGGCCTCTGATCATGCGGTCACCTCTTTCGGTTCTTGATGCATGCTGACGACCGACTTGCGTCGATTCGCCACCAGTTCGGCGGCTTCCCGCACGGGCTTGTCCTCGGTGTGGACGTAGCGCATGAACATCACCACGGTCTTGTGCGCCGTCAGGGCCATGCCGACCTTGACCGGGATACCCGAATTGGCAATGTCGGTCGCCGAGCGGTGGCGGATGCCGTGCGTCCCCACATGCGTTGCCCCCGCCGCTTTGAGCGCACGGCTCCAGCCGCCGTAATACTCGCCCGTGGTCAGGTGTTGCCCTGGATGGCGCGGCGACGGCAGGACGTAAGGATTGCCTTCCTGCCTCGGCGCCGTCGAAAGCAGCCGGTAGGCTTCCTCGCTGATGGGCTTGGACATACCGCCGGTCTTGCTGTCAGGCCAGACGACGCGGCGGTTTTCCAGATCGATCCATTCCCATTCGAGCGAGACGATTTCGCCACGGCGGCCGGCAAACTCGAATTGCAGGCGGATCGCCAACGGGATGACGTAGTTCTCCAGCCCCTCGGCCTCGATCTTGTCGAGCTGCCGGAAAAGTTTTCCCATGTCCTCGTCGCTGATAAGGTGGGTGGACTTGCCGGCAGGGAACATTGGGACATGGCGGCAGGGATTGGTGCCGTCAGGCCGATAGCCCCACACCTCAGCCAAATTGAACATCTTGCGCAGGATGCTGAACGCCTTGTTCGCCTCGGTCTGCTTGTAGGAAAGCTTTTCCATCAGTCCGGCAATGTCAGGCCGCTTCACGTCGTGGACCTTCTTGCGGCCCAACAACGGGATGATGCAGCGGTCGATGACACCTTGATAGCCGACTCGGGTGCTGGGCTTGTTGCGCTTCTTGGAGTGGTCCTCCATGAACTTCTTGCACAACTCTTCGACGGTGGGCGCTTTGCGTGCTTCCGTCTTGGCTGCGCCGGGATCACCACCCCGGCGTACCTGGGCCAGCCATTCTTGCGCGAGCGAACGGGCCTGTTCGACGGTCAGTTCCCCGTACTGACCCAAGGCGGGCTTGCGGCGCTCGCCAGCGTTCGTCCGGTACTGGAGCATGAACACCTTGCGGCCCGACGGGGTAATCTTGCACAAGAAGCCGGGAACCAACGTATCCCGGAGTTCGACGGCCTGCGCCTGGGGGTGTGCCGCATCGACAGCGGACTTGGTGAGTTTGATTTTTGCCATGATGACTCCTTGGAAAGACCCGGTTCCCAGGAGCCTTCTAGGGGCCAGTAGAGGGAAAGTCAGGTCAAGTTTCGGAAAGCACCGGCATATGATGAACTCGCCTAAGTCATTGATAAACCTGCTGTATCAAGCCTTGGCGTAGTCCAGCGCAGTACCGGGCTGGAGTCATGGTGAAATAAAAAAACCCGCCACAGGGGCGGGTCAATGGCGGCTACGGCCGGCAGCTCAGGTTCGAGAACGCCGGTTCACCGCGAAGCCGACCAGTCCCAATCCGGCCAGCATTGTCATCCAGGTAGCGGCATCCGGCACCGCTTGTGTCACGGCTTGTGTCACGGGTGTCACCGTCAGGGACTGCAGTTTGACAAAGTCGTCTTTATCTCCGATACGGGCAGCGACTGCGAGCCAGTCGTAGGATCCGGTGAAGGTGCTCAGATCGCCCGTCTGGACGGCTGTACCGAATGCGCTGGACGTCATGCCGTCCGGACTGAAAGTTCCGGTGCCCGCCCACAAGCTGAGGTCGGAGTCTTTGCCGGCCTGGTACGTGGTCAGCGACTGCAGACTGACCGCGCTGGAAAAGTCGAACAGGATCAGGTCGTTGGCGCCCTTGTTGTCGAGCGCCTGGCTATTTTTTTTATCCGCACAATTGATCTTTTCATCGCGGTTGCATACACCCAGGCCGGAACCCGAATCGATTTCCAGTTCGGCCGTCTCGAATGCACCGCGCTTACCTGTGCTCGACCAGGCACTTGCCGTAAGCGTCAGGCCATCAACGGTTGTGGTGTAAACGTTACCATACGCATCCGGCACAACTGCACCTGAAACGAAGGAAAACTCGATCGCCTGCGCCTGGGCGGAAAGCAGGGTTAGCCCAAGAATGGCGGCATATCGGATGAAAGCGTTCATGTCTGCTCCTGAATTCCAGGGTTTTTCTAGGTTTGGCCGGATGACCGGGAAGCGGTAACGCCGATTACAGCCTGAAATTGAGCAATAATCGTGCCTGGAACCTATAGAGTAACACCAATTGATTGATTATGTAATGCATTTTATTTGAGAGCGTGCAGCGGGTGGTCTCTCCGGCCCTGGATTTCGCTTGTCTGAAGTGACGAATTTCAGTCAGTGCCGACGAGCTGATCCGAGCGGGTGAAGGTCCAGGTGCGGGTGATCGACAGGATATCGGCTTTTTCCCGTACGTCGTCGGGGAAGCGCGCGTAGGGCGCGGCGAGTTCGACGATGCGGATCGCTGCGGTGTCGAGGATCTTGGAGCCGGACGAGCGATCGATATCGACTTTTTCGATGCGGCCATCGGCGTGTATCGACACGGTCAGCCTGAGGCTGCCGTAAAGGCTCTGGCGGCGCGCGGCTTCGGGGTAGTTGACGTTGCCGACGCGTTCGACCTTGGTGATCCAGTCCTCGACGTAGCGCGCAAACGCGTATTCCTTGACGTTGGCCCCGACAAATGCGCGCTTGGGGCGCTTCTGGTATGCGTCCCACTGCTGCGAGATGCGCGCCTGAAGCTGCGCCATTTCGCGCGCCTGCAGGTTGAGCTGGCTGGCGTCGATGGCGGGCTGGACCGGCGCGGGCGGCGCGGGCGGCGCGGCCTGTGGGCGTTCCTGCAGCTGGCCGTCGGGCTGCAACTGGGTCAACAGGATTTTGGCCTGCTGTTCCAGTTCGGCCACGCGTGCCTCTAGGGCGGCCTCCTCGCTGCCGCTCCGGGTTTCGCTGCTGGCGGGCAGCGGGCTCTTCAGTCGCCGGTCTTCATCGGTATTGCCGCCGCCGGCCAGACTCACCTGCGCCAGTGCGTCTGGATTGAGCGGCGCCTCCGCGGTTTTGGCATTGACCAGCACCACTTCCATCGGCAGGTTGGGGTCCTCGAACAGGCGCGGGTTGACCTGCACGAACTGGGTCGACAGTATCATGCCGTGCACCGCGGCCGACGCCAGCAGGGCCAGCGCCATGCGCGTGCCTTGCCTGGACGGCTCGGCGAGAGGAAGAGGCTGGGCAGACACCATGGGAACCGGGAGTTGGGGCAGGCCTGATTTTACGGAAGGGCGGCGCTGCTGTCAGGCGGCGTCAGCGTTTCCATGAGCTCGGCGTGAAAGCCGATGTCGAGCAGGTCGATGCTGGAAATCGCAAGCCGCACCTTGGCGCCCGGCGCGATACCCAATACCGACGGCGCGCGCGTCACCAGCGGCAGGCTGTCGAAGCGTACCAGGTCTTCGCGGATGACATTGGCGGTGAGCTCATGGATGTCTTCCTGCAGCATCCAGCGCAGCATCCAGTAGCGCTCCAGCCGCCGCTGGAACTCGTTGTAGGCGTCGTACGCCAGCTCGAATTCGCGCACCACCGAAAACAGCTGCTCGCTGCGCGGCGGGTACACCGGGTCGCTGCCCCGCACCAATGAAATCAGCTGGCGCTGGTTGACCAGGTCGACGTAGCGCCGCAAGGGCGAAGTCGACCATGCATATTGATTGACGCCGAGACCGACATGCGGGTCGGGCGCGGTGGTCATGCGCGTCTTGCCGTTGGACTGCGCGCGATAAATACCGGGCACGCGCTTCTCCGCCAGCCAGCCGCCCCAATGTGCGTTGGCGAAGATCATCAGCTCGGACACCACCTTGTCGATCGGGCTGCCGCGCTTGCGCGGCACGATGCGGATGCGCTCGCCGTCGACCTTGAAGTTGTAGTCGACGCGGTCGACCGTATCGGCCTTGCCGCGCCCGGTTTCCAGGGTGGCGGCGAAGTCCCTGAGCCATTCGAGTTCGCGGCGGTATGGGTAATCGGGCACCGCCGGGTTGCGCAGGGTCTCGTCGTTGAACAGCACCTCCAGCGTCTCGTGGCGCAGGTTGTCGGCGATGTGCACCATTTCGAGCCGGGACTCGGTGCCGAGCACGCGCAGGTCGGGTGCCACGTCGACGTACAGCGACAGCGCCGGGCAGTCGTGGGTTTCGCCCAGCGTGTAGTGGTGGATCAGCGCCTCCGGCAACATGGTGATCTTGTTGCCGGGGTAATACACGGTCGACAGCCGCTCACGCGCCACCTTGTCGAGTTCCGAGCCCGGCGCGATGCCGAGCGCGGGCGCGGCGATGTGGATGCCGACGCGCACGCTGCCGTCGTCGCGCCACTCGACCGACAGCGCATCGTCGATCTCGGTGGTCGCCTCGTCGTCCATCGAGAACGCGCGCACCGCGCTTTGCGGCAGTTCGGGCGGGTCGGTGGGCTCGGTGACGTCGGCAAAGCCGGTGCCGCGCGGAAAGTATTCCAGCAGGAAGCTCGCCAGGTGGAAGTCGAACGTCGACGGAATCGCGCCGCAGCGTTCGATCAGCCGCAATGGCGACAGCCCGGTGGCCGCCGCCGCGTCTTCCAGCGCCTTGTATTCGAGCGTGTTCTTGTCCGGCGCGATGAGGATGCGCGGGATCAGCGAGGTGTATTCCCCGGGCAGCCGAAAGGCCGCCAGCTCCGCCGCCAGATGCGCCTGCCG
Source organism: Thiobacillus thiophilus (assembly GCF_055378705.1). Classification (NCBI taxonomy): domain Bacteria; kingdom Pseudomonadati; phylum Pseudomonadota; class Betaproteobacteria; order Nitrosomonadales; family Thiobacillaceae; genus Thiobacillus; species Thiobacillus thiophilus. Next base: position 1,625,112 of record NZ_AP042404.1, on the reverse strand, counting down.
TTCCGCCGCCAGCCGTTTTTTCTCCAGCCCGGCCTTCGCGGCTGCCAGCGTTTCGGCCGGCGCCGGACGGTAGCGACCCTTACCCCTTTTGTGAAAATAAATCGGCGAGCCATGCAGCTTCAAGAGCAGCGCCACCGATTCCGGCGGCGTCGGCGCGTGGCCGTAGTATTCCTGCGCCAGTTCTGCAAAGCCGAACTCGTCGGCGCCTGCCGCCTCCCACAGAAAGTCGGCATCGAGCTCCGCCGCCAGCGTTTCCGCTTCGGTCATCGCATCGGTCGGCGCCGGCGCGGCGAAACGCAGCAGGATATTGGCCGCCTTGATCTTGCTGCGCTTGCCCGAGGCGGTTTCCACCTGCGCCGTGGCATCGGTTTCGGACAGGATGGAACCGGCCTTGAAATGGCCGTCTTCTTCAAAAATAAGGTGCATCAGAAATCCAGAATGGTTTGGTAGTGGCGCTCGAACCCGGCAAAGCCGTGGTCGCCGCCGTCTTCGATGATCTGCGTGGCCCCCGCGTAGTAGGCCACCGCATCGCGGTAATCGAGCACCTCGTCGCCGGTCTGCACCAGCAGCAGATAGCGTTCGGGGCGGGTGATGGCTTCGACATCCAGCGCCGCGAGTTCGTTCAGATGCGCCTCGGTGAGCACCCACGACTCGCCGGTGTGCCAGTTGGCCTGCGGGCCGAGCGCGGCGCGCAGCAGCTTATGGGCATGCACCGCCGGGTTCACCAGCACCGCCTTCCAGCCGTGCTTTTCCGCCAGACAGGTGGCGTAGAAGCCGCCCAGCGAACTGCCGACCAAGGTGACCGATTCGGGGCGTCGTCGTTCCAGTTCGGCCTCAACGAGTGCGACGGCCTCACGCGGGCTGTTGGGCAGCGCCGGACAATAGTAGTCCGCCAGCCGGCCGATGCGGGCCATATGCTCGCCGAGCTGGCGGGCCTTGCCGGACGCGGGGGAGGAATTGAAGCCGTGGAAATAGACAATCATCCCGGAATTTTACCGGGGGAGGGGGGGATTCCAGAAATTTGGCTGTTGCGATCGATTCCATTCGGAGCGGGCTTGCTATCCGGATCGAACAGAATGACAAAAGCCGACCCGCTTTTCGCGTGATTTCAACCCAGATTGTTCATTAGCCGCTTTGTGGCGCGTAGGGTGCGCCGTGCGCACCACCATGGTGCGCACGGCGCACCCTACGAATCACCTCGCCCCCGGTCGCACCGTCATCGTGTGCCTAATGGACAATCTGGGTTCAAGCCTCTTTCGATGATCTGCAAAGGAAACAATAATCGCTTCGATGGTTCAAGTCCGGAACACTTTCTGAAAGCCGCGCCTGCATGGGTATTCTGTAGCCCCCGCAGGCGCCGCCGTGGGAGCGGCTTCAGCCGCGATGCGCTGCGTACAGGCGGCGCAACCGCGGCGGTCATTCCGGCGTGGATTCCGGGGCATAAGGGGCAAGCGGTCAAAGACTCCGCGCTCGGTGCCCGCCGTATTTTTGGGCTGATGAAATACAATAATGTCCTTTAGTTGTTGAGACGACCTGTTTTGTCAAAAAAACTCATCGGAGAAATCCTGGTCGGGCGGGGGGCGCTGGAGCGGACAAACCTGCTGGCCGCGCTCAAGCTGCAGAAAGATGCGGGCGGCTCGGAGCGGCTTGGCGCAATTCTGGCCAGGCAGGGCTGGGTCGCCGAGAAGGTTTTGTACCAGGCGCTGTCGGAGCAGCTTGGCATTCCCCTGGCCACGGCCGAGGACTACCCCGCCCTGCCGGTCTTCGAGGAGCGGGTATCGACCCGGTTCCTCCAGGAAGCCCATGCCCTGCCCGTGCACGAGGATGCCGATCGCCTGGTGCTGGTGATGGCCGACCCGCTCGATCACTATGTTATCCATGCTTTCCGTCTGGTAACCGGGCGGGAGATCACCGTTCTGCTCGGCTTGCCCGGTGAGATCGACGCTGCCTTTGAACGGCTCTATGTCACGGGCCGTAGCAGCATCGGACAGATCGTCGGCGAAGCCGAAGGGCCGGTCGAACTGGAAGAGAGCAGCGACGTTCAGCACCTGAAAGACCTGGCCAGCGAAGCGCCGGTTATCCGCGTGGTCAGCCTGATCATGGAACGCGCCCTCGAAGCACGCGCCTCGGACATCCATGTCGAGCCGTTCGAGAGCCGTCTGATCGTGCGCTTCCGGGTGGATGGCGTGATGCAGGAGGTGGAATCGCCGCCGCGCCGACTGTCTGCGGCGGTGATCTCGCGCATCAAGATCATGGCCAATCTGGACATCGCCGAGCGCCGCCTGCCTCAGGACGGCCGCATCAAACTGAGAGCAAAGAACAAGGAAATCGACCTGCGCGTATCCACCGTGCCGACCATGCACGGCGAAAGCGTGGTCATGCGGGTGCTGGACAAGGGCGGCGTGCCGCTCAATTTCGATACCCTGGGTTTCGATCCGGCGACGCTCAAGCTGTTTCTCGATGCGCTCACCCAGCCGCACGGCATTGTGCTGGTCACCGGCCCCACCGGCAGCGGCAAGACCACCACGCTCTATACCGCCCTTCAGCTGCTGAACAAGCCGGACGTCAAGATACTCACCGTGGAAGACCCGGTGGAATACCAGATGGATGGCATCAACCAGATTCAGGTCAAGCCGCAGATCGGCCTGACCTTTGCCAACGCACTGCGCTCCATCGTGCGCCAGGACCCCGACGTCATCATGATCGGCGAGATCCGCGACCTGGAGACGGCCCAGATCGCGGTGCAGTCGGCGCTCACCGGACACATGGTGATCTCCACGCTTCACACCAACGATGCATCCAGCACGGTCAACCGCCTGCTCGACATGGGGGTAGAGGACTACCTGCTAACGTCCACCGTGAACGGCATCCTGGCCCAGCGCCTGGTGCGTTCGCTTTGCAAGGCCTGCCGCGAACCGTATGAACCCCTGCCCGAAGTCGTGGAGGAGTTCGACCTCAAACGGTTCGCTGGCGATTCGCCTATCGTTTTATACCGGCCCGTAGGCTGCGAAGCCTGTGGCGGCACCGGCTACACCGGTCGACTGGGCATCATGGAAATGCTGCCGATGACCGACGCGATTCGCAGTCTGATCATGCGTCACGCCGTATCCGGGGAGATCCGCCGGCAGGCCATCGATGAGGGCATGCAGACCCTGTATGAGGATGGCCTGCGCAAAGTCATTGCCGGGATCATCACCCTCGACGAAGTGCTGCGCGTGACGCGGGAAGACTGAGAATGCCACTGTTTCAGTACAAGGCGGCAGACGCGCAGGGGAGCATCCTCGAAGGTGAAATGGAGGCGCGCGCGCCGGATTCGGTGGCCGAGCACCTTCAGGCTCAGGGCTTCATGCCGATCCAGATTGAAGAGGCGACGGTGGGCGGCGGTGGGGGCTGGCTGAGCGGATTCGGACGCGCGCGGGTGAGCCAGGACGAAATCGCCATGATGACGCGCGAGATATCCACGCTGCTGCGTGCCGGCCTGCCGCTCGACCGTGCCCTGGAAATCGTGGTCAATCTTTCGGCCAACGACGATGTCGCCGAAATCCTCGGCGAGGTTCGTCAGGACGTGCGCGGCGGCTCATCCCTGTATGCCGCGCTGGAAGCCCAGCAGGGCGTCTTCTCCCGCTTTTATCTCAACATGATCCGCGCGGGCGAGGCGGGCGGCGCACTGGAAGTCGTCATGCTCCGTTTGACCGAATTCATGGAGCGCGCCAAGGATCTCAGGGAAACCGTCAAATCCGCGCTGATCTACCCGGCCATCCTGGTCATGGTGGCGGTGGTTTCGGTCGTCGTGCTGCTGATTTTCGTCGTGCCGCAGTTCACCCAGATGTTCGAGGAATCCGGCAAGGCCTTGCCAGTGCCTACCCAGATCGTCGTCGGCGCAGGCGAGTTCTTCCAGGCCTGGTGGTGGGCGCTGATTGGCGGCAGCGTGGCCTTGTATGCCCTGTTCAAACGCCAGATGGCCGACCCCGACAGCCGCTACCGCTGGGACGAGCGCTTTCTCGCCCTGCCGCTGATCGGCGATCTGGTGGCCAAGGTGGAGATGGCCCGTTTCTCCCGTACCCTGGGAACCTTGCTCGACAATGGCGTGTCTTTATTGTCTGCCTTGTCCATCGTCAGGGAAACCCTGAGCAACAGCGTCATGGCCGAGCGTATCGACGAAGTGGCGACCAAGCTGCGCGAAGGCAAGGGTCTTGGCGCGCCGCTCATGGAAGCCGGGGTTTTTCCAAAACTGGGCGTGCACATGGTCATGGTTGGCGAGGAAACCGGGCAGCTGTCCGAAATGCTCATCCAGGTCGCCGACGTTTTCGACCGGGAAGTGAAGACCGCGGTCAAACGCACCCTCGGCCTGCTCGAACCCGCGTTGATCCTGGGTCTGGGGCTGCTCATCGGCGCCATCATCATGTCCATTCTGGTAGCCATCCTGAGTGTCAACGAACTGGCGGTATGACCGGTGGACAGGTTGTCGCGCCCAAGAAACCCTGTAGGGTGCGCCGTGCGCACCATGAACGTACCCAAAGGGATACCGTCCCTGCGGGGCATAAATCGGTGCGCACGGCGCACCCTACGAAATCGATGGTTGCATGGTGTTTCTTGAGAGGCCGAACGTTCGGGTCGGGCTTCAGCCCCACATGAAGATGAGTTTTTGCAAACAGGAGTGATATATATGTTGTTCAAATCAAAATTAGCGAAGGCGCAGCGTGGCTTCACCCTGCTCGAACTGCTGGTGGTTCTGGTTATCCTCGGCATGCTCGCGGCGCTGGCGGGGCCGCGCGTGATGAAATACGTCTCCAGCGCCAAGACCGACACGGCCCAGCTCCAGATCGAGGAATTCGGGGCGGCGCTCGACATGTACAAGCTTGAGGTCGGGCGCCATCCCAACACCCAGGAGGGCCTGCAGGCCCTGGTCGAGGCGCCGGGGGGGGCGACCAACTGGAACGGTCCTTACCTGAAGAAAAAGACCGTTCCCAAGGACCCCTGGGGCACTGACTATCACTATGCATCCCCGGGTCAGCACGGCGCCTTCGATCTTTCCACCCTCGGCGCCGACGGGCGCGAGGGCGGCGAGGGCGAGGATCGGGACGTCGTGAGTTGGTGACAGCCCGTCAAGCCGGCTTCACCCTGCTGGAACTGCTGGTCGTGCTGGCGCTGCTGGCAATGACCTACGCCCTGATTCCGCCGATGTTCGCCGTCGGCGGTTCGACAGCCGAACTCAAGGCGGGCGCCCGTCAGGTGGCCGCCGGCCTGCGCAAAGCGCGTTCCCAGGCGATCGTCAGCCGGGGCGAGGCGACCCTGACCCTGGATGTCGAGGCGCGCAGTTTCCTGGTGAGCGGAGACGGCAAGTCCCGCAAGCTGCCGCAACAGGCGGAAATCGGGGTCTACACCGCCCAGGGCGAGGTTACCGACGCCAGCACCGCCGCCATCCGTTTCTATCCCGATGGCAGTTCGACCGGAGGCCGGGTGAGCCTGACCATGGGCGAACGCAAATTCCTCGTCGATGTCGACTGGCTCACCGGCCAGGTCGAGATCCTGGATACGCCGTGAAGCGTTCCTGCCGGGGCTTTTCCCTGCTGGAGGTGCTGGTCGCCTTCATCGTCCTCGCCCTGGCGCTGGGCGTGCTCATGCGCATCTTCTCCGGAGGACTCGGCAATATCGGCACGGCGGAGCACTACAGCCGGGCCGTGGCCATCGCCGAATCGCAACTGGCGGCCGTCGGCGTCGAATCGCCCCTGGCCGAGGGCGAGAGCACGGGCGGGGCGGAACCTGGCTATACGTGGCGCACCTCGGTGCAGCGTTACGACGCGAGCGCCCAGCCCCTGGAGGACGCGGGCGCACCGGTCGACCTGTACCAGGTGGAAGTCGCCGTAAACTGGGACCACACCGCTACGACCCCGCGCATCCTCCGGTTTGTCACCCTGCGCGCAGCGCCCCGGCCATGAACCCGATACGTCGGGCACAAGGCTTTACCCTTCTCGAATTGCTCATTGGCATGACCCTGGTCGGTTTCATTCTGGTCTTGCTGTTCGCGGGCCTGAATCTGGGAACCCGGAGCTGGGAGGCGGGCGAACAGCGCATGGTGACCTCCTCGCGGCAGGCGGTCGTCGTCGATTTCATCCGGCGCGCCATCGAGCAAACCTACCCCTTGCGCTGGCGGGTGGGCGAAGAAGAGCAGCTTGCCTTCGCCGGCGAAGCCGAATCCCTGCGCTTCGTCGGAACAGTGGCGATGCACGACGGCGTATCCGGCAACCACCTCATCGCCCTCGACCTGGCCGACGGCGCGACCGGGCGCGACCTGGTGATGCGCTGGCAATTGCCCGACCCAGACGCGCCGGGTTTCGAGCCCATTGAACAAGCCGAACCCAAGGTACTGATAAAAGCCGTCAAGGAGATGGCATTGGCCTACTTCGGAGCCCAGTCGGAAATGGAAGACCCCGCCTGGCACGATCAATGGCTGGATCAAAAAACGCCCCCCGAGCTGATCCGCCTGCAACTGACCATGGAAAACGGCGAAACCTGGCCTGATATCGTCGCCGCACCTCGGGCCAGGACGGAATGAGCATGCGCAACGCATCCTCCCGCTCGGTCCGCCCAAACCGGTTCGAGCGCGGCATCGCGCTGATCCTCGTGCTCTGGGTCGTCGCCCTGCTGGCCGTCATTGCGGGCAGCTTCGTCTATGGCGCGCGCAGCACCGCCCTGGTCGCCGGCAATCTGGTTTCCCTCGCCAAGGCGCGCGCCCTGGCCGATGCCGGCGTCCATCGCGGGCTCTACGAACTGACCAGGCCGGCGACCGATGCGGAGAGATGGAAGGCCGACAGCAGGACGCACGTATTCAGCCTGGATGCTGCCGAGATTCGTCTCGTCATGCGCGACGAATCCGCCAAAATCGACCTCAATGTCGCCAGCGACGCCTTGCTCAAAGGACTGCTGCTGTCAGCGGGCCAGGATGAAGAGCAGGCCAATCGGATTCTGGATGCCATTCTGGATTGGCGGGATCCGGACGACCTCACGCGTCTGCAGGGGGCGGAGCGGGATCGTTACGAGGCAATGGGATTGCCATACATTCCAACCAACGCCCCATTTCAGACCGTCGACGAACTCCAGCGGGTCATCGGCGTCACCCCCGGCCTGTATCGAAAACTGGAGGGTGCGCTCACCGTGTTTTCCAGATTGTCCGGCATTAACAGTACGCTGGCGCCGCGCCAGGTTCTGCTGGCCCTGCCCAACGTGACCGAAGCGGACGTGGATGCCTATCTCGTCCAGCGCGAGGAAATGCTGGCCGCAGAGCAGATGCCACTGCCTTTCCCGGGGGCCGCCGGATTCGAAACCGGTGCTGCAAGCCAAGTGTATAATCTTCGGTCGATTGCGAAAGCATCGGACGGTACGCAGTTCGTCCGGGAGGCGGTAGCAAAGTTGGCACAAGACCCAAAACGACCGTTTATCTTCCTGCTCTGGCAGGAAGGGCGGTTTTAATCCGCTCAGACTTGGATCAATGGCGAGCATGACATCCTCCCGACGCAGGCAGCGAAAGAGTCGCAGTGCAGTCCTGGTGCGCTTTTTGCGCTGGTGGGGCCGTGAACTGGCGGCCCTGGTGCCACCCGCTTTGCGCCCCCAAAACCGTCCCTCGCCCGGCATGCTGTGGGTCGGGATGGAACAAGGCGCGCTCGTCCTCTGGCGCCTGGCCGGGCAGAAGCGGAGCGAGATCGGGCGCGTCAACCTCGCCGCGGGTGATGCGGCCGCGCACAAGATCGCCTTCGATGCCCTGCGCAACAAGGCCGGCGTCCGTTCGGTCGGTATCTGCCTGCCCGCAGCGCAGGTGCTGCGCAAGCAAGTCACCCTGCCTCTCGCCGCTGCCGAAAACCTGACCCAGGTACTCGGCTTCGAACTGGGGCGGCAGACCCCCTATACCGCCGATCAGGCTTATTACGACCAGCGGCTGTTGCGCGAGGATCGCAGCGGCAATCGCCTGCATGTCCTGTTGGGCGTTGCGCCCAGGGCTGTCGTCGACGAAATCCTGTCAACGCTCACAGCCTTGGGCGTCACGCCCCAGGCTGTCGTGGTAAGCGACGAACTTGAAAGTACCGGTAGCTGCCTGAACCTGCTTCCGGTAAGGCTGCGCCCCAAACCGGGCTACGCGAGGTATAAGCTTTACGGGGCCATGGCCGGTGTTACGCTGGTTCTGCTTGCCGTGCTGCTTGCGGCTCCGCTCTGGAAAAAACGCGAGGTCGCGATCGCGCTGCAACCGGTTCTGGCCCAGGCCCAGCGACAAGCCGATGCCGTGGATGCGCTCAAACAGGAACAGGAGCGGCTGCTGGCCGAATACAATTTCCCCACCGAGCACAAGCTGGCCACGCCGGCCAAGGTGGCCTTGCTTGAAGAGGTGACTCGCATCCTTCCCGACAACACCTGGCTGCAGCAACTGGAGATCCACGGCGCGGACGTTTCCATGCAGGGCAATACCGGTTCCTCGGCCAGCCTGATTGGCCTGTTCGAGCGGTCGACCTTGCTGGAAAATGCCAATTTCAAATCGCCGCTGGTCAAGGTGCAATTAGGCAGAGCCCAGGATGGCCAGGCGCAAGCTGGCGAGGAGCGTTTCCAGCTCGCGGTCGGGATCAAGGCCATCGATCCGGCCGGAGCCCTCGCTACACTGCGGGGGTTGCATGAAAACAAACCACCGGCCAAGGCCGGCAAGCCGCCCGCAAAGCCATGAAACTGACGCTCACCCCCGTGCAAAGCCGCGTGCTTGCCATTGTGCTGCTGCTTGCCCTGCTTGCCCTGCTTGCCGTGCTGGTCTACGTGCCCTGGCAGCGCGCCCATCTCCATTACGACACGGCGATCGAAGATCGGCTGGATCGGACCAGCCGTTATCTGCGCATCGCCGGCCAGCGCAAAAACGTCGAGGCGAACATTGCGCTCATCGCAAAACGGAATGCCGACCGCTACTACCTCAAGGCCAGTTCTCCGGCCCTTGCCGCGGCCGAGGTGCAGCAAATGGCGCAAGCCATCATCGAAGCCAATGAACTCAAGGTGGAGAGCACCCAGATCACCACGCACAAGGATGACGGCCCGCGCCGCAAGGTTGCAGTCAATTTCCAGCTGCGCGGGCCATTGCCCGCACTGCAGAAAGCCCTGTACGAGCTGGAAACCGCTTTGCCTTATCTGTACGTGGACAACCTGATCGTCCGCTCAAGCGTGGCGAGAGTGTTCAAGCCCGTTCCGGGCGTCGAGCCCGACGTCCTGGTTCAGTTCGAACTGTACGCCTTCACCCGGATCGCCAAACCGGCGCTGAAGAAGCCATGATGGCCCTTAACAACATCAAGAGTCTGGCGCTGCTGGCCTGGGTGCTCGTCAATGCCTTGCTGGCGCTGGCGATTGGCCGGGAGCTGGGCTGGGGCGAGAACCTGCACCCGCCCATGTCCGTGCCTGTGGTGCATCCGTCCGCGCCGGTCGAGGTCGCGCCTTATCCGGATTTTCGCCTGCCGGCGCGGGAAAAAACCTATGCCGTGACGCTGGAGCGGCCGCTTTTCGTGCCCAGCCGCAGTGCGGCGCCGTCAGCGCCGCCGCCGCCGCCGCCGCCGCCCCCGGCCATGCAAAAGGGTCAGTTTCAATTGCTGGGAACCATCATCATGGACGAGATGAGGATTGCCGTCGTCAAGGAAATCGCCAGCGGCAAGGAACGCCAGATCGTTCAGGGATATACCATCAATGGCCTCCAGCTTGAGACGGTCGAGGCCGATCGCATCGTTTTCACCCAATACGAAGACCGGGAAGAGATACGGCTCAAGATTCAGCGGAGTCCCAAGCCTGTTGCCAAGCCTGTTGCCGCACCTGCCGCCGCACCTGTTGCCGCGCCTCAGGGTGGGCAACCCGCCAGACTCCAGGCCGCCCCGGCGAGCTCAACCCAGCCGGCAGGCACTGCGCAAGACACGGGTGTTTCAGCCGGGCGGATCGAGCGACCCGCAGCCATCATTCCTCCGCCGCAAACGGTGGAAGATCGCAAGCGCGATCCGCTGCTGAAAGATTTTTACAAGTAATGATAAATCCGGATTGTTCATTAGCCGAATTTGCACAAAACAACGTACCGTAGGAGCGGCTTTAGCCGCGATTCGTTTGAAATTCGCGGCTAAAGCCGCGCCTGCGAATCCTGATGGATAATTTGGGATAAAGGCAGTCAGTCGAGTGAAACCGAAGTCCTGGACGCCGCAGCTACAGTAACCAACCCTGGGATAGTCAAGCATGAAAACCAATAACCCGAAGACAGGCCGAGCGAATCGAGTTGCCGTCCCCGTTCTGCTGGCCACCCTCATCGCAGGGTGCGCGGCTACGCCCAAGGTTGAGCAGCCCGAAACGGCAAGCCAGCTCGCCATGAAATCGTCCGAGGCCAATGCGGTCGGCGATATCAAGGCGAAAGCCGACGTCGAAGAACGTTACAAGCTTTTTTATGGCAGCGGCGTGGTGGTCAAGCCACCTGAAGCGCAGCCCTTGATCACGGACGCAGGCGGCAATCTGACCCTGAATTTTGAAGGGGCCGATTTGCGCGAGGTGGTACGCACCATCCTTGGCGACATTCTGAGGGAAAATTACATCGTCGATCCGCGCGTAGGGGGAACCATCACCTTGCGCACCGCCAAACCCATCCCGAAAAGCGCGGTCATGCACACGCTCGAGGAGGTCCTGCGCATGAACGGCGCGGTGATGATCCGCGAGGGCGATGGCATATTCCGCATCGTGCCCTCGGCTGTTGCGGGCAAGGGCAATGCCACGCCGCAACTGGCCGAAGCCGGCAAGCCGCTGCCCGGCGGCTACAGCATCCAGGTTGTCCCGCTCAAGCACATCGGTGTGGCCGACATGGCCAAAATCCTTGAGCCCCTCGCCGGCGAACCTTCCAGCGTGCGCACCGATCCGCTGCGCAACCTGCTCACCCTGTCCGGCACCCAGCTGCAATTGAAGCACATGCTCGAAACCATCGACATGTTCGACGTGGACTGGATTGCCGGCATGTCGGTCGGCCTGTTCACCCTGAAAAGCGTGGACGTGAAAACGGTTACCGACGAACTGGAAAAGCTGTTTGGCGACAAGAATCTCGGCCCGCTCGCCGGCGCCATCCGGGTCGTTCCCATCGAACGGCTCAACGCCCTGCTGGTTGTCACCCCGCAGGCGAAATATCTGGAGCAGGCCCGCACCTGGATCGAGCGCCTCGATCGCCCGGTCTCGGGGGGAGGCGGTCGGCGGCTTTACGTGTATTCGGTGCAGAACGGCAAGGCCGAAAATCTGGCTACCCTGCTCAACGATGCTTTTTCCGGGAAGGGTATGCAAGCCAAGGCAGCATCTTCCCCCGAACTTGCGCCCGGCGCCGTGCCTGCCGAGATCAAATCGGCAAAATCGTCCCAGACCAACGGCAAGGAAGCCCAACCGGCCGCATCAGCGACAAGCCTGGCCGGGTCTGAAGGCAGTGTGGGCTTGCCGCAGGATGTGCGCGTCATCGCCGACAAGGACAACAACGCCCTGTTGATTCTGGCCAGCCCCGCCGACTACGAGAGCATCGAATCCGCCATCCGCAAGCTCGATGTCGCGGTGCGCCAGGTTCTGGTCGAGGTCACCATCGCCGAAATCAGCCTCGTGGATGAACTCCAATACGGGCTGGAGTGGTATTTCAACAATGGTGCACGCATCAGCGGCAAGCTCGACACCGGCCTGGGGGGGATCGCTCCACTCGTGCCCGGTTTTTCCTATTCCTGGGTGAACAAGGCGGCCGATGTCGGTGCCGTCCTCAATGCCCTTGCTACCGACTCCAAGCTCAAGGTCATTTCCTCGCCGCATATCACCGTGGCAGACAACCAGACCGCCAAAATCAAGGTTGGCGACAGCGTGCCCACCATCAGCCAGACCCAGTCTGTCGCCAGCACCACCACGGACACCGGCATCATCAGCAGCGTGCAATACCTTGATACCGGCGTCATGCTCTCGGTGACCCCGCGCGTCAATGCGGGCGGACAGATCACCATGGAAATCAGTCAGGAGGTCAGCAACGCCACCACCACCAGCACCTCCGGGATCGACTCCCCAACCATCCAGGAACGTAGCGCAGAAAGTACCGTCACCGTCAAATCGGGTGAAACCGTCATCCTCGCCGGCCTGATCAAGGAAGAAAAAAACCGGGCCAACGAAGGCTTGCCGTTCCTCGCGAAGATCCCCGTCATCGGCGGCCTGTTCGGCACCCAGAGTTGGAAAGACAACCGCACCGAACTGATTATCCTCATCACCCCGCGCGTGCTCACCGACACGCAAGACGCAGCCGCCATCACCGCGGAATACCGCAGCCGCATCAAAGGCCTCGAGCTCATGCTCAAACCGATAGAGCTGCCGTCAAAACCTGCTGTCGAGAGCGTCAAATAAAGTAGAGTCCGCAGGAGTAAAAATCGCGGCGATGACGCCCCTTGTAGGAGCGGGTTTCCCCGCGATATGCGCCTCAATCGCTCCTACAAGAGCGATGGCAATGTTTTTGTGGGAGCGGGTTTACCCGCGATTCTCAGCGTCGGCTTCGCAGCTGAAGCCGCTCCCACAGAGGACAACGGCGGTGTTTTTGTGGGGGTCAATCGCGGGTAAACCCGCTCCCACAGGGGACGACGGTGGTGTTTTTGTGGAGGGCAATCGTGGGTAAACCCGCTCGGCGATGTTTTTGTGGGAGCGGGTTTACCCGCGATTCCCGGCGCCAACTTCGCGGCTGAAACCACAGGGAGTAACAGTTTTTTGTAGGGGGCGGGTTTATCCCTTCATAACCAAACCGCGTCCCAATGGGAGTATTGCCGAACGGAGTTAACCAACCCCGCACGCACGGGATTGGCAACGATATAGCGAGCGATGTGCTGTAAATCAGCCTCGTCGCGCATGCCCTGGTCATGGAATCCGCCCTGCCAGACCGCCCTGCCGGGGGTGCCGCGACTGCGGTTGATGGCACCGCCACTCAGGGATTTGAACCGCCGCAGCAGATCCGGGAGCGCGGCATCGGTCAACTGCAGCAGCCAATGCAGGTGATCTGGCATCAGCACAAAGGCGAGCGTGCTGCACAGCCCCGCTTCGTCGCAAACGCGCAATTCCCGTATCGCCAAGCGGGCCAGATGTAAATCGGCGAACAGCGGCAAGCGGTCTCGCGTTATTGTGGTGACAAGATAACCCCGCCCGATTTCCGAGACACGGCCAATCCGCAGATTGCGGCTATGAGGAGGGAGCGTCATGGCGATAATCATGACAGAAATGCTGGCGTTGACAGGAGCGGGTTGCCGGCGTTTACCGCAATCGCGGGTAAACCCGCTCCCACAAAACATCGCCGTCGTCCCTGTGGGAGCGGCTTCAGCCGCGAAATGGCCGCTGCAATCGCGGGTAAACCCGCTCCCACAAAAACATCGCCGTCGCCCTTGTGGGAGCGGCTTCAGCCGCGAAATGGCCGCTGCAATCGCGGGTAAACCCACTCCCACAAAACATTGCCGTCGCCCCTGTGGGAGCGGCTTCAGCCGCGAAATGGCCGCTGCAATCGCGGGTAAACCCGCTCCCACAAAAACATCGCCATCGCCCTTGTGGGAGCGGCTTCAGCCGCGAAATGGCCGCTGCAATCGCGGGTAAACCCACTCCCACAAAACATTGCCGTCGCCCCTGTGGGAGCGGCTTCAGCCGCGAAATGGCCGCCGGGAATCGCGGGTAAACCCGCTCCCACAAAAACACCGCCATCGCCCTTGTGGGAGCGGCTTCAGCCGCGAAATGGCCGCTGCAATCGCGGGTAAACCCGCTCCCACAAAACACCGCCGTCGTCCCTGTGGGAGCGGCTTCAGCCGCGAAATGGCCGCCGAGAATCGCGGGTAAACCCGCTCCCGCAAAACACCGCCGTCGTCCCTGTGGGAGCGGCTTCAGCCGCGAAATGGCCGCTGCAATCGCGGGTAAACCCACTCCCACAAAACATTGCCGTCGCCCCTGTGGGAGCGGCTTCAGCCGCGAAATGGCCGCTGCAATCGCGGGTAAACCCACTCCCACAAAACATTGCCGTCGCCCCTGTGGGAGCGGCTTCAGCCGCGAAATGGCCGCTGCAATCGCGGGTAAACCCGCTCCCACAAAACACCGCCGTCGTCCCTGTGGGAGCGGCTTCAGCCGCGAAATGGCCGCCGAGAATCGCGGGTAAACCCGCTCCCACAAAAACATCGCCATCGCCCTTGTGGGAGCGGCTTCAGCCGCGAAATGGCCGCTGCAATCGCGGGTAAACCCACCCCCACAAAACATTGCCGTCGCCCCTGTGGGAGCGGCTTCAGCCGCGAAATGGCCGCCGAGAATCGCGGGTAAACCCGCTCCCACAAAAACATCGCCATCGTCCCTGTGGGAGCGGCTTCAGCCGCGAATCTGGCGCCGCCAAACTCTTTGCCCCGAAAACAAACCGCCTGCTGGGCGAGTACGGGCATCCCAATAGGCGATCTGCGTTAAAATGCACCCGTCCACCCCATGCCTTGTAAATCCGTGCCGCGAATTTTCTTCATCATCCTGGTTGCGCTGGCTGCCCCGGCGCAGGCCGACGTGTATGCCTATGCGGGTGCCGATGGCGTCGCGCATTACACCAACGCCCCGGACACCAGCGCCACGGGAGGCGGCCTTTACCGGCGCATATCCAGCCTGCTGGAGGAAGCCGGGAAAAACAATCGCGCGCGCGCGCCGGCTGTCAAGGGCAACGTCGCCGCCTTCGCCCCGCACATCGAACAAGCCGCGGGCGAGGCCGGCATCGATGCTGCCCTGGTTCATGCCGTCATTACCGCTGAATCGGGCTACAACCCGGCGGCCGTATCGCGAACCGGCGCCCAGGGCCTGATGCAGCTCATGCCCGAAACGGCCAAACGTTATGCGGTCAAGGACGTCTTCGACCCCCAACAGAATATTCGCGGCGGCACCCGTTACCTGCGTGACTTGCTGGACATGTTCGACAACAACATCGAACTTGCGCTGGCGGCCTACAATGCCGGTGAGAATGCCGTGATCCGGCATGGCAGAAAAATTCCGCCCTATCGTGAAACGCAGGCTTATGTGCCGAAGGTCATGCGTCTTTACAGCCAATACAATGCACAGCTCTGAGCGGGGCGCTGCTTTGCACGTAATTCTGCTAAAGTTCGGTTGCGAACCTACGTTAATGCTCTGGCCAAGCGCGCAGCGCCTGTGAACAGCCGTCTTGATGTCTTGTTCGCCCGGAAACAAAAGGTCGGGATAAACCCGGTTTTCCCCGAGCAAGGCATGTTGATGGCTTGGAGCTTGGAGGAGGTTGTTTTTAAAAATGGAGGTGAAGCCAGGTGTTTAGTGTAAGTAGCCGCAGATCTTTTGTCGTGGCTGGGTTGGCGTACGCAATGCTGTCTGCCTTACCCGGTTGCGCCACCCTTGAGCCGGAAGAGAGCGAAAAATGGCGGGAGTCCCAGCGCCCGGTATTAAAAGCGCGCGCCGAGGCTCGATGGGATGCCCTGATCAAGGGGGATATAGAAAAAGCCTATGTTCACACGACACCTGAATACCGGGCTGTTGTAAATCTGCAACAATACAAGGGGAAGTACGGGCGTGTTCTTGACTGGCAGGGCGCGCGCGTTGTTGACATCAGCTATGATGTCCCTACCGTTGCTACTGTTTCGGTGGAAGTGACTTATCGAGTCGGTCTCCCCGGTATGGGTGGGGAGGTGATAGAAACGCAAAAGGTCATCTCCGAGAAATGGATTTACAAGAATCGGGAGTGGTGGTACACCTTCAACTAACAGCGTGGGCATGTTAAGGTTTGCGCCCGTAACGTTGGTTACAATGTTGTAGCTGGGGCCAAGCGCTTGGCTTAACTTTGGTTTGTTTTTTTTTTCCTTGCAAGGAGTAATAAGTGATGAAATCTTTGAATATCCGCAAAAAACTCGTAACCCTGGCTGTCGCTTCCGTCGTCAGCGGCGGTGCCATGATGGCGATGACGGCTCCGGCCCATGCCATGAACGTTTCCCAGGATGGTCTTGGCCAGGTTTTGCTGTTCCCCTACTACACGGTCAAGAACGGTCTTGACACCCTCTTTACCGTGACCAACACGTCCGACAAAACGGTGACTTTCAAGGTTCGTTTCCGCGAAGCGCTGAACAGCCGCGAAGTGCGTGACTTCAACGTCGTTCTTTCGCCGTACGACCATTGGGGCGCGGTGGTGACTTCCACCACTGCTGGCGGCGCGCTGCTCCGCACCTGGGACAAGACCTGTACCTCGCCGCAGCTGCCCGCAAGCGCCACCCATGCCGGCGCAACGGAAATCGCCTTTACGAATACGGAGTTCTCCGGCGCTCTGACCGATGGCGCTGTTGGGACTATGGACCGCGTTCAGGAAGGCTATTTCGAAATCATCCAGATGGGCGTTAGCGACCGCGACACCGCTGTCTCGACCAACACCCTCGAGTACAACGCCAAGCACGTGAGCGGCGTGCCGCGCGATTGCGCTTTGGTGGACCAGATGTTCCTGCCGGCCGGTGTTGCCACGCTCAATGGCTACATGCTGCCGCCTGAAAACATCCTGAAGGGCCATACCACCTATATCAATGTGGCCAACGGCACGGCAATCGACGCCGAGCCGACCGCGATCGAGGATTTCCAGACCCTCGGCCCCATCAACGCCGAGCCGGGCGGTCAGTCTCCTTCGCTCGCGAACGGTAATGCGGTCGGGACGATCAATGCTCTGACAGATGGCCAGCCTGTTTCTGCAGCCTATGCCGGCTCGGTAAATGGCGTGTCGGAAATCCTGCGCGCGCAATCGGTGATCAACGAGTACGCAACCGGTACCGGCGCATCCACGAGCTGGGTGATGACCTTCCCGACCAAGCACCACTACACCGACTCGTATACTTCGGGCACGGGTCCCACCGCCAAAGATCAACCCCCTGTCGTTGGCGGCGGCTTCTCCGAGTGGTTCTATACCACGATCAAGAACGGCATGTCGTGCGACAACATCGGCCTGAACATCTATAACCGCGAAGAAGGCACGGTCCAGAACCTGGGCAACACCAACTTCTCGCCGGCGCCGACCGCTGAGTATGTCGAGCTGTGCTACGAGGCCAACGTGGTCGACTTCAACGGTTCCAGCGTGTTCGGCCTCGGCACCAACCGCTTGGGCGTGAGCACGAGCGCTGTGGGCACGGCTGGCTGGGCCGAGATGATGTTTAGTGAAGCGGACGCAGTGACCGCCGGGGGCCTGCCTGTGATCGGTTTCGCTGCCACCGTTCGCGATGCAGGCGGCGCTACTGTGAACTATGGTTCCAGCACCGTGCATAGCTATCGGCGTTAAGTAGAGCTGGTAGGTAGCATCTGTAGTTTTAAAGAGCCTGCGCAAGCAGGCTCTTTTTTTTGGGGGCTCTGTCATCGTTCTTATTGATATTGGCCGGTTTTGTGGGAGCGGCTTCAGCCGCGATGCGGGCGGTAGCCCGCAAAGGTGGCGCGGCAAGAACCTGGCGAGCATTTGCTTTTTGCGCCTGGCGGCGCATCGCGGCTGAAGCCGCTCCCACGGGGCTGCCTGCGGGATGCCGCAGGGTAGGAGCTTCATCGGAGGGGGCAAGACATGAATCAACAGCCAACCGTGACATCGCAAACTTGCAGCTTGCAGCTTGCAGCTTTTTTCACCGTTATTTGCTGGTGTTGGCCGGTTTTGTGGGAGCGGCTTTAGCCGCGATGCGGGCGGTAGCCCGCAAAGGTGGCGCGGCAAGACCCTGGCGAGAATTTGTCATTTTGCGCCTTGCGGCGCATCGCGGCTAAAGCCGCTCCCACGGGGCCGCCTGTGGGATGCCGCAGGGTAGGGGCTTCATCGGAGGGGGCAAGACATGAATCAACAGCCAACCGTGACATCGCAAACTTGCAGCTTGCAGCTTGCAGCTTTTTTCACCGTTATTTGCTGGTGTTGGCCGGTTTTGTGGGAGCGGCTTTAGCCGCGATGCGGGCGGTAGCCCGCAAAGGTGGCGCGGCAAGACCCTGGCGAGAATTTGTCATTTTGCGCCTTGCGGCGCATCGCGGCTAAAGCCGCTCCCACGGGGCCGCCTGTGGGATGCCGCAGGGTAGGGGCTTCATCGGAGGGGGCAAGACATGAATCAACAGCCAACCGTGACATCGCAAACTTGCAGCTTGCAGCTTGCAGCTTTTTTCACCGTTATTTGCTGGTGTTGGCCGGTTTTGTGGGAGCGGCTTTAGCCGCGATGCGGGCGGTAGCCCGCAAAGGTGGCGCGGCAAGACCCTGGCGAGAATTTGTCATTTTGCGCCTTGCGGCGCATCGCGGCTAAAGCCGCTCCCACGGGGCCGCCTGTGGGATGCCGCAGGGTAGGGGCTTCATCGGAGGGGGCAAGACATGAATCAACAGCCAACCGTGACATCGCAAACTTGCAGCTTGCAGCTTGCAGCTTTTTTCACCGTTATTTGCTGGTGTTGGCCAGCTTTGTGGGAGCGGCTTTAGCCGCGATGCGGGCGGTAGCCCGCAAAGGTGGCGCGGCAAGACCCTGGCGAGAATTTGTCATTTTGCACCTTGCGACGCATCGCGGCTAAAGCCGCTCCCACGGGGCCGCCTGCGGGATGCCGCAGGGTAGGGGCTTCATCGGAGGGGGCAAGACATGAATCAACAGCCAACCGTGACATCGCAAACTTGCAGCTTGCAGCTTGCAGCTTTTTTCACCGTTATTTGCTGGTGTTGGCCGGTTTTGTGGGAGCGGCTTTAGCCGCGATGCGGGCGGTAGCCCGCAAAGGTGGCGCGGCAAGACCCTGGCGAGAATTTGTCATTTTGCGCCTTGCGGCGCATCGCGGCTAAAGCCGCTCCCACGGGGCCGCCTGTGGGATGCCGCAGGGTAGGGGCTTCATCGGAGGGGGCAAGACATGAATCAACAGCCAACCGTGACATCGCAAACTTGCAGCTTGCAGCTTGCAGCTTTTTTCACCGTTATTTGCTGGTGTTGGCCAGCTTTGTGGGAGCGGCTTTAGCCGCGATGCGGGCGGTAGCCCGCAAAGGTGGCGCGGCAAGACCCTGGCGAGAATTTGTCATTTTGCACCTTGCGACGCATCGCGGCTAAAGCCGCTCCCACGGGGCCGCCTGCGGGATGCCGCAGGGTAGGGGCTTCATCGGAGCATGACTTCAACAACCAACGGCGCAAGATCAGAGGGGGCAAGACATGACTTCAACAACCAACCGTGACATAGCCAAAAAACACCTCAAGTTACGCGTGCGGTTGCCGCTATACCCTGCACGGGGTCAAGAGTTCGATTCCCAACACACTCGTCGAAAGGTCCGCAGGCAGCAAGCAGGTTATGATCGTATATGTAAGCCAATCGCGATACAATTTGAACTTAATGCCATGCGCACACTCTACGGCCTGCATGTTTAAAATGCGGACAGCGTTAATCCATAGTGCCCCGGTCAACTGAGATGCCAGTCTTTAAAGGAAGCGAAATGAATCTGTTCAAAAGCAAGCGCTGGGTGGCGATCGCCATCGGCCTCCTGAGTGGCCCCGCGCTGGCGGTCGACATCTCATGCACGATCACACCGGCCTACTCGATTATCACCGAGGGCCAAACGCTTCAACTGGCTGCCAACTGCACTGGCGGTGATCTTAAGAGTATCGACTGGAAGATGATAGACACTTCCGTCACGGGCGCCGTTCCCATTTCCGTCACGGGGGTCATTGACCTGGACGGATCTGTCGATAAAGAAATCAAATATACAACCCCGGTCGGACTTGGCGACGCAAATGTTTCGCAGGAGTTCGCGTTTACAGTGGCGGGCGTGCCGGTTGTTGGTACGGATGTCTTTACCGGCAGCACCAGCGCCAAGGTCGTGGTCAAGCCGTCGAGTGTAGTGCTTGCCTTGGCCAATGGGGTTGCCGCGACGCCCGATACCAAAGCTCCGGGGGCGTGTGGTGGCGCAGATGGCACCGCCGTCACCGCCATGCCCACGGGTACGGCGCAGTGCGCCACCGGCAGTACTGCGGCGTTGCCCATCTCCGGGCCGCAGTCCTTTACCTGGTCCTGCCTCAGCCTGACCGGCGGCGCCGAAGCCAGCTGCTATGCGATACGTGGCTTTACGGTCACGGCCACCGCCGGCACCAACGGGAGCGTCGACCCCAAAACTCAGGGTGTGGCCAGCGGTGGCGTTGCGCTTGTGTATGCAACGCCGGCCTTGGGTTACAGCTCAAGCATGAGCGGATGCGGCGGAACTCAATCCGGGAATACCTTCACCACCGGCCCGGTCACGGCGGACTGCACCGTGACAGCGAGCTTTACCAATGCGCCGGTGTCGGGTACGTGCGGCGGTGCGGCGGGGGCGACGACCACCTCTGCGCCGAGTGCCAATCTGTGCACCACTGGCAGCGCGTCGATCGTGTCGGCAGCGACGGCGGCGTACAGTTGGACCTGCGCGGGAACGAACGGCGGTACGACGGCGAGCTGCACGGCGCCCCGTGCCTACACGGTCAGCGCCAGCGCCGGCGCCAACGGGAGCATCAGCCCCGCGAGCAAGGACGTGGTTGGCAACACCTCCACCACATTCACCGTGACCCCCGTGACGGGTTATGCTGCCACGGTAAGCGGTTGCGGCGGTTCGCTCAGTGGCAGCACTTACACGACGGGCGCGATCACGACGGCCTGTACCGTGACGGCGAGCTTCGCTCTGCAGACGGTATCCCTCACCGATCCGGGTTCTGGCCTGTGGGTGCCGCCCAACACAACCAACCTCTTGATTGCGGATCAGAGCGGCCCGACTGCGGCCTATCTGTCGAGCTATGTTCCGGGCTGCCTGAATGGCCTTTATATTACCTCGTCATGGAATACCGGCTGTGGTGTAAACAGCTCGTTTACCGGCACGGTATCCGGCACAAGCACGACAACCACATTCTCCTTCGGGGCTGGAAGGGTTCTGGGTCTGCGCTATATGTCGAAATCGACCGCCGGCACTTCGTTGAGGTATTTCACCTTGGCCAGTGCGGATGGCGGCAACTCCGGCTCGATGAGCGTGTGGTTGAGCGACAGCCCGACGGCGACCTATGCCGAAACTTCAAGCGCCTGCAAGAGCACCGATACGATGCAGCCATACGTCGTTACCGGGCCTGGTTATTGTCCGATCGTGGCCAACAAACGGTATTATCTGTTCATGAGCACGACCAGGACGGATGCCAACCTTCGCTATCTGGTAAATGAAGGTGTCTCGGACTTTTATTGATCCGAATTCATAGGGATCCTGAGTGCCCGGTTCTGCCGGGCACTTTTTTTTGCTTCCGTTGTCGGTTTTACCGTGCGCGAGGGAACATCGGCAGCGGATGTCAACGCGAGGTGCGACGCGGCCCCCGGGATTGCGCGGCAAACCAGGGACAAGGAGTCGAATGCTTCGCCGCGCCAAAACAATACGGAGCGTGGCTTTTGCAGACGAGCCCGCTGGACGCAAACATTTTTTTATTTAAGTTGTGTGGAGAGGATATGAAGAAATCACGAACCGTTTGGATAAAGCCCTGGAATATGCTGGGCGCCATGGCGTTGTTGAGCCTTGCTGCGGGTTCGCATGCCGGCGAGATATCCGATGGCCTGGATGGAGCGCCCATTGCTGAAATCCGTGAAGAACTGAAGAGTGTGCCTCCGGATATACGTGCCAATATGAGCCGCGAGCAGTTAAGCCGATTTATTTCCAATATGCTGATTGACAGGCGGATGGAAAAAGCTGCTCTGGCCGCCGGCACGGCCGATTTGCCCGAGGTGCGAGCAGGCATCGCCAGAGCCACCCGGAATGTCGTGGTGCGCGCTTTCGTCGATGCCGAGGCAAAAAAACTGGCCCAGACGCTTCCGGATCTGGACGGCTTGGCCAAAGAGCGCTACGAAGTGAACAAAGCGTCTTATGTCATCCCGGAAGCGATCCGCGTCGCGCATATTTTGCTACGGGTCAATGTCGAGGATCCGGAATCCAGCAATGAGGCGGTACGCGCCAAAGCAGAAAGTCTGTTGGCCGAGCTTCGAAACGGAGCGGATTTCGGCGAGTTGGCGAAGACGCATTCCGAGGATCCTGGAAGTTCCAGAAACAAGGGTGAATTGCCGGGATGGGCTGAAAAAGGCAAACTGGTGCCGCCATTCGAGGACGCCGCCTATGCCTTGAAACCGGGCGAGATGAGCGGCCTGGTGCGCACCAGATTTGGCTATCACATCATTAAATTGCTGGAGAAGCGCGAAGCCAGGCAGCAAACCTTCGAAGAAGTAAAAGAACCCATCGTGTCGGCACTGCGCAATGAGTTTCTGGGCGGAAAACGTGTGGAATGGAGCAAGGCTTTCCAGGGCGACAAGCCGATCGTGCTTGACGATGCGACGCTGGAAGCGCTGAGAACGCCGTAGGGAAGCACGGAATCATTCACGCTTTCTGCCGTTGCGAGGCGGACTGGCATTTGTGGGAGCGGGTTTACCCGCGAAGCACGGAATCATTCACACTTTCTGTCGTTGCGAGTGCAGCGTGGCAATCCAGCGTATCGATTAATCAGGCTTTCTGGATTGCCCTAAAGGACACCGATCCACTATGGGCTGAAGCCCATGTGGAGTCGTACGCCACGTCGCTGTGCGCCGCGCCACGACGAATATCCGCTGGCGGCGTGGCGTGGCGTGTCGGCCCCGTCTATGCGAGACTGAGCCTTTCCGGCCAATCACATCGCGTTTAACGATATGGATCATTATTGCCAAGGTATCCATGCCCTGTTCATTTGGATGAGCAGGTCGAAATTCGTCTCGATGTGATGACGGCCATGGGGAAAACCGCATTCCTGTGCGTATCGATCCGCAGGCAGGGCGCCATTGTGCCGAGACGTAAATGACGGTCGCGCGCAGGAACGACTGGCTTGATCTTTGCCGGGCGCTGGCGATCCTGCTCGTGCTGCTGAGCCATGGCCGTTTTTTTCTGCGGGCGGCCATGCCGTGGGCGGAATATCTGCGTTTTGGCGGTTTCATGGGGGTGGAACTGTTCTTCGCATTGAGTGGGTTTCTGATCGGGGGCATCCTCATCCGTCTTTCCAGGGGGGGCGGTACGCACTGGTTGAGCGGGTTTTATGCCCGTCGCTGGTTCCGCACGCTGCCCAATTACTATCTGTTTTTGCTGGTCAATGTGCTGCTGGTCTTGTTTGGGGTTTATTCCGCTGAATTGAAAGTGGTCTGGAAATATCTGTTTTTTATTCAGAACCTGTTCGGTCCCCATCCGCTTTTCTTCTCCGAAGCCTGGAGCCTGGCGCTGGAAGAGGTGTTCTATCTGCTGTTTCCGCTCCTGTTTCTGCTGCTGGGCCGGGTGCTGGGTCTGCGGCCTGCCCGCTCGATCCTGGTTGTGGCCGTGACGGTGATCGTGGTGTCCCTGGTGGCGCGCCTGTTGGTCGCGAACTCGATCGAGATGTGGGACACGGGGCTGAGGAAAGTCGTTTTTCTGCGTTTCGATACCCTGATGTTCGGCGTGCTGCTGGCCTGGATGGTTGACCGGCATCCCCGCTGGCTGAGAAACCCCGGACTGGCGACCGGGATGACGATGATTTTCGTGGCCTGCGTAATATATTACGTCTCGGCCACGGATGCGGAGCTGAACGAATCGTTCTTCGCCAAGACGCTTTATCTGAGCCTTGTGCCCGTCGGTTGCGCGGGTCTGCTGCTGATCGGAATCGAGCGCCGCTTGCCTGGCTGGCTGGCAACGGCGAGCGGGTTTTTGGCCCGGATTTCATATTCCGTGTATCTGGTCAACATCCCCGTGATGCTGATATTGATTCATCTGTTCGGTTGCTGTGAGGGTTCCAGGTTAGGGGCATTGGGGATGTGGCTGGCTTTCATGGTGCTGACCCTGACGATTTCACACGGGGTGTATGAAGCGTACGAGAAGCGCTTCAATGCCCTGCGCGACCGGCATTTTCCCGCTACCGTGTCGGGCGTTCGTGCTACTGTGCGGACCGGCCATGCATGATGCAATGAATCCATCCCTGGACACGAATGCCCCAAGCGGCGAGATCGAGGCTGGGCGCGCTTCCGGGTATGCAATCCGGATAAAGGGGGTATCCAAATACTTCCCCATTTACGACACGCCGCGCGATCGCCTCAAGCAGATGGTGATGCCCAGGCTGCATCGCCTGTTTGGGCGGGCCCCCCGGCGCTATCACCGGGAATTCCGGGCGCTGAACGAAGTGAGCTTCGACATCCGGCGCGGGGAAACGGTCGGAATCATCGGCCGCAACGGTGCGGGCAAATCCACGCTGCTGCAGATCATCAGCGGCACGCTTAACCCCAGCGCCGGGGCGGTGGAAACGCGCGGCCGCATCGCTGCGCTGCTGGAACTGGGCGCGGGTTTCAACCCGGAATTCACCGGCCGCGAAAACGTGTTCATGAATGGTTCGATCCTGGGCCTGCCTCACGAAGAGGTGGCACGACGTTTCGATGAAATCGCGGCTTTTGCGGATATCGGCGCGTTCATCGACCGCCCGGTCAAGACCTACTCCAGCGGCATGTATGTGCGCCTGGCATTTGCCGTGCAGGCCTGCGTCGATCCGGACATCCTCATCGTCGACGAGGCGCTTTCGGTGGGCGACATCGGCTTTCAGTATAAGTGCTTCAAGCGCATGGAGGCACTGCGGGAGAAGGGCGTCACCATCCTGATGGTGACGCATGCCACTGGCAGCATTCTGGAATATGCCGACCGCTGCATCGTGCTGGACGGTGGCCGGGTGATCCATGACACCCCCGATGTGCTGGCCGCTGTGCTGGCCTACGAGAAGGGCATGATGAGCCAGGCGCAGACCCAGCAGGTGGAACCGGTTCCGGACGCCGATCGCGATACGCGCCGGATGTCGGTGAGCGAACTCAAGGCGATCCAGGAACGCGAATGGAATCGGGAGCTGGGAGAAAAACGTTTCGGCAGCGCCCGTGCGATCATTGAACGGATTGACTTGTACAAGGGAGACGGAGCCTCGCTGGAGAAAAACCCCTTGCTCAAGCCGAACGAGGAAGTCGTATTCCGGTTCAGTCTTCTGGCGGCGGAGACCATCCCGAATGTGGCCCTGGGCATCTCGATTTCCGGGGTGCGGGGCGGCGATATCTGGGGCGATAACAATCTCAACGCCAACCAGTCTTTGAATCTGGAACCCGGAAGGCATGAAGTGGAATACCGGGTGCGGCTGCCCCTCAGCTCCGGGGAATATCTGGTGCATTGCGGTCTGGCCTGTTTTAACGGCGAGGATCGGGAAGAGCTGGATCAGCGTCGCCCGGTGAGCCATTTGCGCTTCTGGTCACCGCGCGATCAGGTCGGGGTGGTGCATGCGCCGATCCGGATTTCCCAGCCGGGGGCCACCGAGGAATGATCGCTGCATTCCTGCTGCCGTTTCCGCTGCGCGGCTACCGGGCGCCTTATCTGTGGGTGTATTACCGTCTGCTGTCGTCGTTCGGCGAACGCATGCTGTTCGTCGCGAGCGAGGACTACTCCCGGGACCCGGAATACTGGCAGGCGCAAAACCGCTGGGAAATGCAACCGGGCAGCGCGCAGCGGCTCCACTATCAGGCGCCGACTCGCGAGATCATGGATGGTCATGATTACGGTTTTTTGCCCGAGACGGTTTTTGAGGCATTGCTGGCGGACAACGGCGGAAACCCCATCGCTGCTTTCAGACGGCTGTTGAGCGAGCGTGTGCCCTGCCTCGATGCCGCCTTCGCGGAAATCCTGTCGCAGCCATCCGCAGAAGGGATCGAGGCCATCCTGACCTGGTGCAACTGCCCATCGCTGAGCGCGGCGGCTGAGGAAAAAGGCATCCCGGTGGTGCATCTGGAGTTGGGCCCCCTGCGCTGGCCGCAATACCGGCCCACAGCCTATCTCGATTTCAGTGGCGTAAACGGCAATACCGAGGTCGAGCGGCGTTATCTGGAAAGCGGTTTTCGGCACGGGGCCGGGTTTGACATCGAGGCGCTGCGCCGCTTTTTTTATCAGGCCGGGTTTTATCAGGCCGGGAACGGCGAGACGCCAGCGGCGCGATTCGATCTTGGCGTGGCGCTCCAGGTTGAGGACGATTCCAATTTGCTGGCCTTCGGTCATGGCTTCGATAATCAGTCCCTGCTGGCTTACGCCCATTTGCGCCGCCCCGATGGCGGTGTGCTGGTGCGTGGCCATCCGGGCAGCCTGTTCGCGCTCAGGCCGGACTGGTATCAAGTGGATGACTCACCGGACAGCGTGGCATTCATCCGCCGCTGTGAAAAGATTCTGACCATCAATTCCAGCGTCGGGCTGGAAGCGATGCTGATGGGAAAGCCGGTCGAGGTGCTGGGCGACTGCGCGCACCGCTTCATTGCGGAGGCGGGCGGCGAGCCGGAGCGGGTGGCGCGCCTGGCGTTCTACCTGTTCGCCTATCTCGTTCCGATGGACCTGATCCACGATTCAGCTTACTTGCGTTTCCGTCTCGGGCAGCCTTCGGAGTTCGAAATCGTCCTCCGGCATCTGGCGGCTTATGGCGTCGACGTTGGGATCTTGCGACAGGCTTCCGGCTCACTCTCGCGTTTGCTCGAACTGGCAGGGTTGTCCGATGCGCCCATCTGATTGCCGTGCGTCGGGCCCCTGGTGGGCGAGGGTGCGATGAACCCAGATTGTCCATTAGCCGATTTGTGGCTCGTAGGGTGCGCCGTGCGCACCGATCCATGCGCCATGGTGCGCACAGCGCACCCTACGAACCTTCCCGCTCCCGGTCGCACCATCATCGTGTGCCTAATGGACAATCTGGGATGAAACCCCTCGCGCACTGGCTTCATTTCAGGTTCGTCGAGCCATTCCAGCCGGACAAAAGCCATCTGGATGTGCTGACCGGCATTCGTGGATGGGCTGCATTGTGGGTGTTTCTGTACCATGTCTGGAGCCTGTCTGGACACCCCGATTTCACCCTGGTACTGGCTGGCGTGCCCGTGGACTTCACCCCATTGGTCAGCATCGGTTTTGCCGGGGTGACGATCTTTTTCGTGCTCTCGGGGTTCTTGCTGGCGATCCCGTTCGCGGAGTGGCAGTCCGGTCTGCGTCAGCGTCCCGCGCTTGACCGTTATTTTCTGCGCCGGGTGATGCGGGTATTCCCGGCGTACTACGCGCAGCTGGCGATCCTGCTGTTGATCGCCGTCTGGGTGCCCGGGCAGACCGGAATCAATGATTGGGGCAGCCTGTTCCGGCATTTACTCATGTTGTTCACCCCGCCACCACTCGGTACCGTGCCCGTCAATGGCGTCTGGTGGACGTTGCCGATTGAATTCTCTTTCTACCTGGTTCTGCCGCTGCTGGCGTTGTTGCTGCGGCCGGGACGTTGGTGGCTGTTGCTCGTGGGCAGCCTGGCGGCCATGTATCTCTGGCGGCATGGCGTGGTTACCCGCATGCCCGATGCCTCGATTCCGCAGCGCGTCGTGGCCACCTATCAGTTGCCGGGTTCCATGGACGCCTTCGGTCTGGGCATGCTGGCGGCGTATCTGTATGTGAACCGGTTGCGCTTGCCTGGCTGGGTGCTGCCGCGTCAGAATCTGGGCCGGCTCGGTCTGCCCGGCCTGGCCCTGGTACTCGTCGCGACCTACTGGTTGCCTGGAAAACGCCACGAATACTGGGCGGACAATCCAATTTTCTATCTGTGGACGCCGGCGCTGGTATTGGGCGTCGCCGCGATCATTCTCGCCGGCGTGGGGGGCGGGCGCATGATCAATCGACTGTTCACCAACCGTTTCATGGTGTATGCCGGCCTGGTCAGCTACAGCTACTACATCTGGCATTTTCCGGTGCTCAACTGGATTGTCGCGACGGAATGGTTCCAGGCGCTAGAAAGCATGCGTTTCCTGACCTTGCTGCTGGTCAGTGCGCCACTGATATTCGTGGTCTCAACGCTTTCCTATGTTCTGGTCGAAGTGCCGGGAATGCGTTTCCGCCGGGGGAGGAACTATGTCCGGCCGCGATGACCATGCCCTCCCGGACCCGGCTCGGGTGGTGGACGTGATCGTCCCCGTATACAGGGGAGTCGAGGAAACCCGACGTTGCATCGAATCGGTCCTGAAGGCGCAGTGCGCGACCCCCTTCGAGCTGGTGTTGATCGACGATGCCAGCCCGGAACCCGAGTTGGCATCGTACTGCGCCTCGCTGGGGAATCGGCCGGGCGTGACGGTGTTGACCAATGCGCGGAATCTCGGCTTTGTCGGCTCGGTGAACCGGGGCATGTCCCTGCACCCCGATCGCGACGTGGTGTTGCTGAACAGCGACACCGAGGTGGCCAATGACTGGCTGGACCGGCTGCGGCGCTGTGCGTACAGCCAGGCGGACATTGGCACGGCGACGCCGTTTTCCAATAACGCGACGATTTGCAGCTATCCGTTTTTTTGCGCGGACAACGCAATGCCGGCGGGGATCGGTCTGGCCGAACTGGACCAGCTGTTCGCGCGGGTCAATTCGGGCGAGCACGTGGAGATTCCGACCGCGATTGGTTTTTGCGTGTATATCAGGCGGGCCTGCCTGAACCAGGTCGGGCTGTTCGATGCCGGGCATTTCGAACGCGGTTACGGCGAAGAGAACGATTTCAGCCGGCGCGCGGCCAAGGCCGGTTGGCGCAATGTGCTATGCGCCGACACGTTCGTGTTTCATGCCGGCGGCGTCAGTTTCCAGGCCGAACGCGAGTGCCTGATGGCGAGTGCCGCCGAGGTGTTGCGCGGTTTGCATCCGGACTACGATGCGCTGATCAGGCACTTCGCCGCCGCGGATGCGCCGGCGAAGTATCGGCGGACAGTCGATATCGCCCTGGCCAGGAAACGCATGGGCCTCGGCCTGACGCCAGAAGACGCCGGCAGCGCCACCACCCATACGACGCGGCTACATGTGGTGCATGACCTTGGAGGCGGCATTGCTCGCTGGGTTGAGGATTTCTGCCAGACCGACCAGGCCGGTGCCAATCTGATACTGGCACCGTATTCCAGCAGCCATGCAAGGGGTGAGGGGCTGGTGCTGCATGCGGGCGGCAAGGACATGGCGCCGTTGGCTTTCTGGCGTTTCGCAGTGCCGATCCAGGTGACGGCGGAGGCGCACCTGGAATATCGAAGGGTGATTGAAGAGATCGTGTGGGACTTCGACGTCGGCGCGGTGCTGGTTTCCTCCTTGATAGGCCATGCGCTGGATGCGCTGGATACAGGATTGCCCACGCTGGTCATCAACCATGATTATTTCCCGGCCTGCCCGACGATCAATCTCCATTTTGGCGATGTTTGCCGATATTGCGACGATGCACGGCTGAGCGAATGCGCTACAAACAATCCAAATTTCCATCCGTTCCAAAACTTCTCCGTCCCTGAACGTTTGCGCGTGCGGGCACGGTTCCTGGAACTGGCGGCACGCAATACCATCGTCATGGTTGTGCCCGACGACAGCGTACGGCTGAATTTGCTCCAGGTTTTTCCGCGCTTACAAACGGCTTCATTCGTCACCATTCCGCATGGTGGTCTTGGTATTCTTACGCCGATTGACCACGCAGCGGATGAACCGGGGGGCCGGCTGCGGGTGGTGGTGTTGGGCGTGCTGCCTACCCACAAGGGCGTTCAGCTCGTGTCCGAGGGATTGCAGCGACTGCTGGAATTCGCCGAGATCCACTTGGTTGGTGCGAAGGAATACGGCGAGATTTTCCGGGATATGCCGGGCGTTCATGTTGTCGACCAATATGCCATGGAGGAACTCCCCGCCATCCTGGCTGCAATTCAGCCTGATGTAGGTCTGCTTCCAAGCATCGTCCCGGAAACATTCAGCTATACCCTGAGCGAGTTTTTCCAGTTGGGCATTCCTCCTGTGGCCACACGACTGGGCGCATTCGCCAGGCGTATCTCGCCCGGCGAAACCGGTTTCCTGTTCGAGCCCAATGCAGAGGCCATGCTGGATTGCCTGCGTGAAATCCATGCGGACAGGGGCAGGCTAAGGCACATCCGGGCCAACTTGCGGAAATTGCCGGCGCGGACGGCGGCGGACATGGTGGCCGAGTACCGCCTCCTTTTACCCTGTGTAGCGAACGCGGGTGGCCTTTCGCAGGCGAGGCCGCAAATCCGGAAGGATTCGTTGACGGAACTGGCAATGACTCAAGCTTTGGCGCTTTCCCGCCAGTGGAAGGAGATCAACAGCCTGCGCCTGAGCCTGGACTTGAAGGCGGAACGCATGCACGGACTGAATCGCCGAAGCGCCGGTTTGCAGGAGGCGCTGCTCGAAAGCGAGCAGACGATCCGGCGGCTGGAGCAGGAGGTGCGCGTGAAGTCCGATGTCATCGCGGCGCAAGTCGCCCAATTGGCGGCAATGTATGCGTCGACGAGTTGGACGGTTTCCGGGCCTGTGCGCTGGACGGGAAATACGCTGCGCAGGGTCAGGCTGTTGATGCCCCTGCTGTATCGGCCGGCCGCTTGGCCGTCCGTCGCGGTGCGCGTGTATCGCGCTTGGCGGCAGGAGGGAGCTGGGGGGGTAAAACAGGCGTTGGTTCAGGAGTTGGTGCAACAATCGGTTTCCGCCCCGGGGTCAGGCACGGATACCGTTTCCAGACCGGATTCGCACACCCACGCGGAGGTGTCGGTGCCGACCGATTGGCGTCAAGAGATCTTCCGACGTTACCGCGAGTCTTTTACCCAAGACAGGCAGGATGCGATCCGCGCGCGCATCGATGCGATGTCCGCGCCACCCTTGATTTCCGTGCTGGTGCCTACCTACAACACCCCGGAGCCCATGCTAAGGGAAATGATCAACTCGATCCTGCGTCAGTGGTATCCGCACTGGGAACTGTGCATCGCCGATGATGGCTCCGATTCACCTCACGTGCGCGCCGTGCTGGAGGAATACAAGGTTTGTGATGCGCGCGTCAAGTTGTCAGTCGGGACGGCGAATTACGGGTTATCTCATGCCATGAATTGCGCGCTGAACATGGCGACGGGTGACTACGTCGTGCTGTTGAACCACGACGACATGCTGGAAGAGCAGGCGTTGTTCCGGGTGGCCGAGACCGTGCTGACGGACGATCCGGACATGCTCTATTCGGACGAGGTGCTGGTCGGCGAGGATGGCGAGACGGTTCAGCATTTCATCTTCCGGCCCGCCTTTTCGCCCGAGTACCTGCGTTCGCATCCCTACATCGTCCACCTGGTCGGTTTCAAACCCGGCTTGCTGAGACAGATCGGGGGGTTCGACGAGAATCTGCGCATTTCCCAGGACTACGATCTGATCCTGCGTGCCAGCGAGCAGGCGAAGACAATCGTGCACATCCCGGAAATGCTCTATCGCTGGCGCATTCACGGCAATTCGGCCGGTCACCGGATGATCGGGCAGGTCATGCAGACTTCGCGCGCGATCTTGCAGCGGCATCTGCAACGCTGCGGCGAAGCCGGCGAGGTGCATGACGGGCCGAGCTTCAACTATTTCGATGTCCGCTATCCGCTGGCGCCGGGCTTGAAGGTGGCCATCGTCATCCCGACGAAGAACCATGGCGACCTGGTGCGGGCCTGCATCGAAAGCATCGAGCGCACGGCCGGCGATGCCGTCTATGAGATCGTGTTGATCGACCATGAGTCCGATGATCCGGCCTCGCGCGCCTACTTCGATAGCCTCGGCTCGCGGGTGACATTGCTGCGCTACAGCGGGCCCTTCAATTTCGCGGCGCTCAACAACTGGGCGGTGGCGCAGCTGGATGGCAGCCATACCCACTACCTTTTCTGCAACAACGATATCGAGGCCATCGCGCCGGGTTGGCTGGAACGCATGCTGGAGCTGGGCCAGAAACCCGATGTCGGCATCGTCGGCGCCAAACTGTATTACCCCGACGGCAAGACCATCCAGCATGCGGGCGTGGTCGTCGCGTGCTGTGGCGTGGCGGAAAACCTCGGGCGCTTCCGGCTGACCAGTGACGATCCGCTCGATTTGGGCTATATCGGCTCGCTCATCACCAACCACGAGGTGTCGGCAGTGACGGGCGCGTGTCTGCTGATCCGTCGCTCGGTATTTGAGGCGATAGGGGGGTTCGACGAAACCATCGTCGTGGGCTATGGCGATGTCGATTTGTGTTTGCGTGTGGGCGAGAAGGGCTATCGCGTCCTGTTTTGCGCGCACGCGGCCTTGCTGCACCACGAGTCATATACACGCGGGCGTTATGCCGAGGACCCGCATCCTGAGGACAGCCTTCGTTTCGTCTCCAAATGGCCGGGCATCTTTGCGCACGGTGATCCTTATTTCAATCCCAACCTCTCCCAAGCCAGCCCGAACTGGCAGGTGGGGCAACCCCTGGAGTTCAGGCTGGATATCCATCGACGTTCCCACGACAAAAGCGCGGCTACTTGATTTCGGCATTGCCGGCGGCCGCCCGTTTGTGTCGCCGGCATGCCGCTTATTCCATTTCTCGTTGGAAGCGGCTGTATTCGCAGGGTGTGTTATACGCACCGTTATTGTTGGTGTGGATAGCGACCGCTATCGATATCTATTGGTTGCTGCCGTTTCTATTGCGAATTGGAATACCGTATCATCCAGCACTGCGCCGCCACCGCCCCCCCTTTAGAGAAGGCTCTTTCATCGTTTTTGTCGGTGTTGGCCAGCCCCGTGGGAGCGGCTTTAGCCGCGATGCGGGCGGTAGCCCGCAAAGGTGGTGTGGCTAGATCCGGTCGAGTATTTACTCTTTGCGCCTGGCGGCGCATCGCGGCTAAAGCCGCTCCCACGGGGCCGCCTGCGAGATGCCGCAGGGTTGGAGCTTCATCGGAGGGGCAAGGCATAAATCAACAGCCAACAGTGACATAGCGAACTTGCAACTTGAAACCTGTAAGCTTTTTTACCGTTATTTGTTGGCATTGGCCAGTTTCGTGGGAGCGGCTTTAGCCGCGATGCGGGCGGTAGCCCGCAAAGGTGGTGCGGCAAGATCCGGTCGAGTATTTACTCTTTGCGCCTGGCGGCGCATCGCGGCTAAAGCCGCTCCCACGGGGCCGCCTGCGAGATGCCGCAGGGTAGGGGCTTCATCGGAGGGGGCAAGACGTAAATCAACAGCCAACAGTGACATAGCGAACTTGCAACTTGAAACCTGTAAGCTTTTTTACCGTTGTTTGTTGGCATTGGCCAGTTTCGTGGGAGCGGCTTTAGCCGCGATGCGGGCGGTAGCCCGCAAAGGTGGTGCGGCAAGATCCTGGCGAGCATTTGCTCTCTGTGCCTTGCGGCGCATCGCGGCTGAAGCCGCTCCCACGGGGCCGCCTGCGGGATACCGCAGGGTAGGGGCTTCATCGGAGGGGGCAAGGCATGACTTCAACAACCAACAGTGACATAGCGAACTTGCAACTTGAAACCTGTAAGCTTTTTTACCGTTATTTGTTGGCATTGGCCAGTTTCGTGGGAGCGGCTTTAGCCGCGATGCGGGCGGTAGCCCGCAAAGGTGGTGTGGCAAGATCCTGGCGAGCATTTGCTCTCTGTGCCTTGCGGCGCATCGCGGCTGAAGCCGCTCCCACGGGGCCGCCTGCGAGATGCCGCAGGGTTGGAGCTTCATCGGAGGGGCAAGGCATAAATCAACAGCCAACAGTGACATAGCGAACTTGAAACTTGAAACCTGTAAGCTTTTTTACCGTTGTTTGTTGGCATTGGCCAGTTTCGTGGGAGCGGCTTTAGCCGCGATGCGGGCGGTAGCCCGCAAAGGTGGTGCGGCAAGATCCGGTCGAGTATTTACTCTTTGCGCCTGGCGGCGCATCGCGGCTAAAGCCGCTCCCACGGGGTCGCCTGCGAGATGCCGCAGGGTTGGAGCTTCATCGGAGGGGGCAAGGCATGACTTCAACAACCAACAGTGACATAGCGAACTTGAAACTTGAAACCTGTAAGCTTTTTTACCGTTATTTGTTGGCATTGGTCAGTTTCGTGGGAGCGGCTTTAGCCGCGATGCGGGCGGTAGCCCGCAACGATGGTGCGGCAAGACCCTGGCGAGCATTTGCTCTCTGTGCCTTGCGGCGCATCGCGGCTGAAGCCGCTCCCACGGGGCCGCCTGCGGGATACCGCAGGGTAGGGGGCAAGGCATGACTTCAACAACCAACAGTGATATAGCCTAGAGAAAAACGATATGAGAAAAATCCTTGCCGCCGTCGGTATGTCGTTTTCGATTTCATGTGCCTGGTCTATGGGCAAGGACGGGGCCGATCCCTTTGCGGGGCGCGAGGTTCGTACGGCCAATGGGGAGACGACTGTCTTTCGTGGCAAGTCGCCGCGCAGCGACGGGTTGTCGTACCAATATCAGAATATGAAGACGCCATTGCGGGGCAATCTGATCCTATCGGACGTGCTGCTGCCTTCGGATCGCTGGTATTTGTGGAACGGCCAGCCGACGCAACGTTTCGATATTGACAAGCAGACCCCGGAAAACTATCACGAGTCGCATAATCATCATCAAAGCCTTCTCAGCGAGGTGATCAATGCGACCGCCGGGGCGAACGGTATCCCAGTCTGGGGCGACAGCGTTGCTGCAGTCGACGGTGCGAATGTCTGGGGCGGGTTCTTTTCCGCGCGATCGACATGCGACCAAGGCGATCTGATCGGAAAATATCTGCCCAAGAACCTGGATCGCGGCTGCGGCCTGGATTTTGATGCACAGTTGACTGGGCTGGAAGTCGATGTGCTCAACGCCGGCAAACCAGGGGTGTATCCGAACAAGGCCAAGCATGGGGTGCAGATCGTGGGTTTTGGCAATCCAAACGGCCAGGCCATCTCCGTCATTGCGGAGAATTTCGACCGCGAGCCACAGTTCAGGCGCGGACAGTTCGAGTCCATTTTATATGCACAGAACAGCATCCAGCCCAGTTACGGCCGTTTCATCGTGATGGATTTCGAGAAGGCTCACATCGGGCTCGATATGCGCAGGCCGTTGTTTTCCGGCGGCGCTATGGATTACCGCACTGAGGGACCGGGTAGCGGAATACTGCTTAACAGTGGTCGTTCCGGAGAGGTGTACGGCGGCCTGCGCTCGCCCGGCTTCGCCGATCCGCGCCAGTGGCTGTCCATGCGGCTGGGCAATGGCGGTTATAGGGTGGTGTCGAACGACAACATGCGCGAGTTGATGGCGATCGACAACCAGGGCGGGATCTACCTGAATGGCGATGTGTACTTGAATGGCGCCCAAATCAGCGCGGAAAGCCTGACCGATAGGGAGGTGAGGATATCGGTGAAAATGCTGGCGCTGTCCATCCTGACGGGATGTCTGCTCTTGTTGGGCGGCAACATTCTGCTGGTGCGGTATCTCGTTAAGACCACTCTGCGGCGTGGCAGAGCGGCAGAAGCGGCATGATGTCCCGGTCCCTCGTTAGCGTGCTGATGCCCGCCTACAACCATGAGCGTTACGTGGCGGCTGCGGTTGAAAGCGTGCTGAGCCAGACTTATCCGGAGTGGGAACTGATCGTTATTGACGATGCTTCGCAAGATGGCACGTGGGAGGTATTGCAGTCGTTCGAGGATGAGCGTTTGCGCCTCTATCGGCATGATTCCAATCAGGGCGCGCATGCCACGCTCAATGAAGCCCTTGGTATGGCACGTGGGGAGTTTGTCGCGATCATCAATTCGGATGATGTTTTCGCGCCTGCCCGTATCGCAGCCTGTCTGGAAACCTTGCACGACACGGGTGCCGATCTGGTGGGCAGCGACATCGTCCTGATCGACGCCGCTGGCGAGCCGGTGGTCGAGCATTGGTGGGTTCGGGCTTTTTCCGATCTCAAGCGGGTCTGGACAGAGACCGGCGACTGGCATGCCACCATGCTGCATGGCAATCTCTTCATGACGACTTCCAATTGCGTCTTTCGTCGTTCCTGGCTGGAGGCGGTGGGCGATTTCCGGGATCTCCGCTATGTGCTCGACTATGAATGGCTGTTGCGCGGCCTGATCGAGGATAGGCGTTTGGCCTGGCTCGACGCGCCGCTTCTGCATTACCGTCTGCATGAAAGCAATACCATCAGCGAACGGCCGCTGGCCGCCAATCTGGAATGTGCGGCCATGTTGCGCGCCCTTGTCCCGCAATTGCTGGGCGCGAATGCGCTGGAACGTATGCGACTGGAACATCTGACCGCGCAGTGGGCGCGCATCGAGCAATACCAGGGCGAAATCTGGGCGACGCTACGGCATGAGGCGCTGGCGGCGAA
The DNA here is from genome assembly GCF_055378705.1 of Thiobacillus thiophilus. Classification (NCBI taxonomy): domain Bacteria; kingdom Pseudomonadati; phylum Pseudomonadota; class Betaproteobacteria; order Nitrosomonadales; family Thiobacillaceae; genus Thiobacillus; species Thiobacillus thiophilus. The sequence continues at coordinate 1,588,977 of NZ_AP042404.1, read as the reverse complement.
GGAGGCAGAACTGTTTCCGCTCATCGCCAGGCAGGTGGAATGGATCGCGGATCGCGACCGCTGGATCGCGGAGCGCGATGGCTGGATTGCCGAGCGTGAGCAGCTCATCGCCCGACAGGTGGAATGGATCGCGGATCGCGACCGCTGGGTATTGGAGCGCGATGCCCGCATTGCGGCGGATCAGGCGGCTCTGGCGCTTTGCCGGGAAGAGAACGCCTTGCTGGAGGCCAGCACGAGTTATCGCCTGGGTAGAAAGCTGACCGCACCGGTACGCTGGTTGCGTGGCTGGCTTGCGCGCTGGCAATGAGCACGCGCCAGCCGAAATGAAAAAACCGATGCGAGTCAAGGATTTCGCGGCCTTGCAAGCTTGGCTGGAAACCCGCCTGGGCGCTATTCGTTGCGTGTCCTTCGATGTCTTCGACACCCTGCTTGCCCGCTGCATCGAGCCGCCAGACGATATCCAGCGCCGGGTTGCCGCACTGCTGGCGGAGAAAATCGGCGGCATTACGCCGGATGCCGCGTTCGAAGCGCGCCGTGCCGTTGAGTGGGAATTGCGCCGCGCCGCCCTGAGCGATGGCCTGGATCACGAATGCCATTTCGATCCGCTGGTAGAAGGCTGGGTTACGCGCCTGGCCGGCCATCCCGACCCTGCGCTGGTCGGCTTTGTCCATCGCACCGAGCGCGAACTGGAATCTCTGGCGCTCACCGCCAAGCCGGGTGCGCTGGCTTTGCTGGAATGGCTGCAGGCGCGCGGTGTGCGTGTGATTGCCGTCTCCGACATGTATCTGAGCCACGACTACCTTGCCGCCTTGCTGGCGGATTGCGGATTGGACGGGTTGCTGGACCGCCTGTATGTCTCGTCCGAGTTTGGGTTGGGCAAATATTCCGGTCGTTTGCATGCCAGGATGCTGGAGCTGGAAGGACAAACGCTGGAAGGGCTGACGCCCGCTCAAGTCGTTCATGTCGGCGACAACCTGGTTCCCGACATGCGCGCCCCCATGCAACTCGGCATACGCGGCATCTATCTCGACGAACGGGCGGAGCGCCTGCGTCGCCGTCGGCAAACCCTGTCTGCCGAGATGGCGGCGCTCGGCGGAGTCTGGCGCGGCCGGCGATTCTTCGAGATTGTCGACTTCCGCATGCGACACGACGCCGCCTGCCAGAGCGCCTGTGAGGACTTCTTCCATCACTACGGTGCCCATGTCCTGGGCCCCGCTTTCAGCGCCTTTTTGCTCGGCCTGGTGGAAAAGATCGGGGCAGTCAAGCCGGACAAACTGTTTTTCCTCGCGCGCGACGGCTACCTGTTTGAAAAGATGTATGCGCGCTGGCGCGTGTTGCAGCCTGACGTCGAGAATTGGCCGGAGCCGGTTTATGTTTACGCCTCGCGTCGTGTCGTCGCGACGGCCTCGGTGGCAGAAGGCCTCAGCCCGGAACAAGCCGTGGTGGCGTTCTACAACCCCAAGCAGCAAGGGCTGTTCTCGGTGCTGAAAACCTTCGGTCTGCCCGCGGAAGATTTTGCCGAGCTGGCGTGCGAACACGGTTTTACCGATCTAACCGAGCCCATGCATGACTGGCGCGATACCCGTCTGCTCGCTTTCCTCGCCGACGAACGCGTGCAGTCGCGTATCCGTCCCATCGGCGAGGCCGCACGTGACCGGCTGCGGCGTTACTTCGAACAGCATGGTTTTTTCGCCTGCGAGCGTGTCGCGCTGGTGGATATCGGCTGGAACGGCACCATCCAGAAATTTCTGCGCGACAGCTTTGGAAGCCGCCCGGATTACCCCGATGTGCATGGCTGGTATTTCTCTTTCGTCGCCGCCATGCACGGTGATTTCGGCATGGGTAACAGTATCGAAGGCTTTATCCAGGATGTGCGCCGCGGTGATCCTTATGAACACGCGCCCATGGATTTCGAGGAAATTTTCGAACAGGGCGCCCGTTCCGGCGAAGGCACCACGCTGGGGTATATCGATGCGGGCGGGCGTGTCGTCCCCGTGCTGAAAGACGACGCGGCATCGGACCGCCAGGGCGAAATTGCCTGCAATTCCCTCATCGCGCGTTTTCAGGCCGGCGTGCTCGACCACTTGACGCACTTTCATGCCGCCTGGAGGCTGACCGGTTATACCCTCGACGACATCAAACCTTATGTCCTCGCCTTGCTGGAGCGCGCCGTGGTTTACCCGACGCGCGAGGAGGTTGCAGAAATCAGCCGCCTCGTCCATACCGAAGACTTCGGCCATGACCACACTCTGGACATGGCTGCCACGCCAGTCGGCTATTTCGACTGGCTGAGACCCCGCAGGCTATACCGCAAGCTCAGGCATCTGCCCTGGAAATATGCCGCTTTTGTCCACTTTTCCTCGACGCTGCCGGCCTGGCTGTTCCGCCTGGTTTGTCTGGCGAACCAGAGAAGGCGCTGATGGAGAAAGCACACATCGGACGCGTGCAGCCTTCCGCGCAATTCTGGATCATGCCCCTTGCCTGCCTGCGGGATGGGGGTTGGGTATGACCGGATTGTTGGATTTGCTGATCATTGGCTCGCCCTACTCGGGATCGACTTTGCTGGCTAATGCCTTGAATGGGCATCGCCTGATTGCCAATGCAGGAGAACTGTCGGCCTGCTTCCCACAATTCGAATTGGGCGTGCAGAATCCATTCTGTCCTCTGTGCGCAGCCAGGAGGCAGCCATGCAAGGTCTGGACACCTGATTTCATCGAGAGCATGCGGCTGGCAGGGCCGAGGCGCGCGCGCGCTCTTTTTCGCCGGGCTGTAGGTCGACCCGTGGTAGTGGACAGTTCCAAATTCCCTGAATGGCTGGATGTGTCCTGGGAGGCCTCAACCCTGGCCAAGACCGTAGTGGTGATTATTTCGCGGAACCCTTTTGCCTATCACGTCAGCAATCGCCGCCGCGTGGCGGCGGCACCAGGCACATCGGCGGCTGAGTGGGTGCACTGCTATGCGAGCGCCCTGGAATGGGTCAAGGTGCATCGGGCTGGTCATTATCTCATCCGTTATGAGGACTTTGCGGTAGATCCAGAACGTGTTCTCGCCGGTTTGATGGAACATGTCGGACTGCCTTGGGATCCGGCGATGCTACGCTTTTGGAAAAATCCCATGCATGCGCTGAATGGCAATGCGGGTGCGTACATGTGGTATCCGGAATTCGAGCGCCGTGCGGAGTTTGAGCGGCCCGAGGATGCGTCTGTAGCGCAGGGGTATGCTGAGCGGGTTTTTGGAGGTTGGTCGGATGAAAAATGGATCGGTGCTCTGGACCAGCGTGAGATTGAAATGATGCAAGCGGGCAAGATCGGGGGGCGTTTGCGTCAATTGTGCGCTGTGCTGGGGTATGACGTTGACTTTCTGGTTGAGCGGGCTGAATGTTCTGCGCGGCCATGACCATACCCAGGACATCGCTGCTGCTTCGATCGACTATTCGGAGCTATTCCGACCTCATCGTCCATACAAAAAACTCAAACCCCAAATATGAAAATTTGCTGCGTTTGCTATCTTCGTCACGTGGCTGCCGGCGTGACTGTTTCGCTGGACCTATTGGCTGAAAACGAGAAAATGACGATGCGAGAAACGCGTATTGGTTTGATCCTGCCCGTCGGGCGGCTTTGGGTCATGAGCATGCCTTTCCGTTTGGCCGCGAAGGCGCCTGGATTCGGGTTCGCCCCCGGTCTGCGGAATTTGCTACGCTACGAAGCACGGCGGGTGTGGCATTGGCTGTATGAACGCGAGCGCCTGGTGTTGGTTGGCCTGCGGCTTGGCGCACGGCTGCGCAAGCGCTGAAGGCAAATGGGAAAAGTTTATCCGTGCTTCGCGTAGGTCGACAAAAAATAAAGGCTCTTTCATCGTTGTTTATTGGTATTGGCCAGTGCCGCAGGGTGCGCTCTGTGCACCGATTGACGCACCGAAGGGTAGGGGCTTCATCAGAGGGGGGCAAGACATGGCTTCAACAATCAACGGTGACATAGCCAAAATAATTTCCATGCCACATATCGATCGCGCGCGCATTGCGGTGCTTATCCCCTGTTACAACGAGGAAGTCGCTGTCGCCCAGGTCGTGCACGGTTTTCGGGAAGCGTTACCCGATGCACGGATATATGTCTTCGACAACAACTCGACCGATGCCACGCGCGCCAATGCCCTTGCCGCCGGAGCCATCGTTCGTCATGTGTCCCGTCCCGGCAAAGGCAACGTGGTCCGGCGCATGTTCGCGGATATCGATGCCGATATCTATGTCCTGGTCGATGGCGACGCGACTTACCATGCGAAGAGTGCCCGAAGCCTGGTCGATACGCTGGTCGAGGAGAATCTCGACATGGTCGTCGGCACGCGCGTGCATGAGCACGAAGAGGCTTACCGTCGCGGCCACCAGTTCGGGAACCGCTGGCTGACCGGGGCGATGACGCGTATTTTCGGCGGCAGCTTCACCGACATGCTTTCCGGCTACCGGGTATTTTCGCGGCGCTTCGCCAAATCGTTTCCGGCAATGTCACGGGGATTCGAGATCGAAACCGAGCTGACCATCCACGCTCTGGAATTGCGTATGCCCTATGCTGAGTTGGCCACGCCCTATGGCGCCCGTCCGGAGGGTTCGACGAGCAAGCTCAGTACTTATTCCGATGGGATACGCATTCTGTCCACCATCATCAAACTCTTTGCCATCGAGCGGCCGTTGCAGTTTTACGGCGCCTTGTCCGGTCTGCTCGCTGCGGTCGCGCTGTTGCTCAGCCTGCCGTTGTTCGTAACCTACATGGAAAGCGGGCTGGTGCCGCGTTTCCCGACGGCCATTCTCAGTACAGGCCTCGTTATGCTCAGCGCGATCGGTTTTGTAACGGGCGTGATTCTCGAAACGGTCACCATAGGCCGCCGTGAGGCCAAGCAATTACGCTATCTGGCGATCGGGTCTCCCTCTTGTTTGTCCGGTGAGGAAGAATCGAGGTGAATCGGGGTGCTTATAGATTTTTCTCGGGCTTTGCGAGTGTTGCGATTGCCCTGTTCGGGTTTGCCTTCGTGCTGCATTCGAGCTACCCGGGCTACCTTAATGGTGACTCGTTGCATCAACTGAAGCAGACGTTTTCCGGCCAGATTGACGACTGGCACTCGCCGACAGTGATTCTGTTGTGGTCGATGCTGCACAAGCTGCTACCCGGTCCGGCTGGCTTCATGGTGTTCAATAATGTGCTGATCTGGATGGCGGCAGCTATCCTGGCGTTGGCTATGCGGCACCGTATCGGCGCCTGGTCCATCCTCCTCGCCGCGGTTCCCTTGTTTCCTGGGCTGTTCAATTACCTCGGAAACGTGCATGTCGATGCCATGCTCGTCGCGTGGCTGATGGCGACAGCCTGCGCGGCCTATATTTCACGGCGGGAAAATATCTCGGCACGTATGCGTCTTGCGATGTGGATCCTGGCCAACCTGTTCATCGTCGCTGCCTTTCTGACCCGACTGAATGCGATTTTTTGCTTGGTGCCACTGCTGCTTTATGCCAATGCGCGGCTCGGCTTGCGTCGGAACCTCTTGCTGTGCGTAGTACTGATCGTGGCCATGCCGGTGCTGTACAAGGCACAAAATGCAGTACTCAAAGTAACCGAAGGCGCTCCTAGCGAGAGTATCAAGGTCTACAATCTGCTTGCTCTTTCATATTACGAGCGTCGTAACCTGTTCCCTGGTAAATGGACTGAACAGCAGTCACGTGACATCGTCAATGCCTGCTATTCCCCAGTGCAATGGGATACCGCATGGGTAGGCCGTTGCCGCTTCATCGTCGATGAATTGAATTGGCAGAAGTTGTGGGGAAATCCAGAACTGACGCGGACCTGGCTGCGTGAAGTGCTGAGCCATCCGGTGGGCTACTTCAGCGTGCTTGCCGCGACGTTCAAAAGAAGCATGTTCGAGCCGAATTCCCGCGCCATGCTTTACAACACCCCGAATCGCTGGAATTGGGGAGTGGCGGACAATCCGCCGCGTCCTTCAACCGAACTTGCCCAGCGTTATATTCGTTCCAAATTCAACGATCAGGCTGGCCGGCCCTGGGTTTATGCGTCGCTCTCCGCCCTGGGTATCGTCCTGCTTTTCAGGACGCGTGCCGTCGCATCCGAGGAAGGGCGTTTCGCGCTCGCCATCCTGACTTCCGGCCTCATCTACCTGCTGACTTATTTTGTATTCAACATCTCGGCGGAGTACCGCTACTTTTACTGGTGCGGTTTTGCCGCCTATATCGGTCTCGTGGTGGCGCTGGCTTCAGCTTCGGCGGGCTTGCGCCGTCGTTCCGCGCAGCAGAGCGAGATGCCGGACAGGGCGCTTCGCATCCCCTCCTTGACGATTGCCGCGCTGGCCGTGGCTTTGGTGGCCTTCCCATACCATCTGCCGACCGAGCGACGCATCGTCACGGTGACACCGCTCGATCTCAAGCCGGTGAGGGTCACCGGCGTCCACAATGCGGCGACACCAAAGTGGATGGGCTTGAATTTCGAGGGCCAGGTCGAGCCGATGGCATGGGTCCGCGAGGGTGCGGGATATCGCTCCATCCAGCCTTACAGACCGTTGGTCGTTGAACTGGAAACGCTGAAGCAGGATGTCGATGTTGTATTGGCGACCGGCCCTGGTATGGGAGCGGTGGCTGTTGAGGAAACGGGATTTTATCGCTGGCTGGATACGTCTGCGGATCAAACCGGCAGCACGACAGTCAGTTTGCCGCCACAGGTTGGTGAGATGCATGACTCGTTGCCATCTCCTGTGAGAAATGTCGCCATGGCCTTGCTGTTCTTCCTGATTTTTCTGGCGATTTTCTGGAAGGTCGGATTGCCTTCTCCTTCGCGGAAACCTGACGCACGATATGCGACGAATGTCGGGGGCCGATATTAACGCCATGCTGAAAGCACTCCGACTGAAGCTGGCGGCCGGTTTGCGGCAGCACCGCTTCGTCAGGTTTTCAATCGTGGGTGGTGTGGGGTTTGCGATCGAAGCGGTCTTGCTGACCTATTTTGCGACCGTGCCTGCTGTCGGGGCAATAAAAGGGCGCGCGATTTCATTTCCGATTGCCGTGATGACGACGTGGTGGTTGAATCGGACGCTGACCTTTCAGTCGAAGAACAATCCGCATCGCGAGAGTTTCCGCTATTTTCTTGTGCAGTCGCTCGGGGCTCTTGTAAACCTCGGGGTGTTCATGGTGCTGGTATCGGCGTTGCCCTGGTTGCGATCGATCCCGGTCGTGCCGTTGTTCATCGCGGCGATTTTCGGGCTGCTCGTGAATTTCGCTCTTTCGAAAAAATACGTATTTGCTCAACATGAAAAAGACTGACGAATTCTCGTATTCAGGGACTGAAAACCTGGAAGTCATGGCCGAGGCGGAAAATTACAATGCTTATCTGGCGTATCTGGTCAAGAAACAGATCGCCGGGGCGGCGCGTGTCGTCGACTTCGGCGCTGGTATCGGCACCTTCGCGCAGCCGTTCCGCGCGGCCGGGCTGGACATTTTGGGGGTGGAGCCGGATAGCGGCCAGCGTCAGCGGTTGCTGGAAAAGGGAATCCCTTGTGTGTCCGATATTTCGGAGGTCGAGGATGGCTGGGCCGATGCGATCTATACCGTGAATGTGCTCGAACACATCGAAGACGATCGCGCGATTCTCCGCACGCTGCATGCGAAACTCAAACCCGGCGGAAAGCTGTTCATCTATGTGCCGGCCTTTCAATTGCTCTACTCCGCAATGGATAAAAAAGTGGGCCATTGCCGGCGGTATGGTCGCGCCGAACTGACGGACAAGGTCAAGGAGGCCGGATTCCGGATCGTCGACTCGCGCTATGCCGATTCACTGGGATTTCTCGCCAGCCTGGTTTACAAGTGGCAAGGCAATGATTCCGGCGATATCAATCGCAGCGCGCTTAAAGCCTATGATCGCTTTGTCTTTCCGCTGAGCAGAACGATCGATGTGCTCGCATCTTCGTTCGTGGGTAAAAATCTCAGCCTCGTCGCCGAAAAGTGACGGCGTGTGGGGATGTCGTCGACGCCACCCGTCCCCGCTGACGCACCATTGGGCGCGTCCAGGACAATAAGGCAGGGTTTACTGAAGACACCCCTCAATGGCACTGGTCTGGCCGTTTGAGTATTTATCCGTGCATTTGTCCTTTTCCCGGATATACGCACGGGCATTCGGGTTGGTTGAGTAGCAATACCCAAACACGGTGGCGGTTCCGGTTTGGCTGCTTGAATCGGGCGCATTTTTATCGTTGAATACAAAGGTTTTCACTGCCTGGTTTTCATACAACGCATAGGAGAACATGTCGGCGGTGCTGAAAATTCTGTCCGGGTAGGGCGTCTGGGTGCTGATTGCATTGTCCAGGGTCGATGACTGGGACATGGCCAGGTCGGTGTAGCCCGAATTCACATCCAGGATCAGCTGGAAGACATCGCAATTCTCTCCCGCCAGGATTTTGTCGCCTTTGCCGTTAAGTGGCTGGCCATAAAGATAGATGGCGTCCCTGAGCGCCAGGCTGACCGTGTTACCTGTTCCATCGCCGCTGCCGTTGTCATTGACTGTACAGGATGTCGTATGCTTGTCCGAATACGTGTTGGTGCAACTGTCCTTCTGCTGGAAATAGATGTGGGCTGTCGGCTTGGTCGAGTAGCAGTAGCCGAAGATGGTCGCGCTGCCGATCTGGGCCGATGAGGATGGATTATTCTTGTCGTTGAACACGAAGGTCTTCACCGGTTGATCCTGGTACAGCGCGTAGGCGAACATGGCGTCAGCGTTCTGGATGGTGTCCGGGTAGGCGGTCTGTGTGCCGATGGCGTTGGTCAATGTATTGCTCTGGCCCATGGCAAGGTCGGTGTAGCCCGATGTGACATCAAGGACCAGTTGGAACACGTCACAATCTACGCCTGCGAGAATTTTGTCGCCGCTACCATCAAGGGGTTGGTTATAAAGATAGATGGCATCGCGCAGCGTCATGGCGCTTGGTTGGGCCGCGGGTAAGGCGGCAGCTACTGCCGCCGCCGCATCCAGAATTCCCGCGCCGCAAGTGGTTGTGGTGCAGTTGCACTGGTCTACGGTGTCGCCCGGTACTGTGACGTCCGGGCAGGTTGACAGGGTGTTATCGGTTGGGAAGGCGCGGGCAGACTGCTTGATGCGCGCGATGACGTCCGCCGGGGTCAGCGCCGGGTTCACCGAGAGCATCAGCGCGGCCACGCCAGCCGCCTGGGGCGCAGAAAAGCTGGTCCCGGCGTTGTAATTGTATGCATCGGTGTAGCCGTTCGCTGCCGGGCTGGTCGCGCCCAGGTTGGTTGTAGTATCGATGCTGTAAAGGCAGGGGCCATAGGAATTAACACAGTTGCCTGCCGGGGCGCTGACTGAAACCTCAGGTCCGAAGCTGCTGTAGCCGACTTTGGTGCCCACATGGCGCACACCGGCGACCGTCAGTATGCCGGCACAGTTTCCGGGGGCGCTCACTGGCCCTGATTCGTTGCCGGCCACCGCCACCACGAGCGTATCCTTACCTGCCAGTTCTGCGATGACGTCCGCATAGGCGAAGGTGCAACCGCCGCTACCGCCCAAACTAAGGTTGATGATCCTGGCCGGATTGGGGTTGTTTGGGACACCAGGCACCGACAGCCCCGCTGCCCAGCGCATGCCTGCTATGATGTCCGAGTCGAACCCGCCGCATTTCCCGAGCACGCGCACCGGCAGAATCTTTGCGCCCCAACTCGTCCCGGCGATGCCGACTGAGTTGTTGCCTGCCGCGCCGACAATGCCCGCAACCCGGGTGCCATGCCAGCTACTGTTATAAGGAACGAGTTCGCTGCCGCACACTGCCTGCAAGTCTGGATCTTCGGTATCCGAGGCCAAAATGAAGTCTCCGGGATCGCTTGCATCCATGTCGCGGCCATCGCCGTCTCCTGCGTTCGGCGCGTCGGATATGAAGTCATACCCGGGCAAAAGCTTGGCGTACAGGTCTGGATGATCGAAACGCACGCCTGTGTCGACCACCGCCACCACAATATTCGACGAGCCGGTGGTCTGATCCCATGACTCGGTCGCGTGGATTGACGCCGCCTCAGTGGCCTGTAGATACCATTGACCCGAAAACAGGGGATCATTGGGCAGCGAGTGGGCAGTGCGAAGGCGGTCTGGAATTGCGTACTCCACGTCGGCTTCCTGGCTGAGACGCGATGCCAGTGCTTCGGAGGAAACGCCGGCGGCACGGATCACGTGGGCCAGTGCGTTGATGTGCCGTCCGGAACGCAAGACCAGGCCGAGGCGTGCGGATAGGCTCGATGTCCGGTCGAGCGACAGCGCCTGCCTGGGTGCGTCGGGCGTCTGCCTGTATTTCACGATGACGCGCCCTTCTTCAGCTGGGCTGCTGTCCGCATGAACGCCGGACACAAGGAACAAGGCAAGGATGGGGAGTAGGCGTTTTAGCATCATGGTTGCATTTGAAGCGGCTTGCGCAATCGATCAGGGGAAATATCCAGCACAGCGGGATCCTTGCGCAGCGCGCGTATCGCCGCATCGCAGGGCGGGGCGCCCACTGGGCAGGTAAGCACATAAGTGTGGAGCTTCGGGGATACAGATGCCACATAGTGGATTGAGGCATTGGATATCCTCTCCAGCCTCGACAGCAGGTCGGGCGCGGCGCCGTCGACTGGTTTTTTGAACTCGATCAGGATCCTGGATGTTGCCGGCAAGGCGGCAGGGGATGATGAGCAAGCCCCAGCCCCGAACAGGACACAAATAGAACCTGCCGCCAGCAAGCGCGACAGCCATGATGTTGCGACTGGAGGACGACGAAAGCTTTCAATTTTCATTAGTGTAAAAAATAGGCTATGTCACTGTTGGTTGTTGAAGTCATGTCTTGCCCCCTCCGATGAAGCCCCTACCCTTCGGCAGGCCGCTTCTACGGCGCTGGCCAATACCAATAAAAAACGATGAACGGAGCCAAAAAACAGCCACGTCGGGAAGCCAGGATTGTAGTGAGTATTCCCCCTTTTATGCCAAGTATGACCTGATGCGGGCTAATGGGTAAAGATATGCAGCCATCGATATGGCAGTCATTTCGTGGTGACGACAGCCGGCAGCAGCGATCTTGGCTAAGCTGGATATCCGGCGGAGGATATTTAACCGAGAGCATTGGTGTCGCAAATGGACTGCGGCAGCAAACCGTTTAATGCCCTGCTTCCTGGGGATTAGCTCGATATCCCAGAATCGGTAAAATACGTGTCCCCATGCCCAATACCCACACCTCCCCTCTCGTAAGCGTGCTGATGCCCGCCTACAACCACGCGTCCTATGTGCGGGCAGCAGTGGAGAGCGTGCTGGGGCAGACGTATGGCAATCTTGAACTCATCGCCATCGACGATGCCTCGTCCGACGCTACGTGGGATGTTTTGCAGTCGTTCGAGGATGAGCGTTTGCGCCGCTATCGGCATGACGCCAACCAGGGTGCGCATGCCACGTTGAACGAGGCTATGGGGCTGGCGCAAGGGGTGTTCATCGCCATTATTAATTCGGATGATGTTTTCGCCGCTAACAGGATTGATCGGATGTTGGCGGAGGCACGCGCCTCGGGTGAGAAAGAGGTATTTGCCTTCACCGATATCGATTTCATCGGGCCAGCGGGTGAGCCGGCCAACGTACACTCACGTGCGCTTGCTTATCGGGATTTGCAGGCAACATGTGATTTGCTCATGCCGGGGGTGTGGTTTCTGGCCGGTAATCCAGCCATCACCACCTCCAATTTCTTCCTTTCCAGGGCGCTGGCGAATGAGGTGGGCGCATTCGCACCCTTACGTTATACCCATGACTGGGACTGGGTGTTGCGGGCGCAAGAACGTACCTCGCCGATCTGGATCAGGGAAAGCTTGTTAGGTTATAGGGTCCATGCGGCCAACACCCTGTCCGAGGACGATGCCTGGCGGCACATCCATGAAAATTCCCATGTGCAGTCCAGGGCGCTGACATCGCGGTCGATCGGGTCGGGTGCCGAAAACGCGGCATTCCAAATCTGCCTGGCATTGCTGAAGAACGAGAGTTTTCATCCGCTTCCGCTGCTTTTTTATCTCATCCACAGACTTGCCGGCGTGCCGAACAGCCGAATGGAGGCGCTGACATCGGGGCAGGGCGGAACCTGGTTAATGCAGAAAATCGCCGAGAGGTCGGCGTCTCCGGAGGGGATTTTCCACTCGGTTCGTCAACTGGCCGAGCGTGAGCAAACCAGCATGGCGCAAGACCGGCTGATCGAGGAACGCTTCGAGATCATTCAACGGATGGGCAGCGAGATTGCCAACCGGGACCAGGTTATTGCCGGTCAGGCCGAGCTGATCGAGGAACGCTGGCGTGTCATGACGCACATGACTCAAGAGATCGCAAATCGCGATGACTGGATTGCCGACCTGCAGGCCAGGTTGGGTGAATCGGAGCGGGTGCTGGTTACCCGCGAGGGCGAGCTTGCCGGTCTGTACGCCGATCGTTTCGTGCGAATGGCGCTGTTCGTTCGCCGCAGGTGGATTGGATTGCGAAGCTGGCTTATACGATAATGTCCGGCTTACTGATGCCCCGTCCTGCGGCGGGTTCCCGGCGTTCCCGTGACGATAGTCGATCGTGAAGGAAAATACACACAACATGGCACCTAGATCCCTGAAGTTCAGGCAATACACGCATAACCGTTATTGGTGGCATCGTGCGCCCGCGACCGATTATGTCCCGATTCCCTACAGCTTCCTGGACGATGCTGAGTGGGCGATCATGGAGTCCTGGTTCGATGAGACGGAAAAAAAATTCAAAAGCACGGGGGAGGCGAATGTGCCGCCCTTGTCCCTGCTGATTGGCCTGATCTCCGGCAGCGCGATCAGCCGGGTCGTGCAGTGCGGCCATTATGTCGGCTACTCTACCCTGCTGCTCGGTTTCCTGATGCGCAAGATGGGCAAGAGGGGCGGTCTCTATTCGGTGGATATTGACGCTTCCGTGACCAATTACGCCGCAGAATGGGTCAAGAAGGCGGGGCTCGATGACTACGTCAGGCTCGATGTGGCGGATTCCGCCGACCCGAAGGGGCCCGGCAGGGTGCTGGCCCATTTCGGCAACCAACCGCCCCAACTGGTGTTCATCGACTCCAGCCATCAGTACGAGCACACGCTCAAGGAACTGGACCTCTGGTACGGGCAGTTGCCCCAGGGCGGCCTGATCGTCCTGCACGATACCAGTCGCTTCGCCGCGGCCTTTGATTCGACCGGCCGGGGCGGAGTATTCCGCGCGGTCAGCGAGTGGTGCGCGGTCAGGGGCGTGTCCAGCCTGATGCTGAACTCCTTTGTTGCGGGTGGGTCACCAGGCGATTACCCCTATCTGGACGGGTGCGGGCTAACGATCATCCAAAAGAATCTGTAAGGCGATGGATTCTTGATGACAACCATCGCCTGGCTGATTCCCAGCCTTCTCGAAGGGTCGGGTGGGCACCGGACCATACTCCAGCATGCGGACTATCTTCGGCAGCGTGGCCATCGGTGCATGCTCTACGTCGAGGACAATGGCGCAATGTCCGGATCGTCCTTGAGGAAAACGATTCGGCAGATGTTCGGCTTCGATTTCGAGGACGTGCGCCTCGGTTGGTCGGGCGTTAAACCGGCTGACATGGTATTCGCCACAATCTGGTATTCGGCGCGTTTTGTGCGTGATCTGCCGTTCGAGACCATCCGGTGCTATTTCGTGCAGGATTTCGAAGCCCAGTTCAATCCGATGGGCGATGCTTATCTGATGGCGGAAAACTCATATCGCTATGGCTTGTATCCCATCACCATTGGCCGCTGGATGACGGCCATGCTTGGGAATGAATTCAAAGTCGAATCTACTTATTTTGATTTTTGCGCGGACTTGGGGCTGTATCGCCGATTGCCGGATGTGCAGCGTGAGAAGGCCATTTGTTTCATCTACCAACCGGAAAAATTCAGACGCTGTCCGGAATTGGGCATCGAGGCTCTGGGCATCGTGAAACATTTCATGCCGGATGTGAAGATCTACCTCTATGGTTCCCGGTCTGCCGGCCGGGTTTGGTTTGCGCACGAAAATCTCGGATTGTTGAGTTTGGAGGAGTGTAATCGGCTGTATAACCGATGCACGGTTGGGCTATGCATCAGTGCCACCAATCCATCCAGAATTCCTTTTGAGATGATGGCCGCAGGGTTGCCGGTGGTGGAGGTTTATCGCGAGAACACCCTCTACGATTTTCCCGAAGAGGCCATTCTGCTGTGCGAGCCGACCCCTGAGTCCCTGGCGAAGGGATTGATGGAACGGTTATCCAGTCAGAAGGACGCCGAGGTGGGCGGGCAGGCGGGGACCCGTTTTATGCAGGCGCGGCCCATTGGGCATGGTCTCGAGCAGTTTTATTCCGGGGTTGAGGTGCTGTTGGCAGGCGGCAAGCCCCCTAAACGTGTAGTTGGGCCGATGTACAGGCAGCCTTGCCTGGTCGCCGAGGCGAACTCGCAACAATGGGCGAGTGACGGGTCAGCGGCCAGAATGCCGTTACCGGATTACGGTCGCCTTTCTTTCCTGCCCCCGGTTCCGCGCCGAATTATCCGGTTTTTGTATTACGGCCTGAGACGGCTTCGACGTCTTCTGTTATGACCGGGACTTGTTCTTCCCCGCATTGTGCCGAGGGATCCCTTGTTCCCTGCCATGAAGCAGCTGGACGCCAGGTAAAATATGAACTGCTCACAGTCGATGTCTGGGATACGCTGCTGCGACGTCGATGTCACCCCGACGGGGTGAAACTGCACGTCTGTCGTTACCTGTTGTTGCAATGGGGCGACCGGCTGGATCCAGTGTACCGCGATCCATGGGTACTGCTTCACCTGCGGCAGCAGGCGGAAAAGGAGATTGGCGACGAGAAGCGGGCGCTGGGGTTCGATGACGAATATGGACATCTGAGTGTCTATCGCCGCTGGCTTGATCTGGCTGGTTTTGAGTTTGGCGGGCAAGTGCCGGTCCTGTTGGAGAATCTTTTGTTCGAGCTGGATCGAGCAGAAATAGGCCAGGAAAAACAGGTTTCCTATGTCGACCCGAACATTGGCGAAGCATTGCGCCAGCTGTCCGTCAAACGTACGCTGTTCCTGTCCGATTTTTACTTGCCCGCAACCGCCATCAAGGAGTTGTTGAGCCACCATGGTCTCGATGAAATCGTCAGCGATGGCATGGTGTCGTGCGATGTTGGATACAACAAGCGTTCCGGGCGGCTCTATCGCCACCTTAGGGAATACTTTGGCGTTTCCGCCGATGGGTATTTGCACATCGGCGATAACCCGTGGTCGGATGTCAAGGTTGCGCAGGAGTCCGGCATCAACGCCATGCATTTTCAGCCCGATGGAGAACACCGCCGACGTTTGGCACGGGAGGCCGATTTCCACGACCGTCAGGAAACTTTGAGAAATGCGGTAGAAGCCCTGTCTCGCCAGGCGCTTCCTGCCAATGTTGAACGGCACGATTACTATCAGTTAGGTCGTCAATGCTCCCCGTTGCTGCTCGGGTTTGTGCTCATGGCCATGGAGCGTGCGGTATCCGATAAGGTCGAGGCGCTCTACTTCCTTACCCGCGAGGGCGAGTTTTTCCTGGAAATCTACCGCCGACTGGCTGATGGGGACGTGCTCGGTTTCACGCCGCCTCGGGCGGAGTTGCTGATGGTGAGCCGCTTGGCGACCTTCGCGGGCTCCTTGAGAGAGTTCTCGACGACCGAGCTGATGCGTCTATGGAACCAGTACAGCGTGCAGTCCCTGCAGGCCTTGTTCAAGTCGTTGGCGATGGACCCGGTCGAGTTGGCGGCGAGTGCCGAGCGGCACGGCCTTGATATGGTCGGCCCCATCCGCTACCCCTGGCAAGATCCAAGAGTCAAAGCTTTCTTCGACGACCCCGATGTACGAATTCGTATCGAGCGCCACCTCGCGGCGAAACGGAAGGACTTGCGGGCTTATCTTGCTTCTGCCGGCATCGATGAAGGAAGCGGGCGAATCGGTATTGTGGATATCGGTTGGCGTGGCACGATCCAGGATAATCTGGCCTATGCCCTGCCTGAGCTGAAGGTGCTTGGTTATTATCTGGGGCTGAACCGTTTCCTGAATGCACAGCCGGAAAATGTCGGGAAAAATGCCTACGGCCCGGATCTGAACGAGTCGGATGCCTTGGGCGCGCTTCTGGACTACGTGGCCCCGATCGAGATGCTGTGCAATTCGTCCAACGGTAGTGTCGATGGGTATGAATCGACCGCTCACGGCGTGAAAGTGATACGTCACGTCGATGATGAGGAAAATCGGGTCCACGCGGAATATGTCCGGCATTTTCAGGCCGGGGTTCTGGACTCGGTGCCTTACTGGGCCGACTTCCTGCGTACCCATGCTTATTCCAGCGCCGAACTGCGGCCCATGGCCATGGAAATCTGGAATCGGATTATTTATCACCCGTCTCCTTTACTGACCGGGGCATTCTTTCAGTTGAACCACAACGAGGTTTTTGGTGTCGGTGGCTTCATGGACAAGCGCCGGACGATAGGAATCGGGGATGTATTGCGGGCCTTCGTTTCGAGAGAAGGCCGGATAAGGCTGCAAGGCTACCTGTCAGGTTCCGGCTGGACGCCGGGTTTGGTGAGATGCCCGGATGTGCCCTGGTATTTACGCGCGGTGTTACGGCTGCTTTTGCTTGGGCACAAGTACAAGCGGAGGCTGGTCAATAAATTCGCGGCTTGATTCCGGGGGGTAAAGCGGCAATCTACGCGTCCCGGATCGCCACTTAACCATCAGGGGGGTCTCAGCCTCTTCATCCCCTCTTTCTCGTGTATGGGCCACCCCCTTGTGTCGCCGAATAACGCGCTGGCAGCAATACACTTTGCACGTCGGTTGACTTGGGTATCGCTATTGTCTGGACAGAAGTTGGTTGATACCCTCCCCGACCTGCCTTCCATGTACGCTATAGCCAATCTACCGAAGTAAACCGAGATTTCTGAATGAATCCTCACGCAGTACAACCCTCATCCCTGCTCGCGATGTTGAATAGCCTTTGGGGCAATCGTGAACTGATTGCCCAGATGACCCGACGAGAAGTCGTTGGGCGCTACAAGGGTTCGGTCATGGGGCTGTTGTGGTCTTTTCTGAACCCACTATTCATGCTGGTGGTGTATTCCTTTGTGTTTTCCGTTGTCTTCAAGGCACGCTGGTCAGGCGGTGGCGAATCCCAAACCCAGTTCGCGGTGATATTGTTTGCGGGGATGACCGTTCACGCATTGTTTGCCGAGGTGCTCAATCGTGCGCCTGGCATCATCCTGGGCAATGTCAATTACGTGAAGAAGGTGGTTTTCCCGCTGGAAATTCTTGTTGTTGTCAGCCTGGGTGCAGCTTTGTTTCATGCACTGGTCAGCTTGCTGGTCCTGCTTGTGGCATTTGTCATGCTGAACGGGTTTGTTCACTGGACCGCCATTTTCGCGCCATTGGTTCTGCTGCCGCTCATGCTTATGAGCCTTGGCTTTGGCTGGATATTGTCGTCTCTGGGGGTGTTCGTCCGTGATATCGGGCAGCTCATCGGTGTTTTTACCACCGCGCTGTTGTTCCTTTCCCCGGTTTTTTTCCCCGTCAGCGCGTTGCCCGAGTCATTCCAGCCGTGGCTGAATTTGAACCCATTGACATTCATTATCGAACAAACCCGCGAAGTATTGATCTGGGGTCGTTTGCCTGACTGGAAAGGATTGATTTCTTACCTTGTTGGGGCGAGTGTTTTCGCCTGGCTGGGTTTTTTTTGGTTCCAGAAAACGAGAAAAGGCTTTGCCGATGTTCTCTGAAGTGCTCAATGGACTATGACGTAAAGGGTGCTTCGCGCCACCGCCTGACTGGATTGTCTGCGGTGCTCACGATTTTTGTGTGCCCGCGATGACAGGCCCTGTTACGCGTACCCGCTATCGATGAATCGGCGTCACACAATATCTTCGTGGCAATGCTCATGCAGCGCATCCAGCAGCCTGGCGTGGATGCCGCCGAATCCCCCGTTGCTCATTATCAGCACCTGGTCGCCCGTTCGGGCATCCACCGCCAGCTGGCTGACCAATTTGTCGAGGTCGTCGAACACGCGCGCCTTGTCGCCCAGCGGCGCTAAAGCCTCGGCTGCGTCCCAGCCGAGGTTGGCGCCGTAGCAGTAGACGAGATCGGCGTCGGCAAGGCTGTCGGGCAGCGCAGCGTTCATGACACCGAGCTTCATGGTGTTGGAGCGGGGTTCCAGCACCGCCAGGATACGCGCGCGACCGACTTTGCGACGCAGGCCTTCCAGCGTGGTGGTGATGGCGGTGGGGTGATGGGCGAAGTCGTCGTAGACGGTGATGCCGTGCACGGCGCCGCGAATCTCCATGCGGCGCTTGACGTTCTCGAAACGACTCAAGGCATCGATCGCGGCGGCGGCAGGCACGCCGGCGTGGCGCGCGGCGGCTATCGCGGCCAGGGCGTTCATGCGATTGTGCTCGCCGATCAGGTCCCACTTCAGCCGGCCCTGCCGGGTGCGGTTGAAGAAGACGTCGATGTGGCCCTTTGCATCGACTTCGCCGGCGCTCCAGCCCCCCGTGCTACCGAAACGCTCCACCGGGGTCCACAGGCCGCGCTCGAACACGCGGTCGAGGTTGGCGTCGGTGCCGTTGGCAACGACGAGGCCATTGCCGGGGACGGTACGCACCAGATGGTGGAACTGGGTCTCGATGGCGGCGAGGTCGGGGAAGATGTCGGCGTGGTCGTATTCGAGGTTGTTGAGGATGACGGTGCGCGGGCGGTAGTGAACGAATTTGGAGCGCTTGTCGAAGAAGGCGGTGTCGTACTCGTCGGCCTCGATGACGAAGAAGGGACTGTCGGTGAGGCGCGCCGAAATACCGAAATTCTGCGGGATGCCGCCGATGAGGAAACCGGGGGAAAGCCCGGCGTCTTCGAGGATCCAGGCGAGCATGGCGGAGGTGGTGGTCTTGCCGTGGGTGCCGGCGACGGCGAGTACCCATTTATCGTGCAGCACGTTGTCGGCGAGCCACTGCGGACCGGAGGTGTAGGCGAGGCCGCGGTCGAGGATGGCTTCTATCAGCGGGTTGCCGCGGGTGACGACGTTGCCGACGACGAAGACGTCGGGATCGAGACCGATCTGGCCGGCATCCCAGCCTTCGATCAGCTCAATGCCGAGGGCGCGCAACTGGTCGGACATCGGCGGGTAGACGTTGGCGTCGCAGCCGGTGACGGTGTGGCCGGCTGCGCGGGCAATGGCGGCGAGGCCGCCCATGAAGGTGCCGCAGATGCCGAGGATGTGGAGGTGCATTTTGAGTGATCGGTGAGTGGTGGCAGTAAGCGGATTATCCCACGGCCGGCGCGCGCGCCTGCTGGATCAGGTGGGTGAGCAGGGCACGCAGCTTGGCGGGGCGCAGCGGCTTGTGCAGCAGCGGGAAGCCGGCCTGGCTGATGCGCAGGATGGTGTCGGGCGCGGTGTCGCCGGTGACCACGATGGCAGGGATGCCGGGGCCGTATTTCTGCCGCAGGCGGACGATGACTTCGATGCCGTCGGTGTTGCCGGGCAGGCGGTAGTCCGACACGATGATATCGGGTACGCGGCCGAGGCCATCGAGCCATTGCTCGGCTTCGGCGGCGCTGTGCGCGGTGACCAGGCCGATATTCCAGCTGTCGAGCAGTTCGGCCATGCCGCGCAGGATCGTGCTTTCGTCGTCGACCAGCAGCACCAGGGCGTCGGTCGGGATTTGTGCGGGTGCGCCGGCGGTAATGGGGGACTGGATCAGCCGGACGTCGCCGCACGGCACATCGATGCTGAACATCGAGCCATGGTCCGGGCACGAGCGCAAGTCGATCCGGTGCCCCAGCAGTCGGCCGATACGCGAGACGATGGCGAGCCCGAGCCCCAGTCCCTTGCTGCGGTCGCGCGCCGGGTTGTGCAGTTGCACGAATTCCTGGAACACGCTTTCCTGCTGATCCGGCGGGATGCCGCGTCCGCTGTCGATCACGCTGAGGCGCACCATGTGGCCGCGGCGGCGGCAGGCCACCAGCACGCCCCCGTCGTCGGTGTAGCGGATGGCGTTGGCGATCAGGTTGACCAGGATGCGCTCGATCAGCAGCGGGTCGCTGTACAAGGCAATGTCGCAGGGACGAAAGCGCAACCGCAGACGTTTTTCTGCCGCCACTGCGCCAAACTGCTGTTCAAGTTCCCGCAGCATCTTCTGCAGCGGGAAATGCACCGGATGGACTTCGATGGCGCCTGCATCCAGCCGTGAAATATCCAGCAGTGCATTGAACAGCAAGGTCATCGCCGCGGTGGAGGCTTCGATGTTTTCGATCAGGGTGAGCGTTTCGGTCTGGTGGTTGCGCGTCTTCAGCGCGGTGACAAACAGCGACAGCGCATGCAGCGGCTGCCGCAGATCGTGGCTGGCGGCGGCGAAGAAGCGTGTCTTCGCGTGATGGGCGCGCTCGGCCATGTCTTTTTTAGCGGCGAGATCGGCGGTGGCCTCGCGGATGCGCTGTTCCAGTTCGCGGCGGTGCGTCTGCAGGGCCTCGGCCATGTTGTTCACTCCGGCCGCCAGCGTGCCAACCTCACCCGCCGGCGGCAACTGCGTACGCACCGTGAGGTCGTGGCACGCCAGCCGCCCCACTACCTGCCCGATATGCCGCAACTGTCCGGCCAGCCGGTTGGACAGTCGCCAGGCCAGCGCGCCCGTGAGCGTCAGCGCTACCAGCATCAGCAGCGCGGCGTGGATCAGGGTGTCGCGCTTGAAGACGCCGATCTGGTCGAGCGATACCCCGACTTCCGCATACCCCAGGAGCTTGTCGACCGGGGCGGCGCTGGCGGCATAGAGCGGGGCGTCGTTGAAATCGGTGGCAGGCAGGCGAATCTCGCTGCGTTGCGCGTAATGAGCGTGCGGGGAGGCTACATGAAGGCCGTCGCCGGTGCCGGCGATCATCTGCCCGCGTGCGTCGGACGCGCGGGCAAAGGCGAGTTGGCTATTTGCGGCCTCGGTTTTGAGCAGCGCATCCACCCGTGCCAAGTCGCCGCTGATCAACGCATATGGCAAGGCGTCGGCCAGGTGGCGGGCCGCATTGGCGGCGCGCGCGTGCAAAGCGTTTTCCGCGTTGGTGAGAGTCTGGCTGGTGAAATAGGCCGCCATTCCGAACTCGGCCAGCAGGGCTGGCAGCAGCGCAATTACCAGCATCCGGCTGCGGATGCTGGAAAGCGACAGCCGCCTGGACAGGGCCCGCAGGAAATTCACGGGACGTGAGCCTGTCGCTGGATGGCAAGCACGGCCTCGGTTCGGTTGGTGACGCCGAAGGCACGGAAAATGGCGGCGATGTGGACCTTTACCGTGCCTTCCGACATCGCCAGCATGCCGGCGATGGCCTTGTTGGCGCAGCCCTGCGCCAGCAGACGCGCCACTTCAAGCTGGCGCGCCGTCAGCCCGCAGTGCTGCAGCCCCACGAAACCGGCGGGGGCCAGCGTGTGCAGATCGACGTAGCTGTCGCCCAGACCGGCCGGTATAAAGGGATTGCCCGCCAGCACCTGCCGCAAGGCGGCCAGCATCGCTGCGGTGGAGGTGGCTTTGGGGATGTAGCCGAGCGCACCGGCTTCCAGCGCGCCGCGGATGTCATGTGGCGACTCCGAGGCGGATAAAACCACCAGCGGGATATCGGGGAAGCGGTGCCGGTATTGCGTAATCCCTTGCATGCCGACGAACCCCGGCATGTTGAGGTCGACCAGCGCGAGATCGAGATCGGCATGCAGCACGGTCTGCGCAAACAGGCTGGGGTAATCGTGGGCGTCGACGATCTCGACCAGCGGTTCCAGTTGCGAAAGCACCTGCCTCACCCCCTCGCGCATCAGCGGGTGGTCGTCGGCCAAAAGGGTTTTCATGTGGGCGCTCCCTGCATGGCAGGGATTCTAGCGCTCCGTGCAATTTCGTGTGCGGCAGATTGGGGCGTGGTTTCTAGTTGCCGCGCACCTTGCGCATGCCTTCGTCGATGGCGGCTTCCAGATAACCGAAGTAGTAGTCCGCAATCAGCAGGCCGACGATAGCCTCGCTGGCTGCTACGCCGTGGGTGTCGAACACCATCACGGTGGGCACCATGAATACCTTGTGCGCAGCGGCGAACGCGCCTTCGGTGGTGGGCGCGCCGTCGAACCCGATCAGCGGTGTGGTGGCACCCATGGTCACTTCGCGGATGATGACACGGCTACGATAGGCCGGATCCTTGTGCATGGGCACCAGGTATTCGCGTTTGGCGCGATCGCAATACGAGCAGACGGGGCTGGTGAATACTACCAGGATGGGCACCTGGCGCTTGGCGGCAGCGTGTGCATCGGCCTGGAAATTCTTCGCGTGGATCAGGCCGCTTGCCGCGCCGGCAGCGCCGGACAGCGCCAGACCCCATGCTAAAATCAAGGTCCATATTGCGATCAGTCGCATTGTCGATAGCGTCTCTTCGGGTGGGTGCGGATGCGTCATAGTTGTGAGTGTCGCGTCATTTTTTGCCAAATCAAACAGTCCATTTCTACCGCCATGCATACCCTGACCATCGCCTCCCGAGAAAGTGCCCTTGCCATGTGGCAGGCAGAGCATATCCGAGACCGCCTCTCCGCGCTGCATCCCGGCTGCTCGGTGAGCATACTGGGCATGACCACGCGCGGCGACCAGATTCTCGACGTCACGCTGTCGAAAATCGGCGGCAAGGGCCTGTTCGTAAAGGAACTCGAGCTTGCACTGGAAGCCGGCCAGGCCGATCTGGCGGTGCATTCGATGAAGGATGTGCCGATGGAGCTGCCGCCGGGGTTCGCGCTGGCTGTGATCGGCGAGCGCGAGGACCCGCGCGACGCCTTCGTGTCGAACCAATACGGGCGCCTGTCCGACCTGCCCCCCGGCGGCGTGGTCGGCACTTCCAGCCTGCGCCGCGAAGCGCAGCTGCGCGCACGTTACCCGCACCTGACGGTGAAGCCGCTGCGCGGCAACGTCGGCACCCGGTTGAAAAAGCTCGACGAGGGCCAGTTCGACGCGATCCTGCTCGCCGCCGCCGGCTTGAAGCGGCTTGGCCTCGGCGACCGCATCAAGAGCCTGCTTTCCGTGGAAGACAGCATCCCCGCTGCCGGCCAGGGCGCGCTTGGCATCGAGATCCGCAGCGACAATGCCGAGGTGGCGACCATGCTGGGCGCGCTCAACCATCCCGAAACCGCCGCCTGCGTGCGCGCCGAACGCCAGGTCAGCCGGGTGCTCGGCGGCAGCTGCCAGGTGCCGCTGGGCGCGCATGCGGTGCTGCAGGACGGCCGTCTGGTGCTGAACGGCTTCGTGGCCAATCCGGACGGCAGCGGCTTCATTCATGACGTTGCGACAGGCGACGCGGGCGATCCCGAGGCGGTCGGCCAGGCGCTGGCCGACAAGCTGCTGGCGCTGGGCGCGCGCGCCATTCTCGACGCGCTGCCTTGACCTGGAAACCCTGGTTGACCGCTCATCGACTTAAGGAATATCACTTGATTCTGGCTTGTCTGCCTTCGCCACCGTTCGCTTGCCTGGTAAAACCGCTACGCACCCGCAGGTACGCCTGGGCAGGCGCCTGCCTTTGTCGCTCGTCGTTGCAGGCCCCGGCCTGCCGCCTTCTCGCTTCGCGGCAGTCACCTGCCCAGCCGCACCTGCGGGCGCGTCCAACCAGGGTTTCCAGGTTATGAGCGGACCGCTGGCCGGCCGCACGGTGCTGGTGACGCGGCCCACCCACCAGGCAGCGGCGCTGGCGCAGGCGATCCACGCGGCGGGCGGCACGCCGTTCGCGTTTCCCGCGCTTGCGGTCGAAGCGGTGCTGCAGGACGAATTGAGCGTGCCGCTGGCGCGGCTGGCCGAGGCCGACATCGCGATTTTCATCAGTCCCAATGCGGCGCAGTTCGGTATGGCGGCAATCCGCGCAGGCGGCGCGCTGCCTGACGCTATCGTGGTTTTCGCCGTCGGCCCCGGTACCGCGCGCGCGCTGCAGGCGCAGGGTGTCGGCGACGTCATCATGCCGGACGGCCAGGACAGCGAAGCGCTGCTGGCGCTGCCGCAACTGCAGGAGGTGGCGGGCAAGCAGGTGACGATCGTGCGCGGCGTCGGCGGCCGCGCGCTGCTGGCCGAGACGCTGCGCCAGCGCGGCGCACGGGTGGGCTTCATGGAATGCTACCGGCGCCTGCGGCCGCAGGCCGATGCCGCGCCGCTGCTGGCGCGCTGGCAGGCAGGCGGCATCGACGCGGTGACCGTCGCCAGCGCGGAAACGCTGCACAATCTGGCGGCGTTGCTGGGCGAGGCGGGCAGGCCGCTGCTGGCAGGTACACCACTTTTCGCGCCGCATGAGAAAATTGCCGGAGCGGCCCGCCGCCTCGGCATTGCACAGGTCATCGCCACGCCGGGCGGCGATGACGGACTGGTAGACGGCCTGGTTAACTGGTTCAGGAACCACCCATGAATGACACCCCCGAAGCTTCCGTCCCGCAACCCGCATCGCCGCCTGCCGCCGCGCCTGCCCAGGCGGGTGCGCGCGCCCACGTTTCGGTGGTGGCGCTGGTCGCCCTGTTGATCGCCACGCTGGCGATGGCGGCCGCGGCCTGGTCGTGGTTCGACAGCAGCGAACGCATCCGCGACCTGAAGACCGAGCTGGGACGCCGGCTTGCCGAAACCGGAAAGGACGTCAGCGAATCCCGCCTGCTGGCGCGCAATGCCGACGACGCGATGCGGCAGCTCAGCGAGAAGGTCGCCCGCATCGAGAGCCAGATGGCGACGTCGCAGCAACAGCAGCTTTCGCTCGAAGCGCTCTACAAGGATTTGTCGCAGGGGCGTGACCAGTGGACGCTGGCTGAAATCGAGCAGGTGCTGCTCACCGCTGCGCAGCAGTTGCAGCTGGCAGGCAACGTCAAGGCCGCGATCATTGCGCTGGAAGGTGCCGATAACCGTCTGCAGCGCCTCGACAAGCCGCAGTTCATTGCGCTGCGCCGCGCGATAGCGGCCGACCTGGCCAATCTGCGTGCAGTGCCCTCGCTCGATAAAGTGGGGGTGAGCGCGCGCATCGAGGCGCTGGTGGCACGCCATGCCGGCTGGCCGCTGGCCAGCGCGCAGGTTTCCGAGGCGGCGCCGGTGCCGCGCAGCCGTGGCCGGGCCGGCGATATCGGCCAGGAACTGTGGGCTGAGCTGAAGCACCTGGCGCAGATCCGTCGTATCGATGGCAACGAAGCGGTGCTGCTGCCACCCGAGCAGGCCTACTTCCTGCGCGAGAATCTGCGCCTGCGTCTGCTGTCGGCACGGCTGGCGCTGATGTCGCAGGATCAGGCGGCGTTCGAGACCGATCTGCACGCGGTGTCGGAATTGCTGAGCCGCTACTACAACACGCGCGACGCCGGTGTCGTCGCCGCGCTGAAGGAAATCAAGCGCCTGTCCGGTCTGCAGGTCGCCCAGGAACTGCCCGGTATCGACGCCAGCCTCGCCACGCTCGACGCATACAAGGGAGAGCACTGATGCGCTGGCTGATCTCGCTGATCATCGTCGCGGTGCTGGCCATCGCGCTGGCGATGGCCGGACGCTACGATCCCGGCTATGTGGTGCTGGTCTATCCGCCGTGGCGGGTGGAGATTTCCTTCATCGGCTTCGTGCTGATGCTGGTCGGGCTGGTGGTGGGGGGGATCGTGCTGTTGCGCCTGGCCATGCTCACCCTCAATCTGCCCGGCATCGTGCGCGAACAGCGCACGCGCCGTGCCGCCAGAAAGCGGGATGAAAGCTTTGTCGGCGGCCTCAAGGCGTATACCGAATACCGCTATCAGGACGCCGAGCAATCGCTCGGGCAGTGGCGGGGCGACGACACTCGGGTCGGGGTGGCGCGCGTGCTGGCGGCGCGCGCCGCGCAGGAAATACGTGCCGTGCCGCAGCGCGAGCGCCATCTCCAGGAGGCTGCCGAGCATGGCGCCGAACTTGCCGCACAGCTGTTCGAAGCCGAGGCGCGTCTCGACGCCAAGGACGCGACGGCTGCGCTGGTGGCGATCAATCGGGCCAAGGAGATCGCGCCGCAGCACACCGCGCTGTTGCGGCTCGAACTCAAGGCGCGCCAGATGACCGGACAGTGGGACGAGGTCGACAAGCTGCTTGACGCATTGATGCGCGGCAACGCGCTGGAGCCCGGCGTCGCTACCCAGATGCGCCGCATGGCCTATGCTGAAAATATCAGGCGCCGTGCTGAAGACGGCCACGGCCTGCTGGAGTACTGGAAGACGATTCCGGCCGATTTCAAGGTCGATCCCTGGGTGGCGCGTGCCGCCGCCCGCGCCTTCATCCAGTGCGCCGGCCACGACACCGCGCTCGACGTGCTGGAAGCCGCGCTTAAGCGCGAGTGGCACGAAGATCTGGCGGCCTTGTATGGCGAAGTGCGTGGCAGCAACTCGACGCGGCAGATCGAACAGGCCGAGAAATGGCTGCACGTTCATCCGCGCGACGCCCAGTTGCTGCTGACGCTGGCGCAGCTGTGCAGCGTGCAGGAATTGTGGGGCAAGGCGCAGAGCTATCTGGAAGCCAGCCTCGCCATCGCACCCAGCGCCGAGGGCCATATCCGGATGGCCGAACTGAAGACCCAGAGCGGACAGCCGGGCGAAGCCTGCAAGCATTATCAAAAGGCGCTGTCGCTGTGTCGGGCACAGTAGGGTTTTAGAGAATATCCCCGCTTCTGGCGGGCGCGTTTGTGTAGGGGCGGTTGCCGAGCCTACAGGCCGGCTCAATAGGGTTTTGCAATGCTCATGAGGGGTGCTGTCATGCGCACTAACTACTTTGCCATATGGGGCATCGTGCTGGGTTTGTTGTTGCTGTCCGCCCCCGTCGGTTGGGCCGCAGCACCCAAAGCCAGGCAGACGACGCAGACCAGTGTTTACAAGATGGTCATCGATCGCGGCGTCAGCCTGGAGGAGGCGGCTGAGTCGATGCGCTTGCGCGCCAATGCGTTGAACCTGAAGCTGGTGGCGGAGCTGCCGTTGTCCCAACAGGTCGAAGCGGTAACGGGCCAGCCACAGCGCACCATCACCATTTTCCAGTTTTGCGATGCGGTCACCGCCAAGGAACTGATCGACTTGAGTATGGACTTTGCCGTTTACATGCCGTGCCGTATCGCGCTGATCGAAGGCGCCGATGGCCAGGGCTGGCTGATCATGACGGACATCGACGTCGGTATGGTGGCGCAGGAAAAGAAACTGCAAAAAGAGTTGACTGCGCGCATCAAGGCCGTGCGTGATGCGCTGATCGAGATCATGCGGGCGGGTGCCAAGGGCGAACTGTAAAGCTCGCCTGGTTTGCAAGGTCGCCGAAGCTGCGCCCCACCGTCAGACGGCAGGTTCGGTCTCGGCGTCCGCCGCGTAGACGAAGGGGTCGGCAAAGAACTCGTCTTCGGGCAGATTGCGCGTTTTCACCAAGCTGTCGTGCGCAGTGTCGACCATGACGGGTGCGCCGCAGGCGTACACCTGGTAGCCCGACAAATCGGCAAAGTCGGCCAGTACCGCCTGGTGCACGAAGCCGGTGCGCCCCTGCCACGCATCGCCCGGTTGCGGGTTGGACAACACCGGGATGAAGCTGAAATTCGGATATTCGGCCATCCACTGCTGCGGCAGTTCGGCCATGTACAGGTCCTTCAGCGAACGCGCGCCCCAGTACAGCACCAGTTCACGCCCGGTATGTTCGGCAAAGGCATGCTCCAGCATGCTCTTGATCGGCGCAAAGCCGGTGCCTCCGGCGATGAAGATCATCGGCTTGTCGGAATCGTCGCGGATGAAGAAGCTGCCGAGCGGGCCTTTCAGGCGCAGGATGTCGCGTTCCTTCAACGTGGAAAACACCTGGTCGGTGAACAGCCCCCCCGGCACATGGCGGATGTGAAGTTCCAGCAGCGCATCGTCGTGCGGCGGATTAGCGAGCGAAAAGCTGCGCGCCTTGGCGTCCTTCAGCTGGAAATCGATGTACTGGCCGGCAAGAAACTGCAGCCGCTCGCTGGCCGGCAGCTTGATCTTCATCAGCATCACGTCGTCGGCGCGCTTCTCCAGTTTTTCCACCCGGCACGGCAGCGTCTTCACCACGATGTCCCTGGCGGCGCCGATTTCCCTGGCTTCGATGGTGAGGTCGGACAGCGGTTTGGCGCGGCAGAACAATGCGTGTCCCTGCGCCTTTTCCTCGTCCTTCAGCGCGGCGGGAGAATGCTCGCCGTAATCGACCTGGCCGGACAGCACGCGGCCCTTGCAGGCCCCGCAGGCCCCGTTGCGGCAGCCGTAGGGTAGCGCGTGGCCCTCGCGCAGCGCGGCCTCGAGAATGGTTTCGTCATCCTCGACGTTGAACTGGTGCCCGCTGGGCTGGATGGTGACGCGATGCGGCATGATGTGCGCTTAAAATGCGGTGACGACTTGTTAAATTATCGCTTGAGTGCGCCGGGTTTTTACCCTTGCGCGGACAGGGTTACAGCGGCATGAAAAAAATATTGATCGTGGGATTCGGCGATGTCTCCGAGCGGCTGGTGCGGCGCTACGCCGGGCAGGCGGCATTCATCGGCATGATCCGCCGCCCCGAACGCGCCGCCGAGCTGCGCGCCCTCGGCGTGACGCCGATTGTCGGCGACCTCGACGTGCCGGCCACGTTGAAGCGCCTGCCGCGCGTCGACGGCGTGTTCCACTTTGCGCCGCCGCCCAACGCCGGCAGTACCGATCCGCGCACCGCGCACCTGCTGCACGCGCTGGGGCGCCGCCCTCCGGGCACGCTGGTCTACATCAGCACCAGCGGCGTGTACGGCGACTGCGGCGGCAACTGGGTCGCCGAAACGCGCCCGGTGGCGCCGGTGAACGACCGCGCGGTGCGGCGGGTCGATGCCGAGCGCCGGCTGCGCGCCTGGGGCGAAACGCAGCGGGTGCAGGTGACGATCCTGCGCGCGCCGGGAATCTATGCCGCCGATCGCCTGCCGCTGGAACGCATCCGGCGCGGCACCCCGGCGCTGGTTGCGCGGGACGACAGCTACACCAACCACATCCATGCCGACGATCTGGCGCGGCTGGCGTGGGCGGCGCTGTTCCGCGGGCGCTCGCAACGCATCTACCATGCGGTCGATGCGCATCCCATGAAAATGGGCGACTGGTTCGACAGCTGCGCCGACGCGTTCGACCTGCCGCGGCCGCCGCGGGTCGAACGTGCCGAGGCGGAGAAGGTGCTGTCCGCTGCCCTGCTGTCGTTCCTGCGCGAGTCGCGCCAGCTGTCGAACGCGCGCGCCACGCGCGAACTGCGGCTGAAATACCGCTATCCGACCTCGGACGATTTGCTGCGCGAGATCAAACAGGCGCGCGGGCAGATGAAGCTGTTTTAACCCAGCCGGTCGTCCGGCTCGCGCTTGAACTCGCCATCGATCGTGGCGGGTGTTTCGCCCCGTGCGGGAGGGGGTTCGGGGAAGGGGACATCGTCATTCGCCGGCCGCAGCGGGTCTCGCTTGCGCCCGGCCAAGGTGCCCGGAATCAGCAGCAGCCCCAGCGCGATCGCATCGCTGATGAAGCCGGGGAAGACAAGCAGGCCGCCGGCGAGCAGAATACGCCCGCTGGCAAACATCGCGGCCAGCGGATTCGCGCCGGACTGCACCGAAAACAGCAGGCGCGCGCCCCAGGCGACGCCCTCGACACGAATCAGCATGATCCCGGCGATGGCGGCCAGCAACAGCCACAGCAGCACCCAGCCGCCGATGGCGCTGGCCACCCAGAAAATGCCGATGGCCTCCAGAACCGGAAACGACAGCAGCAGTAGCACGATCCAACCAGAGCGCATGTGATGAAACCTTTGTTAATCTTGACGAATTTACCCGATGTCGCGAGCGCCGAAAAACTGGCGCACGCGCTGATCGAACGGCGCGCGGCAGCGTGCGTGAACGTTTTGGCGGCGTGCCGCTCCATTTACCGTTGGCAGGGCGCAGTGGAAGCGGCAGACGAAATCCCGCTGCTGATCAAAACCACCGCGGAAAACTACACGCTGGTTGAAGAAATTGTTCGCGCGCAGCATCCTTACGACGTACCTGAACTGATTGCCCTACCCATAACGCACGGACTGCCTGCCTATCTCGGCTGGCTGGCCACGGAGACTGAAAAGCATGATCAAGAATAATAAGTGGATTCGTATGCTCGGCGCACTTTCCGCACTTTGGGGCGCGCTGGCGTTTTTTCCAGTGGCCCACGCCGAAGAATTTCTTGACCCGGAAGTCGCGTTCAAGTTCTCGGCGCGTGCGCTCGACGCCAACACGCTGGAAGCGCGCTGGCAGATTGCCGACGGCTATTACATGTACCGCGACAAGTTCCAGTTCGAAGCCGCCGGCGCCACGCTGGGTGCGCCGCAGCTGCCCGCCGGCAAGGTGAAGGACGACGAGTTCTTCGGCAAGGTCGAAACCTATGTCAAGGACGTGCGCATCGCGCTGCCGATCCAGCGCGTCCCGGGCACCGATTCGGTCACCCTGAAAGCCGTTTCGCAGGGCTGCGCCGACGCCGGGCTGTGTTACATCCCGCAAACCGAGAGCATGACGATCAAGCTGCCCGCGCCGGCGGCTGCCGTCGTGGCAGCGCCCGCCGCCCCCGCCGCATCCCGTACCGCGCTGGATGGCCTGCGCAGCCTGCTGGGCGATGCGGGCATGCCGAAACTGCTGCCGCCGGAAGAGGCCTTCCTGGTTGCCGCGGCGATGCCGGATGCGCAGGCGGCCAGGCTCGATTACACGCTGACGCCCGACACCTACCTGTATCGCGACAAGCTCGCCTATGTCGTCAAGTCGCCCGCCGACGTGAAAGTGGCGAGCGTCGACACCCCGGCGGGCGAGGTCAAGGACGACCCGACCTTCGGCAGCACCGAGGTCTACCACCAGGATTTTGCCGCCGGCGTGACGCTGTCGCGCGCGCTCGCCGCCGGCGAGCAACTGGTGCTGGAAGCCGCCTGGCAGGGCTGCAACGAGGCGGTCGGCGTGTGCTACCCGCCGATCACGCGCGACTTCACGCTGACCGCGGGCCCGGCCGGCGCGGCCGTCATTGCCGGCGTCCAGGCGGCGCCGGCCGAGCCCGCCAGCGAATCGGACACTTCGCGCATCGAGCGCGTGCTGAAGGGCGGCAGCTTCTGGCCGGTGGTCGCCACCTTCTTCGGTCTCGGCCTGCTGCTGGCGTTAACGCCCTGCGTGTTCCCGATGATTCCGATCCTGTCAGGCATCATCGCCGGGCAGAACACCAAAGTGACCAAGACCAGCGGATTCCTGCTGTCGCTCGCCTACGTGCTGGGCATGGCGATCACCTATGCGGTGGCCGGCGTGGCGGCGGCGCTGTCCGGTACCCTGATTTCCAACGCCCTGCAGAACCCGTGGGCGCTCGGCGTCGGTGCGCTGATTTTCGTCGGTCTGGCGCTGTCCATGTTCGGCTTTTACGAACTGCAATTGCCGAGCGCGCTGCAGAGCAAGTTTTCCGAGCGCGCCAACAAGATGAAGGGCGGCAATTTCTTCGGCGTCTTCGCCATGGGCGCGCTGTCGGCGGTCATTCTCGGCCCCTGCGTCGCGCCGCCGCTGGCCGCCGCGCTGGCCTTCATTGCGCAGACCGGCAATACCGTGCTCGGCGGCGTCGCGCTGTTCGTGCTGGCGCTGGGCATGGGCGTGCCGCTGCTGCTGATCGGCCTGTCCGCCGGTGCCCTGCTGCCGCGCGCCGGCGGCTGGATGAATGCAGTGAAGTACTTCTTCG
Source organism: Thiobacillus thiophilus (assembly GCF_055378705.1). NCBI lineage: Bacteria > Pseudomonadati > Pseudomonadota > Betaproteobacteria > Nitrosomonadales > Thiobacillaceae > Thiobacillus > Thiobacillus thiophilus. The sequence continues at coordinate 1,557,235 of NZ_AP042404.1, read as the reverse complement.
GCGTGATGATGCTGGCCATCGCCATCTATCTGATCTCGCCGGTCGTTCCGGGCTGGGTCGGCATGCTGCTGTGGGCGCTGCTGCTGATCGCATGCGCGGTCTTCCTGCATGCGCTCGACCCGCTGCCCGCCCATGCGACCGGCTGGTCGCGTCTGTGGAAGGGGCTGGGCGTGGTGCTGCTGATCGGCGGCCTGGCGATCCTGCTCGGCATGCTGGCGGGCAGCCGCAACCTCTTGCAGCCGCTTGAAGTGTATAAGGGCAGCGTCTTCAAGGGGGGCGCAGGCGGGGAAGCGCTGGCGGCCGAGCAGAAGGGACTGGCGTTCGAGAAGGTCAAGGATGTGGCCGAGCTCGACGCGCGCCTGGCCGCGGCCAGGGCCGACGGCCGCGCAGTGATGCTCGACTTCTATGCCGATTGGTGCGTGTCGTGCAAGGAAATGGAAAGCTTCACCTTCAGCGATGCCCGGGTGCAGGCGCGGCTGGCGGACGTGGTGCTGCTGAAGGCCGACGTCACCGCCAACGGCGACGCCGACAAGGCGCTGCTGAAGCGCTTCAACCTGTTCGGCCCGCCCGGGCTGATTTTCTGGAACGCCGCAGGCGCGCAGTCGGATTTCACGGTGATCGGCTTCGAGAAGGCCGACAAGTTCCTGGCGAGCATCGATTCGGCGCTGGGACGCTGACGCATCCCGGCCGGCCTACGGCATACGATTCCACAGGTGCTTTGGCACGTAGTGGATCGGAGTCCTTCAGGGCTGGCGCCGCAATACCTCAATCGCGTCCAGCAGCGGCGTGACGACGGGCTCGATCTTGCGCCGCATCAGTGAGCCGACCGCGGTGGTCTTGAGGAAGATCGGGCGCACGCTGTCGGCATCCGCCGCGGCCAGTGCGTCGAGCGCGGCACAATCCATTTCAAATTGCGGCGCGGCGCCGAGCAGGGCCGCGCGCGCAGCATTGCGCACGGCTTCGTCGGCCTGGCGCAAGGGCGCGCACCACTGCGCCAGCGCATCCAGGGTGTGGTTGACCACTTCCTGAATTTCCGGACGATCGAGAACCAGCGCGACGGTGGCGAGGAAGGTCTGCCCCTGCGCCGAAAGCGCTTTTTCCAGCAGCGCGCCGTACGGGTTGCCGGCGAGATGCGGCACGCCGGCGTGATCGGTGCGCGCAGGACGCGGATTGGGCAGCTGGTCCGGCTGCAGTTCGAGGAAGGCCACGTAATACGAATTGCGGCTGTTGCCGCGCTTCCAGATCGCCAGCCGCTCGGCATCGGTGAGCACACCCGAAACCAGCATCACCGCGACGGTATCGAGAATGCCGACGTCGTCCTCGTGCAGGAACGCCAGGTGGTCGACCAGGAATTGGGCGAGCGTGCGCCCCATGCTGCCCCGGCAGACCGCATCGCGCATCAGCATCAGCCGCGCGTTCTCGAGGGTCGGCATGCACCACCAGGCGTAGCGCGCCAGTTCGTCGGTGAGCGCGGGCGAGTGCACCACCGCCACCACCGCTTCTTCTTCGGCGATCAACAGCAGCTGCGCCAGGTGCTGGATCGACAACCCTGCCTGCGACTGCCGGGTCCAGCGCGTCAGATGTACCGGGTAGCCGCCGGGCGAACCGAGCGCGTGACCGGACAGCATCTCGCGCACCCGCTTCAGGTAGCGGTCGGCGCGCTCGTTGGGTTTCAGCGGCACGCTGGCCTCGCCCTGCGGGGTCAGCGCCCACAGCGTCATGTTCGATTCGTCGATGCGGACGGCCTTGAGTTCGGTGTTGAACAGGACGTTGAGGCGCAGCTCGTCTTCGGGGGAAAGTTCGTCGGTCATTCAGTTTTCTCACCACAGAGGCACAGAGGCACGGAGAAAAACAAATGCAGTTCTCTGTGTCTCCGTGCCTCTGTGGTTAATGGTTTATAACCTTCCAAACACATCACGCGCCGCGGCGATGGTGGCGTCGATGTCGGCGTCGCTGTGGGCGGCCGAGACGAAGCCCGCCTCGAACGCCGACGGAGCGAGGTAGAAACCGCGATCCAGCATGGCATGGAAGAAGCGGTTGAAGGCTTCCTTGTCGCACTGCATCACTTCGGCAAAGCTCGCCGGCGGCCTGGCCGCGAAGTACAGGCCGAACATGCCGCCGACCGAGTCGGCGCAGAAGGTGACGCCAGCGTCCGCTGCGGCCAGGGTCAGCCCCTTCACCAGCCGCTCGGTGCTGGCGGCGAGGCGCGCGTGGAAGCCCGGTTCGGAAATCGCGGCGAGCGTGGCCAGCCCGGCGGCCACCGCCACCGGATTGCCCGACAGCGTGCCGGCCTGGTACACCGGGCCGGTCGGCGCCAGCATGTCCATGACGTCGGCGCGGCCGCCGAAGGCGCCTACCGGCATGCCGCCGCCGATGACCTTGCCGAGCGTGGTGAGGTCGGGCTTGATGCCGAGCAGTTTCTGCGCGCAGCCGAGGTCGACGCGGAAGCCGGTCATCACCTCGTCGAAGATCAGCAGCGCACCGTGCGCGTCGCACAGCCGGCGCATCGCAGCCATGAATTCTGCAGTCGGCTTGACCAGGTTCATGTTGCCGGCGAAGGGCTCGACGATGATGCAGGCAATCTCGTTGCCGATCTCGGCGAAGGTGCGCTCCAGCCCGGCGACGTCGTTATAGTCGAGCACGATCGTCTGCGCCGCGACTTCGGGCGGCACCCCGGCCGAGGTCGGGTTGCCGAAGGTGAGCGCGCCGGAGCCGGCCTTCACCAGGAGGAAGTCGGCGTGGCCGTGGTAGCAGCCCTCGAACTTGATGAACTTGCTGCGACCGGTAAATCCTCTGGCCAGGCGGATTGCGCTCATCGTCGCCTCGGTGCCGGACGACACCAGCCGCACCTTCTCGATGCTCGGCACGAGTTCGACGATGCGGCGGGCGATGGTGAGTTCGGCTTCGCTGGGCGCGCCGAACGACAGGCCGTTGGCGGCGGCGTCGGCAACCGCCTTCACCGTGCCGGGGTGGGCGTGGCCGAGGATGGCCGGGCCCCACGAGCCGACGTAGTCGATGTACTCGCGCCCGTCGGCGTCCCACACGCGCGACCCCTTGGCGCGGCTGAAGAACACCGGGGTGCCGCCGACGCTCTTGAAGGCGCGCACCGGCGAATTCACCCCGCCGGGGATGACGTGTTGCGATTGTTCGAAAAGCTGTTCGTTGCGGGTCATTGTTCGGATTCCGTTTCAAATAAATGATTCAGGGCGCGCGCGGCTGCGCGGATGTCGGGCGTATCGAACAGGGCCGACAGCACCGCGAGGCTGTCGGCGCCGGCGTCCAGCAAAGCGGGCGCATTGGTGAGCGTGATGCCGCCGATGGCGACCAGCGGCACGTGGATCAGCGGCGCCGCCTCGCGCAGCAGGTCGAGGCCGGCACGCCCGGCGGCCGGCTTGGTCGGCGACGCAAAGAAGCTGCCGAAGGCGACATAGTCGGCGCCGGCGGCCTGCGCGGCCAACGCCAGTTCGAGGCTTTGGTAGCACGATGCACCGATGAGTTTGCTCTTGCCGAGGATGATGCGCGCCTCGCGCAGGCTGGCGTCGTCGCGCCCCAGGTGGATGCCGTCGGCGTCGCACAGATCGGCCAGCCGCAGGTCGTCGTTGACGATCAGCGGCGCGCCGAATTGGCGGCACAGCGCGACCAGTTCGCTCGCCTGTTCGTGGCGGCGCGCCACGTCGCCCGATTTGTCGCGGTATTGCACGGCGGCCACCCCGCCCGCCAGCGCCGCTTCGACCTGCGCCAGCAAATATCCGGTGTCCGCGGTTTCGGGGGTGATGGCGTACACGCCGCCGGGGAATTTTGCCGAATCAGGCATTGCCTTCCGTCTGTCCATCCTGGGCCCAGAAGAAACGCTCGGGGATGTATTGCCCCATGCCGGGACGGAAGGCGGCCTTCAGCGTTTCATAGGTGAAGTGCTGGGCATCGCGCACCGCGGTCGGCACGTCCTGGCCATACGCCAGCGCGGCCGCGATGGCCGAGGCGAGCGTGCAGCCGGAACCGTGATAGCTGCCGGGCAGGCGGTCCCAGGCATCGGTCTGCACGTGGCCGTTGGCGTCGTAGAGGCTGTTCAGCACGCGCGGCGTGGCTTCGTGGGTGCCGGTGATGAGCACGTATTCGCAGCCGAGATCGGTCAGGTGCGCGGCGCAGGCGGCGAGGTCCATGTCGTCCTCGTCCGACTCGAACAGTGCCAGGCGGCGCGCCTCGTGGCTGTTGGGCGTGAGAATGCTGGTCTGCGGGATCAGCAGGTCGCGCATGGCGGAGATCATGTCCTCGGTGGCGAGTTCGTCGCCGCGTCCGGACGCCAGCACCGGGTCGAGGATGACCGGGATGTCAGGATAGTCGGCGAGGATTTCGGCGATGACCGCCATCGACTCGGGGCTGCCCAGCATGCCGAGCTTGAACGCGGCCACCGGCACGTCTTCGAGCAGCATGCGCGCCTGATCCATCACCCATTCGGCATCGATGGCCAGCACTTCGTCGACCCGGGCGGTGTCCTGCACCGTGATCGCGGTGATGACCGACAGCGGATGGCAGCCCATGCTGGCCAGCGTCAGCAGGTCGGCCTGGATGCCCGCGCCGCCGGTCGGGTCGGACGCGGCAAAGCTGAGCACCAGCGGCGGCGTGGTTTTGGGGACGAAAATAGGGGGCATAGCGTCGCTGCTTTAGAATCAAGCGCTGATTTTAGCTGATTCCTTTACCTCCCATGTCTGACCCCGCCGAATACAAAAGCTGGATGTGCCTGATCTGCGGCTACATCTATCACGAGGAAACCGGTGCACCCGAAGATGGGATTGCGCCCGGTACCCGCTGGGAGGACGTGCCGATCAACTGGACCTGCCCGGATTGCGGGGCGCGCAAGGACGATTTCGAGAGGGTTGCGTTTTGACGTTTGGCTTTTTGTGTCCACCCGCTCAAGAAAGTGCGGGAACCGGCGATAGTGCATAGGGTATATTGAACCCAGATTGTTCATTAGACGGTTTATGGCGGGTAGGGTGCACTCCGTGCACCGATTGATGCCCGAAGGTGCACGGAGTGCACCCTACCCAAAGCATCTCGCCCTAATGAACAATCCGGGTTGAATGGCCCGTTACCATGCAGTAAGGGCTCGCTGCCATGAATCGACCCTGTCAATGGTGCGGCAAGATAAAAGCCGGGGTAAATATCAATCAGGAGACAACGATGATTTTGCGGTGGATGACAGCGTGGGTTCTGCTTGTTTTTTCGGCAAGCGTATGGGCGGTTTCCCCTTATATTCAAGGGGACCCGGTTGCGGGCGGCAGCGTGCAGGCAGCCGCGGCGGCGGTCGAGGCCAAGCTCAAGGGCGGCGGCTTCAAGGTGGTCGGCAAATATTTCCCCAAAAGCCTGGCGGGGTATGGGGTGGTGATCGCCACCGACGATGCCATGCTCGGCGAAGTGGGTTCGGTGGGCGGCCACGCCGTACTGGGCGCGGCGATCCGGGTAGGGGTGAAAGCGGACGGCAGCGTCGCCTACACTAATCCGGATTACTGGTACCGCGCCTATTTTCGCAAGGTCTTTGACAATAAGGAGGGGGCGGTCAAGGCACTGCAGTCGCGTTTGCAGGGCGTGCTGGGCGCAGGCAAAGGACAGGGCGGGGACGAACTGCCTGGCAATCTGACCAACTACCGCTATATGGTCGGCATGGAGCGCATCGATTCGTACAAGAACAAACTGGCCGAGTACGGCAGCTTTGCCGAGGCGGTGAAGACTGTTCGTGAGAACCTGGCCAAAGGGGTGAGCAAGACGACCAAGGTCTACGAAGTCGTGATGCCGGACCGCAAGCTGGCCGTGTTCGGGGTGGCGATGAACGACAGCGGCAACAGCGATGGCGAATGGATCAAGAAAATCGACATGCAGGACAACATCGCCGGGCTGCCTTACGAGGTTTACGTGGTCGACAAGGTGGTGGGTTCTCCGCATGGCCGTTTCCGCATTGCCCTGGCTTTCCCCGATGTGGGGATGGGGCAGTTCATGCGCATTTCGTCCCTGCCGAACACCATCGTCGAGACCATGAGTGCCGTTGCCGGCGCCGAGAAGACGTCCAGCGGAGATTCCTGGCAGTAAGGCCGCGGCTTGCGCGGAAACGAAGGGGGCGCTGCGTTGCAGCGCCCTTTCTCATTTTCGGATCGAAAAGCGCGCATGCGATGGCGTCGGCAGGTCGCTAAAGAAGCCGGAACCGATGCCGTAATGGTAAGCACACAGGGTGTGCGGCAGGTGCTGCGCGCCCGAGTTCTGGTGGAGAAAACGTGTGGATAACGAAGCATTGAAAGGCATCAAAGTGATGGTCATCGATGACAGCAACACCATACGCCGCAGCGCAGAAATATTTTTGAATCAGGCGGGCTGTGAAGTCATCCTGGCGCAGGATGGCTTCGATGCGCTGTCCAAAATTACCGACCACGATCCGGATGTGGTGTTTGTCGACATCATGATGCCGCGACTCGACGGTTACCAGACTTGTTCGCTGATCAAGCGCAATGCCAAATATCGAGCCACCCCGGTCATCATGCTGTCGTCCAAGGACGGTCTGTTCGATCGCGCACGTGGCCGCATGGTGGGATCGGATCAGTATCTGACAAAGCCTTTCACCAAGGACACGCTGCTGACGGCGGTGCGCGAGCACACGTGCGCCAGAACCTAACTGTTTTTCAAGGAGCATAAATATGGCGATCAGCCGAATTCTGGTTGTGGACGATTCCCCCACCGAACGTTTTTTCCTGTCCGAGTTGCTGGTCAAGAACGGCTACCTGGTCAGCATGGCCGAAAGCGGCGAAGAGGCCGTCGCACAGGCCAAACAGACGCTGCCCGATCTGATCGTGATGGACGTCGTGATGCCCGGCATGAACGGCTATCAGGCGACCCGCATGATCGGCAAGGAGGAGGCGACCAAGCACATCCCCGTCATCATGTGCACCACCAAGGGACAGGAAACCGACAAGGTGTGGGGCATGCGCCAGGGCGCGAAGGCCTATCTGGTGAAGCCGGTGAAGCCGGAAGACCTGCTGTCGCAAATCAAGGCGCTGGACTGAGCGGACCGCCATGGCCAAGAAATTCAACCTGCGCGAATTTCAGACCACGCTTTCGCAGAAATTGCAGGCCGCGGCCAGCCGCGACAACACCGGCTCCCGCCTGGGCTTCCGGGTGGGCGACGTGAACTGGCTGGTGAGCCTCTCCGACACCGAGGAAGTCATCCCGGTGCCGCCCATCGTCAAGGTGCCCGGCGGCTGCCGGTGGTTTCGCGGTATTGCCAACATACGTGGCAACCTGTTCGCGGTGAGCGATTTTGCCGACTTCATGGGGCAGGGCGTGACACCCGATCATGCCGATTGCCGCCTGCTGATTCCGCACCACGATTTTGGCGTGAACGCGGCGCTGCTGGTGCGCAGTACCCTGGGCCTGAAAAACATCAACCGTTACCAGTTGCACGGCGACCGCACGGCCCGCTATCCGTGGGTGGCGCGCCAGTACGCGGACGAAGCGGGCGCCGACTGGTGCGACATGGATTTCGGGCAATTGCTGGGCAATACCGATTTTCTCAAGGTTGAGGCGCAATTCGGCAACTGACTGGTTATTCAAAACGGGGCGCGCTGGCGCCGATAGTGGGGGATTGGAGCAATGAACATGGCGATAACGATGAACGGCCTCAAAGGGCTGGCTGGCCGCATGACGGAAAAGGTTACCGGCAAGAGCGGGGGGGAGCACACCGCCCTGATCATGCAGGGGGTGCGCAAGCTGGCCGACAGGGAGCCCGGCAAGTCTCCGCTGATTGGCCATTTGCCCGTCGAGAAACAGTATCTCTATACGGGCGGCGCCTTGGTCGTTTCGCTGCTGCTGGGGGCCGGCTTCACGGTCTACGGATCGATCCAGCTCGGCAACCGCGCCGCTTATGAAAATCGGGCGGGCGAACTAAAGGTGTTGTCGCAGCGTCTGCCGCTGACGGCCCAGCAGTCCGTTCTGGGAAATGCTTCGGCTTTCAAGAAGCTGGCCGAAGGCAAGGCCGCATTTGAAGACACGCTGAACGGGCTGGTCAAGGGCGACAGCGAAGTGCCTGCCACCGGCGGCGCGGCGCGCGACTCGCTGGAGAAAATCGGTGCGCAGTGGAAGACCTTCAACCCGCAGGTCGTACAGATCCTGTCGCAGCAGAAAAACCTGATGGCGCTGAACGAAAGCGTCAAGCGCATTAACGCCCTGAGTATCGATCTGCAGGAGGTTTCCGAACAGCTTGCCAGCCAGTTGGTCGACGCCAACGGCAGTGTGCGCGAGGTTTCGCGCGCCAACCACCTGGCCATGCTGAGCCAGCGTTTGCCGAAGAACGCCAACCTGCTGCTGTCGTCCGACCTGATCGACCCGGAAGTGGTGTTGCAGCTTGAAAAGGACACTACCTCGTTCCGCGACACCGTGCAGGCGCTGATGGAAGGGGTGACCAGTCGCAGCGAGGAGAGCATGCTGACCCTGGAAGATCTGGGCACCAACATGGCCGACATGGTCGAGGCGGTCGGCGCGGTGCTTGCCAACACGCAGCCGTTGCTGCAGGCCAAGATGGCTGCCAGCAACCTGTTCGCCGGCAGCGACGCGCTGCTCCAGGACACCGAGCGGCTGTCGCGGGACTACCAGGCCGTCGGCGGTGCCGGCTATTTGCTGGCCGCCCTGTTCGGCCTGCTGGCAATCGGCTCGCTGGTGATGCTGGGCTTGGTGAACATCAATGAAACCAAATCCCGTGCACGCAAGAGCGAAGAGGAAAACAGCCGCAACCAGGAAGCGATTCTGCGTCTGATGGACGAACTGGGCGAACTGGCCGAAGGCAACCTCACGATCAACGCCAGCGTGACCGAGGACATCACCGGTGCCGTGGCCGACTCGATCAACTACACGGTGGAAGAACTTCGTAGTCTGGTGCGCGGGATCAACACCGCCACGGTGCAGATGGATCAGGCGGCGAGCCAGGCCGGCCAGGTCTCCGAATCGCTGCAGCAGGCCTCGCGCCGCCAGACCGAGGAAATCGAGGGAACCTCCGCTGCGGTGGTGAGCCTGGCGCAGTCGGTGCAACGGGTGTCGGGCAATGCCGCCGAGTCCGCCCGTGTGGCCGAACAGTCCCTGGCGGCTGCCGAAAAAGGCCAGCAGGCGGTGGCGAACGCCATTGCCAGCATGAACGGCCTGCGCGAGCAGATCCAGGAGACGTCGAAGCGAATCAAGCGCCTTGGCGAATCGTCGCAGGAAATCGGCGAAATCGTCGAGCTGATTTCCGACATTACCGAACAGACCAACGTGCTGGCGCTCAACGCGGCGATTCAGGCGGCGTCCGCGGGCGAAGCCGGACGCGGCTTCTCGGTGGTGGCGGAAGAAGTGCAGCGGCTGGCGGAGCGTTCGGCCGATGCAACCAAGCAGATCGCGGCGATCGTGAAGACCATTCAGTCGGACACCCACGACACCGTGGCGGCGATGGAGATCTCGACCCAGGGCGTGGTCGAGGGCGCCAAGCTGTCCGACGCGGCGGGCCAGACGCTGGCCGAGATCGGCGCCGTGTCGAAAACGCTGGCCGGGCTGATTGCCGACATCTCTTCGGCCACGCAGAGCCAGGCGGAATCGACCGCCAAGGTGGCCGAAACCATGCAGGACATCAAGTCCATTTCGGCACAGACCAGCAGCGGCACGCAGCAGACGGCCGAATCGATCGGCGGCATGAAGCAGCTGGCGCAGGACCTGAAGAATTCGGTTGCGGGCTTCAAGCTCGCCTGACCGGACCGGCCGCAACGCGAAGCAAGCAGCCGCGAGCGGCCACTGCAATCAACCTCGGGAACAACATACGATGAGCGCCTTACTCGATTACGACACCGGCCCGTTGAACTGGGTGCGCGGGGACATCGATGCCGCCCTGCAGGCCGCCTTGGGCCGCATACAGGCCTACAGTGTCGACGTCGATCTCACCAATGCCCTGCGCCTGGCACGCGACGATGCGCATCAGGTGACCGGCGCGTTGCGCATGGTCGGCCTGGAAGGCGCCGCCACGCTGGCGGGTGCGCTTGAGTCCTGCCTCGACGACATCAATGAAAACCGTTTGACGGCAAGTGATGAAATCTTGCGCGCCGTGCGCAATGCCATGGAAGGCCTGCAGCGCTGGGTAAAGGACCTGGCCGACGGGCGCGGCAGCGGTGAACTGGCGCTGTTCCCCCTGTACAAGCGCCTGCGCGAACTGCAAGGCGCCGAGCGGGTGTTCGAAGGTGAACTGTTTTTCCCCGACCTGCGCACCCGCACGCATGGCAAGAAAGGCAACGACGGCCTGACGCAGGAAGCGCTGAGTGCCGAAGTCAGAGTCCTGCGTGGCGCGTTCCAGCGCGGCCTGTTGTCTTTTTTGCGCAATGTCGAGGCGGACCAGGGGCTGCAGCGCATGCGCGATGCGCTGGCCGCCATCGAGCGCATCGCGCCGTCGCAAGCCTCGCAAACCTTCTGGTGGGCCTGCGTCGGCTTTGTCGACAGCCTGATCGCTCGCGGCGTCGAAGCCGATTTCCACGTCAAGCAGCTGCTTGCCCGCGTCGACCTGCAAATGCGCCGCCTGATGGAAGGCTCGCCGCAGGTCGCAGAACGCCTGCTGCGCGATGCGCTCTACTTCGTGGCAAAAAGCCAGGCCCTGGAAGGCCGCGCTGCGGAAGTCCGCGAAACCTTCGGCCTCGACCGCTATCTGCCGGGCCGCGGCATGCTCGACCCCGAAGCGCTGGCGCGCATGCGCCCGGTTCTGGACGCCCTGCAAACCGGCCTGAAGGCCGCGCGCGATAGTTGGCATGCCTATGTGGAAGGCAATGACGCGCAGCAGGAGCAGTTTCAGACCCATCTGGCACGCATGCAGCCGCAGGCGAAGATGCTCGAAAGCAGCGGTTTGATGCCCCTGCTGGACGAGCTGGCGGCGGCAGCCATTGCCGCTGTCGGGCGCGAAGGCGAAGCGCGCGAACAGATGAACCTGGAAGTTGCTTCCACGCTGCTGTTCATGCAAAACGGCGTCGACCAGGAAGACGTTCTGCACGCCGATTTTGCAATCCGCGCCGAAGGTCAGCGGGCACGCCTGAGTGCCCTGATCGAAGGCAGCGAGATGCCGGCCAATGTCATGGAAACCTCCAGCCAGCGTGAAGCCGAACGCGACATGCTGGTGCATATGGCGCAGGAAGTCGGCCAGAACCTGAGGCAGATGGAAGAAGCGCTGGATGCCTTCTTCCGCGATGTCAACGAGCGTGAAGCGCTGGCCAATCTGCCCGGTCTGGCGCAGCAGGCGCAGGGCGCGCTGACCATGCTGGAACTGCCCGATGCCGCCAGCCTGTTTGCCGCCGCCACGGCAACGGCGCAATCGTTTGCCAGCGAAGGCCATCCCGACGAGGCCACCCAGCAACGTCTGGCCACCGCCTTCTCCAGCCTCGGTCTATTTATCGAATCCTACTGCGCCGGGCGTGCCGACGCCGCCAGCGTTTTGCGCCCGGCCCTGATCGAGTTCGGCGTGATCGATGCCGACAACGTGGACGATGGCGCATTTGACGACACGGTTGAAGCAGGTCTGCCGGTCCGCAAGGCGGAGGTGCAGGCAGACTATCTTGAGTGGCGCGAGCAACCCGACGCCGCCACAAAAAAAAAATTCCTTGATGCCCTGACCGAACTCGGTCGCGACGCCGAACTGATCGACGACGCCACCCTGAAACAGCAGACCCGCGCCGCGCTCGATGCCAGCCGGGACGCTGCCGAAGCGCCGCTGGCGCTCGACGCCGACATCGCCGTCTTGACCGGCCTGGCCTTACCCGAACGGGTCGCGGCTGAAATCCGGCCGGTGCCGGAAGGGGCCGAGCCGCTTGCCTGGGAAATGTCCGCACCTGCTGTCGCCGAACCGACTGTAGTCCTGCCTGTTGTCGATGCGCCTGAATTCAGTGCGGTCGTCGAAATGGCACAACCGGCGCCCGCAACCGAAACGGCGATTGCCGAGCCGGCAGCGGCCAGCGATCCCTTCTCTGCCGGAGGCGCCCTTGTGGCTGCGATCCCCGAAGGAGTCGAGCCGGAACTGCTGGAAATTTTCCTGGAAGAAGCCAACGAAGTGCTGGCGGCGATGGGCGAGTCCAGCGATGCCTGCCAGAGCAACCCCGACGACCAGGCTTCGCAGACGATCATCCGCCGCGGCTTTCACACGCTGAAGGGCAGCGGTCGCATGGTCGGCCTGAACGAACTGGGCGAAACGGCGTGGCGCCTCGAACAGCTGATGAACGGCTGGCTGGCCGAGAAAAAACCTGCCAGCAGCGAGCTGCTGCGCCTGATCGGACGCGCCCGCGGTGTGTTCCAGGATTGGGTAAGTGCGCTGCAGGCCAATCGGCCCGTGGCATTGCCGGTGTCCGCTTTGCTGGCCGCGGTTGACCGCGTGGCACAAGGACAACCGCTGGATGCAGCACAGGTACCGGTGGCTGCGGCGGTCGAGCACCTTGCGCCGGCTCCGGCCGCAACCGAGGCGGGGTGGCCCGAAACGGCGGCGCAGACTGACGTTGCAGCCGAAGCTGCTGAGCCGGAAACCGGGGCAGCGATTGCAGCAGATGGGCCGCAAACCGAGCTGACAGCCGAGGCAGAACCCGAGTGGCTACCGCTGCCGGTTATCGAGGCCGAGCCGACCGCCGGGCATGACGATGCAGTTATCGTGCAACAACAAAACGAGCTTGCGGATGAGGCCGCAGTCGAGATGGCCGCAGCCGAGGCCGCAGTGGCTCAGGCGGACGATGCGCCGCCTGAAGTGGCGGTGCCGCCGTCCGAAACGGCCGCGCTGGATGTGGGCGCCCTCATCGAATATGCAGCCGCGCCTGCCGCCGTCGAATCCGCAGAATCGACTGGCCTGGAGAACGCCGATCTGCCGAGCACCGCAGCCCGTGTGGAATCGGATGCAACTGACGAAGTCTGTATCGGCTCGATCAGCCTTTCCACTGGCCTGTACGATATTTTCATGGCCGAAGCGCATCAGCGCCTGGCGGTGTTGCAGGAAGAAGCCGAACGTCACGCCGAGCTTGCCAACAGCACAGTCAGCGAGCATGCGCGCCGTGCCGTGCATACTCTGGGCGGTATCGCGGGCACCGCAGGCATCGCCGTGCTGAGCGAACTGTCGCAAGCGCTCGAACAATACTGGAACCGTTTCGTGCAGGTGCCGCTGCCGCCCGCGCATCTGTCGCTGGTTCAGGATACGGTCGCGCGCTTGCACGAGATGATAGCGACCATCGAAAGCGAGCACCTGCCCGCGCCGGCGAACGACCTGATCGCGGCCCTGGGCGAACTGGAAGACGAGCAGGCCATGCCGGCCGCCGAAACCGCTGATGAAATCGCCCCGCAAGCTGCCGAAACGCCAACCGAAGCTGCGGTCGATGAAACACCCGCCAGCGCGCCCTCCGGCCCGCTGGACGTCAGCGCGCTGGTGCCGGATTTCAAGCCCGCTGTCGCAGCGCCGGTATTCGAGCGACGCGAAGTGGCCGATGAAATCGATCGGCAGCTGCTGCCGATTTTCCTCGAGGAAGCAGAGGTGCTGGTGCCGGGGGCCAGTGCGCAACTGCGCGCCTGGCGCGCCGCACCGGGCGAGGCTGCAGCACGCGATGTGCTGCAGCGCAATCTGCACACCATCAAAGGCAGCGCGCGCATGGTTGGCGCGATGCGCCTGGGCGAATTGACGCACGTGATGGAGTCGCGCGTGATCGCGGTGATCGAGGGCCATCTGGGTGCGAGCATCGACGTATTCGACACGCTGGAAGCGCAGCTCGACCGTCTGGCCGATGCGGTGGAGCATTTGAAGCTGGGCGATCTTGCGCCGCTTGCCGAAGAGGCCGCCACGCCACTGCAAGCGCCGATCGAGCCGGTGCTGGTTGATGCCGGGGCTGCTCCTGCGGCGGCCGTCCCGATGCCCGATCCGCTTGCGCTTGCGCAGCCGGCCACGCGCGACAGCAATGCCCTGACCCTGCGGGTGCGCGCCGACTGGGTCGACCGCATGGTCAACCAGGCGGGCGAAGTGGCGATTGCACGTTCGCGGATTGAAAGTGAAGTGTTTGCCTTCAAGCGTCACGTCAACGAATTGTCGGAAGCCCTGGTACGTCTGCGTGGCCACATTCGCGAAGTCGAGATCCAGGCCGAATCGCAAATGCAGGCGACCTTCCAGGCCCAGGAGGGGGGCGACGAGTTCGATCCGCTGGAGTTCGACCGCTTCACCCGCTTCCAGGAAGTCACCCGTTTCCTGGCCGAAAGCGTGAACGATATTTCGACCGTGCAGCATATTCTGCTGGCGCGCCTGGGCGAGGCTGATGCCGCGCTGATCCAGCAGATGCGTCTCAACCGCGAGCTGCAGCAGGATCTGCTGCGGGTGCGCATGGTGCCGCTGTATTCGGTGGCCGAGCGGCTTTATCGCACGGTGCGCCAGACCGCACGCGACGTGGGCAAGCGCGCCCAGCTCGACATTCAGGGCGGCGAGCTGGAAATCGACCGCTCGGTGCTGGAAAAGGTCACCGCGCCGCTCGAGCACCTGCTGCGTAACGCGCTGGCGCACGGCATCGAATCGGTCGACGTCCGCCGCACCGCAGGCAAGGCGGAATTCGGTGAAATCGTGCTCTCGGCGCACCAGTCCGGCAACGAAATGGTGCTGACCGTGAAGGACGACGGCGCCGGCCTCAATTACGGGCGCATTCGCGAAAAGGCCGAAGCCAGCGGCCTGCTGCTGCCGGGCGTCGAACCGACCGAATCCCTGTTGGCGCAGATGATCTTTGCCGCCGGCTTCTCCACCGCCGAGACCGTCAGCCAGGTCGCCGGCCGAGGCGTCGGCATGGACGTGGTGAAGAGCGAAATTTCAGCCCTGGGTGGCCGCATCGACATTACCTCTTCCGCGGGCGCCGGTACCTGCTTCAACATCTATCTTCCGCTCACCCTGGCGATGACCCAGGCGGTCATGATCCAGGCTGCCAGGCACGATTACGCCCTGCCGACGCCGCTGGTGCAGCAGGTGCTGGAACTCAAGCCGCAGGAACTTGAAAAAGCGATGACCGTGGGCGAAGTGGTGTGGCGCGGCGCGCGCTACCCCTTCTCCTACCTGCCGCACCTGCTGGGCGACACCGACGCGGTGCACGAAGTGCAGCGTTACAACCCGGTGGTGCTGCTCGCCAGCGGCGCCAACCAGGTGGCCGTGCTGGTCGACCTGATCGAGGGCACGCGCGAAATCGTGGTCAAGAACATCGGTCCGCAGGTGGCGCGGATTACAGGCGTGGCAGGCGCCACCGTGCGCGGTGACGGGCGCGTGATCCTGATCCTCAACCCGGTGCCGCTGGCGCTGCGCTGGGCCAGTCTGCCGCGCACCGCGGTGGAGCGCGCGGCGCCCGCCGAGGCGGTCGAAGTCAGCGCCGTCCTGCAACAGCCGCTGGTGCTGGTGGTCGACGATTCGCTCACGGTGCGCAAGATCACCACGCGCCTGCTGACGCGCGAGGGCTTCCGGGTGGACAGCGCGAAGGACGGCGTCGATGCGCTGGAAAGAATGCACGGCCTGCTTCCCGACGTGGTGCTGCTCGATGTCGAAATGCCGCGCATGGATGGCTTCGAACTGGCCCGCGTGATGCGTAACGACGAGCGCCTGAAGTCGGTGCCGATCATCATGATCACCTCGCGCACGGCGGACAAGCATCGTAACCACGCGATGGAAATCGGCGTCAACGTGTACCTGGGCAAGCCCTATCAGGAACAGCAGCTGCTAGACAGCATTGCCGAGCAGCTGGAACAGAAGGCGACGGTTACGGCGTAAGCCGGACACCGCTGGCAGCAGAGAAAAGCGGGCTTGATGCCCGCTTTTTTCGCCTAAAGTTTGAGGCCTGCGAGGTCGCCGCTGGCCAGCAGGTTAAGTTGCGTATCCCCCTGCTGCGGATCGCGGTGATAGGTTGTGGTCAGCCGCTGTGCGACTTCCAGCCAGTGCGCTTCGGCGGCTTTCACCAGACGGGCCAGTCGGGCGGTATCGCGGCTGCCGAGCCAGGCTTCATAGGCCTGCGGCAGCGCCGGGAACAGCGCGCGGCGCAGGCCGGACAGGTTGGCCAGATAGAAATGCAGCGAGCCGATGGCTTCGCGTTCGAGCAGTGTCGGCAGCGTCATCAGACAGTCGGCCAGATGGTCGCGCACCGCGCGTGCCAGCAGCTCGGCGTGGCGGGACGTGAGCTGGCCGAGCATGGCGTTCCAGGCCTCGCCCAGCAAGGACTCGGCGCGCGCCTCGCCGACCTCGTGCAGGATCATTGCCTCGCTTTCGGCCTCGGCCATGCGGTCGAGACCACGCTCGACGTTGTGCTCGAAATCGTAGTGGGCAAACGCGCGCCCCAGCGCGGTGTCTTTTTCCTTCCACTGCCATTCCTCGTACTTGTTCCACAGCATGCGGTGTACCGCGTCCATGCGCAGGAAAATGGCACCGTCGCGCATCGCTGCCGGCGGGGCGATCAGGTCGCGCGCATATTCGCAGCCAGCCACCAGCACCTGAACGCCTTCGCGCACCTCGGCGCGCTTGAGCTCGGCCAGCACGAAATGCGGCTTGCGGAAATATCCCAGCCCGCTGCTGTAGACCAGCCCCAGCGGGACCAGCGTGCGGTTGATGTCGTCGGCCTCGAACGGGTCGATGCCGGTTTCGCTCAGGGGCAAGGGCGCGAAATTCTCTTCTTCCACCGCATCCCACAGGCTCTCGCGTGCATTCAGCCAGTCGCCGAGTTCGTCTTTGGGCAGGCGCGCGCCGTAGGGAATTTCCATTTCCCAGCGGTAGTACTCGCGCATTTCCAGCAGAAAGGTACACATCGTCATGTCGCGCGCGTGGCGGGCGTCGGCGATGGTGCAGTTCTTCTGCACCGTGTCGATGAGGGCGGAGAGATTGTCGACCATGGAGCGCTCCAGAAAACAGCTACTCCTTGCAGTCTACAAGTAAAAACAGCCCGGGCAACCGGGCTGCTTTAAGGGATATTGCAGCGCGCTTGGCGCTGCATAGCCAATTAATGGCGCCGGGTGGAGCCGAAGTAATTGAGGTCGGCGCGCGAGCGGCGGCTGAGTTCGAAGCGTGCCGTATCGGCGCCGCTGAACTGCCCGGCAAGCTGGCCATACACCTCGGTTGCCCAGGCCTTGTCATTGAGCGCATCGGCGATGCCTTCGGCCCAGCGCAGCTTGTCGGCGGGTTCGCTGAGATGCGTGCCGCATTCGACATACCACTTCTTCAGCGACTCGGCAGGCAGGGCAAAGCCCTTCAGGCGATCGATGAACTGGATGCAGGCGTCGCCGCTGGGGCAGGCGGCCGCAGCCGCAGCATAAAACTCATCGGCCTTGGCGCCGTTGCCCATGGAGGCGTACAGGCGGCCGATGTGGGTCAATGCGAAGTGATCGCTGGCTTTGGCGCGCGCGGCCTCCAGCAGACGGCTGGCTTCGGTCGCATCCCGGGTCGCGGCAAAGCTCGCTTCCGCAAGTTTGGCGAGGTCGTACACGGTGGCGTCGGCATCCGCCGCCAGCGCCGCTTCACGCATGGCGAGGTAGGCGCGTGCCCTGGATACGCCAAGCTCGGAGTGCTTCAGCTGGGCAGCGGTGACGACCAGGTCCTTGAAGGCGATGAAGTCGGTGGCGTTTTCCGCCGCGCGATCGAGCAGACGGGAGAGCCACTCGGTGTCGTCCAGGTTCTTGTCCACTGCGAGGAGGATCGGTTTGTAGCGCGAGAACTGGTAGCCGGTACCGTCGAGCAGGGTCTCGGCCGCTTCGATCAGCTTGGCGGAATAGAACGGGTCTTCCAGTTCCAGCCGCACGCGTTCGGCCAGTGCGAGAAATTGCTTGACGCTGACGGCATCCTTTTCCAGTTGCTGGAATTCCATATAGCGGGCGTGGTTGGCCTGGCGCTTCTCCAGCTTGGCCTTCACCCGGGCGAGTCGCTCGGCATCGTCGGCCAGGTGCGCTTCCACCGCGGCCACCAGCTTCTGCATTTCGTCCAGCCCGGCCACCGCATCCTCGGCCTTGTCCAGCAATGCCGTGGCACCCGCTTTGTCGCCCACCCCCGCCAGCCCCTCGGCCAGTTCGATGTATTCGCCGGTGGCGGTTGCCAGATCGCCCGCTTTTTTCAGCGCGGTTTGCATGAAGGCGGCATCCCCCGTCTGTTTAGCGGACTCGATCAAGGTTTTTGCCGCGGCGAAGTCGGTCGCGCCTTCGAGCGCACGTTGATACAGCGCCTTGGCCTTTTGCGGATCGCCCAGCGTCTTGGCCACCTCGCCCGCCAGCGCCAGCAGGTCAGGCACGCTGGAGAGTTTTTCCGCCGCTTTGTTGAAAATCGCTTCCGCGTAATCCTTGTCGAGCAGGTGATCGGCCGAGGCGGCCGCCAGCTTGCTGTATTCCACCGCGCGCGCGATTTTCGCCTCGGCCTTTTCCAGCACCTTTTTGGCGAACGCGCTGTCGGCGATCACGCGCATCACGTCCTTCGCGAGGTCGATCAGCGGGTCGAGGTTGTTGGTTTCCTTCAGCGCTTTTTCATAGGCACCCAGCGCTGCCGCCTTGTCGCCCAGCACCTTGAATTTGGCTTCCGCCAGCACGACCTGCTCCTCGCCCGACATGCAGTAGTCTTCCGCGGTCTGCAGCAGTTCCTCGGCGCGAACCTGCTCGCCCAGCGCCTTGTAGGCGATGGCACAGGCCGCCAGGTCCTTGGTGAACTGGCAGTCGTCCGCCACGCGGTCCATCAACTCCTTGGCGTAGGCGGCGTCTGCGGGTTCCTGCAGGGCTTCCAGCGCCAGTGCGGCGTAATCGGCGCCGCTGCTGCATTGGGCTTCTTTGGGGGTGAGGGTGTCGCGGGTGGCCATGGTGGGTCTCCAGGTAAACATCATTCAATTTTTTGATTTTCCGCCTGTGGGCGGTGGCCAGCCAATAAGTAATGTCGATGGCGGTATTAGTGCATGATAGGGGCGTTTGACTCCGGCGGGCTGCCCGCCACGGGGAACGATTGGATGGAGCATAATCGGGAATGGTCGTTTGTCGGTCTTCCGCAGCGGGCGCGTGCGGAAGCTCCCGGCAGGCCTTGCATGCTGGCCAGGGACTGCATAGTATATATTAATATATTAATGTATTGATTTTGATATGATTTAACTTCTCATGAATGGGGGTGATTATGCTCACGCATCTAGTGTCACTAGTATTGGCAGCGACCCTGCTTGCCGGCCTCGGCATGTCTTCCGCCATGGCCGGGTCGGACGGTGCGAAGCTATACGGGCGCCACTGCGCCGCCTGTCACGGCGAGAATGGTGATGGCGGCATCGGCATACCGCTTTCCTTGAACTCCTTTCAGGCCGGCGTCAGCGACGACTATTTGAGCAAGACCATACGCCATGGCCGGCCGGGCCGGGTCATGCCGGCATTTTCAAAGCTGGACGAATCCGAAATCAAGGCCATCGTGCGTCATGTGCGCAGCTGGAACAAGGGGGCTTCCGCCACCTATTCCGGGCAACAGGTGAAGGGCGACCCGGTGCACGGCAAGAAGCTGTTCGCACAATACTGCGCGGCCTGCCATGGCGCGGACGGCGAGGGAGGGAAGGGAACCGGCGTCACCTATTCGCGGCCCCGCGACCTGCCTATCATGGCGCCTGCACTGCACAACCCGGGTTTTCTCACAGCCGCACCCGACGCCATGATCAAGGCGACCTTGATGCACGGGCGGGAAGGCACGCCGATGGTATCTTTCCTCAAGCAGGGTCTGAAGGAAAAAGACATCGACGACATTGTCAGTTACGTGCGTGAATTCGAAAAGCAGCCACTGTCAGGAAGCGCAAGGATATTAAAGGTGGAAAACCCGGTGATCGTCAGAGATTCCCCCTACGATCTGGAGACCACCGTGGAAAACGCCAAGCGGGCGGTGAGCAACAACAATTTCTTCTACGGCCGGGTGCAGACGCTGGAGTATGGGCTGACCGCCCCGACGGATGAAAACCCGAAACAGGTCATCGTTTATTTTTGCAACATCAGCCTGCTCAACCAGGCGCTGGCCATCGATCCGCGCGTCGGCATGTTCCTGCCCTGCCGCATCACCATCCTGGAAACAAACGGCAAGGTGCAGGTGATGTCGGTCAATCCCAATGTGCTGAGCCGGCTGTTCAACAATTCCGAGCTTAATCGCCTGTGCGATGAGATGACCAAGAGCTACACCACGATCATCGAGGAGGCAACGTTATGAAACATCCGTTGAAATGGATGGGCGCCGTCTGGCTGACTTTGCTGCTGTGCATGCCCGCTGCCGCGGATGACTTGCTGATGGCGCGCGCGAACCGGATGTTTCCGGAGGCGATGACCCTGCTGCAATCCGCCATTTCCTCGCGCGGCTATACGGTCACGCGCCTGCAGCAAGTGAACGAAAACCTGCAGCGGCGCGAGTTCCAGAGCGATATGTATCGCGTGGTGTATTTCGGCAAGCTCGAAGAGGTCAGGCGGGCGACGGCAAGAAACCCGAATCTGATCCCGTTTTTGCCGCTTAATATCACGATCTTTGCGGAAGGCGATCAGAGTATTCTGGTGGCAAGCCATCCGCAAATACTGCAGGAGTTCTTCCCCGACCCCGAACTGAAAGCGCTTTTCGAGCGCTGGGAAAAAGACATGGTGGACATCATGGACGAGGTGCGCGAAGACAAATAGCTGTTTTCTTCCGCGTGGCGCCCAGCCAGGATGCAGCCGCCCTATAGCCCATCGCCTGGTCATGGCCACACCGGCACGCCCTATACGCACGAAACATACGCAGCCCCGGCTATGCCAGTGGCGGCATGAATCAAAAGGAAGGGCGGCATGAGCGCTACATCGGTACGCGGACACCATTGGCGAGCCCTGTTTCTGGGCGCGCTGGTGGCCACGTTGGCGCTCTTTCCCGCAGCCCACTCGCAGGCCGGGCCGCCGGTGCGGATCGGCGTCCTCGCATTCCTCGGTTCCGAAGTCGCCTTGTCCGTCTGGTCCCCGGTGGTGGCGCATCTCGAAGCGGCCTTGCCGGAGCGGCGTTTTACCCTGGCCTATTACGACATCGCCGGCCTGCGGGAGGCCGTGCGTCAGCAGGAGGTGGATTTCGTGATTACCAACAGCGGTCAGTATGTGGCACTGGAAGCGGAATTCGGTGTCAGCCGCATCGCCACACTGGACTCGCCCGGTGTGCCTTCTCCCTTCCGGGCCATCGGCTCGGCGGTGATCGCCCGCGCCGACCGGCGCGACTTGAATGCGCTTCCCGATCTCAGAGGCAAGCGGGTGGCCGCTGTCAGTGAGGATGCGTTCGGCGGTTTCCAGGTGGCATGGCGGGAGTTCCGGCGCCAGGGCGTCGAGTCGGAGGATTTCGCGCGCCTCGACTTCCTCGGCTTTCCCATGCCACGCATAGTCACGGCCGTGGCCCGTGGCCAGGCCGATGCGGGGATCGTGCGTGCCTGCCTGCTGGAAGAACTGGCGCGCGATGGAAGCATCCGGCTCGCCGACTTCAAGGTGCTGTCGCCGCGCCGGGTGGAGGGCTTTGCCTGCGGCCTGTCGTCCGAGCTTTACCCGGACTGGCCCATCGCCACCCTGCGCCATACCGATCTGCGCCTAGCCAAGGGCGTGGCCACGGCGCTGCTGTCGATGCCGGCATCCCCCGCCGGATACGCCTGGACGGTGCCGGCGGATTATCAGGCGGTGCACGAACTGTTCCGGGATTTGCAGATCGGCCCGTATAGCTACCTGCGCGAGAACACGCTGCAGGTGCTGGCGCGCCGCTACTGGCCATTCCTGCTGTTTTTTTTCGCCGCCCTGGCCGGCTGGGTGATGCACACCGTTCGTATCGAGCAGCAGGTCCACGCACGCACTGCGGCGCTGCGCGCGGCGCTGGCGCAGCGCGACGCGGCGGAGGCGGGCATGCGCGCCCATCGGGAGCAGCTCGATCATCTCTCGCGCCTGTCGGTCCTGGGAGAGCTGTCCGGGACGTTGGCCCACGAACTGAACCAGCCGCTGGCCGCGATCGGCAACTATGCGCAAAGCCTGGTGCGGCGTGTCGACAGCGGTCGCTATACGCCGGCGATCCTGGCTGAGGCGAGCCGGGAAATCGCCGCACAGGCGGAGCGCGCCGGCGGTATCGTGCGCCGCATTCGTGCATTTGCCAGCAAGCGGGCCGCAGTATGGGAGAAACGTCCTCTGGTCGAAGTCGTGCAAGAGGCGACGGCGCTTTTCGGCGCGATGTTGCCGGGCGCACCGCGCGTCGATATCGATGACCGCCTGCCGGTCGGTGCGGCAGTCGAGGCGGATGTCCTGCAGATGCAACAGGTGTTGCTCAATTTGCTGAAAAATGCCGCCGACGCCATGCAGGACCTGCCGCCTAACGAGCGCGTCATCGAGGTCACCCTGGAGCAGACAGGACACCACTACCGGATTGCCGTCCGTGACCGCGGCGCCGGTTTGTCGCCGGCGTCGGCACAGCGCCTGTTCGAGCCTTTTTTCACCACCAAGCCCGACGGCATGGGGCTTGGCCTGTCGATCTGCAAAACCATTATCGAGGCTCACGGCGGACGGCTGTGGGCCGAGGCCAACGCCGGCACGCCCGGCATGACGTTTATTTTTACCCTGCCCGCCGATGACCTCGTTCCTTGACCAAGCCCTGATCCATATCGTCGACGACGATGCGGCACTGCGCCGTTCCCTGGAGTTCCTGCTCGACTCGGTCGGCTGGCGCACCCAGGCCCATGCCAGCGCCGAAGCATTCCTGGCCGCCTACCAGCCGGGCGAACCCGGCTGCCTGGTGCTGGACATCCGCATGCCGGGCATGAGCGGGCTGGAATTGCAGCAGGTGCTGCGCGCCCAGGGCTGCACCCTACCGATTATTTTCATCACCGGCCACGGGGATATTTCGCTGGCGGTGCAGGCCATGAAGCAGGAGGCCTGCGATTTTCTGGAAAAGCCGTTCAAGGACCAGGTGCTGCTGGATGCGGTGACCCAGGCGGTGCGCCGCAGTTCCCGGCAACTGGCGGCGGAGCGGCGCCACGACCAGGCGCATGCGCTGCTGGAACGGTTGTCGCCGCGGGAACGGGAGGTGGCGCGGCGGGTGGCGCATGGCCTGCCCAACAAGCTCATCGCGCGTGAGCTGGATATCAGCGAAAAAACAGTCCATGTGCACCGTCAGCATGTGATGGAGAAGACGCACACTGGCTCCGCCGCCGAACTCGCGCGCCTGATGCTGCGGGCCGACCCGGCCGATCTGGATTGAAGGGGCCTGTAGGGAGAAGATCAGACTTGAACTGCAGATAGTGCAAGCTCAGGCCGCGCTTTCTCGGGCTGGAATCGGCCAGAAGAGACGGTCGGGTATATGTCAGAGAAGGTCCAGTTGCCTGCTGTTAGCAGACCTTCAACGTGCTAGCTCAGGGGCGCGGAGCGAGAGGGCGAATGCCCGATTGCGGAGCGTCCCCTGGAGCGGAAGGTTAGAACTCATTCCCATAGGTCATTGAGTTCAAGATGGGTTACATCATTCGCCGTAATTCGTGCGATGACAGGCCCATGCTCGACGAAGAGCACATCGAAGCTTGGGACTTGCAACCACCGATCTTCTAGGAGTGGACGTAAGTATGCGATTGCCTTCCCAAGATGAACATTGGGCAAAGGCAAGTTGTCGTAAACGGACAACCAGTTCTGATCAAACTTCTGAAACTCGGGGTGGGCGAGCTTGATCAGCTTCGCATCCACAACGCTCTGGATGAAAAGTGCCCATTCGTGTTCTGGGCCATCTCCTACCCAACCGTCGGAGGTTAGCTGGCTTTGACGCAAGAGGCCGCGCATCTCTTCTACATTGAGTTGCGGCGCACCCCAGCGAAAATGAGCCGGCTCCAGAAATACGTCTGAGAATTCGCGCTCGGCGAGAGCTGAGTAAGCAGCGTACTGTTCAGTGACCGCCTCCGTAACCTCTATCCCGACCTGGGTTCTTCCCGCATGAATTTGAAAGTCCGGGCGGTCACCGTGGTTTAGCGAGGCCGGAAAAGAGAGATACTTTTTATTGGCGAGAGTCGAGAGCAAGCGACATATTGTCCATATTTCAGTGTGATGAGTAGTCCGCCCGTCTGTTCGTGGCGGGACTGAAATATCAACGCGCCGAAGAGACGAGAGCAACTCATCGATTGTTGAAACGGACGATATGTTGAGGGCCATGCGCGTGAGTTCTAACAGTTATTCAAGAGCCCCATGGGTCCGGACATTTATTAATATAGCGACGTCTCCCCATTTTCAGTAGCACTCGGGTTTAGAGTCCGGGGTTAATGTAGCTGATTTCTCGGCCAATCGTCTGGCATAGGCAGACGGCGTCAATCCGCCCAGTGCCTTCTTCGGTCTTTCCTCGTTGTATTCCCGTCTCCACGCCTCAATCACAACCTTGGCGTGCGACAGGCTGGTGAACCAGTGCTCGTTCAGGCATTCATCGCGAAAGCGCCCGTTGAACGATTCGATGTAGGCATTCTGGTTGGGCTTGCCCGGTTCGATCAGGAACAGCTTCACGCCTCGCGCGTGTGCCCAGGTCAGCATGGCCTGGCCGCAGAACTCCTTGCTGTTATCCGTGCGGATTGCTTGTGGCAATCTACGATGGTGTGCAATCCCATCCAGGATCCGCGTCAATGACTGTCCGCCAATCGCCCGCTCTGGCACGATGGCCACCGCCTCGTGGGTGGCATCGTCCACCACGGTCAGGTTCTTGATCACCCGCCCTTCGGCAGTGCGATCGAACACGAAGTCCATCGACCAGACCTGATTGGCGGCTTGCGGCCGCCCCAAGGGCTGACGATCCGTAACCGGTACCTTCTTGCGGCGCCGCCGCTTCACTTGCAATCGGGCTTCGGCATACAGCCGTTCCACCCGTTTGTGATTGACCGCCAGACCCGCCTGACGCAGCTTCAGGTAAATCATGCCTGAGCCATATCGACGATGCCGCTGAGCCAGGGTGATGATCTGCCCCTGCAAGGCCTGGTTGCGATCAGGTACCGTTTGGTAACGCAAGGTGCTCGCACTCATGCCAACGACCATCAGTGCTCGGCGTTCGCTCAATCCGCGCGTGGTCATATGGCGCACCAGCTCGCGGCGTGAGGGTGCGCTTACCACTTTTTTCTCAAGGCCTCGCGGGTGATCTCGTTCTCCAGAACCGACTCGGCCAGTAGCTTCTTCAAGCGAGCATTCTCGACCTCCAACTCCTTCAGGCGCTTGGCATCCGAGACGCTCATGCCACCAAACTTGCTGCGCCAGAGGTAGTAGCTGGCTTCGGAGAAACCATGCCGGCGGCATAGCTCCTTTATCGGCAGACCTGCCTCGGCTTCGCGCAGGAAACCAATGATCTGCTCTTCGGTAAAACGCTTCTTCATGTCCAATCTCCTTAGTATGGGATTGGACTCCAAAGCTAGGTGCTACTCAAATAGGGGGAGACGTCGATAGAGACAGCTGTCATGGCGATCTATCTCAATGATTTTTATCGGCCTTTTCAGTGGCCGGTCTCTATATTACGTTATGAAAAAGGAGACCGGGCAATGGGCAGATTATGCTCCGATTTTGACTGGCCCAGTATGGGCGTGAAGCGAGGGATGCTGACTACAAAATGACCGCTTCAGGCCGCTTTTCAGCCGTTCAGAATTTTGGCTTGAGTGACGCATATGGGTCGATTTCAGACAAACCTCCCGGTCTTGCATCACCCCATTTCCTTTCCGCTACGCTGCCTGTTCCATGGGCACTATGTCCTGATTGATGCGCGAGCCATGTTCGGCAAGGGCAATCTTCATGTCGTAATCCGATTGCAGGCCAAGCCAGAACTCCGCGCTGGTGCCAAAGTAGCGTGCCAGGCGCAGGGCAGTGTCGGCGCTGATTGCGCGGCGTTCGCGTGCGATGTCGTTGATACGCGGTGCGGGTACGCGCAAGGCGATGGCGAGGGCGTTGGCGGAAAGTCCCAGCGGGATGATGAATTCTTCGCGCAGGATTTCACCCGGGTGAATCGGACGCATTCCATTGGTGACAGTCATCGTGGCCTCCATTCAGTGGTAATCGACAATTTCGACATCAAAGGCATGGCCGTCTTCGAAACGGAAACAGACGCGCCATTGGTCGTTGATGCGGATGCTCCAGGTTCCCTTGCGGTTGCCTTTCAGTTTTTCCAGTCTGTTTTGCGGGGGTATGCGCAAGTCCTCAATACCCACGGCACGATGCAGCATCTGTAATTTCCGTTCCGCTACTATTCTGATGTTCACAAAGCGTGGCGGTGATCTGCCTGCGAACAAGGCTTGCGTGTCGGCACTTTTAAACGACTGGATCATGCATTCAAAATATAACGCGACGAGTTAAATGTCAAACGGGTAATCTGCGCTGCTTAATTGTCCATTTCAAGGTTTAAACCACCGGCTTTAGCCGGTCAGCTTTAGCTGCGAAGATTGTTTCAGTTGTTTGCTATGGCGCAAGGAGAGGCATGCGTAACGCCCTCCCCTTCAAGGGGAGGGTTGGGGTGGGGATGGGTTGGATTCTTCGCTGCGTTGGCAACCCATCCCCCTCCCAGCCTCCCCCTTGAAGGGGGAGGAGCAAGGTGCGCGAATGTTGTTAAGACGCGTCGTTCAGGCGACGCGTATCCGGACTTTCAGTCCGTCACTCAAACCCACCAGCTTTAGCTGGTGGTTGTTTAGTCAGCGACAATAAGGGGCGATTGTTGGTTTGGGGGGGGCGGAGGCCTGTTTCGGGTCGATTTAAGGCGGCTAAACAAAGCAGATCCGACCCATGCGGTCAGGTCAAGTCTGGACCGCAACAGCTTGCAACATCGCTATCATCCGCCCGGTGCCCCTGCCGGTTGCGCGAGCGCATCGATTCCCGCGCGCCTTGTCAAATGTCCTATGGGGACTTCTATAAATGCCAGTTTTGTCATTGCGAGCGAAGCGCGGCAATCCAGCGCATTGATTAAGTGGGCATTTCCGGATCGCCGCGTCGCTAGGCTCCTCGCGATGACAATTGATAGAAGTGCCCTTATATTTTTCGGCATTCCACAGGTCATCGGATCGGCCGGTGAACTGTTGCTGTAGCGCCTCGCAATCAGGTGCGCCAATCGGGTCGCCTGGATTCAAAACCCCTTCTTGCCGTGGCGCAGTTTCTGAATGCCGTGCAAGGACATCAGGGCCTTGGTCAGCTCGACCTCCAGCCTGGCATATTCTGCCGCGGTGACGCGGTTTTTCATGGTTTCCTCGGCCTTCCGCCTTTCATCCTCCAGCGTCCCTTCTTCCACATCCTTCTCCCGGATGGCGATGTCGGCCAGAATGGTCACGCCGCCGGGCTGCACTTCCAGCATGCCCCCGGAAACGTAAACGATATTTTCCTGCGCCTGATGCGGAATCTTCAGCCGCACGACGCCGGGCTTGAGGCGGGTGAGCAGGGGCGCATGCCCGGGGTAAATGCCGACCTCGCCCATTTCCGCCGGGGCGACGACATGCTCCACCCGGCCGGAAAAGATCGACGCCTCGATGCTCACCACGTCCACATGCATTGTCATGGCCATGGCTTTACTGCCTAGGCGCGCGCGACCGTGGCCGGCAGGCCGTTGCGCACCGAGGTACCCGACACTGCGTCCACCCACACCGACTTGCCCTGGCGGGTTGGGTCCGTCAGCCCTAGGTCGTTGAGGTTGATCCCGGCGCCGATGGCCGGCACCTTGGGCTGGCGCGTGTCGCCGATGCGGTGCGCGCGGGCGCCCAGTTCCTTGTGGCCGAAGCCGTGTTCGACCGCCAGCACGCCGGGCATGACCCCGGCATGCACGATCACGCGGCCGCGCACGCTGCCGCCGGGGGTGCCGATCACGGCGGCGTCGCCGCTTTTCAGCCCGAAGCGGGCCGCGTCCGCCGGGTGCATCAGCACCGGGTTTTCCGGGTGGATGCCGCGCAGCCGCGAGGCGGCGATGGAGTAGGAATTCTGCAGCGCCGACTTGAAGCTGACCAGCTGCAGCGGCCATTCCTTTTCAGGATAAAGCGTGCGCATCGGCGTGCCGTCGGCGAACACCGGTTCGGTCCAGGTGGCGCAACCGGTGAAGCGTTTGCCGGTGATGCTGTTTTTCGCCGCGCCCAGGTTTTCGTTGTAGATCTGCAGGCCCTTGTCGTAGCGATGGGTCATCCATTCCGGGTTGTCTTCGCTGTAGGTTTCCCTGGCTGGCTGGTAGCGCCCGCCGCGGGCGAGAACGAAGGCCACCTTGCGTACTTCCTCCGGCTTCAGGGTGCGTTCCAGCAGCGGCCGTAGGCGTTCGACGCCGGACAGCAGGATGTCCTCGTCGCTGGCGTCCGCCACCGGCTCCTTGCCGAGCCAGGCGATGTTTGCGCCGCCCCGCAGATACCAGTCTTCCGGCCGCTCCAGCGGGTAGGTGTTGCCTTCCATGTCGGCGAGGGCGCCGGGGCCGAAGCCGGGCAGCGCCATGGCATGGGCCAGGGCGATGAAGAAGGTTTCCATGCCGATCGCCTGGCCGTCCGCCAGTTTGTCCGCCTTCGGCTCCACCACCGGCCAGCGCGCGGTGCTGGCCTTGGTCGGCACCGCGCCCCAGGCCGAGGCCCAGCCCCAGCTCTCGTACAGCAGCGAGTCGGGCACGATGTAGTCGGCGAAGGCGCTGCTCTCGTTGATGAGCGGGTCGATGGCAACGATCAGCGGGATCTTTTTCGGATCCATCAGATCCTTTTCCACCTGCGCGCGCACGCCGGGGATGCCGTAGACCGGGTTGGCGCTCCACAGGAACAGCGCCTTGAGGCCGTAGGGATAGCCGTTGGCGGCCCCGGTCAGCCATTCGGTGGCCAGGCCGGGCGCGTTCGGGAACCACGGCGCCTGGGCGGGATAGGCCTTGCCCGCCGCCTTTTTCGCGGCGAATTCGGCGGTTTTCTCGTACGGCGCGTTGCGCCCCAGCGGCAGGCCGGCGGGTTTTTCGATCATGCCGGGGAAGCTTGCCAGGTTGTAGCGCGGGCCGGGGCCGGCATCCTTGAAGCCGCCGCCGTTCATGATCAGCCCGCCTTTCCAGTTCAGGTTGCCGATGAGGGCGTTCAGGGTCACCACGCCGTAGGCGTTGTAGAAGCCGTTGCCGGCCATCATGCCGCCATGGGCGACCGCCGCCGCGCGCTTGCCGTGGCTGGAGAACTCCTTGGCCAGGGCGGCGATGGTCTGCGCCGGGATGCCGCAGGCGGCGGCGTATTCGTCCAGGGGACGGGCGAAAGCCTGATCGTGCAGCAGTTGCAGCGAGGATTTGACCTGAAGCGGCTGGCCGCCGGCCTCGACCACGCCGCCCACGAACAGTTGCGCCGACATGGTGGCCTTGTCGTGAAATACGGTCTTGTCCTCGGCGTTGAGCACCACGAAGGGGTCGTTTTCCTTGTAGCGTTCCTCTTCGGGCAATGTCAGCCCCAGGTCGGAACCGCGCAGGAAGCGGCCCTGACGCGGATGGCCGGGTTCGACAACGACCAGATGGGTGGCATTGCTCCAGGACGGCTCGCCGGCCGCCTTCGCCACTGCCAGGTTGGGGTGGGAGAGATATTTTGCGTCGTAGCCGCCGTTCTCGAACAGCCAGCGCATCATGCCCATCACCAGTGCGCCGTCGGTGCCGGGCTTGATCGGAACCCAGTTTCCGCGCTCGCCGACAGCCAGGTTGCTGGCGTTGGTGAGCACCGGGTCGACCACCACGTAGTTCAGCTTGCCTTCGGTGCGCGCCTTGGCCAGTAGCGCGCCCTGGCGTTTGAACGGATTACCCGCATTGGCGGGCGCGGTGCCGATGAAAAGCGCGAATTCCGTGTTGGCGAAATCCGGCTTGCCGTGGGGCATTTTTTTCATGTCGCCGAACAGGGCGCCGGAGCCGGAGCGGTAGGCGCCGCCGCAGTAGGAGCCGTGGCCGACGAAGTTCAGCGTGCCGTAGGCCTGCTGCATGAAGCGCTTGCCGAAATCCAGGCGGCCGTCGTTGACGCTGGTGATGAGGGCCACCTGGTTCACTTTCGGGCCAAATTCCGGGCGCTGCGGGTCGATCGGGGTGGTCAGGTCGCGCAGGGCCTTCAGGCCCTCGACTGGGCCTTCTCCGAACAGGTCGCCGCCTTCGGTCAGTTCGCGGATCAACTGTTCGAACGGAATCGGTTCCCATTGCCCCGAATTGCGCGGACCGACCCGCTTCATCGGGCGCAATACGCGGAACGGCGAATCCATCTGCTCGAGCACCGCGTTGCCGCGGCCGCAGGCGGTGGAGCGC
This sequence comes from Thiobacillus thiophilus, assembly GCF_055378705.1. NCBI lineage: Bacteria > Pseudomonadati > Pseudomonadota > Betaproteobacteria > Nitrosomonadales > Thiobacillaceae > Thiobacillus > Thiobacillus thiophilus. The sequence continues at coordinate 1,527,021 of NZ_AP042404.1, read as the reverse complement.
CCCGCCAGGCCCTTGTCCTGAAAGCCGGAGATGGCGACGAAGCTGTCGCGGATCGACGCCTTCATCGGCAGGTGCGGATCGGTGGAGAGCGGGCTGTAGGGGTTGCCGGCAACGCGCAGCACCTTGCCGCCGGCGCGGTCGATGCGCACCCGCACGCCGCACAGGGTGGTGCAGCCAAGGCAAGCAGTGTAGCTCACCTGCTGCGCCGGGTTCACCTTGAGCGCCCCGGTTTTCGGGTCGATGCTGAATTCGGGTTCGAGTGAGGCGCCGTGGAACTGGTTCTTCGGCGGTTCGCGGTCGAAGAGCGGGCTGAACATGCGCTTGGCGGTGGCGCTGAAGCCGGCGCCGAAGGCGATCAAGCCACCGGCGGCGAGAATCTTGCGACGCGTGTTAATGGTCATGACATTCTCCTTAGGCTGGGGCGCGGCGCTGGCCGGCCCAGGGCAGTACTGAGATAAGCAGGATCAGGACAGCGATCCACAGGCCGGCGGTACCGACGATGCCGAGCATCCCGTCGTGCCCCAGGGGCAGGGAGTACACGTAGTAGCCGGCACCGGTTTTGGGAATTTCCTGGCCGCCGATGAATACCGTCCAGCGCATCATCCAGGCGCTGTGCAGGGCGATCAGGCCCGCTGCCAGCCGCCATTCCGGATGCCGGACGGCGAGCCAGAGCGTGGCCAGTGCGCTGCCGGCGGCCCACACCGCGGTGATTTGCCAGGCGGCCGAGGGCGCTACTTGCGCCAGTGCTTCCGCGTGTTGCGGGGACAGGCCGCTTATTCCGAGCAGCAGCCAGGCGGCGCCCACCGCCAGCACCAGCAGCTGGGTCATTGCCAGCAGGCGCAGCAGCGGCGCCTCCACCGCCGCGCGGCCGTCGCCGACGAAACGGTCCAGCACCAGCACCAAGCCGATGGCGCCGGCCACCGCGGTGACGAAGAACTGCACCGGCAGCAAGGGCGTGTTCCAGAGGGGCCGGGCGCTGACCACCATCACCTCCATGCCGGTGTAGAGCGCCACCAGGGCGGCGCCGGCCAGGGCCAGCACGGCGGCGATGCGGATCGCCCCCAGGCTGTCGTGGCCGCCGTAGGCAAACGCCCGGTAGGCGCCCGCCCAGCGTCCGCCGGCGTCGGCCAGGCGCTTCAGGTCCGGGCGCAGCACCAGCCAGGTGTAGAGCACCAGCCCCCCCAGATAGAGCGGGATGAAGAAGGCGCCCCAGGCCATCCAGGAGTCGAGATTGGGATGCAGGTAGAAGTTGAGGAAGCGGCCGGGTTGATGCAGGTCGGCGAGCAGGGCCACGGGTGCGGTGAGGCCACAGGTCAGCGCGCCCAGCAGGGCGACGCGGCTGGCCCGTTCCCAGGCGGGCCGGCGCAGCACGAACCAGGGCAGGGTGAGCAGAAAGCTGCCCACGGACAGACCGATCAGGAAAAAATATTGCACGGCCCAGGGCAGCCACGCGACTTCGCGGGACACGTTTACAATTTCGACAATGGATGGGCTCATGATCAACCTCCGTGCTCATTCGGCTGCCACATGGCCGCCTGGCCCTCGACGCGCCCCTGGAAACGGGGATCGAGACCGATGTAAAAAACGTTGGGGCGGGTGCCGGATTCGGGCTTGAGCACCTTGATGGCATCCGCGCTTTTGGCGGCGTCCAGCCTGCGCCGCAGTTCGCCTTTAGGGTCGTTCAGGTCGCCGAAGATGCGTGCGCCGCCGACGCAGGTTTCGACGCAGGCTGGCAGCAGGCCGGCGTCGACCCGGTGCGCGCAGAAGGTGCACTTGTCGGCTTTGTTCGTATCGTGGTTGATGAAACGGGCGTCGTACGGGCAGGCCTGGACGCAGTAGGCGCAGCCCACGCAGCGGTCGCCATCCACCACCACGATGCCATCGTCGCGCTTGAAGGTGGCGCCCACCGGGCAGACCGGCACGCAAGGCGGATTGTCGCAATGGTTGCAGAGGCGCGGCAGCATGTAGGTGCCCGCAGTGGTCTGGCCGTCGGTTTCCTGCTGCACGACGTAGGTGGAAACGATGGTGCGGAAACTGTTTTCGGGTACCGCGTTTTCCATGATGCAACTGACGGTGCAGGCCTGGCAGCCGATGCACTTGCGCACATCCACCAGCATCGCCCAGTGGTGTTTGCTTTCGGCGGCACGGGCGCTGTTCATGGGTAGCGCCACGCCGGCGGTGATCGCCGGTAACGCCTGTAGAAAGGCGCGGCGGGATGGGGAAAGCGTATCGTCGGACATGGTCGAACTCCTTATCGAGCGTGCACTTGCAGAGTAAGCGCACCAAGACCATTCCACCAGTGGGTAGATTCTCTATCCCACTAGGTAGTTTTCCTTAGAAGCCGTTTGAAACATTCGCGCAACTGGCCGGCTCGTCCGGCGTATCTGTGTCGAGCGCCGGCGGGGCGTGCCGGGTGCCGTTCAATGCTTCGCCGGATGCGGCATCAGCTTGTCGATGTACGCGATCGAGATGGCCGAGAAGACAAAGGTCATGTGGATGACGGTCTGCCACAACAGCACCTTGTCGGTGAGGTTGGGGGCGTTGATGAAGGTCTTCAGCAGGTGGATGGACGAGATGCCGATGATGGCGGTGGCCAGTTTGACTTTCAGCACGTTGGCGTTGACGTGCGACAGCCACTCGGGCTCGTCGGGGTGGCCTTCGAGCCGCAGGCGCGAAACGAAGGTTTCATAGCCGCCGACGATCACCATGATGAGCAGGTTGGAGATCATCACGACGTCGATCAACCCCAGCACGATAAGCATGATGGCCTCTTCTCCAAGCTTGAAGGTGCCGGCGACGAGGTGTTCGAGTTCGACCATGAAGTGGATGACGTAGACCACTTGCGCGGCGATCAGGCCGAGATAAAGCGGCACCTGCAGCCAGCGGCTGCCGAACAGGATGGTGGAGAGGAATTTGCCGCGGGTTTCGATGGGCGAGAGGGCTTCGGATTTCATTTGCTGGGGTTAGGGGCAGGGAACGAGGAATTAGAGAACGTAGCGCGCCAGGTCTTCGCTGGCGGCCAGCGCCGCCAGGCGTGCGGTGACCACGTCGGCGTCGATCACGTAGTCGCCGGTAACGCTGCCGGCATCGAAGGAAATATCCTCCAGCAGTTTTTCCATCACGGTATGCAGGCGGCGCGCGCCGATGTTTTCGGTGCGCTCGTTCACCTCGAAGGCAATCTCGGCGATGCGGCGGATGCCGTCGTCGGAAAACTTGAGCGTGACCCCTTCGGTCGCCAGCAGGGCTTCGTACTGGCGCGTCAGGCAGGCGTCGGTGGCGGTCAGGATGCGTTCGAAGTCTTCCACGTTCAGTGCCTGCAGTTCGACGCGGATCGGCAGGCGGCCCTGCAGTTCGGGGATGAGGTCGGACGGCTTCGACAAATGGAACGCGCCGCTGGCGATGAACAGGATGTGGTCGGTCTTCACCATGCCGTACTTGGTCGAGACGGTGGTGCCCTCGATCAGCGGCAGCAGGTCGCGCTGCACGCCCTGGCGCGAGACGTCGCTGCCGTGTGCGTCGCTGCGGGTGGCGACCTTGTCGATCTCGTCGAGGAAAACAATCCCGTTCTGCTCGACCGCTTCGAGCGCCTGCTGCTTGGTGTCCTCGTCGCTGATCAACCGTCCGGCCTCTTCCTCGGTCAGCAGTTTGAATGCCTCGCGCACTTTCAGCTTGCGGGCCTGCCGGCGGCCTTGCCCGATGTTCTGGAACATGCCCTGCAGCTGCTGCGACAGGTCTTCCATTCCCGGCGGGGTGAAGATTTCCATGCTGGGGCTGACCGCCGCAAGCTCGATCTCGATTTCCTTGTCGTCGAGCTCCCCTTCGCGCAGCATCTTGCGGAAACGCTGGCGCGCCGCGCCTTCCTCGCGCTGCGGTTCTGACTCGCCCAGGCCGACGCTGCGCGGCGGCGGCAGCAGCGCGTCGAGGATGCGATCTTCGGCGGCTTCTTCGGCGCGAAACTGAACCTTGGACGTGGCTTGTTCGCGCATCTGCTTGACCGCGGTTTCCATCAGGTCGCGGATGATGGTGTCGACATCGCGTCCGACGTAGCCGACTTCGGTGAACTTGGTCGCCTCGATCTTGATGAAGGGCGCGTTGGCGAGCCGCGCCAGTCGCCGCGCGATTTCGGTCTTGCCGACCCCGGTCGGCCCGATCATCAGGATGTTCTTCGGCGTGATTTCCTGCCGCAGCGGTTCATCGACCTGCTGGCGCCGCCAGCGGTTGCGCAGGGCGACCGCGACCGCGTGCTTGGCGGCAGCCTGGCCGACGATGTGTTTGTCGAGTTCGTGGACGATTTCTTTGGGAGTCATGGAGGAGGTGAGGGGTGAGACGTTAGGGGTGAAGGGGGAGGGGGGCGGTTTCCTCACGCTTTACCCCTTACCCCTCACAGACTTTCAATCACATGATTCTGGTTCGAATAAATGCAGATGTCCCCCGCAATGGTGAGGCTCTTTTTGACGATTTCAAGCGGGGACAGGTCGGTGTTTTCCTGCAGTGCGCGGGCTGCGGACTGGGCAAAGGCGCCGCCGGAACCGATGGCGGCGATGCCGAGTTCGGGTTCCAGCACGTCGCCGTTGCCGGTGATGATGAGCGAGTACTCGCGGTCGGCCACCACCAGCATGGCTTCGAGGCGGCGCAGCATGCGGTCGGTGCGCCAGTCCTTGGCGAGTTCGACTGCGCTCCTCAGCAGGTGCCCGGAGTGCTTGTCGAGCTTGGCCTCGAAGCGCTCGAACAGGGTGAAGGCGTCGGCGGTGCCACCGGCAAATCCGGCCAGGACTTTTTCCTGATAGAGCCGGCGCACCTTGCGTGCGGTGGCCTTGATGACGATGTTGCCGAGGGTGACCTGACCGTCGCCACCGAGGGCGACTTCATTGCCCCGGCGGACGGAGAGAATGGTGGTACCGCGATATTGTTCCATGAGCGGGATTGTCCTGAAAAAGTGGAGTGACCGCGAAGGGTGTAAAGGTGATGGTTGCCCAGCCTTGCCTGCCCGCCGTCGCGCCCTGCGCAAAATCGGGGGGCGCCTGCGCGATCGGGGAGCCCGGTGTCAGTCCGGGTGGTGCGGGACGAGTTGTGCCAGCTGATCGATGCCCATGACGCGAAAAAGTTCGTGGATAAGCGCGTTGTGGCCGCGCAGGGTGATGGTCTTGCCGCTGCCCAGGCACTGCATCAGTACGCTGATGAACTGGCTGACGCTGCCGTAGTCGACGCGGGTGACCTGGGTCAGGTCGACCAGCACGTCGTTGTGGGTGGCGGCATAGCTGCCAAACTGCTGCAGGGCGTTGTCGTTGGCGGGCGTGATTTCACCGGAGAGTCGCAGCGCATCGTCGCGCGGCTCGGCAGGTGCGGCCTGCACCACTTCGGCGGCTTGAACCTCGCTCCAGGACGGCGGCGAGACTTCAAAGCGCACGGCGTAGTCCACCGCCAGGTCTTCGAAGTTTTCCTCCTGCCCGAGCGTCTGGTAAAGCTCCAGCAGCAGCAACCAGTGCACCGCGCGGCTGTGGGTGGCACGGTTGAGGTCCTGCAGCAGCGCAATCAGGCGGTCGACACCGCTGACCTGCAGCTTGCGCTTGGCTTTGCGTGCGGTGGCGAGGATTTGGGTGCATTCGTCTGCACCTGATTCGTCGACCATCGCGATGCCCGAAAAGTCGATTCGCACCACGGCATTCTTGGCGGTGGCGGCGATGCCCTCGCGCAGGGTGGCAGTCGCTTTTTTATCGAGCAGGCCGGGTAATTCCAGGCTGGTCGTTTGGGCTTGCTGGGGTTTGGCCGCGCCGTTGCCGCCTATTTTTTGCCAGACGGGAGGTGAAGTCTCGAAGCGCATCGCGTAATCCAGCGCCAGTTGCTCGAATTCCTTTTCGCGGTTCTGGATGCCGTATAGATCGAACAGCATGAGCCAGGCGCGGCGATCGCCCTTGGCCAGAATGTCTTTCAATAAATGCTCGACCGTGTCGGCCTGGCCACTGGCATAGAGGATGGCGGCCTCGTCCACCAAGGACTGCGGCGAGCCGCTGGTCTCCTCCACCACGATGCCGCTGGCCCCCATGTTCATGGTGAACAGGCTATCGGTGGACTGGGTGTCGATGGCGTGAGGGGGCGCCGGCGCGATTTTTTGCGCGGTGCCGGGTGTCTTGTCTTTGCTTTTTCTGAAAAACGGAAGGGCCACGGAATATGCGTGCTTTGGTCAGAGGTTCGGTAATGGATACTAGCGCTGTCCCCTGCTTGCAGCAAGCCGCAGCAGCGTGCCGGCGAGCAGGGCGAACCCGGCGAGCGCAATGACAATCGCGGGTCCGGCCGGCCAGTCGAGCCGGGCAGACGCAGCCAGTCCGGCCGCATACGCCAGCGCGCCCATCGCCCAGCCGGCCCGCAGGCCGCTGCCCGACGGCAGGCCGCGCACCGCCAGCGCCGGCAGGATCAGGCTTGCGAACACCAGGTACACCCCCACCAGCTGCACCGACGCGGTAATCGCCAGGGCGAAGGCAAGATAGAAGCCGAGCCCGCCAAGGCGTTCGCCGCGCCAGGCCATGAACGCCAGCAAGGCGCCGTACAGCGCGGCGATCCGGATCGCCTGCGCGGGCGTCGCCCACAGGATTTGCCCGCTGAGCAGTTCGGCCAGGTGCTCGCCGCCGTGCGGGTCGCCCGCCAGCAGCAGCACCGCGGCGCTGGCGGCGACAACGAAGGTGGAACCGATCAGCGCTTCCTGGATCTGCGGCCAGCGCCGCTCGCATCCGGCCAGGAGCGTCGCGCCGATCAGCGCGGCGGCGGCCGCTGCCAACTGGGTGGGCCAGCCGTCGGCGGCGAGGTCCAGCGCGTGCGCCGCAACCACGCCGAGCACGGCCAGCTGCGCCACCGCCAGATCGAGGAAGATGATGCCGCGTGCCAGTACCCGGCGCCCCAGCGGGACGTGGGTCGCCAGCACCAGCAGGCCGACAATGAACGGCCACAGCAGCAGATCGAGCGCGGTCAGGCTCATGGCGCTGCCTTCAGCAGTTGCTCGATCGTGTCGTCGAACAGGCCGAACAGGTCGCTTGCCCGATCATTGCCGCCCACGGTGTAGGGCAGTGCCAGCGCCGGAATGCCGGTGCGCTGCGACAGCCAGTCGGCCGGGCGCGGGCTCTGGTAGGCCGCCCGCAGCACGGCGCGGGCAGGCGTGGCCTGCAGCTGTGCGGCCACCCGTGCCAGATGGCCGACCGAGGGTTCGACGCCGGGCTTGGGTTCAAGCACTGCCACCTGCTTCAGCCCCAGCCAGTTTTCCAGATAGGGGAAGCCCTTGTGCTGCACGACGACGGGCACCCCCCGGAGCGGAGCGGCCTGCTGCTCCCAGCGTGCGATGGCGGCCTGCCAGCGGGCCGAAAAATCCTTCCAGCGCGCCTGGTAGGTCGCCGCTTGTGCAGGGTCGAGTTCGGCCATGCGGCGGGCGAGCGCCTCGCCGACGCGCGCGATGTTGCGCGGGTCGGTCTGGATGTGCGGGTTGCCGTCGGCGTGCACGTCGCCCGCCGAACGATCGAGCACGGCGGGTTTTTCGAGCAGCGGCACGTACTGTGCAGCAAAGAACTGTCCCGGCTGGCCGGCTTGAATCGCCGCGTTGCCCGACTCGGCAAGGATGACCGGCAGCCAGCCGATTTCCAGCTCGGCGCCGGTGCACACCAGCAGGTTGGCGTTGCGTGCACGGGCGATGAGGGAGGGCCTCGCTTCGATGTGGTGCGGGTCCTGCATGGCCGTGGTGGCGGTATAGACGCTGACCTGCGCGCCGCCAATTTCCTTTGCCAGCGACCCCCATTCGGGTTCGCAGGCGAAGACTTTCAGTGCCGCGTGCGCTGCGCCCGGCACCAGGACGGCAACGCCCAGAAGGCCAACCAGGCCACGCAGGAACGGGGCTTTGAAAAGAGATGTTTTCATGTTGCGCTCCTCAGAATTTGTGTGCGCCGTGGCTGCCCAGGCTGTAGATGTACTGCACGTAGAACTGGTTCTCCTCAATGTCCTGCTGCGCTTCGTCGCGCGAGTATTGCAGGCGCAGGCGGGAGAATTCGGACGGGCTGTAGTCGAGCATCAGGCTGTGCCGGCGCGGGTCGTAATCGGCGAGCGAAGCCAGGGTGGCCCCGGCATCTGCGCCATTGAACATCACGTCGCCGCGGAACAGCTGGTCGTAGCGGTAGCCCACGCGCCAGTGTGGTATGAATTGATAGACGCCTTGCGCGTAGACGCCCGACTGGTCGGCCGAATAGGGACCGGAAATATCGCCGTTCAACTCGCCCGATTCGCGGCGCTGGAAATATTCGGCGGCGAACTTGAAATTCTGCTGCGTGGTGTTGCCGTTCGGTGCCCATTTCCACACGAAATCGGCGAGCCAGGTGCGGCTCTTGCCTGAGAAAGCGCCGTCCACGTCGCCGTCGCCGAGGTCGCGGCCTTCGAAGGCGCGTTCCTGCGGCCTGGCGTGCAGATACGACAATCCGGCGCGCCAGCTGTTCGACGTGCCGACGTCGCCGCCGACGTGGCCGAACAGCGCGAGGCTGGGGAAGCCATTGCTGTCGCGTTCGGTGCTTGGGAAGGCGCCGCCGCGCCCGGCTTCCGCGCCGAATTCGAGGAAGGTATCGGTCGGCGCCAGCCACTTCATTTGCAGGCCGTCCTGCCCATAGCCTTCTCCGAACAAGGCTTCGTAAACCAGGCTGTTGGTGGCGAAATCCCAGGCGTGAGGGTGCTGTTCGTTCTGGTAGCCGATGCCGGAACGGAAGCGTCCGCCCTTGACCGACAGCCCCTGCCCCAGGCTCGTGGTCTGGAACCAGGCTTCCTCGACGCCGACCTCTCCGTCGGCCAACACGGCATTCAGGTAGCCGCGGAACCAGGGGTCGATGCTGGCGGACAGCACCAGTTCGCTTTCGTCCACCGAGAACCCGCGTGACGGACTCTCCGCGCCGGAGGGTAAAAAGCCGGTGATGCTGCGGTCGGCACGGTCTTCCAGGTGCGCGTACTTGCCTTGCAGGATGAACGAGACATCGGGGTTGAATCTGGAACGGACGGGCGCAGGTTCGGCCTTGATCGCGGCCTCGGCGGTCTGGGTTTCGGTCTTTTGCAGCCGCGCTTCCAGCGCCTGGATGCGCGCCTCGTAGGCGGTTTTCAGTTCCTGCAATTCAGCACGCAGGGCGTCGAGTTGGGGGTCGGCATGAACCGGAAAGGCGGCCGTCACCGCGGCCGCCAGCAGGGCGGGTCGTAACATGGTGGTACTCCATCAAAAATGAGAACGCGGTCGGCAGGCCTCTCGGCAGCCGGCTTCAGGTCCGGATTTCAGATGGCGTCAGGCGGCGCGCGGGCTTGCGCGTGGTGGGTCGAGACGGCGGCGGGCGGCAGCATCCCGGCCGGTAACTCGATGTGGTGGGCAGGCTCGATGGGCAGGCTGAACACCGTCGCCGGGGCGGCGCTGCCGAGGCTGGCCTGGGCGATGCAGACTTCGCAGACCTTGTCGGGCAGCCCCGAGTCGTGCACATCCAGATGGCTGAGCGCGTGCGCGAACGCCGCCGCCTGACCGAACAGCAGGACCAGTACGAACAGCCAGGGAAGCAGGCGACGCGGCAACATGGGCGACATTTTACTTACGCGGCTCGACCGGCGGCACCGGGTCGTAGCCGTGGCTGCAGCCGGGACGGCAGCGGCCGATGCGCTTGACGGCGAGCCAGCCGCCCTTGAGTGCGCCGTGTTTTTCGATCGCTTCCTTGCCGTATTCCGAGCAGGTCGGCAGGTAGCGGCACTGCCGCCCGAGCCAGGGCGAGAGCACCAGCTGGTACACGCGGATCGCGCCGATAAGCAGTTTTTGTCCGAGATTCATGGCGGCGTCGCGGCAGGGTTTTGCGCCGCGCCGGAGAAATCGGCCAGCAGTTTGGCGACGAATTCCGGATCGAGGTCGCGCACGATGAAGACGAAGCGGCTGCGGCGGTCGTCGTCCGGCCAGGCGTCGAGCTTCACTTCCGGATAGAGCACGTGCTGCACGCCGTGCAGCACCGTGGGCTGTTCTTCGCCCTGCAGGTTGACGATGGCCTTGAAACGCAGCAGGTTCTCGGCCCGGAACGAAGTGAGCATGGAAAGCGCCGACTGCAGGCCGTAGCGATCGAGTGGGGCGTCGAGGACCACCGAGAAGGCCTGGATGCGCGCATCGTGCAATGCGGCACGGGGCTTGCCGCCGAGCTTGCCCGCGCTGGCCGGCTGGTAGCGTTGCGGCTTCAGCCAGCGCGCCACTTCGAGCGAACGGGTTTCGGCGTTCCACAGGCCGAGGTTGCGGATCACGGCAGAGTCAAGCTCGCCGTGCGTCACCGTCACGATATCGGCAGCCGGGTTCAGTGTCGCCAGCCGTTCGCGCAATGCGGCCACGCTGTCGGCGGATGCGAGATCGGTCTTGGTCAGCAGCAGCCGGTCGGCCACCGCGACCTGCTTTACCGCCTCGAAATGCCGGTCCAGTTGGCCCATGGCGAACAGGGCGTCGACCGTGGTGACTACGCCGTCGAGGCGGAAGCGCGCGCGCACCCAGTTGTCGTGCAGCAGGTTGTCGAGCACCGGGGCCGGGTCGGCGATGCCGGTGGTTTCGATGACAACGCGCTCGAATGGCGGGATGTCGCCCTTCTGCCGCGCCATCCACAGATTTTTCAGGGTCGGCGACAGGCTGCCCGAAATCGTGCAGCAGACGCAGCCGCCGGAGAGCAGCGCCAGTGGGCCTTCCATTTTTTGCAGCAGCTGATGGTCGAGCGCGACTTCGCCGAACTCGTTCATCAGGATCGCGGTGCGCGGCAGCGTGCGCACCAGGTGGTTCAGCACCGTGGTCTTGCCGCTACCCAGAAAGCCGGTGAGCAGGGTGACGGGAAGTGGGTCGGCGTCCTTCAGGGCATCCATCCTGGGCGCTTCCGCACTATTCAGGCGCGCAGCTTTTCCATCATCTCGTGGCGCTCCTGCGCCTCGATCGAGTATTCGGCAGTGGGACGTGCCAGCAGGCGCGGCAGGCCGATAGGATCGCCGGTTTCCTCGCACCAGCCATATTCGCCGCTGTCGATGCGGTTCAGGGCGGAATTGATTTTTTTCAGCTGCTTGCGCTCACGGTCGCGCACGCGCTGCTCCAGCATGTGCTCCTCTTCCATCGAGGCGCGGTCGTTGGGGTCGGCAAAGTTCTCGTTTTCCTTGAGGGTTGCGCCGGTGTTGGCGGCATTGCTGAGCATTTCGTCGCGCAGGGCTTCGAGGCGGCTGCGAAAGAACGCCAGCTGGGCTGCATTCATATAGGCGGCAGCCGGCATTTTCAGCAGATCGGCTTCGGTGAGGGGTTTGGATGAGGCGGGCATCGAGTCGCTCCATGAGTCGAAGTGAAGTCAAATTTACCGTCCGGTACGCCGGTGCGGAGGGGCGCAGTCTGAACGTCATACGCCAAAGGTGCAACCCATCAGTCTGGGCGCGGGTTGCCGGCTTGCGCTATGACGTCGGTGATTACACAATGAATGGATATGCCGATTGTCGCATTGCCCGCAGTGATACCTTGCAAGGAGACGGGATGAAGCGCATTGGAATTGGGCTGGTATTTCTGCTTGGGGGCTGTGCCGGGCTTGATTCGCCGGATCCGGCCTCGCCGTACTACGCCTATTCATCGGGCTGGACGGTGCAGTTGAACCGGCCGCTGACGATTCCGCCGGACGCCGCCACGGTGCGCCTGCAATACGGCCGCATGGTGCCGCGCAACAGCGTGCAGGAACACGATCCGTTCTGTGTGGTGGAACTGGACACGGTGCGGCCCGGGCCGCAGGCGCTGCAGCCGGGGCGCTTCGAGGTGTGGCGGGTGACGCGCAGCGTGAACCCGATCGCGGTGGCGCGATCCTGGCCTTACGTCCGGACCGGTTTGGTGCTGGACGACGGCGATCCGACCTTCCTCTACTTCATCACCGAATTCCGCCTGCGCGATGCCGCCCAGCCGGATCTTCGCGGCATGACCTGCGCCTGGAACCAGATGGCGCCGGGCAACCGGGGGCTGATGCGCCATCTCACGTTGGGCGAGATCCAGTCGGCGCTGGGCGACTGGATGATCCTGATTCCCCCGCAGGAGAGGATATGAAGTCTGCCGACCCCCGTATTCCGCCCGACACTCAGCTCAGGCTGTCCGACTGGGATGCCGACGACACCGACATCATCGGCAAGCCGAAATCCGATGTGCGCGCCCGGCTGGATCGCCGCCGCCGAGTGCAAGCGCCGTTATCGCCAGATCAACGATTTCGAACGCATGCTGGCGGAAACCGGCACCACCATTCTCAAGTTCTATCTGCATATTTCCAGGGACGAGCAGAAAAAACGCCTGGAAGCGCGCCGCAACAACCCGGAAAAGCAATGGAAATTCCACCCGGGCGATCTTGCCGTGCGTGCGCAGTGGGACGATACATGGAGGCCTGCGACGCGGCGATGTCGGCCATCAGCACGGCGCATGCGCCCTGGCACGTCATTCCCGCCAACAGCAAGCTGGCACGTAACCTGATGATTTCACGCCTGTTGATCGAGGCGCTGGTAGCGCTGAAGAAGCGCTACCCGGTGCCGGAGGAAGGGATTTCCGGCACCATGATTGCCTGAAGGCTCAATCGATCGAAATCAAATGAGGCGCATGTGTGGGCCGTGTGCCGGTGACCGGCTGCCAGCGGGGCAGCGCTTCCGGACGATGGATGTGATAGCCCTGCAGGTAGTCCACCCCCATGTCGCGCAGCAGGGCCGCCATCTTGGCGTTCTCCACCTGCTCGGCCACCGAATTCATGCCGAAGTCGCGCGCCAGTTGCGCAATCGAGCGCACGATGGCCTGGTCGCGGTGATCGTCCAGCATGCCGCGCACGAAGGCGCCGTCGATTTTGAGGAAGTCGGCGGGAAGGTGCTTGAGATAGAAGAACGAGGAGGCATCGCGCCCGAAATCGTCGAGCGCGAATTGGCAGCCGCGTTCACGCAGGCCGTGAATCAGGCGCTGAGCGTCTTCCAGGTTGACCACTGCGGCGGTTTCCGTGACCTCGAACCCCAGACGTTCTCCCGCCACGCCATAGTGGTCGAGCAGATGGCAGACGGTGCCGAGGAAAGACTCGTCGGCGACGGTCTTGCCGGACAGGTTGATGAAGTAGACCGCGTTGTCGTCGGGTTGCGCCGCCAGGTAGGCGATGACAGTTTCCAGCACCCAGCGATCGAGGATGGGCGCCTGCCCGTAGCGCTCAAGCGCGGGCAGCAGCTTGGCAGGTCCCTCGACCACACCGTTGCGCTGCCAGCGGATCAGCACTTCGTAATGCGGCTGGCCGCTGCTTGAGGTCGGCTGGATCCGCTGGCGGTAGGGCAGGAACTGATTGGCCTCCAGTGCCTGTACGAAGTCCGCCGCACAGCCCATTTCTGCTTCCAGGCGGCGGAAGCCGACCTCGTCCGCTTCATACAGCATGACCCGTCCGCTGCCCTCAGACTTGGCGCGGTAGCACGCCATGTCGGCCTGCACCAGGATACCGCCTGGGGTAGTCGCGTCCTGCGTGATGGGGGCGATCCCGGCACAGGCGCCGAGGGTGAAGCGCCGTCCCTTGTGCTCGAAACGGAAGTCGCGGATGCGTTGTACCAGTTGCCGGCAGACCTGAATCGCCACGGCAGGCTGGGTGTCGAACAGGATGAGGCCGAATTCGTCGCCGCCCAGACGGCCCAGATAGGCGTGATCGGGCAGGGCGGCTTTCATGGTCAGCGCAATGTCCATCAGCAGGGTATCGCCCACCGAATGCCCGCAGGTATCGTTCACCAGCTTGAACTGATCGAGGTCGATGTAGCAGAACGCATGCTGTTGCGTCTGGTCGCGCGCGGTGTGCATGGCGCGCGCCAGACGACCTTCCACCGCACGGCGATTCGGCAGCGTGGTCAGGGTATCGTGGAAGGCCATTTCACGCAGGTTGTCGAGCAATTGTTTTTTCTCGGTCTCGTCGCGCAGCACATATACGGCGCCGATGCCGCCGAGGCCGGTCAGCGGCGCACAGCTGTAACTGACGGCCAGATGATGGCCGGACCGGGTCTGCAACTGGGCGGAACCGGTCTGGCCGTGCAGGGCCGGAGTCGCCGACAGGAAGCAGGCCGGAGCGTCGTCATCGCCCCACTGATCGAGTTGCATCAGGATCTTCAGCGGGTTCGACACGGCATCCTCAAGCGCAACGCCGAGCAGCACTTCGGCGGCCGGGTTGATATAGTCCACCTGATTGCGGGCATTGGTGACAATGACGGCGTCGTTGATCGACTGTAGCGTGACTTGCCAGCGTTCCTTTTCTTCGCTGAGCGCGGCCTCGTTGAGCTTGCGCTGCGTGATGTCGAAGTGGATCGACAGGTATTTCAGCAGCTGGCCGTCGTCATCCTTGATCGGGATGATGGTCTTGGCCGTCCAGAAAAGCCGTCCATCCCTGGCACGGTTGCAGATTTCGCCGCGCCAGGTTTGCCCGCCCGAGATGGTTTCCCACAGATCGTTAAAAAACGCAGCATCGTGCTGGCCCGAACTGACGATGCGGAAATTCTGGCCGATGAGTTCCTCGCGCGCGTAACCGCTGATGCTGCAAAACAGTTCGTTGGCGGAGGTGATGTTGCCGGCGAGATCGGATTCGGCCACGCTGGCCGTGCTGTCAAGCGCTTCTCGCTGTTCATTGAGGTCGGTGAGCAAGCGCTCCAGGGCTGCGCTCATGTGATTGAATGCGCGCGTGGTCTGCCGCAACTCGGGTGGGCTGCTGGCACGCAGGGGGATGCGCGCGCTGTAATCCCCGGCCTCGATCCGCTGCGCGGCGGCGCGCAGCCGGGTCAGGTCCTGAAGATTGATTTTCAGCAGCACATGGGTCAACCAGCCGAGCAGGGCGAAAGCGGTGGCGAGCAGCACGAACAGGCGGGTGCCGAGATGCCAGAGAAAATCCTCATGGCTACGGGCAGACGGCTGGATTTCCAGGCTGCCGTGGGCGCTGCCGCCGATGACGAGGGGTGTCTGCATGACCGGAATCGACAGCCCGGCCAGCGCGGCAAACCAGCCGGGGCGGTCGGCACGGCGCGCAGGCGCCTCCTCGCGCAGGACGCGGCCATTGGGCGCGGTATATTCCACATAGCGCAGGTTGCCTTGGGCGATCGGGGTTTTCAGCAGGGTTTGCAAGGCGATGTAATCGCCCACGATAGCCGGGTCGGCTACCGCCTGCGACAGCGCCGCCAGCTGTGCAGAGGCCTGCATGTGCAATGCGTCGTCGGCGTCCTGGCGGGCGATTTGCAGCGCCTGCTGTCCCGCCAGGACGAACACTGCAACCAGGATGAAGAGGAGCGTGCCCATGACGCGGTCTTGCGTGCTGAACCGGGTCGGCCGCAGACCTTGTACAGGACGGGCATGCAAGGAAGAGGGGGAGATACGCATGCGCGAAGTTAACGGCAGCAAGCGCCATTTCTGAAGAGGCCGAGTGATTGCCCGGCTTCCGAAGCACGCGGTCAGTCTTTCTTGCGCGCGCGCGGGTGTGCCTGGTCGTATACCTTGGCCAGGTGTTGCCAGTCGAGGTGGGTGTAGACCTGGGTGGTGCTGATGCTGGCGTGGCCGAGCATTTCCTGCACCGCGCGCAGGTCGCCGGACGACTGCAGCACGTGGGTGGCAAACGCGTGGCGCAGCATGTGCGGGTGAACGTGCTGGCCGAGTCCCGCCTGCAGCGCCCAGCGGTTGAGCCGCAGTTGCACGCTGCGCGGAGTGAGGCGTGTGCCGCGCTGGCTGACGAACAGTGCGGCGGTATGCGCGTGCGCCTGGCCAGGGATGCCGTCCCTGCGGGACATAAGCGGCTGCCGCTGTTGCAGCCAGGCGGCAAGGGCGGCCAGCGCCTGCCGTCCGACCGGCACGATGCGGGTTTTGCGACCCTTGCCGGTGACCTGCGCTTCGCCCGATTGCAGGTTGACGTCGTCGAGATCGAGCCCGACCAGTTCGGCCAGACGTAACCCGGACGAATAGAACAGCTCGAACATGGCACGGTCGCGTGCGGCCAGTGCGTCGTCGTTATCGGCGCGGCCGCCGAGCAGTTGGGCGCAGGTGTCGGGCGAGAGGATGTCCGGCAGCGTCTTGGCCGCCTTGGGCGGGCGCAGGCCGCTGCAGGGGTTGTTCGCGTAGCCGAGGCGGCGGCAGGCAAAGGTGTAGAACCCGCGCCAGCTCGACAACTGGCGCGCCACGCTGGTAGCCGCCAGGCCCTGGCCGCGTAGTTTGACGATGGCGCCGCGGATGTCGGTGACGGTGAGTTCGGCCAGCGGCCTGCCGGGGGTCAATTCGGAGAGATTGGCCAGATCGCGCTGGTAGGCCGCGACCGTATGCGGCGACAGTCGCCGCTCGGCGGCGAGGTGTTGCAGGTAGTGTGCAGTCGCGTTCAAGCTAGAAACCGTTCACTATAAGAGGCATTCAGGTTCAACCCTGCATTCGCACCAGCGCGGCGCCGACCAGCTGCCCCAGCCGTTCCAGATACAGCGTGCCCATGCCGGCGTAGAAACGCTTGGCTTCTTCCGAGGCCAGCACCAGCAGGCCGACCGGCGCCGCAGCAGGTGCGGGTCGCAGCGGAATGCAGGCGAAGGTGCGCAGGTGCGGCGACACCTCGCCGAACCAGTCGTCGGCGTCGTTCACCGCCAGCGCACCGCACACCGGCTGCGCCATCGCGGCCACGTTGTCGCGTACGGCTGGCGTTACCGGGTCGGTCAGGCCGGGCATGCTGCCTGCCGCAAGATTCCATGCGCGCAGGGCATGGTGCGGCACCGCAAAGCCTTCGCGCAGATGCAGCGCCAATGCCGCGACGACGTCTTGCGGCATACGCGCGGCCAGCAGCGCCAGCGTCAGCGCATGCAGCTTCTCCGAAATGCCGTCGTTTTCTTCGCCGAACTGGATCAGCTCGGCCAATTTGTTTTCCAGCATCTGTACCTTGTCGCGCATCGCGATCAGCTGACGCTCGCTCATCGACACCGCGTGGGTGCCGTGCGGATGCGGGATGTGCAGGTCCGCCAGCAGGGTGGGAAAATCGTTGAAGAAATTCGGGTGCCGGGTCAGATACTCGGCGATGGCCTGTTCGTCCAGGGTGGTGGGTTGCATGTTCATTAGAGTTCGATCTCCCCTTCAAATACCGTTTCAGCCGGCCCGGTCATGGTGACCGGCTGGCCCTTGCCCGCCCACTCGACGACCAGATCGCCGCCGCGCGTGTGCACGCTGACCGGGCTTTGCAGCCAGCCCTGGTGGATGCCCGCGACCGCCGCCGCGCAGGCACCGGTGCCGCAGGCCAGCGTCTCGCCGGCGCCGCGCTCGTACACGCGCAGGCGGATGTCGTGCGGGGTCAGCACCTGCATGAAGCCGGCGTTGACCCGCTGCGGAAAGCGCGCATGCGATTCGATCGCGGCGCCGAGGATGTCCACCGGCGCGCTGTCGAGGTCGTTCACCCGCAGCACCGCGTGCGGGTTGCCCATCGACAGCACCGCGATGTCGAGCACGTGCTGGCCGACCTTGAGTGCATAAGTCGGCGCCTCGGCTTCGACCGTGAACGGGATCTCGGCGGGCGCAAAGCGCGGCGCGCCCATGTCCACCGTTACCTGGCCATTGTCGAGCAGGCGCGGCTCGATCACGCCGGACGCGGTTTCCACGCGGATGGCGGTCTTGTCGGTGAGGCCCTTGTCGTGCACGAAGCGCACGAAGCAGCGTGCGCCGTTGCCGCATTGCTCGACCTCGCCGCCATCGGCATTGAAGATGCGGTAGCGGAAGTCGACGTCGTCGCGGGTGGGCGCTTCGACCAGCAGGATCTGGTCGCAGCCGACGCCGAAGTGGCGGTCGGCAATGCGGCGGCACTGCTCGGGCGTGAGCGCGATGCTCTGGCCGATGCCGTCGAATACGACGAAGTCGTTGCCGAGGCCGTGCATTTTGGTGAAGCGCAATCGTGTGCCCTGTTGGGTATTCATTCGGTCAACAACCTGACGTAATCCTTCAAGATGCAGCGGTCCATCACCACCGTCATGCCGCCGGCCTGCGCGCGCTGCGCGGCGGCCTCGTGGACGATGCCTTCCTGGATCCAGATGCCCGCTGGCGAATGATGCAGCGTTGGAAATGGCCGCTGCATGGAGTGTAGCGCCAGGCTTTGTTCGACGATAGCCGGCAGGTGCTCGGCGGCGCGAAACACGTTGACCAGATCGACCGCAAACGGGATGTCGGCGAGGCTTGCGTAGGCCTTTTCGCCCAGCACTGCGTCCACCAGCGGGCGCACCGGAACGATGCGGTAGCCGTAATACCGCATCGCCTGCGCCACGCGGTAGCTCGGGCGCGCAGGCTGCGGCGACAGGCCGACCACGGCGATGGTCTTGACGCTTTTCAGCAGGGCGCGCAAGGCGTCGTCCCCAGGGTTTGCGAACGTCATAGCGTGTGCTCCATCACATGGTCGTCCATCACGAAGCCGCCGCCGATGTCGAACACGCGCGACTCGACGATGCGGAAGCCGTATTTCTGGTAGGCGGCAATCGCCTGCGCATTGCCGCGGTTGACCTGCAGCCACACGCGTCTGGCCCGTTGCCGGCGCGCCCAGTCCTCGACCGTTTTTTCCAGCGCGGCGCCGATGCCGTGGCGCTGCTGGTCCGGATGGACATAAAGCTTGTCGAGCTTGCAGCCGGATTCATCGAGCATGGCGTGAGCAAAGCCGGCCAGCGTGTGGCCCCGCCTCGCCCCCCACCATGCCTGGCGGGGGTCGTCCAGCTGTTCGCGGATACGCTGCGGCGCATAGCGGTCAGCCAGCATGGCGTCGATCTGCGACTGGGAAATCAGTGCCGGGTAGGTGGCTTGCCACACCACGCGCACCAGCGCGCTGACGGCATCGACGTCGCTCGCGGTCAACCGCTGCAGACAGGGCAGGGCGTCATTCATAGAGACTGGCCTCGCCTGCCGGGCGGGTTTTGAAGCGGCGGTGCAGCCACAGGTACTGCGACGGCATTTCGCGGATGCGGTCCTCGATGAAGGCGTTCATGCGCGCGACGTCGGCCTCCAGATCGCCGCTTGGATAGTTTTCCCAGGGCGGGTAGAACCGCACCGCGTAACCGCGCCCCCACGGCAGCTGGCGCGTGACGACCGGGACGATCTGGGCGTTGGTGAGTTTGGCCAGGCGCGGCAACGCCGAAACGGTGGCGGTAGAAACGCCGAAAAATGGAACGAACATGGCATTCTGGCGGCCATGATCCTGATCCGGCAGGTAGTAAAAAGGTCGCCCCGATTTGATCGCCTGTAGCGTCGCCTTGATCCCTTCGTGTCGCGAGATCAGGACGGTATCCAAAAAGCGGGTGCGTCCATGCAGCATGAACCTGTCGGCGACCGGGTTCCTGGCGGGCGCGTACATCGAGGCGGCTTTGTGGCCCATGGCCAGCGGCACGCCGCCCATGTCGAGCCCGACAAAATGGGGCGCCAGCCAGATCACCGGCCGTGTACCGTCACCCAGCGCGGCGTCCGGGTTGTCGATGCGGATCAGACGGCGCAGCCGCGCTTCCGACCCCCACCACAGCACCCCGTGTTCGAGCACCGCGCGCACCGATGCCTGGAAGGTTTGCCGCAACCAGCGGCGGCGCAGCGCTTTCGGGGCGTCGGGAAAGCACAGGGCCAGATTGGTGGCGACGATGTGGCGCCGCTTTCTCAACAGCAAAGCCAGCAACCAGCCCAAAGCATTGCCGATGGCCGCCTGCAGCGGCAACGGCAGCCAGTGCAGCAGCCACAGGAACCCCATGCCGAGCCAGATGGGCCACAGCGACGGCCGCAGCAGAGCGCCGGGGACGGCGGGGCTCATGCTTCGGCCTGGCCAGCCGGGAGCGCGATGCCGCCCGGGCGCTTGTGGCGGTTGTAGCTCCACATGTATTGCGCAGGAAAGCGTCGCACCATCTCTTCAACCACCTGGTTGATGTGGACGGCGGCGGCGGTCTTGTCCGCCGGCAGCGCAGGGTCCACCGGCGTCACATGCAGGCGATAGCCGCGTCCCCAGCTCAGGCGTTCGGCGGCGACAAAAAACGCCGCCGCGCCGGTCTTGCGCTGCAGGCTGGCAACCAGCGTCGGCGTGTAGGCCGGACGGCCGAAGAAGGGCGCCCATACGCCATCGCCGCCGGTCGCCACCTGGTCGGGCAGGATGCCGATGCCCTCGTGGCGCTTCAATGCCGCCAGCAGGGCGCGCACGCCCGACAGGTCGGCCGGCACCAGCGTCGCCTGCCCGCGCTGGCGCCCGGCCAGCATCAGCGCGTCCAGCACCGGCTTGCGCGACGGCTTGTACATGGCGGTGAAAGGGTGCCGCGCGGCATAGTACTGGCTGATTATCTCGAAGCAGCCGATATGCGGCCCGATGACGATGACCCCTTTGCCGGCGGCACGCGCGGCTTCGATGTGTTCCCAGCCGGGAGTGTCCTTGACCAGTTTCAGCGCCTTGTCGTACGGGCGCAGCCACACCGCCAGCAGTTCGACGATGGCTTTGCCCGACTCGCCGATGGCGCGGCGGAGCAAGCGCCGGCAATCGCAGCCGGGCGTGCACAGGCCGCTGTCGAGCAGGTTGTCGCGCATGCGTACAGAATGGCGGCCGGGCGCCCAGTAGATCAGCCAGCCCAAGCCGACGCCGAGGCCATGCAGCACGGGCAGCGGCAGACGGGCCAGCAGCTTCAGGAGGAACATCACGCGGGATTGACGGCCGGGGATGCGGCACGGCACAATGCCGGCCTGGATGCTTCACGGAACATCCGGAGCAGAGCCGCCGCGTTAATCTTGACAACTTGCGGGCGGGATACAAATACAGCTAAAGCGTCGCCGCTCTGTTGGTCCCCCGAGCCGGTTGCGCAGTCGCTAACCGGGACTACAACAGGAGCTGTCATGCAAAAGGATTTCATTTTCACGTCTGAGTCGGTGTCCGAAGGGCACCCCGACAAGATGGCGGACCAAGTGTCGGATGCGGTGCTCGATGCGATTCTAACCCAGGACAAACATGCGCGCGTGGCGTGCGAGACGCTCTTGACCACCGGTCTGTGCGTCATTGCCGGCGAGATCACCACCTCGGCGGTCATCGACTACAACCAGATCGCGCGCCAGACCATCAAGCGCATCGGCTACGACTCGTCCGAGATCGGCTTCGACTACAACACCTGCGCGGTAATGGTCACCGTCGGCAAGCAGTCACCCGACATCGCGCAGGGCGTGGATCGCGCGCACGACGATTATCTCGACCAGGGTGCGGGCGACCAGGGCCTGATGTTCGGCTATGCCTGCAACGAAACGCCGGTGCTGATGCCGATGCCGATCCACCTCGCGCACCGCCTGACCGAGCGCCAGTCCGAACTGCGCAAGGACGGCCGCTTGCCATGGCTGCGGCCGGATGCCAAGTCGCAGGTGTCGATCCGCTATGTCGATGGCAAGCCGCATTCGGTCGATACCGTGGTGCTGTCGACCCAGCATCATCCCGAGGTTTCGCACGCCGCGCTGACCGAAGCGGTGATCGAGGAAATCATCAAGCCGGTGGTACCCAAAGGCATGCTCACCGCCGACACGCGCTATCTGGTCAACCCCACCGGACGCTTTGTGGTGGGCGGGCCGATGGGCGACGCCGGGCTGACCGGCCGCAAGATCATCGTCGACACCTACGGCGGTGCGGCCCCGCACGGCGGCGGCGCCTTCTCCGGCAAGGACCCGTCCAAGGTCGACCGTTCGGCGTCCTACGCCGGACGCTACGTGGCGAAGAACATCGTTGCCGCGGGGTTGGCGGACAAGTGCCTGGTGCAGGTCAGCTACGCCATCGGCGTGGCCAAGCCGACTTCGCTGATGGTCGACACCTTCGGCACAGCCAAAATCCCGGAAGCCAAAATCGTCGAGTTGATCGAGCGCCACTTCGATCTGCGTCCCAAGGGCATCATCCAGATGCTCGATTTGCTGCGGCCGATCTACACCCGCACCGCGAGCTACGGCCACTTCGGCCGCGACGAGCCCGACTTTACCTGGGAAGTCGCCGACAAGGCGGCCGAACTGAAAGCCGCCGCCGGGCTGTAACACCATGCTGATGCAGGCGCTGACGTTCGGGCTCGGGCTGCTGGCGCTGATCGCCGGCGCCGAGGCCATGGTGCGCGGGGCCTCGCGGCTGGCAGCGTCGTGGGGAATTTCGCCGCTGGTGGTCGGCCTCACCGTGGTGGCCTTCGGCACCAGCGCGCCGGAAATGGCGGTGTCGGTCGGCGCCGCCCTGTCCGGCTCGTCCGATCTGGCGATCGGCAACGTGGTCGGCAGCAACATCGCCAATATCCTGCTGATCCTGGGGATTTCCGCGCTGGTGGCGCCGCTCCTGGTGGCCGAGCAGATCATCCGCCAGGAGATCCCGATCATGATCGGCGCCTCGCTGCTGGTGGCGGTCATGGCGCTCGATGGCAGCATCGGCCGCGTCGAGGCGGCGCTGTTGTTCGTGCTGGTGATTGTCTACACGGTATATCTTGTCGTGCAGTCGCGGCGCGCCTCGCAGGCCGCAGCGGATGAATTCGCCAGCGGAATCCCGGCCAGTTCCTGGGACCGCCACTGGAGCGTGCAGGCAGCACTGGTGCTCGGCGGTTTGGGCCTTCTGGTGCTCGGCGCCGACTGGCTGGTGGGCGCGGCGGTGGTGTTTGCCAGGCACTTCGGGGTGAGCGACCTCGTCATCGGCCTCACCGTGGTAGCAGTGGGTACCTCGATGCCCGAGATCGCCACCTCGCTCATCGCCGCCCTGCGCGGCCAGCGCGACATCGCCGTCGGCAATGTGATCGGCAGCAACATCTTCAACCTGCTGGCGGTGCTGGGTGCGGCCGGAATGGTGTCGACGGGCGGGCTTTCCGTGCCCGAGGCGGCGCGCAATTTCGACCTGTGGGTGATGCTGGCGGTCGCCTTTGCCTGCCTGCCGATCCTGCTGACCGGGCGCGAGATCGCGCGCTGGGAAGGCGCGGTCTTCCTCGGCTACTATGCCGCCTATACCCTGTATCTGGTGCTCGCGGCACAGCAGCACGCCAGCCTGCCGGCATATTCCGGCGTCATGTTGAGCTATGTGATGCCGCTCACCGTGGTCACGCTGGCGGTCAGTTTCCTGCGGCGACGGCCAGCCGGCTAAGCTATAATCTCGCTTCCGAGGAGCGCTGCGAGGCAGATTCGTCTGTCCCCAGGCTCGGAAAGGCAACAACCGCGCTCCCCCTATTTTCTTAACCCTGCCGGGTTCGGGACGTTGGGTGAGCGACAGCGTCGCCAGCCCGGGTTTAGCTAAACCCCGCCCTCCCGGCCACATGCAATGGAGCTTTACATGAACGCTGTGGCTGACAAGCAATTCACCGATTTTGTGGTCGCCGACATGTCGCTTGCCGACTGGGGCCGCAAGGAAATCCGCATCGCCGAAACCGAAATGCCGGGTCTGATGGCCATCCGCGAGGAATTCGCCGCCGCGCAGCCGCTGAAAGGCGCACGCATCACCGGCTCACTGCACATGACCATCCAGACCGCCGTGCTGATCGAGACGCTGACCGCGCTGGGCGCCGTGGTGCGCTGGGCCTCGTGCAACATCTTCTCGACCCAGGACCACGCTGCCGCGGCGATTGCCGCCAACGACGTGCCGGTGTTCGCGGTCAAGGGCGAATCGCTCACGGATTACTGGGACTATACCCACCGCATTTTCGAATGGACCGACGGTGGCTATTCGAACATGATTCTCGACGACGGCGGCGACGCGACGTTGCTGCTGCATCTGGGTGCGCGTGCCGAGAAGGATATCTCGGTGATCGCCAAACCGACCAGCGAGGAAGAAGAGGTGCTCTACGCCGCGATCAAGGCCAAGCTGGCAATCGATCCGACCTGGTATTCGGTGCGCCTCGCCGCCGTCAAAGGCGTCACCGAGGAAACCACCACCGGCGTGCACCGCCTGTACCAGATGCACGCCCGCGGCGAACTCAAGTTCCCGGCGATCAACGTCAACGATTCGGTGACCAAGTCGAAATTCGACAACCTCTACGGCTGCCGCGAATCGCTGGTCGACGGCATCAAACGCGCCACCGACGTGATGATCGCCGGCAAGGTCGCCCTGGTCGCCGGCTATGGCGACGTCGGCAAGGGCAGCGCGCAGGCGCTGCGTGCCCTGTCGGCCCAGGTGTGGGTGACCGAGGTCGACCCGATCTGCGCCTTGCAGGCGGCGATGGAAGGCTACCGCGTGGTGACCATGGAATACGCTGCCGACAAGGCCGACATCTTCGTCACCGCCACCGGCAACTTCCACGTCATCACCCACGACCACATGGCGAAAATGAAGGACCAGGCCATCGTCTGCAACATCGGCCACTTCGACAACGAGATCGACATCGCCAGCATCGAGGGCTATGAGTGGGACGAGATCAAGCCGCAGGTCGATCACGTCATTTTCCCGGACGGCAAGCGGATTATTCTTTTGGCCAAGGGCCGCCTGGTGAATCTCGGCTGCGCCACCGGCCACCCGTCGTACGTGATGAGCTCCTCCTTCGCCAACCAGACCATCGCCCAGATGGAGCTGTGGCAGGAGCGCGATTCCGGCAAGTATCCGGTCGGCGTCTACATCCTGCCCAAGCATCTCGACGAGAAAGTCGCGCGCCTGCAGCTGAAGAAGCTTAACGCGCAACTTTCCGAGCTGACCGACCAGCAGGCCGCCTATATCGGCGTGCCCAAGGCCGGCCCCTACAAGGCCGAGATGTACCGCTACTGATCGACCTCACCTGAAGAAGGAGAGCTTCATGCGTTTGCTGCTGCTGTGGATTTTGAATGCTGTCGCCCTGCTGGCCGTGACCTGGCTGCTGCCCACCATTCAGGTGTCGGGCTTCGGCACGGCGCTGGTCGCCGCGCTGGTGCTGGGCTTCATCAATACGCTGGTGCGGCCGGTGCTGGCGATCCTCACCTTGCCGATCACGGTGCTGACGCTGGGGATTTTCTACCTGGTGCTGAACGGCCTGCTGTTCTGGCTCGCCAGCGCGCTGCTGCCCGGATTCCACGTCGAGGGCTTTGTTTCGGCGATGGTTGGCGCAATCCTCTACGGTGTTATCGCCTGGGCGCTGTCCGCGCTCATCCCCAATCAAAAAGGCTGAAGCATGACCGAACGAACATTCAGCTTCGAGTTCTTCCCGCCCAAGACGGCGGAGGGCGCCGAAAAACTGCGCGTAACCAGAAAACAGCTGGCGCAGCTCAACCCCAAGTTCTTCTCCGTCACCTTCGGCGCCGGCGGTTCCACCCGCGACCGCACCCTGGAAACCGTGCGCGAAATCCAGGCCGACGGCAGTGCGGCCGCGCCGCACCTGTCGTGCATCGGCTCGACCGAGGAGAACATCCGCGACATCCTCAACGAATACAAAAGCCAGGGCATCCGCCATCTGGTCGCGCTGCGTGGCGATCTGCCCTCGGGCACCATGGATGCCGGCGCATTCAGCTACGCCAACGAACTGGTGGCCTTCATCCGCCACGAAACCGGCGACTGGTTCGAGATCGAGGTCGCCGCCTATCCGGAAATTCACCCGCAGGCGCGCTCCTACACGGAGGATCTGGCCAGCTTCAAGCGCAAGGTCGACGCCGGTGCGAATGCAGCGATCACGCAGTATTTCTTCAACGCCGACGCCTATTTCAACTTTGTCGAAGACGCGCGCGCGCTGGGCGTCAGCATTCCCATCGTTCCTGGCATCATGCCGATCGGCAACTACGTGCAACTGGCGCGCTTCTCCGACGCCTGCGGCGCCGAAATTCCGCGCTGGCTGAGGAAAAAGCTGGAAACCTACGGCGACGATCTGGTGTCGATTCGCGCCTTCGGGCTGGATGTGGTGACCGACCTGTGCGACCGCTTGCTTGCTGGCGGCGCGCCGGGGCTGCACTTTTACACCATGAACCAGGCCGGGCCGTCCACCACGATCTGGCAACGGCTGGGCTTGTCCTGATCGGCTGCCGCCTCTTGCGGGGCGGCGCGGACCGGCTTGAAATCGAGACTCGGGGCAAGCAGGTCTTCAGGGTTGCCAGGCAGTACTCGATCGGCACCTTTCCGCTTTATCAAATATCCCATCAAGCCGATGCGCCTGCACGCGCATCGCCATTGCATTCGGGCGACGAACTCGAATTCAACTTTAATTTTGCGACTCCCGACGGCGCCGGTTATGCCGACTACGGTTGGGCGCGTCTGCTTGATTCGTCGTCCTCTGTTGTCGCCCCGCTGTTCACGGCAAGGACGACGCCCGAAGGTAATAGCGTTCCCGGCTTCGATATGCCCGTCATCGACGCCACCATATGCCAAAGTAAACGCTGTAAGCCGCGGCGCTGAACGACACGTCCGGAAAATCAGTCGGGCGGCTCGCCCATCAACGGCTTCATCGCGGTCAGCACACTGTTGAAAATGCGCGGGTGGGTCTTCTCCTGCTCGGCCAGCATCTGCTTCATGGCATAGCGCTGCTGCGGCTTGGCAAAACACGCCGGGCAGTTCTCGAAGATCACCGGCAGGCCGGAATCTGCCGCAAACGCGCGGGTCTGGCGTTCGCGCGCGTAGGCAAACGGCCGGATGATGCGCAGGTCGCCGGCGTCGTTGAGGTAGTGCGGCGACATGGTCCTCAACTTGCCGCCGAACAGCATCGACATCATCAGCGTCTCGGCGAGGTCGTCCAGATGGTGGGCCATGGCGACGACGTTGCAGCCCTGCTCGCGGGCGACGCGGTAGAGGATGCCGCGCCGCATGCGCGAGCAATACGCGCAGTAGGAATCGGAGTCGCGGGTCAGCGTCTTCTGCGCCTCTTCCAGGATGGGCTGCGATTCGAGAAAGTAGGGCACGCCGAGTTCGGCCAGGTAGGGCGTGAGTGGAGACGGGTCGTACTGGTCGGACTGCGGGTCGACGGTGCATGCCAGCAGCTCGAACTTCACCGGGGCCTTCTGCTGCAGGTGGTGCAGCGTGTGCAGCAAGGAGAGCGAATCCTTGCCGCCCGACAAGCCCAGCAGGATGCGGTCGCCGTCGCGGATCATGCGGTAGTCGCCGATGGCGCGGCCGGCGGCGGTGGCCAGCGAGCGGGAGGGCTTGACCCAGCCTGTCGTTGTCGCATTCATGCGGAAAACTGCAGCGCGTGCAGCTGCGCGTAGCGGCCCTGTCTGGCGATCAGGTCGGCGTGGCTGCCGATCTCGACGATGCGCCCGCCTTCCAGCACCACGATGCGGTTGGCGCGCTCGATGGTCGACAGCCGGTGGGCGATGACCAGGGTGGTGCGGTTGCTGATCAGGGTGTCGAGCGCGGCCTGCACGTGGCGTTCGGATTCGCTGTCGAGCGCCGAGGTGGCTTCGTCGAGAATCAGCAGCGGCGCGTTTTTCAGGATCGCGCGCGCGATGGCGATGCGCTGGCGCTGGCCGCCGGAGAGCCGCATGCCGTTTTCGCCGACCAGGGTGTCGAGGCCGTCGGGCATGGCCTGGATGAAGTCCCAGGCGTGGGCGGCGACGCAGGCGGCGCGGATCTCGTCGGGGGTGGCGTCGCGCTTTGCGCCGTAGGCGATGTTGTGGCCCAGCGTGTCGTTGAACAGCACCACGTCCTGCGACACCAGCGCGATATGGCTGCGCAGGTTCTGCAGGCGGATGTCGCGGATGTCGATGCCGTCGAGTTCGATCACGCCGGCGTCGGGGTCGTAGAAGCGCGGCACCAGGTTGGCCAGCGTGGTCTTGCCGGAGCCGGAGGCGCCGACCAGCGCGACCGTCTCGCCGGGCGCGATGTCGAGCGTGATGTTTTCAAGCGCCGGCAGGGTCTTGCCCGGGTAGGTGAGCGACACGCCGCGGAAAGAAAGCCGGCCCTCGACGCGGTCGAGCGCGCGGGTGCCGCTGTCGCGTTCGGCGTCCTGGTCGAGCATGGTGAAAATGGTTTCGGCCGCCGCCAGCCCGCGCTGCAGCTGGTCGTTGACGGCGGTGAGCCTTTTGAGCGGCGCGAACAGCAGCAGCATGGCCATGAAGAAGGCGACGAAGCCGCCCACCGTGATGGCGTTGCTGGTCGCCTGCCCGGCCGCGATATAGACGATGATCGCCAGGGCCACCGCGGCGATGAACTGGATGACGGGCTCGTATACCGCGTTGGCGGCGACGCGCTTCATTTCGAACATCCGTGCCAGATTGGCGGCATGGCGGAAGCGCGTCTGCTCGTATTCCTCGCCGCCGAAGAGCTTGACCACGCGATGCCCGCCGACCGCCTCGTCGACCACCTGGGTGAGGTCGCCGATGTTGCGCTGCGCCTTGCGCGACAGCCCGCGCAGGCGCGTGCTGGCGATGCGCACGATCCACAGGGTGAGCGGCACCATGCCGAACACGATCAGGGTCAGCTGCCAGTTCAGCCACAGCAGATAGCCGAGCAGTCCCAGGATCGTGACGGTGTCGCGCACCAGGGTGGTGAGCGAGCTGGTGGCCGACTGCGTGACCTGGGTGACGTTGAACGCCAGATGCGCAATCAGCTGGCCGCTCGGATTCTGGTCGAAGTAGCGCGTCGGCAGCGTCATCAGCTTGTCGAACATGGCGCCGCGCAGGTCCATCACCAGGCGGCTGCCCACCCACGCCATGCAGTAGGTGCTGACGAAGCTGGTGACGCCGCGCACCAGGAACAGCCCCAGCAGCAGAATCGGGATCCAGCGGATGAAATCCTGGTCCTTGGCGACGAAGCCCTGGTCCAGCAGCGGCTTGAACAGCGCCGGCAGCAGCGGCTCGGTGGCGGCGGTGAGCACCAGCGCGACGAGGGACAGCGCGAACATGCGCCAGTACGGCTTCACATAGCCGAGCAGGCGCAGATACAGGGCACGGCTGTCGGGAGGCGTCATTTAGAAAACCCTTGAACCACAGAGGCACAGAGGCACAGAGAACCCCATCCAGGTTTCGTGTCGGAGCAAATCCGGTTTGTCGATTTTCCCTCTGTGCCTCTGTGCCTCTGTGGTGAATGGTTTACGTTCTTCATAGCAGCAGCACGGTGGCGAGCCCGAGGAAGATGAAGAAGCCCATGCTGTCGGTGGTGAAGGTCAGCAGCACCGACGAGCCGACGGCGGGGTCGCGCTTCATCCGTTCCAGCGTCATCGGAATGAAAATGCCGGCCAGCGCCGCGACGATCAGGTTGAGCAGCATCGCCAGCGCCATCACCCCGCCCAGCGCCAGGTTGTCGTACAGCAGCCAGGCGAACACGCCGACCACCGAGCCCCACAGCAGGCCGTTGAAGAGGGCGACGCCGAGCTCCTTCACCACCAGGCGGCGCGCGTTGGCCTGCGTGATCTGGCCCAGCGCGAGGCCGCGCACGATCAGCGCGATGGTCTGGTTGCCGGTGTTGCCGCCGATGCCGGCGATGATCGGCATCAGCGCGGCCAGCGCGGCGAGCTTTTCGATGCTGCCCTCGAAGGCGCCGATCACGCGCGAGGCGATGAAGGCGGTGGCGAGGTTGATCGACAACCACATCCAGCGGTTCTTCGCCGAACGCCATACGGTGGAGAACAGGTCTTCCTCCTCCTTCAGGCCGGCCATCGACAGCATGTCGGCGTCGGCCGATTCGCGGATGTAGTCGAGCACCGCGTCGACGGTGAGCCGCCCGATCAGCCGCCCCTGCGCATCCACCACCGGCGCCATCACCAGGTCGTAGCGCTCGAACGCCTGCGCCGCTTCCTGCGCTTCGTCCTCGGGGTGGAACTTGATGAAATCCTCGACCATCACCGCCGCCACCGAGGCCTCGGGGTCGGTCGTCAGCAGGCGCTTCAGCGGCAGCACGCCGATGATCGCGTCCTCGCGGTCCACCACGAACAGCTTGTCCAGCTGGTCGGGCAATTCGCCCAGCCGGCGCAGGTAGCGCAGCGCGACTTCCAGCGTGACATCGACGCGGATCGTCACCATCTCGAAATCCATCAGCGCACCGACGGTGTCCTCGGGGTAGGCCAGCGCCGACTGCAGGTGCGCACGTTTCTGTGCGTCGAGGCTGGTGAGCAGTTCCTGGATCACGTCGTGCGGCAGGTCGGCCGCGATGTCGGCGATCTCGTCGGTGTCCAGCGATTCGGCGGCGGCCAGCATCTCCGCCTTGTCCATCATCCCGATCAGCGATTCGCGAACCGAGTCGGACACCTCCAGCAGAATCTCGCCGTCGCGCTCGGCCTTGACCTGCCCCCACACCAGCCGCCGCTCGTCCAGCGGCAGCGCTTCCAGGATGTAGGCCACGTCCGCCGGGTGCAGCTCTTCCAGCTTGCGCTGCAACTCCGCCAGGTTCTGCTTGTGCACCAGGTTCTCGACCAGATCCTGCCGCGGCCCGCCCTGCTTGTGGACGAGCTCCTCCACCAGCCGCATCTTGGCGAGCAGGGTTTGCACCTGCGCCAGGCTGGTTTCAAGATTGTCCTGCGATTGATTTTCGAGGGCGTCGGTCATGGGGGCGGATGGCTAAAAGCCCCGCGATTGTAACGTGCCAGGGTTTGCCGGCGTGTCCCGGTTTGGCTAAATGCTGCCAAAGCCGACCAATCGCTGGCTTAGCCTGATGGGGATTTCTTTGGGTCGCAAAGCCAAATCGGCCCGCAATGGACTTCGGGGGTTTGCGGCGGGCGTCTTATGTTCGGCCATGCGGCCGGCGGGTTCTGGGCCAACTTTGTCCGCTATGCGGTCTTGAGTAGTCTCTGATCGTGAATTCACGCCGAACGACTGCTTTCCAATACGGCGAACGCGGACTCCCGACCCAAAGCGGCAACTAGCTGGTTTGAAATGCGAACGTACAACGCCCCGGTTATGCCGCGTTGTTCGCAGCTTCACTCTTGTACTTCTCAACGAGGGCCGCATGCAGCTCCCGCATCGCGTCGATTTCCGGACGGTCGGCAAGCGACTCGACATCGAAGCCCAGGCAAATCTCGATGTCTCTCTGCGAGAGGTAGTTGCCGTGGATCAGCACTTCGCGGATTTGGTCGGCGGCATCGGGATACTCGCGCTCGTCAGGGTCGTTGTTCTGGAGCAGGAACTCGCGGTAGCAGTGCTCGATGACCGGCTTGGAGTGGGTCTGAATCTCCTCCACTACGCGCAGGATTTCGGTGATCTTGACGTCGAGCGCAGCCTCTGTGCTGTAGAAGATGTTGCCGTTGGGGTGGGCGGATTCGTTTCGGTCGTCCACCAGCTTGGCGTAGGTGCCGATCTTGCCGTTGTCGCAGGCGATGAGCTTGAGGAAACGCAGGATGCTGCGCTCGTTCACAGTGCTGAACACGAAGGGCGAAGTCGCGTCGAGCAGGCTCTTCTCGATGTCCCTGCCGAAGCCAATCAAGCCCATCGCAAAATCCTTTGGCGTCGTCTGCTTGATCTGCCAGATGTTGAAATAGACGAAGCTCATCGTGAGCATGTGGTAGGCGAGGAAGGCGAACTGGTATTTGCCGTGCGTGTGGTTCGTCTCGAAAGCATCCCATAGGAACTCGATGTATTCCTGCTCCTTCGGGGTCTTGAAGGAGAGCGGCAGGTAGTCGGCGAGTTCGGCAGCTTCTTCCATTACCTGCCCCACACATGAGCGGACTCGCTGTCATAGAAATCTACACGTAGTTCCCGTCTCCGGCGACCTGCCAGCGGCATTGCCATTGCTCGCGCGATGATCTGCCGATTCGCGTCCGACTCGGGATCGCCGTATAGGCCGACGAAAATATGACTCAGCTTTCCCTTTTCGATTAGGCGCAGGTAGTGTTCGTCATTCGCAGCCAGCGAATGCCCATAGACAAAAAGGCAGTGCTGAATCTCCTGAAAACTTCTATACGCCTTGGCGAGGTAATCGCTATGGCGTATTCGTTCGAGTTTTTCCGCGCTTGAGCCTTCTGCCACGAACAAAGGAAAGAAGTCCCTGCTCAGTGCCTCACGAATTTGCTCAATAAGACGAATGCCGGTTCGGTTCCATGTGTACTTCTGTACCTCTGTTCCCGAATCAAAGACATGGAGAGCGCCGTGCAGAAACCACATGTTCTGGTCGTGACTCTGGCCAGAGTCCCATACAACGTATTCGGATTCAACTCCAGACTCGATATCGCCCTGCGACGTTCGAAACCCATCATCGGACTGAACGTCGGCGCGGTTCTCCCGATGCATATGGGTCCAGTAAAGCAGCAAGTCGTAGTTGAGTGTGTAGGTCGTATCAAAGTTCGCCAGGAAAGCCTGGCAGGCCGCGTACTCGTCGTCAGTAATATCGCCCGGCAGCGCAGGATGACTCTGGGCGATCGTCTGAACCAGCAACTCCTTCAGCGCATTAGCTTCAGCGCGCATAGCTCCAACCTGCGCGCTAGTCGCGCCATATAACCCCGCAATCGTTGCCGAATCGCGTAACGCCTTGATAACCCGTTCGAAGTCGGCGGTGCGGAGAACTGAAAACGCTGATTTCGCGGAATCCGGCAGCGCGGAAAAGTCCGCCTGCTCAAAAAGCTTGTCGTACCGGAAGATGTCTGGCCGACAGGCAATGCTGAACCCGTTGCCGAGCAAGAGATGTCGCTTGGAATAGCCGGAAGACGCTTCAATGGCTTCGGCGAAACTGAGAACGTTCATGTCAACCCTCCGCCGGAACCGACTCGGCTTCACCCCAGATGCGGGCGAGGGTGGCTTGGATCTTTTGCTCGAAGCGGGTGATCAGCTCGCGGTTGGCGGCCACCAGCGCTTGCTCGGCTTCGATCTCCGCCACGATCGCCCGCTGTGTGGCGAGGGGCGGGAGAGGGACCGTAATTGAAAGCAACTGGGGCTTCGCAATGTTCTTCATGCTGCCACTGGTTCCACCACAAATCGCGCTGATGCGGCTTCGGCAAGAATCGGAGGCAAGCACGGTTTGGATGTAGCGCACTTCAACATCGGGGCGAGTTATTACGGTTTGCCAAAGACGGTCAGGCAGGAAGAGGTGCGGATAGTCTTTGTCGACATAAGCGTTCGCGCCAACCAATGCCTCCGTGTTCATTCGGCTGATGATGATGGTGTTTTCCCTGACCGGGCATCGCACTCTCGTCAGCTCGTCAGGAACGACGGTCTTGTGCTCTTCGGGTTGGAAGATGCCAGTTGTCACGCAGCTCGTTTTCAGGATGCCAAGCTCGCCTTTGTTCGTTGGCGTGTTGGTGGAATTGACGCTCACACCTGACACCAGCTCATCGATAATTTCGCGCAACTCCACCATCGGCCAGTCAGGGTGGATGGGGATGTAGGGGCGGTAGTGGTCGAGGACGGCGCGGGCGCCGTTGATGACTTTCTGGTAGCCCTCGATCTCCGCCACGATCTCTTTCTGCACGTCCAGCGGCGGCAGGGGGATTTGGAGTCCGGAGAGAAAACTCCGCGTCACTCCACGAACACCGATTCCCACCGCATTGCGCTCAACCACATCAGCGATGTGGTGTGCAGCGACGCGGATGAACTCTGGGTCGAGGTGCTCATTGTCTTTCGAGACAAGTGCCGTGAGGTCTTGATTGATGGCGTAGTCATCGTCCGCAAACGCAAACTTTCCGACCGAGACACGAGTGATGATGATGGTCGATCCTCTCGGAGCAACTCGTGTCGAGGTTTCTTCAACGGCCTTCTTGGAAATGAGTTCGTAAGCGGTGATGACACCGCGTTCGTCAATGTGCTTCGATGAAATCCACTTCACGGAGCCGTTTGTCCAATAGGACTCGTCTTGTTTGGACGGGGTGGCACCGCCGATGAGGTCGCACACTTCGCCAAGTGGGACGTTTGGGAAAAATGAAGCGCGAGCCGCCCCCTCCCGATACCGCTCGCCGCTGAGATTGTAGTCGCCATTCGCGGCGATCTTTTCTTTCGACACGATCTGGGCGGTGGACGTGACGGAAAGGATGGTCTCAGTGGAAGCTTTGGAGCGCAGGGCTTGGAGGTAGGCGGCGAGTTCGGCCTGGACTTGCGGGAGGTCGTTTTTCTCGATGGCGCGGCGCTGGGCGCCGAGGCCGAAGCCGTCGTTCTCCACTTTGAAAAAGGCGATGGTGTCGCTCTGACGGGCGAGAGATTTGTCGAGGATGAGGATGCTGGTCTTCACCCCGGAATAGGGATTGAAACAGCCTGCAGGGAGCGAGACAACGGCGACGAGGGAGTTTTCGATGAGCATCTTGCGCAGGTCTTTGTAGGCGGTCTGGCTCTGGAAAATTATGCCCTCGGGGACGATGATGGCGGCGCGGCCGGTGGGCGTGAGGTGCTCGGCCATGTAGTCCACGAAGAGGACTTCGCTGCGCTTGGCCTGGATGGAGAAGCGCTTGTGGGGCTTAATTCCGCCTTTCGGGGACATGAAGGGCGGGTTGGCGAGGATAACGTCGGCGAATTCGTTCCAGCGTTCATCGGAGGTGAGGGTGTCGTACTCAAAAATGTGCGGATCGGTGAAGCCGTGCAGGTAGAGGTTCACCAGCGAGAGGCGCACCATGTCGGGCGAGATGTCGTAGCCCTTGAAGTTCTTGGCGAGCCGGCCCTTTTCATCGGGGGTGAGGGTGCTGTGGCCCTTGGCGTCGGCATTGGTGCGCAGGATGTGCTTGTAGGCGGAGATGAGAAAGCCGGCAGTGCCGCAGGCGGGGTCGAGAATGGTCTCGTTTTTCTGCGGGGCGAGAACCTCGACCATGAAGTCGATGATGTGGCGCGGGGTGCGGAACTGGCCGGCATCGCCCTGACTGCCCAAAACGCTGAGCAGATACTCGAAGGCGTCGCCGAGGCGCTCGCTGTGGTCGTAGCTGAACTCGTCGATGATCTTGAGAAAGGCCTTGAGCGTTTCGGGGTCGCGGTAAGGCAGGTAGGCGTTCTTGAAGATGTCGCGAAAGAGCGCGGGGATGCCAGGGTTTTCGGGCATCT
This sequence comes from Thiobacillus thiophilus, assembly GCF_055378705.1. Lineage (NCBI taxonomy): Bacteria > Pseudomonadati > Pseudomonadota > Betaproteobacteria > Nitrosomonadales > Thiobacillaceae > Thiobacillus > Thiobacillus thiophilus. The sequence goes on along the minus strand of NZ_AP042404.1, from coordinate 1,492,253 downwards.
TGGCAATGCCTTCTCCGTAGAGGCCGAGCATCTCGTGACCGCCGAGCGAGGGCGCCATGAGCTTGGCCCAGCCGTAGCGGGCGAAGTCGCCGGTGAAGAACTTGCGCTTGCCGCCGAGTTCCTCGCTTTCGGCGTCCATGTCGTCCATGAATTTGTAGATCAGCGCGATGGTGATCTGCTCGACCTGGGACTTGGGATCGGGGACTTTGCCGACGAGGATGTCGCGGGCGGTGTCGATGCGACGTTTGGTGGTGGTGTCGAGCACGGCTTATCCCTTGAGTTGCTTGATTGCCGATGCGGAGGTGAGCACCTGCATCTGGCGGATAGCGATTTCGTTAAGGCGTGTGAGGCGATCCCCTTGTGTCAGTCCCATGTGGATGAACTCGGCGTTCATCCCTTCGATATTGGCCAGTACCAGCAGTTGCTCGACGCTGGCGTATTCGCGCATGTTGCCGTCCAGCTTGGGGTTGGCGTCGCGCCATTGTTTCGCGGTCTGACTAAATAGGGCGACATTGAGCAGGTCGGCTTCGCTGGCGTAGGTGATGGCGGCTTGCGCCGGCGTGACTGCGGCGGGTATCAGGTGCGCGGCAATGGCGTCGGTGTGGATGCGGTAATTGAGCTTGGACAGGGTGCGGTTCAGGTTCCATGCGAGCGACAGGCGACGGCTTTCGTCTTCCTTGAGACGCTGGAATTCCTTGATGAGGTAGAGCTTGAACTCAACGGAGACCCAGGAGGCGAACTCGAAGGCAATGTCCTTGTGGGCGTAGGTGCCGCCGTAGCGGCCAGCGCTCGACGTGAGGCCCATCGCTCCGGTTTTTTCGATCCACTGCTTGGGTGTGAGGACGAAGCTGTTCAGCCCCGTCTGCATCCTAATCCCGTCGAATTCGACGGGATTAAAATTCGGGTTGTTGAGCCGCTCCCATATCCCGAGGAACTCCACGGTATTGCGATTGCGTAGCCAGTTGCGGATCACATCGTCCGGATGATTGGGATTCTTGAATTTGGCGATGTCGGTCAGACAGATGCTGTCTTGCTGGTTCTGAGAAATAATGGCGACGGGAGCTCCCTGAACTTCGATTGTGTTTTTCTTGACTTTGCTCATGGTTATTCCTAAGCGACAAATTGATTCAAGGAGACATAGTCCTTGATGTATTCAGGGACGAGCGTGCGGTAGGGCTGAGGCACGGCTCTGAAATCATGCGTGGTGAAGTACGGGTTGGTCGCCAGATCGGTGAACTGCTTGCTCTCGATGATGTCGCGCACCCGGTTGCTGGTGACGTAAGCCTTGAAGTAGGTCTTGATAGCCGGGATGGCCGAGGGCGGCGCGGGCACGCGGTCGGCGACGAACTTGGAGAACTCTTCCTCCAGCAACTCATCTTTGGATTTGAAGCGTGGGATCAGGCCGAAGACCTTTTCCAGGATTTCGCGCAGGGTCAGGCGGCGGTCCACAGCGGCGGCTTTACGCAGCTTGTCGAGGGTGTAGTACTCCTCGGGTTTGTCGAAGACCTCGCGGTTGACGTAGTCGATGACGCGATCCCACTGCCCCGCTTCGACTGCGGAGGCGACGGTGTCATTGGCGCGGATCACGTCTTCAAATTTCTCGAAGAACATGCGGTCGATCTTCATGCCTTCGGCCGTGATCTGCTCGACACGCATTGAAGCCAGGATGTCGGCGCCGAGGTGCTCATAGATCCCGCCCACGACCACGGGGCCTTGGCCGCCCCCGTCGTCGCTGCCCTTGCCCTTGGGCGGCGGCAGCTTCAGCACTTCGTCGTAGTTGAACTCTTCCTCGAAGTATTCGCAGTTGGCGAAGAAGTCGAAGAGCTTGAAGGCGGTTTTGATGGGCTGTTGCACGCCTTCCTTGATGGTGTCGTCGAAAAGCACCTCGCGGAAGTCGTGCTTGCGGGTGCCACGACCCTTGATCTGGATGAAGTCGGTGGGCGAGAAGATTGGGCGGAAGAGACCGATGTTGAGGATGTCGGTGCAGTCGTAGCCAGTGGTCATCATGCCAACCGTCACGCAGATGCGCGCCTTGCTGGTTTTGTAGGTGGGGATGAAGTTGCCGGAGCCGAGCAGGTTGTTGTTGGCGAAGTTGATGGTGAACTGCTGGGCATCAGGTATCTGGGAGGTGACCTGCACCGCGAAGTCGGACTGGTACTTGCCGGGGAACATGCGGTCGGCCATCTGATTGAGGATTTGCGCCAGCTTGGCGGCGTGGTTCTGGCTGACGGCAAAGATGATCGACTTGCCGATTTCGCTGCTGACCGGGTCACGCATGGCGTTTTCCAGAAACGTCTTGCAGAGAAGCTGGTTGGTGGTGTCGGCGAAGAAACGTTTCTCGAACTCGCGCTGCTTGAAGGCCTGCTGCTGGTCCTCGCCGGTGTCATCGGTGAACGAGACGACGAAGCCCTCTTCGGAGAGCAGCGTGGTGGTGACCTCGGTGCGGGCGTCCACCACGGTCGGGTTGATCAGGAAGCCTTCCTTCACGCCATCGAGCAAGGAGTAGCGGAAGGTTGGCTGGCTGTTCTCGCAGCCGAAGGTGCGGTAGGTGTCGAGTAACAGGCGACGCTCGGCCTCGCGCGGGTCGCGGGTGCCGGGGTTTGCGCCGTCGAACCGGCGCAGGTAGTCGCGCGGCGTGGCGGTGAGGCCGAGCTTGTAACCAATGAAGTAGTCAAACACCGCACGGGCGTTGCCACCGATCGAGCGGTGCGCTTCGTCGGAGATGACGAGGTCAAAGTCGGTCGGCGAGAAGAGCTTCTGGTACTTGTTGTTGAAGAGCAGGGATTGCACGGTGGTGACGACAATCTCGGCGCGTCGCCAGTCGTCCCGGTTCTCCTTGTAGATCACCGTCTGAAAATCGGCGGAGAGCACTGCAGCGAAGGCCTTCTTGGCCTGATCCTCCAGCTCAAGACGATCCACAAGGAACAGGACGCGCCGCACGTTGCCAGAACGGAGAAACAGCTTGATGACGGCGGCGGCGGTCAGGGTCTTGCCAGTGCCGGTGGCCATCTCGAATAGGAAGCGGTCTTTGCCATCGCCGACTGCGGCCTGAAGGCTGTGGATGGCCTTGAGCTGATACGGCCGGAGAAAGCGCAGCTTGTTGGCCTGGATGTAGCCTGGGCGCTCCGCTTCGTTTTGCCAGGCGGCTTCGGATGCGTAGTTCGGGCGCTGGGTGCGAACGATGTAGTCCTCGCCGACCAGTTCTTCGATCAATCGCTGCGGATTGGGCGTGACCTTCTGGTAGCCGGTGACCGAGTCCGGCGTCGGAAACGAGGTGATGACGTAGGGGCTGCCGCGATTGAGGTCCCAGAAGTAGTGCAGGTTGCCGTTGGAAAGAATGACGAAGCGGCAGTTCTGGGACTTGGCGTATTTGCGCGCCTGCTCTTTGCCGACGAGCGGATTTTTGTCTTCGGCTTTGGCTTCGAGAACAAGCAGCGGAAAGCCTTTGGCATCGAGCAAGAGGAAGTCGACGAAGCCTTTTGTGCTTTTCTCGAAGTTGGCGCCGAGCGCGTCCAGGTCGGTGGAATTGATTTTGACGCTGGGTTCAAGGCGAATGTTGGCGAGCGCATCGCCATCCTGGAAAAACCGCCAGCCGGCCGCTTCGAGCAGCTTGTTGATCTTGATGCGGGCGGTGGCTTCTTTATCGGACATTCAGGGTGCTGTTCCTGGAATGGTGGTCAAGCGGCATAACGTAGAGGTGACCGGTGCTGTGCGTTTTTTCACGCAGCGCCCAGCCACCGAAGAAAGCGAGGTTCAGCGCCATGTTAGAGCTTTGCTTCTAGTGCTTTGGATAGCTTCACGAATTCTGCACGCAGTTTTCCAAGTTCTTCGACGATTGGGTCATGCGGAACATCTGTGTTGATGTATGGCCGAAGATCGACGGTCGAGGTTTCGGATATTGTTTCTGATCCCGACATGTATGACGCGGTAACTTGAAATACTAGCAGCCTGTCGGACTTGGAGCCCCGCACGGCAGCAATTTCCCCGCCGGGACGGTATTTGCACAATATTTAGGCATTTTTAGTCGTTCATCGCCGCATCGGTATCAAATTTGAACGGGTTTCTGCTCTTTTCAGGCGCTTGGGACGGATTTCTGGCGCAACACGGCCATGCGTTTCAAATTCCACGCCAGACATACCAGCGTCCACTCGCCCTTCGCCTTCTCCAAACCACGCAGCAAGAACTGCCTGAACCCCATCACCGATTTGATGATGCCAAACACCGGTTCCACGCTCTGCTTCCTCAGCGCATACAGCATCCGCCCCAGTTTGGTCTTGAGTTTATGCGCCATCTTTTGCATCGGCGTGGCGTCCGCTTCCAACTGCGGCGGCTCGGTGAAACGCTCGCGCCAGCCGGGATGGTGATCTTCGCGGGCGACGGCAATGTAAGGTTCAACTCCAGCTTCTTCGCAAGCGGTGATGTTGTTCGCGCTGCAATAGCCCGTGTCAGCCAGCAGGGCATCGACTGTGCCCAGGCTGGCGGGTAGCGCACCGAGCTTGTCCAGCATCGGCTGAACCTGCTGTTTGTCGTTGCCCGCATTCGTGAGTGATGCCGCCACTACCAGCATCGTCGGCGCATCGACCGCCGCCTGAGCGTTGTAGCACTGCTCAAAGCCGCCGCCGGCAATCTTCATGATGCGGGATTCCTCGTCGGTGAGATTGATCTGGTCTTCCGGACGGGGTTCCGGCGTCGGCGGCTGGGGCGGCTTGCCGCTGGGCTTCTTGCCTGATTCCGCTGCGCGTGCGGCTCGCTGGGCGAGCTTCGTTTCATAAGCCGCTTGTTCCGCTTCGAAGCGGGCTCGGGCACGCGCTTCGATCTTGGCTTTGGCGGCGGCCATGACGGCCAGCCGGTCTTCACGGCGTTTGATTTCTGCGGGCAGATTCACGCCATCCGGGATGTCGGCCTGGTCAGCGGCTTCGGCTGTCGCCAGCAGGTCTTGTACTTCGGCCTTGAGTTGGGTTTCGAGCTTGACGATGTGGCCGTGCGAGAGCGCACTGTGGCGGGAGGCGTTGGCGTGAACCTTGGTGCCGTCGAGGCTGACTGTCCCCAGCTTCAGGAGCTTCATCTCGCTCGCCAGTTCGAGCACTTGCAGGAACACGCCGGCGAGTTCTTCAAGAAAGCGGCGGCGGAAGCTGGCGAGCGTGTCGTGATCGGGGTGGCTGCCTGCGGCGAGGTAGCGGAAGGCGACGGAATCGTAGGTGGCGCGTTCGATGCGGCGGCTGGAGAAGGTGGCGGTGGCGTAGCCGTAAACCAGCAGGCTGAGCAGGACTTCAGGGTGGTAGGCGGCGCTGCCGCGCCCGGCATAGACGCGGGTCAGTTCGGTGAGGTCGAGTTGTTCGATGGCTTCGACGATGAAACGCGCCAGGTGGTCTTGGGGAAGCCAGTCTTCGACCGAGGGCGGCAGCAGGTAGGCAGTCTTGCGGTCGATCGGGCGGAAGCGGCTCATGCGATGGAGGGGCTCGGATTCGATAGCGGGATTATCGCGGATTGGAAGACGAATTGGGGGTTCAAGTCCGACAGGCTGCTAGCGGCGAGAGTTCTTCAATATTCGAGCCGCTGTAGAGTGTAGGGCCGTTGCCCAACAAAAAAAGAAGTTGCCCGTCTGGTGGCAGGCTATCGATGGTGCGCGAGAACGCGGCGCTGTTGGCAATATTGCGTTCCTCACGCTTTTCTCCGAGCTGATAGAAGCTCTTATCGAGAGAGAGTTTTAGATTAAGAGCTGCAGTTTTACCTACGTTCTTGATCGACAGGTAGAGAAGCTGTGTTCCCATTCTCAGATTTGTTGAAACGAGAATGTAGGGGCGCATCGCAGCGTTCTGTTGGTCTCTCATCGTTGAAACCATGGCCTCGTTTGCGCGAAGAATTTTGAGTGTCGCCCAAGCGTAGAACCCTGTGATGACAACTAGTGCAAGAGTAAGCCAGTCGGTATTTGTCATGATTGGAAGTGTGAGCATACGGCCTGAAAGCTCTAATAGTTATTCAACGGACCCACCGGTCCGGACACTTCTCGCAGCCCCAGAATACGCAAATGCCTTGGCTTATGTCCAGAATTTCTGCTTCTTGCTTCGTTCCTGACTTTCGCACGCATCTGTTTGGCCGACTGTTCAGGGTCGAGAGTACGCGTTCGCTGTAATGGAAAGCTGCCGTTCAGCGTGAGCCCTGATCAGTTCCTGCTCAAGACAGCATTGCGGACCAAGATTGCGGACCAAGTCGGCCCAGAACCCACCGGCCGCTTGGCCGAACAAGAGACGGTCGGGCTCCCCGATTAGTGACAGAGGCCGACTCTTCACGTCACGCTTCACTCATTCAGGGCGGCAGTAAATGAGGAGCCTAAAACAACTCGGCTCAGCGCGGCACCTGCGAGTAACCCATGTAGCGCTTGATGACCGCAACACGCCGCTGATACGTGCGCGAGCCGCGGTTGTGCTCGTACAGGCGCGGGTTGGGCACCATCGCGGCCATGCGGGCGGCCTGGTCGCGGTTGAGGTTGGCGGCGGAGGTTTTGTAATAGCGGCGGGCGGCGGCTTCGGCGCCGTAGATGCCGTTGCCCCACTCGATGACGTTGAGATAGACCTCGAGGATGCGCCGCTTGCTCCAGGTGGCTTCGATCATCAGGGTGATGACCGCTTCCTGGCCCTTGCGGATGAAGCTGCGCTCGCCGGAGAGGAACAGGTTCTTGGCGAGCTGCTGGCTGATGGTGGAGCCGCCGGCAACGAGTTTTCCCTTCTTCAGGTTCTTTTCGACGGCGGCCTGGATGCCTTCGACGTCGAAGCCTTCGTGTTCGAGGAATTTCGCGTCCTCGGCGGCGACGATGGCGCGCTTGAGGTGGATGGAAATACGGTCGTAGGGCACCCACTTGTGGCGCAGCTCGGCGTCGGGGTTCTTGTCCTGCTGGCGCGCAAGGCCAGCCGCCATGAAGGCGGTGGAGGTGGGGTTATGGTCGATCCACCACAGCACATGCGCGAAGATCCAAAGCTGATACAGCAGCACCAGCGCGATCGCCAGGGCGACGCCCTTGCCGATCCAGCCAAACACTTTTTTCATCATGCTGCGCGCAGGCTCGCGATGACGGGGGCGGTGTCGGGGCGCACGCCGCGCCACAGATAGAACGCTTCGGCCGCCTGTTCGACCAGCATGCCGAGGCCGTCGGCGGTGGCCGCGCCGTGCGCGCGCGCGAAGGCGAGGAAGGGGGTGTCGCGCCCGTACATCATGTCGTAGGCCAGGGTGTCGGCGGTGAACAGGCGCGGCGACAGCGGCGGCAGTTCGCCGGCCAGGCTGGCGGCGGTGGCGTTGATGACGAGGTCGAAGGGCGTGTCGAGGCCATCGAAGCCGCATGCGCGGATGCCGTGGCCGAACTGTTCGGCGAGTTCCTGGGCGCGGCTGACGGTACGGTTGGCGATGACGAGCGCTGCGGGTTGCTGGTCGAGCAGTGGCCCGATCACCCCGCGTGCCGCGCCGCCGGCCCCCACCAGCAGGATGCGTTTGCCGGCAAGCGGGCAGCGCAGGTTGCGGACGAGATCGGCCACCAGTCCGGCGCCGTCGGTGTTGTCGCCGAAAATGCCGCCGGCATCGAACGCCAGCGTGTTCACCGCCCCCGCGTGTTCGGCGCGCGGGCTGAGGCGGTTCGCCAGCGCAAACGCCTGCTCCTTGAACGGCACGGTGACGTTGGCGCCGCGCCCGCCCGCCGCGATGAACTGCGCCACGCTGTCGGCAAAGCCGTCGGTCGGCGCGAGGATCGCCTCGTACGTCATGTCCTGCCCGGTCTGGCGGGCAAAGGCGGCGTGGATCAGCGGGGATTTGGAGTGGGCAATCGGGTGCCCGAATACGGCGTAGCGGTCGGTCATGGCGGCCGTATTTTAGCGGCTAAGCGGCTGCGTCGGGTTTTCCGTTCAGCTTTGGGTCCAGGGCAGGCCGCGGTATTTCCAGCCGTTGATCTCATTGCGGTGGCCGGTGGCCTTGTTGAGGTCGCCTTCGAAGCCTTCCAGCACGTTGTAGCAATTGCCGCGACCGGCCTCGGTGCAGGCGTCGGCCGCAGAATGCGAACGCACGCCGTTGCGGCAGATGAAGATCAGCAGCGATTCCGGATCGGTGGCCTGGGTGAGCTGTGCCATGAAGTGGGGGTTGAGCACCCAGCCCGGCCAGGATTGCCATTCGACATGCAGTGCACCGGGAATGACGCCGCACAGTTCGAGTTCCGCGCGCGAGCGCACGTCGATCAGGCGCGCCCCGGGTGCGAGCTGCCTCAATTCGTGCGCTTCGTGCGGCAGCATGGCGCCCGCAAAAGACCAGGAATGCGCCCGGCTGCGGCTGTGGGCGGTGTCAAGCAGCTCGGTGATGCGTCCCATGTTGGGCTCCTTTATTGTTACAGCCAGATTGCTCATTCGGGCGAGATGCTTTGCGCAGGGTGCACTCATGCACCTTCGGACGTCAAACAGTGCACGGAGTGCACCCTACGCGCCCCAACGATCTGGGTTAATCCCAGTATATGAAATTTGAAATTCACTGTCCGGCTCAATTTGCACCAAGGTGGTGCAACAAATGTCCTTGATGCATGGTAATGGTGCGTCGACGAAAGCGGGGCCGTGCTATCCCGTGGCAAGGGCCTTGTGGCACAATGACTCAAGTTCGATTTCATACATGGCACGGTTGCTGCTAAGTACCAAAAAGTTTTCAAAAAGTTTTAATAAATCATTGCGGCACTCCATCGTGGTGCCGTTATTTACTTCAGTTTGAGGAGATTCAGCATGGATGTGCAAAACGTGATCAAGATGATTCAGGACAACGAAGTGAAGTTCGCTGACCTGCGCTTTACCGACACCCGCGGCAAGGAGCAGCACGTGTCGATTCCCGCGCGTCTGGTGACCGAGGAGTGGTTCGAGGATGGCCATCCCTTCGACGGCTTCTCGATTGCCGGCTGGAAAGGCATCCAGGCTTCCGACATGCTGCTGAAAGCCGACCCCGATACGGCCTACATGGACCCCTTCTTCGACGAGCCCACGATCATCCTGACCTGCGACGTGATCGAGCCGTCCGACGGCAAGGGCTACGAGCGCGACCCGCGCTCGGTGGCCCGCCGCGCCGAAGCGTATTTGAAATCCACCGGCATCGCCGACACCGCCTACTTCGGCCCCGAACCCGAATTCTTCATCTTCGATTCGATCACCTGGCACGAAGACATGTCGGGCTGCGGCGTGAAAATCAATTCCGAGGAAGCGGCCTGGTCGTCGGCTGAAAAATTCGAGGCCGGCAACATCGGCCACCGTCCCGGCGTCAAGGGCGGTTACTTTCCGGTGCCGCCGGTCGACAGCCTGCAGGACATCCGCGCCGCCATGGTGCTGGCGCTGGAAGAAGCCGGCGTGCCGGTGGAAGTGTTCCACCACGAAGTCGCCACCGCCGGCCAGTGCGAGATCGGCACCCAGTTCAGCACGCTGACCAAGCGCGCCGACTGGACGCAGATCCTGAAATACATCGTGCACAACGTCGCCCACGCCTACGGCAAGACCGCGACCTTCATGCCCAAGCCCATCGTCGGCGACAACGGCTCCGGCATGCACGTGCACATGTCCTTGTGGAAGGACGGCAAGAACCTGTTCGCGGGCAACGGTTATGCCGGTTTGTCCGAGATGTGCCTGTACTACATCGGCGGCGTCATCAAGCACGCCAAGGCGCTGAACGCGATCACCAACCCGTCGACCAACTCGTACAAGCGCCTGGTGCCCGGCTTCGAGGCCCCGGTGATGCTGGCGTACTCGGCACGCAACCGTTCGGCGTCGATCCGCATTCCGATCGCAGCCAGCGAAAAGGCCCGCCGCATCGAAACCCGCTTCCCCGATCCCATGGCCAATCCCTATCTGTGCTTTGCCGCGCTGATGATGGCGGGCCTGGACGGCATCCAGAACAAGATTCACCCCGGCGACCCGTCGGACAAGAACCTGTACGACCTGCCGCCGGAAGAAGAGGCGCTGGTCCCGAAGGTCTGCCACAGCCTGGACATGGCGCTGGACGAACTCGACAAGGATCGCGGCTTCCTGACCCGCGGCGGCGTGTTCACCAACGACATGATCGATGCCTACATCGAACTGAAGATGGAGGATGTCACCAAGTTCCGCATGACCACGCATCCGGCCGAATTCGCGATGTATTACTCGCTGTAATCGCGGCGCATGCAGCAGGCGGGGCGGCTTCGGCCGCCCCTTTTTGTGGGTGCGCCCGGCAGGCGGTCAAGATTGCCGGTTTTTGGCCGTTAGCAAGTGGGCACGTTAAACTTGATCCCATGCCAACCGCCCGCTTTTCCTTCCTGCTGTGTCTGATTCTGGCTGCGCCCGTGCAGGCGGAAATCTACAAGTACGTCGACGAAAACGGCCAGGTGACGTTTACCGATGTCTACAGGAAGGGCGCCAAACGCATCGAATTGCCGGGCGCACCGGCGCCGCTCGCGAACCGTGACAAAACACCCCGGGGGGCGTCCTACAATCCCAGCCCGGCGGATTTTCCGCGCATCGATGCCGGCACGCAGAAACGCCGCGACGATATCCGCCGCCAGGTGCTGCAGGACGAACTTGCCGGCGAGCGCCGCAATGCCGACGAGGCGCGCCGCCAGTTGGCGCTGGGCGAGCGGTTGCAGCCCGGCGAGCGCGCGACCGACGCAACGTATCTCAATCGCGTGAAGAAATTGCGCGCCACCGTGCAGCAGCACGAGCAGAACGTCACCTCGATCCAGCGCGAACTGGCCAATCTGAAGTAAACGCCCGGCTCCACTTGCTCTGGCACAATCAGTGCTTCCAGTGAGTGAATGAGCATGATGCCGCCTTCTCCAAGCGAATTTTCCGGACTTGATTGCCTGTCCACCGGCGCCTTGGTGCTGGATGCGGACGACCGCGTCCTGTACGTCAATCCGGCTGCCGAAACGCTGCTCGGCGTATCGGGCGCGCTGCTGGCCGGAGACGCCGCCGATCATGTGTTTGAACGCAGTCCCGCGCTGCGCGCGGCAATCCGGACCGCGCGCAGCGAGCAGGAAACCGTCGTCGAATACGAGCTCGACGTGGCGGTGAGCGGCCATCCGCCGATTCGCCTGGGGTGCAGCATTTCGCCGCTGGATACGCCGCTGCATGCGGTATTGATCGAGATGCGGGCGGTCGATCCCCATCTGCGCATCGCCCGGCTGGAGCAGGCGCGCCTGCAGCAGGAGGCCAACCGCGACCTGCTGCGCAACCTGGCGCACGAAATCAAGAATCCGCTCGGCGGCATTCGCGGCGCGGCGCAATTGCTGGAGTACGAACTGCCGCGCGAGAGCCTGCGCGAATACACCCAGGTCATCATCAAGGAATCGGACCGCCTGCAGTCGCTGATGGAGCGTCTGCTAACGCCGCACCGCATGCCCCGTTTTGGTGCGGTCAATATCCACGAAGTTCTGGAGCGGGTGCGCAGCCTGATCCTGGCCGAAACACCGAGCGTGGCGCTGCGCCGCGACTACGACGTCAGCCTGCCGGAAATCCGCGCCGACGCCGAGCAGTTGATCCAGGCCACGCTCAATATCGCGCGCAATGCGGTGCAGGCAATGCACGGTAACGGGCATGGGCACGGTAACGGGCATGGGCACGGCCAGGGCGAAATTGTCTTCAGGACACGGGTGGCGCGGCAGATCACGCTGGAAAGCCGCCGCTACCGGCTGGGCCTGCGGGTCGAGATCATCGACAATGGCCCCGGCATCCCCGAAGAAATCCGCGAGCAGATCTTTTATCCGCTGGTATCCGGGCGCGAGGGCGGCAGCGGCCTCGGGCTTGCGGTGGCGCAGACGCTGATCGCGCAAAACCACGGCACCATCGACTGCGAAAGCCGCCCCGGCCATACTGTATTTTCGATTTTTCTTCCGCTTCCCACCCCAACGCCATGACGAAACCAAGCTGCGTCTGGATCATCGACGATGACCGCTCCATCCGCTGGGTGCTGGAAAAAGCCCTGTTGCGCGAGGATATTCCGTGCATGACCTTCGGTTCGGCCAGCGACGCGCTGCGCGAACTGGAACGCAGCACGCCCGCCGCGGTGCTGTCCGACATCCGCATGCCGGGCGTGTCCGGGCTGGAATTGCTGCAGGCGCTGAAGGAGCGCCTGCCCAAGGTGCCGGTCATCATCATGACCGCGTATTCCGACCTCGACAGCGCGGTGGCGGCGTTTCAGGGCGGCGCGTTCGAATATCTGCCGAAGCCGTTCGACGTCGATCAGGCGCTGGAGCTGGTGCGGCGCGCGCTGGCCGAAAATGCCAGCCGCGACGCGCCGGCGCCGAGCGAGGCGCCGATGACCGAAATGCTCGGCCAGGCGCCGGCGATGCAGGAAGTGTTCCGCGCCATCGGACGCCTCGCCCAGTCGCACGCGACCGTGCTGATCACCGGCGAATCGGGCAGCGGCAAGGAGCTGGTCGCGCGTGCCCTGCACCGCCACAGTCCGCGCGCCGGCGGTCCGTTCATTGCGTTGAACACCGCGGCCATTCCCCGCGACTTGCTGGAGTCCGAACTGTTCGGCCACGAGCGCGGCGCCTTCACCGGCGCGGCGGCGCAGCGGCGCGGCCGCTTCGAGCAGGCCGATGGCGGCACCCTGTTCCTCGACGAGATCGGCGACATGCCGGCCGAACTGCAGACCCGCTTGCTGCGGGTGTTGTCGGACGGCCAGTTCTATCGCGTCGGCGGGCACACGCCGATCAAGGTCAACGTGCGGGTGATCGCCGCCACCCACCAGGACCTGGAGGTGCGGGTGCGCGAAGGGCTGTTTCGCGAGGACCTGTTCCACCGCCTCAACGTCATCCGCCTGCGGCTGCCGGCGCTACGCGAGCGGCGCGAGGACATCCCCCTGCTGGTGCGGCATTTCATGCAAAAAAGCGCGCGCGAGCTGGGAATGGAGGCCAAGGGGGTGTCGGAGGCCGCGCTCAGGACGCTGGTCAACCTGCCGTGGAGGGGCAACGTGCGCCAGCTCGAAAACGTCTGCCATTATCTGACCGTGATGGCACCCGGCCAGGTGGTCGAGACAAGCGATCTGCCCGCCGACCTGATGCAGGGCAACGTCGTGCCGCAAGCGGGCGACTGGCTGCAAAGCCTGGCGGCCGAGGCGAGCGCACGGCTGGCGCGCGGCGAGGCGGCGATTCTCGACGATCTCACCCAGGCCTATGAAAAAACGCTGATCGAGGTGGCGCTGCGCCATACCGGCGGGCGGCGCATCGAGGCTGCGCACCTGCTCGGCTGGGGCCGCAACACCCTGACGCGCAAGATTCACGAACTGGGAATGGACGCCGTGTCCGAGGCGGATGCAGCCAGATGATTGTTCGGGAACGCTGACGGCGGGGCAACGAAAAAGCCGACACGCAGTCGGCTTTTTTGCATTCCGGGCGCGGCGTCAGGCGGCCTGCGCTTCTTCCAGCAGTTTCTGGATTTCGCCCTTCTGGTACATCTCGATCATGATGTCGCAGCCGCCGACCAGCTCGCCCTTGACGTAGAGCTGGGGGAAGGTCGGCCAGTTGGCGTAGTACTTCAGGTTTTCGAAGATTTCCGGGTCGGCCAGCACATTGACCGCCAGAAAATCCTTCAGGCCGCAGGCCTGCAGCACTTGTGCCGCGCGCGACGAAAAGCCGCACTGCGGGAACTGGGGCGTGCCCTTCATGTACAGCACGACGGTGTTGGTGGTGACTTGGTCACGAATGCGGTCTAGCGCGGTCATCTCGGGGCTCCTGAATAATACTTGACTTGAATGCTCGGGAATTATACGCACGCTGCGGCCGGCGTCAAGCCGCTTTTGGAGCGCGCTGATAGGGGCTGACGAAGGCCTTGTGAAAAAGATGCGGAACCAGCAGATGCACGGGCATGCGCAGCCAGTGGGCGCGCACGAAAGCGGCCAGGCGCGCAGTCGGGGTGAAGGCGTCGGCGCAGCTTGCGTGGTCGGGGGCCAGCACGCGGGTGAAGATGCTGTCCATCAGCGCGAGCGTGGCGTGATTGGGCGCCGCGGCATCGAGGGCGGCCGTCGCGCCTGCGGGAATCGGCGTGTCGAGAAAATGGCGCAGATAACGCAGGGCATAGAACAGCGAGCGGCCCAGCTGCAGTTCACCGGCGCGCGCGGTCAGGCGCGGCCAGAAATCGGGACCCACAGCGGCGTCGCGCAGCAGCAGGTCGAGGTCGGTCAGGTCGCGCAGGCCGTGCGGCAATTCGCCGTCGTGGAACAAATGCGTGGCGGAATGCAGGATGCGGTCTTCCGCTGCCAGCACATGGATGCCGGGCAGGCCTTCCACCGCGACGGCGCGGCTGCGCAGTTTGGCGGGATCCGGATGGTAGCGCGCGGTGTCGGGCAGGATCGCATGATGCACGTCGATCACGGTGGCGCGCTGGACGTGCTGCAGCGGGGGGATTTCGTGCATCCAGCGGCGGTAGTAGCGCTTGTCGTATTCGGACAGGCCGCCGGCGTGCCAGCCTGCCAGCATCAGCGCGGACTCGGCCTGCGGCAGTCGCTCGCGCGGCACCAGAATGTCGATATCGTTGAACATCCGCCCCGCCGCGGCGGGCAGGTTGCCGGCGACGTAGGCCGCGCCCTTGAGCACGATCAGCGGGCTGTCGAGATCGGCCAGCGCGGCGCGAAGCTGTTGCAGTTCCCAGCGCACCGCCGTGCGCTGTTTGTCGGCCAGCGTTTCGGCGGCATCGAAATGCCAGCGCGCCGCCTCAGGGATTGCCGCCGCCAGCCCGTGCCGGCGAAAGCGGTGCGCCAGGCGCGCCAGCAGTCCTGCCGCCCGAGCCTGCCGTACCAGCATGTCCCATTCGCTCATGGAAAAGCGGGCGGTAATCTCGGGCGTGCGCAGGGTGCGGGAAAGCAGGTTGCGGGATAGGGGTTTCATGGTTTCAGGACGTGCGGCGCCCGGCCAGACGATCGAATGCGGCGATGGCATCGTCCAATGCGCTGTAGTGGAAATCGTAACAGTCTGTCTGGCCGATCAGCGCGGTGCCGACGCGGAAGCCGTCAACGCCCAGGTGGCTGTAGTTGAATGCGTTTTGCGCCAGGAACATGAAGGTCTGCGCCTGTGAGCGCGGCGTGAGGGTGGCCGGCGCGCCGGCTTCCCATTTGGGGAAAATCACCCAGCCGGGGCGTGCCGTTTCGTGCTGGCGCAGCACGCTGTCGCGGGGCGGCCGCATGTGCGCCACCGTGCCTTTGACCGTATCGTGCGAGGGGCGGTTGATGTAGGCGTCCGAAGCAAACTGGCGAATGACGTCGATCGACCGGTTTTTCAGGCTGACGGGCCGCGGCAGCGGTTGAATCAGGCCGGTCCTGCGGTCGATCAGGGTGAGTTCGTCCGACAGCAGGCGCCAGCCCGAGAGCGCCAGCCCGGCCGCCAGCGTGCTTTTGCCGGAGCCGGGCGGGGCGGGCAGGATCGCCGCCAGGCCGTTCTTCTCCACCACGGCAGCATGGATGATCAGGTATTGATGCGCCTGGGTCGATACGCACCAGTTGAGTCCCCATTCCAGCATCGGAAATGCCTGGTCGCGCGGCAATGGCTTGAAGGGGTGCATGCCGTCGAACGAAAACGTGGCCTGGGGGCGCAGCCAGCGGCGCAGGCTGGCGGGCGGGTTTACCGAGACGTGGAAGTCGGCGAAGGCTTCACGCACGTTGCGCACCTCGAACTGGCCGTAAAGCTCGGCCAGGCCATCGGCCACGAACGGAATGCGCGACTGCAGCTTGAGCGAGAACGGCCCGGTGCGCAGCCACACCCCTGCGTCAGCCAGTTGCCGTCGCAGCTCGACGCGAGGCAGTTGGAGCAGTTTCATATGGATTCCAGCAGGCCGATTTTGCGCAGGCCGGCGAGCGTGTCTTCAATCAGTTCATGGAGTTGCGGCGTGTCCGCCACCCCGAGGCGGCTTGCCAGGGCGGCTACCAGCTCGTCCGAGCTATAGCCGGGATGGTCACGGCAGGTTTGATACAGCGCCAGGGTCAGCGGCTTCAGGTAATGGGTGTCGCCCGATGCCGCATCGTAGGCGACCGCTTCGTCTCCCCAGATTTTAAGCAGGCGTGACGGGTTGGAGGAAGTACACGTCATTGATCAGTTCAATGGGCAGTCGCGCTCGTTCAACATGGCGAGCGAGTTCTTCAACTTTTCCGGGTTGGTCAGGTAGTTGCTTTGGAAAAGTTCGATTAACTCGCCCGAGGTGTAGCCGAAGTTAACCGCTGGATGTGCTGCATTCAGCAATGCGGCAACCGCATGGAAACCCAGATTGGTTGATATCGGGTCGCCATTGCCATTCAACTCCCGCATTACTTCCAGCAAGGTGTAAGCGCGGCCATCGTTCCTGACGTACTGGGTGACGCTGAAGACTTCATTGAATGTTTCGGCTGGATTGCCGGGTTTGCTGATGGGGGTGAAGCCGGTCGGTCCCCAGGAATCCAGGTGGACGGCCGCTTTCCAGTATCCCGGCGTGCCCCCTCCGCATATCTCCTGGGGGTTGGACAGGTTGCCGGATGCCATGCCGGAAATGGTGCACTGGCTGGCCCATACCGGGCGGCTGGCCAGCGTGAAAACCGCTGAAACTCCCAGCGCGGCGCCGGTCAGCCGGCGACGGGATTGGTCGACCGAATCGCCTTGCGATGCCTCGTGCGGGGTGTCTTGCGTTTCGGGTGTGTGATCGGACATGGCAGGCCTCGATAATCGTTTGGATGCTATCCAACAATATTGAATTGACAGACAGCAAGAATCACACCAATATACATCCAACCATCCTGGAATGACCATTGCACAATGCTTGCGGCGGTTCCGGGCCGCTCCCCGCACGCGACGAGTGTAAATTATTCCGACAGTTCGCCGCCGCTGACGCGCGGGATGCCCGCCAGGTCGGGCCAGCTTTGGGGGCGGGGGATGCCGCTCTCGCGCAACAGGGCCCGGACGGCGTCCGCCTGGTCGTAACCGTGTTCCAGCAGCAGGACGCCGCCGGGGCTGAGGTGATTGCGCGCGGCGGCGGTCAGCTGGCGCAGATCGGCGAGGCCGTCCCGGCCGGCGGCCAGCGCGGTCAAGGGCTCGAAACGCACGTCGCCGCGCGTCAGGTGGGGATCGGCGGCGGCGATGTAGGGCGGGTTTCCGACGATGAGGTCGAAACGCCGTCCGGCGAGCGCGGCGAACCAGTCGCTGGTCAAAAATTCGACATGGGCGTTGAGGATGTCGGCATTGCGCTCGGCGATAACCAGTGCCGCGGCGGAGCGATCCACCGCCGTGACGCGCGCGAGCGGGCGTTCCAGCGCCAGGGTGATGGCGATGCAGCCGCTGCCGGTACCCAGATCCAGCACGTCCATGGCCTGATCGGGCGGCTTGCGCGCCAGCGCCAGATCGACCAGCAGTTCGGTATCGGGGCGCGGAATCAGGATGCCGGGCGAAACCTGGAACGGGCGGCCGTAGAACTCTCGCGTGCCGACAAGGTAGGCGATGGGCACGCCTTCCAGGCGGCGCGTCAACAGGGATTCAAACGCTGCGGCGTGCGTGTCCGCGAGCGGGTCAGTGTCGTGCGCAATCAGCCAGGCGGTGTCCACCCCCAAAACATGCGCGGCGAGCACGCGGGCGTCGAGCCGCGCGTCGCGGTGCGCAAGGCCGAGCGCGGAAGCGATGCGGGCAGTGGCGTCGTCGAGCAGGCCGGCAACCGTCGCTGCCTCATGCCTCACGCCTTACCCCTCACCTGAGAGCGTCGCCAGCAGCTCTGCCTGATGTTCGGCCGCCAACGCATCCAGCAGTTCGGTGAGGTCGCCGTCCATCACCGCGTCGATCTTGTACAGCGTGAGGTTGATGCGGTGGTCGGTGATGCGTCCCTGCGGGAAGTTGTAGGTGCGGATGCGGTCGGAGCGGTCGCCGCTGCCGACCAGCCCCTTGCGGGTGCTCGCCTCGGCGGCGTGCTGCGCCTGGATTTCGCGGTCCTTCAGGCGCGCCGCCAGCACGCTCATGGCCTGCGCGCGGTTGCGATGCTGCGAGCGGTCGTCCTGGCATTCCACCACCAGCCCGGTCGGCAGGTGGGTGATGCGCACCGCCGAATCGGTCTTGTTGATGTGCTGGCCGCCCGCGCCGGAGGCACGGTAGGTGTCGATGCGCAGGTCGGCCGGGTTGATGTCGACTTCGCCGACTTCGTCGGCTTCCGGCATCACCGCCACCGTGCAGGCCGAGGTGTGGATGCGGCCCTGCGATTCGGTTTCCGGTACGCGCTGGACGCGGTGGCCGCCGGATTCGAACTTCAGCCGTGAATACGCGCCGTGGCCGACGATGCGGAGGATGGCTTCCTTGTAGCCGCCGACCTCGCCGGGGGTTTCCGACACCACTTCGACCTTCCAGCCCTGCCGCTCGGCATAGCGCGTGTACATGCGCAACAGGCTGCCGGCGAACAGCGCGGATTCGTCGCCGCCGGTGCCGGCGCGGATTTCAATAAAGATGTTGCGCTCGTCGTTGGGATCCGTCGGCAGCAGCGCGGTTTGCAGTTCGGTTTCCAGTTGCGCGATTTTCGCTTCGGTGGCGGCGATCTCGGCCTCGGCGAGCTCGCGCAGCTCCGGGTCGGCCAGCATTTCGCCCGCGGCTTCCCGGTCGGCCTCGGCCTGCCGGTACTGGCGATACAGCGCCACCACCGGGGTGAGGTCGGCATGTTCGCGGGTGAGCCTGCGGTAGCTGTCCATGTCGCCGGCGATTTCCGGCTGCGACAGCAGGGCGTCGAGTTCCTCCAGCCGCTCGTCGGCGCGAGCGAGCTTGTCGGCCAGGGATGATTTCATTCGTGATGCAGCCCGTAGAGCTGGCAGATGTAGCGGGCGCACTGGTCGCGCTCGTCGCTGTGGGCGTGATTGAGTGCGTGGGTCGGGGCGTGCAGCAGTTTGTTGGTGAGGGCGTGGCTCAGGGATTCGAGCACCGCGCGCGGGTCGTCGCCGCGCGCCAGCGCCTTTTCCGCCTTTTCGATTTCGTGGCGGCGGTGGCGCTCGGCGGTGTCGCGCAAGCTGCGGATCACCGGCACCAGCTCGCGGCCCTCCATCCAGTGCACGAAGCTTTCGACGCTGGTCTCGATGATCGCCTCGGCCTGCGCCACCTGCGCCACGCGGTTGTCCATGCCTTCGCGCACCACCTGTCCCAGGTCGTCCACGCTGTAGAGGAAGACGTCGTCCATGTCGGTGACTTCGGCCTCGACGTCGCGCGGCACCGCCAGGTCGACGATGAAAATCGGACGGTGACGGCGCTGCCGGATCGCGCGCTCCAGCATGCCCTTGCCGAGGATGGGCAGCGGGCTCGCGGTGGAGGTGACGATGATGTCGTAGGCCGGCAGCTCGTCGGGCAGCGCGGTCAGCGGGATCACCCCGGCGCCGAAGCGCTCGGCCAGCGGGCGCGCGCGTTCGGCGGTGCGGTTGGCCACCGTCATGCGGCGCGGGTGCTGCGCGGCGAAGTGGGTGATGCACAGCTCGATCATCTCACCGGCGCCGATGAACAGGCAGGCCTGATCCTTGATGCTGGGGAAGATGCGCTCGGCCAGGCGCACCGCTGCCGCGGCCATCGATACCGAGTTTGCGCCGATTTCGGTGCTGCTGCGCACCTCCTTGGCGACCGAGAAGGTGCGCTGGAACAGCTTGTGCAGCAAGAGGCCGAGGGTGCCGGCCTCCTCGGCGGCCTGTGCCGCCTGCTTCATCTGGCCGAGGATTTGCGTCTCCCCCAGCACCATCGAGTCGAGTCCGGCGGCGACGCGGAAGGCGTGCTGCGCGGCCTTTTCGCGCGGCAACGCATACAGGTAGGGCGCGAGTTCACGCCGTTCGATGTGATGGAAATCGGCCAGCCATTGCGCCACGTCGTCGGGGGAGGGCGTGTTGACGTACAGTTCGGTGCGGTTACAGGTCGACAGGATGGCGACTTCCGAGGCGCGCCGGCTCTGCGTCAGTTCGTGCAGTGCCTGCACCAGCTTGTCGGGGCCGAACGCCACCTGCTCGCGGATGGCGAGCGGCGCGGTGTGATGATTGACCCCGAGGGCGAGAAGCTGCATGACGGCAGATGGCCGAAAAATGAAGACTGCTATTTTACTTTACCCGCCGTCCAAGCTGCGCGCGCGGGTGGATTCAAATCAAAGCGCAGGCGGTCGTGATAGCGCCCGCGGTAGAGCAGGCGGCGGTGTTGGGGGGAATCGGAAAATCCGTTGCGGGTGTGCAGCACATTGTTGCAGACGAGGCCCATGCCGGGGCGCAGGCGGGCGGTGAGGATGTATTCCGAGCCGGCGAGAATGCCGGCCAGGGTTCTGACCGCGGCTTGGGTGACGGCGTCGGCCTTCCACACGATCGAGCGGGTGCGCGCGGTGTAGCGCATGGTAAGAAAGCCGTGCTCGGGGTCGATCGCGAACACCGGCCCGCGCTGCGCTGCCCGGGCAATGTTGTCCTCGTCCATGCGCGCGGGGATGGTCATCGCGTCGGGCTGCATCAGCGCGGCGACGTAATCGGGGCTGGCGTCGCGCAGCTGGATATAGGCGATTTCATGGTCGAGCAGGGCGTTCTCGCCGCCTTCTTCGGCGTCCTGCGCGCAGTGCAGGGTCATGCCGAGGATGCGGCGGTCGGGCGCATTGTAGTAGCCGTCGGTGTGCCAGTTGATCGGCTTGCGGGTGTAGGGGATGAACTCGCCGCGCACGCTGCCCTCGTCGTCCGCCGGGGTGATGCTGGACAGCCCGTCCTCGTCGGCGAGGTAGTTGCCTTCCAGGCGGACCAGGCCGAGCTGTTGCGCCAATTGCCCGGGCAGCGACTTGTCGGCGGCGGGCAGGTGCGGCGCGCTGTAGATCGCCATGTTGGCGCGCGCGCAGCGGGTTTCGAGGGCGTCGATTTCGTCCGGGGTGAGATGGCGCGGATCGGCCAGCGGCACGACCAGTTCGTCGACGCTGCGCGGGTAGGCGGCAAGCCGTTCAGCGCGCCAGGCGCGGTAGCCGCTCTCGTTGGCCAGATCGAACGGCGACGGCATTTGAAATTACTCTGGGGGCAGCATGTCGGGCGAGCCGAAACCGCGCTTGACCGGCGCGTCGGACAGCAGGCCCTTGAAGCTCTTTCTCACCGTGCCCATCATCTCGGGCATTTCGATGTCCATGATCTGGTCCATGATCCAGGTCTTGTCGTCGTCGCCCATCTCCTCGCGGATCTGCAGGCCGAGGAAGCGCAGTGCGGGGAAGCTGGCCTTGTCGTCGTCGGGGAACTCGAACTCGGCGTAGTCGGCAAAGCGGCGGTTCAGAAAGTCGATGAATTCGGCCTTGAAGTTGCGGCCGGGATCGGGGCCGACCGACTCGATGATGTTTTCCTCCATCACCTCGCCCAGCCGGTTGGCGATCGCCTGCAGCACTTCGACGCGGCGCTCGGGCGTCTGCGAGGAATAGGCCATGCGGTCGCAATAATGCGACAGGAAGGCGACAAATTCGGCGATCAGCTTGAACCCGCGCGCCTGGGTGATGATGTCGTAGTTTTCGCGGCCGAGGTTGTCGACGGCCTTGTCGGCGACGCGCCAGATGGTCGAGGCAACCGCGCTGGCGATTTCCCCGGCGCTGCGTTCGCCGTCCCTCTTGAACCAGATGGTGCGTACTTTGACGGGTTTGACCATGAGCGTTTTCCTTTATTCGCCGGTGGCAACGGGGCGCGCTGGATCGGTGATCCATTCGCTCCATGAACCGGGGTAGAGCCGTGAACCGGGAAGGCCGGCGATTTCCATCGCCAGAATGTTGTGGCAGGCGGTGACGCCGGAGCCGCACATGTGGATGACCTGCCAGGCCGGCTTGCCTTTCAGCAGCGCCTGATAATTCTCGCGCAACGCCTCGGGCGGCAGATAGGTGCCGTCCACGTCGAGGTTTTCGTCAAACGGCCAGTTGATGGCGCCGGGCACGTGCCCGGCCACCGGGTCGAGCGGCTCGAATTCGCCGGAGAAGCGACGATCCGGGCGCGCGTCGATAATGAGTTGCTCGCCGCTCTGCGATGCACGCAACACTTCGTCTGCCGCCACGATCTGGGTGGCTTCGGGCAGGCAGGCGCAAGCCGCCTTGTGCGGTGTCGGCACTTCGGCATTGAGCGGGCGTTTTTCACGCGCCCACTTCGGATAGCCGCCGTCCAGCAACGCCACCCCGGGGTGACCGAGCCAGCGCATCATCCACCACAGCCGCACGGCCATCGAGCCATAACTGTCATCGTACACCGCCACCTGCTTGTTGACGCCGACCCCCCACATGCAGAGCTTTTCGGCCAGCACACGGGGATCAGGCAGTGGATGCCGCCCCGTAGTTTCGCCGACAGGGGCGGAGAGATCGTCGTCCAGATGAACATAGCGTGCACCCGGGATATGGGCTTTCGCGTAGGCCTGGCGGCCGGCATCGGGATCGGTCAGGGTAAAACGGCAATCCAGAATGACCCAGTTCGGGTCATTCAGATGCGCGGCCAGATCTTCGGTGGTAACGAGGGTATTGGAAAACATGATTGGTGCAGTGAAGGGACCGGGGAAAAACGGGCAGCGCGGTCCGCGCTACCCGTTTCCGTGTCGCTTCTGGCGGGATATATCAGTAGCCGCCCTTGCCGTAAGGCTTGGGCAGGCCTGCAACGCGCGGACCCTGGCGAGCAGGCATGTTGGGGAACAGCACATACAGCTTTTTCTTCCACTCGGTGCCCGGGTGCAGGTCTTCGATTTCCGCCAGCATGTTGCGGAAGTTTGGTGTTTGGCCGTCTTCTTTGTACTTGTCGCGGAGGTAGTTGATGACCGTCCAGTGATCGTCGGTCAAAGTGATTTTTTCAGCCGCGGCGATGACCGGCGGAACGTCATCGCTGAAGTTGGCTTCCAGCAGGAAGTCCTCGTCACCGGTTTCGAGCTCTTCGCCGTTTACAACATAAGACATTTTTTCTCCTTTCGGGTTGGTTACTAAAGAATCGCCGAAACAACCGGCGCTTGAATTAAGGAGTCGTTGGCGCGACCGCCGCAATGGATTTGTGCGGGATGAATATTCCGCAGCCCAACAAATGGTTGCGGCCCAGCCCTTCGTCCTGCAGTTGCAAGGATTTGTGAGGCGGCACGTCGTGCAGCATCAGGCTGAAACCATGCAACGGGCCGGATGCGGTTTGCAGGGTTTGTGCCTTGCCGCAGATGAAACCGCAACGTAACTGGAAATGACCGTCCAGTTCACGCATCACGTCCTGCACGAATTGTTCTTCACTCGCGCTGCCCGTGTCAACAAAGTGCGAGTAAATGTGAGAAAACGGACTGAATTCGCGGGGCTTGAAACGGCCAATCTGCAGTACGTGGCCCGCCAGGTCGAGGGTCTGCCCGGTCAGGCGTTGCATGTCGTCCACGCGCGCTTTGGGGACGCGGATAAACAGCTTGGTACGCCGGTTGATACAGAGCGTGGCGTCCCCGCTGTTGGTTTCCGCGCCTTTCAGATGCTGGATACCGGCACTCGTTTCCTCGCCCAGCCAAGGCAGCAATCGTTGCAGACCGTCCGAGAGCAACTGTGCATGCTCCACCGGAATGATCGTGCCCGCCAGATCGAACTGCAGATCGATCATGTGGGGCGTGTACGTCTCGGGCTTTTTTTCCGGCCAGTCCCAGTTCATGGCGCATCTCCCGCATGATCGCGGGCCCAGGCCTGCATGACATCGACCCATTTCTGCGCGCTGACCGGGTCGACGTCGAAAATGGTGAAGCGCTTGTTTTCGCGGATACGGATACGCAGGAAAGGCACACCGCCCGACTCGTGGGTCAGGTGCTGGAACTCGACCTCCTGGCCGCCGAAGGGCAAGCGCAGGTTGTCTAGGGGGGAGATTTCAGGCATGGGGTTTATCCGCGGTGCTTAAGTTTCATCGGTGGACCTGTTTTGCCTGGCGGCACAGATACGGAACAGATACGGATATGTATTTATGAGGGCGAGATTTAGTACTTCAACCCCGTTTCGGGCAAGGACTTGCGTTTGCCACAGTATTTTAATACTCTTATCCGTTCCTGTGGTAGGCGTGCAATGTCTCATTTTCTTTGTCTGAGTGAAGCTACTCGTGCTGGGGGATCGTCGTACCCCATGTGGGGTACTCCATGTGGGTAGGTGCCGACCTACCGCAATGGGGTGGGCAATTTACCCATGAGAATGATGGCGGTGCGGCGATTCAGCCAATATGATTACCGACATACCGTTAAGCTGTCTGCTGAGCGGGCACTTCGAATTTTCTAGGAGAAGAAGATAATGGCAAAGCAAATGATTGATACGCCCATGCTTGATCAGCTTGAAAGCGGCCCGTGGCCCAGCTTCGTAAAAAATCTGAAGCGTCTGGGCAAGGAAAACGACCTGATGGCTGACCTTGTGGGTCAGCTGGAGACGTCCTATCAGCATAGAAAAGGCTACTGGAAGGGTGGTACGGTCGGCGTGTTCGGTTACGGCGGCGGCATCATCCCGCGTTTCACCGAGTTGAAGGACGAAAACCATCAGCCGCTGTTCCCCGAGGCGGCCGAATTTCATACCCTGCGTATCATGCCGCCTGCAGGCATGCATTACACGTCCGACCTGCTGCGCAAAATCTGTGACGCCTGGTCTGACAATGGCGGCTCTGGCCTGCTCGCGTTCCACGGCCAGTCCGGCGATCTCATGCTCCAGGGTTGTAAGACGGAGGACGTCCAGCGGGCGTTCGATGCGTTCAACGAAATGGGCTTCGACCTCGGCGGTGCCGGTCCGGCGCTGCGTACCTCGATGTCCTGCGTTGGGGCGGCCCGTTGTGAGCACTCCAACTTCGACGAAGCCAAGGCGCTGCGTTACGTCATCAATAACAATATTGACGACATGCATCGCCCGGCTCTGCCCTACAAGTTCAAATTCAAGTTTTCCGGCTGCCCGAACGACTGCGTCAACGCGATCCAGCGTTCCGACTTCGCGACGATCGGCACTTGGCGCGACAACATTCGCGTCAATGAAGAGCAGGTTCGGGATTACATGAAGGCTCATGGCATGAACGACCTGGTCAACGACGTGATCAGCAAGTGCCCGACCAAGGCCATTACCCTGGTGCCGAGTGACAAGTTCCAGGCCAGCGAGCACGTGTCCGCTGCCGACCTGGGCGATGGCAACACCCTGTGCATCGACAACAAGAATTGCGTCCGCTGCATGCACTGCCTGAACGTTATTCCCGGCGGCCTGCGGACTGGTTTGGATAAAGGTGTCACTATCCTGATTGGCGGCAAGAGTGTGCTGAAAATCGGCGCCACGATGGGTACTGTGGTGGTTCCGTTCATGAAGCTCGAGTCCGACGAGGATTTTGAAAGGCTGAATGAACTGGCGCGCAACGCAATCGACTTTTTCGCCGAAAATGCGCTCGAGCATGAGCGTACTGGTGAAATGATCGAGCGTATCGGCCTGGCCAACTTCCTCGAGGGCATGGATTTGCCGGTCGATCCCAACATGATCAGCGAGCCGCGTGCCAACCCCTACTTCCGTTCCGACGACTGGGACGAGCAAGTCGAGAAGTGGAACGAGTACAAGCAATCGACTGCTGCTTGAGTTTAATTAACCGTGGGCCTTGGCGAAAGCCGGGTCCATGCATTAAATCAGTTGGAGAAAAAACATGGCTGAAATGCGTCCTCCTATCGAATCCGGCGCACCGGATCCGATGCCCTACATGCACCCCGTGATGGTGAAAAACTATGGCAAGTGGGCTTTCCACAGCCATCCGAAGCCGGGTGTTCTCTATCATCGCGCCGAATCCGGCGAAGAGATCTGGACCGTCAAGGCGGGTACGGCACGCCAGATGGATCACCATACGGTCCGCGAGTTGGCTGACATTGCCGACAAGTATGCCGACGGCTTCGTGCGTTTTACCATTCGTTCCAATATCGAATACATGGTATCCGACGCGTCAAAGGTCGAGCCATTGATCAAGGCCTTGAACGACAAGGGCTACCCGATTGGCGGGACGGCCAACTCGGTGTCGATGATTGCGCACACCCAGGGTTTTCTGCATTGCGACATTCCGGGCAGCGATGCGTCGGGCGCCGCCAAGGCAGTCATGGACGAGCTGTATCAGGAGTTCATCAAGTGCGAGATGCCCAACCGCGTCAAGCTGTCCACCTCCTGCTGTGAGATCAACTGCGGTGGTCAGGCAGATATCGCCATTATCATGCAGCACACCAAGCCGCCGAAGATCAACCATGATCTGGTCGCCAACGTGTGTGAGCGTCCTTCGGTTGTTGCGCGCTGCCCGGTGGCTGCAATTCGCCCCGCGCTGGTGAACGGCAAGCCCTCGCTGGAAGTGGACGAGAAGAAGTGCATTTGCTGCGGCGCCTGTTTCCCGCCTTGCCCGCCGATGCAGATCAACGATGCCGAACATTCCAAGTTCGCGATCTGGGTGGGCGGTAAAAACTCGAACGCCCGTTCCAAGCCCACCTTTCACAAGCTGGTTGCGAATGGCTTGCCGAACAATCTGCCGCGTTTTCCTGAAGTGGCCGAGGTGCTCAAGAAGATTCTGTATACCTACAAGGAAGACGGTAAGCCTTGGGAGCGTATGAACGAGTGGATCGAGCGCATCGGCTGGCCTGCATTCTTCGAGAAGACCGGCCTGCCCTTTACCAAGTATCACATTGATAACTGGCGCGGCAGTCGTGTCAACCTCAACGCTTCCACGCACATTCGCTTCTAAGCAGTTCTAGGAAGTTGTTGGCTCCACCGCGGTGACCTGCGGTGGGGATCTGATAATAATGACTGCATTTTTCGGAGTTTGAGCTAGCCATGCAATTCGGCATTCTTGTAAACGAAGGGCCTTACAGCCACCAGGCGAGTGACTCTGCCTATCTGTTCGCTCGTGCGGCGATTGAAAAGGGTTACAAAGTTCCACGTGTTTTTTTCTACCATGATGGCGTTTATAACGCTTCGCGGCTCGCAACGCCGCCGCAGGATGATCGTAACGTAAGTACCCGCTGGTCGAAGCTGGCGGCAGATCATGGGGTTGACCTGGTTGTCTGCGTGGCGGCTGCGCAGCGCCGTGGCATTACGGACGCTGTTCTCGGAGAAAACTTCCGTATCTCTGGCTTGGGTCAGCTGGTTGAGATGGGTATTCAGTACGACCGTCTCGTGACGTTCGGCGATTAAGGAAACGAGATGAGCGATATGGATGAGATGGAAGACGGCTCCGGCATCGTCAAGAAATTCATGTTCCTGAACCGCAAGGCACCGCACGGCACCGTGTACGCGCTGGAAGGTCTGGAAGTGGTGCTGATTACGGCTGCTTTCGATCAGGATGTGAGCATGGTCTTTACCGATGATGGTGTCTTCCAATTGATGAAGGGTATCGATACCAAAGGCATCGAAGTCAAGGACTTCTCCAAGACTTACCGTGCATTGGATGGTTACGACATCGAGAAATTGTATGTTGACCAAAAATCGATGGATACACGCGGTCTGACTGAAGAAGACCTGATTGTGGATGTGACGGTGCTTTCCGTTGATGGGATGGCAAATCTCATGGCCGAGCAAGACGTCGTAATCAGCTTCTAAGGGGACCGGATATGCTGCATATTGTGAATAAATCGGCTACGGATAGAGGCTCGCTGGAAAGCTGCCTCGCCATGGCCACAAAGGGTTCTGCAGTGTTGCTGATCGAAGACGCGGTGTACGCGGTGACGACCGGTAATGCGGCAGCGACGAAAATCCAGGCGGCTGCGGCTGGCATCAAGATTTACGCACTCGGTCCTGATCTGGCGGCACGCGGCATGGCCGCGCGCGTGCTGGACGGAGTCAATGTCGTGGATTACGGCGGTTTTGTGGATCTGGTCGCAGAGCACAGCAACTGTCAGTCTTGGCTGTAACTTTTAACAGAAGGAGTATTGCTATGCCCATGGTAGAAATCGCCGGTAAAGAGGTCGAAGTTGACGAAGAAGGCTATCTGGTCGACCTGTCGACGTGGAACGAGGACATCGCCAAGTACATGGCGGTCGAAGAAAAGGTTGAAATGACCGATAGCCACTGGGAAGTCGTCAATTTCCTGCGTGAGTACTACGCCGAATACCAGATCGCACCCGCAGTTCGCGTGCTGACCAAGGCCATCGGCAAGAAGCTCGGGCCTGAAAAAGGCAACAACAAGTACCTGTACGAGTTGTTCCCCTACGGTCCCGCCAAGCAGGCTTGTAAGATTGCTGGCCTGCCCAAGCCGACCGGCTGTATCTAAATATCGAAACACCTCGGATTGCGCCAGATTAAATTCTTGGGGCGATCCGATCCGGGTTGTGTTTACAAATCAAATGGGACGTGGAACGGTCCGTGTTGCGTTTGATTTGTAAACAAAACGTAGGTAGGGAATGCGGTTCAGCCATGCGTTCAGGCGCATGGCGGGGCGGAGTCCAATAGGAGAGTGAGTTTGTCTACTGTGACGATGATTTACGCCGGGATGTTTTACGTCGCCACCTTGCTGTTGGTGGTCGGGCTGATTTATAAAATTTATGATTACAGCCGCACGCCTGCACCGCTGCTTATACCCACTACCCCTGCACCCACCAAGCAAGCTGGTGTCGTGTACCGGATGGCGAAAGAAGTCGTGGTATTCGAATCCCTCTTTAAGTCCAATAAATGGATATGGATATTTGGCTATCTCTTTCACCTCGGACTGTTTCTGGTGCTGGCGCGTCATCTTCGTTATTTCACCCAGCCCGTCTGGTTCTGGGTCGATATCGTGCAACCCTTTGGTAAATATGCAAGCATCATGATGGTGGTTGGCCTCACCGGTCTGCTGGTACGTCGCTTCGTGGTCGACCGTGTGCGCTATATCTCGACGCCGTCTGACCATCTGATGCTGCTGTTGCTGATTGCGATTGGCGTGTCAGGCATGTTGATGACCTTTGTTGTGCATACGGACATCATTGCCCTGAAAGTGTTTTTCATGGGTCTGATGTATCTGGATGTGCAACCGCTTCCGCAGGATCCGATTCTGATGGTGCATCTTGCTCTGGTCGCTACTTTGATGGTGATCTTTCCGATCAGCAAACTGCTTCATGCGCCGGGTGTGTTCTTTAGCCCGACACGCAACCAGATCGATAACCCGCGTGAACATCGCCACGTGGCAGCGTGGGCGGCCCGGCTCGATCAGCGCAACTGATTCGTCGACATCAAGCAGCGAATATTAAGTACGGATAAAGGACACTCAAGTGGCTGTTGCTGAATTTGACATTCCGGAAATACGAGACGACATCGAAGTCCCCAAGCTGCGGGAAGGTGTGATGGCGCACTCCAGGACCTTTCCTGCGGCACAGCCCATTCAGGATTACCTGGGGTACCCGCATGAATTGAGCGAAGACTGGAAAGAGCGCGCCATCGACAAAATGGGTGACCTGCTCGGCAAGTACCGCTCGCTGAAGGTCTTCCTGGATATCTGCGTGCATTGCGGCGCCTGTACCGACAAGTGCCACTATTATCTGGGCACCTCCGACCCCAAGAACATGCCGGTGGCGCGCCAGGATCTGATTCGTCAGGTCTATCGTCGCTATTTCACCACCACGGGCAAGCTGTTCCCTAAACTGGTCGGTGCCAAGGATCTGACCAAGGAAGTGCTGGACGACTGGTATAACTACTATTATCAGTGCTCGGAATGCCGACGCTGCTCGGTGTTCTGTCCGTATGGTATCGACACTGCTGAAATCACAATGGCAGGACGAGAAATCCTCAACCACGTCGGCATGGGGCAGAAGTACTCCAACGAGATTCTTACCAAGGTAATGAAGATCGGGAACAATCTCGGTCTGCCCGGCCCCGCCTTGCAGGATACCCTGGAGGGCCTGGAAGAAGATATCGAAGCCGATACCGGCGTGGCGGTGAAAATGCCCCTTGATGTGATAGGTGCCGAAGTGCTTCTGATCACGCCATCAGCTGACTTCTTCTCCGAACCGCATGTGGAATCGTTGATTGGTTACGCCAAGGTGCTTCACGCTGCAGGTACCAGCTGGACCCTGTCTTCGGCCGCATCTGAGGCCGCGAATTTCGGACTGTTTACCGCTAATTACGAAATCATGCGCAAGGTGGCCATGCGGATTCGTGATGAAGCACTCAGGCTCGGTGCCAAGCGTATTGTGGTCGGTGAATGTGGACATGCCTGGCGGGTGGCGTACAGTTTCTGGAACACGCTGACCGGAATTGGTTACGGTGGCAACGACCCGTTCTCGATCGAGCTGCAGAAACAGCTCGATCCTGCTTATCCGCAACCACAGCATATTTGCGAACTGACCAACGACCTGATCAAGTCGGGCAAGATCAAGGTCGATCCATCTCTCAACGACGACCTGGTGGTGACTTATCACGATTCCTGCAACGTGGCGCGGGCGTCGCGCATGGGCACGGAACCCGGTGGCCAGTTCATTATTCCACGCGAACTGATCAAGTCGGTGGTGAACAATTTTCACGATATGGCAGATGGCACCATAGGCGAATCCACCTTCTGCTGTGGCGGTGGCGGAGGCCTGCTGACCGACGACCTGATGGAAGTTCGGGTCAAGGGGGCGCTGCCACGTGTGACCGCGCTGAATAATGTGGTCAAGGAGCACCAGGTTAATTTCATGGCGATGATCTGCGCCATCTGCAAGGCGCAGTTCACCAAGGTTTTGCCCAAATATGGCTTCGACATGAGCATGGTGGGCGGAGTGCATCAACTGGTCAGCAAGGCAATCAAGCTCGACTGAGCACAAGGTTAAGTAACTCAATTCATTTCGTAGGCGTTAGGAGAATCAACATGGCTATCACGACGAACAAAGCAAAATCCGAAGGCACACAATGGCGTCGTTATAAGGATGGCGAGCATCCCGATGACATTCGTTCCGGCCAGGACATCATTTTCCAGGCGGGCTGGACGCATAAATGTCCGGAATACATGCTTTCCACACCGCCGTGTCAGGGTGCTTGTCCCGCCGGCGAAGATATTCGAGGTTACCTGAACATCGCGCGCGGCATCGAGAAGCCGCCGGCAGGCGTGACCTGGCAGGAATATGCTTTCCGCCGCGTGACCGAAGCCAATCCCTTCCCCGCCGTGATGGGCCGCGTCTGCCCTGCACCGTGCGAATCCGGTTGTAACCGTAATATGGTCGAAGACCATGTGGGCATCAACGCAGTCGAGCACTTTATCGGCGACTGGGGTATTGAAAACAACATGGCCTACACGTCCACGGCCCCTGAAACAGGCAAAAAAGTGGCGATTATCGGCGCCGGCCCTGGCGGCCTGGCTGCGGCCTATCAACTGCGCCTGCGTGGGCACGGCGTGACCATCTTCGACGAGCATGAAGAGCTTGGCGGCATGATGCGCTACGGCATTCCCGGTTTCCGTACCCCGCGTGAAATGCTGGATGCGGAAATCAAGCGCATCATTGATCTGGGTGTTGAAACTCGTCTCAAGACCCGTATTGGTTCAGATATCACTTTTGAACAGATTGAAAAAGATTTCGACGCGATTTTTATGGCGATGGGTGCGCAAGCTGGCCGTCCGCTGCCGGTTCCCGGCGCCGAAGCCCCCAACTGCGTGACCGCCATGGCGTTTTTGCGTGCGTTCAACGAAGGCCGTTTGCAACACGTGGGTAACCGCGTGGTGGTTATTGGCGGTGGCGATACGTCGATTGACGTTGCAACCGTTGCGCGTCGTCTGGGCAATATCACCAAATCGGGCACTGCGGATGATCGTCCGGAAGCCGTGATTGCTGGGCACATGGCACATGACGTAGCTTCCATCTCTGCGCGTGAAGGCGCAGAAGTAGTGCTGGTGTCTCGCTCAACCATCGAAAAAATGGCTGCCAACAAGCACGAAGTCGAGCATGCCCAGCAAGAAGGCATTGAAATCATCGGCGGTGTGACGCCGGTTGCCGTCGTGGTTGACGATAAGGGTCGTGCAACGGCGCTGCGTGTGGCTGACTTTGTGATGGAAGGCAAGGAAACCAAGATTGTAGAAGGCACCGAACGCGACCTGCCTGCCGATCTGATCGTCTCCGCGATTGGCCAGGGCGTGGACTTCACCGGGCTTGAGCAATTCAACAACAACAACGGCCTGATGAAGGCCGACAAGAACTATCGCTTCCCCGGCAAGGAGCACATCTTCGTCGGCGGCGACGTGCTGCGCCCGCACCTGCTGACCACTGCAATTGGTCATGCAGCCATCGCCGTTGACGGTATTGATGCCTTCCTCAAGGGCAAGGAAGTCGACAAACGTCCGAAAGTGGACGTGCATCACTTCGACGAGATTCGCAAGTGGCTTGAAGCAGGTCACGAATACAACTGCGAAATCCATGGGGAGGCTTGGGGTACGGCCGAGCGCAAGGACATTCTGCACAACTTCGATGACCGTTCGGCGCGTCACATCATCCCGCACGAAGCCCTGTTCCTCGGCCATTTCCCCAACGTGCCGCGTCTTCACCGTGAAGTGATCACGCTGGACAAGGAAGGCGCGTTGGGTAACTTCGAAGAGCGCCTGCGTGCGTTGTCCGAAAAGGACGTCATCGCCGAAGCCAAGCGCTGCATGTCCTGTGGTCAGTGCTTCGAATGCGACAACTGCGTGGTCTACTGCCCTCAGGTCGCCGTGTTCAAGGTGAAGAAGAAAGACAATCCGACCATTGGCCGGTACGTCGACACCGACTATACCAAGTGCATCGGCTGCCATATTTGCGCCGAGGTCTGCCCGACCGGTTACATCATCATGGGTAATGAGTGATTAAGCATGGCAGGCAAGATGAAACGTCTTCTAGCCTTGGCTGCGGTCATATTGACGACCGCCGCCCTGGCCTGGGCTGGATCGGACGACCAGGCCAAGGCCAGCGGTGCGTCCAAGCCGGTGATTGAAAAGGCCGTCAAGGGCGAGCAGTGTGTCGAGCCCAACGACTTCATGCGCCGAAATCATATGAAGCTATTGCTGCATCAGCGCGACGAGACCGTGCTTGAAGGTATTCGCACCAAGAAATACAGCCTCAAGGAATGCATCGACTGCCATGCCAGCGAAAAGACTGGCAGCGTTGCGGCCTCAAAGGATGACTTTTGCGTGAGTTGCCACAGCTATGCGGCAGTGAAAATAGACTGCTTCGACTGTCATTCCACCAAGCCGCAGGGCTCCGTGACGATGCATCCGCTGAATGTCGAAACGGCGCATTACGCATACAAGCGGGCAGCCCAGGCTAACCGCAAGGTCAGCGTGGAAGAGAAGGCCGGGATTGCCCAATGAACGATATGAAATCGATGCCTGACAATATGCCGAGCTCTCCCGAACGGCGCCGCTTCATCGGTGCCGCGACAGTCGCGGCAGGCGTGACCCTGGTTCCAGGGGTGATGTTGATCGAAGTGGCGCATGGCCGGCCGGAAGATCAGCCAGCCAGCAGCGCGGTCCGTTGGGGCATGCTGATCGATGCGACCAAGTGCGCGACGGGCTGCGATGACTGCGTGACCGCGTGCAGCACCGAAAACGGCTGGACTCCGGTCGCCGAAAGCGCGCATCCCAGGCAGGCGCCGCAGTGGATTCGCAAGCTCGAATTGCAGGATCCGCTGACGCAGAAGGAAACCAACCTGCCGATGCTATGCCAGCATTGCGGAGATGCCCCCTGCATCGATGTCTGCCCGACCGGTGCCTCGTTCCGACGTGCCGACGGCATCGTTCTGGTCAATCGTCATACCTGCATCGGCTGTCGTTATTGCATGATGGCATGTCCCTACAAGGCACGTTCATTGGTTCATGAGCCGCTGCACGATACCCAGAAACCGGATGTTCCGCGCGGCATGGGTTGCGTCGAGGCATGCACCTTCTGCGTACAAAAGCTCGATCGTGGCGATGGCACGACAGCCTGCGCCGAAGCATGTACTAACGATGCCATCCTCTTCGGCGACATGAACGATCCAGACAGTGCGATTGCAAGGCGTCTGCGCGAACTGCCGACCAAGGAGGTGCGTGCTGACCTCAACCTGGACCTCAGCGTTCGCTATCACGGAATCTAAATCAACATGGCAAGCATTACTTTCCGCGAAGTAGAAGGCAGCAGTCTGAAATACTGGATGCTGTTCGGTTTTCTTGGCCTGTTCGTGCTTTTCGGCGCGCTGGCCTGGAACTACATGCACCACTACGGCCACGTCGTGACCGGCATGGATAACCAGATCGTCTGGGGTCTGCCGCACGTATTCGCGGTGTTCCTGATCGTGGCGGCTTCGGGCGCATTGAACGTCGCGTCAATCGCATCGGTATTCAATAAGCCGATGTACAAGCCATTGGCACCCTTGTCGGCGATCCTGGCACTGGCGCTGCTACTGGGCGGGCTGCTGGTGCTGGTGCTCGACCTGGGGCGTTCCGACCGCTTGATCGTGGCGATGACGCACTTCAACTTCAAGTCGATGTTTACCTGGAACGTGTTCCTCTATACCGGCTTCTTTGTGCTGGTGGGTATCTATCTGTGGACCATGCTCGACCGCAACGTCAAGACCTGGTCGAAGGCGGCGGGCACAGCGGCCTTCATCTGGCGTCTGACCCTGACGACCGGTACCGGTTCGCTGTTCGGTTTCCTCATCGCGCGCCAGCTGTATGGCACTGCCATGATGGCACCCATGTTCATCATCATGTCGTTTGCCTATGGCCTGGCGATTTACCTGATGGTGCTGGTTGCCGCCTACGCCTGGACCGGTCGGCCGCTTGGCGATGCCGTCATGATGCGTCTGAAAACCCTGCTGGCGGTGTTCGTCGCCGCGGTGTTGTATTTCGTCGTCGTCCAGCACCTGACCCATCTGTATTTCGCCAAGGATCAGGTGGTGGAAGCATTCATCCTGCGCGATGGCGGCATCCTGACCACGCTGTTCTGGGTGGGGCAGATCGCGATCGGTTGCGTGATTCCGCTGGTAATTCTTCTGACCGGCCTGGGCAAGCAGCGTAGCTGGATCATGATTGCCAGCGCGCTTGTCATTCTGGGCGGCATTGCGCAGATGTATGTCACCATCATCGGCGCCCAGGCTTACCCACTGGACATGTTCCCGGGGATGACGGTGAGGAGCAGCTTCTATGACGGCGTGATCAACGAATATTCGCCGACCATGGCCGAGTTTTTCCTGGGCCTGGGCGGCGTGGCGATCGCGTTGCTGGCGACCATTTTTGGAGTCAAGGTGCTGCGTTTGCTGCCGCTCAACCTGGACGACGCCGCAATCGCCAAACTGGAACATTGATTTGTATGAACCTGCCAGGCTACAGGCTGGCAGGGAATTGTCCGTCATGAACCAGCCAGCCATCTTGAACGACACTTCGAAGCGCGGGGCTCAAATGCCCCGCGTCTTCATTTCTGCCGCACATAAATCGTCCGGCAAGACCACCGTTACGCTTGGTCTGTGCGCCGCGCTGCATGCGCGCGGCCATGCGGTCCAGCCGTTCAAGAAAGGGCCGGACTATATCGATCCGCTGTGGTTGGGCATGGCGGCGCAGCGTCCCTGCTACAACCTCGATTTCCACATGATGCAGCGGGACGAAATCGAACAGCAGTTCGCACGTGCTGCGGCCAGTGCACGCATCAGCCTGATTGAGGGCAACAAGGGACTGTACGATGGCCTCGACCTCGACGGCAGCAACAGCAACGCGGCGCTCGCCAAACATCTGGAAGCGCCGGTGCTGCTCGTAATCGACGCGCGCGGCATGACACGCGGCGTGGCGCCATTGATTCTTGGCTACCAGGCGTTTGATCCGGCTATACGCATTGCCGGCGTCATTCTCAACAATCTCGGTGGAAGCCGTCACGAATCGAAACTGCGCGCGGTGATCGAGCATTACACCGATGTCGAGGTAGTCGGGGCAGTCCAGTACGATACCGGCATGCAGATTGTAGAGCGCCATCTGGGGCTGGTACCCGCCAACGAGCAGCAGACTGCCGTGACGCGCATTCGGCATGTGGGCGAACGGATTGCGGCGCAGGTCGACCTGGACCGCCTGCTGGCCATCGCCGACCGGGCACCCGAGCGTGAAATGCCTGCCGGGCGTACGGTGCCGATCCAGGGAGAGCGGGTGCGGCTGGCAGTCGCGCACGATCCAGCATTCGGTTTTTATTACAGCGAGGATTTCGACAGTCTGCGTGCGTCCAACGTCGAGTTGGTCGAACTGGATACGCTACATGCGCGTTCTCTGCCTGAGGTGGATGGGCTCATTATCGGTGGCGGCTTTCCCGAAGTATTCATGGCCGAGCTTGAGGCCAATACTGTGCTGCGCACGAAAATTCGCGATGCCATCGAAGCGGGACTGCCGACCTATGCTGAATGCGGCGGTTTGATGTATCTGTCGAGACGCATCAGCTGGCAGGGACGAACCTGCGAAATGGTCGGTGTGGTGCCGGGCGATACTGTGATGCATGAGCGACCGGTCGGGCGTGGATACGCGAGTCTGCAGCCAACCGGCGATGATCGCTGGCAGGAGCCCGCCCTCATTCCCGCCCACGAATTTCATTATTCCAGCCTGGAAAATCTGTCTGCCGACTCTATTTATGCATATCGGGTAAAGCGCGGTCATGGCATCGACGGACAACATGATGGCTACCAGCGGCACAATCTGCTGGCCAGCTATTCGCATCGCCGCGGCAGTGGGAAACAGGGCTGGATTGTGCCATTTTTGAACCAGGTGCGTGCACACAAGGCGCGCACAGCAGCTTAACTACCGAGGAAAACACTCATGATCACGATCACCGACGCCGCCGCGGCGCAGATTCGCGCCGCCAACAACAATCCCGATGTATTCGAAATGATCCTGCGTGTGGCAGCCTATCAGGAGGACGACGGCAGTGTGAACTTTGGCATGGGCTTCGATACCGAACGCGAGGCGGACGAACATCTCGTCGTCAATGGCATCGAAATCCTGATCGCGTCATCGAGCACGCCGTACCTGCAGGGCGTGACGCTCGATTTCGTCGAACTGACCCCGGGCGACATGCGCTTCATCTTCATTCCGCCGTATTCCGACGAATCGGCCGACGAAGCCGCGTCCATCGACGAGTAAACCATGAACTATCTACCGATTTTCCTCGACCTGCGCGACCGCCACTGTCTGGTGGTTGGCGGCTCCGAAACCGCCGCGCGCAAGGCTGAACTGCTGTTGCGCGCAGGCGCACGGGTCGATGTCGCCGCCCTCGGCTTGCATGAAAGTTTCGCACGCCTGCCGCATGCCGAGCATTTGAACCGGGTGGCGGATACGTTCACGCCCGCCCTGCTCGATGACAAGGACGCGGTGATCGTGGTCGAGAAAGACGAGTCACTCGCCAGGGCAGTCGCCGATGCTGCACGCGCGCGGCACATCCCGGTCAACGTGGCGGACAAGCCCGCGTTGTGCAGCTTCATCCTGCCCTCGATCATCGACCGTTCGCCGATCATGGTGGCGGTCTCCAGCGGCGGCGAATCGCCGGTGCTGGCGCGCATGCTGCGCGCGCGGCTGGAAACCATGGTCCCTGCGGCCTACGGCCGCCTCTCCGCGCTGGCTGCGCGCTACAAGGATCGCGTACGCGCTGCGATCAAACCGCAACAACGCCGCGCTTTCTGGGAAAAGGTGTTCCTCTCGCCGGTCGCCGAAATGGTATTTTCCGGGCGCGACGCCGAGGCCGAGTCACAGCTTGAAGCCATGATCCAGGATGGCGGCGAGCACGAGATCCGCCGCGGCGAGGTCTATCTGGTCGGCGCCGGTCCGGGCAATCCGGACCTCTTGACCTTCCGCGCGCTGCGGCTGATGCAGCAGGCCGACGTCATCGTACACGACCGCCTCGTTTCTCAGCCGATCCTCGATATGTGCCGGCGCGACGCCGAGCGCATCTACGTCGGCAAGGAACGCGACGACCATGCGGTGCCGCAGGAAGAGATCAACCTCATGCTGGTGCGTCTGGCCCAGGAAGGCAAGCGCGTACTGCGCCTCAAGGGCGGCGACCCCTTCATCTTCGGGCGCGGTGGCGAAGAAATCGAAACCCTGGCCGAGCACGGCGTGACTTTCCAGGTGGTCCCCGGCATCACCGCCGCCGCCGGCGTGGCGTCCTACGCAGGGATTCCGCTCACCCACCGCGACTATGCGCAGTCGGTCGTCTTCGTTACCGGCCATCTGAAGGAAAATACCTTCAACATGAACTGGGAAGGCATCGCGCGGAAAGACCAGACCATCGTCATCTACATGGGGCTGAAAGGCCTGCCGCTGCTTTGCGAAGAACTGGTCAAGCACGGCCTGACGCCCGATACCCCGGCCGCCATTGTGCAGCACGGCACGCTGCCGACCCAGCGCGTCATCATTGGCAACCTCGACACGCTGCCCGCGCTGGCTGTGGAGGCCGGACTCAAGGCGCCTACCCTCATCATCGTCGGCAACGTCGTCAAGCTGCGTGAAAAGCTCGGCTGGTTTCAGCCCGAACTGCACGGCGAGCAGACGCACCGCACCCCGCTCGAAGTGCCGGATCACCTGCCCTGACCAAGGGATGGCGGCGTCGCATAGCCGGCGTTGACCAGGACCTGGCATCCCCGCGCCGGGCCGATTCGCCGCCTTTGACTGGTCGATTCGCAGCGTAGGTCTAGAATGCAGGATGGATTTATCCCGCAAGCACCTGCCATGACCACCACGCTCCTCCCGCAAGGGCCTGGCCGTGATTCCAAAGACGCTGTCCCAAGAGGTACACCTTCGGATAAAGCGTCAAGAACCACGCTCACCATCGACGCCAACGAGGCCGTTGCCCGCATCGCCTACCTCGGCAACGAGGTGATCGCCATTTATCCCATCACGCCGGCATCCAGCATGGGTGAGTGGGCCGACGAGTGGGCCACCCAGGGCCGTCCCAACCTGTGGGGCGCGGTGCCGAAAATCATCGAGATGCAGTCGGAAGGCGGCGCCGCTGGCGCACTGCATGGCGCGCTCACCGCCGGCGCGCTGGCGACCAGCTTCACCGCCAGCCAGGGCCTGCTCCTGATGATTCCCAACCTCTACAAGATCGCCGGTGAGCTGACGCCGTTCGTGCTGCACGTCGCAGCGCGCACGCTGGCAACCCATGCGCTGTCGATCTTCGGCGACCATTCCGACGTCATGGCGGCCAGGGCTACCGGCTGCGCCATGCTCGCCGCCAATTCACCGCAGGAAGCACAGGATTTCGCCCTGATCGCGCAGGCGATAACGCTGGCCGGGCGCCTTCCCGTCATTCATTTCTTCGACGGCTTTCGCACTTCGCACGAGGTGGCGAAGATCGTCGCGGTGGAAACAGACACCGTGCGCGCCATGCTCGACGCCGGACTCATCGCCGCACACCGGGCACGCGCACTGTCGCCCGAGCATCCGGTGCTGCGCGGCACCTCGCAGAACCCGGATGTGTTCTTCCAGTCGCGCGAGCGCGCCAATCCGTTCTACGACGAATTTCCGCGGATCGTGCAGGACGCGATGGACCGCTTCGGCGGGTTCACCGGGCGGCATTACAAGCTGTTCGAATACGTGGGCGCAGCGGATGCAGTGCGGGTGATCGTGCTGATGGGCTCCGGCGCCGAAACCGTGCACGAGACCGTCGAGCATCTCGTCGCCCACAGCGACAAGGTGGGGGTACTGAAGGTGCGGCTGTACCGGCCGTTTTCGCCGGGCGCGCTGCTCGATGCGCTGCCGGCCACGGTGAAGTCCGTCGCCGTGCTCGACCGCAGCAAGGAGCCGGGCGCCGACGGCGAGCCGCTCTACAAAGACGTGGTGACCGCGCTGGCGCAGGCGGCGGCGGACGGCGCGCGCGCCATGCCCAGGGTCATCGGCGGCCGCTACGGTCTGGCAAGCAAGGAGTTCACCCCCGGCATGGTGAAGGCGGTGTTCGACGAACTGGCGCAGGCCGCGCCCAAACGTCAGTTCACCGTCGGCATCCACGACGACCTCACCCACCTGTCGCTGGCATGGGATACGGACTTCCGTACCGACGCCTCGCGGCAGCTTCAGCACGCCGTGTTCTGGGGGCTCGGCGCCGACGGCACAGTGTCGGCCAACAAAAACTCGATCAAGATCCTCGGCGAGACCACCACGCTGCAGGCGCAGGGCTTCTTCGTCTACGACTCGAAGAAGTCCGGCGCGGTGACGGTGTCGCATCTGCGCTTCGGTCCGGCGACGATCCGCTCCACCTACCTGGTGGAGGCGGGCATGGCCGGCTTCGTCGCCTGCCACCAGCCGGTGTTCGTCGAACGCTACGACCTGCTGGAACACGCCGCGCCGGAAGGGGTTTTCCTGCTCAACACCCCGGCGCCGCCGGATCGGGTCTGGGACAGCTTGCCGCAGAAGATGCGCGCACAGATTCGCGACAAGCGCCTGCGGCTGTGGGTGATCGACGCCTACGCCGTCGCTGCGGAAGCCGGCATGGGACGGCGCATCAACACCATCATGCAGACCTGCTTCTTCGCCATCTCCGGCATCCTGCCGAAGGACGAGGCAATTACCGCGATCAAGCACGCGGTCGACAAGACCTACGGCAAGAAGAGCCGTCGCCTGGTGGAACTGAATTACCGCGCGATCGACATGACGCTGGCGGAGCTGCACCAGGTCGCCATTCCGCCAGCGGAAGCCATCGGAAGCGTGTCCGGGCTGGCACCGGACGATGCGACGGATGCGGGCATTCCCGACTTCGTGCGCGACCTCACCCTGCCGATTTACCGGGGTCATGGCGATCGCCTTCCGGTGTCCCTGATACCCGCCGACGGTACCTATCCGCTTGGTACCGCGCAATACGAGAAGCGCAACATCGCGCTGGAAATCCCGGTGTGGGATGCGGATCTGTGCACCCAGTGCGGCAAGTGCGTGTTCGTCTGCCCACATACCGCGATCCGCGCGCGCGTCTTCGATGCGGCGGCAGCGAAGGATGCTCCGCCGACCTTCAAGCACGTTCCGGCGAAGAGCAAGGACTTTCCTGTCGGCACCCACATCAGCTACCAGGTAGCGCCGGAGGACTGCACCGGCTGCGGCGACTGCGTCGAAGCCTGCCCGATCCACGACAAGTCGAACGTCAGCCGGCGCGCGGTGAACATGGCGCCGATCGCGCCGCTGGTTGATCGGGAACGCGACAACCTCGCCTTCTTCCTGCGCCTGCCCGAGTTCGACCGCAGCGCGATCAAACACAACACCATCCCCAGCGCCATGCTGCTCGATCCGCTGTTCGAGTTTTCCGGCGCTTGCGCCGGCTGCGGCGAGACGCCCTACATCCGGCTGGCTACGCAACTCTTCGGCGACCGCATGCTGATTGCCAACGCCACCGGATGCTCGTCGATCTACGGCGGCAACCTGCCCTCCACGCCCTACACGGTGAACGGCGCCGGCCGCGGCCCGGCGTGGAGCAATTCGCTGTTCGAGGACAATGCCGAATTCGGCCTCGGTATGCGCCTTGCCGCCGACCAATTGATGGGCTACGCGCAGCAGCTGGTGAAAGAGATGGCCGGCGAAATCGGCGGCGACCTTGCCGAAGCGCTGGTTAAAGCGGACCAGCGCGAGGAGGCGGGGCTTTATGAGCAGCGCGGCCGTGTCGCCCTGCTGCTTGAAAAACTGGCGACCTCAAGCCATCCGCGCGCCGGGGAACTTACCAGCGTCGCCGAGTGGCTGATCCGCCGCTCGGTATGGATCATCGGCGGCGACGGCTGGGCCTACGACATCGGTTTCGGCGGCCTTGACCATGTACTGGCGCTGCCGTACGACGTCAACATTCTGGTGCTCGACACCGAGGTGTACTCGAACACCGGCGGCCAGACCTCCAAGGCCACCCCGCTCGGCGCGGTCGCCAAGTTCTCCGCCGGCGGCAAGGCCACGACAAAAAAGGATCTCGCCAAGCTGGCGAGCAACTACAACCACGTCTATGTCGCCACCGTCGCTTACGGCGCCAAGGACACCCAGACCTTGCGCGTGTTCCAGGAGGCCGAGGCCTATGACGGTCCTGCGCTCATCGTCGCCTACAGCCCGTGTATCGCCCACGGCTACGATATGCTCTACAACCAGCGCCAGCAGCAACTCGCGGTGAAGAGCGGGCACTGGCCGCTATTTCGTTTCGACCCGCGGCAGGCGGAAGCCGGCGGCAATCCCTTCAAGCTCGATTCCGCCGCACCCAGTCAGCCGATCAAGGCCTTCATGGAATCGGAAACCCGCTTTGCCATGCTTGCGCGCAGCCATCCCGCAGCCGCGCAGTATTTCCTGGAAGAAGCGCAGAAGGAGGCTGAACGGCGCTTCAAGGACTACCAGGAGATGGCGCTGCGCCAAGACCACCCGCAAGGGGCAGGCCGTGGTTGTAAAGCCGACAAGTCGGCAACAACCACGCACCGCCCGGAGGGCGAGAGTCTGGCGGCGTACTCCTCGCGGGTGCAGGGCCCTGCCGACGAACCCAAATCCGGAGACTGACATGATCGACCTCTCCACCGACTATCTCGGCCTCAAACTGAAGAATCCGCTGGTGCCCTCCGCCTCGCCGCTGTCGAAAGATGTCGACATTGCGCTGCGGCTGGAGGACGCCGGCGCCGCCGCGCTGGTGATGTATTCGCTGTTCGAGGAGGAATTGCGGACGGAGGACGCGATGCTGGACCGCTTCCTGCTGCATGCCGGTCTCGGGCACAGCGAAGCGGATGGCTTTCTGCCCGGTCATGGTGAATTTCAGGGCGGGCTCGAACGCTATCTGGCGCACCTGCAACAGCTGAAGCGCCGTCTCGAAATTCCCGTGGTGGCGAGCCTCAACGGCGTGTCCCCGTCCGGCTGGGTGGAGCTCGGCCGCGAACTGGAGAAAGCCGGCGCCGATGCGCTGGAGCTCAACGTCTACCACGTCGCCGCCAGTACCCGGCATACCGGTGCGACGGTGGAAGCGCGCTATCTCAGCCTGCTCATCGGATTGCGCCGCGCGGTGAGCCTGCCCATCGTGATGAAGCTGTCGCCCTATTTTTCTTCGCTGCCGCATTTCGTGCAGCAGCTCGAACATGCCGGCGCACAGGGCGTCGCCCTGTTCAACCGCTTCTACCAGCCGGATATCGACCTCGACGAGCTGTGCATGACCGATCAGCTGCATCTTTCATCGCCCGACGAGGCGCTGCTGCGCATCCGCTGGATCGCCATCCTGCATGGCCGCACCCGGCTAACGCTCGCCGCCACCGGTGGTATCCATAGCGAGCGCGAGGCATTGAAGCTTTTGCTGGCCGGCGCCGACGTCGTGCATATGGCGTCCTGCCTGTTGCAGCACGGCCCCGCCAAACTGGCCGAAATCCTTGCCGCTATGCAGCACTGGATGGAGGAAAGGGAATATGTCTCGGTTGCCCAGCTGAGGGGCTGCATGAGCCAGAAGAATCTGCCCGATCCTTCGCTTGTCGCGCGCGCGAGTTATCTGCGTGTGCTGGACAGCTTTACCACGCGGCCAGGCGTCTGGTCCTGAATCCTGGAACAGACAACCCACGTATAAGGTCCGGCTGCGGCTTTCTTGACGCGCCCGAACCCGTTATACAATCGGGCTCATTCCCCCTATCCCTGCGGCCTG
Organism: Thiobacillus thiophilus; assembly: GCF_055378705.1. Classification (NCBI taxonomy): domain Bacteria; kingdom Pseudomonadati; phylum Pseudomonadota; class Betaproteobacteria; order Nitrosomonadales; family Thiobacillaceae; genus Thiobacillus; species Thiobacillus thiophilus. Next base: position 1,448,833 of record NZ_AP042404.1, on the reverse strand, counting down.
CCGCAGACAGCCAGGATGCCATTTTGCAAGGCTTGAGCGTACGACATGGTTGAACATGCCCTGGTCAGCCTCAGCGCCGTCGTCATCCTTGGCATTGCCGCCCAGTGGCTGGGCTGGCGCTTGCACATTCCATCGATTCTGCTGTTACTGGTATTCGGGATCGTGGCCGGGCCGGTGCTGGGCTGGGTCAATCCCGGCGAGTTGCTGGGATCGCTGCTTTATCCGGTGGTCTCGCTCGCGGTCGCGGTCATCCTGTTCGAAGGCGGCCTCAGCCTGTCGGTGAAGGAATTTCGCGCCATTGGCAGCGTGACGGCGTGGCTGGTCACCCTGGGTGCAGGCATTACCTGGGCCACTGGCACCCTTGCAGCACACTGGGTCCTTGGACTCGACTGGTCGCTGGCGACCCTGCTGGGCGCGGTGCTGGTGGTCACCGGTCCCACGGTCGTCGGACCGATGCTGCGATTCATCCGGCCCACAGGCCAGAGCGGCGCCATCCTGAAATGGGAAGGGATCGTCATTGATCCGATCGGTGCCATGCTGGCGGTACTGGTGTTTCAGGTCACCGTCTACTCGGGCGCCGAACATGAAATGGTGATGACTGTCGGCGTGCTGAAAACCATCGGGTTCGGGACGCTTGCCGGCCTGTTCGGCGCATTGATCCTGGGGCTGTGCCTGAAGCGCGACCTGATTCCAGACGCTCTGCAAAATTCAGTGGCCGTCATGTTCGTCGTCGCGGTCTTTACCGGCGCCAATCTGCTGCAGTCCGAATCGGGCCTGCTTGCGGTGACGATCATGGGTTTTGCCATGGCCAACCAGAAAGCCGTTCCGATCAATCACATCGTCGAGTTCAAGGAAAACCTGCGGGTGCTGCTGATCGCGGCCGTGTTCATTCTGCTGGCTGCGCATCTCAAGCCGGCGGATCTCGACCAGATCGGGATCGCCAGTTTTGCATTCGTACTGATCCTGGTGTTCGTCGCACGTCCTGCCGCCGTCTTTGCCGCCACGCTGGGAAGCAAGCTCAGTTTCAGGGAGAAGCTGTTTTTATCCTGGATGGCCCCGCGCGGCATCGTCGCCGCTGCCGTGGCATCGGTGTTCGCGCTACGCATGGAGGAAGTCGGACTGCCGGGTGCGGATGTGCTGGTCCCGCAGACTTTTTTCGTCATTATCTGTACCGTGGCGCTGTATGGCCTGACTACCCCGCTGGTTGCGCGACGGCTTGGACTGTCCAAAGCGGAGCCACAAGGCGTGCTGTTTCTGGGCGGGCGCTTCTGGGTGCGCGAGATGGCCAAAATGCTCCAGAATGAAGGCTACTCGGTCATGCTGGTAGACAACAGCCAGCACAATGTGTCTGCTGCACGGATGGCAGGCATTCCCGCTTTTTATGTCAGTATTTTTTCCGACACCGTGCTGGACCGTGTCGAGATCAGCGGGATCGGGAAACTCATGGCCATGACCGGCAACGACGATGTCAATTCGCTGGCGGCGCTGCATTTCTCGCCCTTGTTCGGGCGTGCGCACGCCTACCAGCTGATGCCCGAAGACGAGGAACAGATCGAGGCTCATTCCCGTCATCTCAGAGGGCGCTTCTTGTTCGGCAAGGACATGACCCACGCAGCCCTGACGCGGTGGTTTACCGATGAGGCGGTCGTCAAGAAAACACGATTGAGCGAAGAATTCGGTATTGAGGAATTGAAGGCTCAGTATGGGGGCCAGGTTAAGCCGCTGTTCCTGATCACCGAAGAGGGTACGCTTCAGATCTTTACGGTCGAAGGGAAAATCAAGCCGCACGTCGGTCAGACCCTGATCAGCCTGGTCCTGAAACAGACCGAAGGAGCTGAACTTGCCGAGCTGTCCGTTGGCAAGGGCAAGCCGAACCAGACTCAAGCCGGGCAGCAGTAGCGCCTGTGCTGTCCCAGGTTGGTTGCGGGAAGCCCATTGAGGGTGGGTTCGGGATTTTCTGGGCCTTGGGTACTTGGCTGATCAGCCAAGTAGAGTCCTATTTCTCAAACGTCGAATGGGCCGACCCACGGTCGAATTTGTCTCCCACTTCACCGATGTACGCCGACAGGCTGCGGCCGGATTCCTCGACTACAAGAAAAGCACTACAAAAACAGGGTTTCTCTTTGTTTTGTCCGTAGTGTAAGTCCGCACAATACAAGTGCAAAATTCAAATTCCCGAGCCGACCCAAATGACATCCAACGTCACCCAGTTGCAACCTGTGTCACAAGCGACAGATCAACTGTTGCAACAGGCCATTGCGCACCATCAGTCGGGGCGGCTTCAGGAAGCTGGAGAGCTTTATCAGGCCATCCTGCAAAATCAGCCCGGCCACCCTGAGGCAAACCACAATCTTGGAGTGATCGCGATTCAAGCACAGCAGCCCGCTGCAGGTTTGCCGTATTTTATGGCGGCGCTGGATGCCGATCCGACATGCGGACAATACTGGCTGAATTACATTGACGCCTTGTTTCAGGCGGGCCTGCAGGAGGACGCGCGTGCCGTATTGGTGCTTGCCCGCCAGCAGGGTTTGCAGGGGGAAGAGGTAGATGCATTGGCGGCGCGCCTGAATGGGAGCGCATCGGTTGAAGTGCAAGGGGGCTTGGCCCTGCGGGATGATGAGGAATCGGATCCTGCTTCACTGGCGGGTCCGCTGCATGGGAATACCCCCAGTCATCAAGACATGGATGTGATCGTGGCGCTGTTCGGTGAAGGGCACTACGCGGAGGTTGCAACCCTTGCGCAGAGGCTGACGGTGCACTATCCCTTGCATGGGTTTAGCTGGAAGATTCTGGGCGTCGCACTCAAGCTACTGGGCAGGGGGCTGGACGCGCTGGAACCGATGCGGAAAGCCGCTATGTTGTTGCCCACTGACGTCGAATCACACTACAACCTGAGCGTGACCCTGCAGGAACTGGGCCGACTGGACGAGGCCGAGGCCGGTTACCGGCGCGCGCTGCAGATCGATCCGGGCTATGCCGATGCGTACCTGAACCTGGGCGTGACGCTGAATAAACTGGGTCGCCTGGACGAGGCCGAACAAAATCTTCGCCACGCGCTGCAGTTCAGGCCGGATTCGGCCGAGGCCCACAGCAATCTGGGCGCCACCCTGCAGGCACAGGGCCGGCTGGACGAAGCCGAGCCCAGTTGCCGGCGGGCGCTGCAGCTGCAGCCGGATAACGCCATGGCGCATAACAATCTGGGCATTACGCTGCAGGGGCTGGAGCGTCTGGACGAGGCAGAGACCAGTTACCTGCGTGCGCTGCAGATTGATCCGGGCTATGCCGAGGCGCACGGCAACCTGGGCAATATGCTGCAGAAACAGGGCCGTCTGGACGAGGCCGAGGCCAGCTTCAGGCAGGCGCTGCAACGCAATCCGGATGATGCCCAAAGCCATAACAACCTGGGCGTGACCCTGCAGGAAATGGGGCGCTTGAACGAGGCGGACGCGCATTTTCAGATGGCGCTGCTGATCAACCCGGATGATGCGAGGGCACACGATAATCGCGGCAACCTGTTGTGTTATCTGGAGCGCCTGAAGGAAGCCGAAGCGAGCTTCCGCAAGGCGCTGCAGGTCGCGCCGGAGGAGGCCCGTATTCATGCCAATCTGGGCCGCTTTCTGCGCCGTCTGGGGCGTCTGGAGGAGGCTGAGGCCAGCTTTCGACAGGCGCTGGCAATCAGCCCGGATGACGTGAAGACACACAATCATCTGGGGCTGACGCTTCAGGATCTGGGCCAGCTCGATCAGGCCGAGGCCTGTTTCCGCCGGATCTTGCAGCACACGCCGGATCATGCCGGCACCCTGAGCAACCTGGGGCAGATCCTTCTCGGCGTGGGCCGGCTGGAGGAGGCGGAAGCCCATTTTCGCCAGGCGCTGCAAATCAAACCGGACTTTGCACCGCTTTACAGCAACCTGCTGTATTACCTGACGCTCAGCGCCACGGCGGATGCGCAATCGGTATTTTCAGAACACGCCCGCTTTGGCGAGCAGTTCGAGCCCGCCCTCAAAACACAGTGGCCTGCGCACGTCCATTTGCGTGATCCCGACCGCCGCCTGCAGATCGGCTTTGTCTCGACGGATTTTTACGACCATGCCGTGGCGCCTTTCATCGAGCCGGTGCTGATTCATTTGTCCGGCTACCCGGAACTGACGCTGCACGCGTATTACAATAATTTGATTAATGACCCGGTCACGCAACGGTTGCGCGGTCACTTTGCGCATTGGAACCCGGTTGCCGGGCTGTCGGATGATGCGCTGGCGGACACAATCCGGGCGGACGGAATCGACATCCTGATCGATCTCACGGGCCACACGGCGGGAAATCGCCTGCTGGTCTTTGCCCGCAAACCCGCGCCCATTCAGGCCAGCTGGATCGGCTATCCAGGCACCACCGGCCTGACGGCCATGGATTACTACCTGGCCGATCGCTTCCTGTTGCCGCCGGGGACGCTCGACGATCAGTTCACCGAGAAAATCGTGCGCCTGCCGGCCAATGCTCCGTTTCTGCCGTCCGTATTTGCGCCGCCGGTCAGCGTCCTGCCGGCGCTGGGCAACGGCCATGTGACGTTTGGCAGTTTCAACCGGCCCAACAAGTTGCGGCGGACCGTCATCGAACTGTGGTCGCAATTGCTGCGTGCGCTGCCCGATTCGCGCATGCTGCTGGGCGCGATGCCCTGCGAGGGTCAGTATGACACGCTCATCGAATGGTTTGCAGAAGAAGGCATTGCGCGCGACCGCCTGGATTTTCATCCTCGCAGCGGCATGGAACACTACCTGAAACTGCACCGGCAGGTGGACCTTTGCCTCGACAGCTTTCCCTACAATGGCGGCACCACGACCCATCACGCCCTGTGGATGGGCGTGCCGACCCTGACCCTGGCTGGAAACAGCATGCCGGGGCGGGTGGGCGCGGCGATTTTGTCGCGGGTCGGGCTGCAGGATTTTGTGGTCGAGACGGCCGAAGGTTTCGTGACGCGCGGCCTGTTTTGGGCCGACAATCTGGCTGCCCTTGCCGAACTGCGCGCGGGCTTGCGCGCGCATCTGCTGCAGTCGCCGTTGCGCCAGTCCGCCTGCATTGCCGCCGGATTGAATGATGCGTTGCGGACGATGTGGCGCCGCTGGTGTGCAGCCCTGCCGGCCGAATCGTTCGACGTACCCATGAACGAATTGGCGTGTGCGTCACCGGATGAAGAACCATGATGGGCGCTGATAAAAAACGACCGCTGTATGTGACGCAACCGGTATTGCCGCCACTGGCCGAATTCATGCCGTATCTGGAGCAAATTTGGGACAGCAAGTGGCTGACCAATAATGGCCCGTTTCACAGGCAGTTCGAGCAGGCCCTGTGCGATTACCTCGGGGTGAAGCACATCGCATTGTTCACCAACGGCACGCTGGCCCTGGTCACCGCCCTTCAGTCATTGCGCATTACAGGCGAAGTCATCACCACGCCCTATTCATTTGTGGCGACCGCCCACTCGCTGTTGTGGAACGGCATTCGACCCGTGTTTGTCGATGTCGATCCGGTCACGCTCAACCTCGACCCCGACAAGATCGAAGCCGCCATTACCCCGCACACAACGGCCATCATGCCGGTGCATTGCTACGGCTGCCCCTGCGACGTGGTGCGCATCCAGGAGATCGCAGACAACTACGGCCTGCGCGTGATCTACGATGCAGCGCATGCGTTTGGCGTGCAAAGTCAGGGCGAAAGCGTGTTGAATCATGGCGACCTGTCGATCCTGAGCTTTCACGCAACCAAGGTGTTCAACACCTTCGAAGGCGGCGCCATCGTCTGCCAGGATGCCAAGACCAAGCGACACATCGACCACCTGAAAAACTTCGGGTTCGTGGATGAGACTACCGTCGTAGCTTCCGGCATCAATGGCAAGATGAGCGAAATCAATGCAGCCTTCGGCATGCTGCAGTTGAAGGGAATCGATGCCGCACTGCAGCAGCGCCAGACAATCGACGCACGCTACCGCAAGGGCCTGGCCGGGGTAACCGGCATTCGTTGCCTGAGCGATGCGGGGGAGGACGTCGTCAACCATTCCTACTTCCCGATCATGGTGCGGCCCGACTATCCGCTCAGCCGGGATGCGCTCTATCATGAACTGAGCGACCATGGCATTTATGCGAGGCGCTATTTTTATCCCCTGATCAGCGATTTTCCGATGTATCGCGGCATGCCGTCGGCGGCCCATGCCAACCTGCCGGTTGCTCGCGAAGCCGCGTCACAGGTGATATGCCTGCCGATCTACCCGGGGCTGACCGATGAGCAGATCGAGAGTGTGATCGGGTTGATCGCGGGCTGACGGACCATGGCAAAACTGGCCATCATGCAGCCTTATTTCTTTCCCTACATGGGCTACTGGCAACTGATCCAGGCCGTCGACCGCTTTGTCATCTATGACGATGTGAACTACATCAAGGGTGGCTGGATTAATCGTAACCGCATACCGATCAACGGCGAACCTGCCTATATCACCGCACCATTGCAGCAGCCGTCACCGTTCAGACGCATCTGCGATATTTCGCTGCTGCCCTCGGTTTCGTGGCGCGACAAACTGGTCAAGATGGTCGAGCTGACCTATCGAAACGCCCCCTGCTTTCCCGAGGTGTTTCCTGTCATCGAGACGCTGCTCCGTCACGATACCGATAATTTGTCCGGGTATCTCGCGCATCAATTGCAGACCCTTGCCTCGTTCATGGGCATCCGCACCGAGTTCGTGATGTCCAGTCGTGGTTATCACAACGATCAGCTGACAGGTCAGGAACGCGTTCTCGATATCTGCAAACGCGAAGGCGCACATATTTACATCAACGCACAGGGAGGGCGCACGCTTTATGAATACGAGGCCTTTCACCGTGCCGGCATCGACCTGACTTTTATTATCATGCAACCCCTGTCTTACACACAACGCACCGCGAAGTTCGTGCCCAACCTGTCCATCATCGATGCACTGATGTCGCTCGGGCCTGTTGAAATCAGGCCGTATCTGGGCGCATTCGATTTGATCAGCGATACGGCGACTCATGCCCATTAAGCCGGAAGAAACGCAACGTGTTGAGGTGTTCAAACGCAACGTCCAGCTGGAAGATCTGTTGGGCCGGCTGAATGACACGCTGCAATGCGCCGAGGACACGTTGCTTTCAAATGCGTCAGACCTCGGACCCGACTATCCCATCGTGTTCGTGATGGGTCCGCTCAGAAGCGGCACCACGCTGTTCATGCAGTGGCTGGCGAGTACCGGAGTCGTGGCCTACCCGACCAATCTGCTGTCGCGCTTTTATGGCGCCCCCGCGATGGGCGCACAGATCCAGTTGCTGCTGACGGATCCGCAGTTCAACTTCCGCAACGAGATTCTCGATTTCAACTGTCCCGTTGCGTTCGAATCGGAAAATGGCAAGACACGGGGCGCGCTCGCCCCGAATGAGTTCTGGTATTTCTGGCGGCGATTTCTGCCTTTCCGGGAACTCGACTGGCTTCCGGATCAAACGCTGTTTGAAGTCGTCGACCAGCCAAGACTGGTGTCCGAGCTGTCGGCCCTGACTCAGGTGTTCGGCAAGCCCTTCGCGCTCAAGAGCATGATCCTCAACTACAACATTCCGTTTCTGGATGCGATATTCAAACAAGCATTGTTCGTGCAGATCAAGCGCGACCCGGTGGCCAACGTGGCCTCCATTCTGGAGGCGCGCAAGCGGCAACTCGGTAGCGAAAATGCATGGTATTCATTCAAGATTCCCGAGTACCCGCAGTTGCAGAACCTGGACCCCGTCGCCCAATCGGCCGGCCAGTTGCATTACATCAACCGGGCCGTCACGCAAGGCATGGCAAGTGTGGATGAATCGAGAAAGCTCGTGGTGCAGTACGAGGATTTCTGCCGGCAGCCGGCAGCGGTTTTCGATCAGTTGAAGGCCAAACTGGGCATGCGGAATACCGGGTATGTCGGGCCCGATCGGTTTGACATTAAACGTGGCGCGATTCCGAACCGGCAGACTATCGAGCGATCGCTTGCGGATTTTGAGCGTTCGTCGGATGGGAGCGAGGCTTGACCCCGCGGCCGTCCGTGCTGGTCTTCCCGATCGACATGCCGCAGTCGGTTGCCTTTGCCCATACTGCCAGGCAGTTGGGTTTTTCCGTGGTCGTCGCGTCGTCGGAGCCGGTTGATCCCGGCTTGTATTCGGAATACACGATTGCCGTGTTGCCTTACGTCACCGCGCCGGATTTCGATTCTGCGCTTGCAGCCTTGCTTGAACAACATCAGGCCGACCGGGTGTTTGCGCCGCATCCGGCGATCTGGTGGCATCTCAATGCGCTATGCCAGAAGGCGGATTTTCCAGCCCGCTTCAGGGTATGCAACGAGTCGCCCTATGAAATGGACTGGCAGGCCTACGGCACGTCCTACCAATGGGCCGAAGCCAGCCTGGCGTCACGCCCCCTGTTGCCCTTCGCGCCGTCATCCGCCTTACCCCTGGCCACCTACGCGGGACTCCACCGTGCCTACAACCTGATCCCCGGCCAAAGCGACAACACCAAGCTGTTCGCCCTGACCCAGATTGCGCGGCAAATCGGGCCCGGAGATGTGGTCGAGATCGGTTCCCTGTATGGGAAGTCGGCTTTTGCGCTGACATGGCTCGCCCACTTTCATCATGTCGGTAGCGTGATTTGCGTGGATCCGTGGGAAATTGCATCGATTCGGAATCAGGGCGAGCAGGCCCATCTGATCAACGCTGCCGTCGCGAGCCGTGACTGGCAGCAGGTTTTTCTCGGGTTTGCCGCCTCGCTCGCCATGTTCGACAACGTCAATTACGTGCGGCAGCCTTCCGAGGACGCGGCAACGGCCTATCGACAGGCGGCGTCCGACGGTTGGATTTGCTCGGATGAATTTGGCAGCACGCCGGTGCAGGGCAGCATTGCGCTGTTGCATATCGACGGCAATCACAGATACGAGGCCGTCATGCGCGATCTCGAGACATGGCTGCCGTTTGTACAGGATGGGGGCTGGGTGTTGCTGGATGACTATGTGTGGGCGTTTGGGGATGGTCCGCAGCGGGCAGGCGATGAACTGCTGGCCCGGCGCGCGGTGAAAACCGCTTTTGTCGCGGCCGACACGCTGTTTGTTCAGCTCTGAGCAGGCCGCATCCGGCGATTTCCCGCGTTAGCGCCCCTCACCCCGCCCGCCCGGCGCCACCCGGTGTTCCACCGCAAAGACGGCCGCTTCCACCCGCGACGACATATTCAGCTTGGCAAGAATATGGCGCACGTGCAGTTTGACGGTGTCGTGGCTGATGTCCAGGTTGCGGGCAATTGCCTTGTTGCTCTCGCCGCGCGACAGATGGGAGAGGATTTCGCATTCGCGCGGGGTCAGCGCGTCGAGCAGGGACGTCGAGTCCTGGCCCTTCTGGTCGTACAGATTGACGAGCTTGGCGGTCATGGCGGGGGCGACGACGGTTTCGCCGCGCTGGGCGCGCAGGATGGCGTCGACCACTTCGTCGGGTTCCATGCTCTTCAACAGATAGCCGTTGGCGCCGGCGCGCAGGGCACGGGCGAGGTCGTCCTCGGCTTCGGAGAGGGTGAGGATCAGCACCGGCAGCTCGAAACCGTCGGTACGCAGCTGCTGCATCAGGGTGATGCCGTCGGTGCCGGGAATGTTGAGGTCGAGGATCAGGACGTCGGGGCGATGCGCCCGTAGCAGCATCTCGACTTTGTCGGGCTGGCCGGTGAAGGCGGTGACCTCGATGCTGCCGCTCTGTTCGAGCAGTTCGGCCAGCCCCTTGCGGAACAGGGTGTGATCGTCGACGAGGATGATGCGAGTGAGGCTCATGCGGTGTGCTCGCTGTGTGGGTGGGATGCGGCGCGCTGGGGGAAGACGAGGCGGATGACGGTGCCGCCGGCGGGACGGGACTCCACGCTGAGCTTGCCGTTCAGCCGGGCGGCGCGCTCGCGCATGATGGTGAGGCCGAAGCTCTTGCCCATGGTGGACGATTCGTCATTCTTTTTCTGCACGCCGACGCCGTCGTCGGCGACGTTGACGATGTACCGGCCGTTTTCGAGGTCGAAGGTGATGACGACGTGGCGCGCGCGGGCGTGTTTGGCGATGTTGTAGAGCGATTCCTGGATGATGTGAAAGACCTGGATTTCCTCGTCGGGGGTGAGCGACACCTCCTGCACCAGGTTGAGGAAGTCGACGTCGGCATTGGCCTTCTTGCGGAAGCTCTTGGCGAGTTCCTGGATCGCCGGCACCAGCCCGCGCGGGTTGATGCGGTCGCGGTACTGGGTGATGAGGTCGCGCAGATCGGCGTAGGCGAGGTCGACGGCTTCCTCGACGTCGCCGAGGAAACGGTTGGCCTTGGGGTAGTCCTCGTGGCGCATCGCGTCACTCAAAACGGTGAGCCGCATCTTGGCGTAGGCCAGCGTCTGCGCCAGCGAATCGTGGATCTGGTTGGCCAGCATCTGGCGTTCGTTCATCAGCGAGATGCGCATGTTTTCGCGGGTCAGCCGCGCATTTTCCAGCGCGATACCGAGGTGCTCGCTGATCGAGCGGAACAAAAGGCGCACATCCTCGGGAACGGCCTTGCCTTCCCCCATGAACAGGTTGTAGACCCCCATGACCTGGTTCTTGTGCATCAGCGGCACCGCCACCACGGTGTTGCAGGTGTCGCTGAAATAGGCGTCGTTGGCCTGGCGCTTGCAGTAGGCCACGTTGCTCCAGCTGCTTACCGTCACCTCGCGTGCGGCCTTGCCGCACACGCCGCAATCGACGCTGACGATGCTTTCGTGCTCGACCAGGTCGGGCGGCAGCCCCACCGAGCCGATCAGCCGCAGGTGGGTACGGTCGTCGGTGATGACGCGCACCGCACCCGCCTGCGCGCCAGCCAGGCGGATCATGGTCGACAGGAAACGCCCCAGCAACTGCTCGACATTGGCGTCGGAGGAGAGGCTGGTGGTGATTTCCGATAGCACCCGCAACGCCGGGATGCTGTCATTGTCGGCCTCGGCGAGGGTGTGCCGGATCAAGGGGTGGATGTCATTCATGGCGCGGCGATAAGGGATCAGTCCTTCAGCATATCCGATTTGTACGCAATCTCCTGCCGGGCGTCACGGTGTCGGCAGGACCGGTTCGGGCATAAGTGGGACCGGCAGCACCACGCTAGGTTCAAGATCCTCGGGGAAGCCGCCCTGGGCCGGTGCCGGTTGCTTGACCGGAGGGTCGGCCTGGCTGGTCGAGCCGTCGGGTTTTTCCGCTGCCGGCGCTGGTGGCCTGGGTGGCGCAACAATGGCGGGCAGGGGCTCGGCCGCCACATCAGTAACCCTGGGCGCCGCCGCCGGCTGCAGATTCAGATACGGCTTCAGCTGTGGCAACAGGGTTTTCAGGATTTGCGCGGTGAGCGAACTGGTGAAGCCGAACTGCCCGGCCTGCTCACCCTGAACCAGTGCGGTCAGCGTGCCGAAGTGGCGGTCGCCCAGATAAAACACGAAAGTGGCAGTACGGCTGACCACGCGCGATTCAAGCAGTTGCCCGGTCTTGCCGTAGCGTTCGAAGCGGTGGTCGCCGGTGCCGGTCTTGCCGCCAAGGGTGAGCGGCTGGCCGGCCGGGTCCTTGAGTACGCCGGCCAGCCGGACGGCCGTTCCGGATTCGACCACTTGGGCCAGCGCACGGCGCACCGTCTGCGCGACCACGGCGGGCATCAGGCGTTCGCCCTTGGGCGGTTTGGGCGATAGCCGCGTGTCGTAGGGGGTGTTGGCGGCGAAGTGCAGGCCGCTGAGGCTCGCCATCGGCGTGCGCACGCCGTCGTTGACCAGGATACCCATCAGTTCGGCCAGCGCCGCGGGACGGTCGCCGGAACTGCCGATCGCGGTGGCGTAGGATGGCGTGACGGTGTCGAACGGGTAGCCGAGGCGCTTCCAGTCGGTCAGCAGGCGGTCGAAGGCCTCAACCTCCAGAAGCGACTGGATGCGGATGTCCTGCGCATTTTTGCGGCTGGTCTTGAACAGCCATTCGTAGACCTCAAGGCGCATCCCGACGCCGGATTCGTAGAGGGTCTTGAGATCGGTTTCCGGTGCGCCGCGCAGGGTTTTCACCACCCACAACTCGAGCGGATGGATCTGCGCGATGTAGCCGCGGTCGGTCAGACTGAAGGCGTCCGGCGCATGGGTCCGGTACAGCGACTCGAGCGTTTTTCTGCCGAGGTCGCGGCTGGCGGGAACCTGCTCATGCAGGGCGGCGGCAAAGGCATCGAAATCGGCCCGCGGCTCCAGATAGCGGAACACCGCGGCAAAGCGGCGCGGGTTGAGGCCGATTCGGCTATAGAGATTGTCGGCCATCTGCGCGGCGCTGAGGGTCTTGTGGCGCTGGTAGAAGCGGTGGGTGAAGACGCGGCCTTCCTGGTCGACGAAGCGGGCAAGGTAGGTCTCGCGCAGCGGATTGCCGGCGTCGTCCATGATGCGCGCCACCGCCCCCGGGGTGCTGCTGACGTAATGGCGGACGATGTCGCGCATGATGCGGATGTACACCAGGTTGACCGAATTGCGGGTGGCCTCCCACACGTTCATCGTGCGGCCGTTGTCCTTGACGTCGAAGTTGACGAAGTTGTGCAGGCCGCCGCCGGTGAAGAAGGTTTCCGGCGCGGCGGAATACTGACGGCTCATTGCAGCGTCGAGCAGATCGCCCAGCTTGATGCCGGGCCGGTTCAGCAGGGTGACGGCCACCCACTGCGCGAGCACGTCGCGCTGCGGCTGGGCCTTCTGCCCGAGCGCTTTGGCGTCGAGCAGCCGGTATTCGGCATGCAGCCGCGCGATGATTTCCAGATAGGTGACGAGGGTTCGCAGCTTGGCGGTGGAGCCGAGGTCCAGGCGTGCCTGGCTGTTGATGTCGAACGGCTGGTTGAGATTGTCGGCCTGGATGCGCAGCAGATTACCGGACGGCGTTTTTTCGTAGAGGGTGAAGCTGTAGATCACACTGGCCAGCGGGTTGCCGGGCTGCAGCAAACGACGTCCGATCAGGCCCGAGGCGGCGGCAGCCTCGGGTTTGGCCAGGCTTTGCAGATAGGTGCTGACGATTTTCTGCGCCGGCTGGTCGATGGTGGTGTCGACCCGTAGATCGAGACGGTCGAGGTCATACAGGCGCGGTTCGCCCAGCAGTGCGGCGACGCGAATGCGCTGCGCATTGGCGGCTTTATGCTCGACAAAATGCGGCGGCGGCGGGTCGACGCGCTGGCGGGTCGTGCGCAACTCGACCTGCTTGGCCTGATCGGCCAGCGCGCGCGGAATCACGCCGGCGTTGGCCAGCAGATCGAGGTGGTCGTCGGTTAGCGCATCCAGTGCCTTGCGATTGGCGGCGAGGTAGTACGAGGGGCGGCGCTGGGCGACGATCAGCGACAGCGCGTGCTTCAGCATGCTGGCATAGGCAGCGTCCTTGCCGCGCGGGGATTTTGCCAGGATGCGGTTGACCTCGGCGAAGTCGAGGCCGTACCACGCCCACAGGCCGTCGCCGATGCCGTTGATTTCGCCATAGCGCGGCGCCGCCGCCAGCGGTACGGTGTTGATATAGGCGGTCACGGTTTCGCGCCGCATTTCAAGGGTATTGGGACCATTCAGGTAGGCGCGCAGGCTGGCCGTACCCATCTGCCGCAGCTTTTCGCCCATGCCGGCGGTCATGCCTTCGGGGGAATGGCGGTATTTTTCGATCTGTGTCGGCAGGGTGCTGCCGCCCGGCACGTTGCGATTGCTGTCGACCAGGCTGATGCCCTTTTCGAGCAGGGCCTGCGCCAGGCGGTCCCATTCCACCGCCGGGTTGCGGGTGGGGTACTGCTCGGCCAGCAGCTCGCGGTTCTCGATGTAGAGCAGCGCGTTCACCAGAACATCCGGAATGTCCTCGAAGCGGCGATAACTCCGCGTCGGGTATTTCGCCTGATACAGCGGCTTGCCGTCGCTGTCGACCAGGCTGAGGCCAGCCTGGTCCTTTTCGTGATAGGGCAGGAACAGGCCTAGGTCGGCAGCCCGCGCCATCCGGACACTGACCCTGGCCTGCTGGTCGATCTGCCAACCGGCCTGGTCAAGCCGTGCCAGATAATCCGGCAGCTTGCTGTAACCGAGGCGCACGTCGTACGGCCCCTGACCGGGGTAGCGGATGCGGTCGGATGGCCCCGGCCGGATTTGCCAGGTCATTTTCTGCGCGGTTTGAACAAGATATTTCGCTTCCAGTGCGGACGACAGCAGCTCCCAGGTAATGAGCCCGACCAGCCCGGTGATCAGCAGCAGGACGCCAAGGCCGATGAGGATGCGATGTGGGACTTTACGCATGATTCAGACCCACTCGCGCGCGGTAAGAAAGTCGCTATATAGCCGCGCCTCCGGCGTACCGGGTTCGGGGTGCCAGTCGTAGCGCCATTTTACGATCGGCGGCAGCGACATCAGGATCGATTCGGTGCGCCCGCCCGACTGCAGGCCGAACAGGGTGCCGCGGTCGAATACCAGGTTGAATTCGACGTAGCGTCCGCGCCGGTAGGCCTGGAAATCGCGTTCGCGCTCGCCGTAGGGCGTGTCCTTGCGGCGCGCCAGGATCGGCAGGTAGGCGCCCAGGAACGCATCGCCCACGCTTCGGGTCACGGCAAACGCGTGATCGAAGCCGCCTTCGGCGAAGTCGTCGAAGAACACGCCGCCGATGCCGCGCGGCTCGTTGCGGTGCTTGAGGAAAAAGTAGCTGTCGCAGCCGCGCTTGAAGCGCGGATGCAGCCCGGCGCCGAAGGGATCGAGCGCGTTTTTGCAGGCGGCGTGGAAATGCCGCGCGTCGTCCTCGAAGCCGTAGCAGGGCGTGAGATCCATACCGCCGCCGAACCACCACACCGGCGCCTCGCCATCCTTCATCGCGACGAAGCAGCGTATGTTCATGTGCACCGTTGGCGCGTAGGGGTTGCGCGGGTGCAGCACCAGCGACACCCCCATCGCCTCCCAGCGGCGGCCGGCGAGCTCGGGGCGGTGCGCGCTGGCCGACGGCGGCAGCCGGCTGCCCGGCACGTGCGAGAAATTTACCCCGCCGCGCTCCAGTACATTGCCTTCTTCGATGAGGCGCGAAAGGCCGCCGCCACCTTCGGGACGCTCCCAGGCATCGGTGCGGAAAGGCAGGCCGTCGGCAGTTTCCAGCGCGGCGACGATGCGCACCTGCAGGTCGAGCAGCCAGGTTCTGACAATGGCGGTATCGAAAGTGTTGGCAGGCATCAGGGGCGAAGGATGTTTCCGGTGGCAAGGTCGATCAGGGTGGACGGGCGGCGGCGGCGGCCGATGCGGCCGGCGATCACGCGCACCCGCGCACCGAATATTCTGCGGCATTCCGCTGCGGTTTTGGCGGGTTTTTTGCCGCTTTTGTTGGCGCTGGTGGAAACCAGCGCCATGCCGAGGCTGCGGCAGAGTTGCGCCGCAACCGGATGGGCGGTGACACGCACCGCGATGGTGTGACGCCCACCGGTGAGCAGCGGCGGGCAGGTATTTGAGGCCGGCGCCACCCAGGTGACGGGGCCGGGCCAGCTGTCCTGCATCCGCGCCAGGTCGGCCGCATGCAAAGGGCGAACAAAAGGCTTCAGTCGCTTGAAACGGTCGGCGATCAGCAGCATGCCCTTGGCGGCGCTGCGGCCCTTGAGCCGGACGAGCCGTTGCAATGCGCGCGGGTTGCGCGGGTCGCAGCCGAGACCATAGCAGGATTCGGTCGGGTAGGCGATGATGCCGCCACGCCGCAGCCAGGCCCGTAGGTCCGCCGCATCGTCCTTCACCTCTTACGCCTCACTTCTTGCTGCGATCCAGCGCGCGCCAGCCGATGTCGCGACGGTATTGCATGCCGTCGAAGTGGATGGCCGCCACCGCTTCGTAGGCGCGTTTTTGCGCCATGCGCACGCTGTCGCCGAGTGCGGTCACCGCCAGCACGCGGCCGCCGCTCACCACGGTCTGGCCATCCTGCGTGGCGGTGCCGGCGTGGAATACATGCAGGTCGTCGGCCGCTGCCGGCAGCGCGCTGATGACGACACCTTTTTGCGGCATGTCGGGATAGCCGGCTGCAGCCAGCACCACCGCGAGCGCGGTGCGGCGGTCCCATTCGGCCTCGACCTGGCCGAGCCTGCCGTTGACGGCGGCTTCCAGCAAGGTCGCCAGGTCGGACTTCAGCCGCATCATGATCGGCTGGGTTTCGGGGTCGCCCATGCGGCAGTTGAATTCGAGCACCCTGGGCGCGCCGTCCGCTCCGACCATGATGCCGGCGTACAGAAAGCCGGTATAGCGGATGCCGTCGGCCGCCATGCCTTCGACGCAGGGGTGGATGACCTCGCGCATGATGCGCGCGTGCAGTTCGGGGGTGACCACCGGCGCTGGCGAATAGGCGCCCATGCCGCCGGTGTTGGGGCCCTGGTCGCCGTCGCCCAGGCGCTTGTGGTCCTGGCTGGAGGCCAGCGCCAGCACGTGCTCGCCGTCGACCATGACGATGAAGCTGGCTTCCTCGCCGATGAGGCATTCCTCGATCACCACCCGGTGGCCGGCGTCGCCCATGCTGTTGCCGGCGAGCATGGCGTCGACTGCGGCGTGCGCCTCATCCGCGCTCGCCGCGACGACCACGCCCTTGCCCGCGGCCAGCCCGTCGGCTTTCACCACGATGGGCGCGCCGTGAGCGTCGATGTAGGCGTGCGCCGCAGCGGCATCGGTGAAGGTACCGAAGGCCGCGGTGGGAATGCCGTGGCGCGCCATGAACTGCTTGGCGAAATCCTTCGAGCTTTCGAGCTGGGCGGCGGCCTGGGTCGGGCCGAAAATCTTCAGCCCGGCGGCGCGGAAGGCGTCGACCACGCCGGCCGCCAGCGGCGCTTCGGGGCCGACCACGGTGAGCGCAATGTCCGGATCGCGGCGGACGAATTCGACCAGCGAGGCAATCTCCGTCAACGGCACGTTGACGAGCCCGTCCTCGGTCGCCGTACCGCCGTTGCCGGGCGCGACAAAAACCTGCGAGACGCGGGGGGATTGCGCAAGCTTCCACGCCAGAGCGTGTTCGCGTCCGCCGGAGCCGATAACGAGGATTTTCATGTTTTATAAAGCGAGTAAAGGGGGAAGGGCAGAAGGGGGAAGGGGGGGAAGGGTAGAAGGGGGAAGGGTAGGGAGGGCCAGCTACGTGCTGGCCGACCCTTCTCCCTTCCCCCTTAACCCTTCACTCATTTTGGTCAGTGCCTGAAATGCCGCGTGCCGGTAAACACCATTGCGATCCCGTGCTCGTTGGCGGCGGCGATGACTTCGTCGTCGCGCATCGAACCGCCGGGCTGGATCACCGCCTTGATGCCGGCGGCTGCGGCCTGGTCGATGCCGTCGCGGAAGGGGAAGAAGGCATCGCTCGCCATCACCGAGCCGGGCACCGGCAGGCCGGCGTGCTCGGCCTTGATCGCGGCGATGCGCGCGGAGTTGATACGGCTCATTTGTCCGGCGCCAACGCCGACGGTCATGCGGTCTTTCGCGTAGACGATGGCGTTGGACTTGACGAACTTGGCGACACGCCAGGCGAACAGGAGGTCGTCCATTTCCTGCGGTGTCGGTGCGCGGGCGGTGACGGTCTTCAGCTCGCCGTGCAGCAGCACGTCGGCGTCCTGCACCAAGAGGCCGCCGGCCACGCGCTTCATGTCGAGCTGGGCCGCTGCGCCACTCCATTTTCCGCATTCGAGCAGGCGCACGTTCTTCTTCGCAGCGACGGCGGCAGAGGCCTCGGGGCTCACTTCGGGCGCGATGATGACCTCGACGAACTGGCGCTCGACGATGGCGGCGGCGGTTGCGCCATCCAGCCGGCCGTTGAAGGCAATGATGCCGCCAAAGGCCGATTCCGGATCGGTCTGGTAGGCGCGGTTGTAGGCGTCCAGCAGGCTGGCGCCGTAGGCGACGCCGCACGGGTTGGCGTGCTTGACGATGACGCAGGCGGGCGCGGCGTCGAACAGTTTCACGCATTCGAGCGCGGCGTCGGTGTCGGCGATGTTGTTGTAGGAGAGTTCCTTGCCCTGGATCTGGCGCGCCGTGGCAATGGTGCCGGCAGGCGCATTGGCCTCGACGTAGAAGGCGCCGGCCTGGTGCGGATTCTCGCCGTAGCGGCAGGTCTGCGCGCGGGAGAACTGCAGCGTCAGCTGCTCGCCGAAAGCTTCGCGCTCGCCGGCTTCGTTCAGCGCGGTGAGGTAGTTGCTGATGTGGCCGTCGTACTGCGCGGTGTGGGTGAAGGCCTTCTTCGCCAGATTGAAGCGGGTGGCGTCGGTCAGCGCGCCGCCATGGGCCTGCATCTCGGCCGTAAGCAGAGGGTAGTCGGCGGGGTCGGTGACGATGGCGACATGGCGGTAGTTCTTGGCCGACGAGCGCACCATCGCCGGGCCGCCGATGTCGATATTCTCGATGGCGTCGTCCAGCGTGTGCGGCTTCGACACCGTGGCGACGAAGGGATACAGGTTGACGCACACCATGTCGATGTAGCCCATGTCGTGCGCAGCCATGGTGGCGACGTGATCCGCCAGGTCGCGCCGCGCCAGGATGCCGGCATGCACCTTGGGATGCAGGGTCTTGACGCGGCCGTCGAGCATTTCCGGAAAGCCGGTGTACTCGCTGACGTCGATCACCGGCAGGCTGGCGTCGCGCAAGGCCTTGGCGGTGCCGCCGGTGGACAGCAGTTCGACGCCGGCATCGGCGAGCGCGCGGGCGAAATCGACAAGGCCGGTTTTATCCGACACGGAGAGGAGGGCGCGCTGTATTTTCGGGGGGGCGAGGGTCATGATGGGTTTCAGTCGGAGAGGCCGTGTTCGCGCATTTTCTTGCGCAGGGTGTTGCGGTTGATGCCGAGCATGTCGGCCGCGCGGGTCTGGTTGCCTTCGGCGCGGTCGAGGATGTAGGCCAGCAGCGGTTTTTCAATCGCGCTTACCACCATGCTGTAGATCTCGCTCGGCGTTTCGCCGTCGAGATCCTTGAAATAGCGATTGAGCGACCGCCGCATGCAGGCGGCAATCTCGTTTTCTTCGATCATTTTGAAGCTCCCCTTTATGCTGCGAGCCGCGATGCCGGCAGCATGTCTTGCGCGTTATTGTTGTCGTGGCCGATCGCGTAGCACAGGCGGCTGTCGGCACGCGTCGCCTGGGTAAAGTATTCGTTGACGACGGCAAGCTGCTCGACCGCCGAGTCAAGCCGGTTCATGGCGTGGCGGAAAGCGCTGCTGCCCACCAGTCCGCGGGTGTACCAGGAGACGTGCTTGCGTGCCACGCGCACGCCGGTAACGTCGCCATAAAACAAGTATAGGTCGTGGATGTGTTCGAGCAGGATGGCGTGGATTTCGGCCACTTCGGGCTGCGGCAGGTGAACGCCGGTGGCAAGGAAATGCGCGATCTCGCGGAAGATCCATGGGCGGCCCTGTGCGGCGCGGCCGATCATCACGGCGTCGGCGCCGGTGTATTCAAGGACGTACTGGGCTTTTTCCGGGGTGGTGATGTCGCCGTTGGCGATGACGGGGATTCTGGCTTGCGCCTTGACCGCGCGGATGGTGTCGTATTCGGCCTCGCCGGTGTAGCCGCAGGCGCGGGTGCGGCCGTGCATCGCCAGCGCCTGCACGCCGGCGTTCTCGGCGATCTTCAGGATGTTGAGCGCATTGCGGTGCTCGCGGTCCCATCCGGTGCGGATCTTCAGCGTCACCGGCACTTCGGGCACCGCGGTGACCACCGCGTCGAGGATGCGCCCGACCAGCGCCTCGTCCTGCAGCAGCGCGGAGCCGGCCATTACGTTGCACACCTTCTTCGCCGGGCAGCCCATGTTGATATCGATGATCTGCGCGCCGCGGTCAACGTTGTGGCGCGCGGCTTCGGCCATCATGGCCGGGTCGGCGCCGGCGATCTGCACGCTGATCGGGTTGACTTCGCCTTCGTGGTTGGCGCGCCGCGCCGTTTTGGCCGAGCCGTACAGCAGCGAGTTCGACGTCACCATCTCGGACACCGCCATGCCCGCGCCCAGCCGCTTGCAAAGCTGGCGGAAAGGCCGGTCGGTCACCCCGGCCATGGGGGCGACGATCAGGCGGTTCTTAAGGAGGTGGTTGCCGATGCGCATAAGGGATGGCATTTTACCCTCCTCGAGGGCCCCCACCAAGCCGGCCGAAATTACTGCTGCCCGCGCCAGAGTGGCTGTCCTCTATAAATTGAACTGCCATCGATAAATCAAGGGAGGAAGCATGAGTATCGTGTCGGAATTCAAGGCGTTCGCGGTCAAGGGCAATGCCATGGACCTGGCGGTCGGAGTCATCATCGGCGCGGCCTTCGGCAAGATTGTCGACTCCATCGTCAAGGACCTGATCATGCCGATTATCGGCGCGGTATTCGGTGGCTTCGACTTTTCCAGTCTGTTCGTCGTTCTCGGGGCCGTGCCGGAAGGCGCGGCGATGACGCTGGATGGCTTGAGGGAAGCCAACATGCCGGTGTTCGCCTACGGCAATTTCATCACCATCCTGATCAATTTCATCATTCTGGCGTTCATCGTCTTCATCATCGTCAAGCAGCTCAACCGGCTGAAAAAGGAAGCCCCGCCGACAGCGCCCGCGGCCACGCCGGAAGATATCGTGCTGCTGCGTGAAATCCGGAACAGCCTGAAAAAGTAGGGCGCTGCGTGTTGCAAAATGGCAATCGGCAGCCTGTAAATTCGGCGCCAGCTCAGTGCGCCGTTTCCCAGTTGTTGCCTACCCCCACGCCAACGCGCAACGGCACCTTGAGCGCGGCAACATTGCACATGTGCCCAGGCAGTTCGGTACGCACGCGGTCAAGTTCGTGCTCGGGCACTTCGAGGATCAATTCGTCATGCACCTGCAGCAGCAGGCGGCTGGCCAGCTTTTCGCCATCGAGCCAGCCCTGCACCGCGATCATCGCCAGCTTGATGAGGTCGGCGGCGGTGCCCTGCATCGGCGCGTTGATGGCGGCGCGCTCGGCGCCCTGGCGGCGCTGGCCGTTTTTGGCGTTGATTTCGGGCAGGGTCAGGCGGCGGCCGAACACGGTCTCGACGTAGCCCTGGCTGCGGGCGGCCTCGCGCGTACGCTGCATGTAGTCGGCCACCCCGGGGTAGCGCGCGAAGTAGCGGTCGATGTAGGCCTGCGCGGCGGCGCGCTCCAGGTTGAGCTGCGCCGCCAGGCCGAAGGCCGACATGCCGTAAATCAGGCCGAAGTTGATCACCTTGGCCATGCGCCGCTGATCGCTGCTCACCTCGTCCAGCGGCACGCCGAACACCTCGGCAGCGGTGGCGGTGTGGATATCGCGGTCCTCGGCAAACGCCTTTAAAAGGCCGGGATCGTCCGACAGGTGCGCCATGATGCGCAGCTCGATCTGCGAATAGTCGGCCGACACCAGCATGTGCCCCGGCGGTGCGATGAAGGCCTCGCGGATGCGGCGGCCCTCGGCGGTGCGAGCGGGAATGTTCTGCAGGTTGGGTTCGGCGCTCGACAGCCGTCCGGTGACGGCAGTCGCCTGCGAATAACTGGTGTGCAGGCGCCCGGTGACCGGGTGGACCATCTGCGGCAGCTTGTCGGTGTAGGTCGATTTCAGCTTGGCCATCCCGCGGTAGTCGAGGATCGCCCGTGCGATGGGGTGATCGAGTGCCAGCAGCGCCAGCGTCTCCTCGTCGGTGGACGGCGCGCCGCCGGGGGTTTTTCTGACCACCGGCAGGCCTTTTTGCGTGAACAGGATGTCGCCGATCTGCTTGGGCGAGCCGAGATTGAACGGCTGCCCGGCCTCCTGATAGGCGCGCTGTTCCAGTTCCAGCATTTTCCTGCCGAGCTCGCCGCTTTGCACCGCCAGCAAATTCCGATCGAGCAGCACGCCGGCGCGCTCCATGCGGAACAGGATCTCCGCCACCGGCAGTTCGATGTTGCGATAAACGAAGCTCAGCTTGTCGGAGGCGGCGAGCTGCGGCGCCAGCGCATCGCGCACGCGCAGCGTGACGTCGGCGTCTTCCGCCGCATATTCGCTGGCGCGCTCGATGTCGACCTGCTCGAAGCCGATGCGCGACGCGCCCTTGCCAGTGACGTCGTCGTAGCTGATCGTCGCCAGCCCCAGGTGGCGCGTTGCCAGGTTGCCGAGCTCGTGCGACAGATGGGCTTCGAGTACGTAGGACTGCAGCAGGGTGTCGTCGACCACGCCACCGAGCGCGATGCCGTGGTTGGCAAAGATGTGGCGGTCGTATTTGAGGTGCTGGCCGACGATTCTGGGTGCCGGATTTTCCAGCAGTGGCTTTAATTTCGCCAGCGCAGCGGCGCGGTCCAGCTGCGCCGGCGCGCCGGTGTAATGATGCGCCAGCGGCAGGTAGGCCGCTTTGCCGTGGGCGATGGCGAACGAGATCCCGACCAGTTCGGCCTGCATCGGGTTGAGGCCGGTGGTTTCGGTGTCGAGCGCGAACGCCGGCGCCGCGTCCAGTCTGGCGATCCAGGCGTCGAGCGCGGCCTCGCTGAGGATCGTTTCGTAGTGGGCGCGATGGTCGCCGCTGCCGTCCTGTTCCGGCAAGACCGGCGCATCCGATTCCGTTCCGTCTTGCGCGATCCTGGCGCGGGATGGGGGGGCGTCCTTTTGGGCTGCCGGGGCGCCGGCGCTATCGAGCTCGCGCAGCCAGGCGCGGAACTCGTAGCGCTCGAAAAACGCCCGCAACGCATCGATATCGCGCGGCTTCAGCACCAGGTCGTCGAAATCGAAGGGCAGCGCCACATCCATCTTGATGGTAAGCAGCGCGCGCGCCTGCGGCAGCCAGTCGCGGGCGGCGCGCAGGTTGTCGCCGACCACACCCTTGATCTCGTCGGCGTGCGCCAGCAGCTCGTCGAGGGTGCCGTATTCGGTCAGCCACTTGACGGCGGTCTTGGGGCCGACCTTGGCGACGCCGGGCACGTTGTCGACGGTGTCGCCGATCAGCGTCAGGTAATCGACGATGCGTTCCGGCGGCACGCCGAACTTGGCGGCCACGCCGGCCGCGTCGAGCGTCTCCTCGCTCATGGTGTTGACCAGCGTCACCCGGTCGTTGACCAGTTGCGCCATGTCCTTGTCGCCGGTGGAGACGATGCTGTGGATCCCCCGTTGCGCGGCATGCTGCACCAGGGTGCCGATGACGTCGTCGGCCTCGACCCCGTCGATGATGACGAGCGGCCAGCCCTCGGCACGGATCAGCGCGTGCAGCGGTTCGATCTGGCGGCGCAGATCGTCCGGCATCGCGGGACGGTGGGCCTTGTAGCCGGGATAAAGGTCGTCGCGGAAGGTCTTGCCCTTCGCGTCGAACACACAGGCGATATAATCGGCAGCATGGTCGCGCCGCAGTTTGTGGAGCATGGACAGCACGCCCTTGATCGCATTGGTCGGTTCGTCCGCCTGGTTGCGAAAATCGGGCAGCGCATGAAACGCGCGATACAGGTAGGACGAACCGTCCACCAGCAGCAGGATTTTTCCAGCTTGATTTACACTAGATTCGTTCACGAGGCGCTCGAAAATGCACTTTGATAAATTGCCTGCCGCCGCCGACCCGCAGCGCACCGCCGAGATCAACTATTCGGCGCGCGAGTCGTGGCGGATGCTGGGGATTATGGCAGAGTTCGTCGAGGCGACCGAACGGCTGGCGTCGATTCGCCCGGCCGTCTCGATCTTCGGCAGCGCACGCACGCCGCTCAACCATGCGAACTACATGCTCACCGAGGAAATCGCACGCAAGCTGTCCGACGCGGGGTTCTCGGTCATTTCCGGCGGCGGCCCCGGCATCATGGAAGCCGCCAACAAGGGCGCGTATTTCGGCAAGTCGCCCAGCGTCGGCCTCAACATCCAGCTGCCGCACGAGCAGAGCGCCAATACGTATCAGGACATCAGCCAGACCTTCCGGCACTTTTTTGCGCGCAAGGTCATGTTCGTCAAGTTCGCCGCCGCCTATGTCGTCATGCCCGGCGGCTTCGGTACGCTGGACGAGCTGTTCGAGGCGCTTACCCTGGTGCAGACCGGCAAAATCGCGCCCATTCCCATCATCCTGGTCGGCTCGGCCTACTGGGCGGGACTGGCCGACTGGGTGAAGACCCGGATGGTGGATGACGGCATGATTTCGCCCGATGACATCAACCTCATGCGTATCATCGACAAACCCGAAGAGGTTGTCGATGCCATCTTTGGCCATTATGAGAAACGCGGCTTCATGCCGTCGCCCGCCGAGCGCGAAATCCAGTTCAATCTGTAGCGTGCCCGAATGCCTGTGATCCACATGTCATTAGTTTTTTCCTGGAGACTGTCATGCGTACCTATGTTTTGCTGTTGACCCTGCTGCTGAGCGGCCTCGCCGTTGCCGCCTCGCCGTCCGACCGTCCGCCCGACCTGCAGCCGGTCCCCGATGGCGCACCGGGCCCCGATGATGCCCCGCCGGTGACGATCAAGCCGAGCAGCGCGGGACGCATCGTCGAATACCGCGCCAACGGCAAGCTCTACATGCTGAAAGTCATCCCCAAGTACGGCAAGCCGTATTACCTGATCGATCAGCGCGGTGACGGCCAGTTTGCGCGTCAGGACAGCCTCGATTCCGGCATGCGGCCGCCGATGTGGGTGATCAAGGAGTTCTGAATCTTTGCTTGCGCGTCGGGTAAAATCTGCCGCATGACTTCCGCATCCAATCAAGACATCCCGCGCAAGGTCGCGGCCAGCCAGGGTTTCCAGTGGGTGGCCGCAGGCTTTCGCCTGTATCGCAAGACTCCCCTGCTGCTGTCCGCCGCCTTCGCCATGCTGTTCGGCGTGGTGATGGCGCTCGGCCTGATTCCCATGGTGGGAGGTGCGTTGTCGGAACTGGCTTCGCCGCTGATGGTGGCCGGTTTCCTGGCGGCGTATCGTACGCTCGACGGCGGCAATGAACTCGAACTGCCGAATTTTCTGGCCGGCGTGCAGGGCCCCGCGATCCCGTTGATGGCGGTGGGCGCGGTGCAATTGCTCGGCACCTTGCTGATCGGCAAGATCATGCTTGGCATGGGTTTCGATCCGCAGGCCGTCATCACGGCGGCACAGTCGCAAAAAGATCCGGCCGAAATGCAGGCGCTTCTGAACCAGGCCATACCGGCAGTACTCACCGGGCTGGTGTTGTTTACTCCGCTGATCATGGCCACCTGGTTTGCCCCCGCGCTGATCCTGTTCGGTGGCGCCCGTCCGGCCACCGCGCTGGGCGTGAGCTTGAAGGCCGTCGCCAAAAACTGGGCGGCGATGACGGTGAACGGCATCGCGCTCGGCCTGCTGCTGTTCCTCGCCGCGCTGGTGCCGATGCTGCTTGGCCTGCTGGTGGCGATGCCGGTGCTGTTCGGCTCGCTGTACGCCTCGTATCAGGCGATATTCGCGGTGTGGGCGGAGGACAGCGCGCGACCTCCCAGTAACGTGGTATCCCTCTAAAAAGTGGATTCAGGCCGGCGCCAGCTTGGCGTAAGCCAGCGCCAGCCACTTGCTCCCGACCTCGCGGAATTTCACCTGCACCCGCGCATCGCTGCCGCGCCCCTCGAAATCGATGATGATGCCGGTGCCGAACTTGGCATGGACCACGCTCTGCCCCACCTTGTAGCCGGTATCGTTGCCCGTCCGCGGGGCACGCGGAGTCGCTGCCGGCGCGCTGTAGCCGCCAGACGGATAGGCCGGCTCGTTGCGGCGGTTGAGGTTGAGCAGCACCTGCTCCGGCAGTTCGCCCAGAAAGCGCGACGGCAGGCTGTAGCGGATCTGTCCGTGCAGCATGCGCGACTGCGCGTGCGACAGATACAGGCGGCGGCGGGCGCGAGTGATCGCCACGTACATCAGCCGCCGCTCCTCTTCCAGGCCGCTTTCCTCGTTCGCCCTAAAGGACTCCGATCCACTACGTGCTGAAGCACGTGTGGAGTCGTATGCACTCTGCTCGTGCGGGAACAGCCCTTCCTCCAGCCCGGTGATGAACACCGCGTGAAACTCCAGCCCCTTGGCGGCATGCACCGTCATCAGTTGCAGCGCGTCGTGGCCGGCGCCGGCCTGGTGCTCGCCCGCTTCCAGCGCGGCGTGGGCGAGAAAGGCGTCGAGCGTCCCGATGGATTCCGCTCCGCCAGGCGCTGAAGCGTCGGCGGCGTCATAGGTTGCCGCCTCGGCTTCCCCGGCAAACAGCGTGGCTGCGTTGACCAGTTCGTTGAGGTTCTCCAGCCGGTCGGCGCCTTCCTTGTCGGCGCGGTAGTAATCCGCCAGACCGCTGGCCTCGATCACATGGTCGATCGCCTCGGCAAGCGGCAGGTCGGCGGTGACCTGCTTGATGTCCTCGATCAATTTGGCGAAGCCGGCCACCTTGCCGCCGCCGGTGCAGGCTGCCTGCCACAGGCTCGCGCCCGCGCGCGCAGCGCCGTCGGCCAGCTGTTCCAGGGTGCGCGCGCCGATACCGCGCGTGGGGAAATTCACCACCCGCAAAAACGCGCCGTCGTCTTCCGGGTTGGTCAACAGGCGCAGGTAGGCCAGCGCGTGCTTGACCTCCTGGCGCTCGAAGAAGCGCAGCCCGCCATACACCCGATACGGCACGCTGGCCGAAAACAGCGCGTGTTCCAGCACCCGCGACTGCGCGTTGGAGCGGTACAACAGCGCCATGTCGGACAGGTTCATGCCCTCGCGGTTGAGCGCGCGCACCTCGTCGACCACGAAGCTCGCCTCCTCCTGGTCGGAATAGGCGTGGAACACGCGGATCGGCTCGCCGTCGCCCTCCGCCGTCCACAGGTTCTTGCCGAGGCGGTGCGCGTTCTGCGAGATCAGCGTGTTGGCGGCGGTGAGGATGTTGCCGTAGCTGCGGTAGTTCTGCTCCAGCTTGATCACGTTGCCGTGCGCGAACTCGCGCTCGAACTCGGCCATGTTGGCGGTGTTGGCGCCGCGAAAGGCGTAGATCGACTGGTCGTCGTCGCCCACCGCGAACAGCGCCGTGCGCGGGCCGGCAAACAGCTTCAGCCAGCGATACTGCAACGTGTTGGTATCCTGGAACTCGTCGACCAGGATGTGGCGGAAGCGGTCCTGGTAATGCTGCCGCAGCGGCTCGTTGCGATACAAGAGTTCATAGGCGCGCAGCAGCAGTTCGGGGAAATCGGCCACCCCCTCGCGCTGGCATTGCGCGTCATAGGCCTCGTACAGCTCGGTCATGCGCATCGAATATTCGTCGAACGCCTCGACGTCGCGCGCGCGCAGCCCGGCCTCCTTGTTGCCGTTGATGAAGCGCTGCACCTTCTTCGGCTCGTACTTCTCGGTGTCGACGTTCATCGCCTTCATCAGCCGCTTGAGCGCCGACAGCTGGTCCTGCGAATCGAGAATCTGGAACGACTGCGGCAGCCCCGCCTCGCGGTAATGCGTGCGCAGCAGGCGGTTGGCGAGGCCATGAAAAGTGCCGACCCACATGCCGCGCGTGTTGATCGGCAGCATTGCCGCAACGCGCGTCATCATTTCCTTCGCCGCCTTGTTGGTGAAGGTCACCGCCAGCACCCCCAGCGGCGACACCTGGCCGGTCTGGATCAGCCACACCATGCGGGTGGTCAGCACCCGCGTCTTGCCCGAACCGGCGCCCGCCAGAATCAGCGCGGATTCGTGCGGCAAGGTCACGGCAGCGCGCTGTTCGGGGTTGAGGCTTTCCAGCAGATGGGCAGACATACGGGGGTAAAATCGGGGGCAATCAATCAGACATTATAAAGGCCCCACCATGGTGAAAATCCTGTTTTTCGGCGACCTGGTCGAAACCCTCGGCATGGCCTCCGACGAGATCGCCCTGCCGCCCGACGTGACCGACATCGAGCGCCTGCTGTTCGTGCTGTCCAGGCGCGGCGATATGTGGAAAAAAATGCTGCTCGGCAACCCCAAGCTCAACATCACCGTCAACAAGCAGTTCGCCGAAAAATCCGCGCCGGTCAAGGACGGCGACGAGATTGCGCTGGTGGGGTTTTCGGTGGTTTGAACGTGCGGGCGACACGCTTTTGCATCCTGGATGAAAATCGCCCTGGTCGGTGAAGTCGGTTGATCTTTCGCGGGCGGATCGGTGCGCGGCGGTTGAAGTCGTTCTGTACACCGAATGACGCCCGAAGGTGCACGGAGTGCACCCTACCCAAAGCCTCTCGCCCTGAGGATCACCCCGGGTTGATCGCTACGAAATCCTGACCTCGGTTCCCACTTTCACCAGATCGAACAGTTCCGCCACATCCGCATTCTTCATGCGGATGCAGCCGTGCGACGCCGGGGTGCCGATCCTGTGTTCCTCGTGGGTGCCGTGGATATAGATATAGCGGTTGCGGGTGTCCACCGTGCCGCCCTGGTTCTTGCCCGGCTCCAGCCCTTCCAGCCACAGAATGCGGGTCAGGATCCAGTCGCGCCCCGGGTTTTCGGCGTCCAGTTCCGGCGTCCAGATTTCCCCGGTCCATTCGCGCGACTTGAATGCCGCACACAGCGGCGCGCCCGCACCGATCTTCTCCGCAATACGGTGTCGCCCGCGCGGCGTGCAATAGCTGCCGGTCTGCTCTCCCGCGCCGTTGGCCGCGGTGGAAACCGGATACTGGCGGATCAACATGTCGCCATCCGGAAAAGGCTCCCACAGGTATAACTGCTGCAGGCGGATATCCACCTCGATCATCAGGCCGCTCATGGCATCGCTTCCTTCTTCTGCTGCCGGCGCGCCTCGAAAAAGCCCGAGATCATCGCCGCGCATTCGTCCGCCAGCACCCCGCCGACGATTTCACAATGGTAGTTCAGGCGCGGCTCGGCAAACACATCGATGATGCTGCCGTGCGCGCCCGTCTTGTATTCGCGCGCACCGTACACCACCCGCGCCACCCGCGCATGCAGAATCGCCCCCGCGCACATCACGCACGGCTCCATCGTCACATACAGGGTGCAGCCCACCAGCCGATAGTTGCCCAGGCGCGCTGACGCATCGCGCAGCGCCATCACCTCGGCATGCGCCGTCGGGTCGTGGCTGGAAATCGGCTGGTTGTATCCCTGTCCGACGATTTCCCCGCCGCACACCACCAGCGCCCCCACCGGCACCTCGCCCGCGTCCCAGCCCTGCTGGGCCAGTTCGAGCGCAGCGCGCATGTAATCCTCGTCTGTCATAAGTCCAGCGGGCTTGTCACCCCAAGCCCACCCTTGTTCATGACGTGCGTATAAACCATCGTCGTCGCCACATCCTTGTGGCCCAGCAGCTCCTGGATCGTTCGGATATCCTGTCCGCGCTCCAGCAGATGCGTGGCGAACGAGTGTCGTAGCGTGTGCGGCGTTGCCGGCTTGACCAGGCCCGCCGCCTGCACCGCCCGCTTCATCGCCCGTTGCAGCAGCTTTTCGTCCAGATGATGCCGCCGCTCCTCGCCACTGCGCGGGTCGATCGAATAACTGCCGGATGGAAATACATACTGCCAGCCCCACTCCGTCGGCGCATTCGGGTACTTGCGCGCCAGTGCATCCGGCAGGTAAACCGAGGCCTTGCCTGCCTGTAAATCCCGCTCGAACAATTCGCGCCGCCATGCCAGATGCGCGAGCAAATCGGCCTTCACCGATTCGGGCAGCATCGTCACCCGATCTTTAGCCCCCTTGCCATCGCGCACCACGATCTCGCCACGCGTGAATTCCACATCCTTCACCCGCAACCGGATCACCTCCATCAGCCGCATCCCCGTTCCATAAAGCAGCCGCGCCAGCAGGCCGTACACTCCCTCCATTTTGCCCAGCACCGCCCGCACCTCGTCGCGCGTCAACACCACTGGCAAATGCCGCGGGCGCTTGGCGCGTGTCACCTTGTCCAGCCAGGGCAACTCGATACCCAGCACCTCGCGGTACAGAAAAAGCAACGCCGACAAAGCCTGATTCTGCGTCGCCGCCGCCACATTGCCCTCCACCGCCAGATGCGTCAGAAACGCTTCAACTTCCGGCGCGGAGAGGTCGCGCGGGTGACGCTTGCCGTGGAACAGAATAAAGCGTCTAATCCATTGAACATATTGCGTTTCTGTACGGATGCTGTAGTGCTTGACCCGAATCCGGTCACGCACTTGGTCGAGCAGTTTGGGGGCAGGGACGAAAGGTGTGTCTGCTGGCGGCATATATCCCCCTATTGATAACGGGAAGTCATACAAATCAAACAGATCATGAAACACATGCCGGCTTTATACACCTTGTTTGAAGCTATATATACACCTTCTAAGGTGTATATTGCACGTTAGGGCTATAAAGATATGAGTCTGCCAGACGCGCCGCCATTGTATAAACCAGTATTCAATCTGGTACTGAACATTACTATTTACGTGGTTATGATATGGGGTTTTTTTAACTATATAAGTTTTAAACAGCCATCGAATGATATTTTTAATGGTGCATTTGCAATTTTTCTAGGCATTGCGGCAATTTGTTTTTCGTTCTCAGACAAAATCAAAGACAAACATTTGTCAGATAGGTTGCTATTTGCGGCAGAAAGGTTGGTGCACGGAAGTATTCTGGTGCTAATTGCAATAGCACTTAGATACGTTGCCCTTAGCATCCTAGGTGGCAAAGAAATTGAGTCATTACCCCTATGGCTAAGCATCCCTATATTCTCAATTGTGATTCTGGGCGGGGCTGCGTTTTCTAATGGAATGATCTTCGCTCAAAAAGGATTGAGAATTCTTTTCGATCTACTAAATGATCGCATGTTCAGATACAAGGACTGGGATAACTAGCTTTAAGAACATACGGAAATATATCTTGCAAATGAATATTGCACTAAAGCCTCGCCCTAACAATTCGCTCAAGCGGGACTGCGCAAAAGCGCGCAGCCCCTTAGCTCCACGTTCGGCACCTCGCGGAACCGCTTTGCGAATCCGTTGAGTGTGTCCAGCGAAGGACACGCGCCTTTGCGACGGAACACAACATAGTTCTCAACGAATCCCATCACTCGCACTTCGCCGATGTCGTCTGCATATCGCTTTTTGGCGTCAATCTTCTGCAATTCCTGTTCCATTGCCACCTCCGTTGCCGAACATTTCATTCAAGCGGGAAAGCCGCAAGCGGCTTCCCCTTAATTCAAGCGTTATGCGGCATAGGGAGAAATGATGAGCACTTATCCTCAGCGCGTCCGAGACAACATACTTCCACTGTCAGTTGGAAGTACGTTGCCAGAGGCTTTTGAGGAATGGTCTTTTACCGAACGAACGGAAGATCACGAGCAACCGATTGAAACATGTCAACTTTGTGAGCAAGAAGCTCTTCGTTATCACTTTGAAATACGAAACAGCCTGACCCATAAAACTCTTTGGGTTGGCTCACAGTGCATTTTGAAGTTTGGACTTTCCGTTTTCGAAAGTGGTCGCCGACTTTCCGAAAGTGACGCAAAGAAAAAACTCGAACGCCTCATGCAGCAAATGCGGCTGGAGTCATGTATGCGCGCACTTGAAAAGCTCGCAATTGCGGAAAAAAATGAAATACTTTCCAACGCACTCCTGTATTACAGAAAAAACAAATATCTTTCTCCAAAGTTCGCATTCGTCGTTCTCTGGCGTCTTCGGAGTAACAAAATTGACCACAGCCCGTCCTTCTTCAAGATCAATCTCAAACGGAACAAGTATCAAAACGACCTACGAAGCATGAGCCTCAGCCATGTCCACACAATTTGGCCAGCGCTTTCGTCGTCACAGCGTGATATGGCAATTCGCATGGGGCATAGTGCACCAAATGCCGCATAACCCGTCAGTCGAGAGGGACTGCGCAAAAACGCGCAGCCCCTCACTTTTACGTTGACGCTGTAGAAAAACCCCTTTTCAGCCAAATTGGCGACGTAAAAAACGGCGTGGAATTTCCACGCCGTTTTCAATTCATGATTTGCAACTTACCGAACCGATTCGGTGGGATGTTCCGATCAGTCATGGCAGCATCTGATTGACGTAGTGCGGGCTGCCCGCCCCGTCCCTACTGCGCATACCCGTGATGCGCCAGCTTCTCGATGTTGTGCACCAGGCAGTAGAGCTTCCACTGCGCATCCACTTTCTTCTGCCCCCGCAAGGTGAAGCGGTTGAGCTGTTTGTTGTGCCGCAAGTTGCCGAACACCGGTTCCACCGTGGCGAAGCGTCGTCCGTATCGCGCCTGTCCTTCCGGGCAATCGATACGGACTTTCATCTTGTCGGTGAAGGACTCCGTGCCGTCAGCCTTGCCCTGAAAGAAACTCACTTGCCGGGTCTTGGTCCTGGTCGGCGTGCGTAGACACTTATCCCGTTGTGCGCACGGTACGCAGTCCTGCTGCGCGCCCTGAAATTTGACGGCAACGAAACCATTGATGATGCAATGGCTGCCGTT
The DNA here is from genome assembly GCF_055378705.1 of Thiobacillus thiophilus. Lineage (NCBI taxonomy): Bacteria > Pseudomonadati > Pseudomonadota > Betaproteobacteria > Nitrosomonadales > Thiobacillaceae > Thiobacillus > Thiobacillus thiophilus. The sequence continues at coordinate 1,416,548 of NZ_AP042404.1, read as the reverse complement.
GCCGTAGAGTGTCTTGCCCGCAGGGCAAACGCAGGTCTGCGCGTCCATGTCATAGCGAAAGTCTGCGGGGCGATAAACAGCAGTCGGCTTCTTCTCTTTCTTCTGGCCGGATTTGTCGTGCAGAGGATCGGGGGCCTGCTTGTGTTTGTCCTGATCCTTGAAGCGTGGATCGCGTTGCCGCATACCGTTGTCGGCAATCAAGGCGTCCACTTCCAGTTCAGTAAGTTGCTTAAGGTTGGCTTCTGAGTGGTAACCCGCGTCCGCTGTGATGAGGCTGGCCGGGGTGATGAGTGGAGCATCATTCAATGCGACCTGGATGGCTTTGACCACCGGTACCAGCAGTTCCTGTTCGCTGCCGGTACCGTGGGCCTGCGCGTCCACGATGATCTGGTGACGGGCATCGACGGCGGCCACACCCGTATAACCCTGGATGACGCCTTTGCTGGTCGCCATCTTGGCGGATTCGTTGTCGGTGCGGTTGCTCTTCCGTATCGTGCCTTTGCTGCCCTTGCGATCATCGGGATGAGCGGTGAGCCATTGACGCAGTTGGGCGGCATCGGTTTGCAGGCGGCTGATGCGCTGGACTTCTTTCTGTCTGAGGTCGGCCTCGACCGGTTTGCTGTCCTCTTCCCGATGCCGTTCGAGCATGACGCGGGCAGCGGCTTCGAGCTTGGTGGCCTGGTGCTCGAAGTCGGCACGGGTGCCGCTCTTCTGTTTGCTGGCGTTGCTGGGCAGCTTGACGCCGTCGATGGCAAACATCTCGCGTCCGATCAAACCCTGCCGGTCGCACAGGTAGAGGATTTGGGTGAAGACGCGGGCGATGTCGTCGGCAAGCTTCGAGACAAATCCGGCAATCGTGGTGAAGTGGGGCTGGGTGTCGCCTGACAGGGCGATGAAGGTGACGTGGTCACGGCAGACTGCTTCAATGTTGCGACTGGAAATAATGCCCTGGCTGTAGGCAAACAGCACGACCTTGAGCAGCATGGCAGGCGGATAAGCCGCCGCACCGGTCGCGTCGTTGTTGAAGCGGGCATCGAAGCTGGACAGGTCCAGCTCGTGGTCGATGAGGTGATTGAGCGCGTGCTCGAAAGTACCGGGAAGCAGTTGCCGTTGCAGGTCGACGGCAAGGAAACGGGGGCTGGTGTCGATATGCTTGTAGCGCGCCATGCGGTCTGTGCCATCACAAAATCAATGCAGCGATGTTGATGCAGGCGGGAGGCTGGGGCAAGATGCGGGAATGATTATTTTTAGGGGCTTTTTATACAGCCTCGTTATGCCTAATCAATTTCGGGAAGCCAAGGAAGCCGAGCGAACTTGCTGCGCCAACAGCAAAACTCGATCCTTGTCGTCCCCGGCGCGGTGGCAACCACGCCGTCAGGTAGCCAATGGCGCAAATCGGAATCGTGTTGGCGCACGAAAAACCGACACTTGCAATGCCAGTAACTACCAAAGCCCGGCCACATTTCGTGTGCGGTCGAGCAGCGCTGTGAGACCGCTCTACATGGGTAATTGCCATGATCGAGCTATCTCTCAAACTGAAAATCAGCTACAAGCAGTTGGTACATCTCACCGTCCTTCTGTTCACGCTGTTCTTCAGCTAGCTTCATTCCCATCCCCGAAAGGGGTTGGGTCTTACACTTCGTTGCTAGCGCCAAGGCATAACCCGGCGCTCAACCTCGCTCCCTTCGGTCGCTGGACGGCGCTAAAGCGCCGCCGGTTAGCTCTATGTTAGCCAGCATGAGCACCGTATCACGTAGGCCATTTTCAACATGAAGTGTCTTGTCGTAGTCGCCCATCCAATTGCCGACAGCCTGTGCCATTCCTTGGCCCGATCCGCTATCCAAGCGTTGACCGAATCCGGACACGAAGTACAAGTCGAAAATCTCTACGATACCGAATTCTCGCCTTCGCTTACTGTCAGCGAACGCCAAAGCTATTACGATCCTCCGTTTGATTCCTCAGCCACTCAATCACAGATTGAGCGACTGCTTTCGGCTGAAGCCCTCGTTCTGGTGTTTCCTACTTGGTGGTTTGGCTTTCCCGCCATCCTGAAGGGGTGGTTCGACCGTATCTGGGCTCCTGGCATTGCCTACGACCACGCCACCGATCTTGGCCCAATCAAGCCAAGGCTTCACAACTTGCGGCGAGCACTTGCTATTACGTCGCTTGGCTCACCGTGGTGGGTAGACCGCCTGCTGTTGTGGCAGCCTGTGAAACGGGTGTTGAAAACGGCACTCCTTGGCACTTGTGCGCCCGCATGCCGGTTCGAGATGTTGTCGCTCTATAAGGCAGAACACCTTTCTTCAAAAAAGGTTGAGGCATTCTGTTCGCGTATTCAACGAGGGCTTGCTAAATGGTCGTAGATCTATCCAATTTGCTGGCTAACCCGCCGCTCCAGAGGGACGCTACGCCGGCAAGCCGGCTCCGCGCCCCTGAGCTAACACGTTGGGCGTCCTATCAATTACTCAAAGGAGCATGAAGTGTTCAAAGACTTTGAAACCACAAAAACGCATCTGACCGAGTTGGCCGAGATTATCAACAAGTTCAAGTCCGAGGCAGTTCAACTCCGTCTTGTCGAGCTTATATTTGCCGGCGCTGGTCTCGCTCAGGGTGCGGCGGCACCACGGCAAGAAATTGATACTCCAGCGAAGGCAATGAAGTCGAAGCGCAAGGCGCGCACCAAGCCGTCCCCGAAAGCTGATGATGGGGCAAGCACCAAGAAGAGAACATCGAGTGGTAACGGGGCAGTCGCTACGTTGGTAAAGATTTTCGAGGAAGGCTATTTCAAACAACCACGCTCCATCGGGGATATTTGCGCACACTGTGAAATCAATTTGGCTCGTCGAATTAAGCCAAATGAAATATCAGGGAAACTCGGCAGAATGGTTCGGGATCGTCAGCTATCGCGCGCCAAGAATTCTGATAACCAATACGTCTATACGAACGCCTGACGGTAATGCTAAACCAGGCACTGAACGGGATTCCCGCCGCAATCCGAAAGCATATAGTCTCATCCTATTTGGAACTGAAGACTCATCTTTCCGAATCAAGACATGACGCAGCCGGCCTCAGCGCCGGGAAGCTCTGCGAGGCCGGGATACGCTTGCTCCAAGAACGCGCTTTCGGCCAACACACACCTTTCGGGAAGAAGATCGCTAACTTTGCCGACGAGTGCCGGCGAATTGTTTCCAGTTCGACTGCTACGACAATCACCGATTCTGAGAAGGTAGTCCTACCCCGCGCGTTGGTGTTTCTCTACACAATGCGAAACACACGAGGTATTGGTCACATCGGCGGAGACGTTGACCCAAATGCGATCGACGCCGCATTGATTGGTAGAACCGCTGATTGGATCATTTGCGAACTCATTCGAATTCACCACCATCTCTCGCTCGAAGAAGCACAAGACATCGTGGACGCGCTGGCCATTCGCCAGCTTCCGGATGTTTGGGAAGTGGCCGGAAAACGACGCGTATTGAGAGACGGCCTAATTGCGAAAGACCAAGCCCTACTACTTCTGTATTCTGCCCAAGAGGGCACTGTGCTAACCGAAGATCTCGTGGCTTGGATCGAATATTCCAACCCTGGCGTTTTCAAGTCCAAGGTGCTATCCAAACTTCACAGTGATCGTTTCGTCGAATGGGACAGGGAAGTCGACAGCGTTACGCTTTCTCCTAAAGGCGCCAAGTACGTCGAGGAAACATTGCTGCTGGCCGCCCAACCCATCATTCCACCGGACCTTGCGCATAAAGCCGCGCAAGGCCGGCGGAATAAATAGGGTCAGACACGATATTGAAGCCAGTTAATGAACCGCCCCGGATTTTGTGGAGGCTCCAACTCTTGAGAAGATGGAGCCATGAAGAAACCCGTAAAGTATTCCCCTGAAGTCCGCGAACGTGCCGTGCGCCTGGTCACCGAATGCCGCAAGGATCATCCATCGCAGTGGGCTGCCATTGAATCGATCGCAGTCAAGATCGGCTGAATTCAGGCATTGTGCCTCTTGTTGGCTCGCATAGTCACTTGACAGAACGTACGCAATACCGTACATTTTTAGCCTCTTTGAAGGAGCGCGAAATGAACACACTTACCGCCAGCGAAGCTCGTGCAAATCTGTACCGGCTGATAGATCAAACAGTAGAGTCTCATGAGCCAATCATCATTTCTGGAAAACGCAGCAGTGCCGTGCTGCTCTCCGTGGAAGATTGGAGCGCAATTCAAGAAACCTTGTACCTTCTGGCCGTGCCTGGCATGCGTGAGTCCATAAAGACAGGGATGGCTGAGCCCCTCGCAAAAAGCTCGAAGGAATTTAAGTGGTAGGTTGGGAAGTTGTTTACACCAAGCAAGCAATGAAAGATGCAAAGAAGCTTGCTGCAAGCGGTCTTAAGCCAAAGGCGCAAGAACTGCTCGCAGTTCTTGCCATCGACCCATTTCAGAATCCACCACCCTTCAAGAAGTTGGTCGGTGATCTTGCCGGCGCATACTCTCGCCGCATTAATATTCAGCACCACATCGTGTACGAAGTCTTTACCAAAGAAAGAACGGTTCGCATCCTGCGTATGTGGACGCACTATGAGTGAGCAGCGGCCCAACCCAACATTCGAGTGGGACTGCGCAAAAGCGCGCAGCCCCTCAATTCCACGTTGACGCTGTAGAAAAACCCCTTTTCAGCCAAATTGGCGACGTAAAAAACGGCGTGGAATTTCCACGCCGTTTTCAATTCATGATTTGCAACTTACCGAACCGATTCGGTGGGATGTTCCGATCAGTCATGGCAGCATCTGATTGACGTAGTGCGGGCTGCCCGCCCCGTCCCTACTGCGCATACCCGTGATGCGCCAGCTTCTCGATGTTGTGCACCAGGCAGTAGAGCTTCCACTGCGCATCCACTTTCTTCTGCCCCCGCAAGGTGAAGCGGTTGAGCTGTTTGTTGTGCCGCAAGTTGCCGAACACCGGTTCCACCGTGGCGAAGCGTCGTCCGTATCGCGCCTGTCCTTCCGGGCAATCGATACGGACTTTCATCTTGTCGGTGAAGGACTCCGTGCCGTCAGCCTTGCCCTGAAAGAAACTCACTTGCCGGGTCTTGGTCCTGGTCGGCGTGCGTAGACACTTATCCCGTTGTGCGCACGGTACGCAGTCCTGCTGCGCGCCCTGAAATTTGACGGCAACGAAACCATTGATGATGCAATGGCTGCCGTTGCCGTAGAGTGTCTTGCCCGCAGGGCAAACGCAGGTCTGCGCGTCCATGTCATAGCGAAAGTCTGCGGGGCGATAAACAGCAGTCGGCTTCTTCTCTTTCTTCTGGCCGGATTTGTCGTGCAGAGGATCGGGGGCCTGCTTGTGTTTGTCCTGATCCTTGAAGCGTGGATCGCGTTGCCGCATACCGTTGTCGGCAATCAAGGCGTCCACTTCCAGTTCAGTAAGTTGCTTAAGGTTGGCTTCTGAGTGGTAACCCGCGTCCGCTGTGATGAGGCTGGCCGGGGTGATGAGTGGAGCATCATTCAATGCGACCTGGATGGCTTTGACCACCGGTACCAGCAGTTCCTGTTCGCTGCCGGTACCGTGGGCCTGCGCGTCCACGATGATCTGGTGACGGGCATCGACGGCGGCCACACCCGTATAACCCTGGATGACGCCTTTGCTGGTCGCCATCTTGGCGGATTCGTTGTCGGTGCGGTTGCTCTTCCGTATCGTGCCTTTGCTGCCCTTGCGATCATCGGGATGAGCGGTGAGCCATTGACGCAGTTGGGCGGCATCGGTTTGCAGGCGGCTGATGCGCTGGACTTCTTTCTGTCTGAGGTCGGCCTCGACCGGTTTGCTGTCCTCTTCCCGATGCCGTTCGAGCATGACGCGGGCAGCGGCTTCGAGCTTGGTGGCCTGGTGCTCGAAGTCGGCACGGGTGCCGCTCTTCTGTTTGCTGGCGTTGCTGGGCAGCTTGACGCCGTCGATGGCAAACATCTCGCGTCCGATCAAACCCTGCCGGTCGCACAGGTAGAGGATTTGGGTGAAGACGCGGGCGATGTCGTCGGCAAGCTTCGAGACAAATCCGGCAATCGTGGTGAAGTGGGGCTGGGTGTCGCCTGACAGGGCGATGAAGGTGACGTGGTCACGGCAGACTGCTTCAATGTTGCGACTGGAAATAATGCCCTGGCTGTAGGCAAACAGCACGACCTTGAGCAGCATGGCAGGCGGATAAGCCGCCGCACCGGTCGCGTCGTTGTTGAAGCGGGCATCGAAGCTGGACAGGTCCAGCTCGTGGTCGATGAGGTGATTGAGCGCGTGCTCGAAAGTACCGGGAAGCAGTTGCCGTTGCAGGTCGACGGCAAGGAAACGGGGGCTGGTGTCGATATGCTTGTAGCGCGCCATGCGGTCTGTGCCATCACAAAATCAATGCAGCGATGTTGATGCAGGCGGGAGGCTGGGGCAAGATGCGGGAATGATTATTTTTAGGGGCTTTTTATACAGCCTCGTTAGAGCGCAAACCATCAAAGGAGTAGGAATGCCAAGTGTCTTAATCGAAGTGCGGCGGCAATACACACAGGAGCAAGAGGTTGCTCTCATGGAAGCGGTTCACATTGCTTTGCGTGAGGCATTCAAAATTGTGCCCGGTGACAAAAATGTTCGCCTCGTCGTGCATGAACCTCACCGCTTTGCGTACCCGCCTGCGCGTGAGAAACCGGATTTTTATACACACATCAGTATTGATGCGTTTGCTGGTCGATCACTTGAGACAAAGCGAAATTTGTACAAGGCAATAGTGAACAACCTTGAGCCATTTGGCATCCCCAAAGATCATGTGAAAATTCTTCTCCGAGAAATCGCGAAAGAAAATTGGGGTATTCGCGGTGGGCAAGCAGGTTGCGATGTTGAGTTGGGCTTCAAGGTCGAGGTGTAGTTTGCGCTCTAACCCTACGCTCAAGCGGGACTGCGCAAAAGCGCGCAGCCCCTTAGCTCCACGTTGACGCTGTAGAAAAACCCCTTTTCAGCCAAATTGGCGACGTAAAAAACGGCGTGGAATTTCCACGCCGTTTTGGATTAAATAAATAGGGTCAGACACGATTAATTGACTTCAATAGCATGTCTGCTCCCATTTGATTTTTTAAAACAGGTAGCGCTTGCGTTATGCACTCGCAATCAGATTAGATATACACATTTCAAGGTGTATATTGCACGCCCGAAAGGAGGTCAATAGAGTAATTCTTACCTACGGTTTTGAACTCAGAACGAGGTTATTTTTAACGCAAAGGAGAAGGTGATCCATGTTTATCGTTATCATATCGTTTCCACCAATTAAGGACGGCAGGGATGCCGATTTTAAAAAATGGTTTGCCTCTTCAGGCAACGCATTCAGCAAATTTACTGGCTTTGTAAGCAGAAGACTTCTGAATCCTGTAGATGGGGGGAATTATGCGGCTATAGTTGAGTTCAAAGATCAAGCCGCATTCCATGCAATGCATGGCAGCCCCGCCCATGACGAAGCAGGCGACCAAGTAAAACCTCTCTTTGATGGTAAACCCACGCCGATATTCTACCAAGTTGTTGACGCATAGTTTCAAACGCGGGATGGTTGGCTCTTGTGCACCTCGTAAGAGGCGTGTCTGCGCATAAATAGTGTATAAATATGGTCGACACGATTAATTGACTTCAATATCGTGTCCGACCCTATTTACTTTTTCATTACAACGCAACATAACATGGCGTACGAGTGGGACGCGCCAAGAGCGGCGCGCCCTTCAACTTCACGTTAGACCTCACAGCCCAATCCGCCAGATGACTTCACCACCGGGAAAACGACTCGAACGACTCGTCGCTGCAATGCACCACGTTGAGTCAACGGGTGCGGTAGTAACGTGGAACGACGAAATTGCCGGCCGCCAGTTCGACGTAACGATCCGCTTCAAGTTCGGATTGCATAGCTACCTGACCGTCATCGAGTGCAAGGACTACTCATCGAAGATTAGTGTGGAGAAGATCGACGCATTCGTCACTAAGGCGAGAGACGCGAACGCGAACAAGGCCGTGTTCATTTCGTCGCAGGGATTTCAGTCGGGTTGCTTCCCGGTAGCGGAGCGTCACGGGATTCAGCTTCTGATCTTGAGCGAGACCACCGACACGTCAATTCCTGAGCTGGTCGAGCGATTCACACCAGGGCTAAACATCTACGATGTTGGGTTCCGAACCCCTCAGTCCGGCGACCTGATTGAGTTTGAAGACTGGGGCGGAAATCAAAGGGGCCAGGCACGAATTAATTTTGCTATGATGGTTTATGCTCCATCGCGCCCGGAGATAAAATCGAGCCTGGCCCCTTTGATCTTCAGATACTTGATTTGAAAACGAGAAGATACGACCAACTGGGAAGCTTGACTATGCAGTCAAAAAGCATGCTACTGCTTGATACTTTGCTGAACGCTATATCGATGCTGTCTAAGACGCCGCTGAATTACTGGGCTGAGTTTGCTGTCGATATCCCGTTTGGTGCTGTGCTGATCTTTGCAGGCCTACGGAGTAATGAACTTGGTCCCATCGCAGTTGTTCTAACTATCCTGCTTGGCCTTTTTCTCTTCAGTTTTATTGAATACTCATTTCACCGCTGGCTGTTTCACGGATCAGCGCAGATCATGGCACAGGGTCACCGCGCGCATCACGAGAATCCGTTGGGTTACGATTCATTACCGTTCTTCTTGCCGGCGTTGATACTGCTGGCACTCACAGGCGTGCTTGTATTGCTTATGCCTGTGAAGTATGCCTTTCTGCTGACGGGGGCCATTACTCTAAGCTACGTTATCTATGGGTTGTGGCATTTCACCATCCACCACCACCTTTTTCATAATGTTTTTGCTCGAAACTGGGCTGCCAATCACCACATCCATCATTACCACGTCGATACCAACTTTGGTGTTACAACGCCACTGTGGGATATAGTGTTTGGCACACGCTACAGAAGAGCATCTTAGTAAGCATCTTGTGGGGTCAGCTCTTTCAACTGGCCCGGCCTGGGTTGGCGCAAGGCGCCATACTTGTGTAGACGTTTGCCGCCCAACATCGCGCTTTACTCGGACAGGTGCTCCACTGCCGCTACGCACCTGCCGGTAAGCTTAGCGTTGGGCGTCATACTCGGCACGTCACACGCGTTAGATAATGGAATTAATGTCGAATGATTGAGTACCGCGAGAACCAGCCACTTGAGCCTGTCGAAATTGCTCGTGTCTTCGAGGCATCGGGCATTAGCAGACCAACGAAGGATATTCCGCGCATCGCGCAAATGTTTGCGAACGCAAACGTTGTCATTTCAGTATGGGACGGAGCCCGCTTAATTGGCGTAAGTCGGGCGCTGACGGACTACAGCTATTGCTGTTACCTCTCCGATCTTGCAGTTGACGTCGCCTATCAGAAGCATGGCATCGGCCGGGAGCTAATTCGACGCCCCCAGTCCATTATTGGAGAAGAGGTATCCCTTATCCTGATGTCCGCGCCCGGTGCGATGGCGTATTACCCCAAGGTCGGTTTTGCGTTGGCAGACAACGCCTATGTCATTCGGCGGAAGCGTTAATGACGCCCAACCCTACATTCGAGCGGGACTGCGCAAAAGCGCGCAGCCCCTCACTTTTACGTTGACGCTGTAGAAAAACCCCTTTTCAGCCAAATTGGCGACGTAAAAAACGGCGTGGAATTTCCACGCCGTTTTCAATTCATGATTTGCAACTTACCGAACCGATTCGGTGGGATGTTCCGATCAGTCATGGCAGCATCTGATTGACGTAGTGCGGGCTGCCCGCCCCGTCCCTACTGCGCATACCCGTGATGCGCCAGCTTCTCGATGTTGTGCACCAGGCAGTAGAGCTTCCACTGCGCATCCACTTTCTTCTGCCCCCGCAAGGTGAAGCGGTTGAGCTGTTTGTTGTGCCGCAAGTTGCCGAACACCGGTTCCACCGTGGCGAAGCGTCGTCCGTATCGCGCCTGTCCTTCCGGGCAATCGATACGGACTTTCATCTTGTCGGTGAAGGACTCCGTGCCGTCAGCCTTGCCCTGAAAGAAACTCACTTGCCGGGTCTTGGTCCTGGTCGGCGTGCGTAGACACTTATCCCGTTGTGCGCACGGTACGCAGTCCTGCTGCGCGCCCTGAAATTTGACGGCAACGAAACCATTGATGATGCAATGGCTGCCGTTGCCGTAGAGTGTCTTGCCCGCAGGGCAAACGCAGGTCTGCGCGTCCATGTCATAGCGAAAGTCTGCGGGGCGATAAACAGCAGTCGGCTTCTTCTCTTTCTTCTGGCCGGATTTGTCGTGCAGAGGATCGGGGGCCTGCTTGTGTTTGTCCTGATCCTTGAAGCGTGGATCGCGTTGCCGCATACCGTTGTCGGCAATCAAGGCGTCCACTTCCAGTTCAGTAAGTTGCTTAAGGTTGGCTTCTGAGTGGTAACCCGCGTCCGCTGTGATGAGGCTGGCCGGGGTGATGAGTGGAGCATCATTCAATGCGACCTGGATGGCTTTGACCACCGGTACCAGCAGTTCCTGTTCGCTGCCGGTACCGTGGGCCTGCGCGTCCACGATGATCTGGTGACGGGCATCGACGGCGGCCACACCCGTATAACCCTGGATGACGCCTTTGCTGGTCGCCATCTTGGCGGATTCGTTGTCGGTGCGGTTGCTCTTCCGTATCGTGCCTTTGCTGCCCTTGCGATCATCGGGATGAGCGGTGAGCCATTGACGCAGTTGGGCGGCATCGGTTTGCAGGCGGCTGATGCGCTGGACTTCTTTCTGTCTGAGGTCGGCCTCGACCGGTTTGCTGTCCTCTTCCCGATGCCGTTCGAGCATGACGCGGGCAGCGGCTTCGAGCTTGGTGGCCTGGTGCTCGAAGTCGGCACGGGTGCCGCTCTTCTGTTTGCTGGCGTTGCTGGGCAGCTTGACGCCGTCGATGGCAAACATCTCGCGTCCGATCAAACCCTGCCGGTCGCACAGGTAGAGGATTTGGGTGAAGACGCGGGCGATGTCGTCGGCAAGCTTCGAGACAAATCCGGCAATCGTGGTGAAGTGGGGCTGGGTGTCGCCTGACAGGGCGATGAAGGTGACGTGGTCACGGCAGACTGCTTCAATGTTGCGACTGGAAATAATGCCCTGGCTGTAGGCAAACAGCACGACCTTGAGCAGCATGGCAGGCGGATAAGCCGCCGCACCGGTCGCGTCGTTGTTGAAGCGGGCATCGAAGCTGGACAGGTCCAGCTCGTGGTCGATGAGGTGATTGAGCGCGTGCTCGAAAGTACCGGGAAGCAGTTGCCGTTGCAGGTCGACGGCAAGGAAACGGGGGCTGGTGTCGATATGCTTGTAGCGCGCCATGCGGTCTGTGCCATCACAAAATCAATGCAGCGATGTTGATGCAGGCGGGAGGCTGGGGCAAGATGCGGGAATGATTATTTTTAGGGGCTTTTTATACAGCCTCGTTAGGCAAGGCAAGGACTACCGCACTTCAATTTCACAAAAGGGGGATAGCCATGATCGAACAAGGTGAAATACTTACGATTTTTGAGAACGTTTTGGCTAATAAGCATGCCGCCAAAGAGGCTTTAAAAAATCCTGGAAAAGTGTTATCGCAACATGGATTGGCAATTTCAAATCAAGAAATATTTAACAAAGTTTTTTTCGATATCTCGCCAAATATACGGGCACACCTTGTTGCAGCAAGTGTTGGTAAAGCTCATGGTGATTTGGTTGGCTGCGACAGCGTAAAATGTATTAGCTGTCAAACAGCGTTAGGTGCTGCGATTGGAGCCGCTGTGGCCGCGTGCATCGGTAGTGGTTGCGAAGGGCCATGCGTTGAAGCGATTGCAACGGAAACCGGGTTAGCCCCAACAGCCGTAATCGCTATTATTGGAGGTGCGGGGGGCGGAGTAGCCGCAGCACTTAAAGATTTATGTAAAGCTATGGGTGCATGTTGATTTGGTGAGCGCTGCCTAACCCGGCAGTCAACCGGACCTGCGCGAAAAGACGCGCAGGCCGGTTACTTCTACGTTGACGCTGTAGAAAAACCCCTTTTCAGCCAAATTGGCGACGTAAAAAACGGCGTGGAATTTCCACGCCGTTTTCAATTCATGATTTGCAACTTACCGAACCGATTCGGTGGGATGTTCCGATCAGTCATGGCAGCATCTGATTGACGTAGTGCGGGCTGCCCGCCCCGTCCCTACTGCGCATACCCGTGATGCGCCAGCTTCTCGATGTTGTGCACCAGGCAGTAGAGCTTCCACTGCGCATCCACTTTCTTCTGCCCCCGCAAGGTGAAGCGGTTGAGCTGTTTGTTGTGCCGCAAGTTGCCGAACACCGGTTCCACCGTGGCGAAGCGTCGTCCGTATCGCGCCTGTCCTTCCGGGCAATCGATACGGACTTTCATCTTGTCGGTGAAGGACTCCGTGCCGTCAGCCTTGCCCTGAAAGAAACTCACTTGCCGGGTCTTGGTCCTGGTCGGCGTGCGTAGACACTTATCCCGTTGTGCGCACGGTACGCAGTCCTGCTGCGCGCCCTGAAATTTGACGGCAACGAAACCATTGATGATGCAATGGCTGCCGTTGCCGTAGAGTGTCTTGCCCGCAGGGCAAACGCAGGTCTGCGCGTCCATGTCATAGCGAAAGTCTGCGGGGCGATAAACAGCAGTCGGCTTCTTCTCTTTCTTCTGGCCGGATTTGTCGTGCAGAGGATCGGGGGCCTGCTTGTGTTTGTCCTGATCCTTGAAGCGTGGATCGCGTTGCCGCATACCGTTGTCGGCAATCAAGGCGTCCACTTCCAGTTCAGTAAGTTGCTTAAGGTTGGCTTCTGAGTGGTAACCCGCGTCCGCTGTGATGAGGCTGGCCGGGGTGATGAGTGGAGCATCATTCAATGCGACCTGGATGGCTTTGACCACCGGTACCAGCAGTTCCTGTTCGCTGCCGGTACCGTGGGCCTGCGCGTCCACGATGATCTGGTGACGGGCATCGACGGCGGCCACACCCGTATAACCCTGGATGACGCCTTTGCTGGTCGCCATCTTGGCGGATTCGTTGTCGGTGCGGTTGCTCTTCCGTATCGTGCCTTTGCTGCCCTTGCGATCATCGGGATGAGCGGTGAGCCATTGACGCAGTTGGGCGGCATCGGTTTGCAGGCGGCTGATGCGCTGGACTTCTTTCTGTCTGAGGTCGGCCTCGACCGGTTTGCTGTCCTCTTCCCGATGCCGTTCGAGCATGACGCGGGCAGCGGCTTCGAGCTTGGTGGCCTGGTGCTCGAAGTCGGCACGGGTGCCGCTCTTCTGTTTGCTGGCGTTGCTGGGCAGCTTGACGCCGTCGATGGCAAACATCTCGCGTCCGATCAAACCCTGCCGGTCGCACAGGTAGAGGATTTGGGTGAAGACGCGGGCGATGTCGTCGGCAAGCTTCGAGACAAATCCGGCAATCGTGGTGAAGTGGGGCTGGGTGTCGCCTGACAGGGCGATGAAGGTGACGTGGTCACGGCAGACTGCTTCAATGTTGCGACTGGAAATAATGCCCTGGCTGTAGGCAAACAGCACGACCTTGAGCAGCATGGCAGGCGGATAAGCCGCCGCACCGGTCGCGTCGTTGTTGAAGCGGGCATCGAAGCTGGACAGGTCCAGCTCGTGGTCGATGAGGTGATTGAGCGCGTGCTCGAAAGTACCGGGAAGCAGTTGCCGTTGCAGGTCGACGGCAAGGAAACGGGGGCTGGTGTCGATATGCTTGTAGCGCGCCATGCGGTCTGTGCCATCACAAAATCAATGCAGCGATGTTGATGCAGGCGGGAGGCTGGGGCAAGATGCGGGAATGATTATTTTTAGGGGCTTTTTATACAGCCTCGTTAGGCTGACCTATCAATAAAGCAATGAAGGAGGATAAGATGAAGACGATGGTTCTCAAGGCAGTGGGATTACTGGCAGTGCTGGCGCTGGCGACGCTGGTTGCCTGCGCGGGAGACGACCCGAGCGAACAGGAGAAGGCCAGAGTCTACTGCCTTGAGCAAGGGGGAGTTATCATTAACGCCGGTCAGACCTGCCAGTATCAGGAGGTCGCCCAGTTTGACGACGGCGTGACCACTTTCACCCACAACTGTGAGCTGATGGCTTTTTACCAAGGAACATGCGATCAGGCCGCGGCCTCCGATGTCCTCGACTTCCCGCTGTTACCAGAACCTCCCAGCGACGATCCGACCATCCGACAAAAACTCTACAGCCGGGTGGACGACATCCTCACTCATCTTGACAATACCGGCTACGCTCACAACCGGGATAACAACTTCTCCTTGGTCCCCGGCATCGAGACCTTCCCCTTTGCGGATGGCACGGTCGAATCCTACAACCTGTTCCTTGACTGCTCGGGGTTCGTCGGCTATTACGTGCTGCAGGGGATTGCCAAGCCGCTTTACACCAAGGTCCAGGAGACCGCCAATTATAGTTGCGGTCGTCCCCTGGCGGCCGATTTCGCCGATGCATTTGCCGATGCATCCAACAGCTTTACCGAGGCCACCCAGACGGACGTCGAAGGCAACAATATTTGTTGGGGGCAGGTGAAGCATCTGGAGAACGCCAAACGTGGGGACGTCATCGTTTATAAGCACGCAGAGAATTTCGGTGACGAAACCGACAGTTGCAAGGATGGCCGCACCATCACTTTGGCCAAATGCACCGCCCGTGACCAGGATGGCAACTGTACCGCCCGCAAGAACACCGGTCATATTCTGTATATCCTGGAACAACCCTACCGCAGCAAGCAGTGCAAGGACGAGAAGCTGCTCTGGGACGAAGGCTGCTACAGCAGCGAATCCATAGCGTCGTCGGCACCGGGAGAATTTCAGTGGGTGGTCAAGGTCGCCGATTCGACCACGGTTCCCCACTCCCGCGATAGTCGTGCGCCGGGGGCGGACAAGTCGAATTACGCCAGCAATCTTTACCATGCCTGGACCAAGACTTACGACGGCGTGAGCGACCTCTACCGCTGCTGCGACGGCAGTTACCACCGTAGCTGCGCACCCAGTGGGGGGACCGACTGTCCGGAGAAAATCGTTATTAATACCTCGTATGAAAACAATCCCACCGGCATCGGTGCCGGGTACATCTATGTGAACGACGCACGGGACGGCTTCCGGAACAAGTACGGGGACGACATTGAATGGGCCGACGTCTACATCGGTCGGCCGGCCAAGTGCGATTCGCTGGGGAAATAGCAGTCCAGGTAATAAAGGGAACAGATTTATTTTTGCCTAACAACTCACTCCAGCGGACGCGCAAAAAGCCGCACGCCGCTGATTTCAGACGTTGGGCGTAAGTATGACAAAGCATATGACATCTATTTCCTGCCGTGAAGCGTCTAAAGCGGATATCCCCGCAGTGCTCCGTCTGTATGCACAACCTGATTTCGATAATGGAAATGTGCTTCCCATATCAGAGGCTGAGCAGCTTTTTGAACGCATCGCGCGTTACCCTAATTACACAATCTACATCGCGTTCTGTGAAGGACAGGTCGTCGGCACATTCACTCTTTTAATTATGGACAATCTGGGGCATATGGGTACACCCTCTGGAGTGATCGAGGATGTTGCAGTTGATCCCGAGTGGCAGGGTCGGAGTGTGGGTAAGTTAATGATGAAACACGCTTTCCTGTTGTGTAGTGAAAAGGGCTGTTACAAGATAGCCCTTTCCTCCAATCTAAAGCGTGAGACCGCACATTCATTTTACGAGTCGCTGGGCTTTGAGCGCCACGGTTATAGCTACCGGATCAGCGCCCAACAAGACGCTCCAATCGACGCCACAAAACGGCGCGGCTGAGCTTTACGTTGGGCGTATAAACCCTTATGAACATGCATCTCTCCGCACTTGGAATTTCTAGCGAATTGATAACGGCCCGTGGCTTACGCGAATGCGAGGAAGCTACGACGCTTGAAGTTGCTGAAGTTGGAGCGGATGGTCGAGATCATTTGCTTGCACCTTCGGCCGCCAAAGCATGGCGGCTCCTCAAGGCTGCGGCGCTCGTTGACGGCATCAATCTATTCATCGTCTCCGCCTTTCGTAGCATTGATCGGCAAGCTGAGATAGTTCGACGAAAACTTGAAACTGGGGTGGCGGTTGAAAGTATTCTCACCGTCTGCGCACCACCAGGCTTTAGCGAACACCACACTGGGCGAGCCGTCGATCTCTCAACTCCCGGTAGCCGCGCTCTCGAAATCGAGTTCGATCAATCCGTTGCATATGTTTGGCTCACTGAACACGCCGCCGAATTCGGCTATGATCTCTCTTATCCAACTGGCAATCCATGGGGTTATCAATACGAACCGTGGCACTGGTGTTTTAGCGACGCCCAACCCCTCGTTCAAGCGGGACTGCCGCAAAAGCGCGACAGCCCCTTAACTTAAAGAAGTGGCCCCGCTTGTCTGAACAACATTCCCCGATTTATAAGTGGAACTCTGGCGGGTTAAAGGTGCGTCGTTGTTTCCGTGGATGTCGGGCAACGCGGGGCGACGTCCCCCCGGTTTTCAGTAGCACTCGGCTTTAGAGTCCGGGGGTTAATGTAGCCGATTTGTCGGCCAGTTTCTTGGCGTAGGCCGACGGTGTCAGGCCACCCAGCGATTTCTTCGGCCTCTCCTCGTTGTACTCGCGCCGCCATGCCTCGATCACCGCACGGGCGTGGGCCAAGCTGACGAACCAGTGCTCGTTCAGGCATTCGTCGCGCAG
Organism: Thiobacillus thiophilus; assembly: GCF_055378705.1. Classification (NCBI taxonomy): domain Bacteria; kingdom Pseudomonadati; phylum Pseudomonadota; class Betaproteobacteria; order Nitrosomonadales; family Thiobacillaceae; genus Thiobacillus; species Thiobacillus thiophilus. The sequence continues at coordinate 1,399,852 of NZ_AP042404.1, read as the reverse complement.
GCGACCGTTGAACGACTCGATGTAAGCGTTCTGGTTTGGCTTGCCGGGCTCGATCAGAAACAACCTCACACTGCGCGCTTGCGCCCACGTCAGCATTACTCGGCCACAGAATTCCTTGCCGTTGTCGGTGCGGATCGCCTGCGGCAATCCACGCTCCAGGGCCAGCCGGTCCAGAATGCGCGTCAGCGCGTGGCCACCAATGGCACGCTCGGGCACGACGGCCACGGCTTCGTGCGTGGCGTCGTCCACGACCGTCAGGCACTTGATGACGCGTCCTTCGGCCGTCCGATCGAACACGAAATCCATCGACCAGACCTGGTTGGCGGACAGGGGGCGTCCCAACGGCTGTCGATCCGCCACCGGCACCTTTTTGCGCCGGCGACGCCGTACCTGGAGGCCCGCTTCGGCATAGAGCCGTTCGACACGCTTGTGATTCACCGGCATCCCGGCCTGGCGCAATTTCAGGTAGATCATGCCAGCGCCATAGCGGCGATGCCGATGCGCCAGTGCCACGATTCGATCGCGCAGGTCCTGGTTTTGGTCTGGCGCGGGTTGGTAGCGATAGGCACTGGCACTCATGCCGACGACGCGCAGGGCATGCCGTTCGCTCAATCCGTGGCCTGCCAGGTGGCGCACCAGTTCGCGGCGTGCCGGTGCCTTCACCACTTTTTTCGGAGCGCCTCACGCGTGACCTCGTTCTCCAGCATCGCTTCGGCAAGCAGCTTCTTCAGGCGGGTGTTTTCGGTCTCCAGTTCCTTCAGGCGCTTGGCGTCAGACACGTTCATGCCGCCGAACTTGCTGCGCCAGAGGTAGTAGCTGGCTTCAGAGAAACCGTGCCGGCGACACAGCTCCTTGATCGGCAGGCCCGCTTCCGCCTCCCGCAGGAATCCAATGATCCGCTCTTCCGTGAAACGCTTCTTCATGTCCAATCTCCTTCGTCAGTGGGATTGGACTCTAAAGCTACGTGCTACTCAAACTGGGGGGACGTCGGGGGCGCACCGAAAACTTCATTCTACGCAGCCTCGGCCAGCTTCGGCAGCCAGTCCATATAGGCTTGTTCGGACGTGGCGTCACTCAGACTCGAATGCGGCCTGCCCGTGTTGTAGCAGTCGATGTATCGGCAATGTCGGCACGCGCGGCGCTGACGCTGTCGTAGGCCTTCAGGTACACCCGCTCGTACTTCACGCTGCGCCATACGCGCTCGACGAACACGTTGTCCCGCCACGCGCCGCGCCCATCCATCGACAACTTGCAACCCTGAGCCAGCACCGCCTCAGTGAACGTCTCGGCGGTGAGCTGACTGCCCTGATCGGTGTTGACGATTTCAGGCGTGCCGTAGCGGGCAAAGGCCGCATCGATCACCTCCCGTGCGTGGCACGCTTCCAGCGTGATTGCCACCTTGTGTGCCAACACCCGGCGGCTGGCCACGTCGACCACGGCGGTGAGGTAGACGAAGCCGCGCGCCATCGGAATGTAGGTGGTGTCCAGCGCCCACACCTGATTGGAGCGGACGACGGCAAGCTTGCGCAGCAGATACGGGTAAATCTTGTTCCCCGGCGCACGCTGGCTGGTGCCCGGCTGGGGCGCAAGTGCAGTGATGCCCATCTTCTTCATGAGCCTGCCAACGTGGCGGCGACCGACCTTCACGCCTGTCTGCCGCAACTGACGACGCAGCATCCGTGCGCCCATGAAGGGGTGTTCCAGATGCCGTTCGTCGATCCGGCGCATCAGCGCCAGGTCGGCTTCGGAGACGGGCCTGGGCAGGTAGTACACCGATCCCCGGCTGATGCCCAGCAACGCAGCCTGGCGGCTGACGCTGAGGGTGTGGTCACGGTCGATCATGGCTTTGCGTTCAGCAATCCCGCTTTGGTGAGCGCGCGTTCTAAAAAATCGTTCTCCAGCGCCAGCTGTCCGATCTTGGCGTGTAGCGGAACCAGATCGACCGGCTCGGTGGCTTCCGTGCCCGCGCCGAAGACGTCGGCGGCGCGTTCAAGAAATTGCTTCTTCCATTCGGCAATCTGGTTGGGGTGCAACTCGAACTCGCGGCACAGCTCGGCCATCGTCTTGTCTTCGCGCAGCGCTGCCAGCGCTACGCGCGCCTTGAACGCCGGATTGTGGATGCGGCGGGTGCGCCGCGCCGATTTCTTGACCATCAAAAACTCCTTCTCGCCAGGCATCTTCCAGCCCAGCATCATGCCCGGAGTTTCCACTTATAGCGCTGTGCAGATTTGCGGAGCCACTTCTTAACGTTATGCCCCATGAATCGACCTACTGGACAACTGTACGCCTGGGGCGTATAGTTGTGTAATGTTCACGGTTGTTGAAACTTCCATGTTCCAGAAGCAATGGCCGCTTTACTGGAGCGAGGAAGAGCGAGGCGAGTTCGCAGTATACATCGCCGAGTTTCCCAGCGCCGGAGACGTGGTGCCCCATTCCGGCGGTATTCGAAAGGTCCGCTGGCGGCGGGCTGGCACTGGTAAATCCGGGGGTGTTCGCGTCATCTACTTCACGCGTACCGTCGAGGAAGAAGTCGTACTTTTACTTATGTATGCGAAGGCCAAGACAGACAACATTACCGGTCCTAAACTAAAGGAAATCCGTCGTGTCCTCGAAAACTAAACCGCTTACTGGTGCAAGGCTTCGGGCCTATGAGGCCAAGCGCGACCTTGCCGCCGAGTTACTTGAGTCCGTGCGGCAAATGAAAGCTGGAAAGACTCAGGTTGTCCTGTCACCCGCGACCGAAGCCCGCGAACGTACGGGATTATCGCAATCGCAGTTCGCCAAGCTGCTTGGTGTGTCCGTGCGCACGCTTCAGGGCTGGGAACAAGGTCGCAAGCAGCCCAGCGGTGCTGCTCGTACTCTGCTCACAATTGCACATACCAATCCAAAAGCATTGCTGGCAGTAGCTGGCAAATAGCGCATGGCCAACAGGGGGCATAACAAGCCATTTGAGCCGACACCTGTCGGCGCGGCTCAATGGCGACGTTAGATATTGGAGGAACATTTGCGCGGTCCCAACCCAGAAACCAAACACCCAATGGAGGGATTTCCGCAGGTGTGTTTCATCAAGAACACCGTGCAGAACCCTAATATCGTCATTGGCGACTACACATACTACGACGATCCCGAGGACTCGGAAAACTTCGAGCGCAACGTCCTCTATCACTTCCCGTTCATCGGCGACAAATTGGTCATTGGCAAGTTTTGCGCCATCGCCCGCGGCGCCAAATTCATCATGAACGGCGCGAATCACAAACTTTCCGGCATATCCACGTACCCGTTCCAAATCTTCGGCAACGGCTGGGAAAAGGTCATGCCCGCACCTGGCGACCTGCCGTTCAAGGGTGACACCATCGTCGGCAATGATGTCTGGATCGGCTACGAGGCGCTCATCATGCCTGGGGTCAAAATTGGCAATGGGGCCATTGTGTCTTCGCGCTCTGTCGTCGTGTCCGATGTTCCGCCTTATACCATCGTTGGCGGCAACCCAGCCAAGCCCATCAAGCAGCGCTTCCCGCCCGAGTCGGTGGCAAGGCTCAATGAAATGGCGTGGTGGGACTGGCCCATTGAGAAGGTCACGGAGCACATGGAACAAATTGTGTCCGGTGACATTGAAGCCTTGCGCGAGTCCGCGGCCAATGTCTAACATTTCGCTGCAGCCGACCGTCATCCCGCTACGCGGGCTGCCGGCGGCTGAGCTCTGGCGTTAGGTATACACATATGAAACATTTTTTCTTAATCACACTGATGCTGAGTACCATCATGGGCTGTGCTGCCCTGAGGCCTGCGCCCGTCGAGTCAATCTCAAAACTGTCAATTGTTCGCGTTGGTGATCCTGCACCACAAAGTACAGAGTACGTGGTGTTCTATCCCGCTGGCTTCGCATTTCCGGTCACACTCAAAGCAAGCGGGTCGCTATTCGCGTCCGAGAAGCAGGTCAAGTCCCAAGCAATCCTTGCAAAGGATTTGTATCTCTATAAGTATTGGGCAAGCCACGATGGGAAGACATGGAAGAACTCTCATGAATTACTCGGTGTTGAGTTCGGTGGCGGCTTTGACATCACATGAACCGCCCCGGATTTTGTGGAGGCTCCAACTCTTGAGAAGATGGAGCCATGAAGAAACCCGTAAAGTATTCCCCCGAAGTCCGCGAACGTGCCGTGCGCCTGGTCACCGAACGCCGCAAGGATCATCCATCGCAGTGGGCTGCCATTGAATCGATCGCAGTCAAGATCGGCTGCTCGGCAGCCACCCTGCACACCTGGGTGCGCCGGCATGAGACCTACACCGGCCAGCGTCCTGGCGTGACCACGACCGAGGTGCAACGCGTCAAGGAGCTGGAGCGCGAGGTCAAGGAGTTGCGCCGCGCCAACGAGATCCTCAAACTGGCCAGCGCGTTTTTTGCCCAGGCGGAGCTCGACCGCCGACTCAAGTCCTGAGGGCAATCAATCGCGCTATGGCTGTGCGATTGTGGGGAAACCTCAGAGCCTGGCCCCTTTGATTCCTTTGATTCCTTTGATTCAATATGCAACAAGATGATCGTTGGTAAATTGAATTAATCGTAGGAGTAGTTATGGCAAATGTACCAGGCATGCAACCAGATATTCAATATTGTCCTGTGTGCAAAGCTGACTTAAGAAATGTGCCAAGAGAAGAAATGAAATCGAGAAGCCATGTCAGGAGAGATGGAACTGTTTCTCCACACACCCATACTTACGAATGCCAAATCTGTGATAATCGATTTGAAATCAATCAAGACAGATAAGCATATAACAACTCGTTTGTGTGTGACGCTCACTACGCCGCGCTTCGTTCGCGCCACACAACTCAAACGTTATAAGTAGGTGGAAAGCATGGAAACTTCCGCATATCAGAATTTGAAGCTCATTATTCTTGACGTTCTGAGCCTTTCCAAGGATGCGATCCATATACATATAGGTTTGCTAGTCTTCTTCCTGGCTGTAGTTCTGTGGCGGCGCGGGCGGTTCGATGTCTTGGCTGTGCTTCCAGTGCTCCTTGTGGCAGGTGCAATGGAAGTTTTAGATCTACGCGACGATTTGGGATCGCTCGGCTATATGCGCTGGTCGGCAAGCCTTCATGATCTGATTAATACAGTTTTCTGGCCTACACTCACCGTGATCTCAAGAAAGTGGTTGGATAGTCGGGAGAACTTATAACAATGCCATGCACCGGATGCCAAAACCTCCGCTTCGCTACGGTTTTGTCACCGGTAATGGCGGGCGTTAGCGCAACAAACGGGCCAGCAGAAGACGAATGAATATTAAATCTCAAAATACAAAGCACGAAATTCAACGCAGGACTGCATCGAGATTCTACTTTCTCATCGCATGGCCGATTTTCTTCATGGGATATCTTGCCCTTACTACGATTAAAGGGCCAGCAACCGAGGGTTTTGGAGTGGGGGGATATGCATACGGTTTGCTCTCTGCTGCTTATGGATTCTCACTTTATCTATTAAATCGAACAATCGTATACACGGGGCTGATTCAAGACAGATCAATAACAGACATTATTTTTCATTACTCAGCCATAGTTTCTTTTGCGGCGGGTGTGGTTGGCTTTCCTCCCATGTTGTTCATATTAATGATCGGAATCCCATTTTCAATTCCAGGCTTTGTTCTAGTGCTTGTCGCTGTATTCAGGTGGCGTAAGCCAAATCTGGAAACTACGGATCCGAATGTATTGTAATGACTAGGGAAACAGGTAAGTAAAACTTACTTATGAATGCTCTAACAAAGTATATATGGACTCCCCAAAAGCAAGAAACCTGCCCCCTTTCGTTGAAGATATCTGATCCCCATCCCCATGAAGACCAGCAATGCCAACTATGGCAACAAAAAGACGGCGGAGTCCATCCCATCAGTCAAGCGGGACGCGCCGATAATGCCGGCACGCCCCTGACTTCTACGTTATGCACTTCTGAATCAGCACCATGAGTGAGAGCCTTCCCATAGCATTCGCAGTCTACCCGCTGCTTCTTTCGGGTATCTCTCTTATCTGGCTGGTCAGTCTTCGACATCGCAGCTGGCTGAATTGGGCAGTGTGGGCATTAGCTTGCGGTAGTATAATTGCCTTTGCTTTTATGACGAACCCTTGGGCCTTCACGAGTTATTACTTGCGGTATGTATTTCTCGGACTATTCGTCGTAGTCGCTGTTTTTTCAAGCCTCCTAACGAAGCGTGGTGGTTCTCATTCTGGAACGCGCTATGGCAGAATCACGGTTCCCTCTATCGTGGTTTTTTTTCTGTTTGCGGTACTGGATATCCTGGCTATCGCGTCGCATTATCCATCTGGAGAAATGCTTGACGTAACTTTCCCGCTCAGATCCGGTACCTATTACGTTCTTCAAGGCGGAGCTAGCGCAGTCACAAACCCTTTCCACGTTCTGGGCGGCAGCAAGCTGGCTCTGGACATCGTTAAGTTGAACTCGTTTGGCAATCGGGCAGACGGAATAGCCCCACAAGCGCTAAGCGCCTACGAAATCTTTGGCGAGAAACTCTATAGCCCATGCTACGGAAATATTTTCAAGGTTCGCGATAGCCTTCAAGACAATCTTCCTGGAAACCCCGATACAGAGCATCCGGAGGGTAATTACATAGTGCTGAAGTGTGCCGAAGCGGATATCTTAATGGCTCATTTAAAGCAAGGCAGCATTAAAGTGGCGCCAGGGGAAGTCGTGACCGTGGGGCAACCATTGGCTGAAATCGGCAATTCGGGAAATACACTTGAGCCGCATCTTCATATTGGTGCAACGAAAGACGGCATGGAGATGGGTCTTAGGTTTAACGGGCGGTCTTTGTCGATCAACAGTGTGATAGCCGGAATGTAAGAAATGCATAAGCACATGCTAACCATACACTTTCTTATAGAACGGCCTTCTGCCTGCAATATATAGCCGCATATAGATATTTTGTCCTTGAAGAGTCAAATAGGGTCAGACACAGTCAAATAGGGGCAGACACGATTAATTGACTTCAATGTCGTGTCTGGCCATTTATTACAGCGCCGGTTAGCTATTGTTAGGCCTCAATCAAACCAAGCACCACCATCGTGATTTCGTCATGAGCCCCAATACCCGACGCGTACTGCAAGCAATCCTGTATGAGGTTTTTGCCATTGCCTTCGTTGCCCCAGTCTTGAGTGTCATTTTCGACGAACCGCCTGGATCAACCATAGGTCTCGCTTTTGTTCTATCGAGCATTGCACTCGGGTGGAACTACGTGTTCAATACAATTTTTGAGCGTTGGGAGGCGCGTCAGTCCGTGCGAGGTCGTTCGTTCGCCAGGCGCTTGGCGCATGGCATCGGTTTCGAGGGCGGCCTCGTTGTCATGCTTGTTCCGGTGATGGCGCTCTGGTTGAATACTTCAGCACTCAGTGCGTTCCTGGCGAATCTTGGCCTCTTGGTGTTTTTCTTCGTCTATGCCATTGTTTTCACATGGGCCTTCGATCGCGTGTTCGGCCTTCCAGAATCCGCGGTCAAGCACGATGAGGCCTAACGAATAAGCTTGGATCGTGCGAAGCCACGATCTGAATCCATCATCCCTCTTAACTAAAACGGCAGGCGCTCGAGCCCGCCGCTACAATCGCCACCATGAACGAAAACGCGAGCATTCAGTTCTTCGACCAACAGTTTCGCCGGCAGGTGGCTGCCGGGGAGTATGGGTTGAATCCGTTTGAGAGTGCCGCTTTGCCGCATTTGCGCGGAAGGGTGCTGGACTATGGGTGCGGACTGGGTAACCTCGCCGTCGAGGCTGCTCGCCGAGGCTGCTCTGTGCTTGCACTTGATGCCAGCCGTGCCGCGATCAGCCACCTCCGCGCCGTCGCAAAGCATGACGGACTGTCACTACGGGTTGAACAAGCAGACCTCCGGTCGCACGTACTCACCGAAGACTTCGATGCCGTTGTGTGCATCGGACTGCTCATGTTTTTCGACTGTCCTACGGCCAATCGGCAGCTGGCACAGCTTCAAGCTCGGGTTCGCCCTGGCGGCGTCGCCGTGATCAACGTTTTGACTGAAGGCACGACGTACATGGACATGTTCGCCCCCGAAGGGCATTGCCTTTTCAATCACGACAGCCTGCGTGCCATGTTCACGCAGTGGGAGATCGTGAGCTTCACGCCGGAAGCGTTTTCAGCGCCGAACGACACCCGGAAAGTCTTTGCCACGGTTGTCGCGCGCAAGCCATGCTGATCGCGTTGACGCCTCGTGGCGTCAACGCGGTCAGCCACGATTAACTGACTTCAATATCGTGTCTGGCCGTATTTATTCCGTTTATTAGATATCCCATCTCGATGGTCATCGCCCCGTGTAGGGTGAAGGTGCCTGCAGTTTTTCGCGGCGCACCTGACAGGTAAAGCAGCGTTTGGCGGTCGGATACGCATCCAGCCGTTTGTACCGGATGGCAGCCCCGCAGTCGGTGCACAGGCCGTACTGTCCGGCCGCGAGGCGCTGCTCCGCTTGCGCGATGTCACGTACCTCTCCCACGTCGCGGATGATCTCGGCTTCGGTGATGTCACGGAGCAAGGAGGCTGCCGCCGCATCGCCGGAATCGCCCGCTCCGCCGATGAGATCGGCATAGTGCTCGTTGCTGGAGCGCGCGAGTACCTGTCGGATTTCATCCAGCAAAAGGCTTTTGCGCGCGTCGATGCGCTGCGCGAAGTGCGTGATCTGTTCTTTTGTAAGGGGGTTTTCAGGGGTATTCATGGCGTCATGGTCAGCAGTTTGCAGAAACAGGCAACGATCTATGCCAATGCACACCCTCGATCCTCCGGGATGCTGTTTGAGCGTAGTGCTTGGGGGGCGTCAAGGCAAGGGGCAGCCTTTTCCAACGACACATGAGCCTGCGCGACGGTCTGTAAATTCAGCGTGGTATGGATCGACCGGGCATACGCAAAACAAAAACGGAGCCCGCAGGCTCCGTTTTTCATTCAAGTCAACCTTCTTACTTGCTCTTGCCGGCAATCATGTCCTGGATGATCGGTGCCAGGATCAGTTCCATGGCGAAGCCCATCTTGGCGCCCGGCACCACGATGGTGTTGCGGCGCGACATGAAGGAGTTCGGGATCATGTTCAGCAGGTAGGGGAAGTCGACACCCTTGGGCTCGCGGAAGCGAATGACGATGAAGCTTTCGTCCGGCGTGGGGATGTCGCGCGAGATGAAGGGGTTGGAGGTGTCGACGGTGGACACGCGCTGGAAGTTGATGTCGGTGCGTGAGAACTGCGGGGTGATGTAGTTCACGTAATCCGGCATGCGGCGCAGGATGGTGTCGACGATGACGTCGGCCGAATAGCCGCGCTCGGCGCCGTCACGGTGGATTTTCTGGATCCATTCGAGGTTGACGATGGGCACCACGCCGATGCCGAGGTCGACGTGCTTCGAGACGTCGATGTCGTCGGTTTTCACCAGGCCGTGCAGACCTTCGTAAAACAGCACGTCGGAGCCGGCTGGCACGTCTTCCCACGGGGTAAATTCACCGGGGTTGAGGCTGGTGTTGAGGCGCTGGTTGTGCTCGGCGGCTTCTTCGTCGCTGTGGATGTAGTAGCGCTTCTTGCCGCCACCGGTTCTGCCATAGGTCTCGAACAGCTCGGCCAGTTTGTCGAAGCGGTTGGACTGCGGGCCGAAATGGCTGAACGACATGTTGCCTTCGTCTTCGGCCTTCTTCACGGCTTCCTTGAATTCGATGCGCGACAGGCTGTGGAAGCTGTCACCCTCGATCACGGCAGCGTTGATCTGTTCGCGGAAGAAGATGTGCTCGAACGCGCGCTTGACGGTAGTGGTGCCGGCGCCGGATGAACCCGTGACCGCAATGACGGGATGCTTCTTGGACATGTTGGGACTCCCTGGAGAATGGGTGAAAATTAGGCGAAAACGCCGCATTTTACCCGCGCGAGGCGGGGCTTGTCACCCGCGCGCGAAAGCCCCAACTGGCCGGCCTTACATGGAAAACTCCAGCCTTTCCTCGACTTTTTTCAGCGCGGCGGCGGCGCAGGCGGCATCTTTTTCGCCGCCGGGCGCACCCGATACCCCGATGGCGCCGATCAGGCTGCCGGCGGCGCGGATGGGTAACGCACCGTCCATGACGATGAGGCCGTCGATGTGGTTGAGCTCGGGGCGGATATCGCCGCGGGCGGCGCGGAATTCGCCGGAGCCGCTGCCGGACATGATGCTCATGCCGGCCTTGCGCTCGGCGATTTCCAGGGTGTGGCGCGCCGCCAGGGTGTCGCGCAACGCCACCTGGAGGTTGCCGGCGCGGTCGAGCACCACGGCGGCAACGTTGTAGCCGTCCTGGCGGCAGGCCTCGACCGCGGCCATGGCGATGTCGCGTGCCAGTTCCAGGCCGATCTGCCTGACCGGCAGCACGTCGGGCTGGGCGGCCATGGCAGGCAGGGAGGCGGCAAGCAGGGCAAGCGGAAGCAGCGTTTTCATGGGATCTCCTCTGTGTTTGTGAATTGTAAACCGGCCGGACAGGGGGGCTGTATTCCAGAGCATAGGAAATCCCGGTCACGGGCTGAAGAGGACGAATGAACCATGCGCCGGTGCGCGGGCAGGGCGGCGGGGCGGACAGGTATAATCGCCGCCTTGATTCCATGCGGTTGCTGCAATGCAAGAAAAATACCTTCCCCCGGAAATCGAACGTGCCGCGCAGGCGCATTGGGCAGCCAGCCAGGCCTACCGCGCCCGCGACGACTCCGATCGCCCCAAATACTACTGCCTGTCGATGTTCCCCTATCCCTCGGGCAGGCTGCACATGGGCCACGTGCGCAACTACACCATCGGCGACGTGCTGGCGCGCTACCACGCCATGCGCGGCTACAACGTGATGCAGCCGATGGGCTGGGACGCCTTCGGCCTGCCGGCAGAAAACGCGGCGATCGCCAACAACGTGCCGCCGGCCGCCTGGACCTATGCCAACATCGACCACATGCGCACCCAGCTCAAGGCGCTGGGCTTTGCCATTGACTGGTCGCGCGAACTCGCCACCTGCAGGCCGGACTACTACCGCTGGGAGCAATGGCTGTTCACCCGCCTGTTCGAAAAGGGCGTGATCTACAAGAAGATGGCCAGCGTGAACTGGGATCCGGTTGATCAGACCGTGCTCGCCAATGAGCAGGTCATCGACGGGCGCGGCTGGCGCTCTGGCGCGCTGGTCGAAAAACGCGACATCCCGATGTATTTCTTCCGCATCACCCAGTACGCCGACGAACTGCTGAGCGGGTTGGACAATCTGCCGGGCTGGCCGGAGCGGGTCAAGACCATGCAGGCCAACTGGATCGGCAAGAGCGTGGGGGTGCGCTTCGCCTTTCCGTATCAGCTCGACGGCAAGGACGAACAGCTGTGGGTGTTCACCACCCGTGCCGACACCATCATGGGCGTGACCTTCTGCGCGGTCGCCGCCGAGCACCCGCTCGCCACCCGCGCGGCGCAAAACAACCCCGAGCTCGCTGCCTTCATCGCAGAATGCAAGCAGGGCAGCGTCGCCGAGGCCGACATGGCGACGATGGAAAAGAAGGGCATGGACACCGGCCTCAAAGTGACCCACCCGCTCACCGGCGAGCAGGTGCCGGTTTGGGTCGGCAACTACGTGCTGATGAGTTACGGCGATGGCGCGGTGATGGCGGTGCCGGCGCACGATTACCGGGATTGGGATATGGCGGTCATCAATACGCTACCAATCAAAAGGGTTGTGGCAAGCAAGCAGCTGCTAGAAGACTGGAGACGAGCAGTGGCAGCCTTGGAAGCTGCCGGTATTCAACTGAATACAACAGAGATTGCTCCATATTCATTTATTAAATACATTGAAAAAGAACTTTTTGTAAAAGAACTTCCGAAGGATGCCGAAGAAGCGGTAGGTATGCTGCACACACAGCTACTACATGAATCTCCGCATGATGGACACGGTATCGTTATCAATTCCGGCAAGTACGACGGCCTTGATTACACGACCGCGGTCGACGCCATCGCCGTCGACCTCGCCGCGCTGAACCTGGGTGAAAAGAAAACCCAGTTCCGCCTGCGCGACTGGGGCATCTCGCGCCAGCGCTACTGGGGCTGTCCGATCCCCATTGTTCACTGCGCCGCCTGCGGCGACGTGCTGGTGCCGGCCGAACAGTTGCCGGTGGTGTTGCCGGAGGACGTAGTGCCGGACGGTTCCGGCAACCCGCTCAGCAAGCGCGCCGACTTCGTCAACTGCACCTGCCCGAAATGCGGCAGCGCGGCGCGGCGCGAGACCGACACCATGGATACTTTCGTCGAGTCGTCGTGGTATTACGCGCGCTACGCCTGCCCCGATTTCGACGGCGGCATGCTCGATGCGCGCGCCGACAAATGGCTGCCGGTCGACCAGTACATCGGCGGCATCGAGCACGCAATTTTGCATCTGCTGTACGCGCGCTTCTTCCACAAGCTGATGCGCGACGAGGGCCTGGTTTCGAGCGACGAGCCGTTCGTCAACCTGCTGACGCAGGGCATGGTGATCGCCGACACCTATTACCGCGAAACGGCGGATGGCAAGAAGACCTGGTTCAATCCGGCCGACGTCGAGACGCGCGACGGCGTCGCGGTGCTGAAGGCCGACGGCCAGCCGGTCAGCGTCGGCGGCACCGAGAAAATGGCGAAGTCGAAGAACAACGGTGTCGACCCGCAGGCGCTGATCGATCTGTACGGCGCCGATACCGCGCGCCTGTTCACCATGTTCGCCGCACCGCCGGAACAGAGCCTGGAATGGTCGGACGCCGGCGTCGAGGGCGCGCACCGCTTCCTTAAACGCTTATGGAAAGCCGCGTTTGACCACCTGCAAGAGCGTGGCAGCGTTACGGCCTATATGAGTGGAGATTTGGGCAATTTAAGCGATGAAGCTAAAACCCTGCGCCGCCAATTGCACCAGACCATCCACAAGGTCAGCGACGATATCGAACGCCGTAAGCAGTTCAACACCGCGATCGCTGCGGTGATGGAGCTGATGAACGCGCTGGCCAAACTGGAGGGCGACGATGTCACGACCCGTAGCGTGCGGCAGGAAGTGCTGGAAGCCGCGGTTGCCATGCTGGCGCCCATCGTGCCGCACATCAGCGAGGCGCTGTACGCCGAGTTGAAGCCGGACGCCGCGATGACCTGGCCGACGGTCGACGAGGCCGCGCTGGTACAGGACGAGATCGAGCTGATGCTGCAGGTCAACGGCAAGCTGCGCGGGCAGATCCGCGTGGCGACGACGGCGACGCGCGAGGCGGTCGAGGCGGCGACGCTGGCGAGCGAGGTCGCGCAGAAATACCTGGAAGGCAAACCGCCAAAAAAAGTGGTGGTGGTGCCGGGGCGTTTGGTTAATATCGTCCTATGAACCGCCGACTTTTCCTTGCCGCCATGCCGGCGCTGCTTGCAGCGGGATGCGGCTTCCAGCTGCGCCGCATGGTTGAGGTGCCATTTGCCAGCCTGTATATCGACGCGCCGCACGGCGGCGCGGTGGCACAGCGCATCCGTAGTTCGCTGGCTGCGAGCAAACAGACCCGCCTGGCCGCGAGTGCCGCCGAAGCCGAGGCCGTGCTGGTTCTCGGCCAGGAGACGCGCAGCAAAATCATCCTCTCGCTGTCCGGCGCCGGGCGTGTCACCGAATACCGGCTCGGCTTGCAGCTGACCTACAGCATTAAAGACAAGGACGGGCGCGCGCTGGCCGCGGACGAGACCATCGAGCTCACCCGCGACATCACTTACGATGACGCGCAGGTGCTGGCCAAGGGGGCCGAGGAGCAACTGCTGTATCGCGACATGGACGACAGCGCTGCACGGCGGATCGTGCGCCGCCTGCAAAGCATTGGCCCCGCCAGTTGAGCATTGCGGCCGACCGTCTGCCCGACCAGCTTGCGCGCGGCCTCGCTGCGCTCTACGTGGTGGTGGGCGACGAGCCGCTGGCGGCGCAGGAAGCGTGTGACGCCATCCGCGCGGCGGCGCGTGCGGCCGGGCACAGCGAGCGCAATGTCTACACCGTGCAGGGACGCTACAACTGGCAGAGAATTTTTGCCGGCGGTGACAACCTTTCGCTGTTTGCCGAGCGCCGCCTGACCGAAATCCGCGTCCCTTCCGGCAAGCCCGGCATCGATGGCGCCAAGGCGCTGGAGGCCTATGCCGCCAGGCTCCCGGCCGATACGCTCACCCTGATCAGCCTGCCGGGCCTGGACTGGAAAGCCATGAAAAGCCGCTGGTTCACCACGCTGGCGTCTGCCGGCGTGGTGGTCGAGGCGCGGCCGATCGAACGCGCCCAGCTGCCCGCCTGGATCGACCGCCGTCTCGCCAGGCAAGGCCTGCGCGCCGATCGCGCCGCGCTGGAATTTCTGGCCGACCAGGTCGAGGGCAATCTGCTGGCGGCGCAGCAGGAAATCGACAAGCTCGCGTTGCTGCTGCCGCCGGGAGCGGTGACGCTGGCCGACGTCGAGCATGCGGTGGTCGACGTCAGCCGGCTGGAAGCCGACGCCCTCGCGGATGCGCTGTATGCGGGCGACGGCGCGCGCTTTGCGCAGATCGTGACCGATCTCAGGGATGCAGGCGAGGCGGTGCCGGCGATCCTGTGGCAAGTGACGTCGGCAGTGGGCCTGCTGCTCAGGCTAAAATCGGCCCTGGCACAGGGTGAAAACCTGTCCGGCCTGATGCGGATGCTGTGGGGGCGCGACAAGCAGCGCGCGCCGCAGATCGAGCGCGCAGTGAAGCGCCTGGGGCTGGCGCAGGTCGAAACCGCGCTGGCCGACCTGGCGCTGATCGACCGCCAGGCCAAGGGGCTGGAGCGGGTGGGCGATCCCTGGGACACGCTGTTGCGTGTTGGTATGAATCTGGCGCAACCGGCAGGTAATGGAAAAAGATGATGGATATTAAAACTTACATGCAGACGGTCGGCCGGCAGGCGCGCGAAGCCTCGCGGGCGATTGCCCGCGCCGACACCAACCAGAAGAACCGCGCCCTGCTGGCGATGGCCGCGGCGATCCGGCGCGATGCCGCCAAGCTGCTGCAGGCCAACGCGCGCGACATGGAGCATGCGCGCGCCGGCGGGCTCGACGCCGCGTTGCTCGACCGCCTGCAGCTCAACGACAAAGCGGTCGCCGGCATGGCCGAAGGGCTGGAGCAGATCGCCGCGCTGCCCGATCCGGTCGGCGAAATCGACGGCCTCAAGTACCGTCCCTCCGGCATCCAGGTCGGCAAGATGCGGGTGCCGCTCGGCGTCATCGGCATCATTTATGAAGCGCGTCCCAACGTGACGGCGGACGCCGCCGGCCTGTGCCTGAAATCCGGTAACGCAGCGATCCTGCGCGGCGGCTCCGAGGCGCTGCACTCCAACCAGGCGATCGCCGCCTGCGTGCGCGAAGGGCTGGAAGTCGCCGGGCTGCCCGCGACCGTGGTGCAGGTGATCGAGACCACCGACCGCGCCGCGGTGGGCGAGCTCATCACCATGAAGGATTACGTCGACGTCATCGTGCCGCGCGGCGGCAAGGGACTGATCGAGCGCATCACCGGCGAGGCGCGGGTGCCGGTGATCAAGCACCTGCACGGCAACTGCCACGTCTACGTCGACGACCGCGCCGACCTCGCCAAGGCGCTGAAGATCGTCGAGAACGCGAAGACCCAGCGCTACGGCACCTGCAATACCACCGAGTCGCTGCTGGTGGCCCGCGGCATTGCCAATGCGGCACTGCCCGAAATCGGCCGCATGCTCGCCGGCAAGGGCGTGGAAATGCGCGGCTGCCCGGAAGCGCTGGCAATCCTGCAGGGCGCCGGCATCGCAGCGGACAAATTGAAAGCTGCGGTCGCGGCCGACTGGACCGAGGAATACCTCGGCCCCATCATCGCGGTCAAGGTGGTCGACGACATCGACGCCGCGATGACCCACATCAACACCCACGGCTCGCAGCACACCGACGCCATCGTCACCGAGGACTATGGCCGCGCGCGCCGCTTCCTGCGCGAGGTCGATTCGGCCAGCGTGGTAGTCAACGCATCGACCCGCTTCGCCGACGGCTTCGAATACGGCCTTGGCGCCGAGATCGGTATCTCCACCGACAAGATCCACGCCCGTGGCCCGGTCGGCCTGGAAGGGCTGACCAGCCAGAAATGGGTGGTGCTGGGGGATGGCCACGTGCGCGGATGAGGAGAACAGTGAGGCGTGAGGCGATAGGGGTGAGGGCGGGCGCATGAGCCCTCACCCCTTCCCCCTCACCCCTCACCCCCATCCCGCCATCGGTGTGATGGGCGGCACCTTCGACCCCATCCATTTCGGCCATCTGCGGCTGGCCGAGGAAATGGCTGAAAGGCTTGGCCTGGAGCGGGTGCTGTTCATTCCCGCCGGGCTGCCGCCGCACCGCGGCGCGCCGCGCACCGCGGCCGGCCATCGGCTGGAGATGGTGCGCCGCGCGATTGCCGGCAATCCGCGCTTTATGCTCGACGCGCGCGAAGTTGAAAGCCCACGCCCGAGCTACACGGTCGACACGCTGGCAGCCTTGCGCGCCGAACTGGGTTTTGAGCAGCCGCTGTGGCTGCTGCTGGGGGCGGATGCATTTCTCGGCCTGCCCAGCTGGCACGAATGGCGGCAGCTGTTCGAGCTGGCGCATATTGCGGTGGCTGCGCGTCCCGGCGCGCGGCTGCTGCAGCCCGACGCCATGCCGGAGATTTTGAAAAACGAAGTATCGCAACGGCAGCCAATCGACGGCCCGGTCTCCGGCCCGGCTGGCTCGGTGCTGTTGCGTACGACGACGCCACTGGATATTTCGGCAACCGCCATCCGTGACACCCTGGCACGGCACGGCAGCGCACGTTATCTGCTGCCCGACGCCGTGCTCGACTATATTTACGAACACCAACTTTACATATCCCCATGAAAATCGAAGACAAAATCAAACTGATCGTCGCCGCCCTTGAAGACGTCAAGGCGCAGGACATCACCGTGCTCGACACCGGCAAGCTCACCGCGCTGTTCGAGCGCATGGTGATCGCCAGTGGCGCGTCCAATCGTCAAACCCGCGCACTCGCCGACAATGTGCGCGTCAAGATGAAGGAAGCCGACGCATACGTCGGCAACATGGAAGGCGAGGACACCGGCGAGTGGGTGCTGCTCGACCTTGGCGACGTGATCGTCCATGTGATGCTGCCCGCCACGCGCGCGCATTACAATCTGGAAGAGCTGTGGGGCGCGGCCGAAGCCGCACGCGCCCGCCATGTGCAAGCAGATCACTAGTTTTTCGCTTCGCAACAGCTGGTGAAACTTCACCTGATCGCAGTCGGCCACAAGATGCCCGGCTGGATCGACGCGGGCTGCGACGACTATGTTCGCCGCATGCCGCCCGATCTGCCGCTTATGCTGACCGAAATCAAGCCGGGGCATCGGGTGGCGGGCGAGGATGGCGCGCGGGCGCGGCAGCTGGAGGCCGAGCGCATCCTGGCGGCGCTGCCTGCGGGTTGTGTGCCGGTGGTGCTCGACGAGCGTGGCGCGCAGGCGACCACGCGCGAACTGGCCGCCTGGCTGCAGGCCTGGATGGCCGAGGGGGTCTCGCCGGCGTTCGTGATTGGCGGGGCGGATGGCCTCGCCGACAGCGTGAAAGCGCGCGCCGGCAAATTGCTGGGGCTGTCGAAACTGACCTTGCCGCATGCGCTGGCGCGGGTGCTGCTGGTCGAGCAGTTATATCGTGCCGTATGCATTATCAGGGGGCATCCCTACCATCGGGATTGAGGGGAGATAACGAGAACATGCTGGTTGATAAACGGATTTATCTGGCTTCGCAGTCGTCGCGTCGGCGAGACCTGCTGAAGCAGATCGGGGTTGCCTTCGACGTGCTGCCGCTGCGCGCCGTGCGTGGCCGCATGGACGTTGTCGAAATCCCGCACGCCGGCGAGGCTGCGCCCGAATTCGTGCAGCGCATGGCGATCGAAAAGGCCGCCTGCGGCTGGCACGCGGTGGATGTGCGCCATCTGCTGGGCTTTCCGGTGCTGGGTGCGGATACGGTGGTTGAAGTGGACGGTGCCATTCTTGGCAAGCCGGCCATCCGCACCGAGGCCGAGTCCATGCTGAGGCGTTTGTCCGGCCGCGAGCATCAGGTGCACACCGCTGTGGCGGTGCAGCAAGGCGAGCGGGTGGAGCTGCGCCTGTCATCCAGCCGGGTCAGGTTCGCCGTGCTCGATGCCGTGACTATCGCGCGCTACCTGGAAACCGGCGAATATCTCGGCAAGGCCGGCGCCTACGCCATCCAGGGGCGCGCCGGCGCATTTGTCGAACATGTCGACGGCAGCTACAGCGGCGTCATGGGTTTGCCGTTATACGACACTGCCATTTTATTGAGAGCCTTCGGCCTTGTTATCTGAAGTATTGCGGGCCATTCCGTCATGAGCGAAGAAATCCTCGTCAACGTCACCCCGCAGGAGACCCGCGTCGCCGTGCTGCATCTGGGCTCGGTGCAGGAACTGCACATCGAGCGCGCGCAGTGCCGCGGGCTGGTGAGCAACCTCTACATGGGGCGTGTGGTGCGCGTGCTGCCGGGCATGCAGTCGGCCTTCATCGACATCGGCCTGGAACGTGCAGCCTTCCTGCATGTTGCCGACATCTGGGAAGAGCGTCACGGTGCCGAACCCGAGCGCCCGATCGAGCAGATCCTGCATGAGAGCCAGAGTCTGATGGTGCAGGTGATCAAGGACCCGCTCGGCACCAAGGGTGCGCGGCTGTCCACCCAGATCAGCTTCGCCGGGCGCTATCTGGTATATCTGCCGCAGGAAAGCCACATCGGCATTTCGCAGAAGATCGAAGGCGAGGAAGAGCGCGAGCAGCTGCGCCAGAAACTGCATCGGCTGATGCCGGAAGACGCCACCGGCGGCTTCATCGTGCGCACCATGGCCGAGACCGCGGAAGACGCCGAAATGCAGGCCGACATCGACTACCTGCGGCGGCTGTGGAGCAGCATCCAGTCGCGCGGCAACTGCGAGGCACCGTGCCTGCTGTATCAGGATCTCGACCTGTCGCTACGTGTGCTGCGCGATTTCGTCAGTCGCGACACCAGCCGCATCCTCATCGACTCGCGCGAAACCTATCAGCGCATGGCCGAATTCGCGCAGAACTATACGGTTGCCGTGCTCGACAAGCTTCAGCATTACGGCGCCGACCGGCCGCTGTTCGACCTGCATGCCATCGAGGACGAAATCGCCAAGGCGCTGGGGCGGCGCGTCGACCTCAAATCAGGCGGCTACCTCATCATCGACCAGACCGAAGCGCTGACCACCGTCGACGTCAACACCGGCGGCTTCGTCGGTGCGCGTAACTTCGACGACACCATCTTCAAGACCAACCTCGAAGCCGCGCAAGCCATCGCGCGCCAGCTGCGCCTGCGTAACCTCGGCGGCATCGTCATCATCGACTTCATCGACATGGACAACGTCGGGCACCAGGAAGCGGTGCTCACCGAGCTGAAAAAAACTTTGGCGCGCGACCCCACCCGCACCACCGTCAGTGGCTTCTCCGCGCTGGGACTGGTGGAAATGACGCGCAAGCGCACCCGTGAGTCGCTGGCGCACATCCTGTGCGAACCCTGCCCTACCTGCGCCGGACGCGGCGAAATCCGGACCGCGCAGACCGTGTGCTACGACGTGCTGCGCGAGATCCTGCGCGAGGCGCGCCAGTTCGACGCGCGCGAATACCGCATCGTCGCTTCGCAGGGCGTGATCGACCTGTTCCTCGACGAAGAATCCGGCAGTCTTGCCCAACTCATCGATTTCATCGGCAAACCGGTGTCGATGCAGGTCGAGACCACCTATCCGCAGGAGCAGTACGATATTATTTTGTTGTGATTCGGGAAAAACCTGTCCGCGAAGGATGCGAAGAAACACGAAGGGAAAACCCAGGGAAGCGCTGATTAATTTGTCA
The DNA here is from genome assembly GCF_055378705.1 of Thiobacillus thiophilus. Lineage (NCBI taxonomy): Bacteria > Pseudomonadati > Pseudomonadota > Betaproteobacteria > Nitrosomonadales > Thiobacillaceae > Thiobacillus > Thiobacillus thiophilus. The sequence goes on along the minus strand of NZ_AP042404.1, from coordinate 1,379,953 downwards.
TTGCGAGGAGCGCAGCGACGCGGCATACGATTCCACATGGGCTTCAGCCCATAGTGGATTGGAGTCCTTTAGGGCAATCCAGAAATGCCCGCTTAATCAAATCGCTGGATTGCTTCGCTGCGCCCGCAATGACAGCCATATCGAATAATCAACGCTTCCCTGGTGTTTCTCATATTCCCCTGTTTTTCTTCGCGCCCCTTCACGTCCTTCGCGGATAAAAAGATTTTCAGTGAAACCTCTCCCACCCGCCTACTGGCAAACCGCCTGCGCCGAACTCGCCGCCGCCGATCCGGTGATGGCAGCGCTCATCGCGCGCTATCCCGATTGCGTGCTCGGCAACCGCGGCGATCCGTTCCAGACCCTGGCGCGCGCCATCGTCGGCCAGCAGATCTCGGTCAAGGCCGCCGACAGCGTGTGGGGGCGCTTCGCGGGCTACGCGCAGACCGTCAGCCCCGAACGCATCGCGACGCTTGAGCTGGCCGCGCTGGCCGCTTGCGGCCTGTCGCGCCGCAAGGCGGAATATCTGGTCGACCTCGCGGGGCATTTCACCGACGGCCGTATCGAGCCGGCGCGCTGGAAAGAAATGGAAGACGAGGCCGTGATTGCCGAGCTCGTCGACGTGCGCGGCATCGGCCGCTGGACCGCCGAGATGTTCCTCATCTTCAGCCTGCGTCGTCCCGACGTCTGGCCGGTTGACGACATCGGCCTGCAAAAGGCCGTCGCCCTGCATTACCTGGGCGGCGAACGTCCCACGCCCAAAAGCCTGCGCCAGCACGGCGAACGCCACGCGCCCTGGCGCACCGTCGCTACCTGGTATCTGTGGCGCAGCCTGGATCCGGCGGTGGTGCAGTACTGATCGATGCGTTATCAATTCGGCAGCGGTCGCACGGGCTGGGTGCCGGGTCTTGCTCAGCCCGCAATGCCGAGTTCTGCGCACAGTTTGCCCACCAGGCCTTTAAGCGCGTCGACCTCTGCCTCCAGCCGCGCCACGTTGGCCTTGAGCGCGGCAATCTCGCCCACGGTGACGTCGGTGGCGGGCGTCGAGGACGCCGCTGCCGGGGTTTCCTCGACGGCGGGGGCGCCGGAAAGCAGGTGAGCCCAGCGGTTTTCGCGCGCGCCGGGCTGGCGCGGCAGCTCGACCGTCATGGTGCCTTCCGGGCGTTCGGCCAGTTCCTGCAGGAAGCCTTCCACCGCCGAGATGTCGGCGAAGCGGTGCAGGCGCTCGCTGTTGGTACGCAACTCGCCCGCGGTCTGCGGGCCGCGCAGCATGAGCGCGGTGAGCAGGGCGATGGATTGCGAGGGCAGGCGCAGGCCCCGCTCCATGTTGTGGGCGTAACGGGTGACGCGGCCGCCGCTGGTTTCGACGATCAGGGCCGGGCCCTTGAGGCTGTCGATGGCGGACAGCACCTCGGCCTCGCTGACTTCGATGACGGGATGGCGGCTGGTCTTCTGGTTGCAGCCGGCCACCAGGGCATTGAGCGACAGCGGATAGGTGTCGGGCACGGTGTGCTGCTTCTCGCACAGCACGCCGAGGACGCGGGTTTCGAGCAGGGACAGGATGGGCAGGCGGGGGGCAGTCATGGCGGCGTTGGGTGAGCTTATGCGGCCATATTATGAGGGCAACGCGCTACGGCTTAGCGTTTCTTCCGGTAATACCCAACCAGTTCGCAGCGATCCAGGATGTGCCCCTGCATCGCCTGTTCCAGGCTGGTTTTGGTCGCCGGGTGCAGGGCCGGGAGGACGGTGTCGAGCGCGTACAGCTTGTGGACGTAGCGATGGCGGCCGATGGGCGGGCAGGGGCCGCCGTAGCCTTCCCGCTTGCCGTCGTTGAGGCCCTGGCGCGTGCCTGCCGGCAGCTGTGCGCCGGCCTCGAATCCCGTCGTGGCGGGCAGGATGTTGTATACCACCCAGTGCACCCAGGTCATTTTGGGCGCGGCCGGGTCGGGGGCGTCGGGGTCGTCCACCACCAGCGCCAGGCTTTTCGTTCCGGCCGGCACGCCCGACCACGCCAGGGGTGGCGACTGATCCTGGCCGTCGCAGGTGTAGCGGCTCGGGATATCCCCCAGCGGGGAAAATGCACTCGACGTCAATTCCATGGACGTATCTCCTTTCGTGGCTATGCTTTCAACTGTGCTGTGCCTGGCGGATTTCGTCCGGCATTCCGGCAATCTGCCTGACGCGCGCGGGTGGGTGCACCGGGCCGCGAGACCAGAACGTCGATCACGCCCATCGTCGATGGCTGCGCATCCGGTTTCGCCATTGCAGCGGGAAAGCACTCATACTCAATGTAGACCCGCGGCCACGTGGAACAAACTCGCCACCCGGCTGCATGCGCCGGCCTTTTTAATTGCACGGCTTTTAGGTAGGCTTCGCGCTGATTCCATGAAAACGCCTTCCATGCACTTCACCCTCGATTCCTTTCGCGCCTGGCCGACCAAGCGCATTACCCTGCTCGGCATGTCCGGCGTCGGCAAGACACACATCTCGCGCATGCTGCGTGGCCACGACTGGTTCCACTTCTCCGGCGACTACCGCATCGGCACGCGCTACCTCGACGAACCGATCCTGGACATCATCAAGCACCAGGCGATGCAGATGCCGTTTTTGCGCGACCTGCTGCGGCGCGACTGGATCGACATCAAGAACAACATCAAGATCCACGACCTCGGGCCGGTGCTCACTTTCGTCGGCAAGCTCGGCGGGCCACAGTGGGACGGGCTGCCGCTGGACGAGTTCTCGCGCCGGCAGGCCGCCTATCGCGATGCCGAGATCGCCGCCATGCACGATGTCCCGGGCTTCATCCGCAAGGGGCAGGAAGTCTACGGCTACCCGCACTTCGTCAACGACGTCGGCGGCAGCCTGTGCGAGCTGGACGAGCCCGGCGTGGTCGAGTTGCTGGCCGAACACACGCTGATCCTTTACATCCAGACCACCTCGCGTGAGGAAGAGGACACGCTGATCCACCGCGCGCAGTCCGATCCCAAGCCGCTCTATTTCCGCCCGGCTTTTCTCGCCGAGCAGTTGCCGGTCTACCTGCGGGAAAAGGGCATCGAATACGTCGCCCAGGTCGAGCCGGACGATTTCGCGCGCTGGGTGTTCCCGCGCCTGTTCCACTCGCGCATTCCGCGCTACGAGGCGATCGCCGGCCCGCACGGCTACACCGTGACTTCGCAGGAGGTGGCGCAGGTGCGCGACGAGCGCGATTTTCTGGCGCTGCTGGAAACCGCGATTGCCAGGAAAGGTGAGGCGTCAGGCGTGAGGCGTGAGGCGTAATCATGCCGCTGGTCGCACATAACGCCCTGCCCACCTTCGACCGCCTGCGCCGCGACGGCATCACGGTGCTGTCGACCGAGCGTGCGGCCAACCAGGAAATCCGCGAACTGCATGTCGGCCTCCTGAACATGATGCCGGATGCGGCGCTGGAGGCGACCGAACGGCAGTTCTACCGGCTGGTCGGCGAATCCAACCCGATCGCGCAGTTCTACATGCACCCCTTCACCCTGCCGACGCTGCCACGCGGCGCGGCGGCACAGGCGCACATCGCGCAGTATTACGAACCCTTCGACGCCATTCGCGAGAAGGGGCTGGATGCGCTCATCATCACCGGCGCCAACGTCAGCCATCCCAGCCTCGCCGACGAGCCGTTCTGGCAGCCGCTGATCGGGGTGATCGACTGGGCCTGGGACAATATCACCTCAACCCTGTGCTCGTGTCTCGCCACCCATGCGGTGATGCAGTTCCGCCACGGCCAGACGCGGGTGAAGCAGCCCCGCAAGATCTGGGGCGTGTTCGAGCACCGCGTCACCGACGGCCGCCATCCGCTGGTGGCCGACGTCAACACCCGCTTCGACGTGCCGCATTCGCGCTGGAACGACGTCTCACACGCGCAGTTCGAGGCGGCCGGGCTCAAGGTGCTGGTCGAAAGCGCAACAGCCGGCGTGCATCTGGCGGTGAGCCACGACGGCCTGCGCACCGTGTTTTTCCAGGGCCATCCCGAATACGACACGGTGTCGCTGCTGAAGGAATACAAGCGCGACCTGCTGCTGGCCGCGGGCGGCAAGCTGCCCGCGTTGCCGCCGTTTCCTGCGCGCTACTTCGACCGCCAGGCGCAGGCGCTGCTGGTCGAATTCGGCAGCCGCACGCAGGCGGGCGAGACGCTGGCCTTCCCCGAACCCCTCCTGCTGCCGTTGCTCGACAACACCTGGCACGATACCGCCGAGGCGGTGATCGGCAACTGGGTCGGCTGCGTCTATCAGGTCACTCACCGCGAGCGCGGCCTGCCCTTCATGCCGGGCGTCGACCCCGGCAATCCGCTCAATCTCGCATGACGGCGGCAAGCGCGCACTTCGACGAAGCGCAGGGCGTGCTGATCGCCAGCGGCGCCTGGCAGGCCGATGCCGCGTCCGCGCTGCCGAAGCTGGCCGGCAAGTCGGTGCGCATCCTCGACGGCGCCGGCGTCACCCGGCTTGATACCAACGGCGCGTGGCTGCTGCTGGCCGTCGCGCGCCCGCAGGCCAGCGATCCGATGCCCGAACTGCGCGGCTTTCAGCCGCGGCATCTGGCGATGTTCAAGCTGGTGGCGCAGCACAGCGCGGCCACCACTGCGCACCCCGAGCCGCGCAGCGAAGGCATGCTCGCCCTCATCGGGCGCGGCAGCCTGGTGATGGGGGGACACGTGGTCGGCCTGCTCGATTTCGTCGGTCGCCTGGCCATCGAATTGATGGCGCTGCTGCCGCGTCCGGAGCGCTGGCGCTGGCGCGAATTCGGTGCCCAGGTACGCACGGTGTTCGTCGGCGCGATCCCCATCGTGATCGGCATGCTGTTCCTGCTCGGCGTGGTGTTCGCCTACCTGCTGGGGGATCAGGCGCAGCAATACGGCGCCAACATCTTCGTCGTCGACGGCTTGCTGCTGGCGATCCTGCGCGAGATTTCGCCGGTCATCGTCGCCGTCCTGGTGGCGGGGCGCACCGGCGCCGCCATCACCGCGCAGATCGGTACCATGAAGGTGACCGAGGAAATCGATGCCATCGCCACGCTCGGCCTGTCGCCGCTGGCGGTGCTGGTGATCCCGCGCATCCTTGCCCTGCTGCTGGCTCTGCCGCTGCTGGTATTCATCGGCGACATCGCCGGGATGGCCGGTGGCATGCTGGTGACGCAGCAGCAGCTGGGTATTTCCTATTCCATGTTCATGGATCGGGTGGTTGACGTGCTCGATCTGAAAACCCTGCTGGTGGGGCTGGGCAAGGCGCCGGTGTTCGCCATGTTCATCGCGCTCATCGCCTGCCGCATGGGGCTGTCGGTCAGTCGCGACGCGCGCAGCGTCGGCGCCCATACCACCTCTACCGTGGTGCAGAGCCTGGTCGCCATCATCATCCTCAACGCCATTTTTGCCGTCATGTTCGTGAAGTTTGGGATCTGATGACAGAAACCGTCATCGACGTTCGCGGCCTCGTCACCACGCTGGGCGGGCACAGCATTCATCGCGATCTGAATCTTTCCGTTGCGCGCGGCGAAGTGATTGCGCTGATCGGCGGCAGCGGCTCCGGCAAGTCGGTGCTGCTGCGCGAAATCATCGGCCTGCTGAAGCCGCAGGGCGGCCGCATCGAGCTGTTTGGACAGTCGGTCCTGGACTGTACGCCCGAGCAGATGAACCGGCTACGCCAGCGCTTTGGCGTGCTGTTCCAGGACGGCGCGCTGTTTTCCTCGATGAATGTGGAGGACAACGTCGCCACCCCGCTGTTCGAGCATACCGACCTGCCGCACGCCACCTGCCGCCAGTTGGCGCGGCTGAAGCTCGCGCTGGTCGGGCTGCCGCCGGACGCCGCAAAAAAGCGCCCGAGCGAGCTCTCGGGCGGCATGCGCAAGCGGGTGGCGCTGGCGCGCGCGCTGGCGCTCGACCCCGAACTGCTGTTTCTGGACGAGCCGACCTCCGGCCTCGATCCGACTTCGGCGCGCGCCTTCGATGCGCTGATCCGACTGCTGGCCGACAGCCTCGGCCTCACCGTATTCCTCGTTACCCACGACTTGGATACACTGTTTTCGATTATCGATCGCGTCATCGTGCTGTCGGACGGTCGTGTACTGGGCAGCGGCACGGTGGCCGAACTGAAAACCATCGACGACCCGTGGCTGCGCGATTACTTCGCCGCACGGGTGTCAGTGTCCCGAACCGGAGAGGAAGCCACGCATGGAAACTGAAGGTCGCTATACCCTGGTGGGCATCCTGGTGCTGGCGGCGGCTGCGCTGATGACCCTGTCAATTGTATGGCTATCGGGCCTGACCGATCACGTCGCCTACCAGACCTACACGCTCTATTTCAAGCAGCAGTCGCTCGACGGGCTGGCGGTCGGCAGCCCGGTGAAGATGCGCGGGATCAAGGTCGGCGTGGTCGATAGCTATCGTTTTGCCACGGGCAAAGACGAAGCCGTCAGCGTCAATGCGCGCATCGACGAGGGTGTGCCGGTGCATGTCGGCGCCGAGGCCTACATCAAGCGCAACCTGGTGACTGGTATCGCATCGGTTGAAATCAACAACGGCCCGAACGACGCACCTTTGCTTGACACGGCGCCCCAGGGCGAACGCTACCCGGTCATCGCCGAGGGCAGCTCCGACATCGACAAGGTCGCCACCGCGGTGTCCCGGATGGCGGAAAACGGTGCCCAGGTGCTGGAACGCATGAACACCTTGCTGTCCGACGAAAACCAGCGCGCCATCAGCCAGACGCTGGCCAACCTCAACGAGTTGTCCGGCCATCTGGCCGCCAACAAGCAGAGCCTTGACGCCGTGGTGCAGGGCATCCGCGATGCCTCCGATGAATTCCGCTTTGCCGGCGCCAGCATCAGCCAGGCTGCCACCCGTGCCGAAGGCAGCATCATCAGCATCGGCCAGAACGCCGACATCGCGCTGAAGGAGGCCACCGTCGCGATGGAAAAGCTGCAGCGCGAAGCCAGCCTGATTTCCGGGCAAATCCAGCAGCTCACCGAAACCAGCACGCTGGAACTGACCAACGTCAGCCGCGACGTGCGCACCAGCGCCGACGCCCTCACCACTGCCGGGCAGCACCTGTCCAACCCGCGCGAAATTCTGTTCGGTCCCGGCCAGCAGCAGCTCGGCCCCGGAGAAAAACTGCCATGAAACCCGCCCTTTTCCTTGCCGCGCTGAGCCTGATGCTGACCGGTTGCGTCAACTTTGGCGAAAAGACCAACATCCCCGCCGTGGTGTATTACGTGCTGAACGACCCCGTGCCCGCCACCGATCCCGCCCCGTTGCGCGCCGACGCCCCGGCCTTGCTGGTACTCGATACCACCACCGGCAGCTTTTACGACAGCGAGCAGATCGTCTTCAGCCGCAGCGATGGCACTCGTTCCCAATACCGGTTCGCGCGCTGGACCGAGCGTCCCGGCAAGCGCTTCGCCGACCTCATGCGCACCCGGCTCGACCGCCAAGGCGCCTGGAATGTCAGTGCCGCCGGCGGCTATGTGCGCGGCGACATGCTGCTGGACACCGAACTGGTCGAGTTCTATCACGACGCTGCCAGCGCGCCGGGCCAGATGCGTCTGGTGCTGCGCGCCGAGCTGGTCGACCTGAAACAGCGCACCCTGCTGGGGCGCCATGTGTTCGAACAGCGGGTGCCGGTGGCGACCTATGACGCGGCCGGTGCCGCGCAGGCGGCCAATCTGGCGGTCAGTCGCGCGCTCGACGCGCTGAGCGCCTGGCTCGCCACGCTGCAATAAGCGCCTACAATTAACCTGGATTGTTCATTAGACGATTTATGGCGCGTAGGGTGCACTCTGTGCACCGATTGGCGCTCGAAGGTGCACGGAAGTGCACCCATCCAAAGCATTTCGCGCTAATGAACAATCCGGGATTAAAACAACATCGTCCGCAACAAGGAGAGAGACCATGAAGCGCCTGCTTGCTACCCTGTTCCTATGCACAGTCACGGCTGTTGCCCACGCCGAAATCTCGCAAAAATTCGGCCCGCTCGAAATTCACTACAATGCCCTGATCACCGACGAGCTGCTGCCCGAGGTCGCACGCGCCTACAAGATCGAGCGCAGCAAGACGCGTGGACTGGTCACGATATCGGTACTGAAGAAGAATCAGGTCGGCGTGCCGATGCCGGTACTGGCCAGGATCACCGTCTACGTCACCAACCCTAGCCAGCAGCTGGCCAACATCACTCTGCGCGAAGTCAGGGAAGGCAGCGCGATTTATTACCTGGGCGAATTCCGCGTCACCCCGCCCGACACCCTGAAATTCACCGCCACGATCGAAGCGGAAGGCGAGCCGAAGCGCGAGATGGAGTTCAGCCAGAAGTTCTACAAGTAACCCATTCCTCCCCGTCGCCCCGATTCCGGGGCTTTTTTACGTCCCAAACCATGACCGAATCCTCAGTACACCGTTTCCCCACCTGGCTGGGCCTTTTGCAGGGAGGCGTGCTCTACGCGCTATACAAAAGCCACCAGGATAAATGGTGGCCGCTGGAGTGGGGCTGGCTGTTCAACGCCGTATTGTTGAGTACGTTGCTGCTGCCTTTTGTGGCGTACTGGGGGATCGATACCTTGAATCGCCGCGCGTTACGCCGCCTGCTGCTGGGCGTGGGCGTGCTGGTTTTTGGCCTGGGCGCGTATCAGGGCGCGATGGCGTTCCCTCTGCCGGATTCGACACGATTGCAGTTGGCGCCGGCGTCTGCTTTTCTCGGCCTGGCTTTGCTGGTTTTCATGCTGGTTCCGCTGACCTCCGGCTGGGCACGCGGGACACCAGATGCCACGCTCGGCGGCTGGCACTATCCACGCCTGTTTGAACATGCCTGGCGCAATGCTGTCGTGACCATTCAGGCAGGCGCGCTCACCGGGCTGTTCTGGGCGGTGTTGAGCCTGGGCGCGCAGCTGTTTCACCTGATCGGGGTGGAGTGGCCGAAAGAGACGATAGAGAAAGCCTGGTTCGCCATTCCCGTCACCACCCTGTCGATTGCACTGGGCCTGCGCATCGGTTTGCGCCGTGCCGCGTTCACGGTCACCTTGCGTAACCACTGGCTGACGCTCACCGTGTGGCTGCTGCCGTTGGCCAGCCTGATAGGCGTGGCATTCGTGCTCACCAGCTTCGCTGGTGTGGGCAAATTGTTCGAGCGCGGCCTGTCGGCATTTTTCCTGCTCTGGTTTGCGGCGTTCTGGATCACCTTTTTCAACTCGGCATTTCAGGATGGCCAAAGCGAGCCGCCGCTGCACCCCATCCTCCGCCGCGTGCTGCCGTTTGCCGCGCCGGCGTTGCTTGCGGTCGTCGGGCTGGCGGCGTGGGCGCTGATGTTGCGAATCCAGCAATATGGCCTTACCCCGGATCGGATTTGGGGCGCGTTGACGGTCGTGGTCGCGCTGGCTTATGGCGGCGGCTATACGCTGTCGTTGCGGCCAGGGGCGCCATCACGCTGGATGCCCGGTATCGCCCCCGCCAATATCGTGGCCTCACTCATCATGAGCGCAGGCATCATCCTGCTGCTGTCACCTGTGCTCGACGCCAACCGGCTGGCCACTGCCAGCCAGATGGTGCGTTTGCATACGGGGCAGGTGCAGGCGGACGATTTCGATGTGCGGGCGCTGACGCGGCAGGAACGTGCAGGTTACGACGCTTTGGCCGAGCTACGGCGTCAGCGCGGTCCGGATGGCAAGCCGGACAAGTTGGCGCTGCGGGCCGAGGACGCGGTCAACAATGCCAATCGCTACCGGGACAACGCGTTCGATGAACCGGATGAACTGGTTGCGGCCTTGGCCGAGCGTGTCGATGTCTACCCGGCCGAAAAAGTTTTGCCCGCAGGCTTCACGGATTTTCTCAGGCAGGACCTGGGGAAATGGGAATCCTGGCAACGTAAGGAAAGCTGTTTTGCGCGCCATCAAACACGTCAGCGCTGTACGGTGCTGCTGATCGACCTCAATCATGATGGTCAGGATGACGTGGTGTTGTGGCAGGGGGATGCTTACCGGTCTGCTGTTTATGCGCAAAGTGGTCAGCAGTGGCAACAAACGGGTCGCTTGATGGTGAGCGGGGGAGGCACCCCCGAGAGTGTCCGTGCCGAATTGGCAACCGGCGCCTACGCCGTCCGGCCTGTGCGCTGGGATGAATTGCGCGTCGGCAAAACCCGCTATCAGGTTTTCGAGAACGCAGAATAAATCAGCGTCAGCAGCCCCCACACGCCAAAGCCTGCCACCGTCAGCCCCGCCGCGCGGCGCACCCACAGCTGCTGCATGAAGGGCTGGATCTGCCGGGCGAACAGGCCCATTCCCAGCAGGTTCGGCAAGGTGCCGAGGCCGAATGCCAGCATCAGCGCCGCGCCTGAGGTAGGGCTGCCCGCCGCCAGCGCCGACACCAGGATCGAATACACCAGTCCGCACGGCAGCCAGCCCCAGGCCATCCCCGCCAGCACGGCCTGCGGCAGCGACCTCACCGGCAGCAGCTTCTGGAACAGCGGCTTCACCCGCCGCCACACGGCGCCGCCGGCGCGCTCGAAAACCAGCACCCACTGATTGAACCCGGCCAGATACAGGCCGAGCAGGATCATCACGGCCTGCGCCAGCACATACAACAGCATTTGTACCGGCGCGAAGTCCGCCAGTTTGAGCGAGGCGCCGAGCGCGCCGGCCAGCGCGCCGAACATCGCATATGACGACACCCGCCCCAGGTTGTAGGCCAGATGCAGGCGGAACGGCGGCGAGCTGCCGTCGGCGCGGAAGGAAAACGCCGCGACAATGCCGCCGCACATGCCAACGCAATGCACCCCGCCGAGCAGGCCGGCGAGGAGGGCGGTGAGGAGGGAAAATTCGATCATGGTTTGGGTCGGGCTCGACGCGCGCCAAGTGTGCTGCGTATCGAGCGGGGATTGCGACGGCAGTCGAGCACGGCGAGAACAATCGCGGTGTGGCCATCGAAATCGTAATAAATCGCAAAAGGAAAACGCTTGGACAGGCTGCGATGCAGGCCCGCGAGGGGCTTGGGGTGGACGCTCGCGTATAGCGCGAGCGCATCGATGTCGGAGAATAGGCTGTCGAGAAAATACTGGCCGAGTCCGGCGGCCTGGGTCTCGTAGAAGTCGAAACCGACCAGCAGATCCCGTTCGGCTGATACGCCGATCCGCACGTCATGCATGGGCGGGACTCAGCGCTCGGTCAGCTTGCGCAGCGCGTTTTTGGCGGATTGCCAGTTACGGTGCTGGCCGTCTTCCCGTTCGCTCAGGCGTTCTTCCAGCACGGCAGCGTGCCAGGGCGGGCTCAATTCGGCCGCATCGTCCTGGCATAGTGAATCCCACAGTGACTCCATCGCGGCCAGACGTTCGGCCAGGGGCAGTTGGGTGAGGGCGTCGAGATTTGGCATGGCAAAAGATTAGCACATCAGCCCGGTTGTCGTTGACGCCCCACCAGCCAGACCAGCAGCAAAACAGGCGCCCCGATCAGCGCAGTCCCGGTGAAGAAGCTCGCCCAGCCGAAGGCATCGACGAATTCGCCGGAAAAGCCCGCGATGAACTTGGGCAAGAGCAGCATCACCGAGGTGAACAGCGCATACTGCGTGGCCGAATAGGCCTGGTTCACCAGGCTGGACAGGTAGGCGACGAAGGCGCTTGAGGCGATGCCAGCAGAGAGATTGTCCGCCGATACCGTGAACACCAGCGCACCGACGTCGTGGCCGCGCCCGGCCAGCCACACGAACAGCAGGTTGGTCGCCGCCGACAGCACCGCGCCGAGGAACAGCGTGCGCATCACGCCCATGCGCATCACCAGCAGGCCACCGAGACCGGCGCCGAGAATGGTCATGACCACGCCGTAGACCTTGGATACGGTCGCCACCTCGTCCTTGGTGAAGCCCATTTCCTGGTAGAAGGGGTTGCTCATCACTCCCATCACCACGTCGGAGATGCGGTAGACGGCGATCAGTGCCAGCATCAGCACGGCCTGCCATTTGTAGCGCTGGATGAAGTCGATGAAGGGCGCCAGCACCGCGCTGTAGACCCACGCCGTGGCGGTCAGCAGCCAGCCGTGCAATCCGGCGGCGGCGAAGCGTTCCCGCGTATGCGCTTCGCGCTCGGTGGTGACGGTGGAGATTTTCTTTTCCGGCTCGCGGATGGTCAGCGTGGTGAGGATGCCGACCGCCATCAGCGCCGCCATCACCGTGTACGCCACCTGCCAGGGGCGGAAATCGTAGGTCGCCTCGGACGGATCGAAGGCCGCCGCGATCCACAGCGCGCCCGCGCCGGCGGTAATCATCGCGATGCGATAGCCTGCCTGATAGGTCGCCGCCATCGCCCCTTGTTTCTCGATTTCAACCGCCTCGATACGGTAGGCGTCGAGCGCGATGTCCTGTGTCGCCGAGGCGAACGCCACCGCCAGCGCCAGGTACACCATGTGCGTCAGGTTCTGCGCCGGGTCGGTGTTCGCCATCCCCAAGAGCGCAGCGGCAATGCAGACCTGCGACAGCAGCAGCCACGCCCGCCGCTTGCCCAGTCGCGCCGTCAGGAAGGGCAGCGGCAGCCGGTCCACCAGCGGCGACCACAGGAACTTGAAGCCGTACGCCAGCCCCACCCAGGAAAGATGCCCGATGGTCGCCCGCGCAATGCCCGCCTCCGACAGCCAGAACGACAGCGTGCCCAGCACCAGCAGCAGCGGCAGCCCGGCCGAAAAGCCGAGGAGCAGCATGCCGACGACGCGGGGGTGGGCGTAGACCTTGAGGGCGTTGAGCCAGGGGTGGGACGTGTGCATGGTGAGGCGAAAGGGTGGGCGGTTAAGCGCGGGGTGCAGTGTGATCGCGCAGCCAGTTGGCAAGGGTGGTTTCATCCCATTCGCCGGTGGCGACAGCGAGCATGGTGAGCACGCATTCCGCGTCGGTAGCATTCAGATCGTAGCCGTTCAGCAGTAGGAACAATTCCATCGCAACAAAAGCCGTGCGCTTGTTGCCGTCGATAAAAGGGTGGTTCTTTGCCACCGCAACGGCATACGACGCAGTGAGTGTGCAGGCATCGGGGGATTCGTAAGCAGCCAAATTGAGCGGACGCGCCAGCGCGGAATTGAACAGTCCTTCGTAGCGAAATCCTGCTGCCCCACCGTGTTCGGCCAATTGCTCGTCGTGCGCTGCGATCAGCACCGCACGGTCGAGCCAGATCCAGCCGCTCACTTTGCCAGCTCGTGCAACACCGCACGGCGTTTTTTCATGATCGCACGTGCCGCGTCCATCTGTTCCTCGAAGGCGGGGTCGTAAGGGCGTATCGCCAAGCCGTCCGGCGTTTCGGTCACAAACACCGTGTCGCCTTTTTCCAGTTTCAACCGCGCCAGCACTTCCTTGGGCAGGATCAATCCGACCGAATTGCCGATTTGGGTGAGTTTCAGGGCATGCATGGCAGACTTTTGTTGGTTATAACGGTTGTTATGTTAGCCCGCGATGCAGCGCAAGCCAAGGGTGCGAAAGGCCAGAATTTCCCGCCAGATGACAGGTTTGGCGCAATGATAGCGCCATGCTAGCCTATTGATGTATCCATTTTAAGGAGCCCGCAATGAGCACCGAAACCAAGTCCCCGGCGAACACCGCGCAGTTCAACGTGCGCCTGCCCACTGAACTGAAAACCCGGCTGGAAAGCTACGCGCAACTGGTTGGCCGCCCCCAAGCCAGTGTGGCGAGCGATGCGCTGGCCGATTATCTCGACTGGCGCGTTCCGCAGGTCGTAGCGCTGAAACAGGCCGTTGCCGCCGCTGACCGCGGCGAATTTGCCACTGTGGACGAAGTCGAGCAGTTCTTCAGGCGCTATGACGCTTGAATGGACGCGCGCGGCGCTTGCCGACCTGCGGCAGATTCTGGACTTCATCGAGGACAATCCGCACGCGGCGCGCGCATTGGCGGCCGGCTTCAGGCAAACCGCCGAGCACTTGGCCCTGCATCCCTTCATCGGGCGGCGCGGCGACCTCGAAGGCACGCGCGAACTGATGCTGCACCGCAATTACCTGCTGACTTACCGCGTCGGCAGCGAAGCCGTCGAAATCCTGCAAATCTGGCATGTCGCGCAAAAGCGCTACCACTGAGCATTGCGCCTGGGCTAAGATGCCGCCATGACTCAGCACGTAGAAAAGGCCACCATTTTCGATAAGCCAGCCTACCCGGCAAGTGAAGCCGCGTACATCCTCAATTTGCCCCCCGCCACAGTGAAAGCCTGGAGTTTTGGACAGACACGTCGGGATGATGGCAGCGTGCGCTTCAAGGCAGTCATTCGAGCGGCCGATACGCGCAATAAATTACTTTCGTTTGCCAATCTTTGCGAATTGCATGTTCTGGCTGCGATCCGGCGTGTGCATCGGGTCAGCCTGCCCAAAGTACGTGACAGTGTCGAATACTTGCGTAGCCAGTTGGGCGCGGACAGGCCGCTGATCGATCGACAGTTCAAAACCAACGGCATCGATCTTTTTGTCGAGCAGGCCAGCAAACTGCTGAACGTGTCACGTCAGGGACAAGAGGCGTTGCGCGGCGAATTCGAACTCGCACTCGCGCGCATTGAACGCGACAATCAGGGCAACCCGATCAAGCTGTTCCCTTACAGCCGCACTTCAGATCACACAGCGGAGCAGCCAAAATCCGTGGTCATCGATCCGCGCATATCTTTTGGGCGCCCCGTTTTGACTCAATTCGCCGTACCCACCGAAGTGATTTTCGACCGTTTCCAGGCTGGCGATTCGCTGGAAGACATGGCGCTCGACTACAACGTTGACGAAAAAGAAATCGAAGAAGCGCTCCGCTTCGAACAGCGCCGCGCCGCCTGAGCCGATCCCCCTGTTTGTTGATCGCTGCGCCTGGAGCCGTCTGCTGGGCGAGGCGCTGGACAAGATCGGCGCAAATTATATAGCTCATCACCAGCGGTTTGCGCCCGATGCACCCGACGAGGAATGGCTGGCGGCTGCGGGTCGGGAAGCCTGGATTGTACTGACCCGCGACAAGCACATCCGCAGGCGCCCAACCGAATTCGAAGCCTTTCGCGAGCACAACGTCATCGTTTTCGTGCTTGCGGCCGGCAATGCCTCGGCGGCCGAAACTGCCGATCTTGTGACCCGTCTCTACGACAAAATCCAGAGACTTGCCGCCCAAATCAAACCACCTGTCATGTACAGCGTGACCCGGTCGGGCGTGAGCAAACCGATCAAGTTCAAGTAAGGGCAGATTTCTTCCGGCTGCGCTTCACAGTGGCGACCGGCAACAGCGAGGTCAACGCCTGATAGCGCGCGAACAGGAATGCCACCCGCTCGGCGTCGGACTTGAAGCGGGTTTCCCCATAGGCCTTGTCCACCACCGCGTCGAGTTTGTGGTGCGCTTTCATCAGCGCGGGTGGCATGGTCAGCGGGTCGTAGAGGTCGGCGAGCGTGGCGTCGGGGAATTGTGCGCGGGCGTCAAGCACGGCCTGGGCGGCGGCTTCGATGGCCTGCCGGATTTTGTCGGCCGGGGCGTCGGGCCAGGGGAAGTTGTTGTAGACGATGTCTTTTGAGTAACGATAACGACTCTCTAATCGCCCGCATGTATACCGTACCCAGGCCATGTGCATGGATGACTGGATGACCCCGAAATGAAACCGAGTCGCTCCCGGCAAGGCAAAACAACTATTTCCAACAATGACGTCGCTGGGAAAAAATCCGAAAGGAATATATCGGCGGTTCTCGGAGGTATGGCCCGGGATTAAGAACGTAGCTGGACTGTGGCTGGGTTACCTGACGAAACAGTGTTGGATACGGATAATCCCGTGTCGTCTTTGCCTTGCTAGCTTTCCGAAAGGCCACAACCGCTTCAATACGCTGTTTGATCGTGGGCAATTTCGCGATTTCGTCCGGCTTTGCGTCGACCAGCCACAGCACGAACCGCTTTTCACCATGAAGGTATTCATGTGCGCTGATGAAGGGACGAATAAATTTCTGTGCTGCGGGCTCGCGCACTAGAAATTCCTTGGCCTCATGCTCTGAGAAGAGGAAGCTCCCGCCGTCAGTCGGCTTGCTTCCATACATCATCGTGGGTACATCCCCCAAAGGCTGGCTACGGTTTTCCAGCAGAACGTCTGGTCCATCGATCAAATAGGGGTTGATGTGGCTGACCACGCGGGCATGCGGTTCAGCATCCGGTGTGTCATATTCGAACAGGATTTTTTGATCGCGTTCGAATTGGGCAAAACCAATAATTACGCAGTAAACAGCGGCCTTGCCACGCGCCTCGTTGCTCCAGCGGAATGTTGTGTGCGCGAAGTTGATGCGGATCCCCTCTTTGAGAAGTGCAGACCACAAGATTCCGACTTGCTCTCCCTGCGTAATCGAGTTTGTGGCCACGAAAGCAACCTCGATCTTCGTGTTACGGATGTAGCGAGCAGCCTTTACATACCAGGCACTTACAAAATCCATCATCCCCGCGGCTGAAACGTCATGCAGTTCGCTTCGAAGTAAGGATTTTTGTTCTTCACTTTGCAAGTGATGGCCAATGAAGGGCGGGTTGCCCATGACATGGCTCGCCCGTTCCGCGGGCAGCACGCTGTTCCAGTCGAGCGTCAGCGCATTGCCGTGGATGATGTGCGGGCTGGTCTTGAGCGGAATGCGGGCAAAATACATGCCGAATTCCTCGCTTACCCTGAGATTCATCTGGTGGTCGACCAGCCACAATGCGACCTGGGCGATCTGGGCGGGGAACTCCTCGATCTCGATGCCGTGGAACTGGTCGACATCGATGGAGAGCGGCATGGCGGTTATTGACTTGTTCCCTTGTCGGGTGGGCTGTTTCCCAGCAAACCGCCCGCATCACGCTCGTCCAGTTCCAGCTTGGGCGTGGCGGTCTTGATGCGTTTTTCCACGTCCTTGATGGGTTCGGCAGCGGGCATGTTCTCGGGGCGTTCGCCGCCGATGCGCTCGATGGCGGCGCGGACTTCCTGGCCGACTTGCTCGTGGGCGCGGATGGCTTGCTGTTGATCGCGGATGCCTTCACGTGCCAGTTTGTCGCGGGCCTGGGTCATGCGGAACTGGTTGGCGGCAAGCTCGGTGGCGTTCATCCGGTCCATCAGCTGTTCTTTGGCTGGGACGCCTTTCCTGGCCTTGATCTGTTCGTTGCCCAGACCGCCGTAGAGGCCTTTGTAACCGGCATCGTGAAAAATGCCGAACATGCGGCTTTGCACGCCGGCCTGCTGGGCGGCGCCGGAGAGCGCCTTGAATTCTTCCGAGGTCTGCTTGCGCAGTTCCAGTCGCTCGACGTCCGCGGCCAGTTGTTCGGATAATTCCTGGCGCCGGGTCTGGATGGCAAAGTATTTCTGGGCCTGGGCGATTTCAGGTTTGCGCGGATCGCCGTTCTGGGCGATGAGGTAGCAGGCGAAGCGGGACAGTTGATAGTCCTCTACTGCTCGCTGGCTTCCCGACCCGATCTCGACCATTTTGCCGGCGCCGGCAAAATGGTCGGCAGGGTCGTTGCCCGACTGTTCGCATGAGGTTTGGGCGCGCTTGATGGCATCTTCAAACCGCCGCCACTGGCTGTAACCCAGCAGAGGCTGAAGGCCGCGTGCACTCCAGTACTCGGCGCCGTGGTCGTTGACCTGCTTGAGTTCCTCGAAGGGTTGTCCGCCGATGCTGGGCAGTTCCTTTTTTGCCATGTCGTTCCTCCCTCCTGGATTGTATTGATTGTTTCCTCTGTGACGGGGTTACGGTGCGTAATCGTAATCGACGATGAGCGGCGCGTGGTCGGAAAAGCGCTGGTCCTTGTAGACGCTGGCGGACGTTGCCTTGGCGGCGATGTCGGGGGTGGCGATCTGGTAGTCGATGCGCCAGCCGACATTCTTTGCATACGCCTGGCCGCGGTTGCTCCACCAGGTGTAGGCCTCGCCGGTGTGCTCGGGATAGAGGCTGCGGTAGACATCGATCCAGCCGAGTTCGTCGAACAGGCGGGTCATCCAGGCGCGCTCTTCGGGCAGGAAGCCGGAGTTCTTCTGGTTGGATTTCCAGTTCTTGAGGTCGATTTCCTGGTGCGCAATGTTCCAGTCGCCGCAGATGACGATCTCGCGGCCGGATTTGATCAGCGCTTGGAGGTGCGGGAAGAATACATCCATGAAGCGGTACTTGGCCTGCTGGCGTTCCTCGCTGCTGGAACCGGAGGGTTGGTAGAGCGAGATGACGGCCAGCTTGCCGTAGTCGGCCTCGATGTAGCGGCCTTCGGCATCGAATTCCGGGATGCCGAGGCCTTCGACGATTTTTTGTGGTTGTTTGCGTGTGTAGACGCCGACGCCGCTATAGCCTTTTTTCTCAGCGTGGTGAAAAGTGCCGGTGAGGCCGTCGCACTGGATGAATTCGGGCTTGAGGTCGGCGGCCTGCGCCTTGAGTTCCTGCACGCAGACGACGTCGGCATGCTGGGTGGGCAGCCAGTCGAAGAAGCCCTTGGTGGCGGCGGAACGGATGCCGTTGAGGTTGGCCGATATAATTCGCATCGAGATCGATTCAAGAAGTTAAGGAAAATGTCCGATTACAAAGTCGAGTTTGTAGAATTCGCCATTGCCTCGAATGTGTTGTGTTTTGGCGAGTTCAAGACCAAGGCGGGGCGCATGAGCCCCTATTTTTTCAACGCGGGGCTGTTCAACGACGGCGACAAGCTGCGTCGGCTGGGCGAATTTTACGCGAAAGCCATTATCGACTCAGGGATCGCGTTCGACGTGCTGTTCGGCCCGGCCTACAAGGGCATTCCGCTGGCGGCGAGCATCGCGATCGCGCTGGCGGGCATGGGCAGGAACGTGCCGTTTGCGTACAACCGCAAGGAGGCCAAGGATCATGGCGAGGGCGGCACGGTGGTCGGCGCGAAACTGCAGGGCCGCGTGCTGATTGTCGACGATGTGATTTCGGCGGGGACTTCGGTGCGCGAGTCGGTGGACCTGATCCGCTACGCGGGCGCCGAACCGGCCGGGGTGGTGATCGCGCTGGACCGTATGGAGCGCGGCGGTGGCGACAAGTCGGCGGTGCAGGAAGTGCGCGAGCAATATGACATTCCGGTGGTGGCTGTGGTCACGCTGGACAATCTGGTGGAGTTTCTGGAACACGATGCAGACAGACAACAAGAATTGCAGGCCGTGGCAGACTACCGTGCGAGGTATGGCGTATAGCGCGCTGGCAGTCGCTCTGCTGCTGGCCGCGGGCACAGCGCAGGCGACCATGTACCGCTGGGTGGACGGCAACGGCCGCGTGCATTACAGCGATACGCCGCCGATGACCTTTCAGAAAAGCGGCGGCGCCGAGTTGAGTAAACAGGGCAATGTCATCAGGCGTACGCAATCCGAGGCCGAGCGTCAGGCCGAGGCCGAGCGTCGGGCCGAGCAAAAGCGCATTAAGGTGGAACAGGACAAGCAGGCACAGCTCGATCGCGCGCTGACCCAGACCTACACCACCGAAGCGGAAATCGACCTCGCACGCGACCGTGCGCTGGAGCATCATAAACTGGCGATCAAGGGGGCTGAAGTCCGCGGCAAGGCGGTGGAAGCGAACCTGGCGGAATTGAAGGCGCGTATCGCCAATATCGAAAAGGCAGGCCGCCCGGTTTCGCCCAATCTGAAGGAACGGCTGGATCAGGTCATCCAGGAGGGTCTGGACTTGAAGCGCACCATCTTCAGCAACGAAGAGGCGATGGTGCAAGTGGGCGAGAAATACGCGGCCGACAAGGCGCGCTTCCGCGAGCTGACGGGCAAATAAGGGTCTCGTGGGGAAAGCGTTTGAACCACAGAGGCACAGAGACACAGAGGTAAAACAAAGCGTTATTTCAGTTGGGCACATCACCCGATGGGGGATGCCAATCACTTGTTGTTTCTTGATTTTCTCTGTGTCTCTGTGCCTCTGTGGTGAGATTCTTGGTTTTTGGATTACCGCAGCCGGGCTTTCAGCAATTCGTTGACCTGCGCCGGATTGGCCTTGCCGCGGCTGGCCTTCATCACCTGTCCCACCAGGGCATTGAAAGCCTTTTCCTTGCCGGCACGGAATTCCTCGACCGATTTCGGATTGGCGGCGAGCACGTCGTCGACGATCTTTTCCAGTTCGCCGGAATCGGACATCTGCTTCAAGCCGCGCGCCTCGATGATGGCGTCGACCTCGCCGGCGCCTTCCCACAGCCCTTCGAACACCTGCTTGGCGAGCTTGCCGGAGAGCGTGCCGTCCTGAATGCGCACGATCAGTGTGCCGAGCTGCGCTGCCGAGACCGGACTTTGCGCGATGTCGAGCTCGGCCTTGTTCAGCGCGGCCGAGAGTTCGCCCATCACCCAGTTGGCGGCAAGCTTGCCCTGGCCGCAGACACGGGCGGCTGCCTCGAAGAAATCGGCGAGCGCACGCGAACTCGTCAGCACCGCCGCGTCGTAGGCCGATACGCCATAGCCAGCCTGAAAGCGTGCCTGCATCGCAGCCGGAAGTTCGGGCAGGCCGGCACGCACCGCTTCGATCCAGTCCTCGTCGAGCTTCACCGGCAACAGGTCGGGGTCGGGGAAGTAGCGGTAATCGTGTGCGTCTTCCTTGCTGCGCATCATGCGTGTCTCGCCGGTGTCGGGGTCGAACAGCACCGTGGCCTGCTCGATGCGGCCGCCGTCCTCCAGCGTCTCGATCTGCCAGCGGACTTCGAAGTCGATCGCCTGTTGCAGAAACTTGAAGGAGTTGAGGTTCTTGATTTCGCGGCGGGTGCCGAATTCGGCCTGCCCGACCGGGCGTACCGAGACATTGGCGTCGACGCGGAAGCTGCCTTCCTGCATGTTGCCGTCGCAGATGCCGATCCAGGTCACCAGCGTGTGCAGTGCGCGGGCGTAGGCCACGGCCTCGGCACTTGAGCGCATCTCGGGCTCGGAGACGATCTCCAGCAATGGCGTGCCGGCGCGGTTGAGGTCGATTCCGGTCATGCCATGGAAATCCTCGTGCAGCGATTTGCCGGCGTCCTCTTCCATGTGGGCGCGGGTGAGGTGGATGGTTCTTTCTTCACCCTCGACCACGATCTTCAGCGCGCCACCCTCGACGATGGGTTTGGCCAGCTGGCTGATCTGGTAGCCCTTGGGGAGGTCGGGATAGAAGTAGTTCTTGCGGTCGAACACGTTGACGCGGTTGAGGTGCGCGTCGACCGCCAGGCCGAACCTGATTGCGCATTCCACCGCTTTCTTGTTCAGCACCGGCAGCACACCGGGCAGGGCGATATCAACCGCGCTTGCCTGGGTGTTGGGCGCCGCGCCGAAGGCGGTGCTGCTGCCCGAAAAAATTTTTGATTTGGTTGCGAGCTGGGTGTGCACTTCCAGCCCGATGACGGTTTCCCACTGCATAATTAGTGCTCGCTTAACCTTTAATTCCTGTGAGGGAGATGATTCTGTTTTTGAAATCCTGGTATTCGCTGCTCTTGGAATCGGCCAAGCGGTCCATGAGGTAAAACTGGTCCGTGCTCGGCGACTCTTTATGGGCCATCGGCATGTCCAGGCGATTGACATTGGCCACGGTCCAGCACTCCGTATAGCCTTCCGAGCGGGCTTTACGGTGGCTCTTCTCGGCCTCGCCGATGCGGTTGTGGATGTTGGAGAAATCCGTTCCACCCTTGATCTCGATGGCGATGATGTTGCGGAAGCCTGTTGCCATTTGCTCGCGGATGATGATGTCGGGGTCGGCGGCAAACTCGATCAACACCATGCGGCGGGGAGCGTTCCTGATTTCGATCCGGTTTGCCTCGGTGGTCTGCGCTGCCTTTTTGACGATGGCGTGGATGATTTCGGATACTTTTAAAATGGCGGCATCGCCCTTGCGTACGTTGGCGCCGCCGCGCAATTGCGGGCCGAAGGTGAGCAGGGATAGATCGTCAAGCAGGCGCTTGCTTACGCGCTCTGGGCCAATGCCTTCGATTAATTGGGAGGCAACTTTATTGAGTGCTTTGCATAAGTCATCTAAGGTGCCATTCCTTTTTGAGGGTAATTGGGCCTCGGTTTCCATGCACTTAGGGCCCGATGCGCCGGTTGCTGTTGTGAAGAATTCCTTCTGGCTGTAGCCGAGCAGCAGGCGATAGTAGGCGAGCAATTTCGGATTGGCTCGCAGTACCGACGGTGTGGCGAAGGCCAACTCGCCGCGCAGGCCATGCTTGGCCAACGCAGCAAGGCTGGTCTTGGGTGTGAGGCGTGCCAATTCTTTATCCACGTCAGCGATGTCTAGACTTTCCACAGCCAGCCCCAAGGCATCCTGAAGATAAAGGCTGCGTGCTTTAGCAAGGCGAAGGAGAAGTCGATTTGCTGTTCGAAGGCGGGGAACTGGAACATCAGGCTGCCTTCAAGCGCAATACATTATGCGTGAGCGGCCTCAGGCGTTCGACCGCTAGATCGACATATTCCGGATTCAGCTCGATGCCGAGATAGCGGTGCCCTAGTTTTTGGCAGACGAGGCCCACTGTGCCGGAACCAAAGAAAGGGTCGAGCACGAAGTCATTCTCCCGTGCGGTGCTGAGAATGCAGGGTTCGATGAGTTGCGGTGGAAATACGGCGTAATGGGCGTGTTCCGTGGCCTGGGTATTGATGCTCCAGACCGAGCGTCGATTGCGCAGGGCGCCATTTACAGCTGGCTCCTTGGCAGTGGCATGGTCGTAGAAGTAGCGTTCCGACTTGCTGAACATGAACAAGTATTCGTGGCAGCGGGTGGGGCGGTCCTTCACGCTTTCGGGCATGGCATTGGGCTTGTGCCAGACAATGTCACTGCGTAGATACCAACCGTCATCCTGAAGCGCGAAGGCCAAGCGCCAAGGTATGCCGAGCAGGTCTTTGGGTTTTAGACCCTCGGGCGTGTCGGGGCGGACCGACATGGCGCGTGCTGGATTTTTCTTGTCTGGCGCACGGTAGCCACGGTTGCCGCTGGTATAGCCGTCGCCGATATTTAGCCAGAGCACGCCGTCGTTGCGCAATACTCGCTTGGCCTCGGCGAAGACGGCGACCAGGCGGTTGATGAACTGCGGCAGGGTTTCTTCTAGGCCGATCTGACCTTCGATGTCGTAGTCCCTGAGGCCCCAATAGGGGGGGGAGGTCACGATGCACTGGATGGATTGTGAAGGCAGGCGCTGCAATGCATGCAAGGCATCGCCTTCGAAGATCGTAGATTCCACCAGTTCATGGCGTTTTGGCGATGGTACGGTTTCCAGCCTCATGACCTACTCTCCAATTATTTTTAATCTGCCGTAGCTTGAATTAAACCATCAAATGGCCGGAATGCGGCTGTGCCAGTCGGTGACGCGCTGGTACTGGTGGGCGACGTTGAGCATTTTCGCCTCGGAAAAATAGTTGCCGATCAGCTGCAGGCCGATCGGCAGGCCCTTGGCGTCGAAGCCGCACGGCAGCGACATGCCGGGCAGTCCCGCGAGGTTGGCGGGAATGGTGTAGAGATCGTTGAGATACATCTCGACCGGGTCGTCGGATTTTTCGCCGAGGGCAAACGCGGTGCCCGGCGCGGTGGGGCCGAGGATGACGTCGCAGGCCTTGAAGGCCTGGTTGAAGTCGTCGGCGATCAGGCGGCGGATTTTTTGCGCCTGCAGATAATAGGCGTCGTAGTAGCCGTGCGAGAGTACATAGGCGCCGATCATGATGCGGCGCTTCACTTCCGCGCCGAAGCCCTGCGCGCGGGTCTTGCAGTACATGTCGTCGAGGCTGGCGTAGTCCGGTGCGCGGTAGCCGTAGCGCACGCCGTCGAAGCGCGACAGATTGCTGGACGCCTCGGCGGGCGCCAGCACGTAGTACACCGGGATCGCCAGTTTCGAGTTGGCGAGCGAGATCTCGACGGTCGTGGCGCCGAGTTTCTTCAGCGCGGTGACCGCGGCTTCGACGGCGGCAGCGACTTCGCAGTTGAGGCCCTCGGCGAAGAACTCGCGCGGCAGGCCGACGCGCAGGCCGGCAAGCGGCCGGTCGAGGTCGCGCGTATAGTCCTCTTTCTCGCGCTCCAGACTGGTCGAGTCGTTGGGGTCGAAGCCGGTCATCACGTTCAGGAGCAGCGCGCAGTCCTCGGCCGACGGCGCCATCGGCCCGGCCTGGTCGAGGCTGGAGGCGAACGCGATCATGCCGTAGCGCGACACCAGGCCGTAGGTCGGCTTCAAGCCGGTGATGCCGCACAGCGCGGCGGGCTGGCGGATCGAGCCGCCGGTATCGGTGCCGGTGGCGGCAGGCGCCATGCGTGCGGCGACGCAGGCGGCTGCGCCACCCGAGGATCCACCGGGCACGTAGGCCGTATTCCAGGGGTTTTTCACCGCACCGAAATAGCTGGTCTCGTTGGAAGAGCCCATGGCGAACTCGTCCATGTTGGTCTTGCCCAGGCTCGGCATGCCGGCGGCCTTGAAACGCTGGATCACATGCGCGTCGTAGGGCGCGACGAAGTTGTGCAGCATCTTCGAGCCGCAGGTGGTGAGCCAGCCGTCGGTGCAGAAGATATCCTTGTGCGCGATCGGCACGCCGGTGAGCGGGCCCGCCTGGCCCGCGGCGATGCGTGCATCGGCGGCGGCGGCTTCGAGCAGGGTCTTCTCGGCGTTCACCGTGATGAAGGCGTTGATGGCCGGATTCAGCGCGGCGATGCGGTCGAGGTACTGCCGGGCAAGTTCGCAGCTGGAAACCTGTTTTGCGGCGAGCTGCGCGGCGAGCGCGGAAAGGCTGGCGTCTGGCATGATTTATTCGATGACTTTAGGGACGAGGTAGAGGCCATTCTCGACCGCGGGGGCGACGGCCTGGAAGGCGGCATGGCGGTCGGTTTCGGTCACCACGTCGTCGCGCAGGCGCTGATATACCTCTTGCGCGTGCGCCATCGGGGCGATGCCGGCCGTGTCCACCGCCTGCATGGTGGCGATCAGGTCGAAAATGGTGTTGAGCTGGGTTTGCGTGGTCTGCGCCTGGGCATCGTCGATTTCGATGCGGGCAAGGCGGGCGATGCGCTTGACGTCGTCCAGGGTGAGGGACATGGAAGCACCTGATGACTTACGGGAACGAAGCGCGTTAGGGTATCATAGCTCCCTTGTTTTTTATGCCCTTTCGCCCCGCCTGACGCGGGCGTTGCCGCCACCATGTTCAAGTTCCTGACCAGCTATTTTTCCACCGATCTTGCGATCGACCTCGGTACCGCCAACACGCTGATTTATGTGCGCGGCCGCGGCATTGTGCTGGACGAACCCTCGGTGGTGTCGATCCGTACCGATGCGGTGGGCGGCAAGCGCACGGTGCAGGCGGTGGGTGTGGATGCCAAGCAGATGCTGGGCCGCACCCCGGGCAACCTGCAGGCGATCCGGCCGATGAAGGACGGGGTGATTGCCGATTTCACCGTCACCGAGCAGATGCTCAAATATTTCATCAAGAAGGTGCACGACACCCGCATGCTGCGCCCCAGTCCACGCATCATCATCTGCGTGCCGTGCGGCTCGACCCAGGTGGAGCGCCGGGCGATCCGCGAATCGGCGATCGGCGCCGGCGCGCGTCAGGTCTACCTGATCGAGGAGCCGATGGCGGCGGCAATCGGCGCCGGCTTGCCGGTGGCCGAGGCCACCGGTTCGATGGTGGTCGACATTGGCGGCGGCACCACCGAGGTCGGCGTGATCTCGCTCGGCGGCGTAGTGTATGCCAACTCGGTGCGTGTCGGCGGCGACCGCATGGACGAGGCCATCATCAACTACATTCGCCGCAACTACGGCATGCTGATCGGCGAGGCGACCGCCGAGCAGGTCAAGAAAAAAATGGGCTCGGCTTTTCCCGGCGCCGAGGTGCTGGAAATGGAAGTCAAGGGCCGCAGCCTGGCCGAGGGCGTGCCGCGCAGCTTCAATGTGTCGTCCAACGAAATTCTCGAAGCGCTGACCGAACCGCTGAATGCCATCGTCAGCGCGGTGAGAATGGCGCTGGAGCAGACACCGCCGGAACTCGGTGCCGACATCGCCGAAAAAGGCATGGTGCTGACCGGCGGCGGCGCGCTGATGCGCGACCTCGACCGTCTGCTGATGGAGGAAACCGGGCTGCCGGTGATTGTCGCCGACGACCCGCTGACCTGCGTGGTGCGCGGTTGCGGGCTTGCCCTGGAAGACATGGACAAACTGGCGTCGGTGTTTACCAACGAGTGAATGTAGCTGCGCGCGGCACGGCTGACGGGAACGACTGATGGCGATGCCAGGCCAGCTCATGTTCGCCCGCCGGCTGGGGCCGACGGCACGCCTGTTGATCTGGCTCCTGGCCGGCGCATCCTGTGTGGCGGTCGATGCCCGTTATCACGCGCTCGATGGCTTGCGCAGCGGGTTTTCGCTGGTGCTGCAGCCCGCCCGCGCGATCATGCGCACCCCCTTCGACATCGCTGCCGAACTCGGTGGCTTCTTCGTCCGTCACCGCCTTCTGCAAAAAGAGCGCGATGCCCTTCTGACCGAACGTGCGCGGCTTCTGGTCGATGTGAACACCGCGCAAGAACTGGTTCGCGAAAATACCGAATTGCGTACCCTGCTGCAGCTGCAATCGCGCCCCGGCCAAAGGGTAATCCACGCTGCCCTGCTGTATCGGGGGCACGACTGGTTTGCCCAGCGCATCACCCTCGACCAGGGCGGCGGCGCGGGGCTGCGTCGCGGCCTGCCGGTAGTCGATGCCAGCGGCCTGGTGGGGCAGGTGAGCCGGGTGTATCCGGGATCGAGCGAAGTCATGCTGGTGAGCAGCCCGCAGCAGTTGACCCCGGTGCTGGTCGAGCGCACCGGCCAGCGCGGGCTGGCCGCCGGCAACGGGCACAGCCGGATGGAGCTGCGTTACATGCCGGCGCAGACCGATATCCGGCCGGGCGACCGTTTGCTGACATCGGGCATCGACCGGGTGTATCCGGCGGGTATTCCGGTGGCGCGCGTCAGCCGGGTCTCGCGTTCGCAATCCAGCCCCTATCTGCGGGTGGAAAGCCTGCCGCTGGCGGGCCTCGACCGTTCCCGTGCCGTGCTGGTGCTGATCGCCGATCCGCAGGTGACCAGGCCATGACCGCGGCGACCCAGACCCCGGGTAGCTGGCGCCGCATCCTCGGCACCCTGACCCTGGCGGTGCTGCTGGAGCAGCTGCCGTGGTCGGGCCTGGCACTGGCCCTGCGGCCGGACTTCGTGCTGGTCGGCGTGCTGTTCTGGACCCTGCATCAGCCCGCGCGCATCAGCTTCGGCGCGGCGTTTTTTCTTGGCCTGATGGCCGATTTCCAGGATGGCGCAGTATTCGGGCAGCATGCCATCGCCTATGTGGCCGGTGTCTATCTGGTGCTGTTTCTGCGCCTGCGGCTACTGCAGTTCGATCCGCTCCGCCAGGCCGCGCAGCTGTTCCCCATTCTGCTGACGGTACAGCTGCTGGTGCTGCTGATCGGCTGGCTGGCGGTCAATCCGCCGACCGGTCTGGCCATGCTGCTGCCGGTGTTGAGCAGCACCGTGCTGTGGTATCTGATTGCCCTGTTTGTGCGTCTGTGGCACGGCAAGGGGATGCAGGATCGGGCCTGATTCCGAATGGGTTTCGTCACGCAACTGAAAAATCTGGATCGTGAGCTGGCCCACTTTCATGGGCGGCTGAAAGTAGGCGCGGCCCTTGTCGCGCTGCTGGCGGCCGCACTGCTGGCGCGCGGATTTTATCTACAGGTCGTGCAGCACGAGCACTATATCCAGCGCGCCGAAAGCAACCGTATTTCGCGGGTACCCACCGCGCCCAACCGCGGGCTGATTCTCGATCGTAACGATCGCATCCTGGCGGAAAACTATTCGGCCTACACGCTGGAGCTGACGCGGGCGCGGACCGACAATCTGGAGGCCACGCTGACCGAGGTGGGCACGCTGATCGAGATTACGCCGGGACAGCTGCGGCGTTTTCGCCGCTTATTGAGCGAATCGCACGAGTTCGAAACTGTGCCACTGAAAAGCAAGCTGACCGACGAGGAAGTGGCGATCGTCGCCGCCAACCGCTATCGCCTGCCGGGGGTGGAAGTGAAGGCGCGGCTGTTCCGCAACTACCAGGCTGAGCCCGGCATGGCGCATGTGCTGGGCTTTATCGGCCGCATCAACGACCGCGACCTGAAACAGCTGCGCGACGACGGCCGCGAGCAGAACTACAAGGGCAGCGCCCACATCGGCAAGACCGGGCTGGAGCAGAGTTACGAAACCCTGCTGCACGGCCGCACCGGCTTCGACCAGATGGAGACCGACGCCAGCGGCCGGGCGGTGCGCATGCTGTCGCGGATTCCGCCGGTACCGGGCAAGGATCTGCGCCTGTATCTCGATGCGGCGCTGCAGGCGGTGGCCGAACATGCGTTCGGCGATTACCTCGGCGGACTGGTGGCGCTCGACCCCAACACCGGCGGAGTGCTGGCGCTGGTCTCCCGGCCCGGATTCGACCCCAACCTGTTCATCGACGGCATCGACCCGGAAACCTGGAAATCGCTCAACGAATCGCCGGAGCGGCCGATGGTGAACCGCGCCCTGCGCGGCATCTATCCTCCCGGTTCGACGATCAAGCCGCTGATGGCGCTGGCCGGTCTCGAACTGGGGCTGCGCAAGCCGTCGGACAGCATCAACGATCCCGGCTTTTTCAGTCTACCCAACAGCAGCCATCAGTTCCGTGACTGGAAACGCGGTGGGCATGGGGTCGTCGATCTGCGTCGATCCATCTCCCAGTCGTGCGATGTCTATTATTACCAGCTGGCGGTGGACATGGGGATCGATCGCATGCACGACTACCTGGCGCAGTTCGGCCTGGGCGAAAAAACCGGCATCGACCTGGACGGTGAGTCGGCCGGCCTGCTGCCCTCGCCCGACTGGAAGCGGCGCCGCTTCAAGCAGCCCTGGTATCCCGGCGAGACGGTGATTGCCGGTATCGGTCAGGGTTATCACCTGACCACCCCGCTGCAACTGGCGGTGGCGGCGGCCATGCTCGCCAACGGCGGTGTGCGGATCGAGCCACGCCTGGTGCAGGCGGTGCGCGACCCGCTTACCCATACCTGGCAGCCGCAGCCGGGTGGTGCGCGCGCCCAGCTGGCGATCGCCCCGAGGCACCTGGAGGTCGTACGCGAAGGCATGATGGACGTGATGCGCACGGGCGGCACCGCGGCCAGATCGGTGGCCGGCGCGCCCTATA
Organism: Thiobacillus thiophilus; assembly: GCF_055378705.1. NCBI lineage: Bacteria > Pseudomonadati > Pseudomonadota > Betaproteobacteria > Nitrosomonadales > Thiobacillaceae > Thiobacillus > Thiobacillus thiophilus. The sequence goes on along the minus strand of NZ_AP042404.1, from coordinate 1,350,863 downwards.
CCGTCGCCGGCAAAACCGGCACCGCGCAGGTGGTCGGCATCAAGCAGGGCGAGCGCTACGACGCCGGCAGGCTGGCGCGGGAGCATCTCGATCATGCGCTGTTCATTGCCTATGCTCCGGCCGAGAACCCCGCCATCGCGGTGGCGGTGATAGTGGAAAACGGCGGCTCGGGCAGCGGCACCGCGGCGCCGATCGCGCGTGCGGTGTTCGATTATTACCTGACCGGGAAGCGACCCGGCGACATGAAACTGGAGGCGGAAAATGGCGCGGACTAGCCACTGGATCGTGCGCCGGCTGAGCCATCTCGACGGCATTTTGCTGGTGCTGGTGCTGCTGCTTCTGGGCATCAGCCTGGCGGTGGTGACGAGCGCCTCGGGACAGAGCCCGGCGCGCATCAGCGGCCACCTGGTCAACATCGGGCTGGCGCTGGGAGTGATGATGGTGATGGCCAATGTGCCGCCGCATCTGCTGTCCAGGGTGGGGCCACCCTTATTTGCCGCGGGCGTGCTGCTGCTGATCGGAGTGGCGCTGTTCGGCGAGGTCCACAATGGCTCGCGGCGCTGGCTGAACCTGGGCTTCATGGCGTTCCAGCCGTCGGAACTGCTGAAGCTGGCGCTGCCCTTGACGCTGGCCTGGTATTTCCAGCGCAACGAGGCGGTGCGGCGCGCGAAGCACTATCTGGTCGGCGGCGTGCTGGTTCTGGTGCCGCTGCTGCTGATCCTGCGCCAGCCCGATCTCGGCACGGCGCTGATGATCGGCGCCTCGGGCTTCTATCTGCTGTTCTTCGCCGGCCTGTCGTGGAAGGTGATTCTCGGCGGCGGTATCCTCGGCGCGGCCAGCCTGCCGGTGGTGTGGGGCTTGATGCACGAATACCAGCAGCGCCGCGTGCTGACCCTGCTCGATCCCACGTCCGACCCGCTGGGCGCCGGCTATCACATCATCCAGTCCACCATCGCGATCGGCTCGGGCGGGATGTTCGGCAAGGGCTGGATGCAGGGCCCGCAAAGCCAGCTCGATTTCATTCCGGAGCGGACAACCGATTTTGTGTTTGCCGTGTTTGGCGAGGAATTCGGCTACGTCGGGGTGATTTTTCTGGTGGGACTGTATCTGGCCATTGTCGCGCGCGGCCTGGTCATCGCGGCGCGGGCGCCGACGCTGTTCGGCCGGCTGATGGCGGCCACGCTGAGCCTCAATCTGTTCACCTACGCATTCGTCAACATGGGCATGGTGTCGGGCATTCTGCCGGTGGTTGGCGTGCCGTTGCCGCTGATGAGCTATGGCGGCACCGCGCTCATTACGCTGCTGCTGGGGATGGGCATCCTGATGAGCGTGGCGACGCATCGCCAGCTCAACAAATCGTGACGCGATAAAATACAGCCATGAACAAGATATCGATACTGACTCTGGGCATGCTTGCCGCCGTGCTGGCGCTCGCCGGTTGCGGCAGCGGCCCATCCGTTTCAGCCAGGCCCGAGCCCGCCACGACGGCCAAAAGCGGCGGCTACTACCTCGACGACGGTCCCGAGGCCCAGCCGCCGGCCAATCTGGATGCCGTTCCCGACGCGGTGCCGCGCGACGAACCGCTGCATCGCTTCGCCAACCGCACTTATGCTGTGCTGGGCAACACCTACACGCCGCAGGTCGAACGCCGCGCGCACAGCGAGGAAGGTCTGGCCTCGTGGTACGGCCGCCACTTCCACGGCAAAAAAACCGCATCGGGCGAGGTCTACGACATGTATGCCATGACCGCCGCGCATCCCACCCTGCCGATTCCGAGTTACGCGCGGGTCACCGCGCTCGACAACGGCAAGTCCGTGGTGGTGCGCATCAACGACCGTGGCCCGTTTCACAGCAAGCGCGTCATCGACCTGTCGTACACCGCCGCCCACAAGCTGGGCTACCTGAAGCGCGGCAGCACCCGGGTACGGGTGGAAAGCCTCGACCCGGCCGCCTATGACGCGCAGGGCGAGGCGTTGCAAGAAGGGATCTACCTGCAGGTGGGCGCGTTTTCGCACGCCGATAATGCGCAGCAATTGCTTACCCGCCTGACGCGCGCGCTCGACCTCGACACCGACCGCACCCGCGTGGTGCTCAAGGGCGCCCTGCACCGCGTGCAGCTCGGGCCTTATCCCGGTGACGATGCGGCGCAGGCGGATCGCGCGCGGGTGCGGGAACGTCTCGACCTGAATGCTGTCTTGGTCAGACGCGATTGATTTAAGGGCCAGGCATGAATATTTTTTGGCTGGGGCTGGCGCTCCTGTTTTCTGCATCGGCCTGGGCGGCGCCTGCCGGCATCATGGCGCGCGCCTGGGTAGTGATCGACCAGACCAGCGGACGCGAGCTGGCTTCGTATCAGGCCGATCTGCCGCTGGCGCCGGCCTCGCTGACGCAGCTGATGACGGCCTACGTGCTATTGGGTGATATCCGCAAGGGCAAGCTGAGCCTGAGCGAGGCGCTGACCGTGCCGGAAGCCGCCACCGAGGCCGACGGCGCACGCGTGTTTCTCAAGGCGGGCGAGCAGGTGAGCGTAGACATCCTGCTACAGGCGATGCTGGTACTGTCGGCCAGCGATGCCACGCTTGCGCTGGTGACCGCGACCGACGGCAGCGAGGCGGCGTTTGTCGAGCGCATGAACCGCGAAGCCAGGCGGCTCGGCATGTCCAAAACCCGTTTCATGAACGCCACCGGATTGACCGAGCCGGGACACGAATCGAGTGCCCGCGACCTTGCCTTGCTGTCGCGCGCACTATCGCGCGATTTTCCCGAGCGGCAGGATTTTTTCACGCAAAAGGAACTGGTCTTCAAGGGCATCACGTACTACAACGGCAATCGCCTGTTGTGGCGCGACAGCACGGTGACCGGCCTCAAGGTTGGACGTACCGTCCAGGCCGGTTATTGCATGGCGGCATCGGCCCGGCGCGGCGATCAGCGTCGCATCGCCGTGGTGCTGGGCGGGCGATCCGACGCCCAGCGCACCCAGGATGCCCTGCGCTTGCTGAATTACGGCTTCGAGAATTTCGAAAGCGTGCGGCTTTACCGCGCGCAGCAGCCGGTCAAGGTGGTGCCCCTCTACCGCGGCGCGCGCTCGATGGTGAGCATGGGGTTTGCGCAGGATTTCCACTTGCTGGTTCCCACGGGCAGCGCCGTTCGCGTCAAGGCCGAAGTCATCACCCGGCAGCCGATCGTGGCGCCGGTGCGCAGAGGCCAGCGCATGGGGACGCTGCGGCTGGTGCTCGACGGCACGCCGGTCGGCGACTATCCCCTGGTTGCGCTGCACGATGTCGCCGTGGCCGGCATCTTCGGCCGTGGCTGGGATTCGATCCGGCTCTTCTTCGCGAAATGAGCGCTTATCTGAACGGCCGGTTTCTGCCGCTTGCCGACGCGAAGGTTTCGGTGCTCGACCGCGGCTTCGTCTTCGGCGACGGCGTCTACGAGCTGGTGCCGGTGTACTCGAAAAAGCCGTTCCGGCTCGACGAACACCTGCGCCGCCTGCAGGGCAGCCTCGACGGCATCCGCCTGGCCAACCCACATGACACCGGGGTTTGGCACGAATTGATCCTGCGGCTGGTCGAACTGCAGGACTTCGCCGACCAGTCGGTCTACATCCAGGTCACGCGCGGCATGCCTGTTGAAGGACAGCCGCCGCGCGATCATGCCTTTCCGCAGGGCGTGCCGCCGACTGTCTTCATGTTTTCACAGCCGCTGGCGACGTCGACTCCCGCACAAAAGGCCGCCGGGGTGTGCGCCGTCAGCGCTGTCGACAACCGCTGGCAGCGCTGCAACATCAAGGCGATCTCGCTGCTGGCCAACATCCTGCTGCGGCAGCAGGCGGTCGACGCCGACTGTGCCGAGACCGTGATGCTGCGCGACGGCTTCCTGACCGAAGGCGCGGCAAGCAATATTTTCGTGGTGAAGGACGGCGTGCTGCGGGCGCCGCTGCCGTCCAGCCTGATGTTGACCGGCGTCACCTACGACGTGGTGCTGGAACTCGCCGCCGCGCACGGCATTCCGCATGAGGTACGGGCGATTTCCGAGGCCGGGGTGCGCAGTGCCGACGAGTTGTGGATGACCTCCTCGACCAAGGAGATCATGGCCATCGTGAAACTCGACGGCGTACCGGTCGGCGCCGGCGTGCCGGGGCCGCTGGCGCAGCGGATGGACGGCTTGTATCAAACTTTCAAGCAGCAGGTCATGCGCGCATGAGCGAAGAAGAGACACTGCTGAAATTCCCCACCGATTTCCCGGTCAAGATCATGGGCGAGCGGCGCGACGACTTCGCGCAGACCATGGTCGAACTGGTGCTGCGCCACGCCCCCGATTTCAGGGCCGAGACCATCGAGATGCGGGCATCCAGCGGCGGCAACTACCTGTCGGTGACCTGTGTGGTGCGCGCCACCTCGAAGGCGCAGCTCGATGCGCTGTATCGCGAGATCACGGCGCATCCGTGGGTGAAGATGGCATTGTGAGTGCCAGGGATCAGGGATCGGGAATCAGGGATCAGGGAGGCGTGGCGGTCGTGCGCAGCTTGGGGCAAGTGGCTTATGAGCCGACCTGGCGGGCGATGCAGGATTTCACTGCGCGACGCACGGCCGATACCCCGGACGAGCTGTGGTTGCTGGAGCATCCGCCGGTCTATACCCAGGGGCAGGCCGGCCGTGCCGAGCATCTGATCGCTGCAACCGACATTCCCGTGGTGCCGATCGACCGCGGCGGCCAGATCACCTATCACGGACCGGGTCAGGTGGTGGCCTATGTGCTGGTAGATCTGCGGCGGCGCGGCTACGGCATCCGCGAACTGGTGGCGCGCATGGAGCAGGCTGTCATCAACGTGCTGGCGGCCCAGGGCGTGACTGCCGCGCGGCTGGTCGGCGCCCCCGGCATCTATATCGACGGCGCCAAAATCGCCGCGCTCGGTCTGCGCGTCAAGCACGGCTGCACCTATCACGGGCTGGCATTCAACGTCGACATGGACCTGGCGCCGTTCGCCGCCATCAACCCGTGCGGCTACGCCGGGATGCCGGTGATGCAATGCCGCGATCTCGGCGTGAAGCTGTCCCCGCCGCAGGCCGGGCAGGCGCTCGCCCGTGCCTTGCTCGACACGATCTATTCCTGACTGATTCTCCAGCTAAAGGCGTTCCCGATCGGGATGCCCTGTGGTCTTCCCTGACCCCTACTTCTCCAGCAACTCCCGGATCGCCCGGATAATTTCCGGGTGATCGAATTCGCGCCCGCCGATGGCGCTGGCGACGATGCGCCCCTGCTTGTCGACCAGGAAGGTGGTCGGTAGCCCCGCTACTTTCCACGCCTGCATGGTGCGGCTGCGGGTGTCGAGCAGGATGGGGAAGGTCGGGACGGTGTCGAGCTGCCCGGTAAAGGTCTCGATGGTGTCGGCATTCTCGCCGACATCCACCGCCAGCACACTGAAGGCCTCGCCCTTGAGCGTCTGCGACAGACGTTCCATCGACGGCATTTCGCGCCGGCACGGCGGACACCAGGTGGCCCAGAAATTGATCAGCACGACCTTGCCTTTGAATTGCGCGAGGTCGTACGGCTGGCCGTCGAGGTCTTTGAGCTTGAGCATCGGGGCGGGCTTGGGCGCCTGCCTGGTCAGGCTGCGGGACAGGGGCGGCAGGTCGGCCGCAATGGCGCTCGCCACCGGCACGCCCGGCAAGCAAAGCACGGCAAACGCCATGCTCGTCAATCGATTACGCATTTTCATCGGCACACCTCACCTGTTCGAGTTTTCCTGAATGTCGCTTGCCGTCGGCGCGCCAGACGAAGCGCAGCGTGAACGCACCGCCGCGCGGCACACTGTAGCTCGTCATGCCCTGGTTCCAGTCGCCCGGCGCAAAAGTTTGCGTGGCGGGGAACTGCGCCCAGGTGAAGGCGATGCGTGCCGCTTCGGGTACGTCCAGATGCTTCCAGAGGCGCTCCCACTGGGTCTTGCTGCGGATGGCGCGCGGCGGCTGCCCGACCGATTCATAGCGCCAGTCGGCCAGCCGGTGACGGATCGGCGTGCTGCCGATATTGCGCACTACGGTCATGAAGACGCACTCGGTGGCGTAGCGTTCCGCCGCTTCGGGCGCGAATCCGCGCGCCTGATAAAAACCGCGTGCCTGGTCCGGACTGATCTGGGTCAGGCGCACCTGGATGCCGGCGGTTTCGGTTTGCCAGGTGGCAAGCCCGGTATCCGCGTCGACGCTTTGTTCGGTGGCGAGGGCGGCAAGCGGCCATGCTGCGAGAAGGGCCAGGGTCAGCAGTTGCATAGGCTAAAATCCACAGGGTTGATGTTCCCAGAGTTGTTCCGAGCCCATTATGGCAGATCCCATCCAGCACAAAGGCGTGGCGAAGACCGCACGCATCCCGATCAAGATCGTGCCGCAACCCAGAATGAGGTTGCCGTCGTGGATTCGCGCCAAATCGTCCAATGTGCCCAATGTCGGACGCCTGAAGGACATCCTGCGCGAGGCGAAGCTGCATACCGTGTGCGAGGAAGCCTCATGCCCCAATCTGGGCGAATGCTTCGGCCACGGCATCGCCACCTTCATGATCCTCGGCGACCTCTGTACGCGACGCTGCCCGTTCTGCGACGTCGGCCACGGCACCCCGCTGCCGCCGGACGCGGATGAGCCGCGCCATCTGGCCGAGACAATCGCGCTGATGGCGCTGAAATACGTGGTGATCACCAGCGTCGACCGCGACGACCTGCGCGATGGTGGGGCCGGGCATTTTGCGCTGTGCATCGCGGCGGTACGCGAAGCCTCGCCGGCCACCCGCATCGAAATTCTCACCCCGGATTTCCGCGGTCGGCTCGACAAGGCGCTCGCCATGCTCGATCGTGCGCCACCCGACGTGATGAACCACAACCTGGAAACCGTACCGCGCCTGTACAAGGCGGTGCGCCCCGGCGCCGACTATGCGCATTCGCTGAAACTGCTGCAGAACTTCAAGGCACGCCATCCCGGCATCCCCACCAAATCCGGCCTGATGCTGGGGCTGGGCGAGGACGACAACGAGATCCTGCAGGTGATGCGCGACCTGCGCGCGCACGGCGTCGACATGCTCACCCTCGGCCAGTACCTGCAGCCCTCGCAGCATCATCTGCCGGTGCTGCGCTTCGTCACCCCCGAGCGCTTCGCCCAGTTCGAGCAGGAAGCGTTGGCGATGGGCTTCAAGCATGCCGCCTGCGGCCCGATGGTGCGGTCGAGCTACCACGCCGACCAGCAGGCGGCGGGGGTATAGCCGGTTTCTTGGTCGATGGCTTGTGGCCAATGGACGATCCGAATGTATATCTATATTATCCAAAGTTATGTTATTTAGATAAACCATAATAAGGTTGTTACATATGGATCCGCGCATCAGCCCATACGCCCCTGGCGCCGGTACGCAGCCTCCTGAACTGGCAGGGCGCGATGAAATTATCGAGAAAGCCGCAATTAGTTGGGCGCGCAGGCCGTGCCAAATCCTATGCCGAGCGACTGTTCGAATACCCCGAAATAGGGCCGCTTAAAGAGAGCGAGGCGCGGAGGGCGCTGGTGGTGCCTGCGAAGGAATTGGGCGTGGCTTATGAAGAAAGAGCGCTGGAGGAAATCCTGGCACAAACCAAGGCCTATCCCTATTTCCTTCAAGAGTGGGGTAAGCACAGTTGGCACTGCGCACATGCTTCACCCATAACGAGAGCGGACGCAGTTTCAGCAACCGAGCTTGCCATCCAGGAATTGGACGCCAGCTTTTTCAGGGTTCGATTCGACCGACTCACGCCGGCAGAGAAGCGGTACTTGCGTGCTATGGCGGAGCTGGGTGAGGGGCCGCACCGCTCCGGTGATATCGCCCATTTACTGAACCGGGATGTCCAGGCCGTAGCGCCGATTCGTTCAACCTTGATTGGCAAAGGGATGGTGTACAGTCCATCGCATGGCGATAACAGCTTTACCGTACCGCTGTTTGACGGCTATATGAAACGCGTGATGCCCGATCTGCAATGAGTCGAGAAATCGATGTGCGGCTACATTATTTCAGGAGCCGACGCCGCGTCAGCGCCAGCGCAATGACGTAGCCCAGGCTGCCGTAAATCAGCAGCGCTACGACGTGGAGTGCGATGTTGCCGGGCGCGATGCCGACGACCAGCGGGCGGGCCAGGTCGATGGCGTGGGTGAGCGGCAACCAGGCCGATACCGCCTGCACCGGCAGCGGCAGTTGCGACACCGGGAAGAACACGCCGCACAACAGCACCATTGGCGTGATCACCAGGCTGAAGTAGTAGAGGAAGAAGTCGTAGCTGGGCGACACCGCGTTCATTACCAGCCCCAGGCCGCCGAAGCAGAAGCCGACCAGCGCCACCACCGGGATGATCCACAGCGTCATCCAGAAGTTGCCGTACAGTCCCAGCCCCCAGATCACCGCCAGGATCGCCAGCCCCGAGAGCAGGCTCTTGGCCACCGCCCAGGTGAGTTCGCCCAGCATTACGTCGTCGAGCGTGAGCGGCGCGTTCATGATGGCGTCCCAGGTGCGTTGCACATGCATGCGCGAGAAGCTCGAATACAGCACCTCGAAGGTGGCGGCGTTCATCGTGCTGTAGGCCACCGTACCGGCGGCGAGGAAGGTGAGGTAGGGCATGCCACCGACGTCGGGCAAGAGGCTGCCGAGGCCGTATCCCAGACCCAGCATGTACAGCATCGGGTCGGCCAGGTTGCCGAGGATGGACGGAATGGCGAGCTTTCTCCACACCAGGTAGTTGCGCTGCCACACCGGGATGAAGCGCCAGGACAGGCGGGGGAGTCGCAGGTTGGAACGCATTTTCATCATCTAATCCCGCAGATCCCGCCCGGTGAGCTTGAGGAACACGTCCTCCAGGTTCGACGGCCGGTGCAGGTAGCGCAGCGCGGGCGCCCGCTTCAGCACGTCGATCACCTGCTCGGCATTACAGGTGTAGCAGAACAGGGTTTCACCGACGGTCTCGAAGCGCTGGCAGACAGCGTTGGCGTGATCGCGCCTCCAGGCGTCCAGCCCCTCGCCGTAGACCTCGACCACGGCCGGCTCGATGTGCGATTCGATCAGCGTACGCGGTGCGCCTTCGGCCACCATGCGGCCATGGTCGAGGATGGCCAGCCGGTCGGTGAGGCGTTCGGCCTCTTCCATGAAATGCGTGGTCAGCACGATGGTCTTGCCGTCCGCGATCAGCCGCCGCAGGCCCTGCCAGATCAGGTGGCGCGCCTGCGGATCGAGGCCGGTGGTGGGCTCGTCGAGAAACAGGATGTCGGGGTCGTGCACCAGCGCACGCGCCAGCGTCAGCCGTCGCTTCATGCCGCCCGACAGCTGGGCGATCTGCGCGTCGGCCTTGCTGGCGAGTCCGGCAAACTCCAGCAGCTGAGGCACGCGCGCGGCAATGGCGGCCTTGTCCATACCGAAATAGCGGCCGTAGGCGAGGAGGTTTTCGCGCACCGAAAAATCCGGGTCGAGGTTGTCCATCTGCGGTACCACGCCGATCTTCATGCGCGCCTCGCGCGCATGCTGCGGCACCGCGATGCCGGCCAGCTCGATGCTGCCGGCGTCGGGCTCGATCAGCCCGAGCAGCAACCTGAGCGTGGTGGTCTTGCCGGCGCCGTTGGGGCCCAGCAGGCCGAAGCATTCGCCGCGCCGCACGTTCAGGTCAAGACCGCGCACCACCTCGATGTCGCCGTAGCGCTTGGTGAGGCCACGCACCTTCAGCACGGACAGGCCTCCATGAAGGCTTGTTTCAGTTCCTTGAGCTTGCCGTGAAAGAAATGCCCGGCCCCCGGAATGGTTTTCATGGCAAGCCGTTGCTGTTCGGCCCACAGCCGCATGGCGGCGGGCGGGATGAGTTCGTCGGCGTCGCCGAAAATCACCACGGTGTCCGCCGGTACCGGGTCGAACTCGTACATGGTGACCGCCGGCGCGACCAGGATCAGGCGCTGGGCTTGCAGTTCCTGGCGCAGCCGGTGCTGCACGAAGGCACCGAAGGAAAACCCGGCCAGCGCCCACGGCAGGCCGGGGTAGCTCGCTTCGACGAAGCGGGCGACCGCCAGCAGATCCTCGGTTTCGCCCATCCCGGCGTCGAATGCGCCGTCGCTCATGCCGACGCCGCGAAAGTTCGGCCGCACGCTGACCCAGCCGGCCTCGTTGGCGGCGCGGGCCAGGGTGGTGACGACCTTGTTGTCGAGGCTGCCGCCGTGCAGCGGATGCGGATGGGCCACCAGCAGCAGGCCGCGGCGATCGGTTTCGGGGTCGTCGATCACGGTTTCCAGCTTGCCGACTGAAACCGGGATGCGCAGCTTGTAGCGTTTTATTTTGGCCGCTTCGCCCGGCCGCTTCACTTCAGTTGCAGACGCTCGACGATACGCCCCTGCTTGAGGTGGACCTCGAAGATTTCATCGATGTCGGTCTCGTCCACGTAGGTGTACCAGACGCCTTCCGGATACACCACCAGCAGCGGGCCTTCGTCGCAGCGGTCGAGGCAGCCGGCGCTGTTGATGCGGCATTTGCCTTCACCGTTGAGGCCGGCCTGCTTGACCTTCTTCTTCAGGTAATCGCGCATGTGCTGGCCGCCCGAGGCGCCGCAGCATTTGGCGCCGTCCTCGCGCAGGTTGGTGCAGAAAAAGACGTGGTGCTTGTAATACAGGTCAGTCATTTCTCGAATTCCGAATATTTGAGGGCATTGCCGTGCGCTTTTTCGACCGGATATTTTCGCGCATTGAGCGCCAGCTTGTCGGCAGCGGCATCGAGCAGGTCGATGCTCAGCAGATCGGCCAGCCGGGTCAGGTAGATCAGCACGTCGGCAATTTCCTGGCGCACCGCCTCGTGCTGCTCGGCGTTCAGGTGCTGGCTTTGCTCAGGGGTCAGCCACTGGAAGGGTTCCAGCAGTTCCGCCGCTTCAACGGAGAGCGCCATGACCAGGTTCTTGGGCGTATGGTAGCTTTCCCATGCGCGCGCCCGTGCGAATTCGCGGATGCGCAGACGCAGGGTGTCGAGGCTGTCGATTTCGTGAGGGCGCATGGGGCGACATGATACCGCGACAGGCGGCGGACTTACGACACCCGTGCCGGTTTGCCGACGCCCTGGCCGGCGTGCGGCCCTTGCTTATAGACCCGGCATCATAATATTCATGAACTTTTGCAGATTTTGCGACGCCCACTTCCATGGAAAAAGAAGATGCACGCAAGCAGTCGCGGGAAGTGCTGCATGAACGCCGAAAACAAGTCATCCGCTTGCATCGCAAAGGCGTGGGCGTGATGCAAATCGCCCAACAACCTGGTTTGAGCCGGTCCGGCGTCAACGCTGCGCTGCGCCTGTTCGAGCAAGGCGGGGCTGGCGCACTCAAGCCCCACGCCAGAGGCAAGAAGCCGGGCACGGGACGCAGCCTGACGCCTGAGCAAGAGCGCGCCATTCAGGCCATCGTCATCGACAAACGCCCCGAGCAGATCAAAGATGGAGTTTGCGCTGTGGAGTCGGCCCGCAGTGCGCCAACTCATCGAGCGCGACTTGGGGATCAAGCTGTCTGTGCGTGCAGTGGGAGACTACCTGGCACGCCGGGAATTTACGCCCCTGCAGGCCGGACACCGGTGATGCGAGGCGGGTCAGCGCATCTCGGGCAGCACGATGTTGACTTCGATCGCCTCGAAATCCCCCTGTTTTTCCAGCCCGACCTTGATGTCCTCTCGATTCGACCGAGCCGAGAAGCCTTATCCGCCTCGCGGCAACCGTGGCCTAGGGAACCGCTGATTAATTTGTCATTGCGAGGAGCGCAGCGACGCGGCAATCCAGAAATGCCCGCTTAATCAAATACGCTGGATTGCTTCACTGCGCTCGCAATGAACTGTGCTTCTCGTCAAGCATATTCTGTCGAGAAAGGCGCATTGGTCGTTGCCACCGCGAAGGCCTGCCTCAACAATTTATGCGCAATTGCGACGTTGATGACCTTCGGCGGCTTGCCCAGTGCTTTCAAGCGGGCATACAGTGCCCTGCAGGCCGGATTGCAGGTCTTCGCGGTCCAACTGCACAGGTAGAGCAATTGACGCATCCGCCCCTGCCCCAGCTTGGCGATCCCGCCTTTGCCATTGACCGAGCTGCCCGAGCGGAATGTCGTCGGGCTCACCCCGATATAGGCGCACAGCGCCTTGACGTCCTCGAAGCGCCTGAAGCCGTCCGTCACGATGATCAGCTCGATCGCCGTCTTGGCGCCGATCGAGGGAATCGTGAGCAGCCGCTCAAACAACTCGGTAAAAGACTTTTTTACCATCACCTCCAGATGCCGTTCGCATGTCTTGATCTGTCCGTCCAGTTGCTGCAACTGCGCTGCCATCTGCGAAATGACGAAGGCGTTGGGTTTGGCGTGGTGGGCATGGGCTTCGCGCCGGTTGAGCAGCCGGGTGCGCTCCCCGATCAGGTCGTTCAGCCAGCCATGCGCCTGCTGCAATTCAAGTACTTCATCCGTGGCGGGCGCCCAGGGCGACAAGGGCTGCTGTTCGCCATAGCGCCGGATCAACTCGGCATCCGCACGGTCGCTCTTTACCCGTGACAGCTGCATTTGGGAAAAGCGCTTGATGACCAGCGGGTTGACTACGCTCACTCGCCGCCCCGACTCATGCAGCCTGAGCGCCAAGCGCGCATGGTAGGTTCCCGTTGCTTCCATCACGTAGTGTGCCGCCTCGGGCGTTTGCGCCAACAACTGGCCGATGTCTTCATCGGTGTACTCAAAGCGCTGATGCCGGCCCTGACCATCCACCTGCCAGGCCGCATCAAACCATTTCTTGCTGATATCAATGCCTACAATCATCAATCACCCCTGAATCCTTGGAAATGTATGAAAAACCAGCCACTTACACTTTCCATCCATCCTGAATGCGGGGTCACGCCCCAATGAACTGTCCGGAATCAGTAAGGGCGGAGAAGGGCAACCACCATTGCGAACAGCCTCGAACGACTCATGACAACTTCGGCTTCAGACCCTACTCCTGGCTCGTCTCGAATATCCTATTCAAAACGAGTTGGCGCAAGCATAGGATGACGGCCATATTGAATTAATCAGTGCTTCCCTAGAAACGCGCGCCAAGTACGATCTGGTGCAGGTCGATGCCGTCGTTCGGCTCCTCGATATCGGCATTGGAGTAATGGGAATACTGCAGGCCGGCGAATCCCCATTGGGCAAACTCGACGCCCACGGCTAGGTGCTGGGAGAACTGGAAGCGGGTGGAAAAATCCTTGTTGCCCAGCGTGTCGCGGCTGAACAGGGAGACGCCGAGTCCGGCTTCGGCATAGGGCCGCAGGCGGCCTTCGCCGTAATGGAGGTGGAGGCGGCCGATGCCACCGAACTGGTTCAGGCTGTCCGGCCCCGGACCCGCGCCGGTGAACCTGAAGTGGCTCAGTTCAAGTTCGGGGCGCAGCGAGGCCTTCCAGCTGCCCCAGTCGGCGGACCACATTGGACCGAAGCGCAGGCTAAGCCCCGCTCTTTCATAATCGCTGCCCCCTTCGCCAACCAGCAGGGCGATTTCCCGACCCTCCGCTGCAGCCGATGCGGCGGTGAACGGCGTGAGGGCGAACGCCAAGAGGGCGAACGCCGCAGGCAGGCGGCAACCGGGTTGCGATAAAACCTTTGGATGGCGGTTCATGTGCGTTCTCCATGTTTTGATTTGACTTGCGCGGCGCGTGCCGATCGGACGCCCGCGACCTCAATTCAATATAGGTATATCGATCGAAGCGAAAGATGCTTTCCAGTCGGACATCGACGGCGGCGTAGCCACCGCCCGCGGGGCAATTCAGGGATGCGTGTGCGAGATCAGCGCATCTCGGGCAGCACGATGTTGACTTCGATCACCTCGAAATTCCCCTGTTTTTCCAGCCCGACCTTGATGTCTTCCGGGTTGATCTTGACATATTTCGAGATCACTGCGACCAGATCTTTCTGCAGATCGGGCAGGAAATCGGGGCCGGACAGGCCCACGCGCTCGCGAGCGATGATGAGTTGAAGCCGCTCTTTGGCGACCGAGGCAGTGGCTTTCTTTTCGCCGAATATGAGGGTGAGCCAGGACATGTCACTTGCCTCCGAATAGACGCTTGATCAGGCCCGGCTTCTCGTACTCGGCGAAACGCAGCGGGTGTTCTTCGCCGAGAAAGCGGCCGATCGTATCCTGGTAGGCGTCGGCGACCGGCGTGTCTTTCTGGTGGATTGCCGGGATACCCTGGTTGGACGCCTGCAGCACCGCTTCGGATTCGGGGATGACGCCCAGCAGCGGAATACGCAGCAGTTCCTGGATGTCGGTGTAGGTCAGCATCTCGCCCTCGTGCGCGCGTTTGGGCGAGTAGCGGGTGACCAGCAGGTGTTCCTTCACCGGCTCGCGGCCTTCGATGGCACGGCGGCTTTTCGACTGGATGATGCCGAGGATGCGGTCGGAGTCACGCACCGACGAGACTTCCGGGTTGGTGACGACGATTGCCACGTCGGCGAAGGTCAGCGCCACCACCGCGCCGTGTTCGATGCCGGCGGGCGAGTCGCAGACAACGTAGTCGAATCCCTGATGCGCCAGTTCCTGCAGCACCTTTTCCACGCCCTCCTCGGTGAGCGCGTCCTTGTCACGGGTCTGCGAGGCGGGCAGCACGAACAGGTTGTCGGCGTGCTTGTCCTTGATCAGCGCCTGGTGCAGGTTGGCGTCGCCCTGGATGACGTTGACGAAGTCGTACACCACGCGGCGTTCGCAGCCCATGATGAGGTCGAGATTCCTGAGGCCGACGTCGAAATCGATCACGGCCGTCTTGTAGCCGCGCAGCGCGAGACCGCTGGCGATCGAGGCGCTGGTAGTGGTCTTGCCGACGCCGCCCTTGCCGGAGGTGACAGTAATGATGGTGGTCACGGAGCTTCCTTTTTTGCGTGGAGTTAGAGAGGTTCGATGACGAGCTGGCTGGCGTCGGCCAGGCGGATTTGCGCCGGCTTTTTCGCCACGGCGGCATCCAGCGCCGTGTCGAAGGTGCGATACACGCCCGCGATCGAGACCAGTTCGGCCTCGAGATGGGTGGTGAAAATCCGCGCCGTGACATCGCCGCGAGCGCCCGCGAGCGCCCGCCCCTTGAGCGGTGCATACACATGGATGCTGCCGTCGGCGATCACTTCCGCGCCGGGATTGACCGCGGCCAGCACCACGATGTCGCCGCCCGCCGCATAGACCCGCTGGCCCGAGCGCAGCGGCTTGTCGATGATGCGGGTGGGGACAGCGGCGGATACTGCGGGTGCTTCAACCGGCGCCGCCACGGGTTCGGGTTCAGGCGCCAGTTCGACCGCAGCCGGCGCAGGCGCGGCGGCATTCAGCACCAGCAGACCCGCCCTGGCGGCGGCTGCGGCCAGTTCGTTTGATGCATTCTGCACCGCGAACGGATTCAGGCCGCGACTTTTCAGTTCCTGCGCCAGCCAAGCCCAGTCGGGCGCGGCCGCGTCGACCGGCAAACGGCCGCACTCGAACACCGCCGCCTCACCGCCGAAAAAGTCCGGCGTCGCGGCAAACAGCGTGCCGATGTGGGTGGCCAGCACAGCATGTTCGGCGCTGTTGAGGATGACTTGTATCCCGGCGAGCCGCGTGGTTTTCAGTTCCAGCGCGGGCGCGGGGCGGGGCTCACGTCGGCGCGGCATGGCGGGCAGGGGGATGGAAATTCACGAAACAGACGATCGAAAGCAACCCCGAGAGTCTATCCGCACCCGCTATGCGGGGCAAGGCGCATTGCCCCGTTGTTTTTGCCTCAGGCCGCCTCCTTCGGCCGCATCTGGCGGCTGTAGAGGAATTCCAGCACTTGGCTGCGCAGGCCGTGATAGTGCGGGTCGTGCGCCAGTTGCAGGCGGTCGCGCGGGCGCGGCAGGTCCACCGTGAGGATCTCGCCGATGGTGGCCGCCGGGCCGTTGGTCATCATCACGATGCGGTCGGAGAGCAGCACCGCCTCGTCGACGTCGTGGGTGACCATGATGACCGTGCTTTGCGTCGCCGCGACGATTTTCAATAGTTCGTCCTGCAGGTGCGCGCGGGTCAGCGCGTCGAGCGCGCCGAAGGGCTCGTCCATCAGCAGCACCTTCGGCTCCATCGCCAGCGCGCGGGCGATGCCGACGCGCTGCTTCATCCCGCCGGAGATTTCGCCCGGCAGCTTGGCGGCTGCGTGGGTCAGCCCCACCAGTTCCAGCGCGGCGTTGGTGCGCGCCTTCAGTTGTTTTCCGGATTCCGTGCGGCCAAACACTTTTTCCACCGCGAGGTAAACGTTCTCGAACGCGCTGAGCCAGGGCAGCAATGAGTGGTTCTGGAACACCACCCCGCGTTCCGGCCCGGGCCCCTTGATCTCCTTGTTGGCGAGCAGCAGAACGCCGTCGGTGACGTCGAGCAGTCCGGCCACCAGATTCAGCAGCGTCGACTTGCCGCAGCCGGAGTGGCCGATCAGCGCGATGAACTCGCCCTGATTGACGTGGAGGTCGATGCCGGTGAGGGCGGTGAACTTGCCTTTTCTGGTGCTGAACACCATCGAGGCGTTTTCGATCTGGACGTAGCTTTGCATCGTTTTTCCTTTAGTGGAGAGTCGAGAGCTGTGAGTCGAGAGTTTGTGAGCGAGAGCTGGCTTACCTGCTCTCCGCTCTCGACTCTCCGCTCACCACTTATTCGTAACTAAACCGCTTCGCGATCAGCATCAGCATCTGCTCCAGCAGCAGTCCGACGATGCCGACGACGAAGATGGCGATGATGATGTGGGCGACGTTGAGGTTGTTCCATTCGTCCCACACCCAGAAGCCGATGCCGACGCCGCCGGTGAGCATTTCGGCGGCGACGATCACCAGCCAGGCGACGCCGATCGCCAGCCGCACACCCGTCAGCACATACGGCAGCACCGCCGGGAACAGGATCCTGGTGAACACCTTGAACTCGGACAGGTTGAGCACGCGCGCAACGTTCATGTAGTCCTGCGGGATGCGCTGCACGCCGGCGGCGGTGTTGAGCACCATCGGCCAGATGCTGGAGATGAAAATCACCCAGATCGACGCCGGTTCGGCCCGTTGCAGCACCAGGAGGCCGATCGGCAGCCAGGCCAGCGGCGACACCGGGCGCAGGATGCTGATGATCGGCGAGAGCATGCGGTTGAGGAAGTCGAAGCGGCCGATCATGAAGCCGAGCGGGATGCCGACGGCGGCGGCAAAACCGAAGCCGATGCCGACCCGGCCCAGCGAGTTGAGGATGTTCCAGCCGATGCCCTGGTCGTTGGGGCCGTTGTCATAGAACGGGTCGGAAAACAGTTTCACCGCGGCATCCCAGGTTTCGCCGGGGCCCGGAATCTGCCCGCCGCTGTTGGCGACCAGCGCCCACAGCGCCACGAACAGCAGCATGCCGAGCAGCGGCGGGATGGCATTCCTGAGCAGGGTCCGCGTGCCTTCGACGAAGCGCTTGCCCGATTCGGTTTCGAAATAGGGCGTGCACCGGACGGGCGCTGCGCCAGCGGATGCTTTGGATGCCGGGGCGATATCCTCGCCCGACAGGATTTCGTTCAGACTTTCGGGTGTTGCATTGATTGCGCTCATATCGCACTCCTGAGTGTTAATGGCGCCTGGCGGCCGCCAGTGCCTGTCGGGCAGGCGGCCGAGGCTTTCATGCCGGGGTGTAGGCGGCCTGTTTCATGGCGGATGCCAGCGTGTCATAGGCTTCCGCCCAGGCGTCCTCGACAGCCGGGGTGAACTGCTGTCCCAGCCCCTTGGCCAGGGTCCAGATCAGCGCGCTTCCCACGGTGTCGTAATGCGCTTCCGTGACGCCGTAAGCGATGTGACGGCGTCCCAGATCCTCGACGGCGCCGAGAAGGGGTGCCAGATTGTCGAGGCTGCTGACGACCATGTGGATCATGGTCGTCAGCTTGCGCCCCTGCTCGATCATGTCGCCCCTGAACAGGCTGCGCAGCGACGGATCCAGCGCGAACAGCTGGCCGTAAAACAGCTGGGCCGCGCTGTCCTTGATCGGCAGCACCTGCTGCCAGCTGCTGCGAACCAGTGTGATTTTTTCGGGTGTCATGACGTATCCTTTCTGTGATCAGACCTTGATTTTGGTCAGGCTTTGATTTTGAAACTGTCGGCATATTTCACCGGGTCCTTGCCGTCCCACACCACGCCGTCGATCAGCTTGCTCGAACGCATGTCGGATTTCGGCAGTGGCGTCTTGGTCATCGCCGCAGCGGCCTTGTAGATGTCGATACGGTTGACCTTCTTCGCCACCGCCAGGTAGTCGGGGTGATTCTTCAGCAGGCCCCAGCGCTTGTGCTGGGTGAGGAACCACATGCCGTCCGACAGGTAGGGGAAGCCCACCGTACCGCCGTTGTAGAACTTCATGTAGTCGGGGTCTTTCCACTTCTTGCCGATGCCGTTGTCGTACACCCCACGCATGCGGCCCACGATCGAGTCGAAGTCGGTGTTGACGTAGGATTTGGCGGCGATGACCTTGGCCACCTCGGCGCGGTTCTTCATGTCGTCGATGTACTTTGACGCGTCGAGAATGGCCGCCACCATGGCGCGCGCGGTGTTCGGATACTTCTCGACGAATTCGGCGGTGGCGCCGAGCACCTTCTCCGGATGGTCCTTCCAGATTTCCTGCGACGTCGCGGCGGTGAAGCCGATGTTGTCGCGGATCGTGCGCGCGTTCCATGGCTCGCCCACGCAGAAGCCGTCCATGTTGCCCACCCGCATGTTGGCGACCATCTGCGGGGGCGGCACCACGATGTTCTTCACGTCGCGGAACGGATCGATGCCGTACGCGGCCAGCCAGTAATACAGCCACATCGCGTG
Organism: Thiobacillus thiophilus; assembly: GCF_055378705.1. Lineage (NCBI taxonomy): Bacteria > Pseudomonadati > Pseudomonadota > Betaproteobacteria > Nitrosomonadales > Thiobacillaceae > Thiobacillus > Thiobacillus thiophilus. The sequence continues at coordinate 1,332,064 of NZ_AP042404.1, read as the reverse complement.
GGTGCCGGTGGGGAAGGTCTGGGCGAAGGTGTATTCGCGGGGTTCGGCCTTCACCAGCTTGGCGAGCGAGGCGCCGTCGGTCACGCCCTTGGCCTTGAGCTGATTCGACAGCGAGATCGCCTGACCGTTATGGTTGATGCTGGCGAGCACCGCCATGTCCTTCTTCGACCCGCCGATGCCGAGCTGCACGCCGTAGATCAGGCCGTACAGCACGTGCGCCGCGCCGAGCTCGCCGTTGACCAGCTTGTCGCGCACCGCCGCCCACGAGGCTTCCTTGCTCGGCATGATGGTGAGGCCGTACTTCTTGTCGAAGCCCTTCACCGAGGCCATTACCACCGACGCGCAGTCGGTCAGCGGAATGAAGCCGATGCTGAGCCTGGGTTTTTCCGGCGCGTCGGAGCCGGCGGCCCAGGCGCCCTGGCGCACGCCCGGAGGCACCAGCGCCATCAGGGCGGCGGCGACGGAAAGTCCGGTGGTCTTTTTCATGAAGTCACGCTTGCCCGGATCCTGCACGAGGGATTTGTCCTGGGTGTCGCTCACGGTGGTTCTCCAAATAAAAAGGCGTCGCCTTGAGGGCGGACGCCTTTGTCCAGTTGCGAAAGAGTTGACGGTTACGCTGAAAGCCACATCGTTGCGACTGTTCAGTTGAGGATTAGCAACCGCCGTGCCAGATGCTTGATTGTCTTGCAGTGCAAGGCTTGGCGTGGAATCTGTCTTGCGGCGCACAAGTCTGGAAGCCTGTGCTGCGCACTCGTGCGGTGCGTATTCGTGGTGCCATGCACCAATCGGTGCAGCACTTATCGGACTGCTGTTTTTTGCAGAATTTGCCGCGCGATGTCCGCCAGCTTCAGACCGCGATCCATCGCCGCGCGGCGCATCTCGCGATATGCCTCGGGTTCCGATGCGCCTGTCTGCTTGATGAGCAAGGCCTTGGCCTGATCGACCAGCTTGCGTTCCGACAGCTCAAGGCGCGTCTGCTCCAGTTGGCCGTGCAGCGCCTGGTACGCTTCGAAGCGCGACACTGCCACGTCGAGAATCGGGCGGATGCGCGCCGTGTCGAGGCCGTCGACCACATAGGAGGTCACCCCCGCCTGCGTCGCCGCGCGGATCGACTCCGCGCTGCCGTCACCGGTGAACATCACGATCGGCCGCGGGCAATCCTGGTTCGCCACGCAGATGTGTTCCAGCGTGTCGCGATCGGGCGAGTTCTGCGCAATGATCACCACGTCCGGGCGCAGCGCCTGCATCTGCGCGTCCAGACAGCGTGCGGAATTCAACGTGGCCGCGACCACGCAGCCCGCCGCTTCCAGGGCGGGCACCAGCATTGCCAGCCGTTCGGGCTGATTTTCGACAATCAATACACGCATGTTCGTCTCAATGTTTTTACCCGACCGAAAAAAGGCGGTCTCCGGAGAGGCCGCAAAGTCGGAGGAGACTGCCTGTGCGTGGTTGTTGCCGCGTCAGCAGCTTACAACCACGGCCTCTCCCTTGCGGGGACAACCACGGCCTACCCTTTGATGGAGCAACCGGGCCTTGCGGTTTGGACACTCAGTTGGGATGCAGCAGGTGTCGTGCCAGCTCTGAGAGTGGTTAATTATCAAATGCTTATATTGATTTTTGGCTGCTGTGAGGTGAGTTGGGGTGAACGGTTGTGGTGCGTGGGGTGGGGAAATGGAATCAAAACGGGGCACAAACGACGTTCGTCATTGCGAGCGCAGCGAAGCAATCCAGTCTTTTGTTTCGCGCGGAGCACGCTTGGCGGTTGAGCCTTCACGGAGCTGCTGACCGTTGACCGGGTTACCCCGGCCAACGAACCCCAGCACATCGCCCCATTCAACTACATCACTGACACTTCATCTCCGTCGTCAGCCTCATCCACTGCATCGACCAGTTTTTCGTCCGCGTCCGCGCATGCCGCGTGGCAATCTTCTCCTCCGGCGTCTGGTCCGGACGGAAGTCGAACGCACGCCGCGCCATCGGGTACTCCTGCCATTCCACCGGCACCCCGCGCTCCCACAGCGCATAGAAGGCGCGTCCGCCATTCATGCGGCGCAGTTCGTAATCGGCATCACCAATCAGATAAAGCATCGGCGTGGTGATCAGCATGATCTCCGGGGCGACGCGGAACAGCTGATCCGGTTCGGGCGCGTTGGGGTTCTGCATGTGGCCGTAGTAGCTGACGATGGCGGCGACATCGCCGCCGCGCTTGGCGGCCAGCCGAATCGCGTAATAGGGGCCGCGCGAGAGGCCGACGATGCCGACCGGCCGCTCTGCCAGTCGGGGGCGACGACGAGAAAGCCCTGGGCGGCAAGTTCTCGCACGTGCGCGCGTTCGTCGCCTTCGTGGCCGCGCTTGGCGTGGATGAACAACACCGGCGGGAAGGGGCCCTTGCCCGCCGGTGTGGCGATTTCGACCGGCACCTCGGAGCCGTCGGCGGCCTTGATGGTGGCCTTGACGAGTTCGATGTCGTTGGCCAACGCCGGCGCGGCAAGCGCCGATGCTAAGATGGCGCCCGCAATGGCGAGTCTTCTCATGATCTACTCCTGTCGTTTTTCCGGCCCTCATTCCAGGCTGGCACCCCGATTTCCTGCGCTGTCAAAAAGTACCCTGAAGGGCATTAATGCCGGTGAATGCTTCCATTGAGGAACCGATGATTCCGCCCCGGCTGCGGCGAGTGCTGGCTGCTGCGTGGATTTCGCTGGGCTTGCATGCGGCACTGATTGCGCTGGTGCAGGTGGTGCCGCCGACGTCGCTGAGCCTGGGCGAGCCGGCGATCGAGGCGCGGCTGGTGTCGGCGCCCATCGCGCCGCCGGCTGTGGATACGCCGCCGGCTGCAGAGACGCCCCCGGCGCCCGCAGTGAAAGCGCCTGAAAAGCCCCCCAAGGCCGTGCCGCTGCTCGCGCCGAGCGAGACGCCCGAGGCGCTGCCGGTGGCCGAGCCGCCTGCTCCGCCGCCCGCTGAGCCTGAGCCGCCTGCCGCTGAAGCATCACCTGTCGCCGAAGCGCCGTCTGTCGCCCCAGCTGACTCCCGGCCGGCGCCCGTTGCCGCTCCACCGGCTGCGCCGGCGCCGGTCGCGACGATCACCAGTTCGGTCGATCTCACCTTTTACACTGCACGCGATCTCGATGTGCAACCGCGCGCACTGCGTGAAATCGTGCCGGACTATCCCTTCGATGCCGACCGCCGACGGCTGTCGGGCAAGGTGCGCCTGCAGCTGAAACTGGAAGTCGACGGCCGCGTCAGCGACATCGGAATCGTCAGCGCCAGCCCCCCCGGCGTATTCGACGAATCGGCGCTCAAGGCATTTCGCGCTGCGCGCTTTGCGCCGGCGCAAAAGGGCGGCCGTCCGGTGCGTGCGCTGGTGATGATCGAGGTGGTGTACGACTGGGAAGGTCGGCGCTAATACGGAGGTGAGGGGGGGCCGTGCGTGGTTGTTGACGCTTCACGGCCTTACCAACCACGGCCTGCCCCTTGCGGGCGCGCCTGCAAGTTGTGTCGTTGGTGACCCGTCAGGGAGCCAAAGGCTTAAAGATTCAAGCGGCCACGCCGGCGCTCATTCGACGCGGCGGGCCGGCCGCCAGCGTTTGAGGGTGAGCGCGTTGGTCACCACGCTGACGCTGGAGAACGCCATTGCGGCGCCGGCGATCACCGGGTTCAGGAAGCCTGCCGCCGCCAGCGGAATACCCACCACGTTGTAGACAAACGCCCAGAACAGGTTCTGCCGGATCTTGGCGTAGGTGCGTTTGGAAATATCGATGGCGTCGGCCACCAGTGCCGGGTCGCCGCGCATCAGGGTGATGCCGGCGGTGTGCATGGCGACGTCGCTGCCGCTGCTCATGGCGATGCCGACATCGGCGGTGGCCAAGGCAGGCGCGTCGTTGATGCCGTCACCGACCATCGCCACCGTCTGGCCCGCAGTCTTCAGCTGGCTCACCTGGGCTTCCTTGTCCGCCGGCAGCACCTCGGCCAGCACGCGGTCGATGCCGAGCGCCGTAGCTGCGGCCTGCGCCGCACCGCGGTTGTCGCCGGTGAGCATGACGGTGGCGATGCCGCGCGCCTTGAGGTTCGCTATCCCGGCGGCGGCCGTGGCCTTGACCGCGTCGCCGAACGCCAGCACGCCGAGCGCGCGGCGGTCGCGCGCACGCGCCAGCCACGACACGCTGCGGCCCGCGGCTTCCTGTTCAGCCGCGGCGGCATCGAGGGCGGCGGTGTCGACGCCGTTCTCGACCATCAGCCGGCGGTTGCCCAGCCAATACAGTTCGCCCGCCGTCTCGCCGGCGAGGCCGCGCCCCGGCAGCGCCTGCTGTGCCCGCGCGGCAGTGGGCGCGACCCCTGCCGCAGCCGCTTCGGCCAGCACCGCGCGCGCCAGCGGGTGCTCGCTGCCCGCCTGCAGGCCGGCCGCGATCGCCAGGATTTCATTTCGCTCAATGCCGTCCGTGGCCACGCAGGCCGTCACCTGCGGCGTGCCGTCGGTCAGCGTGCCGGTCTTGTCGAACACCACGGTGGTGATCTTGTGCGCCAGCTCCAGCGCCTCCGCGTCCTTGATCAGGATGCCGTGGCGCGCGGCGACGCCAGTGCCGGCCATGATCGCGGTTGGGGTGGCGAGGCCGAGCGCACACGGACAGGCGATCACCAGCACCGCCACCGCGTTGAGGATGGCGACTTCGGCGTCGCCGCCGAGCGTCCACCAGGCGATGAAGGTTACCAGCGCGATGCCCATCACCACCGGCACGAACACCGCGCTCACCTTGTCCACCAGCCGCTGGATCGGCGCCTTGGCAGCCTGTGCGTTCTCCACCAGGCGGATGATGCGTGCCAGCGTGGTCTCGGCACCCACCGCCGTGGTGCGCGCGACCAGCATGCCGTGGGCGTTGATCGCGCCGCCGGTGACCGCGTCGCCCGCCTGCTTGTCGACCGGCAGCGATTCGCCGGTGAGCATGGATTCGTCGATCTGGCTTGCGCCTTCGATCACTTCGCCGTCCACCGGCACCCGCTCGCCGGGGCGGATCACCACCAGGTCGCCGACGTGGATGGCGTCGATCGGCAGGTCGCGATCGACACCGTCGAGGCGCACCCGTGCGGTGAGCGGACGCAAGGCCTGCAGGGCGCGGATGGCTTCGGTGGTCTGGCGCTTGGCACGCGCTTCCAGCCACTTGCCGAGCAGCACCAGGCTGATCACCACCGCCGAGGCCTCGAAATACAGGTGCGTGGCGCCGGCATGCGTCAGCAGCAGGTACAGGCTCAGGCCATAGGCGGCGCTGGTGCCCACGGCCACCAGCAGATCCATGTTGCCGCTGCCGGCACGCAGTGCCTTCCAGCCGGCGCGATAAAAACGCGCACCGAGCCAGAACTGCACCGGTGTGGCGAGCGCCAGCTGCAGCCAGCCCGGCAGCATCCAGTGCACACCAAACGGGCTGCCGAGCATGGGGACAACCAGCGGCAGCGACAGTGCGATGGCCAGCGCCACGGGCCACCAGTCGGGCAGCACGCGCGCCGGCGCGGCTGCGGCCTCGCCGGCGGATTGCGGCAGCTGCGCACCGTAGCCGGCGCGTTCCACCGCCGCGATCAGCACGGCCGCCGGGACGCCCCGCGCCACCTTGATCGTGGCCTGTTCGGTGGCCAGATTAACGCTGGCCTCGAGCACGCCGGGCACCTTGTTCAAGGCTTTTTCCACCCGCGCCGAGCAGCTGGCGCAGGTCATGCCGGTGACGTCGAAGACGAAGGATTCGGTCGGCATGCCGAAGCCGGCTTTTTCGATGGCACGCTGTACCGACACCACGTCGGTTTCGCCGGAAACCGTCGCGGTCTCGGTCGCCAGGTTAACCGTAGCGTCGGTGACGCCCGGCAGTTGGCCGAGCACTTTTTCCACCCGCGCCGAGCAGCTGGCGCAGGTCATGCCCTGGATGCCGACCGTGAGGGAGGAGGGGGACGTGGCGTTCGTCAATGGCTACCGATCGGGAGCAAGATTCAAGAAATGCCTGTTCAGCGGCGGACGCTGAACAGGGGATAGTCCCTGGGCAGCAGCACCCACATGCGGCCGCGCTGCTTCATGCGGCCGGCGAGTTCGCCGGCCTTGTCGCCGAAGCCCCAGAAGAAATCGGCGCGCACGCCGCCGCGAATGGCGCTGCCGGTATCCTGCGCCATCACCAGCCGGTTCAGCGGCAGCGTCGAATTGGGCTGGGTGGTGGCGAGGAAGACGGGCGCGCCGAGCGGGATGAAGCGCGGGTCGACGGCGATCGAGCGGCCGCCGGTCAGCGGCACGCCGAGCGCGCCCAGCGGGCCGGGCAGGTTGTCGGGCAGCTCGCGGAAGAAGACGAAGCTGGGGTTGCTGGCGAGCAGATCCGGCAGCTTGTCGGGGTTCTTCGCGCCCCAGTTCTTGATCCCCTGCATTGAGGCCTGTTCGAGTTTCAGCTCGCCGCGCTCGACCAGCAGTTTGCCGATCGACTGGTAAGGATGGCCGTTCTGGTCCGCGTAGCCGACCCGCATATGCGAGCCGTCGGGCAGCTCGATGCGTCCCGAGCCCTGAACCTGCAGGAAGAAGAGGTCGACCGGGTCTTCGGCCCAGGCGATGGGTTTTCCCTTGAAGTCGTCGCCAGCCGTCCCGATTTCCTTGCGGGTGGGGTAGGGCACCAGTTTGTTGCCGAGCAGCCGCCCGCGCAGGCGCAGGTTTTTCAGTTCGGGGTAGACGTCCGCCAGTTCCACCGAGACGAGGTCGTCGGGGGCGGCGTAGAGCGGAAAGTGCGCCCGCTCGGTGCGCACGCGGTCGCCTTTCAGCAGGGGCTCGTAATAGCCGGTCACCATGCCCTCGGCGCTACCGTCGTCCTGCGTGGCCTGGTAGGGCCGGAAGCGCCGTTCGAAAAAGGCGCGCGTCGCCGCGTCGTCGGGCGTCCCCATCGCCGCCGCTTCGCTGCAGACCGCCTGCCACGCGGTGCGCCTGGCCAGCGTGGAACAGCTGCGCAGAAAAGCGCTCCAGGTTTCGCTGACGGTGTCGTCCTGCCAGAAGGCCACTGCCGCCCAGCCCACCGGTTTGAGCGTGGGGTAGGCCGCCGCCGGCGTGGGAATGAGCGCCGGCGGCGCGGCGGGTGGCTCGGGCACCGGTTGCTGGACCGGTGCAGGCATGGGTACGGGTGCCGGGACGGGCGTCGGGATGGGGAGGGCCACAGGCGGTTCCGCGGGCGGGCGCACCGCGCAGGCTGACAACAACAGGGCGAACAGCCACGGGTTTGCGCGTAACAGCATCACGGGTAAAGAAGACTCACAGCAAAAACACGCCCCGAGTATAGCAATGGGGATAGGGATCAGGGATCAGGAGTCAAAGGGGATGAGCGGCTGCGCCCTTGCCCCCGATCAATGCAGAACTCTGGGCATCGACAGCGTGAACTGGGGGATCCCGGCGTCGAACTTGTTGCCGTCTTCCGCCACCATCTGGTAGGTGCCGCGCATGGTGCCGACCGGGGTGGCCAGCGCGGTGCCGCTGGTGTATTCGAAGTGCTCGCCCGGCCGCAGCAGGGGCTGTTCGCCGACCACGCCGAGGCCCTTGACTTCCTGGGTAACGTCCTCGGCGTCGGTGATGATCCAGTGGCGCGAAATCAGCTGCGCGGCCACGGTGCCGCTGTTGGTGATGGTGATGGTGTAGGTGAACACGTAACGGTCCGCCGAGGGATCGCTCTGCTCGGCCAGATATGCCGTATCGACATTGATGCTGATCTGATATTTCTTGCCTTCGGCCACGGTTTTGCTCGATGGGTTGGGATGCTCGAAGTGTAACGCAATGGTGTGGCGGACTGCTAAAATGCCAGGATTTCCCAAATCCTCCGGAGCTTCCCATGACCTACCGCATCGCCCCGTCCATCCTGTCCGCCAACTTTGCCCGGCTTGGCGAGGAAGTCGACAACGTACTCGCCGCCGGCGCCGACATCGTCCACTTCGACGTGATGGACAATCACTACGTACCCAATCTCACCATCGGCCCGCTGGTGTGCGAGGCGTTGCGCAAGCACGGCGTCATCGCGCCGATCGACGTTCATCTGATGGTGAAGCCGGTCGATCGCATCATCCCCGACTTCGCCAAGGCCGGCGCCACCTACATCACCTTCCATCCGGAAGCCTCCGAGCATATCGACCGCACCATCGGCCTGATCAAGGAAAACGGCTGCAAGGCCGGCCTGGTATTCAACCCGGCGACCCCGCTCGACGTACTGGAGTACACGCTGGACAGGCTCGATATGGTGTTGCTGATGTCGGTCAACCCTGGCTTCGGCGGCCAGAAGTTCATCCCCTACGTGCTCGACAAGGCGCGCGCCGTGCGCAAGATGATCGACGACCGCGGCCTCGACGTGAAGATCGAGATCGACGGTGGCGTCGGCCCGGCCAATATCGCCGAAGTCGCGCGCGCAGGCGTCGACACCTTTGTCGCCGGCTCCGCCATTTTCGGTGCCGCCAAGGACAGCGACCCGCAGCGCTACAACAGCGTCATCGCCGCCATGCGCGCGGAGCTGGCGAAGGTCTGATTTTTCCTCCGCGAAGGACGCGAAGAAACGCGAAGTAAAGATTTTCTTCGCGACCCTTCGCGTCCTTCGCGGATAAAACAAATATGAAAAGTTTTCCCCTCCCCATCAAGGCCGTCGTCATCGATCTCGACGGCACCCTGCTCGACACCGCGCCGGACCTGGCGCACGCTGCCGAGCTGATGATGGCCGACCTCGGTCGGCCTTGTCCGTCGCTGGCAACGATTTCCACCTACATCGGAAACGGTGTGTCGCGGCTGGTCAAGCGCGTGCTCACCGGCGAGATGGACGCCGAACCCGATGCGGCACTGTTCGAAAAAGCCATCGCTGCGTACCAGAAGCATTATGGCGCGAACGTCTCGCTGCATTCGCGCGTCTTTTCTGGCGTGGTCGAGGGGCTCGACGCGTTCAAGGCAATGGGCGTGCATATCGCGTGCATCACCAACAAGGCCGAAGCGTTCACTCATCCGCTGCTGAAGGACACTGGCCTGTTCGATTATTTCGAGCTGATCCTGTCCGGCGACACGCTGCCCAGGCGCAAGCCCGACCCGCTGCCGTTGCTGCATGCCTGCGAGGTGTTCAAGGTCGCGCCTGCCGAACTGCTGCTGATCGGCGACTCGCTCAACGACACCCAGGCTGCGCGCGCCGCGGGCTGCCCGGTGTTCTGCGTGCCTTATGGCTACAACCGTGGCCGTCCGGTCGCCGAGCTCGACCTGGACGCGGTGGTGCCGACGCTGGCCGAAGCGGCAAAGATGGTACGAAAAGCATGAACCACAGAGGCACAGAGACACAGAGATTTTCGATGCATGATCGATGGTGAAAACCGCCGATAGTTGATGCTTATTTTCTCTGTGCCCTCTGTGTCTCTGTGGTGAAAAAATGACTGAACAAGACTTCTTCGACCTCGCCCGCCAGGGCTACAACCGCATCCCGCTGGTGCGGGAAATGCCCGGCGACCTGGAAACGCCGTTGTCGGTGTACCTCAAGCTGGCCAACGCGCCCTACACCTATCTGCTTGAATCGGTGGTGGGGGGCGAGCGCTTCGGCCGCTACTCCTTCATCGGCCTGCCGGCGCGCACCGTCATTCGTGTGCGCGCGCATCGGCTGACGCTGGAAACCGACGGCGAGGTGGTGGAAGAACACAGCCTGCCCGATCCACTGGCCTTCATCGGTGAATTCCAGGCGCGCTTCAAGGCCGCGCCGGTGGCGGGGCTGCCGCGCTTCACCGGCGGGCTGGCCGGCTACTTCGGTTACGACACCATCCGCTACATCGAAAAGCGGCTGGCCGACAAGCACAAGGACGATGTGCTGCACACGCCGGACATTCTCCTGATGCTGACCGAGGATCTGGCGGTGTTCGACAACCTTGCCGGCAAGCTCTATCTCATCACCCACGCCGACCCGATGCAGCCGGATGCTTACGCACAGGGCCACCTGCGTCTGCGGGCGCTGGCCGACCAGCTGCGAGCGCCGGTGCAGCTGCCGACCGAGCCGGTGATGGCGGCGGACGAGCCGCAGTCGGAATTCGGCGAAGCCGAGTTCAAGGCGGCGGTGCAAAAGGCCAAGGATTACATCGCGGCCGGCGATGTCATGCAGGTGGTACTGAGCCAGCGCATGTCGCGGCCCTTCAACGCCTCGCCGCTGTCGTTGTACCGCGCGCTGCGCGGCCTCAATCCGTCGCCCTACATGTTCTATTACGATTTCGGCGGCTTCCACGTCGTCGGTTCTTCACCCGAGATCCTGGTGCGGCTGGAGGGTAACACCGTCACCCTGCGGCCTATCGCCGGCACCCGTCCGCGCGGACTCACGCGTGAGGACGACCAGCGCCTGGCCGAGGAACTGCTGGCCGATCCCAAGGAATGCGCCGAGCATCTGCAGCTGCTGGATCTGGGGCGCAACGACACCGGACGCGTCGCGGTCACAGGCAGCGTCAAGGTGACCGAGCGTATGCAGATCGAGCGCTACTCGCACGTGATGCACATCGTTTCCAACGTCGAGGGCCGGCTGAAACCCGGTTTGTCCGCGCTCGACGTGCTGCGCGCCAGCTTTCCCGCAGGCACCGTGTCGGGCGCGCCCAAGGTGCGGGCGATGGAAATCATCGACGAACTCGAACCGACCAAGCGCGGCATCTACGCCGGTGCGGTGGGCTATCTCGGCTTCAATGGCGACATGGACCTGGCCATCGCCATTCGCACTGCGGTGGTCAAGGATGGCAGGCTCTACGCCCAGGCCGGCGCCGGTATCGTCGCCGACTCGGTGCCCGACAACGAATGGGTGGAGACGCTGAACAAGGCCCGCGCTGTCATCCGCGCGGCCGAACTGGCGCAGGCGCGCTTCGGCACCCTGACGGAATGACCCGGGGCTATCGCTAGCTCAGGCCATAGCGCTTGAGTTTGCGATACAGCGTGCGCTCGGTGATGCCGAGCGCGGTGGCCACCCGGCTGCGGTGGCCGGCGTGCACGTCGAGCAGGGCGCGGATGTGGCTGCGCTCAACCTCGGCGAGCGGTTGGGCGCCTGGCAACGCCGTTGCCGTTGCCGTTGCCGTTGCCGTTGCCGTTGCCGTGGGCAGGCGCAGGTCGGCGGCGCGGATCACGCCATTACGGCAGGTCAGCACCGCACGCTGCAGCAGGTTGCGCAGTTCGCGCACATTGCCCGGGAAGTCGTACGCCTGCAGCATCGCCAGCGCAGCGGAATCCAGCCGGCAGGCACGGCGAGTGCCAGCCAGGCGCTTGAGCAGAAACGTTGCCAGCGGCGGCAGGTCGTCGCGCCGCTCGCGTAGCGGCGGCAAGTCGACGTCGATGCCCGCCAGCCGGTAATACAGGTCGAGCCGGAAGCGTTTCTCATCCACTTCGTCCAGCAGTCGGCGATTGGTGGCCGATACCAGCCGCACGTCGGCCTTCAACGTCTTGGTGCCGCCGACGCGTCTGAATTCGCCACTTTCCAGCACGCGCAACAGCTTGGCCTGCAAGCCCAGCGGAATCTCGGCGACTTCGTCCAGAAATAGGGTGCCGCCGTCCGCCAGTTCGAACAGGCCCTTCTTCAGACCGCTGCTGCCCGAGAACGCGCCGCGTTCATGGCCGAATAACTCGCTTTCGAACAGGCTTTCGGGCACCGCGGCACAGTTGATCACGATGAAGGCACCGCCGGTACGCGGCGAGCGGGCATGAATGAAACGTGCGGCGAGTTCCTTGCCCACGCCGCTCTCGCCAAACAGCAGGATCGGCGCCTCACAGTCGGCCACGCGCGCGAGATTGTCCACGCAGGCCAGAAACGCCGGGGATTTCCCCACCATCTGCATGGCGTCGCAATCGCTGCCTGCTTCGGCTTCCAGCGGATAGAGCTGTTCGCCCAGGTAGCGCTCGCCATTCATGCCGCGCAACGCATGGCCGCGGATGCGGGTACGCTCGGGCTGGTCGTCCGCATGGAAATGCGTGTGCAGCACCTCGACCGCTTCACCGTGCTCGAACAGGGCCTGGTGCGGACACTGCTCGCCATTTTCGTGGCAGGGCCGCGGCGAGTGATGCGACACGACATGGCAGTACTGGCCGACGATGGCGTCTGGTGTTGCGCCATAGGTTTCGGCATAGCGCCGGTTGGCCGCCACGATGCGGTATTCGCGATCGATCACCACAAAAGGCTGGTCGTTGGCGTCGATGAGTTCCTGCAGTTCAAATTGGGGCATGGCCAAGCCTTCGTCATGACATGGCCGAAATTTGACATGACGCAATCGTCATGTCAAATGGGAGTGCTTACGCCAATGTGCGGACCTGGGCGTGTTGGGCGATGGCATGGCGCTTGCTTTATTATGATCTGGCAACCATCAACAGGAGACGACAAGTGGCACATATCGTAATTCTCGGCGCAGGCGTGGGTGGCATGACCATGGCCTATGAAATGCGCGAATCGGCACGGCCCGAAGACAAGGTCACCGTGATTTCCAATAATTCGTATTTCCAGTTCACCCCATCCAACCCCTGGGTTGCAGTGAACTGGCGCAAACGCGACGACGTCACGATTCCCGCTGCGCCCTATCTGAACAAGAAAAATATCGACTTCATCGGGGTCGGCGCGGCACGCGTGCATCCCGAGAAGAATCAGCTGGAACTTACCGACGGCCAGGTCGTGGACTACGACTTTCTCATCATCGCGACCGGACCCAAACTGGCGTTCGACGAGGTGCCGGGGCTGGGACCGGAAGGCCATACCCAGTCGGTCTGTACCGTGGACCATGCAGTGAACTCGGGCCGCGCGTGGGACGATTTTGTGAAGAACCCGGGACCCATCGTGGTCGGCGCAGTGCAGGGCGCCTCCTGCTACGGTCCGGCCTATGAATTCGCAATGATCATGGACACCGACCTGCGGCGGCGCAAGATCCGCGACCGCGTGCCGATGACCTACGTCACCGCTGAACCCTATATCGGCCATCTGGGCCTGGGCGGCGTCGGCGATTCCAAGGGCATGCTCGAATCGGCGATGCGCGACCGCCATATCAAGTGGATCTGCAACGCCAAGGTCACCAAGGTCGAAGCCGGCAAAATGTTCGTCGCCGAGCATAACGACAAGGGCGAAGTCATCAAGGAGCACGAACTGCCGTTTGCCTACTCGATGATGCTGCCGGCATTCAAGGGTATCGACGCGGTGTTCGGTGTCGAGGGGCTGACCAACCCGCGCGGCTTCATCACCATCGATGCCTTCCAGCGCAACCCGAAATTCCCCAATGTCTATTCGGTGGGCGTATGTGTCGCCATTCCGCCGGTCGAGGTCACCCCGGTGCCAACCGGAACGCCGAAGACCGGCTACATGATCGAATCCATGGTCACCGCCACCTCGCACAATATCCGCGCCGTGCTCGATGGCCGTGAACCCACCGAGAAAGCCACCTGGAACGCCATCTGTCTGGCCGACTTCGGCGACACCGGCGCGGCCTTCGTGGCGCTGCCGCAGATTCCGCCGCGCAACGTCAACTGGTTCAAGGAAGGCAAGTGGGTGCATCTGGCCAAGATCGCGTTCGAAAAATACTTCATGCGGAAAATGAAAAAAGGTTCGACCGAGCCGTTGTACGAAAAATACGTACTCAGTTTATTGGGTGTCAAAAAGCTTAAGTGACTTAATTCATGCCGTCCGGGAACTGATTAGCCGATCAGGCCTGATGCGGGATTCTCGAATGGCCTTCCTCTATGCGGGACCATGTTGCCTGGCATTTTGGAGGGTCCTCGCAAGCAACGAATAACTACCAGGTGATCCGCCGGGATTCACTTGTTCAATACAAGGAGTTGTGCCGAGCTTGGCTCCGGGGTCTGGGCGCTGAGCATTCATGCGTTGTAATAAAAGGGGACAAAAATGGAAGAGAGCAATAGCAGACGTAATTTCATGAAAATGAGTGGTGTCGTGCTTGCCGCGGGTACTGCCGGTATTACTGGCATATCTCGATCGACCATGGCCAGCGCAGCGCCAGCGGTTGCCACCCACATGATGGCGGCACTTCCAAAAGCCAAAGGCCCGCGTCTGGTCATCGTCGGTGGCGGCACCTCCGGTCTGACCATCGCCAAACATGCCAAGAAGGAATACCCGAATTTTGACGTGGTCCTGGTGGAAAAGCGCGACATGTATTCGTCTTGTTTTTCCAGCAACCTGTGGTACGCCGGTCTCGTCAACCTGGAGTTCCTGGCCGACCACAGCTTCCTGGATGCAGCCGTCAACAACGGCTATGTCTACTTCAACGCAACGGTTACCGGCCTGGATCGCGCCAGCCGCACACTGGTAACCAGTGAAGGCGACATTCACTACGATTTCCTGGTTATGGCCCCAGGTATTTCCTACGACTACAGCAAGATAGGTGTGAACGACGTGGAGGTGATGACAGCCCTGCGCCAGACGTATCCCGGCGGTTTCATTTCGCCTACCGAGCATGCCACCATTCACCGCAAGACCAAGGAATTCGAAGGCGGTGTTTTCGTGCAGACCGTACCTTCCGGTAATTACCGCTGCTTGCCCGCCCCTTACGAGCGTGCCTGCCTTCTGGCCTCTACTTTCAAGAAAAACAAGATCAAGGGCAAGGTGCTGATACTGGACGCCAACCCGGAAATCACCATCAAGAAGGACGGCTTCCACGCGGCCTTCAACGAGTTGTACAAGGACTACATCGAGTGGCTGCCGTCCAAGGGCGTGACAGGTGTGGACGTCGAAAAGAGAATCATCAAGACCGAATTCGACGAATACAAGTTTGACGACGCAGCCATCTATGCCAACGTGCGCGGCTCCACGCTGATCGAGCAGCTCGGCCTGATGGCGCCACCGAGCAAGAGCAACCAGAAGGAAGCCGATATCGACACGCGCTTTTACAACATCATCGGCGACCCGCATGTCTATGTCACGGGTGACTCGCGTCCACATCCGTATTCCAAGAGCGCCAATACCTCCAACAGTGAAGGCCATTTCATCGCCAAGGTGCTGGCGGCAAGGGCTCAGGGCAAGGAAATCAGCTGGACCAGTCCGCGCACCATCTGCTACTCGATGGTGAATGCTCACCCGATGGAAGCCATCAGTGTCGATGCCGGTTACGACTACAGCACCGAGAAGGATGCCATCACGGGCTTTTCCAAGGATACCAAGACCTTCGAGACGCGTGACGTGGCCAAAGGTCAGGCCACTCTGGAGTGGGCGCGTGGCATTTATCGCGACATGTTTAACGCCTGATCCGTCATGCCGGAGTTCATCGGTCACCGATACTGCCGCCCTTTGGGGCGGTTTTTCCTGAGGGAGAGCAAAGCAAGATGCACAGACGTGGATTCATGAAGGTGTGCGCGGGCAGCGCAGCGATGGCTTTGGCCAGCTGGAACGGAACGGCGGTCGCTGCCGATTTCGAGACGTTTCCAGTTGCGAAACTGATCGATCACGCCGGAGCCCCGCTCAAGGGCACGGACATCCCCACCAAAGAGGCGCTGGTATTTGCCTATCCGCTTGCGGGCGTGCCTTGTTTCCTGATCAATCTGGGAGATCGGCCTACCAAGCCAAATATCGCCCTGAAAAATGAAGAGGGTGATTACCCCTGGCGGGGCGGCGTAGGTCCCAAGGGACAGTTCGTAGCGTTCGTGGCCATCTGTACCCACCAGATGAGCTATCCCCAACCCAAGGTGTCCTATCTGCGCTATGCGGCCAGCGGCAGCGAACTGGCAGGCGGGTCCGGCAGGATCGTGTGCTGCGCGCATGGCAGCGTGTACGATCCCGCCGATGGCGCCAAGGTGGTGATAGGACCGGCCCCCATGCCCCTGATGCCGATTCGTCTGGTCTATGACCCGGGCAGCGACGAACTGTCCGCCGACGGGATCATGGGAATGGCCTACATCAAGCGTTTCTTCACAACCTACAAGGCCGACCTGATCGCCCGTTTCGGGCCCGGCGGCTATCGCCAGGATGTCGGCGACAAAACCGCCTGCATTCCGATCAGCCAATATAGCGGGCTGGTGCCTACCTGCTGAGGCAAGGTGGCGCTTGGGTAGCCTGCCTGTTCCGCGTCGCATCCTGAAACTCGCCCTGATTCAAGCGGGCGGTGGGAGGAGAAGGCCCGCCACTCGCGCGGGCTTTTTTCATCGAGCCGATCGCGGGCTTTCCCGCATCTTCGATCTGGGCGAAAATCGCAGACTTTGCTGCCCCGACGGGGATGCGCAGCATGCAAGTCAAAAGGATACCGGCACCATGCTGCTAATGATCGACAACTACGACAGTTTCACCTACAACCTCGTGCAGTATTTCGGCGAGCTGGGCGAGGACGTCAAGGTGATCCGCAACGATGAAATCGACCTCGCCGGCATTGCCGCGCTGAAACCCGACCACATCGTCGTCTCGCCCGGTCCCTGCACGCCCAACGAGGCGGGCGTGTCGGTGCCGCTGATCCGGGAATTCGCCGGCAGGATTCCCATCCTCGGCGTCTGCCTTGGCCACCAGAGCATCGGCCAGGCTTTCGGCGGTCGCATCGTGCGCGCAAAGGAACTGATGCACGGCAAGACCTCGATGATCAATCACACCGACAGCGGCGTGTTCAAGGGCCTGCCCAACCCCTTCCGCGCCACCCGCTACCATTCGCTGGTGATCGAGCGCGAGACGCTGCCGGACTGCCTGGAGATCACCGCCTGGACCGACGACGGCGAAATCATGGGGGTGCGCCACACGACGCTGGCGGTCGAGGGCGTGCAGTTTCATCCCGAGTCCATCCTCACCGAACACGGCCATGCCATGCTCGCGAATTTTCTGAAAGGTACGTCATGATCACGCCGCAGCAGGCGCTCACGCGGCTGGTCGAACAGCGCGAAATCTTCCACGACGAAATGCTGTCGCTGATGCGTCAGATCATGCGCGGCGAACTCACGTCGGTACAGATCGCCGGCATCATCACGGGCCTCAGGGTGAAAAAGGAGACCGTCGGCGAGATCGTTGCCGCGGCACAGGTGATGCGTGAATTCGCCACCCAGGTGCCGGCACGCAACAGCACACACCTGGTCGACACCTGCGGCACCGGAGGCGACGCTGCCCACACCTTCAATATTTCCACCGCCGCTGCCTTCGTCGCCGCCGCGGCCGGCGCGCGCGTCGCCAAGCACGGCGGGCGCTCGGTCTCCTCCACCAGCGGCAGTGCCGACGTGCTGGAGGCGCTGGACGTGAATCTCAACCTGACCCCCGAGCAGGTGGGCGAGAGCATCGATGTTGTCGGCATCGGTTTTATGTTCGCACCCAATTTCCACGGCGCCATGAAGCACGCCGCGCCGGCGCGGCGTGAACTGGGCGTGCGCACCCTGTTCAATATCCTTGGCCCGCTGACCAACCCGGCGGGCGCGCCGCATCAGTTGCTGGGGGTGTTCCACCCGGACCTGGTCGGCATTCTGGTACGCGTGCTGCAGCGTCTCGGCAGCCGCCACGTCATGGTCGTGCACGGTTCCGACGGCATGGACGAGATCACCCTGAGTGGCGAGACCCTGATCGGCGAACTGAAAGATGGCGAGATCAGGGAATACACGATCCATCCGCGCGAGTTCGGGCTGGAGACCCGCGGCAGCGAGGTGTTGAGGGTGTGGGACGCGACGCAGGCCAAGCACATGCTGCTGTCCGTGCTCGACGACTTGCCGGGGCCGGCGCGCGACATCGTGCTGTTCAATGCCGGTGCCGCCATCTACGTGGCCGACCGTGCCGACACCCTGGGCGAGGGCATCGAGCTGGCACGCGAAGCCATCCGCAGCGGTGCCGCGCGCGAAAAGCTGCGACAGCTGGTGGCGTTCTCCCATCGCGGCACGGAAGCGTAGGCACGATGTCCGACATCCTCGAAAAGATCCTCGCCACCAAGCGCGACGAAATTGCCGCGGGGCTCGCGACGGTGCCGCTGGCCGAGATGCGCGCGCGTGCCGCCGCCGCATTGCCGCCACGCGATTTTGTCGGCGCGCTGCGCACGAAGCTGGCTGCCGGGCAGCCGGCAGTGATCGCCGAAATCAAGAAGGCCAGCCCGTCGAAAGGTGTGATCCGCCCCGACTTCAAACCGGCCGAGATCGCCGCCAGTTATGAAAAGGGCGGCGCCACGTGCCTGTCTGTACTCACCGACCGCGACTATTTCCAGGGCAGCGCCAAATACTTGAGAGAGGCACGCGTCGCGTGCGCACTGCCGGTGCTGCGCAAGGATTTCATCATCGACCCCTACCAGGTCTACGAGGCGCGCGCGATGGGGGCGGACTGCATTTTGTTGATCGTCGCCGCGCTGAAATTGCCGGCCATGCAGGCGCTGGAAGCGCTGGCATTCGAGCTCGGGATGGCGGTACTGGTTGAAGCGCACAATGCCGAAGAACTCGACGCCGCGCTGCACCTGAAAACGCCCTTGCAGGGCATCAACAACCGCAACCTGCGCAGCTTCGAGGTCAGTCTCGACACCACGCTGGCGCTGTTGCCGCGTATCGGTAATGAGCGCATCGTCATCACCGAATCCGGCATCCTCACGCCGACGGACGTCGTGAAGATGCGCGACCATCAGGTCAACGCATTTCTGGTCGGCGAGGCGTTCATGCGCGCCGACGACCCCGGCGCCGAACTGGCACGGCTGTTCGCTTGAACAGATGCAAGATTCAAGACGCAAGATTCAAGGAAAGCCTGTCTCTTGAATCTTGCAGCTTGAATCTTGAACCTCGCGCAGCGCAGCTGCGCGTCAGCGCTTGCCGCCAAAGAGGCTCCCCAGCACGCCGCGTATGAGGCTGCGCCCGATCTGGCTGCCGATGGAACGGGCAGCGGATTTCGTCATTGCCTCGACCGCGCTTTCGCGGCGCCCGCCGCGCCCGCCCAGAAGATCGCCCAGCACGTCTCCGAGTCCGCCGCCTGCTGCGGGCTGGGTGGCGGTTCCGACTTCCTGCTGCTGCGCCGCCCGCGCCGATTGCTCCGCGCGCACTTTCAGCATTTCGTAGGCGGATTCGCGGTCGACGGTTTTGTCGTAGAC
Organism: Thiobacillus thiophilus; assembly: GCF_055378705.1. NCBI lineage: Bacteria > Pseudomonadati > Pseudomonadota > Betaproteobacteria > Nitrosomonadales > Thiobacillaceae > Thiobacillus > Thiobacillus thiophilus. The sequence goes on along the minus strand of NZ_AP042404.1, from coordinate 1,313,092 downwards.
GCCGGCGACCAGCGAGGTCTGCATCAGCTGCCGGCGCTGGGTGTCGGTAATGGGACCGATCTGCCCCCGCGGCGGCACGATGAAGGCGCGTTCGACCACGCCGGGTCGGCCTTTCTCGTCGAGTAGCGACACCAGCGCTTCGCCCACGCCGAGTTCGGTGATGGCAGACGCTTCATCCAGGGCCGGATTGTCGCGCATGGTCTCGGCGGCGGCCCGGACCGCCTTCTGGTCGCGCGGCGAGAACGCGCGCAGCGCATGCTGCACCCGGTTACCGAGCTGCGAGAGGATCTTGTCCGGGACGTCGGCCGGATTCTGGGTCACAAAAAATACGCCGACGCCCTTGGAGCGGATCAGCCGCACCACCTGCTCGATTTTTTCCACCAGCGCGCCGGGTGCGTCGGTGAACAGCAGATGCGCCTCGTCGAAGAAAAACACCAGCTTGGGCTTGTCGAGATCGCCCGCCTCCGGCAGGTTCTCGAACAGTTCGGACAGCAGCCACAGCAGCAGCGTGGCGTACATTTTCGGCGACTGCATCAGCCGATCGGCCGACAGGATATTGATGACGCCGCGTCCGCTGTCGACCTGGAGCAGATCGTCGATATTCAGCATCGGCTCACCGAAAATCTGCTCGCCACCCTGCGATTCCAGCGTCAGCAGGCCGCGCTGGATGGCGCCGATCGAGGCGGATGACACATTGCCGTAATCGGTGGTGAACTGCCTGGCATTCTCGCCGACGAAGGCGAGCATCGCGCGCAGATCTTTCAGGTCGAGCAGCAGCAAGCCGTTGTCGTCCGCCACCTTGAACACCAGATTAAGCACACCGTTCTGGGTGTCGTTGAGGTTCAGCATGCGCCCCAGCAGCAGCGGGCCCATATCGGATACGGTGGCACGCACCGGATGCCCGCTGGTGCCGAAGGGATCCCACAAGGTGACCGGAAAGCCCTGGTAGGCAAAGCCTTCGAGCTTGAGCGATTCGACCCGCTCGGCCACCTTGGCGTTACCGCCGCCCGGCTGCGAAATTCCCGACAGGTCGCCCTTCACGTCGGACATGAAGCATGGAACGCCTATGCGGGAGAAATGTTCGGCCAGCGTCTGCAGGGTGACGGTCTTGCCGGTGCCGGTGGCGCCGGTGATGAGGCCGTGCCGGTTGGCCATCTGCGGCAGCAGGACGAGATCGGTGGTGGCGTCGCGGGCGACGAGCAGCGGTTCGGTCATATCGGTTCCCGTGGGCGTGATGCAGGAATTCTAGCGGGTCCGGACGCCTGCCTGCTGCGTTTGCCTTAATCGTTCCACAGCCAGGCCGCGCCGCGCACCCCGCTGGAGTCGCCGTACTTGGGCGGCGCCAGCCGGGTGTCGATGCGGTCGGAAAACACATAGCGTGGCCATAACCGTGGCACCGTGTCGTACAACCGGGCGATGTTGGACAGCCCGCCGCCGAGCACGATCATGTCCTGGTCGAGCAGGTTGATGACGCTGGCGAGCGCGCGCCAGCGTTGCGCCGCAGGCTGTCCTCACACAAGCATGCAAACTGCCCGCTCACAAAAATCAATATGTCTCTGCGCCATTCTCACGGCGTGGACTTCCCCCTTTTCAAAGGGGGTGGGGCTAATGCAACACTAGCATTACCAACGCGTGGCGAGTCCTTCGGCGCCCACCCGGCAGGCTCGGTTTTCGGAGATGCGGGGGTATGTTCTTGAGGCACTTTATTTGGCGCATTGACAAAGAAAGTGCCTCGCCGCCGGGGGGTGCGACAATTTGTCTAATTCCCTACTCCGAACATGCCCTTTAATATTCGCATGTTCTTTGCGCGCACCCAAAATATTTCGGGCAGCCACAGCCCAGACTTTGGTTGTCAGGAACTTTTCTCTCAAAACACAAAAAAACAAAGGCCGATGTCTGCGGTGTTCGACAAACATTCAAAATCTTCAAACAGTCAGCGAACCATGCTCGCCGCTACCTGTTGCGGCGCATTCCCCCGCGGGGGCTGCCAAGCCTTCCTCCTGGCTTAGGCGCACATGGGAATTTTCTTTCCCAGCTGCGGGGTTCCCGCAGGCCGGTCTGGCTATCAAAGACTGCTCTTTGCCGCGGCGGTAGCGGCGGCGCACGTCGCCATTCTCGGGCTGCTGGCGGTTGCCGTACCCTCCGAGCGACTGGCGGAACTGGCTCGCCCCATTGCGGTGCGCCTGATTGAATTGGCGCCTGAGGCGCCGCCTCCGCCCCTACCAAAACCACCACCGCCCCTACCAAAACCACCACCACCCCGGCCGAAACCGGTCACGCCGGTTTCGGCTCCCCCGCCGGTTCTCGCCGTGGCCAGCCCGGTTGAGTCTCCGGTTGCGGCTTCCTTCACCATCGCGCCGCAGCCCCCCGCTCCTGTTTCAGCGCCGGCCATCGTTGCCGCCCCCGCCCCGGCGCCCGCGCCCGCTCTCGTCGACGCCCGTTTCGACGCCGATTATCTGGACAACCCCAAGCCGCTGTACCCCCGTGCCTCCCGTCGTCTCGGCGAGGAAGGGAAAGTGGTATTGCGCGTCTTTGTCAGTGCGGATGGCGACGCGAAGCGGGTGGAGGTGAAGCGTTCCAGCGGCTTCCAACGTCTCGACCTGGCTGCCGAAAAGGCTGTTTCCCGCTGGCGCTTCGTGCCGGCAAAGCGCGGCGAACAGGCTGTGACCGCCTGGGTTGTAGTGCCCATCGTATTTAATTTGGACAATGAAAGTTGAGGATACCGCCATGCCATCCAATCTCGGATTAGCTCATTTCTGGCAACAGGGCGACATCGTCACCCACAGCGTCGCCATCCTGCTGCTGGTGCTTTCCATCGCCAGCTGGTCTTTGACCATCACCCGCTTTTTCCAGCAACTGCGCTTTAACCGCACCATGGACGGCGTTTTCGCTTCATTCTGGGGAGCGGACAGCATCGGGGTCGCCCTCGACAAAATTGAGCGGGAAGACAAGACTGGCGTGTTCGCGGGGCTGGCGCAGGCGGGCGTTCAGGCGGCGCAAGCGCACCAGCGTCACGCGGATCGCGGCATCGGCGCCGGCGTCAACCTCAGTGAAACGGTCACCCGCGCCCTGCGCAGCCAGATCGTCCGTTCCCAGGTCGGCATCGAATCGGGATTGACCTTTCTCGCCTCCGTCGGCGCCACCGCGCCCTTCATCGGACTCTTCGGCACCGTCTGGGGCATTTACCACGCCCTGGTCGCCTTGTCCGGTTCCAGCCAGGTCGTGCTCGACAAAGTGGCCGGCCCGGTGGGCGAAGCGCTGATTATGACCGCCGCCGGCCTGTTCGTCGCCATTCCCGCCGTGCTGGCCTACAACGCGCTGACCCGCGCCAACCGGCTGATCTTTGCCCAGCTGGACGGCTTCGCTCACGACCTGCACGCCTACCTGACCACCGGCGTACACCTGCCTGCCGTCACCGGACAAGCCGCCTCGGCGCGCCTGGTCCCGGTTCCAGCCGCGGCCTGAGGAGCGGACATGGCCTTCGGTTCCTTTGACAGCGGCGGCACCACCCAGCCCATGGCTGAAATCAACACCACGCCCCTGGTGGACGTGATGCTGGTGCTGCTGGTCATTTTCATCATCACCGCGCCGCTGTTCCATCAGGCGGTGCCCATCGACCTGCCCCAGGTGGACTCGACCCCCCTCGACGACAAGCCCATTGTCGTCAACCTGGCGCTGGACGGCCAGGGCGGCCTGTTTCTCGACGGCGTTCCGACGAGCCGCGAGGGCGTCCAGGCCCACCTCGCCGAACTGGCCCCGTCGCAGCCAGAACTTCACCTGCGCGCCGACCGGGTCACGCCCTATGAAAAGGTGGCCGACATCCTGGCCGTGGCGCAGCGCGCCGGGGTGATGAAGATCGCCTTCGTTACCGAGGCGGCTGGGAAGTAATCAACCTGCAAGCACCATTTCAATAAACCCGGAGACTTTCATGAAATACAGAAAAAATGTTCTTGCCCTCGCCCTGGCTGCGGTATTCCCATGCCAACAGAGCGCTCAAGCCGATGAGGCCGATGCGACTCTGCCCGAAATGGTGGTGACGGCGACGAAGACGGCCAAGGTTGTTTCCGAGGCGCCTGCGACCGTCACCGTGGTGACGGCCAAGGAAATTGAGAACAAGAATGTACACCGGGTTGACGAAGCGTTGGCTGGCGTACCCGGTGTATCTATCCGAAGCCTGGGCGGCGAACAGCCCAGCAATTGGCAGAATCAGATCACCCTGCGTGGCATTCCCGGCTATTACCGGACGGGCATCCTGGTCGACGGGGTCTCCATCAACAATGCTTTCAGTGGCGGCGTCAACATGTCTGTGGTGCCGATCGACGACATCCAGCAGATCGAAGTCGTGCCCGGCCCGTTCTCCTCGCTTTACGGCGGCGCCGGCATGGCAGGGGTGGTCAACATCATTACCAAGGTTCCTGAAAAAAGAGAAATCTCAATCAAGGGGGAAGGTGGAAGCCACAATTTCAAGAGCCTCGATCTCGGCTTTCGCGACAAGCTTTCGGATTCCCTCGGCATCAGCCTGTCCTACGGCCACAAGGAGAGCGACGGCTATGTGAAAGAATATGCGACCAAGATGCCGAGCGGTAGCGGTGGAACCGTCGTAACTGGATGGCAAAAAACCACCACCAGCACCGGCACCACGACTTACATCATCGGAGATAAGGGGGAGGAGGCATGGGAACAGGATAATTACGGGGCGAAGTTTTTCCTGAAACTGTCCCCCGTATCCAAGCTCATCCTGGATACCTCCTACCTCACTCACCGGACCGAGGATGGTCAGGGCAACACCTATTTGACCGCCGGCGGCATCCCTTTTACAAGCGGAGATGCCTTGATCGATGGCAAGAAATCCGTCATTAAAGCCACCGACTTCCTGAAGGCCACGAACGGCGAAGATCTGACCCGCTATGCTGCCACTTACGAAACCCGGCTTGCCAACGACGTCAAGCTCAAGGCCAATCTGAGCTCCCAGGACAACCAGTACTGGTACACCTCGATTGATTCCCATGCGACCAACACCAGTGGAACTGGAAAATTAAGTGACATACCTGCCAAAAAGATCGACGGAGAGTTGCAAGTCAGTTTTCCGGTTGCGAGTAACCAATACCTGGTCGTTGGCGTGTCGGCCAATGATTCAACCCTGAACAAAAAGGTCTATAGCCTGGCTAACTGGCGCGAGGAGGACAACAAGGGCGCGGTTGGCGACTGGGCCGACGGCAACTCCCAGTCCATGGCGGTCTATGCCCAGGATGAAATTGCGATCTCGGACAAGCTGACGGTCTATGGTGGAGCGCGGTATGACCGCTGGTCGACCGATGGCACTATCAACATCAACAGTACACTCAATAAATACGACACCCGCACCAGTTCCGCAGTTAGTCCGAAAGTATCCGCGGTATATAGGCTCGACCAGGGTACGGTGATCAAGGGGGCGATCGGCAAGGCGTTCCGCGCGCCCAACCTTTCGGACATGTATTCCACTTGGGGAACAACCACGATCTACTGGTCCAACCCGGACCTGAAGCCGGAGAAAGTCACTACGGCGGAAATCGGTGCGGAACACGAATTCAAGATAGGCACACTGCTGCGCGCCACCTATTACCGGAGCGACATTACCGATCTCATCTATTCGACTACATCCGGTGCCGACAGGTACAAATTCAACGCCGGCACGGCTGAAACAGAGGGGATCGACCTGGAAGCTCGGCAAAAGCTTCTGGGCGGACTAACCGCATTCATCAATGCGACTTTTGTCAGTACGACGATCACGGAAAACTCCGTCAGACCGACTTCCGTCGGGAAACAGGTCCCGTTGCAGGCGGAGAAGATGGCCAATATCGGTCTGGAAGGCAGCTGCGGTCCGTGGTCAGGCTCCGTCATTGGCTCCTACGTTGGCAAGATGTATGGCAACGATGACAATTCGGACACTTTTAACGACGTGCCCGGCTCCTACGATCCGTACTTCGTGGCCAACGCCAAAATCGCCTACAAAGTCAACAAGGCGCTCACGGCTTCTCTTTCGGTCAAGAACCTGTTCGACCGCGAGTACTTCATGGGCAGTTCCAAGGCGGATGGCCGTAGCGTTTATCTTGGCATCGGCTTCAAACATTGAGCGGCCGACGCAAGTTACCGGAGGCAATTCATGAATAAGCGATCAATATATCTTCTCCTGGCACTGTTGTGCCTGGCACCCGCCGCCGGAGCCGCGAACCCATCGGATATCCTCTGGCTCTCCGACGTGGCACCCAAGCGCGTCAAGAAAGCGGCTGAAACGGGCCACGCCAACCACGACAAGACCGGTAAGCAAAAGGACAACCTGGATGCGGTCATCGGCGGCGAGGAGGGCGGCAGCCTGCATAGCGGCGACAAGCGCCTCTGGCTGCGGCAGGGGGACGATCCCGCCAGCGCGGGTTATGTCAATGCTGCCACCCTGTCCTCGGAGTTCAACCTAATCGATGCCAAAGGCAACCGCTCCCAGGTTGCCCAGACGCCGATGGGCGGCCTGGCCCACGCCAACTTCGAGTTCGAGGAAATGGGCTTTTACAACGCCCATGTGGCGCGCGAATCGGTGCAGGACGGCGTGCTGCGGATGCAACTGGCCAAGGCCGAACTGCTCAAGGGCAGTTGCTGCATGAAGGCGAGGGACGTCGATCCGGCCCAGACAAGAGCCATCAGCGACCCGACGCTACCCCTGGAAATCGTCAGGGAACACAAGCCCGACGAGAAGCTCTTCACTCGCATCGTGTCCGGCGACAAGATTAATTTCACTGTCATTAGCCTGGGAAAACCGTTGCCGGGCGCCCAGGTCACCATGCTGACCCAGCAGGGCTGGCAGAGGAAGGCGGTCAGTGACGGAAACGGACGCGTCGAGTTCACCATGATCCGCGACTATTTCCCGGCCTGGGACGACTTCAAGCGGCGTACCAAGGAAAGCTTCGTGGTCGTGGCCGAGACTGAGAAAGCCGAATCGGGCACGCATCAGGGCCAGCCCTATGCCAAGGTGGCTTACCAGGCGACGCTTTCCGGCAAGTATGCCCCCACGCCTCATGACTACAAGTCCTACGCCTGGGGTCTGGGCATCGCCGTCTTCGTTCTCGCTTTCGGCGGCCTGGGGGTCTATCTCTATCGCCGTCGCCGGGTGAAGCCCTTCCAGGAGGTGCGCTTCGATGAGAAGCCTTAAGGGACGCTTCGACCTCATCGACTGGAACCGTTTTCGCTTCTGGTTTCAGATGTCCTGTTTTCTGCTGCTGGTCTACGGCGGCTATTGGGGGCTCGAACTGGGCAAGCACCTGCCGACCTTCTCCTGCATCTATAACACGGGGGCGAGGGGCGGCGCGTGCTACCTCAGCATCCTGCAACACCAGATGGCGTGGCCTTGGGAGAAGCTGTTTTCCGCAGCGGCGCTGGTGATCCTGACCGGGTTTCTCACTTTTGTGGCGTGGTTCATCGCTATCAACAAGCTTTGGTGCGGGCTCATTTGCCCGCTCGGCACCATTCAGGACTGGATGACCGCCTTGCGCCGCCGGCTTGGGGTGCGCTATGGGCGCTACACCATCGGCCAGTTTCGCGTCCTCGGCCAGATCAAATACGTGCTGCTGGCCCTGATGTTCCTGATCCCGCTGGGCATCGGCGCCGGCTGGTTCTCCAAGGACATGGGCCTGCCTTTCTGCATGATCTGCCCCGCCCGCATGATCATCCCGATGTTCGACCTCAACTTCACCCATTGGACGATCGATTTTTCCTCCACGTCCAAGATGGTGCTGACCTCGCTGGGCATGGTCGTTGTTGCCCTGTTTTTCGTCGGTGGCTTCATCAAGAAGCGCTTTTTCTGCTTTTTCTGCCCGATGGGCGCCTTCATGTATCTGATCTCGAAGCCGGCGTTGCTGACCTTGAAGAAAGACGGCGACAAATGCACCCGCTGCGGCGATTGCTACAACGTCTGCGACATGGACATCCGCGAGATTGCCGACGATGTGACCAACCCGCGCATCATGATGGACGACTGCACCCTGTGCCTGAAGTGCGTCGCCGCCTGCCCGGAGCCTGGAGCCTTGAAGGCCAATTATGCTGGCATCACCTTTTTCGAATCCACCGAAGCCGGTTTCATCAAACGCAGCCAGAAGGGAGTCGGCCTTGAACAGCCCAAACACTAAGATACCCCTTCCCTACAACCGCAGCCGCCAGGCGCGGGAAGCGGAGACCATGCTCGACCACCTCACCGACGATTTCGACGACAACCCGGCGGCAATGGATTATTTCTACGATCTGTTCCGGCGCGCCTATTGCCAGGGCGAATCCCTGGAGCGGGAGGGCGTGCGGGTGGGTACCACCTGCATCCATGCTCCGGAGGAATTGATCTACGCGATGGGGGCGACGCCGGTGCGCCTGTGCAACGGCTCCTACCACTACGACCAGGTCGGCGCCGATTTCATGCCCGCCAAGTCCTGTTCGCTGGTCAAGGCCACCCTGGGCATGTTGAGTTCCGAGAACGTGATTCCCAAGGTGGGCAAGCTGGATTTGATCGTCAACCCCACCACCTGCGACCAGAAGAAAAAGGCCAGCGCCATGATGGTGGGCATGGGGCACAAGGTGTACAACCTGGAATTGCCCCCGGCCAAGGAAAGCGAGCAGGCCAGGCTTTACTGGCAGCGGTCGGTGCGCGAGTTCGTTCAGCAATTGCGCCAGCTCACCGGCAAGAAACTCACCCGCAAGAACCTGACGGCGGCCATGGCCAGGACCAGCCGCGCCCAGGCCGCCTTCCGCACCCTGCACAATTTCCGCCGCAAGTCGCCCTCGCTGGTCTTGGGCAAGGACGTATTCCTGGTCACCAACGCCTATTTCTTCGACGACATCGAGCGCTGGACCGAGGCGGTGGAAAAGCTCAACGCCGAATTGGCCCGGCGCGACCAGGACGGTTTTTGCGCCGCCCAGAAGAAGGCGCCGCGCATCCTTTTCACCGGTTCGCCGCCGATCTTCCCCAACCTGAAGCTGCCGCTGCTGATCGAGGAATCCGGCGGCGTGGTGGTGGCGGACGAGACCTGCTCGGCCAACCGGATGCTGTACGACATGACCGCCGTGGACGAGTGGCTGGTCAACGACATGGTCGACAGCCTGGCGGACAAGTACCTCAAGCCCTGCACCTGCCCCATCTTCACCAACAACGATGACCGTCTCCGCCGACTGGTGGAACTGGCCAAAAGCTTCGCCGTGGATGGCGTGGTGTACCAGGCTTTCTCCGGTTGCCAGGTGTACGAGATGGAGCAGAAAAGCGTGGCCGATGCCCTCAACAAGGAGGGCATCGCCATGCTCTACATCGAAACCGACTACAGCCCGGACGACATGGGCCAGCTCACGACCCGGATCGAGGCGTTCCTGGAATCCCTGAAAACCCGAAAGAGAAACCGCAAATGAATTATTTCGCAGGCCTGGATATCGGCTCTACCGCCATCAAGGTGGCCCTGGTGGATGAGGGCGGCAAGATTGTCGGCGTCCACGTTTCTTCTTCCGGCAGCCTCTTCCACAAGAATGCCAAGGAGGCGCTGCATAACCTGCTGGCCCAGCAGGGTGTGGCCAAGGACGACGTGCGCTACCTGATCGCCACCGGCTACGGCCGCAAGCTGTTCAAGGAGGCCGACGATTCCATCAGCGAGATCACCGCCAACGCCATCGGCGCCCACGAAACGGGCAAGGCATTCGGCGGCGTGCGCACCATCATCAACATCGGCGGCCAGGATTCCAAGGCGATCCAGATCGACGACACCGGCAACGTGTCCAACTTCGCCATGAACGACAAATGCGCCGCCGGCACCGGGCGCTTTCTCGACGTGGCTGCGCGCAATCTCGACATCGATCTGGAGGAGCTTGGCGAATACCACTTCAACGGCAAGGGGGCGCCGCTGACCATCAACAGCACTTGCACCGTGTTCGCCGAGTCCGAGATCATCGGCCTGCTGGCGAACGGCCACGGCAAGGAAGAAATTATTGCCGGCATCCACTACTCCATCGCCAAACGCACGGTCAGGCTGGCAAAGCGCGTCGGCATCGAGGATCGGGTCTATTTCGACGGCGGCCCAGCCCTGAACAAGGGGCTGGTTGCCGCCATCCAGGACGAACTGGGGCGCGAACTGGTGGTGCCGGAATATCCCCAGACCACCACCGCCTTCGGCGCGGCCATCCTGGCGCGCAACGAGTTTCTCGCCGATGCTTCCTGAACCAGCAAGACAGGAGAAACCCGGCCATGCTTGACGCGATCATGCCTGATTCCGCCCCTCTCCTGATGCCCGTCGAAACCATCGTCGGCCTGCCCATGGCCCTGACCTTGGGGCTGGTCTATGGCCTCGGCCCGTGCCTCGTCAGCTGCCTGCCTTACCTGGGGCCGGTGTTTCTCGCCCGCGATTTCAGTTGGCGCCGCTCCTGGCGCGTTGTGCTGCCCCTGTCTCTCGGACGCCTTGCGGGTTATTCGCTGTTCGGCGCGCTGGCCGGCTGGGCCGGCCATTATGTCAAGGACAGCACCGTGGCTTCGCCGCTGCTGCACCTGCTCGTCGGCGCCGCCGCCCTGATGGTCGGCCTCGCGCTCTTCTGGCAGCGACGGCCAGCATGTGCCGTTGCGGCAGTGCCCGCTGCCGGCGTTCAGCCCCTGCGCCGCTTCGACTTCGGTGCCGAACCACGGCCCCTGTTGCCGGGCGGCTTGTTCCTGATGGGCGCTGGCATGGCACTGACGCCCTGCGGGCCGCTGGGCGTGGTACTTTTTTCGGCTGCCGCCTCCGGCCATGCCGCCAGCGGACTTCTGCTCGGCCTCGGCTTCGGCCTCGGCGCCATCGTCGTGCCTTCGCTGGTATACGGCCTCGGAGTCGCCTATTTCGGCGCTCGCCTTCGCGAGCAGTTGGGCCCCTGGCGTCCGCGCATCGAGGCGCTCAGCGCCGGGCTGCTGGTTCTGGTCGGGATGAGTCAGATCATCCGGGCTTTCTGATTGGCTCTGTCATCGTTATTGATTGGTGTTGGTCAGCGTCGTAGGGTGCACTCCGTGCACCTTCGGTGCGTCAATCGGTGCACAGAGTGCACTCTACTCAAAGCCTCTCGCTCTAATGAACAATCCGGGTTTATTGGTATTGGCCAGCGCCGTAGGAGCGGCCTGCCGGAGGGTGGAGGCTTCATCAGAGGGGGCAAGACATGACTTCAACAACCAACAGTGACATAGTCTTCTGATTTCTTCTGCGCTTCCTGGCCTGCCGGTTCCCGAGACGATCAAGCTGCCTTGACGGCGGCCTTGCCCCACAGCCACGCCGCCCCGCGTACCCCGCTGGAGTCGCCGTACTTCGGCGGTACCAGCCGGGTGTCAATGCGGTCGGAAAACACATAGCGCGGCCATAAGCGTGGCACCGTGTCGTACAGGCGGGCGATGTTGGAGAGTCCGCCGCCCAATACGATCACATCGGGGTCGATGAGGTTGATGACCCCGGCCAGCGCGCGCGCCAGCCGTTCCTCGTAGCGTGCCAGTGTGGCGCTGCAGGGGCCGTAGCCTGCGTTGGCCAGTTGCACGATCTCGTGTGCGGGCAATTCTTCGCCGCCATAGCGCACATGATCGGCGGCGAGTGCGGGACCCGAGAGCCAGGTTTCGACGCAGCCTTTCTTGCCACAGTAGCAGGCCGGTGCGGCCTCGAGTTCACGCGGGCTCGGCCACGGATGCAAAATGGCTTCGCCGGTGGCCGGATGCTCGCCGGTGCTGTGGCGGTCGGCCTGGGTGTGGGCGAACTGGAAGCAGGGCAGCGGACTGTGTCCCCATTCACCCGCAATCGCATTGGCGCCGTTGAGTACCTGGCCGCGCACCACCACGCCGCCGCCCACGCCGGTGCCGAGGATCACGCCGAACACGGTTTCCGCCCCGGCCGCCGCGCCGTCGGTCGCCTCCGACAGCGCGAAGCAATTGGCGTCGTTGGCGAGCCGCACTTCGCGGTTCAGGGCACGTTCGAGGTCCTGCTGCAAGGGCTTGCCGTTGAGGCAGGTCGAGTTGCAGTTCTTCATCAGCCCGCTGGCGGGCGAGCGCGCACCGGGGGTGCCGATGCCGATGCTGCCGTATCGGCCCAGTTCACTTTCGGCCGCGTGGACCAGCGCCGTGACCGCAGCGATCGTGGCGAGATGATCGTTCTGCGGGGTCGGCATGCGGCGGCGCAGGATTTCCCGGCCGCCGGGGTCGAGTGCAATCAGCTCGATCTTGGTGCCGCCAAGGTCGATGCCGAGGCGGAGGGAAGCGGCCAAAATGCTAGAATCATGCATTAATTTTGCGTTGGAATCGATATGGCAGGACACTCGAAGTGGGCCAACATCCAGCACCGCAAGGGGCGCCAGGATGCCAAGCGCGGCAAGATCTTCACCAAGCTTATCAAGGAAATCACCGTGGCGGCCAAAATGGGCGGCGGCGACACGGGCATGAACCCGCGCCTGCGGCTGGCGATCGACAAGGCCAAGGCCGAGTCGATGCCGAAGGACAACATCGAGAACGCAGTCAAGCGCGGCACCGGCCAGCTCGAAGGCGTCAACTACGAGGAAGTGCGCTACGAGGGTTATGGCATCGGCGGCGTCGCGGTGATGGTCGACTGTCTCACCGATAACAAGACGCGCACCGTCGCCGACGTGCGCCATGCCTTCAACAAACACGGCGGCAACATGGGCACCGACGGCTGCGTCGCGTTCCAGTTCCAGCACTGCGGCCAGATCATCCTGGAGCCGGGCGCGAGCGAAGAAGCGGTGATGGAAGCTGCGCTCGACGCCGGCGCCGAGGATGTCATCCCCAGTGAGGACGGCTCGATCGAGGTGCTGACCTCGCCCGATCCCAAGGCGTTCGAAGCGGTGAAGGAGGCGCTGGAAAAGGCCGGGTTCAATCCAGCGGTGGCCGGGATCATTATGCGCCCCGAGACGGAAACGGAACTCACCGGAGACGACGCGCTGAAGATGCAAAAGATCCTCGACGTGCTGGATGCGCTCGATGACGTGCAGGAGGTCTACACCAACGCGGTGCTGCCGGAGTAAAATCGCAAGCCAAATCCAGAGAAGGGGTCGCGCATGGATTACCACAGCCGTATCACTTCCGAGCCAGGCAAACGCGGCGGCAAACCTTGTATTCGCGGGCTCAGAATCACAGTCTACGATGTGCTGGAAATGCTGGCGGCAGGGCAGACCCACGAAGCGATTCTTGCCGACTTTCCTGAACTCGATGCCGACGATATTTTGGCTTGTCTCGCCTTTGCGGCAGACCGGGAGCGTCAGCTTGCATCGGTGCACGGATGAAGCTGCTGCTTGACGAAAACCTGTCCAGACGCCTTGTGCCTTTTTTGCAGGAAGCCTATCCCGGGTCGAGCCAGGTTGTTTTTCTGGGCCTGGAACAGGCCAGCGATCTCGCATTGTGGCAGCACGCCGGCCAGCATGGTTATGTGCTGGTTACCCGCGATGCGGATTTTTATGATTTGAGCCTTACCCGAGGCGCACCGCCCGTCGTGCTGTGGCTGCGCATCAATAACCCCGACAAGTCAGAAGTGCTGCGCTTATTGATTGACCGTCTGGACACTATTCACGAAGCGTTTGCAGCAGGCGCGACGTGTGTCGAGTTGTGGCCTTGAGCCGCATCCTTGGGATCGACCCCGGCCTGCGGCTGACCGGCTTCGGCGTGATCGAGCAGACCGGCCAGAAGCTGGCCTATGTCGCCAGCGGCGTCGTCAGGAGCGGCGAGGGCAGTCTGCCACAGCGGCTGGGCGTGCTGTTCGCCGGCTTGAACGAGGTGATCGCTACCTGGCAGCCCGATACCTGCGCGGTGGAAATCGTCTTCGTCAACGTCAATCCGCAATCCACGCTGCTGCTCGGGCAGGCGCGTGGCGCGGCGATCTGCGCCGCCGTATCGCAGGAGCTGCTGGTCGCGGAATACACCGCATTACAGATCAAGCAGGCGGTGGTCGGCCACGGCAAGGCGGCCAAGGAGCAGGTGCAGGAAATGGTGAAACGCCTGCTGAGCCTGCCTGTTGCGCCGACAGCCGACGCCGCAGACGCGCTCGCCTGCGCCATCGCCCACGCGCACGGTAGCCACCTCGGCGCGCACTCCACCGCGGGCTATCGCGTCAAGGGCGGGCGCCTCGTATGAACAGGGATTCCAGATGATAGGCAGAATTACCGGCGTGCTTGCCGCCAAGCAGCCGCCCCAGGTGCTGGTGGATTGCAACGGCATCGGCTACGAAATCGACGTGCCGATGAGCACCTTCTATAACCTGCCGGCGCTGGGCGAAAAAATCAGTCTGCTCACCCATCTGGCGATTCGCGAGGACGCGCATCTGCTGTACGGCTTCGGCAGCGAAATCGAGCGCATGGCGTTTCGCGAACTGCTGAAAGTCTCCGGAATCGGTGCTAAGACCGCCCTGTCGGTGCTGTCCGGCCTCTCGGTCAACGACCTGTCGGCGGCGATTGCCGCGCAGGAAATCGGCCGCATCGTCAAGGTGCCCGGCATCGGCAAGAAGACCGCCGAGCGCCTGCTGCTCGAACTCAGGGGCCGGCCGGTGTTCGCCGGAGCGATTTCCGCGGTGGCGGGCGAGATAAGCGTGTCCGACGATGTGCGCCAGGCTTTGTTGGCCTTGGGCTATAACGACAAGGAGGCCACCGCTGTCATGCAGAAACTGGCGGCCGATCTGCCGGTGTCCGATGCCATCCGGCAGGCCTTGAAGCTGCTGTCCAAGGGGTAAGATGCAGGCATGATCGAAACCGACCGCCTCATCGCCCCCGCTGTCGTCAGTCCGCAGGAAGAGCAGGTCGAGCGCGCGCTGCGGCCGCGCACGCTGGCCGAATACGTCGGCCAGGCGAAGACGTGCGAGCAGCTCGAAATCTTCATTCACGCTGCCAGGAACCGCAGCGAGGCGCTCGATCATGTGCTGCTGTTCGGCCCGCCGGGGCTGGGTAAGACCACGCTGGCGCACATCATCGCGCGCGAGATGGGCGTCAACCTGCGCCAGACTTCCGGCCCGGTGCTCGAACGGGCGGGCGACCTGGCCGCGCTGCTCACCAATCTGGAACCGAACGACGTGCTGTTCATCGACGAAATTCATCGTCTGAGTCCGGTGGTCGAGGAGGTGCTGTATCCCGCGCTGGAAGATTTCCAGATCGACATCATGATCGGCGAAGGCCCCTCGGCGCGCTCGGTCAAGCTCGACCTGCCGCCGTTCACCCTGGTTGGCGCGACCACGCGCGCCGGCATGCTCACCAATCCGCTGCGCGACCGTTTCGGCATCGTCGCGCGCCTGGAGTTTTATTCGGCAGAAGAGCTGGGCTTCATCGTCCATCGCTCGGCGGGCCTGCTGCAGATGAATCTGGAGGAAGCCGGCGCGCTGGAAATCGCCCGCCGTTCGCGCGGCACCCCGCGCATTGCCAACCGCCTGCTGCGCCGGGTGCGCGATTACGCCGAAGTCAAGGCGGGCGGGCAGGCTACCTGCGCGGTGGCGGATGCGGCGCTGGTGATGCTCGACGTCGACCGTGCCGGGCTCGACGTGATGGACCGCAAACTCTTGTCGGCGGTGGTCGAGAAATTCATGGGCGGTCCGGTCGGCCTGGACAACCTTGCCGCCGCCATCGGCGAGGAGCGCGATACCATCGAGGACGTGCTCGAACCCTATCTCATCCAGCAGGGCTACCTGCAGCGCACCCCGCGCGGCCGTATCGCCACGCCGCTGGCGTATCGCCACCTCGGCCTCGCCGCCCCCGCCGAACCCAACGCGGATCTGTTTTGAGCAGGGTGTTTCACTGGCCGGTCCGCGTCTACTGGGAAGACACCGATGCCGGGGGCGTGGTGTATTACGCCAACTACCTCAAGTTCATGGAGCGCGCGCGTTCGGAATGGCTGCGTGCATTCGGTTTCGAGCAGGACGTGCTGCGCGACGAGGCGGGGGTGGTGTTCGTGGTGCGGCGGGTGGCAATCGACTACCTGTCGCCGGCGCGCTTCAACGATCGGCTCGACGTATCGGTCGGCCTGCATGAAATGGGGCGGGCCAGTCTCAGTGTGCGGCAGAAACTCATGCGGGGTTCCGATTGTCTGGCAAGAGCCGAAGTCAAGCTGGCCTGCGTTGACGCGGTCCATTTCAAACCCGTTAAAATGCCCGCAACGATTCTTCATACACTGAGCCCCACGACGTGAACCCCGAACTCAGCCAGGATCTCTCCCTCCTCCACCTCGTCCTTAATGCCTCATTGCCGGTGCAGCTCGTCATGCTGCTGTTGCTGGGCGCGTCCTTGATGTCGTGGTGGTTCATCTTCATCAAGTTGTTTTCCCTCAAGCGCGCCTTGCACGAAGCCGACCGTTTCGAGCGCGAATTCTGGGGCGGCGGTGACATCAACGCCATGTACAAGGAGGTGGCCGCCGGGCGCAGCGAGGCGGGGGAAATGGCGCGCATCTTCGAGGCGGGGTTCCGCGAATTCATGAAGCTGCGGCAACAGACGAGGCTTTCGCTCAATGTCATCGTCGACGGCACTCGCCGCGCCATGCGCGCCACCTACCAGCGCGAACTCGACAGCCTCGAATCGCACCTGTCGTTTCTCGCTACTGTCGGGTCGGTGTCGCCCTATGTCGGCCTGTTCGGCACCGTGTGGGGCATCATGATCGCCTTCATGGGGCTGTCGAGCGTCGCCCAGGCCACGCTGGCACAGGTCGCGCCCGGCATCGCCGAAGCGCTGATCGCCACCGCCATGGGCCTGTTCGCCGCCATCCCCGCCGTGGTCGGCTACAACCGCTACACCCATGACATCGACCGCCTGGCCAACCGCATGGAAAGCTTCATGGAAGAGTTTTCCAATATCCTGCAGCGGCAGGTGACGGCCAAGTCGGAATAAGCCTGTGGCACGGACCCGTAAACAGATCGCCCAGATCAACGTCGTGCCGATGATCGACGTGATGCTGGTGCTGCTCGTCATCTTCATGGTGACCGCACCCTTCATCAATCCCGCCCAGGTCGAACTGCCCAGCGTCGGCAAGACTTCGCAGACGCCGGCGCAGCCGCTCGAAATCGTCATCAAGGAATCGGGCGAATACCTGCTGAAGAACCGTGCGGCCGGCGACGCCGAACGGGTAGTGGAAAAGTCGGCGCTGGCGGCCGAAATTGTTGCGCTGCAGCGCGCCTTGCCGGATCAGCCGGTGGTCATCGCAGCAGACAAAAATGTGCGCTACGAAGAAGTAATGAACACCATGACCGTGCTGCAGAACGCGCAGATCACCCGTATCGGCCTGCTCGCGCGCCCGGCGCCTTGATCCTCGGATGAACATTTCGGCAGACGCACCCTTCGTCTCCCGTCCCGGCTCCAACCTTATCGCCGGCGCGCTGGCGCTGGGGGTGCATGTCGTCTTCGTGCTGTTGCTGGTGTTCGGTGTGTCGTGGCAGACCCAGCATCCTGCGCCGGTGATGGTCGACTTGTGGGAAGCGCTGCCGCCGCTCCCCTCCGTGGCCAAGCCAGCCAGGCCACCCACGCGGGCACCGCTGAAAACGCCCAAGCCGGTCAAAGCCAAGCCAGCCCCCCGGCCAGTGGTGGACGAGCCGCCGCCGCCCAAGACGCCCGACATTGCGCTGGAAAAAAAGAAGGTCGAGGCCGAACGCCGGCAAAAACTGCAAGCCATGCAACTAAGCGAAGAAAAGGCCCGCGCCGACGCCGCCAGGAAAGCGCAGGAAAAGCAGCTGGCCGAACAGAAAAAACGCGAACTGCTGCGCCAGATGGAAGAAGAAGACCTGACGCGGCGGATGGCGGACGAGGTCGCGGCAAGCGAAATGCGCCAAGCCAAATTGGCTGAAATGCAGGCCAAACAGGCCGAAGCGCAGGCCAAACAGGCCGAGGCCGCGGCGGCCAGCAAGCGCCAGGCCGGGGTGGCGAGTATCGTCGGGCAGTACCGCGACCTTATCAGCGCCAAGGTGCGCGGCAACACCCGCCTGCCCGACAACCTGGCCGGCAACCCCCAGGTGCGCTGCCTGGTGAAGCTGCTCCCCACCGGCGAAGTCCAGAGCGTGCGGGTGACGCAATCGAGCGGCAACGCGGGGTACGACGAGGCGGTGGTGCGCGGCATCTGGAAATCCTCGCCGCTACCCTTGCCGGGCGAGCGCGACGCGCGCGCCGCATTTGTCCCGGAACTTTCCTTCGTTCATCGCCCCAAAGAGTGAGCTATTGAGACGGCCTGATGATGTTTGAGGTCACAAAGTATTTTCACGGCATTTTGCTTTGATTGGTTCGCAGGGCCGTCTCAATAGAGTGCTGTCCTTGATGGTTATTGATTCGGCCGTCCTCGCTATCGCACACAACCCGAGCAAGCTGAACCTTAAGGAAGCACTGATTAATTCGATATGGCCGTCATTGCGAGCGCAGCGAAGCAATCCAGCGTATCGATCAAGCGGGCATTTCTGGATTGCCCTAAAGGACTCCGATCCACTATGGGCTGAAGCCCATGTGGAATCGTATGCCACGTCGCGGCGCTCCTCGCAATGAACAAATTAATCAGCGGTTCCTTAACGCCACTTCAAACTTCATCTGGCCGAATCAATAAAGACGTTGCGGCAAGCCGTCGGGAGGCCGGATCGAGCGTAGCGGCCGGCGGGCAATGGTCGGCAAAGTATTCCGACCTACGGCAATTCGCGGCAAGCGGACTTCTCGCCATGAAAAAAAGTGAGGGCGTGTGCGGGAGGCCCTGGCGGCCGACCGACCATGCCGACCATGCTAAACTCACTCACCAATCAAGCACTTCTGATCGAGACCCCCAACTCCATGCTACGCGCTGTCCTGCTGTTCCCCCTGCTTTGCCTGGCCTTGCTGAGCGCGTCGTTTTCCGCGCGCGCCGCGATGGAAATCCAGGTGGTCGGCGGGGCCGCCAGCAAGATTGCGGTGGCATGGGTACCGTTTCAGGCGATGCCGGGGCAGCCGGAGCCGGCACTGACCGCGATCGCGGGAGACGACCTCGAGCGCAGCGGCCAGTTCAGGCGGGTGGACACCAGCGGCATGCAGCAGCCTGTCGCGCCGGCACAGGTCGACTACCGCGTCTGGCGCGGCAAGGGTGCGGACGCCGTGGTGATCGGCCAGGTGGCCACACTGCCCGGCGGCCGTTTCGAAGTCCGCTTCTACTTGCTGGATGTAATCAAGCAGACCCAGCTTGCCGCCCTCAGCTACACCATTTCCGCGGCGCAATGGCGCGCCACCGCCCACCTGATTGCCGACATCGTGTACGAAAAGCTGATCGGCATTCCGGGTGCGTTCAGCAGCCGCATTGCCTATGTGCAGAAACAGGGCAAGCGTTTCGAGCTGCGGGTGGCCGATGCCGATGGGCAAAACCCGCGCACCGTCGTGCGTTCCGACGAGCCGGTGATTTCGCCGCGCTTCTCGCCCGACGGCGCGCGCCTGGCGTATGTGTCGTTCGAGGACAGAAAACCGGTGGTGTATGTGCAGTCCCTGCGCGATGGCCGCCGCAGCAAGGTCGCGGCATTCAAGGGCTCCAACTCGGCGCCGGCCTGGGCGCCCGACGGCCGGCGTCTGGCGGTGGTGCTGACGCGTGACCAGGCCTCGCAGATTTATCTGATCGACGCCGATGGCAGCGGGCTCACCCGGCTGACGCGGGGTGGCAATCTCGACACCGAGCCGGTATTCTCGCCCGATGGCAAAACCCTCTTTTTCACCTCGGACCGCGGCGGCAGCGCGCAGATTTACCGCGTGGCAGCCAGCGGCGGCGCGCCCCAGCGGGTGACCTTCAGCGGCAGTTACAATGTTTCACCCGCGATCAGCCCGGATGGCCGGAATCTGGCCTATATCAGTCGTGAAGACGGCCGTTTCAGCGTGGTGCTGCACGAGCTGGCCTCGGGCCAGACCAGCGTACTGACCGATACCGCGCGCGACGAATCGCCCAGCTTCGCGCCGAACGGCCAGGGCGTGCTGTATGCCACCGTGCAGGGCGGGCGCGGTATTCTCGGCACAGTGAGCCTGGACGGCAGAACCCGTACCCGCCTGTCGGAACCGGGTGTGGACGCCCGCGAGCCGGCTTGGGGTCCATAAAAATAAGTGCCACCGCATCATTACTCAGGGCGTGGATTACCCCCCCTTTGAAAAATGGGGAAGTGAAGCAATGTAATGCTCACCTGCGTATGGTTCAGAGGCATATAAAAATATGGAAAGGGGCGGTTAGATTTACATAAGCTGAACCGTTCATGTTGCACGTGCTTTATTCGTTGTTATTCATCATCACCAAAGGAGAAACAGATGAACAAGATCTTTTTACCAGTTTTGCTTGCATTGACCCTGTCCGCATGCAGCACCACCCCCGATACCCAAGCGACGGTTGAAGACCGCACCGGCGCGACCGCGACCACTGCCGGCACGGCGGGCGGCGTGGAAAGCACGGGCCTCGACGGCGCCGGCGTGGCGGGCAGCGCGCTGCCCGGCGAACCCTATGCCGGCGATCCGCGCAAGGATCCGGCCAGCCCCTTGTCCAGGCGCAGCGTCTTTTTCGATTTCGACAGCTACGTGGTGAAACCCGAATACCGTCCCATGCTCGAAGCGCATGCCGGTTACCTGCAGTCGAAACGCGATGCGCGCGTGATCCTGCAGGGCAACGCCGACGAGCGCGGCAGTCGTGAATACAACCTGGCGCTGGGGCAGAAGCGCGCCGAAGCGGTGCGCCGTGCGCTGGCCGTGCTGGGCGTGAGCGATTCGCAAATGGAAGCGATCAGCTTCGGCGAGGAAAAGCCGCGCAACGAGGCCAGCACCGAAGCGGCATACGTTGAAAACCGCCGCACCGATGTGGTGTATGGCGACGAGTAAAGCCTGATGCGACGCTATGCCTTGATACTGGTTGGCACGTTTGCGCTGGCCCCGTCGGCGTGGGCAGTTTCGAATGACGAGCTCGCCCGCCAGGTGCAGGCCTTGCAGCAGCTGACGGGCGAACTCGACGGCCGCCTCGGCAGGCTGGAAGCCGCAACTCAGCAAAGCCCGCAGCTGCTTGGCTTGTTGAACGAAATCGAAATGCTCAAGGCCGAAATCGCCAAACTGCGCGGGCTGGCCGACGTCCAGAACCATCAGATGGACACCCTGGGCAAGCGGCAGAACGACCTGTATGCCGACCTCGATCAGCGCATCGCAGATATCGCCAAGGCGGTCCCGCCCGCGCCGGATGTCGGTGCGACGCAACCCGCTGCGCAGGCAGCGCCCGCGCAACCCGCAACCCCGCCGGCTGCGGCGGCGGGCGATCCGCCGCAAGCCGACCCGCAGGCGGAATCGAGCAGCTACGAAGCCGCGCTCAAGCAGTTTCGCGAAGCCAATTACGCGGGCGCCATTGCCGACTTCAACGGCTTTCTCAAGGCCTACCCCGCCAGCACGCTGGCCTCCAATGCGCAATACTGGATCGGCTATTCGTATTACGCCCTGAAGGACTACAAAACCGCGCTGGCGCATCAGCAGAAGCTGTTGGCCGCCTATCCGGCCAGCGCCAAGGTGCCCGACGCGCTGCTCAACATCGCCACCAACCAGCTTGCGCTGGACAATCCCGACGGCGCCCGCAAGACGCTCGAAGGCCTGGTGGCCCAATACCCCGGCACCCCCGCCGCCACGCTTGCCGCGCGCCGGCTGGCCACACTCAAGTAAGCAGCATGTCAGCGTCCATTACGCGCCCCTCCATCGGGGCCGGTTCTGCAGGCGCGGCGTCCTCGCCACGAACGCATTCCGATCCGTCAGGCGCTGAAGCCCTAAAGGACTCCGATCCACTATGTGCTGAAGTCCCGCAACGCGGGATGGAGTCGTATGCGTCAACCGCAACACTCCGCATCACCGAGGTCTTCCACTCCCTGCAGGGCGAAACCAGCCGCGCCGGCTTGCCGACGGTGTTCGTCCGCCTGGCCGGCTGTCCGCTGCGTTGCCGCTGGTGCGATACGCCCTACAGTTTTCAGGGCGGCGAAACCGTCACCCTGGGTTCGCTGCTGGCGCGGGTGGCGGCGTATGGCGTGCCGACGGTGTGCGTCACCGGCGGCGAGCCGCTGGCGCAGAAGAGCTGCCTGCCGCTGCTGGCCGCGCTGTGCGACGCCGGCTATTCGGTGTCGCTGGAAACCAGCGGTGCGCTCGACATCGGCAAGGTCGATGCGCGAGTGTCGCGCATCGTCGACATCAAGCCGCCGGCGTCCGGCGAGGCCGCGCGCAACCGTTGGCAGAACCTCGCCCATCTCACCCCGCACGACGAGATCAAGTTCGTGCTGGCCAACCGCGCCGACTACGAGTGGGCGCGCGAAGTCCTGCGGGCGCAAAATCTCGCAAAAATCTGCCCGATCCTGTTTTCGCCGGTGCAGGACGAACTGCCGCCGGCGCAGCTGGCGGAGTGGATCATCGAAGACCGGCTGCCGGTGCGCCTGCAGGTACAGCTGCACAAGCTCCTGTGGGGCAGCATCCCCGGCAAGTGAAGCCAGCGGTCGTCCTGCTCTCCGGCGGCCTCGACTCCGCCACCGTACTCGCCATCGCGCGCGAGGCGGGGTACGCCTGCCACGCGCTGAGCCTCGATTACGGTCAGCGCCACACGGCCGAGCTGGCCGCCGCCGCGCGCGTGGCAAAAAGTCTCGGCGCCGTCGAGCGCCGGGTGATCCGGATTGGACTGGGCGACATCGGCGGCTCGGCGCTCACCGATGCCTCCATCGCCGTACCCGAAAGCCCCTCCGCGGGCATCCCGGTCACCTACGTGCCCGCGCGCAACACCGTCATGCTGGCGCTGGCGCTCGCCTGGGCCGAAGTGCTGGGTTCACGCGACCTCTTCATCGGCGTCAATGCCGTCGACTATTCCGGCTACCCCGACTGCCGGCCCGAATTCATCGCGGCGTTCGAGCAGATGGCCAACCTCGCCACCCGCGCCGGCGTCGAAGGCGCCCGGCTGCGCGTCCACGCGCCGCTGCAGCATCTGTCCAAGGCGCAAATCATCCAGCGCGGCATCGAACTCGGCGTCGATTACGCGCAAACCGTAAGCTGCTACCAGGCCGATGCCGAAGGCTTGGCCTGCGGGCGCTGCGATGCCTGTCGCCTGCGACGCGAGGGGTTTCGCGCGGCCGGCGTTGCCGATCCGACGCGGTATGGTTGAGGAACGCGGGTTAATTCGATCGGGTCATTGCGCGCGCGGCGCGGCAATCCAGTCTTCCCGCTCGGGTAAACCCGAGTACTACAACAACTATTTCACAATACAAGGGCGGGACATCTTCCCGTCGTCATGGCCAAGCGTAATTGTCGGCAAGGTATTGCCGACCTGCGGCCAGCTGGAATTTGAAAGCAAGGCGGCCTGAAACGGGTCCGGGGGCACGGATGTAATGGTATTTAATATCCAGTTTGCATTCGCGGCGGAACCATTAAAATTCCGCCTGCCATCCGGGTACGCGCGGTGCATGCCGTCCCTCCTTCCAAACGAGAGATAGACCCATGATCCACGAAAATTTCGCAAGCGCTCAATCGCTTTTCCTGTGGTCGACCTTCGTCGTCGCGCTGGTCATGGGCGCCGTGGTCAACAAGACCAATTTCTGCACCATGGGCGCGGTCTCCGACTGGGTCAACATGGGCGACACCGGCCGCCTGCGCGCCTGGGTGCTGGCCATCGCGGTCGGCGTGCTGGGTGTGATGGGACTGGAGGCCGCCGGTCTGGTGAACGTCACCAGCACCTTCCCACCCTACCGCCAGACCAACCTGGTCTGGCTCGAAAACGTGCTCGGCGGCGCGCTGTTCGGCATCGGCATGACGCTCGCCTCCGGTTGCGGCAACAAGACGCTGATCCGCATCGGCGGCGGCAACCTTAAATCGGTCATGGTGCTGGGGGTCATCGCCCTCATCGCTTACTTCATGATCAACCCCTTCCCGGGCAGCGACCAGACCCTGTATTCCGTCCTGTTTTATTCATGGACAAACCCGACCGCGATTGCGTTGAGCACCCACCAGGACCTCGGCGCGATGCTCTTCAGCGACAACGTCGCCACTGGCCGGATGGCGATGGGGGGCATCGTCGGCGTTCTTTTGCTGGCATGGGCCTTCAAGTCGGCCGATTTTCGCAGCAACTTCGACAATATCCTCGGCGGCCTCGTGGTCGGCCTTGCCGTGCTCGCGGCCTGGTATGTCACCAGCAACATCGCAGTGAACGCCGACGGCGAAATGATGTCGCTGCAGACCTACGTTCAGGAATGGGATATGTACGCGCCGGCCGATGCAGTCAAACCCGCCGCCGCTGGCCCGCTGGCCTCGCAATCCTTCACCTTCATCAACCCGATGGGGCAAACCCTCGGCTATGCGGCGAGCGGCTTCGATCGCACCCTGCTTACCTTCGGCATCATGGCGCTGGCGGGCGTCATCGCCGGTTCCCTGCTGTGGTCGCTGATTTCGCGCAGCTTCCGCATCGAGTGGTTCGTTTCCGCCGGCGACTTCGTCAATCACCTGGCCGGCGCGATCCTCATGGGCTTTGGCGGCGTGCTGGCGATGGGCTGCACCATCGGCCAGGGCATCACCGGCTTCTCCACCCTGGCACTGGGCTCCATCCTCACCTTCATCGCCATCGTGATCGGCAGCGCGGCCACCATGAAAGTGCAGTATTTCATGATGATGCGCGGCTAGGATAAGTATGGCGCTTCAAAAAAGCGTCATGGCACTTTACCGCGGCACGCCGCATCGGCTATAATTTCGCGCTTTCGCGGACAGGGTTTCAGCCCCGTCCACGGGCCGGTAGCTCAGCTGGTAGAGCAGTGGACTTTTAATCCATTGGTCCCGAGTTCGAATCTCGGCCGGCCCACCAGAATCAAGCAAAAAGCCACGGGGAACCGTGGCTTTTTGCTTTTCTCCTGCCGGGTCGAAATTGCCTGACGATCGAGGAGATCAGGTGCTGACGATGCGTAGAAGCCGTCTGGTGAGCAGCGACTTCATGTCTTTGCGCGTGTCACAGACGATGTGGATGTAGCAGATTTCCTGTCGGACTTCATAGATTATTCGGTTCATGCCCGAGACAAGCTGACGGTATTGCGTGAGGTTGAGGCGTTCGAGTTCTTCGGGAACATCGCCGCCAAGCGGAAATGTTCCGATGGTGTTCACGGCGTCTTTAATTTTCGCGTAACTGGCTTGCCAGGCGTCCTCGCCGAAGTTCTTGACCAAGTAGCCTCTCAATTCCTTCAGGTCATGCTCCGCCGACTTCAGGAGCACGACCTGAACGTTCATTGAGCGGCTTCCTCATTGTCGATATCGGCGAACACCGCATCGGCGGTGCGGAACTGTCCCTGTTCAATCTCGCGGTTGCCCAAAGCCAACAGCTTGAGCAGCGCCAGGGTCTCCTCCTGCTCCTCATATGAGCGGACATCCATCACCACAAGTTTGGCTTCTCCGTTCTGGGTAATCAGCATGGGTTCCCGGCTCGCGGAGATATCCCTGATGATTTCAGCCGCGTGGCTCTTGAGATAACTGATTGGCTTGACTTGAGTTGAAAATTTCATGGTTTGGCTCCTGGCGGGTCGAGCGCCGACAAGACTGATTGTAGTCCGAATTAAGGCGGATAAGTGAGGGAGGATATGGTGTCTGACCCCATTTTGTTTTTTGTGACCCCATTTTGTTTTTTGTTTCTGACCTTCGTTTGAATTGCATGATCTCCCGTTGTGCGTTATTGTTGTACAGCTAACTGAACATGTATGGAAGGAGCCCACCATGCGCATTGTGACCTACACATACGCCCGCAACACCTTGAAGAATGTCCTGGACGATGTGATTCGGGACGCCGACGTGACCGTTATCAGTCGTCGTGACGCCGAGGGCGATGCCGTCGTCATGTCACTCGATTACTACAACAGTCTCATGGAAACCCTGCACCTGCTGCAATCGCCCGCCAATGCCGCGCACTTGGCGAAATCGATCAAGCAGCTTCGAGACGGCAAGGCGAAGAAGCGAGCGTTGGCGCAAGCCTGATGCGGCATTTCGTGTTCACCCCAGCGGCGTGGTCGGATTATGTCTGGTGGCAGGGGCAGGACAGGAAGACGCTGAAGCGTATCAACGCGTTGCTGGAAGCGGCCGCGCGCGATCCGTTCACCGGTATCGGCAAGCCCGAACCGCTGCGCGGCGATCTGAGCGGCTTTTGGTCGCGGCGCATCGACGACGCGAACCGGTTGGTTTACGAGGCGACGGAAGGAGAAATCCGTGTCATCGCGTGCCGCTATCACTATGGGTCGAATTGAAGCTGGAAAACACAGCGGGCGCGGAATATGGTGTCTGACCCCATTTTGCCCCATTTTGCCTTTCCATTTTGCCTTTTTACTCCGCAACTTATTATTTTACAAGATTGATTTTAGGGGAAGGGTCAGTGTCTGACCCCATTTTGTTTACATTTTTCTCTATCCACTATGACCCTCTAATGAAGGGCGGCGAGCGCTGCCTCGGGGGCCTTGTCTAATACCTTGAGCAAAGCCTTGGCCGCGCCTGTGGGGCTGCGCTTGCCTTGCTCCCAGTTGCGGATGGTGTCGAGCGAAACGTCGATTCGTTCGGAGAACTCGGCCTGGGTCAATCCAAGGCGCTTGCGAACCCGTCGCGCGAACTTGGCGGCATCTTGCATGGCTTCGGCTTCATCGGCAGCTGCTTGTCTGGCAATGTCTTCTTCGCTGGCGGCGTCCACGCGCGCAGGGTCAATGCGTCCAGATACCAATGATGCCGGGACGGCTGGATCAATTGTCACGCGTACTGTCTTCATAGTGCTTGACCTCTCGTTGGTTGGCTTTGCGTGCCGAGATGATGCGCATGGTGCCATGTTTGGGGGTGTAGACCACCACGAACAGGCGCTGTTCGATCTTGCCCATCAGTTGATAGCGCTCTTCGCCGTAGCTGTGCCGGGTATCGGCTTGAATGATGCGATCCGGGTCGAAGAAGGCTCTGGCGGCGTAAGCAAAATCGACCCCGCGTTCCTGAAAGCACGTTTCACTCTTCGCTTCATCCCATTCGAAATTCATGGTCCGAGTGTAGTCCATTGGCCTACTTCCGGCAAGTCAGGGTCAATTCAGTGTCTGCGAGGTTTGACACCTTATTCCTTATTTTCCGTTTACCGATGGCCGGGTGACGGAAATTGTCAGTCCATGCCGCAGAAGGGCAGGGCGATTGGACGGGACGGGGCTGCAGCGATTCCTGGCCGCATTGGCAAAACAGCAACAGAATCAAGGCGTGCCGGCCTGTCGGCGCAATTTTTCCCGGCGATATCTAAAGTTGGCACGGCGTCTGCACGTTAATGTGCCAGACACGGGAGGCTCGTGTTCAACTTGCCCAAACTTAAGGAGATTTGAAATGCGTAAAGTTCAACAAGGTTTTACTTTGATCGAACTGATGATCGTGGTGGCGATTATCGGTATTTTGGCTGCTGTGGCGATTCCGGCTTATCAGGACTACACCATTAAATCCAAGGCAACTGAGGCTTCTAGCCTGATTGCAGCGGCAAAACAAGCTGTTGCCGAAGCTGCCGCGAATGGGAGTCTCGCCGCTATCGAGAACTCAACCCAAGCTGGCGCTGACGCGCTGGGTGTGGCGCTGGACACCACTATCAAGGGCAATTATGTGACCAAAGTAACGATCGCTGGCACGAGCGCAACGACGGCAACTGTTACCGCAACCTTCGCTGCAGCTGGCGGCAGTATTCCTACTCCCTTGGGTGGCAAGACTATCGAATGGACTGGTACTGTGAATGGAGGCAGCACAAGCTGGACGGTGGGTGGCACTAGCACACTGGCTACCAAGTATCTGCCGAAAGCCTAACGGCAATCTTAAAGGATCAAGTCCAGGAATCAAAGGGGACACCATTAATTTCCCCTGATTAAGTTAGCTATTCAAAGAGACCGCTTCGGCGGTCTCAGACCGCTGACAAACCCCGTCTTTTTCCGGACAAATGGGGTCAGACACGATATTAATATTAATAATAAATGGGGTCAGACACCATTTTCTTCCTAGTTTATACAAATGAGAATAAATGGGGTCAGACACCATTTCCCTCTCGATTTAGACACAAAAATAAATGTGGACAAATGGGGTCAGACACGATATTTCTATGATGGATTTATTTTCATCCTTGGTAAACACCCATGGCGCGACTTCCCCGTTACGTGATTCCTGGCCAGCCGCAGCACATCATCCAGCGCGGCAATAACCGGCAGGCGATATTTTCCGCGGAGGCGGATTACCAGTTCTTTCGCGATGCGCTGGTCGAGGCGGCGGCCAAGTACGGGCTGGCGATCCATGCCTATGTGTGGATGACGAATCACGTTCACCTGCTGGCGACGCCTGCTCTGGAAGACAGCATCAGCAAGACGTTCCAGTCGGCAATAAATGGGGTCGGACACCATTTCCATCCCTGTTTATACAAATGGATTGATAAGCTCGATGCCGCAATCCTCAAAGTCCTTGATGTTTCGGGTGGCTACGGCAAACCCGTGGGCGAGGGCGATGCCGGCAATTTGCCCGTCCGGCAGGCTCATGGCGCGTCCTGTTTCCTTGCGATGCCCCATGATTTCGGCATAGGCGTGGGCGGCAGGTGCGGTAAAGTCGAGCACCCGCTCTTCAAATGCCCGTGCAATGAATTGTTCAAACCGGGTTTGCAACTGCCGACGGCGCAGGCCATATGGCAAAACGCGCAGGCCGTACCCGATTTCGGCCAGTGTAACCGTGGTGATGAATAGCAGATTGCTGTCCTGGGTGTTCAGCCAATCAAGAACAACCGGCGAAGGTTGTGGGCGCATGACTTCAGAAATCACATTGGTATCAACAACGATCATCTGACAAAACCCAGCGGGTCGTGTGGCGTATGTTGCGGGAGTTCCAATTCAACCCCGGATTCGGCGCCAAAAAACTGCATGGAAAGGTCGCCCAGCTGTTTGGCTGGGGTGACCGCTTGGCGAAGGATGCGCCGGGCTTCTTCTTCCATCGATACCCGGTGACGGGCGGCGCGGATGCGCAGACGCGCGATGGTGTCGTCGTCCAGTTTACGGATGCTTAGATTGGCCATAATCACTCCTTTGTGTGCAGTCATCTGCTAGCATTGTATGCACATGACTGCATGGCGTCAAATAAATAGGGATAAATGGGGTCAGACACGATATTTGTCCTATGATGGATTTGTTTTCAGCCTCGGTAAACATTCATGGCGCGACTCCCCCGTTACGTGATTCCTGGCCAGCCGCAGCACATCATCCAGCGCGGCAATAACCGGCAGGCGATATTTGCCGCGGAGGCGGATTACCAGTTCTTTCGCGATGCGCTGGTCGAGGCGGCGGGCAAGTACGGGCTGGCGATTCATGCCTATGTGTGGATGACGAATCACGTCCACCTGCTGGCGACACCTGCGTTGGAAGACAGCATCAGCAAGACATTCCAGTCGGTGGGGCGGCGTTATGTGCAGTACTTCAATTACACCTACAGACGCAGCGGGACGCTGTGGGAGGGGCGCTACCGGGCAACGGTGGTGGACAGCGAGCATTATCTGCTGACCTTGATGCGCTACATCGAGTTGAATCCGCTGCGTGCCGGCATGGTGGTCGCGCCGCAGGATTATCCCTGGTCGAGTTATGGGCGCAATGCGCTGGGCGAGGGCGGGCTGAATGCGGACTGGCTGACGCCGCACGAGGAATACATACGGTTGGGGCTGGATGACTTGGCCAAGCAAGAGGCTTACCGGGCGCTATTTGTTTCGGCGATCGATCAGGGGGATCTGGCGGAAATCCGTGACTGCACGCATAAGGGCTGGGCGTTAGGCAGCGAGCTGTTCAGGGATGCGATAGAGGCGTTGGGGCAGAGGCGGGCGGCGTCGAAGGGGGTTGGGAGGCCGAGGAAGCGGGAGGGAAAAGGTGTGAACTGCCCCATTTTGCCGGGTCAGCGATAAACCTCGCGCCGGTTGCCGAGGCGGATTACGGTGATCAGTATTTTTGCATCCTTGATTTGGCAGACGAGACGCCAGTCGCCTATCCGATATTTCCAGAACTCACCCAATTCGCTCCCCCTTAACGCCTGCCCGATGCTTCTGGGGTCGTCCAGGGGGGCCAGGCGCTCGACTAAAAAGCTGCGCAATCGCTGGGCGACAGGCTTGTCCAGTTTGGCGAGTTGTTTTTCGGCAGTTTCGGCAATCTCAATCCGCCAGACCAAGTCGCGCCTCCACTTCCTCTAGAGGGTGGGTGCGTTCCTCGCCACTGTCCAGGCGACGCACGACCTGTTCGGCGAGATAAAGGTCTTCCATGTCTTCCAGGTATTCCAGAATGGCTTCGCGGGCATAAAACGTCTTGCTGCGTCCCGTACGCTTTGCCAGATTATCCAGTCTGGCTTCTATGTCTTCCGGCAAGCGAATGGCTAACATGATGGCTCCTTAAAATAATGCTATACAAGTATATCTTAGTTGAAATTAAACACTATTTTTTACGTCGGTCCTGTGTCAATCATTCCCGCCGGAAATCGCGCGGCGGATCACCTCGGGTGTGAAGCCCCGGCTTTGCAGAAAGCGCATCTGTTTGGCTTTTTCGGCCGCATCGGCGGGCGCGGTGACAAATTTCTTTCGCCACACTTCACGCGCGCGGTCGAGTTCGCTGTCGCGGTTGTCGCCCAGTACTGATTCGATGATGCTGTCGCCGACGCCGCGCTGGCGCAGGTCGTAGGCGAGCTTGACGCTGCCTGCGCGGGCGCGGTGGTCGGCGACGTAGCTTTCGGCGAAGCGGCGGTCGGAGAGCCAGTTTTTCGCTTCGAAGGCGTCGAGCAGGGGGGCGATGTCGCCGCGGACAAAGCCCGCGCGTTCCAGTTTGCGGGCGAGTTCGGCGCGGCTGTGCTCGCGTCGCGCCAACAGGCGCAGGGCGCGCTCGCGCAGCTCGCCGGGTTCAGGCGGCGGCTTCACTTTCGGCGGACGGGTTGGGGACGCCGACGGCGTCACGAACCTTGGCTTCGATTTCCTGCGCGATTTCCGGATGCTCCTTCAGATATTCGCGCGCGTTGTCCTTGCCTTGGCCGATTTTTTCGCCGTTGTAGGCGTACCAGGCGCCGGACTTGTCGATGAACTTGTGGGCGACGCCGAGTTCGATGATTTCGCCTTCGTGCGAGATGCCCTGGCCGTAGAGGATGTCGAAGAAGGCTTCCTTGAACGGCGGCGCGACCTTGTTCTTGACGACCTTGACCTTGGTTTCGTTGCCGATGATTTCGTCGCCTTTCTTGATCGCGCCGATGCGGCGGATGTCGAGGCGCACGCTGGCGTAGAACTTGAGCGCGTTGCCGCCGGTGGTGGTTTCGGGGCTGCCGAACATGACGCCGATCTTCATGCGGATCTGGTTGATGAAGATGACCAGGGTGTTGGTGCGTTTGATGTTGGCGGTGAGCTTCCGCAGCGCCTGGCTCATCAACCGTGCTTGCAGGCCCATGTGCGAGTCGCCCATTTCGCCCTCGATTTCGGCCTTGGGCGTCAGTGCGGCGACCGAGTCGATGACGACCACGTCGACCGAGCCGGAACGCACCAGCATATCGGCGATTTCCAGTGCCTGTTCGCCGGTGTCGGGCTGCGACACCAGCAGATTGTCGACGTCGACGCCGAGCTTGCCGGCGTAGTTGGGATCAAGCGCGTGTTCGGCGTCGATGAAGGCCGCGGTGCCGCCCATTTTCTGCATTTCGGCGATCACCTGCAGGGTCAGCGTGGTTTTGCCCGACGATTCCGGACCGTAGATTTCGACCACGCGGCCGCGCGGCAGGCCGCCGACGCCGAGCGCGATGTCGAGGCCGAGCGAGCCGGTGGAGACGGTCTGGATGTCGCGCGACACGTCGTGGTCGCCCAGGCGCATCACCGAGCCCTTGCCGAACTGTTTGTCGATCTGGCTCAGCGCGGCGCTGAGCGCCTTCATCTTGTCTTCGGTCATGGTGCTGGGGGTGGTCATGGTGCGTCTCCTGAATGGGTTGGAATGGGCGAACTTTAGGTTGTATATTTGTTTGTGTCAATAAAAAATATCACCTACATAAAATGTATGACGTAATTGTTTGTATCTGGCCCATCCCGCCCCTATAATTTTCCCAACAACGGCCAGCCCGGAGCGAAGAATATGTTTTCAAAAGAAAAAATGCGCCTGGACGTGAAGTGGGCGACACGCCAGCGGCTGCAATACATCGAGGTCATGGCCTGGTACACCGGCGTGGTCACGCGCAGCGACGTCGCCCGTGCCTTTGGCCTGTCCGATCCGGCTGCGACCAAGGATCTCAAGCTCTACGGCGATCTGGCGCCCGGCAACCTCGTCTACAACCACAGCGTGTTCGGCTTTGTGCCGGGCGAGGGCTTCAGTGCCGTCTTTGCCGACCTTGCGCCCGCCGCGGTGCTGCCGATCATCGCGGCCAACCTGGCGGTGGCGAACGGACCATACGGGAGCGAGCTGATCTACGGCCTGCCGACCGCGTCGCTACCGCTGCCGGCCCGCCTGCCCAGCCAGCAGACCTTGGCGCAGATCACCCGCGCCATCCACGGCCGGCGCAAACTGCGCGTCGGCTACCGCTCCCTGTCCCGGCGCGAGAGTAACGCTGCACGCGTGCTGGAACCGCATACCCTGGTGAACACCGGGCTGCGCTGGCATGTGCGGGCCTACAGCGAGGACACCTGCGATTTCAGGGACTTTGTGCTGTCGCGGATTGTTGAGGCGGAATGTCTGACTATTCCGGCTGAATCGGGCGAACAATACGACGATGACTGGGAAGAAACGGTTAGCGTGCGTCTCGCGCCCCATGCCGGCCTCGATGCGGCGAGGCGCGAGAGCCTGCTGCTGGACTACGGCGCGAATGGAGAGGACATCGAGGTGAACGTGCGGCGCGCCCTGCTCGGCTACGTGCTGAAGCGCCTGAGCGTCGACACCACGCCGGACCATACGCTGAACCCGAACGCCTACCAGCTGATGCTGCTGAACCGGGACGAGATCGAGCCGTTCGCGGCATGGGCTTTCAATTAAAGGTACAAGAATCAAGTCGCAAGGAATGGGTGGCTCACGCTGCGTTTTTTAAAACTTGTGACTTGCAACTTACCGCTTGTAACTTGTAACTAACCAAGCAGATCGATCAAACCGCGCATGGCCGCGGCCACCGCGCGCGAGCGGATTTCCTCGCGGTCGCCGTCGAGGCGGCAGGTGGACGACATGAGCGTGCCGTCGGCCAGCGCCCAGCCGTAGCAGACCAGGCCGACGGGCTTTTGCGGGGTGCCGCCGGCGGGGCCGGCGATGCCTGAAATGGCGAGCGTGGCCTGGGCGTGGCTGTGGGTTAGCGCGCCGGCCGCCATCGCGCTGGCAGTTTCCTCGGAGACGGCGCCGTGTTCGCCGATGACTTCGGCGGGCACGCCGAGCATCTCGGTCTTGGCGGCGTTGGCGTAGGTGATGAAGCCGCGCTCGTACCACTGCGAACTGCCGGGCAGCGAGGTGATCAGTTGCCCGACCCAGCCGCCGGTGCAGGACTCGGCGGTGGCCAGCATCCAGCCGCGTGCGTGCAGCTTGCCGCCGAGTTCGGTGGCGAGCTGGTGCAGTTCTTCATCGCTCACACGAGCCATTGCAGTCCTTTCAGGGCGGCGATTGCGTAACCTGCCGCCAGCAGGTCGTCGAACATGACGCCGAAGCCGTTTTTCAGGCGGGTATCGGCGAGCCGGATCGGCCAGGGTTTCAGGATATCGAACAGGCGGAACAGCGCAAAGGCCAGCGCAGTCCACAGCCAGCCGGCCGGGGCGAACAGCAACACCAGCGCGAAGGCGACGATTTCGTCCCACACCATGCCGCCATGGTCGGCGACGCCGAGCGCGCGGCCGCTGCGGCCGCAGGCCCAGACGCCGATAAGGA
This sequence comes from Thiobacillus thiophilus, assembly GCF_055378705.1. Taxonomy (NCBI): domain Bacteria; kingdom Pseudomonadati; phylum Pseudomonadota; class Betaproteobacteria; order Nitrosomonadales; family Thiobacillaceae; genus Thiobacillus; species Thiobacillus thiophilus. The sequence continues at coordinate 1,279,274 of NZ_AP042404.1, read as the reverse complement.
AGGCAGCGACCAGCAGAATGATCCGGTTCGGCAGGTCGGGCGCGACGGCGACGACCAGCCAGTACAGCGGCAGCCCGAGCAGGGTGCCGACGGTGCCGGGTGCTTTCGGCGCGAGCCCGCTGCCGAAGCCGAACGCGATCAGGTGCGCCGGATGCGCCAACAGGAACTTGAAATCAGGTCGCAAAGTGGTCATAGCCGGCCTTGTCGAATTGCAGCCGCTGGCCGTCGGGCCCGACGACGGAAAGTCCGGGTTCGGCGCCGATGCGGCCGATGCGCGTGACCGCGACGCCCGCTGATTGCGCGGCGGCCGCCACCGCGTCGCGCCGCTCGGCGGGCGCGGTGAAGCAAAGTTCGTAGTCGTCGCCGCCCGCCAGCACGCAGTCGCGCGCCACTTTTTCATGCAGATAGGCTTGCGCCACCGGCAGCGTCGGCAGGGCGGCGAACTCGAGCCTGGCGCCGACCTGCGAACGCTCAAGAATGTGGCCGAGGTCGGCCAGGAGGCCGTCCGAAATATCGATCGCGCTGGAGGCGACGCCGCGCAGCGCGATGCCGAGTTCCACCCGCGGTGTCGGCAGGTAGAGCGCGGGCAGCACGCGGGCGGCGTCGATCTGCGTCATGGACAGGCGGCCCTGGCGGTAGGCGAGCGCCAGCGCCGCCGAGCCGATCGTGCCGGAGACCCAGACGTCGTCGTCGGGCTGCGCACCGTCGCGCCGCAGCGCCTGGCCCGGCGGCACCTCGCCGATCACCGTGATGCCGAGCGTCAAGGCGCCGCGCGTGGTGTCGCCGCCGACCAGCTCGATGCCGTGCAGGTCGGCCATGCGGAAAAAACCGCGCGCGAAGGCGGTGAGCCAGGCATCGTCCGCTTCAGGCAGCGCGATCGACAGCGTGGCCCAGCGCGGCGTCGCCCCCATCGCGGCGAGGTCGGACAGGTTCACCGCCAGCGACTTGTGGCCGAGATCGGCGGGACTGGCCTGCGGCGAGAAATGGCGGCCTTCGAGCAACATGTCGGACGACACCGCCAGCTGCATCCCCGGCGTCGGCGCCAGCAGCGCGCAGTCGTCGCCCACGCCCAGTACCGCGCCGGGCGTAGCGTGGGTGAAGTGTTTGGCGATGAGGTCGAATTCCATGGGGCGTGAGAGGTGAGGGGTTAGGGGTTAGGGGTGAGGTTATGCTGCGGTCGCCAGCACGCCTTCCTCGCGCCTTACGCCTTACCCCTTACCCCTTGCCCCTTGCCGCCGCAATTTCTACTGTGCGCACGTCCTGCGCCAGTTTGTCGAGCACGCCGTTGATGTACTTGTGGCCGTCGGTGCCGCCGAATTTTTTGGCGAGTTCGACGCCTTCGTTGATGGCGACGCGCCACGGCACGTCGGGGCAGTGCAGCAGTTCATAGGCGCCGATGAGCAGGATGCCGCGCTCGATGGGGGAGAGCTCGGCGAGCGGTCGGTCGAGCAGGGGACCGACGCGTGCGCCCAGCATGTCTTCCTCCTTGATCACGCCGTAGATCAGGGTGCGGAAATAGGTTTCGTCGGCGCGCTTGAACTGCTCGTCATCCTTCAGGTTGGCGATGATCAGGGTGACATCGCCGCCGCCGATCAGCCAGGCGTACACGGCCTGCAGGGTGAATTCGCGGGCGATTTTGCGGGAGCCGGCCATCTCAGAGTCGTTTCAGCAGGTTGGCCATCTCGATCGCCACGCGGGCGGCATCGCGGCCCTTTTCGGCCATGCGCACGTGCGCCTGTTCCTCGGTATCGACGGTCAGGATCGCGTTGGCAATCGGCACCCCGGTTTCGAGTTCCACATCGAGAATGCCGCGCGAGGATTCGTTCGACACCACTTCAAAGTGGTAGGTGTCGCCGCGCACCACCGCGCCGAGGGCGATCAGGGCGTCGAACTTTTCGGATTGCGCCATTTTCTGCAGCACCAGCGGGTGCTCCAGCGCGCCGGGCACGTCGACCAGCAGCACGTCTTCGGCGGCGACGCCGAGCTTGGCCAGTTCAAGTTCACAGGCCGACAAGAGGCCCTCGCAGATGTCCTTGTTGAAGCGGCTCATGACGATGCCGATTTTGAGGCCCTTGCCCTGGTAGATCGGGTCGAGTTCGGAAATCTCGCTGGTGGTTCCCATGGTGCTTCCTTCGTTAAATGGTTAGGCTTTTTCAGAATAGCCGGTGACTTCCAGCCCGAAACCGTCCATGGCGGGCATTTTGCGCGGGCTGCTCAGCAGCTTCATTTTTCCGACGCCGAGGTCGCGCAGGATTTGCGCGCCGATGCCGTAGTCGCGCAGGTCGTATTTGTGGCTGGCAACGGGGGCCGGGTTGATGCGTTCGAGCAGGGCGCTGGCGGTCTCGGGGCGGTGCAGCAGCACGATGACGCCGGACTGCGATTCGGCGATGCGCTCCATCGCACCCATGATCGGCCACGAATGGCCGCCGCCGGTGACGTCGAGAAAGTCCATCACCGAAAGCGGTTCGTGCACGCGCACCAGGGTTTCCTTGTCGGCATGGATTTCGCCCTTGACCAGCGCCAGATGGGTTTCGCCGGCGCACTTGTCGCGGTAGGCGATCAGGCGGAAGGCGCCGTACACGGTCTGGATCAGGCGGTCGGCGGCGCGCTCGACCAGGCTTTCGGTCTGGCTGCGATAGTGGATGAGGTCGGCGATGGCGCCGATTTTCAGGCCGTGTTCCTGCGCAAACGGTACCAGGTCGGGCAGGCGCGCCATGGTGCCGTCGTCCTTGAGGATTTCACAGATCACCGTGGCGGGCACCAGTCCTGCGAGCCCCGCCAGGTCGCAGCCGGCTTCGGTGTGTCCGGCGCGCACCAGCACGCCGCCGGGCTGCGCGCGCAGCGGGAAGATGTGGCCGGGCTGGATGATGTCGGTGGCTTTGGCGTCGCGCTTCACCGCGGCCAGGATGGTGACCGCGCGGTCGCCCGCCGAAATGCCGGTGGTCACGCCCTCGGCGGCCTCGATCGAGATGGTGAACGCGGTGCCGTGCGGCGTCTGGTTGTCGGAGACCATCTGCTTGAGGCCGAGCTGGCGGCAGCGGTCGTCGGTCAGCGTCAGGCAGATCAGGCCGCGCCCGTACTTGGTCATGAAGTTGATCGCGTCGGGGGTGACATGCTCGGCGGCCATCACCAGATCGCCCTCGTTTTCGCGGTCTTCCTCGTCAACCAGCACGACCATGCGGCCGGCCTTGAGTTCTTCGATAATTTCCAGGGTGGGGGCGAGGCTCATTGGTTCTTGTTCCTTAGTCTTTGTCGGTGGCGTTGATGAATTGCATCATGCGCTCGACGTAGCGCGCGATCATGTCGACTTCGAGGTTGACGCGGCTGCCGGCCTGCAGGTGCTTGAGCGTGGTCATGTCCAGCGTGTGCGGGATGAGGTTCAGCGCGAAGCGCGCGCCGGCGACCGCATTGACCGTCAGCGAGACGCCGTTCACCGTGATCGAGCCCTTGCGGATGATGTAGCGCGCGAGTTCGGCTGGGGCGTCGATTTCCAGCAGGTGGGATTCGCCCACCGGGGCGAATCGGTGCGCCGTGCCGACGCCGTCGACATGCCCGGAGACCAGATGGCCGCCGAGACGGTCGGCCAGGCGCAGCGCCTTTTCCAGGTTGACTTCGGCGCCGGGCACGAAGTCCGCGGTGACGCGCAGGGTTTCGGCCGAGACATCGACGGTGAAGCGGTCGGGCGCCAGCGCCACCGCGGTCAGGCAGACGCCGTTGACCGCGATGCTGTCGCCCAGGCTGACGTCGGAGAAGTCCAGCCCGCCGCCCGTGATGACCATGCGCGCGTCGGCGCCGCGGGCTTCAAATTCGTGGATGCGGCCGATGGATTGAATGATGCCGGTGAACATGCGGTTAAGAGGCCAGCGAGTAAGACCCGGCATTGTAGGCGTTTAGGCTGGGCGGGTGAATACCCGCAAGGGGCGGGCCGTGGTCGTAAGACGCTAAAGCATCGACAATTCCGCGCCCCCGGCGCACGTCAGGCAGGCACGGGCTGACGGCCATATCGGGATAAGCGGGTCTTCAGGTTGCTATAATGATCGCTTTTCAAGGATTCCAGGATCGGCATGACGACGCCCAGATCATTTGCCATTCGTGGCCACGCCCTGTTGCCCATCGTCCAGGGCGGCATGGGGGTGGGCGTGTCGGCGCACCGGCTGGCCGGTGCGGTGGCGCGCGCCGGCGCGATGGGCACGATTGCGAGCATCGACCTGCGGCATCATCACGCCGATCTGACCGAACAGGGGCAACACTGCCGCGACAAGGACGAGCTCAACCGGCTGAATTTCATCGCGCTGGATCGCGAGATCGGAGCCGCGCTCGACATCGCTGCGGGCCATGGGCTGGTGGCGGTCAACGTGATGAAGGCGGTGGATGCGCATCCGGCCTATGTGCGGCAGGCCTGCGACTCGGGCGCGCAGGCCATCGTGATGGGGGCGGGGCTGCCGCTCGACCTGGCGGAACTGACCGAAGGCTATCCCGAGGTTGCGCTGATCCCCATCCTGTCGGATGCGCGCGGCGCCGCCATCGTGCTGAAGAAGCTGGCGCGCAAGGGACGCTTGCCGGATGCCATGGTGATCGAGCATCCGCAGTACGCAGGCGGCCATCTCGGCGCGCCGAACCCGGCCGACCTCGCCAACGCGCGCTTCGATCTGGCCGAAGTGCTGCCCGGCATCTTCAGGGTGTTTGACGACATGGGCATCGCGCGCGAGCAGATTCCCATCATCGTCGGCGGCGGCATCAACAGCCACGAAAAAGTGCGGGCGGCGCTGGCGCTGGGCGCCGCCGCGGTGCAGGTCGGCACGCCGTTTGCCGTCACCGAGGAAGGCGACGCCCACCTCAACTTCAAGCGCGTGCTGCTCGATGCGAAACCCGAGGACATCGTCACCTTCATGAGCGTTGCCGGGCTGCCGGCGCGCGCGGTGAAGACCCCGTGGCTCGCCAACTATCTCAAGCGCGAATCGAAGCTGCAGGCCGTGGCGAAGGCCGACCCGAACCGCTGCGCCATCGGCCTGCACTGCCTGACCCAATGCGGCCTGCGTGACGGACTCAAGAAAGCCGGGCAGTTCTGCATCGACTCGCAGCTGGTCGCCGCGCTCAAGGGCGAGGTCAACAAGGGCCTGTTCTTCCGTGGCAGCGAGAGCCTGCCGTTCAGCAGCGCGATCCGCAGCGTGCAGGAGTTGATCGACTATCTGCTCACCGGCATGAAACCCGATTTCGGGGGCGCGGCAGCGTGAGCATCCTCACCGACCGCATCCATACCTTTGGCCGCGCCATGCTGGCGCGGCATGGCGAGCGGGTGCACAAGATCGCGCTCGATGCCGGCTTCACCTGCCCCAACCGCGACGGCAGCAAGGGCATCGGCGGCTGCACCTTCTGCAACAACAAATCCTTCGCCCCCGGCACGCTCGACCCGGCGCCGCTCGCCGCGCAGTTCGACCGTGCGCGCGGCCGCATTGCGCGGGGCACGGGGGCGCGGCGCTTCCTCGCCTATTTCCAGGCCTACACCAACACCTATGCGCACGTGGACGAACTGCGCGCGCTGTACGACACGGCGCTGGCCGCGCCCGACGTGATCGGGCTGGCGATCGGCACGCGGCCCGACTGCGTGCCGCCGCCGGTGCTGGATCTGCTGGCGGAATACCGCGACCGTGGCCACGAGGTATGGCTGGAGCTCGGCCTGCAGTCGTCCTTCGACGCCACCCTGGTGCGGGTCAACCGCGGTCACGGCTTCGCCGAATACCAGACCGCCACCCGCGCGGCGCGCGCGCGCGGCATTCCGGTGTGCTGCCATCTCATCGTCGGCCTGCCGGGCGAGGACGCCTCCCACAGCCATGTCAGCCTCGACCGCGTGCTCGAGGTCGGCGTCGACGGCCTCAAGCTGCATCCCTTGCACGTGGTGAAACACACCAAACTGGCGATCGAATGGAAGCGCGGCGAATACACGCCGCTGGCCGAGGCGGACTACGTGCGCACCGCCGCCGACCTGATCGAGCGCACGCCGTGGGAGGTGATCTACCACCGTGTCACCGGCACCTCCCCGGCCGACATTCTGCTGGCGCCTGCGTGGTGCGCGAAGAAGTGGGACGTACTCAACGGCATCGCCGACGAACTGGCGCGGCGCGACAGCCGCCAGGGTTCGCGCGCGGGCCAAGCCTGGAAGGAGGAATCTCATGCCGCTTGAACTGATCTGCCCGGCGGGCAGCCTGGTGTCCCTGAAGGCCGCCATCGACAATGGCGCCGATGCGGTCTACATGGGCTTTCGCGACAACACCAATGCGCGCGCCTTTCCCGGCCTCAACTTCGACGAGGCGCAGGCAGCCGAAGGGCTGCGCTACGCGCACGATCGCGGCCGCCGTGTGCTGCTCGCCCTCAACACCTATCCGCAGCCGGATACCTGGAGCCGCTGGACCGGCGCGATCGACCGTGCGGCGAAGCTCGGCATGGATGCGGTGATCCTCGCCGACGCCGGCCTGATGCGCTACGCGGTCAAGCAGCATCCGGCTCTCAGGCTGCACCTGTCGGTGCAGGGCTCGGCCACCAGCTACGAGGCGGTGAATTTCTACCGCGAACACTTCGGCATCCAGCGCGCCGTGCTGCCGCGCGTGCTGTCGCTGCCGCAGGTGGAGAGCGTGGTGCAGCACACCGACGTCGAGATCGAGCTGTTCGGCTTCGGCGGCCTGTGCGTGATGGTCGAGGGGCGCTGCCTGCTGTCGTCGTATTGCACCGGCGAATCGCCCAACACGGCGGGCGTGTGCTCGCCGCCGAAAGCGGTGCAGTGGACGGACACCCCGGCCGGTCTGGAGTCGCGCCTCAACGGCGTGCTGCTCGACCGCTACGGCAAGGACGAAAAGGCCGGCTATCCGACGCTGTGCAAGGGCCGCTTCGCGGTCGGCGGCGAAACCTATTACGCCATCGAGGAACCGACCAGCCTCAACACCCTCGACCTGCTGCCGGAGATGCTGAAGATCGGCATCGCCGCCATCAAGATCGAAGGTCGCCAGCGCAGCCCGGCCTACGTCGCGCAGGTGACGAAAGTGTGGCGCGCCGCCATCGATTCGGTGAAGAAAAATGCCGCCGGTTTCAAGCCGGAACCCGCCTGGCAGGCCGAACTCAACAAGTTGTCGGAAGGGCAGAGCCATACGCTGGGCGCCTACCACCGGCCATGGAAGTGAGTGTCCTGCGAGAGGCGTCAGGCGTGAGGCGTGAGGCGAAAAGCCTCGGCCCGTGCCTGTCCCCGCCTAACCCCTTACCCCTAACGGCTCACGCATCATGAACCTGATTCTTGGTCCCCTTCTTTATTACTGGTCGCGCGACGACGTCCTCGCCTTCTACGAAGAAGCGAAAAGCTGGGACGTGGCGCGCGTGTATCTGGGCGAGAGCGTGTGCTCGCGCCGTCATCTGCTGCGCCTGTCCGACTGGCTGGCGCTGGCGGAACAGTTCGCCGCTGCCGGTAAGGAAGTGGTGCTTTCCAGCCAGACGCTGATCGAGTCGGAATCCGATCTCAAGATGCTGCGCCGGATCGTGGCCGACGGCCGCTTCCGGGTCGAGGCCAACGAATGGGGCGCGGTGCGGCTGCTGTCCGGAGCCGGCGTGCCCTTCGTCGCCGGGCACACGCTCAATGTCTACAATCCGGAAACGCTGGATGTGCTTGCCGGGCTGGGCGCGCAACGCTGGCTGCCGCCGGTGGAAATGTCGCGCACCACCCTGGCCGCGCTGCTCGAACGCGCCCCGGCCGGAATGGAAACCGAAGTTTTCGCCTACGGCCGGCTGCCGCTGGCGTATTCGGCGCGCTGCTTCACCGCGCGCCACTACAACCTGCCCAAGGACGATTGCCAGTTCCGCTGCCTCGACCATCCCGACGGGCTGGCGCTGACGACCCGCGAGGGCGAAGCCTTCCTCACCCTGAACGGCATCCAGACGCAGTCCGCCGGCGTCTACAGCCTGATCGGCGAATTGCCCGCTCTGCGCGAACTCGGCATCGCCAGTCTGCGCCTGTCGCCGCAGTCGCGTCACATGGGGCGCGTGGTCGAAGCCTTCCAGGCGGCGCTGGCGGGCGAAACCGGCGCCGCAGAAAAGCTGGCGCGCGTCATGCCGGGCCCGGCGGTCGACGGTTACTGGCATGGCCGCGCGGGTCTCGAGCACAGCGCGGAGAACCACACCTGACATGCCGGGATACGCTTGATATGTTAATCACGCGCAGACTGGAATTCGACGCCGGCCACCGCATCCCACACCACGCCAGCCAGTGCCGTCACCTGCACGGCCATCGCTACGCACTTGAAATCACGCTGTCCGGCGAGATCATCCGTACCGAAGGCGCTGCGGAGCAGGGCATGGTAATGGATTTTTCCGACGTCAAGGCCGTCGCCAACACGGTGCTGGTCAACCACTGGGATCATGCCTTCCTGGTGTACCAGGGCGACCGCGCGGTGGTGGAATTTCTGGCGTCGTTGCCCGAACACAAGACCGTCGTGCTGCCGATGATCCCCACCGTGGAAAACCTGGCGGCCGAAGCGTTCCGTATCCTCGATGCGGCCTATCTCGACAGCTACGGCAACCAGCTTCGGCTGCAACGGGTGCGCCTGTACGAAACGCCCAACAACTGGGCCGACGCTGTTCGTCAGGGACGTGCCGAATAAGTCCCGGACCTTGTCATCCTATGCTTGCGCCAACTCGTTTTGAATAGGATATTCGAGACGAGCCAGGAGTAGGGTCTGAAGCCGAAGTTGTCATGAGTCGTTCGAGGCTGTTCGCAATGGTGGTTGCCCTTCTCCGCCCTTACTGATTCCGGACAGTTCATTGGGGCGTGACCCCGCATTCAGGATGGATGGAAAGTGTAAGTGGCTGGTTTTTCATACATTTCCAAGGATTCAGGGGTGATTGATGATTGTAGGCATTGATATCAGCAAGAAATGGTTTGATGCGGCCTGGCAGGTGGATGGTCAGGGCCGGCATCAGCGCTTTGAGTACACCGATGAAGACATCGGCCAGTTGTTGGCGCAAACGCCCGAGGCGGCACACTACGTGATGGAAGCAACGGGAACCTACCATGCGCGCTTGGCGCTCAGGCTGCATGAGTCGGGGCGGCGAGTGAGCGTAGTCAACCCGCTGGTCATCAAGCGCTTTTCCCAAATGCAGCTGTCACGGGTAAAGAGCGACCGTGCGGATGCCGAGTTGATCCGGCGCTATGGCGAACAGCAGCCCTTGTCGCCCTGGGCGCCCGCCACGGATGAAGTACTTGAATTGCAGCAGGCGCATGGCTGGCTGAACGACCTGATCGGGGAGCGCACCCGGCTGCTCAACCGGCGCGAAGCCCATGCCCACCACGCCAAACCCAACGCCTTCGTCATTTCGCAGATGGCAGCGCAGTTGCAGCAACTGGACGGACAGATCAAGACATGCGAACGGCATCTGGAGGTGATGGTAAAAAAGTCTTTTACCGAGTTGTTTGAGCGGCTGCTCACGATTCCCTCGATCGGCGCCAAGACGGCGATCGAGCTGATCATCGTGACGGACGGCTTCAGGCGCTTCGAGGACGTCAAGGCGCTGTGCGCCTATATCGGGGTGAGCCCGACGACATTCCGCTCGGGCAGCTCGGTCAATGGCAAAGGCGGGATCGCCAAGCTGGGGCAGGGGCGGATGCGTCAATTGCTCTACCTGTGCAGTTGGACCGCGAAGACCTGCAATCCGGCCTGCAGGGCACTGTATGCCCGCTTGAAAGCACTGGGCAAGCCGCCGAAGGTCATCAACGTCGCAATTGCGCATAAATTGTTGAGGCAGGCCTTCGCGGTGGCAACGACCAATGCGCCTTTTTCGACAGAATATGCTTGACGAGAAGCACAGTTCATTGCGAACGCGGCAAATCAGCGTTTTAATAAAGGCCATGCTGGCCCGCAATAACAAATTGAATGCGGTCCCCCATTGAATCATGGAGCAATCATCGTGAACCTAGCCTTTCCCCCGCTGCTGGCCAACGTCGTCAGCCGGCTTCCGGCCGCACCGCCCAGCCTGGCATTTTCGGTGGCGGCAAACCGTCTGCTGTGGCCGGCACTGAAAACGCTCGACTGGCAAGCGCTGGTCGGTCGGCGCTACGCCATCCGCGTCAAGGATCTTGGGCTCTGCCTCCGCTTCACCGTCACCGAGCGCGGCTTCGCGCCGGACGGCGGCGCGCCCGACCTCACCATCAGCGCCAGCGCCCGCGATTTCCTGCTGCTGCTCAGCCGCCGCGAAGATCCCGACACCCTTTTCTTCAGCCGTCGTCTGGTGAGCGAGGGCGACACCGAGCTCGGCCTTACCGTCAAGAATCTGCTCGACGCCCTCGACCCCGAAGCCGTGCTGCACCGTTTGCCCGCCCCCCTGGCGCGCGCGGCCCAGCGTTTGATGGCGGCTTAAGGCCGATTCCCGTCGACTTCTTGTCGATGGATCGGTACGGGTCGGCCGTCCACTCATCCATATAGGTACACGCCTCCGGGGTGGGTTTTCTGGACGCCTTGCCCAGGAGGGGGGCATGTTCTGGTTGCTTTGTCGATGCCGGAAAATGAGGGTGGTGCCTGCACCGCGTTCTCTTTGGCTATGCCCTTGGTCAGAATGCTCGCACTTTGCGTGCGGACAAGGTGGGCCGAATCAATGAATCAATAACCATCAAGAACAGCGCGCTATTGAGACGGCTCAACGAACCAATCAAAGCCAGGAGGCAGGGGCATAATTTATCCGTTGCTGGCCGGCTGGTTTTTCACTGGCTTTTATATCATGTTGTGATATAAATAAGTCACGGCAGTACGCCGGTTCAGGTTGAAGCCCGTCGCGGACGGTCGCCACATTGAGAAAAGGAGATTCACATGAGTATCCTGCGCCTTCACAAAATGTTCGTTTCGTCTGACGAGGGATGGGATGAACTGGCACACATGCACGCCTCGCCACTCAAACTGTTTTTTTTCCTGGCCGTGCCATTTTCACTGATTCCGCCCTTGATGCTGGAGTATGCCGGCCATCATATTGGCGCCATCATGTTCCCGAACACGGCCGCACAGGCGTGGAGCATGGCCGCGCTCTTCTTCCTCGTTGTCGAGCTGATTACCGTCCCGCTCATGGCCCGGGCGATCATGTCAGTGGCCGGCAGCAAGGGGACCGCCTGTAATTACCTCGATGCCTTCACGCTGGCCGCCGTTGCGGCCGTGCCGCTCTGGCTATCGTCGCTGGTGCTCTTCTCCGACCAGATTGCCCTGATCGTGGCCATGGTCGTGCTGGGCGTGGCGGCTTCGGTCGTGCTGATCTTCCGCGGGGTGGAGAGCATCCTGAAAGTCGAGGAAGACGTGGTCGCCTTCGATATCGCCTATACCGTCACCGCGCTCGGCCTCATCGCGTGGGTGCTGCTGGTCATGCTGGGACTCGTCCCGGCGCTTACCTGAGCAGGATTTACCGGAACGCCACCAGCGCCGGGTCGTCGAAATGGTCGATCAGGATGCGCTTGACCCGCACCTGCCAGAGGCGGCCAAATTCGGTTGCTTCTGCGGCGCTTGCCGTGTCGGCAAGCAGTTTCTGCATCAGCTTCCATAGTTCGGGTGGCGCAGGCACGACATCAGGATGATAGGCGACCGCCACGTGCGCGCCCGAATCGATCCGGGTGAAGCAGAGTTCGGCGTCGATTGCGGCTCCGAATACCAGCAGATTGCGGCGGCTGAAGCGGCCCGCCAGGCCCTTGAACCCGCCGTCGCCTGCTGCGCCGGTGAGCAGGCTGGCCACGGCGGCGGTGACGCCGGCAACCCCATCCGCCTGCGCGGCATTTAGTTCGACCCGGATGCCGCCGCGCTCGGGAAGCCCGTCCGGATAAAGCCTCGCCAGCGCCTTGAGGGTCATGAGGTAGGCACCCGCCACGGTGGGGCAGGAATGTCCGGTGAGTTTGACCGCGTCGGTGTAGCCGTACTCGATCCGGCCGTTTTCGACGGTGCCGAGCAGTTCGGCCAGAGCGTCGTGCAGGGTGAGGCGGGGCACGGCAGCAAAGAATTCCGGATAGCTCATGACAGATTCCCTCTTTGAATGACGAAAGCCTGCAGCAGCGCGGCGGCAGCCTGCAGCAGAAACCAGATCAGCATGGCCGCACCCAGCAGCAGGCCCCACTCGCGGCCCAATCCGGCCGCGATTCCGCCCAGGAAAAATAGCACGGCACGGACGCCGCCGTAGCGTCCCAGGCGGACGCGCAGCCGGGCATGCCAGTCGCTCTGTATGCCCGGGCGCAGCCAGACCGGCAATAACTGGCTGGCCGTGCCGGACACCAGCGGCAGCATGAAGCCGCCGACGAAGGCCAGCGCCGGTTGGGTGGCGCGAAACCCGCCCTCCGCAGCCAGCGGGGCCATGGCGCCAAAGATCATGCTGAGGGCGAGTCCGGCCAGCGCGGCGGCGAGCAGCGGTGCAGCGCCGTGCAGGGCGAGGATCTCGGCGCGATAAAGTCGCAGCCAGCTTGTCCCCAGCCGCACCAGCGGGACCGCCCATAAGGCGCCGCCGATCCAGGCGAGCGGGCCGAACCAGGCCGCGCCGATGGCGACCAGCAGAGTGCCGGCGGTCGCCCACGGCAGGTCGCGGCGCAGCCGCGGGCCGACTTGCGGGTCGGGTCTGCCGACGACGGTCGGCAGCAGCACCGCGAGGGTGCTCACGGCGGTCAGCCCGACGAAGCCGAGCGTGTTGAGATGCAGATGAAAGCGGTGCAGGGCAATCGCCTGTTGAGGCCAGACCGCGCCCGCGAGGATGGCAAGCAGGGCCAGCACGAGACAGGCCAGTGCGGTGTCGTACCAGGCCAGGCCGGGGTGCGGCCGGCCCAGCATCCCGGCACGCCGCCGCCGGCTCCAGGCGAGCAGCGCGCCAGTTGCGGTCAGCGCCAGCAGCGCGCCCGCATAACGCCCCCAATACAGGTCCGGCATGCTGAACGCGCCCACTACCAGCACGCCGCCGGCCAGCGCCAGAACGGGAATGCCGTGCAGTCCGGCGGCGGCGGCACGGGTGCGGGTGAGCACCGGGATGAAGTGACTCATGGCGCCGAAGATCAACGGCATGGCCCCTACCGCCAGAATCAGGTGCAGGACGGCGGGGCGTCCGGCGTGAGGCGCCCACAGCAAGGCCGCGGCAAACGCGACCAGTGCAATGAACACCAGCGCCGGCAACACCTTGGCGCTCAGCTGCGGATGAAGTCGATCACGATTTCCCCCGGGTTGCGCAGCAGGTACTGGATTTCAACGGCGTCGCCATAGCGGGCGCGCAACTGGTCGAGCAGCGGCAACGGGTCGTGATCGTTGACGAAGCGCATGCGCTCGCCCGAATTCAGCGCGTCCAGCGCACCGAAAATGGCCGCGTGGCGGAAACGTTTGGCGATTCCGCGCGCGTCGAAGGGGTAGACGTTGTCCTGGCGAAGATGGAGGTGGGCACTCATGGCAGTCGTCCTGTAGATGTAAATGGAATGCATATTATAAACACAGGATGCCATTTTATCGGGCTTATAATGTGTTTTTTAATTGCATCTAAAGTCCGCCACCATGCAGCTCACCCGCTTCACCGATTTCTCCCTGAGGGTGCTGATCCACCTGGGACGCCATCCCGACGCACAGGCCACGGTGGCGGGGATGGCCGCCGTGCACGGCATTTCCCGCCACCACCTGACGCACGTGGTGCACCAGCTGGGTCTCAAGGGCTACATCGAAACGACGCGCGGCAAGGGCGGTGGTTTCCGCCTGGCGCGCAGCCCCGAACTGATCCGGATAGGCGATGTGGTGCGCGATATGGAGACGGGGTTCGAGATCGCCGAGTGCTTCCGGCCGGGCGAATCCGCGTGCCGCCTGATGCCGGGCTGCGCGCTCAAGACCATCCTGGCGGAAGCCAGCCACGACTTTCTGGCTCGCCTGGATCGCTACACCCTGGCCGATTTGCTGCCCGTCCAGCCTTGACCGGGCGGCGGATGCCGCCGCCGAGGCTATGGCCGCTCAGGGCGGCAGCGCGATTTTCTGGTCGATACTGAACCGGTAGTCGTGGAATACCTGTTCTGCGCTGAGAACCTGATAGCTGCCGTCCGGCAGGCGCCGGGTGGTGTCCTTGAGGCGGTAGGTGGTTTGGCCGCAGGTCCAGATGTCGAAGTTGCGCATGTGGGTGCACAGGCAGGTCTTGTCCATGACCTTCACCTTCTTCGCGCCCGGGTGCAGTTCCACTTCGCGGTTGTAGGCGTCGATATAACTGCAGCGGCCGTTGCTGTCGAGCAGATAGCCGTAGGCTTCGCAGTTGGGGCGGATGCCGGAACCGATTCCGGGGCTGCCCTTGAGCATGCGCATCGGATAGCCGGTCGGCGAGATGGTGTTGACTTCGATGTCTTCTTCGCTGGCCTTGAAGTATTCCTGCTTGACCTTGTCCGGCAGGCCGCACTCTCTGGTGACGGTGAAGCGCGTGGCCACCTGCGCGGCCGCCACGCCCTGTTCGAGGAAGGATACGGCATCGCTGCCGGTGAAAATGCCGCCGGCGGCGATCACCGGGATATCGAGGTGTTCGGTTTTGAGGAACGCCTGCACCTCGGCGACGAGGGTGCGCAGGTCGTACTTCGCCCAGTCCAGGCCGAAGCCGAGGTGACCGCCGGCGAGCGGCCCTTCCACCACGACAAAGTCCGGCAGGCGCTGCAACCGCGCGTTCTTGCGCAGGAACATCCCCAGCGCCCGCGCCGAAGAGACGATGATGCCGAGTTTGGCATCGCGAAAACGCGGGTGATCCTCGATCAGCGCAAACGAGCCGAGATGCAGACCGGCGCTGAGCGTGATGCCGTCGATACCGGCGTCGAGCGCGGCCGACAGGCGCACCCGCAGCGTTTCACGCGGCGCATTCATGGTCAGCTTCTCCATGCAATTGATGAAGATCATGCCGTTGCCGCGCCTGGCCTCCATGGTGCGGCTCACGTGGTTGCGCGTGGCCTCTTCGAGCACCGCGAGGTTGAAATGCACGCCGGACTTGTCGCTGCTGGCGACGTTGGCCTTGTACTTTTTCAGCTTCTCGCTGACAAATTTGGTGCCGTAGCGCCGGTCTGACACGGACTCCACCAAAGCGTCGGAAATATGGCCAATACCGCCGAGGCGCGCCACTTCGAGCGCCAGTTCGGCGGTCGAAATGTCCACGCCCATGCCGCCGATGACGATCGGCACCAGTTCCTGTTTGCCGAAGCACAGGCGGAAATCATCCACGCGTTTCATACTGACCCTCTGGTTTCGTTGGCTGGCCCGGACGGCGAGCGAGCCCGGCACCCTGCCCGGGGGCAAGGGTGTTGCGGGAACGCCGGCATGTCGTCAGGCCGCGACTCAACAGCTTGAATAACGAAATATTGTATCCGCACGCCGCATGGATGACACCGGAAAGATTCCTTGCGGTCGGCCGGAAGGCCTGCAGCGACATTTCAAAACTTCACGATCCGCTTGCACAGAAAGCAAAGTTGTCTTATATAATCGCCTGAACATGTGATCGTGTGATCATGTGTTCACTCTGTGCCATCACCTCCTGGAGATATCTGTATGAAAAACCCCCTGTTTACCCCATTGATACTGGCTGCCTGTCTCGTTTCGACAGGCCTTGCGGCAGCTGAAACACCCACACCCGCAGCCCCCATGCCTGCCGAAATGCAGACCATGATGAAGGCGTACACGCCGGAACTGCGTCAGAAGGTGATGGCGCTATCGCCCGAATTGAAGGCCACCATCCAGAAACTGCATGCGGGCCATCCGCGTCGCGCCAAGGAAACGAATCTGCGCCAGATCATGCATGAAATCCTGTCCGAATATCAGAGCATTGCCTCGGCAGTGGCGACCGACAACGCCGAGCAGGCAGCCGAAGCTGCGCGCCGCCTGGCCAGCCACCGCATCCCCAAGGGCGGCTTGCTGGCCTATTTCCCGCTGGATAAGGTCAACGACGACGACATGGGTGTACTGCCGGCGATGAACACGGCCGTCGAGGGCAGCGCGCTCAAACTGGCGGCAGCCGCGGATGCGGGCGACATGGCGTTAGCCGCTTCCTACATGAGCGACATCATGACCGGATGCGTTGCCTGCCATCAGAAATTCCGCGGCGTGCCCGGCAATTCGGCCTATCTGATGACCCCGCAATCCAAGTAACACCCACTATCAGAGGAGATCTGGAAAATGAAAAAACAGCTTGTATCGGTTGCCGTATCGTCGGCACTTTTGTCCTTTGCATTCAATGCCCACGCCACCAACGGCGACCAGATGCTGGGCGTCACTGCCACCCAGTGGGGCATGGGCGGCGCCATCGTGGCCGCACCGCAGGATGCTGCCACCATCCTGTACAACCCCGCCGGCCTTGCCACCCTGGGCATCAAGGACGTGCGCTTCGACATGGGCGTGGGCGTGCTCAACCCGCCGCGCGAGGCCAATGGCCAGGAAAGCGATTCCGATTACTACCTGATGCCTGCAGGCGCGGTTGCCTTCAACGTCAATGACAAGCTGTTTCTGGGCCTCAACATGGGCGGTGTTTCCGGCAGCGGAGTTGATTTTGCAGACGTGAAGCCTTTAGCTCTCGGTACGCAGGCAGTTGTCGCCACCAAGCAGTCCTACAAGATTGCCCCCGGCTTCGCCTACAAGGTCAGCGACCAGCTGTCGGTCGGCGCCGCGCTGCAGATCGGTTACCAGAGCCTGGCAATTCACAACAACAGCTTCACCTTGCCCCAGACCCAGGTCTACGGGGCGGGCATGAACGCCGGCCTGATCTACAAGGTCAATGATGCCGTGCAGGTGGGCGCAAGCTGGACCAGCAAGACCGACATGCAAGAGTTCGAGTGGAACACCACCGCCGGTGCTTACGCCATGACCATGGACATGCCGCAAATCTTTGCGCTGGGCGTGGCTTTCAAGCCCATGCCAGGCCTGCTGATCGAGGCGGATATCAAGCACATCGGCTTCAGCGACGTGCTTGACCGGGTTGCATTCCAGACTCCGGGAGGCCCTAGCAGCATGAATTTCGGCTGGAGTGACCAGACCGTCTACGCCATCGGCGTGCAGAAGGCGATCAACGACAAGACCACGGTGCGTGCCGGCTTCAACTATGGCAAGTCACCCATCGGTGCGGAAGACGTGGACAACAACATCGGCTCGCTGGCGATTACCGAGAAACACCTCTCGCTCGGCATGACGCGTGAATTCAGCGACAAGGTATCAGGATCGCTGGCCTACACTCGTGCTTTCCACAACGATATCACCTCGAATACAGGAAGTGGCACCACGATCGAACTGGAGCAGAACATCGTCAACCTCCAGCTCAGCTACAAGTACTGATCGAAACGCCCGGCCGCACGGCCGGGTTCCCCGCATTTCCCGCCTCTTTGAGGCGGTTCACTAACTGGAGTTTCTCATGACCGTAGACCGTATCGTGCACCTGGTGGCGGGCCTGATGGTGCTGTTCAGCATCGCACTGGCCCACTTTTCCAACCCGACCTGGATCTGGCTTGCCGTTTTTGTCGGCGCCAACCTGGCGCAAAGCGGCGTGACCGGCTTCTGTCCGCTGGCGTTCATGCTCAAAAAATCCGGCGTAAAAGAAGGCAGTTGTTGTTCCTGATTTGATGTGACGGCTGACCTTTCGGCAGCGGCCATTCGCGCTGCTGCCATTTCTTCTTGCGGAGGCGTTCAATGTTGTCCGGCCCGGACGGCACGTACTATTTCGCTTGCTGGTATTGCTTTGGGCGCCAAAACACAGTGGCCGTAAAAAAAAGAAAATCCGCGGAAGTTCGCCGCCACGACATCATCGAGGCGGCCATGGACATCATTCGCCATGAAGGCGTGGGCAAGCTCACCACCCGAACGCTATCCGAGGCGGTCGGCATTGCGCAACCCACCCTGTTTCTCCACTTCGGCAACAAGAGCCACATCCTGGTCGCGCTGGTGGACACCATTCAGGAGCGGCTGCAGAAGGGGATGGCGGGGCTCGACCTGGCGCAGATGACGCCGCTGGAGCGCCTGAAGGCGGTCATCCGCGCCCATTTGAATTTCATCCAGCAGCAGCCGGGCATTCCCCGCCTGCTGTTTTCGGAGGCCTTGCAAAGCGGCGACCCCATTTTCCGCGACCGCATGAACGAACTGGTGATGTTCTTCCTGAACTTTATCGCCGATCTGATCGTCGCCGCGCAGGCGCAGGGGGAAATCCGTTCGGACATTGTTCCCCAGCAGAACGCCTGCATTCTGATCGCGGCAGTGCAGGGACTGGCTTTCCGCTGGATCCTCTCCGACCACCGCTTCGATCTGGCGGAGCAGGTCGATGCCGTCACCACGACCTTTATCGAAGGCTGGGCGCCGCGGGTTTAAGGCTTGCTCAAGCGCCCATTCCGGCGCGGATGCAAGGTGCGGCCGCGGGCCGTTTCTGGACAGGTGCCAGGCAAGCGGGAATAATGCGCGCCTGAGAACGCCCATATCGAGCGCCCGGCCGTCCAATGTAACGCCCTTCCACAATTCCTTCTGTCGTTTTTTGTGCTCGATGCTCTGCACCGGCACGATTCGTCGCACCCCACAAATTTCGTGCATGGCCGCGTCCGCCTTTCGGCTGGAAGTGGCATGCATTGCGCTTCATTTACTGGCAGCAGAATGATCAATTCCATCCGACAAGACTGGTTCTCCAACCTCCGCGGGGACCTCCTGGCCGGCATGGTGGTCGCCCTCGCCCTGATCCCCGAGGCGATCGCCTTTTCGGTTATCGCCGGGGTCGACCCCAAGGTCGGGCTGTATGCCTCGTTCTGCATCGCAGTGGTGATCGCCTTCGTCGGCGGCCGCCCCGGCATGATTTCCGCCGCTACCGGCGCGATGGCGCTGCTGATGGTCACCCTGGTCAAGACGCACGGCCTGGAATACCTGCTGGCCGCCACCCTCTTGACCGGCGTGCTGCAGATCGGCGCCGGCATCCTCAAGCTGGGGTCGCTGATGCGCTTCGTCTCGCGCTCGGTGGTCACCGGCTTCGTCAACGCGCTGGCGATCCTGATCTTCATGGCGCAGCTGCCCGAGCTGACCAACGTGACGTGGCACGTCTATGCCATGACCGCCGGCGGCCTGGCGATCATTTACCTGTTTCCCTACGTGACGCGGGCGATCCCCTCGCCGCTGGTGACCATCGTCGTGCTGACCGGGCTGGCGATTTTTCTGAACCTTGACATCCGCACCGTGGGCGACATGGGCGAGCTGCCGGACACGCTGCCGATCTTCCTCTGGCCCGAGGTGCCGCTCAACTTCGAGACCCTGGCGATCATCTTCCCGTATTCGGTTTCACTGGCGGTGGTGGGCCTGCTCGAATCGTTGATGACCGCGACCATCGTCGACGACCTTACCGACACCACCAGCGACAAGAACCGTGAGTGCAAAGGGCAGGGCATCGCCAACATCGCCTCCGGCCTGGTCGGCGGCATGGCCGGTTGCGCGATGATCGGCCAATCGGTGATCAACGTGAAGTCGGGCGGCCGCACGCGGCTGTCCACCCTGTCGGCGGGGGTGTTCCTGCTGCTGCTGATCGTGTTCCTCGGCGAATGGGTCGCGCGGATCCCGATGGCGGCGCTGGTGGCGGTGATGATCATGGTCTCCATCGGCACCTTCAGCTGGGGTTCGCTGGCCAACCTGAAGAAGCATCCCGCCAGCACCAGTGTCGTCATGGTGGCGACGGTTGTTTTTGTCGTCGCCACCCACAACCTCGCCATCGGCGTGTTCATCGGCGTGCTGCTGGCGGCAATGTTCTTTGCCAACAAGGTGGCGCAATACAAGTACGTCAACTCGGCGCTGAGCGAAGACGGCCTCACCCGTACCTACAAAGTATTCGGCCAGGTGTTTTTCGCCTCGGCCGACAAGTTCGTCGACTTCTTCGATTTCAGGGAGGCCGTCGACAGGGTGACGATCGACCTGTGCCAGGCGCATTTCTGGGACATCACCGCCGTCGCTGCGCTCGACAAGGTGGTGCTCAAGTTCCGCCGCGAGGGCACCGAGGTCGAGGTCGTCGGCCTCAACGAGGCCAGCGCCACCATCGTCGACCGCTTCGCGGCGCACGATAAGCCGGGCGCCGTGGATAATCTGATGGGCCACTAAGGGATAAAAAAATGACGCAGGTCATCGCATGTATCGACGGTTCCAGAATCACCCTCGCGGTGTGCGACTACGCCGCCTGGGCCAGCCGGCGCCTGGACGCCCCGCTGGATTTCCTGCACGTGCTGGGCCGGTCGGAATATCCCATCCCTGCCGACCTCAGCGGCAATATCGGGCTGGGCAGCCGCGATGCCCTGCTGCAGGAACTGGCCGAACTGGATGAAAAACGCAGCAGGGTAGCGCTGGAGCAGGGACGGTTGATGCTCGATGCCGCCAGGGCGCGCGCCGTCGAGGATGGCGTGCCGAATCCCACCAGCCGTCAGCGCCACGGCGAACTGGTCGACACCCTGATCGAACTCGAAACCGACATTCGCCTGCTGGTGATGGGGCGCCAGGGCGAGCATGGCGACAGTGCCGGCGAGCACATCGGCAGCCACCTGGAGAACGTGGTGCGCACCCTGCATCGCCCGATCCTGGTCATTCCGTCCGATTACACCGAGCCGCAACGCATTCTGCTCGCTTTCGACGGCAGCGCCACCACCCGCAAGGCGGTCGAGATGGTTGCGGCGAGCCCCTTGTTCCGCGGCCTGCCCTGCCATGTGGTGATGGTTGGCGAGGACAGGGCCGATTCGCAGGAATCGCTGGACTGGGCGCGAACCCATCTGGAAACCGCCGGCTTCGACGTGACGGCTGAAATCCTGCCGGGCGAGGTCGAAGCGGTGTTGTGTGCCTATCGCACCGAGCACGCCATCGACCTGATCGTGATGGGCGCGTACGGCCATTCCAGGATTCGCGAGTTTCTGATCGGCAGCACCACCACCAAGCTGATCCGCCAGTCCAGAGTGCCGCTGCTGCTGTTGCGTTAAGGCCGGTTTCGGTAGCGATTACCGGAAACCGGCCTCAGGAAAAGCGCCCGCCGTGGCGCGAAAACCGCCGCGCTGCCGCCAGCAGATTGAGCCACAGCAGCAGCGCCGACAGCGCCAGCCCGCCGCCCGCCGCAATGGCCAGCTGCTGCCACAGGGTGGCGCCGACAAGCAGCGCGCAGGCGGCGAGGTGAAGGCGGAACTGCCAGCGTGTCCAGCGCCCCGCAATCATTTCCTTCATGGTGGGGATGCTGCCAACCCGCGCTTGCAACTGCGCCTGCAGATGAAACCAGGCGAGGAAGGGCACGATCTTGTAGAGCATGCCGCTTACCACGCTCACCGCGAAGCCGCCGATGAACAGCACCCCCAGCAGCAGGGGGTAAGTGTCGCTGGCTGCCCACGCCGGCCACAGTCGGGCCAACAGCCAGACCGCCACGCAGGCGATCAGGCTGGCCATGCCGAGGCGCCAGTAATCGAGCGTGACGTCGGGCAGCTTTCTGCGCCGGCGCGCTTGCAGGCGCAGGGTAACGACGGCAAATGCCAGGATGCCGCCGGCGAGGCCGGCATCGGCGATGGCGGCGGCGACCGGGAAAAACAGCGGCGCGGTGGCGTGGAGCAGCAGCAGCGCGAACAGCGCGCCGGCGAGCCAGCGGCTCAGCCGCGGCGGATAGGGCGGCGTGATCTGGAACATCGGCACCACCTGGTAGGCCACGCCGATCACCAGCAGCAGCACCCAGCCGAGCAGGCCGAAGGCGGCATGTGCGGCGATCGCGATCGTGGTTTCGGTGGCGGGCGGGGTCCACCAGCCGGCGCGTAACAGCGCAAGTGCCAGTCCGAGCAGCAGGGTGACGCCCAGACACGCCATCGCAAGCCGCACGCCGGTTACGGTGACGCTGGCCACGGCGCGTGCGAGGCTGATCGATGCCGCCGCCAGAAAGACCGCGAAACCGCCGCCGAGCAGGGCGATGCCGATATCGAAAGCGGCCGGCGCGGCCGTCAGAAAGCCCGTCATCAAGGCGACGGTTCCCAGTGTCAGCGGTACATGGCTGAACCACGCCACCCACCGGGACGCAGGCAGGGACGAACCCGCCACCACCGGCAGCATCTGCAACAGTGCGCCCAGCATCGCCATGGCGAGGAAGCCCAGCGTGAGCGCGTGGGTGAGGGCGAACGCCTGCGGCGTCCAGCGCGAGGCCAGCGTCTCGGGCGCCCATACGATCAAGCCTGCGGCCGCCAGCAGAAACAGCGGGGCGGTGAGAAAAAACCGCAGCGGCAGCGCAAAGGACGGCGCCTGTTCGAAGGAGAGACCGGCTTGCTGACTCATTGCGCGATCCTTTTTTTACTGGTTTTCGCGGGTTTATAGGTCTTCGTCGGCCCGGTGGATCAGGATGACGTAGCTGCCGTCGGTGTTCATCTGCGCGGTGTGGCGATAGCCTCTTTCCGCGAGCACGGGGTAGAGCGGAAACGGTTCGCGGTGCAGCAGCATGCGGATCGACTGGCCGGGGCGCAGCTGATCCAGCGCGTGCAAGACCTTTTCCATCGGCTCCGGCGGCTCCAGCCAGCGCGCGTCGACGAGAATTTCGTCCGTCGGGGAGGGCATGCGAATCCCTACGGCGCTTCGGGTTCTGTGGAAACGGCCTCCATCGACCGGAGCAGGTCGTCGAGTTCGCCGCCCAGCATCTGGTCGGACATGGGATAGAGCACGTTCTCTTCCTTCAGGTTGTGCTGCTGTATCAGCATGTTGAGCGTTTCCGACAGGCCGAGATAGCGGTCGTGATCGGCACTGGCTACCGCGCCAGCCATTTCCTGTATCAGACCGCGCATCTGCTCGTGCTCCATGCGCATGACCTGCGTCGGCCCCATGCTCATGCCGGTGCGGGCTTCGAAGGCAGGAAACAGCACCTTTTCCTCCATCGCCAGGTGGTGCGTCATCGCAGCCTGGAAGCGCTCGAACAGGCTGCGCGCACTGTCCCAGTTTTTTTGCGACGCGGCCACTTCGGCGGCGGCGAACAAATCGTCGCAGGCGCGGTGATTCCCGCCCATAAAATCCACAATCGTGCTCATCGGTTTCTCCCGTGTTTGCTGAAGCCAGAGTGTATCAGGGCAAACAAACCGGCAAATCATCTTGACGTTTTATCTACATGTTGTATGGTTGCTGAGTGGCCAACACAAAATATAGATAAAAGGAGATGACGATGTCGGACGTGGGGATGGGTGCAGTGGTGTCGATGTTGCCGCACGAGGTGATCAAGCGCGACGGGCAGCGGGCGGATTTCGATGCGGGAAAGATCCGCTCGGCGCTGCTGCGCGCAGGCCAGGCCAGCGGCGAATTCGGCGAGGCGGAGGCGGATCTGCTGACCGCCCAGGTGGCGAAGGTGCTGATCCACAGCTTCCGCGGTTCGCCCCCGGAAATCGAGCGCATCCAGGATGTGGTCGAGCAGAGCCTGATCGCGGCCAACCACCTCGCCACCGCGCGTGCCTACATCGTCTATCGCGAAACCCACAAAAAGCTGCGCCAGGACCGCAAGACGGTGGTGGACGTGGAAACGTCGATCAACGAATACCTGTCGCGCCAGGACTGGCGCGTCAACGCCAACGCCAACCAGGGCTACAGCCTGGGCGGGCTGATCCTCAACGTCTCCGGCAAGGTGGTGGCCAACTACTGGCTCAACCACGTCTACGCACCCGAACTCGGTGAAGCTCACCGCGACGGCTCGATCCACGTCCACGATCTCGACATGCTGGCCGGCTACTGCGCCGGGTGGTCGTTGCGCACTCTGCTGCATGAAGGCCTGAACGGCGTGCCGGGCAAGGTCGAGGCAGGGCCGCCCAAGCACATGTCCTCCGCGGTCGGCCAGATCGTCAACTTCCTCGGCACGCTGCAGAATGAATGGGCCGGGGCGCAGGCGTTCAGCTCGTTCGACACCTACATGGCGCCGTTCATCCGCAACGACAATCTGCCCTACAGCCAGGTCAAGCAGTACATCCAGGAACTGATCTACAACCTCAACGTGCCGTCGCGCTGGGGCACCCAGACGCCGTTCACCAACCTGACCTTCGACTGGGTATGCCCGGAAGACCTGCGCGAGCAGGTACCGGTGGTCGGCGGCAAGGAGATGCCGTTCACCTACGGCGACCTCCAGGTCGAGATGGACATGATCAACCGCGCCTACATCGAGGTGATGACCACCGGCGATGCCAAGGGCCGCGTGTTTACCTTTCCCATCCCCACCTACAACATGACGCCGGATTTCCCATGGGAGTCGGAAAATGCCGAGCGGTTGTTCGCCATGACCGCGCGCTACGGCCTGCCGTATTTCCAGAATTTCATCAATTCGGAGATGAAGCCGAACCACATCCGCTCGATGTGCTGCCGCTTGCAGCTCGACCTGCGGGAACTGTTGAAGCGCGGTAACGGTCTGTTCGGCTCGGCCGAGCAGACCGGCTCGGTCGGCGTGGTGACGGTCAACTGCGCGCGCCTGGGCTATGAACACAAGGGCGACGAAGCCGGCCTGCTGCGCCGCCTCGACGCCCTGCTCGACATGTCGCGCAACGGCCTGGAAATCAAGCGCAAGGAAATCCAGCGCCTGATGGACAATGGCCTGTTCCCCTACACCAAGCGCTATCTCGGCACCCTGCGCAATCACTTCTCGACCATCGGCATCAACGGCGTCAACGAGATGATCCGCAACTTCACCGCGGACGAGCACGACATCACCTCCGACTGGGGCCACGATTTCGCGGTGCGGCTGCTCGACCATATCCGTGGACGCATCGCCGCCTTCCAGGAAGAAACGGGCCACATGTACAACCTGGAGGCCACGCCGGCCGAGGGCACCACCTACCGCTTCGCCAAGGAGGACCGCAAGCGCTATCCGGACATCCTGCAGGCGGGCACCGACGACGCGCCGTATTACACCAACTCGTCGCAGTTGCCGGTGGGCTTTACCGACGACGCCTTCGAAGCGCTGGAACGGCAGGACGATTTGCAGCGCAAATACACCGGCGGCACCGTGCTGCACCTTTACATGTCGGAGAACATTTCCTCGGCCGATGCCTGCCGCAATCTGGTTCGCCGCGCGCTTACGCGTTTCCGCCTGCCCTACATCACCATCACACCCACATTTTCGATTTGCCCCAAACATGGCTACCTCGCCGGAGAGCATGAGTTCTGCCCCACCTGCGACGAGGAAGCCCTGTCCCGTAAACGTGCTGTTGCCGCTTGACCCTAACCATAAAGGAGACTGAAATGAACGATATGACCATTCCGACCCAAATTTTGAACGCTGCTGCC
The DNA here is from genome assembly GCF_055378705.1 of Thiobacillus thiophilus. NCBI lineage: Bacteria > Pseudomonadati > Pseudomonadota > Betaproteobacteria > Nitrosomonadales > Thiobacillaceae > Thiobacillus > Thiobacillus thiophilus. The sequence continues at coordinate 1,254,042 of NZ_AP042404.1, read as the reverse complement.
GCCCTGAAAGACGAAGAGCGCACCCGCTGCGAAGTGTGGACCCGTGTGATGGGCTACCACCGCCCGGTGACGAGCTTCAACAAGGGCAAGCAGAGCGAGCATCGCGAGCGGCGCCACTTCGTCGAAAGCTGCTGCACACCCGGCTGATTCCGCCATGCCGCGCCCACGATTCTGACGCTACGCCAACCATCATGACGTTGCGCGTGGGCGGTCTGACACCGCTTTCCACCACCGACTGGCCCGGCATGCTGGCCGCGGTGGTGTTCTGCCAGGGCTGCCCCTGGCGCTGTGGCTATTGCCACAACCCCGGCCTGATTCCCGCGCGCGGCGACCACGAAATCCCCTGGGAAGACGTGCTGGCGTTTCTGCGTCGGCGCCAGGGGCTGCTCGACGGCGTGGTGTTTTCCGGCGGTGAGCCGACCGCGCAGGCGGGCCTGCCTGACGCCATGCGCGCGGTGCGCGAACTCGGATTCAAGATCGGGCTGCACACTGGCGGCATGTATGCCAAGCGCCTGGCCGAGGTGTTGCCTCTGGTCGACTGGGTGGGGATGGATGTGAAGGCGCCGTTTGCCGATTACATGCTCACCACCGGTGTTGAGGGCAGCGGCGAGCGTGCGCGCGAAGGTCTGCAGCAGCTGATTGCATCCGGCGTCGACCATGAAATCCGCACCACCGTGCATCCTGCCTTGCTGCCCGATTCTGACCTTGTCGAGGTTGGCCGCGATCTGGCCACACGCGGCGTCAAGCGCTACGCGATACAGGCTTTTCGCAGTCAGGGTTGCGGCAATGAAAGCGTGTGCCGGAGTTCAACGCGCGAACGTCCCCTGAAGGAAGTCGGTGCCGAACTGAGCGGCTTGTTCGAGAACTTCTCGGTCCGGGGGACTTAAGCGGGCAGCAGCGTCAGGCGCAGGTCGCCGCCGATCTGCCGCACATCGCTAAATTTGAATCGCGCGGCATCAGCCAGTGCGCTGAGCGCGGGCTGTGAAAACAGCCCGCGTGCGTCATCGCCCACCGCCATCGGCGCCACGTAGGCCACCCATTCGTCGATCAGCCCGGCTTTGACCAGCGCGCCGTTGAGTGCGGCGCCCGCTTCGACGTGCAGTTCGTTGATGCCGCGCTGCGCCAGCAGCGCGAGCAGCGCGGCGAGATCGACGCGGCCGTCTGCTGCGGGCAGTTCGACCACCTCCGCACCCGCCTGTTCGAGTGCGGCGCGCGCATCGGGCTCGGCGTGGTGGCAGGCGACGAGCGCGGGCAGGATGGCCGCGTCGGCCGGCGTGCGCAAGGCGGAGTCGACGACGACCCTGAGCGGCTGCCGGTCAATGTCGAAATCGCGTACGTTCATGCGCGGATTGTCGGCCAGCACGGTGCCGCTGCCGGTGAGGATGGCGCAGGCGCGTGCGCGCAGACGCTGCACATCGGCGCGCGCCGCTTCGCCGGTGATCCACTGCGAGGCGCCGTTGGCGAGTGCGGTCTTGCCGTCCAGCGTCGATGCGGTTTTCAGCCGCACCCACGGGCGGCCCCGCGTCATGCGGGAAACGAAACCGGGATTGAGCGCGCGTGCCGCGGCCTCCAGCAGCCCGACCTCGGCCACGATGCCAGCCAGCGTCAGCATGGAAATGCCGCCGCCTGCGACAAGGGGATTGGGATCGGTCATCGCCGCCACCACGCGCCCCACGCCCGCGTTGACCAGCGCCTCGGCGCACGGCGGGGTGCGGCCGTGGTGCGAGCAGGGTTCCAGCGTGACGTACACCGTCGCGCCGCGTGCGGCATTGCCGGCCGCTTTGAGTGCGTGGATTTCGGCGTGCGGGGTGCCGGCGCGTTCATGCCAGCCTGCGCCGACGACATGGCCATCCCTGACGATGACGCAGCCGACGCGCGGATTCGGGCTGGTGGTGTAAAGCCCGCGCGCTGCGAGCTGCAGCGCGCGCGCCATGTGGGCATGGTCGGCGGCGCTGAAGTGGTCGACCCTGGTCATTTACTGATCGATGTCGCGGATGACATCGCGGAAGTCGTCGACGTCCTGGAAGCTGCGGTACACCGAGGCAAAACGGATATAGGCGATCTTGTCGAGCTTCTTCAGTTCGGTCATCACCAGCTCGCCGACTTCGCGCGCAGGCACTTCGCGTTCACCCAGCGTCAGCAGACGCTGGCGGATGCGGCCGACCGCGGCGTCGACCAGCTCGGTCGAAACCGGGCGCTTGTGCAGCGCGCGACGAAAGCCCTCGCGCAGCTTGGCTTCGGAAAAGTCCTCGCGAGTGCCGTTGGTCTTGACGATCTGCGGCGGCCGCAGCTCGGCGGTTTCCCAGGTGGTGAAGCGCTTGTCGCAGTCCGCGCAGCGGCGGCGCCGGCGAATCGCATCGCCCGCCTCATTGACGCGGGAGTCGATGACCTGGGTGTCGAGGGAGCCGCAGAAGGGACATTTCATTTTTTTAGGGGATGGGAGTTAGGATCTAGGGGCTAGGGAAGGAGCGGCCTTCGGCCGTGTTCTTTAAGAAAAAGGCGCGAAGCAACATCCCCTAACCCCTATCCCCTAGTTCCTAAATCCTGACTCACCCGTACACCGGAAACTTCGCCACCAGCGTCGCCACGTCGCCCTTCACCCGCTCGATCACCGTCTCGTCGGTCGGTGCGTCGAGCACGTCGGCGATCAGGTGGGCGAGCTGTTCGGATTCGAGTTCGGTGAAGCCGCGCGTGGTGATCGCCGGGGTGCCCAGGCGGATGCCGCTGGTGACGAAGGGTTTCTGCGGATCGTTGGGGATCGAGTTCTTGTTGACCGTGATGTGGGCGCGGCCGAGCAGGGCCTCGGCTTCCTTGCCGGTGAGGTTCTTGGGCTGCAGGTCGACCAGGAACAGGTGGCTTTCGGTACGGCCGGAGATGATGCGCAGGCCGCGCTCGACCAGTACCTTGCACATCACCAGCGCGTTGGCGATGACCTGCTCCTGGTAGCGCTTGAATTCCTTGCTCGACGCTTCCTTGAACGTCACCGCCTTGCCGGCGATGACGTGCATCAGCGGACCGCCCTGCAAGCCGGGGAAGATCGCCGAGTTGATCGCCTTCTCGTGCTCGGCGCGCATCAAAATGATGCCGCCGCGCGGGCCGCGCAGGGTTTTGTGGGTGGTCGAGGTCACCACGTCGGCGTGCGGCACCGGGTTGGGGTAGACGCCCGCGGCGATCAGGCCGGCGTAGTGCGCCATGTCGACCATGAAGATGGCGCCGATCTCCTTGGCGACCTTGGCGAAGCGCTCGAAGTCGATGCGCAGCGCGTAGGCCGAGGCGCCGGCGATGATCAATTTCGGCTTGTGCTCGTGCGCCAGGCGCTCCATCTGCGCGTAGTCGATTTCTTCCTTGTCGTCGAGGCCGTAGGCCACCACATTGAACCACTTGCCGCTCATGTTCAGTTTCATGCCATGGGTGAGGTGGCCGCCTTCGGCCAGGCTCATGCCCATGATGGTGTCGCCGGGCTTCAGGAAGGCCATGAACACCGCCTGGTTGGCCTGCGAACCGGAGTTGGGCTGCACGTTGGCGGCCTCGGCGCCGAACAATGCCTTCACGCGGTCGATCGCCAACTGCTCGACGATGTCGACGTATTCGCAGCCGCCGTAGTAGCGCTTGCCGGGATAGCCCTCGGCGTATTTATTGGTGAGCTGCGAGCCCTGCGCTTCCATCACCGCCGGGCTGGTGTAGTTTTCCGACGCGATCAGCTCGATGTGGTCCTGCTGGCGCTGGTCTTCTTTCCGGATCGCGGTCCACAGGTCGGGATCGGTCTTGGCGAGGGTGTCTTGGCGGTTGAACATGGCAGTCGGACAGGGCTTGAAAGAGCGCGATTTTAACACGCGGCGGTTCTCGCAGCGGCTCGTATAATCGGCCAAAACCGGAGTGGAATCATGCAAAGACGAGACTTTCTGGCGGGCGCCGGCGCGGCCGCCATGCTGCCGTTGTCGGCCGTACAGGCAGCGCCGGCCGAATTGACGCAGCTGCCGGTGATTCGCTGGCGGCTGGCGTCGAGCTTCCCCAAGAGCCTGGACACTATTTATGGCGCAGCAGAAACCCTGTCCAGGAGAGTGGCGGCGCTCACCGGCGGCAAATTCCAGATTCGCATATTTGCAGGCGGCGAACTGGTGCCCGGCCTGCAAGTGCTGGATTCAGTCGGCAACGGCACCGTGGAATGCGGGCACTCGGCCGGCTATTACTACGTCGGCAAGAACATGGCGCTGGCCTTCGACTGCGCGGTGCCGTTCGGCCTTACCGCGCGCCAGCAGAACGCCTGGATGTACGCCGGCGGCGGCATCGAGGCGCTGCGTACGCTCTATGCCAAGTACAACGTGGTGCAGTTTCCCGGCGGCAACACCGGCACCCAGATGGGCGGCTGGTTCCGCAAGGAGATCAAATCGCTGGCCGATCTCAAGGGCCTGAAAATGCGCATCCCCGGCATCGGCGGCCAGATCATGGCGCGGCTCGGCGCGGTCCCGCAGACCCTGCCCGGCGGCGACATTTATCCCGCGCTCGAACGCGGCGCGCTCGACGCCGCCGAATGGGTCGGCCCCTACGACGACGAAAAGCTCGGTTTCCAGCGGATCGCCCGGCACTACTACTATCCCGGCTGGTGGGAAGGCGAGGCGCAACTCTCCTTCTACGTCAACCAGGCCGCGTGGCGTGCTCTGCCCGAGGTCTACCGCCAGGCTTTCGAAGTCGCCACCGCCGAGGCCAACCAGCTGATGCTGGCGCAATACGATGCCAGGAACCCGCCCGCACTGCTGCGCCTGGTGGGGCAGGGCGTCAAGCTGCATGCCTATCCCAAGGACGTGATGCTCGCCGCGCGCCGCGCCAGCTTCCAGATGTATGAGGAAGAGGCCCGCACCAACCCGGATTTCGCCGCCATCTACCGGCCGTGGAAGCAGTTTCGCGACACTGAATTCCAGTGGTTCAAGGTTGCCGAAGCGGCGTATGCCAACTTCAATTACTTTGTAAAATGACGCGCGCGTCCATTCGACCATCTGTTCGCCCTGAGCGTGTCGAAGGGCCCGGCCGCCTAAAGAGAATCCCGAGGCACTTATGAACAAACTCGACCAACTCATCACCACCTTCGACCTCGGCCTGCGCACCGTCTTCGCCAGCCCACATGCCGGTCGCCCCTATCCGGGCACCGGTCCGGAAGCCGAGATGAGCGATACAGAAAAAGCGAAAGCCGCCGCGCTGATGCGCGTCAACCACGTCGGCGAAGTCTGCGCGCAGGCGCTCTACGCCGGCCAGGCGCTCACCGCCAAAAATGAAAAAGTACGCGCCGAACTCGAGCAGGCCGCCCGCGAAGAAACCGATCACCTCGCCTGGTGCGAAATACGCATCAACGAACTCGGCGGCCGCAAGAGCCTGCTCAACCCGCTGTGGTTCGGCGGCGCGTTCGGCATGGGCGTCGCCGCCGGCCTGCTGGGCGACAAATGGAACCTCGGCTTCCTCGCCGAAACCGAACGCCAGGTCGAGGCCCATCTCGCCGGCCATCTGCAGAAACTGCCGCAAGCCGACACGAAAAGCCGGGCGGTGGTCGAGCAGATGAAGATCGACGAAGCGCAGCATGCGCAGACCGCGGTCGATCATGGCGGGGCGCCCTTGCCGTTGCCGGTAAAGTGGGCGATGCGGTTTGCTGCCAATGTAATGCGGCAGACTGCCAGTCGGGTTTAGCTTGTGCGGGTAAGGCCAAATGCTTGTCGATGCGTATAAAGGGCCAGTCTGGACCTGACGGCGGGTGTCAGCATTTATATTGGGTGGTCTAAAATCGGCCGGGAACCGCCGTTCAGATTTCGAAGCAATGATGGTCAGCTATCTGGGGTGGAACTGCCGCTGATATCCCGGAACCGGCTGAGTGTTTTTCGGCCGAAACCGCCATTGATGGCTTGATGCTTAAATGCCCGTTCCATTTTTCATTGCTGCCATTCGAACTGATCTGAAAGGAAATTTGTGCCGATGAATCAAAGTGGCCGTTTATTACCCCTTGCCGTATTTCCGTATGTTGCAGGTACTTGTATGGAATATCTCTTGGTCGTCTAGGTTACGATATTGCATTGAGATAGACATAGGATTGGCGCTATGGCACGACGTGGATTCTTTGCGGAGCTTCAGCATCAGTCTCGCGTGGCAGCACGAGAGAGAGAGCGGGCAGAGCGAGAAGCGGTTCAGCGCCATTACGCGGCGGTTCGACAGGCCGAAGAGGCGAAGAAGGCGTCGGAGCGTGCCCAGAATCAAATCGCGAAGGCGGCGGATTCTGAACGTAAGCGTCTAGAGAAGGAGGCCCGCGAAGCTCATTTAGCCGAGATGGAAGCGGTGATACTTGAGCGAAACGAAAAACTCGAACAGATTTACGCAGAGATTGACTCGCTGCTTGCCTCCACGCTTGCGGTGGATGACTACGTTGATCTAAACACACTTCGAATTGAAGTGACCCAGCCGCCATTCGATCGTACTGATCTTGAAGTGCCAATTCCGCAGCCGACCCACATACCCGATCCTATAAAGCCGGTTCTGGTTCTGCCCACCCCGCCCTCCGGTCTGGCCAGTTTCTTCGGTAAGAAGAAGTACGCCGAGGCCTTAGCCAATGCGCAGTGGGCACATGAGCAGGCTTTGAACGAGTGGCACAGTGTGTGCCGCGATGTCGTGACACGTCGCCAGAATGCCAAAGATACGCGAGCCCGCGATGAAGAGAGGCGTCTTGACACGCTCAGGGTCGAGCGTGAGCGGTACGCCCAAGAGTGTGCAGAACGCGAATCGGAGGCTGCCGTCAATAACAGGCGGCTTGACGAACTAATCACGAATCTGGGGTACGGGACTACTGACGCGATCCAAGAGTACATCTCTATAGTTCTGTCGAATTCGGTATACCCAGACCAGTTCCAAGTGATACATGAGTTCGAATTCGACCCATCAACTGCCGAACTTCGCCTTCGCGTGCTGGTGCCCGGACCGTGCGATATCCCCGCGATCAAGTCATATAAATACACAAAGGCCGCTGACGAGATTACCTCGACGACGCTCTCACAAAAGGAGTGTCGCGACCGATACACCGGCGCGATTCATCAGGTAGCGCTTAGATCTTTCCACGAAGTATTCGAGTCTGATCGTCGCGGTCTCATTAAGACAATTTCTTTGGAGGTCGGTACCAACACAATTGACCCTGCAACTGGCCAGCAGACCTACGTTCCTTTCGTGATCGCTGCCGCTGAACGCGAAACGTTCCTTGCGTTCGATTTGTCGGCAGTTGTGCCTGCACTCACGCTGGCACGCCTCGGCGCTGCCGTTTCAAAGAATCCATATAGCCTGGTTGCCGCCGATCGCTCCGGAGTTCGTCGGTCGTGACGCAATCCGATCGGTTAGTCTTTAACCCACCACCGGGGTGGCCAAAGCCCCCAAAAGGGTGGACCCCGCCGAATGGCTGGAAACCTGATCCTGCTTGGCCTTCTCCGCCACCCGGTTGGAAGCTCTGGATACCAGACGACACCCCAATTGAGACTAGTGAATTCCGCAGTAATTTAGATTCCGCCGCCGCGGTGCAGAAGTCTCAAGATGAATCTGAGGTGCAGTCACCAGAAAATAGGGACCAGCGGATTGCGCTCTTGGAGGCGGAGAACTCGGCCTTGCGCGCACGCTTGGAGTCATTTGGTACAGACCCAGCCAACGTAGTTGTTCTCGACGACGAACGAATTCTTCAGGACGTCGGAATCTATCGATATCACCATCCGCTTGAAAACGCGCTTGCCTATCGGGAACGTCTCGATGACATATCGTCGCGAATAGCCGAAATGGTCAAAGCAGGCGCGGCGATCGAAAAATCGAACATGTTCACCTTCGACGGCTCGTTGGCGAAGGGTCGCGCGATGACGAACGACTTGGCGAAGCTGATGCTCCGTGCCTACAACGCTGAAGCGGATAACGTCGGGCGGTCCCTTCGTGCAGGAAACACTGTAACGGCCATCAAGCGACTTGACGCCGCCAGAACAGCGATTGCCAAACTTGGCAAGATGATGGAGATGCGTATTGGAGACGAGTTCCATGCTCTCCGCATCGAAGAGATCGAGCTCATAGCCGACTATTTGATGAAAAAGGAGGAGGAAAAAGAAGCCGCGCGCGCAGAGCGAGAGCGGCTGCGCGAGGAGCGCAAGGTAGAACTAGAGCTGGCTGCTGCGCGAGAACGTCTTGAGAAGGAGCGTAGCCACATCCTGACGGTGCTCGAGAAGGTCCGAGCAAGTGGCTCAAGCGACCCTGATCTAGATCGCAAGCTTGCGGATATCGATAGTTCCATTGCTTTGAATGACTACCGCGCAGCTAACATTCGAGCGGGCTACGTCTATGTCATCTCTAATCGCGGTGCATTCGGCGAACGCGTCGTGAAGATTGGACTGACCCGCCGACTAGAGCCGCTTGATCGTATCAATGAACTTGGAGACGCGTCGGTCCCATTCCGTTTTGACGTACACGCAATTTTCTTTTCGGAAGACGCCGTGAGTCTTGAGAACGAGTTGCACGGGCACTTCTCGGGGCGTCGCGTGAACTGGGCGAATAATCGAAAGGAGTTCTTCTTTGCCTCTCCTGCTGACGTGCGCACAGTACTTTCGGAAAAGTTGGGAAACCTGCTGGAGTTTGCAGAGCATGTTGAGTCGACCGAATACCTTCAGAGCGTTAGGTACTGGCCAGACCACATTCAGCCACCACAACCGTCGCACGCAACAGAGCAGACGCCCCAGCTCGCCCGCTAAAGATCGAAAAGGTGATTGGCAACTATCGGTAAGCGGCATCTAGGTTTCGCGTCGGCCCAAAGTTTCTTTTTAAGCTGCTCAAATGGCAGTAATGCGAGGTGCAACGGTCATTTTTGCATCAAGCGATAAATGACCGTTCCGGCCGAAAAGTGCTCATTGATGGCGATCCCGTCGCGCGTATTCAATCCAGTCGCGGCAACGCCATCCCGGTTTCGTCGAACAGGTAGCACGCGTGCGGCGGCACGGCGACCGACACGCGCTGCCCCACTTCGATCGCGGTGTCGCCGGCGGATTTGATCACCAAGGGTTCGTTGTTGCCGCAGGCGAGGTGGACATAGGATTCCGAACCGAGGTGTTCGAGTGCGATGACCTCGCCGTCGAGTTGCGCAGCGTCGGTGGCGGTGGTTGTCAGGTGTTCGGGGCGAAGGCCGAGCGTGAGCTTCGCGCCCGGACGAAGACGCGTCGTGTCGGCGACGGCGGCGGCGACGGACCGGCGGCTGCCGAGGTCGAGTGTGATCTGGCCGGCGTCACAGCCGGTGACGGTGGCGGCCAGAAAATTCATCTTCGGCGAGCCGATGAAGCCTGCCACGAACAGGTTGCGCGGATGGCGATACAGTTCCAGCGGCGCGCCGATCTGTTCGACCGCGCCGGCGTTGAGCACGACGATGCGGTCGGCCAGCGTCATCGCTTCCACCTGGTCGTGCGTGACGTAGATCATCGTCGTGCCGAGGTCGCGGTGCAGGCGCTTGAGTTCGATGCGCATCTGCACGCGCAGCGCGGCGTCGAGATTGGACAGCGGCTCGTCGAACAGGAATACGCGCGGCTGGCGCACGATCGCGCGGCCGATCGCCACGCGCTGGCGCTGTCCGCCGGACAGCTCGCGCGGCTTGCGGTCGAGCAACGGTTCGATTTGCAGGATGCGGGCGGTTTCACGGACGCGGTCGGCAATGCGACGCTTGTCGGCCTTTGCCAGTTTGAGGCCGAAGGCCATGTTGTCGTAGACGCTCATGTGCGGATACAGCGCGTAGGACTGGAACACCATGGCGACCCCGCGTTCGGCGGGCGCCCATTCGGTCACGTCCTGACCATCGAATGCAATGCTGCCGGCGCTGACATCCTCCAGGCCGGCAATCAGGCGCAGCAGCGTGGATTTGCCGCAGCCGGACGGCCCGACGAACACGGCGAATTCGCCGTCGCGAATATCGAACCCGACGTTCCTGACGGCTTCGGTCTTGCCGAAGCGCTTGCCGACAGCCTGCACGGAAATGGTAGCCATGGGTTACGGTCTCCTTTTGTGCATCAGTTCACGCATTAACAATCAGCCCTTGATCGCGCCGGCGGTGAGTCCGGAGACGATGCGCCGCTGGAACACCAGCACCAGCACGATCAGCGGCACGGTGACGATGACCGACGCGGCCATGATGTTGCCCCAGGGCAGCTCGTGCGAGCTGGCGCCGGAAATCAGGGCGATCGCCACCGGTACGGTGCGCATGTCGCTCGACAGCGTAAAGGTCAACGCGAACAGAAACTCGTTCCAGGCCGCGATGAAGGCCAGCAGGCCGGTGGTCACTATTGCCGGCCCCATCAGCGGCAAGAACACGCGCGTGACGATGGTGAGCGGGGTCGCGCCGTCGACGATCGCGGCCTCTTCCAGCTCCTTTGGCAGCTCGCGCATGAATGTCGTCAATACCCAGACCGTGAACGGCAGGGTGAAGATCAGATAGGAAAACGACAGCGCCAGCAGATTGTTGTACAGCCCGAGCGCGCTGATTAGCTCGAACATGCCGGACAGCACCGCGATCTGCGGGAACATCGACACGCCGAGGATCACGAACAGCAGCAACCTGCGGCCACGAAACTGCACGCGGCCGACCGCGTAGGCGGCGGCCAGCGCCAGCGCCAGCGATAACGCCACGGTGGAAACCGCCACGAACACCGAGTTGAGAATGTTGCGGCCGAAAGGCTGTTCGCGGAATACCGCGACGTAGTTATTCCACTGCGGATGCGTCGGCCAGAACTCCACCTGGAACAGCGCCGAACCCGATTTCAGCGATGAGACGATGGCCCAGTAGAACGGGAACACGGTGTAGAGGCCGATGACGATCAGCAGCAGATAGAACGCGCTTTTCCCGATCAGGTGTTTCAATCTGCGGGGCATGCTTCAGTTCTCCCGACCGACGCGGGCCATGGTGAGATAGACGACGGTGAACAGCGCGATGATCGCGAAGATCATCGTCGCCGCCGCCGAGCCGAAGCCGAGGTCGCCAAAGTCGATGAGCTGCTGGCGCGCATACACCGACATCGACATGGTGTCGCGGCTGTTGCCGCTCATCACGTAGACCAGGTCGAACATGCGCAAGGCGTCGAGCAGGCGGAAAATGATCGCCACCATCAGCGTCGGTTTGAGCAAGGGCAGCGTAATGCGGAAGAACACCTTGAGCGGATGCACGCCGTCGACGCGGGCGGATTCGAAGCATTCCTTCGGCAGCATCTGCAGCCCCGCCAATATCAGGAGCGCCATGAACGGCGTGGTCTTCCAGACGTCGACCAGGATAATCGACAGCAGTGCGGTGTCCGGCGAAGCAAGCCAGGCGACCGGCTCGGCGATCAGGCCGAGCGCGAGCAGCACATGGTTGATGACGCCGAACACGTCGTTGAACATCCAGCTCCACATCTGCGCCGACACCACGGTCGGGATCGCCCATGGAATCAGGATCGCCGCGCGCAGTCCGCCGCGGCCGCGAAACTGCGCATTCAGGGCGAGCGCGATCGCCAGGCCGAGAACGGTTTCGAGCGATACCGAGATGGCGGCGAATACGACCGTATTCCGCACCGCCGTCCACCAGTTCGCGTCGAGCAGCAGATAGGCGAAGTTGTCGAAGCCGACGAATCTGGCCGAAGCGGGGTCGATCAGGCTGGCATCGGTAAAGCCGTAGGCGATGGTCTTGGCCAGCGGCCAGCCGGCCACCAGCGCCAGCACGACCAGCATCGGCGTCAGGAACAGCCAGGCCGAACGCACGCGCTGGCGCGTCAGCCGGGAAACGGGAGCGTGCGCGCGCATGCTGTTCACCAGCTTCCCCCGTGCGAGAGCCGCGTCAGTTTGCGCTGCAGCGTCGCCAGCGCGGGTGCTGCCGCCGTCTTGCCGCTCAGTACGTCGTGCACCGTGTAGTAGAACTCGGCGCTGACGCGTGCATATTTGCTGCCTGTAATGCGCGAAGGCCGCGCCACTGCATGCTCGAAGGTCGGATAGAGCGTGCCGAAAAACGGTGCCGCGGCGAGCACGTCCGGATCGCGGTACAGCGCTGTTATCGTCGGGTTGTAGGAACCTTCGATCGCGCGGCGTTTCTGCTCGGCGTAGCGGGTGAGGTAGCGCACCAGATCGGCGGCGAGCTGTGGATGTTTCGAATACCGCGACACCGCCAGTTGCCAGCCGCCGAGCACGCCGCTGCGATGGCCGTGCGGTCCGCCCGCGGGCAGCGCGATGATCCCGATCCTGCCGCGGATCGGACTGTCCGCGGCATTGCCTAGCGCCCACGCGTACGGCCAGTTGCGCATGAACACGGCGTTGCCGGACTGGAACACGCCGCGGCTTTCCTCCTCGTCGTAGTTCAGCACGCCCCGCGGCGCGATGTCGCCGATCCAGCTCGCGGCCAGTTCCAGCGCCGCCGCGGCGCGCGGGTTGTCGACCGTCACCGTGCCGTCGGCGTCGACCAGCATGCCGCCGCCGAAGCTGTCGATCCATTCCAGCGCATCGCAGGTAAGGCCCTCGTAACCCTTGGCCTGGAACACGAAACCGTGCATGCGCGGATTGCCGGCCGCGCGCTCGGCGGCCTGAATGCGGCGCGCGGTGACAGTCAACTGCTGCCAGGTGGCGGGCGGACGTACATCGTATTTTTCCAGCAGATCCTTGCGGTAATACAGCACGCCGGCGTCGGTGAACCACGGCATCGCCACCAGCTTGCCGGCTATGGTGTTGTTGGCGATCAGCGCGGGGAAGAACTGCCGGGTGGCCTCGCTGCCGATGTACTGCGACAGATCCACCAGATGCGGCGCCAGGGTGCCGGGCCAGACCACGTCGATCTGGAGGATGTCGATGTCGGACGAATGCGAGGCCAGAATCTGCTGGTACAGCGCGAAGCGCTCGGACGCCGAGTTCGGCGTCGAGACGACCTTGACCGGGTTACCGGTCTGGCGTGCCCAGGCCTCGACACCCTGGCGGCACAAGCGTAGCTCCACCCCGACCGCGCCGCAGGAAATCGACAGCGTCGCCGCCCGCACCGTTCCGCTGCCGCCGAGAAGAATCAGCAGAAAAATCAGGAGCGTGGGCAGCGGTGTCCGCATCGTGTGGGAATCCTCGATTGATTGTTATTGACGTGCCCGCGCAACCCAGCGGCGTTTGACGTGAGCAGCCGGGCGCCGCAGACGCGAGATCCTAGACTCAATGCACAGGGTGCGTTTTTAGCAGGGACGTTTGTGCAGACATCAAACACATCCGCGACTGTCACTCAATTGCTTGACCGTGTACATGATCGAATTCGACTCAAGCTTCACAGCATCCGCACGGAAATGCAACAAGCCCATGGGCTTTCGTAAACAGGCTGCGCCTTCCTGCGCATTCGCTCGGCGCTCGCAAAACGTACCGTGCGGTACGCTCGCGTGGCGGAAAAAATCCCGTGTTAGCATGAAAACAGAACGTCTTTCGCCAGGAGGCGGTGTCGACGCGACGTGTGTCCCGGTCGTGCTGAATCAGTCAGCGCCGTCCGGGCGATATGACACGCACGTATGTGCCGCCTGATTGAAAACCAGGGTCGCTCATGGCTCACATCCGGAGATGAAGATGAAATACGTGCTCGCGCTCGACCAGGGCACCACCAGTTCGCGCGCGATCGTGTTCGATCACGCGGGGCAGATCAAATCCGTCGCGCAGAAGGAGTTCCGGCAGATCTTCCCGCAGCCGGGCTGGGTCGAACACGATCCCAACGAGATCTGGTCGTCGCAGATCGGCGTCGCCGCCGAGGCGATCACCAGCGCCGGGCTGTCGGGGCGCGACATCGCCGCCATCGGCATCACCAACCAGCGTGAGACCTCGGTGGTATGGGATCGCCGCACCGGGCAGCCCATCCACAACGCCATCGTGTGGCAGGACCGGCGCACTGCAGGCCTGTGCGACGAGCTGCGTGCGGCGGGGCACGAGGCGCTGTTCCAGCGCAAGACGGGGCTGGTGCTCGACGCGTATCTCGCGGGCACCAAGCTGCGCTGGATCCTCGACAACGTGCCCGATGCGCGACGGCGGGCGGAGGCGGGCGAGCTGGCGTTCGGCACCGTCGACAGCTGGCTGCTGTGGAAACTGAGCAGCGGCGCGCTGCACGTCACCGACGCGACCAACGCGTCGCGAACGCTGCTGTTCGACATCACGCGGCAGGCGTGGGACGACGAGCTGCTCGACGTCATGCGGGTGCCGCGCGCGATACTGCCCGAGGTGCGCGACTCCAGCGCCATGTATGGCGACACCGACCTGCTGGGCGGCGGGCGCATTCCCATCGCCGGGGTGGCGGGCGACCAGCATGCCGCCCTGCTCGGGCAGGCCTGCACCCGGCGCGGCATGGTCAAGAACACCTACGGCACCGGTTGCTTCATGCTGATGAACACCGGCGAGACGCCGATCCCGTCGCACAACCGCCTGATCACCACCACCGCGTGGCGCATCGCAGGGCGCCCGAGCTATGCGCTGGAGGGCAGCATCTTCATCGCCGGCGCGGTGGTGCAATGGCTGCGCGATGGGCTGGGCATCATCCGCAGCGTATCCGAGGTGGAGACGCTTGCGGCGAGCGTGCCGGATAACGGCGGCATCTATCTGGTGCCCGCGTTCGTGGGTTTGGGCGCGCCGCACTGGGACCCGTATGCGCGCGGCGCGATCCACGGCCTCACGCGCGGCACCACGGCCGGCCATCTGGCGCGCGCTGCGCTGGAATCCATCGCCTATCAGGTGACCGACCTCATCACCGCGATGCAGGCCGATGCCGGTCTTACCCTCGCCGAGCTGCGCGCCGACGGCGGTGCCAGCGCCAACGACACCCTGATGCAGTTCCAGGCCGACCTGCTGGGGGTGCCGGTCGTGCGCCCCAAGGTCACCGAGACCACCGCGCTGGGAGCCGCCTATCTGGCCGGCCTGGCGGTGGGTTACTGGGGCGGGCTCGACGAGATCGCCGCGCAATGGCAGGTCGAGCGCGTGTTCGAGCCTGCGATGGGACGCGAGCAGGTCGACGCCCTGCGCGGCGGCTGGGATCGCGCGGTGGGGCGCTCCAAGGGCTGGGCGCAACCGGACGCAGGGCCAGCAACGCCATGAATCGCGACGAAGCCATCGAGCGCCTCGCCGCCCGTCGCACGCCCTGGGACATGATCGTGATCGGCGGCGGCGCCACCGGGCTGGGCATCGCGCTCGACGCCGCCACGCGCGGCTACGACACGCTGCTGCTGGAACGCGACGACTTCGCCCAGGCCACCTCCAGCCGCAGCACCAAGCTGCTGCACGGCGGGGTGCGCTACCTGCGCCAGGGCAATCTGAAACTGGTGATGGGCGCGCTGCGCGAGCGCGGGCGCGTGCTGGCCAACGCGCCGCACCTGGCGAGCGAGCAGCCTTTCGTCATCCCCACCTACCGGCGCGGCGAAAGCCTGTATTACGGTTTCGGCCTGGGCGTGTACGAACGCCTCGCCGGGCGCGCCAGCCTGGGGCGCTCGCGTCGGCTCGACGCGGCCGAAACCCGCCGCGAGCTGCCGGGGCTGCGCGCCGATGGTTTGCGCGGCGGCGTGCTGTATCACGACGGCCAGTTCGACGACGCCCGCCTCGCGGTCTGCCTGGCGGCCAGCGCCTGGGACCATGGCGCGACGCCGATCAATTACTGCCAGGTGACGGGATTGCTGCGTGCCGGCGGCGCCGGCACGCCGGTGGCCGGGGTAATGGCGCGCGACCGCGAAACCGGCGCCGAGTACGAGATCCCCGCACGCGTGGTGGTCAACGCCACCGGGGTGTTCTGCGATTCGATCCGGCGCATGGCCGAACCCGGGGCCGCCGCGCTGGTGGCGCCCAGCCAGGGCGCGCACATCGTGCTGGAGCGGCGCTTTCTGCCCGGCCGCAATGCGATCATGGTGCCGAAGACCGACGACGGCCGGGTGCTGTTCGTCATTCCCTGGCAGGACCGGCTGCTGGTCGGCACCACCGACACGCCGGTCGAGGACGCCGAGGCCGAACCGCGCGCGCAGCCGGCGGAGATCGATTTCCTGCTCGAACACGCCGGGCGTTACCTGCAGGAAGCGCCGCGCCGGCAGGACGTGCTGAGCGTATTCGCCGGGCTGCGCCCGCTGGTGCGCGCCGGCAGCGGGCGCGCCACCTCGGCGCTGGCGCGCGACCATTTGTTGCGCGAGGAATCCGGCCTCGTCAGCATCACCGGCGGCAAGTGGACGACCTATCGCGAAATGGCCGAGCAGACCGTCGACGCCGCCGCCCGCGTCGCGCAACTGCCGGGCCGCCCCTGCCGCACCGCGAACCTGCCGCTGCATGGCGCCACCCCCGAAGCCGCGCCGACCCCGCTGCGGGTCTATGGCGCGGACGCCGGCGCGGTGCAGGCGCTGGCGTCCGAGCAGGCGCGGCCGGACTGGGCCGTGCGCCTGCATCCGCGGCTGCCCTACATCGGCGCCGAAGTGGTGTGGGCGGCGCAGCACGAAATGGCGCGCAGCGTGCAGGACGTGCTCGCGCGGCGCACCCGTGCGCTGCTGCTGGATGCGCGCGCCAGCATCGAGGCCGCGCCCCGGGTGGCGTCCTTGCTGGCCGGGGCACTGGACCGCGATGCCGCCTGGCAGACGCACGAGGTGGCAGCGTTTACCGAGTTCGCCCTCGGCTATCTGACGCCCGAGATTCTGGCGGCGGATTTTCCGTCGATGCTGGCGGCACGCGCACAGCGCAGGCGCCACACGAAATAGGGGCCACGTGGCGGCTGGCCGCACATGGCCGGCGCCGCTTCCCCGTCGGGAGAAAGACCGGCGACCATCAGACGGCCTGTCGGTTCATCAAAGTGAACTTAACCCAGATTGTCCATTAGCCGCTTTGTGGCGCGTAGGGTGCGCCGTGCGCACCATGGCGGATGGATCGGTGCGCACGGCGCACCCTACGAACCACCTCGCCCCCGGTCGCACCGTCATCGTGTGCCGAATGGACAATCTGGGCTTAATATAAAGCTACTCATTCTCGCGTAAGGGTCTATGATCATTTCGTGCCGTGTCTGCTTCTGCAAACGCGGTCGTATTTCCGGAGTTGTTGCAAGGAGACCCCCATGGCAAAAGGCCAGTTACGTAAAAACAAGGAAGCAAAGAAACCCAAAAAACCGAAGCAGGTTGTTGTTCCGGTCGGATCGTTCATCACCCCGCCCAAAGCAGACAAGCCGACAAAAGGCCAACGCTGATCTTTGCTGGAACCCAAACAAACGCCACCGTCGAGGTGGCGTTTTTACGTCCGGAGATCCCGGTCGGGGCATGATTTCCCATATGGCTTCAAAAATCGCGACAATAGCCGGCGAAAGTGGGCCGCCGCCCGATGACGGGGACTGAAACGAAGCCCGTCGCTTGGGGATGCCTGATGGGAATGGCTTTTTGATGCTGGATCGCTTGATCGGAATGTTGAGGGGGAAAAAGGCCCGGCGGTGCAAAGACGCCGAGCATGGCCGCCTGTTTGTGTCGCAGCGCGAACAGGCGGCCTTTCGCAAGCTGAATGTCGTTGCGCCCTTGGCGGGCGAAGTGGATAAAACCCCCGCCCAAGTGGTGACTCATTCGACCGCTCCGCTGGCATCCCCGCCCGCCAGGGCGATCGTGCGCCGCGAGGCCGTGCTGGGGAAGAACACGCGCGTGGCGGGGTATACCCTGAGCCTGGGGTACAAGATCAACCCGCGGGTACGGGCATCCAGCATCGGCATCCAGCGCCTGTACGACAAGGTGCTGGTGCGCAATCTGCAGGAGATGGGGATTCAGCGCTTGCTGGCCTACCGGCTGGCCTTTGTCGATGTGTCGGCCAGCTCCCTGGAAATGCCTTTTCTCGAAGCGCCGCAGCCGCAGGGTATCGTGTATGTGGTGGGCACCAACACGCAGCTCGTCGCAAACCATGCCTCCGGCCTGGCCGGACTGGGGCGCCTGCGGGCGCTGGGATATCGCACCGGCCTGCGCGCAGACGTCATGGAACTCCCGGGCATGGCGCCATTCCTGGCGCGGGCGGATTTCCTGTTCATCGATATCGGCAACAGCGATATCCCGGTCATCAGCGACCGGATGGATGCCGCGCTCAGGCTGGCCCCGGCAATCAGGTTCGTGGCGACCAACATTCAAACCCTGGAGGAATACAACGTCTGCGCCAGCCTGCCGTTCGCGTATTACCAGGGGCCTTTCATCACCAGTCGGGAAAAGCTGGACGCGCCGAAGATGGATGCCGGCCGCCTCAAGATTCTGGAGCTGCTGAACAAGCTGCGAAGCGATGCGGGGGCGTCCGAGCTGACTGCCCTGATCAAGCAGAACCTGGCGCTGTCCTACAAGCTGCTGCGCTACATCAATTCCCCGGGAACGGGGCTGACGCACAAGGTCGCCACCCTGGAGCAGGCGCTGATGGTGCTGGGCGAGCAGAAATTTTATCGCTGGCTGACGCTCTTGCTGTTTACCAGCGGCGAGTCAACGGGGCTGGACTGGGCGGTGATGGAAAATGCCCTCATCCGTGCGCGGCTGGCCGAGCTTTGCGCCCGGGACGCCCTGTCCGCAGAGGAGCGGGATGAGCTGTTCGTGGCGGGCATGTTTTCCTTGCTGGATGTCGTGCTGTCCATGCCCATGGAGGATGTGCTGAAGCAGGTCAGCCTGCCGCCATGGGTTGACGAGGCGCTGCTCCATCAAGCCGGGAAATATGCGCCCTACCTCGACCTGGCCATCGCCTGCGAGCAATCCGATAACGACAATGTGGCCGCGCTCGCGCAAGCCATCGGGCTGGATCTTTGGCGGGTCAGCAGCTTCCATATCGACGCCATGCTCTGGGCTCAGGAAATCGGGGAATAAGCCAGCCAATTCGAGCATCAATACGTATATGTCGCCGAATCATTTTTCGCTGCGGTCCGACGAGGCATACCAGCCGTGGTGGAAGATGGAGCGACAATCGCCCGAACCCTGATTGCATTGCGGTCTCTGTCACGGCGAAGCAGGTAAAATGCCTCATTGACCCCCCAATCAGGAGCAACACCATGAGCGAATACGGATTCGACACCCAGATCAGCGGCCCCTTCGACGCAGCAGTGGACAAGGTCACCGCCGCACTGAAAGCCGAAGGCTTCGGCGTGCTGACCGACATCGACGTGCAGGCCACCTTGAAGGCCAAGCTCAATATCGACGGCCGCCCCTATCGCATCCTCGGCGCCTGCAACCCGCCGCTGGCGCACCAGGCCATCAGCGCCGAGCCCGATGTCGGCATGCTGCTGCCGTGCAACGTCGTCGTGCGCGAGGAAACGGACGGCAAGGTGACCGTGTCCTTTCTCGACCCCGGCATCATGGAGAAACTGGTGAGCAACCCGGCCGTGCACAATGTCGCGACCGAAGCGCGCACCCGTCTGCTGCGGGTGAAGGACAGCCTGGCCGCCTGAGCGGTTTTAACGGCCAGGGCGTTGCTGCCAAACGACCCATGCGATTTTGCTTCAACCTGGAAACCGCTTTGGACGCGCTTGAAGCTTGAAAAACGAAAGTATTCAAGACGTGCGTCTGTGGGTGCATGCTGAAGGCGGCCATCGAAAGATCGGCCGCTTTTTTGTGGCCGGCTGAAGCGGTGGCGGGCGGGTCCTTGCATGAGGCAAACGATGCCGTAACCGCCTTCAGGTCTTCAGCCGTTTTTCAACACAATAGATCGATGACAGATCATCGAGGTTTTACATACGCGGCCGCGCTCAGTTGCCACCGGGCGCTTCCTTCATCAGCTGTTGGCGGATTGACAGCAATTCCTGCTGGCGCTTGGCGTCGGTCTCGGGGTAGTGCATGTTCAGGGCATTAAACGTATCCAGAATGATCCGGGAGACAATCAGCCGGGCGTTCTTTTTGTCGTCGGCGGGCACCACATACCAGGGCGCGTTTTTTGTGCTCGTTGCGCCGAGGCACGCCTCATAGGCCTGCATATACTGTTTCCAGTATTTCCGTTCTTCAATGTCGGCAATACTGAATTTCCAGTTCTTGTCGGGCTCGTCGATGCGATCGAGGAAGCGCTTGCGCTGCTCTTCTTCCGACAGGTGGAGGAAGAATTTGATGATCCGGGTGCCGTTACGATAAAGATGATTTTCCAGGCCCATGATGGAACGATATCGCTCCTGCCAGATCGTTTTCTTGTCGAGCCCCTCATCCGGGAGCCCCTGGCTGCGAAGAATCTCCGGATGCACGCGAACGATCAACACCTCCTCGTAATAGGAGCGATTGAAGATGCCGATCCGGCCGCGTTCGGGAAGCGACTGCGTGGTACGCCACAGGAAATCATGATCCAGTTCCGTCGCACTAGGATGTTTGAAGCTGAACACCTGGCAGCCTTGGGGATTGACGCCGGACATCACGTGGCGGATGGCACCATCTTTCCCTGCAGCGTCCATGGCCTGGAAAATCAGCAGCAGCGCATAGCGGTTGGACGCGTAGTGCAGACGCTGCAGTTCGCTTAACTCCTCCACCTGGTTTTTTAGCTTTTTGTGATAATTCTTCTTTGACTTGTAAGCCGGATCGACACGCGTCGGCCACTTCTTGAGATTGACCTTGTCGCCTTCCTGAACCCGGTAATCCTTTGACTTGATTTTCATCGCTATCCTTCCGCCGACAACAAGACCGGCTTTTGATAAAAGCAGTTATCTGTCAATCCGCATGCAGGCAGGGCTGACTGGCATTACCCCTCTGCGCGCGCACCAGCTTACCGATGCTCAGGCCCTGAACCAGGATCGAAAACACCACTACCCCATAGGTCAGAGCCAGCACCAAATCGCGTTGTGGCCCGCTTGGAAGCGAGAGTGCCAGTGCCACCGAAATACCGCCGCGCAATCCGCCCCAGGTAAGCACCTGTAATGCACCTTGTGGCAAATTGAACACACGTTGTAACAGAACGAGGGGAGCGCCCACCGACAGCAGTCGTGCCAACAGGGTAATGACAATGACGACTGCCGTGGCCAGCGCCAGGCTGGTCGAAAACTCGATCAGGACCACTTCCAGTCCGATCAACACAAACAACACCGCATTGAGCATTGAATCGAGCAATTCCCAGAACATGTCCAGATGTTCGCGCGTCTTGTCCGACATCGCCAGTGCGCGGCCATGGTTACCAATGATCAGTCCGGCCACCACCATGGCCAGTGGACCGGACACCTGCAGATGATTCGCCAGCGCGTAGCCGCCAAGTACGGTGGCCAGCGTGATCAAAACCTCCTCCTGGTAGCTGTCGATGCTCTTCAGCATGCGATAGGCCAGATAGCCGAGCACCAATCCGAACACGATCCCGCCGCCGCCTTCTTCAAGCAGTAACAGGGCACCGTGCGCTACAGTCGGAGGCTCGCCGCTGGCGATCATCGCCAATATCAACGTGAACAAGACCACGCCAATACCGTCATTGAACAGCGACTCGCCGGCGATGACGATCTCCAGGCTTTTCGGTGCATCGGCCGATTTCAGTATGCCCATCACGGCAATCGGATCGGTCGGCGAGATCAATGCGCCGAATATCAGACAGTAGGAAAGCGGCAGTGCGATGCCAAGGTACGGCAGGATCGCCCACAGGACAAAGCCGACCAGCAGGGTCGATGTCAGTGTGCCGAACACCGCCAGGATACCGATTTGCCATTTGTACGCTTTCAACTCACTCAGATCGACATGCAGTGCTCCGGCAAATAGCAAGAGGGACAACATCCCCTGCATCAGTAATTCCGAGAAATCGATTGATGAGAGGAGTGACACCTCATAGTCACGCAAAGCGCCAAAACCGAATTTGGCTAGTCCCAACAGCGCGAATGAAAGGAGCAAGGCAGTGCCCATTACGCCAATTGTGGTTGGCAAGCCTATAAACCGGTGATTCAGGTAGGACAGCAGAGCGGTCAACACAAGACATATAACGGCAACGTCGAACATGAATGATTTTCCCTGAGGGACTCCGCATAATCAGTATAGGAAAACTGCACTCATCGCATTGCAGGGGTCAAAACGAGGCCTAATGGGCCAGATGGGTGCTGGACTCGGCCAGTGCCTCGAAGCCAGAGACGACGTCGAACAACTCCTCGTCGATACCGCTTTGACGCAGGCGGTGAAATGTCCGGTTCAGATCCTCCAGCAATTCATCGATATTTTTTTCAGCACGCTGCATCGCAGCCAGGCGGCTGGCGTTTTCACTTGCCAGGGATTCGGCACATGCCCTGAAAAGTGAAACGAAGAGATATTCGCGAACCAGGGCAGACAGCGTCTGTTCCCTGCCATTCATGACTTCGGGCAAATTATTGGTAGGCCAGCGGATAGCAGCCAGATCACGCCGCCACAGGTTGTCCAGTGGTAGCAGCCGCTGGCTCACAGGCGTGTAGATTGCCCCGGACTTGGGGCGGTTGTGAAACAGGTAAACCTGTGTGATCGCGCCTTTTTCACGCTGCGCTTCCATTTCGATCAGGACCTGTCCGACCAGCGGCGTAATCGCGTTAATGGAATTGGGTAGGGCAAAGTGTTCCCGTGCCAGCATGCCCGTGTCGGAAAAGCGTGATTGAATGCGTTCACCGACTGCCCAGACTATTTTTTTACCGGGCAGATTCCCCAGTGTCTGCACGACAAACTCCGCCATGACATCGTTGAATTGGCCAACCAGTCCCTGGTCGGATCCAAACACGACGGCACCAATCGTCCCGATATCCTTTTGCGGCACGCTTGTCACGGTTGTAGCAGATGCATTCTGTCGGAAACTCGCGGCCAGGCCCAATTGCACGGTTCGATAATAGTCGTCCAGAGCGTGCACCGCGTTCTCGTATTGCCCGATGCTCGACGCGGCCATGGCTTTCATCGTGCGCACCACGGATTCAAGATCACCGGCACCGGCGATCTTTCGGCGAAGGCTCGCCACGGTTTCGGTCATGACGCCGGCTTGCTTTCCGGCTTCGCCTTCATCCCGACCTGGACATTTGCATCTGTATTGGTTTCGGGTTTCTGTCCCGGCGCGAATGCCTCAAGTGCCTGACGCGTGATTGCGAGTATCGATTTGCGATCTTCATCGCTCAGTTTATCGGCGGTGTCGAATCGCGCGACCACCTCATCCGGAAAATTCATTGCTGCCTCGCGCACGGCATTCTCCGCATTGTCCATCTGGTCAGGCGGTACGCCATCGAACAGCCCGGCAGTCAATGCCAGCAGCACGGCGATTTGCGCCGGCACGGAAACCGGGGCGAATTCCGGCTGCTTGAGGCAGGCGCGGATACGCCGTCCGTGCTCGATGATCTTGCGGGTCTCTTCATCCAGACGGGCGCCGAAGCGGGAAAAAGTTTCGAGCTCCTCGAACTGGGCATAGGCGAGCTTGAGGTCACCCGCCACGGCACGGTAGGCGGCACGCTGCGCCTTGCCGCCTACACGCGAAACAGATTTTCCAACATCGACCGCGGGCAGCACGCCTAATTCGAATAGCGATGGCGATAGATAGATCTGCCCGTCGGTGATGGAAATCAGGTTGGTCGGGATGTAGGCGGAAATATCCTGCGCCTCGGTTTCGATGATGGGCAGCGCGGTCAACGATCCGCCGCCGAGGTCCGGGCGCAAGTGGGTTGCGCGCTCCAGCAAGCGCGAGTGGATGTAAAAAATGTCGCCGGGAAACGCTTCCCGGCCGGGCGGACGCCGCAGCAGCAAGGACAGTTCGCGATAGGCGCGCGCATGATGCGTGAGGTCGTCGTAAACGATCAGCACGTCGCGGCCCTGCTCCATGAAACGCTCGGCGATGCTGGTCGCGGCGTACGGCGCGATATAAGCAAGGCCGGGGGGTTCGTTGCCTTCAGTGACGACCACGACGGTGTAATCCATCGCACCATTTTCGCGCAGGGTGGCGATCACCTTGGCCACGCCGGACGCGCGCTGGCCAATGGCGCAATACACGCACAGCACATTCTGGTCGCGTTGATTGAGTATCGTGTCGAGCGCGATGGCGGTCTTGCCGGTCTGCCGGTCGCCCAGAATCAGCTCGCGCTGGCCGCGCCCAACCGGGATGAGCGCATCGATGACCTTGATGCCGGTTTGCAGCGGTACGGTGACGGGCGCGCGGTCCATGATGGGCGGGGCGGGGCGTTCGACGGGCAGACGTGTGCTGGAAAGCACCGGACCCTTGCCATCCAGAGGCCGGCCCATGGGATTGATGATCCGTCCGATCAAGCCGTCTCCCACCGGAACGTCCACCACGTGCCCCCTGCGTTCGACTTCATCGCCCGCCTGCAGGTGCCAGTAGTCGCCCAGCAGAACGACGCCGATTTCGTCTTCGTCGACGTTGAATGCGATGCCATACATATCGCCGGGAAACTTCAGCACTTCCTCGAATCCCACGCCGGGGAGGCCGGAGACTTTTGCGATGCCGGTGGCGATGCTGGTGATCATGCCCACTTCCCGTGGCCTGATCTGCGGCACAAAGGCTTCCCGCGCCTGGCTAATTCCCGCAAACGCGCTGTCGAATACGGTCTGAAGGCTCTCAGGGTTTATTTTCATTGGTGCTTTGCTCAGTCTTTGGCTCGGCTTTGACTTCGGGTTTTCCCTTCTCTTTCAGAAGTTCGTCGACGCCCCTTTCCAGCGACATCAGATAATCCGCAATGCTCCATGCCACCTTTTGTCCGTTCGTGGTGAGTTCAATGCCGCTGACCAAATCGGGCGCGGTCTCGAACCGGACGTGGATTTCGGCCGAGAAGATTTCGTCGAGCGCGCTCTGGATGGCGGTACGTTGCGCCACCGGCAGCTCAAACGCGCTGCGTACGCGCACAGGCTCGGAGCCTGACTGGAAGGCTTTGGCGAGGCCTGCTTTGGTCGGATCATCCAGTTCTCGCAAGCGGCGAATCAAGACTTCACTCATGAGCTCTTCCAGGTTTGTCCCGGCGAGATCCGTCAGCGCCTTTCGAGCGATGGCGAATACTTCCTGTTGAGCCCGGCGGCTGATGGCTTGATTCAGGTGATGGGCATCGTTCCTCAGCGCGTCCTGCCGCTTGGCACTCAGGGATTCGGCTGCCTGCCGCGCTTCGTCCAGGAGCCGCAGACGTTCGGTTTTGGCCTCGTCTTTTGCCTGGCTCATGAGCGTGGCGCGCTGCTGCTCGAACGCTTCGTTCTTATGCTGGAATTCGTCGCGCTCCTTCTGCGCGTCGGCCTGCTTCGCGTCGGCGTCTGCCAGCTCGCTGGCGATCCGCTTCTCGCGTGCATCGATAGCGTCGAGAATGGGCCGATATAGAAAGTGCTTCAACAGCCACACCAGAATGAGGAAGTTGACGACTTGCGCACCGACGGTAAACCAGTCGATCAGCATGGCTTATTTTCCAGCGGCTTGGGCGATGACGAGATTCCAGAACGGGTTGGCGAAGATGAGAATCATCGAGACCACGAAGCAGTAGATCGCGGTGGACTCGATCATCGCCAGGCCGACGAATAGCGTTCGGGTGATGGTGGCGGAGGCATCGGGCTGCTGCGCCAGCGAGGTCAGCGCCGTGGCAACCGCGCGTCCTTCGCCAAGCGAAGGTCCCAAGACCCCTATGGCAATGGTCAGGCCAGCCGTGACAATTGATGCCACCGCGATAATGGTCATGCTATCCATGGTATCTCCTTAAATAAAAGTGGTTCATACGTCAATGTGATGCATCGGGTTCTGGCTGGGGCTTGCGGACGCGTGTGGCGGCTGCGATGTAAACCGTGGCCAGGATGCTGAAAATATAGGCTTGCACCATGCCGGTCAGCAGGCCGAGCGCGCTCATCGCGATCGGGAAGATGAAGGGTGTAATGGTCAGCAAAATGGCGAGGATCATCGTGCCACTCATCATGTTGCCGAACAGGCGGACGGCCAGGGCGAGGGTGCGCGAAAGCTCGCTGATGATGTTGAACGGCAGCATGATAATTGTCGGCTTGAGATATTCCTTAAGATATCCACCCATCCCTTGATCCTCGATGCCGAACAGCGGCACCGCCACAAACACGCAGATAGCCAGCGCTGCGGTGGTCGAGAGCGAACCGGTCGGCGGCTCATAGCCGGGAACGATGGTGAAGAGGCTCGCCATCGCGACAAACAGAAACAAGGTACCGAGAAAGCCGAGATATTTTTGGGGCTGACTCATGCCGACCTCTTCAATTTGTTTCTCGATACCGGTGACGACGATCTCCAGCAGATTCTGCCAGCGCGAACGTTGCAGACCTGTGGCAAGCTTGCGCGTGACAAGTTTTGAACCGACCGCCAGCACGAACATCAGCCCCCATGTGTAAGCAATCGTGGCGTTGAGTTTGAAAATCCCGTATTGCCAAAAGATGATCTGATCGGGACTAAGGTGCATGACGGGCGTCCTGTATAAATGGGGTTGGTTTCGCCGCTGATCGGGTGAGCCGCATCACGATAAGGCGCGCAACGACAAAACCAAGCAGACCCGCGACCAGTCGCCGCCAATCGTCCCCCAGGACAAAATAGAAGCCCAGCAGGACTACACCGGTTCGGAGCAGCATGCTGCCGATAAACCAGAGTGCGACCCGTTCAGACGCCATCCCCTTTCGAACGGTCCACCAAAGTCCCCCGAAAAAAAATGCGCCGAGCATGATGCCCGCAATCGACGCGGCTGCCAGGCTCAACAGCTCACTCATGATTGTTCTCCTCTTGCTCGTGTATTTCCCTGTCTTCCTTGGACACCCAATGCCAGGCATTGACGCAACCCAAGCCTAAACCGATGGCCAGCAGCGCGAGTGTCCAGGAATGGCTGCCCGGGTGGTGCTTGTCTATCCAGATGCCGAGTGCTGCGCCAAGCAACGTGGGTATCGCCACCGACCAGCCCACCAGGCCCATCATGCCCAAACCGGACCAGACGGTCTGCGTGACATGACGTTGCGCCTTGAGCTTGCGTGCCGCCTTTTCGCCCACCAGCTGGCTGAATTCCGTCTCGATAGGCTTGGGCTTGATTTCGGAATTTTCACTCATGATGAAACGCCGCGAAGCGCCGAATAAAACCGCTTTCCAGTTTCGCCAGCACCGAACGTACGCTTTGCTCGTGCTCGTCCAGGGTCAGAAATTCCTGCTCCACTGCGTCGCGTAATTGGCTGAGGTCCGTTCCGGCCAGCGCCCGGCGTACGGAAACCAGCACCTCCGGGCCGGTCTTGACCAACACCCCTTCATCCACGGCGACGTAAACTTCGCCCTCCATTTCGGTCTCGAAAATGAGTATCCCCGGCACGAGTGCTGCCACGCAGTCCAACCGGTGGGGCAAAAGCCCGAATGCGCCCTCGCGCGTCTCCGCGACGATGCGCGATACAGCGGTCTTCTCGGCGAAGATTTTGAAAGGTAGAAGAACCTTAAGATTCATGCGCGCTGACGGCATGCTCGACTTCCGCTTGGGGTTTTGAACCGGCTTGGGCTTGGGCTTTCACCTTGGCTTCGGCTATCGTCCCGATCATGTATAGCGCGCTCTCCGGCATGTCCTTGAATTCGTCACGCAAGATGCGTTCACAGCCATCCAGCGCGTCGTCGAGGCTGACCAGCGCGCCCTTGAGGCCGGTGAACTGTTCGGTCGTGAAAAACGGCTGGGTGAGAAAGCGCTCCAGGCGCCGGGCGCGGCCCACCACGTTGCGGTCTTCCGGTGAAAGCTGCTCCAGGCCCAGCATCGCGATGATGTCCTTGAGTTCCGCGTATTGCGCGAGCGTGCGCCGGATTTCCTGCGCGAGGGCGTAATGCCGCTCGCCGATGACGCCGGGCGTGGCCATTTTTGAACTGGACTGCAGCGGGTCGATGGCCGGATAGAGTCCTTCGCTGGCCCGTTTGCGCGACAGCACGATGGACGCGGAAAGGTGCGAAAAGGTATGAACCGCCGCCGGATCGGTGAAGTCGTCCGCCGGCACATACACCGCCTGGATCGAGGTAATCGCGCCGGTATCGGTATTGGCGATGCGCTCTTCCAGCTGCGCCAGCTCGGTGCCCATGGTCGGCTGGTAGCCGAGGCGCGACGGCATCTGCCCCATCAGGCCGGACACCTCCATGCCGGCCTGGATGAACCGAAAGATGTTGTCGATGAGCAGCAGCACATCGCGATGCTCGTCGTCGCGAAAATACTCGGCCATCGTCAGCGCGGCATGGCCGACGCGGAAACGGGCGCCGGGCGGTTCGTTCATCTGGCCGAACACCATCACCATGTGCGGCAGCACGCCCGCTGCTTTCATCTCGCGGTAGAGTTCCTCGCCTTCGCGGCAGCGCTCACCGATGCCGCAAAAAATGCTCACGCCTTCCTGTTGCCCGACCATGTTGTGGATTATCTCGGTGAGCAACACCGTCTTGCCGACGCCCGCCCCGCCGAACAGGCCTGCCTTGCCGCCACGTTCCAGCGGCATCAGCACATCGATAAGCTTGATTCCCGTCTCGAAGATCTCGGATTGGGTAGAGCGTCGTGCCAGCGGCGGCGGGGCCCGATGGACGGTGCGCCACTGGATATCCGTCGGTGCCGTCTGGCGGTCGATGGCGCTTCCGAACACATCGAACATTCGCGAGAGAATTTCATTGCCTACCGGCGCCTTCAACGGTCCGCCCGTGGAATCCACCGCCATGCCACGGGCGAGGCCCTGGGTGGGGGTCAGTGCAATGCCTCGCACGCGGTGCGCGTCGAGTTGCGCCAAAACCTCGATGGCGATCTCTCCCGCCATCGCGTGCAGCAAGGTGTGGATGGGTGGCAACTGTGTATCGAAACGGATATCCACGACGCTGCCGCGCACCGCGACGACCACACCGCAATTCGCTAAACGGGCCTTATGTGGCATTTCTCTGTTCGGTTTCATAAAACCATGCCTTATCTTCCTCCAACGAATTGGCGATCTCCAACGTTGTTGATGTTTCGTCGGGGACTCAAGGTGGTGTCGCTCATGTCTTTTTCATTATGGATTTGATTCTTTCGCCTGTTTCTCGGCGGCGGTTGCGGAAGTACCCGGCAAGAGATTCTCCTCTTCCTTCAGCGGTTGTGCCTGCCGTGCCTGTTCCTCGATGACGGTGGCCTCGCTGTATAAACCGGCTTCCGCTTTCGTGGACACCACATCGAGTTCCTCATGCCGCGCTTCAGCGGAGAATCGTTTCCCCTGTGCTGCAGCGTGCGCCTCTGCCGGTTCCCCATCGAGCATGGTGATGGGGATACCTTGCGGGAAGACCACCTCCCTGGCCTCGTCGGGCATCGAGATGCCATGTTCCTGAAAGGCACGTTTCACCAGCCGGATCACCGACGAACGCACCTTCAACCAACTGTATTCGCGGCCGTTGATCCAAAAATAGACGCGCAGGTTGACTGTGGCCGCCCCCAGATTGTCCGCCAACACTGCGGGTTCGGGATCACTCAGAACGGCCGGGTGGTTCGCCAAGACCTCTCGTGCAATCTCCTGAGCCTCGTTGATCGCATCGTCGTAGCCGATACCGACGATAAATTCCTCGCGCCGGTTGGCATTGGTAGTGAAATTACTGAGGATGGCCTTGTAAACGTTGGCGTTCGGGATCTGCACGTGATTTCCATCGAGGGTCATCAAGATCGTGGTGCGCATGTTCAATTGCTGCACGTAGCCGGTCACGCCGGAAATCTCAACCAGGTCGCCGGTTTCAAACGGGGGCTGCGTGCTGAGGAAGATGCTCGCCAGGAAATTCTCGGTGATGTCCCGGAATGCGATACCAATGATCAGGCCGACCAGACCGGTGCCGCCGACCAGCGTCAAAGCCAGTTGCGTCAAGCCGGATACTCTCAAAATGAGATAGACGCCACAGATGAGAACGAGTCCGCCCACCGTACGCGCGATCACATTTTGCAGGAGTTTGGTCCGAACCCGTGGGCGCAGCAGCGCTTGGACGCCGCGAATTGTCAGTAGGGAACTGCCAACCGACAGAGCCAGAATGAGCAGAGCAAAAACAAGCAAAGGCAGCGCGCGGATGAAGTCGCGCTGTAATAGCATTACGCCACCCCAGGCTTGGCGGAAATCCCATACCGATTGCTGGGTCACCTGCAACCGGTTGGCCACGGCGACAACGTCCTGCGTATTGTGTGCCAGATCGCCGGCCCACTTTTTCAGCTCATCGGACTCCACCTTGCCATTGAGAAAGACGACGCCCTCCTCGACCCGGACTTGTGGGTCGGTGAACCAGTCGGTGGCATCCAGAACACGCTGGAGTCTCATGCGGATCTCTTCATCGTGCGCGACGGGTTTTACGTCCACCTTTGCGGGTGCCAAGGAGAGCTCTTGTTTGGCGGGTGCGGTTAGCTTCTGCGCTTCGCCGGCCTTACCGACGGGTTCCTGCGCCACGACCGTCAATGGCAGCACGCAGCACACAGAACCGAGCAACACTGCCCTCAGAAACAGCTTATGACAACTGCGAGACAATCGTTGCGCGGGAACACTCTCGCTCGGAGCCGCTGGATCGCGGTTCCTGCTTCGGTACTTGCCGACCAAGCTTTCGATAAAAGTGCCGAGATCGAACTGCATCGCAGACAACCACTGACAGGTAAATTCCGCCGCGCCACAAAAAAGCTGTGCCTTCCCGCCTTGCACTGTAACGACCACACCGCAATTCGCTAACCGGGCTTTGCGTGGCATTTCTCTGTTCGGCTTCATAACGCTATAACGCTATGCCCGCTCTTCCCCAGCGTTCAAAGCAAGCTGGGCCTCGAGCGCTTCGCGTACGTGAATCATCCGCCTTTTGATCTGCGCGCGATCATGTGTGGACGCGATACTACGATCGGCCAACCCGGCGATCCGCTGCACCTGTTCCTTGAGTGCCCGTCTGTGACACGGGCTGACCGTCAGGCTGGCGATCGTCTCGATGGCGCCGAGTATACGTTCCATGATGGAGACATTGCCTTCGGCGCTACGCCGAATCTGGTCGAACGATTCCGCCAGCAGGCCTTCAAAGGTCGGAACGATAGAGATCACACGTAGCGCTTCGCCATCGTAGCGGTGCGATGGCGGGAATTGCCGACAGGCCAACCGAGTCAGAATCGCTGCCAGATAATCCACGCACATCACGGCCGTCGAGGTGTCATTGATACCGGGCGAAAGTGCCTTCAATGCCATATCCACGATCTGTCTGATGCCGAAAGAAGGATCCTGTTCCGCCGTGCGATGGCGGCTGATGCTGTAAGCCTTGTTCAGGGCAGCAATCATCTCCTGATCCGGCGGGTACGTCAGGGCGAGCGATGCCAACGCAGTATTCTGCACAACGAATGCGCCGACACCGCGTTCCATCCGCACGATGGTCTTGCTGTCCCGCGCCAGGCGCAGCAACACATCATTATCCACGCTCTGTATATAGCCGCTCACCGCTGCCGGCACTGAGTACCAGGTCCTCTCATCCAGAGCCTCAAGCACCTGACTCTGCCCCTCATCTTCATCGGGTTCGTGTGCCTTTTTTTCCGGAAACAGCCGTTCAATGGCCGCGATGGTTTCATGAGCAATCGAGGCGATGATGTTGGAAGCCTGGATTGACGAGGCGATGTGATGAATAAAGAAAATGAGAGCGCCTACGCCACCGAGCGCCAGAAAAAATGCGAAGGACACCGCCAGGCTCGGCACAAATTCTGTTTCGCCCCCCCGAATGGTGCGCAACACAATCAGGCAATAGGCAAAAATACCGGCGAAGATACCGAGTGTGACCTGCGTGACGCGGCTGCGCATGAAGTTGCGCAGGATGCGCGGGGTGTATTGGCTCGAAGCCAGCGCCAACGCCACCAGGATCATGGAGAACGTGACGCCCATAACGGTCATCATCGAACCGGCAAGCGTGGACAACATCTGGCGTGCGCCTTCCGCCCCGACCCCAAACAGGCGTGGCCACTGGGTTAGCCAGCGGTCGCTCCAGGCAGAGTCTGCCTCGATCAACGCTGCCGCGAAGACAACGCTGCCCAAGACCATCAGCGAAGGCAAAAACCAGAAGCTCGACCGCAGATTGCTCCAAATTTGTCTCAATTTATTCATGGATAAGTTCCCATTTCCAGTCGTGAATCTCCGGCATGTCCTGGATAAACGGATTCACAGTGCCTCCACAAGGCTTTTATAGGGCAGCTCGATCACTTCTTTAGGGAAGCGCCGATTAATTTGTCATTGCGAGGAGCGCAGCGACGCGGCAATCCAGAAATGCCCACTTAATCGATACGCTGGATTGCTTCGCTGCGCTCGCAATGACGGCCATG
Organism: Thiobacillus thiophilus; assembly: GCF_055378705.1. Lineage (NCBI taxonomy): Bacteria > Pseudomonadati > Pseudomonadota > Betaproteobacteria > Nitrosomonadales > Thiobacillaceae > Thiobacillus > Thiobacillus thiophilus. The sequence continues at coordinate 1,221,893 of NZ_AP042404.1, read as the reverse complement.
TTGAATTGTGATCTTCCCTCTGTTTTTCGTCTTCCAACGAGCGGTGTTCATGCTACCCGTTTTTCCATCTGCTGAGCGGTCAGCCAGTCCTGCAAGAACAGTGTCGGAGATTTGTAACCGAGCGTCGAATGCAGCCGCTTCCGATTGTAGAACACCTCGATGTACTCGAAGGCCGTGGCCGTCATGTCCTCGCGCGTCGCGAAGCGCCAGCCATGCACCCGCTCGTTCTTGAAGCTGTTGAATCCGCCCTGGCTGCCCCGGTCGGAGTGGTGAAGCACACCCGGCGCTGGCTTCCTCCTGAACCACGCCATCGTCAGCACATCCGTCACGATGTCCGCCGTCATGCGCGGTTTCAGCGACCAGCCCACCCCCTCGCGGTTGAACAGATCAAGAACAACCGCCAGATACAGCCAGCCTTCGTCCGTCCACGGATAGGTGATGTCGGATGTCCAAACCTGATTCGGCGCAGCCGGTGCGAAGTTGCGATCCGGCAGATTGGGCGCAATCGGCAGCTTATGTTTCGAGTCCGTCGTTACCTTGAATTTGCGTTTGTGACGCGCCCGGATGCCGTGCTCGCGCATCAGCCGCTCGACGCGGCCCTTGCTGGCAGAGAAGCCGCGTGCGCGCAGTTCCAGGACCATTCTGGGGCTGCCATAAGCCCCCTTGAGTTCGTCGTGGATGGCGCGGATCAGCGCCAGCATCTGGGCGTCGGTCAGACGACACCGATCAGCCTTGCCGCCGCGTTTCCAGGCACGGTAGCCGCTGACGCTGACCGCCAGCACGGGGCACATTTCAGTCAAGGCGTAGTACGGGCGCCGGGTGTCGATCCAGGCATACTTCACAGCGCATCCTTTGCAAAGTATGCCGTCGCTTTTTTTAAGATTTCGACCTTGCGCCGGAGCCGGATGACCTCGGCACGCGCCCGGGTCAACTCCATCTGTTCAGGCGTGACCGGCTTGGTGCCCGCCCCGTTGAGCTTGCCCGCGTCAGTGGCCTTGACCCGGTTACGCAAGGTCTGGTCAATCAACCCCAATTCACGAGCTGCAGCGCCTACTGTCAACCCGTCTTTTACCCGCTTGACCGCCAGCGCTTTGAACTCGGCGGTGTACTCTTGTTTCGGTATCTTCTTCATCTTCCCTCTTCCCAAATTAACGTCAATACTACGTTACCCCTGGAAGACGAAATTTCGGGGAAAGGTCAATTTCAGCCGCGTTGTTCGCGGTGATTATTTGTTGGCTTTGTATTCGAGTTTGGGCTCGGCTTTATCTTCAGGCTTGGCATCGGCTTTCGATTCAGGTTTAGGCTTGGCGTTGGCTTCCGGCTTCGGCTCTACCTTTGCTTCGGATTGCGGTTTGTCTTTCGCTTCAATTTCAGGTTCTTCCCTGGATTGAGCTTCCTGAATCTCCTGTTCCGCTTTGTCCCAATTCTGAACTGATTGACCGTCCCGACGGCCCTGCTCCTCATAGAGTTCATACGCCCGTGCGGCGATCTGCGGTGTCAGATCGGAAGTTGTTTTGGCTTTGGCTTCAGGTTTTGGCTCGACTGCGGGTTTGGCTTCAACCTCAGCGGGTGCTTGAGTTTGTGGTTCAGCTTTGGCGTCCGGCTTCTGCTCGACCTTTGCTTCAGGCTCAGTATCAGCATCTTTGGTTTCGGGTTTGGCCTCGGGTTTCGATTCGTCCTTGGCGTCAGGCTTGGCCTCCGTTTTGGATTCGGGCTTAACTTCGAGTTTGGCATCGGCTTGGGTGTCAGGCTTGCTCTTGTCTTTTGCTTCGGGCTTGTCCTCGCCTTTGGAACCAGGCTTGGTTCCAGCTTTGACTGGATCAAATATCCGGTAGGCGAGCAGTTTCACGCGGTCATTCACCAGGAACCACAGCAGCGCATAGCCCCACACGAATCCGGCCCAACCCCAGCCGAGAGGCGTCATGAACAATCCGTAAACCGCGATTAGCGTCGCCACGATTTGCGTGCCGAGCACGGCCCCCCATAGAATCCGCGCGGGGCGTATGGACCAGAACGGGCCGCGCGTTCGAGTGAGGAAAATCGTCAGATGTCCCGCCACCGACAGCTTCAAATACATCAGCGTCTGGATGTGCGCGCGGTCGAGGTGAAACACGCGTTCACCGAGATAAAACAAGCCGAAGGCTGCAACGACCCCGATGACGCCCAGCACCGAGGATATCCCCAGCACCATGCGCATGTTCCAGGCCTCGGGCTGATCCTTGTAATGCACATTGTCATAAGCGATGGACAGGATGGCGCCGTCGTTGAGCAATGCCAGCATCACGATCATCACCGCCGTCACCGGATAGAAATTGAAGATCAGGATCGAAAGCGTCATGAACAACAGCACGCGCAGCGTCTCGGCGATGCGGTAGATCGCGTAGCTGTTCATGCGCTGGAAAATCTTCCGGCTCTCCTTGATCGCGTCGATGATCACCGACAGGCCGGGTGTCATCAATACGATGGCCGCCGCCGCGCGTGCCGCGTCGGTCGCGTCCGATACGGCGATGCCGCAGTCGGCTTTCTTCAGCGCGGGGGCATCATTCACCCCGTCGCCGGTCATGCCGACGATATGACTGCGTTTTTGCAACACATCCACGATGTGGAACTTGTGTTCGGGAAACACCTGGGCGAAGCCGTCGGCCTTTTCGATGGACTCGGCCACCTCGTCGGTCTCGTCCTTTTTCGAGTCGCCCAGGCTGGAGGCATCGAGAATATTGGCGCCCATGTCCAGCTTTTTCGCGGTTTCCTTGGCGATGGCCAGTGCGTCCCCCGTCACCATCTTGACCTTCACGCCCATCGCCAGCGCAGTCGCGATGGTTGCCCTGGCATCTTCGCGTGGCGGGTCGAACAATGGCAACACGCCGACAAGCATCCACTTGCCGTTCTCCTCTGCACGGGCGACGCCGAGTGAGCGAAAGCCGCTCGCTGCAAAGTCGTTGACCGCCTTGTCGACGGCGGACTTGACTTCGCCGGCATTGGCCGCCAGCGCCAGGATCACCTGCGGCGCGCCCTTGGTCACCTTGAATTGTTTTCCGTCCGCGCCCTTGACGGTCGCTTCGGTGCGCTTGTGCACCGGGTCGAACGGCTGGAAATGCACCACCTGGTAGCCCTTCAGGGCCTTGTCATCTTTCAGGCCGCCCAGAACGGCCAGGTCGATGGTGTCCTTGTCGTCCGCGCGCGACGCCAGCGCGGCGTCGAGGATGACCTGCTCGGCAGGGACATTGTCCACGCTGAACGGATCGCCCAGCGTGAGCTTATTCTGGGTCAGGGTGCCGGTCTTGTCCGCACACAATATCCCCACGCCGGCCAGTTCCTCGATGGCCACCAGGCGGCTGACAATCGCCCCCTTCCTGGCGAGCAGACGCGCGCCGACCGCCATTGTGACCGACAATACTGTGGGCATGGCCACCGGAATCGCCGCCACGGTCAGCACCAGGGCAAACTGCAACGTGGTAAGGATCGGGTCACCACGGTAGATCGCGACGGCAACGATCATAGCCACCAGCGCCACCGCGAGAATGATCAGGTAGTTGCCGATCTTCAACACCGCCTTTTGAAAATGGCTGACGGTGTGCGCGTCCTGCACCAGTTCTGCGGTCTTGCCGAAGTAGGTATGTACGCCCGTGGCGTACACCAGCGCACGGCTCTCACCGCGGCGGATGATGGAACCGGAAAACACTGCGTCGCCCGGTTTACGTTCGGCCGGCAAGGACTCTCCGGTCAGCGCGGACTGATCAACCGACATGGGATCGCCGTCCAGCAAGCGCGCATCCGCCGGCACAATGTCGCCCAGGCGCATGCGAATGACATCGCCCGGCACCAACTCGCGCGCCGCCGGATTGCCCCACTTGCCGTCACGTATCACCCGGGCCTTGACCGCCAGCTTGGCCTTGAGGGCCTCAATGGCATTGCCCGCTGCGTGTTCCTCCCAGAATCCGACCACAGCGTTGGCCACGAGCAGCAGCAGGATGATGCCAAAGTCCGGCCAATGCCGGGCTACCGCCGAAAGGATCACGGCTGCCTCGATCATCCACGGGATGGGGCCCCAGAAATAGGTGAGGAATTTCAGGAACGGATTAGTCTTCTTTTCTTCAATCTCGTTGGGCCCGTATTGGGCCAGCCGTTTCTGCGCCTCCGCTTGCGTGAGGCCGTCCGGTGATGACCCCAATTTCTTTTCTACTTCCGCCAGGGGCAGGGATTTCAGATCGTCCTTCGTATCATCCTTTGCATCGGGCTTCGATTCAGGCTTCGGAACTGACTTCGCTTCGGGCGCCTTGGACTGGTCGGTATCGGGTTTCATGAGGGGTATTCCTTACTGTCGTTGCGAGGCCCCGGGTTTCGTGAGTTGCAGGAAATTTGTTGTCATGCCCATGTCCCTGCTATCGCGGTATGAATTCGTTGCGTCGCAGCAGAAGCCGCTACGCTTCGTTCAACCACTTCCGCGCCTCGGCTGCCTTGGCGTGATCGAAGTAACGGACCTGGGCTTTGGTGAACGGTTTGGCGAAGACCGTCATAGCCTCCTGCCACTTATTTTCACCGACCATCGCCATGCGCTCGATATCGCTGAAGTGGTCGACGCCGAACTTGAAGTCCTCCCATGCCGCGCCGACCTCCCAGCCGTGGAAGTCGGTCATGTCGAACAACACGCGCAGATTTCTGTGCTGCCGGACGAGTCGCTCGAATGCAGGCACAAATTCCGTGTAATCGTCCTTTACCAGCTTGCCGCTGACGTGCACGGCGAGCAGCTTGCCGTTGTTTTCTTCATTGAGTTGTATGGGCATTGGAAACTCCTTTTCTTTAGTTTTAGGTTAGGACCAGCCTGATCGTCGAAAAATTTGTCGAATCAACCCGCCAAGACGCGGCAGTGCTGTGCAGCAACTGAAGTGAAAGGGGCTTTCCCCGCGTCCAGCTCTGACACAGACCTTATGATGTGATATTGCCGCTTCACATTACGCCTCGTCATCCCAATAACCGGGATGCCCGTAATGTTTGAAGATGTTCACTTCCTGCTCGCGATTCAGCTGCGCCGCCGCATCGTACGCCGGGGCGTTTTTCACGGATTGCCGTGTCAGGTCAACAGACACCGTGTTGTCGGACCAACTTACCTTCTGGATCCATTGCGGCGCGATGAGCACCAGGTGGCCGAGCCACCAGTTGCTCGTGTCCACGATGAGATATCGAATCGCCCAGGTCTCTTCGTCGACGAGCAGGCCCTGTACAGAGTGTTCGGGATGCTGCGCATTTGATATGCCCAAAGGGATGCCAATACCCGAGAGATACCTGCCTGTGCGCCGCTAAATTTTCATTTGGCGCCCGCCACCCGGCAAAACTTTGCGCGGAAATACAGATGGCGAAAAACGTGAGCAGGACGGTAGAAAGTGAATTGTCCTTGATCGTATTAATCAGTTTTCACATCTGGCAGCACCTTTCATGGCCCGTGAAAGCAACGCCGGATCATGGGCGTCTCATCCTTTCCATTCCCAGTTGCGAATTTCCGGCATGTCCTGGCCGTACTTGTTGATGTACTGCCTGTGCTCGATGAGCTTGTCCTTGAGCTGCTGCTTCAGGTAGATACCCTTGTCGCCGGTCTGCGGCAGGCGGTCGATGGTATCCATCACGAGATGGAAGCGGTCCAGGTCGTTCAGCACCGTCATGTCGAAGGGTGTGGTGATGGTGCCTTCCTCCTTGTAGCCGCGGACGTGGATGTTGTCGTGGTTGGTGCGGCGGTATACCAGCCGGTGGATCAGCCACGGGTAGGCATGGTAGGCAAAGATCACCGGTTTGTCCTTGGTAAACAACTCGTCGAAATCCGTGTCGGAGAGGCCGTGCGGGTGCTCGCTGGGCGGCTGCAGCTTCATCAGGTCGACGATGTTGACCACGCGGATTTTCAGGTCGGGCAGATGCTCGCGCAGGATGGAAACGGCCGCCAGCGTCTCCAGCGTGGGCACGTCGCCACAGCAGGCCATGACGACGTCGGGCGCTACGGCCTGGTCGTTGCTGGCCCACTGCCAGATGCCGATACCCTCGGTGCAGTGCTTGACAGCGGCGTCCATCGTCAGCCACTGCGGCGCCGGGTGCTTGCCCGCAACCACCACATTGACGTAATGACGGCTGCGCAAACAATGATCCATCACCGACAGCAGGCAGTTGGCATCCGGCGGAAAGTAAACCCGCACGACCTCGGCCTTCTTGTTCACGACGTGGTCGATGAAGCCGGGGTCCTGATGGGTGAAGCCGTTGTGGTCCTGGCGCCAGACATGCGAGGTCAGCAGGTAGTTCAACGAGGCGATCTTGCGCCGCCACGGCAGGTGTGCCGTGATCGTCAGCCACTTTGCGTGCTGGTTGAACATCGAATCGATGATGTGGATGAACGCTTCGTAGCAGTTGAAGAGCCCATGCCGTCCGGTGAGCAGGTAGCCCTCGAGCCAGCCCTCGCACTGGTGCTCGCTGAGCATTTCCATCACGCGCCCGGCAGGTGCGAGCCATTCGTCGTTTGGTACGGTCGCGGCGTCCCATTGGCGTTGGGTCACTTCAAACAGGGCTTCCAGGCCGTTGGAGAGCGTCTCGTCAGGGCCAAATACCCGGAAATTACGCTGTGTTTGGTTCAGCTTCGCCACATCGCGCAGGAAAGACCCGAGCACATGCGTGTCGCCTATGCCGGGCGCACCCGGCGCGGGCACCACGGCTGCATAGTTGCGAAAATCCGGCATGCGCAGATCGCGCAGCAGCATGCCGCCGTTGGCGTGTGGATTCGCGCCCATGCGGCGTTCGCCCTTGGGTGCCAGTTCGGCCAGTTCCGGTTTCAGGCGGCCCTGCGAATCGAACAATTCTTCCGGCCGGTAGCTCTTGAGCCAGTCCTCCAGCAGCTTGAGGTGGTCGGGATGCGCCCTGGGGTGAAGCGGCACCTGGTGTGCACGGAAGGTGCCTTCGACCTGCAGGCCATCGACCACCTCCGGCCCGGTCCAGCCCTTGGGCGACTTGAGGACGATCATCGGCCAGCGTGGCCGCGCGGTGTCGTTATTGCTGCGCGCATTGTTCTGGATTTGCTTGATGTCCTCGATGGCCTTTTCCAATGTGGCGGCCATGAGTTGGTGCATCGCTTCCGGTTGGTCGCCTTCGACAAAGTAGGGCGTCCAGCCGCAGCCGCGAAGGAATTGCTCCAGTTCCTCATGCTCGACGCGGGCCAGTACGGTCGGGTTGCTGATCTTGTAGCCATTGAGGTGCAGGATCGGCAGCACCGCGCCGTCGGTAATTGGGTCGAGAAATTTGTTGGACTGCCACGCCGTGGCCAGCGGTCCGGTTTCCGCTTCGCCGTCGCCGATGACGCAGGCGACGACAAGATCGGGATTGTCGAACACCGCGCCGAACGAATGGCTGAGCGAATAGCCGAGCTCGCCGCCTTCGTGGATCGACCCCGGGCATTCCGGCGAGGCGTGGCTTGGGATACCGCCGGGAAACGAAAACTGCAGAAAGAGCTTCTGCAGCCCGGCCTCATCCTGGCTGATGTTGGGATAGATTTCGCTGTAAGTGCCTTCGAGGTAGGTGTTGCCGACGACGGCCGGACCACCGTGCCCGGGGCCGGAGACGTAAATCATGTCGAGGTCGTATTGCTTGATGATGCGGTTCAAGTGCGCGTAAATGAAATTCTGCCCGGGCGTCGTACCCCAGTGTCCAAGCAGCATGTGCTTCACATCCGTGATCTCAAGCGGCCGTTTCAGCAGCGGGTTGTCATAGAGATAGATTTGTCCGACCGAAAGATAGTTTGCCGCGCGCCAATAGGCGTCCATCCTGCTCAGCAGTTCCGGCGAGAGTGTCTGTGGGTTGGCATGCATGGTTCAGTCCCCTCCATTGCTGGTACCAAGGCCGAGAACACGACAGACCGACCTTGCGATCATCTGTTCCTCGTCCGTCCGGATGACGCGAACCGTCACCTGGCTGGTGTCCGTTGAAATCACATCTGCATGTGCCGCGTTGCGCGACGCATCCAGCTCGATGCCGAGGAAGCCGAGTCCCTCGCCTATGCGCGCACGAACGGTTGGCGCGTTTTCACCGATGCCGCCGGCGAAGATCAGCGTGTCGAGCCCGCCCAGTGCGGCGGCATAGGCTCCGACCTGCTTCCTCGCCTGGTAGCAGAACAGCGCCACCGCTTCCGCCGCGCGAACATCGTCCGCTTCGCGTGCGAGCAGGTCCTGCATGTCGGCGCTGGTCTCCGATACGCCGAGCAATCCCGATTCATGGTTGACCATATGGTGGAATTGTTTCGCCGTCATGTCCGCCGTGCGTGCCAGATACCAGGCCAGTCCCGGGTCCAGGTCGCCGCTGCGGGTGCTCATGGGCAGGCCTGCCGTCGGCGTGAAACTCATGCTGGTATCGATACTTTTCCCTGCATGCACGGCCGTCATGCTCGCGCCATTACCGAGATGGGCCAGGATTACCCGTCCCTGCGCAGATTGAACGCCCTCCAGCCGTGCGAGCTCTTCCATGAGGTAGGCGCAGGAGAGGCCGTGAAAGCCATAGCGCCGGACACCCTGCGCATCGTAACGCCGCGGGATCGGCAGCAAGCGGGCCACACGCGGCATGTCATGGTGGAAGGCGGTATCGAAGCAGGCGATCTGCGGAACATCCGGAAAATGGCGATGGAAGGCCTCGGTCAGAAGAATCTCTTCCGGCAGATGCTCGGGGTCGAACGGGCTTAGCTGATGCAATGTCTCGATCATCGCCGGTGTGATCCGCTGCGCTTCCCAGTACGCGGGCCCGCCATGCACCACACGATGGCCGATGGCGGCCAGCGCCCCGCTTGCGATCCGTTCCTCGACCCAGTCCATCAATACGCCGACCGCCGCCGTGTGATCCGGAGCAGACACGGAACGCGAAAAGACATCGGCACGATTCGCTCCCTGCACCGTAAACATGGCGGTCGGCATGCCGATCTGCTCGATCCTGCCTTGTAGAACCCGATGCAGCGACGTTCCCGTGTCGAACAAGGCGAACTTGATGCTGGACGAACCACCATTGACCGACAGGACGAAGGCCTTTTCAGGTTTTAGCATAGATCGGAATTCTCAGGGTGGGCGTCATCTTCGCGTCACGAGGATGACGCCGGCGCGTGGTGCGACCCGATAGGCCACGGGCGCATTCAGACGCGGTGCCGTGCCCGGCGAGGCAATATCCTCGGGCCGGACGATACGTATCCACCGCCCGATGCCAGTGCCGGCCATCCGGTGCCTCGGGCACGCGAAAGTCGACGCGCTCGCTGCCGGCATTGAACGTCAGGGACAGTCTGTCATGCTCGTCTTCATGTATCTGGCAAGCCAGCTGTTTGGCCGGCGGATCAAACCAGTCGGGCACGTTGCCGTCCCGGTTGTCCTCTCCATTCGCTTCGTTGTGTTTGGTGCGATAGCTCACCAGGTCGTTCAGAGTGAAGCCATCGTGGCAGGTGACGAAATTGATGCTGTCCTCGGGGCCTTTGCCCGACGTGGTATAGATATCGGCGCTGCCGCCGATGCGATTGGCGAACAGCCCGCGCATCCCCTCGTCGCCACGCCAGAAACGCCGGATGTCGTCCCGGTAGCGCCCGTTCCATTCCGCCCAGCGCCGCTCCGAAAAACTGCCCACCTCGTAGGCGCCGGCGGCGTCCCACGCCTCGGCGATGATTTTCACGTCATACAGGATCGGATCCTCGGCGATCCGTTCGAGCAGCGGAGCGTCGGCCAGCAGCGTGCCGGTTTCATCCCGGCCAAGGATCGACGCCAGATCGAAGCGGAAGCCGTCCACGTGCATTTCCACCACCCAGTGACGCAACGCCCCCAGGATGTGATCCCGCACCACGGGATGGTTGGTGTTGATGGTATTACCGGTGCCCGCGTAGTTCCTGTAATGGCGCCGGTCCGGCGCGAGCATGTAGAAAATCGCGTTATCGATTCCGCGGAAGCACAGGGTCGGCCCCAGCTCGTTTCCCTCCGCCGTGTGATTGAGCACCACGTCCAGGATCACTTCGATGCCGGCATGATGAAGCGCCCGCACCGTCTCCTTGAACGCCAGCTTCTGCTGGCCCATGCCTCCTGCGCTGCAGCAGGAGGCCTTCGGGGCAAAGAAGGCCACGGGATCGTAGCCCCAGTAATTTGTGAGCGGCTTGCCGGTTTGAGGGTTGATGCCCGGCGCCTGATGTTCGTTGAACTCGTGCACCGGCATCAATTCCACCGCCGTCACGCCAAGTTCCGTCAAGTAGGAGATCTTTTCCATCAGGCCACGGTAGGTGCCGGAGTGTGTCGCGCCAGCATCGGGATGGATGGTGAAACCACGGATGTGGATTTCATAAACCACGGTCTTCGACCAGGGATGTCTGGGCGGTAGATCGTCCTGCCAATGGAAGTGTTCGTGCGTGTACACGCATTTCGGCATGGCGCCGGCATCGTCGACTTTCGAGCAAACCAGGTCTCGCTCCGGCGCTGACGGATCGTAGCCGCGGGCCGGTCCGAAGTCCCAGTCGGGTATCTGAGCGATCGCCGTCGCAAAGGGGTCCAGGAGCAGCTTGTTGAAATTGAAGCGATGTCCTTTCTCGGGTCCAGCCGAACGCGGCTGGCGTGACGGCTGAACAAGGCGAAGTTGACGCCCCCCTGGTCTTCATGGGTTCCCATAGGTAACGGAACACCCCGCCGAATGTCAGTGCGTTCGACAAGCTCGGCCATGTAATCATGCAGTGGGCTTTCAGGCGTCCTCTTGCGCATGAATCACCGTTGCCACAGGATATACGCGGCTTCCAGAGGAACCGCCGCGCCATCGTGGTACGGAATGATCCGCGCCGTATAGTCGGTCGCCGGGCGGGCTGCCGGTATTTCTGTACGGTAGGCGTAGCCGCTTGCTGCGCCTACCAGTTGTCGCACGCGCTGCATCTCTATGCGCTCTGGCGCGACACCGGCAATGCCATCGGCATAAAGCTCGACCCGCACTGCCTCTGGATCGAGATCGTCGAGATACACCTGTATTTCAAATACGTGCTGCTCGTCCGCGGTTTCAAGCTTGATCTCGCCGAAACGCAGCGCGGCCCATTTTTGCGCCAGCGCGTGCTGCCAATCAACCAGCTCCGCGCCGATGGCACCCTGGTTGGCGGCCCGTTTACGGTAGGCTGTAGCGGCCGGCAGGTAGTGTTGTTCGGTGTATTCGCAAACCGCGCGGTTGGTGGAAAAGCGCGGCGTCAACTGCGCCATGCTTTCCCGCATCCGCGCCACCCAGGCGGTGGGGATGCCCTGCGCGTCGCGGGTATAGAACTCGGGGATCACCTCGCGTTCGAGCAGGTCATAGAGGGCTTCCGCTTCGATGGCGTCCCAGGCGGGATCGCTATCGTGTTCCTGACCATCTCCCAACGCCCATCCGACTTCAGGCGTGTAGGCTTCGGCCCACCATCCGTCCAGCTCGGACAGATTGATGCCGCCATTGACCAGCACCTTCATGCCGCTGGTTCCGCACGCTTCCCAGGGACGACGCGGCGTGTTGAGCCAGACATCCACGCCCTGCACCAGATATTCGGTCAGGTGCATGTCGTAGTCGCTGAGGAAGATCACATGCTGACGTGCCTCGGGGCGGCGGATGAAATGAATCCATTGCTGGATCAGGGCCTGTCCTGCCAGGTCGGCGGGATGGGCCTTGCCGGCGATGATGAGCTGCACGGGACGTTGCGGATTGGTCAGCAGGCGCAGCAGGCGTTCCGGATCGTGGAGCAGCAGGTTGGGGCGTTTGTAGCTGGCAAAACGGCGGGCAAAGCCCAGCGTCAGGATATTACAGTCGAACAGGCCCCTCGTCTCGGCCACTGTTCCAGGCGGCACGCCGGCTGCCGTAAGCTGCCGGGACAGGCGTTCGCGTGCGTAGTCGACCAGAGACACGCTGGCAGCCATACGAAATTCCCAGAGTCGCTCGTCGGAGACCCGGCGGATGTCCTGTTCCAGGGGACCCGATCCATCCAGCCAGCGGTCCTTGCCGCAGGCTTCCGTCCAGAGCGCATCGGCCGGGGCCGAGTCCCAGGTTGGCATGTGAACGCCGTTGGTCACGTGTCCGACCGGGACTTCTTCGGTCGGCCAGTGTGGAAAGAGCGGACCGAACAGGTGCCGGCTCACCCTGCCATGCAGACTGCTTACGCCGTTCACCGCGCCGCTGCCGCGAATCGCCAGATGAGCCATGTTAAAGGGTTCCGACGCGTCGTTCGGATTCTGGCGGCCCAGCGCCAGCAAATCGTGGCGGGTGATACCGAGATGCTGTTCGGCATAGTTGCCGAGGTATTGCTCGATGAGCGCCGGTGCGAAACGGTCGAAGCCGGCCGCCACCGCCGTGTGCGTGGTGAAGAGGTTGCCGGCACGGGTGGCCGCCAGCGCGGCCTCGAAGCTCAGTCCGGTTTCCTCCATGAAGCTGCGCGCGCGTTCCAGCACGGCAAAGGCGGCATGCCCTTCGTTCAGATGGCAGACTTCGGGCGCAATACCGAGTGCGGCGAGCAGTCGCCATCCGCCAATGCCGAGTACCACCTCCTGCTTGAGGCGCAACTCCGGCCCGCCGCCATACAGTTCGCTGATAATGCCGCGATGCGCCGGGTAATTCGCGGCGTCATTGCTGTCCAGCAGGTACAGTGTCACGCGCCCGACCTGAACCTGCCAGGCGCGCAGCCAGGCCGAGTAGCCGGGCAGGGAAATTTCCAGGCGCAACCACTCGCCATTCGGTTTGCGCAGCGGTGTGATCGGCAGCTGGCCGGGGTCGTTGTACGGGTAAAGGGCCTGCTGCGCGCCATCCTTGTCGATCACCTGGCGAAAATAGCCTTGCTGGTAGAGCAGCCCCACGCCGACGACCGGAACGCCCAGATCGCCGGCGGCCTTGAGCTGATCGCCGGCCACATTGCCGAGTCCGCCCGAATAAATGGGCAAGGCCTCGCTCAACATGTATTCCATGCTGAAATAGGCAACACAGTTGAGGGGAGATTGCGGATAGGCTTGCTGGAACCACGCAGGCGCCTCCGCCGCATCGCGCCGGGCTTGCACCAGATCGTCAAGGTTTTTACGGAAAGCTGGCTCAGCCAATACCTGCTGGAGCTTCTCCCGCGACACTGTCTGCAACACCACCCAGGGATTCTGGGTCCGCGCCCACAGTACCGGATCCAGCTGTCGCCACACCTGGTCGGTGGCGTGATTCCACGACGAGCGCATATCCAGGGCCAGTTCGGTCAGCGCATCGAATCCCTCGACGTCCGGGGAAATATAACGCTGCTTCGGGTGACTGATGTGTGTGTGTTCGCTCATGGTTTTCTTTCAAGTTGATGTTGGATTCCCATCCATGGCTACTGCGGGGGCGCCGCCAAAGCATCGGTGACGATAGCCTGGGCTTCGACCTGAATGCGGCGCAAATGATCCGCACCCCGGAAGCTTTCAGCATAGATCTTGTAGATGTCCTCGGTGCCGGATGGGCGCGCCGCGAACCATCCGCTCTCGGTAATCACCTTGAGGCCGCCGATAGGCGCATCGTTTCCAGGTGCCTGGGTGAGGATGGTCTGGATTGGCTCGCCGGCCAGCTCGGCGGACCGAACCTGCTGCGGCGAGAGCTGCGCCAGCTTCTGCTTTTGTTCCGGCGTCGCCGGTGCCTCGATACGCTCGTAGGCCGGCTCGCCGAGCTCGCGTGCCAGCTCACGGTAGAGTTCGCCGGGATCGCGTCCCGCGCGCGCGGTGATCTCCGCCGACAGCAATGCCGGGACGATGCCGTCCTTGTCCGTGGTCCAGACGCTGCCATCCTGCCGGACGAACGAGGCGCCCGCGCTCTCTTCTCCGCCAAAGCCCAACGAGCCGTCGTGCAACCCCTCCACGAACCATTTGAAGCCAACCGGCACTTCGTAGAGCGTGCGATTGAGCCTCGCTGCGACACGGTCGATCATCTGGCTGCTGACCACGGTCTTGCCCACCGCCGCATTCTTGCGCCATCCCGGTCGATGCTGGAACAGGTAGTCGATGGCGACCGCAAGATAATGGTTGGGCGGCAGCAAGCCCGCATTCTGGGTGACGATGCCGTGCCGGTCATGGTCGGTATCGCAGGCGAAGGCGATGTCGAATCGATCCTTGAGATCGATCAGGCTCTGCATGGCGTAGGACGAGGAGGGGTCCATGCGTATCTGGCCGTCCCAATCAAGCGTCATGAAGCGGAAGGTCGGGTCGACGGCTGCGTTCACCACCGTGAGATTCAACCCGTAGCGCTCGGCAATCGGGCCCCAGTAGTGAACGCCGGCGCCACCCAGCGGATCCACGCCCATGCGGATATCCGCGCCGCGTATCGCCTCCATGTCGAGCACGCTGCCGAGATCGTCGATATAGGCATTGAGAAAGTCATGCCGGTGCGTGGTCGCGGCGCGCCGGGCCTGCTCGAAAGTCACGCGCTTCACACCCTTCAGGCGCTTTTCCAGCAGCGCATTGGCGCGGGCTTCGATCCACCCGGTGACGTCCTTGTCCGCCGGTCCGCCATTGGGCGGGTTGTACTTGAAGCCGCCGCTGTCGGGCGGATTGTGCGAAGGCGTGATGACAATGCCGTCCGCCAATCCGGCAACGCGGCCGCGATTGTAGGTGAGGATGGCGTGGGAAATCACCGGAGTCGGGGTATATTCGTCCCTGTCCGCGAGCATGACATCCACCCCGTTGGCCGTCAGCACTTCGAGCGCACTGGCATACGCCGGTTCCGAAAGCGCGTGCGTGTCGATCCCCAGAAACAGCGGTCCATCGATGTCTTGCTGCGTGCGGTAATCGCAAATGGCCTGACTGATGGCGAGCACATGCCATTCGTTGAAGCTGTTTTCGAACGCCGAACCGCGGTGCCCCGAGGTGCCGAACGCGACGCGTTGCGCGGGTACCGACGGGTCGGGTAGCCGGCTGTAGTAGGCCGTGACGAGCCGGGGCACATTGACCAGCATGGCAGGCGGGGCGGGCTTTCCCGCGAATGGACTTATTTTCATTTGGCTATGTCACTGTTGATTGTTGAAGTCATGTCTTGCTCCCTCTGATGAAGCCTCTACCCTTCGGCAAGCGGTGCCGTAGGAGCTGGTCAATACCGATAAACCCGGATTGTTCATTAGAGCGAGATGCTTTGGGTAGGGTGCACTCCGTGCATCATCGGTGCGTCAATCGGTGCACAGAGTGCACCCTGCGGCGCCGGCCAATACCAATAAATAACGATGCAAGAGCCTTCCATTTCGTTTAAGAATTGCTTGTACGGGCGGGCAGGCCCGCGCTTATTAAAACCGTCAACGTCATCGCCCGGATTCCATGAGATACCCCGTTGTGCGCGTTCAGTCGGGGTGGAGCGTCTCTTGCACACCGTACCTTGTATGTGCGATGGCGTACGTAAGTAGAAAATGCATCGCAAATTCACTATAGACCGGCATCGCCCATTTGGCAGTCATGCGTCCTAATATGCAGCGCCCGCATTCGCAAACCGGTTTCGCTGTTTCGACACGTGGCGCACAATCCAGCCATCATTAGACGGGACAGTTCGATCTGCCATTGGGACAATCATGACTTCTCGGCATTACCTGAATACCGGCCAGCGCACCTGCCATGCCGACGATGGACGCGAGATTCCGTGCGAAGGTTCCGGCCAGGACGCCTCGTTTGCTGTCGGCATACCCTGGCCGGAGCCTCGATTCGGCGTGCGCGGCGACGAGGTTATGGATGGCCTGACAGGCCTGATTTGGTGCCGCAGTGCCAATCTCGCGGAATTTCCCCTCGCCTGGCAGGAAGCGCTGGATTTCATTGCGGCCATGAACCGCGAACAGCGTTTCGGCCAGCGCGACTGGCGCATGCCTAATCGTCGTGAATTGCGCAGCTTGCTCAGCCTGCAAACCAAATTACCGGCCCTGCCTGAGCGGCACCCGTTCCTTGATGTGTTCAACGGCTGGTACTGGACTGCGACGACAGCGGCCATCAGCCCGGCGCACGCCTGGTACGTGGCGCTCGATGGCGCGCGCATGTTTTACGGCGGTAAGGATCAATCCTTCATGCTGTGGCCGGTACGCGGCGAAGGCCTGGGCGTGATCCCGCGTACGGGCCAAAGCCTGTGCTACGACGTCGCCGGCAAAGTCATTGCATGCGCCGGTTCCGGCCAGGATGGCGAATGGCGTCATGGCGCTGCGTGGCCCGAACCCCGCTTCGAAATGCTTCAGGATGGCGTGCTGGATCGGCTCACTAATCTGCTCTGGCGTCGCAGTGCGAACCTCACCGCGCAACCGGTGATCTGGGGTGAGGCATTGGCCGCGGTGGCCGAGATTAATCATGAAGGTGCAGGGATTATCTGGCGGCTGCCAACGATCGGCGAACTGGAATCGCTGGTGGATTGCGCCGCCCACAGCCCGGCCTTGTCGTCCGGGCACCCTTTCGCCGATGTGCAGGACATTTACTGGTCGTCGACCAGCAGCCTGTTCGAGCCCGACTGGGCCTGGGCCCTGTATATGGAGAAAGGCGCGACGGGTGTCGGACAAAAGCGGTTCGCACAATTTTCAGTGTGGGCCGTGGCAATGCTCGATTGAATTCTGTTGGGTCAGGCTTGGTCAGGCCGCTGGCGTCCGGCGCAGTCGGCTCCGATGCTTCAATAAATGGCTGGAATTGGCCACAGAACGGACCGTCAGTGTGGTGGCTGCGACGGACCGTTTATCGGCCTTATGTGGAGCGCTACATAAGGCCGAACAGGAGACGTAGGAAGCCGACTACGTAGACTTCCTTTGGGTCGGGTGCTGTCCCTCGCCGTTGTCGAAAGCAGATATTTAGCCCGAACTTCGTGCCGGATTCGGCAAGCTAATCCCGGCAAGCTACGCCACATCGACCGCTCATCATCCCCAGTGTCAGCGGCCGAATTGGCGATAGCCGTCGATCAGCGCGGTTGAATGAGGCCGATCCCTGTATCATTTGCCCTAACCTGTACGCTATGAGGAATCCCAATTGCCGAACATCGCATCCGTACTCAAGGAAGAAATCACCCGACTGGTTCGCAGGCAGTTACGAGGCGAAACCGAAAGCATCAAGAAGGCATCGAGCCGCTACCGCTCCGAGATCGCCGCTTTAAAGCGGCGCATCGAGGCCTTGGAGAAGCAGATATTCCGCCTCGAAAAAATGGCGCCGAAAAAGGTCGCACCTACCGCCGACAAGGACTCCGAAACCAAACTGAGATTCAAGCCGCAGGGTGTGCGTGCGCAGCGGACGCGGCTCGGACTGTCCGCTCGGGAGATGGGCGCGCTGGTGGGCGTTTCAGCCCAAACGATCTACAACTGGGAAGCCGGCACGACACGCCCAAGAGCCGAGCAGCTCGCCATCATCGCGGCCGTCCGGAAGATGGGCAAGCGCGAGGTCAAGGTACGGCTTGACCAGATGCAAGCGGATTGATGGACCAGAACGCACCGCAGTGGCGATTGAGCACTACAACTTTTCTGAAGTGGAAGCTGACGGCATATCCATTAACAGTTTGAAGCTGGCAAATTCTGCTGCCTGCATCGTCGCAAGTGCCGCATCTCGGGCATTGTCGTCAGTGTAGGCTCTGGGCCTTACAGCATCTGTTGCAGACCCTGTATTTTGCGAGGCCCAGCTTCCGTTTGCACTCTGGTGCTTTCCTCTCTTGTCACCGTTCATCATGGTTCTTGCCTCCTGGAAAATTGTTTGTCGCCTCTGCAAAATGTGCAGTGCGCTGACGCACACGAAGCAGAAAATAGTTCGGCGGATCTGCCCCCGGCGCATAGGGGCCGGTCATGTTAGGGAACCGCTGATTAATTTGTCGTTGCGAGGCGCGCAGCGACGCGGCAATCCAGAAATGCCCGCTTGATCGATATGCTGGATTGCTTCCCGCCGCGCTTCGCTCGCGGTCGCAATGACGGCCATATCGAATTAATCAGTGCTTCCTTAGAGGCCCGTCTTTTTTGATCTCACGTTCGGCCTGCAGCCAGTCCTGTTTCGGATGGCCATCCTGGCGTCCATGTTGCTCATACAATTCATGGGCGCGCTTGGAAATTTGTTGTTGTGGATCGCCGCCTTGCTTGTCTTGCGGCAGCGCGGTAGGGGTATCGGAACCCCGTGATAGGCGGAGCAGGCGCGCATTGATCGCGACAATCACGGTGCTCGCGGCCATCAGCGCCGCGCCCAGTGCGGGGGAAAGCAGCACGCCCCAGGCGTACATAGCGCCGCCTGCCAGCGGGATGGCGAACGCGTTATAGCCGGTCGCCCAGACCAGGTTCTGGATCATCTTGCCATAGGTGGCCTTCGACAGTTTGAGGAGCGCCACGACATCCAGCGGGTTGCTGCGCACCAGGATGATGTCTGCGGTTTCGACCGCCACATCCGAACCCGCCCCGATGGCGATGCCCAGATCCGCCTGCGCCAGCGCGGGCGCGTCGTTCACGCCATCGCCGGTCATGGCCGCCACCATGCCGCGGGACTGGACTTCCTTGACCTTGGCGGCCTTGTCCTGCGGCAGGACTTCGGCGAAGAATTCGTCCAGTCCGATCTGGTTCGAAACCCATTCGGCGACCTGCCTGTTGTCGCCGGTGAGCATCATGCACTGGATGCCCATTGTCTTGAGCGCGGCAATCGCCTGCTTCGACTCGGGGCGGATGATATCGGCCAGGGCAATCGCGCCTTGCAGTTGCCCGTCGACCAGCACGAATACGACGGTTTTGCCTTGCGCCTTGAGTTCCTCCACGCGCGCGTCGGTCATGTCGATGTTTTGCTCGCGCAGGTAACCCGGACTCACCACCTTGACGTCCTTGCCCTCGACCCGTGCCTCGGCGCCTTTGCCGGCAATGCCCCTGAAATTTTCAATGGGCAATTTATTTTCGGCGGTGTCGGCAATGGCGCGGGCGATCGGATGCTCGGAATGGGCTTCGACCGAGGCCGCATAGCGATGCAGCGTGTCTTCGTCGATGTCCTGCGAGAACAGCAGGGTCTCGGTCACGCCAAAACGGCCTTCGGTGAGGGTGCCGGTCTTGTCGAAAATGATCGCCTGGACTTTTCGGGCGCTCTCGAACGCGGGGCGATTGCGAATCAGCAGCCCATTGCTCGCAGCCAGCGCCGTGGAGACCGCCACCACCAGCGGCACGGCCAGTCCGAGGGCATGCGGACAGGCGATGACCATGACGGTCACGGCGCGCTCGATGGCAAAGGAAAGCTCCCGGCCCATGACGCTCAGCCAGATAAAGAAGGTGATCGCGCCGCCGCCGAGCGCAATGATGGTGAGCCACTTCGCCGCGGTGTTGGCCAGGTCCTGGGTCTTCGATTTGCTTTCCTGAGCCTGCTTGACCAGATCGATGACCTGCGACAAAAAAGAATCCTTGCCGGTGCCTTTGACCGCGATGGTCAGCGAGCCTTCGCCGTTGATGGCGCCGCCGATGACCTTGTCGTCCGTCTTCTTGTTGACCGGTGTCGATTCTCCGGTGAGCATGGCTTCGTTGACCGCGCTCTCGCCCTCGACGATGACGCCGTCCGCAGGGATTTTCTCCCCCGGTTTGATCAGCACTTTGTCGTCCACCGCCAAATCGCTCAGCGGCACGTCCTTCACACTGCCGTCGGGCATGAGCTTGTGGGCGTCGGAGGGCATGAGTTTCGCCAATGCCTCCAGGGCTTTGGAGGCGCCCATCACCGATTTCATCTCGATCCAGTGCCCCAGCAGCATCACGTCGACCAGGGTGGCGAGTTCCCAGAAGAACACCTTGCCGGTCAGGCCAAACACCACGGCGCTGCTGTAGGCATACGCGGTGGTGATGGCGACCGCGACCAGCGTCATCATTCCGGGCTGCCGGGATTTGAGCTCCTCGTACAGCCCTTTCAGAAACGGCCAGCCGCCGTACCAGAAAACGGCAGAAGACAAGCCGAAAAGTACATACAGGTCGCCGGAAAACCGGATGGCCTCACGCAAGCCCACCAGCTTTTGGAGCATGGGAGAAAGCCCCAGTATGGGCAGGGTCAGCGCCAGCGCGATCCAGAAGCGTTTCCGGAAATCGGCGGCCATGTGGGCGTGATGATTTTGATGGTCTTGATGGGGTGGGTGTTCTTGCGCCATCTCGTGTTTGTCTGAACTTGATTCCATATTGCACCTCCTGCGATATGTTGAAGTTCAATTGCCTGTGCTCAGGTGTAGCGCCCATTAGACGTAATGCTGCAGGCAGAAAGAGCCGGCCCCATCAGCGCTTGAAGTGTTCATGAGACGTACGCACTGTCCCGCGTATACGCAATGGTGTATGTACGCTGGCGTACGTTAAAGCTAAAGCGTGTATCTCCAGCGCACTATAGGACAATAAAATCAACGCCAGCGGGGCCGGTGCCGACAGGTTTTTCATGGCGTCAGCCAGGAGAAACCCGGTGGCCATTCATTTCCACATGACGTCGGATTCCGCCTTGGCAGCGGCAGCAAGAAGACTCAGGAGCGGCAACGCCCGATGTTTCATGCTCACCACGGGCTCGTCGTCGTCCTTGTCCTCAGTTGGCGGCGGGGCTTTTTCTGCATCGATCGCGGCCGTCAAGCGATTCAGGGCCGCGGGAACATCTTGTGCCAGAATCGCGCCGGGCACGGTTGCGCTATGTCCCATCATTTTCAGCATAGCAAGCGCGACATCGCCGAACATGGTGATGTCCGCGTACGCATTGGTCGTAAAAGTTACCAGCATGCAGCACTCCTCGAATGAACGATTACGAACGGCTTGCACAATTGCACATGACAGTCGATGACGGAAAGGCTGAGTTTTTTCATGGTGAAATGTACGTCAATAGGAATGAACTGATTTAAAAATACGGCAGTATTTGTTCAGGGTTTCTCTTGGAGTCTAGACTCTAGAAATGGAAAAGTTTCAGGCAAGTTTATCGTGGCCAGACAACCCCGCTTTGGCTGCGACGGATTCATGGGTGGGCTAGCCCTTGAAAGCCGCGCTCGTGAATTTCAGGGCCGCGTTCCATTCCCATCGCCCTCTTCTCGCGGCCGTGGTCGGCCTGTCGCTGTTCATATTTGCGCTGGCGATGCTGCACCATGAGCTGGCGCCGATTCACCTGTCCGACATCCGCCAGGCCCTTTACCAGGTTCCCGCCAGTGGCTTGCTGCTGGCCGCGCTGGGTACGCTCGGCAGTTACCTGGCCCTGACGGGTTACGACGTCATGGCCCTGCGCTATCTGGGCCACGCTTTGCCCTATCCGCGCGTGGCGCTGAATTCCTTCATCGCGACGACAGTGGGGCATAACCTTGGCATGGCGCTGTTCTCCGCCGGAGCGGTCCGGTTGCGCCTTTACACGGCAGCGGGCCTCTCGGCCACCGAGGTGGCAGGGCTGACGGCCCTGATCGGGCTGACCTTCGGAGTGGGGGTGGTGTTTGCTGCCGGTCTGGCCCTGCTGCTTGAACCGGCGGAAGTCGGGCAGCTCCTGCACCTGTCCGCAGATAGCGGGCGTTTCATCGGCGCCCTGCTGCTCATCCTGGTGGCCGCATACCTGAGTATCGGGCTGTTGCGCCGCCCAGCCATCCGGCTGGGCAACTGGCAGTGGCATCTGCCCGGGACCGGTATCGCCCTGGGCCAACTGATCCTGGCCGCGGCAGACCTGAGTTGCGCCGCCGCCGCCCTGTTCTGGCTGCTGCCCGGGGATGCACCGGTGTCTTTTCCCATGTTTCTGGGCGTGTATGTTCTAGCAGTCGTGGCAGGTATCGTCAGCCACGTACCGGCCGGGCTCGGGGTGTTCGAGACGGTGCTGCTGCTGGCCCTGCCGGATGTTCCCCGAGACAGTTTGCTGGCTGCCATTCTTGCCTACCGGGCGATCTATTATCTGGCTCCCCTGGCGATGGCGGCGATGCTGGCCGTCGGGGTGCTGGTGCATGCGCGCCGTACGGCGCTCGCCCAGGGTCTGGACCGGGCGCGCCAGGTTTTCGGCTGGATGGCGCCGATGACGGTCAGCAGCGCAGTCTTCATCGTCGGGGCGCTGCTGCTGTTTTCCGGGAGCACGCCCGCGCTCCCGGAACGCTTGTCCCTGCTGCAGGACTTTGTGCCCCTGCCGCTGCTGGAGGTCTCGCATCTGACCGGCAGCCTGGCTGGCCTGGGCCTCGTCATCCTGGCGCGAGCCTTGTACCGCCGGGTCGATGCTGCTTACCACCTGGCCTTCTGGCTGCTGGCGCTGGGCGCGGTGGCCTCCCTGATCAAGGGCCTGGATTACGAAGAGGCACTGCTTTCCATGCTGGTGCTGGGCATCCTCTGGCTGGGGCGTGAGGTCTTCAATCGGCCGGCCTCGCTCTTCGCCAGAAGCTTCTCGCCGGGCTGGATACTCTCGGTGGGGCTGCTTTTGGTCGCCACCCTTTGGCTGGGGGTGTTCTCCTTCAAGCATCTCGACTATTCCCAAGAACTGTGGTGGCAGTTCGCCCTGCACGGCGATGCCCCGCGCTTCCTGCGCGCCTCCCTGGTGCTTGTCCTGACGGGGGCCGGTCTGGCTCTGATGCATCTGCTGCGGCCGGCGCCACCCGAACCCGGCAGGCCTGACGAAAAGGACATGGCACGCGTTACCCGCATCGTCGTCGACGCACCCCAGACCGGCGCCGCCCTTGCACTGCTGGGTGACAAGCGTCTGCTGTTCGACCCGGCGGGAGAGGCCTTCATCATGTATCAGGTGCGCGGCCAGAGCTGGATCGCCATGGGTGATCCGGTCGGGCCGGGGAGCGCCCGCGAGGCGCTGGCCTGGCGTTTCAGGGAGATGGCGGATCGCCATGGCGGGAACGCCGTCTTCTACCAGGTGGATGCGGAGAACCTTCCCCTCTACCTGGATCTGGGCCTGGCCACGATGAAGCTGGGCGAGGAGGGCGTGGTTCCCTTGGCAGGGTTCTCACTTGAGGGCAGCGCACGCAAGGAACTGCGTCAGACCCACCGCCGCGCCCAGCGGGATGGCCTCAGCTTCGAAGTCGTGCCGCCTGCAGCGGTACCTGCGCTCATGGACGAACTCAGGCAAGTCTCCGATGCCTGGCTGGCGGAGAAGCGCACCCGGGAAAAGGGCTTCGCCCTGGGTTATTTCCAGCCGGCGTACCTGGCGCATTTCCCCTGCGCGCTGGTTCGACTCAACGGGCGGATTGTGGCCTTTGCCAATGTCCTGGCATCCGCCGGGCGGCGCGAAATGTCCATCGACCTCATGCGTCACCGGCCCGAGGCGCCCAAGGGCATCATGGATTATCTGTTTATCGAACTCATGCTGAAGGGCGCCTGCGAGGGCTACGGCCAGTTCAATCTGGGCATGGCCCCCTTGTCCGGTCTCGAGTCCCATCCCCTCGCGCCGTTGTGGCATCGCCTGGGGACCCTGATCTTCCAGCATGGTGAACACTTCTACAACTTCGAAGGCCTGCGTGCCTACAAAAACAAGTTTGCGCCCGTTTGGCGCCCCAAATATCTTGCCGCCCCCGGCGGGCTGGGGCTACCGTCGGTCTTGCTGGATGTGGCGGCCCTGATCGCAGGGGGCATCAAGGGCGTGTTCGGTCGTTGAGGAAAATGAATAGCGACGGACCGTTTATCGGCCTTATGTGGAGCTTCACATAAGGCCGAACTCCGGACGTCTGTAACCTCCTCTTCGACAGAAGTGGCTCCGGTTGTCTGAACAACATTCCCTGATTTGATGCATATAAACGACGCGTTCCTGGCTGTTTTTTGCGGTCTGTACCAGTTGCGCAGCAATACCCCCACGCCCACAAAAAAACCCGCGTCTGCGGGCTTTTTCGTGGGCTAGGATTCCAGTTCCTTCAGCACTTCCTGCACCAGCACCCATGGCGCCACCACCACCGCCCAGAACATCGGCTGGCGCGCGTGCCAGTCCTCGGCGTCGGCGGGTTCGGCGCGTGCAATGCGGCCTTCGGCGAGCCAGGCTTCCACGGTGGCGGCGTTGTTCTCGGCGATGTGCAGGGCGGCGTCGATCAGGTCCACGCCCACGGCGACCTTGATGACGTCGCCGCGCGCGAAGTGGCGTTCGAGTTCGGACCAGCCGAGCTGGGCGGTTTCGAGGTTGAGCTTGGCGCGGAGGATGTCGCTGGGGGCCATATCGAGATGCACGTTACAAGGTGCACGTTACAAGAGATACGTCAGCGGGATTTGCCGCCGCTTCGGCGCTGGCTGAGCGGATGCTTGGGCACCTGCGGCGGGCGGCCGCGACTGGTGGGGGCGGGCTTGCCCGACGTCGGTTTGTCCGTGGCGGATTTGGTTGGTGCGCCCTTGCCCGCACCGGGTTTGCCTGCGCCAGCCTTGGCGCGGCTGCCTTCGGCGCGCGGCGTGCGTGTGCCTTCAGGCTGCCTGCCGGTGCCGGCGGGCTGGAACAGCGGGATGAGGTGCTTCTTGCTGTTGCCGATGAGGTCGTCGCGCCCCATTTCCTTCAGGGCTTCGCGCAACAGCGGCCAGTTGTCCGCGTCGTGGTAGCGCAGGAAGGCCTTGTGCAGGCGGCGCGCGCGACCCTGCCTGACGACGGATACCGCCTCGCCTTTGCCGCCCAGCACCTTCTTCAGCGGGTTCTTCCCGGTGTGGTACATGGCCGACGCCAGCGCCATCGGCGTCGGCAGGAAAGTCTGCACCTGGTCGAGGCGGAAGTCGTGCTTTTTCAGCCACAAGGCCAGGTTCAGCATGTCCTCGTCGGTGGTGCCGGGATGGGCGGCGATGAAGTAGGGGATCAGGTACTGCTTCTTGCCGACCGCCCTGGAAGCGGCCTCGAACATGAGCTTGAAGCGGTCGTAGGCGCCGATGCCGGGCTTCATCATTTTTGACAGCGGCCCGGCCTCGGTGTGCTCCGGTGCGATTTTGAGATAGCCGCCGACGTGATGCTGCACCAGTTCCTTGACGTATTCGGGCGAGCGCACCGCGAGGTCGTAGCGCAGGCCCGAGCTGATGAGGATCTTCTTGATGCCCGGAATCTGGCGCGCACGGCGATACATGTGGATCAGCGGCGTGTGATCGGTCAGCATGTTTTCGCAGATGTCGGGGAACACGCAACTCAAGCGGCGGCAGGCGCTCTCGATGGCTTTCGACTTGCACGCCATGCGGTACATGTTGGCGGTCGGCCCGCCAAGGTCGGAAATCACGCCGGTGAAACCGGGCGTCTTGTCGCGGATCGCCTCGATCTCGCGGATCACCGAATCCTCCGAACGGCTCTGGATGATGCGGCCCTCGTGCTCGGTGATCGAGCAGAAGGTGCAGCCGCCGAAGCAGCCGCGCATGATGTTGATCGAGAAGCGGATCACCTCCCACGCAGGAATCTTGGCATCGCCGTAGCTCGGGTGCGGTGCGCGTGCGTAGGGCAGGTCGTACACCGCGTCCATCTCGGGCGTGGAAAGCGGAATCGGCGGCGGGTTCAGCCAGACGTCGCGCTCGCCGTGCGCCTGCCGTAATGCGCGTGCATTGCCGGGGTTGGATTCGAGATGGAGCACGCGCGAGGCGTGGGCATACAGCGACGGGTTATTTTTTACCTGGTCGTAATCGGGCAGCCGGATCACGGTGCGTGCGCGCATGTCCTGGCGGGCGGCGAGGCGCTCGGCCTTGGACGTGATCCGGATCGGTGCTGTCTTGATCGTGTCGGCCTTGATCGTGTCGGCGCCCTCGGGCGCTGCGGCGGCGTCGCCTGATGCCGGTGTCATCGCGTAGGGGTCGACGTGGGCGTCGATGGCGCCGGGGGTGTCGAGCTCGGTCGAGGGGACTTCCAGCCAATTGTCTTGCGGCAGCCAGTCGCGCGCCACCATGAAGCCGGTGCCGCGCAGGTCCTGGATGTCGCCGATTTTTTCGCCGCGGGCCAAACGGTGGGTGACCTCCAGCAGCGCACGCTCGGCGTTGCCGAAAATCAGCAGGTCGGCCTTGGAGTCCGGCAGCACCGAACGGCGCACGGTGTCAGACCAGTAGTCGTAATGCGCGATGCGGCGAAGGCTCGCCTCGATCGAGCCGATGATCACCGGGGTGCCGGGGAAGGCCTCGCGGCAGCGTTGCGCGTAGACCGTGACCGCGCGGTCGGGGCGCTTGTCGGGTTCGGCGTTGGGCGTGTAGGCGTCGTCGGAGCGGGTCTTGCGCTCGGAGGTGTAGCGGTTGACCATCGAATCCATGTTGCCCGCGGTGACGCCGAAATACAGCGTCGGCTGGCCGAGCGCGCGGAAGGCGTCGGCCGAATGCCAGTCGGGCTGGCTGATGATGCCGACGCGGTAGCCCTGCGCTTCCAGCAACCGCCCGACCAGCGCCATGCCGAAGCTGGGGTGGTCGATGTAGGCGTCGCCGGTGACGAGAATCACGTCGCAGGCGTCCCAGCCGAGCGCGGTCATCTCGGCGCGCGACATCGGCAGGAAGGGTGCGGTGCCGAGGCGTGCCGCCCAGTGCTTGCGGTGGGAAAACAGGGGCTGGGTCATGACAGAGTTTTATCCGCGAAGGACGCGAAGTGGCGCGAAGGAAAAAACTTGAAGCGTTTCTTGGCGTTCCTTCGCGCCCTTCGCGGATAAAAGGGTTTACCTGACCGCCAGCAACTCGACTTCGAACACCAGTGTCGCGTTGGGCGGGATCACGCCGCCGGCGCCACGGGCGCCGTAACCCAGTTCCGGCGGGATGGTGAGCTTGCGCTTGCCGCCGACCTGCATGCCGGCCACGCCCTGGTCCCAGCCGGAAATGACCTGGCCCGCACCGAGGCGGAATTCGAACGGATCGTTGCGGTCGAGGCTGGAATCGAACTTCTGGCCGTCGGTGAGCCAGCCGGTGTAATGCACGGAAACGGATTGTCCTGCGGCGGCGGTGTCGCCGCTGCCGGCGACGAGGTCTTCGATGATGAGTTCGCTCATGGATTCAATTCCTGGAGTGTGGATGAGGTGGACGCGCATGGGACAGGCGATGCGCGAAGGCGTTCATTTTCTCACGTTTCCCACTTGGGGCGAACCCGACTTAGCGCCACTCGGCAGGCAGGTAGTAGGCGTCGGGATCGACGTCGATGGGGATTTCGGTGACGCTGCTGGCGTCCGGCGGCGGGTCGCGCAGCACCACTTGCGGGAAAGCCAGCACCACGGCGACCATGATGAGCTGGATGACGAGGAAGGGAATCGCGCCGTGGTAGATGTCGGCGGTGCGGATGGATTTTGGTGCGACGCTCTTCAGGTAGAACAGGGCGAAGCCGAACGGCGGGTGCATGAAGGCGGTCTGCATGTTGACCGCGAGCATGACGCCGAACCAGATCGGGTCGATGCCGAGCTTGGTGGCGATGGGGCCCACCAGCGGCACCACGATGAAGGCAATCTCGAAAAAATCGAGGAAGAATGCCAGCGTGAACACCAGCAGATTGACCACGATGAGAAAGCCGAGCACGCCGCCGGGCAGCTGGTTGAACAGGTGCTCGACCCAGACGTCGCCGTCGAGCCCGCGGAACACCAGAGTGAAAATGGTCGAGCCGATCAGGATGAAAATGACGAAGGTGGTGAGCCGGGTGGTGCTGTCCATCGCCTGCGTCAGCTGCAGGCGGGACAGCCGCCCGCGCGCCAGCGCCAGCAGCAGCGCGCCGGCGGCGCCCATCGCACCGCCTTCGGTGGGGGTGGCGACGCCGAGGAAGATGGTGCCGAGCACCAGGAAGATCAGCACCAGCGGCGGCACCAGGGTGGTCAGCACCCGTAGCAGCAGCGCCGACCCGTGCAGGGTGCGCGCCGAGGTCGGCATCGCGGGGGCGGCGTGCGGCCTGAACAGCGTTACGCCGAACACATAGAGCAGATACAGCCCGACCAGCGCCAGTCCCGGAACGAGCGCCCCCTTGTACATGTCGCCAACCGAGGCGCCGAGCTGGTCGGCCAGCACGATCAGCACCAGCGAGGGCGGCACGATCTGCGCCAGCGTGCCGGAGGCGGCGATGACGCCGGACGCGAGCCGCTTGTCGTAGCCGTAGCGCAGCATCACCGGCAGCGAGATCAGCCCCATGGCGATAACGGTGGCGGCGACCACGCCGGTGGTGGCGGCCAAAAGCCCGCCGACCAGGATCACCGCGTAGGCGAGACCGCCACGCAGCGAGCCGAACAGCTGGCCGATGGTGTCGAGCAGATCCTCGGCCAGGCCGGAGCGTTCGAGGATCAGTCCCATGAAGGCGAAGAAGGGAATCGCCAGCAGCGTGGGATTGGCGACGATGCCGTAGACGCGCTCGGGCAGCGCCTGCAGCAGCGAGAGGTCGAAATGCCCCGCGGCGATGCCGATGCCGGCAAACAGCAGGCCGTTGGCGGCGAGCGCAAACGCTACCGGATAGCCCAGCAGCAGGAAGGCCACCAGGCCGAAAAACATCAGCGGCGCCAGAATTTCGGCGTCCATCAGACGTCTTCTTCCGGCGCTTCGCACGGCAGTTCCAGATGCCCGGACAGCACGCCGATCCGCTTGATCACTTCGGCCACCCCCTGCAGCGCGAGCAGGGAAAATCCTGCCGGCAGCAGCAGTTTCACCGGCCAGCGCACGAGGCCGCCGGCGTCGGGTGACATTTCGTGCGTCACCCAGGCCTCATGAAACATCGGCCATGCCAGCCAGGCCAGCAGCACCGCCATCGGCAGCAGGAACAGCAGGCCGCCGACGAGATCGATCCAGGCCTGCCCGCGCGGACCGAAACGATTGTAGAAAATGTCGATGCGCACATGGCCGTTGTGCTTCAGCGTATAGCCAGCGGCCAGCAGGAATATCGCCCCGAACAGGTACCACTGGATTTCCAGCCAGGCGTTGGAACTTGCGCCGAGCAGATAGCGGCTGAGCGCGTTACCCGCCGAAATCAGCGTGGCGGCGAGCACCAGCCAGATGACGAGTCGTCCCACGTGCTCGGTCAGTGCATCGATCAGGCGGGCGAGGGCGAGCAGATTTTTCATACGGGAAAACCTTTTTTATCCTTCGCGGATCAAGGTTTTTTGTTTAGCCGTCACAGCGCCCCCGCCTTGCGCAGGAATTCGGCCAGCCGCTCGGCGACCACGCGATAGCCGGCGGCGTTGGCGTGGATGGGGTCGGACTTGAGGCGGTTGTCCTTCAGCACGTCGTTGAAGATGTCCTGCTCCAGCGGCAGGCCCATGTCCCCGGCGACTCGGCCATAGAAGTCCGGCGCGCCGCCGAACAGCTTCGGTGCGGGCACGCCGATCAGCACCACGTTGGCGCCGCTGGCGCGGATGGTCTGCACCAGCAGACGCAGGTTGTTTTCGGTGGCAGATTCGGGCTGCTTTCTCAGCATGTCGTTGCCGCCCAGGCACAGCAGCACCAGGCGCGGTCGATGTTCGGCCAGCACTGCGGGCAGGCGCTGCAAAGCCGAGGCGGTGGTGTCGCCGGGCACCCCGGCGTTGATCACGGCGAGTCCGGTCAGCGACGCCAGTACGGCAGGGTAGGCGGTGTCTGCGCTGGCGCCGGTGCCGTGGGTGAGGCTGTCGCCGAAGGCGACGATGACGTCGTTTGCACTGAGTTTCGGCAGCGTCGGTGGACGCTCGCAGGCGGCGAGCAGGGAGAGCGCGAAAAGCGGAAAGAGGAAACGTTGAATCAGTTGCATGTCAGCATGCTTGCCGGGCAGAAGGCATTCATTCAGTAGCGTCCCCTGAAGTTTCGTCCCCCGGGCGTTGGTGCCGGGAGCCGGATACTTATGAAATGAGTGGCGTCAGGCTGCGTGCAATTCCTCGCGCAGGACTTTGCGCAAAGCGCCGATCGTCACAGGCGCGTTATTTTCCGCTAACGCGGTGCTCAGGGCTTCATTAATCAGGGTTTGATAGCCTCGCCCTTCGGCCTCGGCGCGTTCGCGGAAAGCCGCAAGAATCGCATCATCCAGATAAATGGTGATTCGGGTTTTACCGGCGGGCGCGGCTACCGCGCCGCGCTTGGCTTTCTTCATATCGTATTCAGTTTTCATACACTTTCCTTTCTGCCTGAGTGGCTAGCCGCGCTGAAATCACGCGGATAGTCTGGCCGCGTTCGGTCCAGCATACTGTCAAAATCCGCCCCAGCGTATCCGTGCCGACCGTTACAAAGCGTGCCTCGCCGTTTGCATCCACATCCTCACGCGTCAGAGCCTGATTGTCATGAAACACCGGCTCGACATCCGCAAGCGAGACGCCATGCTTACGCAGATTGGTCGCTGCTTTTTTCGGGTCGAATTCAAACGCCATGCATCATATATGCATATATTATATGCATTATTATTCGTGCATAGGGAATTCAGTCTGACGGGCTGCTAGTTGCCCGCCACCGTCATCCTGTCGATCAGGATGGAGCCGACCTGCTTGGAGCCGCGCCGCTCGATGTCGCGGCCGATGCCGACGATGCCTTTGAACATGCCGGCCAGGTTGCCGGCGATGGTGACTTCCTCGACCGGGTACTGGATTTCGCCGTTTTCCACCCAGAAGCCGGCGGCGCCGCGCGAGTAATCGCCGGTGACCATGTTGGCGCCGTGGCCGAGCAGCTCGGTGACCAGCAGCCCGGTGCCCATCTGTTTCAACAGGCCGTCGAGGTCGTGCTCGCCGGGGGTGACGATGAGGTTGTGGCTGCCGCCGGCGTTGCCGGTGGTCGTCATGCCGAGTTTTTTCGCCGAGTAGGTCGACAGGAAATAGCCCTGCAGCACGCCGTCCTTGACGACGTCGCGGTCGAGGCAGGCGACGCCTTCGCTGTCGAACGGCGCGCTGCCGAGGCCGCCCGGGATGAGGGGCTGCTCGCGGATGGTCATCAGCGGCGCGAACACCTGCTTGCCGAGGCTGTCGAGCAGGAAGGACGATTTGCGGTAGAGGCTGCCGCCCGACACCGCGGCGACGAAGTTGCCGATGAGGCCGGTGGCGATCGGCGCCTCGAACAGCACCGGGCAGGTGCGGGTGTCGAGCTTGCGGCCGTTGAGCCGGCGCACCGTGCGGGTGCCGGCGATGCGGCCGACGCTTTCAGCGGATTCCAGCTCGGCGGCATTACGGGCGCTGGTGTACCAGTAGTCGCGCTGCATCGCACCCTTGTCCTCGCCGATGACGGCGACCGACATGCCGTGGCGCGATCCGGCGTAGCCGTTGCAGAAGCCGAGGCTGTTGGCGTAGATGAACTGCGAAGTGTGCAGGCTGACGCCCGCGCCTTCGGAGTTGGTCAGCCGCTTGTCGACCGCCAGCGCCGCTGCTTCGCAGGCCTTGGCACGCTCGGCGGCTTCTTCGACGGAAAGCGGCCACGGGTGATAGAGGTCGAGGTCGGGCACGTCCTTCGCCAGCCTGTCGGCATCCGGCAGTCCGGCAGCATCGTCCTCGGCGGTGTAGCGGGCAATGGTCAGCGCCTTCTCCACCGCGCTTTTCAGCGCCGCTTCCGACAGATCCGAGGTCGCGGCGTGGCCGCGCCGCTGACCGATGTAGACGGTAACGCCGGCGCCCTTGTCCTTGTTGTACTCGATGGTCTCGATTTCACCCTGGCGCACGCTGACGTTCTGGCCGACGCCTTCGGATATTTCGGTGTCGGCGGCGGTGGCCCCCTGTCGGGCGGCGTGCTCGATGACGATCTGTGACAGGGCAATGAGCTGGTCGCGGGTATAGCTGAATTGGGAGCGGGACATATCGGCTTACAAAAAGAAATAGGGGTGCAATGTTTTTCAGGGCAGCACGTTTTATGTGGGCAGAAACTACAATGACGATCATAACAGCAACCGAAAGACCCGCCGTGCGCCTGATCGACCCCGATGCAGAGTTGGAATTCGACCCCGATGACGTCTATGACGGCCCCAGCAAGAGCCAGAAGAAGCGCGACGTCGAGGCCCTGCAGGACCTGGGCACGCTGCTTGTCAAATTACCTGACGCGCAATTCAAGCGCATCGAACTGCCGGACGAGCTGCGCGCGGCGGTGGCCGCCTGCCGCAAGATCACCCAGAACAGCGCGCTGCGGCGGCAGAAGCAATACATCGGCAAGTTGATGCGCGGCATCGACCCGGAACCGATCCAGGCGCAGCTCGACGCCTTCAACGGCGTGTCGGCGGCGGAAACCGCCAAGCTGCACCAGGCCGAGAAATGGCGCGACAAGCTCATCGCCGACAACGAGGCGCTGACGCTTTTCCTCAATAAATACCCCGACACCGACGCCACGCATCTGCGGCAGATCATCCGCAATGCGCGTGACGAGGCGGCGCGCAACAAGCCGCCGAAGGCCTTTCGCGAGATCTTCCGGGTGATCCGCGAGGCGATGCAGAAAGTGGATTGATCCGCGAAACGACGCGAAGGAAAATCTTGAAGGGCGTTTTTCGCGCACTTCGCGGATATTAAGGCGTTTGAGCCGGGAGAGACCGCATGTGGAGACGTGTCGTCAAATTTGTCTTGAGCCTGCCGTTCCTGGTCGTCGCCGGGCTGTTCGGACTGTATCTGGTGTTCGGTTTTTTTCTGGTCAATCCGCTGGCGCAGAAGCTGCTGCCCTGGATCGGCGAGGAAAAGCTCGCCAGCCGTCTGAGTGCCGACGAGGTCAGGTTCAATCCGCTCACGCTCGAAGCCACGGTCGACAATCTCAGGCTGGCCGAAATGAGCGGTGCGCCGCTGGCAGGCTTCGACCAGCTCTATCTCAACCTCGAAACCACCGGCCTGTTCCGTTGGGCCTGGCGCATCCGGGACATCCAGCTCGGCCGGCCGCATGCAACCCTTGAGGTCCGACCCGGCGGCAAGCTCAACTGGGCGGCGCTGATCGCCCGGCTCAACGAGGACAAACCCCCCCCGAGCGACACCATTGCACGGCTGCTGATCGACCACATCAAGATCGACAACGGCGATATTGAATACATCGATGCCAACCGGGTGGGTGAGCCGTTCAAGTTCTCGCTGCAGCCGCTCGGCATCGAGCTCGACGGCCTGTCGACCCTGCCGGAAGACCGCGGCGATTACCTGATCGCCGCCAGGCTGCCGGAGCAGGGCGGTACTCTCAAGTGGAAGGGCGATATCGGGCTGAATCCCGTGGCGTCGAGTGGCGAAGTCGGTTTGCAGGGGGTGAAGCTGACCAAGCTGCTGCGCGCGATCAAGAGCCCACGCAATTTCGAACTGCCGTCCGGCACCCTGGCTGCCGGTCTGCGCTACCGCTTTGCCATGGTGCGCGAGGACTCCGGCGCCGACGTGCCGTGGCTGCAGGTCAGCGGCGCCAACCTGATCGTGCAGAACCTGGTACTGGCGCCGCGTGGCGGCGGCGTCCCGGTGCTGGAGCTGGCCGAAGCGCGCGTCAGCGATGCGAACCTCGATCTGGCCGGTCGGGAAATCAAGGTGGCCGGCGTCAGCCTGAGCGGTGGCAGGCTTGCCGCGACGCGCGACGTCCGCGGCGCGCTCGACTGGCAGACGTTGTTCGCGGCAGCGGGTAAAGGCGCGCTGGCGAAAAAGGACGCTGCCGCGCAGCCCGCTGCGGACAAGCCGGCACCGGCGAAGCCATGGAAAGTCGGCATTGCCGAAATCAGCCTGGCCGACTGGGCGGCGCGTTTTACCGACCAGGGCTATGCGCGGCCTTTGAGTGTGAGCACCGAGGGCTTCAGCCTGACTGCGGCCCTGGCCGGCGAGGTGGGGGCGACGCCAGCGATCGAAATCGGGCCGGTGAATGCGGCGCTGGGGCGGGTTCAGGTGCAGTCGGGCGCGCAGCAGGTGGCCGAACTGCAGCGTGTGGCGCTGATCAACGCGGGGCTGAAACTGGCCGACAAGCACCTGGTCATCGAGGCGCTCGAACTGAATGGCGCCAGGACCACGGTGGCGCTGGACAAGAAGAAAAACCTCAACTGGAACGCCATCCTGCAGAAGGCTCCCGGCGCCCCGGCGGCACCGGCGCCAGCCGAGGCAGGCGCTTCCGCCATGGACGTGCAGCTGGCCCGCCTGAGCCTCGACGGCATCGAGGTCGGCTTCGTCGACCAGTCGCCCGCGAAGCCGGTGCGGCTCGATCTGGTGCAGGGCTTTGTCACGCTGAAGGACCTGAGCCTCGACCTGGACAAGGCGGTGCCGCTGGAAGCCGGCTTCGCACTCCGGCAGGGGGGACGCTTCAACGCCGGGGGCAGCGTCGTTCCCGGCAAGGCTTCGGGCCGGCTGGACCTGCGGCTGGTGGGGGTGTCGCTGAAGCCCTTCGCGCCCTACGTCAACCAGTTTGCCCGTCTCAACCTGCATTCGGGCACGGCGGCGACCCGCGGCAAACTGACGTTCGCGCAGGCAAAATCGGGCATGCGGCTCGATTACGGCGGCGGCTTCGCGATCGATGATCTGGCCATCACCGAAGAGGAGACCGAGGAGGCCTTCCTCGGCTGGCAGAAGCTCGCGTCGAACAGCCTGCGGGTCGGGCTGGCGCCGAACCGGCTGCGCATGAACGAACTGGTCGCCACCCATCCCTTCGGCAAGGTGATCGTCTTCGAGGACCGGACTGTCAACCTGCAGCAGATCCTGCGCACCCCGCCGTCAAAGACCTCGGCGCCGCCACTCGCCAAGGGTTCGGCCAAACCCGCGACAAAGCCGGACGAGGCGCCGCCCGCGTTCCCGCTGGCCATCGAGCGCCTGCGCATCGTCGGCGCCAACGCGGAATTCGCCGATCTCTCGCTGACGCCGCAGTTCGGCGCCCGCATGCACGACCTCGGCGGCGTCATCACCGGCCTGTCGAACGACCCGGCGACGACGGCGCAGGTGGAGCTCGACGGCAAGGTCGACGACTACGGCTCGGCGCGCGTTCGCGGCTCGATCCAGCCGTTCCGTGCCACCGACTTCACCGACCTCAAGCTGACCTTCCGCAACCTGGAAATGACCAAGCTGACGCCGTATTCGGGTAAGTTCGCCGGACGCAGGATCGATTCGGGCAAGCTTTCGGTCGACCTCGAGTACAAGATCAAGGATCGCCAGCTGGCGGGTGAAAACAAGTTCATCGTCAACAAACTCCGGCTTGGCGAACGCATCGACAGTCCCGACGCGATAAACCTGCCGCTCGACCTCGCGATCGCGCTGCTGGAAGACAGCAACGGCATCATCGACCTCGATCTGCCCATTTCCGGAAGCCTTGACGATCCCAAGTTCAGCTACGGCAGGATCATCTGGAAAGCCATCGTCAACGTGTTGACCAAGCTGGTGACTGCACCCTTTCGCGCGCTCGGCAAACTGCTCGGTGTGAGTTCGGAAAAGCTCGAATCGGTCGACTTCGATCCCGGCAGCAGCGCGCTGCTGCCGCCCGAACAGGAGAAGCTCAAGACCATCGCCGAGGCGCTGGCCAAGCGGCCCGCCCTGACGCTGACCCTGGAACCGGGCTACGACCCCGCAGCCGACCGGCGTGCCCTGCAGGAACGCGCCATCCGCGACGAAGCAGCAACTGTGGCTGGCATCAAGCTCGAACCCGGAGAAGCCCCCGGCCCGGTGGACGTGAACCTTTACAAAATCCAGACCTGGCTCGAGGACCGCTACGCCGAACAGGTCGGCAAGGAGGACTACAAGAAACTGCGTGCCAGCTTCCGGGACAAGGATGCGGGCGTGATGGAAAGCGAGTTGGTGGAGCGCCTTGCGCGCCGCTTCAAGGCCCGCGACGATGGCCCGGCCTCCGCCTTCCACGCCGAACTGCTGGAACGCCTGACCCGGCAGACGAAAATCGACGACGATGTGCTGATCAAGCTCGCCGAGACACGCGGACAGGTAATCCGCGATGAGCTGATCGGGATCGGACTCGATGCCGGCCGTGTCAGCATGGCCGCGGCGACCACGCAGACTGCCAAGGACAATCTGGTGGGCAGCAGGATGAGCCTGGGGGCGGGCAAGACACTGGCGGCTGAAGCCGCACCCGCGGATGTTCCCGCTGCGGCCACGCCTTGAAACGGATTCAAGCGCTACGGTGCGATGCCGTTAAAGGCGGGCCAATGACTCTGCCGGTGCCATCATGACTTTCCGCCGAATTCGAATCCTGTTGCTGCTGGGGGTGCTGGCCGCTGTGGCCGGCATGACCTGGCTGGAGCAGTCCATGGTGCGCGCCTGGCGGGCACCGCTGGCGGTGACGGTGATTCCGATCAACGGCGACGACTCGGTGCCGGCGGCAGAGACGATCCGCGCGCTGCAGGTGGGCGATTTCGACGACATCAATGCCTTTCTCGAACGCGAGACGGCGCGCTACGGGGTGAAGCAGTCGCCGGCCATGCAGGTCACCTTGCTGCCGGAGTCGAAGCAGAAACCACCGGCGCCGCCGCGCGACGGCAGCGTGCTGAAAACCATGTTCTGGAGCTTGCAGCTGCGCTGGTGGGTGTACCGGCAGTCGGACGCGTGGTTGCCGCAGCTGGGCACGATCAAGCTGTTCGTGCTGTATCACGCGCCGCAGGACGGTCTGGCGCTGGAGCATTCGCTGGGGCTGCAGAAAGGCCTGATCGGCGTGGTGCACGCCTTTGCCGATCCCCGGCAGACGCGGCAGAACAATATCGTCATCGCGCACGAGCTGTTGCATACGCTGGGCGCGACCGACAAATATGCCGCCGGGGGCTTGCCGGTCTATCCGCAGGGCTATGCCGAGTCCGAACTGCCACAACATCTGCCGCGCCGCGAGGCCGAGATCATGGCCGGGCGGCTGGTGGATGCCGCCGGCCGGCTGGTGATGCCGCCCAGTCTGGAGCGGTGCGTGATGGGTGCGATGACCGCTCACGAGGTCAATGTCGACGAGGGCTTCAGGCGGCGTTTTGCCTCCACCCGCAAGGAGTAGGCCGTGGTTGTCCCCGCAAGGGGGAGGCCGTGGTTGTAAAGCCGATAAATCGGCAACAGCCACGCACTAAAGCCGATGAATCGGCAACAACCACGCGCTAAAGACGCTGAAGCGTCAACAACCACGCTCAGGGCGCTGAACGGCGCCGCTGGTTGAGCCGCCCCAGACCGAAGTGGATGAAGGCCAGTGCGGCGAACACCGGCCCCAGCAGGTTGAGCAGGGGGACGAATTGCACCAGCCCGGTCAGCAGGCCCAGTCCCCACCAGCCAGTTCGCTCGCTCCCGAACAGCGCCGCCATTTCTTCGGCGCTGGCGTGTTCGGCGATGGCGTCGTAGCGGAACAGGCGCTGGTTCAGATACGCGGCGGCCACGAAGGGCACGATCACGCCGACGCCGATCAGCCACAGCGGCAGCGTCACCAGCCACAGGGCAACGAACAAGACGATTGCGACGACGGCGTTCCACAGGCTGCCGACCAGACCGCCGCCGTTTTCGCGCCTGAGTTCTGGATAATCTCGCCCGGCCACCACACGAATCAGCGCAGGCATGCCGAACAGCGCGGTGATGACGAGCGCGGTCAGCATCACCAGCGGCACGAACAGCATGAGGTGCAACAGCGCCTGGATGCCATGGGCGATCCAGGCCGGTTCGAGCTCGGCCAGCCAGGTCTGGATGCCGATGGCGTCGAGCCCCTGCGCGATCCAGCCGGAGAAGGTGCTCCAGAACGTCACCCCCAGCACCAGCCACAGCAGCAGGGCGACCAGCATCGGCCATACCACCACCCACAGCACGCGCAGGTTGAAGAGGTCGCGCAGGGCGCGCGCCAGCGCGTCGAGCACCGTCATGCGGGCGACCGCAGCGCGGATTTCGGGCGAAACACGGCGATCGTGTCGGCGCGCGCTTCGAGGTACGGCCCGCCGATGAGGTCGATGCAGTAGGGCACGGCGGCGAAGATGCCGTCGAGCGTTTCCTTGATCGCCTTGGGCTGCCCCGGCAGGTTGAGGATCAGGCTGGCGCCGCGCGTCACCCCGACCTGACGCGACAGAATCGCGGTCGGCACATACTTCAGCGACACCGCGCGCATCTGCTCGCCGAAGCCGGGCAGTACCTTGTGCGCCACCGCCAGCGTCGCCTCCGGGGTGACGTCGCGCGGCGCCGGGCCGGTGCCGCCGGTGGTGAGGATGAGCGAACAGTGCTCAATGTCGGCCAGCTCGATCAGCGTGGCTTCGATCCCTGCCTGCTGGTCGGGAATCAGCCGGGTGACGAATTGCGCGGGGTTGGCCAGCACCTCGCCGAACCAGGCTTCGAGTGCGGGCAGGCCGCGGTCTTCGTAGATGCCGCTGCTGGCACGGTCGCTGATGGAAACCAGGCCGATGCGAATGGAATCGTGGGTCATGTGGTCATAAAAGAGGATTGTGCGAGGGCCTGAATTTATCAGAATGCAGACTAAGTGGATGAGGAGAGCGGAATGAAACGGATCGGGATGCTGCTGGCGACAGGCTTTTTGTGGGCAACGACGGTGCTGGCCGACCCGCCGCCGGGCTATCCGTTTGTCGGCTACGATGCCGGCCTGGCGGCGGCGCGCGCAAGCGGCAAGCCGATCTTTCTCTACTTCGGGCGCTACGGCTGCGCATGGTGCGACCACACCAACAAACAGACCTTCTCCGACGCGGCGTTGAAACAGTTGTACACGAAAAACTATACGCTGGTCTACGTCGACGCCGAATCGGGCAAGCGGCTGACGCTGCCCTCCGGCGAGCGCATCACCGAGGCCGAACTGGGGGTGCGGCTGCAGGCTTTCGCCACGCCGCTGTTCGTCTACCTGACGCCACAGGGCGACAAAATCATGCAGATTCCCGGCTTCAAGACAGTGCAGGATTTTCGCGATTACGACCGCTACGTGCGTGGCGGACATTACAAGCAGGAGACCCTGCTTGAATTCCTGGGTGGTAAGTCGTGAGGGCGGCGGTGCTGCTGCTGGCGCTGTTGGCGTCGTCTGCGCACGCCGCGTGGGAATGGAGCGCGCCGCTCACCGTCAACTCGGTTCGTAGTGCGGCGATCTTCCCGCATCTGGAATCGGCCAATCGCCGCGGCGTCGCGGTGTCGGGCGGCACCGTGGCGGTGGTGTGGGAAGACAACCGCGACGGCAGCCCGCAGTGCTATCTGGCGACTAAGCCCGCGGCCGCGGCGGCCTTCCAGCTGGAGATCCGGCTGAGCCAGGGCGACTGCTACGAACCGGTGGTGGCAGCCCTCGGCGACGGTCGCTTTGTGGCGGCGTGGGAAGAAGCCGGCACGGCGCATGCGCGGCTGCTGCCCGGCGGCGCGGTACTGAAGTTGTCCGACGCCGAGGCGGCGCAGGTCACGCTGGCCGCAGCGGGAGAGCGGATCTATGCCGCGTGGGCCGAACAGACCGGGCGCTTCCGCCGCATTGTCGTCGCCCGGCTGGCGTTGGAAGGGGATGCGCTCAGCGTGAAGACACGACGGCCGGTCGAAGCGAAAAAACCGGCCGACGAACAGGGCTGGCCGGCGCTGGCCACCAAGGGAGACGGCAGCGTGACGGTGGCGTGGGAGGACCGGCGCAACCACCACACGGTGCCGATGGTGAGCACCAGCCGCGACGGCCGCCGCTTTGCGCGGCCGGCCCGCCTGACCGACCAGGCGAGCGGTGCCAGCGCGGAGGGACTGGGTGCGGGGACCGGCGCGATGCGCCCCACACTCACCGCCTGGGGCGGGCAGGGCGTGGTGGCGGTGTGGCTCGACAAGCGCGATTTCCTTTCCGGCTATGACGTGTATGCGGCGCTGGATGGCGGGACGCGCCGCTTCGGCAAGAATATCCGGGTGCAGGACAGCTTCGGCGACAACATGGTGCAGTGGCATGCGGCGGTCGTCGGCGACGCCGGTGGCCGGCTGCTGGCACTGTGGGACGACGCCCGCGACGGCACGCCGGATGTGTGGCTGTCCGAGTGGGACGGCAAGGCCTTCGGTGACGACGTGGCGGTGCCCGCTGCGTCAGGGCTGGGCGCGCAATCCGACCCGGTGGGGACGCTGGATGCCGCCGGATCGCTGCATGTGGTGTGGCTGGATCACGACGAAAAAGCGGGCACGCGTGTCCGCTATGCACGCGCCGTGCGCAAGTAAAGATTTTGAATCAGATCCAGCCGCGCCGCTTCAGCCGCCGGTACAGCAAGGCGACCGCCGCGCCGGTCGTCAGCAGCAGCACCGGGTAGGCCCACGGCCACGTCAGTTCCGGCATCATCGCGAAGTTCATGCCGTACAGGCTGAACACCACCGTGGGCAAGGCGAGCAGCGCACCCCAGCCGGCCAGCTTCTGCACCGATTCGTTCTGCTTCAGCGACAGCGAGGCGAGATGGAACTGCATCGCGTCCGAGGTCGACATGCGCAGGCGGTCGATCACGGCCGACACCCGCATCGCATGGTCGTGGATGTCGCGGTAATAGGCCTTGAGTTCCTTGGTGGACAACTCCGGGTGCAGGCGAATCAGGTTCTGGGTGATTTCCTGTATCGGTTCGGCGGCGTCGCGCAACGCGGTCAGATCGCGCTTCATGGCGTAGAGCCGTTCCAGCATGTCGCGCCCAGGCTTTGTACTGCTGATCAATTGGCTCTCCAGTGACTGGAAGCGGTCCTGCATGCTTTCGATCACCGGCCTGAACCGGTCGACGATGAGGTCGAGCACCAGGTACAGCGCATAGGGCGCGGCCGCCTTGATGCCATTGGGGGGGCGCTGCAGGCGGTCGCTCACCCGCTGGTAGCCGGCGCCGTTGTCGTGGCGGATGGCGACGACGTAGTTGCTGCCGGCAAACACGTGCGTTTCGCCGATCTCCATGCGCGCGTCGCATAACTGCACCGTGCGCGTCGCAATGAACATGTGCCCTTCATATTCCTCGAGCTTGGAGCGCTGGTGGGTGGAAATCGCATCTTCCAGCGCCAGCGCATGCAGCCCGAGCTCATCGCCCAGGCGGGTGATGGTCTGGTTGTCGGGCGATTTCAGCTCGACCCAGATGAAACGATCCGGCTGGCCGACGTGGTCGCTGATGTCGTCGAGGGAAATGGCCCGAGCTTTGGAATCGTGGAAGAGCAGACAGTCGATGACGTTCCCCTGCGGCAACTGGTAAATAGCCCTCAGAACGGCAGCACGAGGCCGGGCGCCGCCTCGTGAAACACGCGGCGGAAGTCGGCCTGGATCCGCTCCAGCGCGGAGGCAGAGTCGGCCTCGAAGCGCAGCACGATCACCGGCGTGGTGTTCGACGGGCGGGCCAGGCCGAAGCCGTCGGCGTATTCCACGCGCAGGCCGTCGAGGGTGATGATTTCCTGGGCGTCCGGGAAGCGCGCGGTTTTCTGCAGCGTGTCCATCAGCGCGTAATGCTCGCCCTCGGCCATCTTGATATTGAGTTCGGGCGTGTTCAGCGTGTCGGGCAGGCCGTGCAGGGTGGCGTCGATGTCGGCCTGTCTGGACAGGTATTCGAGCAGGCGCGCACCGGCATACATCCCGTCGTCGAAGCCGTACCAGCGTTCCT
This sequence comes from Thiobacillus thiophilus, assembly GCF_055378705.1. Lineage (NCBI taxonomy): Bacteria > Pseudomonadati > Pseudomonadota > Betaproteobacteria > Nitrosomonadales > Thiobacillaceae > Thiobacillus > Thiobacillus thiophilus. The sequence continues at coordinate 1,180,755 of NZ_AP042404.1, read as the reverse complement.
TGAAGAACACGTGGCCCGACATCTCGCCGGCCAGCAGCGCGCCGGTTTCCCTCATCTTGGCCTTGATGAAGCTGTGCCCGGTCTTCCACAGCAGCGGGCGACCGCCGCGGTCTGTGATCCAGCCGAACAGCTTGCGCGTGGATTTCACGTCGAAAATGATTTCGGCGCCGGGGTTGCGGGAGAGCACGTCGTCGGCGAACAGCATCAGCTGGCGGTCGGGGAAAATGATGCTGCCGTCCTTGGTGACCACGCCCAATCGGTCGCCATCGCCGTCGAACGCCAAGCCGATTTCGGCGTCGCTGGTTTTCAGCGCGGCGATCAGGTCCTGCAGGTTCTTCGGCTGCGAGGGGTCGGGGTGGTGGTTGGGGAAGTTGCCGTCGACCTCGCAGAACAGTTCCTCAACCTGGCAGCCCATGTCGCGGTACAGCTTGGGGGCGAATGCGCCGGGCACGCCGTTGCCGCAGTCGACGATGATCTTCATCGGGCGCGCAAGCTTGACGTCGGAGACGATGCGCGTGAGGTATTCGCCGGCGATGTCGTATTCGCGGTAGCTGCCGGCGCCGTGCGCCAGATCGTTGTTCACCAGCCGCTCGCGCAGTTTCTGGATGGTGTCGCCCGACAGGGTTTCGCCGCCGAGCACCATCTTCAGGCCGTTGTAGTCGGGTGGATTGTGGCTGCCGGTGACCATCACCGCACTGTCCGTCTTCAATTGATATGCCGCGAAATAAGTCATCGGCGTGGCGACCATTCCCAGGTCCACCACGCCGATACCGGCCTTCTGGATGCCGCGCGCCAGGGCGGCGGCCATGTCGGGTCCCGACAGGCGGCCATCGCGCCCGATGCAGATTTCGTGCTGGCCGCGCGTCACCGCTTCGGAACCGATGGCGTGGCCGATGGCCTCGACGATTTCCGGCGTGAAGGTCTTGCCGACGATGCCGCGAATGTCGTAGGCCTTGAAGATTTCCTTGGGGTATTCCACAGTGCGCTCCCTGATTGATATTGCGTCGATTCTACCTGTCGGCACTCCGGCAGCCAGCCGAAATCGATGAAATCGTCGTCCGGATGCGAGCGGCGGAATACGGCTGGACTGGCGGGTTGATCCTTAATGCAGCACCGCAGGCGGGGTGCGCATGGGCGGCGTACCGCCGACCTGGAGCGGCGAGGCATGGTGCAGCACCATGCGCCAGCCGTCGGCTTCCCTGCGATACACATTGGTTGCCAGAATCGGCGGGCGCGGCTCGGCTTCCTGCCCGATGACCAGGTATTCGCGCACGATGCGGATGACCTGGCCGGCCTCGCGTATTTCATGCGCGACTTCGACCTGCACGCGGAACTGCCCGGCGGCCTCGAACATGCTGCGCCAGCCGGCCGCTACGGCGGCGCGCCCGTCCAGCGGCGCGGCCAGCGGATGGATGCAGGCGATGCTGTCGTCGAGGGCCCACACCGCCATCATGGCGTCGAGGTTGCGCGCCTCGAAGGCGGCGTAGAAAGCGGCTTCGACGGATTCGGGGGTGGAGTGGGTGCGTTCGGGCATGACTCTCGGATTGCGTGATAACAACCGGAATTGTAGCGAGGGAGGCGTCAATTCATTCGAATATAGCCCGTCGTTGCGACCGCGGAGGAAGCGGGCAAGTCGTCAGCGAGCACGATTCGGAGCTGTGCCGTCGTCAGGATATGTTCGACGCGACCGATCCGTCATCGACGACGCAGAGGTCGGTGCGGCCAGGAGCCTGTCGGACTTGAAGAATCGAAGCGAAAATTCGGCTGGGCGAGGGCAGCCCCAAGGGATACCGTCCCGACGGGACATAATTTTGACGGTTTCGCCGGGCAATAGTCGTTCTATTGCCCAAGAAGGCGGCGAAATATGAACCGGCCAGGCGGATTTGCAGCCGATTTCCTTCAAGTCCGACAGGCTCCTGGATATAAAATCACGGCAATCCGCGCTGCCGCCCTCAAAACCACTCGTCCCCGCGCAGGTAGCGCCACTGTCCCACCGGCAGCTTTCCCAGCGGGACGCGGCCGAGGCGGATGCGTTTCATCGACAGCACCTGCAGGCCGACGGCTTCGCACAGGTGCGCGATCTGTCCCGGTAGAGCGCCTTTCAGCGCCACCCGCAGGCGGGTTTCGTTTTGCCAGCTGACCTTGATGGCGGGCGGGGTCTTGCCGTGGTAAGGGATGCCCCGGTTCAGCCGCTTGAGCCCGTTGGCGGCCAGTTCACCCGCGACTTCGACGACGACTTCGTGCTCCAGGGTGGCGGCGTCTTCAGTCAACTTGCGCGCGATGCGCCAGTCCTGGGTGAACACGACGAGGCCGCTGGCGTCGGTTTCCAGCGGCACGCATAGGGTCAGCTGGGCGAAGTGTTTTTTCAGCGGACGCAGGCCGGAGGTGTCCTCGGTCCACAGATTGGCGGAGGTGAGCAACTGCGACGCGGGCGGCTCGCCGTCGATCATGTGATAGCCAGGCGGCTTGTGCAGCAGCAGGGTGACCGGTTCGGTCTGGCTGGGGTCGGCCCTTGGGTCGATTTCGATGCGCTGGTCGGTGACGCGGAACTGCGGCTCCTCGACGACGATGCCGTCAACCCGCACCCAGCCGCCGGCGATGAACTGCTCGGCTTCGCGACGCGAGCAGCCACGCAGTTCGGCGACGCGTTTGGCAAGGCGGACGGGTTCGGTCATGGCGGTCGGACGTGCGGGTGGAGCCGCGAGTTTACGCCGGACGGGCGGCGTGCACAGCACGGGCGCATGGCCGCGGTGGAAATGCGGTTGTTATTGCGCGTGCCGGCGCGGTATGCTTTTGGACCCATTAACCCGATCGCCGCTTGATCGCTTGCTTCCGGAGACGCCCATGAAAACTGCACTTGCGCTGTCATTGTTGTTTTTTACCTCTTCCGCCCTCGCCGCGGTGATCGGCAGAGATGTCACGTACCAGGCGGGCGATACCGTCATGAAGGGCTATCTGGCATACGACGATGCGGTCCACGGTAAGCGCGCCGGGGTGCTGGTGGTGCCCGAGTGGTGGGGCGCCAACGATTACGCGAGAAAGCGCGCGCGCATGCTGGCGGAGGCCGGCTATGTGGCCCTGGTGGTCGACATGTACGGCAGCGGCCAGGTGGCCGACAATCCGAAGGATGCCGGTGCGCTGGCGGGCAGCGTCAACAAGAATCCTCCGCTGGCCTACGCGCGTTTCGATGCCGCGCGCCGCTTCCTCGACCAGCAGCCCAACGTGAAGCAGGGCGAGATCGCCGCGCTGGGCTACTGCTTCGGCGGCGGCGTGGTGCTCAACATGGTGCGTTCGGGCATGCCGCTGAAATCGGCGGTCAGCTACCACGGCGTGCTGGCGACCGATATATCGGTCAAGCCAGGCGGCATCAAGACCAAGCTGCGCATCTTCCATGGCGAGGCCGACCCCATCGTGCCGCCCGAGCAGGTCGAGGCGTTCAAGACCGAGATGGACAATGCCAAGGCCGACTACATGTTCGTGGCCTACCCCGGAGTGAAGCATACCTTCACCAACCGCGAAGCCGACAGCTACGCTGCGCAGTTCGGGCTGCCGCTCAAATACGACAACGCGGCCGATACCGATTCGTGGACGCGCACGCTGGAGTTCCTCAAGGCGACCCTCAAATAATGGCCGACTGCGACCACGACGACTGCCACATGCCGCGCGGCGGCGGCCTCGGCATTCCGCAGACCGGGCCGTTCGACCCGGTCGCGTTCGAGCAGGCGGTCAACGCCATGCTCGTCGCCTGCGGGGTGGCGCCGGATTCGGTGCATACCGGGCGCACCGCCGAGCGGGTGCGCGAGCTGTGGCAGCGCCGCCTGCTCGGCGGCTACGCGATCGAACCCGCCGTCGCGCTGGGCGAGGGTTTTGCCGACGACCGCGACGACATGGTGGTGGTACGCGGCATCGCGGTGCACGGCGTGTGCCCGCATCACCTGGTGCCGTTTCGCGGGGTGGCGCACGTGGCCTACATTCCCGGCGGGCGGCTGCACGGCTTCGGCCGCATCGCGCGCATGGTCGATGCCATCGGCCACCGCTTCACCTACCAGGAATGGATGACGCGCGACATCGCCGAGGCGCTGGTGACGCACGGGCAGGCGCTGGGCGCGGCCTGCATCGTCGAGGCCGAACAGTTGTGCCTGTTGCTGGGTGAAGACCGGCGCGGCGACGAGCGGGTCGTCACGCAGGCGTTCACCGGCTGCTTCCGCGACAGCGACCAGATGCGCAACGAGTTCCTGCACGCGGTGGCGCAGTCCGACTTGCGATAGGAGGCTTCCCGCATGGCTTTCCCTTCCCACAAGCCGGCCACACGGGTATTGCCGCCCGCGCCCTATGCCGCGGCGCTGCTTGGCGGCTGGTGGCTGGACCACAACTTTCTGGCCTTGACATGGGACTGGGGCACGGCGACGCGGCCGCTGGGTTGGCTGCTGATTGGCATCGGGCTGGCGTTGTTCATCTGGACGCTGGTGACCTTCTGGCGCCATCGCACCACGGTCAACCCCTATAAGGCGGCGTCCAGCCTGTGCATCGGCGGGCCGTTTCGCTTCAGCCGTAATCCGATCTATGTCGGCGACTGGTTCATCTTCGCCGGGGTGTCGCTGCTGCTGGCCACGGTATGGCCGCTGCTGTTCGCGCCACTGATCTGGGCCATGCTGCGCTACGGCGTGATCCGCCACGAGGAAGCGCACCTGCACGCCCGCTTCGGTGACGCCTACCGCGAGTATCAAGCACGGGTGCGGCGATGGCTGTAAGGTCCTGCGCCGAATGTCCTCCGCCGCCGGGCAGTGGTGGGGAATTTCGCCAGCTGACGCACCCTTAAGCCAGGCCGAATAGTTCGTGGGCGTTGCGCGTGGTGGCCTGCGCCACGGTGGCCAGGTCAATTCCGCGCAGTTCGGCCAGGGTCTGCGCGATGCGCGGCAATTCGCCGGGCGCATTGCGGCCACGCCCGACCCATACCGGCGGCATGTCGGGACTGTCGGTTTCCAGCACGATCGCCTCCAGCGGCAGGTCGACCGCCAGTCGCCGCAGGTTGTTGGCGCGCGGCCAGGTGAAGGCGCCGCCGAATCCCAGCTTGAACCCCAGCTTGATGAATACGTCCGCCTGTTGCGGACTGCCGTTGAATGCATGGGCGATGCCGCCGCGCACGCCGATCCTGCGCAGATGCTTGAGCAGGTCGTCGTTGGCGCGGCGGCAGTGCAGCAATACCGGCAGGTCGAATTCGCGCGCGATCTTGAGTTGTGCGATGCAGAAATACTCCTGGGTCGGATAGTCGAGGTCGACGAAACGGTCGAGCCCGATTTCGCCGATCGCCACCGGGCGCTGCGTCTCGACCTGCGCGCGCAGGTCCGCCAGGTGCGCGGGGTGGTGCACGCCGATGTACATCGGGTGCAGCCCCCATGCCGGCAGGCAGCCGGGGTAGCGCGCGCAGGTTGCGGCCACCGCGGCGAAGCCCTCGCGGCTGACGCTGGGAATCACCAGCGTGGTGACGCCGCCGGCGACGGCGCGCGCGTACTCGGCATCGCGGTCGGCATTAAACTCTGCCGCATCGAGATGGCAGTGGGTATCGATAAAAAACGGCGCCCTGGAAGACGCCGTTTCGTTTGCTGCTGCCATCAAGGTTCAGTCGTTGCTGGCAAAGCCCAGCAGGTGCAGCAGGCTGGTGAACAGGTTGAAGATCGCGACGAACAGCGTGACCGTCGCCATGATGTAATTGGTCTCGCCGCCGTGGATGATGTTGCTGGTCTCGTACAGGATGAGGCCGGACATCAAGAGCACGAACATCGCGGACACTGCCAGCGACAGGCCGGGCATGTTGAAGAAGATCGCACCGATACCTGCGAGGAAAGCGACCAGGATGCCAACCATGAGGAATCCGCCCATGAAGCTGAAGTCTTTGCGGGTGGTCATCACGTAGGCCGACAGGCCGAGGAAGATCGCGGCGGTGCCGCCCATCGCCATCATCACCACCTGGGTGCCGTTGGGCAGCGACAGATAGGCGTTGAGGATGGGGCCGAGCGTGTAGCCCATGAAGCCGGTGAGCGCGAACACGAAGGCGATGCCGAGGCCGCTGTCGCGGAACTTGGTGGTCAGGAACAACAGACCGAAATAGCCGACCAGGGTGATGATCATGCCGGGGTGCGGCAGGTTCAGCGACATCGACAGGCCGGCGGTGAGCGCGGAGAATGCCAGCGTCATCGACAGCAGCATGTAGGTGTTCTTGACGACCTTGTTGGTCGAGGCTACCGCAGACTGGCTGCGGCCGAGGGTGGTGACTTGCGGGTTCATGTGGTTTCCTCACGTGAATTGAAAACGGCAGTGCCAGTACAGAGTGTTGTAGCGGGCACAGGTTCCCGAGTGCTTCGGGTTTGGGGTGAGCATACCGGGATGCGGCGGCAGTTTCCACCCTGCGGCCGCAGGGGTTGCGCGTGCACGCCGTTACTCGCCGGGTTTTGTGTCGCGCATCATGAGGTTCATCAGCTCGCCCGGCATTGGAAAGACAATGGTATTGGTCTTGTCGCCGGCGATGAGGGAGAGTGTCTGCAGATAGCGCAACTGCATCGCCTGTGGCCGGCCGGAAAGAACTTCGGCGGCGGCAAGAAGCTTTTCCGAGGCCTGTAGTTCACCTTCGGCATGAATGATCTTGGCACGCCGTTCGCGCTCGGCTTCCGCCTGTTTGGCGATCGCGCGCACCATGGTTTCGTCGATGTCGACATGCTTGATCTCGACGTTGGAGACTTTGATGCCCCAGGCGTCGGTCTGCGTGTCCAGTGCCTGCTGGATATCGGTGTTGAGGGTTTCCCGTTCGGCCAGCATCTGATCGAGTTCGTGCTTGCCCAGTACCGAGCGCAGTGTGGTCTGCGCCAGCTGGCTGGTGGCATTGAGGTAGTCCTCCACCTGCAGGATCGACTTGGCCGGGTCGATGACGCGGAAATACACCACGGCGTTGACCTTGACCGAGACGTTGTCGCGTGAGATCACATCCTGGCTCGGCACGTCGAACACCACGGTGCGCAGATCCACCCGCACCATTTGCTGGATGCCGGGAATGATGAGGATTAGCCCCGGTCCTTTCACCTTCCAGAAGCGCCCGAGCATGAACACCACGCCGCGCTCGTATTCGCGCAGGATGCGGATGCTGGAAACCAGCAGCGCGACGACAATAAAGACGATGGTGATGCCGCCGAATTCAAACATGATCATTCTCCTTGCAAGGGTTCAACGTCCAGAATCAGGTCGTGGCGAGCCCGCACCCGCACCCGGCTGCCGCGCTTCAGCGGCACGCTGCTGCGCACCCGCCACTGCTCGCTGTGGATGCGGGCCCAGCCCTCGTGTTCCATGTCGTCGAGGATTTCACCGCGGGCGCCGACCATTTCCTCGGCACCGGTCACCACCGGCCGCGCGCGTGCCTTGAGCGCCATGCCGACGACAAAGAAGCTGAACAGGCCGCTGATCACCGCCACCGGGATAATCAGCACCCACGGAATGCCGTAGCCGGGAACGTTGGTGTCGATCAGCATCACCGAGCCGATGACGAAGGCGGTGAGTCCGCCCAGCCCCAGCGCGCCGAAGCTGGGTACAAAGGCCTCAGCAATCATCAGGACAATGCCGAGGATGATCAATGCCAGCCCGGCATAGCTGATCGGCATGACCTGCAGCGCGAACAGTGCGAGCAGCAGGCAGATGCCGCCGACCACGCCGGGAAACAGCATGCCGGGGTTGGAAAATTCGTAGATCAGCCCGTAGATGCCGAGCAGCATCAGAATGTAGGCGATGCCGGGGTCGCCGATGACCGACAGCAGGCGGCTGCGCCAGTCGGGCTGGACGCGTTCGATGACGGCATTGGTGGTGTCGAGGGTCAGTGTCTGGCCGTCCATCTGGATGACGCGGCCATTGACCTGTTTCAGCAGGTCGTCGAGGTCGGTCGCCACCAGGTCGATTACTTTCAGTTCCAGCGCCTCGGAGGCAGACAGGCTGACGGCTTCGCGCACCGCCCGCTCGGCCCACTCGGCATTGCGTCCGCGCAGTTCGGCCAGCCCGCGGATATAGGCCGCCGCATCGTGTATCGCCTTGCGCATCTTGGGATCGCCCGGCGGCGGAACGTTGGCAGGTTTGGCGGCGTCGGGTTTGTCGCCGCCGCCGGTCGGTGCCAGTTCGACCGGCGTTGCCGCCCCCAGATTGGTTGCCGGTGCCATCGCCGCGATGTGGCTGGCGTACAGGATGTAGGTGCCGGCACTGGCGGCGCGGGCGCCCCTGGGCGAGACATAGGTGGCGACCGGGACCGGTGAGGCGAGGATGGCCTTGATGATGTCGCGCATCGCGGTGTCGAGACCGCCCGGCGTGTCCATCTCGATCACGATCAGATGCGCCTGGTCCCCGATCGCCTTGGTCATGCCGCGCAACAGGTAGTCCGTGCTGGCCGGGCTGATCGCGCCCTGTACCGTCAGCACCCGCACCATCGCCGCGCCGGCAGGCGCGACCAGCCCCAGGATCAGGCAGGCGGGCAGGATAAGGCGCGACAGGAAGCGAAGCAGGTTGGCCATGGCTTCACTTTAGACCGAAAAAGCAGGCTTGCCCCGGGCCGGGATGGGTGATGTTGAAATCCCGTTATCCGCGAAGGACGCGAAGGAGCGCGAAGAAACCTGGAGCCGTGTGCCTTCGCGTTTGCGTCTTGATCCCGCATCAGGGAGGAATTTCAGTTCGGGTCAATCTGGCGGGGTGTCGGTATCCAGTGCCGGCGTCGGGGCGAGCGATTTGACCTTCAGGTGCAGCGCCGCCTTGGCGAGCAGGTGGGCGGAGACCGGCGCGGTGATGAAGAGGAACAGCGTCACCAGCACCTCGTGCAGGCTGACCCCTTCGTCGCGTACGCTGAAGAACAGGGCGGAGGCGATCAGCAGACAGCCGACGCCCAGCGTGGTGGCCTTGGTGGGACCGTGTAGGCGGGTGTAGAAGTCGCGCAGTCGGGCCAGGCCGAGCGAACCGACGAAGGTGAAGATCGCGCCGGTGAGAATCAGGAGGGAGAGCAGGATGTCGATCATGGTTGCCCGATCCTCATTCGATGATGTCGCCGCGCAGCAGGTATTTGCACAGCGCCACGGTGCCGACGAAGCCCATCATCGCGATCAGTAGCGCCGCTTCGAAATAGATGGCGCTGCCGAGGTGGATGCCGAGCAGCACCAGCAGTGCGATGGTGTCCACGTAGAGGGTGTCGAGCGCGAGGATGCGGTCGGGGGCGTCTGGACCCCGCAGCAAACGCCAGAAGCTCAGCAGGAAGGCCAGGCTGACCAGCGTGAAGGCGATCGGGATGACGGTTTCCAGCATCATTCGCTCCCATCTTCAAAGATTTTTTTTAGCGGCGTTTCGTAACGTTGCTTGATTTCGGCGACCAGCGCTGCGGCGTCGCCGGTGTCGATCGTGTGCACGATCAGCGTGCGCTTGTCCGCGCTCAGTTTTGCCGACACTGTGCCCGGCGTCAGCGAGATGGTGTTGGCCAGAAGGCTGATGGCGAGATCGGTTTCGAGCGCCAGCGGCACCGCGACGAAAACCGGACGCAGGTGCTTGGGCCCCCGCAGGATCAGCCAGGCGACAAGGAAGCTGCCGCGCACGATGTCGATGACGAATACGATGAGGAAGCGCAGCAGGGTGAGCGGGTGGCGGATGTGGATGCGCTCCGGCCAGAAGCTCGATGTGGCTAAAGGAATCAGCCAGCCAAGCAGCGCGCCCAGCACGACGTGGCCGGCAGTCAGCTGGTTGACCAGCAGCAGCCACAGAATGACGAGCGAGGCGGTCAGCAGCGGGTGCGGCAGCAGACGTCTCATGGCGTGACTCCTTCAAGGGGTATGGCGCCAGACGCTGCGGAAGGGTCGCTGCCCAGCAGCGGGGAATCCGCCGGCGTACCCCTTGCGGGTGCACGCTCTTCGAGCGAGGCAGTTCCCAGAACGGCTTCGATGTACTGCTGCGGCGCCAGCAGCTGCGTTGCGGTGGCGCTGGCGTAGCCTGATAGCGGCCCGGCCCAGATCACCAGGCCTGCGACCAGCAGCAGCAGGCCGGCGACGGGGGCCAGCGCAGCGGCGGTCGGCGGCGTCAGCAACCCCGGCTCGTGCGGGCTGTTGTGGGTGCGGTAGAACAGCAGGCTGCCGCTCCTCGCCAGCGCGATCATGGCCGCCAGTCCGGTGGCGAGCACCACGCTCCACACCCAGGGCAGCAGCGGCGAGTCGAGCGCGGCTTTGAGCAGCATGAATTTGCCGAGGAAACCCGACAGCGGCGGTAGTCCGGCGATGGCCATGGCGGCGACGAAGAACAGCCCGCCCAGCACGCGCGCACCGGGCATCTCGGGGCCGGATTCGAAGCGGTCGGCAAATTCGCCGCGCGCGCGACCGATCGAATCGGCCAACAGGAACAGCGCGGCCGCGGCGAAGACGGAATGCGGCAGGTAGTACAGGCCGGCGGCGATTGCATCCGTGCTGCCGAGGCCGAAGGCCAGCAGCAGGCTGCCGATCGAGGCCACCACCAGGTAGGCTGCCTGCTGCCGCAGCGTGGTGCTGGCCACCGCGCCGAGCATGCCGAGCGTGAGCGTCGCCAGCGCCAGCGGGGCGAGCCAGGGGTCGAGCAGGTTGGCGACCGGCCCGGCGTCGTCGCCGAACATCAGGGTATAGACGCGCAGGATGCAGTAGGCGCCGACCTTGGTCATGATGGCGAACAGCGCCGCCACCGGCGCGCTGGTGTGGGCGTAGGCCGCGGGCAGCCACAGATAGAGCGGCAGCAGCGCGGCCTTCAGCGCGAACACGGCGAACAGCAGCAGGCCGGCGGATTGCACCAGTGCCAGGTTGTCCGGCGTCGTCGCCGCGAGCTTCACCGCGAGGTCGGCCATGTTGAGTGTGCCGGTGACGCCGTACAGGGTGCCGACGGCGAACAGGAACAGCGTCGAGCCGACCAGGTTGACGACGACGAAATGCAGCCCCGCCTTGACCCGTTTGCGGCCGCCGCCGTGCAGCAGCAGGCCGTAGGAGGCGAGCAGCAGGATCTCGAAGAAGACGAACAGGTTGAACAGGTCGCCGGTGAGGAAGGCGCCGTTGAGGCCGAACAGTTGCAGCTGGAACAGCACGTGGAAGTGGCGGCCTTCGGTATCGCTGCCGCGGATCGCATACAGCAGCGCGAACACCGCCAGCAGCGCGGTCGTCAGCAGCATCCATGCCGCCAGGCGATCGACTACCAGCACGATGCCGTAGGGCGCGGCCCAGTTGCCGAGTGCGTAGACCAGATGCGTACCGTCGCTGGCGGTCTGGAGCAGAGCGATTGCCAGTGGGACCAGCGCCAGCGCGGCGAGCAGGCTGATGCCACGTTGCAGTGACAACGAACGATTGCGCAGATCTCGCAAGGAGGACACCGCCAGACGCTCGCCCTGTGGGCGGTCTTGGCGCAGCACAAGTAAAACAATCCCGCTAAGTAGTGGCAGCACCACCGGCAGGATGGGCAGATGATCGAGCCAGTTCATGCGGGCCGGTCCTCTTCATGCTGCAGGCCGTCGACATGGTCGTTGCCCAGCTCGGCGCGCGCCTTCAGCGCCAGCACGATGACGAAGGCGGTCATGCCGAAGCTGATCACGATGGCGGTGAGCACCAGCGCCTGCGGCAGCGGGTCGGTGTAGCCCTCGGCCGCGGCGCTGATCACCGGCGGCACGCCGATGGCGAGCCGGCCCATGACGAACAGGAACAGATTGACGGCGTAGGACATCAGGGTGAGTCCCAGCACCACCGGAAAGGTCTGGCCGCGCAGCGCGAGGAACACGCCGCCTGCGGTGAGCACGCCGATGACGAGTGCGATGAGCGCTTCCATCAGTGCTGTTGCCTGTGTTTGGGCGGTGCATTGTGCAGGCCGCCGAGATTGGTCAGGATCATCAGCGTGGCGCCGACGACGACGAGATACACACCGAGGTCGAACGTCATCGCCGAGGCCAGCTCGAATTCGCCGACGATGGGCCAGTTTAGGTGGCCGAAGGTCGAGGTGAGGAAGGGATAGCCGAACAGCCAGCTCGCCAGCCCGGTGAAGGCGGCGATCCCCAGCCCCCAGGCGACCAGCGGGTGACTGTCGGACGCCATGCGCCGGTGCGTCCATACCGCGCCGTTGGCGAGATATTGCACGATCAGCGCAACCGCAGTGATGAGGCCGGCGATGAAGCCGCCGCCCGGCTGGTTGTGGCCGCGCAAGAGGATGAACACCGCGACCAGCAGCGCCAGCGGCAGCAGGATGCGGGTCAGCGTGGCCATGATGACCGGATAGGCGTCGGCATCCCACGGGCGCCCGGCGTCGTCGCGGTTGGGCGCCGCCAGCTGCAGGCCCTGCAGCATCGCCACGATGCCGAGCCCGGCCAGCGCCAGCACGGTGATTTCGCCCAGCGTGTCGTAGCCGCGGAAGTCGACCAGGATGACATTCACCACGTTGCCGCCGCCGCCACCCGGCACGCTGTTCGCCAGGAAATAGCCGGCGATGGTGTCGTAGGGCCGGGTCAGCACCGCCCACGCCAGCGCGGCGGTGCCGCCCCCCGCCGTCAGGGCGATGGTGCCGTCGCGCCAGAGCCGCGCGCGGTTTTTTTCCGGCGCGGCGTGCTGCGGCAGGAAGTAGAGCGCCAGCAGCAGCAGGACAATGGTGACGACCTCCACCGACAGCTGGGTCAGCGCGAGGTCGGGCGCGGAGAACTTGACGAAGACGAGCGCCACCACCAGCCCCACCACACCGATCGTGACCAGCGCGATGAAGCGCTGCCGGTGCCACCACACGGTGGCGAGCGTGGCGACGATCAGGGTGCCGGCGGCGGTGAGGCTGACGGGGTCGAGCGGCAGGCCGCTACGGCTGCCGGCCAGCGGCGTGCCGCCCGCCAGCCACGGTGCGATCCCCAGCGCCAGTGCGGCTGCCAGCAGGAACAACACCTGGCGCTGCAGCGAGCCGGTGTCGAGCAGGCGGGTGATGCCGCGCGCCAGCGCGAACAGCCCCTCCAGCAGGGCGTTGTAGGCGATGCGCGCGTCGAGCCGGCCGAGGCCGCGCTCGTGCCAGGCGAACAGCGGGCGGCGTACCAGGTAAATCAGCGTGCCGCCGGCCAACGCGATCAGACTCATGACCAGGGCCGGATTGACGCCGTGCCACAGCGCCAAGTGATAGTCGGGCAGCGGCGCCTGCAGCGTGCTCTGCGCCGCCACCGCCAGCAGCGGCGCGACGGTGAGCGCGGGTGTGATGCCGACCGCCAGGCACAGCACGACCAGGATTTCCACCGGCACCTTCATCCAGCGCGGCGGTCCGTGCGGCGTGCGCGGCAGGTCCACCGGCGCGCCGTTGAAGAATACGTCGTGGATGAAGCGGATCGAGTAAGCCACCCCCAGCGCGCCGGCCAGCGTCGCCAGCGCGGGCAGCAGCCAGCCGCCGATATAGCTGCCGGAAATGTGCATCGCCTCGGCGAAAAACATTTCCTTCGACAGAAAGCCGTTCATCAGCGGCACCCCGGCCATCGCCGCGGCGGCCACCATCGCCAGCGTCGCGGTGTAGGGCATGAAGGCCCACAAGCCATGCAGCCGCCGCATGTCGCGGGTGCCCGTCTCGTGGTCGATGATGCCGGCGGCCATGAACAGCGAAGCCTTGAAGGTGGCGTGGTTGATGATATGGAACACGCCGGCCACCGCCGCCAGCGGCGTCGACAGGCCGAACAGCAGCGTGATCAGGCCGAGGTGGCTGATGGTCGAATACGCCAGCAGCCCCTTGAGATCGTGCTTGAACAGCGCGACGTAGGCGCCGAGCAGCAGCGTGGTGAGCCCGACGCCGGAGACCAGCCAGAACCATTCGGCGGTGCCGGACAGCGCCGGATACAGCCGCGCCAGCAGAAACACGCCGGCCTTCACCATGGTCGCCGAATGCAGGTAGGCCGACACCGGGGTGGGCGCGGCCATCGCGTGCGGCAGCCAGAAATGGAAGGGGAACTGCGCCGACTTGGTGAAGACGCCGAGCAGCACCAGCAGCAGCGTGGGCACATAGAGCGGATGGGCGCGGATCAGGTCGCCCGAGGCGAGCACCACGGACAGCTCGTAGCTGCCGACGATGTGACCCAGCAGCAGAAAGCCGCCCAGCAGCGCAAAGCCGCCCAGGCCGGTCACCGCCAGCGCCATGCGCGCACCGTGGCGAGCCTCCTCGCGGTGCTGCCAGTAGCTGATCAGCAGGAACGACGACAGGCTGGTCAGCTCCCAGAAAATCAGCAGCTGGATCAGGTTTTCCGACAGCACGATGCCGAGCATCGAACCCATGAACAGCATCAGATAGCTGTAGAAGCGCCCCATGCTGTCGCGCTCGGACAGGTAGTAGCGGGCGTACAGCACGATCAACAGGCCGATGCCGAGAATGAGCCCGGCGAACAGCAACGCCAGGCCGTCGAGACGGAAAGTGAGATTGAGCCCCAGGGCGGGCAGCCAGTCGTGCTGCTGGATCAGCGTGGCGCCGTCGAACGGCAGGTGCAGCGAAGGCGCCAGCCAGGCGATTGCCGCCAGCGTGACCGCGCCCGCCGCCCACGCGGAATGTGAACGGCCGAGGCGGGACGCCAGCGCAACCAGGGCCGCGCCCACGAACGGGGTCAGTACAGCGAAGAACAGCGTCATCGATGGAATCGGGATGGGGTCCGGCGGGCGGCGGAAAACGCGGTCATTCTAGCGTGAGTTGCACCGCCATGAGTCCGCGCCGGGCATGGGCAGTGCGTTGCGCGGTTCAGTCGAGGCCAGGAAATGCGAAACGGGGAATGGACGGGCAGGGACGATCCAGGGCGTGCGGACATCGTTCCCGAGGACAGCAGTGTCGACAACAGCACCAACACCCAAACTGCTCAAAGTAGTTCTGGAGCCATCTTTCCCGCCGCATCTGCGCAGGAGCGCCGGATGCCGGCAAGGCATCGGCCAGCGTTCGCGCGCGTGCCGGATCGCCAGGCACCGGCCTGCCGTGGCGCTGCTCAGGGTACGGGGGGAGCGACGGGTTCGTCCGCGTAGCGCCAGATATTCACGTCGCGGCCGGATTCGCGGATGTGCTCGGTCCTGGCGGACAGGAAGCGCTGGAAGTTGGCCTCCCTGAGGTGTTCGCCCGACGCGACGTAATCGAACATGCCGAGGGTATGGAACACGCGGAAAGACGATTCCCAGCGGATGACTTCCTTGCCGGCAGGGTCGAACAGGACGATGCCGGGGGCGTAGTTGACGCCAAGCTGGCGCACCCAGTCGCGCACCGTCACGCGCTGGCCTTGCGGCGTTGTGATGAGGTCGCGCGACCACATGTCGAGCTGCACGTTGTCGAACCTGGCGATGAGCTCGCGGGTTTGCGGGTCGGCCAGCACGCGGCGATGCAGCACCTCGCAGTCGGGGCAGTCCTTCTGCTCGAAGAACACCGCGAGCGGCTTGGCCGCTTTGCCGCGGCGTCGCAGATCGGTGGCGTTTTTCAGGAAGAAGTCCTCCCCGATCATCTCGCCCGAGGCCTGTTTTTTGGGCACTTCGCGCGCGGCGACGAAATCGCGGAAGGCGACCCGGCTTTCATGGCGTCCGCCGACCCAGTCGAGCGCGGCCTGCATGCGTGCCGGCGGCACATAGCCGTTGAGCCGCAGGACGGTTTTGCCTGCTTCGTCGAAAAACAGCAGGCTGGGGGTGAACTGGATCTTCAGCGCCGCGCTGTAGCTCTTTTCCGTGTAAGGCTTGCCGTCCAGCCCGACGACCTCGCGGTCGCCCCAGATGTTGACCGCGACGACGTCGAACTTCTCCCTCATCGTGGCCTCGATCTCGCGCTGCGACAGATTGCGCTCCACCAGCGCCGAGCAATACGGGCAGCCGTCCTGGGTGAACATCAGGATGACGCGCTTGCCTTTTTTTCGCGCCTCGTCGATGTCTTCCCGCAGGTCCAGGAAGCTGGCCTTGAACCAGGCTGGATATTCGGTTGCCTTGCTGCCGTAGTAGGCGCCCACCCGGGCAGTTGGAGCCGGTTCCGCAGCCTGCACGGAAAAAGCCGCGAGCAAGCCCAGCACAGCAGGTAGAAAGCGTTTTATCATCATGAGGTTCTCCGTCCGTTGCCATCGGCATTGTCGATGGCAATCGCAGCAGGTGATCAGGCGGGCAGGCTCAATAGGTTAGACTTTCAAGTCAACAGGTGGCCGGAAATTCAGGCCTTGTTCCGTGCGTCGCCATCACTTTTCGGCCAAACAAACTTCAGACCGCGCCCCACCGTCATCGTTCTCGCTGTGCAGACATCCGCGAGGCGCGCGCATGCCGCATCGCCATTTCCGACCTGCCCCACACATTTAAAGGAGATCATGAATGGAAATACTTGCCACCTTGCAACAGGCCCTGGGCGACTGGCTGTGGCTGCTGGAAAGCACGCTCCATGTTGTGATCATTCTGGCGCTGACCTGGCTCCTGCTCAGGCTGTCGCGCAAGGGATTGGCGCGGCTGCGGACGCACATGCAGCAGGACCTCGGCGATCGCGAACGGATCAAGCGCCTGGATACGCTGGAACGCGTATTCCGCTATGTCGCCGCCGTGATCATCACGCTGGTCGGCGGCATGCTGGTGCTCTCCGCGGTCGGCATTTCCATCGCACCGATCCTGGCCACTGCCGGCGTGCTCGGCATCGCCGTCGGCTTCGGCGCGCAAAGCCTGGTCAAGGACTACTTCAACGGCTTCTTCCTGTTGCTGGAAAACCAGGTGCGCCAGGGCGACGTCGTGGAGGTGGCCGGCAAGGGCGGGCTGGTCGAGGAGATGACGCTGCGCTACATCCGCCTGCGCGACTACGAAGGCAGCGTGCATTACATCCCCAACGGCACCATCGACAGCGTCACCAACCGCAGTCGCGGCTTTGCCTTCGCGCTGCTCGACATCGGCGTGGCCTACCGCGAGGACGTCGACGAGGTCTATGCTGTGATGCGCGAGGTGGCCGCCGGCATGCGCAGCGACCCCGAACTGGGCGAGAAAATCGTGGAGGACCTCGAAATCGCCGGGGTCGACAACTGGGCGGATTCGGCAGTCGTCATCCGCTGCCGCTTCAAGGTCATGCCGCTCGAACAGTGGACGGTCCGCCGCGCATTCCTGTATCGCCTGAAAAAGGCCTTCGACGCCGCCGGCATCGAGATTCCCTATCCCCACCTCACCCTGTACGCCGGCCAGAACAAGGACGGCAGCGCACCGCCGCTGCGGGTGCTGCAGCAGGTCGCGACGGACTGAGCAACTGCACAGGCCTACCTAAGTTAAAGCGCGTTGACCCGGGGGAGGGGGGATGGTGTCCGACCCCATTGCCCTACCTCATTACCCTTGTCACTACCTTGATGCGCGCCGGACTAGAACAATGTTCGGTAGCGAACAGTTGCATGAGAAAAAGCGAAGTAAATTTGCAAACAGAGCTGTCATTCGACGACCATCTATTTAAGGAGTTGTTTTAAATGAAAAAGCACAATGGATTACTTATTTTAGGTATAACACTTGTGACGATTTTGATCGCTGGTTGCAATAAACCTACAGAAATGCCAGGCACACAACCGAGTGCAACTGAAGGAGCCCACATTAACGATAGTGACGTGAATCAGGCTGTCAGATCGGCGCTGGTTCAGGATGAAACCCTCAAGGGCTTTCACATCACCGCCGTGACCGCTAAAGGAGACGTCAAGCTCACAGGCGTTGTCGACAACCAGGGTCAAATTGACTATGCGGATAAATTAGTTCGTGACATTGATGGTGTTCATACCGTTCATAATCATTTGAGCATCAAAAAATAGGGGCGAAACGCGGAATAAACGGGGTCAGGAAAAAATGGGGTCTACCACTGAGGTTTCCCCACGAATCATGCGGCCATGGCGCGATTGATGGCTGCGCTCACCTGACTTCGCAGTTCATGCCGACAAGGCCCAAAATTCAATCTGGCCGGCGATGGTGCGTCGCTCGGCATGGGCTTGGGCGCGGGCCATTTCATACAGGGTGTCGTCGATACGGACGGGTACATGATTCACCTCGAAGCGAATTGCTACAAAAGTAGCAACGACTTTAGTCGAAAAAAATTGCCGTCCCGCCAGCGCTGAGCTGACTTTTACCCGGCGAAGTCCCAACACTAGGACAGCGCGCCACCGCTGCAACAGTGCAGCAGACCACCGTGCCCCCAGTGTGCCCGGCAGCAGGCTCAGCAGCACGCGGCCGCTGCCTCAGGCAGGCGCAGGCCGAGAATGGCCGCAGTGAGAATGCTGACGCTGCCTACCCCGCCCCAGCTGTCGGTGCGGCCACCGGTCAGCGCCCACCACGGCACGGCGAACAGAACGCTGCGCCAGAGTGCGGCAAGATAGCCGGGACGGAAGGCTTCACTCGGGCTGCACCTCTGTGGCTGCGTGGGGGGGATTGTTGAAGTGCACGCTTTCGGGGGCATTGGTGCCGCCGGTCATGACGAAGCTCATCGCTTCCTCCATCGTCCAGTCGGTCATCACCACGTTGGCCAGCGGCAGGATCTCGATGTAGCCCGAGGTCGGGTTGGGCGAGGTAGGAACGTAGACCACCGCCAGTTCCTGCCCGCTGTCGGCGTCTTTCATGACCTTGGTGATGAGGCCGACCGCTTTCATGTCCGGTGAGGGAAAGCTGATCAGCACCACCCGCTGCCCCGGTACCGGTGGCTTGCTGACGGTTTGCAGGAAGCGTTTGGTGGCGCCATAGATGGTCTGTACCAGCGGCAGGCGGCCGACCCAGTATTCGACGGTAGCGATGAGTTTTTTGCCAATCACGAACGTGGCGAACAGGCCGATCAGATACAGCAGGACCAGCGTGAACAGGGCTGCGAGCGCGTATTGCACGTCGGCATTCAGTAGCCAGGCCGCCAGGGTGTCGGAGAGCGGCCGCAGCAAATGCGCCAGCGCCCTGATGAAGGGCGCGCCAGCATGGGCCAGCAGGCCGAACAGGAAGTCGAACACCAGCCAGGTCACCCACAGTGGGGCGACGGTGAAGAAGCCGATCAGCAGATAGCGGAACAGGTGCGGCTTGCGGCGGGTCGGGGTTGTCATGCTGCTAAACAGGATGGCCGGCAACGAGTACGTCGCTGCTGCAATAGGCCAGCACATGCTTGGTGACGCTGCCGAGCAGCAATTCTTCCAGCGTCGACTGGCCGTGCTTGCCCATGGCGATGAGGTCAACGTCGAGCGACTGCTCGTGCTCGAGGATGCGCAGGGTCGGCGCACCATGCACCACGTGGCGCGTCAGTTGTCCCGCGGGAATGGACAACCGGGCGACGAACTGCGCCATCGAATAGAGTGCATCCTCGCGAGCTCGCGCCCGGTATTGATGGACCTGTTCGTCGGAGATGCCGGCGAAACGCAGGGTACTTTCGATATCGACTTCGTATGCGTGCAGCAAAATAATCTCGGCGTCGGGCAGCCAGCGGTGCGCGGTCTGCGCCGCGGCCACGGCATGGACCGAGAAGTCGACCGGCACCAGCACACGCCGATAGGCGCCTTGCGGGCGATGCTTGACCGCGAGTACGGGGCGGCGGGTTCTGCTCAGCACGCGCTCGGTGGTGGAGCCGAGCAGGAACTCGCGCACGAAATTTGCACCGCGCGCGCCCATCACCAGCAGGTCCGCCGGCAGTTCGTCGGCGAGGTCGGTGATGGCATCCAGCGCCGAGCCCAGGCTCAACCGGGTGTCGATCGGGCACGCGTACTGCGTGCTGAGGCGAGTCGCCAGCTCTGTCAGGGCCTGCTGCGTTTCGTCGGCGGCGCGTGCTTCCATCGCCGGTGCCTCGTCGCGCATCAGCCCGCGCAGCCGCGCCAGCATCGACGCACTGACGATGTGGGTCAAGGTGAGCTGCGTCCCTGGATGGGCTGCGGCAAGCTGCGCCGCGCGTTCCAGCGCATGACGCGCCGGGGCGGAAAAATCGGTGGCGGCGAGCAGGGAAAACGATGCAGTCATGATGAGGTCTCCTTGTTTTTTTCGGTCGATTCGGATGCTGAGACCAGGGAGAAGCCCGTTGGCCCGAGCAATATGCCGATCGCCCCCGGCACGGTGGTGACGATCGGGAACAGGGCGAATTTGTCAAAAGGCTGCGTCATCGTTGTGTGCGTGATCCTTCGTTTCGGTTGTCATGGCTGGCGGGCCAGAACCATGATGGCCGTCTTTACGGCCCCGGACAACACCGGGCGCGTTCGATTTCATGGCGCATCGACCAGATGGGTCGGGATCCGCAGGCCGACTTGCCTGATGCGACCGTCGACGATCGCTCGCACCACGAATTCCAGTTTGCCCAGCCGGACGCGGTCGCCGACCACGGGTACGCCGGGCAGCTTCATGGCGATAAACGCCTCCAGCGTCAGGTCTGACATTTCCGACGGCAAGGGCAGGCCGTATTGCGCCGCGACATTCGACATGATCGATTCGCCGTTCAGGATGAAATCGCCGTAGAACTGACGCTTACCGAGATAGGCGGGCGCGCGGGGCGTTGCCAGCAGATCGCCCAGCGCGGCGTTGTCCGCTTCATTTGCCACTACGTAGAGCGTATCCCCGACGGCCAGTTCGCCGGCTGCTTCAGGCACCAGCGCCAGGCCATCGCGCAATACGGTCAGCAGACGCGCCTCGCCGGGCAGGCGCATTGCGCTGGCGGGGCGGCCGATGAACTGGCCGTCCGCTTTCAGCCGGTATCCAAAAAAAGCATGGCCGCCGGCCGGGGCCGTCGCCAGATCGAAACGTTCGGTCGGCGTCGGCGCGGGCGGAACCTGCAGTCGCAGACGGCGGGCCAGGGCGGGGATGGTCCAGCCCTGCAGGGTCAGCGAAATCAGCACCACGAAGAAGGCGACATCGAGAATGAGCGCCGCCTCGGGCACGCCCGCCAGCAGCGGGAACAGCGCAAGAATGATGGGCACCGCGCCGCGCAACCCGACCCAGGCGATGAACACCTGTTCGCGCCACGGAAAATGAAACGGCAGCAGGCACAGCGCCACCGCCAGCGGCCGCGCGACGAACATCAGCACCAGTGCGATCGCCAGGGCGGAGGGGGCGTGCTCGAGCAGGCTGCTGGGGGAGGCGAGCAGGCCCAGCATGAGGAACATGGCAATCTGCGCCAGCCAGACCAGACCGTTGTGCACCTGCAGGATGTTGGTCGATTCGCGCGGGGCGCTGTTGCCCACCACCACGCCGGCCAGGTAGACGGCGAGGAAGCCGCTGCCGCCCAGCACCGTAGTGAGGCTGTATAGCGCAAGGCCGCCGGCGAGGACCAGCATGGGATACATGCCGCGCTCCAGCGGCAGGCGGTTGACCAGTCGCACCAGCAGCCAGCCGCCGCCGAGGCCGGCGACCAGTCCCATGCCCATTTGTTTGATGAGCAGACCGAGCGTTTCCCAGCCGGGCGTGCCTTGACCCGAAAGGATCAGCTCGATGAGGGCAATGGTGAGCAGCGCCGCCATCGGATCGTTGCTGCCGGACTCGATTTCCAGCGTGGCGGATACCCGCTGCTTCAGCGTCAAGCCCCTGGCGTGCAGCAGGGCGAACACCGCAGCGGCGTCGGTGGAGCCCACCACGGCGCCGACCAGCATGCCTTCGAGCAGACCGAAATCGAGCATCCAGGCGGCGAACAGACCAGTCACCACGCAGGTGACGAGCACGCCGACGGTGGCCAGCACGGATGCCGGGCGCAGGCCGGCGCGAAAACTGTCGGAACGGGTGTTGAGGCCACCGTCGAGCAGGATGATGGCGAGCGCCACGCTGCCCACGGTGTAGGCGATGCCGCTGTCGTCGAACAGGATGCCGCCCGGGCCATCTTCCCCGGCCAGCATGCCGACCGCCAGGAACACCAGCAACAGCGGCATGCCGATGCGGTACGACAGTGCACTGGCGAGGATGGCAAGCAGCAGCAGAATGGCGCCGGCGAGGACGAATTGATTGAGTAAATCCATGCGGCTTACCTCGGGCGCTGTCTGTCGCGCGGCCGGCGATGAAAGCGGTTCAGCAGGGCGAATTCGTAATCGATGCGGTTCATGTTTTTTTACGTAGAGAAGCGTGATTACTGCGGATTATGGCCTTTTCGAGTTCCACCCCGCCGTAGACGATGACGCCGAAAAGCAGAATGCGCCCCCACGTGGCCAGGTCGAGCGGGGTGGTGGCAAACAGCGTCTGCAGCAGGGGCAGGTAGGTGAATAGACCCTGCAGCACGACGAGGATGCCGATGGCGACCAGCACCGCCCGGTTGCCGAGCAGTCCCGACCAGCCGACCACTGGCGCGGTGAGGCGGCGGCAGTTGAACAGGTAGAAGATCTCGCCCATCACCAGGGCGTTGACTGCAGCGGTGCGTGCGGCGTCGAGCGGCATGCCGCGCTCGAGTTCCCACAGAAACAGGCCGAAGGATCCTGCCACCAGAAGCACCGACACGAACACGATGCGCCAAAGCATGAAGCGCGTCAGCAGCGGTTCGCGCGGGTTGCGCGGCGGCTGGCGCATGGCTTCGGGCTCGGGGCGCTCGAAGGCCAGCGCCAGCGCCAGCGTCACCGCCGTCACCATGTTGACCCACAGGATCTGCACCGGGGTGATCGGCAGGGCGATGCCGAGCAGGATCGCGATCAGTACCATGCCTGCCTCCGCAGCATTGGTGGGCAGAATGAAGACGACGGCTTTCTTCAGGTTGCCGTAGACGGTGCGGCCTTCCTCGACGGCGTGCGCGATCGACGCGAAGTTATCATCGGCCAGCACCATTTCCGCCGCTTCCTTGGCGGCCTCGGTGCCCTTCTGGCCCATCGCCACGCCGACGTCGGCGCGCCGCAGCGCCGGGGCGTCGTTGACGCCGTCGCCAGTCATCGCGGTGACGTGCCCCAGGCTTTGCAGGGCTTCGACCAGGCGCAGCTTATGTTCGGGGCTGGCGCGGGCAAAGATGTCGGTCTTCGCGACCAACTCGCGCAGCTGCGCGTCGTCGAGGGTCTCGATGTCGGCGCCGGTCACCGCACGCACCGCTTCTCCCAGCCCCAGCTGTTTGCCGATGGCCTGCGCGGTGGCGGCGTGGTCGCCGGTGATCATCTTGACCCGGATGCCGGCGGCGCGGCAGGTGGCGACCGCCTGGATCGCCTCCTCGCGCGGCGGGTCGGCCAGCCCCAGCACGGCGAGCAGGGTGAAGCCGCCGTTCTCGATGTCGTTGAAGTTCAGCGTCGTCGTGGTTTCGTGGCGTACCGCCAGCGCCAGAAGCCGCATGCCCCGGGCGGCGGCTTCCTCCATGCGCGCATGGAGGAAGCCGGGATCGAGCGGCGCCTCGCCGCCGGCGCTGCGCTGCGTCTCGCATAGTGCCAGCACCCGCTCCGGCGCGCCCTTGAGATAGATGAAGCCGCGCCCCGCATGGTCGTGGTTGAGCGTGGCCATGAAGCGGTGCTCGGATTCGAACGGAATGACGTCGCTGCGCGGCAGCGCCGCGCGGGTCTGGCGCGGGTCGAGCCCCGCCTTCAGCGCCAGAGTCAGAAGCGCGCCTTCGGTGGGGGCGCCGGTCAGTTGCCAGCCTTCTGCGGTGTCGTGCAGCTCGGCGTCGTTGCACAGGAAGGCGGCATGCGCCACTTCCCGCAGCAGCGGGTACCTTTCGGGATCGGCGCGTTCGCCTTCGCGGGTAAAGCCACCCTCGGGCGCGTAGCCGCTGCCCGACACCGCGAACACGCCATCGGCACCGATGACGGTCTGCACCGTCATTTCGTTGCGGGTCAGGGTGCCGGTCTTGTCCGAGCAGATGACGCTGACCGCGCCCAGTGTCTCCACCGCGGGCAGGCGGCGGATGATGGCGTTGCGCTTGGCCATGCGGGTGACGCCGATGGCGAGCGTGATGGTCATGATCGCCGGCAGGCCCTCGGGGATCGCCGCCACCGCCAGGCCTACCGCGGCGAGGAACATGTCGCTCGCCGGGTAGCCGCGGACCCACACGCCGAAGCCGAAGATCAGTGCCGACAGCAGCAGGATCACCCCTGCCAGCCACTGGCCGAAGCGCGTCATCAGTTTCAGCAGCGGCGTGGTGAGCTGCTCGACGCTTGCCAGCAGTGTGCTGATACGGCCCAGTTCGGTTGCGGTGCCGGTGGCCACCACCACGCCGGTGCCCTGGCCGTGGGTGACCAGGGTGCCTGACCATGCCATGCTGGCACGGTCGCCGAGCGCGGCATCGGTTTCGACCGGATCGACATGCTTGTCGACTGCGAGCGATTCGCCGGTCAGCGCAGCTTCCATCACCTGCAGGTTCTTGACACTGATCAGCCGGAGGTCGGCGGGCACGCGGTCGCCCGAGGCGAGATACACGATGTCGCCCGGCACCAGCTCCTCGGCGGGAATTTCGTGGCGCTCGCCGGCGCGGGTGACGGTGGCGTGCGGCGACAGCATGTCGCGGATCGCGTCGAGGGCCTCTTCGGCGTGGCCTTCCTGGATGAAGCCGATCACCGCGTTGACGATCACCACGCCAAAAATCACACCGGAATCGAGCCAGTGGCCGAGCAGCGCGGTGATGACCCCGGCCGCCAGCAGCACGTAGATCAGCACGTTGTGAAACTGCAGCAGCAGGCGCTGCCAGGCCGGCTGAGGCCGTGGCGGGGGCAGCCGGTTGGGGCCGAATTGCGCACGCCGCGCATCGATCTCGTCCGGGGACAGGCCTTCGCGCGGCGCTTCGAGTCGGGTCAGGGTGTCGCTGGCGGACAGGCTGTGCCAGCGCGGCGAATCTTCGTTGGCGAGCAAGCAATATCTCCGGTTCGGTCGACGTTCGGCTGGAATCGCAGTGAAACGCATTTCGAGAATGTGAAATTTGTGTCAGCGCCCCCTACAATACTGGCACACCTCAAAAACACGGATGCGCAATGCCGGGATTCGCTGTCGCGGGCGCGCCGTCGCAAGCTTTAAATCTTTTCGCCGCTGCTGTTGTGTGAAACCCCATGCTGCCGAAGATTTTCCGCCGTTTTCTTCCCGACCCGCAGACCCTGCGCGAACACCGCGCGCTGCGCTGGATGGGGCCTGTGCTGCATGACCGCCGCCTGTGGCATGCCAACCGGCGCGGGGTGGCCCTGGGTCTCGCCATCGGCGTTTTCTTCGGCCTGCTGATGCCGGTGGCGCAGATTTTTTTCGCGGCGGTGGCGGCGCTGCTGCTGCGCGCCAACATTCCGGCCGCGGTCGGCAGCACCCTGATTACCAACCCCATCACCTTCGCGCCGGTGTACTACGCGGCCTACCATCTGGGTGCCTGGATGCTGGGGCATGCCGATGTGGCGCTGGCCGCGGTCGATCTCGACCGTGTCGCGGCCAGAACCGAGACCGGGCTGGCGCTGTGGATGGACCGCCTGTACACCGTGGGGCCGCCGCTGGCGCTGGGCTTGCTGACGCTGGCGGCGAGTCTGTCGGTGCTGATCTATTTTGCCGTGCACTGGGCCTGGCGGCTGCGCATCGTGCGCGCCTGGCAGCGCCGCAAGGCGCGGCGACGCCAGCGCTGAGGCAGGCCGGCAAGCACCAGCTTGCCTCAGCGCGTTCCTGGCCGCTGCTGGTCAAAAGCGCAAATTCGGCAATACTTGCAGCTCGACACGTACATTTCCTGCATGCAGATTCGTGCAGCCCGTGCGTAATTTGCTGCATGCGTTTGCAACGCCCCCATCGATCTGGAGCCGCATTCCCTACCCGCCATGCAGGACCTGACCGTCATCTGGCTTTCGCTGCTTGCCTGCCTCGCCGTGATCGGTGTGGCGGGCGTCAGGCTTTCGCGCTATGGCGACATCATTGCCGAGAAAAGCGGGCTCAGCCGCGGCTGGGTGGGCCTGATCCTGCTGGCCACGGTGACCTCGCTGCCGGAACTGGTCACCGGCCTGTCTGCCGTGGCAGTCGCCAACGTGCCGGACATCGCCGTGGGCGACATCATGGGCAGTTGCGTGTTCAACCTGCTCATCATCGTGCTGCTCGATTTCCTCTACCGCAAGGAATCCGTCTACACGCGTGCGCGCCAGGGCAACGTGCTGGCTGCCGGCTACGGCATCGCCCTGATCGGTTTCGCCGGATTCAACCTGCTGCTCTATCGCGCAGGCGCCATGCCCTCCCTCGGCCACGTCGGCCTCTATACGCCCGTCATTCTGCTGCTGTATCTGCTGGCCATGCGCTCGCTCTACCGTTACGAGAAGACGCAAATTAGTGAGTACGTGGAAGATCGCGTCGAGCTTCATCCCGATATGAGTTTGAAACAGGCGGTGCAAGGCTACGTCTTGGCCGCGGTTGCGGTGATGGCGGCCGGCATCTGGCTGCCCTTTATCGCCAGGGATCTGGCAGTAGTGATGGCATGGGAACAAAGCTTCGTGGGAACGCTGTTTGTCGCGGCAATCACCTCGGCTCCCGAAGTCGTGGTCACGGTGGCCGCACTGCGCATGGGCGCGGTCGATCTGGCCATCGGCAACCTGTTCGGCAGCAATCTGTTCAATATCGCCATCCTTGCCATCGACGATCTGGCCTACCTGCCTGGCCCCCTGTTGGCCGATGTCTCCCTCACCCATGCCACCTCCGCCTTTTCCGCCATGATGATGAGCGGACTGGCCGTGGTCGGCCTGGTGCTGCGGCCCGCATCGCGCGTGCTGCGCACGGTCAGCTGGATCAGCCTGCTGTTGCTGGTCATTTATTTGTTGAACACATGGTTCCTTTATCTGTATGGCTGATCGCGCCGAAAAACCCCAGCCCCACTGGCACTGCCTGAGCAGCGCGGAAGCCGCCACCCGCCTCGACAGCGACCCGCACCGGGGGTTGTCCACCGAGACGGCCGCAGCCGGCCTGACCCAATTCGGCCCCAACATGCTGCGGGAAACCGGCCGGCGCCACCCACTCGCCATGCTGGCTGCGCAGTTCACCGACTTCATGATCCTGGTGCTGATCGCTGCCGCGGTCATCGCCGGCGTGATCGGCGAACCGCAGGACAGCATCGCCATCGTGGTCATCGTGTTGCTCAACGGCATCCTGGGCTTCGTCCAGGAGTACCGCGCCGAGCGCGCAATGGCCGCGTTGAAGCAGATGGCCGCGCCGATGGCGAGCGTGATCCGCGATGGCAAGGTCCACCAGATCCCGGCGGCCGAGCTGATTCCGGGCGATATCGTCAAACTGGAAGCCGGCAACATCGTGCCGGCCGATCTGCGCCTGCTGGAACTGGCTTCGCTCAAGGTGAACGAATCCGCGCTGACCGGCGAATCGCAGGCGGTCGAGAAACGGGAGGTGCAACTCGAGGAAGCCGAACTGCCGCTAGGCGACCGCCTCAACCTGGCCTACAAGGGAACGGTCGTGACCTACGGCCGCGCGCGCGGCCTGGTGGTGGCGACCGGGATGAAGACCGAGCTGGGGAAAATCGCCACGCTGCTGTCCGGCGAATCCGGCAAGACGCCGCTGCAGAAGCGGCTGGCGCGCTTCGGTCAGCATCTGGCGCTGGTGGTACTGGCGATCTGCGCCATCATTTTCGTCGCCGGCTGGCTGCGCGGCGAGCCGCCGCTGCTGATGCTGCTCACCGCGATCAGCCTGGCCGTCGCCGCCATCCCCGAGGCGCTGCCGGCGGTGGTCACCATTTCGCTCGCGCTGGGGGCGGCGCGTCTGGCCAGGCAGAACGCGCTGATCCGCCGCCTGCCCGCGGTGGAAACGCTCGGCTCGGTCACCTATATCTGCTCCGACAAGACGGGTACGCTGACGCAGAACCAGATGCAGGTCGACCGCGTGCTGGCCGCGGGCGAAACCCGTTCCGGGCTGCAAGGCGCCGAGGGCGCGCCGTGGTGCGAACTGGGGCTCGCCATGGCGCTGTGCAACGACGCTGCGGCGGACGCGGCTGGCATTCTGACCGGCGACCCCACCGAGACCGCACTGCTCGACGCTGCGCAGGCTGTCGGGTTCGACAAGGCCGCGCTGCAGCAGTCGCTGCCGCGCGTGGCGGAGCTTCCCTTCGATTCCGAACGCGCCCGCATGAGCACGCTGCATCGCGACGGCGAGACGGTGTTGATGCTGGTCAAGGGCGCGCCCGAGGGCGTGTTGCCCTTGTGTATCGACCAGCTTGCCGCAGAGGGCACGATGGCCCTCGATCAAACCGCGCTGCAGGACCAGGCCGAACAGCTGGCCGCGCAGGGCCTGCGCGTGCTGGCTTTCGCGCTGAAGCGACTGCCGGCGGTGCCGGACGCGCTCGATGCCGCCACGCTGGAGGCCGGGCTCAGCTTCATCGGGCTGGCCGGCCTGATCGATCCGCCGCGTCCCGAGGCGGCCGAAGCGGTGGCCGCGTGCAAGACGGCCGGCATCATTCCGGTGATGATCACCGGCGACCACCCCGCCACCGCGCGCGCGATCGCGGAGCGGCTGGGCATCATCGAGGACGGCGGCCGCGTGCTCACCGGCAGCGAGCTGGCGCAATTGAGCCAGGAGGAATTCGAGCGCGAGGTGAAATCGGTGCGGGTCTACGCCCGCATCAATCCCGAGCAAAAGATCAAGATCGTGCGGGCGCTGCAGGATCAGGGCGAGTTCGTTGCCATGACCGGCGACGGCGTCAACGACGCACCGGCGCTGAAGATGGCCGACATCGGCGTCGCCATGGGCAAGGGCGGCACCGACGTCGCGCGCGAGGCCGCGCACATGACGCTGCTGGACGACAACTTCGCCACCATCGTCCATGCGGTGCGCGAAGGCCGCCGCATCTTCGACAACATCCGCAAGTTCGTCAAATACACCATGACGAGCAACTCGGGCGAGATCTGGACCATCTTCCTCGCACCCTTTCTCGGCCTGCCGATTCCGCTGCTGCCGATTCACATTTTGTGGATCAACCTGGTCACCGACGGCCTGCCGGGGCTCGCGCTGGCCAGCGAGCGCGCCGAGCGCAACCTCATGCAGCGGCCGCCGCGGCCGCCCAGGGAAAGCATTTTCGCCCACGGCATGTGGCAGCATATGCTGTGGGTCGGTCTCTTGATGGGCGGGGTGTCGCTGCTGACGCAGGCGTGGGCGATTCACGTCGGTTCCGCGCACTGGCAGAGCATGGTGTTCACGGTGCTGACGCTGTCGCAGCTGGGCCATGTGCTGGCGATCCGCTCCGAGCGCGAATCGCTGTTCACTCAGGGCGTGCTGTCCAACCGGCTGCTGATCGGCGCGCTGCTGCTGACCTTCGCCCTGCAGATGGCGGTGCTCTTTGTGCCTTGGCTGAATGCCATCTTCAAGACTGAGCCCCTGAGCCTGGGCGAACTGGCCATGTGCCTGGCGCTGTCCTCGGTGGTGTTTTTCGGTGTCGAGATCGAAAAGGCGCTGGTGCGGCGCGGCTGGCTGTACGCCAATCCGTAACGGCTCCCCCGCGTCATCCAGGTCAAGCCATGACCTGCCGCCACAGCGTCCTCACCGTGCCGTACACGCTTGCCATGTCGGATGGCGGTACCCGCGCATACTCCGCGCCGCTGAGCTTGATCGCGTGCTGCTGGCGGCGCAGTTCCCGGTAGGCATCGGCGGCGGCCTGCGCGAGGTCGGCGGGAATCAGTCCGGCCGCGCCCGCGCGCAGCAAGAGCGCGATGTTGCCGACGTTGTCGGCGAGTTCGGGATGCGCGTGGCAATGCCGCAGTACCAGGTACTGCACGCAGAATTCGACGTCGACGATGCCGCCGCTGTCGTGCTTGAGGTCGAACAGTTCACTGTGGTTGACATGGCCGGCGTGCATCTTTTCGCGCATCGCCAGCACTTCTTCGCGCAGCTTGCCGGCGTCGCGCGGCGCGGCGAGTACCTCGCGGCGCAGGGTCTCGAAGGCTGTGCCGATCGCCGCATCGCCGCAGACGAAGCGCGCGCGCGTCAGCGCCTGGTGTTCCCAGGTCCAGGCGTGATGCAGCTGGTAGTTGCGGAACGCCTCGACCGAGCTGACCAGCAGGCCCGAGGCGCCGTCCGGGCGCAGGCGCAGGTCGGTCTCGTAGAGAATCCCCGCCGGGGTGAGGGTGCCGAGCCAGGTGTTGATGCGCTGCGTCAGCCGCGCGTAGATTTCCTGCGCGCGCTCGGCGTCGTCGTCGTAGAGGAACACCAGGTCGAGGTCGGAGGCGTAGCCGAGTTCCTTGCCACCGAGCTTGCCGTAGCCGATCACGGCGAAGCGCGGGGTGTCGCGGTGGCGCGTCTTCAGTCCGGCCCAGCAGCGGTCGAGTGTCTCGGCAAGCAGCGTATCGGCGAGAAATGACAGATGATCCGACAGCGCTTCCAGCGTCAGCCGGCCGGCCACGTCCTGCGCCAGCAGACGCAGCGTCTGCACCTGCTTGAAGCGGCGCAGCGCATCCAACTGCGCTTCGGTATCGTCAGGATAGGCGTCGAGTTCGTCGCGCAATTGCACGGCAAGCTGCGCCCAGTCGGGGACGCTCATCAGGGATTGCGGCGCGATCAGTTCGTCCAGCAATTGCGGCTGCAGCGTCAGCACTTGCGCCGCCCATGGACTCGCCGCCAGGAGGCGCACCAGCTGCCGCAACGCCGCCGGATATTCGGCCAGCAGCGCCAGGTAGGTGGCGCGGCGCGAGATGGCCTGGATCAGCGCGGCAAAGCGTTCCAGCGTGGCGGCCGGATCGGGCTGGCTGCCGATGACTTCGAGCGCGGGCGGCAAGAGCGCATTGAGCCTGAGCTGCGTCGATTCGGCCAGCCGCGCGGTGTGCTGGCGCAGCGCGTCAAGCGTGGCCAGCACCCGCTCCGGATCGTCGTAGCCGGCGTTTTCCAGCAGCGCGCGGGTGGATTCGGCATCGGCCGTGCCGCAGCACACGGCGGTCAGCGGGTGGCTTATCTGGTCGGTTTGCGGCGCGGCGAACATCTGCTCGAAATGGCGCGTAACCTTGTTGCGATGGCGCTCGAGCGCGGCGATCAGTGTGGCATAGTCGGGGAAATCCATCGCCTCGGCGAGCATCGCCTGCGATTCGGCATCTTCCGGCAACTGCTGGGTTTGCGCGTCGTCCAGGTATTGCAGCCGGTGTTCCAGCCGCCGCAGGAAATCGTAGGCGGCGGCAAGTTCCTGCTGTGCGTCGGCCGCCATCAGGCCGCTTTTCACCAGCTCGCCCAGCACCGTCAGCGTCGGCCGCTGTTGCAGCGCGGCGATGCGGCCGCCGCGGATGAGCTGGTACACCTGCGCGGTGAATTCGATCTCGCGGATACCGCCCGGCCCCAGCTTGATGTTGTCGGCCATCTCGCGGCGCGCGACCTCGCGCCGGATCTGCACGTGGAGGGCGCGGATCGCGGCGAACGCGCCGAAGTCGAGGTATTTGCGGAATACGAAGGGCCGCACGATTGCCATCAGTTCGTCGTGGCGGCTGCCGGTGAGCGGGCGCGCCTTGATCCATGCGTAGCGTTCCCACGGCCGCCCCTGCGCGACCAAGTAGTCCTCCAGCATCGCAAAGCCCATGGTGAACGGGCCGGAATCCCCCCACGGGCGCAGCCGCAGGTCGACGCGGAATACGTAGCCGTCGGCGGTGGCTTCCGACAGCGCGGCCGTCAGCTTGCGTCCGAGGCGGACGAAGAACTCGTGGTTGCTGATCGATTTGATTGCGGCGGCAGCATCATCGGCTGCGGTGTCGCCTTCCTCGGGGTAGAGGTAGATGAGGTCGATGTCGGACGACACGTTGAGCTCACCGCCGCCGAGCTTGCCCATGCCGACGACGATCATCTGTTGCGGCTGGCCGTGTTCGTCGCGTGGCTCGCCGTGGCGCGCAGCGAGTACGGCATGATGGAAGTCGAGCGCGGCCGCGAGGCAGACCTCGGCCAGCGTGCTCCAGGTGGCCGTCACCTCGGCCAGATCGGCGCTGCCCGCCAGATCGCGCGCGGTGGCGACCCACCACACGCGCTGGCGTAGCTGTCGCAGGCGTCGATGCAGCGCGGCTTCGTCGGCGCACGGCGGTTCGGCGAGAACGGCCTGCATCGCTTCGCGGGCGAAGGCCTGGTCGAGTTGTCCGGCCACGGCCTCGGCCAGTTGGGGGTGTGCCGCCAGCAGGTGGCGGCCATAGCGGGAACAGCGGACAACACGGTCGAGTGCGGAATGGCTCATGGCTTGGATCGGGCGGCTTGAATTGGGCTGCTATGAATTAGGCGCGTTGAATTAGAATTGTGCGGTTATCAAACACTTTATCAGTGGAGAGACCGTATGGCTTCTATCGAATCGATTCTGAGCGAAACCCGCGTGTTCCCGCCTGCGGACGCCTTCGTCAAGCAGGCCAACGTGTCCGGTATGGAAGCGTATCAAGCCCTGTGCCGTCAGGCCGAAACCGACTACGAGGGCTTCTGGGCGGAGCAGGCGCGCCGGACGATCGACTGGAAAAAGCCGTTCACCCGCACCCTGGACGAGTCGAAGGCGCCGTTCTACAAATGGTTCGAAGACGGTGAACTCAACGTTTCCTACAACTGCCTGGACCGCCATCTGGCGACCCGCGGCGACAAGACCGCGCTGATTTTCGAGGCCGACGACGGCGCGGTGACGAAAGTCACCTACAAGGAATTGCACGCGCGCGTCTGCCAGTTCGCCAACGGCCTGCAGTCGCTCGGCGTGGAAAAGGGCGACCGCGTGATCGTCTACATGCCGATGAGCATCGAGGCGGTGGTGGCGATGCAGGCCTGCGTGCGCATCGGCGCCATCCACTCGGTGGTGTTCGGCGGATTTTCCGCCAAAAGCCTGTTCGAGCGCATCGAGGATGCCAAGGCCAAGCTGGTCATCACCGCCGACGAATCGATGCGTGGCGGCAAGGCGGTGCCGCTGAAGCGCGCGGTCGACGAGGCGCTGGCGATGGGCGACACCTCGTGTGTCGAACGCGTGATCGTGTATCGTCGCTCCGGCGGCACGGTCAACTGGCGCGCGCGCGACCTGTGGTGGCACGAGCTGGTGCAGACCCAGGCCGACACCTGCGAGCCGGTGTGGGTCTCCGCCGAGCATCCACTGTTCATCCTCTTCACTTCAGGCTCGACCGGCAAGCCCAAGGGCGTGCAGCATTCCACCGGCGGCTATCTACTCGGCGCCATCCTCTCCATGGAGTGGGTGTTCGACGCCAAGCCGGATAGCGACGTCTACTGGTGCACCGCCGACGTCGGCTGGGTGACCGGCCACACCTTCGTCACCTACGGCCCGCTGGCGCTCGGCATGACCGAAGTCATTTTCGAGGGCATCCCCACCTATCCACATGCGGGGCGTTTCTGGGAAACCGTCGCCAAGCACAAGGTCACCACCTTCTACACGGCGCCGACCGCCATCCGCAGCCTGATCAAGCTCGGCTCCCATGAGCCGGCCAAGTTCGACCTGTCTTCGCTGCGTCTGCTCGGCTCGGTGGGCGAGCCGATCAACCCTGAGGCCTGGATGTGGTATCACCAGGTCATCGGCGGCGGCCGCTGCCCGGTCGTCGACACCTGGTGGCAGACCGAAACCGGCGCTCACATGATCGCTCCGCTGCCCGGCGCGGTGCCGACCAAGCCCGGTTCGTGCACCCTGCCGCTACCCGGCATCATGGCGGCAATCACCGACGAACACGGTGGTCCGGTGGAAAAGGGTCACGGCGGCTATCTGGTGATCCAACGTCCTTTCCCGTCGCAACTGCGTACCCTGTGGGGCGATCCGGAGCGCTTCAAAAAAACCTATTTCCCGGAAGAGCTCGGTGGCAAGACCTATCTCGCCGGCGACTCGGCACACCGCGACAGCGACGGCTATTTCTGGATCATGGGCCGCATCGACGACGTGCTGAACGTGTCCGGGCATCGTTTGGGCACCATGGAAATCGAATCCGCGCTGGTGTCCAGCCCGCGCGTGGCCGAAGCCGCCGTGGTGGGGCGCCCGCACGACATCAAGGGCGAGGCGGTGGTGGCCTACGTAGTGTTGAAAGGCGCGCGCCCCGTTGGTGAGGACGCCCGCAAGATTGCCATCGAGTTGCGCGAGTGGGTGAGCAAGGAAATCGGCCCGATCGCCAAGCCGGACGAAATCCGCTTCGGCGACAACCTGCCCAAGACCCGTTCCGGCAAGATCATGCGCCGCCTGCTGCGCGCGATCGCCAAGGGCGAGGAAATCACCCAGGACATCTCCACCCTGGAAAACCCGGCGATTCTGGAGCAGCTGAAGGAAGCAGTGAAATAAACGGCGTGAGGGGAGGGGAAAAGTGGTTCAATCCATGCCTTTGTCTTCCCGCGCGTGCCACGCATGCCATTAGCTGGAATCGGTAGCCATTCAACCATCAACCACGAAAGAAAATCATGTCTCATTACCATGCCGTCGTCTGGCTCGACCACAACGAAGCCAACGTCATGCACATCAGTCCGGATGACGTTGAAAAATCAGTGGTGAGCCCGGCCACGCCGCATCGCAATCTCCACCGCAAGCGGGGCTCGGTCAGCGGCAGTCGCCAGCCCGAAGACCAGAATTACTATCACGAGGTCGTGGAAGCCCTCGCCGGCGCCGCGGAAATCCTGATTGTGGGGCCTGGTCAGGCCAAGCTCGGGCTGATCAAGCATATCCATTCCCACGATCAAGGCGTCTCCGATAAAGTGATCGGGGTGGAAACCGTGGATCATCCGAGCGACGCCCAACTGGTCGCGTTTGCCCGCAAGTATTTCGTGGCCAAGGACAGGATGCTGTCGCAATGATTGCATGATGCCCTTCTCAAGGGGCATTGCTTCTTGTATTGTCAGCAGCCTGAGCGCCGGTTCCCCGGCGCTTTTTTATGCCCGCTTCAGGGCGGCGGCGGTGTTCACCAGTTCCAGCACCAGGTCATGCAGCCGCGTCGGCGATTTCAACGCACCGTTTTCTTCGTCGAATGCCTTGTCGGCGCCGGGCAGCGAGAACTGGCCGGACAGCACCAGCACACCGAGCGTGTTGAGGATCTGCCGCAGGTGCGGCAGCATGCGCATGCCGCCGAACTGGCCCGGCGAGGCGGCCATGATGGCCGCCACCTTGTTCTGGTACGGCACCAGCCCCGATTCGCCCTGCCATTCGCGCGACACCCAGTCGATCGTATTTTTAAGGAGCGGCGGAATCGAGCTGTTGTATTCCGGGCTGGCGATCAGGAAGGCGTCGTGGCTCTTGAACAGCGCTTTCAGGCGCAGCGCATTGTCGGGCAGGCCGTCCTTGTCTTCGAGGTCGCCGTTGTAGAGCGGTAGCGGATAGTCCGCCAGATCGATCAGGGTGACGTTGCCGCCCGCGGCCCGGGTGGCGTCCACGGACGCCTGGATCAGCCTGCGGTTCCAGGCGTCGCGGCGAATGCTGCCGGAAAAGGCGAGAATCTTGGGCATGGCGTGTCCTTGCGTTGGAAAGGGGTGATTGTATCGGTCTTCCGTCATGGGGACGGAAGGCCGACCGGTTTCAGGAACGATCAGGGAAGGTCGAAGCCGATGACTTCGCTGGCGTCCAGCGGCAATCCCCGTACCTCGACCCGACCGCTCGCCACCGCATCCAGTTGGAGGCGCGTCCGCGTCCGGACGATTTGCGCACGGTAAGCACGGAAACCTCCTTCGGCTTTAATGTTCAAGCGTTGAATTCAATATAAACGTGGCTTCTGTTGGGTAAAGCCGGCACAATTCGACTTATTCGTTCAATTTTTTCGAACATGCCGCTCACCCTGGAAGCACTGATCATTCTTGATGCCATCGAACGCAAGGGTTCGTTTGCACGGGCCGCCGAAGAGCTGGCGCGCGCACCGTCGAGCCTGACCTACGCGGTGCAGCAGATGGAGGCCGGCCTCGACGTGCTGCTGTTCGACCGCTCCGGCCACCGTGCACGCTTTACCCCGGCCGGCCGCGTATTGCTGGAGGACGGCCGTGCCCTGCTGGCCGCGGCCAGCGCGCTGACGCACAAGATCCGGCAGGTTGCGGGCGGCTGGGAGACGGATTTTACGGTCGCGGTCGAGGGCGTTGTGCCGATTGCGCCGCTGCTGCCGCTGCTCGACGCGTTTTATCGGCTGGGCCAGGCCACCGAGGTCAAGTTGCGCCACGAAGTGCTGGCGGGCGGTTGGGACGCGCTCGCCGCCGGTCGCGCCGACCTGGTGATCGCCGGCGGTGACACGCCTGCCGGCGGCGGTCTCCGCAGTCGCGCGCTGGGCCGCATCGAATTCGTGTTCTGCGTGGCGCCGCAGCATCCGCTGGCGCGCGTCAACAAGCCGCTCGACCAGGCCGATATCGCGGCGTATCGTGCGGTGGCGATCGCCGACACGGCGCGCAACCTGCCGTTGCGCAGTGCGGGCTGGCTGCAGCAACAGCCATGCCTGACGGTGGCCGATTTGCCGAGTAAGCTCGCCGCCCAGCAGGCCGGGCTGGGGGTGGGCGCGCTGCCGCGCTGGCTGGCCGACCGCGAGGTGGCCGCCGGGCGGCTGGCAGCGTGCGAGTGGGCCGGCGGCAACCCGCATGAGACCCTGCACCTGGCCTGGCGCAGCGGCGAAGCGGGGCGGGCGCTCGAATGGTGGACGCGGGCGCTGTCGCAGCCCGGTGTGCTGGCGGAGGTGCTCGATGCCGACTGACAAAGCCATGCCCGACACAGGCCGGGGCGGAAAAATGCGGCTCGACAAGTGGCTGTGGGCGGCACGCTTTTTCAAGACGCGCAGCCTTGCCAGCCAGGCCATCGAGCAGGGCTGCGCAAAGCTCGCCGGCGAGCGCGTCAAGCCGGCGCGCGAGATCGGGCCGGGCGACCGGCTGGATCTTCATATCGGCGACGCCGACTGGACCGTCACGGTACGCGCGCTGTCGATGCAGCGCGGCCCGGCGCCGGTCGCGCAAGCGCTGTACGAAGAAGACCCCGCCAGTCACGTGCGGCGCCAGCAGCAGGCGAGCGAGCGCAAGCTGGTCGCCAGCCCGGCGGCAGCGATCAAGGGACGCCCCACCAAGCGCGACCGGCGCCTGATTCACCGCTTCACTGACGAATGATTCTAGAAACTGTAGTTGGACTTCCTGCCGGATCCTCCGCAAGGCGTGGACAAGCGCATAGAATCGTGGCATCCGCGAGCCCCCTTTTATGACTGTTTTTTCATCGCTTTCCGTGTTCCTGCGCCACACATCGCGCTGGCTGGCCGCCCTGGCTGCGCTGGCCGCACTGGGCTTTGCGACCGCAGCGGCGCTGGTGTTTTTCTGGGTGTTGCCGAATATCGCCGATCACCGCGACACGGTGGAGAGGCTGATGTCGCGGGCGCTGGGCCAGCGGGTGACACTGGAGGCGGTGTCGGGGGTGTGGCTGCAGGCGCGCCCCGAATTCCGCCTGCAGGGTGTGCGCCTGTACGACCCACAGGGCCGCCCGGCACTTTACCTGCCCGAACTGGAGGCCGCTTTTGCCTGGCGTTCGCTGCTGGTTTTGGAGCCGCGCTTCAACCGCATCGAGTTACAGCGGCTGACACTCGGGGTGCGGCGCGCGAGCGATGGCCGTTTCTACGTCGGCGGCATTCCCATCAACCCGGCCGATCCCGACAGTGGTTTTTCCAGCTGGCTGCTGCGGCAGGGGCGGGTGCACATCGGCCACGCCACGCTCACCTGGCTGGACGAGGTGCGCAACGCGCCGCCGCTGATTTTCACCGCGGTCGATTTCACCCTGACCAATGCGCGCCGCACCCACCGCCTGCAACTGCATGCTGTCCCGCCGGCCAGTCTGGCCCGGCCGCTGACGGTCGACGCGAAACTGAGCGCACGCGATGCGAACGACCTCAAGACCTGGAACGGTACCCTCGACGCCAGCATGGCAGATCTGTCGTTTCCGCATCTGGGTGCCTGGTTGACCCTGCCGTATCAACCCCGGCAAGGCCAGGGCGCGCTGAAGCTGAAATTCGAGGTGGTGCGCGGCGCGCTGGACGGGGTGGCCGCGGAACTGGACCTGCGCGCGATCGAAACATCCCTGGGGGACGGCCTGCCCGCGCTGAAGCTGGACGCGGTGCAAGGCCGGGCCGTGTGGCAGCGGGACCCGGACGGTCAGCGCGTGGCGCTTGAAAACCTGCGCGTGGCGCGGCCGGGCGCCGCCCTGGGTGCACCGTTCAACGCGGGCCTGACCTGGAGCGGCACGTCGCGTGAGTTCACGGCACAGGCGCTCAGCCTGAGCGGCTGGCAATCGGTATTGCCGAGCCTGCCGATGGAGGCGGCGCTGCGTGCGCGCCTGCAGGCCCTGCAACCGCAAGGGCGACTCGAGGGTTTGCGGTTGCACTGGCGCGGCGCGCAGCCCGGGCTGGACAACTTCAGTATTGCGACCCGCTTCAGCGGCTTCGGCGTGACGGCGGCCGGCAACCAGCCCGGGCTGTCCAATCTCAGCGGGCACATCGCGGGGGACGCGGCTGCGGGCGTGTTCGAAATAGACTCGAAACAGCTGAGCCTCAGCCTGCCCGACCTGTTCCGTGAACCGTCGTTCGTATTCGACAGCGTGCATGCGCGCGGCAGCTGGAAGCAAACGCCACGCGGCCGCCGCCTGACCCTGGGCGAAATGGTATTCGCCAATCGGGACATGGCCGGGACGGCCAAAGGCCACTACGAGCTGATCGCCGGCCAGCCCGGCGTGATCGACCTGAGCGCGCATCTGAACCGCGCCGAGGGCACCGCGGTATACCGCTACTTTCCGAAAAATATCGGCGATCAAACGGTCGACTGGGTGAGGCGGGCCGTCGTGGCCGGGCACTCCGACAACGTGCAGCTGGATCTCAAAGGCGACCTGGCGCAGTTCCCGTTCGAGCAGGGCAACGGCGTGTTCCGCGTCGATGTGCAGGCCAGAGATGCGGTGATCGACTATGTGCCGGGCTGGCCGCGGATCGACGACATCCAGGGGCGCGTGCTGTTCGAGGGCAAGACGATGGAGGTGACCTCCAGCCAGGCGCGAATCTACGGGGTGGCGCTGGCGCCGGTGAGGGCCGTTATTCCGGATCTGATCCATCACGAGGAGCAGTTGCATATCGACGGCGAGGCCACCGGACCCATCCAGGATTTCATCCGCTTTGCCAACTTCAGCCCGGTTGGCGACAAGCTGCGCGGGTTCACCCGCGACGTGGACAGCAGCGGCCCGATGAAACTAGCCCTGAAGCTGATTATTCCGCTGCACCACAGCCACGACACCACGCTGGTCGGCCGGCTATCGTTTCTGGGCGATACCCTGCGTCCGGCAGGACTGCCGCAGCTCGACCAGGTGCGCGGCGATATCGATTTTACCGATGACAGCCTGAATGCGAGAAACATCGGTGCGCAGTTTCTCGGCGGCCCGCTGCGCATCGACACGGCCACCCGCGATGGCCTGGTGCAGATTCTGGCGCAGGGGCGCGCCACCGCTGCGGGCATGTCGCCCTGGCTCGGCGCGGAATGGGGCCAGCACTTGTCGGGGCAGGCCGCATGGCGCGGCCGGATCGATCTGGAGCCCGTGGGCGAGCGTGTCCAGATCGAATCCGACCTCGTCGGACTGGCGTCCAGCCTGCCCGCGCCATTGGCCAAGGCCGCCGCGCAGCCGCTGCCGTTGCGGCTGGTCCGCCAGCCGCAGGGCGACGGTCTGCTGAATGAAGTGCGGCTGGACCAAATCGTCAGCGCCGTATGGCGCAGCACCACGGCCGGCGGCTTTGGCCGCGGTGAAATTCGCTTTGGAGGAGACGCGCAAATGCCAGCCGAGCCCGGCCTGCGCCTGGCCGGCAGCGGGCGCGGCCTGGACATTTCGGGCTGGGCGGCGGCGCTGCCCGAGGGCAACGGCAAGCAGACCTTGCCGCTTTCGGCCATCAATATCCGCTTCGATGCGCTCGATCTGATGGGGCGGCGCTATCAGGCGGTGCGCCTGCAGGGGCACGCCCGCAACGGCCTGTTGCGTATGCAGGT
The DNA here is from genome assembly GCF_055378705.1 of Thiobacillus thiophilus. Lineage (NCBI taxonomy): Bacteria > Pseudomonadati > Pseudomonadota > Betaproteobacteria > Nitrosomonadales > Thiobacillaceae > Thiobacillus > Thiobacillus thiophilus. The sequence goes on along the minus strand of NZ_AP042404.1, from coordinate 1,141,036 downwards.
GAGCGGGCGCGAACTGGACGGCGTGCTGACCTATCGTCCAGCCGGCGCATACGATTCCACAGAGGCTTCGGCCCGTAGTGGATCGGAGTCCTTTAAAGAGCAGCCCGCCCGCGTATCGGTGCAGTTCAGGCAGCTGACCATTCCGGCCGCGGCGCCCGCAACCGGCCAGGCGGAGGGCCTGAACATGACGGCCGCGGATTTTCCGACGCTGGATATGACGGTGGAAGACTTCCGCCTGGAGGAACGGTCGCTCGGGCGGCTGGAGGTGGTGGCGCACGGCGCGCCGCAGGGGCTGGTGATCGACAGCCTGCGGCTCACGCACCCGGACAGCGTGTTCAGCATGAGCGGCCTGTGGCGCGCCGGCGCGCCGAGCGAAACCCATGCCGAACTGAATCTGAAAGTGCTGGACGCCGGCAAGTTTCTGGACCGCTTCGGTTATGCCGATATGCTGCGGCGCGGCAGCGTGGACATCCATGGCAATGCCAGCTGGACCGGTTCGCCCGCCGATTTCGCGTTCGACACGCTGGCAGGGCAGCTCGACTTTAAAGCCGGGGGGGGGCAGTTTCTCAAGATCGACCCCGGCGCCGGCAAACTGCTCGGCGTGCTGAGTCTGCAATCGCTGCCACGCCGGCTAAGCTTCGATTTCCGTGATATCTTCAATCAAGGCTATGCCTTCGACGATATCGGTGCCACCCTGCGCATCGCGCGCGGCGTGGTCTACAGCGATGATTTCAGGATGCGCGGGCCGGCTGCCAAGGTCAATATGTCCGGACTGGCCGACCTCAACCAGGAATCGGTGCAGCTGCGGGTGAAAGTGATCCCCAGATTGTCGGACAGCCTGGCAGTGGCGGGCGCCCTGATCGGCGGGCCATTGGCCGGGGTGGGTGCGCTGGCCGCGCAAAAACTGCTGCGCGATCCGTTTGGGGAAGCCGCCAGCCAGGAATACGTGGTGACCGGGGCGTGGCAGGAACCCGATGTGAAAAAGTTGGCTCGGGCCAAAACTGGAACCTCTGAACCTTGATCGTGGAATCTGTTACATGACGACGAAAAAACCAGCAAGACCCAGCGTGGCGCGCCCCAAAGGCGCCCAGGTCAAGAAATCCGCGCCCCAGGCCGGTACCGTGCGTGTGGCGGCGATCCAGATGGCGTCCGGCCCCAGCGTGCCGGCCAACCTGGCCGAAGCCGAGCAGCTCATCGAGCTGGCGGTCGACGCAGGGGCTCATCTGGTTGTGCTGCCGGAGTTCTTCTGCATCATGGCGATGAAGGATACCTATGTGGTGAAGGCGCGCGAGGCCGAAGGCCACGGCCCGATCCAGACATTTCTGTCGCGCATGGCGAAGAAACACAAAATCTGGCTGGTTGGCGGCTCGGTGCCGCTGGAAGCCAGCGTGGCGAACAAGGTGCGCAACAGCTGCCTGGTTTATGACGAGCGCGGCAAGCAGGTGGCGCGTTATGACAAGATCCACTTGTTCGGTCTCGACCTCGGCAACGAGCACTATCAGGAAGCCAAACTGATCGAGCCGGGCGACAAGGCCGTCGTCGTCAACAGTCCGTTCGGCCGCATCGGCCTGTCGGTCTGCTACGACCTGCGCTTCCCCGAACTGTATCGCGCCATGCCCGACGTCGACATCATCGTGGTGCCGTCGGCGTTCACCGCCACCACCGGGCGCGCGCATTTCGAAACCCTGATCCGCGCACGCGCGATCGAGAATCTGGCCTATGTGATTGCTCCGGCGCAGGGCGGCTACCACTTGTCGGGCCGCGAAACCCACGGCGACAGCATGATCGTCGACCCCTGGGGCGTGGTGCTCGACCGCCTGCCGCGCGGCTCCGGCGTCGTCATCGCCAACATCAACCCGGCCTACCAGGCCAGCCTCAGGAAGAGCCTGCCCGCACTCAAGCACCGCTTCATCCAGTGCCAGCAAATCGAAGTCGACGTGATCGAGCGCCGTACGGTCGCCAAGCGCGAGCTCACCAAGTAGGGCGTGCTAATACTAATTTCACGCCCGCGACGAAGCCGATTCGGGATGCAGGCCGCGAAGCGAGACGCGCCGCAGTGCCGTTCACTGCAAGCGGTTCGCGACAAAGGGATGCGCCCGAATCGGCCCCGTCCCTCCGGGTTGCCGCGAGAAAGCGCGTCTGCGGCGTTGCGCCGCTTGGCAAGGGATGGCCCTTGCCTGCGCGCCGCGCCTTGCATCCATCGCTTTCTCGCGGCAACGCGGACGCGAAATCAGTATTAACACGCCCTAGGACGCATCATGAACCCCACCGACGCCTTCGTTCCCATTCAAACCGCCGAACAGCTTTTTCATTCCGCCGAGGCCACGCTGCTGACGCCGAACGGGCTCGACGCCGACAAGCTCGCGCCGGTATTCAGCCGTCTGTTGACGCATGATGTCGACTATGCCGACCTGTACTTCCAGTATTCGCGTTCCGAAGGCTGGAGCCTGGAAGAAGGCCAGGTCAAATCCGGCAGCTTCAACATCGATCAGGGCGTCGGCGTGCGCGCGATCTCGGGCGAGAAGACCGCCTTCGCCTATTCCGACGACATCAGTCTCGACGCGCTGGGCGCCGCCGCCGACGCCACCCGCGCCATCGCCCGCGCCGGGCAGAATCGCAGCTTCGGCGTGGTGCAGCGCGGCGAAGGCCGCCAGTTGTACAACGCGGTCGATCCACTGGTCTCGCTGGCCGACGCCGACAAGGTCACGCTGCTGGAACGGCTGGAAAAAAAGGCCCGCGCCATGGACCCGCGCGTCATCCAGGTGATGGCGAGCCTCGCCTCCGAATACGAAGTGATCTTCATCGCGCGCTCCGACGGCCATCTGGCTGCCGACGTGCGTCCGCTGGTGCGGCTGTCGCTGCAGGTCATCGCCGAGCAGGACGGCCGCCGCGAGCAGGGTTCCGGCGGCGGCGGCGGCCGCTTCGACTACAGCTATTTCACCGACGACATCCTGGAAAAATACGCGCGTCAGGCCGTGCACCAGGCCATGGTCAACCTCGACGCCCGTCCCGCCCCCGCCGGCAGCATGACCGTCGTGCTCGGCGCTGGCTGGCCCGGCATCCTGCTGCACGAAGCCATCGGCCACGGCCTCGAAGGCGACTTCAACCGCAAGGGCAGCTCGGCATTTGCCGGCCGCATCGGCGAACGCGTCGCCGCCCCCGGTGTCACCGTCATCGACGACGGCACCATCCCGCTCAGACGCGGCTCGCTCAACGTCGACGACGAAGGCAACCCCACCCAGCGCACCGTGCTCATCGAAGACGGCATCCTCACCGGCTACATGCAGGACATGATGAATGCCCGCCTGATGGGCATGCCCATCACCGGCAACGCCCGCCGCGAATCGTTCGCGCATCTGACCATGCCGCGCATGACCAACACTCTCATGCTGAACGGCGACAAAAACCCGGCAGAGATCATCGCCTCGGTGAAGAATGGCCTCTACGCCGTCAACTTCGGCGGCGGCCAGGTCGACATCACCAGCGGCAAATTCGTCTTCTCCGCCGCCGAGGCCTACATGATCGAAGACGGCAAGATCACCTACCCGGTGAAAGGCGCCACCCTCATCGGCAACGGCCCCGAAGTGCTGACGCGCGTCTCCATGATCGGCAACGACATGGAGATGGATTCGGGCGTGGGAACGTGCGGGAAAGAAGGGCAAAGCGTGCCGGTCGGCGTCGGGCAGCCGACGCTGCGGATCGATGGCTTGACGGTGGGCGGGACGGCTTGAAGTCCAGATGACGAGGTGGGCAATGCCTGCAATCAGCCAGTTTTTTGGCATCGTCATTCAAATGTTCTGGAGAGAACATGCACCGCCGCATTTTCATGCAATGTATGCGGAACACGAAGCCTTGATCGATATTCGTACCCTTGAGGTGATCGGCGGCAGCCTGCCCAGGCGGGCGCTCAATCTGACGATAGATAGAATGGGCCATTGAACATCGTGAGGAATTGATGGAGGACTGGAATCTATGTCAATCCAAACAACACCCGAAGCGGATCAAGCCGCTGGAGTAATCCCAGCCGCGCCCTGGCGGGTGAAAGCCCTGTCCGTGCTGCCGGATTATCGTTTGGCAGTCACGTTTATGGACGACACAAAAGGCATCGCGGATTTTTCATCCGTCCTGACCGCCAAGGAATGCGGGATCTTCGAAGCACTCAAGGACAAGGCTTGTTTCGATCAGGCGCGTCTCGATTTGGGCGTTGTAGCCTGGCCCAATGGGGCGGATATCGACCCGGCCTGGATGTATGAGCAGATCAGGGAAAATAAATTGTGGATTGTCCATTTTTAGTCAAGCCCCGAATCCACGTTTGTAATCGTTAAAACAAGTTCCAAATGAAAATACTGGCTGATTGCGTTGGGGGGCGGGATAACAATTTCAATCTTATCCGCTTCGCTGCTGCAGTTGCGGTTCTGGTAACGCACAGTTATGCGGTTGTTGGAATAGACCCCAGCGGCGAGCCAATGCGGTATTTGACTGGGAAAAGCTTCGGCGGCATGGCCGTTGACGCATTTTTCATCACCAGCGGATTTCTTGTAACAGGAAGTCTCTTGTCCAGAAAAAACGCGATCCACTTTCTTTTTGCCAGGCTGCTCAGGATTTATCCAGCGTTGGCCATGGTGAACTTGTTGACGGTTTTTGTATTGGGTTTGTGGTTCACTACGTTTTCATGGTCTGAATACCTGGGCAATCCACTCGTTTATGAGTACCTGATAAAGAACACAACGCTGTGGTTCGGGATCTCGTTTTCCTTGCCAGGCCTGTTCGAGAATAACGTCATAAAGGGAGGCGTTAACGGCAGCCTTTGGACAATGTATTACGAGGTCAGGATGTATGCGATCCTTCTTTTGACCTGGGTGGCGCTGATTTTGCTGAAGCAGAACTCTGGAGAGAAAAAAGTCGGTGTGTCGCTGGTGCTGATCGCTGTAGCAGCCATTGCCACACATATGTTTAACCATTATTCCGGACTTGATGAAGCTGCCAGCCGATTTTATTTCATGTTCTTTTCCGGGGTTCTGTATTATCTGCTTCGTGACCACATAGTCTTGTCAGGGTTTTTGTTCAGGGTGGCGCTTGGGCTGCTGGCGATAGGTGTTTTTTTCAAGCCGGCATTCTTTCTTTCCTATCACCTGCTGCTTCCTTACGTCATTCTGTATCTGGCCTATGTGCCGGGTGGAAATATAAGGCTGTATAACAATATCGGCGACTATTCCTACGGATTTTATATTTATGCTTTTCCGGTTCAGCAAATGGTTGCGACACTGATTCCAGGAGTTTCATTGGCTGGTATGATCGCGACCGCTTTCCTGGTAACGCTGTCTTTTGCGATCCTTTCCTGGCATCTCCTGGAAAGACCCGCTTTGAGCTTATCAGCCCGTTGGAAAAACCCGAAAATAAACAGAAATAAACAGAACAGTAAACAGGGTCAGACACGATACTCATGAGTGAACTCGACATTCGCTGGCAACAACGCCTCGCCAACTATGCCAAGGCGCTGGAACAACTCGGTAGCGCAGTCGCCACGAGCCGGCAGCGCCCGCTCTCCGAGCTTGAAAAACAGGGGCTGATCCAGGCGTTTGAATTCACTCACGAACTGGCCTGGAATGTGATGAGGGATTACTTCGCCTACCAGGGCAATCCCGGTATCACCGGTTCGCGCGATGCGGCACGCGAGGCATTTCAGAAAGGTCTGATCGAGGACGGCGAGGGCTGGATGGAAATGATCAAAAGCCGCAACCAGACGTCGCACACCTATCAGCAGAAAGTCGCGGACGAAATCGCCGGGCACATCGTCGAGCGTTATTACCCGCTCTTCCGGCACTTTCTGCAGAAGATGAACGCATACAAGGCATAGTTCTGCACGCCATGCCATACGGCCTGAAACCGGATACGATCGCCAAAATCAACGGCATTATGGCGGCACACCCTGAAATCGAACAGGCGATTCTCTATGGCTCCCGCGCCAAGGGGAATTACCGCGAAGGCTCCGATATCGATCTGTGTCTGGTGGGCGAAACCCTCACGCTGACACAGCTTCTGAAAATCGAAAACGAGCTGGATGACCTGCTACTGCCCTACAAAATTGACCTGTCGCTGTTCCACGCCTTGGACAGCACGACCCTTGTTGAGCACGTTCACCGGGTGGGCGTGGTGTTCTATGAAAAAAGACGGGGAACAGACTGCGCGTTCTCAAACTGAGGAAGGTGCTATCGTCTTTCTGAAACGGTGGCCGTGCACCATTGACGCCCCTTTAGAGCTTCACGCCAAACTTTCCAGTGGCCGTGGCTCCCCAATCAAATACCCCTGCACGCAATCCACCCCCATCTCCCCCAGCTTTATCAGCGTCTCGGCATCCTCGACAAACCCCGCCACCGTCTTGATCCCGAGGAAACTCCCCGTCTCCAGAATCGATCGCACCAGCGCTTCGTCGATCATGCTGGTGGAAAGCTCACGCACCAAGGCGCGGTCGATTTTCAGGTAATCCAGCTTCATGCTCTTCAGGCTGGTGTAGGAACTGCTGCCGATGCCGAAATCGTCGAGGGTGAAGCGGCAGCCATGGCGCTGCAGTTGGCGCATGAACAACTGTGTCTGGGCGTGGCCTTCGACGGCATCGGCTTCGCTGATTTCGAATATGAGCTTGTCGCCGGGGATATCGCCGCGTGCCAGTTCGCCCAGCAGAAACTTCAGGAACAGTGGATTGGTAATCGACTGCCCCGACAGGTTGATCGAGAAGCCGCCGGACCGGGCGACGTGATCGGCGTGATCGCGCATCCACTCCAGGACGCGGCGGACCACCCAGCGATCGATTTCGGCGATGCGTTGCAGGCGCTCGGCCACCGCGATCAGGTCACGGGTGGCGATGGTGCGTTCGCCGTGGGCGGTCGGGTGCAGCAGCACCTCGTAATACAGCGGGGCGTGCGTGGCGTCGGCCGCGGCGGCCACTGGCTGACAATTCAGGCTGAGCAGGTTGTTGGCGAGAATGGCGGTCAGTTCGTGCGCCCATTCCGCCAGCGCCAGCACGCCGCTGTCGTCGACTTCGCTGTGGTAAGACACGACGGGCGTGCCGGATTCGCGCGCGCGGGCGCAGGCGGCGTTGGCGTTGTCGTAATAGGTTTCCGGACTGAGGCAGTCGCTTGCCCACATCAGGCCGACCGCTGCCTGCACATGGTAGCGGGTGCCGTTGATTTCCTGCGGGTGATCGGCGATGGCTTGCAGCAGGGCATCGGCCTGCGTCCGGGCGGCGGTGCTGTCGCTCGCTTCGGTCCAGAACGCAAGGCCGGATTCGCCCGAGTGCGCCAGCAGCGCGTTGGACGGCAGCCGTGCGGGCAGCAACTGGGCAAACTCACGCAGGATGGGGGTGCGGATTTCGACTCCCGGCGCCTCGCCTGCGGGATTGCCGATATCGAGCTGGATTACGCCGATGGCGTAACCGCCGTCCGCCACCTGGCTGCGCAGCCAGGTGCGGCGGATGGTGCGGAAAAAACTCTTGCGGTTGGCAAGCCCGGTGGCGGCGTCGTGCGAGGCCTGCCACAGCAGGTCGCGCTGCATTTTCTGGATCATCGCGCTGTAGGAACGGTCCATCAGCGGCAACTCCAGATCCTCGGTCCATTGCGCCTCGCCGCCTTCCAGCGATTGCAGCAGGTCGGCGCGCTTGAGGTCGAGCTTCTTGATGCCGCGATAATTGGCGAATACGTACACGTGCGGCTGGTCGCCGATCCAGATCAGGTTGAGCGGGGTGTCGAGCGATTTGAACTGCAGCCAGTCGCCGACGCGCAGACGCTCTGCCAGATTGTCCTGCACCTCGCCCAGTGGTTCGCTGGCGGCGTCCTTGAGACGGGCGGCGACCGGGGTGTGCTGATGCTGTGACTTGTCCGCGTCGAACAGCGCCGCGGCGAGCTGGTCGACGATGCGGTCTTGCGTGAACTTGTCGGCGCATACCTGGGTGAGTGCCTGGTCGATGCGCTGCAGCAGGGTCTGGAGGTCGGTGGCGCACGGGGGATGCGCCAACTTTGGATCGAGCCAGGCGCAGAGCTGTTGCAGCACCTGCCAGGCCTCGCGCGCTTCGTCGCTGTCGGCGCCATGGCGCAGCTCGGCCATCAGCAGCACATTGCGCCAGCCGCCGTTCAGGAGTTCGATCATGGCGTTGGGCACCGCGCGCTCGTCCAGCCGCACCAGCAGTTCGCGCAGGATGCGCTGCTTGGCGACTTCCGCGCTCTGGCGGCCTTCACACATTTCCTGCAGGCGGGACACGCGTGCGGCACGCTCGTTCAGCAGCGGCTTGACCACGCGTTCGAGCTGGGTGCTCGCCTCTTCGAACACGCCCGGATTCTTGTCTGCTTCGGCGTTGATGCGGTCGGTCCAGCGGCTCATCAGCCGCAACAGGCGTTGATCGGTGATCTTGCCGTCGTCGCCCGCCACCATGCTGATGCGGTCGAGCGTGTTCAGCACCTTGTGCGCCGGGTGGGCGGGCGAGCTCAGGAACTGCGGATCGGACATCGCCAGCTTGATGAGGCTGGTTTCGAGCTGCTGGAAAAACGGCCGCATCCCCTCGCTGACCGATTTCTCGGCGTGCATGGTGTCGAACAGCACGCCGAACATGTCGACCGAGCGCTGCATTTCCTGGGTGACGGCGGGGGGCAACGCACCGGCGGCGGCCAGGCGCTGCAGCACCGGCGGGTGCGCCACGCCGGGCGTACCTGCCATCATATTCTGACCAGCGGCACCAACCGCTGTACCCAGGGTGGAAACGGCGCCTGCCATGCTCGATGAAGCCGATATCGCTTCCGGCAGACCATGGAAAAAATCCAGCAGCGAGCCGGTCAGCTTGTTAAGTGCATTTGGCTGCGCCGCAGCTTCGGAGGCGGCAGTTTGGGCGGATGTGGCGACGGTGGGCGCAGGGGCTTCATTCTGCGTAAGTGCAGCACGCTGCATCAGCTTCTTTGCGCTGGTTTCCTTGCGTTCGGCCTCAATCTGTGAAACAGGCAACAGCGCCAGCAGTTCGGCATACAGCGGGGCGAGCTGATCGGACAGCACGTCGCGTAGCGTAGCGTAGGCCACCTGGCGCGTACGTGCCGATACCGGCACGTCCTGCAGCGCGCTGCGGTAGGCATGTCCGATCACGGCAGGGCCGAAGGGGTTATTGCTGTGGTCGCAGTCAAAATCGAACAATTGTCCGATGCGCGGCTCGATGTAAAAAAGCTGCGCGCGGTACATCTCGTCCAGTTTGTGCACTTCGGTTGCGGTGGCGAGCCAGTCCTCGAAATCCTGCTCCTCGATCAGGGTCAGTTTGCCGTCCACGGAGTCGCGGGCGGCGTGGGTCTGTACCGGACACACCTGCTTCACCATATCCAGCACTTGTTGCACAAAGCGGGTTTGGATGCTCGCCGCGCGCTTGCTAAATTCGAGTGCAGCGCTCATCAGTCCGCTGTGTTCGGCAATGCCGGAGGCCTGCACCGCTGCAGCGCTGAGCTTGTCGTCCAGCAGGTGCATCGTCTGGTCATGCACAAGCAGCAGGGTTTCGTTCAGGAGGGTTGAACTGACTTCGCGCAGTTGCAGGGACGCCTCGGAGGCGGGGAGATCGGCAAGCTTATGGCGGTGGCTGGCCATGCGCAGCTTCTGCAGCGCCCGTAGCGCATCGGCGGGATGACGGTCAAACGCGACACCGACACCGAGCTGGCTTATGCGCCTGAGCGTCGCCGGCACGCGAAAGGTCTGGGCGATTTCGATCAGGTCTGCGGTGAACAGGATTTCCACAGCAGCGTTCGGGCGATTGGCCAGCGAGGCGATCGCCGCTTCCGGATCGGTAAATTTGAGAAACAGGCCGCCCAAGCAGAAATCGCGTATTTCGCAGATGATTTCACTATGTCCGGGTTGCGCGATAACGGCACTTTGAGAGATCTCAAAGCGCTTGCCGCGCCGCATTTCCCGATCGGTGTGCTGATTTTTTGCCGTCTTAGCCATCATTTCCACACTATTCATCTTCATTTTCCTTGCTTATACAGTAACCATCGCAGCTGCGGCGCCTATGCATGGCCCCACTTAAAAGCACTTGGCGTGATCCCCCCGTTTTTGGTAGACTGATATGCATGATTCGTGCCGAAATGTTTTTTTCTAGCCGCTTTTATCCCACGCCCACGCCGCAGGCGGTCGGGAGGCGCTGAGACGAGCAGCAACGCCTTAACGAAACCGCCAGCCCGCTGGCGGTTTTTTCGTTTAGGAAACTGCCGCAGCCAAGGCAAACAACCCGGAGCTTTTAAAATGTCTGCCATCCGAACCGACGATACCCGCATCGAGCAAAGCGGCGAACTGCTCGCCCCGATGCAGGTCATGCGCGAACTGCGTGCCAGCGAGGCTGTGCATGCGCACGTCGCGCACGCGCGCAGCGCCATTCACGACGTGCTGCGCGGGGCGGACGACCGTATGTTCATCATCGTCGGCCCCTGTTCGATCCATGACCCGGTCGCCGTGCTCGACTACGCACGGAAATTGAAGCCACTGGCCGATGAGCTGGCGCACGACCTCATCATCGTGATGCGGGTGTATTTCGAAAAGCCGCGCACCACCGTGGGCTGGAAAGGGCTGATCAACGATCCGCATCTGGACGAGAGCTTCGACATCAACGAGGGCCTGCGGCTGGCGCGCAAGCTGCTGCTGGACATCAACGAAATCGGCCTGCCGTGCGCGACCGAGTTCCTCGACCTGATCTCGCCGCAATACATTGCCGACCTGGTGAGCTGGGGCGCGATCGGCGCGCGCACCACCGAGTCGCCGTCGCATCGCCAGCTGGCCTCCGGCCTGTCGTGTCCGGTAGGGTTCAAGAACGGCACCGACGGCAGCCTCAGGATCGCGGTCGAGGCGATCAAGGCGGCGGCGGCGCGCCACCATTTCATCTCCATCACCAAGTCCGGCCACGTCGGCGTGTTCAGCACCTCTGGCAATGAGGACGCCCACGTCATCCTGCGCGGCGGCAAGGCGCCCAATTACGATGCGGCGAGCGTCAATCTGGCGTGCAGCGAACTGGCCGCGGCCGGTCTGCGCCAGCAGTTGATGATCGACTTCTCGCACGCCAATTCGAACAAGCAGTTTCAGCGCCAGATCGATGTCGGCGCCGATGTGGCGGCGCAGGTGGCCGACGGCGATACGCGCATCATCGGCGCCATGGTCGAAAGCCATCTGAACGCGGGACGCCAGGATCTGATCCCGGGGCAGCCGCTGGAATACGCCAAATCGATCACCGACGCCTGCATCGGCTGGGACGATACCGTTCCGCTGCTGCGGATGCTGGCCGATGCGGTAAAAAAACGCCGCCTGAGCGTGCCGGCGGATGAGGAATAAGGGCTGGTTTTCATAGGGCGCGTAGCGCTTCTGCGTTAAAATACACGCGGCGGGTCTCCCCGCATGGCTAAGTTGTGAATCGGGTCAGGTCCGGAAGGAAGCAGCCCCAGCGACCGATGCCAGTGCCGGGGTAAGGCTCGCCACTTTTCCAGGATTCAGGGGTCAGGATTCAGGGATCAGGGTGTGATGGTCGTGCCAGTGCGTATCATCGACGAAACGGTTTTTCCTGACCCCTGAATCCTGACCCCTAGCCCCTCAAACCATGACTGATCTCTTCGGCGACTCCGCATCTCCCGCACTGGCGCTGGCGCGCAAGTGGCGGCCGCGCGTGTTTGCCGACCTCAAGGGGCAGGCGCACGTGGTGCAGGCACTGTCCAACGCGCTCACCCAGGGGCGGCTGCATCACGCCTATCTGCTGACCGGCACGCGCGGGGTCGGCAAGACCACGCTGGCGCGGATCCTTGCCAAGTGCCTCAACTGCGAAACCGGCGTCAGCGCCACCCCCTGCGGCACCTGTTCGTCCTGCACCCAGATCGATGCCGGGCGTTTCGTCGATCTGCTCGAGCTCGACGCCGCGTCGAACACCGGCGTCGACAACATGCGCGAGGTGCTCGACAACGCGCAGTACGCGCCGACGGTGGGACGCTACAAGGTCTACATCATCGATGAAGTGCACATGCTGTCGAAGCCGGCATTCAACTCCATGCTGAAGACGCTGGAAGAGCCGCCCGCGCACGTGAAATTCATCCTCGCCACCACCGACCCGCAGAAGATTCCGGTGACGGTGCTTTCCCGCTGTCTGCAGTTCAACCTGAAACCGATGCTGCCCGCGCTGGTGGCGCAGCATCTGGGCGAGGTGCTGGAACAGGAGAATGTCGTCAGCGAGCCCGCCGCGCTGAATCTGCTGGCACGCGCCGCCGCCGGCAGCATGCGCGACGCGCTGTCGCTGACCGATCAGGCGATTGCCTACGGCGGCGGCAAGGTGGAGGCCGCCGCCGTCGAGGCCATGCTGGGCACGGTGCGACGCGATTACCTGTTCGATCTGCTCGACGCGCTGGCGGCGCACGACGGCGATGCGCTGTTGGCACAGGCGCGCACGCTTGCCGAGCGCGGCATTGCCTTCGATGCGACGCTGCAGGATCTGGGCAGTCTGCTGACCCAGCTGGCACTGCTGCTGCATGCGCCGGGTGCATACGATTCCACACGCGCTGAAGCGCGTAGTGGATCGGAGTCCTTTAGGGCGGTCGAAGCCGGTGCGCTGGAAAGCAGTGCCGACGCCGAGCGGATGCAGGCTGCGGCCGCGCAGCTGGATGCCGAAACGGCGCAGCTGTACTATCAGATCGCCTTGAATGGCCGCCGCGACCTGCCGTATGCGCCGGACGAGTTTTCCGGCTTCTGCATGACGCTGCTGCGCATGCTGGCATTCGCCCCGGGCTCGGGGAACCGCGCGACGACAGTGGTGCAACCCGCACCGCGGCGTGCTGCCATGCCTGCGGCATCGCCCGCCGTGTCGCACGCGAAGGTGCCGGATGCCGCTACTGCGCCGGGCGGGACGCCCGTGCCCATCGAGACCGCATTCCCCGAGCCGGCTGTGCTGCCTGCGCCCGTAGCACGGCCGACCGAACCGCTTGCGCCGCCCGCCGTCGCGCTGGTGGCCCGCGAATCCGCACCGCAAGCGGCCTGGGACTGGCTCGCCATCGTCGCCGAGCTGCACCTTGGCGGCATGGCGAAAATGCTCGCCGACCACTGCGAGCTGGTGTCGCAGGCAGGCGACGCCGTGACGCTGCGCGTGGGCGAAGCGCACAAGCACCTGCTCGACCGCACCTATCAGGACAAGCTGATCGCGGCACTGCGCGACAGGTACGGGGCAACGCTTGCCGTGACGATCGAGATCGGCGCCGCGGCGGAGAAGACGCCGCAGCAAGTACGTTCGCGCATCAGGCAGGCGCGCCAGGACGAGGCCGTGGCCGCCATCGAATCGGATCCATTCGTGCGCGAGCTGGTCGACCAGTTTGGTGGCCAGCTCGACGTCACTTCCATACAACCATTAGGAGAACACCCATGATGAAGGGCGGCATCGGTAACATGATGAAGCAGGTCCAGCAGGTGCAGGAAAACATGGCCAAAATGCAGGCCAAGCTGGCCGATATCGAAATCGAGGGGCAGAGCGGCGCCGGCATGGTCAAGGTGACGATGACCTGCAAGTACGACGTGCGCCGTATCAGCATCGACCCCAGCCTGATGACGGACGACCGTGAAATGCTGGAAGACCTGGTGGCCGCGGCGGTGAACGACGCGGTACGCAAGGTCGAATCCACGGTGCAGGAAAAGATGGGTAGCGTGACCGCCGGCCTGCCGATTCCGCCGGGGATGAAACTGCCGTTCTGAGCCGTGCAGCCTGCTGCGCTGGAAAACCTGATCGGCGCCCTGCGCGTGCTGCCCGGGGTCGGTCCCAAGTCGGCCGCGCGCATGGCCTACCATCTGCTGCAGCGCGACCGCCGCGGCGCCGAGCAGCTTGCGGCAGCGCTTGATCATGCGCTGACGCACCTGCATCACTGCCGCCTGTGCAACAACTTTTCCGGGGCAGAGGTGTGCGAGGTCTGCACCAGCCCGCGCCGCGACAAACGGCTGCTGGCGGTGGTCGAAATGCCCACCGACTTCAACATGATGGAGGCCACGCAAAGCTACAACGGTCTCTATTTCGTGCTGATGGGGCGCCTCTCCCCGCTCGATGGCATCGGCCCGCGCGAGATTCATCTCGACCGCCTGATCGATCGCGCGACGGATGGCGTGGTCGAGGAAGTGATCCTGGCGACCAACTTCACCCCGGAAGGCGAGGCCACCGCGCACACCATCGGCGAGCTGCTGAAAGCGCGCGACATCAAGGTCAGCCGCCTGGCGCGCGGGGTGCCGGTGGGCGGCGAACTGGAATATGTGGACAGCGGCACGCTGGCGCAGGCCGTGCGCGATCGGCGCACCGTTTGACATGGCGCGATCGGCGCACCGTTTAATGTGGCGCGATCGGCGCACCGTTCGATATGGAAAAGAGCAGTTGAACCACAGAAGCACAGAGACACAGAGGGAAAACAATATATTGCGGCACGCTGCGCATTCACCCCCTGAACGCTAAATTCAAGACAGCACAAAGGGTTTAATGAATCTCTCTGTGCCTCTGTGGTGAAGATTCTAGATAATGCAGCGCGGCAAGCGAACCGTTTAACCTGAATGACAATCAAACCGGATGACACGATGGAACTCAATGCACTGACCGCCCTTTCTCCGCTCGATGGCCGTTACGGCAGCAAGACCGCGCCGCTGCGCGATTTCTTCAGCGAGTATGCGCTGATCGGATACCGGGTCATCGTCGAGATCGAGTGGCTGAAAGCGCTGGCGACCGAGCCTGGGATTGCCGAAGTACCGGCATTTTCCGCCGATGCGGTCGCGCTGCTCGACCGCATCGCCGACACCTTTTCGGTGGCCGATGCCGAGCGCGTCAAGGCGATCGAGGCAACTACCAATCACGACGTGAAAGCGGTCGAGTATTTTCTCAAGGAAAAGACCCAGGCCAGTGCCGAGATTGCGGCAGTGTCCGAGTTCATCCACTTCGCCTGCACCTCGGAAGACATCAACAACCTGTCGCATGCCCTGATGCTCAAGGGCGCGCGCGATGCCGTCCTGCTGCCCGCGCTGGAAAAGCTGATCGTGCGCCTGACCGACCTCGCGCACGAACATGCCGAGCTGCCGATGCTGTCACGCACCCACGGCCAGCCCGCCTCGCCCACCACCGTCGGCAAGGAGCTCGCCAACGTCGTCTATCGTCTACGCCGCAGCTACATCGCCATCGGCGACATCGAACTGCTGGGCAAGATCAACGGTGCGGTCGGCAACTACAACGCGCATCTGTCGGCTTACCCCGACCTCGACTGGGAACACTTTGCGCGTGCGTTCGTGATGGAGCTGGGGCTCACCTTCAACCCCTACACCATCCAGATCGAGCCGCATGACGCCATGGCCGAGCTGTACGACGCCATCGCACGCACCAACACCATTCTCATCGACCTCGACCGCGACCTCTGGGGCTACATCTCGCTGGGCTACTTCAAGCAGAAGGTCAAGGCGGGCGAGGTGGGGTCCTCCACCATGCCGCACAAGGTCAATCCGATCGATTTCGAAAACAGCGAAGGCAACCTGGGCCTGGCCAACGCGGTGCTGCGGCATCTCGCCGAAAAGCTGCCGGTCTCGCGCTGGCAGCGCGACCTCACCGACTCGACCGTGTTGCGCAACATGGGCGTCGGTTTCGGCTACAGCCTGCTGGCGTACGAATCCTGTCTGCGCGGCCTGTCCAAACTCGAAGCCAACCCGGTGGCGCTGGCGGCAGACCTCGACGCCAACTGGGAAGTGCTGGCCGAACCGATCCAGACCGTGATGCGCCGCTACGGCATCGCCAATCCCTACGAGCAGCTGAAGGAATTGACACGCGGCAAGGCCGGCATGACGCGCGAGACATTGCATGTCTTCATCGACGGGCTGGCCATGCCCGACACCGAGAAGGACCGCCTGAAAACGCTGACGCCGGCGTCCTATACTGGCATGGCGGCCGAGCTGGCCAGGCAGATTTAAGCGGGCCTGATTTAGCCGGGCGGCCCATCCGGTAGATTGAAGCGGAGTCCCATGACCAAACATTCCCTCGACGTCGGCCTCGCCGATTTTCAGCAAGCCGTTCTCGAGGAATCGAAGCGGCGCCCGGTGCTGGTCGATTTCTGGGCGCCCTGGTGCGAGCCCTGCAAGGCGCTGAAACCCGTCCTGGAAAAACTTGCCGCCGAATACGGCGGCAAGTTCCTGCTCGCCAAGATCGATTCGGACGACAACCAGGAACTCGCCACACGCTATGGCGTGCGCGGCATTCCCAGCGTAAAGGCCTTTATCGATGGCGAGCCGGTCGACGAGTTTTCCGGCGCGCTGCCGGAATCCGAAGTGCGCGCCTTCCTCGATCGGCTGGTTCCCGGCCCGGCCGACGAATTGCGGGTCGAGGCTGCCGAACTGCGTCGTGCCGGCGACGTGTCCGCCGCGCTGCAGAAGCTGGCCGATGCTTCGAAAATCGACCCCTCCCATGTCGGCGTGCGGCTCGATGCCGCTGAAATCATGCTCGACCTGAATGAGGCCGACGAAGCCAGCCGCCTGATTGCGGGCGTTGCTGACGACGTCGATGCGCGCGTGCCGCAATTGAAGGCGCGGCTGCAATTCATGGGGGCGGCCGGCGAGGACGAAGCGGCGCTGGCCGCGCGGGTGGCGGCGAACGAAAACGATCTGGAGGCGCGGCTGAAGCTCGCCAACCTGCTGGTCGCCGCCGGCAAGTACGAAGCGGGCATGGATCAGCTGCTGGAAATCGTCCGCCGCGATCGCGGCTTCGGCGACGACATCGGCCGCAAGACCCTGCTGTCGGTATTCGACCTGCTGGGCGGCGGCGAACTGCTCAGCCGCTACCGGCGGATGCTGGCCAGCGCGCTGTACTGAACCCGCAATCGATATGTCGCCGGGTCAGACGATGGCCTGGTAGCGCACCTCGACAATTTCCACCTCGCGCTTGCCTTCCGGCGTCTGCACGCTGACGCTGTCGCCTTCGCGCGCCTTCAGCAGCGCGCGCGCCATCGGCGATATCCAGGCGATGCGGCCGCGTCCGGCGTCGGCTTCGTCGATGCCGACGATGGCGTAGGTGGCTTCGCTGCCGCCTTGATCCGCCACGGTGACGGTGGCGCCGAAGAACACCTGATCGGTGTCCTCGCGGATGGCGGGGTCGACCACTTCGGCGTGTTCCAGTCGCTTGGATAAAAATCGGATGCGGCGATCGACCTCGCGCAGGCGTTTCTTGCCGTAGATGTAGTCCCCGTTTTCAGAACGGTCGCCGTTGCTCGCGGCCCAGGAGATGGTTTCCACCAGCTTGGGCCGCTCGACTTTCCATAGCTGATTGAATTCGGCATCAAGTTGCGCGTAGCCTGCGGGCGTCATGTAATTCTTCGATCCGGCAGGCAGCATCGGTGTGGCGATGTCGTCTTCGTCTTCGTCGGGTGCGTCGGTTTCCTTGACGAATGCCTTGTTCATCGACCAAACAGCCAGGCAAGCAGCGAGAGCAGCAGCGACATGAGAATGACGCTGGTGAAGGGGAAATGGAAAGTGCCGCGTGCGTGCTTCACCCGCAGGTCGCCCGGCAAGCGTCCCAGGCCCAGTCGGTTGAGCCAGGGAGTGAGCAGGCCCAGAACCAGCAGGGCCGCAGTCAGGGTGAACAGCCATTTCAGCATGATCCTAGAAACCACAGTTGGACGCGGCCGATGGTGCGTCTGGGCGCGTGCCTGCCACGAAGCAACGAGGCGGCAGGCCGGGGCCTGCAACGAGGCGCGAGAGCGGAATCGTTGCCGCTTTAGCGGCTTTACGAATCCGGCCTACTCCTTGCGGGTACAAAGGCAGGCGCGTGACCAGGCGTGCCAGCGGGTGCGTAGCGGTGTCACCTGAAAGGTGAATGTGAACGAAGGCATGGAAAGCAGTATTCATGCGGTTCCTGTGAGGGATATGAGCGGTCAACTGCGGTTTCTAGGATGATTGTATTATTGTGCTGCGTCATCCATTTGCTTGCGTTGCGCCTCCGCGGCATCCATCACCTGCCCCTCGACCGCACGCGCTTTTTCCACCGCCTGAATCTGGGTTTCGAACGCAGGGTTGGGTTTACGTCCGGTTTCGGGCTGTTGCGGCGGGGCAGGATCGCAGGCGGCCACAATCAGAACGAGCGGAATCAGGGTCCATTTCATGATGCGTTCTCCAGCAATCCAGTGGGCAGGCCGTCGATGCTGACCTGGTTTTTCTCGCGCCAGTAATCCAGCAAGCCCTGCGCGCCTTTCTTCTCGACCCAGCGCGCCATCGTGTCGCGCTCGCCCGTGTAGAGATACCTTGGCACGGCGTAGCCGCACGAGGTCTGCACCGCTTCGATGTCGAGCACGACGATCTGGCGTTCGCCGGGCAGGGCGGGAAAGTAGCGGCGCAGCCCGTCCCATTCGGCGTCCTGGCGGCGCACCGTGCGGCCGTGTCCATACAGGCGCAGGATCAGCGGGTCGCCGTCGAAGCTGCACCACATCATGGTCAGACGGCCATCGTGCTTCAGGTGGGCGGCGGTTTCGTTGCCGCTACCGGTGAGGTCGAGGTAGGCTACGCGGCTGTCGGACAGCACCCGCAAGCTGTCCATGCCCTTGGGCGACAGGTTGAGGCGGCTGTCGGCGGTGCCGCTGGCGGTGAAGAACAGTTTCTGCGCGGCGATGAAATCGCGATGCCTGGCTTCAAGCGCAGGATAAAAGCGTGCCATCAGTTGACCTGTTTTTTGAGGAATTCGGTGAGGATGCGCAGGCGCATCGCGCTGTCGTTCATTTCCAGCAGATTCTGTTTGACGGAGAGCTTGAGCGGCAGCACTTCGGATAGACGGAAGCCCACCCACACGGCATTGTCGAATTCGTGCGGCGCGGGGAAATGGGCAGTGCCGTATTCACCGATGATGTGACGCAGGATTTCGACGGCAAGTTCGAGTTCGGCGGGGATGGCGCTGGCGGGCTCGACGCTGACCGCTTCGACGCTGCCGGTAAGCAGGCCGTCGGGTTCGGCGCGGGTGCTGCGGATGACGAAGCGTTCCTCCGCCTGGGTGTCGATGTGCAGGATGCCGGGCTGCGGCATGTCCCAGTCGGTGACGTGCACGCGGGTGCCGACGGTGTAGGGAACGGCCGGGGCGCCGGTTTCCGCGCCTTCGCGGATGGCACAGATGCCGAATGGCGTGTCGTCGGCGATGGCCTGTTTGACCATGTCGAGATAGCGCTGCTCGAAAATCCGTAGCGGCAGCCGCCCGCCGGGAAATATCACGGCATTGAGCGGGAATAGCGGCAGCCTGAATTGTTCGAGTGTTGCGCTCATCGGTCGTTGCCCCAGCGCGCCATCAGCGTGTGCGGGATGCGCAGCTGGTCAAGAATGCGCGCAACGATGAAATCGACGATGTCCTCGACATTTTGCGGACGATGATAAAAACCGGGGTTGGCGGGCAGGATTACAGCGTTCATTCTAGACAGCGTCAGCATGTTTTCCAGGTGCAGGGTGGAAAACGGCGCCTCGCGCGGAACCAGTATCAATTTGCGTTGCTCTTTCAGCATCACATCGGCGGCGCGCTCGATGAGGTTGTCGGACAGGCCGTGGGCAATGGCAGCGAGCGTGCCCATCGAGCATGGGCACACCACCATCGCGTCGGCCGGATTGGAGCCGGAGGCAACCGGTGCATTCCAGTCCTCGCGGCCGAACACGCGCAGCTGGCCATCGCGTGCGTTGAGGCTCTCGCTCAGCTGTTTTTCGAGGTCGCTGGCGCGTGCCGGCAGCGCCACGCCGAGTTCCTGCTTGGCGACGATGTGGGCGGCCTGCGACAGCAGCAGGTAAACGCGCATGTCGGCGGCCAGCAGGCATTCGAGCAGGCGCAGGCCATAGGCCATGCCGGAGGCGCCGGTCAGCGCAAGGGTGACGGTATTCAGGGGAGGATGCATGGCGGGGATTGTCGCTTGTCCGGTGTCGGGGCGGCAAGCAGGCGCGCCACGATCACGCCATTCACCGCGCCAAAAATCAGGGCGGCGGCGGCAAACACCGGCAGCAGTTTGATCAGTGCGGCGCTGGGCAACAGCCACCAGCCGGCCAGCGCGAGCTGGCCGCCGATATGGCCGAAGGCCGCCAGCACCGACAGGCTGACCGGGCTAAAATAACGACCGGGCAGGTGGCGCGCCAGCGCCAGCACCGACAGGCTGACGAGCGCACCGGCGGCCGACAGCCAGAATCCCGGCGCGAACAGGCTGCCCAGCAGCAGGCCGCCGGCCAGCACACGCAGGGCGGACACCCAGGCCGCCGCGCGCCAGCCGACTTGCAGCAGCACCAGCAGGATGACGATGTTGGCGAGCCCCGGTTTCACCCCGGGAACCGGGCTGGGGATCGCCGCTTCGGCGAGCGTGAGGCCGATCGCCAGCGCCGTCAGCCATGCGATGCGGCGGTCGTCGGCCGTGACCGGCAATTCAATAGCCGAGCGTGTCATAGGCGGACGTGCGCCCCCGGATTTCGAGGCTGACCTGGTTCGGCAGACACAGCGCGGCCTGGCCGGACTGCGTGAGCCAGCCCTGTTTCACGCACAGCTGGCGCGGCGACGGGTCGCGCGCGATGCGGGCGCGACCGGACTCGATTTCGATTCGCGTGGTGCCGAGCGGGCCATCGACGGTGAAGCTTTGCGCGTGGGTGAGGGCGGTGGTTTGCACGATCTGGCCGGCGGCACGGATGACCGCAGTGTCGCCGCGGCCGCCGCCCCAGGCAAACACCGTCAGCGCGGCAACCAGGCCTGTGCCGGCCAGCAGCACGCCCACATCGCCGGCACGCAGCATCATCCCAAGAACCCCACCACAGAGATATGTCCCGCAGGGACGGTATCCCTTGGGACACAGAGGCACGGAGAACGGCAGGAAATCAATGGGTTGTCGATTAACCAGTCTTCACCCATCGGGTGGACACACTGACCCATGCAAGGTGTCGTCTTTCCTCTGTGCTCTCTATGCCTCGGTGGTTCAACTGCGGTTTCAAGGATCATGACAACTCGCGGTGGCGCACCAGCACCTGCTCGCGTTCGCGGAAGGCGGCGGCCAGCGTTTCGGCGAAGTAGACGCTGCGGTGCTGGCCGCCGGTGCAGCCGATGGCGACCGTCAGGTAGGCGCGGTGGTCACGGATGAAGCACGGCAGCCAGTTTTCGACAAAACTGCGGATGTCGGCCAGCAGCGCCATCGCGTCGGCGCTCGCCTCGATGTAGTCCCTGACCGGCTGGTCGCGTCCGGTGAGCGGACGCAGTTCGGCGACGTAATGCGGATTGGGCAGGCAGCGCACGTCGAACACCAGGTCGGCGTCGAGCGGAATGCCGTGCTTGAAGCCGAAGGATTCGAACAACAGGGTGATGCGCGATCGGTCCTGGCCGATCAGATCCTTGATCCACAGCCGCAGGGCTGCGGCAGAGAGGTCGCTGGTGTCGATGCGGTGCGCCAGCGGCGCGACATCGGCGAGCGTCTCGCGTTCGAGCTGGATCGCTTCCTGCAGTGAAACCGTGTCGCTGGACAGCGGGTGGCGCCGCCGCGTCTCGGAAAAGCGCTTGACCAGCGTCAGTGTCTTGGCTTCGAGAAAAACCACCCGCAGGTCGGCGCCCTGCTCGCGCAGCGCCCCGGCAATCCGGGGCAGCTGCGCAAAGCTCGCGCTGCTGCGCGCATCGATGGCGATGGCGATGCGCGTGTGGCCTTCGCGTGTCAGGTAGTCGACCAGGGGTTGCAGCATGGCCAGCGGCAGGTTGTCGACGCAGTAATAGCCGACATCTTCCAGTACCGCGATGGCAATGCTTTTGCCGGAACCCGACAATCCCGAGACCAGAACGATCTGCATCAGCCGTTCCCGTCGATAGCCGCCTGCTGGCGTTCAATGAATTGCTTGACCGGATTGATGCCGCGACGTTTGAGAAGGTGATTGCGCACCGCCACTTCGACCAGCACCGCGAGGTTGCGGCCTGCTGCAACCGGGATGCGCACCTTGGGAATGGCGACGCCGAGAATGGTCTCGGTCGATGCCACCATGTCGAACCGGTTGAGACCGACATCGCCGATTTCCTGCGGATGCACCAGCTCGACGATGAGCTTGAGATTCTTTTTCGGCTTGACCGCCATTTCGCCAAACAGGAAGCGGATGTTGAGAATGCCGAGGCCGCGTACTTCCAGAAAGTCGCGGATCAATGGCGGGCAGATGCCTTCCAGCGTTTCCGGCGCGACGTGTTTCAGATCGACTACATCGTCTGCGACCAGCCGGTGGCCGCGCGTGATGAGTTCCAGCGCCAGCTCGCTCTTGCCGACGCCGGCATCGCCCTTGATGAGGACGCCGGTGCCCAGCACTCCCAGGAACACCCCGTGCAGCGAGGTGGTCTCGGCCAGGCTCTGCGTCAGGTAGTGCCCCAGGAAGGACATCAGGATGGGGCTCGCCAGCATCGAGGTGAACAGCGGCGTCCCGGTGCGCTCGGCACTGTCGAGCAGAACCGCCGGCACGGCTTCGCCGTTGGAGACGACAATGGCTGCCAACTCGGTCGAAAACAGGTGGTCAATGGCGTTCTGCAGGGCGGATTCGGACAGGCTGCGCAGATAGTCCATTTCGGCCGGCCCCAGCACCTGGACCCGGTTGGGGTGGACGAAATTCAGATGGCCAATGAGCGCCAGGCTCGGTTTCTGAATGGTTTCGGAAGACAGCGTACGCTGGCCACCGTTATGCCCGGCCAGCCATTGCAGCCCGAGTTGCTGCGCCATGTCGCGGAACAGGGTTTCGACTGAAACCTGACTTGGTATGTCCATGCGCTGGGTTGCTAGCTTGACCAGGCGTCGAGCAGCGCAATCAATTCGGATGGGGTGGCTGCCCCCATCATTTTTGTGCGCATGGCATCGTCGCCAAACAGGTGAGCCAGTTCGCCCAGAATCTGCAGATGGCGTTCGTTGGCATCCTTGGGAACCAGCAAAATAAAACACAGCGATACCGGCTGGTTGTCGGGCGCATCGAATTCAAGCGGGGTCTTCAGACGGTAAAACGCGCCGCTGGCATCCTTCAACCCCTTGATGCGGCCGTGCGGAATGGCAATGCCGTAGCCGAGCGCGGTCGAACCCAGGCGTTCGCGTTCGAACAGGCTGGTGAAAATGTCGATGGACTTGAGCCCGTGGGTCTGGGCGAGCAACTCGGCTGCGTGTTCAAACAGCTTCTTTTTGCTGCTGAAACTCATGTCCAGCAAGATGGTGTCGGGGGTGATGAGTGGAGCGATCAGGTTCATGCCGGTTGCGAAGCCGGGGGAAGGGAGTCCGGCACTTGCAGATTATACGCCCGGAGCGCCTCCGGGCGAGATGGCCATGGTTGGGACGATTCGATGTCAGGCAGCGCTTTCTGTCGGCTGATGCTTCAATCCACCGCTGGCCTGATGGACGTCCGCGATTTTTTCCTTGTGCTTGACGATCTGGCGATCCAGTTTGTCGGCCAGAAGGTCGACGGCAGCGTACATGTTGCCGTCCTCGCTGCGAGCGTGGAAATCATGGCCCTTGACGTGCAGGGTGGCGTCCACTTTGTGGACCAGTTTTTCCACCTGCATGATCACGGTCAAGTCGATGACATGATCGAAGTGGCGTTTGACGCGGTCGAGCTTCTCGGAAACATAGTCGCGAATAGCTGGGGTCACTGCCAGATGATGGCCGGAAATCGTCAAATTCATAGAGCCTCCTAAATCTGTTAAAAAACTGAAAAATCGGCTTGTCCATATTCCGGAGCGATAATCTGCGTCCAGTTTCATTGTGGGACGAAACTGAAATACATTCAAGAAGGCTATGTCATTGTTGGCTGTTGAAGTCATGTCCTGCCCCCCTCTGATGAAGCCCCTACCCTTCGGCAGGCGGCGGCGTCGGGGCGGCTAATACCAATAAACCCGGATTGTTCATTAGAGCGAGATGCTTTGGGTAGGGTGCTCTCCGTGCACCTTCGGTGCGTCAATCGGCGCACAGCACAGAGTGCACCCTGCGGTGCTGGCCAACACCAATAAATAACGATGAAAGAGCCAAAAGAAGACGGTTAAAGCGCACGCCGCATATTTGCCGGCGGAATGCGCAGTGTTTCGCGATATTTTGCGACGGTTCGGCGGGCGACCACGATGCCCTGCTGGCTCAAAACTTCGGCCAATTGGCCATCGGATAGCGGTTTTTTGCCGCTTTCGGCGGCGATCAGCTGCTTGATCAGTGCCCGGATCGCAGTTGACGAGCAGGCGCCGCCACTGTCGGTGGCGACGTGGCTGCCGAAAAAATACTTCAGTTCATACAGGCCGCGCGGGGTCATCATGAACTTTTGCGTGGTGACGCGCGAAATGGTCGATTCGTGCAGCTCAACCGTGTCGGCAATTTCACGTAGTACCAATGGGTGCATCGCCACATCCCCGTGCTCGAAGAACTGCTTTTGCCGGTCGACGATGGCCTGCGAGACGCGCAGGATGGTGTCGAACCGCTGTTGCACGCTCTTGATCAGCCAGCGCGCCTCCTGCAGCTGGGTGGCAAGCTGGCCGCCGCCGCTTTCGCGGTGGCGCGCCAGAATGTCGGCATAGACGCGATTGACGCGCAGTTTGGGCATGGCGTCGGCGTTGAGGCTGGCAATCCACATGCCCTTGACCTTGCGTACATACACGTCGGGAATGACATAGCGTGTTTCGTCGGCGCCGAAGATGGCGCCCGGACGCGGGTTGAGCGAAAGGATCAGGGTACGCGCCGCGTGCAGCACGGTATCGTTGATGCCGAGCACTTTTTTCAGCTTGCCGACATCGCGTGCGGCCAGCAGATCGAGATAATGCGCGGTCAGCCGCATGGCGACGTCGCGCGCCGGGGTGTCGGGGGGCAGGGCGCGCAGTTGCAGGATCAGGCATTCAGCCAGGTTACGTGCGCCGACTCCGGTCGGATCCATATTCTGCAGGTGCTTGAGCGCGGTCTCGACTTCCTGGGGATCGAGCTCATCGATTTCATCCTGCAGGCTGGCAGTAATGTCCTCCAGCGGCTGGGTCAGAAAACCGGAATCGTCCAGGTCGTCGATCAGCGTGGCAACCAGGGTGCGGTCGCGCAGGGTGAGCGGGCTGACGATCAGCTGGTCCAGCAGATGTTCGCGCAGGGTTGAACCCGCTGCCGAGCCTTGCTCATAGTCGCTGTCTTCGTCGTTGCTGCCGGCTGAGCTGTAATCGTTCCAGTCGGAATCGTCCTGCGCGGTGACGGGGTCGGATTCGGAGCTTTCGGACTGACTGGGTTCCGTATTTTGCGCCTCGGCCTCGGCGGTGTGGGCGGGCGCTTCGGCGACGGCAAGGCCGGCGTCGTCCTCGTCCTCGCCCTCGCGTTCCAGCAGCGGATTGTCCTGCAGTATCTGCTCCAGCTCCTGGTTCAATTCCAGCGTCGATAGCTGCAATAGCCGGATCGACTGCTGCAGTTGCGGTGTCAGGGTAAGGTGCTGGCCGAGCTTGAGTTGAAGGCTGTGTTTCATGAGAGCTGACTACGGCAAAAATCATGCCGACTTGAATCAAGTGTAGCGTGATTTTTTGAGCAGACTGAAGTTACAGGCGGAAATTCTCGCCGAGATAGACCTTGCGCACGTTGTTGTCCTGGATGATGAGGTCGGGCGTGCCCGCGGTCAGCACGCGGCCTTCATTGATGATGTAGGCGCGGTCGCAGATGCCGAGGGTTTCACGCACGTTGTGGTCGGTGATGAGCACGCCGATGTCGCGCTCGATCAGGAAATGCACCAGCTTCTGGATGTCGAGCACGGCAATGGGGTCGACCCCGGCGAAGGGTTCGTCAAGCAGGATGAAGCGCGGATTGATGGCCAGCGCGCGCGCGATTTCCACGCGGCGGCGCTCGCCGCCGGACAGGCTGATGGCGGCCGCATCGCGCAGATGCTCGATGTGCAGATCATTGAGCAGGTTGTTGAGGTGTTCCTCGCGTTCGTCCGGGGTGTAGGGTTTGAGTTCCAGAATGGCGCGGATGTTTTCCTCCACCGTCATCTTGCGGAAGATGGACGGCTCCTGCGGCAGGTAGGACAGTCCCAGCCGTGCGCGCTGGTGGATCGCCATATGGGTGAGGTCATGCGCATCCAGATGCACGCTGCCGCCGTCCGCTGCGACCAGCCCCACCACCATGTAGAAGCAGGTGGTCTTGCCGGCGCCGTTGGGTCCCAGCAGGCCGACTACCTCGCCGCTATTGACCTCGAATGAGACGTCGTGCACCACGGTGCGTTTGCCATACGTCTTGCGCAGGCCCTGGGCGGAAATCCGGCTCATGGTTGTGCGGCGGGCTGGCCGGTGCGCGGCTTCGGACGAATGACGGCGCGTACCCGGCCGGCCGGGGTTTCCACGCCGGGCTGGCCGACGACCTTGTAGAACCCGGTGTTGGCGTTGTAGGAAATCTGTGCGCCGCGCAGTTCGTCGCTGCCGCGCCGCAGCTGGGCCTGGCCGATCATTTCAAGCTGGCTGTTGGTGCTGTCGTACTCGATGCGGCTGGCAGCCCCCTCGATGAATTCGTCGCGGTCATCGAGCTTCTGGCGGAACGTCGCGGGGCGGCCGGTGGCGCTTAATTTGTCGAGCCCGCTCGCATTCTGGGTTACCTGCACACGGTCGGCACGCAGCATCAGCGTGCCCTGACTCAAGATCACATTGCCCTGGTAGACGCTGACTTTCCGGATGTCGTCGAGGGTGACCATGTCGGCTTCGAGGTTGACCGGCTTGTCGCGGTCGGCTTTTTCGGCATGGGCGGGCGAGGCCAGCAGCACGGCAGAGAACGCCGCATAAACTCCAATTTTCAATATTCGCATGGCATTCATGAACCCTGGTTTTGTCCGGCAATATAACGGGCGCGCACCCGTCCTGTCAGTTTGATGACGCGTTGTCCGGCGTCGTATTCCATGGCGCCCGCGCGCACCGTTACGATGTCGTCGAGGATTTCGACGGCGCCCGGCGCGCGCAGCAGGTCGCGCTCGGGAAAAACAAGCAGCCGTTCCGTGCGTAGCGACATGGCGGACTGTCCGGGACGGGCGGCACGTTCCACGACGACGTCGCCGAACAGCACCACCTCGTTGCCATCTGGCGAGACGGTGGCCTGCTTTGCTATGGCACTCACTTCGCCGGCCTCGGCGTCGAGTTGGGCGAAGCGGGGCGATTCCAGTTCCGTGCGCTTGCTGCCTGAATAATGCTTGAGCTTTTTGGCGGACAAACGGTAGTGCGGTTTGCCTGCCGGATCGGTACGCAGCGCATCGAAGTTTTCCATGATGCCTTCAGGGTCGGTTTGGATCGCCTCGCTGCCGTCGGCCGTCAGCTGCACCGAACGCTCGATCCAGAAGCTGAGTGCGGCCAGCAGCAGCAAAATCGCCAGCGGCAGCCACAGCGAGCCCCGCGCGATCATGCCGCCCTCAAATTCGCGGTGCCCAATACGCGACGGTTCATTTCAGATAGGGGGCCAATGCCGCGTCCAGCGTGCCCTGCGCGCGCATCAGGAATTCGCAGGCTTCGCGTACCGCGCCGCGCCCTGCCTCCCGGATGGTGATGTAGTGGCTATGCGCCTTCACCAGCTCGGGGGCGCCGGGCACGGTAATCGCCAGCCCGGCGCGTCGCATCACCGGCAGGTCGATCACATCGTCGCCCATGTAGGCGGTGGCTTCGTATTCGATGCCGAGTTCGCGGCAGAGCGCCTCGTACACGACCAGCTTGTCGTGTGCGCCCTGGTGGATAATCTCGATGCCGAGGTTTTTTGCACGATTTTCCACCACGCGCGAGCTGCGGCCGGTGATGATGGCAAGCTCGACGCCGCTGCCCTTGAGCATTTTCAGACCGTGGCCGTCGAGTGAGTTGAAGCCCTTATATTCCTGGCCGTCGTCGGCCAGGAACAGGGTGCCGTCGGTCATCACGCCATCGACGTCGAACGCGATCAGCCGGATCTTTTGTGCACATTCGATCAAAGTTGTACTCACCTTAAAGTCCTTACCACAGAGGCGCACAGAGGCACAGAGTAAAGTCGAGTCAACAAAGAGGCGCGTAAAAAACCAGGCCAAACTGTTGATTTTACTCTGTGTCTCTGTGCCTCTGTGGTGAGAACTGAGGTTTTTGGGTTCATCACACCACCCCGGCTTTCAGCAGGTCGTGCATGTTGAGCGCGCCGACCAGGGTGTTGTCGGGGTCGACCACCAGCAGGCCGTTGATTTTCATGGTTTCCATTTTCTCCACCGCCGCCACGGCGAGTTCGTCCGCGCCGATGGTCTTCGGATTGGGCGTCATCAGGTCGCTCACCCGCGCCTGCTGCAGATCGAGCGCATGCTCCAGCGCCCGCCGCAGGTCGCCGTCGGTGAACACCCCCGCCACCTTCCCGGCGGCGTCGACCACGGCGGTCATGCCGAGTCCCTTCTTCGTCATTTCGAGCAGGGCGACCTTGAGCGAGGCGTCGCGATCGATTTTCGGCAGTTCGTCGCCGCTGTGCATGACGTCACGCACGTGCACCAGCAGGCGCCGTCCGAGGCTGCCGCCGGGATGGGAGCGGGCGAAATCGTCGGCCGAAAAACCGCGCGCATCGAGCAGCGCCACCGCCAGCGCATCGCCCAGTGCCAGTGCGGCAGTCGTGCTGGCGGTGGGCGCCAGGTTGAGCGGGCAGGCTTCCTTGTCGACCGCTGCATTGAGGTGGGCGTCGGCCTCGCGTGCCAGGGTCGAATGCGGATTGCCGGTCATTGCGATGAGCTTGGCGCCGCGCCGCTTGATGAGCGGCACGATGCAGACGAGTTCGTTGCTCTCGCCCGAATTGGACAGCGCCAGCACGACATCGTTTTGCGCGATCATACCGAGGTCGCCGTGGCTGGCTTCGCCCGGATGCATGAAAAACGCCGGGGTTCCGGTGGACGCCAGGGTGGCGGCGATCTTGCCGCCGATATGCCCGGATTTGCCCATGCCGGACACCACCACACGGCCGCTGCAGGCCAGGATCAGGTGCACGGCATCGGCAAAACCGGCATCGAGGCGGGAGGACGTGGTACGCAGGGCGTCGGCTTCGATGTCGAGTACCTGGCGCGCAAGCGCAAGCAAATGTTCGGCGGAGGTGGGTTGGGGTCGCATGGTCGGCAAGTATACTAAAGCCTGCCTTGCCAACTGTGTTTTCCTGAATGCATTCCAGCCTGCAGCTTGTTTTGATCCTGCTTGCGGTCGCCGTACTGGTGGCGGCTGCCGCGCGCGCGCTGCGCCTGCCGACCATGCTCGGCTATCTGGTGACCGGCATTGCCATCGGGCCGTTCGCGCTGGGCTGGATTCCGGACAGCGAGGAGGCGCGCTATCTGGCCGAATTCGGCGTGGTGTTCCTGATGTTTTCCATCGGCCTGGAATTCAGCCTGCCGCGCCTGATGACCATGCGCATGACGGTGTTCGGCTTCGGTGGCGCGCAGGTCGTGCTCACCATCGTGCTCACCGCGCTGATCGCCTGGCTGCTCGACTTGCCGTTGCTGGCGGCCATCGCGCTGGGCGGCATCATGTCGATGTCGTCCACCGCCATCGTGTCGAAGATGCTGGCCGAGCGGCTGGAAATCCAGACCCCGCACGGGCGCCAGATTTTCGGTGCGCTGCTGTTCCAGGATCTGGCGGTGGTGCCGCTGTTGATCCTGATCCCGGCGTTCGCCAAGGACGCCGACGACATGGGGCTGGTGCTGGGGCTGGCCATGTTCAAGGCGGTGCTGGTGCTGGGTTTTCTGCTGTTCGTCGGCCAGCGCATCATGCGCCCATGGTTCCAGTGGGTGGCCGGGCGCAAATCGCCCGAATTGTTCACGCTGAACCTGCTGCTGTTCACCCTGGGGCTGGCCTTTCTCACCGAAAGCGCCGGCCTGTCGCTGGCGCTGGGCGCCTTCCTGGCCGGCATGCTGATCTCGGAGACCGAATACCGCTACCAGGTGGAAGACGATATCAAGCCTTTCCGCGACGTCTTGCTGGGGCTGTTCTTCGTCACCATCGGGATGCGGCTCGACCTGATGCAGGTGATGCTGAACTGGGGCGACGTGCTGCTGCTGGTGGCGGCCATCGTCGTCGGCAAGGTCCTGCTGGTGGGCGGGCTGGCGATGGCATTCGGCAGCGCCCGCCCCACTGCCGTGCGCACGGCATTGGGGCTGGCGCAGGCAGGCGAATTCGGCTTCGTGCTGCTGGCGCAGGCGGCCGATCTCACGCTGCTGGGCGCCGGGATCACCCAGCCGGTGCTGGCGGCCATGGTGCTGTCGATGCTGATCGCCCCGCTCCTGATCAACCGCATGGACACGATCACCCGCCTGCTTGCCGGCAGCGAATGGGCCGGCCGCGCCAAGGAAGTGCACGACATCGCGGTCAAGACCTTCGGCAAGGCCCAGCACGTGATCGTCTGCGGCTATGGCCGCAGCGGCCAGAACCTGTCACGCCTGCTGGAGGCCGAAGGCATCACCTTCATTGCGCTCGACGCCGACCCCGAGCGCATCCGCGCAGTGGCCGCGTCGGGCGTTAACGTGGTGTACGGCGATGCCAGCCGCCGCGAAGTGCTGGTCGCCGCCGGCTTGAGCCGCGCACAGGCGGTGGTGGTGACCTATTCCGACCTGCATTCGAGCATGGCCATCCTGCGCCACGTGCGCGAACTGCGGCCGGAACTGCCGGTGGTGGTGCGCACCATCGACGACACGCACATCGACTCGCTGAAAGCGGCGGGCGCGGCCGAGGTGGTGTCGGAGGTGATGGAAGGCTCGCTGATGCTGGCATCCCACGCGTTGATGTTGCTGGGCGTGCCGCTCACCCAGGTGCTGAAGCGGATCCGCGAGGTGCGCGAATCGCGTTACGCCATCATGCGCGGTTATTTCCGCGGCGCCTCCGACGCCGACGACGAACTCGACCAGCACGCCCAGCCGCGCCTGCATACCGTGCTGATCACGCAGGGCGCGGCCGCGGCCGGACATAGCCTGGAAGAGCTGGCGCTGGACGAATTACTGGTGGAAGTGGTGGCGATCCGGCGTCATGGAATCAAGGGGATCGATCCCCAGCCCGACACTGAAATACGGGTCGGCGACGTTCTGGTGCTGCGCGGCGCCGCCGACGGGCTGGCGGCGGCGGAGTTCAGGGTGTTGCAGGGCTAGAACAGGATGGCGGCACCGCAATTGGCCTCGCCGCTTCCGGCAAGCCATTCCCCGGTCGCGGCGTCGTAACAGTCGGCAGCAGTGGGCGCTGTGCTGCCAGCTGCATAGGCGGAGAAGCGCATGCTGCCGCGCAGGGCATTGCCGTCATCTGTTTTGCGGTCGATTTCGGCCAGAATATCCACCGGAATTTGCGGGCCGGTCTTGAGGTTGGTGCGCGCGGTTGGCGTGCCGCTGTCAGCGTAAACGTCATCGTGAATGAGCTGGAGCCTGGCGCCATATGGGTTGATGGGCGTGGTTGTTGCACTCTCTGTCGCGTTGTAGACGTAGATACCGTTAATGAATCCGGCATGCGACAGATGATCCCAGGCTGCGATCGCTTCATTACCTGCTATCACACCATTGCCGTCACCGTCTTCCGAGGCGCCGGCAATCTGGGTCTCCGCTTGGCTGAAGTCTCCGGGCAGGGCACGAAAGCGATCCTGGAATCCAAAGACTGCGGCCTTGGCGCCATCCAGTTGGGCGATGATGTTTCGCACACGCGCGCTGGTGATCAGTTCCTGTCCCTTGAGAATGCCGCCGAGCAGCAGGCCGATGATGACCAGCACAATGGCGATCTCGATCAGGGTGAAGCCCGACTGGCGTCTCGGGAAATTAGGCTGATGCATGGCGGAGCGCTCCGTTGGGTTATTCCTGACGCCAACACGCAAAATACGTTCCAGCCGTTGTTATGTGATAACTCATTGTTAAAAATAGAGAAAGGCAAGTGTTCCGTGCCTGGCAGGACGCGAGTTTGACGAAAATACGACGCCAGTGCCGGATTTTCGACGGAAATGTGGGCGAGCAAACGTGTTCGCGGGCTCCATTTCCCCGCTGAAATGCCGATAGCTGTGTCATGCTGAGTTCCTACCGCTGCTCCAACAATCCCGGATATGACTGAACGCACCGAGACGGCGTCGCCGCAGGCCTGGCTGACGTCGCTGGCCACCCATTTCACGCGGGTGACGCCCGGGCGCTGGCTGGCCCTGATGCTGCTGGCCCTGCACGCGGCCGTGGTGCTCGACGCCGAGGCGGCGGTGACGCGCGCGTTCCTGCTGGCGCATTACGGGCTGTTCCTGCTGTGGCAGCCGCTGGTGCGCAGCGAGGCGCGCATCGAGCCGCGCCTCGCGCTGCCGGTGTTCGCCATGGCGGCGCTGCTGGTGCTGGCGGACAGCACCTGGGTGATGGCGCTATGGCTGGCGATTCTGGCGGGGCTGGTGGGCGCGGTGGCGACTTCGCAGAACGAGCGCGGGCCGCGGCTGGCCTACCTGCTCGCCCTGGCTTATCTGCTCGCCCTGTTGCTGGCCTGGGTGCTGCCGCAGAGCCTGGGCGACACCGCGCTGCCCGATGGGCTGCAGGCCGCAGTGCGCTATGGCCTGCCGTTGTTGCCGCTGACGATCCTGTTTTTGCCCGCCAGCCGCCAGCGCGGGGCGTCGTCCACGCTCGATTTCATCTACGGCCTGATGCTGTCGCTGCTCGTCATGGTGGTGGCGCTGGGTGCGTTTGCCGTGGTGGCGGTGGCCAGGGTGGGCTATGCCTGGGCGCTGGTGCAGACCCTGCTGGGCATGGCGGCGCTGCTGCTGGCACTGTCGTGGCTGTGGAATCCGCGCGCCGGCTTTGCCGGGCTGGGGCAGGTGACGTCGCGTTATCTGCTGTCGGTGGGCCTGCCGTTCGAAGGCTGGGCGCAGCGGCTGGCGACGCTGGCCGAACGCGAACGCGACCCCGAGTCGTTCGTGCGCGAAGCGCTGGCCGACCTGCACGAACTGACCTGGATCCGCGGCGGCCACTGGCAGGCCGCGCGCGGCGAGGGCATGTTCGGCGAACCCGCCGAACATGCCCTCGTTCATTCATTTCATGGCCTGACCCTGACCTGGCAGGCACCGCGCCCGCTCACCCCCGCGCTGGCGCTGCATGTGCGGCTGCTGTCGCAGTTGCTCGGTTATTTCTACGCTTCCAAGGTGCGCGAGCAGACCCTGCGCGAGCAGGCCTACAGCCAGGCCATCCACGACACCGGTGCGCGCCTGACCCACGACGTGAAGAACATCCTGCAGTCGATGAAAACCCTGATCGCAGCGGCCGACACCTCCACCGCGGAAGACGGCGAGCGCCTGCAGGCGCTGATGAAACGCCAGCTGCCGCAATTGGCGGCGCGCCTGTCGCAGACCGTCGACAAGCTCAAGCAGCCGGCCGAAATGGATGTCGCCCGGATTCCTGCGCAGGCCTGGTGGACGGCGCTGCAGACGCGCTACGAACACGACGACGTGCAGTTCTTTGCCGAAGCGCTCGACGACATCCCCCTGCCGCAGGACCTGTTCGACAGCGTCGCCGACAATCTGCTCACCAATGCGCTGCGCAAGCGCCAGCGCGAGCCGGGCCTTGCGGTGGAAGTGCGGTTGGCGCTGCAGCCGCTGGTAAGCCTCGCCGTGACCGACAGCGGCGCGCCGGCGCCGGAGCACGTGGCGCGCAACCTGTTCCTGAGCCCGGTGGCGTCGGATTTCGGTCTGGGGGTGGGCTTGTATCAGGCCGCGCGGCAGGCAGCGCGCGTCGGGTATCGACTGGAACTGCCGGACAATCAGGCGGGGCGGGTGTCGTTCAGGTTGCAGGCTACGGAGTCGGCGGACAGCCCTCCCGGCACAGACGGTCCCTGAGGATATTGGGGTGCAGCCACACCACCAGATCGTCGAAATCCTGATTCGGTGGGTGGCTGACGAATCCCTTGCCGGTACAGGGGGCAGCGGTGGAGGTGGGCAGGTTCGCGCGCTCGTCGGCAGGCACGCTGGCGGGTGCGAGCGGGGTGCCGCCGCTCATGTTTTGCGCGCCTCGTGCGTTGGGGCCGTGGGAAACAATCACCACGGCGACGTCGGTCATGCCGTCACCGCTGCAAGCGGAGCTCTTGTGTACATCGAGGTCGCCGTCATCGACTGACTTGAATCCTGTGTCAATGGTGAAGGGTTTCGAAACCGCGTAGGTATAGCGACTTCCCCATAAGTCCGCTTCGTCAAGACCGAGGGTGCGCCATGGCAAGCCTCCGCGTATGCGCAAGCACATGTGATTCGCTGGATCTCTTGGGCCTTCATAGCCATCGCCACCATCGGGGCATGGAAGATGAGGTTGGCCAACGGGCTGTCTCATGGCAAAGCCAATCAGTGAATCCTGGATCGTGCGCATGTCGGCACGCGTCTCCGCAATCCGCCGCGCCTGAATCTGCGCCGACAGCGGCATCGCCAGCCCGCCGATCAGGATGGTCATGATCACCAGCACGATCGCCAGTTCGATCAGGGTGAAGCCGCGTGTCCGTTTCATGGGGTGGGTTCCTCGGCGACAGGCGCGGCGGGACTGGGGCGCAGCACCTGATAGGGTTCGTACACACGGCTGTCGGCGCGGATCTGGCCGGGTTTCAGGTCCGCCACGCCGGATGCATCGAGCTGCGGCTGACCGTCGACCCAGCGGGTGGTTTGGCCATCGGAGCGGATCACCACGCCGTCATAGCGTACCGGCGGCGGGGCACCTGTATCGGGCGTCGCCTGCCTGAGTTGGGTGACGTTGCGCGCGCGCGCGGCTTCGAGCTGGGCGCGCTGTTGGGGGGTGTAGAACAGGCGCCCGGGGTCGGCGGCAAGGCTAGCGCCGCACACGCCCAGCATGGCCAGCAAGAGCAGCGGCATGAGGGTGGCGCGGACTCGCCAGGCGTCGTGCCGATTCATCTCAGATTGTTCATTAGGCGATTTGTAGTGCGTAGGGTGCACTCTGTGCACCGATTGACGCCCAAAGGTGCACAGAGTGCACCCTACTCCTTGTGTCTCGCGCCCTAATGAACGATCTCGGTTCATTTGACCTCCTTGCCGTCGGCCGCCACGGTAAACCACAGCAGTTCGCATTCGGCGTCGAGTTCGGGGCGGTTGACCGGCTGCGGCGGGGCGTCGGTGAAGCGGGCGAGGTGGCATCTGCTGACGCGGAACAGGCCGGGCGCACGCGCGTGCAGGGCGTCGATAAAGCGCGGCAGGTCGGTTTCCACCAGCAAGGGCATTTTCACCCGCATGCGGGTCTGCTTGAGCGGCAGGCCGCCGGCCAGGGCGGGCGGCGCAGCCGTGCGCGGCGACAGGGTGTAGGTGAGTCCGTACAGCCGGGCGTCCCGATTGGCGAGGTGCACCGCCTCGATCCAGGCGAGGCGGTTCTCTTCACCGACAAACCCCCGTGCAACCAGCGCGCGGTAGGCGTCGAGATGCTGCGCGATCAGGCGCGCTTCCATTTGGCCTTGTTGCTGGCGTGCGTGTACGGCATTGAGGGCCGTCTGCTGGCGTTGCAGGTCGGCGTGCGCTTCGGTGTCCTGCTGGCGGCTCCAGAAAATTCCCGCAGTGGACAGCAGGCTGGCGACAAGCAGCAGCAGGATCGATGTTTTCAGCGAGGCGATCGGCGGCCGGCTCATGGGCGCACCTGCAGGCTCAAGGTGAATCGTGTCTCTTCAGGCCGGGTTTCACCCGAGGTTTTGCCGCTGAGGGTGGCGGTGGAGGCCGTGTTGACCGGGCTTGTCACGCGTTCGACCGCTGCAATGCCCGGTGTGGCGGCGAGCCGGGAGACGAGGCTGTCGATGCGCGACATGGCGGCGCGATAGTTACCGTCGAAGTCGGACAGTCGCGCGTCCAGCGTGATATCCGCCGTGCCGTCCGCCGTGTCCTGCAGCGTCAACGCCTTGATTACCATGTCGGGGTGCGCGGCCAGCGCCTGCCCCAGCGGCAGGAACAGCGTGTTGATGTCGAGCGGCGAACGATTCAGTTGCGTGGCCAGGGCAAGGGTCTGGCCGAGCTGGTCGGGCCGGATGGCGAGCAGGGGGAAGTCGCGCACGATGACGGCGTGGCGTGCATCGCCGCGTTGTACCTCGCTCTCGATCCGCAGCGCCTGGTCGCGCAGATCCTGGGTATTGAGCCAATAGGCGGTGGTGAGGATCAGTCCGGTTGCGGCGACGATGCCTGCCGCCAGATTCAGGCCGCGTCGCCAGCGAAATTCGATATGGCGTTGCAGCAGTTCGGGCGGGGCCAGATTCAGGTGTACGGATTCGTCCGCAATCGCCGCCAGCGGTGCGATTTCCGGGGTGGCGGCGAGAAAATTGTCGGGAATGCGCAATGCCCGCGCGAGGTTTGATATGTCGATGAGCCGCGTGCTGAATGCGGGATCGGCATTGAGCGGGGCCTGCGCGCTGTCGAGCTGGCCGCTGGGGTCGAGCAGCAGCACATGCAGCCGGGCTTCGCGCGGCAGGATGCGCTGGCCGGTGAGATAAAGCTGGGTCTTGGCAATTTCGTCGGCCGCATTGCCCGGCAGCTGGGTGGGCGTGTCGCTGCCGATCAGGCGCGAAAAACGCAGCAGACCGTTGTGATAGTAGGACAGCCGCAGCCTGTTGTTGAGACGGCACGCCAGCAGCGTGTGCGGCGCCTGTACCCGCAGTCTGGCCAGCAGGTGCTGGTACGCCAGCGCCAGCGGGGCGATGCCGCACAGCGGCACCCGTTCGCGATGCAGCACGCTGAGCCAGGGCGTCAGCCACTCGGCATCGGTGAGGGCGGCCAGCAGGTAGCGGTCGTCGCGGCGGCCGGTCGTTTCGCGGGCCTGCCGCCAGGCGCCGGTGAAACGTGCGTTGCGGAACACCTGTTTGAGCTTGCGTGCCAGCAGTTCGTCGCGCGCGCGCCTCTGTACGTGCGGCAGAATCTCGCTGCGGTAATCCTCGTCCACCGTGTCGACGACCAGCAGCACCGGCAGCTGCGCGCGCTTGACCAGCGCCTGGCGAAACGCCGCCCGCCCCGTTTCGTTGGCGGCGAACTCGCCCAGCCAGTGCATGTGGCCGGGCCGCCAGTCGAGCACGCCGATCTGGCGCGGGGTGGCAAGCAGGATCAGGCGGTGGTCAAACATCATCCCGGAAAAAACCATTAACCATAAAACCATTAACCACAGAGGCGCAGAGGCACAGGGAAACCTCGTCGTAGCGTGTCATCCGCAGTGTGGCCGTACGACATGCTGCAATTTCCCGCTTTGCCTCTGCGGCTCTGTGCCTCTGTAGTGAGGGGTTTGAAATCATAACGGCAGGTTCCCGATCAGGTCGTAAACCGGCAGCAGCACCGACACGAGAATGCCGCCGAGCAGCAGGCCGAGGATGGCGGTGAGCAGCGGTTCCAGAACCCGCAGGCCGTTTTCGATCGAGTCGAGCACTTCGCGGTTGTAGAAATACGTCACATTTTCCAGCGCTTCGTCGAGTGCACCGGTGGATTCGCCCACGCGCAACATGCGGATCACCAGCGGCGGAAACAGCGCCTGTGCCTGGAAGCTTTCAGACAGGCCGCGGCCATCGGCGATCTGCTGCGCCGCGCGGTGGATGCCACGGGCGATCACCCGATTGCCGGCGACCATCTCGCCCGCACGCAACGCGTCGAGCACGGTGACCCTCGAGCGGTACATCATCGCCAGGGTATTGGTGAAGCGCGATAGCACGATCTTCTGCATGATCGGGCCGATAACGGGCAGCCGCAACTGGGTGCGGTCCCACCATTCGCGTCCCGCCTCGGCTTGCCTTATCCACAGCGGCAGGCCGATTCCAAGCGCCAGCGCCAGCAGCAGCCCGATCGGCCAGTACGACTGCATTACATTCGATACGGCCAGCAGAATCAGCGTCGGCAGCGGCAGCACCACGCCCATGGTCTCGACCAGGGAGAGCACCTGCGGCACCAGGTAAAGCATCAAAAACAGGATGGCTGCGCCGACGACGGTCAGCACCAGCGCCGGGTAGATCATCAGCCGTTTGGCCTTGGCGGCGACCTCTTCCTGCCACTTGAGCGATTCGGCCAGACGATCGAACACCGCGTCCAGCAGGCCGGTCTGCTCGCCCGCGCGCACGCTGTGGACGAATACGGCGCCGAACACCGCCGGATGCGCGGCAAGTGCCTGCGATAGCACTTTGCCGCCTTCCATATCTTCCAGCAGCGCGGTCAGCACATCGCGA
Organism: Thiobacillus thiophilus; assembly: GCF_055378705.1. Classification (NCBI taxonomy): domain Bacteria; kingdom Pseudomonadati; phylum Pseudomonadota; class Betaproteobacteria; order Nitrosomonadales; family Thiobacillaceae; genus Thiobacillus; species Thiobacillus thiophilus. The sequence continues at coordinate 1,102,950 of NZ_AP042404.1, read as the reverse complement.
AAGCCGCGTTTTTCCATGGTGTCGCGCAGATCGCGCAGGCCGTCGAGCAGCGGAATTTTGGCGCGGGTGATGTAGCGCATATGGATGCAGAAGGTGACCAGGTCGCGCCGGGTGACGCGCTCGCGGCCGCTGGGGGCGTACTGGCGCGAAAGCTCCGCCAGCGTGATGAGATCGAGCCCCATGCGCTTCAGGCGCAGTTCGAGGTCGACGTCGTTGACGGCCGACAGCGTGCCCCGGGTGGTGCGGCCGGTCTGGTCGATGGCGCGGTAGTCGAAGAAGGGCATGGCGATTCGTGTTTAGGGGGCTGGATTCAGGGATCGAAGAGGGAGTGGTTGCGCTTCCCCTGACCCCTGACCCCTGACTCCCGACCCCTGAATCCCTGAATTTCGCATCACACTCGCCCCGTCAAATCCACCACCCGCGCCACTTCCGCCAGCGAGGTCACGCCATCGAGCACGCGCTTGACGCCGTCTTCGGCCAGCGGGCGATAGCCGTGCTCGAGCGCGGCGCGGCGGATTTCGTGCAGCGGCGCGTGGTCGGCGACCAGTTCGTCCAGCCGCGGGTCCATCCGCAACAGCTCGATCAGGGCAAGGCGGCCTTTGTAGCCTTTGTTGCTGCATGCCGGGCAGCCGGTCGCGCGAAAGATCCACGGCGGCTGGGCCGGATCGGTGCCGAGAATGCGCGCTTCGTCTTCGTCCGGCGTGTAGGCTTCCCTGCAGTGCGGGCACAGTTTGCGCACCAGCCGCTGGGCGATGACGCCGATGATGTTGCCGGACAAAATGCCGGGCTGGATGCCGATGTCCATCAGGCGCGGAAACACGCCGAGCACGGAGTTGGTGTGCAGGGTGGTGAACACCTGATGGCCGGTCATCGCCGCACGAAACGCCATTTCAGCGGTGTCCTTGTCGCGGATTTCGCCGACCAGGATGATGTCTGGATCCTGTCGCATGATCGAGCGGATGCCGTTGGCAAAGTCGAGCTTCAGCGTTTCATTGACCGAGCTCTGGCGCATCAGGGTGACCGGATATTCGACCGGGTCTTCCAGCGTCATGATGTTGACGGTTTCGTCGTTCAGATGCGACAGCATCGAATACAGCGTGGTGGTCTTGCCGGAACCGGTCGGCCCGGTGACGACCAGGATGCCTTCGGGGCGGGCCATCATCAGTTGCAGTTCACGCAGGGCGTCGGCGGTGAAGCCCATCTGTTCCAGCGGCATGATCGACTTTTCGCGGTCGAGGATGCGCAGCACCAGGTTTTCGCCATGGATGCCGGGCTGCGACGAGACGCGGAAGTCGATCGGCCGGCCGTTCAGCGTGAGCGACATGCGGCCGTCCTGCGGCGCGCGCGTCTCGGCGATGTTCATCCCCGACATTACCTTCAGTCGCACCAGGATGCCTGGCCAGTAGGTCCTGTGCAGGCTGCGGATCTGCTCCAGCACGCCGTCGATGCGGTAGCGGATGCGCAGGAAGGCGTGCTCTGGCTCAAAGTGGATGTCGGAGGATTCGCGCTTCACCGCGTCGGTGAGCAGCGCGCCGACCAGCCGCACCACCGGCTGGGTATATTCCTCGGTATCGGGGTTGAGGCTGGCGTAATCGACTTCGCCGGTTTCGATTTCGCGCAGGATGCCGTCAAGCGAGAGGTCGAAGCCGTAGAACTTGTCGATGCATTCCAGCAGCTGTGCTTCGGCCGCCAGCAGGGTGTTGATTTCGAGCTGGCCGCCGAGCGCTGCTTTCAACTGGTCGAGCGCAACCACGTTGAACATATCGGTGGTCGCCAGCGTCAGCACGTTGCGCGCGGCGTCATGCGCAATCGGCAGCAGGTGATGGCGGCGGGCGAATTCCTCGGGCACCAGTTGCAAGGCTTCGGGGTCGGCCACCACCTGGGCGAGGTCGATGCCCTGGCTGCCGAGCGCGTTGGCGAGCTGGTCGCGCAACACCGCCTCGGTCATGAAGCCCAGCGCAACCAGCTGGCGGCCGATCGGCAGGCCGGTCGTTTTCTGTTCCTTCAGGCCGATGCGCAGCTGGTCGAGGGTGATGAGTCCCTGCGAGACCAGGGTTTCGCCCATCCGGAGTTTTTTTCTGCGCTCCATACGACTGCTCTTACCGAACTGACTTCAGCTGCTGCACGCGCGCTTCGGCCTGGGCGCGGTCGAAGCGGTGCACGCCGTCGCTGGCGAGCGCTTTTTCGTAATACGTCAGCGCCGCCGGATACTGGCGCAACTGGTCGAGGCTGACCGCCAGGTTGAAGGCGTAATCGCCGTTATCCGGTACGCCGCGCCAGGCTTCGAAGTAGGCGGCCTGGGCATCGTTCCAGCGCATCTGCTCGGCGTAGAGGTTGCCGAGTGTCTGGTAAAGCTGTGGGCTGGGGTCGCGTTCGATCAGCGTTTTCAGGCGGCTTTCGGCTGCCTGGCTGTCGGTGTTGCCGAGCAGGTCGAGCAGGACGCCCTGGGCGGCGGCATTGCGCGGGTCGAGATCGAGCACGTCGCGATACAGGCGCTGCGCGTCGGCCTCGCGATCTTGCATGCTGGCGATCGCTGCCAGTCCCAGCAGCGCATCCACACTGCGCCCGCGGGCGACAGCCTGGGTGTAGAGCCGCTGTGCCTCGGTCAGGGCGCCGCGCCGATAGGCGGCGTAAGCCTGGTCGAGCAGGGCGGTTTGCACATCGGGCTGGAACAGCGGCAGCGCGGCGGCGGGGGGGCGCACGGGTTCGGCTGTGCGAGGGGCGCTGGGTGCAGGCGCGACCTCGGCGGACGTCCCGGCCGCGGAAGCGGGTTGCGACAACGCGGGTGAAGCGGGCGCAGGCGCGGGTTCGGCGACGGTCTGGATCTGGATCGCTGGAGCGGGCTCGGCAGCGCGATAGACTGGGGTGACGGGTGGCGCAACGGACGCTGCGGCGGTTTCAGGCGCGGAAGGGCGCGCGACAGCAGCCGGAGGCTGCAGGGCAAGGTAAAGATAAATCCCGTAGCCCAGTGCGACCAGCACGGCCAGCAGGGCGGCGAGCGGCACCAGCGAGGGTTGTGGCCAGCGGAAAGTCGGTGTGCGACGTGGCTCGGGTGTGGCCCCGCTGCTGCCGAGCAGCAAGTCCGGCGGCCCGACCCATTCGCGCACCTGGGCCGTGCCGGGCGCGCCCACGGGTTCTAGTTCGAGGTCGTCCTCATCGCGATTGCCGGGTCCGGACTTGTCCGCATTGGCAGCTTCGGCCAGTTTCAGCGCTTTGAGCAGCAGGCTCAAGGCGTGCTCCGAGCAGCGCCGGGAAGCAGGCGCTGGAACTGGCGCAGTTCATCGCTTTCCAGCGTGGGGTTGGACACCACGATGGGGCGCAGGAAAATCACCAGCTCGGTCTGGCTGTTGATGCGCTCGTGCTGGCCGAATACGGCGCCGATGCCTTCCGGGCGCGACAGGCCCGGCAGCCCATCGCGCGCGTTGTTGCTGTCGTCCTGGATCAGTCCGCCGAGCATTACCGTCTGGCCGCTACGGACTTGCAGCAGCGATTCCATTTCGCGCACCTGAATGACGGGGACGAGATTGGCGACATCCTTTAATTCAGGATTGGGGTCGGACACATCGCCCACCTTGCGCGAGATGGTGGGGCGCACGGTGAGCGAGACCATGCCGTTTTCACTGATCTGCGGCAGCACCGACATCACGATGCCGACCGGGACAGCGCGCGCTGTGGTCGTGTATACGGCTGGCGACGTTAGAAATCCGCCTGAGTAGCTGGCGGGGGTGACTTCGACTGAGAAATACACCAGATTGTTGACCACTTTCAGCATCGCGGTCTGGTTGTTCAAGGCCATCAGTTTGGGGCTGGAAAGCACTTTGGTGTTGCCATAGGACTCCAGCAGGTCGATCGCCGCGGTGAAGCCGTTACTGCCCGTATTCGTGTAGGTGGCCTGGATAAAAGGCGTCAGCGAGCCGGCCAGTGCATTGGTGCCGCCGCCGAGGGTGTTGATGGCCCAGCCGGTGGTGTTTTGCAGGGCTTTCGACCAGTCGATGCCGGCACGGTATTGGTCCTTCAGGCTGACCTCGACGATGGTGGCCTCGATCAGCACCTGGCGTTGTGATGCGTTGGAAACCGTGTCGAGATATTCGCGTACGAGCCGGTGCTGGCGTTCAGTTGCAAAAACCGAAACTGTGCCCGCGACGACATTCACAATGACCTCGCGCTCGCTATCGCCCAGTTGTGGCATGGCACTTTGCGGAATGGCAGCGCGAACTCTCTGCGTATCCTTCCAGCGGTCGGCGATCTCGGCTTTGTCATTTTTCTGATAAAGATCCCGCAGGTAGGCGTAATCGGCCAAGGCGGCACGCTCTATACGTTCTTCGGATTTCTTGTTCTCGATTTTGGTGGCATATAGAATGTTCACAAGATTGTCTTTAAGTTCAACCCAGTAGTCGTTGTTCGAGGTGGTGATGACGCTGGTATTGGAGTTGTTTCCCGTGGATGCGGCATCCCCACCGGTTTGAGCGATATCGCTGGAACCTGTAGCGGCGATTTGCGAAGCGACACCAATGCTCGAAGCCGTATTACGCGATAGGTTCACGTAATTCATTTTGTAGGTTTTCAGGTAGGGCGTGTCCGGCATGATCGACACGGTGCGGCCGTTCATTTCGTAGCGCAGATCGGCCTGCCGCGCGATGCGCTCGAGAATGGCGGGAAGCGGTTCCTGCACGGCATTGAGCGAGACGTTTCCGGAAATCCCCGGATGCAGGTCGATGTTGTACTGGGTGTCGCGCGCGATGGAAAACAGCAGGTCTTTCACCGGCACGTCGTTGACCACCACGGTATAGGTCGGCACCGGTACGCCCGGCCTGGGCGGAGCCAGCGCAGGCGCTGCCTTCACTGGCGCGGGCGGCGGGGCGATCGGCATCGCGGGCTGGGTGGACTGGCCGATGTGGCCAGGCGAGGTGTCGAACGCCTGCGGCGGCACGCATCCTCCCAACAGTACGAGACCAATCAGCATCAGGCCCGTCGATACAGAGTGTTTCAACACAGCATTCATCATCCTGTTGGCAAGACTACGGTGCGCATTTTGCCGACCGTGCGTAGAAACGGTGTGCTCCCGGGCGGGGCGGCCAATGTGCGCAGGACCGTCATCGCCGTCTCGCGGTCGGGAAACTCGCCTGCCAGGATCATCCAGGCGGGCGCGCCTCGGCTCAGGCCGTGCAGTACTCGAACCGGCTGCGGCGTGGCGGCGCTCAATCTCCCCAATAATACGGCTGCCTGCGCCGCTTCTTTAGCCGAGGCGAGCTGGATGACATGGGTGTCGGGCGCGGCGGTGACGAGCCAGCGCCGGGTTTGCCGGGCCAGGTCGGCGACGTCGGGGGGAGTGGCTGCGGCGGAAGGTCGAGCGCTCTGGGGCGGGGAGGCCGCGGGTAGCGAGGCGGATGGCGACGGCGCCTGCCAGGCGACAAAGGCCAGCAGGCCCAGCGCGGCCGCCAGCCCGGCGCTCAACCACGCCCAGCGCAACCTGTGGCGCGTGGCGGGCTGCTGTTGGAACGGCTGCATTTCTGCGTCGCCCGCCGCCGCCTCAAGATGGGCCGGAGTAAGCGTATGGGTTTGCCCGGCATAGGCCGCCAGCAGGGTTTTGTCGGCCAGCACATTGATGCGGCGCGACAGGCCACGGGAAAGCCGGGTCATGCGCACGATCAGTGCCGGCGCAAACAGGTCGGGGCCGCGATAGCCCGCCACTGCCAGCCGTGCGCGCAGGTAGGCGGCCACTTCGGATTCGGTCAGCGGCGACAGATTCAGGCTCAGGGTAATGCGGTCCTTCAGCTGGCGGATACGCGGATCGGCCAGCAGCGCATCGAATTCGGGCTGGCCGAACAGCACGATCTGCAGCAGCTTGTCGGTAGCCGTTTCCAGATTGGTCAGCAGCCGCAGGAATTCCAGATTGTCGAGCGCGATGCCCTGTGCTTCCTCGACGAACACCACAACGCGCCGCCCGACCGTGTGGCGGGCCAGCAGCGTGGTATTGAGTTGCGCCAGTCGGGCCTGTCGTCCGCTCTCCGGCGTGTCGACCCCCAGGTCGGCCAGGATCGCCGCCAGCATATCGTCGGGTGGCAGGGTGGGGTTGCCGAGATAGACGCTGTCGACGCTGTCGGGCAGCTGGGCGACCAGCTTGCGGCACAGCATGGTCTTGCCGCTGCCGACTTCGCCCACTACCTTGACGATGCCCTCGCCCTGACCGATGGCGTAGAGCAGCGCGGCGAGCATTTCCCCGCGTTGGCCACCTGCATACCAGTACTCGGTATTCGGCGTGATGCGGAAGGGCGCTTCCTTCAGGCCGAAATAGTCAAGGTACACAGAGGCTTATTCGCTGCCGTACGTCTGCATGCGGCTGTATAGCGTGGTGCGGTTGATGCCCAGCAGCTTGGCCGCCTGCGACAGATTGCCGTGGGTCATGTTGAGCGCGGCCTCGACGTAGGATTTTTCCCACTGGCGCAGGGTGACGTCGAGGTTGAAGTTGGCCAGTGTCTGCAGCTGCTTGCGCGCCAGTTCGATCAGCGCTTTGCCGTCGCTCGCCAGCGGGATTTCCTGCGGGAAGGCCTGGTCGGTATCGAGTTCGTCTTCCAGCTGCTGGGCGTTGACTGCCATCCCGGGATATTTGGTGGTCAGGCGGATGGCGATGTTGCGCAGTTCGCGCACGTTGCCGGGGAAATGGTAGTCCGCCCACATCTGCTGCGCGCGGGCGTCGAGCGAGAACGGCTGGCTCCTGGCTTCGCGGGCGTAGAAATCGCGGAAGTGGTTGAGCAGGGTGAGCTTGTCCTCGCCCATTTCGCGTAGCGGCGGCACCGCGATGGAGAACACCGAAAGCCGGTGGTAGAGGTCGGTGCGGAAGTGGCCGGCCTTGACCTCGGCGCGCAGGTCGCGGTTGGTGGCGGTCACCACGCGGGCATTGGAAAAGCGCGGCTGGGTTTCGCCGACGCGCTGGTACTCGCCGTTTTCCAGTACGCGCAGCAGCTTGGCCTGCAGTTCCAGCGGCAGTTCGCCGATTTCATCGAGGAACAGCGTGCCGTTTTCGGCTTCCTCGAAGTAGCCGGCACGCGCGCTGGTGGCGCCGGTGAACGCGCCCTTGGCGTAGCCAAACAGGGTGGGCTCGACCAGGGTCGGTGAAATTGCCGCGCAGTTGAGCGCCAGATAGGGTTTGGCCGCGCGCGGCGACAACTGGTGCAGGCTGGAGGCGACGCGCTCCTTGCCGCTGCCGGATTCGCCCTCGATCAGCACCGGAAAGGGCGCGGCGGCGTATTGTTTGATCTGCTGGCGCAGCTTGTCTATCGCCGGGCTGTCGCCGACGATGCCGGAATCCTTGGTCGGAGCGGGAGCCTTGTCGGCAGTGCGCTCGGCATTCTGTACCAGCAGGGCGTTGAACAGCAGGGACTTCAGTCGTTCGGGCTCGCACGGCTTGGCGACGAAATCGATGGCGCCAAGCGCGCGCGCGTGCCGCGCGTTGGCTTCGTCGCTCTGGCCGGACAGCACCAGGATCTTGATGCTGGGCGAGATGCCCAGCAGATCGGCGATCAGGGCAAAACCTTCGTCGGGCTTGTGCGGCTGCGGTGGCAGGCCCAGATCCACCAAGGCCAGTTGCGGCGGCTCGTCCAGCTGCATCAGCAGGCTTTTCACCTGGGCGCGCGACTCGGCGGCCGAAATGTCGAAGTCTTTGCTCAGCACATAGGTGAGCGTATCGGAAATCAGCGGATCGTCGTCGACGATCAGCAAGCTAGGCTTATTGGTTTGGACCACATACCCTCCTGGTCGAATGGCGCCGAACCCGCGCTTGCTCCATACATGCGGAGGGATTGTTATACGCGTGTCGGATTTTCGACGATTGTGCCAGAGACCTGATGAAAGTTAAACAGGCATGGGTCGGTTGGACGAGGGGAATGTCGCAAGTCCGGTTTCGTTTGCGGCGGCGGGTCAGCTGCTCACGGGCTCGGAGGTGGCGCGCATCCAGCCTATCGAGCGCTCAATCGGGTTGCCCAAGGCGATGAACTTACGTTCAGGCATGTCGTGAACCTGAAAGATCTGGCCGGGCATGAAATGGACCGGATCGATAATCACGCTGTCGCCGCTGCTGCTTGCCAGCCACAGGCAAGCGTGCGGCTGGCTGGCGCTGCCGTTATTGTGTCCGTTTACGGCATGGCCCAACGTGGAGGTAGCGTGCAGCATGGCCAGCGTGGGTATTTCGGCCAGCGTTTCGATGCCGACCGAGCTGGTGTCGTCGTTGACGCGCGACAGGCGGCGCACGACGCCGATTTGCCATGTGCTGGCTTCATGCGGCTTGATGCCGACCAGGGCCCCGACGTGCAGCCAGTCCTTGTCGCGCGATTCGACAATGGCACCGTAGCCGCATTCGCTTTCATCGTGCATCACCCAGCGCTCGACGTCGGGCGAGGCTGCGATGGCCGGAACACGCATGTGCGAGACGCGCTCACGGGTGCGCTCGGTGATGAAGCCGTACACATGCACATCGTCGGCCTCGTTGTAATTGAGTCCGGTGCCGTAGGGCGACACCCTGGCGGGCGTATTGATGGCCTTGATCTGGTTGACGATGGCGTTGAGGCCGTGCGTCACATCGACCAGCCGCTTGATCGATTCGCGCGGGGCGCGCCGCTGTTCGCGGGTGGCCAGCGAAGACCACTGGCACTGCAGGTGCTCAAGCAATTCGAGACTTTCGGTCGTGCGGGCATTTTCCGTCAGTTCCTGTTGTGCGGGGGTGTTGCCTTGCTGCAGGGCGGTTTGTATTGCCTGCAGTTTCTGCTGCAGGGCGGACGTGGTCCAGAAACGCAGGGGTTTGTCCGGTTCGGGTTTGCGCACCCGGCGTGGGCCGTGGTCGGCCGACAGATCGACGACAAAATTGTGGATATCGGGGTCGAAATCGCTATCCAGCTGGAGCATCCCGTGCCAGCTGGGCAGCCAGCGGTCGAGCAGGTCGAGCTGCTTGGGGTAGAGCGTGCCGGAATTGGCCAGGTTCAGCATCAGAATATGCAGGTGCGCCGTTTCGCAGCTGCAATCGGACGCGTCTTCGGCGTAAGCCCGCTGCGGCTGCCGATGGAAGCCGCCGGTTTCGGCGATGCGGTAAAGATTGTGCAGTCGTAGCCAGAATTTCTCGCCTGCCGGTAGATAGCGTATCGCCCGCCATTTCAGCAACTGGCCAAAGGTGCGGATGGCGCGCAGGGTGATCGGCGGGACCACTTTATCGGTCTGGTTTCTGTTCGTTTCGTGGGTAAGGTGCAGCACGAAGGTGTGATAGCCGCGCGCAATTTCCCAATACTGGTCGTACACGGCATGCCAGAGCCGACTTTCCTGCACCCGCGACATGCGTGGATTACGAAGATACTGGTGCACCAGCGTGTCCTGCAGGTCGCGCGATTTTTCATCCAGCAGCATGAAGATGGCCAGACGATCTTTCGTGTATTGCGCCGAGTTATCGTTGAAGCGCTTGAGCGCATGGAATATGACTTGCTGACACTTGAACGCGTCACCGATGGGCAGGTTTTCAACCCAGCGCGTCGCCGCCTTGATGCTGGTCAGCGGATCGTCGACCCGTTTGCCGAAAGGCGTAAGGCGAGTGAGTTGCGAGACGAATTTATCGGCCAGTGAGTTCATGATGTCGCCCTATTTGGGAACAATGCGATTCTCAGATACTTTAACGTTAACGGTTAGTTGAGCAAATTCTGTACCCGCTCATCAGGCCAGCTTGCCCTGCACCCAGGCCTGCACCGAGGCGAGCGCCGCCGTCAGCTGCCCCGGCTCGCTGCCGCCCGCCATCGCCAGGTCCGGCTTGCCGCCGCCTTTGCCGCCGACCTGAATGGCGACGAAATTCACCAGTTCGCCGGCCTTGATCCTGCCGGTGACGTCAGGCGTTACCGCGGCGATCAGGCTGACCTTGCCGTCGGCGACGGTGCCCAGCACCAGCGCGCAGGACTTCAGCTTGTCGCGCAGCTTGTCGGCGGTCTCGCGCAGGCCCTTGGCGTCGATGCCGTCGAGCTGCGCCGCCAGCACCTTGATTCCCTCGATGTCGACGGCCTGGTTGGCGAGGTCGTCACCCTGGGTCGAAGCCAGCTTGCTCTTGGCCCCGGCGAGGTCGCGTTCGAGGCGGCGCACCTGTTCGAGCAGCGCGTTGACGCGGCTGGGGATTTCGCTGCGTACCACCTTGAGCGTACCGGCTACGCCGCCCAGTGTCGATTCCATGCCTTGCACGTAAGCAAGCGCATTGTCCCCGGTCACCGCCTCGATCCGGCGTATTCCAGCGGCGACGCCGCCTTCGGCGATGATGGTGAAAAAGCCGATATCGCCGGTGCGGGCGACGTGGGTGCCGCCGCATAGTTCGCGCGAGCTGCCGATATCGAGCACGCGCACCTCGTCGCCGTATTTTTCGCCGAACAGCATCATCGCGCCAGTCTTCTGCGCGTCCTCGATGCCCATCACGCGCGCCCGGATGGCGGTGTTGGCGAGGATTTCGGCGTTGACGCGCGCTTCCACCTCGCGGATCTGTGCGTCGGTCATCGGGGTAGACTGAACGAAGTCGAAGCGGATCTTGTCGGCATCCACCAGCGAGCCTTTTTGCTGCACGTGCTCGCCCAGCACCTCGCGCAGCGCCTTGTGCATCAGGTGGGTGGCCGAGTGGTTGCGCATAATGCGCGCGCGCGTGTCCGCGTCGACCTTGGCCAGCACCGGTTCACCGACCTTCAGCGCGCCGGCTTTGACGATTCCATGGTGCCCGAACACTTGCGCCTGGATTTTCTGCGTGTCCTCGACTTCGAAGCAGCCGCTGGAACCCTGCAGCACGCCGCGGTCGCCGGCTTGGCCGCCGGATTCGGCGTAGAACGGTGTGTGATCGAGCACCACCACGCCGACTTCGCCTTCGCGCAATTCGCTGACGGCACTGCCGTCGCGATACAGCGCAAGCACCGTGGCGTCGTGCGCCAGCGTGTCGTAGCCGTGGAAGGTGGTTGCCGCGCCGGCATATTCCAGCCCGGCGCCGAGCTTGAACTTGCCGGCTGCGCGTGCCTGGTTCTTTTGCCCCTGCATGGCGGCGTCGAACGCGGCGATATCGACGCCGATGCTGGCCTCGCGGCAGATGTCGGCGGTGAGGTCGAGCGGGAAGCCATAGGTGTCGTGCAGCTTGAATGCCAGCTCGCCGTCGAAGGTGCCGCCGGGGGGCAGCGTCTTCAGCGCGGCTTCGAGGATGCCCATGCCGTGCTCGATGGTCTCGAAGAAGCGTTCCTCCTCCTGCCGCAGGATGTCCATCACACGGTCCTGCGCCTTGGCCAGTTCCGGGTAGGCCTTGCCCATCACCGCCACCAGATCGGGCACGATGCGGTGGAAAAAGGCCGCGCGCGCGCCCAGTTTATAACCGTGGCGGATGGCGCGGCGGATGATGCGGCGCAGCACGTAGCCGCGGCCCTCGTTGCCGGGAATGATGCCGTCGACAATCAGAAACGAACAGGCGCGGATGTGGTCGGCGATGACCTTGAGCGAGTTGTTTGCAAGATCATTCGTCCGGGTCTCGCGCGCGGCGGCGGCGATCAGTGCCTGGAACAGGTCGATGTCGTAGTTGGAATGCACGTGCTGCATCACCGCCGAAATGCGCTCCAGCCCCATGCCGGTGTCGACCGACGGCTTCGGCAGCGGATGCATGATGCCGGCCTCGTCGCGGTTGAACTGCATGAATACGTTGTTCCAGATCTCGATGTAGCGGTCGCCGTCCTCGTCGGGTGAACCGGGCGGGCCGCCTGCCACCTCAGGCCCGTGGTCGTAGAAGATTTCGGTGCAGGGGCCGCAGGGGCCGGTGTCGCCCATTGCCCAGAAGTTGTCGGAGGCGTAGCGCGCGCCCTTGTTGTCGCCGATGCGGACGATGCGCTCTTTCGGCACGCCGATGTCGTTATGCCAGATGTCGTAGGCTTCGTTGTCTTCAGCGTAGACCGTGACCCAGAGTTTCTCGGCCGGCAGCTTCAACACGGCGGTGAGAAATTCCCAGGTGTACTTGATCGCCTCTTGCTTGAAGTAGTCGCCGAAGCTGAAGTTACCCAGCATCTCGAAGAAGGTGTGGTGGCGCGCGGTGTAGCCGACGTTCTCCAGGTCGTTGTGTTTGCCGCCGGCGCGTACGCAGCGCTGCGACGACACCGCGCGGGTGTAGGGCCGCGTGTCCTGGCCGGTGAACACGTCCTTGAACTGCACCATGCCGGCGTTGGTGAACAAGAGGGTGGGGTCGTTGCCTGGCACCAGCGGGCTGGATGGCACGATGGTGTGGCCCTTGGAGGCGAAGAAGTCGAGGAAGCTCTGGCGGATGGCGCTGCTTTTCATGGTGGCGGGATGGATTCTGGCGTGAACGTCGGACAATTGGAGATTGTATCCGTTAAAGTTCCGGCCTTACAGGCAGCAGGGACAGGGAAAATGAGCGACGACGACGTGCTCGCGGCGATGCGGCAATGGATTGAAAAGGCGGTAATCGGGCTGAACCTGTGCCCGTTCGCCAGGGCGGTCTACGTGAAGAACCAGGTGCGCTTCGTGGTGAGCCATGCGCCGCATCTGGACGGCCTGCTGGAAGATCTCGACCGCGAGCTGGATTTTCTGGCTGCCGCCGACCCCGAGGCGGTCGACACGACACTGCTGATTCACCCGACACTGCTGCCGGATTTTCCCGATTTCAACGATTTTCTGCAGCTGGCCGAGGCGGCGGTAGGCGAGAACGAACTGGAAGGCGTGATTCAGCTCGCCAGTTTTCACCCGCACTTCCAGTTCGAGGGGACGGCTCCCGACGACATGGGCAACTTTACCAACCGTGCGCCGTTTCCCACCCTGCACCTGCTACGCGAGGCGAGCATCGAACGCGCAGTGGCGATCTTCCCCGAAGCGGAAACGATTTATGCGCACAATATCGAGACACTCGAGGCGTTGGGTCATGCAGGGTGGAATGCCCTGTGGGCGCGACCACCCAGGCAGTAGCGCCTCATGTCCGGTAGCGCTGCCGCGAGCGGGTAGGGGTTAGCCGCCGCAGCTGCCGCAGCAACTGCCGCTCGCATGGGGTTTCCGCGCCTCTTCGACCAGCACGCCGGCCTTGTTGAGCACCGCCACCAGTTCCGCCCGGGTCGGCGCATCGTCGTCGATGCGGGCGTACAGGCGCGCCGGCGCGTCGAGAAACGACACCTCGTGCACGCCGGGGATCGCCTTCAGGCTTGCGCCGGCGCGTTCGGCTGTTTCGGCGTTGATGGGGATGGCGATATCGAGAATCTCGGTTTTCATGTCTGCTCCTTGGTTAAGAAAAATCAGATGTTTTCGGTAAGCCTTGCATACAGGCTCGGCAGCACGCGGGGCAGCATCGCCGCATCGCGCACCACCACATAGCCCGCCGCGCCGAACAGGTGCGGCAGGTAATCTCCGGCCGTCTCGTCGATGGTCACGCAAAATGGCGTGAGTCCCAGGCGACGCGCTTCAATGATTGCTATGCGGGTGTCTTCGATCCCGTAGCGGCCTTCGTACTTGTCAAGGTCGTTCGGCTTGCCGTCGGTCAGGATCAGCAGCAGGCGGCGCGCCGTTTTCCGCGTCGACAGGATTGCCGTCGCATGGCGGATCGCAGCGCCCATGCGCGTGTAGTAGCCGGGCTTGATGGCGGCGAGGCGGCCGCGAATCTGGTCATTGTAGCGCTCGTCGAATCCCTTGAGCAGGTGAAAACGCACGTTGTCGCGGCGCACCGACGAAAATCCGTACAGCGCAAAGCGATCGCCGGTCGCCGCCAGCGCTTCGCCGAACAGCATCAGGCTGTCGCGGATCACCTCGATCACGCGCGCCGTGTTGTTGACCCAGGCATCGGTCGAAAGCGACAGATCGGCCAGCAGCAGGCAGGACAGGTCGCGCTGCTGCTGGCGGCTGTCGACATACAGCCCCGGCTCGGACGTGCGTGCCCCGCCTGCCTTGTCGGTAGCAAAGCGCACACAGGCGTCGATGTCGAGGTCGCTGCCGGACAACTGGGCGCGCAGGCGCGTACGCTGGGTGGTGAGCGCCTGGAATTGCTGACGCAGGCGCTTGGCCGGCGCGCGCAGGTCAAGCGGCAATGCGCACGGCTCGGCATCGCGCGCGAGCAGCATCTGCAGGCGGCAATGCGCGGGCAGAAGCTGCTGCTTGCGGCAGTCCCATTCCGGCAGCAGGATGCCGTCGGCCAGTATCAGGTCGTCGTCGGCCTCGGCCGGCAGATCGAGGTCGAAGCGCACCCGGCTGGCCGCGGTCTGGTCGTCGTCGGCGATGCTGAGGATGTCGAGGTCGTTGGCGGCCTTTTCCGCGTGCTCGTTTTCATCTTCGTCGAGCGGACGGTCGACCTTGATGAATTCGGCCCAGGAAAACAGGCTTTCGGCGCGAAACAGCAGCATGAAGGGGTTGGTCGCCTGCGGCATGTCGACCCGCTCAGCACGCCGCTTGCGCTTGTCGCGGCTGTCTGTCGACCTGGAATCGGGCGGCGGCGGCGCCTTGTCGCCGGCCTGGCGCTGCTTGCCGGGGCCGCCGGGCGGCTGTGGGTGCAGCCATAAGGATACGGGTGCCGGTGGCAGTTTGCCCGGCTCGAAGGTTTCGACCGAGCCGGGTTCGTTCAACGCGGCGCGAATCGCCTCTTCCGCAGCCCGCTCCGGCCCGTTCAGTCTGGCCGGGTCGGGACGCAGGGCGAGCGCGGCAGCCACCAGTTCGCGATAACGCCGGGCCAGACCCGGCAGCGCATCCAGGGTCGCGCGGGTGGCCTGCTGGTTGCGCACAATCCACGCTGCATCGGGCGCCACGTCGTGCGCGGCCAGCGCCAGCAGCCACAGGTACAGCTCGCGGTTCTGGGCGCGTTCCGGGAAAACGTCGATCAACGCGGGCAGGTAGAGTGCGCTGTCGTCGGTCCAGGCCAGCTCCTGTTTTTCACCGACGCCGGCCACGCGCTCAAGCCATTTGCGGCGCGCGCCGTGCGCGGTCGCGGTGCCGGTACGCAGCGTCAGGCCGGCGTCGCCGCCGAGGGCGCGAAAGAAGACCGGTGCAATGCGTTCGATTTCCTTCAGATCGATGCGCGCTTTCGGAAAGCCGCGATACGCGGTACGCGTGATCAGTTTGTCCCACAGGTTGCCGACGAACTCTTCCATGCTATCTCTGTGCCTTCGCGACGACGTTGACGACGTGCCTGACCGGCGCGGCGCGGGCGGCGCGGACGTTGAACGCGGCCTCGGATTCGGCGCGCAGGTCGTTCACCCAGTTCAGCAGCGAGCCGTTCGGATTGCCCTCCATCGTATGGTCGCAGGCATCGACGCACTGGCCGCACTGCACGCAGGCGAACATCATGCGCTTGACGTTGCGCGGATTCAGGCGCATCGGGCACACATGGTCGCAGGCCGAATAACAACTCGAGCAATCCTTGGCACGCTCGCGCTTGAAGCCGATCACCATCGCCTTGTCGTTGCTCATCCACGCCAGGCTCTGGAACAGCCCGACTGCACAGGCATAGCGGCAGAACAGGTGGCGCGCAAACATGAATTCAACGAAGAAAGCGACGCCGCCCGCGCCCAGGAAAATCGCCTGATTGCGCGTCAGCGTGCCATGCCAGAGGTTGCCGTACACCTCGGCCGGCGGCAGCAGGTAGGTCAGCAGCACCACGGCCCACAGCATCGCACAGGCGATGACCAGCGGAATCACGGCAAACCACCATAGCGCGTCGCGACGGGTTTCGCTGCCATCGGGGTTACGCGCCGGCTGCGGCTTCTTCTCCCACAGGCTTTGCTTGCCGATCGCGCGTCGCAGCGTCTGGTTGATGGTTTCGACGATCGAGAAATGCGGGCAGAGCCAGCCGCAATAGAGGCGGCCCCATTTCCAGCTGACGTAGATCAGCGTGCCGCCAACCGCGAGCAACGGCAGAAAGCCGCGCAGCACGATGTTCAGCGAAGCCTCGCCGACCGAAGCGCGGCCGACGAGGAAGTCATCCAGCCCAAGCGTCCAGTCGAAGCCGAACAGGATGAAATGCTTGAGATTGAGGTCGAGCCGGAAAATGTCGAAGATCGGCGCGCACACGAACAGGATAAGAAATCCGACCTGGGTCAGTTGGCGCCAGCGCTGTACCGGCACCCCAAGCCAGCCGCGCGTTTTGCGCGCAACGCCGGCACGGATTGCGGAAGCCGCCTGGGCCTGGACGCCTACCACGTGCGGCGTCCCAGCAGGGGATAGACAAAGGTCTTGCCGGCGATCGCACGGGAAAGGCCAAGTACGCCCAGCAGCACCAGCATCGCATGGCAGCACAGCACGTACAGCACCAGCAGCACCCATGTCGCCGGGTGGTCGAGGCCGGCGGCCAGCACGATGATGGCCGGCACCATGGTCAGCAGCAGGCCGGCACCTATGCTGGCCGTCACGGTCTGGCGCAGATGGCAACGGGTGAGCGGGTTGGCGCTCGCGCGATGCCGGTAGGCGAGCCCCAGCAGGAGCAGAAATGCCAGACCGGGCGCCAGCAACAGGTTGATCAGGTAGAGCACTTCGGCCTGCACCGCATGCGTGCGCGGGTCGCGGGGATCGTTCATTGCCCGAAGGTCGCCTTGATGACTTCGAGCAGGGCTTGTGCCGTGTCGGGATCGTCGGTCAGCGGCTCCACCAGCGCCGCTTCGCAGGCGGCGACCGGGTCGCAGCCTGCGCCGATCAGGCTTGCCGCATACACCAGCAGCCGGGTTGAGGCGGCTTCTTCCAGATCGTGATCCTTGAGCTGCCGGAAGTGGCCGGCCAGCGTGACGAGTTGCGTGGCCAGCAACGGCGCGGCGCCGGTTTCGGCAATCACGATCTTTTGCTCCAGCGCGGCCGGCGGAAAGCCGAAATTGATCGCGACGAAGCGCTGGCGCGTGGACGGTTTCAGGCTTTTCAGCAGGTTCTGGTAGCCGGGATTGTAGGACACCACCAGCATGAACTCGTCCGGCGCGTGCAATTCCTCGCCGGTGCGCTCGATCGGCAAAATGCGCCGGTCGTCGGTCAGTGGGTGCAGTACGACCGTGGTGTCCTTGCGCGCTTCCACCACTTCGTCCAGGTAGCAGATGCCGCCCTGGCGCACCGCGCGTGTGAGCGGGCCATCCGACCATACCGTCTGGCCGTCGCCGATCAGGTGGCGTCCCACCAGGTCGGCTGCGGTCAAGTCGTCGTGGCACGACACCGTGATCAGTGGACGCGTCAGGCGCGCCGCCATGTGCGCGACAAAACGCGTCTTGCCGCAGCCGGTCGGGCCCTTGATCAAGAGCGGCAGGCGGTTGCGGAAAGCGTATTCGAACAGCGCGCACTCGTTGCCGACGGGCTGGTAGAAGGGGACATTCAGGGTGGCCGCCAGGCCGGGTGTGGTGAGGTCGTTCATGGGATTTCTTCGGTTAAGTTTACGCGTGCCGGAACGCATAGCCGATCAGGCCCAGCACCAGCAGCAGCCAGCCAAGAACGACCCAGCGCCAGGCTCCGCCCACGCCCTGCAGCGCCATGAAGCGGTCGATCACGATGCGGCCCTTGAACAGCGTCGCCAGCAGCACCGGAACCAGGGCCGCGCTGCCGGGCACGCCAGCTTTGGTCACGCCGAAGCTCAGCACGGTGAGTGCTAAGAGGATCAACCAATTGAAAGTGGCTGCTTTCATGACGTCAGTTCAATAGGTAAATCAAGGGGAACAGCACAATCCACACCAGGTCGACCATGTGCCAGTACGCGGCGCCGGTTTCGACGCCCGCATAGTCGGTTGCATGGTAGCCGCCGCGCCATGCTTTGTGCGTAACGGCGCCGAGGATGACCATGCCGAGCACGACATGCATGAAGTGAAAAAACCCGAGGCCCAGGTAAAACATGTAGAAAGTGTTGGTCGACATGTTGATGCCGGCTTCGATCTTGCCGCTGAATTCGACCAGTTTGAGCACGAGAAACGCAGCACCGCATGCCATGGCGGCGATCAGCAAGCGGGTGCAGGCGCGGGGATGACCATGCCGGATTCGATCGACGGCAAGCACCACGAAATAGCTGCCGGAGATCAGCAGCATGGTGTTGATGAAGCCACTGGTCCGGTCCAGCTCCAGTTGCGACGCATTGAACAATTCGACATCGTGCGTACGGGCAAACGCGTACGCCAGAAAGAAAACGCCGAATACCAGCAATTCGGCGAGGATAAAGAACCATATCGCAAGATCGCCGGGAGGATCGCGGCGGTTGCCATGTGGTGCCGGAAGAGATATTGAGACGTTCAAGACGACCCCCATGTCTGCCCGGCGAGCCGGGCAGACGATCAGGCTCAGTCCGCAGTCGCGGCCTTGCCCTTGATGAAGAAACTACTGATGTACAGCAGGAGGCCGGTCAGGAAGATCAGGCCGGTGTATTCGCGCATCCAGTAGAACAGCGCAACCTGGTCCTGCGCGGCCATGAACGACATGGGCTGGTCGGAGATGCGCTGCAGCCAGATTTGCAGGATCCCGGCGGCAGTCAGAAACAGTGTGATGAACACCATCGAGACGGTCATCAGCCAGAACGACCACATCTCGACCGTTTGCGCCAGCGGGCTGTTGGCGGCACGCCCGCGCATCAGCGGCATGGTGTAGCTGATCATGGTGATCACCACCATCGCGTAGGCACCATAGAAGGCAAGGTGGCCGTGCGCCGCCGTGATCTGGCTGCCGTGGGTGAAGTAGTTCACCGGTGCCAGCGTGTGCAGGAAGCCCCACACGCCGGCGCCCAGGAAAGCCATCACGCCGGTGCCGAGCGCCCACAGTACGGCCGCCTTGTTCGGATGCTCGCGCCGCCTGCGGTTGACCATGTTGAATGCGAATACCGTCATCATGAAGAAGGGAATCGGTTCCAGTGCGGAGAACACGCTGCCCCACCATTGCCAGTATTCCGGTGCGCCGATCCAGTAGTAATGGTGGCCGGTGCCGATGAGACCGGTAATAAGGGCCATCGCGATGATCACGTACAGCCATTTCTCGATCACTTCGCGGTCCACGCCGGTCACCTTGATCAGCACGAAGGCCAGCATTGCACCCATGATCAGTTCCCACACGCCTTCCACCCAAAGGTGCACGACCCACCACCAGAAATACTTGTCCTTGACGAGGTTGCCGGGGTTGTAGAAGGAGAACAGGAAGAAAATCGCAAGCCCCCACAGACCGACCAGCATCACCAGGTTGATCGCGGTCTTGCGTCCGCGCAGCACGGTCATCGACAGGTTGTACAGCATCGCCAGCGCCACCACCACGATCCCGACCTTGGTCGGCAGCGGCTGTTCAAGGAACTCGCGCCCCATCGTGGCCAGCAGGTTATTGCCCGTCATTTCGGCCAGCGTCGCATACGGCACGAAGAGATAGCCAAGAATGGTCGCCGTCCCGGCGGCAAGGAAGATCCAGAACATCGCCAGCGCCAGTTTCGGACTATGCAGTTCACGTTCCGATTCTTCCGGGATCAAATAGTAAGCGGCGCCCATGAAGCCGAACAGCAGCCATACGATCAGCAGGTTGGTGTGCACCATGCGTGCGACGTTGAACGGGATTTCAGGGAACAGGAAATCCCCGACGACGTACTGCAGCCCCATGATCAGACCGAATGTGATCTGAGTAAGGAAAAGACCGATCGCCGCGATGAAGTAGGGCTTCGCGACCAGTTGTGATTGATATTTCATGACGTTTTCCTCTTGACGCATTTTATGTAAGTCATGTTCACCCCTCGATGTTTGGTGGCCAGTTGGATATATTGATCTCGGAGGTGTACTTGAAGAAGTTAACCATGTCGTCAAGCTGCTCCTCGGTCAGATTGAAATTGGGCATCTGGCGTCGTCCGGGGGCGCCGGTCGGTTGGCCCTGGATCCATGCCTTGATGAAATCCGGGCCGCGTCGCGTGTACACGTTGACGAGCTCCGGCGCAAAATACGCGCCCTCGCCCATCAGCGTGTGGCAACCGATGCAGTTGCGCGTTTCCCAGATGTGCTTGCCGCGAAGGACCGATTCGGACAGGTTCTCGTGGTTGTCGCGTTTGGGAAGCTGGCCCATGGTGTCGAACGTAAGGGCGAGCAACATAAGGAAGAAGAACACCGCGCCACCGTAGAAGATATTTCGGGCGGCTGATTTGGTAAATGCCGAGCTCATTTGGTTGAGTCCCTTTCGTATGCTTGGGTTGGGTACGAATCGCTTGTCAGTGCGCACTCCCACCTGCCTGCACCAATCTCAGCTATCGAGACCCAAATATATATTGGCAGTGCATGTTTTGTAAAGATGAAAATTTGCCTGTTGCATTAACGGGACAGTGCGGTAGGCGTGATGAGGTTTGGCGGGGGCGCGCTTGGCGCCGTTCGGCGCGTTGCCGCTGGATGCGGCGGCAACAACTCCGCAGCCGGGTACGGCGCCATGTGCCGCTGGCCGACGTTTTATTGAAATATAAAAAAGGCTATGTCACTGTTGGCTGTTGAAGTCATGTCTTGCCCCCTCTGATGAAGCCCCTACCCTGCGGCATCCCGCAGACCGCTCCTGCGGGGCTGGCCAACATCAACAAATAACGGTGAAAGAGCCATAAAAAAAGGGGCGCGCGCCCCTTTTTAACTTCCTCCGGCGCCGGAATCAGGACACGCTGCCCTTATAGTCCGCAATGCCCGGGTTGGATTTGCCGACCCCGATGATTTTGGGTTCGTTCAGCTTCAAGCCCTTGATCACCTTCTTGTCGCGCAGGTAGCTGGCGACGACGTCCCACACCGGCTCGCCCTGCGCGCCCTCAGCCACCGGCGCCCAGCCAGCGACCTTGTAGGTCTTGTTGGCATCGACCGGCTTGCCCTTGATGGTCATGTTGCTGATGCGCTGACCGATTTTCCTGGTCGGGGCGATGGTGTACTCGATGCCGCCGACGCGCACCATGTCGCCGCCCTGCTGGTAGTACGGGTCGGTATTGAACAGATTGTCGGCGACATCTTCCATGATGGTCTTGATGGCTTCGCCGGTCATCTCGTTCAGCGTGGTCTGCGGGTAGGTGATCGCGGTCTGGTCCATCAGGCGCTCCATGGTGATGGCTTCGCCCGGCAACAGTGTGGTGCCCCAGCGGAAGCCGGGCGAGAAAGCGGCGTCCGCGCCCTTGACCTCCATCAGCGCATCGACCAGCAACTGGTCCCAGGTGCCGTTGAAGTTGCCGCGCCGGTACAGGAAGTCGTCGGTGACGGCGAGTTTCTCGCTGAGCTCGGCCTCGTAGGGCGCGCGTACTTTCTTGATATGCGCGTCCATGGCCGGATCGGCCGGCAGCAGGTTGGAGAACACCGGCAGCAGGCGGTATTTGTAGCTTTGCACTTTGCCGCCGCGAACATCGAAATCCATTACGCCGAGGAACTTGCCATTGGAGCCCGCATTGGTCACCAGCGTGATGCCCTTGGCGTTCTTGATCTTCACCGGCTGCGGCACGCCGTCGTGAGTGTGGCCGCCGAAAATGGCGTCGATGCCGGTGACGCGGCTGGCCATCTTGAGATCCACGTCCATGCCGTTATGTGAGAGCACGATCACGACTTTGGCGCCTTGGGCGCGCGCCTCATCCACCCATTTCTGCATGCCGTCGTCGCGGATGCCGAAGCTCCAGTCCGGCACGTGGTAGCGCGGATTGGCGATCGGGGTGTAGGGGAAGGCCTGACCGACGATGGCGAGCTTCACGCCGTTCATTTCCTTCATGACGTAAGGCTTGAACACCTGGTCGCCGAAGTCGTTGGTGACGACGTTCTGTGCGACGAAATCAATATTGGCTTTCTTGAAATCGTTGTTGACGATTTCCATGAAACGGTCGGCGCCAAACATCGCTTCCCAGTGCGACGTCATGGTGTCCACGCCGAGCAGGATGCAGGCATCGACCATGTCCTGCGCATTGGTCCACAACGAGGTGGCCGAACCCTGCCAGGTGTCGCCGCCATCCAGCAGCAGCGCGCCCGGGCGCTGCGTACGCATCTTGTCGACCAGGGTTTTCAGGTGGGCAAAGCCGCCGACCTTGCCGTAGACCCTGGCGGCCTCGGTGAAGTCGAGGTAGGTAAAGGCGTGGGCTTCGGCGCTGCCGGGCTTGATTCCGTATTGTTTCAGCAGGTGCTGGCCGACCAGGTGGGGCGCCTTGCCGAAGGTGCTGCCGATGCCAAGGTTGACATTGGGTTCGCGGAACCACACCGGCAGCAGCTGCGCATGACAGTCGGTGAAGTGCAGGAACGAGACGTTGCCATGGCGCGGCACATCGTAGAAGCTGGCGGGCGCCTTGCCGGCCAAGGCGGACTTGCTGTCAAGCGCCATCCCGGACGCGGCGGCGACAGCCAGCAATTGCAGAAACTCGCGACGGTTCATGTGCATGGGGCTTTCCTCGGAAATGAATGATGCGTGATGTTTTTCAGTATTGTCGATACTGGCAGATTGTCCGTAAATGGTAGCTCCGGCTCATGCCCCCGGGTTTTTTGTGCGCGAGCGAAATAGAAAAAGCCCGGTTGCCCGGGCTTTTTCTATCCTGCTTGAGTTTACTTGCGGAACACCGAGGCTTTCAGGGGCAGGCCGTTCGACAGCGCGGAGTGGAAGTACTCCAGGTTGTTCAACGTGGTGCCGCCCTGTGGCGGGGGAACCGCGCGGACCTGCTTGAAGCAGCCCTGGTAGCGCCGCTGCAGCGTGAACAGATTGTCGCCGCCGCGGAACACCGGCCAGTGCACGGCATGGCCGATGACGGGCGAGATTAGTTCGGAACGCAGATGGTTGCCGGCGTTCTGCACATGGCAGGTAGCACAGGCGAAGTTGAGCTGGCCCTTGCGGCTGAAGAAGGTTTTCTTGCCGTCTTCATACGCGGCCATCGCCTTCGGGCCTTCGACCTTGATGTTCATCATCATGCCGTCCGACAGGGTGCGCATGTAGGCGGTGAGCAGACCCATGGTCTTCATGTCGTCGACCTTGAATGCTTCCTCGCCGTTAGCCGTGCGGCAGTCGTTGATAGCATCGTGCAGCGTGACGACCTTGCCCTTGGCCTCGTCGAACAGGGGGTAGTTGCCGGCGATGTGCTTGCCGCCGTTGGGCAGACAGTTCGCATACGTCTTGCCGTTTTTGAACGGGGTTTCCCACATCTTGCGGCCCTTGTCGATTTCCGAATCGTAAGGCGGGAATTCCATGATGGCGTCGTACTGCGCCTTGCTGTCGGCGTCGAATGCCAGCGCGCCGTAGACGTAATCCTCGACCTTGACGTCGGGATATTTGTTCATGTAGTACTTGATCAATTCCTGCCGGTCCTTCTCGGGCGAAGCGTGCACGCTGGCTGCGCCCAATGCGATGCCAAGGCCAGCCATCCCTGCCAGCAGTTTCATAATGATTTTTTGTTTCATGCCGTCCTCCAGAAACCCGATGAATGAAAGCGGAGCGGGGCCTGATGCCCCGCTCGGTTACTGCCCGTCCTAGCCGATGGTGGCCTCGACGCTGTTCTTGTCGCCCTTGTTGTCGGCCCAACTGACGGCGACCTTGTCGCCAGCCTTGGGGCCCTTGACCTTGAAGCCCAGGTAGGGATTCTTGGAGATGCCGCCGCTCATTTCGGCAGCCAGCACCGGGGTGCCGTTGACGGTGGCGATCACTTCGGTGATGAAGTGGGCGGGGATCATCTGGCCGGTCTTGGCGTCTTTACGCAGGCCGGTTTCCATCGGGTGGTTCATCAGCACTTTGACGTCGGCGACGTCGCCTGCCATGGTGGCACGGATACGCATGGGTTCAGCCATTTGGCTTTCCTTTCCTGAATATGAATGATGGGGATGGGGTGCGATCAGCCGCCGCAGCCGCCGATGGTGACTTTGACTTCCTTGGCCGCGGTGTAGGACTTGCCGCCTGCCTTGACCACGGCACGGACGAGCGAAGTCTGGCCCATCTTGATGCGGGTGGAAATGAAGCCCAGGGCGCCGCCCGACAGGTTGAAGTTGCTGACCAGCGGCGAGGCGTTCTTCTCGGCCAGGATGGCGATGCTGGTGGTGCCGGCGATGTCGCTGGTCACTTCCACCGGCACCACGGCGCCGTTTTCGGCGATGTCCGGCGCCTTGATGGTGATGTCCTTGCTGTCTGCCGGGTCGGCCACGCCGATGCCATTGAGGGCGGCCCCGACGTTTTTGGCATCGAAAGCTGCCTTGTTCCAGGCGGCCATCGCCTGGGTCGGCTTCAGCAGGCCGGCGGCCACGGCAACCGCCACGGCGCCCGCGCCTGCGGCGCCTTTCAGTACGTTTCTACGAAGTGCGTTCATGAACTATCTCCTGATTGAACTATGCAAGGGTATTGGTAATTACAGACCGTACACGAAGTCGGCCACTTTATCGATTTCCGCTTCCGTCAACACGCCGTGCTTGCCGAACGGAATCATCGAGGAGGCGGAGTTGAACGTGGTTGCGTCCCAGATCTGGGCGCGCATCCTGGCCTTGTCGGGGAAGCGCGCGCTCATGGCGATCAGCGGCGGACCGTACTGGCCGGGTGATTCGGCATCGGGCAGGGTGGGCATGGCGTGGCACGCCAGGCAGTTGCCTTTTCTACGGTCGAACGCCAGATCTTTGCCGGTCACTTCCTTTTTGGGGGCGGCTGCTCCAGATGGGGTTGCCGTAGCCTGTGCCAGCACATTGCCCGACAGCATGATGGCGCCGATCGCACAGGCCGCTGCTACTTGATGCAACTTTCGCATAGTCATCCTCCTAATATTTTTACGTAGTGACGAAAGCGCTTGCCGCTTGGGGACGCCATGCGCGAACGCTATCCAATAACGATGGATGTGACGAAGCATAGTGGAATTGGTTTTTACGACGCAAGGCCATGCGCCGTTTTTTACGTCTAAAACGCAGGGTAAATTCCTACCAGCCTTCCCCTGTATGGGGTTGTGCGCCTGCAAGCTAGTTCTTGCGCTGCGATTTTTCGACGTCCTGCCATTCGCGTCGCCGCGATTCAGCCGCCGATATTTCGTAAAAGCTGCCGTCGCCCGCCTTGATGCCGAGACTGATCAGCTCGATGGCGGCAATCAGATCTCCGCTCAATGCGGCGGCTTCTGCCTGGGCGCGATGGCTGAGCAGGCGATGTCCCAACTGGGCGTGGGTCTGGGCGGCCAGTCGCCACAGGCGGCGGTCGAGTGGGTACAGTGCAAGTTGTTTGTCGACCTGTGTCAGCGCATCGTTGCTGCGACCGGCTGACAGCAGCGCACCGATATGGCCGTATTGCAAGGGGCGGTAGCCGGGATGGGCCTCGCTGCCTTCCTGGTAGCGCTGCAGGGCGAGCCCGTGAAGACCGGCGTCCAGCGCGCTGCGGGCGGCCAGTAGCTGAATCATCGGGTGGACCGGTTTGCCGGACAGCAGCTTTTGCACCTCGGCCTCGGCCTCCTTGAACTGGCGCGCCCGTATCAGCGCGGTAGCAAGACCATAGCGCGCGGCAGTTTCGCTGCTGTAGCGCTTTTCCTTTAAAACATTACGCGCGGCGCGCACGGCGTCGGCCGGGCTGTCTTCCTGCGCGCGCAGGCGGGCACGCACCAGATGGAAATCCAGGCTGTTCTCCACCTGTTGATACGGCGCGTCCTCGCTGCGCGCCTGCATATCGGCGATGCGGTCGCTGGTGAGCGGATGGGTGCGCAGATAGGCCGGGGCGCTGCTGTCATAGAACCGGTTGGCGCGCTGCAGGCGGTTGAAAAATTCGCTCATGCCGCGTGGGTCGTAGCCGCCGCGGGTCAGCATTTCGTAGCCCAGGCGATCGGCCTCGCGCTCGTAGTCGCGGCTGTAGTTGAGCTGGTTCTGGATCGAATACGCCTGGGTGGAGGCAATCGCCGCGCCGGCCACATTGGGGTTGGAGCGCGCAGCCAGCAGCGCCAGCGCCAGTGCGGCCATGGTCGGCCAATAGCTCTGGCTTTGCGAGGCGACCATGCGCGCGATGTGATCCTGGGTGACGTGGGCAATTTCGTGGGCCACCACGCTTGCCAGCTCGGATTCGCTTTGTGCGGAAAGCAGCAGACCGGTATGCACGCCGATGTTGCCGCCCGGCATGGCGAAGGCGTTGATGCTGGGATCGTTGACGACGAAGAAATTGAATTCGCGCTGGTTGCGCGTGCTGACCGAGACCAGCTTGTAGCCGAGCTGGTTGAGGTAGGTTTCGATTTCGGGGTCGTCCAGATAGCCCGGATCGGCATAGACGTCGCGCATGATGGCCCGTCCCATCGTCTGCTCTTCCTGGTCGGAAAAGTATTGCCGCGACACCTCGCCCAGATCGGGCAGGTCGGCGGCCATCACCGGCTGGATGGCCAAAGCGAGTGCGAGCAGGGTGCGCAGCATCAGCGGATAAGTGTGGTGGCGAGTAACAACATTTGGTTTAGGATTCGGAGATTCTCAGCAAGGTTCCCAATATGAGCGAATTCACCCACTTTGATAAGCGCGGCCGTGCGGTCATGGTCGACGTGGCCGGCAAGGACGATACCCGGCGCGTTGCCGTGGCGATGGGCCGCATTGGTATGTTACCCGATACGCTGGCGCGCATTCTCGACGGCCAGGCGGCCAAGGGGGATGTGCTGGGCATCGCACGCATTGCGGCGATCCAGGCAACCAAGCGCACCGCCGAACTGATTCCGCTGTGCCACCCGATTGCGCTGACGAAGGTGAGTGTGGAATTTAGCCATGATGCGTCCGAATCGTCGATCAGCTGCACCGTGACCGCCGAGACCGTCGGCAAGACCGGCGTGGAAATGGAAGCCTTGACCGGCGTCGGTGTGGCGCTGCTGACGATCTACGACATGTGCAAGGCGGTCGATCGCGGCATGGTGATGTCCGATATCCGGCTGCTGGAAAAGCAGGGCGGACGCTCCGGCCACTGGCGCTTGAATCCTTAGAAATGTCTGGTTTTATGGCGAAGTGATGCCAGTCCGGTCGTATAACCCTTGGAAATATAAGACTTATTGCCGGACTGGCTTATGGGGGCATCAGCCATTTTTCTTGCCATGCGGGCGGTCTGAACTGCTAAATAACGCTATATTCGTATTTATTAATATATGGCTGTTCCCGCAGCAGGCGATGCACCGACGCTGCAGACGGTCATTCCAGTATCCGGGCAGAAAAATGCGGCCTCCTCGCGGAGCCGCCGCGGATCGTTTTGAATTATTAGAGGCCGCATGAACGCCAAGATCAAGCTCGAAAATCACGACGCGCAGGAAATCAAGTACAGCACATGCTATATGTGTGCGTGCCGTTGCGGCATCAAGGTGACGCTGGAGGACAACAAGATCCGCTTCATCCAGGGAAATCGCAACCATCCCATCAACCAGGGCGTGCTGTGCGCCAAGGGCTCGGCGGGAATCATGAAGCAGTATTCCACCGCCAAGCTGACCCAGCCGCTGATGCGCAAGCCGGGCACCGAGCGCGGCGAGGGCATTTACGAACCGATTTCCTGGGATCAGGCGCTCGATCTCCTGACCGCGCGACTGGGGGATATCCGGGCCACCGACCCTTCCAAGCTGGGGTTTTTTACCGGGCGCGACCAGATGCAGGCACTGACCGGCCTGTGGGCGCAGCAGTTCGGTACCCCCAACTGGTCGGCGCACGGCGGTTTCTGTTCCGTCAACATGGCGGCGGCCGGTCTCTATTCCATCGGCTTCTCGTTCTGGGAGTTCGGCGCACCCGACTGGGACTACGCCAAGTATTTCCTGATGTGGGGGGTGGCGGAAGACCACTCGTCCAACCCGATCAAGATCGGCCTGGAAAAGCTCAAGCGCCGCGGCGGCAAGTTCGTCACCGTCAACCCGGTGCGCACCGGCTATTCGGCGATTGCCGACGAGTGGCTGCCGATCAAGCCGGGCATGGACGGCCTGCTCGCCATGTCGATGGTGCACGTGCTGCTGAAGCATGAGCAGTTCGACTACGAATTCCTGGTGCGCTACACCAATGCGTCGTGGCTGGTGGTGCAGAGTCCGGGGCAGAAGGGCGACGGTCTGTTCCTGCGTGATGAAAAAAATCAGCCGCTGATCTGGGATATCGAGAGGGAAGCCTTCAGGAACGGCATCGACGGCGACATCGCCCCGGCGCTGTTCGGCGAATTCGTGGCGCCCGACGGCCACCGCGTCAAGACCGTGATGTCGCTGATGGTCGAGCGCTATCTCGACGAACGCTACGCCCCCGAAAACGTGGCGCTGGAATGCGGCCTGCCGGCCGAGACCATCGAGCGCATCGCGCTGGAAATGGCGCACATCGCGTTCAAGGAGACGGTCGAACTGCCGATCGAGTGGACCGACGTGTGGGGCCGCAAGCACGACAAGGTCGTGGGCCGCCCGGTGGCGATGTATGCGATGCGCGGCATCGCGGCGCACTCCAACGGCTTTCATTCCTGCCGCGCGATCCACATGATCCAGATGCTGCTGGGCGCGCTCGACGCGCCGGGCAACTTCCGCGCCCGCGCGCCGTATCCGAAACCGATCCCGCCGCACCAGCTGCCGGAAAATAACATCGACATCATCAACGCGCCGAATACGCCGCTGTCGCGCCCGCCGCTCGGCTTCCCGACGCGTCCGGAAGACCTGGTGATCGACGAGTTCGGTAACCCGCTACGTATCGACAAGGCGTATTCATGGGAAGTGCCGATCGCCTCGCACGGCCTGATGCACATGGTGATCACCAATGCGACCAACCACGACCCGTATGCGCTCGACACGCTGATGTTGTTCATGTCCAACATGGCGTGGAACTCGACCATGAACACGGCCAATGTGCAGGACATGCTGCGCGCCAAGGACCCGGAGAACTTCGGCGAACACAAGATTCCGTTCCTGGTAGTAATCGACGCTTTCCATTCGGAGATGACCAATTTCGCCGACCTGATCCTGCCGGACACTACGTACCTCGAACGCCACGACACCATCTCGCTGCTCGATCGGCCGATTTCCGAGCCGGATGCGGCGGCCGACGCCATCCGCTACCCGTTGCTCAAGCCAAACCGCGACGTACGGCCGTGGCAGGAAGTCATGGTCGAACTGGCGGGGCGCCTGAAATTCCCGGCCTTTACCCGCCCCGACGGCACGCGCAAATTCAGCGGCTACCAGGATTTCATCGTCAACTACGAGCGTTCGCCGGGCGTGGGCTTTCTTGCCGGCTGGCGCGGCAAGGACGGCGACAAGTCGCTGAAGGGTGAGCCCAACCCCAGGCAGTGGGAAAAATACATCGAGAACCAGAGCTTCTTCGCCCACCATTGGCCCGACAACCAGAAATACATGCGCTTTGCCAACAAGGATTACCTCGACGTGGCGGCGGACGCCGGCTTCGTCGGCAAGGTCGAGCCCATCATCATGCAGTTCTATTCCGAGCCGCTGCAGAAATTCCGCCTGGCGGGGCAGGGCCTGTACGACGGCCCGCAGCCCAACAACCCGGTCGACCGCGAGCGCCTGGTGAAATACTTCGACCCGCTGCCGATGTGGTACGAGCCGCTGGAGCAGCAGCGCGTCGACAAGGACGAATACCCGTTTTTCGCACTGACCCAGCGTCCCATGTTCATGTACCACTCATGGGATTCGCAGAACGTGTGGCTGCGCCAGCTCATGGCGCAGAACTACATGTACATGAATGCGCGCCGCGCAGCCGAAATGGGCATCAAGGACTTTGACTGGATCTGGGTCGAGTCGCACAACGGCAAGATCCGCTGTCAGGCCAGGACCATGGAAGGTACCCAGACAGACACTGTCTGGACCTGGAACGCCATCGGCAAGCAGAAGGGTGCCTGGGGTCTGAAGGAAAACGCATCGGAGGCGACAAAAGGCTTCCTGCTGAATCATTTGATTTCAGAGCTTTTACCGGAAAAGGCAGGCGAGCGCCGTGTCACCAACTCCGACCCGGTGACCGGCCAGGCCGCATGGTTCGATCTGCGCGTGAAAATCTGGAAAGCTGCAGCGGGCGAAACCGGTTCGTGGCCGCAGTTCGACACGCTCAAGCCGCTGCCCGGCGACGAGCGCTACGAGCGTCCCGATGTGCTGCGCTACGACGCGCGCAGCCACGAAAAAGACTGAGCAGCAGAACCAAGCGCATCTGGATAAATAAAGCGAGCACAGAATGAGACTAGGACTGGTCATCGACCTCGACGTATGCGTAGGCTGCCATGCCTGCGCCATCGCCTGCAAGGAATGGAACGCCTCCGGCACCATCGGCCCCTTGTCCGACTACCAGCCCTACGGCGCCGAGCCGTCCGGCGTGTGGTTCAACCGGATTCGCCATTATGAGATGGACGAATACCCCAACAACAAGACGGTCAACTTCCCGATGTCGTGCATGCACTGCGAGGATGCCGACTGCGTCACCGTGTGTCCGACCGGCGCTTCGTACAAGCGCCCCGAAGACGGCATCGTTCTGATCGACCAGGACAAGTGCATGGGCTGCAACTACTGCTCGTGGGCCTGCCCGTACGGCGCGCGCGAACTCGACCGTTACACCGGCACGATGAAGAAGTGCACCCTGTGCGTCGACCGCATCTACGACCAGGAACTGCCGGTCGAGGAGCGCCAACCCGCGTGCGTGCTGACCTGCCCGGCGCATGCGCGCATGTTCGGCGACTTCGACGATCCCGACTCGGCGGTGTCGCGCACCGTGCGCGAGCGCGGCGGCTACCCGCTGATGCCCGAGCTCAACTACAACCCGACCAACCAGTACCTGCCGTCGCGCCGGAAGCCGGTGATTCCGGTCGACACCAAGCCGAAGGGCGGCCTGAAGGCAAGCATCAAGCAGTTCGCCAACAAACTGGTGCGCCGCTGATTTTTGAGGTGCCGCTCAAGCCTGACTTTCGCTGCAAGCAGCACGAAATAATCCAGAAAGCCCGCGAAACCGGCCAGGTCCGGCGCATTTCGGCTCGACCAATCTGAAGCTTGATCGGCACCGAAACGCCGCATACTGCTTAACAAGGAAATCAATATGCATCCAGCATTTTCAGTTATTTTTTTCACCGTGGCGTCGGGCGCCGGCTTCGGGCTATTTTCGCTACTGTTCCTGGCTGACATGTTCAAGCTTGGCGGCGGTTTCAGCCAGGGTCAGCTCGTTGCGGGCGGCCTCATCGCGATGGGGCTGGTCGTGTTCGGCCTGCTGGCCTCCGCCTTCCACCTCGCCAACCCCAAAAACGCCTGGCGCGCCTTCAACCGCTTCCGCACCTCGTGGCTGTCGCGCGAGGGCGTGTTTGCCGTGGTGTTCATGCCGCTGGCGCTGATCTACCTTGCCAGCATCATGTTCGACGCACCGTTGTGGCTGCGTGGAACCTTCGGCTTCCTGACCGCCGTGCTGGCCTGGATCACGCTGTTTTCCACCGGCATGATCTACGCCTGCCTGAAAACCATCCGCCAGTGGAACACCCCGCTGGTGCCGGCCAACTACCTGGCGCTGGGTTAT
The DNA here is from genome assembly GCF_055378705.1 of Thiobacillus thiophilus. Lineage (NCBI taxonomy): Bacteria > Pseudomonadati > Pseudomonadota > Betaproteobacteria > Nitrosomonadales > Thiobacillaceae > Thiobacillus > Thiobacillus thiophilus. Next base: position 1,071,619 of record NZ_AP042404.1, on the reverse strand, counting down.
GCCAGTGGCAGCTTGCTGTTGTTGCTGGGCGCCGTCGTCGCCGGTCTCGACACCACGCCGTTCATCGCGATGTCGGCGCTGATCATCTCGATTGCCGCCGTGCTGAAAGCCATTTACTACTTCTGGATTCGCAGCCCAGGCCTCACACCCACCATCAACACTGCCACAGGACTCACCCGCGCCAAGGTCAAGCTGCTGGACACCGGCCATACCCATGGCACCTTCCTGACTCAGGAATTTGGTTTCCAGATCGCCCGGCAGCAAGCCGGGCTGTTCAAGGTCATCGTCTTCGTGGTGGGCTTTGCGCTGCCCGGCCTGATGCTGGTATGGGTGTTCAACCAGCAGGGCGGCCAAGCCCCCGCCATCATCGCCGTCGTAGCGGGCCTTGCCGGCGCCGCAGTCGAGCGCTGGCTGTTTTTCGCCGAAGCGCGTCACGTGGTCAACCTGTATCACGGCGCCCAGCGCTGCTGAACACCGCGTCCTCGCGGTTGGCTTGTTCGCCGCTTCAGGGTATATTAGCAAATGCTAATTATTAAATTGCAGAAGAGTGATCACCATGTTTGGACTGTCAGGTTTCAAGGAAGTCGATCCCGGCTACGTCGCGGAAATCGCCACCAAGGGGGCGCACCTGATTGATGTGCGCACCGCAGCCGAGGTCGCGCAGGGCGTGATCGATGGCGCTATTCACATCCCGCTGCACTTGCTGCCGTTGCGCGCGGCCGACATTCCCCAGGACACGCCCGTAGTGATCTACTGCCGCTCCGGTGCGCGCTCGGCGCAGGCGTGTGCATTCATGGCCTCCAGGGGGTATGGCAACATGCATAATCTGGCGGGCGGCATCATGGCATGGGCGCGTTCGGGCAATGCGCTCAGCCTGCCGCGTTAAACGCCGGGGCAAGGCCGGTTGACCTTCTCCAAATCGCACCCCGTTGCGCAGCGAATTCGGTTGCAATGGGGGAGCTTCTGGTTTACTGTACCGCAGCAATTTTTACTACATACTTGTTTAATAATGTAAGGAGAACCCAATGAATTTCGATAAAGAACTTGATGCACGTGGTTTGAACTGCCCCCTGCCCATCCTGCGTGCCAAGAAAGCCCTGGGAGAAGTCTCCAGCGGCCAGGTGCTGAAAATCCTCTCGACCGACCCCGGTTCAGTCAAGGATTTTGCCGCTTTCGCCAAGCAGACCGGCAATGAATTGCTGTCAACCGCCGAAGCGGGTGGCGAATTCACCTTCTTCATGAAGAAGAAATAAGCAGGAAACCGAAGCCAGCGCCATCCGTTCCGAGCCAGAAACCCACGGCGCTGTTTTTTTGACTGGAAGAGGAGAGAGACCGAGCATGGATACTAAAAAAATGGCCATCATCGCGACCAAGGGCACGCTGGACTGGGCTTACCCACCGTTCATCCTGGCCTCCACGGCCGCCGCGCTGGGCTACGAAACCCAGATTTTCTTCACCTTTTATGGCCTCCAGCTTGTCCGCAAGGACCTGTCTGTCCTCAAAGTCAGCCCCCTGGGCAACCCCGGCATGCCGATGAAAATGCCCTTTGGCCCCAAGTGGTTCAAGAGCATCAATTGGAACATGCCCAACGCCATCCAGGCCATCATCCCCGGCTATGAAAACGTGGCAACGGCTTTGATGAAGCAGACCATCGCCAACACCGGCGTGGCCAGTATTCCTGAACTGCGTGAACTGTGCCAGGAAGCCGAAGTCAAGTTTATCGCCTGCCAGATGACCGTCGAGCTGTTCGGCTTCGAGCATTCCGACTTCATCGACGGCCTCGAATATGGCGGCGCCGCCACCTTCTTCGAATTCGCCGGCGAGACCGACATCTGCCTGTTTATCTAAGAAACAGTATTTGAGCGGCAGATTGCCGCCCGATGAAAATGAGCCGATTCGTTCGGCTCATTTTTTGTGTCTTTTGTACCACACGCGATGCTGATTATCCGGTTAAACAGGCTGGCCTTCTTGGCTAAGCCACAGTTGTTAGCGTAGCCTTCAGGATAGGCTAATTCAATTAGCTTATCTGTAGTGATTTTGCCCTTAGAGGAGACATTAATGAAATTAACAAAAGTATTCGCATTCATGGCACTGGCCGGTTTGGCTGGCAGCGCCTACGCCACCAACGGTTATTTCTCGCACGGCTATGGCATGAAGGCCAAGGGCATGGCAGGCGCGTCCACGACCAATACTGAAGACGCCTTCTTTGGCGCCAACAACCCTGCGGCGGCGGCCTTTGTCGGCAACCGCATCGATTTGGGCGTGGACCTGTTCAGCCCGATTCGTGAAGCCACAATGGAAAATTGGGGTGGTCCCGGCATGAATGTTTCGGTCGAAAGCGACGACAGCTACCATTTGATCCCTGAATTTGGCTACAGCCGCATGGTCAACAACAACCTCGCGCTGGGCGTGACGGTGTACGGAAACGGTGGCATGAACACGCATTACTCCGAAGTGATGCCGGGGACGAACCTTTTCGGTGCGCCGGGTGCCTTGGGCATTGATCTCATGCAGTTGGTTATTGCCCCTACCTTGGCTTACAAGGTCGCCCCCAACCACTCCATCGGTATCTCCCCACTGATCGGCTATCAGCTGTTCAAGGCGGACGGCTTGGGCGGCCCGACTTCGGAGCATGACGATTCCTTCGGCTACGGTGTGCGCGTCGGCTATCTGGGCAAGATCACTCCGACCATTACCGTCGGTGCAGCCTACTCTTCCGAGATTAATTTCGAGGCGTTCGACAAATATAACTGGCTGTTCCTGGAAAACGGCGATTTCGACCTTCCTGAAAACTACAACCTCGGTGTCGCCTGGCAGGCAACCCCCGCAGTCAAGCTTGCACTGGATTACCAGCGCATCAACTATGGGGAGGTCGCTGCGGTGGGTGCCCCGGCTAGCGCTGGCGGCTTTGGCTATGACAACATTGACGTGTGGAAGCTGGGTGTGGAATACAAATACAGCCAGAAGCTGACGCTGCGCGCAGGCTACAGCCATACTGACAGCCCGATCGTAGGGGCCAGCTTGGCCGAATGCATGGCGGGTTCAGTTAATTGCGGCGAAACGACACTGAACATTCTGGCCCCTGCGGTGATTGAAGATCATGTCACTTTGGGCGTTACCTACACGCTGGCGTCCGGCAACGAAGTCACCATGGCTTACATGCACGCCCTCAAGAACGACGTGTCCGGCCAAGGCTTTGATGATCTTGGTAATCCCACGGGCATTAACACCATCCAGATGTACCAGAACTCGCTGGGTATCCAATACAGCTGGAAGATGTAAATTTCAGCAGTTGTTGGGCTGATAAAAGACCGGGGTCAATAGGCTCCGGTTTTTTTATGTGCGTCTGGATTTGCTAAGGGTATTCAATAAAAAAGCGCGGACAATCCGCGCTTTTTTGTTGCCGGTGTTTTTTGCTGTCAGCTCAGACGCGCGTGCTGTGCCTGCAGCTTCTGCAGCATGGTGCCGAAATCGGAGAGTCGAGCCTTTTCCTGCTCGACGACGACGGCAGGGGCCTTGTCGACGAAGCTGGGATTGGCGAGCTTGCCTTCGGCCTTCCTGATCTCGCCCTGGATGCGGGCGATTTCCTTGGCCAGCCGGGCGCGTTCGGCGTCCTTGTCGATTTCCACCACCAGCATCATCCGGAATGTCTTTGGGGTCAGGTCTAGATAAATAGTCCGCACAAAGGTGACTGAGGCTGACTGAGCCACAATTTTGTGGCGGATGCGGGGCTTGGCAGCCCGGCAGCCGGTGGCCCGAGTGCGGGCGAGTTCATCCCTCACAAGAAAACTTGGGGGGCGTGTCAGCCCAGCCGCGCGTGCTGCGCCTCCAGTTTTTGCAGCATGGCCGCAAAGTCGGTCAGCCGCGCCTGCTCCTGCCGCACGACTGCGGCGGGCGCGCGGTCGACGAAGCTGGGGTTGGCGAGCTTGGCTTCGGCTTTCTTGATCTCGCCCTGGACGCGGGCGATTTCCTTGGCCAGGCGGGCGCGCTCGGCATCCTTGTCGATTGCCACCACCAGCATCATCCGCATGTCGCCGACCAGGGCGACCGGGGCGTCGGCTTCCGGCAGCGCGGGCACGGCGCTGATTTCACTGAGTTTGCCGAGTGCGGCGATGTAGGACGCCAGCGCGTTGATCGCGGCGGCGTCGCCCTCGATCACCAGCGGCACGCGCTGCGCGGGCGACAGGTTCATCTCGCCGCGCAGGGTGCGGCAGGCGTTGACCAGTTCCTTCAGCAACTGGATGCGCGCGACGCTGTCGGGATGGCGCTGTCCTTCGTCTACCTGCGGATAGGGGGCGAGCATGATGCTGTCGTCAGCGACGCCGGCGAGCGGCGCAACCTTCTGCCACAGTTCTTCGGTGATGAAAGGAATGATGGGGTGGGCGAGGCGTAGCGTGGTTTCGAGCACCGTTGCGAGGGTGCGCCGGGTGGCGCGCTGCTGCTCGGGCGTGCCGGTGTTCAACTGCACCTTGGCGAGTTCCAGGTACCAGTCGCAGTATTCGTCCCAAACGAATTCGTAGACGGCGCGCGCGGCCTGGTCGAAGCGGTAGGCGGCGAAGGCTGCGTGCACTTCGGCGACGGCCTGCTGTAGCCGGTCGGCGATCCAGCGGTCGGCGTCGGAGAATTCCACCGGCAGGCTGGCGTCCTGGCCGCAGTCGTGGCCTTCCAGGTTCATCAGTGAGCAGGACTCTGGGGTCAGGTCTAGATAAGTAGTCCATCCAATTTCTCGCCTACAATTTCATGGCTGACTGCCCGTTCGGCGGGGTGGAACGAGCCCACCTCTACAAGAAACTCGAAGGCAGGCTGCGGGCCTGCTGGGCGTGTATCAGCCCAAGCGCGCGTGCTGTGCCGCCAGCTTTTGCAGCATCGCAGCAAAGTCGGCTAGGCGTGCCTGCTCCTGTTGCACTACTGCGGCCGGCGCTTTGTCGACGAAACTGGGATTGGCCAGCTTGCTTTCTGCTTTTTTGATCTCGCCCTGGATGCGGACGATTTCCTTGGCCAGTCGTGCGCGCTCGGCGTCCTTGTCGATCTCCACCACCAGCATCAGCCGCATGTCGCCGACCAGCGCGACCGGGGCATCGGCATCCGCAAGTGCAGCGACTGCAGTCACTTCGCTGAGCTTGCCGAGCGCGGTGATGTAGGGTGCGAGCGCGGTGATGACAGCGGTGTCGCCTTCGATCACCAGCGGCACGCGTTGTGCAGGCGACAAATTCATTTCGCTGCGCAGGGTGCGGCAGGCGTTGACCAGTTCCTTCAGCGTCTGGATGCGTGTGACGCTGTCGGCGTGGGCCTGTGCTGATTCCGCTTGGGGGAAGCTCGCCAGCATGATGGTGTCGCCCGAAACGCCGGCCAGTGGCGCAACCTTTTGCCACAACTCTTCGGTGATGTAGGGAATGATGGGGTGAGCAAGGCGCAGGGTGGCTTCGAGCACGCTGGCGAGGGTGCGGCGGGTGGCGCGTTGCTGTTCGAGGGTACCGTTGCTCAGCTGCACTTTGGCGAGTTCCAGATACCAGTCGCAGTATTCGTCCCACACAAATTCGTACACGGCGCGCGCGGCCTGGTCGAAGCGGTAGGCGCTGAATGCCGCATGCACGTCGGTGACGGCTTGTTGCAGGCGCGCGGTGATCCAGCGGTCGGCGTCCGAAAAGTCCATCGGCTGGCTGGCATCCTGGCCGCAGTCGTGGCCTTCCAGGTTCATCAGAGCAAAGCGGGTGGCGTTCCACAATTTGTTGCAGAAGTTGCGATAGCCTTCGGCGCGTTGCAGGTCGAACTTGATGTCACGACCATGCGTGGCAAGACTGGCGAAGGTGAAGCGCAGGGCATCGGTGCCGAATGCCGCGATGCCTTCCGGGAATTCCTTGCGGGTGCGTTTCTCGATGCTGGTGGCCTGTTTGGGGTTCATCAGGCCCTGAGTGCGCTTGGTAACCAACTCGTCCACCGCGATGCCGTCGATGAGGTCGATCGGGTCGAGCACGTTGCCTTTGGACTTGCTCATCTTCTGGCCTTCGGAGTCGCGTACCAGGCCGGTGACATAGACTTCGCGGAACGGCACTTTTCCGGTGAGATGCTTGGACATCATCACCATGCGTGCAACCCAGAAGAAGATGATGTCGAAGCCGGTGACCAGAACCGAGGTCGGCAGGTAACGCTCGAGTTCCGGCGTTTGCTCAGGCCAGCCCAGAGTGGAGAATGGCCACAGTGCAGACGAGAACCAGGTGTCGAGCACGTCGTTGTCCTGGGTGAGCTCGCGGCCGCCAGCCTGTTTGCGGGCTTCGGCTTCGGAGTACGCGACGTAGAAGTTGCCGTCGGCGTCGTACCAGGCCGGAATGCGATGCCCCCACCACAGCTGCCGTGACAAACACCAGTCCTGGATGTTTTCCAGCCATTGACGGTAAGTGGTGGTCCAGTTTTCCGGGACGAATTTCACTTCGCCGGACTCGACTGCATCCAGCCCCTGCTTGGCCAGGCCGTCCATGCTCATGAACCACTGATCGGTCAGCATGGGTTCGATCGCCGCGTGCGTGCGGTCGCCGCGTGGAATCATCAGTTTATGCGGTTTGGCGGAGACCAGCAGGCCACTTGTCTGCAAGGCGTCGAGCATTTTTTGGCGCGCGTCGTAGCGGTCCAGGCCCTGGTATTCGGCCGGGCACAGATCGTTCATTTTGGCGTCGAGCGTGAGCACGCTGATCGCGACCAGCTTGTGGCGCTGTCCGACCTGCCAGTCATTGAAGTCGTGCGCCGGCGTGATCTTGACTACGCCAGTGCCGAATTCGCGGTCGACATAGTCGTCGGCGATGACGGGGATGCTGCGCTCGGCGATGGGCAGCCGGACCTGCTTGCCGATGAGATGGGCGTAGCGCTCGTCTTCCGGGTGTACGGCTACTGCCGTATCACCAAGCAGGGTTTCCGGGCGGGTGGTGGCGACGGTGAGTGCGCTGGAGCCATCTTCCAGCGGATAGCTGATTTCCCAGATGAAGCCTTCTTCCTCGGTGCTGACGACTTCGAGGTCGGACACTGCCGTTTGCAGGACCGGGTCCCAGTTCACCAGCCGCTTGCCGCGGTAGATGAGGCCTTCGCGGTAGAGCCGCACGAATACTTCGGTGACGGCCTTCGACAGGCCCTCGTCCATGGTGAAGCGCTCGCGGCTCCAGTCCGGGCTGGTGCCGAGCCGGCGCATCTGCTGGGTGATGGTGGAGCCGGAGTGTTCCTTCCACTCCCACACCTTTTCGAGGAATTTTTCGCGGCCGAGGTCGTGGCGGGAGACGCCCTGCGCGTCGAGCTGGCGCTCCACCACGATCTGGGTGGCGATGCCGGCGTGGTCGGTGCCCGGCTGCCACAGCGTGTTGTCGCCCATCATGCGGTGATAGCGGGTGAGTGCGTCCATCAGGGTGTGCTGGAAGGCGTGCCCCATGTGCAGCGTGCCGGTGACGTTGGGCGGCGGCAGCATGATGCAGTAGGCGCTGGCGTTGGGGTTGTCGCCCGTCTTGAAGTAGCCGGCGCTTTCCCACTGGGCGTACCAGCGCTTTTCGATTTCAGCCGGTTCGAAGGATTTGGCGAGTTCCATGGCGTGCGCGCAAAGGCGGCATTATCCCAAAAAGGCTGGGACGCGTCCCAAAGAAACTCGGGATGCCCCCCAAAAAGCCTGGGGTGCGTCCCAAAACGCCGCCGAAAAATGCGGTTTCAGGTCGACGGGTCGCGGGGGTGCCTGAGTTTTTCGGCGATCGCCTCGCGCACGACTTCCCGTACGCTGACATCAAGCTGGGAGAGCAGTGTGGCTACGGTCTGGTCGAGGTTCTTGCGCAACTCGGCGGCGACCTGCTTTTCCATCACTTCGGACAATCGCGGCGCCAGCTCGCTCATCAGCTGCTCGGCCAGGGTGTCGCTGACGATGGAAGAGGGCATCTCGGCTATGGGCGCTTCGGGTTCGGCGGGCTGCGCCGCCGGGGGATGCGCCGCGGCCGCCGGCGCCGACACGACCGGGGGCGTGCCGCGCTCGATCGCATCGGTCAGCACCGGCAGCCAGGCGTCGGCCGGCGGCATGTGTCGGGGGGCATCGGGAGCCGTTGCGAGGCCGAACGATGCGTCCACGTCGGCCTCGTTGCCGCCGCGATGCTTTTTCAGCAGCGCATCCATCTTGCTTAACAGCGGACTCTCGCTCATCGATGCCACCTAGCCGGGCTGACGCAGATCGTGGGTTGTCAGGGCGTAGCCACGCGCCTTGTAAAAGCGCCAGCGCTCGCGTCCCTGTTCGACCACGGCTGCATCCGGGCCGACGATTTCGACCAGGCGCTCGAAGCGGGCAAAGGCGGGCGGCTGCCCGGTGTGCAGGTTGATCATCACGTCGGCGCTGCGCAGGGCGTCGCTGTCGGTTCCGATCAGCACCGGCGTTTCGCCGGCCAGCGGGTCGGTATCGCGACAGTGCGGCACGAAGCCCGGCGCAGGCGTCGTCCACAGCAGGCGGTCGATGGCGTCGGCCACCGCCGCGTCCGGTGCGTAAATCATCACCTGCCTGCCCTGGCCGCAGGCCTTGGCAGCGACGCGACGGGCGACGTCGAGGGGGGCGTCGGCATGGGTGTAGAAGAGGATTTCGGTCACGTCCGGCGGATTATTTCTGTACGCGGTTCAGCAGGAAGTGCATCAGTAGCGAAACCGGGCGCCCGGTCGAGCCCTTCTTCTCGCGGCCGCCTTTCCAGGCGGTGCCGGCGATGTCCAGATGCGCCCAGTGGTATTTCCTGGCGAAGCGCGACAGGAAGCAGGCGGCGGTGATCGAGCCGGCCGGGCGGCCGCCGATATTGGCCATGTCGGCGAGGCTACTTTTCAACTGCTCCTGATAGTCCTCCCATAGCGGCATGCGCCAGACACGGTCCCATGCATGGTCGGCGGCGTGCTCGATCTCGCGCGCCAGCGGGTCGTGGTTGCTGAAGAGCGCGCTGGGATGCGCGCCCAGCGCAATCACGCAGGCGCCGGTGAGGGTGGCCAGGTCGATCACCGAGTCGGGCTCGAAGCGCTCGGCGTAGGTCAGTGCGTCGCACAGGATCAGGCGGCCTTCGGCATCGGTGTTGAGGATTTCGATGGTCTGGCCGGACATCGAGGTGACGATGTCGCCCGGCTTGTTGGCGTTTGCGTCCGGCATGTTCTCGCAGGCAGGGATGAGGCCGACGACGTTGAGCGCCAGCCCCAGTTCGCCGATGGCGCGAAAGACGCCGATGACCGCGCCGCCGCCGCTCATGTCGTAGTTCATCTCGTCCATTTCGGCGGGCGGCTTGAGCGAAATGCCGCCGGCGTCGAAGGTGACCGCTTTGCCGACCAGCACCACGGGCTTGTCGCTTTTTTTGCCGCCCTCATGCTTCAGCACGATGAAGCGCGGCGGCTTGTCGCTGCCCTTGCCAACCGACAGGAATGAGCCCATGCCGAGCTTCTCGCAGGCCGCGTAATCGAGGATCTCGCAGCCGAAGCCGTGCGACTTCGCCAGCTTTTTTGCCTCGCTTGCCAGGTATTCGGGGGTGCAAATGTTGGACGGCGTGTTACCTAGATTCTTGGCGAGGTCGATGCCGCGGGCGATGGCCAGGCCGTGCGCGAGGCCGATGTCGCCGAATTTGAGTTCGCCGCGCCGCGACACGGCGAAGGTGATGCGCTTCAAGGGGCGGCGCGCCTCGTCCGGCTTGCTCTTCATGCGGTCGAAGCGGTACAGCGCATCGTGCGCGCCGATCACCGCCTGCTCGATGTTCCAGGTCACGTCGCGCTTCTTCACCGGGATTTCGGAAAGCGTGATGGCCGCTTCCATCGAGCCGGTGTCGCGCAGCGTCTTGACGGCGCAGGCGATGGCATCGCGGTAGGCTTTTTCGTGGAAATCGCGCTCCTTGCCGAGGCCGACCAGCAGCACGCGGTCGGCCAGGATATTCGGCACTTTGTGCAGCAGCAGCGTGCTGCCGGCCTTGCCTTCCATGTCGCCGCCGCGCAGGATCTCGGACAGATAACCGTCGCTGGCGCGGTCGATGTCGATGGCAGGCCCGGATAGCTTGCGGCTTTCGAAGACGCCGACGACGACGCAGGCGCTGCGCTGCTTTTCGGGGGCGCCGCTTTTTATGCTAAATTCAAGTTCGATTTCCCTGTTTTTCATGTCTGTGCTCAAAAAAATACAATTTGCCGATGCGCCGATGGTTGGCGTTGCCGATTCGGCGATTATTGGCGCAGGCGCGGCTGATTGTCAAAACCCGCGCATACCGCACGCCCTCACCCCGACGCTTTCATGCTATACCGCCGCGCACTGACCCGCGAGATGGGCCTCACCACCGGGGCCGTACTGACGGTACTGGTGGCGATTGCGCTGGTGGTGCTGTTTATCCGCCTGCTCGGCGACGTGGCACGCGGCGAACTCGCCAACGAGGCGGTGTTCGTCTTCCTCGGCTTCTCGCTGCTGTATTTTTTGCCGGTCTTAATGACGATCGCGCTGTTTGCAGGCGTGTTGCTGCCCTTGTCGCGTATGTGGCGCGACAGCGAAATGGTGATCTGGTTCAACGCCGGTCTGTCGCTCACCCAATGGATGCGGCCGGTGCTGGTTTTCGCGGTGCCGTTTTCACTGGTGATCCTGTTGCTGACGCTGGTGCTCAATCCGTGGGTGCAAACCAAGAAAAGCGAATATGGCCAGGAACTGAAGAGCCGCAGCGAAAGCGCGTTGATTGCTCCTGGCCTGTTCGCCGAATCCAACGCCGGCCAGCGCGTCTATTACGTCGAGTCGCTCAACCCGCTGACCGGCATCGTGCGCAACGTCTTCATGCAGTCGCGCATCGACGGCCAGCTCGGCCTGGTGGTCGCGCGCGAAGGCGATTACACCCAGCTGCCGGACGGCTCGCGTTACCTGGTGTTCAAGGAGGGCCGCCGTTACGAAGGCACGCCCGGCCAGCTCGATTACCGCGTCGTGCGGTTCGAGCGCTACTGGATGCGGCTCGATCCGGTCGCCACGGGCGCCAGGGCCACCAGCATCCGCCAGATGTCGGTGGCCGAACTGCTGGCTGACGTCACCCCCCCGGCGCGCGCCCAATTGCTGTGGCGGCTGGGGGTGCCGATTTCCGCGCTGATTCTCGCCGTGATGGCGATTCCGCTCAGCTTCGTCAACACGCGAGCGCGCCGTTCCTACGGGCTGCTGATCGCGCTGCTACTGTATTTCGTCTACAACAACCTGCTGTCGCTGTCGCAGGCCTGGGTGGCGCAGGACAAGCTGAATCCCATGGTCGGGATGTGGGTATCGCATCTGCTGATGCTGTCCGCCGTGGCCATTTTGTTTTACCGGCGCTCGCGCCAGCACGCCCCGTGCCGGAGGCGACCGTGAGTCTGCTGGCGCGCTATCTGGCAGGGCAGGTGCTGGCGGCGTCGAGTTTCGTCCTGCTGGCGCTGGTGGTGCTGTTTGCGTTTTTTGACGTGATGCAGGAGCTCGGCAACCTGGGCCGCAACAACTATGGGCTGGGGCAGGCCGCTGTCGTGGTGTTGCTCAGCGTTCCCGGGCATCTGTATGAAATCCTGCCGGTGGCGGCGCTGATCGGTACTCTGTTTGCGCTGTCGCGCCTGGTGGGCAATTCGGAATACGCGGTGATGCGTGTGTCGGGCCTCTCCAACTGGCGGGTGGCGGGATATTTCGCGGTTATCGGGACGCTACTGTCGCTGCTGGTGCTGGTGTTCGGCGAATACGTGGCGCCGTGGTCGGAGCAGGCGGGGCAACGCTACAAACTGTCGGCCACCCGCTCGGTGGTCGCGCAGCAATTCCGTTCCGGGCTGTGGGTCAAGGACGGCAGCGCCTTCATCAATGTGCGCGAAGTGATGCCCGACAACACGCTGCGCGGCATCGAGATTTACGGCTTCGACGCTAAAGGCCAACTGGGCTGGATCCGTGCCGCCGAGCAAGCCAACTGGCGCGGCAATCAACAGGTCTGGGACCTGCGGCAGGTGGTGGAAACGCGGTTTGACGCAGACGGCATTCGCGCCGAGCGTCACGCCAGCCAGGAATGGCAGTCGGTGCTCACACCCGATATCCTCGGCGTGCTGCTGGTGGCACCGGAAAAAATGTCGGCGCGCACCCTCTGGCGCTACATCGTGCACCTCAAGCAAAACAACCAGAAAGCGACGCGTTACGAACTTGCGCTGTGGTCGAAAGTCATCAGCCCCTTCGTCATTCCGATCATGATGCTGGTTGCCATGCCGTTCGCCATCCGGGGGCCGCGCTCAGGCGGCACCAGCGGCATGATTTTCCTCGGCATTCTGGCCGGCCTCGGCTTCCATCTGCTGAGCCGGCTGTTCGGCCACCTGGGCCTGCTGAACAACTGGCCGGCCGTGGCGGTATCGGTCCTGCCGCTGCTGATTTTTCTGGTCATCGCGCTGGCAGGCATTCGCTGGGTGGACCGGCGCTGAGCCGATTGCCGCAGTGGAGCGCCAGCGGTCAAAATGGCTCGGGGAAGGATGGTTCGGCGGTTCCCGGAAATTCACAAACCCAGCGTCGTCGCGGATACGCTGGCCGGCGAACGCTGCCACATGCCCTCGAAATTCTGATTCAACAGCACTGCATTGCGCGCGTCATCGAGGTGGCGCGTGCCGTGCGCCGCTGCCTTGTCGGCGCGCAGCACCACGCCTTGGCGGTCGGCGAGCACAAATGCCTCACCGGGACGCGGCGCATCGGGGTCGGTCTGGCGAATCTCAAGGACGTGGCCGAAGTCGCGCACCAGTTGCATCAGGTAGGGATGCTTGCGTGCGACAAGGTTAATATCGTCGAGCAGCAGTTCGATTCGCCGGCCGCCGCCGGCGACGCACAACGCGCGCAGGGTCGCGTGGCGCGGCGCATGGTCGAGTTCCAGCAGGCCCAGGTCGTGGTCGTACAAACGCAGCTGGCGATGCGTGGCGGCCAGCAACGCGTCGAATGCGGCACGGAATTCGGCGGGGGTTTCAAAAGTGTTCATGGATTGGTTTGGGAACACGTCGGTTTCCTGGGTTGTCACCTTGGAAATAATTATAACGATACGAGACGAGCGGGTGCGCCCTGTTAATGCACCCTGTTAAAATGCTGCCGAAAAATAGAGGGTAGCGTTTCGCATGTTGAAAGCAGGAGATCGTGCGCCGGGTTTTTCCAATCCCGATGCGGACATGGATATCATCGAGTCGTCCCAGTTCCGGGGGAAAAACCTGGTGCTGTTTTTTTACGTGCGCGATGACACGCCGGGCTGCACCGCCGAGGCGATCGAGTTTTCAGAACTGGAAAACAACTTCGCCAAACTGGGCGCCAGTGTGCTCGGGGTGTCGCGCGACGACTGCATCAAACATGGTGAATTTCGCGACAAACACGGCATCGGCGTGCGCTTGCTGGCCGACAAGGAACACGCGACCTGCGAGGCCTATGGCGTGCTGCAGGACAAGGAAGTGGATGGCGTCATGCGCCGCACCGCAGTGCGCGCCACTTTCGTTATCGACAAACAGGGCGTCATTCGTCACGCTCTGTACGGCGTTCCCAGCCGCGGTCACGCGGCGGAAGTGCTTCAACTTGTAAAGGACCTCAATTGATTATCAGCAAAGACACCGTCGTCACCCTTACCTACATCGTCCGTGACCTGGAAGGCAAGCTGCTGGAGGAAAGCGACGAGCCGGTCAGCTATCTGCACGGCGGTTACGACAATATCTTTCCGTTGGTGGAAGAGGCGCTGGAAGGCAAGACCGCGGGCGACACGGCCGACCTCAAACTGCAGCCCGCCGATGCCTTCGGCGAGTACGAAGAGGAACTGGTGCGGCTGGAGCCGCGCGAGGGCTTTCCCGATGACATCGAGGTCGGCATGCAGTTCGTCGGCTCGCCGGTCGACGGCAGTCAGGAAATGCTCTACACCGTGACCGACATTGCGGAAGACAAGGTGGTGGTCGACGGCAATCACCCCTACGCCGGACAGGCGGTGCATTTCCAGTGCGTGGTGTCCGACGTGCGTGCGGCGGTGGCGGACGAGATCCAGCATCGCCATGCGCACGGTGCCCACGGCCATAACCATCATTGATCTGCGGCGCCGATCCGACGGTAAATGGCGCCGGGCTGTTAAAATCCCAGGCTAACCTGTTTTCGTGACAGCTTGATGAAGACCACCGATGAAAACCACCTTCCTCGACTTTGAGCAGCCGATCGCCGAGCTCGAAGCCAAGATCGAAGAGCTGCGCTTCGTGCAGGACGATTCCGCCCTCGATATTTCAGAGGAAATCCGCCGTCTGCAGAAAAAAAGCCAGGCGTTGACCAAGGACATCTACACCAAGCTCAATGCCTGGCAGGTATCGCAGGTGGCGCGCCATCCGCAACGGCCCTATACGCTCGATTACGTGCAGGGGCTGTTCACCGATTTCGCCGAACTGCACGGCGACCGTGCCTATGCCGACGATGCCGCAATTGTCGGCGGCATGGCGCGCTTCAACGGCGAGCCGGTGATGGTGATCGGCCACCAGAAAGGCCGCGACACCAAGGAAAAGATCTACCGCAATTTCGGCATGCCGCGTCCGGAAGGCTATCGCAAGGCCTTGCGGCTGATGCGCCTGGCGGAAAAATTCCGGCTGCCGATTTTCACATTTATCGACACCCCCGGCGCCTATCCCGGCATCGGCGCCGAGGAGCGCGGACAGTCCGAGGCGATTGCGCGCAACCTCTATGTGATGGCCGAACTGCAGACGCCGATCATCTGCTCCATCGTCGGCGAGGGCGGATCGGGCGGCGCGCTAGCCATTGGCGTTGGCGACCGCACGATGATCCTGCAATATTCGACGTATTCCGTGATTTCGCCCGAAGGCTGCGCCTCGATTCTGTGGAAGAGCGCCGACAAGGCTTCGGTTGCCGCCGAAACCCTGGGCATCACCGCCGACCGCCTGAAGGCCAACGGGCTGGTCGACCGCATCGTCGAGGAACCGCTGGGCGGCGCGCAACGCGACTGGGACGCCATGTTCCAGTCGATGCGCCGCGCGCTCACCGACACCCTGGCCGAGTTGCGCAAGCCGTCGCTCGATGCCCTGCTGGCCGCGCGTTACCAGCGCCTGCGGGCGTATGGCCGCTTCAAGGAAACCCCTGCCAAATAGACCGGTCGTCGCAGTCGTGGCGGACGCACTCGTCCGCCACGTCCCCCCGCACGCACGGCTGGTGCTGGGGCTCTCGGGCGGGCTCGATTCGGTGGCCCTGCTGCATGTCCTGCTCTCGCTGCGCGATCGACATCCCTTTGAACTGCGGGTCGTGCATGTGCACCACGGGCTGTCGCCCCATGCCGGCGCCTGGGCCGATTTCTGCGCGCGGCTTTGCGCATCGCATACGGTTGAATCAAGCATCCATCATGTAGTGATCGCGCGCGACGATGCGGCGGGTATCGAAGCCGCTGCGCGGCGCGAGCGCCAGCGCATCTTTGCCGCGCTGGACGCGGACTTTCTGCTCACTGCGCACCAGCAGGACGATCAGGCCGAAACCCTTTTATTGCAGTTGCTGCGCGGCGCTGGACCGAAAGGCCTGGCGGCGATGGCCGAACTGCAATCCCGGCCCGGCTGGCGCGCAGCGCAACTCAGGCCGCTGCTGGGCGTGACGCGTGCCAGGCTGCTGGATTATGCGCAGTCGCATGGCCTGACCTGGGTCGACGACGAAAGCAATCGGGACACCCGCTACCGCCGCAATGCGCTGCGCCGGCAGGTGATGCCGCTCCTGGCTGCGCATTTTCCCGGCAGCGGCGCTACCCTCGCGCGCGCGGCCGCACTGCAGGCCGATGCTGCCGACTTGCTGGACGATCTGGCGCGGCTCGATGCGGAGACAGCCATTGCCGGCGAACGGCTCGATTGCGTGCTGCTGGCCGGTTTGTCCCGCGCGCGCGCGCGCAATTTGCTGCGCTATTTCATTGAACAGCGTGGCCAGCCCATGCCCAATGCCCGGCGGCTCGACGAGGCGCTGCATCAGCTGCGGGACGCGGGTCGCGATGCGCGGGTGTGCGTCGGGCTGGGGAGGGTGGAGTTGTGGCGCTTTCGTGGCGGCGCATATCTGGTTCCGCCGGCGCCCGCCCCGGCCGCGCCGATTCACTGGCGGGGCGAGGCGTCGCTCTGGGTGGCCGCCGCCGGGGTGCGCGTGCAGATGGACGCGGTGACCGGAGCCGGCCTGAAGCGCGACGTGCTGGCAGCAGGCGAGGTGACGCTGGGGGTGCGGCAGGGCGGCGAACGCCTGCGCCTGCATCCCGGCGGCCCCCATCGAAGCCTGAAGAATCTGCTGCAGGAACAGGCGATCCCACCCTGGCAGCGCGATCGTTTGCCGCTGTTGTGGTGCGACGGGCGGCTGGCGTGGGCGGCGGGGATCGGCCTCGAAGCCGATCTGCTTGCCGCACCCGGTGAAGCCGGGGTGCTGCCGCGCGTCGCGAACTGGCCGGCAGGCGGGCAAGACAGCCCAGGGTGGGGCATGTTATGCTAGCAGGCTGATTTTCATGGTCTTTTAAACATTTTTTTTCTCACTTTTCCGGAGCATACACATGGCAGTTCAGCGCACCTTTTCCATCATCAAACCCGATGCCGTCGCTAAAAACGTGGTCGGCAAGATCGTCAGCCGCTTCGAGAGCAATGGTCTCAAGGTGGTGGCGTCCAGAATGAAGCACCTGTCGCGTCAGGAAGCCGAAGGCTTCTACGGGGTGCACCGCGAGCGTCCCTTCTTCAAGGATCTGGTCGAGTTCATGATCTCCGGCCCGGTCGTTCTGCAGGTGCTGGAAGGCGAAGACGCGATCGCCAGGAACCGCGAACTGATGGGTGCGACCGACCCGAAGAAGGCCGAGGCCGGCACCATTCGCGCCGATTTCGCCGAGAGCATCGATGCCAACGCAGTGCATGGCTCCGACGCGCCGGAAACCGCTGCGATCGAAATCGCCTATTTCTTCCCCGCCTGCGAAGTCTACGCAGGCCGTTAAACGCATACGCATGCCGCAAAACCTGCTTGATTTCGACCTCGACGGACTGATCGCCTGGTTCGGCGAACTCGGCGAAAAGCCGTTTCGCGCCAGGCAGGTGTTCCACTGGGTGCATCAGGCCGGGGTGGCGGATTTTGCGCAGATGACCGACATCGCCAAAAGCTTGCGCGAGAAGCTGCAGCAGCAGGCAGTGGTGGCGCCGCCTGCGATCGGCTACGCACACACATCGGCCGACGGCACGCGCAAGTGGCTGTTCGATGTGGGGGTGGCAAACGGCATCGAGACCGTATTCATCCCGGAAGAGGATCGCGGCACCCTGTGCGTATCGTCGCAGGTCGGCTGCGCGCTGGAATGCACCTTTTGCTCGACTGGACGGCAGGGCTTCAACCGCAATCTGACGGTGGCCGAAATCATTGGCCAGCTGTGGGTGGCGCATCACGGCCTGAAGACCGAGCCCAACCGCACCGAGCCCAATCACAGCGTGCCCAATCACAGCGTCCCTAATCACGGCGCAGCCGAAATTTCCGACCGGCCGGTGACCAATGTGGTGATGATGGGCATGGGCGAGCCGCTGGCGAACTTCGAGAACGTGGTGACCGCGCTCGGCATCATGCTCGACGACCACGCCTATGGCCTGTCGCGGCGGCGGGTGACGGTGTCGACCTCGGGGTTGGTGCCGGCGATGGACCGGCTGGCCGAACGCTGCCCGGTGGCGCTGGCGGTGAGCCTGCACGCGCCCAACGATGCGCTGCGCGACCAGATTGTTCCGATCAACAGGAAGTACCCGTTGCGTGAGCTGATGGCGGCGTGCCGGCGTTATCTGGTGCACGCGCCGCGTGATTTCATTACCTTTGAATATGTGATGCTAGCCGGGGTGAACGATGCGCCCGAGCACGCGCGCCAGCTGATCGAACTGGTGCGCGAGGTGCCGTGCAAATTCAATCTCATTCCGTTCAATCCGTTCCCGGATTCCGGTTATGAAAAACCTCGCAGCGAGACGATGCGCGTATTCCGCGAGATCCTGCAGGACGCCGGACTGGTGGTCACCACGCGCAAGACGCGCGGCGACGACATCGACGCCGCATGCGGTCAGCTGGCAGGCAAGGTGGCCGACAAGAGCGGGCGCGTGATGAAACGAATGCACAAGGAGACGGTGTGAAAAAATGGATGGGCATACTGGCAGCAGCGCTGCTGGCGGGCTGCGCGCAGCAGCCGACGGACAGCGGCAGCGGTGTCGCCGGCACGCAGGTCGACAGCGAAAGCCGTCAGCGCGCGCGTGCCTTCACCGACCTGGCCGGCGCCTATTTTTCCCGCGCCCAGTACAAGGTCGCGCTCGACGAGCTGCGCAAGGCGATTACCGCCGACAACCGCTTCGGCCCGGCCTATAACGTCTACGGCCTGATCTACATGGAGCTGGCCGAAGACAAGCTGGCCGAGGAAAATTTCCGCCGCGGCATCGAGCTGGATCGTGGCGACTCGGAAGCGCGCAACAATTTCGGCTGGTTTCTCTGCACCCGCGGCCGTTATGACGAAGGGCTCGAACAGTTCAGCATCGCCCTGCACAATCCGCTTTACCCCCACCCCGAGCAGGCCATGGCGAACGCCGGCCTGTGCGCGGAAAAGAAAGGCGACCTCGCGCTGGCCGAAGCCAATCTGCTGAAGTCGCTCAAGCTGCAACCCGACAACCCCAACACCGTGCTGAAGCTGGCCGGGCTGAATTTCCGCCAGGGCCGGTTGATGGAGACGCAGCGCCTGCTTGGACGCCATGCCGAACTGGCACCGCCAACCGCGGAAAGCCTGTGGCTGGGGGTGCGGCTGGAACGCAAACTGGGCGACCGCGCGCAGGAGGCGGCTTACGGCCTGCAACTGCGCAAGCGCTTCCCCGATTCGGATGAGGCGCGGCTGCTGCTGACGGGGCAATACGAATGAGCGAGAGCGGGCAACCCTCGGTCGGGCAGATTTTGCGTGACGCGCGCGAAGTGCAGGGCATCACGCTGGAAGATGCCGCTGTGCGCCTGCGCCTGATGCGGCGCCAGGTCGAGGCCATGGAGACGGATGATTTCGAGAGCCTCGATCCGCCCGTGTTCGCCCGCGGGTTTGTGCGCAACTACGCGCGTCTGCTGGGGCTTGCGCCCGAAGCGCTGCTGGTGCGCATGGCAGGTGCGCCGGCCGAGCCGGCTGAGATCAGCCATGCCGCGCCGCCCCCGCCGCATTCCTGGTTGAGCTCGCCCTGGCTGATCCTGCTGCTGCTGGGTTTGCTGGTGCTGGTGGCGGTGCCCGTGGCGCTATATTGGTGGCTCAACAGCGCGGGAGAGGATGGCACGGGCAAGCAGGCGCCGTCCGCTGCGCAAACCCGTTCCGCACCGGCCGCGGCTCCTGCGCCCGTTACGGAACCGGCGGAAGCCGCCCCCCCTACCGTTGAAGTTGCCCCCGTTGCGCCGGCTGCGCCCGCCGTGGCGACCCCCGATGCCTCTCGGCAGGATGAAGCCGGGGTGCCCGAAGCCTCGGCGATTAACAGTATGCTGCACCTCGAATTCGGTGACGAGTCCTGGGTCGAAGTCAAGGATGCCAGCGGCCGCATGCTGCATCGCCAGCTCAACCCGGCCGGCACGAGCGCCGATATCCCGGGTCAGCCGCCGTTCGATGTGGTGATCGGCAATGCAGCGCAAGTAAGACTGACATACAACGGCCGCCCCATCGACCTGGAGCCCTTTATTGAAGTGACGGTCGCCCGCTTTACTCTGGAAGAATGATGTCCGAAATTATCCGTCGTCCAAGCCGTCAGGTTCGGGTCGGCCATGTGCTGGTTGGTGGCGATGCGCCCGTGGTGGTGCAGTCGATGACCAATACCGATACCGTCGACATCCAGGCCACCGTGCGCCAGGTGCAGGCGCTTGCCGAGGCCGGCTCGGAGCTGGTGCGGCTCACCGTCAACACCCTGGAAGCCGCCGCCGCGGTGCCGCGTATCCGCGAGCGCCTCGATGTGCTGGGCTGCCGCGTACCGCTGATCGGCGACTTCCACTTTAACGGCCACAAGCTCCTGACCGAGGTTCCGGAATGCGCCGAGGCGCTCGCCAAGCTGCGCATCAATCCCGGCAATATCGGGCGCGGCAACAAGCGCGACGAGCAGTTCGCCACCCTGATCGAGGTGGCGTGCCGGCACGACAAACCGGTGCGCATCGGCGTCAACTGGGGCAGCCTCGACCAGGCGCTGGCGGCGCGCATGATGGACGACAACGCGCGTCTTGCGCAGCCGGAAGACGCCGAGCGGGTGATGCGCCGCGCGATGGTGGCCTCCGCGCTGGAGTCGGCGAAAAAGGCTGAGGAACTGGGCCTGGGCGGTGACAAGATCGTTCTTTCCTGCAAGATGAGCCGGGTGCAGGACCTGATTTCGGTGTACCGCGATCTTGCGTTGCAGTGCGACTATCCGCTGCACCTGGGGCTGACCGAGGCCGGCATGGGCACGAAGGGCATCGTCGCCTCGACCGCCGCGCTGGCAGTGCTGCTGCAGGAAGGCATCGGCGACACCATACGAATCTCCCTGACCCCGGAACCGGGCGGTGACCGCACTCAGGAAGTCCGCGTCGGCCAGGAAATCCTGCAGGCGCTGGGTCTGCGCGCCTTCACCCCGCAGGTCACCGCCTGTCCCGGTTGCGGCCGTACCACCTCGACCGTGTTCCAGGAGTTGGCGCAGGACATCGAAAGTTATCTGCGCAGGCAGATGCCGCTGTGGCGCAGCCAGTATCCCGGCGTCGAATCCATGCAGGTGGCGGTGATGGGCTGCGTGGTCAACGGCCCCGGCGAATCCAAGCACGCCAACATCGGCATCTCGCTGCCCGGCACCGGCGAAGTACCGGTCGCGCCGGTGTACGTCGACGGCGAAAAAACCGTGACGCTGAAAGGCGACCGCATCGCCGCGGATTTCCAGGCGATCGTCGAAGACTACGTGTGCAGGCGTTATGGCGCTGGCAAGTAAACCATTAACCACAGAGGCACAGAGACACAGAGGAAAACGGTTGGATATCACGCACAGTTTTCCCCGTGCCTCTGTGTCTCTGTGGTGAGATTTTTTAGATGAGCAACAACATTCAATCCGTGCGCGGCATGAACGACCTCCTGCCCGATGCCACCGACACCTGGCAGGCGTTCGAGGCGATCGTGCGCGACTGGCTGCGGCGCTACGGCTACCGCGAGATGCGCACGCCCATCCTCGAACACACCGGCCTGTTCAAGCGCGCCATCGGCGAGGTGACCGACATCGTCGAAAAGGAGATGTACACCTTCGTCGACGAGCTGAACGGCGAATCGCTGGCGCTGCGCCCGGAAGGCACGGCGTCCTCGGTGCGCGCGGTGATCCAGCACAATCTGCTGTACGACGGCGGCAAGCGCCTGTGGTACACGGGGCCGATGTTCCGCCACGAACGGCCGCAGAAGGGCCGCTACCGGCAGTTCCATCAGGTCGGCGTCGAGGCGCTCGGTTTTGCCGGGCCGGATGTCGATGCCGAGCTGATCGTCATGTGTGCTGACCTCTGGCGCGAACTCGGCATTGCGCCGACGCTGCAGCTCAACACGCTGGGCGACATCGAGTCGCGGCATCGCCACCGTGCCAAGCTGATCGCCTATTTCGAGGCGCATCAGGACGCGCTCGACGAGGACTCGAAGCGGCGGCTGCACAGCAACCCGCTGCGTATTCTCGACAGCAAGAACCCGGCGATACAGGCATTGAACGATGCGGCGCCCAGACTGATGGACGAGCTCGACGAGACGGCGCTGGCGCATTTCGATACGCTGCAGGCCTTGCTGCGCGCCAACGGCATCGCGTTCGAAATCAACCCGCGCCTGGTGCGCGGACTCGATTACTACAATCGCACCGTGTTCGAGTGGGTGACCGACCAGCTCGGTGCGCAGGGCACGGTATGCGCCGGCGGGCGTTACGACGGCTTGATCGAGCAACTGGGCGGCAAGCCGGCGCCGGCCGCCGGTTTCGCCATGGGCATCGAGCGGCTGCTGTCGCTGATGGAGGTCGCCGGCACGCCGCTGGCGACAGCGGTGCCGGATGCGTATATCGTTCACGCCGGCGACGCGGCTCAGGCATACGCCTGGCAGGTGGCGGCGGCGCTGCGCGGCGCCGGACTCGCCGCTATGCTGCACGGCGGCGGCGGCGGCTTCAAGTCGCAAATGAAAAAGGCCGATGCGAGTCGCGCGCGCTATGCGGTGATTATCGGCGACGACGAAGTCAACGCCCGGCAGGTGACGCTGAAACCCCTGCGCGGTACCGCCGGGCAGACCCGCGTCGAGGTGACGCTGGCAATCGAATATCTGAAACAGGCATTAACTGAAAAGGCATAAACGCAATGGCAACCTACGATCTCGACGAACAGGAACGGCTGGACGAACTGAAGGCCTGGTGGAAACGCTGGGGCAACCTGGTGATGGTCGGACTCGCCGTGGTGGTCGCGGCGGCGGCGGGCTGGCGCTACTGGCAGAACCACGTGGTGACGCAAAGCCTGGAAGCTGCAACCGTGTACGAACAGCTCACACGGTCGCTGGCGGCCAACGATGCCAAGACGGCGCGCGACGCGGGCGCGATGCTGATCGACCAGTACAAGGACACCGCCTACGCGCCGCGTGCGGCGCTGTTGCTGGCCAAGTTGAACGTCGGTGCCAAGGACCTGAAAAGCGCGCAGGCCCAGCTGGAATGGGCGGTGGCCAACAGCAAGGAACCTGCGGTCAAGGATCTGGCACGCCTGCGGCTGGCCGGAGTACAGCTCGACCAGAAGCAATACGATGCCGCGCTGAAAACCCTGTCCGCCACGCACAGCGATGCATTTTCCTTCCGCTTCCACGACCTGAAGGGCGACGTGCTGCTGGCGCAGGGCAAGCCGGCCGAGGCGCGTGCCGCCTACCAGGCCGCCTTCGGCAGGATGGCGGAAGACAACGCCTATCGCAACATCGTCGAACTGAAGCTCGATGCGCTGGGAGGGGAGGCCAAATGAAGATGCGTCTGATGGTCGCCGGTCTGGCGCTGGCTTTGTCGGGGTGCGGCACGGTCGGCGGCTGGTTCGGTTCCGGTCCGGCCAAGGCGAAGCCGGCCGAACTGGTCGAGTTCAAGTCGACTGCCAGCCTTGACCAGGCCTGGAAAGTTGAAACCGGCGATACCGCCGGCCATTTGTTTCACCCACTGGCCGAGGGCGACGACGTCTTCGCCGTGGGCGGCAGCCGGGTGGTGCGCATTGCCGTGGCAAACGGTCAGACGGTGTGGAACACCGATGCCGGCGTGAAGCTGTCTGCCGGGGCCGGTGCGGGCCAGGGCCTGGTGCTGGCGGGAAGCGGCAATGGCGATTTGCTGGCGCTGGATCGCGCCAGTGGCGCGGTGCGCTGGAAAGTGGCACTGTCGAGCGAGGTGACCGGACGGTTGCTGGCCGTCGCCGACATGGTGATCGCCCGTACCGGCGATGGCCGCGTGCATGGCCTCGCCGTGGCCGATGGCAGCCGCAAGTGGCTGTACAGCCGCAGCCTGCCGGCACTGAGCCTGCGCGAGTCGGGCGGCATGGTGGTGCGCGACGAGGTGCTGTACACCGGCTTCCCCGGCGGCAAGCTGGTTGCGCTCAATGCCGCCAACGGCGCGCAGCTGTGGGAGGCCACGGTGGCATTGCCGCGCGGGGCGACCGAACTTGAACGTGTAGCCGATGTGATGGGCAATCCGGTAGTGGACGAGCGCCAGGTGTGCGCCGTCGCCTACCAGGGACGCGTAGCCTGCTTCGACCGCCGCAACGGTTCGCTGCTGTGGGCGCGCGACACGTCCAGCAACAGCGGGCTGGCGATGGACGAGCGCAACGTCTACGTCACCGACGACAAGGACGCCGTCACTGCTTTCGACAAAACCAGCGGCGCGGTCGGCTGGCGGCAGGACAAGCTGGCGCGTCGCCAGGTGACCGCACCGCTGGCGCTTGGCGACTGGGTGGTGGTGGCCGATGGTGAAGGGGTCGTGCATGTGCTATCGGCCGACGACGGCAGCTTTGTTGCGCGCGCCAAGGTCGACAGCAGCGTGCGTCCGGCGCCGGTCGACATCGGGCCGGGTTTCGCGGTGCAGACGGCCAGGGGCAGTGTGGTCGCTTTCAGGCTCAAGTGAGTGCTTGGGCTGTTTAAATGAACGATCTGCCAGGCGGACCCCGGTGAAAGGGTGTGGGGTTTTCCTCCGCCCGCTGCGGCCGCCTGGTGAATGTCTGGTGAATGTTATGGATTCGAATTTTCGCTAATGCTTCCTACCCTGGTTCTGGTCGGCCGGCCCAACGTCGGCAAGTCCACCCTCTTTAACCGTCTCACCGGCACGCGCGACGCGCTGGTGCACGACCTGCCGGGGATGACGCGCGATCGCCATTACGGGCGCGGGCGCCTCGGTGAAAAGCCCTATCTGGTGGTCGATACGGGCGGTCTGGAGCCGGTCGTCACCGACGGTATCCTCGCCGAAATGGCGCGGCAGACGCTGCAGGCCATCGACGAGGCCGACGCCATCATTTTCCTGGTCGATGCGCGGGCAGGCCTGACGCCGCAGGACAAGCTGATCGCCGACCGCCTGCGCCGCGCGCGCTGCCCGGTGCTGCTCGCGGTCAACAAGGCGGAAGGCATGAACGCCGCCGTGGTTACCGCCGAATTTCACGAACTGGCGCTGGGTCAGCCGCTGGCAATTTCCAGCGCGCATGGCGACGGCGTTTCCGACCTGGTGGCCGAGGCGCTGGGGCCGTTTTCCGAAGAGGAAGAAAAAACCGACGATTTCGGCATCCCCAAGATCGCGCTGGTGGGGCGTCCCAACGTCGGCAAGTCGACGCTGGTCAACACCCTGGTGGGCGAGGAACGCGTGATCGCGTTCGACCAGCCGGGCACCACGCGCGATTCGATTTACGTCGAGTTCGAGCGCGACGGCAAGCCCTACATCCTGATCGACACCGCCGGTCTGCGCCGTCGCGGCAAGGTGTTCGAGACGGTGGAAAAATTCTCCGTCATCAAGACCCTGCAGGCGATCGAGGACGCCAATGTGGTGGTGCTGGTGCTCGACGCGCATGAGAACATTTCCGAGCAGGATGCGCACCTGGCGGGTTTCGTGCTGGAAACCGGGCGCGCGCTGGTGGTCGCGGTCAACAAGTGGGACGGGCTTTCTGCCGAGCAGCGTGAGGACATCAAGCGCGACATCGGGCGCAAGCTGGCGTTTCTCGACTTTGCCCGCTTCAACTACATCTCGGCGCTGAAGGGCAAGGGCCTGGAAAACCTGCTGAAGGACATCGAGGCTGCGCACGCCGCCGCCTTCATCAAGCTGTCGACGCCGAAGCTTACACGGGTGCTGGAGATGGCGGTGGAACAGCACGCGCCGCCCAAGAACGGACTGTTCCGCCCCAAGCCGCGCTACGCCCACCAGGGCGGCAAGAATCCGCCGGTCATCGTTCTGCACGGCAATGCGCTGGAAGGCCTGCGCGACGATTACAAGCGCTATCTGGAAAGCAGTTTTCGCAAGGCGTTCAAGCTGCAGGGCACGCCGTTACGAATCCAGATCAAGGAAGACGGCGCCAGCAATCCGTTTGCAGGCAAGACACGCGGTCCGCTGAGCGAAAGCGAAGAGATGCGGATGCGACGCAAGAAGCGGGTACGGCGTAAGGTCTACGGCAGCTGAATATCCACCCGCAAGGGGCAGGCCGTGGTTGTCCCCGCGAGGGGGAGGCCATGTCTGTAAGCTGCTAAAGCAGCAACAGCCATGCACTAATGCCGATAAATCGGCAACAACCACGCTCAGTCCAGCCAGCGCACCAGATAAAACAGCCTGAAGCCTTCCGACGAACGCGAGGGGCCGCTGGCGAGGGCCGCGTAGCGGCTCTTGTCCGGGTCGGCGTGCGCCAGCGCTTCGGTTTCGCTGGCGTAAATTTCGACCATGCCTTCCGGGAAGCGCTGGTGTTTCTTGCCGGAAGGCGAATAAATCACCACCGCCGAGGTGCCGACGACATTCGACTCGATATCGCTGAACAGGCTGGTGGCTTGCGGCATGCTCAGTGAGTTTTTTTCGGGATGTCGCTAATCTTGACGGTGTGGGAAGTAGGCGTTTCGTCGGTGAAGTGCGGGCGCTCTTCCAGGGTGCGGCCGGTGAGCTGGGCGAGTTCGGCTTCGCGGTTGGAAATCACCACCAGGCAATCCTTGATGCCGAGCACGGTGACTTCGGTCAGGGGACTGGGGTTGCCGTCTCGCGGTGCAGTGTCGCGTACGATGGAGGTGAGGGTCTTGCGCATCATGCGCATGATGCGTTGTTCGTCATGCAGGGTTTTATCGGCGTCCATGGGGATGCTCCGGAGGGTCGGAAAAGACCGTCATTGTCTGCGCCGGCCGGACCTTCGTCAACGCAAGGCCTTGGCGGTAACAGGGATAAAAAACCTGACTGGGGGCATAAGAATAAGTGAACCGACAGCGTGGTCAGGCTGATTTAAGCTTGGCAGCCACAGGAGAAGCCGCATGTCAGAACCAACCCCCGCCGATACGAACGAAGTCCGCGAAATCCGCATCAATCCCGTCGTGCCGAGCGAGTCGGTGCTGGTCGCCACTGCGCGCAGCATGCGCCCGAAAAAAGCCGAGGAATTGGCGCCGCGCGACACCCGCAAGCACGTGGAAACCTGCCCGTTCTGCCGCGGCAACGAGGACAAGACGCCGCCGCTGATCCTGAGCTGGCCGGAGCAAGGCGACTGGCAGATTCGCATGGTGGAAAACCTCTACCCGGTGCTGGGCGACGACCGCGAGCAGGCCGGCTTCAATTTTGGCCTGCAGCAGACCATCGACGGCTACGGCCGGCACGAGGTCATCATCGATCATCATGAACACGGCATCGCCGTGCAGGATATGGCGGAAAGCCATCTGACCGCGCTGTTCGGGGTCTACCAGATGCGCATGCGGCAGTTGTTCGAGTCGGACGGCCGGCTGAAATACGTGCTGGTATTCAAGAACTTCGGCCCGGCAGCCGGGGCGTCGATTCCGCACACCCACAGTCAGGCGATCGCGATGCCGGTGGTGCCGGAAAACGTCGACGCCGAGGTGAAGAACAGCGCGGCGCATTACGCCAAGCATCACCACTGTATTTTCTGCGCACTGATCGACGAGGCGCTGACCTTCGAGGCGACGATCTACGACCGCAACTCGGGGGCGGTGCGACGCAAGATCAACGTCGGCCAGTACGTGGTCGAGCGCGGCGAAAAATTCATCGCCATCAAGCCCTTTGCCAGCCGCTACGAGTGGGAAGTGCACATCCTGCCGCTGACGCACCAGGCCGACTTTCTCGACGTGCGCGCCGAGGACATGGCCGACCTGGCGCGGGTGATGAAGCGCACCATGGCGCGGCTGGATGCGGTAATCGGCGGTGCGCAGTACAACTTCTTCCTGCACTCGGTGCCGCACGATGCCCAGCGTGCCGCCCACGCGCCGAGCTACCACTGGCATCTCGAAATCTGTCCGCGCACCTCGATTCCGACCGGTTTCGAACTGGGCTCGGGTTTGTTCGTCAACACCGTCAATCCGGAACAGGCGGCCGAACGCCTGCGCGCGGTGGAGTTGTAAAACGCGTCTTGGCACCACAATGACGGCCAGTTAAACGAGTTCATGCGATGATCATGCCGTCTGCCAAGCTGTCCGGTCCGCGCGCGCCGCTCGCTGGGCAGGGCGATATGGGGGTGGACTAAGGACAGGGCTGGCATTTTGGGCGCCTGCAGCGGGTGTGATCTTGCATTTGGCTTGAAATGCTGAAATCGACCCCAAGCTATGAAGCCCGTATGCACATCCAGCCTATGCACATCCAGCCACAGCAGTCCTCCCGGTATTCCCTGTTGAACACACAGTGCTGCGCGCCTGTCCCCGCATCGCCCGGCTGTATCGAAGGCCTCAAGCGGCGGACCCCGGTGCGGCTGCCGCACATGCGGAGAATCGCCGTTGTTTGAGCGGCACGCGGGCGGCGAGCGCGTCATCCTGGTGGCGCTCGATTTTGGGACCCCGGATTTTGCCGAAAGCGTGGCCGAGTTGCGTCTGCTGGCAGCGGGGGCGGGGCTCGACATCCGGGGTACCGTGCAGGGCAAGCGCAGCCGTCCGGACGCCGCGCTGTTTGCTGGCAGCGGCAAGGCCGATGAAATCGCGGCGCTGGCGGCCGCCACCGAAGCCGATGTCGTCATTTTCAACCATGAGCTGTCGCCCGCGCAGGAACGCAATCTGGAGCGCCGTCTGCACTGCCGGGTGATCGACCGTGTCAGCCTGATCCTGGATATCTTTGCCCGCCGGGCGAGCAGTGCCGAAGGCAAGCTGCAGGTCGAGTTGGCCCAGTTGCAGCATTTGTCGACCCGCCTGGTGCGCGGCTGGACCCACCTGGAGCGTCAGCGCGGCGGCGTCGGCATGCGCGGTCCGGGCGAGAAACAGCTGGAAACCGACCGCCGCCTGATCGGGCTGCGGGTCAAGGCATTGCGCGAGCGGCTCGCCAAACTGGGCAAGCAGCGTCGCACCCAGCGGCGTTCACGCGCGCGTCAGAACGTGCTGTCGGTGGTGCTGGTGGGCTACACCAATGCGGGCAAATCCACATTATTCAATGCGTTGACGCGCGCCGGCGCCTACGCGGCCGACCAGCTGTTCGCCACGCTCGACACCACCACACGCAAGATTTATCTGCCGCGTCTGGCTGAATCGGCCGGCGGTGAACCGGCGAGCGGCGAAGTGGTGCTGTCGGACACCGTCGGCTTCATCACCCGCCTGCCGCACGATCTGGTGGCGGCCTTCCGCGCCACGCTGGAAGCCACGGCCGAAGCGGATTTGCTGCTGCATGTGATCGATTCGTCCAGCTCCGGACGCGAGCGCCAGATCGAGGCGGTCGAAAAGGTGCTGGGCGAAATCGGGGCGGGTGCCGTGCCGCAGCTTCGTGTTTACAACAAGCTCGATCTGACGGGCGTGGCGCCGGGAGTGGGGCGCGACGAGTATGGTAGACTTCAATGCGTGTATGTGTCCGCGCAAACCGGCGCTGGACTTGAACTTTTACGTGAGGCACTGTCGGAAATTCTTCACGCTGGCTGTGTTCGGCATGGGGCCAGTGCGCCAGACGACACCTCTCCTCAAACTGAAGTTATCTCTGAATAAATCGATATGGCATGGAACGATCCCCAATGGGGCAACAACGGCAACCGCAACAAGAACAGCGGACCGCCTGACCTCGACGAGATCTGGCGCCGCATCAACCAGCGCCTTAATGGTCTGTTCGGCAAGAAGGACACTGGTGGCGGCAGTGGCGGCGGAGAGGGTTTTCCGCCCGAAGGCTTGCCAGGTGGCGGTAATCTGGCCGGCCTGCTGATCGGCGTGCTGGCGCTGGTCTGGGTGGCGAGCGGGTTTTACATCGTCGACACCGGTAAGCGGGGCGTGGTATTGCGTTTCGGCCAATATATCGAGACCACCGAGCCGGGTCCGCGCTGGCATCTGCCGTGGCCGATCGAGTCGCGCGAGATCGTCAACGTCGATCAGGTACGCACCGTTGAAGTCGGCTACCGCAGCGACGTCAAGAGCAAGGTGCTGAGAGAATCGCTGATGCTGACGGATGACGAGAACATCATTGATCTGCAGTTTGCCGTTCAATACATACTGAAAGACCCGAAAGATTTTCTATTCGTTAACCGTGGACCCGAAGAAACGGTGCTGCAAGTGGCCGAAACCGCGATGCGCGAAGTCGTCGGTAAAAACAAGATGGACTTTGTTCTGTATGAAGGCCGTGCTGAAATTGCAGCGAGCGCCAAGGTGCTGCTGCAGCAGATTCTCGATCGTTACAACACCGGCATCAGCATCAGCCAGGTGACCCTGCAGAACATCCAGCCGCCCGAGCAGGTGCAGGCCGCGTTTGACGACGCGGTGAAAGCCGGGCAGGACCGTGAACGCCTGAAAAATGAAGCCGAAGCCTATTTCAACGACGTTGTGCCGCGCGCCCGCGGTCTGGCGTCGCGTCTGACGGAAGAAGCCGAAGGCTACAAACTGTCGGTGATTGCCAACGCCGAGGGTGAGGCCAGCCGCTTCGCGCAAATTTTTACCGAATACCAGAAGGCGCCTCAGGTCACGCGCCAGCGTATGTATCTCGACACCATGCAGGCCGTGATGAACAACACCAGCAAAATATTGGTGGACCAGAAGGGCGGCAACAGCCTCCTGTATCTACCGCTCGACAAACTGCAGCAGGCCGTGAGTCAACCCTATAGCGGCTCCCCGGATGTGTTGTCGCAGGCGGCTCCGGCGCCGGCCGCCACGCCCCTGGACGCTCGCACGCGTGACGCTTTGCGCAACCGCGACCGGGAGGCACGGCCATGAGCAAGTATCTCGGTTTTATCCTGATTGCCCTGATTGCATTGCTGGTGGTGCTGAGCACCAGCATGTTCACGGTGGACCAACGGCAGAATGCCCTGGTGTTCCAGCTGGGTGAAGTGGTCTCGGTGAAAAAGAAACCGGGTTTGTATTTCAAGCTGCCGCTGGTGCAGAACGTGCGCTATTTCGATACACGTATCCTGACGATGGACGCGGCCGATCCCGAACGCTTCATCACCTCGGAAAAGAAAAACGTGCTGGTCGATTCGTTCATCAAATGGCGCGTGATCGATGCCAGGCAGTTCTATGTGTCGGTTGGCGGCGACGAGAGACGGGCGGAGATTCGCCTGAACCAGACGGTCAACGATGGCCTGCGTGCCGAGTTCGGCAAGCGCACCATCAACGCGGTGGTGTCGGGGAGTCGCGAGGAGATCATGAGCATTATCCGCGCCAAGGCCGATCAGGATGCGCGAACGATTGGCGTGCAGGTGGTGGACGTGCGAATCAAGCGAGTCGATCTTCCTGAGGCAGTGTCGGAGAACGTCTACCGCCGGATGGAAGCCGAACGTAAGCAGGTGGCCAACGAGTTGCGTTCGACCGGTGCGGCCGAGGCCGAAAAGATCAGGGCCGACGCCGACAAGCAGAAGGACGTGATCGTTGCCGAAGCCTACCGCGATGCTCAGGGCGTCAAGGGCCAGGGCGACGCAAAGGCTTCTGCGCTGTATGCCGCGGCGTATGGCAAGAATGCCGAGTTTTATGCGTTCTACCGTTCGATGCAGGCGTACCGCGAAAGCTTCAAGAGCAAGAGCGACGTGATGGTGCTCGACCCCAGCGCAGACTTCTTCAAGTATATGAAGAATCCGCGTGCCGCCGGCGGTCAGTGACCGGTTCCGACTGGCTGGCTGCAATCGGATTGTTGCTGGTGATTGAAGGGATCCTGCCGTTTGCCGCGCCTGCCGTGTGGCGGGAAGGCTTTCGCAGGATGCTGGAACTTCGCGATGGCCAATTGCGTTTTATCGGCGCTGCCTCGATTATCGGCGGCGTTTTTTTGTTGCTGATCTGAACTGAAATGACTGCCTGGTTATTGCCTGAAAACGTCGAGGATGTGCTGCCGCCGCAGGCCTGGCGCATGGAGGGAATGCGGCGCGCGCTGCTCGACCTGTTCCGCGGTCGCGGCTATCAGCTGGTGATTCCGCCGCTGATGGAATACGTCGATTCGCTGCTGACCGGAGTGGGGGCCGATCTCGACCTCAAAACCTTCAAGCTGGTCGACCAGCTCAGCGGACGCCTGATGGGCGTGCGCGCCGACATCACGCCGCAGGTGGCGCGCATCGATGCGCACCTGCTGGCGGCCAATGCCGTCAATCGCCTGTGTTACGCGGGCAGCGTGCTGCACACCCAGCCCGATGGCTTTCATCGTTCGCGCGAACCGATCCAGATCGGCGCCGAGTTGTATGGCGAGACCGGCGCCGAAGCGGATCTCGAAATCCTCGGGCTGATGCTGCAGGGCCTCGCCGCATGCGGGGTGAAAACGCTGCAGCTCGACATCGGCCACGTCGGGGTTTACCGTGCGCTGGCGCAGGAAGCCCGTTTGAGCCGCGAGGTCGAACACCAACTGTTCGGGGCGCTGCAGGCCAAGGACAGCAGCGCCGTGGCGGTTCTTGCCGCCGGTCTGCCCATCGCCTTGCGCGACGCCTTTGCCGCACTGCCGCGTCTGTATGGCGACCGCAGCGTGCTGGCCGAGGCGCGTGCGTGCCTGCCGCCGCTGGCGGCGGTCGAGGCCGCACTGGATACCCTGGAGACACTCGACCGCGGCCTTGTCAACGTCGAGGCGGCCTATGATCTGGCCGAGCTGCGCGGCTACGGCTATCACAGCGGGGTCGTGTTTGCCGCCTACACCGGCGGACGCAGCCATGCGATTGCGCAGGGCGGACGCTACGACGAAGTAGGGCGGGTATTCGGCCGGGCGCGCCCGGCCACCGGATTCAGTCTGGATTTGCGCGAACTGGTCATCGCCGGTTCCGATGCTTAATAAAATGGCAGCACAATAAACTAAAGGGAAATTCACCATGGCAGCAAAAAACGTCGTCGTCATCGGTACCCAGTGGGGCGATGAAGGCAAAGGCAAGATCGTCGACTGGCTGACCGACCGCGCGCAGGGTGTGGTGCGCTTCCAGGGCGGCCACAACGCAGGCCACACGCTGGTGGTGGCAGGCAAGAAAACCGTGCTGCACCTGATCCCTTCCGGCATCCTGCGCGACAACGTCACCTGCTACATCGGCAACGGCGTGGTGCTGTCGCCGACCGCGCTGCTGGAAGAAATGGACATGCTGCTGGCCGCCGGGGTCGACGTGACGGGCCGCCTCAAGCTCAGCGAAGCCTGCCCGCTCATCATGCCGCACCACGTGGCGCTCGATCAGGCGCGCGAAATCGCCAAGGGCGCCGGCAAGATCGGTACCACCGGGCGCGGCATCGGCCCCGCCTACGAAGACAAGGTGGCGCGCCGCGCGCTGCGCCTGCAGGACCTGTTCCACCGCGAGCGCTTCGCCGCCAAGCTGGGCGAAGTACTCGACCACCACAACTTCATGCTGAAGAACTATTACAAGGCAGAAGTGGTGAGCTTCAACCAGACGCTCGACAGCATGATGGCCATGGCCGAACGCCTGAAGCCGATGGTGGCCGACGTCCCGCGTAGCCTGTACGAGGCCAGCAAGGCGGGCGAGAACCTGCTGTTCGAAGGCGCGCAGGGCACCTTGCTCGACATCGACCACGGCACCTATCCGTTCGTGACCTCGTCCAACTGCACCGCTGGCGGTGCCGCCACCGGCGCCGGCGTCGGCCCGAATACGCTGCATTATGTGCTGGGCATCACCAAGGCCTACACCACGCGCGTCGGCTCCGGGCCGTTCCCCACCGAGCTGTTCGACGACGTCGGCCAGTATCTCGGCGAAAAGGGCCATGAGTTCGGCGCCACCACCGGTCGCCAGCGTCGCTGCGGCTGGTTCGACGCCGCAGCGCTCAAGCGCTCGATCCAGATCAACGGCGTGTCCGGCCTGTGCGTGACCAAGCTCGACGTGCTGGATGGGCTGGAAACCGTGCGCGTGTGCGTCGGCTACAAGATCGACGGCGAGGCCTGCGACATCCTGCCGGTCGGCGCCGAATCGATCGCCAACGTCGAGCCGGTTTATGAAGACCTGCCGGGCTGGAGCGATACCACCGTGGGCGTGCAGACGTTCGACAAGCTGCCGCAGAAGGCGCAGACCTACCTGAAGCGGATGGAAGCGCTGTGCGAAGTGCCGGTAGACGTGGTGTCGACCGGGCCGGATCGGGTGGAGACGATCGTGCGTCGCCATCCCTACGACGTTTGATGTATAAAATAAAGCCTGAAGAAGCAAAAAGCCGACACGGGGTCGGCTTTTTACATGCAACATTTGGTGCCCAGAAGAGGACTCGAACCTCCACACCTTGCGGCACACGGACCTGAACCGTGCGCGTCTACCAATTCCGCCATCTGGGCAATAAGGCGCGCATTCTAGAGAGCAGAGATTAAATTGTCAACGACCAAATCGCGCAGCCGCGCAAACAAACACAAAATTCCGGCGATTCGCCAGGCCGATCCGTTCTACGAGCGCGAGATCGAACGCTACGAATCGCCGTTGCCGAGCCGCGAATACATCCTGCAACTGCTGACCGAAGCGGGCTGCCCGCTCGACGTCGACGCCTTTGCCGCGCAGCTGGAAATCACCGAGGCCGAGCGCGACCTGTTCCAGCGCCGCCTGGGCGCGATGCAGCGCGATGGCCAGCTGCATCTCAACCGCAAGCGTCAGTTGTGCCTGCCGGACAAGCTGGACCTGATCAAGGGTCGTGTTGAAGGCCACCCCGACGGTTTCGGCTTTGTGGCCCCGGAAGAGGGCGGCGACGATCTGTATCTGTCGCCCAAGGAAATGCACCGCGTGCTGCACGGCGACCGCGTGATGGTTCGGGTGGCCGGCCTCGACCGGCGCGGGCGGCGCGAGGCGAAGATTGTCGAGGTGCTGGAGCACGTCAACAAATTCGTCGTCGGCCGCTACTACCTCGAAGGCGGCGTTGGTTTTCTGATCGCGGAGAACCGCCGTATCAACCAGGACATTCTGGTGCCGACCGAGCATGCGGGGTCCGCGCAGCCCGGCCAGGTGGTGACGGTGGAGATCCTTACCCAGCCCGGCGCGCACAACGAGGCGATCGGGCGGGTGAGCGAGGTATTGGGCAGCTACACCAGCCCCGGCATGGAAATCGAGATCGCGCTGCGCAAGCACGATCTGCCCTATGTGTTTCCGCCCGAGGTAGAAAAACAGGCGGAAAAACTGCCGGCCAAGGTGCAGAAAAAGGACATGGCCGATCGCGAGGACATCCGCCATCTGCCGCTCGTCACCATCGACAGCGAGACCGCGCGCGACTTCGACGACGCCGTGTACTGCGAATCGCTCGGCCGCAGCGGCTACCGGCTGGTGGTGGCAATCGCCGACGTCAGCCATTACGTGCAGCCGCGCGACGCGCTCGACAGCGAAGGCTTCAGCCGCGGCAACTCGGTGTACTTCCCACGCCGCGTCATCCCCATGCTGCCCGAGGCGCTGTCCAACGGCCTGTGCTCGCTCAACCCGGAAGTCGACCGTCTGTCGATGGTGTGCGACATGCGCATCACCAGTACCGGCAGCGTCAAGGAATACCGCTTCTATCCGGCGGTGATCTTTTCGCACGCGCGCCTGACCTATAATCAGGTATGGAACTGGCTCTCCGGTGCGGCCGAACCGGAGCAGAAACACGCCGCGATGATGCCGCACCTGCAGGCGCTGGATAAGCTGTTCCGCACCTTGCTGAAGGCGCGCGCCAAGCGCGGCGCCATTGATTTCGGCTCGACCGAGACGCAGATCAATTTCGACGACCAGGGCAAGATCAAGGAGATCGTGCCGGTGATCCGCAATGACGCGCACCGCATCATCGAGGAATGCATGCTGGCGGCCAACGTTTGCGCATCGGATTTTCTGCAGGAGAACAAGCAGCCCACGCTGTACCGCGTGCACGAAGGCCCGACCCCCGAGAAGCTCGCTGCGTTGCGCAGCTTCCTGGCCGAATTCGGGCTCGACCTCGGCGGCGGCGACAAGCCGCACGCCAAGGATTACGCTGCGCTGCTGGAGAAGATCAAGGATCGTCCCGACCACGGCCTGTTGCAGACTGTGATGCTGCGTTCGTTGAGGCAGGCGGTGTACAGCCCGGACAACAAGGGCCACTTCGGCCTGGCGTACGAGGCTTACACCCACTTCACTTCGCCGATCCGGCGCTATCCCGATCTGCTGGTGCATCGCGGCATCAAGGCGGTGTTGAACAGCGAGAAACTGCCCGTCAAGGGGCTGGCTGAAATCGGCGCCCACTGCTCGATGACCGAGCGCCGCGCCGACGATGCCACGCGCGACGTCGACGCCTGGCTGAAAACCTATTTCATGCGCGACCGCATCGGCGACGAGTACAACGGCACCGTCAGCGCCGTCACCAGCTTCGGCATGTTCGTCGCGCTCGACGACCTCCTCATCGAGGGCCTGGTCCACGTCTCCGAACTTGGCCAGGACTATTTCCATTACGACCAGGCCAAGCACATGATGCTCGGCGAGCGCACCGGGAAGAAATATCGCTTGGGCGACCGCGTGCGCATCAAGGTGCTGCGCGCCGACATCGAGACCAGCAAGATCGACTTCAGCCTGGTTGAACCGGACAGCTCTGCGCACGACATGCAGCGCGCATTCGAGCAATCAGAGCCGAAAAAGAAGACCGCCGGTAAATCCGGCTCCGGCCGCAAGAAGAAATGAGCGAGAAGACCGCCGAAAAACTCATTTATGGTTTTCACCCCATACTGGCTCGCCTGCGCCAGGATCCCTCGGGTGTTCTGGAAATCTATCTCGACCTCACCCGCCGCGACGCGCGCGCGCGCGACCTGGTACATCAGGCCAAGGACAACGGGGTCAAGCTGGCGCAGGTCGAAGCTGATCGGTTGACACGATTGGTTGGCAAGGCCGCCAAGCACCAGGGCGTGGTTGCCCGCGTCAAGCCGGTGGCGCTGACGCATTCGCTCGATGAGGTGCTGGAAAATATCAAGGGCCCGCCGTTGCTGCTCATCCTCGACGGCATCACCGACCCGCACAACCTCGGCGCCATCATGCGTTCGGCCGATGCCTTCGGCGTGCACGCCGTCATTGCGCCGAAGGACAACGCGGTCGGTATCAATGCTACCGTGGAAAAGGTCGCCTCGGGTGCCGCCGAAACCGTGCCCTACATCATGGTCACCAACCTCTCGCGCACGATTGAAGAGCTCAAGGAACACAATATCTGGGTCATCGCAACCGACATGGACGGCGAACTGCCCTTGTCTAAAATCGACCTCAAGACTGGTATCGCCTGGGTACTGGGCGCCGAAGGTACGGGTATCCGCCGCCTGGTCAAGCAAAACTGCGACCAGGTCGCGCGTATTCCGATTGGCGGCACGGTGGAAAGCCTCAACGTCTCGGTGTCGGCGGCGCTGTGTTTGTATGAGACGGTGCGGCAACGCGGGGAATGACCGGAATGGCCCGCATACATAGAATGGGCGAACTGCCCAACGGAGGCTAGTCTGCTACAGACCATCGAAGTTGAAATCTACGCAACGGGACACATCCACCCGCTGGAACCCGTGCAGGCTATCCCCGCCGGCCGCGCATTGTTCACGCTCCTGCGGCCGCCGGTTGACGAGGTACTGCATCTGGCCGAGGCTGCGCTCGCCGAAGACTGAACCGCCCCGGATTTTGTGGAGGCTCCAACTCTTGAGAAGATGGAGCCTTGGGAATTTTCATCGGGGCGTGATCTAGCCGCGAACCTTGCGATATGCCTCCAGCAGGCGCCGGTGGATCGCACTACCTTCGAAGTCGTCGCCCAGTTTCGTCAACCCGAAAAACCGCTCGTCCTGATTGAACAGCGCAAATGCCTGTTCCAGCGTCTCGCGGCCGTACATCAGGGCCAGGGCGGGCTCGAAGGGGCTGGGGTCGCCGAGTTGGGTGAGGTCGGCGATGCAGCGGTAGACCTTGAGGCGCGCTTCGCTGCGCTGGCCGTACTGGGCGATCCAGGTGCAGCCTTCGCGGATTGCGTCGTCGTCGCCGAGGGCGAGCGCGAGCAGCAGCTTCAGTTCGCCAACTCTTAAATCGGTCCACGGCGAATCGGCATCCGGCGCGAGGCCGATCAGCACCGTGACCAGGCGGTCGTCCGCCAGTTCCAGTTCGCCGATCAGGTCGAGCAGTTCGGCACATTCCTCCTCGGTCAGTTCGGGCAGGCGCGCGAGCGCCGGACGGATCAGGTTGCCGACGCTGTTGTTCTCGAATTCGAGTTCCTCGACCGGATAGATCTCGGAGACGCCGGGCACCAGGACGCGGCAGGCGTAGACGCCGAGGTGGGTGAAGTCGGCGATGTAGAGGTCGTGCCCGGCTTCGTGCAGCGCATCGACCGACCACGCGTAATCCTCTTCGGTGGTGGTGCCGAAATTCCAGTCGACGAATTCGAAGTCGGGGGTGTCGCGCAGAAATTGCCATGAAATTACACCGCTGGAATCGACGAAGTGGATTTCCAGGTTCTGCGGGTCGGCGATTTCGGCTTCGTCGAAGCCGGGGGCGGGGAAACCCGCCAGCGAATCGAGCGCGCGGCCCTGTAGCAGTTCGGTCAGCGCGCGTTCCAGCGCCACCTCGAAGCGCGGGTGCGCGCCGAAGCTGGCGAAGCAGCCCTGATCGTGGGGATGCAGCAGGGTGACGTTCATCACCGGATACTTTCCGCCGAGCGAGGCGTCCTTCACCAGGATGCCAAAGCCGGCACAGCGCAACGCGCGGATACCGGCGGCGATGTGCGGGTAGCGCTCGATCACGATTTCGGGCACGTCGGGCAGGCACAGGCCCTCTGCGATGATGCGGAACTTGATGTGGCGCTCGAAGATTTCGGACAGCGCCTGGGTGCGCGCCTCCTTCAGCGTGTTGCCGGCCGACATGCCATTGCTGACGTAGAGGTTGCCGATCAGGTTGACCGGGAAATACACGGTCCTGCCGTCGCGCAATCGCTGGTAGGGAATGGCGCAGATACCGCGTTCGGCATTGCCGGAATTGAGGTCGATCAGCTGGTCGGCGCGCACGCCGGCGTCGGGGTTGTAGTGGGTGTGCAGTTCAGGCGTGAGCAGTTCGGCCGGCCAGGCGTCGTCGTCTGAAGAAAACCAGCGCTCGTCGGGATGGTGGACGTAGCTGCGGTGGGCGATCGTCTCGCCCAGATAGAAGTGGGTCCAGAAATAATTGGTCGACAGCCGCTCGAAATACTCGCCCAGCGCGCTCGCCCGCGCAGCCAGCTCCGAGGCGCCCTTGCCGTTGGTGAACAGCAGTGGGCAGTCGCGGTCGCGAATATGCACCGACCACACGCCTTCCACCGGATTGAGCCAGGAGCGCTCTTCGATATGGAAATCCAGCGCTTCGAGCTTGGATTGCAGGGTGGCGATCGAGGCTTCGAGCGAGGCGTCCTTGCCGGGGATGAAGCTTTCGGTGGTGGCGTGCATGGGGTGACTCTTTTTTGAACAGCCAACAGCATAATCGATGCGTCAAGTGCGGCGTAAAATGACGGATGTCGATCCATCAACGAGGCAGCTGCAATCTGTGAATTCGTCCATGCCTGACCGTATTGCTTTATTCTCGTTGTTGCTTACCCTTGCGTTTGCAGGTCCGGTGACGGCTGCCACCCAGACGTTTGGCCTGGATGACGACCAGGCGGCGCCAGCGGCACGTCCGCAGGCCGAGTGGGTGCGGCAGGCGCAGGTGCTTGAAAAACGCGCCGACTGGCAGGGTCTGTTGGCGTGGGGGCAAGCGT
Organism: Thiobacillus thiophilus; assembly: GCF_055378705.1. Classification (NCBI taxonomy): domain Bacteria; kingdom Pseudomonadati; phylum Pseudomonadota; class Betaproteobacteria; order Nitrosomonadales; family Thiobacillaceae; genus Thiobacillus; species Thiobacillus thiophilus. Next base: position 1,032,464 of record NZ_AP042404.1, on the reverse strand, counting down.
GGGCACGGGCCGAGGCGAAGAATCCGCTGGCCTGGTTCGTTCAAGGGCGTGCGCTGGGCGAACTGGGGCAGTTTGCCGAAGCCATCGCGGCGTATCAGCGGAATCTGCGCTTCGCGCCCGGCGATGTATATGCGCGCAACAATCTGGGCAACGCCTACCGCGACAGCGGGCGTCCCCGCGAGGCGATGCGGGCGTATCGTGCGGCCGTAGAAACCGACCCCGATTACATTCAGGCCTGGCACAACCTGGGGCTGACGTTCTATCTGACGAAGGGGCAGGCGGGGGTGACCCAGGCGCTGCAAAAGCTGCAGGCGTCCGACCCGGCGCTGGCCGAGGTCTGGCGCACGTTGGCGATCGAATATTCGATCACGCGCGATGAACGGGTTGCGCGCCAGGCGGTGCGTGTGCTGCGCGGTTTGAGCGCGGTCGAGCGCGCGCGCATGTTCGGCATTCTGTTCGACGAGGGTTGAGTCACAATTGGCTGCGGTTCGCCGTTGTCACACCGCGCCTTGCTCGAACTCCGCCACGACCTGCCGCAGGCGGCTGGCTTCCTGCTCCGGCCGCATCAGCCCGCGACGCTGGCGGGTGTGGCTGAGCAGATCGGCATAAAAATCGGGGTCGGTTTCGGCCCTCGACAAGAGCCTCGCCAGCTGTTGTTCGTCGCCCACCGGGAAATAGCCCGGGTAGTGCTCGCCCAGCATGCCGATATTGCCGGGCATGTGCGAGGCCAGCACCGGCACATCCGCTGCCAGCGCCTCGCAGATGACGTTGGCGCCGCCTTCCATCACCGAGCTGATGACCATCAGATGCGCGCGCGCCAGCCGCTTCAGCACCGTCCGGTGCGGCACCTCCCCGACCCAGTGCCAGCGCGGCAGCTTGCTCTGCGCCATCTCCGCCGTTTCGGCCGTTTCCCTGGAGAGGGCGCTGCCCAGATGCGTCACCTGGATTTGCGAATGTCCGGGCAGGTAGGCCGTCGCCAGTGCCGCTCGGAAGGGATCCTTTTCTTCGCGCAGGTTGCCGATCACCAGCACCTCGAAGGGTTGGGCAGGCGCGGGCAGGCGAGCAATGTCGGGCGACGACTGGTAGATCACCCGCGCCCTGGCGGCCAGATGCGCCGGCAGTTCGTCGACGCCGCGCGTCTGCAGCACGATCAGCCGGTGTGCGAGTTCCAGCGCCTGCTGGGCGTCGGCGTTCTGGTGGATGTCGCGATACAGGTCGGTGCCGGTCAGCACCAGCAACAGGGGGCGGGTCGGGAAGCGCTCGGCAAAGGCGCGGATCGAGGCAAAGCTGCGCCGGGCGTGCAGCGCCAGCATAAGGTCGGTGCTGCGGCCATCCCATTCCACCTGCGTCCGCACCGTGTGACCCGCCTCGCGCAGGAAGCGCGCCCAGCGTGCGGCCGTGTGCCAGTTGCCGTTGCGGTGTTCGCGGCCGTAGGGGGTGATGAGGGCGATGCGCATCGTAAGAGTGTAGCCTGCGATAGCGAAACGCGGATAATCCGGGCATGACCGAAACGCCCATTTCCTCGCGCGACAACTCCCTGTTCAAGCGGCTGAAGAAGCTGTCCGAGTCCGCCCGCGCCCGACGCGGTGCGCAGATGACTTTGCTGGATGGCGAGCATCTGTTGGCGGCGTATCTTGATGCGGGGGGGCAGCCGCACACTTTGGTAAGCGCGTCGTCGTTCGACGTGGGCCGTTTCAGAGCCTTGGCGGGGCGATGTCCACACGCCAAAACCATTGTGCTGACCGATGCGCTGTTTGCCGAGTTGACGCCTGTAGCCACGCCGACCGGGGTGCTGAGCGAAGCCGCCTGGCTGATGCCGCCCCCCATCAACGCGACGCCGCTGGTGCTGGTGCTGGAAGATATTCAGGATCCCGGCAACCTGGGTTCCATGCTGCGTACCGGCGCGGCGGCGGGTGCCACGCTGGCGGTGCTGTCGAAGGGCTGCCACGATCCCTGGTCACCGAAGGCACTGCGTGGTGGGCAGGGTGCCCAGTTCGTGTTGCCGCTCGAATGCGGTGTGGATATTCCAGCCTGGTGTGCGTTGTTTGAAGGGCAGAGCCTTGCGCTTGCGTTAGGGGAAGACAGGAGTGTGTTCGCACGTGATCTGACAGGTCCGCTGGCCATTATTGTCGGCAATGAAGGCGGTGGGTTGTCGCATAAAGTACGTGCCGCGGCGACAGCCACGGTTCAGATTCCGATGCCTGGCAAAATGGAGTCATTGAACGCTTCGGTGGCACTGGCTATCGCCATGTTTGAAACCGTGCGGCAGCGGTCAGGCTGAACCGCAGATTTCATTGCCAGTGTCTCAATTCGAGTGTGGCAAAGCCCGTTCGCCGGTTCGCCGGTCTTCCACAATTCGCAACTGGTGGTCTTTGGCAAAGCTCATCACGTGGTCGTAGGTGGCACGGTTTTCGGTTTCCAGCCAGGGCGCCACGATCAGGCTAAGCTCTCCGTCGACCACGTTGGGCTGCACGCCGTAGCTATAACGTAAACGCGGGTCAGCAAGGAAGCTGGCCAATGTCGCCGCAAGACTCTCAATCCAGGCTGTCGGGTTGAATTCGATATCGCTTTGTGTCATGCCACTCAATCCCCTGTTGTCTTCAGACATGGTGAATTCACCTTTTCGCGGAATGTACAGTGCTTATTCGACATGTTTCGACAAAACTGAAGCAATGAGAGGTGCCGCGTTGATATTATGATGGGCCAAAAAAGGTCTTGATACTGCCGTCAGTTCTTCCTTTTCCGTGGAGGGCAGGTTGTCACTTAGGCCGGGCGCAGACGGGCGGCAATTTCTTCCACGGACATGCGGGTGGTGTCGATGACGGGAATGGCATGCTGCGTGTAAAAACGTTCGGCGGCGGCGAGTTCTTCGCGACATTGCGCGAGGCTGGCGTAGCGGCTGTCGGGGTAGCGCGCCTGGCGGATGGTGGCGAGGCGTTCCGCCGACAGGGTCAGGGCGCGCAGGCGCGGCAGGTGGGCGAGCAGGACGCCGGGGAGGCTGTTCTGTTCGAGGTCGTCCGGCGTCAGCGGATAGTTGGCGACGCGCAGGCCGTATTGCAGGGCGAGGTAGAGCGCGGTGGGGGTTTTGCCGACGCGCGAGACGCCGACCAGGATCAGGTCGGCCTGATCGAGCCGCTGCGGTTGCAGACCATCGTCCAGCGCCAGGCTGAAATTGACTGCATCGATGCGCGATTCGTAGTTGTGCGCCATGCCGTGGGTGCGGCCGCCGCTGGGGGTGGCGGCCAGGCCCAGCGCGGCTTCCACAGCGGGGGCGACGAGGTCGAAGACATCGAACAGGCTGGCGCGGCTGCCGCGCAGGACGGTGCGCAGGGCCGGGTCGGCCAGGGTGGAAAACACCAGCGCGCCGGGCGTAGCGGCAATTCGCGCCGCGGCGGTCCGTGCCTTTTCCGGGCTGTCGATGAAAGGCAGCGCAATCAGGTTAAACTCAAGTGCAGGAAACTGCGCCAGCACGCTCTTCGTCACCGCCTCGACGGTGACACCGGTGTGATCGGATACGCAGAAAACGCTGTAGCTTTTCATGGAGTGGATTATGCATGCTTCAACTGACTATATCGTTCCACTGGATAGCCTGTCGATGGCGGACGTGCCGCGCGTGGGTGGCAAGAATGCATCGCTGGGCGAGATGATCGCCAATCTGTCCGGCGCCGGCGTCAAGGTACCGGGTGGCTTCGCCACCACGGCGCAGGCGTTCTGGGATTTTCTCGACCACAACGATTTGCGCGCGCGCATTCATGAGCGGCTGGCGGCGCTCGACGTGGCAGACGTGACGGCGCTGGCCGCGGCGGGGGCAGAAATCCGCACCTGGGTCGAGGCGGCCGCGTTGCCGGCCGTGCTCGAAACCGGCCTGCGCAAGGCCTATGCCGCACTCGGCGACAGCGTGTCGGTGGCGGTGCGCTCGTCGGCTACCGCTGAGGACCTGCCCGACGCCTCGTTTGCCGGGCAGCAAGAAACCTACTTGCACGTGCGCGGCGCCGACGACCTGCTGCAGTACGTGAGGAAGGTCTTCGCCTCGCTCTACAACGACCGTGCCATTGCCTACCGTGTGCATCACGGCTTCGCGCACGCCGACGTGGCGCTGTCGGCGGGTGTGCAGCGCATGGTGCGCTCCGACATCGCCTGTTCCGGTGTGCTGTTCACCCTCGACACCGAATCCGGCTTCCGCGACGTGGTATTCATCACCGCTGCCTACGGGCTGGGCGAAACCGTGGTACAGGGCTCGGTCAATCCGGACGAATTCTACGTGCACAAGCCGAAATTGGCCGAGGGTTTTCCCGCCGTGGTGCGGCGCGAACTGGGCGAAAAGGCCATTCGCATGGTGTGGCGCGACGGCGCGACCGTGATCGAGGACACGCCAGCCGAGCTGCGCCGGCAATATTCGCTGACCGACGCCGAGGTGCTGGAACTGGCGCGCCAGGCGGTGGCGATCGAACGGCACTACAAGCGCCCGATGGACGTCGAGTGGGCGAAGGACGGCGAAACCGGCGAGCTTTTCATCGTGCAGGCGCGCCCGGAAACGGTAAAGACGCGCACCAGCGGCGTCGGCGAGCGCTACACGCTGGAAGCGACCGGCGAGGTGCGTATCACCGGCCGCGCCATCGGCCAGAAGATCGGCGTGGGCGTTGTGCGGCTGATCGCCAGCCCGGCCGAAATGAACCGGGTGCAGCCGGGCGATATCCTGGTCACCGACATGACCGACCCCGACTGGGAACCGGTGATGAAACGTGCGGCGGCGATCGTCACTAACCGCGGCGGACGCACCTGCCACGCCGCCATCGTCGCGCGCGAGCTGGGCACTCCCGCCGTGGTGGGCACCGGCGAGGCGACCGCGGTGCTGAAGGACGGCGAGACGGTGACGGTGTCGTGCGCCGAGGGCGACACCGGCTTTGTCTACGCAGGCAAACTGCCGTTCACCGTGGAGACGCTGGCGAGCGAAACCCTGTCCGCGCCGCCGGTGAAGCTGATGATGAACGTCGGCAACCCCGAGCGCGCCTTCGAGTTCGCGCAGATTCCGAATCACGGCGTCGGCCTCGCGCGGCTGGAGTTCATCATCGCGCGCATGATCGGCGTGCATCCGCTGGCGCTGCTCGATCATGCCGGTCAGCCGCCGGACGTTCGCGCCGAGATCGATGCGCGTGCGGCGGGCTATGCCGACCCGGTATCTTTCTATGTGGACAAGCTGGCCGAGGGCATCGCCACCCTGGCCGCCGCGTTCTGGCCGCAGCCGGTGATCGTGCGCCTGTCCGACTTCAAGTCCAACGAATACGCCAACCTGGTGGGCGGCGAGCGCTACGAGCCGAAAGAGGAAAACCCCATGCTGGGGCTTCGCGGCGCGGCGCGCTACGTGTCGGCGCTGTTCCGTCCTGCGTTCGAGCTGGAGTGCTGCGCGCTGAAACAAGTGCGCGAGACGATGGGCTTTTCCAACGTCGAAGTGATGATTCCCTTCGTTCGCACGGTGGAAGAATGCGCGGCGGTGGTGAAACTGCTGGAGGCAAACGGCCTCAAGCGCGGCGACCATGGCCTGCGCCTGATCATGATGTGCGAGATTCCCTCAAACGTGCTGCTGGCCGACGATTTTTTGCAGCACGTCGACGGCTTTTCCATCGGCAGCAACGACCTCACCCAACTGACGCTGGGCATCGACCGCGACTCCGGCCTGGTGGCCGAAAGCTTCGACGAACGCAATCCGGCGGTGAAAAAGCTGCTGGCCGAGGCTATCGCCGCCTGCAAGCGGCAAGGCAAATACATCGGCATCTGCGGCCAGGGGCCGAGCGATCACCCCGATCTGGCCGACTGGCTGGTGGCGCAGGGAATCGGCTCGATATCGCTCAATCCCGATACCGTGGTGGCAACCTGGCGGCGCCTGACTGCCTGATACCCGCGCCTTGACCGATGGCGTGAATTGGCCCCACCCATCGAAACGCGGTAATCCAGCGTATTGGCCAAGCGGACATTACTGATTACTCAACTGATTACTCAGGCTTTCCATGGGCGGAGGTCACGTGGAATCGTATGCCGCGCCGCCGCGTGACGAATTGATCGGTGTCTCTCAAGTGTCTCGCCGCCAGCCTGGACATTTTCCCGTTGCAAAAGACACCAGCGCCAAACCATAAAACCGACGCTATTGCATTTTTCATTGGATGGAAACCCGCGAGTTGGAGTAACCATATGTTTACAAAAGACAAATCAATGTGGCACGCAACGTGCTTATTAATGCGGGTCGCCAAGCGGAGGATGCGCGTGCAAGTTAACAGTCTGTTCGATCGTCTTCATGGCCGTCCAGCCGGTATGGCCAGCCTGGTTAACAAGGACATCGATGTTCCCGGTTTGGGGTGTGTGCATGTGGTGCGCTCGGTCGATTGCCTGGGCGCCATGTGTCCGCGGCCGCAGTTGCTGACCATGAAGGTGCTGGGCGAAGTCGGGTCGGGTGCGGCCATCGAAGTGGTGCTCGATAATCCCACGGCTGTCGAGGGATTTCCTGCGCTGGCGCAGACACTCGGCTGCACGCACCTCGCCACGGTTCGGGAGTCCGATTGCTGGCGTGTTTACCTGCGCAAGGGTTTTTTTTAGGCAATGCAATCTGGGGCGGCCTGCCAGGCCCGCCGGTTTTGCTGAGGAGAGTATGAGTGAATGTAGCGTCGGCAAGTATCGCAGCTGAAACGCATTGGCTGTTTCGCAAAAGCAGTCTCAAGGCGATGGGGATCTTCCTGCTCGTTGTCGCCGGCTCGCTGCTGGCCCTGGCGCAGGACACGCGCTTCGTTTACCTGCTGGTTTACGTCTGGTTTGGTCTCGCTTACGGCATGCTGCTGCAATACGGCCGTTTCTGCATGGCATCGGCGACACGCGACCTGTTCGCAGTGAAGGTGCCGCGCATGGCGGTCGGCGTGATGATCGCGGTGGCGCTGTACGCGGTCGTCGCCACCATCGTTACCCTGAGCGGGTTCAGTACATTCCATCCCAACGCGATGGGCTGGCATATCGTCATCGGCGCCGCAATTTTCGGTTTCGGTATCGTCTTTACCGGTGGGTGCGCCTCGGGTTCGCTCTACAAGGCGGGCGAGGGCAACATGAACTCGATGCTGGTGATCGTTGCCATCTCGTTCTCGCAGGCTATCGTCGTGACCGCGAGCGGCTGGTGGGACGCCCTGGTGCCGCAGTCGTGGGTCGCTTCTGCCGTGGCCAAGGACATGCCAGCCGAGCTGACCGTCACGCAGGGCTGGTTCGATATCTTCACCGCGGGCTACATGTGGGATCTGAAGGGCTCCACCACCGCCGATGCGCTCGGCCAGAGCGGTGCTGCGGGCATTGTGCTGTACAACACCCTCCTGACCGCGATCCTGCCGGTCATCCTCATCCTGATCGTGCTGTATGTTTTCTATTACCGCAAGGGCTACCTGCGCCGTTCCGGCAAGGCCAGCCCGGTGCTGCGCGACGAGCTTGCGGGCATGTGGGCCATGTGCACATCATCAAAGAATACCGCCCTGGCCGGTATCGGTCTTGGTATTCTCGCCGGCCTGCACATGTACGTGACCGGTGCATTACGCGAGCACTACGATATCTTCAACTTCGGTGAACTGCTGGTGGCGATGGGTTACACCGAGGGCCTGTCCATCCAGGACACCGTGTTCGACCCTGGCTACTGGTACATCACCACCCAGGAAGCGCAGTGGGGCGGCTGGATCATGCAGAAGCTGGGCATCAACAACATGGACAGCATCTTCTTCGGCCTCGACAATGGCCTGCCGAACCCGCTGCTGAATGCCCCTGGCTTCATGTCGATCGGCATCATTCTCGGCGCCGCCATCATGGCGCTCTCGCGCCGCGAATTCAAATGGAAGATGCCGAGCTGGGAAACCGCTTTCTTTGCCATCGTCGGCGGCACGCTGATGGGCATCGGCGCGCGCCTGGCCATGGGCTGCAACATCGGCGCTTTCTTTGCCACCGTCACCAATGGCGACCCCAGCGGCTGGGTTTTTCTGATTGGCATGGTGCTCGGCGCCTATGTCGGCGTGAAGGTCTTCACCTGGTACATGGACTGGAGCGACGCCCGCAAGCCTTCGGAGTGCGGCCTCTAGGATGGCCCAGACATTTCAGACAAGCAATCATCATCAAGGAGTAGTGCTATGGCAATGAGTTTCAACAAGACCGCCGATCATGAATGGGAGTTGAACGTGTGCGGCTACGCCTGTCCGCACCCCCAGATGTACACCAAGAAAGCGCTGCAGAAGCTGGAAAGTGGCGACGTGCTGAGCCTGGTTTTCGACAACCCCTCCTCGGGCGAATCGATCATGGCCATGTGCGAAGCCGAGGGTAACGACCTGATCGATCGCCAGGAGGGAAGCGGTTCCTTCACCTGGAAGATCAGGAAGGCCTGAGTCATGCAACTGGGTATCGTGATCACCGATGAATGTTTTCTGCCGCAGGCGAACGGTCTGATCGACGCGGCGGCTGCGCGCGGTTGGGAAACCCTGAGCTTCCTGACCGACACCGGCGTCAACCTGCTTGCTGACGCGGGATTCGTCGAGCGTGCACGGGCGCGCCCGAACAGCGTCACCCTGTGCGAACACAGCGCCGAGCACTATGCCGTCGGCAGGTTTGATTTGAGTGCCATCGCCGACATCGTCGTCGTCGGCGGCCAATACCAGGATGCCGAACTCGTGCGCAAGTGCGACAAGGTTCTGGTTTTCTGAGGACGGGACATGGCAGATCAAAAACGCATTCTGATGGTGGCCGTGCAGAAGCAGGTCGAGGCGCTGCGCATGGCCAGCGGGCTGACCCTGCTCGACGACGCCGTCTCCATCGCCGCCTGGGGCAAGCTGCCTGAAGGTGGCGGCGCAGCAGAGCAAATGGAAGCACTGGAGTTCGCCGAGGTGCCCGTGGTGGAACTCGCTCCCACCGGGGACGCCATGGCAGCCCTGGCGCGGCAGATTATTGACAACGACGTGGTGTATTGCGTATGAACACGGGAAAAAAGGTTTTGCTGGTCAATCCCGCGGCGGTGCCGGCGATGCCGGGTCTGGCTGAAGCCTTGCGCGCGGCTGGCGCGCAAGTGCGGGAAATGAATACGGACGATTACGGCGCATTGCTCGATGCGCTGGAACAGGACTGGATGCCGGTGGTGCTGAAAGCGCCGCTGGATTGAAAGTGTTTTGCCCGCGGCCATGGTCGCGGTGGAGGTTGTGCATGGCTGGGACGGGCGGTTTTACTGCCGGCCTCCAGCGGGCCGGCCGCTATGAGTGCGCCGTCTTGCCGCCCGGCAAGGTGGGCGCGGGCTTGATAATGGATGGAGGATTCTCAATGAACAAGCAGATGAATAGGGGTTGGGCCGGCATGACCGTCCTGGCAATGGCGCTGGGCCTGCCGGGCTGCGGCGGCGATGAGGACACGACGGCACTGGTGAAACAGATCCCGGTGAATACGCCGGCGACGATTGCTCAGACGTCGGCCGACGATTACAACCTGAACGAAAATGGCCTGATCACCGAATCGACGCTCAAGCGCTGGAAGGATGACTGGCTCAACCAGCGCCCGGCAGGGATTACCGGCAAGCTGGTTATCCTGCAGGTGACGCCGGGGCCCGCGGGCGCGGAGTACATCAAGCCCAGCGGCAACAACGTGTTTACCTATCTGTCGCCGGGTAGCGAATGGATCCAGACCCGGACCAATGGCGTTATCGAGACGCCGAGCATGGTGCCAGATGGTGCGGGTATGGATGCGCTGCTGAAGAAATACAACATCGACCCGCAAAATGACATGGTCGTCGTCGCCATGGGGACTGGCAGCACTGGCAACGCGATGGCGCAGGGTCGCATCTGGTATGCCCTGCGCTACTGGGGCGTCGACAAGAAGAACCTGGCCATCCTCAATGGCGGCAACCAGTGGCTGGATGACAATCTGGGGCTGGCCGTCGAACTGCTGCCCGCCGACTTCCAGGCGACCGCAAGCTCGGAGCCTAACAACGGCCACGCCTCGGTCATGGATCTGCTGGTCGACAACACCCAGCTGCAGGCGACGTTGCAGGACATGCTGGCCGTCCTGCCGACGTCCGACGTCAACGTGAAGAATGACGGCGTCTTCATCTGGGATGCACGCAATATTCCCAATTATAATGGGACAGGGTTCCAGAATTCCGGCTCTCGCCAGGGTCATCCGTTTGGTGCATTGCAACTTGACTTCTCCAACCTGCTCGTCTCAGGCGAGGGCTACCGCTACAAGGACAAAGCCGACCTGCAAGCCTACCTTGACGGTAATGTTAGCGGCGCGGGCTTCATCGCCGGCGATGGAGCAGGGGTCTTCACGAATGTGGGCGTGGGCAACGCCTACCAGGAAGGCGATGTCATCTACACTTATTGCGAGACGACCTTCCGCGCGATGATCACCGGCGTCGCCAGCGCCGTGATTCTCGGTAAGCCAACCCGTTTCTACGACGGCGCGATGGTCGAGTGGAATTCGCTGACCCCTGGAAGCGTCATCACCGACGCGACCGGCAATGCGATCCTGCCCGAGAATTCCCCGTGGCGCACCGACCTCAAGTCGTTCTATATTCCGGCCGCCAGCAACACCGCGGTCGCCCAGCGCTATATCACCGATGCGTATGCCAAATCGGCCAACGCCATCGTCGAGGCGGACAAGGCCTACAAGTACGGCGAGGTGATCCCGACCGCCGGCACCAGCGCCCCACCCGCCAACCCGTGCGGCGGCTAATTTCCGCCTGAACCTTGCTTTCTCCTCCTCTGGCCCACGATACTCTCGTGGGCTTTTTTTTTCGTGGAGCTGGATTTGAACCGCCTTTTTCATACGCGGCAGCCATGGCTGCTGCTGACCCTGCCGCTCCTGCTCGGGCTGCTGTCAGGTTGCGGCGAGAAGCCTACGCCTACGGTCGAGACCTTTTTAAGCAAACACTGGACCGAATCGATGCCGCCGCAGGGGGTGCCGCCGGCTACGTTCTCGCCGCTGGAAGCCTCGCTCAGTCCTGAGGCCTGCGGGCAGTGCCATACCGAACAGCTTGCTGCCTGGCGCACTTCGCTGCATAGCAAGACAATGGGCCCCGGCTTGCGCTGGCAGCTCAAATTGATGGATCAGGATCAGGGTAACCGTTGCCTGCGCTGTCATGCGCCGCTGGCCGAGCAGAAAGCGCTGTTGGCGCTGGAGCACGGCTGGCCGAACGCACCGACGCAGCCGCCGCCGGATTATGTCAGCGCCGATCTGGGGCATCAGGGACTGGTGTGCGCGGCCTGCCATGTGCGCGGGCACCAGCGCTTCGGGCCGCCGCCGCGCCGCGCGGCGGCCCAGGACGTCCCGCATGGCGGCTTTGTCGTTGCCAAGGCCTTCCAGGACAGTCGCTTCTGCGCGCATTGCCACCAGTTCCCGGATGACGGTCCGCGCATCGCCGGAAAATTGATGGAGGACACCTACCGCCAATGGCTTGCCAGCCCCTACGCCGGAGAGGGGGCCGACAAGCAGACCTGCCAGTCCTGCCACATGCCGGATCGCAAGCATTTGTGGCGCGGGATCCACGATCCGGAAATGACGCGACGTGCAATCGAGGTGGCACTAAACGTACATTCGCTTGGCGGCGGCCGCTACGAGGCACGGGCGAACGTTCGCAACAGCGGCGCGGGCCATCATTTCCCGACCTATATGGTGCCGAAGGTCGAGCTCGTGTTTTACCGCCACGATGCCGATGGCGGCATTTTCGAACTGGGGCGCCAAGTGATTGGCTGGAATGTCGATACGCAGATCACGCGGCAGCTGTTCGATGCCCGCATCCCCGCCGGTGAGGCGCGCGATTTCCGGCAGCCCTTCACTGCGACGGGCAGCGACTGGCGCGTGCTGCTGGTCATGCGGGTGCTGCCGGCCGAGCATTACGAGCGCATCTACCGTGATAGTCTGAGTCGTGCCGACCAGTTGCCGGCTGCTGCGGTACCGTTGTTGCGGCGCGCGCTCGCCGAAGCTGTAGCGGCACGCTATGAATTGTTGCGTATTGAGGCAGGCGTGGATCGGTGAGAAACCGGACTTCGAGCGACCCCGTAAGGCGGCTGGGGGACGCGCGATTCATCCAGAAGTGAACTGCTGCCATCCTCGTACCGATTGCAATTTGAAAGATCGCCGTGCATAGCACTTATTGTGCAATCGAATCGGGCTTGCTGTATTGCAATAAGTTGTTGTTATGAATGGATAATGGTTGCTGGCATGGCTTGTGCTTCAGAAGGGTGTCGATAAGACAGAGGTGAACCGGAAATCCATGCAATCGACTGGCGCAGTGACTTTGATGGCCCTTGCCCTGCTGCTGGCGGCACCGGTCGTTGCTGCGACCGAGCCGGGGCAGCCCAGGCTCAAGTATCGCGGCAATGGGCTGGCGTGTACGTGTGCTTCGGGCACGAGCGAGGCGGATATACGCAAGGCATGGGATGATCGGTTTAAGCAATCGGAAGGCGTCCGTCTGGATAATCTGGATGGGCTTCCCGCAACTCGTGACGAGCAAAGGAGAGGGATAGATGAAGCGCAACCAAGGTAAGGGTAGTCTGTTGGGAAAAATCTGGCGCGGTGGTGTCATGCTGTCGCTGTTTGGCCTGGGTGTCGCAATGCTCACCGGCCTGGCTGGCAAGCACGCTGAAGATTCGACCGTGCTTGCGGCCACGGGTTGGGGTGGCGAGGCTACGGCGGCGCTGGCGGAAGGCGCGGCGCGACTGTCGCCGATTTCTCTCGCCAATGCCTGCGGCCTGGGCGCTTCGAGTTGCTTCAAGTGTCACAATGGCAAGCGCGCAGCAGCGCCCGAAATGGATGCCGCCAAGGCGCCCTGGCATGCGCAGCACTCCAAGGTGAACAACTCGTGCGCTGGCTGCCACAAGGGAAATTCGAGAATCATGAAGCAAGACGTGGCGCACACGAAAATGCTCGCCAAGCCTCTTGACAACACGGCTGACGCCTGCAGCGGCTGCCACAAGGGTGACCTGACCAAGGTGCAGGACGCTTATCACGCCATTCCAGGAGCGAAATAACATGAAAATTCTGACCGTTCCGCACAATGCTGTTTCCCCGCTGTCCCGTGCCTGTGCTGTTGGCCTGCTCGCCGGTTTGCTGCCGCTGGGCGCAGTGGCAGGCCCGACCATCGAGTTTGGCGAGGAGGGTTCGCTCACCTTTACCTACGCCCTGCAGGGGTGGTTGCAGCACAAAGGGTTCACTTCGGCAACCGATAACGGTTCGTCGAACGATGCTTTTTTGCGCCGCAACCGGCTGACCTTTTCCGGCCAGTACAACGACTTCGTGGGTTTTTATGCGCAGCTCGAGTCTGGCAACGACAGCAAGCTCGGCGAGGATGACAAAAGCGTCTATTACCGCGATGCGTATGTAACGCTGGACTATCGCGATGACGTACGCTTCATCGTCGGCCGCTTCAAGAACACCTTCTCGCGGGAGAACCTGGAAGCGTGCCTGGAGCCGCTGACCATGGACCGTGCCGAGGTGCTCGCCTACACGCCGTTCGGCGGCAGCCGCGATACCGGTCTGGCGGTCTGGGGCAATCTGTTGGATGCCAAATTCCAGTATCGCGTCATGGTTGCCGACGGCCGCGAGGACAACGCAGTGGCCGAGGACAATCCGCGCCTGACTACCCGTGTGCATTACAGTTTCTGGGAGCCGGAATTCAACTACGGCTATCTGGGTACCTACCTGGGAACGAAGAAGGTGCTGACCGTTGGCGCCGCTTACGAGATGCAGAATGGCGTCGCATACGGCAACTATATTGCGCGCAGCGATATCAAGGATTACAAGGCATGGACGGTGGACGCGTTCATGGAGTACCCGATGGCGAGCGGGGTCTACACGCTTTCCGGCGCGTACTTCGATTACGATACGGATGGCGCCACTAATCTGAATCCAGATCCCGCGTTGACCGTCCGCAGCGACCTCAAGGGCTATTACGTCAAGGCCGGCTACATGCTGCCCAACAAGGTTGGCATGGGTCGTCTGCAGTTCTTCGCCCGTCACGAAACGTCCGATTACGGCATCGAGACCGGCGGTGTCGAGTATTATGACCAGAAATGGAATAGCGTCGGCGCGAACTACTATCTGGATGGACAGAGGTTGAAGATCAGCTTGGAGTACGCGGATATTAGCTTCGATAACGAACACCCGACCAACGTTGCGCTGCAGGATTATAATCAGGCCACGCTTGGCCTGCAGTTCATCTTCTGATCTGTCTCTTGCAGTGGCTCTGCACGGCCGCCCGGTGACTGGCGGCCGTGTTCTTTTCCGTATTGTGTCAATCAAGAGGTATTGCCATCAAATCGCTGAGTTTGCGGGGGACGGCCAACCGGCGCCCCTTCATTTCAATCTTTTCCGGCCACCTGCTGCCGGCCGCGATTACATTGCTGGCCGGCCTGCTGTATGCCTTTTTTGGTCCTTTCTGGAACGAATCACACCTCCTCTGGTTGTCCGGTTTCCTGCTGGCCGCCCTGTTCACCTATCTGATCGTGCGCCTGTCTGGCGAACTGGCCGCGTTGAGGCGACTTGAGCTTGGCATTCTTCACGCGCGCGAAGGTCTGCTGGAGCCGACCTCGGCCGGGCCCTATGCATGGACCAGCATCGGCCGTCTGATACCGGAATACAACACCACCATCAACACGCTACGGATGATGTTCCAGACCGTGGAAGAATGTCAGGGGCGCTTTCTCAACGAGCGCAACCGTAGCAACACCATTCTGCAAAGCCTGCCGGGCGCCCTGCTGAGCCTGGCCGACGATTTGCGCGTCACCATCGCCAACCGCCAGGCGGATGCGCTGTTCGGTGTCCGGTCGGGTGCGCTGATCGGCGCAAACCTGTTCGAACTGCTCGACATCAACGAGCACGACCGCGAACTGCTGCGCGATGCCTTTCTCTACAAGCACATTATCCGAAACCAGGAAATTGCTCTCAACGTCGATGGTGACAAGCGTTTCTTTTCGCTCAACCTCGCCTTCTACAGCGATGAGGAAAACGACATGGGCGGCGTGCTGATCCTGCAGGACATCACCGAGCATCGCCAACTGATGGAAAGCGTTGCGATGCGCGAGAAACTGGTGGCGATGGGCCAGCTTGCAGCGGGTGTTGCGCACGAACTGAACACGCCCCTTGGCAATATACTTGGCTATGCGCAACTGCTCGACCGGGGCGCGGTCGAGCATCCAAAACTGACGGGCTATGCCCGCATCATCGCCGACGAGGCGCAGCGCTGCTCGCGCGTGGTGCAGGAATTGCTCGACTATGCGCGCAAGGATAAATGCAGCGGCGAAACCTGCGATCTGAACCAGCTGGCACAAGAGTTGATCGAGACATTCATTAACTGCAGGCTTAAACGCTACCGAATCGAAATCGTGCTGGATCTGTGTCCGGAAATGGTGGTTGTCGAGGGGGGGTGCGGCCAGATCGACATCGTTTTGAGCAACCTGCTGGTCAATGCCATCGACGCGCTCGACAAAACGCTGTCGCCGCGCATTGTCGTGCGCACCTGGGCGGAGGACGCCTATGCCGCCATCGCCATTTCGG
Organism: Thiobacillus thiophilus; assembly: GCF_055378705.1. Lineage (NCBI taxonomy): Bacteria > Pseudomonadati > Pseudomonadota > Betaproteobacteria > Nitrosomonadales > Thiobacillaceae > Thiobacillus > Thiobacillus thiophilus. Next base: position 1,016,921 of record NZ_AP042404.1, on the reverse strand, counting down.
ACAACGGTCCGGGCGTGCCGCAGGATATCCGTAAGCGCTTGTTCGACCCCTTCTTTTCCACCAAGGACGTCGGGCAGGGCTCCGGGCTTGGCCTGTCCATCAGCCAGGCAATCGTTACAAAACGTGGCGGCTTTATTGCCTATGATGCCGCGAATGATGAAGGCGCATGCTTCATCGTCAAATTGCCGGCAGTCGACCTGGAACGAGCAAAACCATGAAACAGGGTGCCTCCACTCTACGCGGCAATGACAAGGATGCCGGCATGGCCGATGCCATCCCGGCCATTCTGGTTACCGAGGATGACCGCAACATGCGCGAGCTGATCCTCGCCGTGCTGGCCGAGTCGTCGATGACGTTCAAGGTGGCCAGCGCCGAGAACGCGCACGAGGCGATGGATTTCCTCGAAAACAACGACGCCGCCGTCGTCCTCACCGATCTCCGCATGCCGGGTGCCGATGGACTGGACCTGCTCAAGTTCGTTAAATCGCACGACCCGCAGACCCAGGTCGTGCTGGTCACCGGCTATGCCACCGTCGAGTCCGCCGTCGACGCCCTCAAGGAGGGTGCCTACGATTACGTCCAGAAGCCGTTCGACACCATCAAGTTGCGCTGCGTGGTGGAAAAGGCACTCGGTTTCTACCTGCTCTCGACCGAGAACCAGCGCCTGCGTCGGCAAAGCCGTGCCTATGAGGAAAGCGGCGAGATCATCGGCCAGTCCCAGGCGAAGGAGCGGGTCGACCGTCTGATCGACGCCGCCGCCGCCTACGATTCCAGTGTGTTGATCTTCGGTGAAAGCGGCAGCGGCAAAGAGCTGGTGGCACGCCAGATCCACCAGCGCGGCAAGCGCCGCGACAAGCCCTTCGTCGCCATCAACTGCGCGGCGATCCCGGAGAACCTGATCGAAAGCGAGCTGTTCGGCTTTCGCAAGGGCTCCTTTACCGGCGCCGAGCGCAACAAGCCTGGCCTGTTCGAGGTTGCCGATGGCGGCACCCTGTTTCTCGACGAGATCAACAATGCCCCGCTGGCGCTGCAGGCCAAGCTGCTGCGCGTGCTGCAGGACGGAAGTTTCTATCCGACCGGCGCCACCGAACCCGTTAATGTCGATGTCCGCGTGATTGCCGCCAGCAACCGGCCGATTCCCGAACTGGTGGAAAGTGGCCAGTTTCGCGAAGATCTCTTCTATCGTCTGTCGGTGATGGAGATCAGCGTCCCGCCGCTACGCGAGCGGCGCGAAGATATCGCTTTGCTGGCCTACTATTTGCTGAACAAGCATTCGTTGCGCCTTGGCAAGCACATCAGCGGCGTCAGCACCGCCGTGCTCGGCGCGCTGATGCGTTATGACTGGCCCGGCAACGTGCGCGAACTGGAAAACATCATCCAGCGCATGATTATTCTTGCCGAGTCGGATCATATCGATGCCGACGTGCTGCCGTCGCGGCTGACCGAACAGAAGGACCCGCGCGGCCGCGCGCTCGACTATCTGCCACCGCAAAGCCTTGACGAAGTGGAGGCCTATTTCATCCGCAAGACCCTGCGCGAGACGCACGGCGATCGCGCGCTGGCGGCGGAAATTCTCGGCATCGACAAATCGACGTTGTGGCGCAAGGTCAAGCGCTATGGCATTGAGGAATAATGCCATCGATCAAATGCGCGTGTCGCGTTTCTTCCCGGCCGATGCCATCTTCAAGTCCGGCAAAACTAGTTGCGCCGCCATGCCTTTTATAGGAAGCTTGAACGCGATGCCGCTCGCCCCCCTTTTCGTCTCGCTGCGCCGCGCTTCCTGGTTGGGCGCGCCGCTAAATCTGCTGTTACTGCTGGGGCTGGCGGCCTTGCTGGCGCACTGGACCTGGCGCTTTGCCGCGCCGATGCCGCCGCTGTCGGCAAGCGCCGCGCGCGCCGATATCAAGCTGGACGCGCAACTGGCTTCGCTGCGTGCGGCGCATCTGTTCGGCGCAGCGCAGGGGGAGGTGGCTGTGCGCGATGAGCCGGCGACCTCGCTCAACCTGAAACTGCGCGGGGTGTTCGCTTCACCGGACAGCCAGCCGGCGATGGCGATTCTCGGCGTCGACGGGCAGGACCAGGCCGTTGCCACCGGTTACGAAATCGTGCCGGGAGTGGTGTTGGACTCGGTGGCCCCCGACCACGTGATTTTGCTCAACCGCGGGATGCGTGAGCGCCTCGACCTGGATGCGGTGGGGCAGCCTCTGGCGTTGGCCAGCGGTGACATTCCGGTCTCGCGCAACGAATTCAACCAGGCTTTGGCCAACCCGCAAAGTCTCGGGGTTCAGGCGCGCGCCGGGAGTGGCGCGCAGCCTGGCCTGGTGCTGACCTCGGTAGCGGCTGACGGGCTGGTTGCGCGGCTGGGGCTGCAGAGCGGGGACACGCTGCGCATGGTCAATGGCATGCCGGTTGCCAATGTGCAGGACTTTGCGCGGCAGTTGTCCGGCACGGTGGGGGTGCAGCGCCTCACCGTAGTGGGCGAACGCCAGGGCAAGCCGCTTACTCTTTCCTACAGGCTGCAGTAGAAATAATGAATAACATGAAAAAAACACGATCGGGTTTCCCCCGCCGGCTGACGTTGAGCGTCCTGTTGTTTGCGCTGGCGCTGCCGCCGTTGCAGACCCATGCTCAGACCCAGACCCAGACTGACCCGATCGTTCTCAATTTCGTCAACGCCGATATCCCCTCGGTAATCAAGGCGGTAGGCGAACTCACCGGCAAGAACTTCATCATCGATCCGCGCGTCAAGGGCACGGTGATCATCACTTCGGCGAGGCCGGTGCCGCGCGACCAGGTGTATCCGATCCTGCTGTCGGCGCTGCGCATGCAGGGCTTCTCGGCGATCGAGGGTCACGGGGTGGTGAAGATCGTGCCGGAAGCGGAGGCGAAGCAGAATTACAGCGTGACCCGCGGCAAGCAGGTCAACGAGAGCGGCGACCGGATCATCACCCAGGTTTACCCGCTGCAACATGAGTCCGCCGCGCAATTGATGCCGGTCCTGCGGCCGCTGATCGGTCCCAACAACGCCATCGCGGTGCTGCCCAGCAGCAACACGCTGGTGATTACCGATTATGCCGACAACGTGCGGCGGCTGAACGCGATCATCGAGGCGGTCGACCAGCCGAGCGCAAACGATACCGCCTTGATCCGGCTGAACCATGTGTCGGCGGTGGACGTGGCGCAGTCACTGGGGCGGCTGATGTCCGACGGTGCCGCGGCGGCGGGGCAGCCGGGCGGTACGCGGCTGACGATCGTGCCGGATATGCGCTCGAATTCACTGCTGGTGCGCAGCGATAATCCCTCGCGCATCCAGGCGCTGCGCGGCCTGGTTGCCGGGCTCGATGTGGCGGGCGCGGCGGGCGGCAACATTCATGTGGTGTACCTGCGCAATGCCGAAGCGGCGAAGCTGGCCGAGACGCTGCGCGGTATTCTGACCGGCGAGGCGCCGATTGGACCGAAGACGGCCAGCATGACGGGAACCTCGCCGGCCGCCACGGCCAGCTCCGCAACCAGTACCAGTTCGCTATCCGGCGCCGCTGGCGGCAGCATGATCCTCGCCGACACGGCGACCAACTCGCTCGTCATCAGCGCGCCGGACGTGACCTACAACGCACTGCGCGCGGTGATCGACAAGCTCGACGCGCGCCGTGCACAGGTGTTCATCGAGGCGCTGGTGGTGGAGATCACCGCCGAGAAGGCGGCCGAGTTCGGCATCCAGTGGCAGGACCTGAGCGGCATCGAGGAGGGCGGGACGAATCTCATCGGCGGCACCAACTTCGGCCGCGGCACCGGCAGCAACATCATCGATGCGTCGGCCGACCTCTCGACCCTGGGCTCGGGACTGAACATCGGTGTCGTCAGCGGCACCATCAATATTCCCGGTGTCGGCGAGGTGCTCAACCTCGGCGCGCTGGCACGTGCGCTCGAATCCGACGCCAACGCCAACATCCTGTCGACGCCCAACCTGCTGACCATGGACAACGAGGAGGCCAAAATCGTTGTGGGCCAGAACGTGCCTTTCCTTACCGGCTCCTATGCGCTGTCCGGCACCGATCCAACGGTGAACCCGTTTCAGACCATCGAGCGACGCGACGTCGGTCTGACGCTGAAGGTGCGGCCACAGGTGTCCGAAGGCGGCTCGGTCAAGCTGCTGATCTATCAGGAAACTTCCAGCCTGCGGGAAAATACGGCGTCCGGTGTCATCATCGACTTGCGCTCGATCGATTCCACTGTGCTGGTCGACGACGGCCGCATCATCGTGCTTGGCGGGCTGATCCAGGACACCATGCAGGACAGTGTCGACAAGGTGCCGCTGCTGGGGGACATCCCATTGCTCGGCCATCTGTTCAGGACTGAAAAGCGCAAGCGCGTGAAAACCAACCTGATGGTATTCCTGCGTCCGCACGTGCTGCGCGACAACAACAGTTCGGACCTGCTGACCGGCGAGCGTTATGGCTTCATCCGCCAGAAACAGACCGAGTTCCGCATGCAGCCGCATTTTGCCCTGCCAGATATGCAAATGGAGCCGTTGCCAGAACTGAAGAATCCGCCGCTGCCCCAGCTGGGCAACAAGCCGCCGCAGCCCGCCCAGAACGCGCCACTGACGGCGCCCTGATGCCTGTCATGGATACGACCGCGACCCACGTTCCGGATTCGCAGCTCGCCACACTGCTGCCCTACGGCTTTGCACGCACCCGCGGGGTGCTGGTGGCGCGGCGCGTCGGCGACGAGATGGAGGTGTGGCTGCGCGAGGGAGCCGAGCCCGCCACCCTGGCCGAGGTGCGGCGCATCCTCAAGTGCCCGCTGCAGACGCAGGTGCTGGCGCCGGAGCAGTTCGAGCGCGTCCTGACACTGGCCTATGCGCGGGGCGAGAACCAGGCGGCCAGCCTGGTCGACGACATGGCGCAGGGAATGGACCTGCAGCAGTTGGCGCAGGACATCCCCGAGGTGGCCGACCTGCTGGAAAGCGAGGACGATGCTCCGATCATTCGCCTCATCAATGCGCTGCTGACGCAGGCGCTGCGCGAGAATGCGTCCGATATCCATATCGAACCCTACGAGACGCGCTCGGTGGTGCGCTTTCGCATGGACGGCGCACTGCGCGACGTGATCGAGCCGAAGCGCGCGCTGCACGCGGCGATCGTTTCGCGCATCAAGGTGATGGCGCAGCTCGACATCGCCGAGAAGCGCCTGCCGCAGGACGGCCGCATCACCTTGCGGCTGGCCGGGCGGCCGGTGGATGTGCGGGTGTCGACGCTGCCCACCGGCCACGGCGAGCGCGTGGTGCTGCGTCTGCTCGACAAGCAGGCGGGGCGGCTGGAGTTGGGGCGCCTCGGCATGAGTAATGTCACCCTCGGCGGGCTCGACGAACTGATTCACCGCCCCCACGGTATCGTGCTGGTGACCGGGCCGACCGGCTCGGGCAAAACCACCACGCTATACGCGGCACTGTCGCGGCTGGACGCCAGGACGCTCAACATCATGACGGTGGAGGATCCGATCGAGTACGACCTCGACGGCATCGGCCAGAGCCAGGCCAACCCGCGCATCGAGTTGACTTTTGCGCGCGCGCTGCGCTCCATCCTGCGGCAGGATCCGGACGTCATCATGATCGGCGAAATACGCGATCTGGAGACCGCGCAGATTGCGGTGCAGGCTTCGCTCACCGGCCATCTGGTGCTGGCGACGCTGCACACCAACGATGCTGCCAGTTCTGTGACGCGCCTGATCGACATGGGGATCGAGCCTTTTCTGCTGGCATCGAGCCTCCTGGGTGTGCTCGGCCAGCGCCTGGTGCGCAGGCTATGCCCGCTGTGTCGCCAGCCGCACGCGGCGAGCGACAAGGAACGCACGGCGATCGGGGAGCCTGCGCTGGACGGGCCGTTGTTCAGCGCAGTCGGCTGTCCGGGCTGCAATTCCACCGGCTATCGTGGCCGTACCGGCATCTATGAATTGCTCGCAGTCGACGAGCCGCTGCGCCGCATGATTCACGATGGCGCGTCCGAACAGAACCTGCGCGGCCACGCCGTGGCGCAAGGCATGGTCAGCATGCGCCAGGACGGTATGCGCTGGGTGCGTGCCGGCGACACCGCTCTGGAAGAAGTGCTGCGCGTGACGCGCGAAGCCTGAACGGCTGGATCGACATGGCTGCATTTCGCTACGAGGCTTACGACGCTGCCGGCCGCCTGAAGAAGGGCGTACAGGAAGCCGACACTGCGCGCCAGTTGCGCGCCCGGCTGCGCGAACAGGGGCTGCTGGTGGCGGAAGTGGCGACGATGTCCGAAGCCACCATGGCGCGCGGCAGCAGCCGCTGGCACTGGCGGCGCGGCCTGTCCGGCACGCAACTGAGCCTGGTCACGCGACAGTTCGCCACCCTGCTGGCCGCCGGCCTGCCGGTGGAGCAGACGCTCAACGCCCTGATCGAGCAGGCCGATACCGACTATCAGCGCCAGGTGCTGGCCGGGGTGCGCGGCGAAGTGCTGGCGGGGCATTCGCTGGCGCGCGCGCTGCAGAAATATCCGCGCGTGTTCCCCGAGCTGTACATCACCCTGGTCGCGGCCGGCGAGCAGTCCGGCCGTCTCGGCGAGGTGATGGAGCGGCTGGCCGACTATACCGAATCGCACCAGGCGCTGCGGCAGAAGGTCGGACTGGCTTTTATCTATCCGGCGATCGTTACGCTGGTGGCGGGCTCCGTGGTGCTCGGCCTCTTGACCTACGTGGTGCCGCAGGTGGTGAGCGTGTTCCAGAACACCAACCAGACGCTGCCGTGGCTGACCCGCGCACTGATCGGGCTGAGCGATTTTCTGCGTGCCAGCGGCTGGCTATGGCTGATTGCGATCGCCGTGGCGATCTGGGCGGCGCGGCGGGCGCTACGCCTGCCGCCGACGCGTCTGCGTTTTCATCGCTGGCTGCTGCGGCTGCCGCTGGTGGGCGCGCTGGTGCGTGGCGTCAACAGCGCACAGCTGGCGAGCACGCTGGCCATTCTGGTGGGCAGCGGGGTGCCGCTGCTGGCGGCACTGCAGGCCGGCGCCGGGGTGGTGAACAATCTGCCGATGCGGCAGGCGGTGGAGGAGGCAGCGCGCAAGGTGCGCGAGGGCGGCAGCCTCAGCCGCGCACTTGCCGCAGCGAAACTGTTCCCGCCGATGCTGGTGCACATGATCGCCAGCGGCGAGGCGAGTGGCCGCCTGGTGCACATGCTCGAGCGCGCCGCCGCCCAGCAGAGCCGCGAAATGGAAAACCGCGTGATGGGGCTGACCAGCTTGCTGGAGCCGCTGCTGATCGTGGTGATGGGGGTGGTGGTGCTGGTGATCGTGCTGGCGATCCTGCTGCCGATTTTCGAGATGAACCAGCTGGTGCGCTGATGCGCCGGTCGATGCATGAATCCGCTGAATGCGCGATCCGGCCGTATCACCATGCGCACGCGCTGCAGTTTTTATAACGCGGGCTGGTTTTTTGCACCCGTTGATTTAATTGGAAAGGATCGATATGAAATCCGGATCACACAAACCCGGCCTGGTCACACGCGGCTTCACCCTGATCGAGATCATGGTGGTGGTTGCGATTCTCGGCATTCTCGCGGCGCTGGTGGTGCCGAAGATCATGGGCCGACCGGACGAGGCGCGCATCGTTGCCGCCAGGCAGGATATTGCTTCGATCAAGCAGGCGCTGAACCTTTATCGCCTCGATAACGCGCGCTATCCGGCCACCGAGCAGGGCCTGCAGGCCCTGGTGGAAAAGCCGACCTCGGGGTCGATTCCCGGTAACTGGAAAGCCGGCGGTTATCTCGAACGCCTGCCCAACGATCCCTGGGGCGCGCCCTATCAGTATCTGAACCCCGGGCTGCGCGGCGAGATCGACGTTTTCAGCCTGGGCGCGGACGGCGCGGCAGGCGGCGAAGGCAACAACGCGGACATCGGTTCGTGGGAGCTGTAAGCCAGCGCGGCTTCACTCTGATCGAGGTTCTGGTGGTGCTGGTGATCATCGGCATCATGGCTGGATTGGTGGGCGTGCGCCTGATGCCGGACGACGACCGCGTGCTGGCGAACGAGGTGCAGCGGCTGGCGCTGCTGCTGGAACAGACGCGCGACCAGGCGGTGGTATCGGGCGAGCCGATTGCGTTTACGGTGGAGCAGGGGGGCTATCGTTTCTGGGCGTTGAACGAGGACAACCAATGGGTGCCGCGCAGCGGCGACGATCTGCTGAAGGATCGAAGCCTGGCGAGCGGCGTACGTCTGCTGGCACTGCGGGTGAATCAGGCCAGCCTGGAAGCGGGCGAGCGCCTGCTGTTCCTGCCGTCCGGCAGCAGCGCACCATTCACTGCCGACCTGGCGCTCAACGCGGCACACGCGCGCATCCGTGGCGACAGCCTGGGCCGGGTACGCGTCGAGACGCAGCAGGATATGGCCGAATGAGCAGGCAGTCGGCGCGTGGCTTCACCCTGATCGAGGTGCTGGTGGCGCTGGCGATTCTGGCGATCGCGCTGGCCGCCGCCAGTCGCGCGTCGGCGATGATGGCCAACAGTTCGGCCGAGCTGCGGCAACGCCTGTTGGCCAGCTGGGTGGCGCAAAATCGTCTGGCCGAATTGCAGGCGCGGCGCGCCTGGCCCAATGCCGGCACCTACGAAGGCGAGGTGGAGCAGGCGGGATTGAAATTGACGTGGCACGAAACCGTCAGCGCCACCTCCAACCGGGCGTTCCTCCGCGTTGAGATCCATGTTGGCGCGGCTGGGCGCGACGAGCATGCGCTGGCACGGCTGACCGGCTATCTGGCACGTGCCGAGAGCAAATGAGACAGCGCGGCTTCACCCTGGTGGAAATGCTGGTGGCGCTAACGATCTTCGCGCTGATGTCGGTACTGGCCTACCGCGGGCTGACCGCGGTTCTGCAGACGCGCGAGCATCTCACCGAGGACAACCGGCGCTGGCGCGACATTGCGCTGACGCTGGCGCAACTGGAGCAGGACATGAGCATGGTGGTGAACCGGCCGGTGCGCGACGGCGGCGACCTGCCGCTGCCGGCGCTGGTCGGCGACCCGCAGGCCCTTGGTGCCAACGACGCGCAGCTGAGTTTCAGCCGCATGGGCATGGCGTGGCAGACCGGCGTGCTGGCGGATGTTCAACGCCACGGCTACCGGCTCAACAACGGCACGCTCGAGCAACTGGTGTGGCCGGTGCTGGACCGGGCGCCGCTCACCGAGCCCGTGGTGCATGCATTGCTGGAGCGGGTGAACCGCTTCGAGTTGCGCTATCTCGACGGCAGCGGCAACTGGCAGTCGCGTTGGCCGCTGCCCGGGATGGCGGTGCTACCGGCGGCGCTGGAGGTGGTGCTCGAACTCGACGGCGGCGTCGCCGTAACGCGGGTGTTTGCCCTGCCATGAGACGCCAGCGCGGCATGGCCGTCATCACGGCCATCCTGGTCGTCGCGCTGGTGGCGAGCGCGGCGTCGTTCATGGCGTGGCAGCAGCAGTTGTGGGTGCGCCAGGTGGAAAATCTCAATGAACAGGCGCAAAGCAGGGTAGTGGTGCTGGCGGCGCTGCAGTGGGCGCGTTCGATACTGGCGCAAGACGCGCGCAACACCAACGTGGACCATCTGGGTGAGATCTGGGCGCAGGCGATGGCGCCGCTGCCGGTGGAGGGGGGCGAACTGGCCGGCGAACTGACCGACCAGCAGGGGCTGTTCAACCTCAACAGCCTGGTACGCGGGGGCAAGGTCAGTGCGATCGATCTCGCGGTTTTTCGCAAGCTTCTGGAGCTGCTGCAATTGCCGCCCGAGCATGCTGCCGCTGTGGTCGACTGGATCGACCCCAATGCCGTGGTGACGCATCCGGGTGGTGCCGAGGACATGGATTATCTGGCACTTGATCCGCCTTATCGTGCCGGTAATCGTGCGCTGACGACGGTGGACGGGCTCGCCCGCTTGAAAGGCTTCGACGCGGCGACGGTGGAGCGCTTGCGCCCCTTCGTGACGGCGCTGCCGCAAGCGACGCCGGTCAACGTCAACACCGCGCCGGCGGAGGTGCTGGCGGCGGCGATCGCCGACCTGTCGCTCGACCAGGCACAGACGTTGGTGACGGCGCGCAAGGAGCAGCATTTCAAGGACATCGCCGACTTCCGTGCGCGTCTGCCGAAGGCGGTGACGCAGGTCAATGAGACCCTGCTGAGTGTTGGCAGCCACTATTTTCTGGTTACCGGCCACGCCCGCTTCGGCCGCGCGAAAGTCGGCTACCAGGCTCTGCTGGAACGCGAAACGACCGCCTGGCCGAAGCTGGCGTGGCAAAAGAATATCTGATCCAATCGAACCCTGACCATGAGCCTGCTGCGCATCCATATCCCTTCTTCCTGGCCCGACACCGAGCCGGACGCTCCACTGCCCTGGTGCCGTCTTGGCACGCGTGGCGAGCGGCTCGCTGCCGGCAGCGACACGCTCGCCAACCTGCCGCGCGCCGAGGCTTGTGAACTGGTGATTCCGGCGGAGGCGGTGCTGCTGACCCGTGCCACCCTGCCGCGCGGCAGCAGGCGGAAAATGCGGCAGTTGCTGGCTTACGCGATCGAAGACCGGCTGGTGGCCGAGCCCGATGCGGTGCATGTGGCCGCCGGTCCCACGCTGGGTGACGGCCAGACTGCGCTGGCGGTGGTCGACAAGGCCTGGCTGGCGCGGGTGCTGGCGCGTTTGGACGGAGCCGGCCTGCGGCCGCGTAGCGCCTGGCCGGAAACCCTGCTGCCGGCGTTGCCGGCCGATGGCTGGGTGATGGTGTGGGGTGGCCGTGGCGGCTTCCTGCGCAGCGGCGAGCATGCGGGCATGAGCCTGGACGGCGGCACGTCCACGCAGCCGCCCACCGCGCTCGTGCTGAGCGTGGCGCAAGCGCGTGCGACGGCAGCCTTGCCGCATCACCTGCTGGTGCGTCTGCGCGAAGGCGCGCCGCCACCCGATGTCGAAGCCTGGAGCCATGTGCTGGGTGTGGCGGTCGAGGTGGGGGTGGGATGGATGCCCTTGCAGCATCCGGACGCCACCCATGGCGGCATCGATCTGCTGCAGGGCGCATTCGCATCATCGGGTGCGGGGTGGGACGGGTGGCCCAATTTGCGGCTGCCGTTGATTCTGGCCGGGCTGATCGCCTTGCTGCAGGTCGGGGCGACGGCGACCGAGTGGTGGCTGTTGAGCCGTGAAAAGCAACACCTGCAGGCGGCAATGGAAGAGAACTTCCGCGAGGCCTTCCCCGACGCGCGCGTGATCGTCGATGCGCCGCTGCAGATGCAGCGCAATCTGGCCGAACTGCGCGGCACGGCGGGCCAAACGTCGCCGTCCGATTTTATGCCCTTGCTGTCGCGCGTGGCGCCTGCGCTCGATGCCGACAGCCGCGGCAGCCTGCGCGCGATCCGCTACGAAGCCAGCCAGCTCAGTCTGGATGTGCCGGTGACCGACCAGGCGGCGGCCGAAAACTTGTTGAAGCGCCTGATCGACGCCGGCCTGGCCAGCCAGCTGCAGAGCGTCAGCGGCACGGCGCCGCAATCGCTGGCGCGTATCGCAGTTACGGGGGACACGCCATGAAAGACCTGCTGCTTCAATTCTGGCGCACGCGCGTGCCGCGTGAACGCCTCGTCCTCGCCGGCGGTTCGGCGCTGCTGGTGCTGGCCCTGGGGTTTGCCTACGCCTGGCTGCCGATGCAGCGCGAGGTGGCGCAACTGCGGCAGGCGCTGCCGCAATTACGCGTTCAGGCCCGGCAACTGCAGCAGGACGCGCAGGAAGTCGCCCGTCTCAAGGCGCAGCCCACGGTGACGCGGGAGGCGGGCAGCCTCACGCTCGCCGTCGAGCAGAACGCGCTGGCCATGGGTCTGCGCGAGCGTATTGAATCGATCGCGCAGCAGGATGCCGGCCACGTCCGGGTGCTGCTGCCGCAGGTGGCGTTCGACGCATGGATCGTCTGGGTCGGCGGGTTGCAGGCGAGCCACGGAGTGCGGGTGGAATCGGCCCGCATCGAGGCGACTGCCGCAGCCGGCATGGTCAGTGTCGACGCCGTGCTGGTGGGTGGATGATGGCGGATCGCACGCCCTTCCGTTTGCGCGGACCGCATTACCTGCTGGCTGCGCTGGTGTACCTGGCGCTGCTGCTGGCGTGGGCACCGGCCAGTCTGCTGGCGTGGGCGCTGCCGCACTTCACCCAGCAGGCGGTGTCGCTCGATCGGGCCGAAGGAAGCGTGTGGCGCGGCCAGGCCATGGGGATTCGGGTGAAGGTTGCGGCGTCATCCGATTTGCAACTGGGTCGCATACGCTGGCAGTTGCGCCCGCTCGATCTCTTTGCCGGCCGCCTCGGCTACCGGCTGCAACTGACAGGCGCCGGCATCGATGCGCAGGGCGTGTTGCGTGCAGGTGCGAACAGCGGGGAACTGCTAGAAACCCGGATCGAACTGCCGGCAAAATGGCTGGAGCGACTGTCACCCGACCTCGGTTTGTGGCAACCGGGCGGTCGACTGGTTTTGAAAGCCGACCGCATCGCTTTCAGCCGGAGCGGCACCGAAGGCGATGCCACTCTGCGCTGGCTGGATGCCGCTTCGGGTCGGGTGCGGCCACGACTCGGCAGCTACCGCGCGGACGTTGAAGGTATGGAAAACGGCCTGAAATTCAAACTGTCGACCGAATCGGGGCCTCTGTTCCTGCAGGGTTTGGGCAGTTGGGATCGCCGGCGCGGCACGGTTTTTAACGGCGTGGCTCGTGTCGCCCCGGATAGCAGGGTGGAACTGGATGGGCTTTTGAGTCTCATCGGTCCGGCCCAGCCGAATGGCGACCGCGTGCTCCGCATCGCGGGTTGATGCAGGCAGCTCTCCGGGGTTCGCCGATTCTACGTCTTTACACCAGGGGCCTGAAACCAGCGTGTTAAACGTCGCATATTTAAGATAAGCTCTGCGCCGATATTCCAAGATTTATTTCACGATTGATGATGCCAAGTATGCTTACTGCCAATGGACTGGCCTGCGAACGCGGCGAGCGCCTGCTGTTCAGGAACCTGGGTTTCGAGTTGGGGCGTGGCGAGGCTTTATTGGTGGTGGGGGGCAATGGTCGCGGCAAGACCAGCCTGCTGCGCATCCTTTGCGGCCTGTCTGCACCTGTCGCCGGCGTTGTGCGCTGGCGTGGCGACCCCTTAAGCAAGGCGCACGAACAATATGGGCGGGAGATGGCCTACCTCGGCCATGCCAACGGCATCAAGGACGACCTCACCCCGATGGAGAATCTGCGGATCGCGGCGGCGCTGAACGGCCGCGAACTGGATATCGGAACCGCGACGACTGCGCTGGAGCGGGTGGGTCTGTCGCGTTGCATGGATTTTCCTGCCCGCGTGCTGTCTTTCGGCCAGCGCCGGCGCGTTGCGCTGGCGGGGCTGATGACGGCCGGCGCGCTGCTGTGGATTCTCGACGAACCGCTGACCGGGCTCGACGTCGAGGGGGTCGCGATGGTGGAGCGGATGATCCGCGATCACGTCGTGGCGGGTGGGCTGGCGATCATGACCACCCATCAGCCGCTGGCGCTCGACGGCCTGACCCCCAAAACCCTCTCGGTCGGAGATTGAGCGTGGTTGTTGACGCTTCAGCGGCTTTAGTGCGTGAATGTTGCTGCTTTAGCAGCTTTACATTCACGGCCTCCCCCTTGCGGGGACAACCACGGCCTGCCCCTTGCGGGTGGAGCATGTTCGCGCTTGGGTCACGATGCTGAAATTCCTGTTCACCGTCATTCGCCGCGATGTGTTGCTGGCGGCGCGGCGCCGTGGCGACTGGCTGACCGCGCAATTCTTCTTCGTCATGGTGGTGAGCATGTTTCCGCTCGGCATCGGGCCGGAGCCGGGCATGCTGCGCACCATCGGGCCGGGGGTGGTGTGGGTGGCGGCGCTGCTGGCGTCGTTGCTGTCGCTGGATCGGTTGTTCGCCGACGATTATCGTGACGGCACCCTGGAACAAATGCTGCTGTCGCCCAGTCCTATTGCCTTACTGACCTTGGGGAAGGCGATCGCGCACTGGATCATCAACGGGATTCCGCTGCTGATAATTGCGCCGCTGCTGGGGATCCAGTTCAATCTGCCGGCCGGGGCGCTGTGGATGCTTGTCCTGTCGCTGGCCATCGGTACGCCCATCCTGTCGCTGCTCGGCAGTATCGGCGCCGCGTTGACACTGGGCTTGCGTGGCGGCGGTGCGTTGGTCACTCTGCTGATCATGCCGCTTTATGTGCCGGCCCTGATCTTCGGCGCCGGCGCGGTGGAAGGCGTACTCTCCGGCACCGGTTCGGAAGCGCATCTTTCGCTGCTGGGGGCGTTTCTGATGATGTCGCTGTTGCTGGCGCCCTGGGTGAGCGCAATGGCCCTTAAAGTTTCTGTGGAGTAGGCATTTGAATTTGTACCACTACGCTTCGCCGTCGACCTTCTACCCCCTGGCCGGGAAACTGATTCCGTGGTTTGCGGCGCTGGCATTCATCCTGGCGATTGCAGGGCTCTACATCAGTTTCTTTGTTGCGCCCACCGACTTTCAGCAGGGCGAGGGCTATCGCATCATTTTCATCCATGTGCCGACGGCCTGGATGTCGATGTTCATCTACGTCATCATGGCCTTCTGGTCGGCCATCGGCCTGGCCTGGAACACGCGACTGTCGTTTGTCATGGCGCGCGCGCTGGCGCCCACCGGCGCCATGTTCACCTTTGTCGCCCTGTGGACCGGCGCGTTCTGGGGCAAGCCGATGTGGGGCGCCTGGTGGGTGTGGGATGCCCGCCTCACCTCCGAGCTGATCCTGCTGTTCCTCTATGTCGGCGTCATGGCCCTGCAGGCCGCGATCGACGACCCGCGCCGCGCCGACCGCGCCGGTGCGCTGCTCAACCTGGTCGGCGTCATCAACGTGCCGATCATCTATTTCTCGGTCAAGTGGTGGAACACCCTGCACCAGGGCTCCTCGGTCAGCCTCACCCGCGCCCCCTCGATGGCGCAGACCATGCTCTGGGGCATGCTCATCATGGCGCTCGCCGCCTGGATGTACACCATCGCCGTCAGCCTGGTGCGCGCCCGCACGCTGGTCCTCGAACGCGAGCGGCAGACCGAATGGGTGCGCGCCCAACTGGAGGGACAGCCATGATCTGGGAAAGCTGGCAAGCCTTCTGGGCCATGGGCGGCTACGGCCTCTATGTCTGGGGGTCGTTCGGCATGACGCTGCTCTGCGTCGTGGCTGAAGTCGGGCTGCTGCGCCGCCATCGCCTGCAGGTCTGGCGCCGGCTCAAGCGCATGAAATCATGGGATTCGCAATAATCCATCATCTGGAAACTGCATGACAATGAAACCACGTCACAGAAAACTCGCCCTGATCGTCCTTGTCGTCGCCGTCCTTGGGGTGGCGGTCGCGCTGGTGCTCAACGCCTTCAACAGCAATCTGGTGTTCTTTTTCTCGCCCACCCAGGTCGCCAACGGGGAGGCGCCGACCAGTCGCGCCTTCCGCATCGGCGGCCTGGTCGAGGAAGGGAGCATCCGGCGCGAGGCGGATGGCCTCACCACGCGTTTCGTCGTCACCGATACCGCCAAGTCGTTGCCGGTGACCTACACCGGCATCCTGCCCGACCTGTTCAAGGAAGGAAAAGGCGTGGTGGCCGAAGGCCGGCTCGGTCCCGGCGGCCTGTTTGCCGCCACCCAGGTGCTGGCCAAGCACGACGAGAACTACATGCCGCCGGAAGCCGCCAGCGCGATCGAGCAGGCGCAGAAGGCGCAACTCACGGTCGCTGAGTGAGTGCGGTGCGGTCCAATTCATGCATAACGTTCCTGCCGCGGCAGGAACCCCGTGGTTTTTCTTGAGGTAACTACCATGATCCCGGAACTCGGCCATTTCGCTCTGATTGTCGCGCTGCTGCTGGCGTTGACCCAGGCCATCCTGCCGCTCTACGGCGCGCAGCGCGGCAACCTCACGCTGATGGCGGTGGCGCGACCCGCCGCGCAGGGCCAGTTCGTGTTCGTCGCCGTCGCTTTTGCCTGCCTGGCTTATTCGTTTCTGACCAACGATTTCTCGGTCGAGAACGTGGCGCGCAACTCGTTCTCGCAGTTGCCCGAGGTCTACCGCCTCACCGCCACCTGGGGCTCGCACGAAGGCTCGCTGCTGTTGTGGGTGCTGATCCTCGCCTTCTGGAGCACCGCGGTGTCGGTGTTCTCGCGCCACCTGCCGGAGGATATGGCGGCGCGCGTGCTTGGCGTCATGGGGCTGATCTCGGTCGGCTTCCTCGCCTTCCTGCTCACTACCTCCAGCCCGTTCGAGCGGCTGCTGCCCGCCGCCATGGACGGCAACGACATGAATCCGCTGCTGCAGGACTGGGGCATGATCATCCATCCGCCGATGCTGTACATGGGCTACGTCGGCTTCGCCGTCGCCTTCGCCTTCGCCATCGCCGCGCTGCTTTCTGGCAAGATGGACGTCGCCTGGGCGCGCTGGTCGCGGCCGTGGACCACGGTGGCGTGGGCTTTTCTCACCCTCGGCATCATGCTCGGCAGCTGGTGGGCCTACCGCGAGCTGGGCTGGGGCGGCTGGTGGTTCTGGGATCCCACCGAGAACGCCTCGTTCATGCCGTGGCTCGCCGGCACCGCGCTGATGCACTCGCTCGCGGTCACCGAGAAGCGCGGCGCGTTCAAGGCCTGGACCGTGCTGCTGGCGCTGATCGCCTTCTCGCTGTCGCTACTCGGCACTTTCCTGGTGCGCTCCGGCGTGCTGTCCTCGGTGCATGCCTTCGCCACCGACCCGGCGCGCGGCGCCTTCATCCTCGGCTTCCTCGCGGTGGTGATCGGCGGCTCGCTGGCACTGTATGCGTGGCGCGCGCCGAAGATGGTCACCGGCAGCGGCTTCACCTGGTTCTCGCGCGAGTCGCTCCTGCTCGCCAACAACGTGATCCTGATCGCGGCCCTGGGCTCGGTGCTGCTCGGCACCCTGTATCCGCTGTTCATGGACGCCATGGGGCTGGGCAAGATCTCCGTCGGCCCGCCTTATTTCAACGCGGTGTTCGTGCCGCTGATGGCGCCGGCGCTGTTCCTCATGGGCGTGGGTCCGCTGGCGCGCTGGAAGGAAGCCAGCCTGCCGGACATGGTCACCCGCCTGAAGTGGGCGTTCGGTGTGGCGCTCGCCGTCGGCCTGCTGCTGCCGCTGACGCTGGACGGTTTCAATGCCTGGGCGAGCCTGGGCTTCTTTCTCGCCGCCTGGATCACCCTGGCGGTGGCCGTGGCGTTCATCGACCGGCTCAAACATGGCCAGGGCGGCCTGCTGCAGAAACTGGCGACGCTGCCGCGCGGTTTCTGGGGCATGCAGCTGGCGCACTTCGGCATGGCCGTCGGCGTCGCCGGCATCGCCGTGGTCGCCAACTATTCGAGCGAGCGCGACGTGCGCATGGAGGTGGGAAGTTATGCCGAACTCGCCGGCTACACCTTCGTCTTCCGCGGCACTACCGGGCACGAAGGCCCCAACTACCATGCCGCCCGCGGCACCGTGGAGGTCAGTCAGAACGGCAAGGCTGTGGCCACGCTGCACCCGGAGAAGCGCACCTACAACGCAACCGGCATGGGAATGACCGAAGCCTCGGTACACCCCAACATCTTCCGCGACATCTATGTCGCCATGGGCGAGCCGCTCGACGACCAGGGCAGCGCCTGGACCGTGCGCCTGTTCCACAAGCCGTTCATCAACTGGCTCTGGTTCGGTGCCCTGTTCATGGTGGCGGGCGGGTTCATGGCGGCCTCCGACAAGCGCTACCGCTTCGCGCTGAGGCGCAGCGAAGTGCCGAAGAACCTCGCGGCGCAGGGGGCCTGAATCATGAAGCGCTGGCTACCGCTTGTCCTCTTCGTCGTCCTCGTCGGCTTTTTCGCCAAGGGCCTGTTCCTCAACCCGCGCGAAGTGCCTTCGCCGTTCATCGGCCGCGTGGCGCCTGCCTTCACGCTGCCGCTGGTGGGTGACCCGAGCGCCACCTTCAGTCCGGCCGACATGAAGGGCCAGGTCTGGATGCTCAACATATGGGCGCCCTGGTGCGTATCGTGCCGCCAGGAGCACGGTTTCCTGATGCAGCTGACGCAGAGCGGCCGCATTCCCATCGTCGGCCTCAACTGGAAAGACAAGGCGCGCGAGGCGGAAGCGCTGCTCGCGCGCACCGGCAGCCCCTATGTGGCGGTGCCGGAGGATCTCGATGGCCGCGTCGGCATCGACTACGGCGTCACCGGCACGCCCGAGACCTACATCATCGACCAGGCGGGCATCGTGCGGCTGAAGCACATCGGTCCGATCGGTCCTGACGTATGGCAGACCAAGTTCGAACCGAAACTCAAGGAGCTGGGCGCATGAAATCCGGTTGCATCAAGTCTGTCCTGCTGGCCTTTCTGCTGGCGATTACCCTGCCTGCGTTCGCCAATGAAGCGGCGCCGAAGGCGGCGCTGCCCAATGCGGAAGACCCCGTCATCGAGCAGCGCCTGGTCAATCTGGCGGAAGACCTGCGTTGTCTGGTCTGCCAGAATGAATCGCTGGCCGGCTCGCACGCCGAGCTGGCGGAAGACCTGCGGCGCGAGATCCGCACGCAGATGAAGGCCGGCAAGGACGACCGCGAGGTGATCGCCTACCTCACCGAACGCTACGGCGACTTCGTGCTGTATCGGCCGCCGTTCAAGCCGGTGACCTATCTGCTTTGGCTGGGGCCGGTGCTGTTCCTGGGCATCGGCGGCGGCGCCTGGGTCATGACGCTGCGCCGTCGCCGCAACGTTCAGGCCGCCCCGGTGGACGAGAAAAAACTCGCCGCTGCCGCTCAACTTCTGGAAGAAAAATGAACCCACTCTGGACTGTACCCCTGTTCTGGATTGCCGCCGTCGTCTGCGTCGTCATCGCCCTGGCCTTCGTGCTGCCTGCACTGCTGCGTGGGCGGGGCGGGGCAGGCAAGGCGGTCCGGCGCGACGTCAATATCGCTGTTTACCGCGACCAGATGAAGGAAATGGAAGCCGACCGCGCCAACGGCCTGCTTTCCGATGCGCAGTACCAAAGCGCCAAGCGGGAACTGGAAGCCCGCCTGGCCGACGATGCCCTGACCCCGGACGATGCTCCCGAACCCGGCCGCGTCGGCAGCCGCAGGCTGGGTTATACCCTGGGCGCCGTTCTGCCCGTTGCCGCTTTCGCCCTTTACTTCTGGCTGGGCAGCCCCGCGTCCCTGGTTGCCGATGCACAAACCGGTATGGCCCAATCCGCCATGGCCGGCGCCGCGGGTGAGCGTGATTTCATGAACCTGATCCGGAAAGTGGAAGAAAAGACCCAGGCCAATCCCGATGACGGCGAGGCGTGGGCCATGCTGGCCAAGTCCTACGCGGCGACGGAGCAGTGGCCCAAGGCCCTGCAGGCTTTCGAAAAGGCGGCCGGGTTGTTGCCGCGGGAAGCCTCGGTACTGTCCGGCTATGCCGAGGCCCTGGCGATTACCAGCAACCTTACGCTGACGGGCAAGCCAATGGAACTGGTGCGGCAGGCGCTGGAGATCGACCCCGAAGACATGAAGGCGCTGGAACTGGCCGGAATCAATGCCTTTCGGGAAGGCGACTTTGCCCAGGCCAGCGCCTACCTGAAGCGCATGCACGGCTTGCTGCCACCGGAATCGCCCTATGCCCAGGACATCCTGGCCGCGCAGCAGGAAGCCGAACGACTGGCCCAGTCGGGCGTGCCCGGGCTGCCCGCCCCGCCTCCCGTAGCCGACAGGACGGCGCCGATTGCTACGGGCGCCGCCATCCGCGGCAGCGTTGACGTCGCCCCGGCGCTCAAGTCCGGGCTGGCGGATACGGACGTGCTTTTTCTGTTCGCGCGTTCGGGCCCGGGCGGTCCGCCGGTTGCTGCGATCCGTGCCAGCGCCGGCCAGCTTCCGCTGGAATTCGAACTGGACGACAGCACGGCGATGAACCCCGGCAACACGCTCTCGCAGCACAGGCAGGTGACACTGGTGGCCCGCCTTTCAAAATCCGGCAACCCAATGGCCCAGCCGGGCGATCTGGAGGGCACGGTCGCCAACGTGAAGGTGGGTGCGAGCGGGGTGAAAATCATGATCGATCAGACCCGGCCTTGAGGCGGGCCGCAAGTATAAAGCCGGCCACGAATTTGAGCCGCGGGATGGGATGAAGTAGAATCCGCCATCACCCGTCCCCGCTCATAAAATGACGAAGTATGTGTTTGTCACCGGTGGAGTGGTTTCTTCCCTCGGGAAAGGGATCGCCTCCGCTTCTCTTGCTGCGCTGCTTGAATCGCGCGGTATCCGTGTCACTCTGTTAAAGCTCGATCCGTACATCAACGTCGATCCCGGCACCATGAGCCCGTTCCAGCACGGCGAGGTGTTCGTGACCGACGACGGTGCGGAAACCGACCTCGATCTGGGTCATTACGAGCGCTTTTCCAGCGCGCGGATGAGCCGGCGCAACAATTTCACCACCGGCCAGATCTACAAATCGGTGATCGACAAGGAGCGCCGCGGCGATTACCTCGGGGGCACGGTGCAGGTCATCCCGCACATCACCGACGAGATCAAGCGCTCGATTCGCGCGGGTGCCGAGGGCGCCGACGTGGCGCTGGTAGAAATCGGCGGCACCGTGGGCGATATCGAATCGCTGCCGTTTCTGGAGGCCATCCGCCAGATGGGCTTTGAGGACGGTCCTGAAAACACCTGTTTCATCCATCTGACCCTGTTGCCCTACATCGCGACCGCAGGCGAGCTGAAAACCAAGCCGACCCAGCATTCGGTGAAGGAACTGCGCGAAATCGGCATCCAGCCCGACATCCTGCTGTGCCGCGCCGATCGCGAAATCCCGGTCGATGAACGACGCAAGATCGCGCTGTTCACCAATGTGCGCCCGGAAGCGGTGATCCAGGCACTGGACGCCGATTCGATCTACAAGATTCCGGCGATGCTGCACGACCAGATGCTCGACGAGATCGTCTGCCACAAGCTGAAGATCCTGGCGCGCGCCGCCGATTTGAGCGTGTGGAAAAACCTGGTGCATGCGCTGGAGCACCCCCTGCACACCGTCAACATCGCTTTCGTCGGCAAGTACGTCGACCTCACCGAATCCTACAAGTCGCTGTCGGAGGCGATGATCCACGCCGGCATGCACACCAGGAGCCGGGTAAAGGTCCACTACATCGATTCCGAGCAGATCGAGACATCCGGCATCGACTGCCTCAAGGGCATGGACGCGATCCTGGTGCCCGGCGGTTTCGGCAAGCGCGGGGTCGAAGGCAAGATTGCCGCCATCCGCTATGCGCGCGAAAACAAGCTGCCGTATCTGGGCATTTGCCTGGGCATGCAGCTCGCGGTGGTCGAATACGCGCGCAACGTCGCCGGCATGACGGATGCCCACTCGACCGAGTTCGATCCGGCGACTTCGCATCCGGTGATCGGTCTCATCACCGAATGGCTGGACCGTGGCGGCCAGGTCGAAAAGCGCAGCGATCAGTCCGACCTGGGCGGCACCATGCGCCTCGGCGGCCAGCCCTGCGAGCTGAAGGACGGCACCCTGGCACGCGAGGTGTATGGCGCAGCCAGCATTATCGAACGCCACCGCCACCGCTACGAGGTCAACAACACGCTGCTGGCCGGACTCGAAGCGAAGGGCCTGGTCGTTGCCGGACGCGCGCCGGGCACCGACCTGTGCGAAATCGTCGAACTGCCGACTTCGGTTCATCCCTGGTTCATCGGCTGCCAGTTCCATCCCGAATTCACCAGCAACCCGCGCAACGGCCATCCGCTGTTCATTGCGTTCGTGCAGGCGGCGCTGGCGCATCAGGCCACGGTTGGAACTGCGCCAGCGCAGCAACAGGAATCCGCATGAAACTCTGTCATTTCGAAGCCGGGATCGAGCATCCGCTGTTCCTGATTTCCGGTCCCTGCGTGATCGAATCCGAGCAGCTGGCAATGGACACCGCCGGTCAGCTGAAGGAGATGTGCGCGGCGCTGGCTATCCCGTTCATCTACAAGTCCTCGTTCGACAAGGCCAACCGCTCGTCGACCCAGTCCTTCCGCGGGCCGGGGATCGAGGAGGGCCTGCGCATCCTGTCCGAGGTCAAGAAGCAGATCGGCGTGCCGGTGCTGACCGACGTGCACGAAGACACGCCGCTCGCCGAAGTGGCCGCCGTGGTCGACGTGCTGCAGACCCCGGCCTTCCTCTGCCGCCAGACCAATTTCATCCAGAACGTCGCGCGCCAGGGGCTTCCGGTCAACATCAAGAAGGGCCAGTTCCTCGCGCCGTGGGATATGCAGAACGTGGTCGACAAGGCACGCGAGGTCGGCAACGACCAGATCATGGTGTGCGAACGCGGCGTTTCCTTCGGTTACAACACCCTGGTGTCCGACATGCGCGGCCTGGCGATCATGCGCGCCACGCAGTGCCCGGTGGTCTATGACGCCACCCATTCGGTGCAGCAGCCGGGCGGGCAGGGCACGACCAGTGGCGGCCAGCGCGAATTCGTTCCGGTGCTGGCACGCGCGGCGGTCGCAGCCGGGGTGGCAGGCGTGTTTGCGGAGACGCACCCGAATCCCGAATGCGCGCTGTCCGACGGCCCCAATGCCTGGCCGCTCGGCATGCTGAAGGAACTGCTGGAAACGCTGAAGGAAATCGACGCGCTGGTGAAGCAGCGCGGTTTTATCGAACACAAAGTGATGAAAACCTGATCCGCGAAGGATAAAAATTGAATTTTGAGGAAACAAAGTGAGTGCAATTATCGATGTCATCGCACGGGAAATTCTCGACTCCCGCGGCAATCCCACTGTTGAAGCCGACGTGCTGCTGGAATCCGGCGTGCTGGGCCGTGCCGCGGTGCCCTCGGGCGCATCCACCGGCAGCCGCGAGGCGATCGAGCTGCGCGACGGCGACAAGTCGCGCTACCTTGGCAAGGGCGTGCTGAAAGCGGTCGAGCACATCAATACCGAAATCTGCGAAGCCATCATCGGCCTCGATGTCGAGGATCAGGCCTTCATCGACCAGACCATGATCGATCTCGACGGTACCGAGAACAAGTCGCGCCTCGGCGCCAATGCGCTGCTGGCGGTGTCGATGGCGTGCGCGCGCGCTGCCGCCGAACAGGCTGGCCTGCCGCTGTACCGCTATCTCGGTGGCGCCGCGCCGATGGCCTTGCCGGTGCCGATGATGAACATCATCAACGGCGGCGCGCACGCCAACAACAACATCGACATGCAGGAATTCATGATCATTCCGGTCGGTGCGCCCAGCTTCCGCGAGGCCTTGCGCTACGGTGCGGAAGTCTTCCACGCGCTGAAAAAGCTGCTCGATGACGCCGGCATGGCGACCACCGTCGGCGACGAGGGCGGCTTCGCGCCCAACCTCGAGTCGCACGAGGCGGCGCTCAAGCTGATCGTGCAGGCGATCGAAAAAGCCGGCCTGCAACCCGGGATCGACGTCGCCATCGGCATCGATTGTGCCGCGACCGAGTTCTACAAGGACGGTCTCTACCACCTCGAATCCGAAGGCCTGAAACTGACCTCGGCCGCGTTTACCGATTACCTGGCGGCCTGGTGCGACAAGTATCCCATCGTCAGTATCGAGGACGGCATGGCCGAAGGCGACTGGGACGGCTGGAAGATACACACCGAGAAGCTCGGCCGCCGGGTGCAGCTGGTGGGCGACGACCTCTTCGTCACCAACGTGAAAATCCTCAAGGAAGGCATCGACAAGGGCATCGCCAACTCGATCCTGATCAAGGTCAATCAGATCGGCACCCTGTCGGAAACCTTCCTGGCGATCGAGATGGCCAAGCAGGCCGGCTACACGTCGGTGATCTCGCATCGTTCGGGCGAGACCGAGGACACCACGATTGCCGATCTGGCGGTGGCCACCAACGCGCGCCAGATCAAGACCGGCTCGCTGTCGCGTTCCGACCGCATGGCCAAGTACAACCAGCTGCTGCGCATCGAGGAAGAGCTCGGCGACACGGCGAGCTACCCCGGACGCGATGCTTTCCGCCAGCGCGGCTGAATGGATCGCGCACATACGCAGCCGTGGGCTGACCTGGGCGCTGGCTGCTGCGATCGTGTTGCTGCAATATCCGCTGTGGCTGGGCGAGGGCGGATGGCTGAAAGTACGTGAGCGTGCGCACAAGATCGACACCCAGCAGGTGTTGAACCAGCGTTTGCAAACCCGCAATGCCGGCCTGCTGGCCGAGGTCGGTGATCTCAAGCAGGGACGCGACGCCATCGAAGAGCGTGCGCGCAATGAACTGGGCATGATTGCGCCGGACGAATGGTTCGTTCGCGTGGTGTCCGCCCAATCCGTTCAGTCTGGAAAAGTAAATGAGTGATTTACAAATCGGCTTGCTGGTGATTGGCGCGGTCATTGTGGCGGCGGTGATGCTGTTCAACTGGGTCCAGGAGCGCCGCTTCCGGAAACAGGCCGACGCAGCTTTTCAGACGCCGGCGGGCGATGCCCTGATGCAGTCTGGTGCGGCGCCCCGCGAAACGCACATGCGGGTCGAGCCCGCGCTGCATGAGCCCGTCATCGAGGCCGACGAACAGGACGAAGCCGGTGAGCCCTATCTGCAGATCGAACCCGCGCATCCGCCTGCGTCGCACGCATCGCCTGAGGATGCGGCGCCCGCCCTGCGCACGGCATCTTCCGTTGCGCCGCCCATTCCGTCGCGCCCTGCCGTGTCGCCGGCGGCCGCGCCCTATGACGAGCTGATCGAATACCGTGTCCGCATCGGCAGCGATGGCGTGCGGGCGAACGTATTTGCCGATGCCTTCAGCCACGCACGTACCCTGGGCAAGGCGGTGCGCTGGACGGGCCTGCCGGTCGGCGCGGCGGAATGGGAAGAGATCCAGCCCTGGCGCGACGTGGATTATCAACAGGTGGTGGTTACCATGCAGCTGGCCGACCGCAACGGCGCGGTACAGGAAGATCAGCTCTCGGCCCTCTGCGCCATGCTGCAAAACACGGCGCAAACGCATGGCCTGCGTATCGCCTGTGGCGATGTGGCGGAAGCGATCGAACGTGCACAGGCGATCGATCGCTTCTGTGTCGACGTCGACGTCCTGATCGGCCTCAATGTGGTGGCGCGTGGCGAGGGCGCGGTGAACCTGACACGCATCGTGCACCAGGCAGAGAGCAGCGGCATGGCGCTGGGTGTGGACGGCGTGTTCCAGTTACTCGACAGCCGCGGCGAGCCGCTCTATGCCCTGTGCAACCATGATGCCGAGCCGTTCAGCGCCACGGCGATCGAGGGACAGACCTCGCAGGGGGTCACCCTGCAGTTCGACGTGCCGCGCGTACCGGATGGCATCAAGGTGTTCGACGGCATGGTGGCGTTCGGCCGCAAGCTTGCCAGCGAAGTCGGCGGTATTCTGGTGGACGATAACCTGCGTCCGTTGACCGACAGCGGCATCGAGAAAATCCGCACCCAGCTCGCGCAGATCTATGAACGTATGGAAGCGCGCGGCGTGCCATCCGGATCCCGGCGGGCGCTGCGTCTGTTTTCCTGATGGCGTCGACCGATGTCCTGGCGCGCGTCACCGCGCTGCGTCGGGAAATTGAGCGCCACAACCACGCCTACTACGTACTCGACGCGCCGACGGTTCCCGATGCGGAATACGACCGGCTATTCCGTGAACTGCAGGCCATCGAGGCCGAGCATCCCGGACTCATCACCCCCGATTCGCCTACCCAGCGCGTCGGCGGCAAACCGCTCGATGCGTTTCCAAAGGTGCTTCACGCGGTGCCGATGCTGTCGATTCGCACCGAAACCGACACCGAGGCCAGCGGCGCGCGTGCCTTCGATGCGAGGGTGCGCAAAGAGCTGGGACTGTCCGACGCCGACCCGGCGGTCGAGTACGCCGCCGAGCTGAAATTCGATGGCCTGGCCATCAACCTGCGCTACGAAAACGGCGTGCTGGCGCAGGCCGCTACGCGCGGCGACGGCGAAACCGGCGAGGATGTCACCCAGAATATCCGTACCGTGAAAGCCATTCCGTTGCGTTTGAATGCCGAATCGCCGCCTGCCGTGCTGGAAGTGCGCGGCGAGGTGTTCATTCGGCGCGACGATTTCGAGCGCTACAACGCAAAGCAGCGCGAAGCCGGCAAGCCGGCCCTGGTCAACCCGCGCAACGGCGCGGCGGGCAGCATCCGCCAGCTCGATCCGGCAATTGCCGCGCAGCGCCCGCTGTCCTTCTTTGCTTATGGCTTGGGCGAGGTGCAGGGCTGGAGCATACCGGCCACCCACAGCGGGATGCTCGACGCGTTGGCCGCACTCGGCGTGCCGGTCTGCGCCGAGCGTATTACCGGCCAGGGTGCAGCGGCACTGATCGCATTTCACGATGACATCGCTGCACGCCGCGACCAGTTGCCGTTCGACATCGACGGCGTGGTGTACAAGGTCAACCGTCTCGACCTGCAGCGCGAGCTGGGCTTTCTCACGCGCGAGCCGCGCTGGGCGGTGGCGCACAAGTTTCCGGCGCAGGAACAGCTGACCACCGTGCTCGGCATCGAGGTGCAGGTGGGACGCACCGGCGCGCTGACCCCGGTGGCGCGCCTCGCCCCGGTGTTCGTCGGCGGCGTTACCGTGACCAATGCCACCCTGCACAACCAGGACGAGATCGACCGCAAGGACGTTCGCGCCGGGGATACCGTGATCGTGCGGCGCGCCGGCGATGTCATCCCCGAAGTGGTTGCCGTCGTGATGGAGCGTCGTCCGCAGCCGGAGCCGCCGCGCTTCAGTATCCTGCAAACCTATCCCGTCTGCCCCGAATGCGGCTCGCATGTGGTGCGGCTGGAAGGCGAGGCGGCGGTGCGCTGTACCGGCGGCCTGGTTTGCCCGGCGCAGCGCAAGCAGGCGCTGCTGCATTTCGCCGGTCGCCGCGCGATGGATATCGAGGGCCTGGGTGATAAACTGGTCGACCAGCTGGTCGATCGCGGTCTGGTGCGCACGGCCGCCGATATATACGGCCTGACGCTGGAGACGCTCGCCGGGCTGGAGCGCATGGCCGAAAAGTCGGCAGCCAATCTGCTCGCGGCCATCGAGGCCAGCAAGGTCACCACGCTGGCCCACTTCATTTTTGCGCTCGGCATTCGTAATGTCGGGGAGACCACCGCCAAGGACCTGGCGAAGCACTTCGGTTCGCTGGACCGCCTGATCGATGCGACAGAGGTCGAACTGCTCGCGGTGCGCGATGTCGGCCCCATCGTGGCGCAGTCCATCCTCCAGTTTTTCGCCGAGCCGCATAACCTGGAGGTGGTCAAGAAACTGCGCGCCGCCGGCGTGCATTGGGTGGATTCTGCCGGCATGCAGCAATCGGCAGGTATCCTTGCCGGCAAGACGCTGGTGCTGACCGGCACGCTGCCGACGTTGACGCGCGATGCCGCGAAGGAAAAAATCGAGGCCGCGGGCGGCAAGGTAGCCGGCTCGGTATCGAAAAAAACCGACTACGTGGTGGCCGGCGAGGAAGCCGGCAGCAAGCTGGTGAAGGCGCAGGAACTCGGCGTGGCCATTCTGGACGAGGTCGGGCTGCTGGCCTTGCTGGCATCGAACAACAATGCCGGGCAGCACGCTTTAGATTTTTGAATCAAATGACTTACAGGGAAGAGACATGCAAAAAGTAAAGAAAGCCGTATTTCCGGTTGCCGGTCTGGGCACCCGTTTTCTGCCGGCCACCAAGGCCAGCCCCAAGGAAATGCTGCCCATCGTCGACAAGCCGCTGATCCAGTATGCGGTCGAAGAGGCGATGGAGGCCGGCATTACCGACATCATCTTCATCAGTAGCCGCACCAAGCGCACCGTCGAAGACCACTTCGACAAGGCCTACGAACTGGAAACCGAACTGGCCGCGCGCGGCAAGAATCGCGATCTGGAACTGGTGCAGTCGATTCGCCCGCCCGGCGTCAATTTCATCTACATTCGCCAGGCCGAAGCACTGGGGCTCGGCCACGCGGTACTGTGCGCGCAGCCGGTGATCGGCAACGAACCCTTCGCCGTCATCCTCGCCGACGACCTGCTCGACGGCAGCCCGGCGGTGATGAAGCAGATGACCGACCAGTACAACTACTATCAGTGCTCGATACTTGGCGTGCAGCAGGTGGCACCCGAGGAAACCGCGTCCTACGGCATCGTCGACGTCAGCCCTCTGGCCGAGCATGTGTCGCGGGTGAACGCCATCATCGAAAAACCCAAGCCTGAAGATGCGCCGTCCAATCTCGGCGTGGTCGGGCGCTACATCCTCACTCCGCGAATTTTCCACCACATCCAGCACCTCAAGCCCGGCGCCGGCGGCGAACTGCAACTGACCGACGCCATCGCCGCCCTGCTGAAGGAACAGCAGGTGCTGGCCTATGCCTTCGATGGCGTCCGCTACGACTGCGGCAGCAAGCTGGGTTATCTGCAGGCGACGGTTGAATATGCGTTGAAGCACAGCGAGGTCAGCGAAGACTTCGCGGCATACCTGAAAAAGAACGTTTGCTGAATTTCCGGGACTCGCCTGTTCGACGGGACTTGATGCGCGCTTTTGACGCGCACTCAGCGTGCGGCAAGTGCGTTCATCCAAACCCCGGACCACGCCGTCGCCTGCAGCCATGCTTCCAGCTTTTCCGCCGGCATAGGTTTGCCCATGAAGTACCCCTGTGAATTATCGCAGCCGAGGATCTCGAGCAGGTCCCAGGCGCCCTGGGTTTCCACGCCTTCGGCGGTGACCTTGAGGCCCAGGTTATGCGCGAGGTCGATGGTGGAGCGCACGATCACGGCGTCGTTATCGTTTTCTTCCATATCCGTCACAAAGGACTTGTCGATTTTCAGTTCGTCCACCGGCAGGCGCTTGAGGTAGGCGAGCGAGGAGTAGCCGGTGCCGAAGTCATCGATGGCGAGCGTCACGCCCATGCGGTCGAGCTCGTTGAGGATGGTCAGGCCGTCGCTGGGATTGGTCATCACCGCACTTTCGGTGATTTCGAGGATGAGGTCTTGCGGGGCCACGCCGCTCTCGGCAAGCAGGGCGAGAATGCTGGCGGGCAGTTCCATGTCGTACAGGTTGCGCGCGGAGAGGTTGACTGCCATGGTCAGGTCGTAGCCTTTTTTCTGCAGGGCCACCAGCTGTGCCAGCGCGGTCTTCAGCACCCAGTGGGTGAGGGGGGCGATCAGTCCCGCATCTTCCGCCAGGGGGATGAACTGGTCGGGTGCGAGGAGACCGCGCGACGGATGATTCCAGCGCACCAGAGCCTCGAGGCCGGATACGCGCTGACTGCGATGGTCGATTTGCGGCTGGTAGTACAGGCTCAACTGGTTCGACTGGATGGCTTCGCGCAACTCGCTCTTGAGCGAAAGATCGTCGCGACTGGTGTGCTCCTGATCCGGGGAATACAGCGCATAGCCCTGGCCGGAGCGCTTCGCCACATACATCGCGATGTCGGCGCACCGCAGCAGGGCGCTGGCGTCGTCGCACTGCGACGGATAAAACGACAGTCCCAGGCTTGCGCCGAGGTCGATGCTCTGGTTTTGCCAGTAAAAGGGTTTGTTCAGAGCGGCAAAAATCTTGTTTGCGATCAATGCGGTGTCTTCTGGTTCCAGGTTGCGTATCAGCAAGACATACTCGTCCCCGCCCAAACGCGCCACCATGTCCTCGGTGCGCATCGCTTCCTTCAAGCGGCACCCGACTTCACGCAGGACTTCGTCGCCCACATCATGGCCGAGGGTATCGTTGACCTCCTTGAACCGGTCCAGATCCATCAGTACCACGCCAAACGACGCATGCTCGCGTTTGGACAAGCCGATCTCATGCTGGAGCCGGTCATGCAACAGCGAACGGTTGGGCAAGCCGGTCAGCAGGTCATACATGGCCTGGGTTTCGAGCTGCCTGGCCTGGCGCGTCACCCGTTGGCCGACAAAGCCGGCAATCATTATTCCTGTCAGCAGTGCCGTGGTACCCAGCCCCAGCATCAGGCTGCGCACGCGGGAGAATGAGTTCTCCGCATCCTGCACCGCAGCGGCTGTCTGACTGCGCTGCAGGTCGAGCATGAGGTTGACCTGTTCGGCGATGGCGTTTTGCCGCGGCATCGCCACATTGCGTATCCATTCGAAGACGTCTGCCGGGTCGTCGATAAAGGTGGACCTGTCCACGACCGCTTGCACTTCGGATCCCGCTTCACGGGTCATTTCGAAGATTTTTGCCAGGATCTCGCGTTCTTGCGGGCTGAGCGGCATGCTCTCAAGACGGACGCGCGCCTTGGCGTAGCGAGTGGCCTGGGCATTGAAGCGCTGGATCTCGTCATCCTTCTCGAAGGCATCGACGATGCTGGGGAGTGTGTGCATGGAGATCGCGCGCTCACGCAGCGCACTGTGCATCTCTGTCGCGAGTTCGATCTTGACGTTATTGGTCTGGGCGATGTCCTTCAGGCGCTGGTTGGCTTCGGCTACATAACGCAGACCGATCGCACTGAGCGCGACCATCAGGGCAAGCACGATGACAAAACCGCCCCCGATGCGGACGCCGATTCCCAGATGTTGGGAGTTTTTCTTCATTGACTCAGCATCTGCAATAGTCGGAAAACCATAAGTGAGAATGGGATGTGGCCTCAACCATTCATATCGGCATGGGGTCGATATACTTTAATGATCGCGTGGGTTCGCAAAGCCTTGAGTAATTTTCAGGCCGGGTTGCCGTGAAGCCACACCGCAGCTTCCAATGCATCGCCCGCGGCCATTCCCTGACCCAGCAGCGCGGCCACCATGCCGGTGAGGCGGTCGCCCGAGCCGGCCTGGGCGAGCCAGGGTCCACCGCTGGTGTTGATGGCGTAGCGGCCGTCGGGGTGGGCGATGACGGTGCCGGCGCCCTTGAGTGCGACATGCGCGTGATACTGCGCGCTCAGGCGCTGCGCGGCCTCGATGCGGTTCGCCTGGATGTCCGTCCCGCTCACGCCGAGCAGGCGCGCGGCTTCGCCTGGATGCGGGGTGAGCAGGGTGGGGTGGCTGCGGCGGGCGGCGCGGTTGGCCAGCTCCGGGCTGCCGGCCAGCAGGTTCAGCGCGTCGGCATCCAGCACCAGCGGGCAGGGCGCCGTCAGTGCCGCTTCCAGCAAGGCGTGCGCGCGGGCGCCCTGGCCCAGCCCGGGGCCGACCGCCAGCACGCCCGGATGCCGGCCAACCAGGTTTTCCGGCACGGCGAACATCAGCCGCGGTTCGCCGTAATCGACCACGACGCGCTCGTCCAGCGCGCCCAAGGTCACGCTGCCTGCGCCCTGCCGCAGCGCGGCGCGCCCGGCGAGCAGGCAGGCGCCCACCATGCCGTGGCTGCCGCCGACGATGTCGACATGGCCGAACAGGCCCTTGTGACTGTTCTGGACGCGCGCGGGCAGGCGGTGGCGGCTTTCCAGCTGCGTCAGCGCGATGCCCGGCGCGGCGGGCAGGTCGGCCGGATCGACGCCGAGCAGGTCGAGGTGCAACTGGCCGGCGTAATCCGGGCCGTCGGCGGTGAACAAACCCGGCTTGAGACCGATGAAGGTCAGCGTGTGGTCGGCGCGCAGGGCGATGCCACGGATGCGGCCGCTGTCGCTGTCGAGGCCGCTCGGCACGTCGAGCGCGAGTTTCGGACAGTCCATTTCGTTGGCCTGCTCGATCCAGTGCGCGTCTTCGCCGCCGATATCGCGCTGCAGCCCCAGCCCGAACAGGCCGTCGATGACCAGGCTGTAGCGCCGCAACGGCGGGATGTTTGCCAGAATCGTGCCGCCGTTTTCGCGCCAGCCGGCCCAGGCGCAGGCGGCATCCGGCGGCAGGCGGGCGGGGTCGGCGCGGCTGACGACGTCGATGCGGAATCCCTGCGCCGTAAGCCGGCGCGCGGCGACCAGGGCATCGCCGCCGTTGTTGCCGGGGCCGGCCAGGACCAGGACCGGCGCGCCCGATTCGCTGGCCAGCGTGCCGGCCAGTTCGGCCGCATCCGCGCCCGCCCTCGCCATCAATGAGGCGGCGGGGTGGCGGGCCGCCCACTGCCGGTCGATTTCGCGCATGGCGGCAGCCGTGAACAGCGGCGGGGAGACGAGGGTGCGGGGTGCGACCGGCAGGGGGGCGCAAGCGGCGGGATGGGCGGGGCGTTCAGGGTCGGCCATGCTGTGAAGTATCCGGTTCGGCGGTATCGCCGACATCTTAATGCCATGGCTGAAGTCGTGCGATTGGCTTAAACTGAAAACGTCTGGTGATCCGAGGAATATCATATGAATAGCCCACACCACAACCCGGCGGGCGCGCCGGTGGTGCAATGTTCCGACGAAAAAAGCTGCACCACGCTTAGCTGTGCGGTCTGTCTGAAGGAAGTGCCGGCCGATTCGGTCAACGTGACGGATGCGCAGGACTATGTCCATCATTTTTGCGGCCTCGACTGCCTCGAAGCCTGGCGAAAGCAGGCCGCCATTCGCCGGCAAGCCGGTCCGGAGAAGGGCTCCGATCAGCTAAAATAGCGCCTTTGCCCGTTCCGCAAAGGCGCACATGTCTGTCATTGTTTCGCTTCCCGGCGCTGCCGCGCTGTCTTCGTTCCGTCTTGATAAAATCCGCAGCGAGGCTGCGCAACTGGGCCTGAGCCTGGGCGCGCTGGCTGCGCGTCACTGGCATTTCCTGGAAGCGGACGCCGCACTCGATGCCGCGCAAATGCAGCTGGTCGAGCAGGCGCTCGATTACGGCACGCCGACCGCCACACCCACCGCGGACGACCCGCTGATCCTCGTTACGCCGCGCCCCGGCACCCTCTCCCCGTGGTCGTCGAAGGCGACCGATATCCTGAAAAACTGCGGCCTCGCCGGCTTCGGGCGGATTGAGCGCGGGGTGGCCTTCCATGCCCTGGACGCGACCGGTCGGCCGCTGTCGGCCGAGGCGACGGCGCGTCTGCTGCCGCTCCTGCACGACCGCATGACCGAGGCGGTGATGACGCTGGCTGACGTGGAACAACTGTTCCGCCACGTGCCGCCGCGCGAGCTGGCCCGCGTCGACGTGCTGGGCGGCGGCCGCCCGGCGCTGCAGACCGCCAACCGCGAGCTCGGCCTCGCGCTATCGGACGATGAGCTGGATTACCTGGTGGAGAATTTCGTCCGTATCGGGCGCAATCCCACCGACGTCGAACTGATGATGTTCGCGCAGGCCAATTCCGAGCATTGCCGCCACAAGATTTTTAACGCCTCGTGGGTGATCGACGGCGCGGCGCAGGCGAAAACGCTGTTCGGCATGATCCGCGACACCCACGCCGCCCATCCCGCAGGCACGGTGGTGGCGTATTCCGACAATTCGTCGGTGATCGAAGGTGCGACCATCGACCGCTTTTACCCGCGCGCCGCCGGCGGCTACGCCTACGGTAGCGAGCTGACCCATGTGCTGATGAAGGTGGAAACGCACAACCACCCGACGGCGATTTCGCCCTTCGCGGGCGCGGCTACCGGTAGCGGCGGCGAAATCCGCGACGAGGGCGCGACCGGTATCGGCTCGAAACCGAAGGCTGGCCTGTGCGGATTCTCGGTGTCCAACCTCAATATTCCCGGCTTCGAGAAGCCGTGGGAAGCCGGCGTCTACGGCAAGCCGGATCGCATCGTCACGCCGCTTGCGATCATGCTCGAAGGCCCGATCGGTGCGGCGGCGTTCAACAATGAATTCGGCCGCCCCAACCTGGCCGGCTATTTCCGCACCTTCGAAGAAACGGTCGCCGGGCAGCGGCGCGGCTACCACAAGCCGATCATGCTGGCGGGCGGCGTCGGCAGCATCCGCGCCGACCATGTCGAGAAGAAGCTGCTGCCGGTTGGTACGCTGCTGATCCAGCTGGGCGGCCCCGGCATGCTGATCGGCCTCGGCGGCGGCGCGGCGTCGTCGATGGACACCGGCGCCAACGCCGCCGACCTCGATTTCGACTCGGTGCAGCGCGGCAACCCGGAAATGGAACGGCGCGCGCAGGAAGTCATCGACCGCTGCTGGCAGCTGGGTGAGGCCAATCCGATCCTGTCGATTCACGATGTCGGTGCCGGCGGCCTGTCGAATGCACTGCCCGAACTGGTGCACGGCGGCGGCCGCGGCGGCCGCTTCGAACTGCGCGCGGTGCCGTCGGAGGAATCCGGCATGTCGCCGCGTGAAATCTGGTGCAACGAGGCGCAGGAGCGCTACGTACTGGCGATCCCGCCCGCGCGGCTGGCCGAATTCCAGACCCTCTGCGAGCGTGAGCGCTGTCCGTTTGCGGTGTTGGGCGAAGCCACCGAGGACAACCACCTGCTGGTGACCGACAGCCATTTCGAGAATGCGCCGGTCGACGTGAGTCTGGATGTGATCCTCGGCAAACCGCCGAAGATGACGCGTGACGTCACGCATCGGGCGAGCGCGCTCGCGCCGCTGGTGCTGGACGGCATCGATCTCAAGGACGCCGCCTACCGCGTGCTGGCGATGCCGGGGGTGGCGTCGAAGATGTTTCTGATTTCTATCGGCGACCGCAGTGTTGGCGGCCTCACCGCGCGCGACCAATGCGTGGGACCGTGGCAGGTTCCGGTGGCCGATTGCGCCGTCACGCTGGCGGGCTATAAAACCACGCACGGCGAGGTGTTTTCCATCGGCGAGAAGGCGCCGCTGGCGCTGATCGATGCGCCCGCATCGGGGCGCATGGCGGTCGTCGAGGCGATCGCGAACCTCGCCGCCGCGCGCGTGGAGAGCCTGGGCGAGGTCAAGCTGTCGGCCAACTGGATGGCGCCCGCCGGCCATCCGGGCGAGGACGCCGCGCTGTTCGATACCGTGGCGGCGGTCTCGCAGTATTGTCAGGCATTGGGCGTCTCCATCCCGGTCGGCAAGGACTCGATGAGCATGAAGACCGTGTGGCAGGCTGACGGCGAGCAGAAGGCGGTAACCTCGCCGATCTCGCTGGTGATTTCGGCGTTCGCCAACACC
Source organism: Thiobacillus thiophilus (assembly GCF_055378705.1). Taxonomy (NCBI): domain Bacteria; kingdom Pseudomonadati; phylum Pseudomonadota; class Betaproteobacteria; order Nitrosomonadales; family Thiobacillaceae; genus Thiobacillus; species Thiobacillus thiophilus. The sequence goes on along the minus strand of NZ_AP042404.1, from coordinate 982,045 downwards.
CCCGACGCGACGCGGCACCTGACGCCGCAACTGCGCACCGACGCCGGTGACACCGACCTCGTCCTGATCGACCTGGGGCTGAGCAAAAACCGCCTCGGCGCATCGAGCTTTGCCCAGGCTTACAAGCAAATGGGCAACGACTGCCCGGATGCGCCGGAGCCCACTGCGCTCATCGCGTTCTTCGACACCGTGCAGGCGCTGAACGTGGCCGGCATGCTGCTGGCCTATCACGATCGCTCCGACGGCGGCCTGTTCGTCACCCTTGTCGAAATGGCGTTTGCCGGGCATTGCGGGGTGGATCTTGACGTGTACGAGTTGTGTCTCGACCAGATCCGCCACGAGGTCGAGGACGCAGGCCTGCCGGAACCGGAATTGCCAAGCGCGGGCGAGGTCTCGCAGCGCATTTTCAATGTGCTGTTCAACGAGGAAGCCGGCGCGGTGCTGCAGGTGCGGCGTGGCGACACGCAGGCGGTGCTGCAGGCCTTCATGGATGCCGGCCTGCGCGGTGAATTCCATGTGATCGGCCAGCCCAATGCATGTGACCGCCTGCGCCTGGTGCGCGGCGAGCAGGTGTTCTTCGACGAGGCGCGTACCGCGCTGCAAACCGCCTGGGCGCGCACCAGCTACGAAATGGCGAAGCTGCGCGATAACCCGGCGTGCGCTGAGCAGGAGTTCGCGCAACATGCCGATGCTGCCGACCCCGGTCTGCGCTATGCGCCGGGCTTCGATGTCGACGCCGATATCGCCGCGCCCTTCATCGCCAGCGGCAAGCGCCCGCGCATCGCGGTGCTGCGCGAGCAGGGCGTCAACGGCCAGGTCGAGATGGCTGCGGCGTTCGACGCGGCCGGTTTTGCCGCGGTCGACGTCCACATGAGCGACATCCTGTCCGGCCGGGCCAGCCTGGCCGACTTCACCGGGCTCGTGGCGTGCGGCGGCTTCAGCTACGGCGACGTGCTCGGGGCAGGCGGCGGCTGGGCCAAGTCGATTCTGTTCAACCCGCGCGCGCGCGACCAGTTCGCGGCCTTCTTCGACCGCGCCGACACGCTCGCACTGGGGGTCTGCAACGGTTGCCAGATGATGAGCCAGCTGCACGACTTGATCCCCGGGGCGGCTGCCTGGCCGCGTTTCGAGCGCAACCTGTCGGAGCAGTTCGAGGCGCGCTTCGCGCTGGTCGAAGTGCTGGCCTCGCCGTCGCTTTTCTTCGCCGACATGGCCGGATCGGTGATGCCGATCGTGGTGTCACACGGCGAAGGTCTGGCTACTTTCCGCGACCCCGCGCACGCCGCCCGGGCGCAGGCCACACTGCGCTACGTCGACCATCGCGGCGCGCCGACCGAGGTCTATCCCCTGAATCCGAACGGATCGCCCGGCGGGCTGACCGGCTTCACCACCGCGGACGGCCGCTTCAGCATCCTGATGCCGCATCCGGAGCGCGTGTTCCGCGCCGCGCAGCTGTCGTGGAAACCGGAAGGCATGAGTGGCGCCGCCCCGTGGCTGCGGATGTTTCGCAACGCGCGGCGCGCGGTTGGGTGATACACGTCGTCTATGCGAAAATAGCGCGCTTTGCCCCACTGAAACCCGCTGTGCCGGGCTGATTCCTCATCATGAACGCACCCGGAAATCTCCTGACTGACGACCACCTGCGCGCGCAGGTCAAACTGTTGGGCACTCTACTGGGCCAGGTGCTGCTGCAGTTCGCCGGCGAGGACGTATTCGATGCGGTGGAGACCCTGCGGCGCGGTTTTTCCGAGTTGCACCAGCAGGAAGACCAGCAGCGCCGCACCGAGCTGATGGCGATCATCGACGCCATGCCTGCCAGCAAGGTCGAACTGGTGGTGCGAGCCTTTTCCAGCTATTTCATGCTGGTCAACGTGGCGGAAGAAAGCTTCGCCCACCGCAACCGCCGCCGCATGCTGTCGCACGGCACGGCACTGTGGGAGGGCTCGTTCGACCACACCCTGGCCGATTTCAAGGCGCAAGGCATTTCGGTGACCACCCTGCAAAACATGCTCGACCGGCTGCACTACGCACCGGTGTTCACCGCGCACCCCACTGAAGCGCGCCGCCGTGCGGTGATGGAAGGGGTGCGGCGGGTTTTCCTGATTTGCGACCAGATGTACAGCCAGACGCTGGGGGTGAACGACCAGCGCCAACTGGAAGCGCAACTGGCTGCCGAAATCCAGGTGATGTGGCGTACCGACGAACTGCGCAGCGCCAAGCTGGAAGTGCGCGACGAGGTACGCAACGGCCTGTATTACGTGCGGGAAAGCCTGTTCGAAGCGGTGCCAAAGGCGTATGAGCACTTCGAGCGGGCGCTGCGCAAGCATTACGGCGTGAACGCCGAGGGCGTCGCGCCGGTTAGCGTGCCGAGCTTTATCCGGTTCGGTTCGTGGATCGGCGGCGACCGCGACGGCAACCCGTTTGTGACGGCGGATGTCACCGAATGGACGGTGCACCGGCAGATGCAGGAAGCGCTTGACGAATACCGTGCGCGCTTGCTCAAGCTGCGGAAGACGCTCACCCACAGCAGCAACTGGTGCATGCCTTCGGCGCCCTTCCTGGCACGCCTGCGGGAATACGAGGCGGAATACGGCGAACAGGTTTTCCGCGGCACCGCGGTGCAGATCTACAGCCGCGAACCCTACCGCCGCATGGCGGCGATGATGCTGGCGCGGCTGGATGCCAACCTGTCCTACATCCACCAGTGTCTGGCCGACGTGCCGGGCTTCCTCTCGGATCTGGCCTACGAAAACGCCGCCGCTTTCCTCGACGATCTCTATCTGCTGCGCGATTCACTGATCAGCCACGGCGATCGCATCGTCGCCATGCAGGACCTGCAGGCGCTGATCCGGCTGGTCGAGAGTTTCGGTTTCCATCTGCTGCAGCTCGACATCCGCCAGGAGTCGACCGTCCATACCCGCACGGTCATCGCAGTATTGCAGCAGATCGACCCCGATTTCGACTACGCCGGTGCGGCGGAAGCCGAGCGGCTGCAGCGGCTGGCGGCGTGGATCGGCCATATCGGCCCGATCGGGGTAAACGATGCCGTGCTCGACGACGAGGCGCGCGAGGCGCTCGCGGTGTTCCGGCGCATGATCAAGCTGAAGATCGAAGTCGGCGACGAGGTCTTCGGCACTTATGTGATTTCGATGACGCACAGCGCCTCGCACGTGATGGAAGTGATGTTGCTGGCGCGGCTGGTGGGCCTGTGCGGCCACAACGGGCGCGCGTGGTTCTGCCGCATTCTGGTGGCGCCGCTGTTCGAGACGGTCGACGACCTGCAGCGCAGCCAGGCGATTCTCGACCAGCTGTTTTCCAACAAGGTCTATCGTGCGCTGGTGGCGTCCGACGGCAACCGCCAGGAAGTCATGCTCGGCTATTCCGATTCGTGCAAGGACGGCGGCACCCTGGCGTCGAACTGGAACCTCTATCAGGCGCAGCTTTCCATCATCGCGCTGACCCGGCAGCACGGCGTCGAATGCCGCCTGTTCCATGGGCGGGGCGGCACTATCGGGCGTGGCGGCGGCCCCACCCACGATGCGATCCTGTCGCAGCCGCCCGGCACCGTAAACGGCGAAATCAGGTTCACCGAGCAGGGCGAGATGCTGTACTACAAGTACAGCAACCCGGAAACCGCCAACTACGAAATCGGCATGGGCGTCACCGGCCTCCTGAAGGCCAGCGCCACCGCCCTGGCGAACTGCGAAGTGCATTACCCGCCGGACTATCTCGACTGGATGCGCGACATCGCGGCGGCGGGCGAGACCGCCTACCGTACCCTGATCGGCACGCCGGGCTTCATCGATTATTTCTACGAGAGCACGCCGGTCACCGAAATCGGCCTGCTCAATATCGGTAGCCGGCCGTCGCACCGCAAGAAGGCCGACCGCTCGCTGGGGTCGATCCGCGCGATTCCGTGGGTATTCGGCTGGGCGCAGTCGCGCCATACGCTGCCCGCCTGGTACGGCATCGGCAGCGCGTTGCAGGGCTTCATCGACCGCCAGCCGGACGGTCTCGCGCATCTGCAGGCGATGTGTCGCGAGTGGCCGTTTTTCCGCAGTCTGCTATCCAATGTGCAGATGTCGCTGACCAAGGCCGACATGGAAATCGCCGAGGAGTATGCGCGCCTGTGCGATCACCCCAACACCATGACGATCTACCGCACGATTGCGGACGAATTCGCGCTCACCGTGGCCGGCGTCAAAAAGGTCGCGCAGATCGAGACCATGCTGGAAGACAATCCGTCGCTGGCGCTGTCGATTTCGCGCCGCCGCCCCTACATCGATCCCATCAACCACATTCAGGTGCTGATGCTGAAGCGTTACCGCACCGACAGCGTGTTGGAATCCGAGCAGGACAGTTGGCTGACACCGCTGAAGCGGTCGATCAATGCCATTGCCGCCGGAATGCGCAATACCGGCTGAGCACGGGCGCGACGCGATGGCGATCATTCCTTCTCCCACTCAGCCGAAGCGGCGCGGGCTGGTCGTCTCCATTGCCGTGAATGTCGTGCTGCTGGTGCTGGTGTGCGGGCTGGCGCTGTATGCCTTCATGCTCAATGTCGACCTTGAAGAGGTGAAGCGGCGCCTGTCGAAGGAAGTCGAAACCCGCCAGCAGGCCGAGCGCTATCTGATCGAAACGCGCAACCAGCTGACCGACAGCCTGCGCGAAATCGAGCAGCTCAAAACCCAGCTGGCCTACAAGGAATCCGATGCCCAGCAGGCGCGGGAAACGGCCAGGCCCGCGCTGCCGGTGGTGGTCGGCTTTCGCTCGTCGATGCTGGGCCAGGGCCTGGTTGCGATGATCGAAAACACCAGTGATCGTTATCTCAGTGTGGTACTGGCCGTGCGCAACCCCACGCTGTCGACCGTCAAGCGCTTCCAGCTCGAACTGGACCCGAAGTCCAGAACAGATTTTGGCCACCTGGAAGGCTGGCAGTTCGCCTCGGGCGACGAGGTGGGCTTGTTCAGCGACGCGTTCGACACACTGAAGATCACGGTGCCTTGACGACCTTGGGCGGCTTGCGCAAGCAGGCATCGGCAACACATTGTCTGATTGGAAGCAGTGCCGGCAGCAGCAGCAACACGAACATCTGGCCAACAAATAAGCCCACTGCCGTCATCAAACCAAAATTGGCGGTTGGGACGAGGCAGCGCCCAGCGCGAAGCTTTGTCCGTGGTCTTTGCAGTGGTTGAAGAGGTCTGCCTGGCAGCCTGCCGAATCAATGCGTACATGCGCAATACGGTGTCCCCTGGGCCGCCGTGCTTCGCAGGCACGGATGAATTCGCGGTTCTGCGTGGCGGGGGCAACGTGGATGACAACCCCTGCTTCAGCCAAATGGCCGACCATGGGCATGTAGCCCACCTCGCCTTTGCAGGTGAAGTGCGCGGTCGTACCGGTCTGGCGGATACGGGTGGCGACGATGCGCCGGTTGATGCGATCAAGGCCGCTCAGCCCCGCGCCCGCACCGGTGCGGCGCAGCCCAGTCGCCGGCGGCATCCGCCGCCGGTGAGCATGAGCACCGGCGGGTTGACGCAGGCCGATGCCGCATAGCCGCGCCCACTGCCGGGCTTTGGCAGAGGTGAGCGTCTCGATAACGGCACTCTATCGAAGATCAAGGCGCGCCGCGGTGCTTACGGGTTCTGGGTGAATTCAATCGCGGAACTTGGGATGTATGCGGGGCATGTGCGCGAGCTGTGTATTCAAATAGCCTGTCAAATGGTTTGACTTGTTCCGGCATCGCCGATAAACTTCTGCGCTTTCCTGGGTTCGTATTGGTTGGAGACCCCCCATGTACGCAGTCATCAAAACCGGCGGCAAGCAATATCGCGTGAGCGCCGGTGACAAACTTAAAATTGAAAAGCTGGACGGCGAGATCGGCAGCGAGATCACCTTTGATCAGGTATTGATGGTAGGCGATGGTGCCGACATCAAAATGGGTGCGCCCTTGCTGCGCGGTGCCGCAGTTACGGCCACTGTGCTGAACCAGGCCCGCGGCGACAAGATCAAGATTTTCAAGATGCGCCGCCGCAAGCATTATCGCAAGAGCCAGGGCCATCGTCAGCACTTCACCGAAGTGCAAATCGGCGGCATTACCGCATAAGGAACTCATAACATGGCACACAAGAAAGCAGGCGGCAGTACCCGTAACGGCCGCGATTCGGAGTCGAAACGTCTCGGCGTGAAGCGCTACGGCGGCGAACTGGTTCTGGCAGGCAACATCATCGTGCGTCAGCGCGGCACCCAGTTCCATCCCGGCGACAACGTCGGCATCGGCAAGGACCATACCCTGTTCGCCAAGGCGCACGGCACGGTCAAATTCCAGATCAAGGGCGCTGCCCGTCGTCGCACGGTTTGTATCGAGCCGGTCGCAGTGTGATTGACTCGACGGTCTGAGTTGATTTGAACTGATTCCGCTTCGTTCGTCAAAAAGCCCTGTCCGCCGGATGGGGCTTTTTTGTTTCCAGGATATTCAATATGAAATTCATCGACGAAGCCAAAATACAGGTCATCGCCGGCAAGGGCGGTGACGGCAGCGCTTCGTTCCGCCGCGAGAAAAATATCCCGTTCGGCGGCCCCGATGGGGGCGATGGCGGTCGCGGCGGCAGCGTGATCGCGGTGGCCGACCGCAACATCAATACCCTGGTCGAGTTTCGCTTCAAGCACGTCTTCAAGGCGCAAAAAGGCGAAAACGGGCGCGGCGCACAGTGCTACGGCAAAGGCGGCGAGGACCTCATTGTCCGCGTGCCGGTGGGTACCGTGTTCACCGACATCAACAGCGGCGAGGCGGTGGCCGACCTGGCGGCGGATGGCCAGACGGTTTGCCTGGCCAAAGGCGGCAAGGGCGGGCTGGGCAACCTGCATTTCAAGTCGAGCACCAACCGCGCACCGCGCCAGCACACGCTGGGTGAACCGGGCGAGGAATGGGAACTGGAGATGGAACTGAAGGTGCTGGCGGACGTCGGCTTGCTGGGAATGCCCAACGCGGGCAAATCGACCTTCATTCGTGCGGTATCGGCGGCGCGCCCCAAGGTGGCCGACTATCCGTTCACCACGCTGGCGCCCAACCTGGGCGTGGTGCGGGTCGACAGCGAACGCAGTTTTGTCATTGCCGACATTCCGGGACTGATCGAGGGCGCGGCAGAAGGCGCCGGGCTGGGCCACCAGTTCCTGCGCCATCTGCAGCGTACGCGGGTGCTGCTGCATCTGGTCGACATTTCGCCGCGCTGGGAAGCAGGCGATCCGGTGCATGAGGCGCGCGCCATCGTCGAGGAACTGCGCAAGTACGACCAGAAGCTTTACGACAAGACGCGCTGGCTGGTGCTGAACAAGATCGATATGGTGGACGAGGCCGAACGCGAGGCCGTGGTGGCCAAGTTCGTGGCGGATTACGAGTGGACCGGTCCGGTGTTCGCGATTTCAGCGCTCGACGGCACCGGCTGCACGGCGCTGACCTATGCGGTGATGGACTATCTAAACACGCAGGCGCCGGTGGTTCTCGAGGACGAGCTCGCAGCGCCCAAAAGCGAAGGGGAAATACCGCCCTTGTAGGAGGCTTGCCTTCTGCCCGACGTGGCGGGTGCGTTTCGCGGGGGAGCCCGCCCTACGGGGCAGGCTGCCAAGCCTCTGTTAACAGGCGTCCTCCGTGGTGTCGCTGCGCACCCGCTTCCAGTCGTTTTCCAGCAGCGACACCTGGTACTTGGCCCAGCGGGCGAATTCCTTCGGGCTGCAATGGCCCTTCTTGTGGCGGCAGGTGCCGGCGATTCCCTTGAAGTGATAAATCGCCTCGCCGGTTTCGGCGTCGGCGGCGATTTCGGTCAGCTGGCGCACCCCCCAGGTGCGGCCGTAGGCGCCGTTGCTGTAGAAAAATCCTATCTTGAATTCGTCCGGGCTCATGTCGTAATGCGTCGGTAAATGTCGGTGACTTTCATCGGTAATTGTCGCACGTCATCCAGAATGATGTAACGTGCCGCGCCGTACATGTGCGGCAGGTAGTCGCGCGCGTCGCGGTCGAGCGTGACGCAGAAGGGGTGGATGCCGGTGCGCGCCGCTTCCAGCAGCGCCATGCGCGTATCCTCGATGCCGTACTGGCCGCGGTAGACGTCGAAATAATCGTCCGGACGGCCGTCCGACAGCGTGATCAGCACGCGGGTTCTGGCTTCGATCTGGTTCAAGAGCTTGGTCATGTGGCGCAGCGCAAAACCCATGCGGGTATACTCCTGCGGGCGGATCCCGGCGATGCGCGCCTTCACTTCGTCGCCGTAGGGTTCGTCGAAGGTCTTGATGCGAAACAGCTCGCAACGCTTGCGGGTGGTGCCGGAAAAGCCGTAGATCGCGTAACGGTCGCCCAAGAGTTCCAGCGCCTCGCACAAGAGGACCAGCGCTTCGCGCTCGGCCTCGTTGATCCAGCCTTTGGTGGAGCCGCTCATGTCGACCAGGAACGCCACTGCGATGTTGCGCTCGGCGCGGTGCAGGCGCACGAACAGGCGATCGCTCATCTCGCGGCCATCTTTCGCGTCGGCAAGTGCTTCGATCAGGGCGTCGAGGTCGACCTCGTCGCCCTGGGTCTGCCGCTTGTCGAGGCGGTTTTCGTCGCGCAGCACCTCGAATTTTCTGCGCAGGTGCTTCACCACGCCGGCATATTTGTCGAGCGTATCGCGATGGAAAGTGTCGTGGACCGGGGTGACGTTTTTCTCGCGCATCACGCACCAGTTCTTGCGGTAATGCTGGCGGCCGTGATCCCACTCGGGATACAGCACGGCACCCTTCTCGTGATAGGTGCCCTGCCACACGGCGTCCGGGTCTTCCGGCTGGTCGAACACGCGGTCGGGATCGTATTCGCCGTCACCCGCCGGTACGAGGTATTCCGGGGGGATTTCGCCAAAATCGAGATAGACCGAGGTGAGCAGCTGCTTGACGCCCTCGGGCGGGGCGATCGGGGCGTCGTCGAGGGTGATGTCGAAGTCGAGCAGGCCGTTTTCGTCGCGCGGCCTCACGTCCAGCCCGTGCGGCGCATCGGCGGTGGCCTGCGGGTCGGGCTGCACGTTCCGATGCTCTTCCAGCAGCTCGGCCAGCTTGATGCGCAGCCGCGCCTTTTCCTTGTCCAGCCGGGCAGCCCGGGCGGCGGCAATCGCATCCGGGCGCAGGCAGCCCTGGTCGCTCCACTGCGGGCACTCGGCCTCGTCGTAGGCGGCGTCGAGCAGGGCCAGACTGTCGTCGAGCGTCGCCTGCTCGGCGGCCAGTGCCGCTTCGAAACGCTGCCAGCCTGACGGCAGGGGGGGATCGAGCAGCGCGCGCAGTCGCTGCATCCGGCGGTGCAGTCCGGGTAGTTCGCGCGCGATGCGTGCGGTCAGCCGCAGCGTTTCCAGTGCATGCAGGCGGCCGAGTGCGCGTTCGGGGTTGGCATAGCGGGCGGCAACTGTCGCATGGTCGATGCGCAGGGTGCCGAAGCGGGTCTGCGCCCACAACAGCGCGACGCTGATCTTGGCGAGCTGAAAGTTGTCGTCCAGATTCGGCAGCGCGGCGATCAGCGGCGGCAGCACGATGCGCTCGCCGTCGGTCCAGACGGCGTCGCCCTCCTCGATGCGCAGCCGCCGGCCGGAGAGGCCGCAGACGAAATTGCCGAGCACCGGCGCAATGTCGTCGAACAGCGCCCCGGCGGCGTCGTGCCGATGCTGCACTTCGTCGAAGGTGTCGACCTGTTCCATTACCCTGAGCGCGTTCTGCAGGCCGCTGCGGTCGAACACGTCACAGGTATGCACCGCCCAGGCCTCGAGCAAGCGCCGCTCCATGCGCGGCAGCAGCGCGGGTGCGCGGCGGCCGAACTGCCAGGCGAGCGTGATGTGGGTCGAGGCGATGCGGCGGATCCAGCCGAGGATGAAGTCCTGTTCGTCGCGCGTCAGCGGCTCAAGCTCGGCGGCGAGTTGCTCGACCTTGAAATAGGTGAATTCGGTTTCCAGCCAGACGTGGAGGCTGGCCTCGATCTCGGAGGCGGTGAACGGTGGCTGCGCCATCAGGTACCCCTCAGAAAATCGATGAGGAGAGTTCCTGTATGGCCTTCAGCATGTCGGCGTCGTCGGTGACCGCCTGCGCGACCGCCGATTTGCACGCCGTCACCGGGCTGATGCCGTCGGCGATCAGCTTGCCGGCATGTACCAGCAGCCGCGTCGAGGCGCCTTCCTCCAGTCCGCTGCCCTTGAGGTTGCGCGTCATCTGGGCGAAGCGCACCAAACTGTCGGCGATGGCATCGGACACGCCGGATTCGGTGGCGACGATGCGGCGTTCGAGTTCGGCCGACGGGTAGTCGAATTCCAGCGCGACAAAGCGTTGCCGGGTCGATTGCTTCAAATCCTTGAGCACACTTTGGTAGCCGGGATTGTAGGAGATGGCGAGACAGAATTCGGGCGTCGCCTCGACTTCGATGCCGAGCTTTTCCATCGGCAGGGTGCGGCGGTCGTCGGCCAGCGGATGGATCACCACCATGGTGTCCTTACGCGCTTCGACGACTTCATCCAGGTAGCAGATGCCGCCTGCGCGCACCGCGCGGGTGAGCGGGCCGTCAACCCAAACGGTTTCGCCGCCCTTCACCAGATAGCGGCCGACCAGATCGGAGGCGGTGAGGTCGTCGTGGCACGACACGGTGATCAAAGGTCTCTTGAGGCGCCACGCCATATGTTCCATGAAGCGTGTCTTGCCGCAGCCGGTGGGGCCTTTCAGCAGCACCGGAATCTGCTGCCGCCAGGCGGCTTCGAACAGCTGGATTTCGTCGCCGACAGCTTCAAAGTACGGTTCTTTTTCGATCAGGTGGTGCGCAGGGTCGAGGGTGCGGGCGTTCATGGCTGAAGTCACTTTCAGAAACAACCGGATTGCTGTTTTTGGCGTTCGAGGTCTTTGACTTCCAGGTTCCACGTATCCATCTGTTCCTGCGTGTAGCCCTTGCGGCGCGCTTGATCCATTTTGTCGAACACGCGTCCCAGCTTGTCGGTCAGCGCGTCGCACTGGCGCGCCGAGAGACGTGCAGCAGGCTTGCCGGGGGTGCGCTGGGTGTCGAGGCGCAGGGTGGCGGTCTCCTTGGCGCTGCTTGCCGCTTTGGGTGCGGCGGGTTTGGCAGGCTCGACCCGGAGGGGCGCCGGCCGTGCGGGATCGGGCAGCGGTGTGGGATCGATTTCCAGCTTGCGGGCCTCCCGTGCATCGCGGCAGGGCAGGTTGGAATAGGTGATCCTGTCCTGCGCATCGATGCACTTGTTGAGTGTGGCCTGTGCCGATGCCCCCGTGGGCAGCAGGGCCGGCAGCGCGAGCAGGGCCAGAGCAAGCAAACGCATCGGCGTTCAGTGTTCGCCTGAATATTTGTCGTCTTCCAGTTCCATCTTCTTCTGGAATCCGGTTTCTTTTTCTTGCTCGGCCAGGGCGTGCTTGCGCGCCAGACGTTTTTCGTACGCCCCCGGGTGCTGCTCGACAAAATCTTCGCCGAATAGCGCATGGCGCAGGAAGTTCATGCCAAAGTCGAGCAGGGCCTCGTCGTCGGCGATCAGGGCCGCCATGATTTCGACCGGAATGTTGTAGGTGTCGTTAAAGCTCGGGCTCATGACGAACGCACGGAAACGGTCGACGTCGTAGCTCGCCATGAAGAACAGCTGGTTGGAAATCGGCGAGGGCTTGCCGATGGAAGGGCCGGCCGACTTGCGCTTGACCACCAGTTGTCGCCAGGCATGGGCCTTCTCGTCATATTCGGCGACGCCCTGCTCGGTGCGGTATTGCTCGATGGTCTGCGTCTTGTCCTCGAAATGGCCGAGGCAGTGCGGCTCCTTCACCATGGCATACGCGCTGCGGTCGACGTATTCGTCGGAGCGGCGCATGGTCAGCAGCGCCACCGGGTAGTAACGGCAGGCGGTCGGCCGGTCTTCGTAGACGCCGCAGCCTTCGGGAGTCATGAACTGGCAGGCGGTGCCGCCCTCGACCGGCTTCAGCTTCACCCCGGGCATGCCGTCCTTGTCCATCTCGAACGGCACCGAATACTGGTTGAGAAATTCACCGGACGCCATGTCCAGCCGTTTTTTCAGGCGCAGGATGTCGTAGGGGGTGAGTGGGATGTCGATGTTGCTGCAGCAGGCATTCCAGCACTTGACGTCGCGATGACAGCGGAATTGCAGCGTCGCGTCTTCGGCCAGCATGATGGGTTTGACCGGACTGCCCGCAAACGGGGAGTCGTCGATCATGTCTTTAAATTCGGCTTCGTTCATGGTTCAACCTCGTGGGGCTTGGCCCCCTCACTTCAAAAACAATCAACACACAGACGGGAGTGCGTAGGGTACGCGCTTTCGACTGGATGCTAAACCTTGCCTGCCTCACTGTTATTGAGGGTGGAAAAAAACCGGGCGCCTGATGGCGCCCGGTTTTAAAGGGTGCCGTTATTGAAACAGCGGCGCCCGGAGCTTACTACCTGGCTAATTCTTGCGAATTAGTGAGCAGCGGGCTTGAACAGCTTGGACTTGTCGACCAGATCCACGTGGGCGCGCTTGAAGCAGTTCCACTGTTTGGAGTTCTTGTCGTAGATCGAGTTCACGAAACAATGCCAGTTTTCCTCATCGACAAAGTTCTTGTCCATGCGGTAGTAGAAGCCGGGGTAACGGCTCTCTTCACGGAACTGGATGTGCTTCATGTGGGCTTCGGCCGTCAGGATACGATGGTAATTTTCCCATGCGCGCAGCAGTTCGTGCAGGTCCTTCGCACGCATCTTGTCTGCGTCTTCCTTCAGCATGTTCAGCTTTTCTTCTGCCACGCCCAGCATATTGGCGTTGGTCTTGTAGTAGGTCGCGACACCGGCAACGTACTCGTCCATGATCTTCTGCAGACGGAACTGCAGCATCTTGGGCGTGATGTAGTTGGGGTTGACGTCGATCGCCGTGGTGTAGTCCTTGTGCTCGAGGTAGGTGCGCACCGGCTTGTAGATATCTTCCACCAGCTGCTCGACGGAGGTGTCGAGTTCGGGTTTCCAATCCTTGTTGTCGATACAGTACTTGACCATGGCCTTGGCACACATGCGGCCTTCGGCGTGTGAGCCGGAGGAGAACTTGTGGCCGGATGCGCCCACGCCGTCGCCGGCAGTGAACAGACCCTTGACCGTGGTCATCGAGCGGTAGCCCCAGTTCCAGCCCTTGGGCAGGTGAGCCGGGATCTTGCCTGCATCGGCGTGGCCTTCATCGGTGGGGGCACCGACGTCTTCCGGACCCGACACCCAGATGCCGCAGCAGCCGGAGTGCGAACCCAGCAGGTAGGGCTCGGTCGGCATGAGTTCGGAGTTCTTCTTCTCCGGCTCGATGTTCTCGCCCACCCAGATACCGCACTGGCCGACGCACATGTCGAGGAAATCTTCCCAGGCTTCGGCTTCGAGGTGTTTCACTTCGCGCGGAGTCAGGGTTTCACGCAGCTTGGCCAAAGCGGTCACGGTGTCCATGTAGATGGGGCCGCGGCCTTCCTGCATTTCCTTCAGCATCAGGTGGTTGCGCAGGCACGATGCGGGAACGGCTGCCTGCCCGTAGGGGGGGTAGTCGTTCAGCAGTTCCTTGTTCTTCACCATGTAGACTTCGCCGTATGCGTTCACAGCTTGCGCTTTGAACAGCAGGAACCACGCGCCAACCGGGCCGTAGCCGTCCTTGAAGCGGGCGGGAACGAAGCGGTTTTCCATCATGGTCAGCTCGGCGCCGGCTTCGGCAGCCATCGCGTAGGTCGAGCCTGCGTTCCACACCGGGTACCAGGCGCGGCCGGTACCTTCACCGACGGAGCGCGGACGGAAGATGTTTACGCAACCACCAGCGGCCAGCAGAATCGCCTTGGCCTTGTACACGACAACTTTGTGGTCGCGGGTCGAGAAACCGACGGCGCCGGCGATGCGGCTCGGGTCGTTCTTGTCGTTGACCAGCTTGACGATGAAGATACGCTCTTCGATGCGATCCATGCCGAGTGCTTTTTTGGTGGCTTCGGCAACGATCCATTTGTAGGATTCGCCGTTGATCATGATCTGCCATTTGCCGGAACGCACGGGCTTGCCGCCGTCCTTCAGCGTGGGCAGGCCCTGGGCGCCGTCATGACGCTCGCCGTTTTCGTCGGTTTTCCAGATCGGCAGGCCCCATTCTTCGAACAGGTGCACGGAATCATCCACGTTGCGACCCAGGTCGTAGGCCAGGTCGTCGCGGGTGATGCCCATCAGGTCGTTGGAGACCATGCGGGCGTAGTCGGCGGGATCCTGTTCGGAGCCGATATAAGTGTTGATCGCGGACAGGCCCTGTGCCACGGCACCGGAACGGTCCATCGCGGCCTTGTCGACCAGCTTGATCTTCAGATCGATGCCCATCTCTGCCTTGGCAGCATCTGCCCAGCGCATGACTTCGTAACCGGCGCCGCAGCATGCCATGCCACCGCCGATCAGGAGGATGTCTACTTCCTCCTGGACTACTTCGGGATTACCAAATTCTCCAGCCATTTCGTTTAACCTCTCTAAATTACTTACGGATCAGTTCGGCAGGGTTGCCGGCACGGTAACCACCCATCATGTCGCGGGTGAACGAACCCGTGGATTCGATGTCAGCCATCTTGGGCATGGGCTTGCCGCCGTAGCAGTCAATGGAACCTTCGGGCGTGGTGCGGATCGGGAACTTGAAACGCTTCAACACGCCGTTACGGAACTTGATCGTCCACATGATGGAGTCGGAACCACGCAGCGGCTGAACCATGCCGCCCAGCGGCACGACGTCGGCGTAGTGGCGGACTTCAATGGCTTGCTGCGGGCAAATCTTCACGCAGGAATAGCACTCCCAGCACTGCTCGGGCTCCTGGTTGAATGCGCGCATGGCATGGCCGGTTTCAGAACCGTCCTTGTCCAGCTTCATCAGATCGTGCGGGCAGATGTACATGCAAGCGGTCTTGTCCTGACCCTTGCAGCCGTCGCACTTGTCGGTACGAACATAGGTTGGCATTACAGTCTCCTAAAGTTAGCTAACAATCCGCGTACGTCGCGGTCCGATTAGAACTGAACCCGTCCTTGGCCGGGGCGTGTCGCGAAACCGCTTCCGGTAGGCTCGTGTCCTAAAATCTTTTCCCTGTCGACAACCGCTGCGAGCAGGGCACATTCCATCCGGCATTGCTGCCGGATGGAATAATCATGTAGCCGAGTGGCCTTTCAACTCGATCTTGACGTTCTGTTCCGCGGAAAGACCGGCGTAATACTTCTGCAGCACCTTGGCGACCTCGGGACGGCTGAATTCGACCGGCAGATCCTGACCTTCGGAAAGCATCGAGCGCACCTTGGTACCGGACAGCAGGATGCGGTCATCCTTGGTGTGCGGGCAGGTGCGCTGCGAGGCCATGCCGCCGCACTTGTTGCACCAGAAGGTCCAATCGATGTTCATGTTCACGGTTTCGAGCGAGCCCTTGGGGATTTCGTCGAAGATCTTCTGCGCGTCGAAGGGGCCGTAGTAGTCGCCCACGCCAGCATGGTCGCGGCCGACGATCAGGTGCGAGCAGCCGTAGTTCTGGCGGAACAGCGCGTGCAGCAGCGCTTCGCGCGGACCGGCATAGCGCATGTCCAGCGGGTAGCCGGCCTGGATCACGGTGTTGGGGGCGAAGTAGTTTTCGACCAGCACGCTGATGGCTTCGGAACGTACTTCGGCTGGGATGTCGCCCGGCTTCAGCGCACCCAGCAGGGAGTGAACCAGCACGCCATCCATGGTCTCGATGGCGATCTTGGCCAGGTACTCGTGCGAACGGTGCATCGGGTTGCGCGTCTGGAAGGCGGCAATCTTGGACCAGCCCATTTTTTCGAACGCGGCACGGGTTTCGGCCGGGGTCATGAACTGATCGCCGTATTCTTCCTTGAAGCTGCCGGTGGACAGTACCTTGACCGGGCCGGCCAGGTTGTACTTGCCCTGGGCCATGACCATCTTGACGCCGGGGTGTTCCATGTCGGTGGTCTTGTAGACCTGCATGCACTCGTGGGCCTTGTCGATGCTGTATTTTTCGGTCACCTTCATGGTGCCCATGATGTCGCCGGTCTCGGCATCGACCAGTGCGATGTCGTCACCGGCCTTGATGGCCTCGTCATCGGTCGACAGGGTGACCGGGATTGGCCAGAATAGACCGCTGGCCATCTTGTAGCCGTCACACACGCCTTCCCAGTCGGCATGGGTCATGTAGCCTTCCAACGGAGTGAAGCCGCCGATGCCCAGCATGATGAGGTCGCCGGTTTCACGCGAGCTCATCGTGACTTTGGGCAGCGAAGCAGCGCGGGTTTTTTCGGCGGCGAGTGCGTCGCCCGTCAGCAGCAGGGGTTTGAGTTCACCGCCACCGTGGGGGCGTACCAGTTTGGACATGCTGTCTCCTTGGACTGTGTGGGGGTATTAGAGTCCGGGCAGCATAGCACCGGGGTTGGCGCCTGAATAATCCTTTATTTTTATTTGAGGATAAGCGGGTTTGATATGGAGTGGCGATGACGAAAAATCCCGGGCAAATCGGGCTTTTTGCAAATGAAACAAGGATTTATGCGTCAAAAAAAGCGGGCATATCGGACTGTTCCGTCCTGATGACGTCAACCCAGGCGGGTTGGATGTCGCCCCCGGCTGTGGCCAGCTTTTTGGTTTCTTCGTAGAGCATTTTCCAGCGGTTGTACAGGCAGTCGCTGACCCTGCGCATGCCTGCATCGAAATAGGAGTTGTGCAGATCGCCGATGGTGCGGGTGAAGGATTCCATCTGTTCCAGCAGGTTGTGCGGATAGCCCTGGCGGTTGGGGTCGGCGTATTTGACCTTCTCGCGCTTGACCGCGCGCACGAAGACTTTCTGGCCTTCGGTGAGATCGGCTTCGGTGCGGGGCACGCCGCCGTAATTCATCACTTCCTGGATGAAGCCGTTCAGGCGTTCTCCGAAATCGAAGTTGGCGTAATCGACGTTTGACATGGGAGCTCCGTTATCAGGTGAGGCTTTGCAGGCTGGATGCAAAGCCGGTCATTATCCTACGCCGCGCGATGCGGCCGTTAGCGCCTTTTCGGGATGGTGGCGCGATTATTTCCTAAGCCCTTGAATCCAGCGGGAATAAATTTTGTCGGCCAGTTGGTGAAGCTGGGCGATGCGGGCGGGCAAGTCCGTCTGGATGTCTGCGGGCGATTGCACGCCGGGACTGTCGCTGGCGGCGATTTCGTCGGCGCCGTGCTCGCACCAGCTGGCGATGAGTTCGGGCGTCATTTCGACGTGGCATTGCATGCCGATATGGCGATCGTCTAGCACAAAGGCCTGGTTGGCGCAATAGGCGCTTTCGAGGATGCGAGTGGCGCCCGGCGGCAGCGTGAAGGTTTCGCCATGCCAGTGGAAAGCCGGCATGGGGGTTGCGGCATCGCCCAGCCAGGGGCGCGCAGCGTCGGCGTCGGTGATGCGGACATCGGCCCAGCCGATTTCCTTGACCGGATTGGCGCCGACCGTTCCGCCCAGCGCCTTGGCCATCATCTGTCCGCCAAGACAGTGGCCGATTACCGGGATGGCCGCCGCGACCGCCTGGCGGATCAGGGCCAGTTCAGGCGGGATCGAGGGCAGATCGTCGTTCACGCTCATCGGTCCGCCCATCAAGCAGATACCGGAAATGCCGTTAAGCTTGTCGGGCACGGCGTCGCCGGCGTCGATGCGCACCAGCTGCCAGGGGATGCCGTGGCGATCCAGGAACGCGGTGAAGTATCCCGGCCCTTCGATCGGGAAGTGACGCAAAATCAGAACAGGATCCATGATGCCTCATAAATATAAATCAACCACGCTCTACCCGCGAGGGGCAGGCCGTGTTTGTACCCGCGAGGGGCAGGCCGTGGTTGTAAAGCCGACAAGTCGGCAACAACCACGCTCTAAAGCCGCTAAAGCGGCAACAACCACGCTCATCATAGCGGCAGGCTGGCTTGCGTGCACGGCGACCTGGGCGACCAGCGTGTCGGTGATGGGCTTGTTCAAGGACAAGGCCATCGTCAGCATCGACGGCGGCAAGTCGCGCATCCTGAGTGTGGGGCAGACGGTTCAGGGGGTGAAGCTGCTCGCCGCGGATTCGGATGGTAGTGTCACGAACCAAAAATAACGAAACATGAAACAGCGTCTTTTTCCGCCATGCGTCGTTGCAGCCCCTTGCCGTATACCCCATACGGCTGCGGGTCTGCGCCTAGCCTGGCGAAAAAATCCATCTGTTTCATTTGTTCCGCTATTTCCGGTTCGCAACACTAGTTTCGATGTCGACGGCAAGCGCCGCACTCTCGGCATGGGGCAATCGTTTGCCGGCGGCACAGTGACGGCCGAACGCCAGAGCGTGTCGCTTACCGCCGATGCGCGCGGTCACTTCGCGGCCGCCGGGTCGCTGAATGGCTACCCGATGAGTTTCCTGGTCGACACCGGCGCCACCACCATCGCCATCAATCCCGCCGAAGCCCGGCGCATCGGACTCGACTACAAGGCCGGGCAGGCCGTCGGTGTTGGTACCGCCGCAGGTATGGTGCGTGCTTGGCGGGTCAAGTTCAACACCGTCAAGGTCGGCAGTATTACGCTTAACCAGGTGGACGGAATGGTGGTGGAAAGTGGCCTCAATGTGCCGTTGCTGGGAATGAGTTTTCTGAACCGGATGGAAATGAAGCGTGACGGCCAGACGATGACGCTGACGCAGCGTTACTGATTTCGGGCTGCCGTTGCTGGCTGCCGGAATGCAACAAGGCCTGCAATTGCAGGCCTTGTTTTTTTAGAGCAGCAAAGCTCAGGTGCTTTTCTGCTTGTTACGTTCGATCAGCGCATACGCCGAGTGGTTGTGTATGGATTCGAAGTTCTCCGCTTCCACCACATACGAATCGATCAGCGGTTCGTCGTTCATCGCGGCGGCGACGTCGCGCACGATGTCCTCGACGAATTTCGGGTTGTCGTAGGCGCGCTCGGTGACGTATTTCTCGTCGGGGCGCTTCAACAGACCGTACAGTTCGCACGAGGCCTGGTCCTCGACCTTGCGCACCAGATCCTCGATCCACAGGAAGCCGTTGGTTCTGGCCGAGACCGTGACGTGCGAGCGCTGATTGTGCGCACCGTAGTCGGAGATCTTTTTCGAGCATGGACACAGGCTGGTCACCGGCACCACCACCTTGGTGGTGTGGAAGAACTGACCCTTTTCGATGGCGCCTACAAAGGTGACCTCGTAATCCAGCAGGCTCTGCACGCCGGAAACGGGCGCTGACTTGTTGATGAAGTAGGGGAAGGTCATTTCGATGTAGCCCGATTCGGCTTCCAGGCGTTCGACCATCTGGCGCAGCATGCCCTCGAAGTTCTCGACCGAAATCTCGCGCTCGCGCGTATTGAGAATTTCAAGGAAGCGCGACATGTGCGTGCCCTTGAAGTTGTGCGGCAGGTACACGTACATGCTGAAATTGGCGATGGTGTGCTGGACGCCATCGCTTTTATCCGCCACCCGCACCGGATGGCGAATGCTCTTGATGCCGACCTTGTCGATGGCGATTTGACGCGTATCGACTGAACTTTGCACGTCTGGCATGCAAACGGCGGTGTCGCAAATCTGGTTCATGGCGAGTTCCTAATGATGAGTGCAGTTTAGACCAAGTATAAACTGCCAGGGTAGTTGAGTAAACTACTCGGGTAATTGGGTTGTCCTTGCGCGCACGGCGTGTTCAATGCCTGCAGCGTCGAGCCCGCAGGCGGCCAGCATCCTGACCGGGTCGCCATGTTCGATGAAAGTGTCGGGCAGTCCCAGGTGCAGCACGGGAACCGGGATGCCGAGGCCGGCTAGCGCCTCGGCCACCCCGGCGCCGGCGCCGCCTGCCACCGCGTTTTCCTCCAGCGTGACCAGCAGGCGGTGGGTTTGCGCCAGTTCGCGCAGCAGATCGAGATCCAGCGGTTTGACGAAACGCATGTCGGCCACACTGGCGTCGAGCGCCGCGGCGGCTTGAAGGGCAGGTGCGACCAGGCTGCCGAAGGCGATCAGCGCCACCTCGCGGCCGCTGCGGCGCAGCACGCCCTTGCCGATTTCGACCGGATCGAGGCCGGGGTCGATTGCAGCGCCGGCGCCGCTCCCGCGCGGGTAGCGTACCGCCGACGGACCGTTGTGCAGGAACGCCGTGGTCAGCAGACGGCGGCATTCGTTCTCGTCGGAGGGCGCAGCAATCAGCATGTTGGGAATGCAGCGCAGGAAACTCAGATCAAAACTGCCGGCGTGGGTGGGGCCGTCGGCGCCGACCAGCCCGGCGCGGTCGATCGCCAGCATCACCGGCAGGTCCTGCAGCGCAATGTCGTGGATCAGCTGGTCGTAGGCGCGCTGCAGAAAGGTCGAATAGATCGCCACCACCGGTTTCACGCCCTCGCAGGCGAGACCGGCGGCAAAGGTCAGCGCATGCTGCTCGGCGATGCCGACGTCGAAATAGCGCTTCGGGAATTCCTGCGAGAAGCGCACCAGGCCTGAGCCTTCGCGCATCGCCGGGGTGATGCCGACCAGCCGCGTGTCGACGGCGGCCATGTCGCACAGCCAGTCGCCGAACACCTGGGTGTAGGTGGGTTTGGCGCCGGCTTTCTCGGCGACGCCATTTTCCGGATCGAAACACGAAACGCCGTGATACAGGCAGGGATTGGCTTCGGCGGGTTTGTAGCCTTTGCCCTTTTTGGTGACCACGTGGAGGAACTGCGGGCCGCTCAGCTGCTTGATGTTGGAGAGGGTATCGAGCAGCACGTCGAGGTCGTGGCCGTCGATCGGGCCGATGTAGTTGAAGCCGAATTCCTCGAACAGCGTGCCCGGCGTCATCATGCCCTTCATGTGCTCCTCGGCGCGCTTGGCCAGTTCGCGGATCGGCGGCGCGACCGACAGCACTTTCTCGCCGGCACGGCGCGCGGCCGCATAGAATTTGCCCGACATCATGCGTGCCAGGTAATTGTTGAGCGCACCGACGTTGGGCGAAATCGACATGTCGTTGTCGTTCAGCACCACCAGCAAGGGCAGATCGGTGGCCCCGGCATTGTTCAGCGCCTCGAACGCCATGCCGGCAGTCATTGCGCCGTCGCCGATGACCGCCACCGCGCGCTGGCCGGAGTCCAGCTGATGAAAGGCCTCGGCCATGCCGAGCGCGGCCGAGATCGAGGTGCTGGAATGGCCGACACCGAAGGCGTCGTACTCGCTTTCGGCACGGCGCGGAAAGCCGGCGATGCCGCCCGGCTGGCGCAGGCCGGCCATCGCCGCACGGCGCCCGGTGAGGATCTTGTGCACATAGGTCTGGTGGCCGACGTCCCACACGATGCGGTCCGCCGGGGTGTCGAACACGTAATGCAACGCGAGGGTCAGTTCCACCGTGCCGAGATTGGAGGCGAGATGGCCGCCGGTGCTGGCAACCGATTCGACCAGGAACTGGCGCAGCTCGGCGGCGAGTTTAGGCAGCTCGGCGGGTGCCAGTGCGCGCAGGTCGGCTGGCGTATCGAGGGTGTCGAGCAATGGCTTGGTCATCTCAGAACGTCCGCTCGACCACGAAGTCGGCCAACTGGCGCAGCCGCGCGGCGGGTGCGCCAAGATCGGACAGGGCGGCGTGGGCGTCGGCGCGCAGTTCCTGCGCCAGTTCGCGCGCGCGCGCGACGCCGAGCAGGCTGACGTAGGTGGGCTTGTTGTTGGCGGCATCCTTGCCGGCGGTCTTGCCCAGCGTGGCGGTGGGCGTTTCGGCGTCAAGCACGTCGTCGACCACCTGGAAGGCGAGGCCGATGCTCTTGGCGTAGCGATCGAGTGCGGTGTGAGTGGCATCGGGGATGCTGCCGCATTGTGCGCCCAGCAGCACTGAGGCGCGGATCAGCGCACCGGTCTTGTGGATATGCATGAATTCGAGTTCGGTCAGGTCAAGCGGCTTGCCCACGCTGGCCAGATCGATCGCCTGGCCGCCAGCCATGCCGCGCGAACCGGCAGCCTGTGCCAGCAGCTGCACCATCTTCAGCTGGCTGGCCGCATCGTCGGCCAGCGGCTGCGAAGCGAGGATGTCGAACGCCAGGCTCTGCAGGGCGTCGCCCGCCAAGAGGGCGGTCGCCTCGTCGAACTCGACGTGCACCGTGGGCTTGCCGCGCCGCAGCGCATCGTTGTCCATCGCCGGCATGTCGTCGTGCACCAGCGAATAGGCGTGGATCAGTTCGACCGCGGCGGCGGCGTTCTGCACCCGCTCGATGCCGGCGCCGCAGACTTCGCCGGCGGCAAACGCCAGCAGCGGGCGCACCCGCTTGCCGCCGCCCAGCACGGTGTAACGCATCGCATCGTGCAGGCGCTGGGGCGCAATGTGGGCAGGCGGAAGCCACTCGGCCAGCACGCTTTCCATGCGTGCCTGGCAGCCTTGCGTCCAGGCGGCAAAATCAGTCATCGGTGTCTTCGGTCTTGAAAGGCTGCAGGGCCCCGTTTTCGAGAATCTGCACCTGCTGTTCCGCATCGGCCAGCTGCCGGCGGCAATACTGCAACAGTTCGGCGCCGCGCTTGTATACGGTCAGCGAGGCTTCCAGCGGCAGCTGACCGGATTCCATTTCAGTCACAATGGCCTCCAGTTCGGCCAGTGCAGACTCGTAGTCCTTGGGCGGGAGGGTGGCGCGGGATTTGGCCATGAATATCGAATCCAGCGGGGGAAAGGACGATACTTTAACAAATTTAGCCCGCTGCCTTAACAGTAATCGGCATGGCACGAACTCGTCGCGGCCGGGCAAACAATGCATCGCGGTGATGGAAGTGGAGCAGGGACATCGATGAAGTCAAGCTGGATGCTGGTGGCGGCGGCCCTGTTCGCGCTGATGAGCGTGCTGGTGAAGCAGGCGTCCGCTACCTTCTCGCCCGCCGAACTGGTGTTTTACCGCTCGGCGTTCGGGCTGGTCGCCATCTGGGGGGGAATCGCCCTCAGCCGTCGCCGGTTGCTGGCGCCGCTCGCCACGCGCCATTGGCGGGCGCACTTCTGGCGCGGACTGTCGGGCTTTATCGCGCTGGTGCTGTTCTTTTACGCCATCGCGCGGCTGCCGCTGGCCACTGCGGTCACCCTGAATTACACCGCCCCGCTATTCCTGGCTGCGCTATCCGCCTGGTGGCTGCACGAGCGCCACGGACGAGGACTGATCGGGGCGGTGCTGCTGGGTTTTGTCGGGATCGTCCTGCTGCTGCGTCCGCAGCTGCAGGACCAGGCCTGGTTGCCGGCGCTGGCCGGACTGGCGTCGGGCATGTTGGCAGCGGTGGCCTATGTCAACGTCAAGCAGCTGGGCCGGCTGGGCGAACCCGAGTGGCGGGTGGTGTTTTATTTCACCCTGCTGGCGACCATGGGCGGCGGCGCATGGATGCTGGTGGCCGGATTTCACACGCCGCAGGCGGGCGACTGGCTGTGGCTGGCCGGCATCGGCGTCACCGCCACGCTGGCGCAGCTGGCGCTGACGCGCGCTTATCATCGCGGCCGCACGCTCATGGTCGGCGCGCTCGCCTACACCACGGTCGGATTTTCCGCCCTCTACGGCGTGCTGCTGTTCGGCGAACGGCTGCCGCTGCCGGCCTGGATCGGGATGGCGGTGGCGGCGGCAGCCGGTGTGTGGGCCGTGCGCGCGTCGACACCTGCGCAGCCCGATTCGCTATAGTTCGGTCACATTCCAAAGGAGAGCACCATGATCAGTCTGAACACCAAGGACAACCTGATTGCCGTCACCGTGATGGGGCAGTTCACGCTGGACGATTACCGCGAGATCGAGAAGGCGGTGTGTTACGGCATCCAGTTTCAGGGCAGCGTCAACCTGCTGTTCGACTTGCGCGATATGCTGTCCTACAGCATCGACGTGGCGTGGGAGGAGCTGAAATTTTCGCGCGAGCACAAGAACGATTTTGGCCGCATCGCCATCCTGACCGGCGATCAGTGGGTAGCGTGGAGCATGTGGGTGAACCGCATGTTCATGTCGGCGGATATCCGCCTGTTCGACGATCTGGGTCTGGCGCAGGCCTGGCTGGCCGGCGGCAAGTTGCCGGCCGCGGCGAGCTGATGCATGCCAGCCCGATATCAGACTGGCGCAGAGTGATCCTGTTTTCAGGCTGCTGTCCGGCCACTCATGGGGGCGCATTGCGCGCCGGCCGGAAAATTTCCTTGTTGGCGTAATACGCGACGTGGGCGTTGGCCGCATCCCAGCCCGGAATGCCCTGTACCGGAAGCGGGACAAGCTGGCGCGGGGTGTCGATCGCGCCGAGCGCCGTGACGGCCAGGGCTTCCGCGGCATCGGGGTCGAGCGAATCCGAACGCAGCAGCAGGCATTTTCCGGTGATCGACGGGTAGGGTGCGAGTGTTTTTTCCAGCAGCGCATGGCCCACCACCACAAAACACATCCCGGTTTCGACCTGTGCGCGCGCTTCCCAGAACAGCGCGTGCCAGGCGTGCCCGGTCAGCAACGCAGGCAACGCCGATTCACGGCTGAGCACCCACACACCCGACTCGTCCAGCACCGTCAGCGCGTCGCGGCGGCGGCCGCGCCGGGCGTCGGTTTCAAACGCGATGGCTTCGCCATGGGCCGCGTTCAGCGCAGCCTTGAAGCGTGGAAAGCGCAGCCAAACCAGCGCGTTCAGCACATCGTGCCAGGTGTCGGCGCGGGTCGGCACCTGGCCGGTGTGCAGAATATGGGTTTCGTAATCGCGTGCCGGCAGGCGGCCGTCAGCGGCAAAAAAGCGCAGCGGCAACCCGCGTGACTGCGTTGTGCCGCGTGCAGTGGCCAGTGCGTTGAGGGCGTCCAGCGAGGGCAGCGCGTGCGCCAGTCCCAGCGCGTCGATCGGATCCCGGTAGGGCGCGAAGGCGGGGTGGGCGAAGTTCAACCCGAATTATCCATGAGGCGATAGATGGCCCGTAGGGTGCGCCATGCGCACCGATCCATGCTCTCCAGGGTGCGCACGGCGCACCCTACGGAACCACTTCGTCCCCCGAATGAACAAACTGGATTCAATGCAGCGCTTCGGACAGGGCCTGGCGGTATTGCCGCGTCAGCGGATGGGCGCTGCCGAGCAGGTCGAACAGCGCCAGCAGGCTGATGCGGCCGATGTCGTGGCGAAAGCCGCGGTCGGTGCGGGCGATGAACAGCAGTTCCTCCAGCGCGCCGGCAAACTCGTCCGCCGCCAGCAATACCGCCGCGCGCTGATAGCGTGCACCGAGGTCATTTGAATCGTGGGCGAGGCGGGCATCGAGTTCGGCCAGCGGCGGCGCCAGCCGCGCGGTTTCCGCCAGGCCCAGGTGTGCGTGCAGGCGGGCGATTTCGGGCTCCGCCCGCGCGTCCGGCGGCAGACTGTCAAGCAGCTTCAGCGCCTGCTCGCCTTCGCCTTCGGCCCACAGCAGCTTGGCGAGGTCGCGCGGGATGGCGAGATTGTCGGGCTCGGCCATCGCCGCATTGGCGAGCAGCATGCGCGCCTGCGCTACGTTTCCCGACTGCCAGGCAGCTACCCCCAGCGCATGGGCGCGGTTGGCGTCGCCGGCGATGAAGCGGTCGAGCACTTCGCGAAAGCTGCTGTCGGGATCGGCGCCGTGAATAGTGTGGGCGACCTCGCCGCGCCAGAAAAACTTCACCGTGGGCACCGAATTCACGCCAAAGCGCCGGACCAACTCGGGCAGGTCATCCGTATTCAGCATCACCAGCAGGAACTTGCCGCCGTATTCGGCGGCGAGCTTGACCAGGCGCGGCATCAGGATGAAGCAAGGACCGGCCTTGGGAGTCCAGAAGTGCACCAGCACCGGGCCCTTGTGCGAGTTTTCCAGTACCAGCCGATTGAAGTTCTCGGCGCTGGCGTCAAAAACATAAGGTGACAGGCTCATACGAATCCTCCGGTCTTGGCAAAGCGGTTGCAGGCGGCGACGAGTTCGCGTGCGGTGCCCGGCTCGAACGCCGAATGGCCGGCATCCGCCACGATTACATAGCGCGCTTCGGGCCAGGCGCGTGCCAGTTCGTCGGCCGAGACGATGGGGCAGACGGCGTCGTAGCGTCCCTGCACGATCACCGCCGGGATGGAACGGATGCGGTCGATGTTGGCGAGCAGGCTGTTGTCGGGCAGGAAGATATGGTTGACGAAATAATGCGTCTCGATGCGCGACAGCGACAGTGCGGTTTTTTCGCTGCAGAACGCGGAGACGAGGCCGGGGTTGGGCAGCAGGGTCGAGCAGGACGCCTCGAAGGTGGCCCACTGAAAGGCGGCAGGCTGGTGCACCGCCGGATCGGGGTCGAGCAGGCGGCGGTGATAGGCGGCGAGCAGATCGTGGCGTTCGTTTGCCGGGATGAATTCCGCCAGTTGCCGCTGCGCCTCGGGGAACAGGGCACGGATGCCGTAGAGGAACCAGTCGATTTCGTTTTTTCGGCACAGGAATATCCCGCGCAGCACCAGTCCGCGGCAGCGTTCGGGGTGGGTTTCGGTATAAACGAGCGCCAGCATCGAGCCCCATGAGCCGCCGAATACCAGCCAGGCATCGATGCCGAGTTCGCATCGCAGTGCTTCCATGTCGGCGATCAGATGCGGCGTGGTGTTGTCGGTGAGCTCGCCGTGCGGGGTCGAACGGCCGCTGCCGCGCTGATCGAACAAAACGATCCGGTAGCGCGCCGGATCGAAAAATTGCCGCTGGATCGGCGAGGTGCCGGAACCGGGTCCGCCATGCACAAACAGCACCGGGATGCCGTCGGGATTGCCGGAGGTCTCCCAGTAGATGCGGTGGACGCCTGCCGTTTCCAGCATGCCGCTGGCGTAAGGCGTAAGGGGGGGGTAGAGCGTGGCAAGGTCTGACATGGGCGGCGCCTGGAGTTGAAGCCAGGATTATCGCCTGCGCTGTCGGGCATGAACAGGCGAGGGGCGCCGATTCGCTGTGCCTGCCGGAAATTTGCCGTATCGACAGGCGGGTGCTGGGGTCGTATGCTTCCGGTGCGTCCGGAATGCGCCAGCCGGCAATTCGGTGATTCGGGCTGTGCGGGAGAAAAAAAGTAGCAACGTCCGAAGCTGCCAACCAACCGATACCGGAGTCGTTCCATGAGCCATGTTGTTAAAGTTGTCCTGTTGGGCCTGGGTGGAGCCGGGGAAAAATTTGCTGAGCATTTCCTGCGCCAAACGGGCTGCTGATGCATGGCCCGCTCCAATCGTGACGGCGCCTGGCGCCACGACGGCCGGACTGTTGCGATTCTTGTTTGATGTGATGCCATGAACACCCCCTTCAAGTTTGCCCATGCTGTAGACCCCGACTGGACCCGCGCCGCGCAGGCCTGCATGAATCAGCTGGGCACGATTCCATCCGCTGCGACGCTGGGGTTTCTGTATGTGTCGGACGCCTTCGCGGGCGAACTCGACGCAATCCTGGCTTTTTTCAAAAGCGCGACGGCGGTACCGCACTGGACTGGTAGCGTGGGCGTGGGGGTCTGCGCCAGCGGGGTGGAATACCTGGGGCAACCGGCGATGGCGGTGATGCTGGGCGAGTTCGAGCCGGCCGATTTCAGCATGCTGCCGCTGCTGCGGACCCCGCAGGATATCGCCGCTCAGCCGTTGCCGGATGCCTACTTCGCCATGGTGCATGGCGACCCGGCCAACACCCGCATCCAGGATCTGATTGAAGGCCTCAGTGAACACGTGTCGAGCGGCTTTGTCGTCGGCGGGCTGTCCAGTTCGGAAGGCGTGACCGCACAGATCAATGATGGCGTGGTGAGTGGCGGTTTGTCGGGCGTGCTGTTCAGCGAGCGGGTGAAGCTGGCGACGCGGCTGACGCAGGGGGTTTCGCCGCTGGGGCCGCGCCACCGCGTCACCGCAGCCAACAAAAACATCATCGGCAGCCTTGACCATCGTCCGGCGCTGGACGTGATGAAGGAAGAAATCGGCGAAGTGTTGGCGCGCGACTTGCGGCGCGCGGCTGGCTATATTTTTGTCGGCCTGCCGGTACGCGGTTCGGACACCGGCGACTATCTGGTGCGCAACATCCTCGGTATCGACCCGCAGAATCACCTGGTGGCAATCGGCGAAATCGTCGAGCCGGGAGACGAACTGCTGTTTTGTCGGCGCGATCGGCAGTCGGCCGAGGCCGACCTGCAGCGGATGCTCGCGGCCATCGGGACGCAATTGAACGCGCCAATCCGGGGCGGCGTGTATTATTCCTGCCTGGGGCGCGGCCAGCACATGTTCGGCGCGCCGAACCGCGAAATGGAACTGATTCGCGATGCCCTGGGAGATTTCCCGTTGGTGGGTTTTTTTGCCAACGGCGAAATTTCCCACAACCGTTTATATGGCTACACCGGGGTGTTGACCCTGTTCGGATGACCAGTATGAGGATACAAGAATGCCCTTGCACGCCATGAAAGAAGACGAAGTCCGCCTGTTGCGCGGCGAGATCGAAATGTTGATGAACGAACGCCGCCAGCTGTTGCAGGTGACGGGCGCGGCAGCTGTATTCGTCGCCAATCTGGATACCGATACCTTGCCCGACGACACCGACACCATCGATGCGGCTGAAATGCTGGCCGAACAACTCAACGGGCTGACCGAGGAAACCCTCAAGGACGCGCTGGAGTCGGTGCGCGCCGAACTCGATCCTGTGCAATAGACGGCCCCTCATCTCTTGGCCCGCTTGTCGCTGCCAGCTCCCGCTGCATTCGGGCACTTTGCGCTCGGCGCCGCCGGAGCAGGGATCATAGGCACGCTGCCGCGCTATCTTCAGCCCTTCAGATCCACCCTCGGTTATGTGTTCAGCGTCGCCAAATTTGCGCGGGTAGCCGCGTCGGAAAGCGCCAGCGGCGGTTCCTTGGCTTCCGGGCGCTCCTGTTACAGTGCGTCAATCGGTGCGCAGGGTGCACCCTACGGCGCTGGCCAACACCAATAAATAACGATGAAAGAGCTGCCCATTTAAATAGGGGCGCGCTTTTTTAAATCGACTTTCTGCAGAAATACCAGGGCCGCTTGACGACGATGGCGCCGCGTAATTCGCCTACCCCATAGTCGGTGGTCCGATCCAGCGGATATTCAGTCTGCAGGCGTGCCTTAACCCCTTCCGGGATCGATTCGGCGGGGCCGTGGCAGTGAGGTCATGGTGAGTTGACAGATCGTCTGCCTGTCATCACCTCAGGAAATACTGCACATAGAAAGTCAGCGCCACGCCCATGCCCAGCCAGGCGACGGCGGGGCCAAGCAATACGCGCAGGATCCTGTTGTAAGGAACGAAGCCGACGCCGTGCACGAAGCCGGCCGACAGGCCCCACATGATCAGCGCGAGAATGCCGTGCCCGATGGGACTGCCGTCCTCGACGGTCAATGGTCGCGGAAACAGCGTGACGAGAAGTATGAGCACGAACGCTGCGGCCAGCGTGATGCCGCGTATCCATCCGCGATCGAGCATGGCGGTCAGGTCGGTTTCGCCTTGCGGTAGGGCCGCAGGTACCGCCATTCGAAAAACCGTTTGGCCCAGTGGAACAGGCGGCACGACGGCAGCATGAAGGCGCGTTTTTCGTTGCGGTAAACAAGGATGCCGCGGTCGAGCGTGTCGACGATGCAGATCAGCTCGACCTTGAAACGCGCGACCGGCGGCTTGCCCGCCAGGGCCCGCAGCAGGTTTTCGGCGGCGGCTTTAGCCTGCAGGTCGGCGATGTGCGCCTGCTTGGGCAGCCAGTCGGGGCCGGGGTAGCTGCCGGAATCGCCGGCGACATAGACCTTGTCCGATCCTGCTACCTGACAGTGGGCGTCGGCCTTGAAAAAGCCGCCGTCGGACAGAGGCAGCCCGGTTTCGCTTGCCCAGGCAGGTCCGGTCATGCCCGGCATGAAGAGAATCAGGTCGGCGGGCACGTCGCCACCTTCGGTCCTGATCCGGTCGGCCTCGAAGCCAGCGGGCTTGTGGCCGAGATGGGTGGCGATGTCGCGCTTCTGCATTTCGCGCAGCAGGCCGACGACTGCCTTCGCACCCAGACGCTTGCCCGGTTCCTTCGCGGCGTTGAAAAACACCAGCTTGAAGCGATCACGGCGACCCTGTCGGCGCAGCAGGGTGTCGATGCCGAACAGCAGTTCGAACATCGGCCCACCCCGCATTGCGCCCTGTTCCTTGGGGTTGGTGCCAAAACCGAAGGCAATCGTGCCGCGGTCCATTTTTTCCAGGCGTTCGCGGACCGCTTCGGCCGCACTCGAACCTTCGCAGATCGTCAGCGCATGTTCGATGCCGGGCAGGGACTTGAGGAAGCGGCCGCCGCTGGCGATCAGCAGCGCATCGTTGGTGACGCTGCCGTTGTCGGTCAGCACGGTGCGGCCGCCATCGGCGAGGCCGGTTACACGCCCGGCGTGGAATTCAACCCGCTGTTCGGCGAGAAAGCCCGACACGTCGATGTCGAGGTCGGCGCCGCGTCGCAATCCCGAAGGCACCCAGATCAGGCTCGGGTAATACGTCAGCGCGGCCCGGGGGGAAACGAGCGTGATCCGCACGTCGCGATCGCGTTGTCGCAGTTCGCGCACCGCGGTGAGCGCGGCGAATCCCGATCCGAGAATGACAATATGGTGGGCACTCATGAAAAACTCCTGTAATGGCTCGATGAAATCAGGCCAATAGTATGGCGTGTCCGCATCACGCGGGCGAGTTCTTCACGATCAAAGATCAATCCTGCCGGGCATCGTCTGCGGCCGAATCGCGCGCTTCGTCGGCTGCGCATTCCCTGGCGTCGCACATCATCGCGCTGATCGAGGCGAGCAGCACGGCCAGGGTGACTCCGAGTATCCAGGCGAAATACCACATGGCGATTCCTTTCAGTACACCGATTTGTCGTTGGCGGCGATGAATTCCGTCGTGACCTTGCCCCACATCACCTTGTAGGCCCACGAGGTGTAAACGACGATCAGCGGCATGAAGATCACGGTGACACCGAGCATCAGACCGAGCGTGAGTTGCGAGGACATGGCATCGAACACGGTGAGGCTGGAGCGCGGATCGGTCGACGACGGCATGATGAAGGGAAACATCGATACGCCGGCGGTACCGATGATGCCGGCGCACGCCGCCGACGACGACCAAAATGCCAGGCCGGCCTTGTTGAGGCGTGCGAACAGGATGCCCGCTGCCAGGGCGACAAAGGCGGCGATCGGCACCCACTTCGCCCACGTATAGGTGTGGTAGTTGGTCATCCAGGCGCCGGCGGCGATTTCAACGGTCTTGGCGAGCGGATCGGCTGGGCCGTTGGGATCGAGGGTACTGGTGATGACATAGCCGTCGATGCCGGTCACCCACCACCCGGCCAGTGCGAACGTGACGAAGGTCAGCACGCCGAACAGCAGGCTTGCGGTACGGGCGCGGCGATAGATGCCGCCCTCGGTGCGCATCATCAGGTAGTTCGCACCCTGAAAGGTGATCATGCCCAGGCTTACCACGCCGGCCAGCAGTGCAAACGGGTTGAGCAGCGCCCAGAAGCTGCCGGTGTAAGTCGACATCATCAGGTCGTTGAAGTGGAACGGCACACCCAGAAGCAGGTTGCCGAAGGCGACGCCAAAGATGACCGGCGGCACGGCACCGCCGATGAACAGGCCCCAGTCCCAGGTGCTGCGCCAGGTGGCGTTGTGGAGCTTGGAACGGTAGGTGAAGCCGACCGGGCGGAAGAACAAGGCCCACAATGCCGCCATCATCGCCCAGTAAAAGCCCGAGAAGGCTGTGGCGTAGACCAG
This sequence comes from Thiobacillus thiophilus, assembly GCF_055378705.1. Classification (NCBI taxonomy): domain Bacteria; kingdom Pseudomonadati; phylum Pseudomonadota; class Betaproteobacteria; order Nitrosomonadales; family Thiobacillaceae; genus Thiobacillus; species Thiobacillus thiophilus. The sequence goes on along the minus strand of NZ_AP042404.1, from coordinate 950,385 downwards.
CGGCCAGGCGGCGAACAGCGCGCCCCCTGCGGTGATGAACCAGACCTGGTTACCTTCCCAGTGCGGGGCGACGGTGTTGATGACGGCCCGTCGTTCGAGGTCGGTCCTGCCGACAAAGGGCAGCAGGGTACCGACGCCCATGTCGTGGCCGTCCATGATGGCAAAGCCGATCAGCAGCACACCGATGAGAAGCCACCAGACGAGTTTCAGGGTTGCATAATCCATGTCCGCTCCTTAAACCCTGTTCGATGTGGCGCCTGCAGGCAATGCGCCGCCCGCCGCCTGCTCGCCGTGGTATTTGCCGGTGCCGAGGCTGGCCGGGCCGAGTCGTACGTACTTCCTCATCAGATACACTTCGACGACGAGCAGCACGGTATAAAAGCCGATAAAGCCCGCGAGCGAGCCGTAGACATTTGCGACGGAAATGTTGGAAACCGAGATGTGCGTCGGCAACACGCCGTAGATCGTCCAGGGCTGGCGGCCATATTCGGCGACGATCCAGCCGAGTTCGGCGGCGATCCAGGGCATCGGAATGAACCACAGCGCCCAGCGCAGCAGCCATTTCTTCTCGACGAAGGTGCCCTTGATCGAATAGAACAGCGCCAGCGTGAACAGCGCGAGGAACAGGAAACCCAGTGCGACCATGATGCGGAAACTCCAGAACAGCGGCGCGACCCGCGGGATGGTGTCGTCGACGGCCTGCTGGATCATGTCAGGCGTGGCCTGCGACACGTCGACAATGTATTTCTTCAACAACAGGCCGAAGCCGAGGTTGGCCTTGTGCACTTCGAACTGTGCGAGCGCAGTGGCATCGTCGCGGTTTCTGCGCAGCTGCTCCAATGCGACCACCGCCTTGATACCGTCCACGATGCGTTCGCGGTTCTTCTCCTTGATCTCACGGATGCCGGGCAGGGTCTCGCTGAGCGAGCGGGTGCCGATCAGCCCCAGCACGTAGGGGATCTGCAGTTCGTAATCGTTGCGCTGGGCTGCTTCGTTCGGCAGCGCGAACAGCGTGAACGCGGCGGGCGCGGGTTCGGTATCCCACATCGCCTCCATCGCTGCCAGCTTGGCCTGCTGCGATTCACTCAGGGTGTAGCCGGATTCATCGCCCAGCACGATTACCGACAGCGCCGAGGCAAAGCCGAAGCCGGCGGCAATGCGAAACGAGCGGCGAGCGAAGTCGAGGTCACGGCCTCTCAGCAGGTACCAGCTGGAAATGCCAAGCACAAACACCGAAGCGGTGACATAACCCGCCGACACCGTGTGGACGAATTTGGCCTGTGCCACCGGGTTGAATACGATGGCCCAGAAGTCGGTCATTTCCATGCGCATGGTGACGAAGGAAAACTCCGCGCCGAGCGGATTCTGCATCCAGCCGTTGGCGATCAGGATCCACAGCGCCGAGAGGTTGGAGCCGAGCGCCATCAGCACCGTCACCATGAAATGCTGCCATTTGTTGAGGCGATCCCAGCCGAAGAAGAACAGGCCGATGAAGGTCGATTCGAGGAAGAATGCCATCAGGCCCTCGATCGCCAGCGGTGCGCCGAAGATATCGCCGACATAGTGCGAGTAGTACGCCCAGTTGGTGCCGAACTGGAATTCCAGGGTGATGCCGGTGGTCACGCCGAGCGCGAAGTTGATCCCGAACAGCTTGCCCCAGAAGCGCACCATGTCCTTGTAGATGAGGCGATTGGTGACGACGTAGGTCAGTTCCATCGCCACCAGAATCACCGCCAGTCCGATCGTCAGCGGCACGAACAGGAAGTGATACAGCGCGGTGACTGCAAACTGTAGCCGCGACAGGTCGACGAGTTCTTCAGTCAGCATGGGGGCTCTCCGATGAAGGTTGGGATGGGGTGGGGTGCTCGGGATTGGCCAGGCGTTGCGCTACGGCGTCGGCGTCTGGATGCAGCGCATGGCCGTCGAAGAACGCATAAAAAATAGCCGCGATCACCAGCAGCTTGATGACGATGGCGAGCGAGATTTCTTTGGCCAGCGGATGCTGCAGGAAAGTGGGCATGGGAGATTTCATAAGGGCTCCAATATTAGCAAGTGCCGTGCCAACTCCCCAGAATAGGTGGGGACTTTTATTTCTCTTTGGTTTCAAAAGAATAGATCAATTTTGTGGCAGGCGTTGAAAACGTGAACTGCCATGAGAGGGCAGGCATGCCGGGCGTGGATGGCATCGTGCCGCTGGAAACGGCGGGGCTGCGCTATCTGCAATGGGCGCTGGCGCACCATGGCGGCGACCGCAGGTCGCTGGCCGCGCAACTGGGAATCAGCGAACGGACGCTCTACCGGAAGCTGGCCGTCCACGAGTCTGCCCAGCCAGTCACGTGTCCCTCTGTACAGCCGTCCCGCACCGTGGCGAGACGTCGAAGCAGGATGCGCTGGAGAATTCCGGCCGAACAGTCAGTACTTGGCGCCCAGATCGATCCAGGCGCCAATGGTGCGTACGTCCTCTTCGGACAGTTCGGCCCCGCCATGCGGCATGCGGATGGACGGATCGAGCTGACTGGCCAGCACCCGGTGCAGGGTGCTGCTTAAACTGGAGCCCGGACGCACCACCGGGTTGAGCCTGGCGCCCTTCATCAGCGCGTCATAGCTGTCGAGACGCAGGCCAGACTGTTCATATCCCGGCTTGCCGGGCACATGGCACGCTACGCAATGCGTATCGAGGATCGGTTTGATGCGGGTCCGATACGTCAGCGGCCGGTCATCGCTGCAGCCCGCTTGCAATACGGCAGCAAGGATGGCGAAAGCGGAAAGTGCAGTGCGTTTCATGGGCGGCTCCTGCGCAAAACCAACGGGTAAGGATTCACGACACTGGCCGGGTGGACCGCATGCGCCAGCGACCCATTCATGACGCCGCTGGCGCGGAGAACGCGCAAGCTTAGTCCAGCAGCTGGTCCAGCACGAACGGCAGGATGCCACCCTTGTCGTAATACTCGACCTCGATCGGGGTGTCGATGCGCAGCGTGAGCGCGACGCGTTCAATATTGCCATTGGCGCGGTGGATCGCCAGCGTGACGTCCTGTTGCGGCGCGATGCCGGCTTCGGCGCCTTCGAGGTCGAAGGCCTCGCTGCCGTCGAGCTTGAGCGTTGCGGCATCGACGCCGTCCTTGAACTGGCAGGGCAGCACCCCCATGCCGGCAAGGTTGGCGCGGTGGATGCGCTCGAAGCTTTTGGCGACGACCGCCTTCACACCGAGCAGGGCCGTGCCCTTGGCGGCCCAGTCGCGGGAAGAGCCGGTACCGTATTCCTCGCCGGCGAAGATCATCAGCGGCGTGCCGTCCGCTTGATACTGCATGGCGGCGTCGTAGATCGGCTTTTCCTCACCGTTCTTCAGGGTGATGCCGCCCTCACTGCCGGGGATCATCAGGTTCTTGATGCGCACGTTGGCGAAGGTGCCGCGCATCATCACCTCGTGGTTGCCGCGGCGTGCGCCGTAGCTGTTGAAGTCGGCTTTCTCCACACCGTGTTCGGCGAGGTAGAGGCCGGCCGGCGAAGTCGGCTTGATGCCGCCGGCGGGGCTGATGTGGTCGGTGGTGACCGAGTCGCCGAAGATCGCCAGCGCGCGCGCACCCTTGATGGGGGCACCCTTTCCCTCGCTTGCGGGGGCGGGGAGGAAGAACGGCGGCTGCTGGATGTAGGTCGATTTCTCGTCCCATTCATACACCGCCCCGGTCGGCGCTCTCACGCCGTCCCACAGCGGGTTGTCGGCGCCGACGTCGGCGTAGCGCTTGTAGGCGCCGGCGTCGGTGGAGTGGTGCAGCAGCGCTGCGATCTCCTCATTGTCCGGCCAGATGTCCTTCAGGTAAACCGGGCCGTCCTTGCCGGCGCCTATGGGCTCCTTGTCGACGTTGAACGGCACCCGCCCGGCCAGCGCAAACGCCACCACCAGCGGCGGCGACATGAGGAAGTTGGCCTTGACGTTCTGGTGCACGCGCGCCTCGAAGTTGCGGTTTCCGGAGAGCACCGAACAGGCGACGAGGTCGTTGTCGAGCACGGTTTTCTCGATGGCTTCCGGCAGCGGACCCGAGTTGCCGATGCAGGTGGTGCAGCCGTAGCCGACCACGCCGAAACCCAGCTGTTCGAGGTAGGGCAAGAGGCCGGCGGTTTTCAGGTATTCGGTCACCGCGCGCGAGCCGGGCCCCATGCTGGTTTTGACGTGGGACGGGGTATAGAGGCCGAGTTCGACTGCCTTTTTCGCCAGCAGACCGGCGGCGATCATCACGCCGGGGTTGGAGGTGTTGGTGCACGAGGTGATGGCCGCGATGACCACGCTGCCGTGGCGCAGCTCGCCGCCGCCCTCGACCGTGTAGGTGCGGCGCAGATCCTCGACGGTCTTGCCGTAGCCGCCTTCCGCCTTGGGTTTCTGCATCAGCGTGTCGAAGGTGGTTTCGATCGCGGACAGCGCGATGCGGTCCTGCGGCCGCTTGGGGCCGGCGACCGAGGGTTCGACGGTCGAGAGGTCGAAGCTGAGCGTCTGCGAATAGTCGATGTCGCCCGCCTGGGGGATGCCGAACAGGCCTTGCGCCTGGTAGTAGGCGCGGATCAGGTCGACCTGCGCGGCTTTGCGGCCGGTGGCGGCGAAGTACTGGCAGGTGGCTTCGTCGGTCGGGAAAAAGCCCATGGTCGCGCCATATTCGGGCGCCATGTTGGCGATGGTCGCGCGGTCGGTCACCGGCAGCGCGGCGGCGCCTTCGCCGAAGAACTCGACGAACTTGCCGACCACCTTGGCGCGACGCAGCATCTCGGTGATGGTCAGTACCACGTCGGTGGCGGTGACGCCCGGCTTCACGCAGCCGGTGAGGTTGACGCCGACCACGTCCGGGGTGAGGAAATACACCGGCTGGCCCAGCATCGCCGCTTCCGCCTCGATGCCGCCGACGCCCCAGGCGACCACGCCGAGGCCGTTGATCATGGTGGTGTGGCTGTCGGTTCCGACCAGTGTGTCCGGATAGACCATGCCGTCCTTTTCCATCACGCCGCGCGCCAGATATTCCATGTTCACCTGGTGCACGATGCCGACGCCGGGCGGCACCACCTTGAAGGTGTCGAAGGCCTGCATACCCCATTTGAGGAACTGGTAGCGTTCCTGATTGCGCTCGAATTCGATTTTCATGTTGAGATCGAGCGCGTCGGGGGTGCCGAACTTGTCGACCTGGATGGAGTGGTCGACCACCATGTCGACTGGCACCAGCGGCTCGATCTTCTGCGGGTCGTGGCCCATTCTTTGCGCGGCGGAGCGCATCGCGGCGAGGTCGGCCAACAGCGGCACGCCAGTGAAGTCCTGCAGGATCACCCGCGCCACGGTGAAGGGGATTTCCTCGGTGCGATCGGAATTGGGCTGCCAGTTCGCCAGCTGCCTGACGTGCTCGGGCGTCACTTTGACGCCGTCGCAGTTGCGCAGGACCGATTCCAGCACGATGCGGATCGACACCGGCAGCCGCGCCACCGACACACCCAGCGCGGTTTCCAGTTTCTTCAGCGAGGCGAAGTGCGCCTTGCCGGCAGCGGTTGAAATGGAATCGAAGGTGTTGAATGTGTCGGTCATGATGGTTTGATTCGTAAAATGATTGACTGTGAAAAATGGTCGGGAGGCCCGATTTTACCGGAAGCGCAGTGCCTGTTAACGGCCGGATATTCGCTTACAAGCGTATGCCCAACATGCCCAGCAGCTTGATCGTGCCCAGATAGGCCAGTGCCGTGGCGGCGCTGGAGGCGGCCAGGCTGAACCAGAAGCCGAGGCCATTGCGCAGCAGAAACGGCAGCAGCACAAATAGCAGCAGCGAGGGCAGCACCAGCCAGAATATGCCACTGGAGAGCGCGGCAACCTTCTGCACGTCGCCGGTGTCGAGATAGAGCCAGACAAACGCGAGCAGCGAGACGAGCGGCAGCGAAGCCAGGGCCGCTGCCCAGAATGTGCTGCGCTTGGCCACTTCGGCAACGATGACGAGGATCAGCGCGGACAGGCCGATCTTGAGTGCGTATTGCCCCATGGCGGCGGAGTCAGCTTTCGCGGCGCATCTGCGGGTTCATTTAACTTTCCCGCCTCATTTGCGGGAAGAGGATGACGTCGCGGATGCTGGGCGAATCGGTCAGCAGCATCACCAGACGGTCGATACCGATGCCGCAGCCGCCGGTGGGCGGCAGGCCGTGTTCCAGCGCGCGGATGAAGTCGGCGTCGTAGTGCATCGCCTCTTCGTCGCCAGCTTCCTTCTGCCGCACCTGTTCCATGAAACGCTCGGCCTGGTCCTCGGCGTCGTTCAGCTCGGAGAAGCCGTTGGCCATCTCGCGGCCGGTGATGAACAGCTCGAAGCGTTCGGTGATGTCGGGATGCAAGTCGGAGCGGCGCGCCAGCGGCGAGACCTCGGCCGGGTAGTCGATGATGAAGGTCGGCTGGATCAGGAGCGCTTCGGTGGTTTCCTCGAAGAAGGAAAGCTGCAGGCCGCCGAGCCCGTCCTGCGGGCGGTACTTTGCCTTCATCGCGACGAACTGGCCGATCAGCCAGTCGCGGTCGTTCAGCTGTTCGACGGTGTAGTGCGGGTTGTACTTGCGGATCGCGTCGACGATGGTGAGGCGGGCGAACGGCGTGCCGAGCTCGATGGTGTGGCCCTGATAATTCACCGTGGTCGAGCCGGTGGCGGCAAGCGCAGTGGCACGGATCAAGGATTCGGTGAAATCCATCAGGTAGCGGTATTCGCGGTAGGCCTCGTAGAACTCCATCATGGTGAACTCGGGGTTGTGTCGGGTGCTCAAGCCTTCGTTGCGGAAGTTGCGGTTGATCTCGAACACCTTTTCGAAGCCGCCGACCACCAGCCGCTTGAGATACAGCTCGGGCGCGATGCGCAGGAACAGCTCCATGTCGAGCGCGTTGTGATGCGTGGCAAAAGGTTTCGCGGCGGCGCCGCCCGGGATGGGATGCATCATCGGCGTCTCGACTTCGAGAAAGTCACGCTCGACCATGAAGCTGCGGATCGCCTGGATGACTTTCGAGCGGCGCTTGAAGGTCTCGCGCGCATCGTCGTTGGTGATGAGGTCGAGGTAGCGCTGGCGGTATTTCTGCTCCTGGTCGGCAAGACCATGGAATTTTTCCGGCAGCGGGCGCAGCGCCTTCGACAGCAGGCGGATCGACTTCGCCTGGATGGTCAGCTCGCCCTTGTTGGTCTTGAACAGGGTGCCGGTGACGCCGATGAAATCACCCAGGTCCCAGTGCTTGAAGGCGTCATGCGATTCGGTTCCGGTGAGATCGTTCGAGATGTAGACCTGGATACGCCCGCTCATGTCCTGCAGGGTGGCGAAACTGGCTTTGCCCATCACCCGCTTCAGCATCATGCGTCCGGCCAGTTGCACCTCGATCGCCTCGGCTTCGAGTGTTTCTTTGGATTTATCGCCGTGGGCGGCGGCCAGCTTGCCGGCGTAGTCGCGGCGCTCGAAGTCGTTGGGAAAGGCGATGCCCTGCTGGCGAATCGAAGCGAGCTTGGCGCGGCGCTCGGCAATGATCTGGTTTTCGTCGAGGACGGGTGCGGCGGAGGTGGTTTCGTTCATGGTAGGCAAGGTCATACAAAAAAAGTGTCTGCTACGAGATTGAGTTGGTTTGCCGCATCCGCCATCACGCGGTCGGCGGTGGCGAGGCGGGCAACGCCGGCATTGCGTGCGGCGGTCAGATGGATGGCGTCGAGCGTGCGCAGGGGCACCGGCTTGACGCTGTCGAGCACGCGCAATGCGTCGATCAGCAAGGTGTCGTCGAACGGCATGATGCGAAAATAGCTCTCGGCCAGGTGGCGGGTGAACTCGGTGCGGGCAAGGTTCAGGTAATCGTCGGTGATCTGCCCCGTGCGCAGCCGACGCGCCATGGCGCAATGCCATTCCAGCATGCTGAGCCGGCTGATGACGAGTCCATCGACCTCCGCGACGAGCCGCTCCACTTCGGTGGAAAACGCCTCGGCCACGTAAAGCTTGATGAGCGCGCTGGTGTCGAGATAAACCTCAGTCACGCGCGTCCCGATCTTCGCGGATCAACACCTCGCTGGGGATCTCCTGATACGGTGACTGGTCACGCAGCCATTTAAGTGACGGCAGCTTGCGCGCAGGTGCGGCAGGCGTGACGGGCAGAATCCGCGCCACCGGCTCGCCGCGGCACACCACCAGCACCTCGTCGCTGTCGGCGAACATCTGGTCGGGGTGCGACAGGCCCTCGCGGGCTTCGCGGATGGTCATGGTTTTCATGGAACGCTCCAGGCGCAAAACGTGACACAATTATAGCTGATGTGACACACTGATTTTCCAGCCGGAAAACCAGATTCAACCCAGTCCGCCCAAGATTTTTACCCGCATGCCGCCTGATTCCGCCCTCGATCTGCTCAACCGTGTTTTCGGCTACCCCGCGTTCCGCGGCGAGCAGGCCGCCATCGTCGACACCGTCGCCGCGGGCGGCGATGCGCTGGTGCTGATGCCCACCGGCGGCGGCAAGTCGCTGTGCTTCCAGATTCCCGCGCTGCTGCGCGAGGGCTGCGCGGTGGTGGTGTCGCCGCTGATCGCGCTGATGCAGGACCAGGTCGCAGCGCTGAAAGAACTGGGCATCGCAGCCGAGTTCCTGAATTCGAGCCTGGATGGCGCGGCGGCGATGCGGGTCGAGCGCGAATTCGTTTCCGGGCAGCTCAAGCTCTTGTACGTCGCCCCGGAACGCCTGCTCACGCCGCGTTTCCAATCCCTGCTCGAACAGGCGCGCGTCGCGCTGTTCGCAATCGACGAAGCGCACTGCGTTTCGCAATGGGGGCACGATTTCCGCCCGGAATATCTCGGCCTGTCGGCGCTGCACGAACGCTTTCCAAAGGTGCCCCGCATCGCGCTGACCGCCACAGCCGATGCCGCCACCCGCGCCGAAATCCTCACCCGGCTCGATCTCGGCGCCGCTCGGGTGTTCGTCGCCAGCTTCGACCGCCCTAACATCCGCTATCGTATTTCTGAAAAATCCGAGCCGCGCCGCCAGTTGCTGGATTTTCTGAATGAGCATAAAGGCGAGGCGGGCATCGTCTACTGCAGCACGCGCAAGAAGGTCGAGGAAACCGCCGACGCGCTCAAGCAGGCCGGCCTTACCGCATTGCCCTACCACGGCGGCATGGACAACGAAACGCGCCGCCGCCACCAGGAAAAATTCCTGCGCGAGGACGGCGTCGTCATGGTCGCCACCCTCGCGTTCGGCATGGGCATCGACAAGCCCGACGTGCGCTTCGTCGCCCACCTCGATCTGCCGAAATCGGTTGAAGGCTACTACCAGGAAACCGGCCGCGCCGGGCGTGACGGCGAGCCTGCCGAGGCGTGGATGGCGTGGGGCCTGCAGGACGTCGTCACCCAGCGCCGCTTCATTGACGAGGGTGACGCCGAAGACGCGCACAAGCGTGTCGGCCACGCCAAGCTCGACGCCCTGGTCGGACTCGCCGAAGCGGCCAGCTGTCGCCGCGTTGCGCTGCTGAACTACTTCGGCGAGGCCAGCCAGGCTTGCGGCAACTGCGACGTCTGCCTCAATCCGCCCACGCTGTGGGACGGCACCGAAGCCGCGCAGAAACTTTTGAGCGCGGTCTACCGCACCGGCCAGCGCTTCGGCGCCGGGCATGTGCTCGATGTGTTGCTGGGGAAGAAAACCGAAAAGGTCGACAAATTCGGCCACACTGAGCTGAGCGTGTTCGGCATCGGCACCGCACACACCGACAAGGTCTGGCGCGCGGTACTGCGGCAACTGGTCGTGCGCGGCCTGATGGAAGTCGATCATACTGCCTTTGGCGCATTGAAGCTCACCGCCGCCGCGCGACCGGTATTGAAAGGCGAGGAACAGGTCTGGCTGCGCGCCATCGAGGTGCGTACCAAGCAACGCAAATCCCGCCTCGCCTCCAGTTCCGGCGCGGGCTACCACGACGACGAAGATCCGCTCTTCATTGCCCTGCGTACCTGGAGACGTGAAACTGCTAACGAAAAAGGCATCCCCGCCTACGTCATCCTGCACGACGCCACCCTGCGCGAGATTGCCGCACGCAAGCCAGCCACACTTGCGGCGCTGGGCGAGATATCGGGGTTGGGGGCGAAGAAGCTGGAGGCGTACGGCGAGGCGGTGCTGGGGGTAGTGGCGGAGGGTTAACCGGAACTTGTTCGGTAGTTGCCCTTGTTGGCATAAATAACAGTTTGCGGGGCATGATAATCGACTCTGGCTGGCTGCAACCGGCCAGGAGCCGTCATTCGGGTTGGCTCACCTATCCGTCCGGAGTTCGGCCAGAGCCGCCGTTGGCGTACTGCGCCTGTCAGGTCAGCTAAGCAACCGCACACCGGTCATTAACTAGAAATGCCGATGAATGACCAACTCCAGCGAATGCGTATGATCGAATTCTTGATGAATACGCTGGAACCTGTAGTATCCGACCCATGCGTCGCTTCATCGCCCTGATCATCATGCTCATCGTACCGCTCCAGTTCGCCTGGGCAGCCGCAGCCGGCCTGTATGGGTACGTTGGGGAGGATGCCGTGGGCGCGCATGTCCAAGACCATGACCATCACGATGGCGGGCACGCCAGCCATGACCTCGCCGCGCTCGGCAATACCGACGGCGAGCAACACAATGAAGACGGCCATCACGGCAACCACTGCCATCACGTGTTTTCCTTCATCTTTTATCAGCCCGGCCCGGTTCTCGGGCTGGAACTGAGCGGTGGTCCGGTTCAGCATGCACCCGCCGCCTTCCTCAGCCGCACCCCCCCCTTACTCGACCGTCCCCCTCTAGCGTCCGCCTGAACCGGCGAACGTTTGCTTCAACGCGGCTTCAAACCGCGTTCCGCTGTCGCGCGCCGGTGATCTTCGTTCTGATATTTATTCACGAGGAAAAACCATGCGACTCTCGTTATCTGTATTCCTGCTCGCGCTGCCATTGGTGGCGTGGGCACAAACCCCGCTCACCGGCCCGGGACCAAGTTCGCCGCGTGCCAGCGAATCGGTTGCCCCGCTTACCCTGAATGCGGCACTTGAACTGGCGCTTGGCGCCAACCCTGATTTGTCAGCGGCGGGCCGTGAGTTGGAGGCGCTCGACGCCACCATCACCCAGGCACAAGCCCGGCCCAATCCGGAACTTTCGGCCTTGATCGAGGACACGCGCCGGGAGACGCGGACCACGACCCTGCAGTTGAATCAACCGATCGAACTGGGCGGCAAGCGTGGCGCCAGGATCGAAGCTGCTGAGCGCGGCCGCGATGCTGCCTCCCTGGAGTTGGATGCCAAACGTGCCGAGATTCGTGCGGCGGGGACGGCGGCATTCTTTGACGTGCTGGTTGCGCAGGAACGTCTGCGGCTTGCCCAGGCGTCGGTCGAACTTGCGCAACGCGCGACCGGTGCCGCCTCGCGGCGAGTCACAGCTGGCAAGGTGTCCCCGGTCGAAGAGACCAGGGCGAGCGTGGCCGAGGCCGCCGTGCGCGTTGAACAGGCGCAGGCAGCAAGCGAGGTCACGACCGCACGCCGCCGACTGGCTGCCACTTGGGGCAATTCGTCACCGCGTTTCGAGTACGCCGAAGGCGACCCCGAATCCCTGCCACCGCTCCCCGCCCTAGCCGACCTGAACATGCGCCTCGCCACCTCGCCTAATTTGCTGAGGGCCAGGATCGAGGTCGAGCGCCGGCAAGCGCTGGCGGAGGTCGAGCGAAGCCGGCGCATCCCGGACTTGACCGTCAGCCTTGGCGCCAAGCGCAACGAAGAGTTGGGGCGCGATCAGGCAATCCTCGGCGTTTCGATTCCGATTCCGGTTTTCAATCGAAATCAGGGCAACCTGCTTGAAGCGCTACACAGGACCGACAAGGCGCGCGACGAACTGGCCGCCGCCGGAACCCGTCTATCCAATGAACTGGCTGCTGCGCATGAACGCCTGAATACGGCACGTCAGGAGGTGGCGTTGCTGCAGCGGGACATTTTGCCGGGAGCACAGAGCGCCTACGACGCCGCAACCAAGGGCTTCGAACTGGGCAAATTCAGTTTCCTCGAAGTGCTGGACGCCCAGCGCACTTCATTCCAGGCCAAATCCCAATATCTACGCGCGCTGGCCGAGGCGCATCGATCCGCCGCCGAAATCGAGCGCATTCTCGGCGTGGCATCGACCCAGGCGCCAGCCGCCACTCAGCAGTAGGAGCCCACATGAAACTCAATCTGAACAAGAAACAGACTCTATCCATTGCCGCCGTCCTGGGGATCGGCGTCGTGCTGGCCGGACTGATTCTCGGCACGGGCAAGCCTCAGCCCGCAGGCGACGAGCAAGGGCAAGACAGTCATGCCGAAGCGCCGGGTCACGCCGACGAAGAACCGCACGCGGCAGAAGCCGGGCCGGCCAAGGGGCCACACGGCGGCAAGCTGTTCAACGATAACGGCTACGGGCTGGAGGTGACCATTTTCGAACAGGGCGTGCCGCCGGAATTTCGCGTCTACCTCTACCGCGACGGCAAGCCTGTCGATCCGTCGTCAAGCCAGGTTGCCATTACGCTGCATCGCCTCGGGCGCGAACCGCAAGCCATCCAGTTTGCCAAGGTAGGCGATTACCTCAGGGGCGACGCCGAAGTGGTCGAGCCGCATTCGTTCAAGGTGGAGATCGCCGCGCAATCTGGCGGCAAGGCGTACCGCTTCGGCTACGACCAGATTGAAGCGCGGGTGAGCCTGAGCGATGCGCAGCTCAAACAAAACGGCGTGAACCTGCTGACTGCGGGCCCGGCACGGATCAATGCCGTGCTGCAACTGATCGGCGAGATTCGCCTGAACGAAGACCGCATGGTGCATGTGGTGCCTTTGCTGACCGGGGTGGTGGTAGCTTCGCCGGCCAATGCCGGCGACCGGGTGAAAAAAGGTCAATTGCTGGCGGTGATTTCCAGCCAGGCGCTGGCCGACCAGCGCAGCGAACTGCTAGCGGCGCAAAAACGCCTCGCGCTGACGCGCACGACGTTTGAACGTGAGAAGCAGTTGTGGGCGGAAAAAATCTCCGCCGAGCAGGATTACCTGGAAGCGAAGCATGCCATGCAGGAAGCTGAAATCGCCGTGCAGAACGCGCGTCAGAAACTGGCGTCGCTGGGTGGCGCGGGACAACCGGGTAGCGCGCTGACGCGCTACGAAATCCGCGCGCCGATCGACGGCGTGGTGGTCGAAAAACATCTCTCGCTGGGCGAAGCCGTGCAGGGTGACGCGAAAATTTTCGTCATCGCCGACTTGTCCACGGTGTGGGTGGACATGACGGTCGCGGCCAAGGACCTCGGTGCAGTCAAAACCGGCCAGAAGGCGGACATCCAGGCCACCGCGTTTGCAGCGCAGGGCAGCGGCACGATTTCCTATGTCGGCGCGCTGGTCGGCGAAGCGACGCGCGCGGCCACTGCGCGGGTAGTGTTGCCTAACCCGGACGGGGTCTGGCGTCCAGGTTTGCAGGTCAAAGTGCAGCTGGTCACCGGCTCGGTCGAGGTGCCGGTCGCGGTGGCCGCCGAAGCCATTCAGAGCCTACGCGACCGGACGGTGGTGTTCGGACGCTACGGCAACGAGCTGGAAGCGCGCCCGCTGGAACTCGGGCGCAGCGACGGCAAGTTCATCGAGGTCGTTAGCGGGCTGAATGCGAGCGAAGTGTATGCCGCGACGAACAGCTTTCTGATCAAGGCCGATCTGGAAAAATCCGGCGCGAGCCACGACCACTAGGAGACCCCAATGAAACAGATCATCGCTATCGTGCAGCCGCATCGTCTGGACAGCATTGAAGAGGCGCTGCATGGCCTCGCTCATTTGTCCGGCTTTACCTACTTTCCGGCACGCGGCCATTCCCGTGGACAGGGGCCGCACCACGCCTTTGTACCCACCGAGTGGAACCCGGACGCCCACGAGCGGCTAGTGCTACTGATGTTTTGCGCGGATGAACACGCGCAGATGATGGTAGAAGCCATCCGCGCAGCGGCCATCACGGGCAATCCCGGCGACGGTTTGATTGCTGTTTCTGAACTTGCAGACGTGCTGCGCATTCGCTCCGGCGAACGCGGCGACGCGGCGCTTTAGGAAAAACCTTCATCATGTTTGAAAAAATCATCCGTTTCGCCATCGACCAGCGCTGGCTGGTTCTGCTGATGACGCTGGGCATGGCGGCGCTCGGCGTGTACAACTACCAGCAGCTGCCGATCGATGCCGTGCCTGATATCACCAACGTGCAGGTACAGATCAACACCGCCGCCCCCGGTTATTCCCCGCTCGAATCCGAGCAGCGCATTACCTTTCCGATCGAAATCGTCATGGCCGGGCTGCCCGGCCTGGAACAGACGCGCTCGCTGTCGCGTTATGGCCTGTCGCAAGTGACGGTTATTTTTGAGGAAGGCACCGACATCTACTTTGCGCGGCAACTCGTCAATGAACGCATCGGCCAGGCGCGCGCGCAATTGCCCGCCGGACTCGCCCCGGAAATGGGGCCGATTTCGACCGGCCTGGGCGAGATTTTCATGTGGACGGTCGAGGCCAAACCGGGTGCGAAAAAAGCCGACGGCAGCGCCTATACGCCGACCGACCTGCGCGAGATCCAGGACTGGATCATCAAGCCGCAATTGCGCAACGTGCCGGGGGTGACCGAGATCAACAGCATCGGCGGCTATGCCAAGACGTTTCAGGTTGCGCCGCTGCCCGACAAGTTGATGGCCTACGGCCTGACACTGCATGATCTGGTTACCGCCATCGAGCGCAACAACGGCAACACCGGCGCAGGCTACATCGAAAAAAGCGGTGAGCAATACCTGATCCGCGCGCCTGGCCAGGTCGCCAATCTGACCGACATCGGCAACATCATCGTCAGCAGCCGGGAAGGCGTTCCGATTCGCATCGGCGACGTGGCCGAAGTCGGCATGGGCAAGGAGCTACGCACCGGCGCCGCGACCGAGAACGGGCGCGAAGTCGTGCTTGGCACGGTGTTCATGCTGGTCGGAGAAAACAGCCGCACCGTATCGCAGGCGGTGGCCAAGCGGCTGGAAGAAGTCAACCGCACCCTGCCTGCCGGGGTGGTCGCGCAGACGGTGTACGACCGTACCATCCTGGTCGATAAGGCGATCGACACGGTCAAGAAAAACCTGCTCGAAGGCGCGCTGCTGGTAATCGCGGTGCTGTTCCTGTTCCTGGGCAACATCCGCGCCGCTATCATTACCGCCATGGTCATCCCGCTGGCGATGCTGTTCACGTTTACCGGCATGGTCAGCAACAAGGTCAGCGCCAACCTGATGAGCCTGGGCGCACTCGACTTCGGCATCATCATCGACGGCGCGGTGGTAATCGTCGAGAACTGCGTGCGCCGACTGGCACACGCACAAGCTGCGGCGGGGCGAACCCTGACCCGCAACGAGCGCTTTCACGAAGTGTTCCTGGCGTCGCGCGAAGCGCGGCGGCCGCTGCTGTTCGGCCAGCTCATCATCATGGTCGTCTACCTGCCGATCTTCGCGCTCACCGGCGTCGAGGGCAAGATGTTCCACCCAATGGCGTTCACCGTGGTCGCGGCCCTGCTCGGCGCGATGATCCTGTCGGTGACGTTCATCCCGGCCGCCGCCGCGCTGCTGATCGGCAAACAAGTCAGCGAAAAGGAAAACCGCCTGATGGGCTGGGCGCGGCGAGGCTATGCGCCAATGCTCGATTTTTCGCTGAAGAACGCGCCGCTGGTGCTGAGTTTCGCGGGCGTCGCGGTGGTGTTGTCGGCACTGCTGCTCACGCGCATGGGCAGCGAATTCGTGCCCAGCCTCAACGAGGGCGACATCGCGCTGCACGCCTTGCGCATCCCCGGCACCAGTCTGTCGCAGGCAGTCGAGATGCAGACCGAACTCGAACGTACGATCATGCAGTTTCCCGAAGTCGAGCGGATTTTCGCCAAGCTTGGCACGGCGGAAATTGCCACCGACCCGATGCCACCCAACGTCGCGGATAACTTCATCATGCTCAAACCGCAGTCGGAGTGGCCAGATCCCACGCGCAGCAAGGCCGACCTGGTGCAGGCGATGCGGGAGGCGACCGCCAGGGTGCCCGGCAACAACTACGAGTACACCCAGCCGATCCAGATGCGCTTCAATGAACTGCTGTCGGGCGTGAGGAGCGACGTGGCGGTCAAGGTGTTCGGCGACGACATGGACACCATGAACGCCAGAGCCGAAGCGATATCCCGCGTGCTCGAAAGCGTGCCGGGCGCAGCCGACGTCAAGGTCGAGCAGACCACCGGGCTGCCGATGCTGACGATCCAGATCGACCGCGAAAAAACCGCCCGCCTCGGCATCAATGTCGGCGACGTACAGGATGCAGTATCGATCGCGCTCGGCGGGCGCGAAGCTGGCATGCTGTTCGAGGGCGATCGGCGCTTCGACATCATCGTCCGTCTGCCCGAGCGCCTGCGCAACGATTTGGCGGCGATGCAGCAGTTGCCGATCCCCCTGCCATCCACAGCGGACAATGCGCAAGCCAACTTCGTGCGGCTGGGCGAGGTGGCGAACATCAACGTTGCCCCCGGCCCCAACCAGATCAGCCGCGAAGACGGCAAGCGTCGGGTGGTCGTCACCGCCAACGTCCGCGGGCGCGACATCGGCTCGTTCGTCAGCGAAGCCACGCAGAGAATCCAGACCGACGCGCCGGTTCCCGCCGGCTACTGGACAACCTGGGGCGGCACCTTCGAGCAACTGCAATCGGCCGCCAAGCGCCTGCAAATCGTCGTCCCGGTCGCGCTGCTGCTGGTGTTCATGCTGCTGTTCGCCATGTTCGGCAACGTCAAGGACGGGCTGCTGGTATTTACCGGCGTGCCGTTCGCACTTACCGGTGGCATCCTCGCGCTGTGGCTGCGCGACATTCCACTGTCGATCTCGGCAGGGGTCGGCTTCATTGCGCTGTCGGGCGTGGCCGTGCTGAACGGCCTGGTGATGATCGCCTACATCCGCAGCCTGCGCGAAGACGGAAAACGGCTCGACGCGGCGATTGTCGATGGCGCACTGACCCGCTTGCGTCCGGTGCTGATGACCGCGCTGGTCGCCTCGCTGGGCTTCATCCCAATGGCCATCGCCACCGGCACCGGCGCCGAAGTGCAGCGCCCGCTTGCTACCGTCGTCATCGGCGGCATCCTGTCTTCTACCGCACTGACGCTGCTGGTTCTGCCGCTCCTGTATCGACTGGCGCACAGGAAAGAGGAAGAGATCGAGGCAAATCCTGTTGATAACAGCAGACTGCAAGCACAACCCGCCTGACCGGAACGCCCCGGCCGACAGGCCGGGACGTCTCGTCTAATCAATCAACATCGCAAGGAGAGAAAAATGAAACAAATGACAATGCTGTTCCTGCTGGCGCTGACCGGCTGCGCCTCTAACGTAGCGCTCAAGGACGCTGCTGATACCACCCGGGCCGTGGGAACCCTGTCGGCCTGGGGGGCTACGCATAGGATGGAGGTAATGCTGGATGGAAAACGATATGAAGGGGAGTGGGTGAGAAATCCGTGCACGACGGATGCATGCCATGGCATATACAGAAACGACACCCTGGGACTCCATAGGAGGCATACCAGCAAAGGCAGCAAGGCTACGCTTGAATCAGCCGATGGCGAGCGCCTGGTTTGCGAATGGGTCAGTCACCTTGCCGATGTCAAAGGCACTTGCCAAACCCAGGACGGGCACCAGTTCAGATTAAAGGCGGGTGATTGATTGGAAAAAATAGACTGTTAGGGCGGTGTCCGGCCTGTTTATCTTGTTGGCTGTTCTGACTGGCCGTAATGGTCGACCTGCTGCCCCACATTCGTCCTCAGCATTAGTCTCAATGTGTCACAAGCGAATCTCAACTCTTCGCAGCCACCAACGGCAGAAACGGGTCGGGAACACGCATTCACCGAAGTTGGAAGCAGCCGTTCGGCGTAAATTCCTGACCAGTGGCTGCCCTTGGCCGCATAGCGGCAACCCCGCGTCGAAATCGATGGTTTCTATAAGGAGTAGCAGCATGGCTGAAAAACTTGAACTGGACTTATCCCTGGTCCTGCCGGAAATCCCCGACGAGCGCGACGCTTGCGTAGGGCGGCTGACGGAACTGCTGCAGGCCGAAGGCCTGGAAAAAGTGCACCTGGTGCGCGAGGACGGCAGCGCCCGCCTGTGCCTGCACTACGATCCGCAGCAATTTAGCGTGAGCCGGGTGCGCGAACTGGCGCAGGCGGCCGGCGCGAAGATCGGAGACCGGTTTCGTCACGAGAGCCTGCGCATCGACGGCATGGATTGCCTCACCTGCGCCACGGTGATCGAACATGCCCTGCAACGCATGGATGGCGTGCTGGAAGCCTCCGTGAGTTACGCCGCGGAACGCCTGCGCCTGGAATTCGACAGCGAGAAAATCGGGCGTCCTGCAATCATCAAGCGCATCCAGGCGCTCGGCTATGCCGTGCTTGAGGAAGGCCATGAGGCCGGATGGTTCGCCGAGCATCGCGAGCTTATTTTCAGCGGCGTGTCGGGCTTGCTGTTGCTGGCCGGCTGGCTGACCGGCCTCGCCGACGCGCCGCGCGCCCTCTCGCTCGGCCTGCTGCTGGGTGCCTATGCGGCGGGCGGTTTCTATACCCTGCGCGACGCCTGGCAGAGTGTGAAGAGCCGCAGCTTCGACATCGACATCCTGATGATCGTCGCAGCGGCCGGGGCCGCAGCGCTAGGCGCCTGGGAAGAAGGCGCGCTGCTGCTATTCCTGTTCAGCCTCGGTCATGCGCTGGAACACATGGCGATGGACCGGGCGCGCAAGGCGATCGAGGCGCTGGCGGAACTGGCGCCCAGGACCGCCATCGTGCAGCGCGATGGTGCCGAGATCGAGGTGCGGGTCGAAGCCTTGCAGCGCGGCGACCGGGTGGTGGTCAAACCCGGCCAGCGCATCCCCGCCGACGGCCAGGTGGCATCAGGCATCTCGGCGGTGGACCAGGCGCCCATCACCGGCGAATCCATGCCGGTGGACAAGCAGCCGGGCGACAAGGTGTTCGCCGGCACGGTCAACGGCGAAGGCATGCTGACGATCGAGGTCACCAAGCTGGCGCAGGAAAGCACGCTGGCGCGCATGGTTACGATGGTGGCCGAGGCGCAGACGCAAAAATCGCCCACCCAGCGCTTCACCGACCGCTTCGAGCGCATCTTCGTACCCGTCGTGCTGGTGGGCGCCGTACTGCTCATCGTGCTGCCGCCACTGTTCGGCTTTCCTTTTGCGGAATCCTTTTACCGCGCGATGGCCGTGCTGGTGGCGGCCTCCCCCTGCGCACTCGCCATCGCCACGCCTTCAGCGGTGCTGTCCGGCATCGCACGCGCCGCGCGCGGCGGCGTGCTGATCAAGGGCGGCGCGCATCTGGAAAGTCTGGGCGTGCTCACCGCCATCGCCTTCGACAAGACCGGCACCCTGACCATCGGCAAGCCCAAGGTGACCGACGTCATCGCCATCAGCGGCGACGAAGCGCGTCTGCTGAGCGTGGCCGCCGCCGTGGAAAGCCGCAGCGCCCATCCCCTGGCGCAGGCGGTGGTGACGGAGGCGAAGGGGCGCGGTTTAAGTTGGGATGAAGCCGGGGAGGTCGAAGCCGTGACCGGAAAAGGCGTGCGTGCTGAATTTGGCGGGCAAAAAATAGCCATTGGTAACGTCAGGCTGTTTGACGGCGAAGCCATCCCCGAAGTGGTCCAGCAGCACGCAGAGCGCCTGCAGACGGAAGGCAAAACCATCATGCTGATCCGGATGGACGAACAGTTTCTGGGCGTGGTGGCCCTGGCCGACACGCCGCGCGAGGGCGTGAAGCAGGTGCTGGAACGTCTGCATCAGACCGGCATCCGCAAGACCATCATGCTTACCGGCGACAACGAGCGCGTGGGCCGCGCCATCGCCGACGCGGTGGGTCTCGACGAAGTGAAAGCGGGTCTGTTGCCAGAAGACAAGGTCAAGGCCATGGAGGAACTCGCGCAGCGCTACGGCCAGGTGGCGATGGTCGGCGATGGCGTCAACGATGCGCCGGCCATGGCACGCGCCACTGTCGGCATCGCCATGGGCGGCGCCGGCACCGACGTGGCGCTGGAAGCCGCCGATGTCGCGCTGATGGGCGACGACCTTTCCAGACTGCCGTTCGCCGTGGCCTTGAGCCGCGCATCGAAGCGCATTATTCGGCAGAATCTGTGGGTGTCCCTGGGCGTGGTGGCCTTGCTGGTTCCCGCCACCCTGTTCGGCTGGGCGGGGATCGGGGTGGCAGTACTCATCCATGAGGGCTCGACCGTAGTGGTGGTGGTGAACGCTTTGCGTTTGCTGGCCTATCGTGGATGAAATGAGCAATGCACGTGGGGCCATCTGGTCTGCCTTCGCCGCTGCCGCGCTGTTCGGCGCCAGCACGCCGCTGGTCAAGCTGCTGGTCGGCGAGTTGTCGCCGCTGCTGCTCGCAGGCCTGCTCTATCTGGGCAGCGGCCTCGGCCTGGCCATCATCACCATGGGCATTGCGCTCCCCGTCTACGAAATCCGTGAAAGTCAGCTTAGGTTATCGTCGACAGGTCTGGAGTGGGATTTTGAATAGGCCGCTTTCGGTGGCATCAACGGATATTCCGATAACACCACCTCAACCATACAAGCGGCCGTTCAGCAGCTCTTCTAGCCAATGGCCGGTGTGCAGCCAATTGCAGACGTATTTGCAGTGCTGGGCAAATGACCGCTTCGGCCGAGGACCGGACAAATCCGGCGGTTAGCCCGACAGGCAGCTTAGGGTCGGTAGGAGCCGCTAAACACTAAAATCAGCCGATAGTGGCGCCAAACACCGCCAATAGGGTCTCTGCCTGGTTTTTTTCTCCCCGCTTCAAACCGGGTAACCTTTCCTTCTCCGGCAGCAATTCTGGAGGTTCTCCGCCGACCCGCGTTCACGTAACCTGCGTGCTATTCTCAAACTCGAAGCTTCGCAGAAATCCCGCCACACAGGCTCGCTCTGCATCGTCGTTGGCAGTCGGAGGATGGATCAGATGGCAGCCTCGCAGCACAATACGCAGCGTTCATCGCGCAGTCATTCCGCAGCGGGCGTGGAACAGGCACGCAGCGTGGCGCAATCCCACGACAGCCCGGAGTGGCGTCGCTGGGGGCCGTATCTCAGCGAACGCCAATGGGGCACCGTGCGCGAGGATTACAGCGCAGACGGTGACGCCTGGAATTATTTCAGCCACGACGAGGCGCGCAGTCGCGCGTATCGCTGGGGCGAAGACGGCATTGGCGGCATCTGCGACAAGTACCAGCACCTGTGTTTGGCCCTGGTGCTGTGGAATGGGCAGGATCCCTTTCTCAAGGAACGCCTGTTCGGCCTGACCAACACTGAGGCGAACCACGGCGAGGACGTGAAGGAGCTGTATTACTACCTCGACGCCACCCCCACACACTCCTATCTGCGGATGCTCTACAAATATCCCCAGCGCGCCTTTCCCTATGCGCAGCTGCTGGAGGAGAACCAACGCCGCAGTCGGGAGATGCCGGAATTCGAGCTGATCGACAGCGGCGTTTTCGATGAGGACCGCTATTTCGACGTTTTTGTCGAATACGCCAAGGCCGGCCCTCACGACATCCTGATGCAGGTCACCGCCCACAACCGGGGAACGCACGCCGCACCCTTGCATATTCTGCCGCAGCTCTGGTTCCGCAACGACTGGTCGTGGGGTGAGCCGGAAGCCAAACCGGAGTTGTCGATCGGCGACGCGGGCGGTATCGAGGCACGCCATGCCAAGCTGGGAACCTATTACTGCTCTCTGGATGGTGCCCCCGAGCTGCTGTTCTGCGACAACGAAACCAACGCACCGCGCCTGTATGGCATCCCGGATGAGGGTTACTACAAGGACGCATTCCACGATTACGTGGTCGACGGTCGGCACGATGCCGTCAACCCGGCGCACACCGGCACCAAGGCTGCCGGGAACTTCGTGTTCGAGGTGCCGGCCGCTGGCAGCGTGACCGTTCGCCTGCGCCTGGCAAGAACCGCGTTGGAGCAACCGTTCGCGGATTTCACCGAGATACTGGCGCAGCGCCAGGCCGAGGCCGACGCCTACTACGACGAATTGCAGGCCGGTATCGACGATGCCGACGCGCGCATGATCCAGCGCCAGGCCCTCGCCGGCCTGATCTGGAGCAAGCAGTTCTATTACTTTGACGTGTCGCCCTGGCTGGATGGCGACCCAGGCCTGCCAGCGCCGCCTTCAGAACGCAGACAGGGACGAAACCGCGACTGGCGGCACCTCAACAATGCCGATGTGATTTCCATGCCGGACAAGTGGGAATACCCCTGGTACGCGGCGTGGGACCTGGCCTTCCACTGCATCCCCCTGGCCATGGTCGATCCCGCGTTCGCCAAGGACCAGCTCGTCCTGATGACGCGCGAGTGGTACATGCATCCCAACGGTCAGATTCCCGCCTACGAGTGGGCATTTGGCGATGTGAGCCCGCCGGTTCATGCCTGGGCTGCGTGGGAGGTATACAAGACCGAGCGCGACGCAAACGGCGGCAAGGGCGACACCGCGTTCCTGGAGCGCATCCTGCACAAGCTGCTGTTCAACTTCACCTGGTGGGTGAACCGCAAGGACCCCGGCGGGCTCAACGTTTTCCAGGGTGGTTTCCTCGGCCTCGACAACATCGGCCTGTTCGATCGCAGTTCGCCGCTGCCGGGCGGCGGCCACGTCGACCAGGCCGACGGCACGAGCTGGATGGCCATGTACTGCCTGAACCTGATGCGCATCGCGCTTGAGCTTGCTCAAACCAACCCTGTCTACGAGGACATCGCGACCAAATTCTTCGAGCACTTTCTCTACATCGCCAAGGCCATGAACAACATCGGCGACCAGGGCATCGGCCTGTGGGACGAGGAAGACCAGTTCTTCTACGACGTGCTGCGTTTCCCGGATGGGCGCATGCAGCCCCTGCGGGTGCGCTCCATGGTCGGTCTGATCCCACTGTTCGCGGTCGAAATCATCGAGCCGGAAATGCTGGAGCGCCTGCCCGACTTCAAGCGCCGGCTCGAATGGTTCATGAAATACCGCCCGGAGCTGGCCGCCCTGGTATCCCATTGGCTGGAACCCGGTCGCGGCAACCGCCGCCTGCTGTCGCTGCTGCGCCCACATCGCATGCGGCGTGTGTTGCAACGCATGCTGGATGAAAGCGAATTCCTGTCCGACTACGGTGTGCGTTCCCTCTCCCGTGCCCACCTGGATCAGCCCTATGAATTCTCTCTTGACGGCCAGCCCGTGCGCGTGAGTTATGAGCCGGCGGAGTCGACGTCCGGCCTGTTCGGCGGCAACTCCAACTGGCGCGGGCCTGTCTGGTTTCCGGTCAATTACCTGCTGTTGAATGCCCTTTACCGTTTCGCCGATTTTTACGGCGAGGAGCTGAAGGTGGAATGCCCGACGGGCTCCGGTCGCACGCTTCGTCTCGATCAAGTCGCCGAGGAGTTGACGCGTCGGCTCACCGCAATCTTTCGCCGGGATGAGCAAGGTGACCGCCCGGTATATGGAGGCGCAGACAAACTACGCAGAGACCCCCTCTTCCGCGACCACATCTTGTTCCACGAATATTTTCACGGCGACAGCGGACGCGGCATGGGCGCCTCGCACCAGACGGGATGGACAGGCCTGGTGGCGAAGTTGCTGCAACCGCGCCAATCGCGCTCTGGGTAGACGGCTATCGACGTCGTGGGGGTTCTTCCAGGGCCAGTCGTCACGGGCGATGACGGCTAGCTTCATCACCCGGCGACAATACAGACACGGGCTGGCGTTATCGACCATCGCCTGCACGTGAAGGAGACAGAGATGGAAGACAAAACTTATGATCTGATCGTGATCGGCACAGGAACGGCGGCCAGTGTGACCGCATTCGGTTGTCGCAAAGCGGGATGGTCGGTGGCGATCATCGACCACCGACCGTTCGGCGGCACCTGCGCGCTGCGCGGCTGCGACGCGAAAAAGATGCTGATCGCGGCCACCGAAGTGATCGACGGCTTCGAGCGCATGGGCGCCATCGGCACCGTGCAAGGTAGTGTGCGCATTGACTGGGCGGCGCTGCAGCGCCACAAGCGTTCGTTCACCGACCCGGTGCCGGGCAAACGCGAGCAGGCGTATGCCCGGCAGGGAATCGACGCGTATCACGGTCGCGCCCGTTTCAACGGGCCCGACACGGTCGTCGTGGACGGCAAGACGCTCAAGGCACGGCAGATTGTCATCGCCGCCGGCGCCGAGCCGATCAGGCTGCCGATCGAGGGCGCCGAGCACCTCGCTTTGAGCGAAGACTTCCTGAATCTGGAATCGCTGCCGCGCCGTATTGTGCTGGTCGGTGGCGGCTATATCGGCTTCGAGTTCGCACACATCGCGGCACGCGCTGGGGCCGAAGTCACGATTCTCAACCGTGGAAAAAAGCCACTGACCGGTTTTGATCCGGATCTGGTTGCCTTGCTGGTCGAGCGCACTCGCATGCTCGGCGTGGACGTACGCCTGGGTCACGAGGTGAAAGGCGTGCGCAAGGTGAGTGATGGCTTCGAAGTCGAAGCAGATGGCGCTGAGGGCCCCGTTGTCATCAAAACCGATCTGGTGATCCACAGCGGCGGGCGCAAACCCGCGCTGCAAGCCCTGGACCTGGATGCGGCTGGCATCGCGCACGAAAACGGGCGGCTGAAGCTCGACGAGACTTTCCGCAGTACGTCCAATCCTGCTGTATATGCGGCTGGCGACGCCGCCGGTGGCCCACTGCCGTTAACCCCGGTTGCAGCGCTGGAGGCTCATGCCGTGGTCGATAACCTGCTCGGAAATAAACGGGCAACCGTCGATTACACCGGCATACCCAGTGCAGTCTTCAGCTTGCCACCGATCGCACGGGTGGGTCTGCTGGAAGCCGAGGCGAAAGCGCAAGGCCTGCGCTTCAAGGTCAAGTACGAAAGCGTGCCCGGCTGGTTTACCGCATGCCGGGTCAACGAGACTTGCTACGGTTACAAGGTGCTGGTGGAGGAAGACAGTGGCCGCATTCTCGGTGCCCACCTGGTTGGCCCCGATGCGGCCGAGGTGATCAACCTGTTCGGCTTTGCCATGCGCAGCGGCCTGACCGACGAGGCCATCCGCCACGCCACCTTTGCCTACCCCACCGCCGCCTCGGATATTGAATCCATGCTGCCCTGACGAATGCTTTCGGCTTGGCCTCCCCAATAAAACCAGGTTGGACAGACGTCTGAACTGCCGGCCCGCTCCCGCTGCTCATCCCACCGCGCCGGCGGATCAACCGCCAGATCGAACAGCGTGATGTGATTCGGCAGTGCGCTCTTCAAGACAGCGGCCGCGATGGTGATGCGGGTGGTGTACGCGATCTTCGGTGCGTTTTCTCTGGGTGCAGATTTCAAGCCGAAGATCACCGATCAGGCCACGGCGCTATACTACGCGATGGTCACCGGGGCACTGTGCGGTACGGCGATATCACACCACAAACCACCGAAGCGAAACGGTTCGCGGTCTCATCGTCGTACTCGGCGTCGCGGTGTTCGCCGCCTCACTGGCTGCGGTGATCGCATCGCTGGTCACCCGTAGTTTCCAACGCATCGTCACTCGCAAGGGCATCCGTATGAATCGCGAAAACCATTTCGTCGCCATCGGCAATACAACACTGGCACTCAACACCTGGCACGGGCTGGCGTACCGGGGACATCCCGTAACCTGTCTGCTGCGGCAGGAGTCCGAAACCGGGCCCTCCGATGACGTGGATGTGGTGATCGGCGAACCTGGCGACCGTGACGTGCTGCGCCAGGCCCGCGCAGACAAGGCACGAGCGGTGCTGACGATGCTCGACGACGATTCCGAAAACGCGTTCACAGTGTTGGCAGTCCGCGAATTGGCGGGCATCCAAACCGACAGCCTGAACCGGCGCATACGTCAACTACCGGAGGCAACGATTCCATGATTGAACAATGGCTGACCCACACCGAATGGCTTGGCAATTCCATGCTTTCGTGGGTGATCGCCTCAGGTGGCGCACTGTTGGGCTACATCGTTGCGCACAGCGCGGCGGCAATCCTCGGCGCGCGTCTCGGCAACCTCGCCAAACGTACGGGACGCCGCGGCATCATAGTTGCTGCCAAGGTCGTCAAGGCCACCCGGGGCTGGCTCTTGCTGCTGATCTCCATTGCGGTGGCACTCGAGTTCTTGTTTCTCGGCAAGACTGCAACGGACATCAAAGGCGCCCAGCCGGCACTGCATCTCGCGACGTGGGTGCTGGTGGGCATCCAGATCGCCTTCTGGGTCAGCACGCTGCTGGTGTCATCGCTGCGCCAGTCAGCCGACCACGACAAGACGCGCCCCGCCAACCCGGTGATGTTGGGGGTACTTGTATGGGCCGCGCAATTTGTCGTGTGGGTCACCCTGGTGTTGGCGCTGCTGGCCGGAGGGGGGGTCAATATCACCGCGTTCGTCGCCAGCCTCGGTGTGGGCGGCGTAGCAGTGGCACTGGCCCTACAGAATGTGCTCAGCGACCTGTTTGCGTCGATCAGCATCGGGTTGGACAAGCCGTTCGAGGTCGGTGAATTCATCGCCTTCGGTAGCGACCTCGGTACGGTCACCAAGGTCGGCATCAAGTCCACGCGAATCCAGTCGCTCTCCGGCGAGGAACTGGCTGTGTCCAACGCCGATTTACTGAAAAACCTTGTGCACAATTACAGCCGTATGCAGCAGCGACGGATTGTGTTCGGATTCCGGATTCCGTACGACACGCCACGCGAAAAGGTGCAGACCCTTGTCGAGCGCGTGCAGCAGGTCATCGCTGACGAGAAGCAGGCAAGCCTGGATCGCGGGCATCTCAAGGGCTTCGGCGAATACGGCTTCGATTTCGAGTTCGTCTATTACGTACTGAGTCCGGACTACACGTTGTACATGGATGTGCAGCAGAGCATCAACCTGAACATCATGGCGGTGTTTGACGAACTCGGCATCGGCTTCGCGATTCCCACACGCATGCTGCACGCCTTCGCACCGGATGGCACCCCCGTCGTCCAGACCGCGCCCAGCGGGTGATGACTCCGCCGTCGGCTTGGCGCCTCGAGTCGCCAAGCCGACGGCGCCATAACAGAATCAATGGTGCCTGACCCGAAGACCCTCATGGCATAAGGTTGGAAGTAGCACAACATCGCAAATCGAAGGTGGTCAGGAGCAGTTACCAACAATTTCACGCGTTCCCCGTCAGCGGGGGAGTAATCTGGATTAACCAACGTGCTTTTTATGGGAGTACTTCATACGATGATTACTATCCGCCAATGTACTAAAAAAGATTTGCCGCCGTGCGGAGCGTTTCTCCGCCAAATTTATGCGGAGCCGCCTTATTGCGAGAATTGGTCTGAGGAGCGGGCTACGGCATATCTAGAATCATTTTTTCACATTGATCCTCAAGGGGCTCTGGTCGCAGTAGAGGGTGATAATGAGATTGTCGGGGCAGTGTTTGGTTACAGCTATCCGTGGCAAACCGGCTCCATGCTCTTTCTTCAGGAGCTATTTGTCACCATCTACTATCGTCGCAGGGGGATCGCTGGCGATCTTGTAAGACAGTTGGTGGAGAAGAAAGGAACAAATTCACATGTCGCGCTGATCGTTCGTGAGGGAACTGTAGCGGCAAGATTCTATGAAAAACTTGGGTTATCTAAGAGCCAATTTTATGAGCTTCGATCAGGGAGATTGAACCGCCCCGACTTTCGTGGAGGCCATTTGGTTTAAGTCATGCTGCTGTTTTGGCCTGACTGGCGAGTGCTGTAGCGGATCGAGACATACTGGGCGGATTCAACCGGTCGTCGCAACACCCCACAATTTGAAGGGGGTGAAATGAGAAAGAAACATGGTCGTTGTCGCCGTGGAATCCGTCCAGCGAGCCGCGGTCGGAATGATGGATCAAGGCCCCATCGCGCTCAGATTGCCGGGCGTACAACGCCTGCCCCAGGGCACCCAGAACAGGGAACCTCAGGGTCAGCACCATTTTGTTACTGATCCACGCTACAGACCAACGGCAAATGTTCGGGGCAGGTCTTGTAATCACGTACCCGCTGCGCGATTTGGACAATCTGTTGCGCCGATTGGTTGAATCCGCATCGAAAGCCAGTCGCCCACATCGCTTCGCACCGGCAATGCGGCACCCCAAGCGATCAATCCTTCAACGCAATCCCTACCACCTCTGCCACGTCTTTCGACAGATCCTCGACCGCCGCGATGCGTTCCAGTGCGGCGCGCGCATGCGCCTGGCGACCGGCGTCGAACTGGCGCCAGCGGTCGAAGCTGCGGGCGATGCGTGAGGCGACCTGCGGGTTGATGGCCTGCAATTCCCCGATGACGTCGGCTGCCAGGGCGTAACCGCTGCCATCGGCAGCGTGGAAGTGGCGCGGGTTGGCGCCGCAGAAGCCGCGGATGAGGGCGTAGACGCGGTTGGGATTTTTCAGGTCGAAGGCGGGGTGCTGCATTAGCGCACGCACCTGGGCGACGGTGACGGGCAGGCGGGAAGCGGCCTGCACGGAAAACCATTTGTCGATGACCAGGGCTTCGTTTTGCCAGCGGGCGTAAAAGTCAGCCAGGGCCGCTTCCCGTTCGGGCAGGTCGAGGTTGACGAGCGTGGCCAGCGCGGCAATCTCGTCGGTCATGTTGCCGCTAGCGTTGTGATTGTCAGCCGCGAGCTGGGCGACGAGGCGCGGCACGACCGAGGATTTCAGATAGTCGGTATCGCTTTCGGCCAGATAGGCGAGGCAGGCGTTGCGCAGCGCGCGTCGCCCGACCTGTGCGCCGTCGGGAGCATACCCCTCGCTTGGTGCGAGCGTCGTCCACACGGATTCGAGTTGGTCGCGCAGACAGGCAGCGAGATGACGGCGCAGGCCCACGCGCGCGGTGTGGATGGCTTCGGGGTCGATGGTGCCGCCAAGGGCGACCACGGCTTCGGCGAGCACGGCTTCGGCGGGGAGGTTCAACGCCTCGGCGGCGAGCGCGGGGTCGCCGGCGAGGCCGTCGTCGAGCACGCGCCCGCAAGCGGCGACGAAGGCGTCGGGAATCCAGTCGGCGCCGGTTCCGCCGGCCGCGATGCCGGCGAGCAGGACGTGCGTCGCCAGGCGCTGCCCGGCTTCCCAGCGGTTGAAGGCGTCGGAATCGTGCGCCATCAGGTGCGCGAGTTCGGCGTCGGTCTGTTCCAGTTCAAGCAGCACCGGTGCGGAGAAATCGCGCAGCAGCGAGGCGACAGGGGCGGCGGGAATGGCTTCGAAGACGAAGGTCTGCGTGGCCTCGGTCAGCGACAGCACGCGTGTCGTGCCGCAAGCCTCGACCTCGCCGGCGAGTTTCAGCGATGCGTCGCTGCCGTCGGGCAGGACGAGCCCGAGCGCGACGGGAATGTGCAGTGTGCCATCGACGATGTTTTGCCCCGATTCGCCCAGCCGTTTTTCGTAGGCAGTCGGCGTGAGGTGTTGGGTCAGGGTCAGCGTGCAGCGTTGGGTCGCAGCGTCGTACGCCGTTTCAGCATGCAAACGCGGCGTGCCGGCGCGCGCATACCAGCGGCGGAACTGCGTCAGATCAACCCCGGAGGCATCCTGCATCGCTGCGACGAAATCGTCGCAGGTCACGGCCTGGCCATCGTGGCGCTGGAAATACAGATCCATGCCGCGCCGGAAGCCAACGCGTCCGAGCAGGGTGTGGATCATGCGGATGACTTCCGCGCCCTTGTTGTAGACGGTGGCGGTGTAGAAGTTGTTGATCTCGGCGTAGGAGGCCGGCCGGATCGGGTGCGCCATCGGCCCCGCGTCTTCGGGGAACTGGCCGATGCGCAGGGCGCGCACTTCCTGGATGCGGGTGACCGCGCGCGAATGGGTGTCGGCGCCGAATTCCTGGTCGCGGAACACGGTGAGGCCTTCCTTCAGCGACAGCTGGAACCAGTCGCGGCAGGTCACGCGGTTGCCGGTCCAGTTGTGGAAATACTCGTGCGCCACCACCCGGTCGATGCCCTGGTAATCGGCATCGGTCGCCGTGTCGGGGCGCGCCAGCACGTATTTGGTGTTGAAGATGTTGAGGCCCTTGTTCTCCATCGCGCCCATGTTGAAGTCGCCCACCGCGACGATCATGTAGCGGTCGAGATCCATCTCCAGCCCGAAGCGCTGCTCGTCCCAGCGCATGGCTTTTTTCAGCGCCGCCATCGCGTGGCCGCATTGGTCGAGCTTGCCGGGTTCGACATACACTACAAGATGCACCTTGCGACCCGAGGCGGTGATGAATTCGTCTTCCAGCACGTCGAGTTTCGCCGCGACCAGCGCGAACAGGTAGCAGGGCTTGGCGTAAGGGTCTTCCCAGCGTGCCCAATGCCGCGTCGGGTTATCGTCGCACGTGCCGGCTGCGACGGGATTGCCGTTGGACAGCAGATGCGGAAAACGTGCACGGTCGGCTTCCACCGTGCAGGTGAATTTCGCCATCACGTCCGGCCGGTCCGGGAAGAAGGTGATGCGGCGAAAGCCTTCCGCCTCGCACTGGGTAAAATAGCCGTCGCGCGAGCGGTACAGCCCGGAGAGCTGGGTGTTCTGGTCGGGAAGTATGCGCACCACGGTTTCCAGCACGCAGGCATCCGGTAATGGCCCGGCGATCGTCAGCAGGTCGTCGGTATGGGTGTAGCGGGCCGCATCAGGCGCGCTGCCGTCGAGCGTGAGGCTGATCAGTTCCAGCACCTCGCCATTCAGCACCAGCGCGCAGGCGGCAACCGCCGGGTTGCGCGTGCAGCGCAAGCGTGACCGAACTTCGGCGTGGTCGTCGCGGATGGCAACCTGCAAATCGACCGATTCGATCCACCAGGCGGGTGGGGTGTAGTCCTTCAGAAAAAGCGTGACGGGGGTTTCGGTGCGCATGGCATGACCCAAGAGGGATAGGGTGGAGAAAAGCTAACCAGGAAAGAGTGGTGGAAGCTGCTTTTGCTTGTGCAAGCAGCAGTTGGAGGTCAGCTTGTTCGATTGTGCCAATAATCAGGGTGGCGATGGAGGTGCATGACGGCAACGATCAGCAAGTGGTCTGGTTCTGCAACATACAGAACACCATAGGGAAAACGATGTACCAGTGCGCGCCGGATATCACTGTTCATTTCCTGCCAGGCGAACGGGAAGGCGAGTGCGCGTTGAACGGCGGCGTGGACCTGGGTCGCGAAATCCAGACCGAGGCCGGGTTCACGCGTTTCATACCATTCGATGGCTTCGTTGAGTTCCACCTCGGCATCCGGGTGGAAGGCGTAATTCATTTGTTGTATTGCTGGCGGATGCGCTCGAACACGGCCTCGCCGGGGATGGCCGTCGCATGCCCTTGGCGCAATTCTGCAAGCCGGCGTTGCGCAACTTCCAGCCAGACGGCATCGATTGCGCTTTCGGGTGCATTCAGGCTGCGCAAAAGTGTGTCCACCACACGTGCCCGTTCTTCCACTGGAAGCGAAGTCACTTCGTCGATCAACTCACCTGTTTTCATCGCCAGCTCCTTGGTGCGTAACGAGCCAAAGTCTACGCTCGCGCTGCGAGACATGGAAATGCCGCTTACACGCCCTGTTTCAGGCTCGCCTCGATGAAGATATCAAGGTCGCCGTCCAGCACCTTCTGCGTGGCGGAGGTTTCGACGTTGGTGCGCAGGTCCTTGATGCGCGAATTGTCGAGCACGTAGCTGCGGATCTGATGGCCCCAGCCCACGTCCGACTTGCCGGCCTCGAGCTTGTCCTGTTCGGTCTGGCGCTTGCGCAGTTCGGCTTCGTACATTTTGGACTTCAGCATCGACATCGCCTCGGCGCGGTTCTTGTGCTGCGAGCGGTCGTTCTGGCACTGCACCACGATGCCGCTGGGCAGGTGGGTGATGCGCACCGCGGAATCGGTCTTGTTGATGTGCTGGCCGCCGGCGCCGGATGCGCGATAGGTGTCGACGCGCAGGTCGGCCGGGTTGATGTCGATCTCGATCGAGTCGTCGACTTCCGGGTAGACGAACACGCTGGCGAAGCTGGTGTGGCGTCCGCCCGACGAGTCGAACGGCGATTTGCGCACCAGACGATGCACCCCGGTTTCGGTGCGCAGGGTGCCGTAGGCGTAGTCGCCTTCAAGTTTGATCGAGGCGGACTTGATGCCGGCGACGTCGCCGTCGGATTCTTCCAGCAGCTCGGCCTTGAAGCCCTTGCGCTCGGCGTATTTCAGGTATTGCCGCAGCAGCATCGAGGCCCAGTCGCAGGCTTCGGTGCCGCCGGCGCCGGCCTGAATATCGATGAAGCAGTTGCTGGAGTCGGCCGGGTGGTTGAACATGCGGCGAAATTCCAGCTTCGAGACAGCCTTTTCAAGGGCTGCGATATCGGCCTGCACGGCGGCCAGGGTGTCGTCATCGTTCTCCTCGCGCGCCATCTCGAACAGTTCGGACGCATCCTTCAGGCCCGATGCTACGCGGTCGAGCACCAGCACCACGTCTTCCAGCGATTTGCGTTCGCGGCCCAATTCCTGGGCGCGGGCGGCGTCGTTCCAGAAATCCGGCGCTTCGGCCAGGCGGACGACTTCTTCCAGGCGGTCTTTCTTGGCAGCGTAGTTAAAGAAACCCCCTGAGTTGGGTGGCGCGCTCGCTCAGGTCGGCGAGTTTGGATTCGATCTGATTAAGGCTTTCGGCTTCCATGATTAGGGCTCGGTGATTAAGCGGAAAATCTTCCGATTATAGCCCAGGCCAGCACCAGGCCCAGACCTGCCGCGCCCATGCCGGCGATGGCGTATCGCGCCATCTGCCAGCCGCCGATAACCAGGGTGAGCATCGATTTGAAGAGCAGATTGGCCAGCACCGCGAGCGTGATGACGTTGACCAGAATCGCCGCCGGCAGTTGGCCAAGATTATGTAGACGCAGGCTGGACAGCGTGATGGCGCTGGCATCGGTCAGTCCCGACACCAGCGCCACTGCGTACAGTCCGCGCGTGCCCAGCCAATCGGACAACCACGCTGCAGCCAGCAACACCGCCGCATACAGCAGGCCAAAGCCCAGCGCCGTGCGCAGTTCGGTGGGATTGCCTATCGCCAGCGCGGGCAGTTCGTCCTGCGGCTGCAGCCGGTGTACGCCATAGGCCGCGCCGAGTCCGCCGACGGCCAGCCCGCCGATCAGCACCGGCAACAGTTGCGGCATCACCTCCGGCGCCAGCACCGCAGCCAGCACGCCCAGGCGCACCAGCACCATCAGGTTGGCCAGCACGATGACGATCACCGCGGCCGGCATCATTGCACTGCTGGCACGGGCGTGGCGGCTGAACGCGAGTGTGGTGGCGGTGGACGACACCAGTCCGCCGAGCAGGCCCAGCACCGCCGCACCGTGCTCCTGCCCGACCACGCGCAGCGCGGCATAGCCCGCCAGCCCGACACCCGCGACCAATACCACCATCCACCAGACCTGGTGAGGGTTGATCGCCCCGTAGGGGCCGTAATTCTGGTTTGGTAGCAGCGGCAGGATGATCAGCGCCAGCACCGCGAACTGCAGCACCGACAGCAGGTCGCGCCGCGAGAGATGCTCGCTCAGGCCGCGCAGTTCCGGCTTGAAATACAGCAGCATGGTCGCCGCGATCCCCAGCATCACCGCCAGCTGGATTTCGTCGTGCCACACCAGCACGCCAAGGCTGTAGCACAGCAGCAGCGCCGCCACCGTCGTCGTGCCCGGGTCGCCGTCCGTCGGTTGCGGTGACCGCAGATAGGCCGCGATCATCATGCTGCCGACCAGCAGCAGGCCCACCGCGACCAGCCACAGCGCGCCCAGTTCGGTTGCCAGATGCGTCGTCAGCACGCCGAACAGTGCGGTCAGCGCAAAGGTGCGCAGCCCTGCTTTTGCCGCCGGGTTGCGCTCGCGCTCCAGTCCCATCAAGAGGCCGATCGCCAGCGCCACCACGTAGCGCGGTAGGGTGGCCAGTTCGGCAGGTAGCCAGGCGATCAATTCATTCATCTCGGTTTGTCTTTCAGGCAGAAGAAGCAATGCGTATAGCGGATCGACGTTCCTCTGCTGACGAATTTGCTTTAAGGCTTTAACTTTATTCATGACAGAATAAAGCCACATGAGTCGAAAACAACAAATTTGGCTCGTGGGGATCGGTTTCCCGGCAAAAAGCGCGCTTCCGGGAGGCGCTGTGGGCAACCAGGTAACAGGAGGACAGATGAACCAGGGATGCCGCCGATTTCTTGTTACCAGCGCACTGGCGCCGCTTGCGCTGGCGAGCGCCTGTAGCGGCCAGTCCCCCTTGCCGCGCGTTGGGAAGCATTCTCTGGATCCCGCACTGGAAGGGCTGGCGTCCCCGTATTTTTTGCCGGCCTTGTCATGACGATGCGACATTTGCCGCTGCGCACCGCCTTGCCCATAGGGCTGGCGCTGCTGGCGCTGGTGATGCTGGGAGTCTCGGTGGCGAATGCGTTGCACAAGCGCCTGGGACAGCTCGACCAGCGGGCCAGGGCGGATATCCTGATCCAGACGGTACATCTGGCGCACATGGCGGAGCAGGGCTGGGAAACTAACCGCGGCCTGGTGGAAGACGATATAGCCCTGGCGGCGACCGACCCGCGTGTGGAGGCCGTGCTGCTGCTCGACGACAGCGGCCGCGTGCTGGCGGCCCACCGCACTGCCTGGCGCGGCAGGCTCGCTGCCGACGTGCTGCCGGGTTTCGATATGCGCCGCCTCGCGCAAGAGAAACAAGGACGGCTGCCGGCGTTTTTTACCCTCAGCCCGGACGGCAGCCGTGTTGCCGCGATGCAGTATTTCCCGCGCCCCGCGGAACCCAAACCGCAGCAGTTGCGCAGCCAGCGACTGGGCATGGTGTATATCGGTTTCGATCTCACTCGCGAGCGGCGGGCGATGCGCGCTTTCGTGTTCAAGGCGCGCGCCCCTGACCTGATCGCCACCTTGTTGCTGATTGGTTTGCTTGGATGGCTGCTGCATCGCTACCTGGCTATTCCGCTGGGCAATCTGGGCCGTGCGGCCAATGCCCTGCGCAGCGGGCAGCTGGATGTGAGAGTGCCGGAGCAGGGCCCGCAGGAGATCGCGGTGCTGGCCGAGAACTTCAATGCCATGGCGCGCGCCATCCAGGAGGCGCAGGAAAGCCTGGCCACCAGCGAGGAACGGCTGGCCATCACCCTCAACTCCATTGGTGACGCCCTGCTGGCCACCGATACCGAAGAACGCGTCACGCTGATGAATCCTGTGGCGGAAAACCTCACCGGCTGGCCCCAGGCCGAGGCCCTTGGGCGTCGTGTCGCCGAGGTGTTCGTGATCCACAATGCGCTCACCGGCGAACCGGCGGAGATTCCGGTGACGCGCGTCATCCGCGAGGGGCGGGTGGTGGGGCTGGCCAACCACACCACGTTGCTGGCGCGAAATGGCGCGCGTCACCACATCGCCGACAGTGCCGCACCGATTCGCAGCGCCGGGGGGGAATTGCAGGGGGTGGTGTTGGTGTTTCGCGATGTGTCGGAGGAGTACTTGCTGCGCGAGGAACTGGCCAACAGCGAACTGCATTTCCGCGCCCTGGCCAACAGCGGACAGGCGCTGGTGTGGACCGCCGGGGTCGACATGGAATTCGATTACTTCAACGAGCCCTGGCTGCGTTTTACCGGCCGCACCCTGGAACAGGAACTGGGGCAGGGCTGGACCGAAGGCGAGCATCCGGACGACCGCGCGCGCTGCACCGAGATCTATCGCGCCGCCTTCGACCGTCGCGAGCCATTTTCCATGGAATACCGCCTGCGCCACGTCAGCGGCGAGTACCGCTGGATCATCGGCCAGGGCAGCGCGCGCTTTGGCAGCCAGGGCCAGTTCCTGGGGTATATCGGGCATTGCCTGGATGTCACCGAGGCCCGGCGTGCCGAGGCCGAAATCGAGCGTCTGGCCTACCATGACGCGCTGACCGGCTTGCCCAACCGTGTGCTGTTCCTCGACCGGCTGGACCAGACACTGGCTGCCGCACGCCGCAAGCGGCGCTACGGTGCTGTGCTGTTCGTCGACCTCGACCAGTTCAAGCGCATCAATGATGTGCATGGCCATGCCATGGGCGATGCCGTTCTGCGCGAGGTCGCCGGGCGGCTGGAATACTATATGCGGCAGGGCGATACGGTGGCGCGGCTGGGCGGCGACGAATTCGTGATCCTGTTGCCCGATCTGGCGGAAAACCTTGAGGGCGCAGGCGCGCTGGTGATGACGGTGGCAGAGAAGATTCGCGGTGCGCTGGAAAACCCGATCAGCATCGACGGGCAGGAATACGTGACCGGCGCCAGCATCGGCATTACCCTGTTTCCCAAGGGCGCGGAAAGCGTGGAAGACCTGATGCGCGAGGCCGACACCGCCATGTACCGGGCCAAGGAGCGTGGCCGCAATGCCCTGGCCTATTTCGAGCCCGCCATGCAGGAAGCGGTCGCCGAGCGCTATGCGCTCGATCGCGAATTGCGCGAGGCGGTGCGCGAACGCAGCTTCGAACTGTACCTGCAATCGCAGGTGAATGGAGACGGGAAGGTGATCGGGGCCGAGGCCCTGGTGCGCTGGCGCCACCCGCAGCGCGGCCTCGTGATGCCAGCCCGCTTCATTCCGCTGGCGGAGGATTCCGGTCTCATCGTGCCGATGGGGGAATGGGTGCTGCACGAAGTCTGCCTGCTCATCGCCCGCCTCGACGCCGAGGGCCGCGGTCTGCGCATCGCCGTCAATGTCAGCCCGCGGCAGTTCCACCAGGCCGATTTCGTGCAGCGGATCAAGGAGATCCTTGCCGCCACCGGTGCCGACCCGACCTATCTCACGCTGGAAATCACCGAGAACCTGCTGATCGAACACGCCTCCGAATCGGTGGCGCGCATGACCGAGCTGGGAGCGCTCGGCCTGCGCTTTTCCATTGACGATTTCGGCACCGGCTATTCATCCCTGGCCTACCTGAAACGTCTGCCAGTGTCCGAACTCAAGATCGACAAGAGCTTCGTGCAGGACATTCCGCACGATCCCAATGACGTCGCCCTGGTGGAGACCATCCTCTCGATGGCGCACCACCTGCATTTCGATGTGGTGGCCGAAGGGGTGGAAAACGAAGCCCAGTTTGCCTTCCTGCGCCAGCAAGGCTGCGAACGTTTCCAGGGTTATTACTTCCATCGCCCGCTTGAGATGCGCGCCTGGATCGAGAAGCTTCCGCCTGCGGGCTGATCGTGGTTTTTTTGATTTCTGCCGCATCACGCTTGCCAGGTTGACGCTTTGAGAGAATCTCGTGTAAAGCCTGGCGCTGCGGGTTTTTATTGGTGGCGAGATCTCCAGACGCGAGAAGACCCGCAAGCCTTATAGCCTGCGGGTCTTGCTTGAACCATCAAACCCCAGGGTGAATTCATGCCGCCAAGTCACGTCCAAACGCAAAATCCGGCAGCGGCCCTGGAGAAACGATTGCTTACTTGATCCGCATGTCGTTCTTGACGGATTTCACGCCGGCAATGCCACGTGCCAACTCGACTGCCCTGTTCGCCGCGGCCTGCGAAGTCACGAAACCACTCAGTTGAACCTCACCCTTGAAGGTCTCGACCTTGATCTCAAGGGCTTTCGTCAAGGGATCTTCAATCAAGGCCGCTTTCACCTTGGCGGTGATGACGCTGTTGTCGAAGTACTGGCCGGTCCCTTCCTTCTTCGCCGTGGGCGCACAAGCCACGACGGATACCAGCGCAACGGACAGGAATGCTGCTGAAAGAACTTTACTAAATTTGTTCATGGTGGATTCTCCAAAGGTAAGAAAGAAAAACAAGAGCTGCTTGGTCCCGGCTTCCCGCCGACAGGCCAGTGCGATGCGGCAACACCTGAACGGGCCTTGCTCGCACACTGTGTCGAAGCCTTGATCGAAATATAGTCAAAAAAACAGATGGGGTCGGTACGGTATCGCACATAGCGCAGCAGCAGGCCCAGCCAGGCTGGATGGGGGCCGTATGACATCGGCTATGTGCGATGCCGCACAGACGCCCCCCCCTATTCTCCGTATTGTTGCTCGTAGGATGAATGTATGGCGCCAGCCAAATGCAGAGCGCACGCAAAATACCCCGTTTTTTTTTGACTACTATGATTAATAGCTGCAATCGTATTGCAACCGCATTTAATGGTCATTGCAACGATTGTGTTCGATGCTCAACCCAATGGATGAAAAGATGATGAAAAACACATACTCCCCCAAACTGAATCAAATGGCGCGCAGGATTGGCATGGCTGCCGTGGCTGTTATGTTAATGGCGGGTTGCGCAAGCACCTCGGCGCCGACAGAACAGATGGCCGTTTCCAGGGCTGCGGTAAGCAATGCAATGAGCGCCGGGGGCAATCAGTTCGCACCGGTGCAGCTCAAGTCCGCATTGGACAAGATGGATGCTGCCGAGCGGGCAGTGGCCGCGAAAGATTATGAGCTTGCCTTGCGGCTGGCGGAACAGGCGGAGGTTGACGCCAAGCTGGCTGCAGAGATGGCGCGTTCAGCCAAGGCGAAACAAGCCGCGGATGCAGTGCAGGAGGATATTCGCGTGCTGCGCCAGGAAATCGATCGTCAATCCAAATAACCGTCAATGGAGCTCATCATGAAAAAAAATCACTATCTTTCCTTAAGCCTGGTCGCTGCTGCGATGCTCGCGGGCTGCAGCACCACGCCGCCGAAAAACACAGCACTCGAAGACGCGCGCAGCGCTTACGGCAGCGCACGAACTAACTCCCAGGTCGTGAGCCTGGCACCGCTTGAGCTGCAGAAGGCCGGCGAGTCACTGAGCAAAGCGGATGCGGCATTGAGCAAGGGTGACGATGTCGCGGTCGGTCAGTTGGCCTATCTCACCAGTCAGCACGTGGCGATCGCGCAGGAAACCGCCAGGCGCAAAGCCGCCGAGATGGAGATTGCCAACGCCAGCGCCCAACGCGACCAGGTCCGCCTTGCGGCAAGAACGGCTGAAGCCGAAGCGGCCAAACGGCAGGCGGCGATGTCACAGGCTGAAGTCGATGAAGCCAGACGGCAGGCCGCAATCGCGCAGCAAAACTCTGAGCGGCAAGCTGCCGCGTTGGCGGCCGCCAGTGCCCAGGCGCAACGTGACGAGACACTGATTGCGGCGAGACAGGCTGAACTCGAAGCGGCCAGGCAGCAGGCGTTGATTGCCCAGCAGACCGCCGAGGAGAAAGCGGCCGCATTGGAGGCGGCCCGCGCCCAGGCGGAGCGCGACCAGGCAATGATTACGCAGCAGGAGCAGCAGCTCAAGGAACTGGATGCCAAGCAAACGGCTCGCGGCATGGTGATCACGCTGGGCGACGTGCTGTTTAGCGTCAACAAGGCGAAGCTGTCGTCGGGTGGCGTGCGCAACGTACAAAAACTGGCCGATTTTCTCAACCAGTACCCACAACGCAAGGTGTTGATTGAAGGCCACACCGACAGCACCGGCAGCCTCAGTATCAACCAGCCGCTCTCCGAGCGACGCGCCGATGCCGTGCGGACGGCTCTGGTCGGCATGGGGATCAGCGGCGACCGCATTGAAACGCGTGGTTATGCCGATGCCCATCCGGTTGCCAGCAACAACACGGCCGCGGGTCGTCAACTGAATCGACGTGTGGAAATCATCCTTTCCGACGACAGCGGAAACATCGTTCCGCGCTAGTCGGATGACGATTGGTCAAGCGGCTTCGTCAGCTCGCTGGCCGGTACTAAAGGCGGTGTTTATTTTCACATCGTGAGCGGTGTGAAAATCCGTCAAGCATGACGGGCAAACTAAACGTTTCGAAGCGAGTCTGCTCGTCTGTCAGGTTTTATATTTTATAGGGAGTGGAAAAATGCTCGGAACAATTGCAATTATCCTGATTGTCCTCTGGCTGCTTGGAATGGTTTCCGCCTACACCATGGGCGGTTTCATCCACATTCTCCTGGTCATCGCAATCGTGGTGATACTGGTGCGTGTCATTCAGGGTCGACGCCTGTAAAGACTCTGAAGTTTTTAAGGCGATGGGGCGAGCGGGCGGTGGCGATCCGGCTGTTCTCGGTTTTTGCTTGATCCGGATTCCCGTTGCCAATACAAATACAAATGCATTTCCACGGGAGAGGATAGGATGAGCTCAATCAAGATGTTGGCAATCGTGCTGATC
Source organism: Thiobacillus thiophilus (assembly GCF_055378705.1). Taxonomy (NCBI): domain Bacteria; kingdom Pseudomonadati; phylum Pseudomonadota; class Betaproteobacteria; order Nitrosomonadales; family Thiobacillaceae; genus Thiobacillus; species Thiobacillus thiophilus. The sequence continues at coordinate 910,293 of NZ_AP042404.1, read as the reverse complement.
GTGGCCGGTGGCCTGGCGTTGGCGTATGGCGGCTTCACTTACACCAAGGACACGCACCAGGCCAAGATCGGTCCGGTCGAGATGTCGGTCAAGGAGACGCAGACGGTAAACATCCCGATCTGGGCCGGTCTGGGGTTGATGGTAGCGGGTGTGGGCCTGCTTTTTGTACGCAAGTAGCATCGTTCAGCCTGCGGGCGAATCAGGTTGCTACCCGGATAGTCGTATACCGGATCTGCCCAGTCTGACGGATAATCAGCAAAGCAATACGATTAGGAATCCTCCTATGAGCACGATAGAACTGGCAATGGAGAAAAAGCATGGAAAAATTATTGGGTGACATCACTAAAGAACAATTGATCACTGATTTCAAGGTGGTGGTGGCCGATGCGGAAGCGCTGCTGAAGGCGACGGCCAGCCAGGGTGGTGAGAAGATGGCCGAGATACGCGCCAAGGCGGAAGAGTCCCTTCGGGTTGTGAAACACAGGATGGATGAGGCGCAGGCGGCACTGCTGGTCAAAACCAAAGCGGCAGCCAAGGCCACCGACGTTTATGTCCATGAAAATCCATGGAGAGCCATCGGCGCCGCCGCCGGTGTCGGCCTGGTGATCGGCCTGCTCATCGGCCGCCGCTAGTCGCTCGCCATGAGCGAGAAGACGCCCGGCGAAAGCAGGGGGCTGCTCGAGTCGCTGAGTACGCTGGCCGCCACGCTGGTTGCCATCGCGCACACGCGACTCGATCTTCTGTCCGCAGACGTGGAGGAAGACCGTGCACATGTACTGTCGCTGCTGGTGTTGGCACTGGCCACCCTGTTTTTCATCGGGGTGGGGGTGGTGCTGGGGACGATCCTGTTCGTGGTCGCTTTCTGGGACAGCCACCGCCTCCTGGCGCTGGGATCGCTTGCCGGATTCTTTCTGGCGGCGGGCGTGGGGGCATGGGCGTACGCCCTGCACAAAGCGAGAACGAAGCCGAGACTGTTTGCGGCGAGTCTGTCGGAATTGTTGAAAGACCGGCAGCAGCTCGTTTCCAGGTCGTAAAGGACGATCATGAACGAAAAACTGATCCGCCTGGCTGAACGACGTGAACGCCTGGTAGCACAGGCTGCAGTTCAACGAATGGCGCTGGCGCAGAACATCGAGCCGTGGCGTGTGCCTCTGGCGCGGGCCGACCAGGGGCTGGCCGCGCTGCGCTATATCAAGCGCCATCCCGCCTGGATTGTCGGTGGCGTCGCCTTGCTGGCGGTGTTGCGGCCTGGTCGCGTCAGGGCCGCCGGCGTCGGAAAATGGCTGACGCGCGGCTGGGCAACGTGGCGGGTGGTGCATAAACTGCGCGGCAGATAGTCGCCGCTTAGCGTTCCAACAGGCAGCTGGCTGCCTGCCCATCCCATCAAATCCTGAAGATACCGGGCTGTTGTTGTTGCAGCGACTTAATAATCGGTAACGAGCAAGTGCGCGAAGTCCTCTGCGGGCAAGGGGTGGCTGAAATGAAGGCCCTGTCCGTCGTGGCGCCTGAAGTCGCTGACCGGTTCCTCCGTGGTGAAAGACCGGCCTTCAAAGCCTTGACGTTCGTAAAAGGTGACCTGTGCGGCCGCTTGCGAGGCAATCGCCACGCCGGCCATCACCCGCGCGATCCTGGATCGTGCATTCATTGCTGAATCCTGTAAGGGGGAAGCCGGGACCCGTGTCGAACCGGGAGATCGATCCCGGCGCCCGGCACATCCGAACCCGCAATATGGCGCACCGTCGAATCCGGGTCTGTTCGCGAACGTACATAGCGGGCTTATTGGCCCTTCACGCGATCAATCGTCTCTATGTTCGCCAGCGCACTGAACTGCGTGCGGCATTCGCTTACGCTGTTGATCTGCCGGGTGCGACATCCCAAGTCGAACCGGTTTCTCGCGGACGGCTTGATGCTCTTCGTGCCACGATTGACCACTTCAAAAGGATTGACCATGAACCATACGCTATTAATTTCCGCTCTGCTCGCAACGCTCAGCCTGGCCGCCTGCGACAAGCCGACGGTGGTCAATGTGCCCGCCACGCCCGTCGCCGTTCCCGGCCCCGCGGGTCCGCAAGGCGAGACCGGCAGCCAGGGTGCAACCGGCTATCAGGGCGAGACCGGCAGCCAGGGCGACGAAGGTATCCAGGGCGAAACCGGTGCGACCGGCGATCAAACCACGGTAATCGTGGTGCCGCCCGAAGCGAACTGAATCCATTCATCCATTCGAGGAGCGTCTGATGTTGGGAACTATACTGTTGGTCGTCCTGATCCTGATGCTGCTCGGCGCCGTTCCGCGCTGGTCGCATAGCAGGAATTGGGGCTACGGTCCCAGCGGCGGTCTGGGTTTGGTATTGATCATCGTCATCGTGCTGCTGTTGATGGGACGGCTGTAACGGGTTGTCGCGTGGACAGGCTGATGTGACACCGCATCTGCGCGCGGTCGATGGAGGGTTGATGGTTTCAACGACGCTGAAATCGACGCGTCGGCAGTCGTATCTGTGGTATTGGCTGGCCGCTTTTCTGTTCGTGCTGGCCGGTTGCAGCAGCCTGCCGACTATCGTGCCCGATCTGGCCCGGCCCGGCCCGGCCGTGCAACTGGAAGGGGCACGTGGCCCGCTATCGTCCGCGCACAGCAAGGCGATCCTCGATCGCCTGGAGAACCGCAGCCAGGGTAGCGGCATCTTCGACCACCACTTGGCGCGCGAAGAGGCCATTGTCGGCAGCCCGTTAACCGCGGGCAACCAGGTCCTGTTGCTGCAGGACGGCCCGGCCACCTACCAGGCGATGTACGCAGCCATCCTGGCGGCGCAGGACCACATCAACATGGAAACCTACATCCTCGACGACGACGAGGTCGGTCAGCGTTTTGTGCAGGCGCTCATTGTCAAGCAGGCGCAGGGCGTGCAGGTCAATCTCATCCGTGACAGCGTGGGCACTCTCGGTACACCGCCGGCCTTGTTCCAGCAACTGACCGACAGCGGCGTGCAGGTGCTCGAATTCAACCCCATCAACCCCTTGCTGTCACGCAAGGAATGGACGTTGAATCAGCGCGACCACCGCAAGCTGCTGATCGTCGACGGGCACACGGCGTTCCTTGGCGGCATCAACATCAGCAGCGTCTACTCCGGCGGCTCGTTCAGCCGGCGCTCACGTCATCGGCCCGACACCGGTGTGGCGTGGCGCGACACCGACCTGCAACTGCAGGGACCGGTGGTGGCCGAGTTGCAGAAGCTGTTCCTCGCCACATGGGAAAAGCAGAAGGGCGAGCCGCTGCCCGAGAAGAACTACTTTCCGCCCCCCGAGCACGTGGGCCCGCACGTGGTGCGCGCGATCGGCAGCTCGCCCGATGACCCCTTCAGCCTGATTTATGTCACGCTGCTGTCGGCCATCACCAGCGCCGAAGTCAGCGTGAATATCACCAATGCGTATTTCGCCCCCGACCCGCAGCTACTCGACGCGCTCGAAGCGGCCGCCGGACGCGGCGTCGACGTGGCCCTGATCCTGCCCAGCCAGACCGACTCCTGGCTGGTGTTCCACGCCGGCCGCAACTACTACGACCGGCTGCTGCGCGCGGGGGTGAAAATCCATGAACGGCAGGGCGCGATTTTGCATTCCAAGACCGCGCTGATCGACGGCGTCTGGGCCACGGTCGGCTCGACCAATCTCGACTGGCGCAGTTTCCTGCACAACTACGAGCTGAATGCGGTCGTGCTGGGGTCGGAGTTTGGCAAGCAGGTGCAGGCGATGTTCGACCGGGATCTGGCGGCGTCCGACACAATCACGCTCGAGCAGTGGCAGCGCCGCCCGCTCGGCCTGCGACTCAAGGAATGGTTCGCGCGGGTCTGGGAGTACTGGCTGTGAGCCGAGGCCACGACAACAAGCACATCGCGATTGTTGTCGTGGCCCGCTTCGCTCTCCTCCGGACTGAATGCCGGCGCCCTTCCTGAGGCGTGCCTGGAACTGGATCGACCTCCCAACCCCCTTGCAACCGTGGTCGGTTGCAGGGGCTCGAACCTTATCGCGCGAGCGCGCGATCGATCTTGTCGTCCATCTCGCCGACCAGGGCGGCCAGGCTGTTGGTGGCCTCGTCGATGGATTGCTTCGTCGACTGCGTCACCGTGTCCATGCGCGTGTCGACAGCCAGGATCACCCCACGCAATTGCGCAAATTCCTGCTCGATCTGCGTGCGCAATTCATGGATGCGCGAGGTTTCGGCACTTTCCGCCAGTTTTCGCTGCGCCTCCAGCTCCTGATTGTGGCGGCGCGACTCCATTAACATGTTGGTGCGCAGCGCCAGGGCATAGAGGACGAAAAGCGCCACCAGGACCAGCGTGACGCCAAGCAGGATCACGCCCAGCGGACCCTCGATATCGAATGCCACGAATGACAGCGTGGTGGGCGCGATGAGTACCGGCCAGTTGACCAGGGTGAAGACACCCAGCAGAAACAATGCCACCAGGATGATTGCGCCAAGAATATTCATTACGTTCCCTTTCATCGATCGAAAATAAACCATTAGCCCAGCTTTCCGGCTTTCGCCGGAATGCCGCAGTTTTACTATTGGACGATCCCCGTTTATTAAAGAAGGCGCCTCTCACAGTATAGGAGTTGGTTTCGGCATGGGTTTGACGGGTGCCTCCGCAGATTAAAACCGGTTCAACATCGAGCCCGCGCTTCTGCGAGCTGATCCGCCGACGTGTTCAGCCTGGCGTTTTGCGTACGCTTCGCGGTGTCTGCTGGCGCAGATATTCACTCCGTTTCATATCCATATAAGCGGCCCGGTCGATTTCGTGCAATTGGCGGGGGTATTGCTCGGTGGCACTGAACCAGCTTTGCAGGCGTTGCTGGAGCTGCAGAGACGGCGCGGTGGCCAATGCGCCAAGATAGGCGTCGATGGCGAGGTAATAGCGCATGGTGTTGCGTTCCACCACGCCACGCATGCCGCCGATGTGTTCTGGCTGGCCGCTGGATTGCCCGCCGGTCTGGGTGAACCCTACCTTGCCGCGGCCAAGGGTCGCGAGGTAGGTCTTCATGGCGAGTCGCCCCGCCAGGCCGTAATCATACGAATAGGTGAGATGCAGAAAAGTCTGGCCGTTTCCAACCGGGACAGCCTGCAGCTGGATACGATAATTGCGGGTGCTCAGTGGCCCCTCCTGCGCATCGAGCTGGATATCCAGGTATTTCGCGGTCGCCGCGGCGACGCGATAGGAAAACTCGATGAGGTAGGCCTCTTTGAGAGGCTGAGGCGTTTTTCTGCCGATACTGACCGCCAGGGCGGTGGTCGACTCATCGGTCGTGGCACGGCAGTATTTGGTGTTGATATGCAGGATCAGCACGTCACACCAGTGCGCCGGGTCATTGAGGGCCTTGCTGACCGTGGCAAACGGATAATCAACCCGCGCGTAGATGTCGCCCTTCAATTCGCCCGATGATTCCGACGAGTCGAGGGATAGCGCACGCTGGAACGGGGTGTGCTGGAGTCGTTCAGCCAGAGACGCGTATTGGGCGTGGAGCGATGCGGCGGGTTGTGTGAGCGGCACGGAGGCAAAAGCCAGCCCCGCGCTGGAAAACGCGATCACGCCGAGCAACATCCTGGTCAGCCAGGGCAACGGGTTTTTCCGGAATGCGTATTCATCGGCCTTTGTCTTCTGCCTGTCGAGATGATCGTCACGGATTTCAGCGGCAGCTGCCATGGCGGCATGTCCTCCGCCATGCCGCTCACCCCGGCCCTGTATCAACCAGGGATGCCGCTTCACGCGCAGGTTTCCTTCCCGGCCGCAATCCGTCGAGCCGCAGCGGAAGCGGCTGACTGTGATGAACATGCTCATGAGCAAATCAACGAACCGGCGTGGCACGCGGATCGCAGGGTCGGCGAGGGCGTGCATCCTGGAGAGGAATAGCCCGTGCCGTCAGGCCGTCTGAAACGTGTCATGAAGGGATGGCCAGACGGGACATCAGGCGAGGTCGTCCTTGTTCTTCTCTTCAAAGTCCTTGATCTGCTTCTCGGCTTCGTCCTTCGTGATCCCATATGACTCCTGGATCTTGCCCATCAGCTGATCGCGCTTACCGCCGATCACGTCGAGGTTGTCGTCGGTAAGCTTGCCCCACTGCGTCTTCACCTTGCCCTTGAACTGCTTCCAGTTGCCTTCTACGATATTCCAGTCCATTTCAATCTCCTTGGGTTTGGGTTCCGACTGGCGGTATTGCCAATCGGGCATCCACTGTTCCAGCTCACTGTCCACTGTATGCGCATTTTCTGCTACGAGTATGGCAGCCGGGAAGGACGGTGACCATCTGGACACTTTTATAGACGCGCCCGATTAAAATTCAAGACTAGTCGCATACCCATGCACCGTCTGTACGGCGGCGTACATAGCGCGACGTTGGTTGATAGACTTGCCGGGGTGTCAAAAGGTCCGCAGCGCACGGGTTCGATCCAGCGCCAGCAACTCGCCATCGGTCCTCGGCGGGGATATTCATGGCGGTGGCGGATGTGGACGCTTTCGGTAAGCTGAAAGCAGGCTCATCAGCGGCTTGACGCTGGTGCCGTGGACGAGAATCGAAAGCGTGACCGCAATCAGCGTCAACCGGATCAGATCCAGCGCCAGCGCCTCGGGGAGGCCATGCTGAATGGCGAACATCAGGTAGTACAGCGAACCGATGCCGCGCACCCCGAACCAGCCCACCATGCCGCGTATCGGCCATAAGGTACGCGTGCCCATCAGGCCAACGAAGACGCTGACCGGACGTGCCACCATAAACAGGAATAACGTGAGCCCCACCGCACGCCAGCTCCAGGAATCGAGAAACAACGTGCCGCCGATCAACAGGACGAGCATCAATTCCGAGAGTCGCTCCAGATGTTCCTTGAATACCAGCGACCCAGCGCTGACGGTCGGCGCGGGCTCGTTATCCGGGATTGCGATTGCCGCTTCCAGTTCGATTGGGTCGGTTTGTGGCGGATTCGGGTGAACCAGATCGGCGCGGGCGAGTTTAAGTTCGGTCTGGCGCAGCGCGACGGCAGCAAAAAAAACCGCCAGAAATCCCCACGCATCGACCAGCACGCTCAGGCCGTACACCATACCGATCAGGCCGAGCCCGAGGAAGTCGTCCATGAGCTTGTGCACGGGTGGATTGCCGCGCAGTTTCCGTCCCAGACGGGCGAGTGCGACGCCGGACGCGACCCCGATGGCGACCCCTGCCACGGTGGCCCACAGTACATCGACCAGCGCCCAGCGCAGGCCGAATTCACCGAGCTCGTGCAGCCCGAGCAATCCCATCCCCAGCATCACGAACGGAAAGGCGCTGCCATCGTTCATCCCCGCCTCGCAGGTCAAGGTGAAGCGCAGCCGGTCGCGATCACCGGGATGGCGGGTCTGCACGTCGGTCGCCAGCACCGGATCGGTGGGCGCCAGGATCGCGCCGAGCAAGATGCCCGCGCCGAGTGGCAAGCCAAGCAAATAATAGGCAAAGGCGGCGACCAGCCCGACGCTGACCGCCATGGAGACAGAGGCCAGCAGAATCGGCGTGCGCCAGCGGGCGAAGCTGAACGGCACGGGCATTTTGACGCCGGCGGAAAACAGCGAAATCAGCACCACCACTTCGGTCAGCACTTCCAGTAGCGCCGATTCCTTGAGCGGGTTGAAGTGAAACAGATTGAGTACCGTCGGTCCGACCAGTAGTCCAACGGCCAGATAGACAATGGCCGGAGTGACCGGCAGGCGCTGGAGCAGCGGCGCGGTCAAGCCCCTGGCAAGCAGCAGACCTCCCACGAGTAAAAACCATTGTGCGTTAGTCATGGTGGTTCGTTCGGTTCATTGGAGTCCAGTTCGACGTGACTGCTTTAGCGGTGTTGTTGGGCAGGGAATTCGCCAGACAGGATTCGATTATCCGTCGCAGCCTCGGAGAGCAGCCTGGAATGTTCATTAATTGTGGTTGATCAGCGTCTGACGCGTTCAGCGTAATCCGGTTCAATATTTTCGGGTGTACGCCACCGTACAGACGCATGGGTTATGCCTGCCTAAGGTGCAGCGGAGACAAGCACATTCATTTGTGACCACCAAACAGCGGGAAAAACACACGCTGTTTGATCCGGCGCGGCTTGTCAAAAATCGTCTGGTGCCTATAACTTTGACTCGGACACATCACACATCACACATCAGCCGCTGACAGCCAGTAGGCCGACGTGACTCACCCAGGAGATCGGTCATGAGCAAAGCAAAGACAACGGATAATTCTGGAAAACGCAAACCGGAAAAAGGCTCCACTCCGGCCAAAGGCACACACCAGGCAGCCGGCGGCGAGCTCCATCAGGTCGCGGGGGGCGGGCACCCGGTGCTCACCACCAACCAAGGCGTCGCACTTTCCGATAATCAGAACTCGCTCCGGACCAGCCCGCACGGCCCCACGCTGCTGGAGGATTTCATCTTCCGTGAGAAGATCACCCATTTCGATCACGAGCGGATTCCCGAGCGCATCGTCCACGCACGCGCGACGGGCGTGCATGGATTCTTCGAGCTGACCGCCTCGTTGAAGCAATACACCACCGCCAGGATTCTTACCGAGGTCGGCGAGAAAACACCCGTGTTTACGCGCATATCGACCGTGGCAGGCGGAGCCGGCTCGGTCGACACCCCGCGTGACGTGCGCGGATTCGCCGTCAAGTTTTACACCAAGGAAGGCAACTGGGATCTGGTCGGCAACAACATCCCGGTTTTCTTCATCCAGGATGCCATCAAATTCCCCGACATCATTCATGCCGTCAAGATGGAGCCCGACCGCGGCTTTCCGCAATCGGCGACCGCGCACGACACCTTCTGGGATTTCATTTCGCTCACGCCTGAATCCATGCACATGGTGATGTGGATCATGTCGGATCGCACGATTCCGCGTTCGCTGCGGATGATCGAAGGCTTTGGTGTGCATAGTTTCCGTCTGATCAACGCCGCCGGCGAATCGACTTTCGTCAAATTCCACTGGCGTCCCAAGCTCGGCCTGCAGTCCACCATCTGGGACGAGACCGTCAAGATTTCCGGCGCCGACCAGGATTTCCACCGCCGCGACATGTTCGATGCCATCGCAGCCGGCAACTTTCCCGAGTGGGAATTCGCGGTGCAGCTGTTCACGCAGGAGCAGGCGGACAGCTTCCCGTTCGATCACCTGGACGCCACCAAGCTGATTCCCGAAGAACTGGTGCCGCTGAAAGTGATCGGCCGCATGGTGCTGGATCGCTGGCCGAACAATTTCTTCGCTGAAACCGAACAGGTGGCTTACTGTCCCGCCAATGTCGTTCCGGGCATCGATTTCTCGAACGATCCGCTGTTGCAAGGGCGTTTGTTCTCCTATCTCGATACCCAGCTTTCACGCCTGGGTTCGCCCAATTTCCACCAGATCCCGGTCAACGCGCCCAAGTGCCCGTTCGCCAACCTTCAACGCGACGGCCATATGCAGATGGCGCAACCAGCCGGCCGTGTCGCCTACGAGCCAAATTCCCTCTCCGACACCTCGCCACGCGAGGCGCCGCAGGGTTTTCACAGCGCCTCCATCACAGAAAACGGCGACAAAGGCCGTATCCGCGCCGAGGGTTTCGCCGACCACTACAGCCAGGCGAGGCAGTTCTATCTCAGCCAGACCGCGTATGAACAGGCGCACATCGCTTCGGCGCTGGTGTTCGAGTTGTCCAAGGTCGAACATCCGCATATACGTGTAGCCATGGTCGGCCACCTGCTTCATATCGAAAAGGATCTGGCCAAACGGGTCGCCGTCGGTCTCGGGTTCGACACCATGCCCGACGCGCCGGCGGCGGCAGCGCCTGTGCGAAAAATGGCGCCATCACCCGCATTGCAGATCATCGGCAAGATGAAGGACACGCTCGCGGGGCGGGCGGTCGGCATCCTGATCGCGGATGGCTCGGACGGCGCGGCGATCAAGAGGATCAAAAAGGCCGCGACCGATGCGGGCGCCAACGTGAAGATCGTCGCCCCGAAAGTGGGCGGCGCGAAGCTTGCCGACGGCTCGATGCTGGCGGCTGACGGACAACTGGCGGGCACGCCTTCCGTGCTGTTCGACGCCGTCGCCGTCATCCTCTCCGACAAAGGCGCAAAAGTCCTGTCGATGGAAGGCGCCGCGATCGACTTCGTGCGCGATGCCTTCGGTCACCTCAAGGCCATCGCCGTCGACCAGGGCGGTCAGGCGCTTCTGAAAGCAGCGAATGTGGGACAGGACGCGGGCGTCGTGGATGCCAACGACAGGAATGCATTTATTGCTGCGGCCAAGACGCGCCAATGGGATCGGGAAAAGTCGGTTCGAACCTTGGCATAAAAGCAATGAAAAACGCAGAAAAAGTCCAACCGATGAAGGAAAGGAAGAGCGCCATGCGTAACAAAGAAGAAGGAAAGATAGGGTGGATTTTGCTTTGGCTCGTGGGAGTCCCGATCCCGATTTTGCTGGTGTTGTATCTCCTGCGTGGGTGCACCTGAAACAACTCCGTTGCAATAGATGCCAGCTAACGTAATCCTCTCCGACAAAGGTGAAAAGGTACTATTGAAGGAAGGCGCCGCGATCGATTTCGTTCACGCTGCTTTCAGTCACCTCAAGGCCATTCCCGTGAACCAGGGCGGCCAGATGCTTCTAAAAAAAGCGAATGTCGAACAGGACGCAGGCGTCTTGGATCACCGCGCGGCGATAGATCTTATCCGTGCCGGCCTGCCGCCAATGGCTCAGCCGAAGCCGCTGGACAAGCATGACACCGCCAATTTCGTTGAATTGCGTCCCGTTGAGCGGCGCGCAGCCATCGCTCTGCGGGCGAATATTGCGTCGCACTTCACGGCTGTCCTGCATTGCGCTTATCGTTGGCACGAGCCTGCTGGCAGGCTGTACCGGCCTGCCCTCGCTCGAAGGTCGAAGTGAATCCACGGTGCTGACTGACACCTCGTCAACCACGCTCGGCAAAGCCGTTTCGCCACAGGTCACATTGCATCCGGGGCAATCCGGTATTCACGCGCTGGCTGATGCGCACGACGCCTTTGCCGCGCGCATGTTGCTGGCGCGGGCCGCCGAACGAAGCCTCGACGTCCAGTATTACATCTGGCGCAAGGACCTCACCGGCACGCTGCTGTTCGAAGCCCTGCACGCTGCAGCCGAACGCGGCGTGCGGGTGCGCTTGCTGCTCGACGATAATAATATCGCCGGGCTCGATTCGACGCTGGCCGCACTCGATAGCCATCCGAACATCGAAGTGCGGCTGTTCAACCCATTCGTCTTTCGCCGGTTGCGCCAACTGTCGTATCTGACCGACTTTTCTCGCGCCAACCGGCGCATGCACAACAAGTCTTTCACTGCCGACAACCAGGCGACGATCATCGGTGGGCGCAATGTCGGCGACGAGTATTTTGGGGCCACCGACGGCGTGCTGTTCGCCGATCTTGACGTCATCGCGATCGGCCCGGTGGTTGACGACGTGTCGAAGGATTTCGATCGCTACTGGGCTAGCGGATCGTCCTATCCGGTCGCGCGCCTGTTCAAGCCCGCCCCAGCTGCGGCGCTGAATGAATTGACTCTTGTCGCCTCACGGGTGGCCAACGATCCAGCGGCTGCCGCGTATCGGATGGCGGTGCGCGAATCGCCCTTCATCGACGACTTGCTGGCGGGCCGGTTCAGCTTGCGATGGTCGCCCACGCGCATGCTCAGCGACTCACCCGACAAAGGGCTGGGCTTGGCGGATGCCAACGCGATGTTGCTGCCGGGACTGCTGGAGGTCATCGATGACGCGAAAACCAGCTTGAACATCGTGTCGCCTTATTTCGTACCGACCCGCGCGGGCGTCAAGACACTGAGCACGTTGGCTGCGCGCGGCGTACAGGTCACGGTTTTGACCAATGCACTGGAGGCCACCGATGTGGCAGTGGTGCATGCCGGCTACGCAAAATACCGCAAGGCGCTGCTTGAGGCCGGGATCAAGTTGTACGAATTGCGTCGCAGCGCCGGTAACTCGGTCAAGCAAAAGGCTTTGCGTCTGACAGGTAAGATCCTTGGCGGCAGTTCGGCGACGAGCCTGCACGCAAAAACCTTTTCGGTCGACCATGCACGCGTCTTTGTCGGCTCGTTCAACTTCGATCCGCGTTCCGCGCAGCTGAATACCGAGCTCGGTTTCATCATCGAAGATCCAGTCATGGCGCGCGAAATCGACGCAACTTTCGATACCGTTGTCCCGGATAGTGCATACGAGGTGCGGCTATCTGACGACGAGCAGTTGATGTGGACCGACCGTGGTGACGGCCGACAGGTGGAGCACCTCACCGAACCGGGCAGCAGCGTCTGGCAACGCGGCTGGATTCATTTATTGGGGATGCTGCCGATCGAGTGGCTGCTGTGAGCGTGTGATGGCTCGCCCGCACTCCGTGCATTGTCGACCCCAGCGCCGGTAAACAGAATTTACCTTTTCGCTCGGCCACTTGAAGCCCCAGATGGAGAAATCTCGACGGGTCCGCTTCAAATGTTATCGGGCGGAATCAATCAATCCGTAGCGCGCGATTCAAAAAAAATCAGCTCAGTAGGGCGGCGGCCGTTGGCAGCGTCGTGCCCACCCTCGTCCGGTCCAACAACCCGCGCAACGCAGATTTGGCCATGCCGAACGGGGCTAAAGGGATACTCGCGCATATCCTCTGGTGCGACTAAACCCAGCTCAGGCTGGATCGCTGACTCGAGATCGAGAAACCGGGGACGGCAGGTGCAGTTGAGTTTGCGGTGTTCGGCCATGGCTAAAGTTTGTTATCCATATGCCGACTCACCCAATACAGCAAAGCACTCACCTTCCTTCAACTCCCACTCGAGAAACAACTATGTCACCAGTAAAAAATCTCGCCGCCGTCCTCGCGATGTCATTTGCGGCGGCTTCTGCGGCTCACGCCGAGGATGGCTTCAGCTATCGCCTCTCCGGCTTCGGTACGCTCGGCTACGCAGCCACCGACACGAACGACGTGCTGCTGACCAATCCCAATCAGATCAGGGGCGCGCGCGAAAACGGGTCCGTCCTGGTCGATTCGCGTATCGGCGGCCAGCTCGACCTCAACTTTAATCAAGTGCTGAGCGCCACCACGCAGCTTGTCGCCAAGCAGGACACCAAGGGCGACTTCAGGCCACAACTGGAATGGGCCTTCCTGCGCTACAAGATAAGCGACAACACGACGCTGCGCGTGGGCCGGCTCGGCTTTCCCGCCTACCTCGTATCCGATTACCGCTACGTCGGCTATGCCAACCCGTGGGCACGCGCGCCACAGGAAGTGTACAAGCTCGCCCCCATCGACTACTTCGAGGGCGCCGACATCAGTTGGCAACACAGTCTGGCTGACGGTTATCTCACCGTGCAAGCATTGGTCGGACACATGTCTGCGCCGATAGTCGACACCCGCTCGGACAGCGGACGCATGAAAGTCAACCAGTTGACCGGCGGCTATATCACCTACGAGATCGGCAATCTGCGTGTGCGCGGCGGACTGAGTACCGGCCTGGCCTCTCAACGGGTCAGCGGTGCCGACCAGCTTTTTGCCGGCCTGAACCAGGCTGGACTCGACAACGTCGTCGACCTGTTCCGGGTCCACGACTCCCGCGCCACCTTCACCAGTCTGGGTGCCACCTACGATGCCAACAACATCCTGCTGATGGGCGAATACGGCCAGCGCAGTTCTACTTCACGAGTGCTTGACGATGCCTATGGCTGGTATGGCACCTTCGGCTACCGCCTGGGAAAATGGATGCCCTACGTGACCTATGCCGGTTACGGCAAAAGCAACCAGACTGGCGGCTACACCATTTCAGCCTCCAATCCGCTGTCCGTGGGTGTGGATAGCCTGGCAGCGGGTAACAGTCAGCACACTGTCTCGCTAGGTGTGCGGGTAGACGTACGTGACAACGTTGCCATCAAGGCGCAGATAGACCACGTATTGCCGTCCACCAAGGGTGGCACCTTTAGTGGCGTCGCTGCTGACTATAACGGCCACTCGGTGAACGTCTTTTCCGTCGTTGCCGACTTCGTATTCTGAGGATCGTCCCATGCGTCACATTATTCGAAACTACATCCTCGCCGGCGCTCTGACCTGTGTCGCCCTGCCTGCGTTCGCCGACATGGTGGTCATCACCAGCGCCAAGAGCTCGGTGAAGACCCTGAGCAAAGACGACGTGGCCGCCCTCTATCTGGGCAAGACCAGCAGTCTGCCCGGTGGTGGCAACGCCAAGCTGTACGACCTGGCCGATGCCAATCCCGGCCGCGAGAAGTTCTACCAGGCGGCCACCGGCAAGTCGGCCGGCCAGGTCAAGTCGATCTGGTCGCGGCTGGTATTCAGCGGCCGCGCGCTGCCACCGAAAGAGTTGCCCAGCGATGCCGACGTGGTCAAAGCCGTGGCTGCTGATCCCGGCGCCGTTGGCTATGTGGACGCCAGCGCCGTGGACAGTTCCGTCCAGACCGTGTCCAAGCTGCCGTGACACCCATGCCCGCGCATCGCCAGGCGCTGCGCGGGCATTTTCGCCGGAGTGAATCCCAATGAAATTCAAGACACGTATTCTGCTGTTGCCGGCCATCACCCTGGCGCTGTTCGTTGCCGGCTGGCTGGTGAGCGCAACCCTCGCCTCGAAAACCGCCACCTCGGTAGCGACGCTGGGCGGGGTGGACTACCCCTACCTCGAAGGCATGAACCAGCTTGACGAGCTGGCCAAACGCACTACCCAGACCACCCAGAGTGCGGTCTCCGAGGGCGACAAGAGCAAGCTGGATGACGTAAAGGAAATTTCCACCACGGTCACTGCCACGGTGCAACGACTCGTTGCACTGGATGAGCGCGAGACTGGCGCTGGCGCAGTCGGAAAGGCGTATACCACATACTCCGACGCCGCCATCGACGCGGCGCGCAGCATGCTGGAAACCGGCGACGATACGGCTAGCAAGGTCGCTGCCATGCAGCAGGCGCAGAAGGTGCTGACCACCGTGCTGGATCGTGAAGCCAAGACTGCACGGCACAACGTGGAGGCGCGCCTTGATGCCTCGCGGCTGGGCGTACGCTACATGATGATTTCCAATGCGGTGTCAGGCGTGGCTATAGTGCTAGTCCTTCTGCTCGGTGCCTGGCTGGTGCTTCGCGCTATTGCCCGTGATCTCGGCGCTGAACCCGAATATCTGCGCACTGTCGTCGAACGCATTGCTGCCGGTGACCTGCAAACTGGCAATGACAGCCAGATCGACGACCGCTCAGTGCTCGGCAAGCTACAAGTCATGGCGACCCGACTCGCACAAATTGTCGGATCGATCCGGCATGTATCGCAGGAAGTCCGCGATGCCTCGGCACAGATTGCGCAAGGTAATGACGATCTCTCGCATCGCACACAGACCCAATCCGCTGTACTGGAAGAGACCGCCGCGTCAATGGAACAGATGACTGCATTGGTCAAGCGCAACGCTAGCAATGCCAGTCAGGCCGATCAGATCACCCGCAATGCGCGCAAACAAGCCGAGCAGGGTGGCCAGGTGATGAGCGACACTCACGACGCGATGCAAGCCATCAACACTTCCAGCCAGCGTATCGGTGACATCGTGGGATTGATTGACGAAATTGCGTTTCAGACCAACTTGTTGGCACTGAACGCTGCTGTCGAAGCGGCGCGTGCCGGCGAACAGGGGCGCGGCTTTGCGGTGGTGGCTGGTGAAGTTCGCAACCTGGCCCAGCGCTCGGCAGGCGCCGCCAAAGAGATCAAAACCCTGATCAAGGATAGCGTCGAAAAAGTTACCGTGGGCAGCGAACTGGTCGAACGTTCGGGCCGCACACTCACCGACATCATCGACGGGGTTAAGAAGGTTACCGACACGGTGACGGATATCGTCGCCGCCAGTCAGGAACAGGCTACCGGTATCGACGAGGTCTGCCGCGCCGTCACCAGCATTGACGAAAGCACCCAGCAGAATGCAGCCTTGGTCGAACAGGCCTCTGCCGCGAGCCGCGCCATGCAGGAGCAGGCCGACATGCTATTGCAGCAGGTGGCTTTCTTCAAACTATCCGACGCTGAAAACAGCGAGAGCGGAGTCGTTATGCAGGCTGCGTATACCACCCGGGCGTCCACACGAATCGAACCAACCCCGCAGAAAGTCCTGGCAGTTGTCGGCGCCGGGGGTGCCTAGCAGGAGTTCTGAGTTTCGGGGGCATGGCGGACCTGTGCGGCCGGCAGCCACAAACGTGCGCCGCTAGAAAGAAATGTTCAGGTTCCGCGTTTTTCCCGGAAATTTCATTGAACTTAAATAAGTTGACGCATGTTTTCCCGAAAAAACGGATAGGTATGGCAGCGGTTTATGTTCCTTGAGGTGTCAAGGCCATCAAGAAGATTCGGCGCGCGGTATCTGGTTGGAAGAAGGATGCGGGCGCGCCGAGGGAAGCAGCATTGACGCGCTGCGAGCATGTGCTTGAACGCTGTGCCGCTACTCACTGTTGGGAGACATGACATGTCAATAGGAACAATTCTGCTGATTCTTGTGATTCTGCTGCTGATCGGCGCGATCCCTGCCTGGCCCCACAGTCGTGGATGGGGATACGGCCCCAGCGGGGGGCTTGGGCTGTTGTTGCTGATCCTGCTCATTCTGTTTCTGTTAGGCAAGCTGTAGCGTGCCTTCGTGCTGAATCCTGTCGCCTGCGTTTTCTTGGGCCATCAATGGGGAAGGGCAGGCGATACGCCTGTCTGCAGCAAGATAGCGAGCGCCTCTGCCCCCACCGGACGGCCGAAAAAATAGCCTTGGCCCTCGTCGCAATGCTGGGCCAGAAGAAAAGCAGCCTGCTCTGCTGTTTCGACGCCCTCCGCAATGACACGGAGCCTGAGTGCTTTTGCCATGTTGATCACGGCACTGACGATGGCGGCATCGTCCGGGTTGCGGGTTATCCGGCTTACGAACGACTGGTCGATCTTCAGGGTATTGATTGGAAACTGCTGCAGATAACTCAGGCTGGAATAGCCGGTGCCGAAGTCATCGACTGCAAGCTTGACGCCCAGGTCTGCGAGCGCGTGCAGAACGGAATCGGCGGAGGCGGCATCCCGCATGAGGATGCTTTCGGTCAGTTCAAGTTCCAGATAGCGCGGTTCCAGACGCGACTCCTCGAGGGTCGCGCGTAAGTATTCGAGAAAGTCCCCGGCACGGAACTCAGGCGCGGAGGTATTGACGGCAACGGTGATCGGCGGCAAACCCGCATCCTGCCAGGCGCGGGTCTGGAGACAGGCTTCGCGCAGCACCCAGCGGCCGAGCGGCAGGATCAGGCCGCTGTCTTCGGCGATGGGCACGAACTGTGCGGGTTCCAGCAGCCCGCGTTGCGGATGCTGCCAGCGGACGAGCGTCTCGATGCCGACGATCGTGCCGCTGAGAAGATTTACTTTCGGCTGATAGTGCAACACGAATTCCTGCCGTTCCAGTGCGAGGCGCAGGCTGGCCTCGATGGATTGTCGCGCCATGGCGCGGGCAGTCATTTCCTGCTCGAAGAATGCGTAGGTGTTGCGGCCGTTATCCTTGGCGTGAAACATCGCGGTGTCCGCATGCTTGATCAGGGTTTCCGCATCCAGGCCGTCTTCCGGGTAGATGCTGATGCCGATGCTCGCGCCGATATGCAGATCGTGCTGGTTGATGAGGTGAGGTAACGCGATCGCGATGAGCATCTTTTGTGCAGATAACGCGGCGTCTTCCGGATGATCAATATCGGGAAGCAGCGCCACGAACTCATCCCCGCCCAGGCGGCTGATTGTGTCCGACTGGCGCACGCAACCCAGCAGGCGCCGGCTCATCGACTGCAGCAATTGGTCACCCACGGTATGTCCCAGCGAGTCGTTGATATGCTTGAAGCGGTCCAGGTCCATGAACATCACTGCGAGCTGCTTGCCGGAGCGCCGCGCCTGCGTAATAGCCTGGGCCAGCCGGTCGTACAGCAGGGTTCGGTTGGGCAAGCCGGTGAGTACATCGTGATGCGCCAGATGGTCCAGTTCGATCTTCGCCGTTTGCACCTGCTCGGCCAGCTTGTGTGCATCAATGGTGGCGATGACCAGCTGGGCGTTCGCTTGCCGCAACATGCTTATCCGATCGTCGGACGTTCCCTGTGTCGTCGCTGCCGTGCGAATTTCCCGCTCGCGCGTGGTGATGGCCCCTTCGCGCACGTCGACAGCCTTTTCACGCAAACCCACGGCATCTTCCCGTGCCGTGGCCAATTTATCACGGCCTGGGACTGCCGCTTTATCGTCCATGCCCTGTGCGGGATCCGAAGCGCCGTATTGATTATTTCTGACCATTACCATCCTCCATTACGCGGTTCTGGCGGGAGTCCAGGAAGGCTAGGCGTGTTGCCTGCAACAGTCGGTACGCTAACGCACAGAGCCTGGGGCTGATACCGATGCTGATCACGGCCGTGATCATGGTGGTATAGACCATATTGCAGGACATTAGGATCACGAACAACGGGTCGGTCTTCAGGGCATTCGATCGGAAACTGCCCCTGACAATCCGGAGTGGAATAGCTGGCCGCCAAGAATACTTGCGCCGCCTTATCCTGTTTCCGCCAGTTCCAGCGCGCTATCTAGCGCTTGCATGAATTCGTTGATTTTGATCGGCTTGGTGAGATAGCGGAAGAATCCTGCCTCCAGGCCTTTCTCGATATCGCGTGGCATGGCATTGGCACTGATGGCCAACACCGGGATATGCGCCGTGACCGGATCGTTACGCAGGATTTTCAGCGCCTGAATGCCGCTGAGGCCAGGTAGGTTGATGTCCATCAGGATCACCTCCGGCTGATGGACGCGCGCCAGTGCAATGCCGAGATTGGCATTGCGCGCGCTCAGCATGCGCACATGCGGGTGGCCCTCGATGATCTGCTCGACCAGCATCAGGTTGGCCGGATTGTCTTCCACATAGAGCAGGGTGCGCAGCGCCGTGTTTCCCTGAGCTTGCGGTGCAAGTTCTGCGGGCATCGCGTTGCCAACGGCAAGTTGCGGTGTAACGTCCCGGATCAATTCGACCCAGAATTCGCTGCCCGCTCCGACGGTGCTTTCTACGCCGATTGAGCCTCCCATCAGCTCGACCAGCTGCTTGGTGACCACCAGGCCGATGCCCGTCCCTTCCTCGGTGCCGGTTTCCTGACCTAGACGGTTGAAAGGCTGAAACAGCTGCGCCAGCTTTTCCGGCGGCAATCCCGCACCGCTGTCCTTGATGCCGATGCGGATGCGTTCCGGGGTCGCGCTGCATGCCACGTCGACCGTTCCATGCTCGCGGTTGTATTTGATCGCATTGGACAGCAGGTTGATCAGCGCCTGCTTGACCCGGGTATGGTCGGCATGGGCAAAACAGGCAGGGTCGACTTTGGCGAAGACGATGTCGATGCCGCGTTGTTGCGCCTGGGGTCCGATCATCGCCTGGCATTCGAGCAGCACCTCGGACAGCGACAAGGACTCCAGCGACAGCGAAAGTTTGCCGGATTCGATCACCGCGAGATCGAGGATTTCGTTGATCAGGTCCAACAGATACCAGCCGGCCTTGATGATCTGGTGCAGCCGTTCTGTCTGAGTGGCCGTTGGCGGTGGTGAACCGGTTTCGAGCAACTGCGCAAAGCCGAGAATGGCATTGAGCGGGGTGCGCAACTCATGGCTCATGTTGGAAAGAAATTCCGATTTGGCCAGGTTGGCTTTTTCCGCCAAGGCCTTGGCGCCCTCCAGCTGAGCTTTGGCTAATTCGACTTGTTCGGCCAGTTTTTGTGCTTCGATGGTCGAGATGATCAGGCGCGCATTCGCTTGCTGCAACATCGACATGTGTTCGTCGGATGCTGCCTGTGTCGTCTCCGCCGCGCGAATTTCCCCTTCGCGCGAGGTGGCTGACGCTTCGCGCACGTCAACCGCATTCTCGCGTAAATGCACGGCATCTTCCCGCGCCGTGGCCAAGGTTTCGCGGCCTCGAACGGCCGCCTTATCGTCCATGGGCGCAGGTGAACCCGGATCGTCGCGCTCAGCAGTGTCGTTGCTATGACTTCTGTTCATTTGCCACGTTTCATCACAGGCCGTTCTAGCCGGGGCCGAGCGTCGGCCGGCCCGACAGGATTCCGGCATACTCGGACATGGTTTCGCCAATAACGATGCCTTCGTCTGTAATGTCAAACAATCGAATGTCCTTGCTGTGCTTACTGCCGCGGACTTTGACCACCGAGATGACACGTTTGAATTGGCCCGCGATTTCGACATAGCGCTGCACGATAATGGCGTCAGCGAGAAAGGCGCTTCCAAATGGACTAAAGCGCAAATCAATGTAGCGGTCTTCCAGTTCCGAGGTCATCAATATCGTCACGCCCATGGCAGTCAGCTCGGCAATCATCCGGTACAGCGAGCCGCGGAAATCTTCGCTAAATTCGGGTGCCAGTGCCAGCTCAAATCCGGACAGGGAGTCGATGACGACACGCTTTGCCTGCATCCGGTTAATCATTTTGATCAAGTCATGCAAGGTTTCATCGATCGACAAATCCAGGGAACGCGTATTGATCACCCCGACCTGCCCAGCCTTGACCAGCGCAGCCAGTTTATTGTTCAGCAGTTGGCTGGGACTTTTCTCAAACGCCGCAATCACACCGGGTTCGCCCCGACGCACCCCTTCGGCGAGAAATTCCGTCGCCAGGATGGTTTTTCCGGAACCGGATGGCCCGACCAGGAGCAGCGAATAGCCTGCCGGCAAGCCGCCCCCCAGCATTTCATCGAGACCGGGTATCCCCATGGGAACGCGTTGCTCTCCAGTCGATGTATCGATGGGGGGTACGGACGCTGCGAGCGGTTGGATAATCGCCCGCGGAAAAACCTGGAGTCCGGCATCGCTCATCCGGAACGTATGCAAACCCGGTGCCTGGGCCTGACCACGCATTTTGACCACTTGCATCTTGCGCACCATAGAATTGCGGTGCAAATTTTGCGAAAGCCACAGGATGCCATCCGCCACGGTAAAGACAGGACTTGATTCCGCCTCTGGCGTCAGATATTCACCGATTAAAAACGTGGTGGCCTGCCAGCCTGTCATTTGCATACCCAGTTGTTGCACGAACCGCTGCAGATTGGACACGCTCTGGTCCTCGCGTTTTGCCGACTGCACGACTGACCGAAACGAATCCACGAATACCAGGCTGGGTGCATAGGTTTTCACTTCCTCGGCGATACGTGCCAGGACGCGGTCAAAATCCCCCTTCAGAAGTTCTGCAGACAGGTTGACGAAGCGGATCGATTCATTGATTTTGTCGTGATCAAAAAACGTGAATTGCTGTTGGTAGCGGAGCATCTTCAACGCGGGTTCCCCGAGTACCGTGAAGAACAGTGCCCGGTATTGCGGGGTGGCCAGCGAGAACATGATCTGGTGCGCGAGCGTTGTTTTTCCGCTTCCCGGCGTGCCCGCAATCAGGTTGAACGAAAATTCCGGCAGACCTCCGCCTAACAGGTTGTCCAGGCCCGGTACGCCGGATGGCAGACAACGAATGTTTACCTTGCGACTCATGCTTGAACTCCTTGCTGATGCTGGTCGAAGCGTCATCGCCCCAGGCAGAACCTAAAATACGGGTTGTTAACGGTTCGCCAATTAACGCGGCAAGGATGCCGGTGAACGTGAGTAGTAACAGGCTGTTTGCTTCGCGGGCTTGCGACGGCGTTTGCCCTTCAAGCCCCTTTTTTAATTCCGTGAACCGTTGATCGGTCTGTTGCGGCAGTGAGCTGGTTGTGAGCCAGGGAAATGTCGGCTGGGCAAGGAACACACTTCTCGCATACAGTGAATTGAACCCATCCTCACCCATGATCGAAATGATTTGGGCCGCCATCCGCTCCCATAGGTCAATCGCGGCATCAGCAAGCTTTTCAGGGTGCTGTGCCATGAGTCTTTCGATTAACTGGTGCCGCGGCAGGTCTCTGGTTTCCATAGGCAACAGATCAATAATCCGCCGATATCAACGACGATGCTGGCATGCAGCCGCTCTCCGGGGCAAGCATCCCGAACTGGATAAATTTTTATCCGGAGGCATGGGAGGCATATTGGCCATATTCGTCGTCCTGTTTTTTGAAGCTTTGTGGCGTGTTTTTTAGTTCGAGCGATGCGCTCGACTCCAGCCGCGAGCAGGGTGGCGAGTACATCGTACTACGCCCCAGCCTGCCGGCCTGACAAAATAGGGCGCCCATTCACCTGGTTCGCGCCGAAGAGTATGGGGCGCGATGTCAATCATGAGTCGCCAGCCGGCTGGACTTGGGTTACCGATTGCGACCCCGATCCTGCCGCTGATCTTGATCCCGACCACGATTTTGTTGATCCCGCCGCCGATCCTGATCCTGTCTCTGATAGCGCTCCTGATAGTGTTGCTGCACTACGGGATCGCGTGGCTGGTAACGGTAACGATCCTGTTGAAGCTCGCGCTGGCGCTCCATCTGCCGGGGATACTGATCCCTGGAATACTGCCGCTGGTAGCCGGGCAGCGGGGCAGCTGCGGGGGCAGCGCGGCGGTCCCATTTGTCCCAGCCGTTTCGACGCTGTTCCCAGTCGCGGCCCCAGTTTTCCTGCCAGTGTGGCGGCGCATCGGCTCGCCACCCGCGGAAATAGGATGGTGGCTGGCGGTAGTAGCGCACCGGAATGCGCAGGATATATGCCGGCACCGCATATGAATCCACAAACGACCAAGGCCCGTTGTACCAGGAACTGGCGTACCAGTTGTCGCCATGGAATACCCAGTACAGGCCATCGTAGAAGAAGTAGTTCGCATTCAGCCCTGGCGCGTAGTAGACCGGATAGCCTGGCACGCGGACAAGCTGCGGGTAGACGGGCAGGTTGATCCCGATGCTGACGTGTGGCGTTCCGATACCGATGCTCACCTGCGCAGCAGAAGGCGCCAGGGGTGACATCAGCATCCCCAGCACAAGCATTACCTTACGAATTTTAAGCATGGTGTAACCCCTCGTTCGAAAATTCATTTGTCGTTCTGATTGACAGTGGGATGCGGCATCCATCCCACTTTTACATGCTAGCTGCATTTATCGGGTGTTGCTGTTCGATATCTCCCATAAGGCGATCATGACGGACACGCAATGCAGCACCGTCAGCCAGGCAGAGGGCACAAGGTGAGGAAGGAGGCAGTCTCTAGCCCAGCGTCACCTCCACGTAGTGGGCCTGGCGGTCGTCGATCAGCGGAATGCGGGCGTCGGGACGCTCGACGCCGTCCACCGTTACGCGGTTCACCTGTCCAGACTGCTCACCGATGCCCTTGACGGTGATGTGGTAGACCGTCTCGCGATAGCGGTAATGGATGGTGTAGGCGCCCCAATGGGCCGGGACACACGGCGCAATGCGCAGATGGTCCACTTCCAGTTGCAGGCCCAGCAGGGTTTCCACGGTCAGCCGGTACATCCATCCCGCCGCTCCGGTGTACCAGGTCCAGCCGCCGCGGCCGGTGTGCGGCGATGCAGCGTAGATATCCGCGCACATGACGTAGGGCTCGACTTTGTAGCGTTCGATCGCCTCCGGCGTGCTGCCGTGATGGACGGGGTTGAGCATGGCGAAGAGTTCCCACGCGCGTTCCGTGTCGCCCATCATGGCAAACGCCATCGTGGCCCAGATCGCGGCATGGGTATATTGGCCGCCGTTCTCGCGCACGCCGGGGATATAACCCTTGATGTATCCGGGCTCCAGCGCCGATTTGTCGAAGGGCGGGTCGAGCAGCTGGATGATCTGCGTGTCGCGCCGCACCAGGCGCTGGTTCACCGCCGCCAGCGCCTGGCGGGCGCGTACCGGGTCGCCGCCCTTGGAGATGACCGCCCAACTCTGGCTGATCGAATCGATCTGGCATTCGTCGTTGCTGGCCGAGCCGAGCGGGGTACCGTCGTCGAACCAGGCGCGCCGATACCAGTCGCCATCCCAGGCCTGGGCCTCGATGTGGGTGCGCAGTTGCGCCGCCTGGCCGCTGCACACCTCGGCAAAGGCCGCGTCATCCCGGCTACGCGCCAGGCCAGCAAACAGCTCGAGATTCTCGATCAGGAACCACCCCAGCCACACGCTTTCGCCACGCCCCTCCTTGCCGACCAGGTTCATGCCGTCGTTCCAGTCACCGCTGCCCATCAGCGGCAGGTGGTGGATGCCGAAGCGCAGGCCATGCTTGATGGCACGCACGCAGTGCTCATACAGGCTGGCCGTTTCGGGTGAGCGTTGCGGCTGGTCGTAGTAGGCCTCCTCTTCTGGATACAGCTCGCGGCCTTCCAGAAAATGGATGGACTCGTCGAGCACACCCGTATCACCGGTCGTCAGTACATAACGACAGGCGGCATACGGCAGCCACAGGTAGTCGTCGGAGAAATGGGTGCGTACGCCCTGTCCGCCGGGTGGATGCCACCAGTGCTGCACGTCGCCCTTGAGGAACTGGCGCCCGGCGCAGCGGATCAGCTGCTCGCGGGCGAGCCAGGGCGTCGTATGCACCAGCGCCATGGTGTCCTGCAATTGATCGCGAAAGCCGTAGGCGCCACCGGACTGGTAATAGCCGCTGCGCCCCCACAGCCTGCTGGACAGGGTCTGATAGACCAGCCAGCCGTTGGCCAGCACGTTCAGCGCGGGGTCTGGCGTGTCTACCTGCACCGCGCCCAGGGTGTGGTTCCAGTGTTCCCATACCGTCTCCAGTGCCTGCTGCGCGCCCGCGCGCCCACCGAATCGCTGGATGAAATGTCGCGCTTCGTCGGCGTTGCTGGCCGCACCGAAGACGAACACGATCTGGCGCGTTTCGCCAGCGGCCAGTTCGATCCGCGCCTGGATCGCGGCGCACGGATCCAGGCCGGCGCCGGTCCTGCCCGATAGCCGTTTGCGGCGCATCGCCGCCGGGCTGGCCAGCGAGCCGTTGCGGCCGATGAACTCGGTGCGGTTTCCACTCACCGACCGCTCCCGCTCGTTGACATGGGCAAACACCACCCGATTGGCGCATTCGCGGCCATAGGCATTGTGGGCAAACAGCGCCCCGGTATTCGGATCCGTTTCGGTGACGATATGCATCAGGTTGGCATGTCGCCACTCGCCCAGCACCAGCTCCCAATACCCGGTCAGCGACAGGCTGCGCGCGCGCTTCGACTGGTTTCGCAGCTTGACCACCACGAACTTCACCGGCGCGTCCATGGCGACGTAGGTGAACAATTCCGAGGCGATGCCGGCTTCGTAGTGCTCGAACACGCTGTAGCCGAAGCCGTGCCGGCACACATAGCCCGATTTGCCACGGGCGGGTAGCGGCGTCGGCGACCAGAACGCGCCGGTTTCCTCGTCGCGGATGTAAAGCGCCTCGCCACTGGCGTCGGAGAGTGGGTCGTTATGCCAGGTGGTGAGGCGGAACTCGTGCGCGTTTTCTACCCAGGTATAGGCGCTGCCGCTCTCGCTGACGACGGTGCCGATATGCGGGCTGGCGATCACGTTGGCCCACGGCGCCGGCGTGGTCTGGCCGGGTTCGAGCGTGACGACGTATTCGTGCCCATCGGGGGTGAAGCCGCCCAGGCCATTGCTGAAAATGCGCTCGCGCGCTGCCAGCGGATAGACCGGTTCGGCCACCGCCTGCTGCGAGGGCACGAGGCGGTCCGACACCCGCTCGGCCGACACGCGGCGCTCCACCTGCTCGATCAGGGTCTCGGCGGTATCGCTGAAGACGATGCGGGCGACCGTCTGCAGCAATACCCGCTCGTCCTCGGACAGCTCCTCGGCGCGACGCACGAAGACTCCGCCCGGTTTGTTGAGCACCTGCGCTTCGGGCCCGGCGTTGATCAGCCCCATGATCAGATCCTGCAGCACCGCCCGGTAGCCCGAGAAGTCTTCGTTCACGATCACCAGGTCGGCGGCCAGACCCTTTATGCGCCAATAGGCATGCGCCTGCAGCACCTGCTTGACCAGATCGATGCGGTTGAGGTCGCCGATGTGCAGCAGGACGATCGGCAGATCGCCCGAGATGGCAAAGCGCCACAGCCCGGATTGCCCAAGCTGGTTGCGGGCAATGATGCCGGGCGCGGCGCGGCGCAGGGCATTGCCGTAGATCACGGAGTTGGCCAGGCGGCCATAGATCTGGGCATCGGCCTCGGTGATGCCGAGGTGGCGCAGCACCTCCTGGCTCTGGAACCAGGCCATCTCGAACGCACGTTCGACGAAGTGGCGGTCGCAGTATTCATCCAGCAGGGCCAGCGCGGCCTCGCGCGTATCGGCGACCCCGGAGATGATCTGCACGGTGGCCGACTCGTCGGGCGACAGGGTCAGGGTGCGGCGGATCGCCACGATGGGATCGAGCACCGAACCTTCCGTGTTCGACAGGGCCGGCGGGCTGTCGCCGTCGTCCAGCACCAGCGGGTTGGCCGCGCTACGGCCACGGCCGATGAAGCGGGCGCGGTCGGTTTCGTAGGACGGTGCGTTGGCCACCGCGCCCGGCGCGGCCAGCAGGTGAAACATCCACGGCACCTGCTCGCCCGGTGTGCGCGGGCGCCGGGTGCAGAGGATCGCCTGGCGCTCGGGCAGGATTTCGGTCTGCACGAACAGATTGCTGAACGAGCGGTGCGCCAGATCGGCATTCAACGGTGCCAGCACCACTTCCGCGTAACTCGTCACCTCGATGTGACGGGTGCGCGACGACTGGTTGGTGAGGGTGACGCGGCGGATCTCGACGTCGTTTTCCGGGGACACGGTGATCTCGGTGTGCGTATCGATCGCCTGGTCAAGCCGCCGGTATTCGGCGCGCGCCTGCACGAAGATCGCCTCGTAGTGATCGGCACGGCGCAGGGTCGGTTGATGCGCCGTCGACCAATAGCGCCCGCTGTCGCGGTCGCGCAGGTAAATGAAGGTGCCCCAGCCATCGGAGGTGGCGTCCTCGCGCCAGCGGGTGACGGCGAGGTCGCGCCAGCGGCTGGTGCTGCCGCCGGCATGGGTCGCCATGACGTGGTAGCGACCGTTCGACAACAGGTGAACTTCGGGGATCGGCGTGTTGGGGTCGGTGAACACGCGCATGATCGAGCCGACGTCCGCGCTGGGGGGACGTGCGGCGGCGCTTACTTCGGCTGCGTGCGGGTGCAGGGTGGCGCCCTTCTTCGGCACCCGCTCCTGCAGCAGCAGTTCGGTCGCGCGCGCGAGCGGGTCGGACATGAAGCGGCGCTGCATCGGCTGGCCGAGCAATACCTGCGCAAAGGCCAAGAAGCTCATGCCCTGGTGATGCGCCATGAATGCCCGCACAATGGCGTGCGGCTTGCCGCGCGGCACTCGCGTTGGCGTGTAATCGATGGCCTCGTAGAAGCCGTAGGCACCGAGGAAGCCGTGGCTGGCCAGCGTCTGCAGGTTGCGGCAGGCTTCCTGCGGCATCACCGTCAGCGCCAGTGCGCTGGCGTAGGGCGCAATGACCAGGTCGTCTCCCAGCCCGCGCTTGAAGCCCAGGCCGGGTACGCCGAACGCCCGGTACTGGTAGACTTGGTGCATGTCGGTGGCGTTGTAGCAGGACTCGGAAATTCCCCACGGCACATCGCGCTGGCGGCCGTATTCGATCTGGCGCGACACCGCGGCTTTGCAGGTCTGCTCCAGTAGCGTGTTCGGATAGCTTGGCATGATCAGCTGCGGCATCAGGTACTCGAACATCGAGCCGCTCCACGAAATCAGGCTGACGTTGCCGCCGTGACTGGTCAGCAGACGGCCGAGCGAGAACCAGTGCTTCTGCGGCACCTGCCCCTGCGCGATGAGCAGGAAACTGGCCAGGCGTGCTTCCGATGCCAGGAGGTCGTAGCAGGTCGGATCGCGGCGCCGTTCGCCGACGTCGTAGCCGATGGCCAGCAGGCCGCACGTGGCATCGTAGAGAAACTCGAAATCCATCGCTGCCAGTGCGCGGCAGCGATTCAACAGATCGTCGATGGTGTCGAGCTGCATCCGCGCGCCCGCGCCGGCTGTACCCGCGCCGGCCAACTCCATCCATGTCGGAATGGAGCTGAAGCGCTGCGGCTCGGGCACCAGGAATTCAATCTCGTCCCGCAGGGCGCTGGATTGCTGGTCGAATGCCTGCGCCCAGTAAACCAGTTCGCCATCGATATCGACATCCGTCGGCAGCCAGGCAACCAGTTCGCCGCCGATGCGGTGAACCTCGTCCAGCGCGCTGGCGGCGGCAGCCAGTGTCTGGGGTTGTCCATTCTTGGTGAGTGCGCGGAACGTGTCCTGCAGATTGCTGATCTTCGTCGCCAGATCCGGGGTGGGCAACGTGGGCACATGTTCGGCGAGCACCTGCAGGGTGTCCTGCAGCCCCTGCAACGCGTTGGCTGACAGTACCGGCTGGTGTTTCAGCTCGGCCAACCCTGCCTGCAGGGTAAGCAGGCAGCCGGCCAGGTTGCCGCTGTCCACCGACGAGATGTATTGCGGATGGAGCGGTTGCAGGGTGCGGGTGTCGTACCAGTTGTAAAGGTGGCCGCGGTAGCGTTCCAGCTTTTCCATCGAGGCCAGGGTGTTGCCGACGCGCTGCAGGCATTCCCCTGCCGTGAGATACCCAAAATCGTATGCAGTCAGATTCGCCAGCAGCGACATGCCGATGTTGGTGGGCGAGGTGCGCGAGGCGATGGCGGGTGCCGGATATTCCTGGAAGTTGTCGGGCGGCAGCCAGTTGTCGTCCGGACCGACGAAGTCTGTGAAAAAGCGCCAGGTGCGCCGGGCCGACGTTCGCAGGAACGACCGCTGATCGACGCTCAGATCCGGGGCGGGGGCGGCTAGCGGCTGGCTGATCCACCAGCCGACGATGGGCGAAACCAGCCACAGCAACAGGATGGGTGCAGCGGTGAGCCACGTCGTCCCTGCCATGGCCAGCGCCACGCCCAGCGCCACGGCCAGAACAGGCGCGATCCACATTTCCCGGAAAAATTCGGCCAAGGTGCGGCTGGTATTGCGGCGTGCGTACGCGGGCAGCTGCCACAGCAGCAGGCCGCGTCGCGTGAACAGCATGCGCGCCCCCGAGCGCAGGATCGCCCCCAGGCTTATCAGCGTGTCGTAGGGCAAAAAGGCCAGGGTCAGCAAGGCGAGCATGATCGGGCGGCTCGCGGACCTGCTGGTCAGGCTCAGATGCACCAGCCAATCGCGTTCTTCAGGCTTGCGGATGAGCTCGATCACGGCAGACAGCAGGGTGGGCAGGCACACCACCGTCACGACCAGCAGGGTCCACACCCACACGGGTCCCGGAGCCAACAGCCATCCCCCTGCCAGCAAGGCAAGCAGCGCCGGCACCACCAGGCTGCGCCGCAGGTTGTCGAACAGTTTCCACATCGACAACGCACTGAGCGGGTTGGGTAGCCGCTTCGGCTTCGAGCCGTTTGGCCCGGTCGGCCCCGGCACCCACGGCAGCAGCCAGCCGGCAAGCTGCCAGTCGCCGCGTATCCAGCGGTGGCGCCGGCTGGCCTCGATGGCATAGCTGGCCGGATGCTCCTCGATGAGGTCGACATCGGTCACCAGCGCCGAACGCGCATAGCCGCTTTCCAGCAGGTCGTGACTGAGGATGAGGTTTTCCGGGAAGCGACCGTCGACGGCCTGGCGAAACGCATCGACGTCGTAGATGCCCTTGCCGATGAACGAGCCTTCCCCGAACACATCCTGGTAGACATCCGAGACCTCGCGCGTGTAGGGGTCGAGTCCCGAGTCGCCCGCGAACAGCTTGGTAAAGCGCGACTGGCCGGCACTGGTCAGGCTGATCGAGGCGCGCGGCTGCAGGATCGCGTAGCCTTCGACGATGCGCCCCCTGGCGGCATCGTAGACCGGCCGGTTGAGCGGATGGGCGAGGTTGCCGACCAGGGTGCGTGCCGCGTCGCGCGGCAGCTGGGTGTCGGTATCCAGGGTGATGACGTACTGGATCGAACCAAGGATGGACCGATCGCCGACGAGGTCCGAGAAGGCCGTTTGTGCTTCGCCCCGGAGGCGGGCGTTGAATTGCTCCAGCTTGCCGCGCTTGCGCTCGTAGCCCATCCACACCCGCTCGAACGGATTCCACACCCGCTGCCGGTGGAACAGATAGAAGATGCAGGGACGATCCTCTTGGTAGGTCTCGTTCAGCGCCTCGATCGCGGCGCGCGCATGGGCGAGCAAAGCCGCGTCGTCCGGTTGCGTTTGCTCGGGCGCGTCGTGAAAATCCGTCAGCAGGGCAAAGAACAGATTGGAGTCGCGATTGCCGAGATAGCGGATCTCCATGGCTTCGAGCAGGTCGTCGACGTCCTGTGGCCTTGTCAGCAGGGTGGGGACGATCACCATGGTGCGATGACGGTCCGGAATCCCTTTGGAAAAATCCATTCGGGGCAGGGCGCGCGGCGGCAGGACGAGCGTGACTAGCAGGTTCACCAGCGAAACGGCCAGCGCCGAGGCAGCGATGACGAGCGGAAGCGCAAAAAACCAGAGCCGCCCGTCACCCGGATCGAACCCACCCGGATCGAGTTCGAGCGCGGACACTGTCGCAAGTAGCGTGAGAACCAGGATGGGGCCGAGGTACAGGGGCAGGCGGACACGCCGGCCCGCCCGCCTGACGCGGGTGAGCAGCGACAGCCGGCAGCCGACCGCACGCTCCAGCTGCTGCCGCCCTTGATCGATAAGGTAGTAGCCGACATGTGCGCTGCGGTCGTGGACGCCTTGTTGCGCGGCAGCCGCCTGCGCGAGAACAATGGCTTCGCGCGCCACCGCCATTTCGCCGCATGTGCTGCGTCGCGCCACGTCCTCGATGACATGCCGGTAGCGGTCGCGGGTGGCGAAATCCTGGCTGGCGTAGCTTTCCATCGGGTCTTCGCGCAAGGTCTGTTCGACGACGCTGAGCGACTCGACGTACTGCTTCCAGTCCATGGCGCCGATGAAGCGCAGACTGCCGATGCTGTTGGCGATGGAGATCTGGTTGGCTGCGGCCGTGCGGCCGGCCGCCTCCGACAACTCGGTTGCGGTCACCCCCTGTTCGAGCAGCTTGTGCTCGACCCAGGTTTGCACGAATGCCATGGCGGGCCCCTGCGCCTGCAACCGCTCGTAAAACTCCTCCACAAACGGCGCGGTCAGCGGCACATCGGCATTGGCGAACTCGGCCAGCAACTGGATCAGCCGTTTCGGTTCGCTTTCGGCCGTGGCGAGCATGCGGTCCGCCCAGGTGATGGCCGCATCGCGCTCCTCGCGCCGCTGGGCGATACGTACCCCGACGCGGCGCAGGTTTTCCAGCAGTGCCAGCTGCAGCATGATCGGGAAGGCCCACAATTCGCCCAGCTTCAGCGGCTCGACGGTCTGGTAGGCGGCGATGAGCTGGGTGGCGTTGTCGCTGTCGACGCGGCCGTCCATGTGGGAAATCAGCTCCAATGCCAGGTCGTAGATACGGGGGAAACCGGCCGACGGACCATCGGCCAGTCGCGGCAACTGCCGGCTGTATCCGCGCGGCAGATGCTGACGCGCCAGACCGATCTGCTGCTCGATGAGGTAGAAATTGTCGAGTAGCCAGGCCTCCGCCGGCACGATCCGTTGTCCCTGCGTGGCGGCGACCGTCACGACGTCATACGCCGCCAGCAGGACGCGCGTATTGTCCGTCAGCCGTGGCAGCAATCTGTCCGGTCCTGGACGCGGATCGATCCCATGCTGGCCCGCCAGCGTGACCGCGTGACGCTTCAGCTGTTCGATACTGAACAGCTCCGAGCGCAGCAGCTCGGTATTCCGGTCGTGGCGTAGCACATTTCGTGTGCGTGCCGGAAATCCGAATTCTTTGATGGCTATGACATGCTCCTTGCTCAAACGTGGGATGGTCGCGCAGCCCTGGCTGACCTGTATTTGCCGAAAGCGCAGCCCAGGTGCTTGCGGGCCATCAGCCTTTACCGGTTATTCGATCACAATTGTTTTTACGCTGCTTTAGCAGGGATTGGAGGGCTAATGATGGGAAGCATAGTCGCTGGACCAGGCGAAGTCTGTATGGCGCCGTACATAGGGCCTCGGTCGGCGACAGGATTTTATCTGCACGAATGCCCCAGTCGCAGGGACTCCTTCCGTGCGGTTCACTCAGCGCCCTGTTGCGCGGCGAGGCGCTCCATTTCATCGAGGCGCAGCCTCTCATGCTGCAGGCTGCCGAACCACAGAGCGTACTGCCTCGTGAACTCCGCCCCCAGAAAGAAAATCTGCGCCGAGTAGTACACCCATAGCAGCAAAGCAATCAACGATCCGGCGGCGCCAAAGCTCGATGCCACGCCGCTGGTGCCCAGATACAAACCGATCGCATATTTTCCCAGGCTGAACAGCCCCGCCGTGAAGGCGGCGCCGATCCAGACGTCCCGCCACGACAGCGGGGCGTCCGGCAGGGTCTTGTAGATGACTGCGAA
Organism: Thiobacillus thiophilus; assembly: GCF_055378705.1. NCBI lineage: Bacteria > Pseudomonadati > Pseudomonadota > Betaproteobacteria > Nitrosomonadales > Thiobacillaceae > Thiobacillus > Thiobacillus thiophilus. The sequence continues at coordinate 877,953 of NZ_AP042404.1, read as the reverse complement.
CAGGCAGGCTATGACGCCGAACGAAATGACGGAGGAGGTCGTCGCGAAAACCGCGGCAGAGCTGCCCAAGATCCCATGCGCATAATGTTCAAGCATGGCCAGTACGGCGCTGACGACGAGGGAGACGAGCAGCAGAAAGGCCAGAACCAGCACCATGCCAAAGGACAAGAGCCGGGTTCTCAAGAGCACGATGAAGGCTGAATGAGAAGTCTTGCCGACCCCCCACATTTCATCCAGGCTACCCTTCAGCTCGGCGAAGACGGTCGTGGCACCCAGCAGCAGCAGGACGCTCGCTACGAGTGTCGCCACCATCCCGGAGACGGGATCTCGCGCGCCTGCCAGTAATGCCTGGATTGCCTGCGCGCCATTTGCGCCTACCAGCCCTTGCACTTGGGCAACGATCTCACCCTGGGCAGCCTTGGCACCGAAGACGTAGCCGGCGACCGTGATGGCCAACACCAGGATGGGCGTCATGGAGAACAAGGTATAGAAGGCCAGGGCTGCGCCTTTGCTCGCTGCGCGGTGATCGATCCAGGATGTCAGCGATCCGATCAGGACGATCTTCAGACGCCTTGCCCAGTGGATCGGGGCATCGGCCAGGCGAGCGACGAATCCGCTGAGTGCGGTCTTCCTCGCAGTGCTACGGGGCTCAGGCGGGCACACCGGAATCGCCTCGACCTTCATTCACTTTGGCTATGTCGCTGTTAACTGTTGATTGTGGTTCATGCCATGCGCAGCACGCAGTACGGTGCGCGGCTGCAGGGCATTATGCGTGCGTTCGATAAGCCTTCGCCATCCAGGATAATTCGCCAGATAGCGCGTGGCGGCCCTATGGAATCGGTGCTTCCATTCCTTGAGTCGGTTGTCGTAAGCGTTGACGTTCCGGACATGGTAAACACCCGCGATCACGCGTATTCCTTGAGCCAGATTCACCGGTCGATGGACGATACCCATCCCACGCGCGACCGCGCCCAATGCCTTGCCGCCATCGGTACACAGAATGGCGTCGGCAGCCAGGATTGGCTTCAAGGCTGCGTTGATATGTTCCTTGTCCACGCGTTCCAGCACAAAGTCCGCCATGCTGCCCGCGCAATCCCGGCAAATCAGCACCGGAATCTGTTCGTCCGACAGGCCGCGCTTGCTGGCTTTGCCGCCCCGCTTGCGGGGTACGCGAGGAAGCCCGCATTTTTTGCCTTTGAGCGATTCGAGGAAGGCCTTTTCATCCGCTTCGGCTATCCCCGACAGCAGTGTCGCCCGTTGGGTATTGGGCAGTTCGAGAAAGCGGCGATGCCAGCGGAAAGACGTATTGCGATGCACTTCGCAGGCGGCGGCGCTCTTGCGTACACTCTGCCCTTCGGTCATCTGTTGCGCGTAAGTCGACCACTTGTCTTTGAGCCGCAAACGCGCCAGTGGCGTCCCGGTCAGCGCATTGAAGGTGGCGTGACACGCGCCGCAGCGATAGCGTTGCAGCCCCGAGACCTTGCCCCAACGCGCGACGTGTCCGTGGCCGCAATGCGGGCAGGCCGGCGTCGCGCCTACCCGACTTTCGATCAGCGCACGCGCAATTTGAGCTTGACCTGTCGAGCGCAGTCGATCCGCCAGTATCTGTTTCTGGTGTGGCGTCAGCTTCTCAAGCTCCGCCGTCAACCGCCGAAATTCTTCCGCTTTCATTAATACACCTATCCTGTTGATTCGCTTGAAGTTAGGATAGACCAATATTTAACGGTGACATGGCTTTTATATAACTTGATATCTCGCCACCTATCGACGACAAGCAAAATAATGGGCGTTATCAGTATTTGTGCCTGATCGGATGGGCAACTTGTGGCGCCGCCGAAAGTGACGGCCGTGACCGAAAGCATCAAAGTGCCATTGCCGCCGCCGGAAACGGCGGGGCAATTGCCGATGTACTTTCAACGTTGGCAAATACCTTGCGGGGCCGGCGCTGAGGCGATGGATCAACGATTGTTGATTGATAATGTTTGCTTTGGTGGCATTTGAGCATGATGGCGCTGTGCAAGAGGCGGTTTGCTTTGGCACCGAGAAATATGGGGAGGCCGAAGGCCTAAGGAACCGCTGATTAATTTGCGAGGAGCGCAGCGACGTGGCATACGATTCCACATGGGCTTCAGCCCATAGTGGATCGGAGTCCTTCAGGGCAATCCAGAAATGCCCGCTTAATCAATCGCTGGATTGCTTCGCCGCGCTCGCAATGACGGCCATATCGAATTAATCAGTGCTTCCCTAACGCTCGCTCGGTGCCCGAAGACGACGATTGACCCCGAGTGTATCCTGACCCAACTGCGCGCCGAAGGCTACGGTATTGTAGGCAGCTACGACGATGCCGATGTGGTGATGGTCAACGCCTGTGGTTTTATCGACGCTGCAGTGCAGGAGAAGCGCAACTTGACCGTGTCGGCTGCTTCAAGTATTCGCCGGTCGAAGGCGCGGCGGCCAACGAACTGCCCGATGCCGTGCCGGAAGAACTGAAGGAAGAGCGGCTGGAGTATGTCGTGAAAGTGCAGGCAGAATTTCGACTGCCAGACTTGACGCCAAGATCGGTCGCAAAATCGAGGTGATCGTCGACGAGGAGGATGAGGCCGGCACGCTCGCGCGCAGCCATGCCGATGCGCCGGAAATCGACGGCGTGGTCTATCTCGCAGGTGTGTTCGAACTGCAGCCGGGAACGCGTCTCAAGGTGTGTGTCGAGAAAGCCGACGAACACGATCTGTGGGCGACACCGGTCTGAGCCGGCGTCGCAGACAGGTTCAAGACAGCATCGAGATCAGGCGGTGCGGGCGGTGCCAGACCTTCCAGGTGTCGCGCCGGTGCAGATGCAAGACCTTGCCGCTGACCGGGTCCATTAACCGCAGGCCTCGCGGACCGATTTTACGCAGCGTGCCCAGCAGTGGCACGAACCAGTCCTGTTCCAGTTTCCGCAGCGCTTCGCGCCAGCCGTAGGGGTCGCCCGTCTGCCCGGCAAGTGTCAGCGCATCCAGCAGGATGATCCCTTCCGATTCAAACAGTCGCGCGTCCAGATGCGCGGGCGGCACCTGCACGCGCGCGTTGCAGAAGGCGCCCACTGCCTGCGCCTCGGCATTCTCCGCATACAGCGGAACAGGCGTGGCGCAGGCGACCGGCAGGCGGCCGCCGCCCCATAGCCACAGCGAATTAACCGGCAGCTCGCCATGCGTTTCGCGCGCCTGGTTCACCGGATGCTCGTGCAGCAGCATTTGCAGCTCATTCAATTCGGTGCGAAACCGCAGGGCGTCGTCGCCCTGCGGCAGCAGCGGGTCGATATTGCATCCCGTTGCAACCGACAACGGCGTGGTGGCGAGGCGCGGCGCATGGGGAAATTGCAGGTACCAGCGCTGAGGATGGAGCGGCATCGGGCTCAGGTCGGCACCGAAATGCTGGCCGATGGCCGCGGCAAGGGCATCGGCTTCCTGGCGCGACAGCGAAAGGGCGTCGGCGCCCGCCAGCACGATGCGGTCGCGCATCACCCGCAAATGCACCGGGTCGGCGCGCAGCCAGTAGGCATCCCCGGCCGTCCCGCCATCCGCCGCCAGGGTGATCGGGGCAAGCGGCCAGTCCTGCTGGCGGGATATGCCCAGCGCTTCGCACAGGGCGGCCTCCACGCCTTCGGCCGGGCAGGACCGAGAGGTGCCGCGCGCCAGCAAGGTTTGTAGCGCGGGCAGGTACAGGTCCTGTGCCGCCGCTTCCAGCAGGCGCGCGGACGGGAACAGATAGGGGATGATGAACAGCATGTATCGAGTGTAACAAGCGGGTTCGTTAGAATGTCGGCCATGCGACAGGCTCTCCACGAAATCAGCATCCCCACTCATGGCAAGGGGCGTGGGGCGCAGATGCGCAGGGTGGCGCTGCACCTGCTGAGCGAGTAGGGCAGCTGTGGCATACTCCGGGGATTCCTTCTGCGAGTTCTGCTTTGCTTTCCTACGAGCTTCTGATCGGCCTGCGCTACACCCACGCCAAGCGCCGCAATCATTTTATCTCCTTCATTTCCATCGTCTCCATGGCGGGAATTGCGCTCGGGGTGATGGCGCTCATCGTGGTGCTCTCGGTGATGAACGGCTTCCAGGAAGAGCTGCGCACGCGCATTCTCGGCGTGGCGGCACACCTGGAAATCAGCGGTCCCGCGGATCGCCTGGCCGACTGGCACGGCGTGCTGGCGCAGGCGAAGCAGAACAAGGAGGTGCTGGCCGGCGCGCCTTTCGTGAATGCGCAGGGCATGCTGGCCAACGGCGACCTGGTGCGCGGGGCGGTCATTCGCGGCGTGCTGCCGGAACTGGAAACCCAGGTCGCGGATTTTTCCCGCTTCATGAAGGCCGGCAAGCTGACCGACCTGCAGGCGGGCGAATTCGGCGTTATTCTTGGCGGCGAACTCGCCCGCGTACTCAACGTGTTTCCCGGCGACAAGCTGGTGCTGCTTACCCCGCAGGGCAACATTACGCCGGCCGGGGTGATGCCGCGCGTCAAGCAATTCACCGTTACCGGCATCTTCGAAGCCGGCATGTTCGAATATGATTCGGGCCTTGCGCTGATCCATCTGCAGGACGCGCAGAAACTGCTGCGACTGGGCGAGGATGTATCCGGCGTGCGGCTGAAGCTGAATGAGCTGTTTCGTGCACCCTTCGTCACGCAGGAACTGTCGCAAAGCCTTGCCGGCCACTATTACCTGACCGACTGGACCAAAAGCCACGCCAACTTCTTCCGTGCCGTGGCGATCGAAAAACGCATGATGTTCTTGATCCTGCTGCTGATCGTTGCCGTCGCCGCGTTCAACATCGTCTCCACCCTGGTGATGGCGGTGACCGACAAGCAGTCCGACATCGCCATCCTGCGTACGCTGGGCGCCCGGCCCGCTTCGATCATGAAAATATTCATTGTCCAGGGGGCGTTCATTGGCGTGTTCGGCACGCTGCTGGGGCTGGCGAGCGGCGTGCTGCTCGCGCTCAACCTCGAAACCGTCGTGCCCATCATCGAGCGCGTGGCCGGCATAGACCTGTTCCCGGCGGACGTCTACTACATCAATGAACTGCCCTCCAAACTGGTGTGGAGTGATGTCGGCATCATCGCCGGGATTTCGCTGCTCATCAGCCTGATCGCGACGCTGTATCCGAGCTGGCGTGCGTCGCGCATCAATCCGGCGGAGGCGCTGCGCTATGAGTGAGCAGGGGTCGGAACTCAGGGGGCAGGATTCAGGGCAAGGTGGTGGCACAGTGCTGGCTTGCGCGGAGCTTTGCAAGACTTTTCACCAGGGTCGGATCGACGTGCCGGTGCTGCATAAGGTCGACCTGGACGTCCGCGCCGGCGAGTCGCTTGCCATCGTCGGCGCCTCGGGCTCCGGCAAAAGCACGCTGCTGCATCTGCTGGGCGGGCTCGACACGCCGACTTCCGGAAAAATCACGCTGATGGGGCGCGACCCCTTCGCGATTTCCGAGGCCGAGCGCAGCGATCTGCGCAACCGTGCGCTCGGTTTTGTCTACCAGTTCCACCATCTGCTGCCCGAATTCACCGCGCAGGAAAATACGGCCATGCCGTTTTTCATCCGGCGCATGGACCGGGTCGAGGCGCTGGCGCGCGCCGCCGTCATCCTCGAAGAAGTCGGCCTCGGTCATCGCCTCGCGCATCGGCCAGGCGAACTCTCCGGCGGCGAGCGCCAGCGCGTCGCCATCGCCCGCGCGCTGGTCACGCAACCGGCGTGCATCCTCGCCGACGAGCCCACCGGCAATCTTGACCGCCATACCGCCGGTGCGGTATTCGACCTGATGCGCGAGCTCAACCGCAAGCACGCGACGAGCCTGGTCGTCGTCACCCACGACGCCGAGCTGGCAGCGCGCATGGACCGGCGCATGTGCCTGGTCGACGGAAGCCTGCAGCCGGCCTGATTCACGCTCGCGATGCGGCTCACCCTCATCGCGTTCTGTCTCGGCGTGTGGTGGCTGCAACAACAGCCCGAGCTGCCGCCGGCACGCTGGCTGTGGCTACTGCCGCTGCTGTTTTCGGCGCTGTGGTTGCCGGTTTTCTCCCGCCCCGTTTTCGAATTTTTTCGCCGTCTGGCTGTTCTGTCGTTGTGCGTGGCGCTCGGCTTTGCCTGGGCCGCCTGGCGGGCGGATGTGCGGCTGGCCGAGCACCTGCCCGCGCACTGGCAGGGGGTGGATATCGCGCTGGTCGGCGTGGTCGCCGACCTGCCGCACGCCAACGCGCGCGGCGAGCGCTTCGTGTTCGACGTCGAGCAGGTCGTCACCCCGAATGCGCCAGCGCTGCAGCGGGTCCAGCTGACCCGCTACTGGCCGCGCGGCGCCGTAAATTTCAAAACGCAAATGCGGGCAGGGGAACGCTGGCAGCTGACCGTGCGGATGAAAATGCCCTACGGCACCAGCAATCCGCACGGCTTCGACCTCGAAGCCTTGATGCTGGAGCGCGGCATCAATGCCAGCGGCTATGTGCGCGAAACGCCCGCGCCGCAGCGCCTCGCGGCGCAGGCTGCCACACCCGCCGCCTGGATCGCCGCGACCCGCGCGGCGGTGCGCCAACGTATCTTCACGACGCTCGGCGACGCCCCTTATGCGGGCGTCATTGCCGCGCTGGTGGTGGGCGACCAGCGCAGTATTCCGCATGGCCAATGGCGCGCGTTTACGCGCACCGGCGTCAATCACCTCCTCGCCATTTCCGGGCTCCACGTCACCATGATCGCCGTCCTTGCCGGCTGGCTGGTGGCGAGTGTGTGGCGGCGTCTGCCGCGCCATGCGGAACGTCTGCCCGCGCGCCAGGCCGGGCTGGCCGCGGCGGTGCTGGCGGCGCTCGCCTACGCGCTGCTGGCCGGATTCCAGGTGCCGGCGCAGCGCACCCTGTTCATGCTGATCGTGCTGGCGCTGGCCTTCTGGGAACGGCGTGAGCCACGCCCCTTCACCGCGCTGATCGTGGCGCTCTTCGTCGTGCTTCTGGTCGATCCGTGGGCGGTGCTGTCGGCCGGGTTTTGGCTGTCGTTCGGCGCCATGGCCGCGATCCTGTGGGTGAGCTTCGGCCGCGTCGCGCTGCCCGACAAGCTGCGCGGCTGGGCCACGGTGCAATGGGCGGTTACACTGGCGCTGGCGCCGGTGCTGTTTTTGCTGTTCCAGCAGGTCTCGCTGATTTCGCCGCTGGCCAATGCGGTGGCGATTCCACTGGTGAGTTGGCTGGTCACGCCACTGGCGTTGCTGGGGGTGCTGATTCCGCCCTTGTGGCAGGTGGCGGCGTGGCTGATGGCCTGGCTGGGCGCGGGGCTGACCTGGGCGGGCAGCCTGCCGCTGGCGGTGGCGACGCTGCCCGCGCCGGGCGGGTGGGCGCTGGCGCTGGCGCTGACCGGTACAGTGTGGCTGCTGTTGCCGCGCGGGTTCCCGCTGCGGGTGCTGGGGCTGGCGCTGTGGCTGCCGCTGCTGTTTCCGCTGCGCGATGCCATTGCACCCAACCACTTTCGCGCCGAGGCGATCGACGTCGGGCAGGGCACCGCCGTGCTGATCCGCACGGCGAATCACACCCTGCTGTACGACACCGGCGCAGCATTTGCCGACAGCGATTCGGGCGAGCGCATCATCGTCCCCTACCTGCGCGCATCGGGGATCGGACGGCTGTCCGGGCTGGTCATCTCGCATGCCGACAACGACCACAACGGCGGTATGCGCTCGGTGCTGCGCGACATTCCGACCGGCTGGCTGCTGCATGGAATGCCCACGAACAGTCCCCTGCTCGACGGCGCACCGCCAGCGCGCCAGTGCGTGCGCGGCCAGCGCTGGCAATGGGACGGTGTTGACTTCGAGATGCTGAATCCGGCCGCCGCCGCATATGCGCAATCCCGGCGCCGCGATAACGATTTCAGCTGCGTGCTGAAAGTCAGCCGGGGCGGACAAAGCCTGCTGGTCACCGGCGACGCCGAGCGGCGCGGCGAACTGGAGTTGCTGGAATCCGGCACGGATCTGGCCGCATCCGTGCTGGTGGCCGGGCACCACGGCAGCCGCAGCTCGTCCATCACCGAATTCGTCGCGGCAGCCAGGCCCCGGTTTGTTGTCTTCACCATGGGCTATCGCAATCGCTACGGCCACCCGCACCCCGCGGTGATGGAGCGCTTTCGCGAGATCGATACGCACATGCTGCGCAGCGACAGCAGCGGGCTGATCCGCTTCGATTTTGGCGAGGAAGGGGTCAAGGCCTCACAATACCGGCCAACGCATCGTCGTTACTGGCAGACTCAATTCTCGCAACCATGACCGAACCCTCGAAGCCCCGCTGCTTTGAAGCCACCGACCTCGAATCCGCCAGGCAGGCGCTGGCGCGCGTGTTGCCGGTGGCGAAAAACCATTTGCCCTGGCGCGCGCTGGAACATGCGTACCGACAGCTTGGGCCAAGCCAGACTTTCGCGCACAGCGTCGGCGCTGCGCTGATCGTGGCCGAGCTGCGGGTGGGGGCGGATGCGGTGGCCGCGGCCCTGCTGCACGACTGTATCGACGACAGCCCTGAATTCGAATCCACGTTCGGCATCGCCGCCCGGCTTGCCCGCGGCATCGCCGCGATGGCGCGCATCGAGACGCTGGCCACCAGCGCCACCGACAAGCGTATCGATCCGCACGCCCAACTGGAGGCGCTGCGCCAGATGGTGCTGGCGATGGTGGAGGACATCCGGGTGGTGCTGGTGAAACTGGCCGAGCGCACCCATTCCCTGCGTTGCGCTGCCAGCCAGGATGTTGCCGCCCGCGTGGCGCTCGGTCAGCAGGCGCGCGAGCTGTTCGCGCCGCTGGCGAACCGGCTCGGCGTGTGGCAGATCAAGTGGGAAATGGAGGACTGGGCGTTTCGCTATCTGGAGCCTGACACCTACAAGGCTATCGCCGCGCAGCTCGACGAAAAGCGCGCCGACCGCGAGGCTTACATCAATGGCATCATCGAACGCCTGCAAGCGGAAATTGCGCTGCACGGCATCAAGGCCGAAGTCAGCGGCCGCCCCAAGCATATCGCCAGCATCGTCAACAAGATGCGGCGCAAGCGATTGAGTTTCGAGCAGCTGTACGACATCCGCGCGGTGCGCGTGCTGGTGAAGCACGAGATCGACTGCTACACCGTGCTGGGGCTGGCGCACAACCTGTGGCAGCCGATCCCGGGCGAGTTCGACGACTACATCTCGCAGCCCAAGAGCAACGACTACCGTTCGCTGCATACCGCCGTCATCGGCCCCGAAGACCGCGCGCTGGAAGTGCAGATCCGCACCTTCGACATGCACCACCAGGCCGAGCTCGGCGTCGCCGCGCACTGGCGCTACAAGGAAGGCGGCCGCCAGGACGCGCAGTACGAGGAAAAGATCGCCTGGTTGCGGCGCATTCTGGAATGGAAGGACGATGTTGCCGACAGCAGTGAATTCACCGAACAGTTCAAGACCGAACTGTTTCACGACCAGGTCTACATACTGACCCCGCAGGGGCGGGTGGTCGCGCTCGACCGCGGCGCCACGCCGGTGGATTTTGCCTATGCGCTGCATACGGATCTGGGACACCGCTGCCGTGGCGCCAAGGTCGACGGCGCGATGGTGCCGCTCAACACTGTGCTCGACAATGGTCAGCGCGTCGAGATCGTCACCGCCAAGGAAGGTACGCCCAGCCGCGACTGGCTCAACCCCGCGCTCGGCTATCTGGCCACCCATCGCGCACGCGCCAAGGTGCGCGCGTGGTTCCGCCAGCGCGATGTCGGCGAGCAGGTCGGCCTTGGCCGTACCCTGCTGGAAAAGGAACTCAAGCGCCTCGGCGTGGTGGACGCGAGCCAGGAAAAACTTGCGCAGCGGCTCAAGTTCGGCAAGGTCGACGAGTTTCTCGCCGCGCTCGGCCGTGGCGATGTCGGCCAGCGCGACCTGATCAATGCCCTGCAGGAATCCGGCAAGGCCATTCCCGCGCTGGCACCCACCCGCAAACCGCGGGTGCGCGCCAAGACCGGAAACCCGGTCACCATCCTGGGACTGGGCGACGTGCCGCTTCAGCTTGCACGCTGCTGCAAGCCGCAGCCACCCGACGCCATCGTCGCCTACACTACAGTGGGACGCGGCGTCACCGTGCACCGTGCCGACTGCGCCGCGCTCAAGCGCGCCAACCCCGCGCGCAGGATGCCGGCCGAATGGATGGCCGACGCCGGTGCGGCATTCGAGGTGGATATCCTGTTGAAAGCGTTTGATCGCCAGGGTCTGCTGCGTGACATTTCCGATGTCATCGCCAAGGACAAGCTCGATGTGCTGCGCGTCAACACCGAGAGCCGCGGCGAATATGCCAACATGCGTCTCACCGTGCGGGTCAAGGAACTGCAGCAGTTGTCGCACCTGCTGGCGCGCCTGCAGCACGTGCCGAACGTGATCGAAGTGGTGCGTAGTTGAATTTCTGTGTGAGACATGGCTGAACCGGACGACATCAAGGCTGATTTCTCGCCGCAGGCGCGTTGGTGGCGCAACTGGAAAGTGATGCTGCCGCTGTGGCTGGCGATTGCCGCGCTGGTGGGGGTGGGCCTGCATTTCAACGTCGACCGCAGCGTGATCGCCGGCAGCGTGTTGGTGGTGGGGCTGGTCACCAATGCCTTTGTCTGGCTGCTGGGAATCATCGCGCTGGTGCCGGTCATCGGTCCGATCATCGTCAAGGTGCTGTCGATCGGCTTCATCTGGCTGCTCAACGCCATCGGTTATCTGGTGGCCTACGTCGCCATCCGGCGCGGCTATTCGAAGGACGTGCTGACCTACCGTGGCGTCACGATCGCGCTCATCATCGGCATCGTGATCGGCTTCGTGCTGGGTAAACTGATCTAATCAAATCGCCGCCAGAATCTTGTGCGCCAGTTGCTGCATTCCGCTGGCCGACAGATCTTCTGCATGGAAGCTCAGGTCGGTGGCCGCGGGGGCATAATTGCGCGACAGCGAGTTCAGATAAGCCGGGTCGTAATGCTGTTCCAGCAGCACGGCCACCAGCTCGGGCCAGGCCTGCCGGGTGGCCAGCGCCTGCCACGCCGCAACGGTTTCGCTGCCGCGCAGCGCAGTGAGAAAGCCGAGCTGGCGGTTGATCGTCTCCGGATCGTGCAGAAAGTGTGCGTAGTCTTCGGTCAGCAACTGAACCCGTGCTGCCTGCGGCACGTCCAGCCGCAGGCAGGGGCTTGCGTGCATGGCCGCGATCAGCGCATCGGGCACCCGCAGCGCACCGATCTTCTTGCTTTCCGATTCGACGAACACGGGCCGAGCGGGGTCGAATCCATTCAGCGCCGCCCAGACGGCGCTCTCGAAACTTTTTTGCGATGGCTGTGCTTGCCCCGGCAGCGCCCCCAGCAACGACCCCCGATGCGCGGCCAGTACTTCGAGGTCGAGCACCTGGGCGTCCTCGCTGGCCAGCGCCAGCAGCAGGCGGCTCTTGCCGCTGCCGGTGGGGCCGCTCACCACCCGGTAGGCAAACAGCGCCGGCAGGCGGGTGAGTTCGGCCACTACATGGCGCCGATAGGCCTTGTAGCCGCCATCGAGCTGCATCGCCGCAAAGCCGATTTTCTGCAGGATGTGCGTCAGCGCTCCGCTGCGACTGCCGCCGCGCCAGCAAACCACCAGCGGCCGGTATGACTTCGGCTTGTCGGCGAACCAGGTATCCAGGTGCAGCGCGATGTTACGCGCCACTAGCGCCGCGCCGATTTTCTTCGCTTCGAACGAGGACACCTGCTTGTATAGCGTGCCGACACGCTCGCGTTCGGCGTTGCTCAGCACCGGCAGGTTGATCGCGCCGGGGATGTGGTCTTCGGCGAATTCGCCAGGGGAACGGACATCGATGATCTCATCGAAGGCCGCGAGTTCATCTACGGTGGCAGGCAAGCTGGGCTCGACTTTCGGGGAAAACAGGGAATACGTTCAAGTTTCCGCCATTGTTACACGGCCGCACTTAAAGACCGCGCCCGCCAGGCGTGAGTCATCCTGATTCGGACCACATCGGTGGCCATTCTGGCAATGTAGGGGGCAACTAACAAAGATGTCATGGCGAACGACAGTTCAGTCGCGCTGCAGCCAGGACAAACGGGCAGCCCGGCGCGGCGCGCCGGCGTTTGATTCCTAAGCGACTTTAAAGGTCGCGGATTTGCGATCTTCCGTGCGCCGGCTGGCGGCCGTGCGGCGATCTGCCGTGATGCATGCCGGCGGTACAGCATCGTGCGGTGCGATGCGACGGTCACCCAAACGACGTTCCAGCGGAATGAACTCAACTTGATAAACGGGAAGGGCCATCATGGTCTTATCCTTTTTGTCGATATTTCGACGCATCTTAGTCAGGATGTCGACGGCCCGCAAGCGCAAATTTGACCGAATCAGACCTTTGATAAGGTTTTAACTTGAGGCAATGCGCCGACTGGCAGATTATTTCATCCGTTTGTCGGCGCTGCTTTCATTCACTTCTGGGCACTCCGCACCATGCGTTGTTTTTCGCGCTCCCACTCGCGGTCTTTTTCGGCCGCGCGCTTGTCGTGCTGTTTTTTGCCTTTGGCCAGGCCGAACTCAAGCTTTATGCGGCCTTTGACGTAGTGCAAGTCGAGCGGCACCAGGGTGTAGCCGGCGCGTTCGGTCTTGCCGATGAGCTTGTTGATTTCCGCCGCGTGCAGCAGCAGCTTGCGTGAACGCGTGGGGTCGGCATGGATATGGGTGGATGCAGTGGACAGCGGGCTGATGTGGCAGCCGATCAGATAGACTGCGCCGTTCTTGACGACCACATAGGCTTCCTTCAGCTGTACCCGGCCCGCGCGAATGGCCTTCACTTCCCAGCCTTCGAGCATGATGCCGGCCTCGAATCGCTCTTCGATGAAATAATCGTGAAAGGCTTTTTTGTTGTCGACGATGCTCATGGCTGACAGCTTGCGTACAATCCTCGATTTTACAAGGCTTTAGGTAGAGATGGCGCGTGTACAAAAAAGTGTGCTGGTGGCGCACACCCCGGAACGCATGTTTGAACTGGTGGACCGGGTCGAGGATTACCCCGCTTTCCTGCCATGGTGCGGCGGCACCGAGTTGAAGTGGCGCGATGACGCGAGCACGGTGGCGACGATCCATATCGCCTACATGGGCATTCGCCAGAGCTTCACTACTGAAAACACCAAAACCTATCCGCGCGAGATGCGGATCAGGCTGCAGGATGGCCCGTTTTCCGAACTGGAAGGCGACTGGTTGTTTTCTCCGCTGGGGGAAGAGGCCTGCAAGATCGAGTTCCGTCTTGAATATGCGTTTTCGAGCCGGATGCTGGAAACCATTCTGGCGCCGGTTTTCAGCCATATCACCAATACCTTTGTCGATAGCTTCGTGCGCCGCGCCGACGAGGTGTATGCCACATGAACGCAGCCACTATCAACGTCGAAGTCGTCTATGCCTTGCCGGCACGGCAAGTCCTGCTGCGCGTCCACCTTGCCGAGGGTGCGACGGTGGAAGACGCCATTCGCGCATCCGGCGTGCTGGAAGCCTTTCCCGAAATCGATCTCACCCGGAACAAGGTCGGGATTTTCAGCAAGCTGGTCAAGCTGGATGAAAAAGTACGCGACCGCGATCGGGTGGAAATCTACCGTCCGCTAATCGCCGATCCCAAGGAAGTGCGCCGCAAGCGCGCGGAAGAAGGCAAGGCCACCAGCAAGGGCGGCGGCGAAGCCACGCCGGGAAAAGTCGCCGAGGCGGACAAACCCCCGGCGGCATGAGCCGCACTGGCGCCGCGCACAAAAAAGGCCTTCCAGTTGAGGCCGGAAGGCCTTTTTGCTGATGCAGACTACTTTAAGAAACCGCTGATTAATTCGATATGGCCGTCATTGCGCAGCGAAGCAATCCGGCGTATTGACCAAGCGGGCATTTCTGGATTGCCCTGAAGAACTCCGATCCAATGTGGGCTGAAGCCCATGTGGAATCGTATGCCGCGTCGCTGCACGCCTCACAATGACAAATTAATCAGTGCTTCCCGATGCTTAATCGCCGACTTTTAGCATCGGGTAGTTGAGCTGGGCCAGGCCTTTCTTGGCCTGGTCGCTGGCCAGTCTGGACTGCTTGATCACCGTGTCGCTATCGCCTTTGGCGGCAGCGGCCTCGGCAGCCTTCAGCGCGTCGCTGGCGGTCGTCCACAGCGCATTCTTGGCCTTGGCATCCTTGACCGCAGCCTGGGCGGCGCTGAGCGCTGCCTGCGCTTCGGCGCTGATGCCGGTCTTGGCCACAGGGGCCGTTTCGGTCGGCTTGGTTTCCGTACCGACACAGCCAGACAGGCCCAGCAGGGCGGCAGAAGTCAGGGCAAGCAAAACTTTGGACATTGTTTTATCTCCTCGAGTTATGTATGGCTTTCAGGGGGGGCGTTGAACCGCACGCCCTAGCAGGTTGAATGCTGACGCAAAGTTAGCCGCATCGGGCATGGGAGTCAACCGCCAGCCGTGCGATTGGGCTGGTAAATTACAACCGCATGCGGGCGCGGCGATCGCCGCCAGTATTTTCCAATCCGGACATGAGCCTGAGCGGCGGGGGCAAATAGCGTTGATTCAGGTGGCGCGTTGTCGGGATTTGTTAATCAGTTGAAAGAGTTTAGCCCGTGCCGAGTTCAGGTGTTTGGCGGCTTCATTATCGCTGCATTCGTGGGCAATTTTATCCATTTGTTCAAACGTCACACCGGGTTTCAGGTAGCTTCCGGCCTCGGGCATTGACTTGAGCTTGTCGTAAGGCGTCATCATGTCCACATAGCGGTAACGCTTGCGGATTTTGCCCTTCTGGTCGGTAAATTCAGTCGGGAAGTGACACGGGCGGTGGAAATTCAGATACGGTGACAGCCCCCGGCGGTAAATGCATTCACCACGTCCGCCAGATGCTGCGGGATGTGACTGTAGCCCAGAGGCTTCCTCACCGTTGATGCGTTCTTGTTCTCCCCCAGTGCGTTGTCGTTAGTCTGCCGGAAGCGCGACTTGGTCTGCTCAATCAGAAGCTTCTCCAGCAGATTAGTCACATGGCGGTTGATGTACTCCGAACCGTGCGTGCGGTTCGGCGGGAGGGGAGGGCGAGAGCCTTTCTCTACCCTTATCAGGGCTGACCAATATCAACAAATAACGGTGAAAGAGCCTAGGAGACGCTGATTAATTCATTGCGAGGAGCGCAGCGACGCAGCAATCCAGAAATGCCCGCTTAATCGATACGCTGGATTGCTTCGCTGCGCAATGACGGCCATATCGAATTAATCAGTGCTTCCCTAAAGTGATAGGCAAATTTCCAACAGATACTCTATACGGAGCTTTAATTGGTACCCATTAAAGTACAGGAGGCAGCCATGAACGTCGTCCCCGCCCAGGAAATCAAGCGTCGCGGCATCGCCGCCGTGGATGAAGTCCTGACCCAAGGCCCGGTGTACATCATCAAGAACAACCGCCCGCAATATGTGGTGCTGACCGAAGAGCGCTACCGCGAACTGATCGAGTCCCAGGAAGAAGCCACACTGGCCCGTATCAAGGTATCGCTGGAAGATGCCAAAGCCGGCCGCGTCACCCGCCACGACAGCGTCGAAGCACTGATGCGGCACCTGGATAACGAACCGGCGGCATGAGTTGAACGCTGGCCGCCACGGTATTTCTCGAGCGCCATGTTCGATGTTTCTGACCAGGCACTCCGACCTTAGACCCCGCTTCATTGAAACCATGGCGCAACTACGCGCCGATCCCTTCGAACCCAGCCTGCGTTTGCATCCCTTGACCGGCAAACTCCAGGGCATGCAGGCCGTCAGTCTGGCTTACAGCGACCACATCACCCTGACGCTGCAAATCACTGAGCACGAAATCCTGCTGCTCGATATCGGCAGCCATGACGAGGTGTACGGGTGAATGGGAGCTGGGTAGAAAAACGAACGGGGGATCAGTTCAGTTTCGGGTTTCAAAAAATGGCCGGTGCGTGCTGCAAGCCATAAATGAGCCGTGGTGGCATCTTCTTATTGCCCTGCATCGGGCACGAACTTCAGCACGTCGCCGTTGATGCAGTAACGCTTGTGGGTGGGTGGCGGACCGTCGTCGAAGACGTGGCCGAGGTGGATGCCGGAACTGGCGCTGCGCACTTCGACGCGCTTCATGCCATGGCCGCTGTCTTCATGCAGGCTGATGGCGCCTTCCACCGGGTCGAAGAAGCTGGGCCAGCCGGTGCCGCTTTCGAACTTGGTGTTGTTGCGGAACAGGGGCGCGCCGGTGATGGGGTCGACAAAGGTGCCGGCGCGCTTTTCGTCCAGATGTGATCCGGTGAAGGCACGCTCGGTGCCCTGCTCGAAGGCGATTTTCTGCTGCGCGGGGGTCAGCAGCCGAAAGCCCAGCCACTTCCAGAAGGCGGTCTGTTCGCCGCTGTAGCCGGTATAGCGGGAGACCTCACGGCCTTGCTCGAACAGCACGATGGTGGGGGTGGCGAACAAGGCCTTTTCCAGCTTCCAGCCGGTGGGCGCGTTGGGGTTGAGCGTGCGCGTGACGGCAACGGGAGACTTCCAGTGGTCGAGGACGTCGGCCTTGAATTGCTTGCAGAACGCGCAGTCCTCCGCCTCGAATATCACCAGTTGCCGCTCGAAGGCCAGGGCCTTGCCGTCCAGCTGGGGCGCGGCCAGCGGAGTTGGCGCGACACTGTTCGAGCCCGGGTACTTGACGCCGGTGCCGCCCAGGCCGCAATAACCCTTGGGGTTTTTTTTCAGGTAGTCCTGGTGGTAGTCCTCGGCGGCGGTGTAGTTTTCGAGCGGGGCGATTTCGGTGGTGATGGTTCCGCGCCCGGCCTTGGTCAGCGCCTGTTGGTAGGTGGCGCGTGTTTTCAGGGCGACGGCTTGTTGGGCCTGACCATGGGTGTAGATGGCGCTGCGGTAGTTGCTGCCGATGTCGTTGCCCTGGCGGTTGCCCTGGGTCGGGTCGTGGCTTTCCCAGAACTTGATCAGCACGGTTTCCAGCGTGGTGCGGGCGGGGTCGAAGCTCACCTTGACCACTTCGGCATGGTTGCGTTGACGGGTCTTGCCGGCACGCACGGCGCGCTCGTGGGCGAGCACGGCCTTGTAGCTGCCCTCGATGTCGCCGTTGGCATAGCCGCTTTCCACATCGACCACCCCCGCCACCTCGGACATACGCTTTTCCGCGCCCCAGAAGCAGCCCATGCCCAGCACGATGGTGTCGAGCTGGACGGCGGGGCCGCTCGACGCCGGTTTGGCGGGCGTGGCGGGAGCCTCCCTGGCGCAGGCACTGACGAGGGTGCCCAGGCTGAGGGTCAGCATGAGGGCTTGCAGAATTCGGGTTGAAAACATGGGCGATTACTCGTTTTGGTTGCAGTTCATTATGATCGGGGCGTAGACCGGGCTTGCCGACCCACGCGATAATCCAGAAATACCTACTTAATCAATGCGCTGGATTGCCGCATTGCGCTCGCAATGAACTGTGCTTCTCGTCAAGCATATTCTGTCGAGAAAGGCGCATTGGTCGTTGCCACCGCGAAGGCCTGCCTCAACAATTTATGCGCAATTGCGACGTTGATGACCTTCGGCGGCTTGCCCAGTGCTTTCAAGCGGGCATACAGTGCCCTGCAGGCCGGATTGCAGGTCTTCGCGGTCCAACTGCACAGGTAGAGCAATTGACGCATCCGCCCCTGCCCCAGCTTGGCGATCCCGCCTTTGCCATTGACCGAGCTGCCCGAGCGGAATGTCGTCGGGCTCACCCCGATATAGGCGCACAGCGCCTTGACGTCCTCGAAGCGCCTGAAGCCGTCCGTCACGATGATCAGCTCGATCGCCGTCTTGGCGCCGATCGAGGGAATCGTGAGCAGCCGCTCAAACAACTCGGTAAAAGACTTTTTTACCATCACCTCCAGATGCCGTTCGCATGTCTTGATCTGTCCGTCCAGTTGCTGCAACTGCGCTGCCATCTGCGAAATGACGAAGGCGTTGGGTTTGGCGTGGTGGGCATGGGCTTCGCGCCGGTTGAGCAGCCGGGTGCGCTCCCCGATCAGGTCGTTCAGCCAGCCATGTGCCTGCTGCAATTCAAGTACTTCATCCGTGGCGGGCGCCCAGGGCGACAAGGGCTGCTGTTCGCCATAGCGCCGGATCAACTCGGCATCCGCACGGTCGCTCTTTACCCGTGACAGCTGCATTTGGGAAAAGCGCTTGATGACCAGCGGGTTGACTACGCTCACTCGCCGCCCCGACTCATGCAGCCTGAGCGCCAAGCGCGCATGGTAGGTTCCCGTTGCTTCCATCACGTAGTGTGCCGCCTCGGGCGTTTGCGCCAACAACTGGCCGATGTCTTCATCGGTGTACTCAAAGCGCTGATGCCGGCCCTGACCATCCACCTGCCAGGCCGCATCAAACCATTTCTTGCTGATATCAATGCCTACAATCATCAATCACCCCTGAATCCTTGGAAATGTATGAAAAACCAGCCACTTACACTTTCCATCCATCCTGAATGCGGGGTCACGCCCCAATGAACTGTCCGGAATCAGTAAGGGCGGAGAAGGGCAACCACCATTGCGAACAGCCTCGAACGACTCATGACAACTTCGGCTTCAGACCCTTCTCCTGGCTCGTCTCGAATATCCTATTCAAAACGAGTTGGCGCAAGCATAGGATGACAGCAGTATCGAATTAATTAGACCTTCCTGAGAAGGATTAGGTCGCGCATCGCGACGATTCCTGACAAATATTTATACAAGACCGAACAACCCACCCATGACCCGCTTCGCCGCCATTGACTTCGAGACTGCCAACAACGCCCGTGACAGCGCGTGCGCGGTGGGGGTGGTGATCGTCGAGGGCGGTCGCATCGTCGATCGTCTGTCGGCGCTGATCCGCCCACCGTCGCGTCAGTTTCTGTTTACCCATATCCATGGCTTGTCGTGGGATGACGTGAAGGGCGCGCAGTGCTTCGATGCGGTGTGGGCGGGATTGGCACGCGAGCTGGCGGGGGTGGCGTTTCTGGCGGCGCACAACGCGCCTTTCGACAAGGGCGTACTGGGCGCCTGCTGCGAGACCTACGGTCTGGCGGCGCCGACGCTGCCTTTCGTGTGCACGGTGAAGCTGGCACGGGCGTGCTGGGATCTTCGCCCGACCAAGCTGCCCGATGTGTGTCGCCATCTGAGCATCGATCTGCGGCATCACCAGGCGGATTCGGATGCCGAAGCGTGCGCGCGGATCGTGATGGCAGCGCAGGCGGGCGGGTGGCGCCATGGGGCATAGCGTTTCGTCTCCAGCCTGCAGTGAGCTCGCGTTCGGGGCCGGACGCAATGCCGAGCCCTGTGCTTATCCGTTTCCTTCCTGTTCCCCCACCGGCTCGGCATTGTGCATCTGCGGATGCGCGGTTCGCAGCCAGCCCGCTTCGCTGTCCCGGAACACGGGCTTTCCGGTCTGCAGCATGTGGCGCAGGTTGCGGTAGTCCTCCGAGCCCAAGTTGGTAGCGCTGCGCAGGATGATGCGCCCGCGGCCGGGTTTGTCGGGCGAGCCGGAGGGCATCCACTCGGCATAGTAGTGACCAATATTCACAACAGCCATCGTCGTTCTCCTCATGTGAAATCAAGAAACAAGGCGTTCTGCATCGACACTATTTGTATAGATCAGCTGGCATCGGGTCACAGGCCGGCCGAAGACGAGGGCTTGCCCCGCATGGTTACAGGTCTAGATTGATAAGGACTGCGCGTTCTCTGCGTGGGAAAAATCGACGCTGGGCGGGTGATGATATGGAGGGATTGTTATGAACATGACGGGAACGGGACTGGCGCAGGAAAGCGGGGCGATCAAGCTGCCGCCGCCCGAAACGGAGGGCGGCATGTCCTTGATGCAGGCGCTGAAGGCGCGGCGCTCGGTGCGTGAATTGGACAGCAAGCCGCTGCCGCCGCAGGTGCTGTCGAACCTGCTGTGGGCGGCAAGCGGGGTGAACCGGCCGGCGTCGGGCCAGCGCACCGCGCCTTCGGCCCGCGATTGGCGCGAGATCGATGTGGTCGTGACCACCGCAGACGGCGCGTATCGTTACGACCCACCCACCCATACCCTGATACGCGTGGCGACTGGCGACATTCGCCCTCTGACGGGCGTGCAGGACTTTGTGGCCGCCGCACCGGTGAACCTGGTGTATGTGGCCGACCTGGACCGGATGAGCGAGGCCAGCGCGGAGGACAAGGTGTTCTACAGCGCGACCGACACTGGCTTCATTGCCCAGAACGTGTACCTGTATTGCGCGTCAGCCGGTTTGGCGGCGGTGGTACGCGGCCTGGTTGATCGCGATGCCCTGGGCGCAACCCTGGGACTGGGCCGCCATCGACGCATCATCCTCGCGCAGTCCGTTGGCTATCCGGCCGGCGGCGCCAGATAGCCAACGACAAGCCGATAACAGATGCCAAAATCCGTCAAGATCCTGCTCGCCTGCCTGATCTGCCTGACTCTTGCCGGTGGTTTGATCTGGCTGATCCAGAGCGTTTTCGGCTAGCCGCCGCCGGCTTCGCTGAACCCTCCGCCTGCCGGACTTGGTGTGGGCCACTGCCCATTCGCCGAAACGGCTGCGGGGCTGTTTGAAGTCTTTCGGGATCGATTGTCCTGGCATTTATTTTGCACGCCTTTCAGCCGCTTGCGGCCGTGTCCTCGTTGCTTGCTTTTCCGGGCCGCCAGCTGCGCGGCCTCGTTGACCATGTGCGTTCCGGGAAGATGGCTTTGAGGTTCACTGTCCCATTGCAGGAAGCACGGGCTGCTGTTTCGCCCGGACGCGGGGTGTGCAAGGTGTTGCGACCCCACCGTTGCCGTTGCCCATTTATGTTCTAGACTTGAGTTGATCCGTTTTTTCTGTACTCGATGGCGATCTGGTTGTAAACGCACTCTGGCGACCAAAATACTTGAGGACAACGCAATGTTCATAAGCAACCCCTTTTCCGTGCTTTCGGCGTCGATATCCCCCTCAATCATGCAGGGTTATATCGTCTTGATGGTCCTGCTGGTGGTCGGCGGGACAATACTTGACATGGTTCACAAGAAAAGCGCCCAGTATTTTTTCGAGAATGCAAAAAAAGCGAAAAAACGCGCAAAACGGCCGGTGGGTACCGGCGAAAAAGCATCGATTGCAATTCAGGTATTGGCGAACGAAGTGCTCACGTCTGGCGAGTTCTGTAATACAAGGCGCAGGCTTTCGCATCTGTTGACCATGTACGGCTTCATCATATTCGTCGTGACTACCGTCATTATGATTTTTGGCTACCCAACGCCGGCGACGCCTACCCCCCCCATCCTGCCGCAACTCTGGCATATCGGTGCGCTGATGCTTTGCGTGGGTGGATACTGGTTCTGGTTTTTTATCCGCGTTGATGTGTCTGCGGAAGGCCTTTCGTGGTATCGCTTCGAGCGTGCGGATTTGTTTATCGTCTCGCTGCTCACGACCGCGACGTTCGGATTAATTTGGTCGTTTACCCAGTCGCAAGGCCTTGCCGGATGGCCCACCCTGTTCTTTGTTTTGTTCATCGTCTCCAGCACCATGCTTTTTGGCAGCGTTCTATGGTCCAAATTCGCCCACATGTTCTTTAAGCCAGCCGCCGCTTTTCAGAAACGGGTTACCCGGGCCGATGGCTCGAGAGAGAACTTGCCTGAAATGGCTGACAGAACAAATCCCAGGGATAGGGACAGGCATTCGATGGAATTGCTGAAAGACGCACCCTTGAACATGGGGCTTGGTATCAAACGTGAAAGACCCAACCACTACTAGCTTTTATCTAATTTAATTAGACAAGGACGGAGCGAGAATATGCCAACTTTCGTATATATGACCCGTTGTGATGGTTGCGGACACTGCGTGGATATCTGCCCATCTGACATCATGCACATCGATGAAACACACCGACGTGCCTATAACATCGAGCCCGACATGTGCTGGGAGTGCTACTCCTGCGTCAAGGCATGTCCTCAGAACGCGATCGATGTACGTGGCTATGCCGACTTTGCGCCACTTGGGCACAGTGTCCGCGTCCTGCGCGAAGAAGAGAAAGGCACAATTGCCTGGAAGATAACGTTCAGGGATGGACGTGAAAAGAATTTCCTGTCGCCTATTACGACCAAACCTTGGGGTTCGGCAATTCCGAAACTTGCTGAATTGCCTGAGCCAGGCAAGGAAATACGAGACAGCCAGTTATTGTGTTTTGAGCCGAATAATATCCGTTTCGATGATGGTGGCTTACATACGCTTAAGGCTGCCGGCTTGAAACTCAAGGAAGGGGTCTACTACTAATGAGCTACAAGACAATTTACGAAGACGATATCGATATTCTTGTCGTGGGTGCAGGCTTGGGCGGTACGGGTGCTGCTTATGAGGCGAGGTATTGGGGCCGCGACAAGAAGATCGTTATTGCGGAAAAGGCCAATATCGACCGCTCCGGCGCGGTCGCCCAAGGCCTGTACGCGATCAACTGTTATATGGGCACCCGCTGGGGCGAGAACAATCCGGAAGATCACGTCCGATATGCACGTATCGACTTGATGGGTATGGTTCGTGAAGATCTGGCCTTCGATATGGCCCGTCATGTTGATTCAGCGGTGCACCAGTTTGAAGAGTGGGGTTTGCCGATAATGAAAAATCCCAAGACTGGCGCTTATCTACGTGAAGGGCGATGGCAGATCATGATTCATGGCGAATCATACAAGCCTATCGTGGCCGAAGCAGCGAAGAAATCAGCCGACAAGGTGTTTAACCGTATTTGTGTCACGCACCTGCTGCTCGATGAAGCGAAAGAAAACCGCATCGCCGGCGCTGTCGGTTTCAATGTGCGTACCGGCAACTATCACGTCTTCAAGGCCAAAACCGTCATCGTTGGCGCTGGGGGGGCGTCGAACATTTTCAAGCCGCGCTCGGTCGGTGAAGGGGCGGGTCGCGTTTGGTATGCGCCGTGGTCATCAGGCTCCGCCTATGGGCTCCTGATTGAAGCCGGCGCAAAAATGACCCAAATGGAAAACCGCATCGTACTGGCACGGTTCAAGGACGGTTACGGTCCGGTGGGCGCCTACTTCCTGCACCTCAAGACCTATACGCAAAACGGTAACGGTGAAGAGTACGAATCCAAATGGTTTCCGCAACTGCAGGAAATGGTAGGCAAGGAATATCTGGATCCGGAAGCGTCGCACAGGACCCACCGGCCGATCCCGACCTGTTTGCGTAACCATGCATTTATTTCCGAAGTGAATGCCGGTCGCGGTCCTATCTACATGGTGACCATGGAAGCCTTCCAGGATCCGCACCTGGAAGAAGTGGGCTGGGAAAACTTCCTGGGCATGACCATTGGCCAGGCGGTTTTGTGGGCCGCAACCAATGTCGACCCAAAATATGAAAACCCTGAATTAACAACCTCCGAGCCTTATGTGATGGGTTCGCACGCCACGGGGTGCGGTGGCTGGGCGTCAGGCCCTGAAGATGTTTCCCCTCCGGAATATTTCTGGGGTTACAACCGCATGATGACCGTTGAAGGTTTGTTCGGTGCCGGGGATGCCATTGGCGGCACACCTCACGCATTCTCATCCGGCTCTTTCACGGAAGGACGGCTGGCGGCAAAAGCGGCCTGTCAATACATTGACGATGGCAAGGCCGAAGGCATAGTGGTTTCAGACAAGCAAATTACCGACCTTAAAGCCAAGATTTACAAGCCGTTGGAAACGTATACCGTGTACAGTAACGAAGTCGTTGCAGGGACGGTTAATCCCAACTTCATCAACCCAAGACAGGGCCTCGATCGCTTGCAGAAACTGATGGATGAATATTGTGGTGGTTTTGGCGTTAACTACATGACTAACGACAAACTTCTGAATATCGGCCTCAAGAAGATCAAACTGCTTGAGGAAGACCTGGAGAATGTCGCAGCAAAAGATATACACGAGCTGTTGCGTGCCTGGGAATTAAAACACCGCACGCGTACTTCCGAGTGTGTGTTCCATCATACTTTATTCCGCAAGGAAACGCGCTGGCCCGGCTACTACTACCGTGGTGATGCGATGAAGCTGGATGACGAAAACTGGCATGTATTAACCGTTTCTCATCGTGACCGCAAGACCGGGGAATATACAATGGAGAAAGCGCCTTGCTATCATCTGGTTGGTGATGACGAAGAGTAAATTAAACGGTGTGAGTGTGGTGTCTGTTACATAAAAAAGACTGGCCTGTAATTGTTGGTCTTTTTTTTGACTATTGTGAGTGAAAACATTGCTCCGATAGAGATTCTGGGAAATACGTAATGTCTCTTAATGAAGCGTTGTCATGAATATAATTGATCAGAGTGATGAAGAGATATTAAAGATTGCCAATCCCATGTGGGCCGACCTTATTAAATACTCAAATGAAGAGAATTATGGTGCGTTTACAAGACATTTTTCCGCCGAAATGCTTCGGGGTGCAAACGAGATAGAAATGGGTAAACAATTTGCCAGGTCCCAACTGACAAAAAACCTGTCCAGTGACGCTGTCTACCTCGGCATGATACGCCGTGGCGAACATGTCACGGTGCTTTACAAACAAAAAAACACCAAAATGGAAGGCGAATGGCTGGGCAGATTGGTCCTGGGTTATGAGAAAGACAAGGTAAGAATATTCGGGGCAACTATATTTTAACTTGCCATGTCCGACACCATACAAAACAATAAATTTGTAGAATTAAACTACCGGGTTGTTGATAAACGAACCAGTATTGTCCTCTCCACGATTGAATTTCCTTTGGGCTACGTCCATGGCGCCAATGATGTTTTATCCGAACAAGTGCAGTCTGAATTGCAGGGCAAAATGGTCGGCGACACGATCGACCTGCCGATTGATTGTGACAAATTATACGGGCCCAGAGATGAATCCCTTGTTTTTGTCGATCAAATTGAGAATGTGCCGGAGGATTACCGGGAGGTCGGTATCACCATCACGATGGAAAACGCAAAAGGTGAGCCCAGAGACTTTATTGTAACCCGGGTTGATGACAAGACAGTGACCGTGGATGGGAATAATCCGCTTTGCGGAAGAGATGTGGTTTTTACGCTTGAAGTGTTGACAGTTCGCGACGCCACTGACGAAGAGATAGACATCGGTGGCGCTGTGGGTGCCGACCCGGACATCCATGAAATTCTCAAATAATTATATTTTCTATCCAGACAACAAGGTGCTGGAACGGGCCATTACGCGCGCTATAAGCTTAACTTCCGAGCCTATAGCCGGAAAATCTGACCCCGATACCCGAGTAACCGTGCCGGATAACTTTACCCACACGCGCGGCAATTATGAGCAGCGCCGTTACGGTTCAAATATATTCGAAAATGCACGCGCGCTACTCGAGGCTGAACTGGCCAAGCAAACCCGAGGGCAACTGCCTTTGGATTGGGCGGCGACACAGGTCGATCTTGGTAATCTACTCGCTGCATTGGGACAACGGCACCGCGATGAGGAATTGTATAAAAAGGCAGTCCAGTCGTTTAACAGTGCGCTTGAAGAACTGGATCAGGCAAATGCGCCTGTGGCCTGGGCCACAGCCCAATATGGCCTGGGCACTGCAACCCAAGCGCTGGGCAGGCAACTGAGTCACCCGAAATTATTGAAACAAGCCGCTGATGCCTATACCAGCGCGTTACTGGTATGGACACGGGAACAGATGCCGCTGGAATGGGCAACCACCATGCATCAACTGGGTGCTACTTTACATGCGCATGGCATGCTTCTTAAAGGTAATCGCACTTTACAAAAATCCGTTGTCGCCTACAAAAATGCACTGGCTGTATTCGATGCGGACAATCATGCCATGGAGTTAGTGGCTACCCATAATAATCGCGGTGCCGCACTACATCATTTAGGCGAATCGGAGGAGAATACCGGGCGCCTGGAAGAAGCGATAAGAGCCTACGAGAAAGCATTGCTGGTGTGTCAGGAGCAGCAATTGCCGATTCATCTGGCCGTAATGTGTCGGGTAAACATCGCGACTGCCCGTGGCGTGCTGGCCGAGTTAACGAAAGATTCAGCCATTGCGCAAGAAACTGCGGATGATTTTGAATTGATTGTCGAATTATTTCAAAGCGCCTGCCAGCCACTCTGTTTAAAACACTGCAAAGAACAGCTGGCGCATGCACTCTCAATGGTGGAAGCATTGAGTGGCAATGATCTGGAAGTCAGTCGGGCGCAGTAGTCAAGCAAGACGCGGGGCACTACATATTTACCGGTCAAGTCCTTTCGGAAAGCTGATATTCAACATTAATAAGCGCACCAATATCCGCATAGAATCGGATTGTCTTGGCGACGGTTCCCCATATTTGCGCGCGCTGGTGACCGTCACCTATTTTTCTATGGTAGTAACCGTTCAAAAATATATCAAAAAATGCCTCATTGAATAAGCGTGAGTTCTATTTAGTCGCCCCTGCAAAACTCTTTCCGCGCCCGCCTGAAGCGGATTCTTGCTGCGCCCGTTATTTCTGGCGCTGTTGGCAACGTTCCTGCGCACGAATCCTCTCCAGCAAGCTCATCCGGCGGCAGGGCTCTCGCTTGGCGTTGCTGATGGCGGCGTCAAATGAATTTTGCAGGGCCGACTACCTAAGATCCAAATGTGCGTACGCGGCGCAGCAGGTCCAGGAAAAATCCGATAAATGCTGCCGTCCATGCGACAAGCGCGATGTATAGAAAGACTGGCGGCAGGAACCCCAGGAAATCGAACCCCATCGCTTCGATCATCCGGTCGGTGCTGGCCGCATACATGCCGAGGGGAAAAACCGCGCCCCAGTAAAGAGGGTCGTATTTCATCGGGTAGCGTTTGTACACATGGCGCCATAGGGCGAGCACCAACAGCATGGGAATCCACCAGGTGCCTGTCGCCCAATAAAAAACCGTAAACCCCTTTATAAACGGCAGCAACGAGGTCAGGAAAGGCGCATCGGACACGTTGATGATGAGCAGCGATCCGGCCAGGGTCGAAATCGCCATTGCGCCCATATTGATCCAGTACGGTGGTGTCAGATCACCGGGAGAAAGCCGGAAGAAAGTGTAGCGGTAAAAGATGAGTGACATCATCCAGATATACAGCATGCCGCCCCACAGCCACATCGAGAGCGCGAGGAAGTTCATCTCCAACTTCCCAGGCTGATCGATGTGGGCAGCGAGCAGCGCACCGAGAACCGCTATCGATTGTGTCGCCACGACTGCGAGCAGCCAGGCACCGTTGATCCCCTTGTCGAGGGTCGGTTTATCTTCCTTGATGGTGAAGCCCGTAAAGATCGTGTAGGTCAGCCCAATCCAGAGCATGATCGCCACCACCCAGAGCACGGTGCCCGCGCGATAGTCAGCCGCGAGCAACACGAACTGGCCCCCGAGGACGCTGGTCGCGGCCACAGTGGTGAAGAACCCAGGGCCGCGCAGATGATCGATCATGTCACCGAAGAACAGGCGAGAGTGGCAAACCATGCGCAGCACGGTCAGAAGGCACAGCGCAGCGTAGACGACGATATTGAGGTACAACAGCGCTTGCGCTATGCGTGGCAGGGCCAGAAGGTGAGCGGCGAGCGAGACGATACCCGTCGCCATGACCATACCGAAATACGCGGGCGACATGCCGGCCAGTTCTGCGAGCGAGCGTTCGCCCAGTGACTTACACCGAGCCGGCGTGTCGTGTTCGTCGAGGTTTGAGCTCATGGTGTACGGATTGGCTCAGCTAAGAGCAAGTTATGTATAGCCGTGCTCCAACAGACCGACCGGTCTGAATGATTAAAATTCGCAGAACATGCTGATGTGCAGTAACTGCTTGATTCATGGCTGGTTCGTCGAGGCTGTCTGTCCGCATATGTAATGATAAGCCGGTCCGAACGTTTGCAGTGGGAGAAATACTGAGATGACTGCTCATGGCTGAGAGCACGCATAAGGCGGCCTGCCAGAAAGTGGACGCACGCAGCCCATCAAGGGGCGTAGCGTGCGGCCGACGTTCCGGCGCGTGTCAAGGTAGTTGTTGCATCGGTCATATAGCCAACGAGGCTGTATAAAAAGCCCCTAAAAATAATCATTCCCGCATCTTGCCCCAGCCTCCCGCCTGCATCAACATCGCTGCATTGATTTTGTGATGGCACAGACCGCATGGCGCGCTACAAGCATATCGACACCAGCCCCCGTTTCCTTGCCGTCGACCTGCAACGGCAACTGCTTCCCGGTACTTTCGAGCACGCGCTCAATCACCTCATCGACCACGAGCTGGACCTGTCCAGCTTCGATGCCCGCTTCAACAACGACGCGACCGGTGCGGCGGCTTATCCGCCTGCCATGCTGCTCAAGGTCGTGCTGTTTGCCTACAGCCAGGGCATTATTTCCAGTCGCAACATTGAAGCAGTCTGCCGTGACCACGTCACCTTCATCGCCCTGTCAGGCGACACCCAGCCCCACTTCACCACGATTGCCGGATTTGTCTCGAAGCTTGCCGACGACATCGCCCGCGTCTTCACCCAAATCCTCTACCTGTGCGACCGGCAGGGTTTGATCGGACGCGAGATGTTTGCCATCGACGGCGTCAAGCTGCCCAGCAACGCCAGCAAACAGAAGAGCGGCACCCGTGCCGACTTCGAGCACCAGGCCACCAAGCTCGAAGCCGCTGCCCGCGTCATGCTCGAACGGCATCGGGAAGAGGACAGCAAACCGGTCGAGGCCGACCTCAGACAGAAAGAAGTCCAGCGCATCAGCCGCCTGCAAACCGATGCCGCCCAACTGCGTCAATGGCTCACCGCTCATCCCGATGATCGCAAGGGCAGCAAAGGCACGATACGGAAGAGCAACCGCACCGACAACGAATCCGCCAAGATGGCGACCAGCAAAGGCGTCATCCAGGGTTATACGGGTGTGGCCGCCGTCGATGCCCGTCACCAGATCATCGTGGACGCGCAGGCCCACGGTACCGGCAGCGAACAGGAACTGCTGGTACCGGTGGTCAAAGCCATCCAGGTCGCATTGAATGATGCTCCACTCATCACCCCGGCCAGCCTCATCACAGCGGACGCGGGTTACCACTCAGAAGCCAACCTTAAGCAACTTACTGAACTGGAAGTGGACGCCTTGATTGCCGACAACGGTATGCGGCAACGCGATCCACGCTTCAAGGATCAGGACAAACACAAGCAGGCCCCCGATCCTCTGCACGACAAATCCGGCCAGAAGAAAGAGAAGAAGCCGACTGCTGTTTATCGCCCCGCAGACTTTCGCTATGACATGGACGCGCAGACCTGCGTTTGCCCTGCGGGCAAGACACTCTACGGCAACGGCAGCCATTGCATCATCAATGGTTTCGTTGCCGTCAAATTTCAGGGCGCGCAGCAGGACTGCGTACCGTGCGCACAACGGGATAAGTGTCTACGCACGCCGACCAGGACCAAGACCCGGCAAGTGAGTTTCTTTCAGGGCAAGGCTGACGGCACGGAGTCCTTCACCGACAAGATGAAAGTCCGTATCGATTGCCCGGAAGGACAGGCGCGATACGGACGACGCTTCGCCACGGTGGAACCGGTGTTCGGCAACTTGCGGCACAACAAACAGCTCAACCGCTTCACCTTGCGGGGGCAGAAGAAAGTGGATGCGCAGTGGAAGCTCTACTGCCTGGTGCACAACATCGAGAAGCTGGCGCATCACGGGTATGCGCAGTAGGGACGGGGCGGGCAGCCCGCACTACGTCAATCAGATGCTGCCATGACTGATCGGAACATCCCACCGAATCGGTTCGGTAAGTTGCAAATCATGAATTGAAAACGGCGTGGAAATTCCACGCCGTTTTTTACGTCGCCAATTTGGCTGAAAAGGGGTTTTTCTACAGCGTCAACGGTTGAATATCGCTACCAGCCAAATGCGTTTTTATGATGGCGTCACGCTCGGGATTGACCGTCAAGGCGCACATCGACTGCCACGTCGAGGTGGAGCGCTACCGCTACAGCATGCCGCACTCGCTGGCGGGCCAGGTGCTGGAAGCGCGCGTCACGACAGCGGTGGTCGAGATCATGCATCGTGGGCAGCGTGTGGCCAGCCACGCCCGCAATAGCCGGCAAGACGGCTTCACCATCACCGCCGCGCACATGCCGGCCGCGCATCGCGTCCACATGGAGTGGACGCCGCAGCACCTGATCCACTGGGGGCGTAGCATCGGCCCGGCCGCGGCCGAGGCGGTGACGCGGCTGAGGGCGGAGAACAGGCATCCCGAGCACGGCTACCGCGCCTGCCTGGGGCTGCTGTCGCTGGCCAGGCGCTACGGCAAGCCCCGGCTTGAGGCAGCCTCCACGCTGGCCTTGCAGATCGGCGCCTGCCAGTACCGCCATGTGCGCGACATCCTGACCAACAGCCGCGATCAGAACACGCCGGCAACGGCTGGCGACTGGATCAGTCCCGAGCACGTCCACGTGCGTGGCCCTGACTACTACCAATAAGGAATTCGAAGATGATGATGCATACCACCCTGGCGCAGCTATGCACCTTGAAACTGAACGGTCTGGCGACGGGCCCGGAAGGGCGTCAATCGGTGCACAGAGTGCACCCTGCGCGCGATAAATCGTCTGATGAACAATCTGGGATTAACCCTTCGACAGGCTCTGTCCTGAGTGCGTCAAGGGGCTCAGGGCGAAGCGGCATGCGTGGCCGCTTGCGGCGAGCCATGCGGCAGGCGCCGCAAAATGACTTTGATTCGATCAGCCGGATGCGCAAGGACGTTGCGTTTGCGCTGCAGGATTGGGTCTGGGGAAGCGCTGATTAATTCGTTATTGCGAGGAGCGCAGCGGAAATGCACGCTTGATCAATACGCTGGATTGCTTCGTCGCGCTTGCAATGACGGCCGTACTGAATTGTTCAGCGCTTTTCTAGCGTCTTTGCATGGCGGCCGGCCGTGGACCTGAGTTGGTGTCCTTGTGGCGGAAGTTGATGCGGCCTTTGGTGAGGTCGTAGGGCGACATTTCGATGGTGACTTTGTCGCCGGCCAGGATGCGGATGCGGTGCTTGCGCATTTTTCCGGAGGCGTAAGCGGTGATTTCAAAACCGTTGTCCAGGGTGACGCGGAAGCGAGTTTGCGGCAGCACTTCGCTGACGACGCCTTCCATTTCTACAAGTTCTTCTTTTGCCATGTTTCGATTCCTCATGCTTGGCCGATGGCACGACGAAGCGTGCACCGGCGTGGGTGTGTGCGAAAGTCTCAGCGGGAACTGCGGCAGCCGCGCCGGGGTTGCGCGGCGCGGCTGCGAATGAGGAGAGCCGACAAGATGCCCGCAAGGGGCCGGAGGGACAAACCAAAAGACTAATGCGTCTGACAGTATGGGGGGGATGGCCTGTCTTGGCAAGGCAGTGCCTGCTGCCGGAGCGCGGTGCGGCAGTTTGAAAGACCTAAGCGGACGCGGTGAAACGCCAAATAACGGTACAATTGGGATCACATTGCAATCCTAATTTGAAGCTGGAATCTTGTGGTTACGCTCACCCGCCTCGATAGTGCGCAGCCTGATTTTCAGGCACGCCTCGCCCGCCTGCTGCAATTCGACGACGCCGCCGATGCCGCCATTGAGCAGACGGTTGCCGCGATCCTGCATGACGTGAAAACACGCGGCGATGCCGCGGTGCTGGAATATACCGCGCGTTTCGACCGCCTGCCGGCAGCCTCGCTGGCCAGCCTTGAACTCAGCACGGCGCAGCTCAGCGCCGCGCTCGAGAACCTGCCTGCTGACACCCGCCAGGCACTGGAAGCTGCGGCGAATCGCGTGCGCCGCTATCACGAGAGGCAGACCCAGACGTCGTGGACCTACACCGAGGACGACGGCACTGTGCTGGGGCAGAAAGTCACTTCGATCGACCGCGTCGGCCTGTACGTGCCGGGCGGCAAGGCCGCCTACCCCTCGTCGGTGCTGATGAACGCGATTCCGGCGAAGGTAGCCGGCGTCGGTGAGCTCATCATGGTGGTGCCGACGCCGGGCGGCGAGCACAATCAGCTGGTGCTCGCCGCCGCCGCGATAGCCGGGGTCGATCGCGTGTTCACCATTGGCGGCGCGCAGGCGGTGGCAGCGCTGGCCTACGGCACCCAGACCGTGCCCCAGGTCGACAAGATCGTCGGCCCCGGCAATGCCTATGTGGCGGCGGCCAAGCGCCGCGTGTTCGGCACCGTGGGCATCGACATGATCGCCGGCCCATCCGAGATTCTGGTGATCGCCGACGGCAATACGCCCGCGGAATGGGTGGCGATGGATCTGTTCTCGCAGGCCGAGCACGACGAAATGGCGCAGTCGATCCTGCTGTCACCCGACGCGGCCTACCTTGACGAGGTGGCGGCGGCGATCGACAGGCTGATCGACGAGATGCCGCGCAGTGAAGTGATCCGCACCTCGCTGACCAACCGCGGTGCGCTGATCAAGACGCGCGACCTCGACGATGCAGTGGCGATCTCGAACACCATCGCGCCGGAGCACCTGGAACTGTCGGTGGCCGACCCGGATGCGCTGCTGCCCGGGCTGCGTCACGCCGGTGCAATCTTCATGGGCAGGAACACCTGCGAGGCGTTGGGCGACTATTGCGCCGGACCGAACCACGTACTGCCGACCTCGCGCACCGCACGCTTCTCGTCGCCGCTGGGAGTCTACGACTTCCAGAAGCGCAGCAGCCTGATCAACGTGTCGCAGGCCGGCGCGCAAACGCTGGGGCGGATCGCGGCCACGCTGGCCTACGGTGAAGGCCTGCAGGCGCACGCGCGTTCCGCCGAATATCGTCTGATTGATAAGTGAGTCCGCTATTCCGATGAGCCGCTATTGGAGTGCCGTGGTGCACGGCCTGACGCCCTATGTGCCGGGTGAGCAGCCGAAGCTGACCAAGCTGGTCAAGCTCAACACCAACGAAAACCCCTACGGCCCCAGCCCGCGGGTGCTGGACGCCGTGCGTGCGGAAGTTGCCGACACGTTACGCCTGTATCCCGACCCGGGTTCCGACCGGCTGTGCGCGGCCATTGCTGCATTGCATGGCGTCGCCGCCGAGCAGGTGTTCGTCGGCAACGGCTCCGACGAGGTGCTGGCACATGCGTTTGTGGCCTTGCTCAAGCACGAGCGGCCGATCCTGTTTCCAGACATCAGTTACAGCTTTTATCCGGTGTATTGCGGCTTGTACGAGATCGCCTATCGCCAGATTCCGCTGACAGACGCGTTCGAGATCAGGGTTGGCGATTACCGCTCGCCCAATGGCGGGGTGATTTTCCCCAACCCCAACGCGCCCACCGGGCGCCTGCTGGCACTGCCGGAAATCGAGCGTCTGCTGGACGGCAATCCGGACTCGGTCATCATCATCGACGAGGCCTATATCGACTTCGGCGGCGAATCGGCAGTGGGCCTGGTCGCGCGCTATCCGCAGTTGCTGGTCACCCGTACCCTGTCGAAATCGCATGCGCTGGCCGGCCTGCGCGTCGGCTATGCCATTGGCCAGGCGCATCTGATCGAGGCGCTCAAGCGGGTCAAGGACAGCTTCAACTCCTATCCACTCGACCGCCTGGCCCAGGCCGGCGCCCTGGCTTCGATCGAGGATCACGCTTATTTCGAGTCCCTTTGCACCAGGGTAATGGCCAGCCGGGCCCGGCTGGCATCCGCGATGGCCGAAATGGGCTTCGAGGTGCTGCCCTCAACGGCCAATTTCATCTTCGCCCAGCATCCGTCGCATGATGGGGCCGAACTTGCCGCGAGCTTGCGCGAGCGCAGCATCATCGTGCGCCATTTCAAGAATCCGGCCCGCATCGCGCCGTTCCTGCGCATCACTGTCGGCACCGATGCACAAATTGACGCGCTGCTCGTTGCGTTGAAAGCCATCGTGAACTGCTAGAATCCTTTTACAGCCTTATTTTCCAACGCCATGCGCACTGCACAAGTTACCCGCAATACCCTCGAAACCCGGATCACGGTCAGCCTCAATCTCGATGGCACAGGCGTATCCAGGCTTGCCACCGGCGTGCCGTTTCTCGACCACATGCTCGATCAGATCGTACGTCACGGCCTGATCGATCTGGACATCCAGGCTGAGGGCGATCTGCACATCGACGCCCATCACACGGTGGAAGATACCGGGATCACGCTCGGGCAGGCCTTCGCGCAGGCGCTCGGCGACAAGAAGGGCATCCGTCGCTACGGTCACGCCTACGTGCCGCTCGACGAGGCGCTGTCGCGCGTGGTGATTGACCTGTCGGGACGGCCGGGACTGGAGTACCACGTCAACTACACCCGTGCGCGCATCGGCGAATTCGACGTCGACCTGTTCCTCGAATTCTTCCGCGGTTTCATCAACCACGCCGGGGTCACATTGCACATCGACAACCTGCGCGGCATCAACGCCCACCATCAGGCCGAGACGATTTTCAAGGCCTTTGGCCGCGCGTTGCGCATGGCGGTGGAAGCCGACGCACGCATGGGCGATGTACTGCCATCGACCAAAGGTGCGCTGTGAGCGCACCTCAATTTAAACATGGCTGCGCTGTGAGCGCATCGCAGATTAAGCGAGCTGCGCTGTGAGCGTCGATATCGCCGTCATCGACTACGGCATGGGCAATCTGCGTTCAGTGTCCAAGGCCATCGAGCATGTCGCGCCGGCGGCGAGCGTGGTGGTCACCTCCGATCCCGCGGTGATTGCCG
The DNA here is from genome assembly GCF_055378705.1 of Thiobacillus thiophilus. Taxonomy (NCBI): domain Bacteria; kingdom Pseudomonadati; phylum Pseudomonadota; class Betaproteobacteria; order Nitrosomonadales; family Thiobacillaceae; genus Thiobacillus; species Thiobacillus thiophilus. The sequence goes on along the minus strand of NZ_AP042404.1, from coordinate 843,346 downwards.
CGGCGGGGCGCGTGGTGTTTCCGGGGCAGGGTGCCGCGCCCGACTGCATGCGCGAAATCGACGCGCGCGGCCTGCGCCAGGTCATTATCGACGCCGCCCGCAGCAAGCCGTTTCTGGGCATCTGCATGGGCATGCAGGTCCTGTTCGAGCACAGCGAGGAAGGCGATACTGCGTGCCTCGGCATCCTGTCCGGCACCGTGCAGCGCTTTCCGCACGAGGCGATGGTCGACGCGGCCGGCAGCAAGCTCAAGGTGCCGCACATGGGCTGGAACAACGTCCACCAGGCGGTCCCGCATCCGCTGTGGGCGGGGATCGAGGAAGACGCGCGCTTCTACTTCGTCCACAGCTACTTCGTGCAGCCGACCTCGCCCGAGGTGATTGCGGGCTTCTCGCATTACCCCTTCCCGTTCACCTGCGCGGTGGCGTCCGGGAATATATTTGCCGTCCAGTTCCACCCCGAAAAAAGCCAGAATGACGGTTTGACGCTGCTCGGCAATTTTGTAACCTGGAATCCGGGCGAGATCGATTCTGCCTGCGACATGTCCGGCGCTGCCTGCGCCTAATTTTTTCTGTGCGACCCTGCTGATCAGCCATGTTAATTATTCCTGCGATCGACCTTAAAGACGGCCACTGCGTGCGCCTGGAACAAGGCGAGATGGACAGTGCCACCGTGTTTTCCGAGGACCCGGCGGCGACCGCCCGCCACTGGAAGGAACTCGGTGCGCGCCGTCTGCATCTGGTCGACCTCAACGGTGCCTTTGCCGGCAAGCCGGTCAACGGTGCGGCGATCCGCTCGATCGTCGATGCGGTGGGCGACGACATGCCGGTGCAGCTGGGCGGCGGCATCCGCGACCTCGCCACCATCGAGCGCTATCTCGACGACGGCGTGCGCTACGTCATCATCGGCACCGCCGCGGTAAAGAACCCCGGCTTCCTGCATGAAGCCTGCGATGCCTTCCCCGGCCACGTGATGGTCGGGCTCGACGCCCGTGACGGCAAGATCGCGGTAGAAGGCTGGTCCAAGATCACCGGCCATGATGTCATCGATCTGGCCAAGCGCTTCGAAGGCTACGGCGTCGAAGCCATCATCTACACCGATATCGGGCGCGACGGCATGCTGAGCGGTGTCAACATCGAAGCCACCCAGAGACTGGCGCAGGCGCTGTCGATTCCTGTCATCGCCAGCGGCGGCGTCACCAACCTCGACGACGTCAGGGCATTGTCCACCGTCGCCAAGGACGGCATCATCGGCGCGATCACCGGCCGCGCAATCTACCAGGGCACGCTCGATTTTGTCGAAGCGCAGAAGCTCGCCGACGAACTTGCGGGCGGCGTGTTCGGCGTCTGATTTGAATTAGGACAGCCATGCTTGCAAAGCGCATCATTCCCTGTCTGGACGTCACCCATGGCCGCGTGGTCAAGGGTATCAACTTCGTCGAGTTGAAGGATGCCGGCGATCCGGTCGAAATCGCGCGCCGCTACAACGAGGCGGGCGCCGACGAGCTGACCTTTCTCGATATCACTGCGTCGTCCGACGACCGCGACCTGATCCTGCACATCATCGAGGAGGTGGCCGCCGAGGTGTTCATTCCGCTCACGGTCGGCGGTGGCGTGCGCGAGGTGGGCGACGTGCAGCGCCTGCTCAACGCCGGCGCCGACAAGGTCAGCATCAATACTTCGGCGGTGGTGAACCCGCAGCTGGTGAAGGATGCAGCCGACCGCTACGGCAGCCAGTGCATCGTGGTGGCCATCGATTCCAAGCGGGTGGGCGATCACTGGGAAGTCTTCACCCACGGCGGACGCAAGGCCACCGGTCTCGATGCGGTCGAGTGGGCGAAGAAAATGGCGAGCCTGGGGGCAGGCGAACTGCTGCTCACGTCGATGGACCGCGACGGCACCAAGAGCGGCTTCGACCTGGAACTGACGCGTGCGATTTCCGACGCGGTCGACGTTCCCATCATCGCCAGCGGCGGCGTCGGCAATCTCCAGCATCTGGTCGACGGCGTCAAGGAAGGCCATGCCGATGCGGTGCTGGCGGCGAGTATTTTCCACTTCGGCGAATACGGCATTGACGAGGCGAAAAAATACATGAAGCAGCACGGTATCGAGGTGCGGCTGTGAGTGACTGGCTCGATACCGTCAAATGGGACGCACAAGGCCTGGTGCCGGCAATCGCCCAGGATGCCGCCAGCGGTGAAATTCTCATGGTGGCGTGGATGAACCGCGAGGCGCTGGAGGAAACCGCGCGCACCGGTCGCGGCGTTTATTGGTCGCGTTCGCGCAACAAGCTGTGGCGCAAGGGCGAGGAATCCGGCCACGTGCAGACCGTCAGCGAAATCCGGCTCGACTGCGACAGCGACGTGGTACTGTTGAAAATTGAACAACTTGGCGGGATTGCGTGTCATACCGGCCGGCGCTCCTGCTTTTTCCAGAAGCTGGCCAGAGATGATCAAGGTGGCAATCGCTGGGTAACGACCGCCCCGGTGCTGAAAACCCCCGACGAGATTTACCGAAAATGAGTGACATCCTCGACCGTCTCGCCGAAACGCTGGAGGCACGCAAGCAGGCGTCACCCGACAGCTCCTATGTGGCCAGGCTCTATTCGAAAGGCACCGATGCCATTCTGAAAAAGATCGGCGAGGAGGCAACCGAGACTGTTATGGCGGCGAAGGACGACCAGCCCGAAAAGATCATCTACGAAGTCGCCGATTTGTGGTTTCATACCCTGGTGCTGCTGGCGCACAAGGGACTCAAGCCGGCGGATGTGCTGAACGAACTGGCCCGTCGCGAGGGTCTGTCCGGGCTGGCTGAAAAGGCGGGTCGACATGAGTGACTGCATTTTCTGCAAAATCGCTGCCGGCCAGTTGCCGTGCAGCAAGGCCTACGAAGACGACGAGCTGCTGGCGTTTCACGACATCCATCCGTTCGCGCGGGTGCATGTCCTGATCATTCCGAAGCTGCATATCGCGACGCTGGCAGACTGCACCCCCGAGCATGAGAGACTGCTCGGCAAGATGCTGCTGCTGGCGCCGCGTCTGGCAAAGGAGCAGGGTCTCGACGCCGGTTTCAAGACGCTGATCAACACCGGGCGCGGCGGTGGTCAGGAAGTGTTTCACATTCACGTTCACGTATTTGGCGGTGGGGACCCCGTCAAGCGCAGTTAAAACCAAAAGGAGAAACGCCATGGGTAGTTTTAGCATCTGGCATTGGCTGATTGTTCTGGTCATCGTGCTGCTGATTTTCGGCACGAAAAAGTTGCGCAACATCGGCAGCGATCTGGGTGGTGCGGTCAAGGGTTTCAAGGAAGGCGTGAAGGACGACGCACCCAAGATCGGCGACAGCGCCGATCAGGGCGATCGGACCATCGACGTCGAAGTCGTGAAGGACAAACAGAAGAGTTAAACGTCAATTTGCAGGATGCAAGTTACCAGGACTTTCCTTGCGGCTTGCAGCTTGAATCTTGTATCTGACCCATGTTCGATTTCGGCTTTCTTGAACTCGTCACTATCGGTGTGGTGGCGCTTGTCGTCATTGGCCCTGAGCGCCTGCCCAAGGTGGCGCGCACGGCCGGGCTTCTGTATGGCCGCATGCAGCGTTATGTGTCGTCCGTGAAATCTGACATCAGTAACGAAATCCAGTTGGATGAAATGCGCCGTGTCGGGCAGGATTTCAAGGCGTCGGTCGAGTCGGCGGTGTCGGGTGTCGAGCAACAGGCGACGGCAGTCGACGACTATTTGCGCGACGAGGCGAGCAGCGTCAAAAAAGTGGTTGCGGCGATGGCGGAGACCGAAGGCGAGCGTCCGGTGACTGAGCCCGCGATGAAGCAGATCGAGACGTCGCAAACATCGCAGCAGAGCCTGCCGCTCGAAGAACCCGACCAGAATTCCGCAACGCCCGCGCCGTCCGTGGCGGAAAAGGCGCACGTCGAAGCCGTCGGAAAATCCACATGAACAATCCGGAAGACACCTTTATCTCGCATCTCGTCGAAATGCGTGACCGCCTGCTGCGCGCTGTGATTGCGATCGTGGTGTTGTTTGTGCTGCTGTTTCCATGGGCGCAGGATCTCTATGCACTGCTCGCCAAGCCCATGCTGGCCGCCTTGCCGCAAGGCGGGCAGATGATCGCCACCGAGGTCACCACGCCGTTCTTCGTGCCGATCAAGGTCACCATGATGACCGCCTTCCTGCTGGCGCTGCCATGGGTGTTCTATCAGATGTGGGCGTTCGTCGCGCCCGGTCTCTACCAGAACGAAAAACGCCTCGGCGTGCCGCTGGTGATCGCCAGCGTGGTGCTGTTTTTGCTGGGGATGGCGTTCGCCTATTTCCTGGTGTTTCCGGTGGTGTTCGGTTTCATTGTCGGGGTGGCGCCGGAAGGCGTGGCGGTGATGACCGACATTGGCAAATACCTCGACTTCGTGATGACTTTGTTTATTGCCTTCGGCATTACCTTTGAAGTGCCGGTCGCGGTGGTGCTGCTGGTCAAGATGGGCATGGTGTCGATTGTAAAACTGCGTGAAATCCGCCCCTATGTCATTGTCGGGGCGTTCGTCGTTGGCGCGATTTTCACCCCGCCCGACGTAATTTCGCAGTTCATGCTTGCGGTGCCGATGTGGGTTCTGTACGAACTGGGCATTGTCGTTGCCTCGATGATCACCAAGCCCAAGCCGGAAGCCGAAGCCGAAGCCGAAGCCGAAGCCGAAGCCGAAGCCGAAGCGGATTACACGCCCATGTCCGAGTCCGACATGGAGGCCGAGCTCGATCGCATCGAATCCGGCCAGTCTGAATCCGGGTCACGCGACCCTAAATGATGCACCTTGGCGGTGCGCAATGCGCCGCCAGGCACTCATGTGGTGCCACCCATGCCGGTGGTTAAACGTAAAACCGTTTGAACTCAGTGGCTTAAGCAGTCGGAATGCTATTTGCTTCAGCTTGTCCCAATTCAATTGGGAGCCGGGCATGGAAGCGTTGAAATCAGGCAGTGATGTGTTGTTCGTTTTGCTCGGCGGCATCATGGTGCTGGCCATGCACGCAGGGTTTGCCTTTCTCGAACTCGGCACGGTGCGCAAGAAGAACCAGGTCAATGCCCTGGTCAAGATCCTCACCGATTTCTCGGTCTCCACCGTCGCCTATTTTTTCATCGGCTACAGCGTCGCCTACGGCGTCGGCTTCTATTCCAGCGCCGAGGTGCTGTCGGCCCGGAACGGCTACGAACTGGTCAAGTTCTTTTTCCTGCTGACCTTTGCGGCGGCGATTCCCGCCATCGTGTCGGGCGGCATTGCCGAACGCGCACGCTTCAACCCGCAGCTGGCCGCCACGTTCGCGCTGGTGGGGCTGGTTTACCCGTTCTATGAAGGCATCGTCTGGAATGGCAACTTCGGCATCCAGGACTGGCTGGCCGTGAGCTTGGGCGCCCGCTTTCACGACTTTGCCGGCTCGGTGGTGGTGCATGCGGTGGGCGGCTGGATCGCCCTGCCTGCCGTGCTGCTGCTGGGCGCGCGACGTGGGCGCTACACCAGGGACGGTCTGGTCTCGGCGCACCCGCCGTCGAACATCCCGTTTCTGGCGCTCGGCGCGTGGATCCTGACGGTGGGCTGGTTCGGCTTCAACGTGATGTCGGCGCAGCTGATCGAGGCGGTGTCGGGACTGGTGGCGGTGAATTCGCTGATGGCGATGGTGGGCGGCACGCTGGCGGCGCTGGTGATCGGCCGCAACGACCCCGGCTTCATCCACAACGGCCCGCTAGCCGGTCTGGTGGCAGTGTGTGCCGGTTCGGACCTGATGCATCCGCTCGGTGCGCTCGCCACCGGCGCGATCGCTGGCGCACTGTTCGTGCGGATGTTCATGGTCACGCAGAACAAGTGGAAGATCGACGACGTGCTGGGGGTGTGGCCGCTGCACGGCTTGTGCGGCGCGTGGGGCGGGATTGCCGCGGGCATCTTTGGGGCCAAGGCACTGGGCGGCATGGGCGGTGTCAGTCTGGCTGCGCAACTGATCGGCACCCTGGGCGGCGTGGCGGTGGCCACACTCGGCAGCCTGGTAGTGTACGGCATTCTGAAGCGTGCCATTGGTTTGCGGCTGGACCCGGAAGCGGAATTCACCGGCGCCGATCTGAGCATTCACAAAGTGTCGGCGACCGCCGAGCGTGAGACCAACTGGTAGCCGGCTCAGGAGCCTGACAGCCCGATTCTTTAAGTCCGGCAGGCTTTCCCAGCCTTTCTGCCGTTGCCGCAGATACTTGCGGCGCTTGGTGCGAAGTTGTTCGAGCTGCCGGTCGATTTGCACCACGTCGGGATGCTGTTCGGTGTATTGCAGCAGCAGTTCGGTGCGCTTGATGCGCAGTTCAACCTGCTTTTTGTCGAGGCCGGCAAGGTCTTCATCCGGTTCGATAGACGGTTTGGACGCAGGGCTGTCGGTTTCAACGAGCATCGATGAAGGCTGCTTGTCCGATACCCCCCGCTTCAGCCGGCTGTGAAGCGACACCCTGCGAGGTGTTGGTGGCAGGCGGCGTGGGAGTGAGTGGCGGTTGCTGGGAGGAAGCGATGAAGTGGTCAATGACGATGATTCCGCCTGCGATCGGCAGCGTCACGGCGATCAGCACGCCCAATGCCGATGAGCCGCAGGTGTGAAGTGCGGCAGGAAGGCACCGTCTTGATGGCAACCGTACGCTCGATCAGCGGATCGCGTGCCCGGTAAACGGTGCCCATCGCACCCTGGCCCACTTCATCGAGAATTTCGTGGCGGCCGATTTTCACAATAGGGACGGCGAGCGTCAGGTCTGGCATTCCACAATCTGGCCACGTACCGCGCGGCTGTCCGCACCCATCAGGTACAGGTACCACGGCATCAGATCGTCGACGCTGGGTATGGTTTCGGGAGCGAGCCCGGGGTGGGTGCGTGAGCGCAGGGTGGTCGCGGTTTGACCGGGGATCAGGGTGTTGATGCGCGGGCTTGCAGACGGGCCGAGCTCATCGGTCCAGATGCGGGTGAGCGTTTCCAGGCCCGACTTGGCCACGGCATAGCCGCCCCAGTACGCGCTGGGTTGATGGCCGTGCGTTTCGCCGGTGAACACCACCGAGGCGTCCGTAGCCTGTTTCAGGAGCGGCAGGCAGGCGCGGGTCAGCGCAAACGGCGCGATCAGATTGACTCGCATCAGGGCCTGCCACTGTTCCAGCGTCTGCAGTTCCAGCGGGGTCAGGCTGTAGAACTGGTGTGCGCTGTGCAGCACGCCGTCGAGCCGCTTGAGGTGTTGCGCGATGGTGCCGGTCAGCGCTTCCAGGCTGCGGTCGTCGGCAGCGGCGAGGTCGTACGGAAACATCGCCGGTTCCGGACCGCCTGCGGCCAGGATTTCGTCGTATACCGCTTCGAGTCTGGCTTCGTTGCGTGCCAGCAGGGCGACGGTGGCGCCGTGGCGCGCAAATGCCAGGCTGGCGGCGCGGCCGAGGCCCGAACTGGCGCCGGTGACGAGGATGACGCGGCCTGCGAGCAGGTCGGGACGGGGAGAATAGTCTTTCATAGCTGTTCGAGTAAGGTGCGAGCCGATTGTACTCCGCTCAGTGTTGCGCTTTCGAGGGTGGCGGGGTAAAGCCCGGCAGTGTAATCGCCCGCCAGAAAAACGCGCGGGTGCGCGGTGCGGACGGTGGGGCGTGCCATGTTCGGCACACAGGCGTAAGTCGCCTGTTTTTCGACGATGCTTTTGCGCCAGCGTGGTGGACCCGGGCAGGCAATCCGCTGCAACTGGGCGGCGGCCAGATCCATCCAGTCCGCCGGCAGGTTCGCCGCGGCGCTGGCAACCAGTGCCAGCAATCCCGGCTGGTCATGGCTCTGGCCGCGGTCGAAAACGAACTGTGCCGGGCCATCCGTCAGGGCGAACAGCGGTTTTTCCAGTCGAAAGGCCGGGTCGTATTGGAAATAAGCGGTGGCAATCGGCTGGTAGGCGAAGGCCGCCACCCCATGCAACACGGGTTCGAGTTGCGGAATCGCAGCAGCCAGCCCCTCCAGATGCTGCGGCGCGACGGCGATGACGACGTGGCTGCAGGCCATCGACGCATCGCGCGTTCCGACGCTGACGGCGTCCGCTGCGGCGTCGAGCGTGGTTACCCGGCAGGACTGACGCACTTCACCGCCGAGTTCGATGATCCGTGCGGCTGCGGGCGCGGGAAACAGCGCGGTCAGGTCGCGACGCGGCAGCAGCAGGTCGCTGTGGCGGTTGCGTCCGCCGAAGGCGGCGTGAATCGTGTCGCGGAAGACCTTGGCGCTGGCCATGTCCGGCGGCGTGTTGAGCGCGGATACGCACAGCGGATGCCATAGCAGGCGGCACAGTTTTTCGGGCTGGCTGCGGGTGAGCTGGCTGACGCTCAGGTGGGCTGACGTATCCGTGCCATTCAGCAGGCCATGTGCCCAGCGGGCGGCGGCCAGCTTGTCGCGCCAGCTCAGCCCGCGGGCGCCGAGCAGGCCTGCCAGCAAATGCAGCGGCGCCGGCAGGCGCGGGCAGGCCAGGCTGAAATCCGGCGGCTGGTTAAGGGCAAGCGGCAGGCGCCACAGGCCATCGGGCGAGGCGGCGGGACGCAGGCGGTCGATCAGTTGCAGGGTCTGTTCATAGGCGCCGAGCAGGATGTGCTGGCCGTTGTCGAGCGGCTGGCCTTCAATGTCGACCGAACGGGCGCGTCCGCCCAGGGTGCGCCCGGCTTCGAACAGCGTGACGGCGACGCCCGCTTCGGCCAGCGTCAGCGCGGCGGCGCAACCGGCCCAGCCGCCGCCGATGACGGCCACACGCGACTTCATGGGAACAGCCAGGTCCTGCCGGCCAGCCACAGCTTGCGCAGCGGCGTGAGCGAGATGCGCGCATTCAGCACGGGAAATCCGGCGCGCCGGATTTCGTCCAGCAGGGTGCGGTAAGTCGCCGCCATCACCAGCCCCGGGCGCTGCGCGCGGCGCGCGCGTGCGGGCAGGGCAGCGAAGGCGCTTGCGTAATGTGCGCTGGCGCGTTCGAACTGGAACTGCATCAGCGCCTGGAATTCGGGCGTGCTGCGGCCATTCAGAATGTCGGTCTCGGCGACGCCGAAGCGCGCCAGCTCATCCTGCGGCAGGTAGATGCGTCCGCGCCGCGCATCCTCGCCGACATCGCGGATGATGTTGGTGAGCTGGAACGCAAGGCCCAGCTCATGCGCATAACGGCGAATGTCGCGGTCGTCCTCGTTGCGCGGGCCACCAAAAATCGCTGCCGCCACTTCGCCGACCACGCCGGCCACGCGGTAGCAATAAAGGTTGAGCGACTTGAAATCGGGATAGCGCAGACAATCGAGATCCATTGCCATGCCATCGACGATTTCCAGCAGCAGGGCGGCGGGCGCGTTGCAGCCCTGTTGGGTATCGAATAGGGCGCGGGTCGCCGGATGCTCCGGCGCGCCGGCAGCAAAGCGTGCGATTTCCCCGCGCCACCAGTCGAGCTTGGCTTCGGCCACCTGACGGTCGCGGCATTCGTCCACCACATCGTCGAGTTCGCGGCACAGGGCGTAAAACGCGGTGATCGCGCGTCGCGCCTCGGGCGGCAGGAGGACGAAGCTGTAGTAGAAGCTGGAGCCGCTGGCCGCAGCGCGTTCCTGGCAATACCGATGGGCATCCACGTTCAAAAAATCCCGCGTCCGAGCATGACGATCCAGTCCTTTTTGGTGAGCACCGGACGGTTGTGGAACACGCAGCCGGGGTCGGCGTGGAGTTTGCGCAGGATGGCTTCGCCGCCGAGGATGGTCACGCGTAGTTCCAGCCCGATGCGCCCTTTGATCTGCCGGCCGAGCGGTGCTCCGGCCTGCAATAACTTTCGGGCACGTTCGATCTGCTTATGCATCATCATGTGCCACAGGCCGCGTGCGTCGCCCTGCGCAATCTGCGTCTCGCTGACGCGGTGCGCGTCCAGCTCGTCCTGCGGCAGGTAGATGCGGCCTTTCCGGTAATCGACCGAAATATCCTGCAGGAAGTTGATCAGTTGCAGGCTGCTGCAAATGGCATCCGAATAGGCCAGGTGACGCGGGTCGCGGTCGCCGTACAGGTGCAGCATCAGGCGTCCCACCGGGTTGGCCGAGCGGCGGCAGTAGTCCATGATTTCGCCGAAATTGGCATAACGGGTTTTTTCGACGTCCTGCACGAAGGCTGACAGCAGGTCGCGAAACGGCGATAGTGGGATGGCGTAATCGCGAATGGCTGCCGCAAGCGGAACAAAAACCGGATGGCGGGAAGACTCGCCGCGCTCGATGCGGTCCAGTTCGGCGTGATAGGCTGCCAGCTGGCCCAGGCGCGTGGCTGCGGGGGCATCGCCTTCGTCGGCAATATCGTCCGCGCTGCGAGCAAACCGGTAGATGGCTTCGACCGGCTGGCGCAGCCGTTTGGGCAGCAACCAGGACGCAACAGGGAAGTTTTCGTAATGATCGACCGGCACCGGCAACAAAAAAACGGAATGAGAATAATGACTTAGGTGGGATGCCGGGTTCGCTTGGGTGACAGCATCGTATTGATTATATTACACTTATTAGTCGATAGTTTTGCGGCTACGCCGCGAGAGTGGCGGAATTGGTAGACGCACTGGATTTAGGTTCCAGCGCCGCAAGGCGTGGGGGTTCGAGTCCCCCCTTTCGCACCATCGTTTTTTTTGCTCTTCACCCATCCTTTAAATTCAGCCAGGAAGCATTTTGATGCAAGCAAATCTTGAAGTTCTCGAAGGACTGGTCCGCCGCCTGGACATCAGTGTGCCCATGGACCAGCTGGAAACCGAAGTACAGGGCCGCCTCAAGCGCCTGGCACGCAACGTCAAGATGGATGGTTTCCGTCCCGGCAAGGCGCCGCTCGCCGCCGTGGCGCTCCGGCATGCCTCCGGCGTGCGTCAGGAAGTGCTGGGCGAAACCCTGCAGACCCGCTTTGGCGAGGCGGTGCAGACGCATCAGTTGAAAATTGCGGGCTATCCGCGATTCGAGCCGAAAACGGAGCAGACTGACACGACGGAAATGACGTTCAGCGCCAGCTTCGAGGTCTATCCCGAAGTGAGGATCGATGACCTGAGCGCGGGTAAGATCAGCCGTTCGGTCGTCAACCTGGGCGAGGCCGATGTGGCGAAGACGCTGGAAGTGCTGCAGAAGCAGCGTCGCACATTCGAATCCACCGATCGGGCGGCGGCGGAAGGCGATTTGGCCAAGTTCGATTATCAGGGCACAGTCGATGGCGCAGCATTTGACGGCGGAAACGGCGAAGACTTCGCCGCGGTGATCGGCGAAGGCCGTCTGCTGCAAGAATTCGAGCAGAACCTGATCGGCATCAAGACCGGCGACAGCAAGGGCTTCGATCTGACCTTTCCGGCTGAATACCCTGCCAAGGACCTCGCCGGCAAGGTCGCGCATTTCGAAGTGCAGGTCAAAGACGTGCAGGCCCCCGTGCTGCCGCCGGTGGACGCGGAATTTGCCAAGGCGCTGGGGATCGAAGACGGCGACGTCGAAAAACTCAAGGCCGAGGTAAAGACCAACCTGGAACGTGAAGCCAAACGTCGCGTGCAGGCAAAACTGAAAGAGCAGGCGATGGAACTGCTGCTGCAGAAGAGCACGCTGGATCTGCCGCAAAGCCTGGTGGCGATGGAAACCGAGCGCCTGATGAAAATGACCGAAGCCGATATGCAGTCGCGTGGGGTTCAGACTGTGAAACTTTCTACCGATATGTTTACCGGGCAGGCCGAGCGCCGCGTGCGCTTGGGGCTGATCCTGGCCGAGATCGTGCAGGTGCACAAGCTGGTGGCACAGCCCGAGCAGATTCGGGCCCTGATTCAGGAGCAGGCGCAAAGCTACGAAGAGCCCGAGCAGGTGATGCAGTGGTACTACCAGAGCCCGGAACGAATGCAGGAGATCGAGTCCCTGGCGCTGGAAGAGAATGTGGTAGCATGGGTTGCAGGTCAGGCCCAAGTGGAAGACGTGACAACCTCCTTTGAAGAATTGATGGGACGTGCCTGATGCACATTGATTTTGAACGCGGTATTTCCAATTCGCAGTCCTTCGAACCTCAAGGTCTGGGGCTGGTGCCCATGGTCGTCGAACAAAGCGGTCGCGGCGAACGCGCCTACGACATCTATTCGCGCCTGCTCAAGGAACGGGTCATTTTCCTTGTGGGTCCAGTGAACGATGGCACGGCCAATCTGGTGGTTGCGCAGATGCTGTTCCTGGAGTCGGAAAATCCCGACAAAGACATCTTTTTCTACATCAACTCACCCGGCGGATCGGTTTCGGCCGGGCTGGCGATCTACGACACCATGCAGTTCATCAAGCCGGATGTGTCCACCCTGTGCATTGGCCAGGCGGCCAGCATGGGCGCATTCCTGCTCACCGCGGGCGCCCATGGCAAGCGCTACTGCCTGCCGAACTCGCGCGTGATGATTCACCAGCCACTGGGCGGTTTCCAGGGGCAAGCGTCGGACATTGCCATCCACGCCAAGGAAATCCTCTATTTGAAAGCGCGCCTCAACGACATGCTGGCCAAGCACACCGGGCAGAGCATGGAGGTGATCGAGCGCGACACTGACCGCGATAATTTCATGAGCGCGGACGAGGCGGTGAATTACGGTCTGATTGACAAGGTGCTGATCAGCCGCAACGAAGCATCAGGCAATTAAGCAAGGAACGGGTATGGCAGACAAAGGCTCGGGCGACAAACTTCTTTACTGCTCCTTCTGTGGCAAAAGCCAGCACGAGGTACGCAAGCTGATTGCGGGGCCGTCGGTATTCATCTGCGATGAATGCGTCGAACTATGCAACGACATCATCCGTGAAGAAATCCAGCAGGCCGACACCCAAAAGAGCGGTGGTTCCGGCTTGCCGACGCCGCACGAAATCAGCGGCATGCTCGATCAATACGTGATCGGCCAGGGGCCGGCGAAAAAAGCGCTCGCGGTTGCCGTCTACAATCACTACAAGCGCCTGCGCAGCAACGCCGACACTGGCGAAGTCGAGCTGGCCAAGAGCAACATCCTGCTGATCGGCCCGACCGGCTCCGGCAAGACCCTGCTGGCGCAAACGCTGGCACGCACGTTGAACGTGCCGTTCGTGATTGCCGACGCCACCACGCTGACCGAAGCCGGTTATGTGGGTGAGGATGTCGAGAACATCATCCAGAAGCTGCTGCAAAAATGCGATTACGATGTCGAGAAGGCCAAGCAGGGCATTGTTTACATCGATGAAATCGACAAGATTTCGCGCAAGGCCGACAACCCTTCGGTTACCCGCGACGTGTCTGGCGAGGGCGTGCAGCAGGCGCTGCTGAAACTGATCGAAGGCACTACCGCTTCGGTTCCGCCGCAGGGCGGACGCAAGCATCCGAACCAGGAATTCGTGCAGGTCGACACCAGCAACATCCTGTTCATTTGCGGCGGTGCATTCAGCGGGCTGGAAAAGGTCATTCGCGGCCGTACTGAAAAAGGTGGCATCGGCTTTGGTGCGCAGGTCAAGAATGTCGACGAAACCAAGCGCGACGTCGAATTGCTGCACCAGGTCGAGCCCGAAGATCTCATTAAATATGGCCTGATCCCGGAATTTGTCGGACGTTTACCGGTGGTCGCAACCTTGGACGAACTGGATGAGGCCGCGCTGGTGCAGATTTTGACCGAGCCGAAGAACGCGCTGACCAAGCAGTTCATCAAGCTCTTCAAAATGGAAGGCGTCGAACTCGAATTCCGCGAGGACGCGCTGAATGCCATCGCCAAGCGTGCGCTGGCGCGACGCACCGGTGCACGCGGCCTGCGTTCGATCATCGAGCATTCCCTGCTCGATACCATGTATGACCTGCCATCGCTCAAGGGCGTCAGCAAGGTTGTGGTGGACAACGGAACGATCGGCGGCGACGGCAAGCCCTTGCTGATTTACTCGGACCAGGGCGAGCAACCGCTGGCCGCCGGAGCCTGAATATCGAATGGCTGACGGGGAACCTGTCAGCCATCTTGAATTCCAACCTATGCCCCCCAGTTATGGATGAGCGTGGTTGTTGCCGATTTTTCGGCTTTAGAGCGTGGTTGTTGCCGACTTGTCGGCTTTACAACCACGGCCTCCCCCTTGCGGGGACAACCACGGCCTGCCCTTTACGGGTAGAGCGTGGTTGAATGCCGCGCATCCTTTCCTCAACTCTTACCAGGAAATCATGATGAGCGACAACGTATCCAAGGAACAGGTCGATCTACCGCTGTTGCCGCTTAGGGATGTGGTGGTGTTCCCCCACATGGTCATTCCCTTGTTCGTCGGCCGTCCCAAATCGATCAAGGCGCTGGAAGCCGCGATGGAATCCGGCAAGAGCATCCTGCTGGTCGCGCAAAAGACCGCCGCCCAGGACGACCCCACACCGGAAGACCTGTACGACACCGGCAGCGTGGCCACTGTCCTGCAAATGCTGAAACTGCCGGACGGCACCGTCAAGGTACTGGTCGAAGGCAATCAGCGTGCCCGCGTGCTGAAAGTCACCGATGCCGAGACCCATCTCTCCGCACGTGCCGAAATCCTGCCCGCCGAGGGCGAAGAACTGGTGGAAGTCGAGGCGATGCGCCGCGCCCTCCTGACGCAGTTCGATCAGTATGTCAAACTGAACAAGAAGATTCCGCCGGAAATCCTCACCTCGTTGTCGGGCATCGACGAGGGCGGCCGACTGGCCGACACCATTGTCGCGCACCTGCCGCTGAAGCTGGAACAGAAGCAGGAAGTGCTGGAGATGATCGGCGTCAACAAGCGCCTCGAACACCTGCTCGGCCTGCTGGAAGGCGAGCTTGACATTCTGCAGGTGGAAAAGCGCATCCGCGGCCGCGTCAAGCGGCAGATGGAGAAGAGTCAGCGCGAGTACTACCTGAACGAGCAGGTCAAGGCGATCCAGAAGGAACTGGGCGACATCGAGGAAGGCGCCGAACTGGAGGAACTGGAAAGCCGCGTCAAGCAGGCCGGCATGTCCAAGGAGGCGGAAGCCAAGGCCATGGGTGAGCTGAAAAAGCTGCGCATGATGTCTCCGATGTCGGCCGAAGCCACCGTGATCCGCAGCTACATTGAGGCCATGGTCGGCCTGCCGTGGAAGAAGAAAACCAAGATCAGCAAGGATCTGGTCAAGGCCGAGCGCGTGCTCGACGAAGACCACTACGGCCTCGACAAGGTCAAGGAACGCATCCTCGAATATCTTGCGGTGCAGCAGCGCGTCGACAAGGTCAAGGCGCCGATCCTCTGCCTGGTGGGTCCCCCCGGCGTCGGCAAAACCTCGCTCGGCCAGTCCATCGCGCGTGCGACCAACCGCAAGTTCGTGCGCATGGCGCTGGGCGGGGTGCGCGATGAATCCGAGATTCGAGGTCACCGCCGCACCTATATCGGCTCGATGCCGGGCAAGATCCTGCAAAGCCTGACCAAGGTCGGGGTGAGAAATCCGCTGTTCCTGCTCGATGAAGTCGACAAGATGGGGCAGGATTTTCGCGGCGATCCGTCTTCGGCGCTGCTGGAAGTGCTCGACCCCGAGCAGAACCACACCTTCCAGGATCATTACATCGAGGTCGAGTACGACCTGTCCGACGTAATGTTCGTTGCCACCGCCAACTCGCTTAATTTGCCCGCGCCCTTGCTGGACCGGATGGAAGTGATTCGCCTGTCGGGCTACACCGAGGACGAGAAAATCAATATCGCGATGCGCTACCTGGTGCCCAAGCAGCTCAAGGTCAATGGCATCAAGGAAAGCGAACTCGTTATAGCCGAATCGGCCATTCGCGACATCGTGCGTTACTACACGCGCGAAGCCGGCGTGCGCAGCCTTGAGCGGGAAATTTCAAAAATCTGCCGCAAGGCCGTCAAGGCCCTGTTGCTGAAGAAGCAATCGACCCGAATCTCGGTCACGTCGCGCAATCTGGAGAAATACCTCGGGGTGCGGCGCGTCAGCTTTGGGGTCGCCGAACAGAAGAACCAGGTGGGGCAGGTGACGGGTTTGGCGTGGACCGAGGTGGGCGGCGAACTGCTGACCATCGAGGCGGTCTCGCTGCCGGGTCGCGGCAAGACGATCACGACCGGTAAACTCGGCGAGGTGATGCAGGAATCCATTCAGGCCGCGCTGTCCGTGGTGCGCTCGCGTGCGCGCAAGCTGGGAATCCAGGACGACTTCTATCAAAAGCGCGACATCCACATTCATCTGCCGGAAGGCGCAACGCCGAAAGACGGTCCGTCGGCGGGTGTCGCAATCTGCACCTCGATGGTATCGGTCCTCACCGGGATTCCGGTGCGTGCCGATGTGGCGATGACCGGCGAAATTACGTTGCGGGGCGAAGTGCTGCCGATCGGCGGGCTGAAGGAAAAACTGCTGGCCGCGCATCGTGGCGGCATCAAGACGGTGTTGATCCCGCACGAGAATGTCAAGGATTTGATCGAGATTCCCGACAACATCAAGAACAAGCTCGATATTCATCCGGTCAAGTGGATTGACCAGGTTCTTGAATTGGCACTGGAACATGCGCCCGAGCCCTTGCAGGATGAGCCTGAAGCGGAAACGCCTGCAATTGCCGTGCCGGAAGAGCAAAAAACCACCGCCGCGGCAATCAAGCACTGAGTGTTTTTTTAATCGCTCCCCGGAATCCCGCGCCAGTCGCGGGGTTTTTTTGTGCCTACCCGGAAAACCGCTTGACACAAGGTTTTGCGGGTTGCTATAAAAGCCCCCACAGGGGTTTTCCTGTACCACTTGAGCGAAGGGGATAACACGTGAATAAATCCGAATTGATTGATGCCATCGCCGACTCGGCTGATATTTCCAAGGCTGCTGCCGGCCGTGCGCTGGATGCAACGGTTGAAGCGGTCAAGAAAGCGCTGAAGAAAGGAGACATGGTGACGCTGGTGGGTTTTGGCAGTTTCTATGTTGGCAAGCGCGCCGCACGCATGGGCCGCAATCCACGTACCGGTGCTGCCATCAAGATCAAGGCTGCCAAAGTGCCGAAGTTCCGTGCAGGCAAAGGGCTGAAGGACGCCATCAATTAATAAAAAATGCAGTTTTCATTTGGCAAGGTCGGGAATCTGTTGTAGAATCTTTGGCTTCGTCGGGTGCTTAGCTCAGCTGGTAGAGCGTCGCCTTTACACGGCGAATGTCGGGGGTTCGAGCCCCTCAGCACCCACCAGCGGGGATCAAGGACAAGCAGTCGATTTTATGCAGTGAAACGGTGTTCACCGACGTTTTTTTGTAGCATCAGGGAGTGGTAGTTCAGTTGGTTAGAATACCGGCCTGTCACGCCGGGGGTCGCGGGTTCGAGTCCCGTCCACTCCGCCAACATCTAAAAGGCGAACGCAAGTTCGCCTTTTTTCATTTCATACAGCGTCTTTTCATCACAGCAAGGCGAGACGCGAGACGCAAAGTGCGCGAAAATTCGCGCTGGCGATTTTTTTCGGAGTAGAAGACCGTGCTCGAAGCAATCCGCAGGCATGCAAAGGGCTGGCTGGCCAAAGTCATACTGGCCTTGATTATTGTTACCTTCGCCCTGTTCGGCGTGGATTCCTACATATCGGGTGACAAAAGCGGCGGCAAGATCGCCGAGGTCGGGGATGTGAGGATTTCGCGTGAAGAGCTGACGCGGGAAATCCAGGCGCAGAGTGACCGCATGCGCGAGGCGCGCGGCCCCGCATTTGATCCCGCCGTCACCGAAACAGCCGACTTTCGCAGACAGGTGCTCGATAACCTGATCGAGCGCAAGGCGCTGCTGCTGGAAGCGCAGAAGCTCAGGTTCCTGGCGCCGGATGCGTATGTTGCATCGGTGCTGGGGCAGATTCCGACCTTCCAGCAGGACGGCACATTTTCGCAGCAGCGCTATGAGGCGGTGCTGCGTCAGAACGGCCGCGCGCCTGCCCAGTTTGAAAATGAATTGCGCCAGGCCTTCATGCTCGAGGCCATTACCAGTCCGGTTTCGCTCGCGGCCTTCCCCTCGAATACCTCGCTGACGCAGATTGCCCACCTGGTGGCGCAGCAACGCGAGATCGCCTGGGCGGATCTGCCGGCTTCTACGGTGGCGTCGCAGATCCAGGTGACGACCGCCGACGTGGAACAGTATTACGCGGCCAACCAGACCGAATTCACCGAGCCAGAGCAGATTCGCGCCGAGCAACTGGTGCTGGACATCGCAAGTGTGGCAGCGGGCATTGCCGTGAACGAGCAGGCGGTGGCGGATTACTACGCGGCCAATGCTGCGCAGTTCGGGCAACCCGAGCAGCGTCGTGCGAGCCATATTCTGATTGCCGTCGATAAAAATTCGGATGCCGCAACGCGCGCTCGGGCCAAGGCAAAAGCAGCCGAACTGATTCAAGCCCTGCAGAAAACACCGGAGCGTTTCGCCGAGCTGGCGCGCACCGAATCGCAGGATCCCGGCTCGGCTGCACAGGATGGCAGTCTTGGCAGCTTTGGCCGCGGCATGATGGTCAAGCCTTTCGAGGATGCCGTATTCAGCATGAAGCCGAATGAAATCCGTGGCCCGGTCGAAAGCGATTTCGGCTATCACATCATCCGCCTGGATGGCGTCGAGCTTGCGCAGACCGCACCGCTGGCCGAGGTGCGTGCGGCGGTTGTGGACGAGTTGCGCAGGCAGCAGGCGCAGAAGATGTTTGCCGATCTGGCCGAGAACTTCAGCAATCTGGTGTACGAAAATGCGACCTCCCTGCAGCCCGCAGCGACAGCTGCCAAGCTGACCGTCAAGCAAAGCGGCTGGATGACCGCAAAAAATGCACCGTCGCCATTCAATCATCCCGCACTGTCGGCCGCGCTGTTCAGCCAGGAATCAATCAAATCCAGGCAGAATACCGAGGCCATCGAGGTTCAGCCCGGCACCCTGGTGGCTGCGCGGATCGTGGAGCATCGCCCGGCGCGGCTGCGTCCGCTAGCCGAAGTGTCGGTGGCTATCGAGGCCAAACTGCGTGCCGCGCAGAGCGCACGGCTGCTGGCGCAAAAAGGCGAGGCTACGGTCCAGGTTCTGGCCAAAGGCGAGGAAGCGAACTTGAACTGGTCGGATTTCCAGGTAGTCGGGCGTCAGGCTTCGGCTGTGCTGGATGCCGCCGGCGCCAAGGCGGTATTCCGGGTGAGCGCCGACAAGCTGCCGGCCTACACCGGCTTTACTCGCCCTGACGGCATTTATCGCATCGTGCGGGTGAGCCGCGTGCTGGAGGCGCCTGCGCTCGACCCCATGCTGCTGGCATCGATCGAGTCCGGCGTCGTGCAGGCGCAGCAGCGTGCGGACATGAAGGCGATGGTCGCGCTGATTACCGTCGGGCAAAAAGTGAAAATCCAGCCCAATGCGATCGAAGGCAGATAAACCGGGTTGCGGGAAGCAATAAAAAACGCGCCCCGAGGCGCGTTTTTTATTGGATGAAAAAAACGAGTCAGCTTTCGGCGCCGGCGGTGGTGTTGAAGCCTGCGTCGACGTAGGTGATTTCACCGGTGATGCCTGAGGCCAGGTCGGACAGCAGGAAGGCGGCGACGTTGCCGACCTCGTCAATGGTCACATTGCGGCGCAGTGGCGCGTTCTTGGCGGCGATGTCGAGCTTCTCGCCGAAGTTTGCGATGCCGCTGGCGGCCAGCGTTTTGATCGGACCGGCCGAGATGGCGTTGACGCGGATGCCTTTGGGGCCGAGGCTTTGCGCCATGTAATACACGCCGGATTCAAGGCTGGCCTTGGCCAGTCCCATGACGTTGTAGTTGGGCACGGAGCGAACCGCACCGAGATAGGTCAGCGTCAGCAGTGCGGCCTGGCGGCCTTCCATCATCGGCAGAGCGGCTTTGGCCAGCGCGGCGAAACTGTAGGCGCTGATGTCATGGGCGATGCGGAAATTTTCGCGGGTGACCGCGGAGAGGAAATCGCCGGTGAGGGCTTCCTTCGGTGTAAACGCGATCGAATGCACCAGCCCATCGAGGCTGTCCCAGTGTTTGCCGAGGTCGGCAAACAGCGCGTCGATCTGCGCGTCGCTGCCGACGTCGCACGGGAACACCAGGCTGGAGCCGAACTCCTGGGCGAATTCGGTGACGCGATCCTTGATGCGATCGGTCTGGTAGGTGAAGGCCAGTTCGGCGCCTTCGCGCTGGCATGCGGTGGCGATGCCGTACGCGATCGAACGGTTGGATATCACGCCGGTGATCAGCAAACGTTTTCCTGCAAGAAATCCCATGATGGTCTCGAAGAAAGTTATGTAGCACGGGATTATAACGGCTGACGTTGGCGGCGTGCTTGGGTACACTTGCGAGATGGTGCGCATCGGGGCGATTTTATTGGGGATGGGCCTGCTGGGGCTAGGCCTGATGGCAGGCTGCTCCGACAACTGGAATAACCCCTATCCGGGCAGCCAGGCTGACGCCAATGTGCTTTACAGCGCATTTTCCGAGCGCCCCAAGCATCTCGATCCGGCACGCTCATACAGCGCCGACGAGATCGAGTTCACCGGGCAGATTTACGAACCGCCGCTGCAATACCACTTCCTCAAACGTCCCTACACGCTGGTCCCGTTGACCTCCGAGGCAGTGCCCAGACCGCGCTATTTCGACGCCGCCGGGAAAGCGCTGCCGGACGATGCGCCGGCAGCGTCGATCGCCGAGACCGCGTACGAAATTCGCATCCGCCCCGGTATCCGCTACCAGCCGCATCCGGCGTTTGCGCGCGATGCGGCGGGACGCTACCGCTACCACGCGCTCACGGCCGCGGATATCGCCAAAAATACCCGTATCCAGGATTTCGAGCACAGCGGCACGCGCGAACTGGTGGCGGCGGATTACGTGTACCAGATCAAGCGGCTGGCCAACCCCCGGCTCAGCTCGCCGATTTTCGGCCTGATGAGCGAGCACATCGTCGGCCTGAAGGCGCTGGGCGAAATGCTTGAAAAAGTCGCCAAGGCTGATCCCGATGCGGCGTTGAAGCTCGACGACTTCCCGCTTGAAGGGGCCGAAGTGGTGGATCGCCACACCTACCGCATCCGCATCAAGGGCAAATACCCGCAGTTCATCTACTGGCTGGCGATGCCGTTCTTTGCGCCGGTGCCGTGGGAAGCAGAGGTGTTCTACGCGCAGCCCGGCATGGCCGACAAGAACCTCACGCTCGACTGGCAGCCGGTCGGCACCGGGCCCTATTATCTGGCGCAGAACGATCCCAACCGCCGTATGGCGCTGAAGAAGAATCCCCACTTCCACGGCGAAACCTATCCGGGGGAAGGCAGCGAGGAGGACCGCCGTGCCGGCCGGCTGGCCGACGCCGGCAAGCCGCTGCCGTTTGTCGACGAAGCCATTTACAGCCTGGAGAAGGAAACCATTCCCTACTGGAGCAAGTTTTTGCAGGGCTACTACGACAGCTCCGGGATCAGCTCCGACAGCTTCGACCAGGCCGTGCAATTCACGTCCGGCGGCGATCCGCAGCTGACCGACAGCATGCGCGAGCAGGACATCCACCTCATCACCGCGGTGGCGGCTTCGCTCTGGTATGTCGGCTTCAACATGCTCGATCCGGTGGTGGGGGGTTTGGGCGAAGACCGCCAGAAATTGCGGCAGGCGCTCTCCATCGCGTTCGACTACGATGAATTCATTTCGATTTTTCTCAATGGCCGCGGCATCCCTGCGCAGGGACCGATCCCTCCGGGGCTGTTCGGCTATGTCGAGGGCGTGGCCGGGCTGAACCCCTACGTGTACGAAGCGCGCGACGGCAGCATCCAGCGCCGCCCGATCGAAGACGCCCGGAAACTGCTGGCCGAGGCGGGCTACCCGAACGGGCGCAATGCGAAGACGGGCGAGCCGCTGGTGCTGTATTTCGACACCATGGCGAGCGGGCCTGATGCCAAGTCGCGGCTCGACTGGATGAAGAAGCAGCTCGACAAGCTCAATGTGCAGCTGGTGGTGCGCGGCACCGACTACAACCGCTTCCAGGACAAGATCCGCAAGGGCAACGCGCAGCTGTTCGAATGGGGCTGGAACGCCGACTATCCAGACCCGGAGAACTTCCTGTTCCTGTTGTACGGGCCGCACAAGAAGGTGGGCAGCGGCGGCGAGAATGCGGCCAACTACGACAGTGCTGAATTCAATTTTTTGTTCGAGCGCATGAAGGACATGGACAACGGCCCCGCGCGTCAGCAGGTGATCGACGCCATGCTGGAGATCGTGCGCCGCGACGCGCCGTGGATCTTCGCCTACTACCCCAAGTCCTTCGGCCTGCGCCACGGCTGGGTACATAACGTCAAGCCCAACCTGATGGCCAACAACACGCTCAAGTATCGCCGCATCGACCCCGACCTGCGCACAAGCCGGCGCGCCGAATGGAATCACCCGGTGCTGTGGCCGATCGTGTTGCTGGTCGCAGCGCTGATGGCCGTCATCGCGCCGGCGGTGATCGGCTGGCGGCGGCATGAGAGGAAAACCGCCTGATGCTGGCCTATATCCTGCGCCGCCTGCTGTACGCCATCCCGATCCTGATCGGGGTCAACCTGCTGACCTTCGCACTGTTCTTCGTCGTCAACACGCCGGACGACATGGCGCGGCTACAGCTCGGCGCCAAGCACGTGACGCCTGAAGCGATCGAGCGCTGGAAGGTCGAGCACGGCTACGACAAGCCGCTGCTGCTGAATGCGCAGGCTACCGGCAGTGCGCAGCTCACCGACACGATTTTCTTCAAGCACTCGGCTGCCATGTTCGTGTTCGAATTCGGCAAGGGCGATGACGGACGCAACATCGGCAACGAAATCCGTACCCGCATGGGGCCGAGCCTGGCGATTGCGCTGCCGGTGTTTGTCATCGGCTTGCTGGTCAACGTCAGCTTCGCCCTGCTGATGGTGTTCTTCCGTACCACCTATCTCGATCTGTGGGGCGTGGTGCTTTGCGTGGTGCTGATGTCGATATCTGGGCTGTTTTACATCATCGCCGGACAGTATTTCATTGCCAAACTGTGGAACCTGCTGCCGATCTCGGGATTCGCCGGCGGCATCGACGGCATCCGCTTCATCCTGCTGCCGGTGCTGGTCGGTGTGGTGGCGGGGATCGGCAGCGGCTCGCGCTGGTACCGCACAATTTTCCTCGAGGAAATCGGCAAGGACTACGTGCGCACCGCGCGCGCCAAGGGGCTCTCCGAGGGGCGTGTGCTGTTTCGCCACGTGCTGAAAAACGGCATGATCCCGATCCTCACCGGTGCGGTGGTGGTACTGCCGCTGCTGTTCATGGGCAGCCTGATTACCGAATCCTTCTTCGGCATTCCGGGGCTGGGCAGCTACACCATCGACGCCATCCAGGCGCAGGATTTCGCTGTGGTGAGGGCGATGGTGTTCCTCGGCTCCTTCCTCTACATCGTCGGCCTGATCCTCACCGACATTTCCTATTCGTGGGTCGATCCGCGGGTTCGGCTGCAATGAGTATGAACCCCTCACCACAGAGATATGTCTCGCAGGGACGGTATCCCTTGGGACACAGAGGCACAGAGAAGGGTGTTAAGGCATTGCATTGCTTTGATTTTCCTCTGTGTCTTTGCGCCTCTGTGGTTAATGGGCTTTCTTCAAGATGACCATCCAGCCCGTTATCCTGTGGACCGATGCGCTGATCTTCGCGCTGCTGACGGTGGTGCTGGCGCTGGTGTGGCTGATCCGCCGCCACGAACATTTGCTGGCGCCGTGGAGGATGGTGGCGCAGCGCCCGATGGCGATGGGGGCGGCACTGGTGCTGGGCGTGTTCGTGGTCATCGGCCTGCTCGACTCGTTGCATTATCGGGCGCAGCTGACCGACAGCCCGGCCGATGCGCCGCACTATTCGGTCGAGGTGCTGTCCGTGTTCGACGCGCTGACGAGCGAGCTGCGTGCGCGGCAGGAAAAAACCTACTCGGCCCCGCTGGCGATGCAACTGTACGCCAAGGAGTTCGTCGAGCGCGACAGCGCGACGGTGCGCGATTATCCGCGCCTGCAATACGGCGGCGCGCACCTGCAACACGCGGATGAGCGACTGCCGGATATCACCCGCCGCACGCTCGTCGGCGCCACGCAGGGGGGGCTGGCGAGCCTGCTGCTGTTCGGCCTGTTGGCCGGGTGGCGGGCGCGGCGGACGCAGGTTTCAGTGGGCGCGTGGCTGGCGGCGTGGCGACAGGGCGACCTGAACTGGCCGGGGCGGACGCTTGTTCTCATGGTGGCGCTGCTGCTGGTGCTCGGCGGCACGCTGGCGCAGCTGGCCTCCGGCTACCATGTCTTCGGCACCGACAAGGTCGGGCAGGACGTGCTCTATATCACCCTGAAGAGCATCCGCACCGGCCTGGTCATCGGCACCTTGACCACCCTGGTCACGCTGCCGCTGGCGATCGGTTTCGGCATCGCCGCCGGCTACTTTCGCGGCTGGGTGGACGACGTCATCCAGTACCTCTACACCGTGCTGAATTCGATCCCCGGCGTGCTGCTGATCGCCGCGGCGGTGCTCATCGTGCAGGTTTATATCGAATCCAATCCCGACATTTTCGATACCGCTGCCGCGCGTGCCGACATCCGCCTGCTGGCGCTCTGCCTCATCATGGGCGTGACCAGCTGGACGGGTCTTGCGCGTCTCTTGCGCGGCGAATCGCTGAAGCTGCGAACGCTGGACTACGTCGAGGCGGCGCGTGCCTTTGGCGTATCGAACGCCCGCATCATCAGCCGCCACATCTTCCCCAACCTGTTCCATCTGGTGCTGATCGCCATCGTGCTCGATTTCTCCGGCCTGGTGCTGGCCGAAGCGGTGTTGTCCTACATCGGCGTCGGCGTCGATCCCGCCATGTACAGCTGGGGCAACATGATCAACGGCGCGCGCCTCGAACTGGCGCGCGAGCCGGTCGTCTGGTGGCAGCTCGGCGCGGCGTTCGCCTTCATGTTCACCCTGGTGCTGGCCGCCAACCTGTTTGCCGACGGCGTGCGCGATGCCTTCGACCCGCGTCTGGGAGGACGTCGATGAAACCTCTGCTCGAGGTGCGCGATCTCGTTACCGGCTTCGGTCGGGTGCGCGTGGTCGATGGCGTGTCGTTTCGGGTTGCGGCAGGCGAAACCTATGCGCTGCTGGGTGAATCCGGCTGTGGCAAGTCGATCACTGCGCTGTCGCTGATGCGGCTGCTGCCGGATGGCGGCCGGGTGATTTCGGGCAGCGTGCAGCTTGGCGAAACCGATGTGCTGGCCCTACCCGAGCGCGACATGCGGCGCGTGCGCGGCGGGCAGATGGCGATGATCTTCCAGGAGCCGATGCTGGCGTTGAATCCGGTCATCAAGGTCGGTGAACAGATCGGCGAAGCGCTGGCGCTGCACCAGAACCTCAGCGGGCAGGCTGCGCGCGACGCTGCGCGGGGGCTGCTCGATGCGGTGGGCGTGCCGGACGCGGTGCGCCGGCTCGACACCTATCCATTCGAACTCTCGGGCGGGCTGCGCCAGCGGGTGATGATCGCAATGGCGCTGGCCGGCCGGCCGCAACTCCTGATTGCCGACGAGCCGACCACGGCGCTCGACGTAACCATCCAGGCGCAGGTGCTCGACGTGCTGCGCAGACTCAAGGCCGATCAGCGGATGGGCATGCTGTTGATCTCGCATGACCTTGGCGTGGTGGCCGAGAATGCCGATCGCGTGGGCGTCATGTATGCCGGCGAGCTGGTGGAGGAGGGTATGCGCGACGCGTTCTTCGCCAGCCCGCAGCACCCATATAGCCGCATGCTGTTCGAGGCGCTGCCGCGCCCCGGCGACAGCGGCCGGCTGGTCACGATTCCCGGCCAGGTGCCGCCGCTCGACGGTCCGATGCGCGGCTGCCGCTTTGCGCCGCGCTGTCCGTTTGCGCTTGCGCGCTGCCGCGCTGAATCGCCCGGCTGGCAGGTGATCGACGATCAGCGGGTGCGTTGCCACCTGGCGGGCACCTTGCCTGCGCGCAGCGCGCGCGAACGCACCGCACATTCGGTAAAACAGGCTGCACAATCGCTGCTGCAGGTGGACGGACTGAAAGTGCATTTTCCGATCCGGCGCGGCCTGATCCAGCGCACCGTGGGCCACGTGCGCGCAGTCGACGGCGTGTCGCTGAACATCCAGGCGGGCCGCACGCTGGCGCTGGTGGGTGAATCGGGTTGCGGCAAGACCACCGTGGGCAAGGCGCTGCTGCGGCTGATCGAGCCGACCGCGGGCAGCATTGTGCTGGGCGGCGAGACCATGATCGCGAAGAATGTCCCCACCCTGCGGCGGCAGGCGCAGATGGTGTTCCAGGATCCGTTCAGCTCACTTAATCCGCGCATGCGGGTGGCGGATATTTTGCTCGAGGGCATGGACGCGCTGGGCATCGGCGCGGCCGCCGACCGCCGCGACGCGGTGGCGCGCCTGCTGCATCAGGTCGGGCTGCCGGACGATGCCGGCGGCCGCTATCCGCATGCGTTCTCCGGCGGCCAGCGGCAGCGCATCGCGATCGCGCGGGCGCTCGCAGTGTCGCCCCGGCTGGTGATCTGCGACGAGCCGACCAGCGCGCTCGACGTCTCGGTGCAGGCACAGATCCTGAACCTGCTGAAGGATCTGCAGGACAGCCTGGGGCTGGCCTACCTCTTCATCACCCACAACCTCGCGGTGGTCGATTATCTGGCGCACGAGGTGGCGGTGATGTATCTCGGGCGCATCGTCGAACATGGCGTCGCGGCCGACGTGCTGCGCGCGCCGCGCCATCCCTACACGCAGGCGCTGGTGAGTGCGGTGCCGCGCATCGAGGCGCAGACCGGGCCGGGCATCATTCGCCTGGCTGGAGACCAGCCATCGCCGCTCAACCCCCCTGATGGCTGCCATTTCAACCCGCGCTGCCCGCATGCAATGGAAGTATGCCGGCAAACCTACCCCGAGCAGACCGAGCTGGGCGACGGGCATTGGGTCCGCTGCCACTGGGTGGCAGGACAGGCTTAGGAATTTTGGAGCGTCAATTGAATATCGGCAAACGCAGTCACAACTTCTGGATCGGCAATGCGGTGCTGGTGGTGGCCATGCTGACGCTGTTTTTTATGGGGCCGTTGTCGGACGCCCTGGGGATCTGGGCGGCGGTGCTGTGGATGGTGCTGGCGGCCGTGGGTATGGCGCTGGTGATGTCGGACAAGCGCGAAGAACCGCCTGCGCCCGACTGAAACTCACTCTTTAGGGATGCGCTGATTAATTCGATATGGCCGTCATTGCGAGCGCTTTGATTAAGCGGGCATTTCTGGATTGCCGCGTCGCTGCGCGCCTCGCAATGAACTGTGCTTCTCGTCAAGCATATTCTGTCGAGAAAGGCGCATTGGTCGTTGCCACCGCGAAGGCCTGCCTCAACAATTTATGCGCAATTGCGACGTTGATGACCTTCGGCGGCTTGCCCAGTGCTTTCAAGCGGGCATACAGTGCCCTGCAGGCCGGATTGCAGGTCTTCGCGGTCCAACTGCACAGGTAGAGCAATTGACGCATCCGCCCCTGCCCCAGCTTGGCGATCCCGCCTTTGCCATTGACCGAGCTGCCCGAGCGGAATGTCGTCGGGCTCACCCCGATATAGGCGCACAGCGCCTTGACGTCCTCGAAGCGCCTGAAGCCGTCCGTCACGATGATCAGCTCGATCGCCGTCTTGGCGCCGATCGAGGGAATCGTGAGCAGCCGCTCAAACAACTCGGTAAAAGACTTTTTTACCATCACCTCCAGATGCCGTTCGCATGTCTTGATCTGTCCGTCCAGTTGCTGCAACTGCGCTGCCATCTGCGAAATGACGAAGGCGTTGGGTTTGGCGTGGTGGGCATGGGCTTCGCGCCGGTTGAGCAGCCGGGTGCGCTCCCCGATCAGGTCGTTCAGCCAGCCATGCGCCTGCTGCAATTCAAGTACTTCATCCGTGGCGGGCGCCCAGGGCGACAAGGGCTGCTGTTCGCCATAGCGCCGGATCAACTCGGCATCCGCACGGTCGCTCTTTACCCGTGACAGCTGCATTTGGGAAAAGCGCTTGATGACCAGCGGGTTGACTACGCTCACTCGCCGCCCCGACTCATGCAGCCTGAGCGCCAAGCGCGCATGGTAGGTTCCCGTTGCTTCCATCACGTAGTGTGCCGCCTCGGGCGTTTGCGCCAACAACTGGCCGATGTCTTCATCGGTGTACTCAAAGCGCTGATGCCGGCCCTGACCATCCACCTGCCAGGCCGCATCAAACCATTTCTTGCTGATATCAATGCCTACAATCATCAATCACCCCTGAATCCTTGGAAATGTATGAAAAACCAGCCACTTACACTTTCCATCCATCCTGAATGCGGGGTCACGCCCCAATGAACTGTCCGGAATCAGTAAGGGCGGAGAAGGGCAACCACCATTGCGAACAGCCTCGAACGACTCATGACAACTTCGGCTTCAGACCCTTCTCCTGGCTCGTCTCGAATATCCTATTCAAAACGAGTTGGCGCAAGCATAGGATGACAAATTAATCAGCGGTTCCTTAGGGATTTCTGACGACGACCGCTTACCCCGTACTCAACACGGTCTCATCCTGTTTGAGTGGCCGGATGGGGATCGGTCAACCGTCCCAGGCGTCCTTGGCGGCGCGGATTGCGCCGAATACCTCGGCCAGGCCGGGATGCGGGCGTTTCAGATAGCGGGCGGCAAAGGCCGTCATGTCGGGCGCGTGAAAGCGCAGAAACGGATTGGTGGCTTTTTCCAGCGCCAGGGTGGAGGGCAGGGTGGGTCGATTTTGCGCGCGCAGGGCGCGGTCGGCGCGCTCGCGTTCAAGCAGTGCAGGATTGTCGCCATCGATGGTTTTGGCAAAGTCAATATTGCTCAAGGTGTATTCGTGCGCGCAGCAGACCCGGGTAGTATCGGGCAGCGCTAAAATGGCATCGAGGCTGGCGGCCATCATCGCGGGGCTGCCTTCGAACAGTTTGCCGCAGCCGCAGCCGAATACGGTATCGCCACAGAACAGGCAGCCGTGGCCGACATAGCTGAGGTGATCGAGCGTGTGGCCCGGTGTCGCCAGGACGTCGAAGTGCAAGCCCGGTTCGGCGATGTCCACCACATCGCCGCCGCGCAGGACATGGGTGACAGCGGGAATGCGCGGGTTGTCCGGTGCATAGATGGCACATTGATAGCGTTGACGCAGGGATGCGTTGCCGCCAGTATGGTCACGGTGGTGGTGAGTGATCAGCACGGCTGTCAGCACAAGCCGATTCGCGTCGAGAAAGGCGATCAGCGGCGCCGGATCGCCGGGATCGACCGCAACGGCATGACGTCCGTCGTGCCACACCCAGATGTAGTTGTCTTCGAACGCTGGCAGGGAAATGAGGGTCAACATGTCGGGACTGCCGGAAAGGAGAGATGGCTATGTTATCCAAGTTGAATACAGGATGGTTTGAAACGCCGTTGGGGCAACACTTGCTGTTTCGCGAACAGCGCTATTTCGACGATGCCGTATCGGACGTGTTCGGTTTCAATGCGGTGCAGGTCGGCTTGCCGCAGATCGATTTCCTGCGCAACAGCCGCATTCCGCTGCGCGTGACCTGTGCAGTGGAAACCCCGGCCCAGGTGCGGGCCGATCCCATGTTTTTGCCGTTTGAGAACCAGTCGCTCGACTTGCTGTTGTTGCCGCATGTGCTGGAATTCAGCGCCAATCCGCACCAGGTGCTGCGCGAGGCCGGGCGCGTCCTGCGCCCGGAGGGCCGCCTGGTGCTGGCCGGATTCAACCCGCGCAGCCTGTGGGGGCTGGCGCGCACGCTGCAGGGCGGCGAACGCGGCTACCCGTGGAACGGCAGCTTCCTGAATATCTCTCGGGTGAAGGACTGGATGGTCCTGCTGGGACTCGAAGTGGCGGCGGGCAGGATGTGCTGCTACCGTCCGCCGATCAACCGTGAAACCTGGCTGCGCCGGCTGCGTTTCATGGAGCCTGCCGGCGACCGCTGGTGGGCGATGGGCGGCGGCGTGTATTTCCTGCAGGCGGTGAAGCGTGTGCAGGGTATGAACATTATTTTGCCGCAGTGGAAAACGCCGGTTGCACAACGCCTGTTGTCACCGGCGGCAAAAGTCATCAATCTCAAACAATATCGGGTAGGTCGTGAACGCTGACACCATTTATATCTACAGTGACGGTGCCTGCAAGGGCAATCCCGGCCCGGGCGGCTGGGGCGCCCTGCTGGTGACGGACGGGCATCGCAAGGAAATCTGCGGGGGCGAGGCCAACACTACCAACAACCGCATGGAGATGACTGCAGTCATTCGTGCGCTGGAATCGCTGAAGCGCCCGTCCACGGTCGAAGTCCATACCGATTCGCAGTACGTGCAAAAAGGCATCAGCGAATGGATGGTCGGCTGGAAGCGCCGCAACTGGCGCACCGCCGACGGCAAACCGGTAAAAAACCAGGATCTGTGGCTGCAGCTGGATGCCCTGAGCCAGTTGCACCGCATCGAATGGAAATGGGTGCGCGGCCACAACGGCCACACGGAAAACGAGCGTGCCGACGAACTGGCCAACCAGGGCGTACTGCAGGCGCAATAAGACCAATATGCGACAAATCATCCTCGATACCGAAACGACCGGCCTCGACCCGAAACAGGGGCATCGCATCATCGAAGTGGCGGCGGTGGAAATGGTCAACCGGCGGCTCACCGGCAATCATCTGCATCGTTATGTGAATCCGGATCGCGACATCGACGCCGGGGCGATGCAGGTGCACGGCATCACCCCGGAATTCCTGCAGGACAAGCCGCGCTTCACCGACATCGCGCACGAGTTCGTCGACTTCATTCGGGGCGCCGAACTCGTCATACACAATGCGCCATTCGACGTCGGCTTTCTCAACATGGAGCTGCGTCTGCTTGATATGGCGCCGCTGCCCAACTGGTGCGACGGCGTGACCGATACCCTGGCGATGGCCAAGGCGCTGCGCCCCGGCCAGCGTAACAACCTGGATGCACTGTGTAAACACTATGGCGTGGACAACACGGCGCGCACGCTGCACGGCGCATTGGTGGACTGCGAACTTCTGGCGGCGGTGTACCTGGCGCTGACGCGCGGGCAGGAAAGCCTGTCGATCGGGCTGGAGGTACGCAGCGTGCAGGCCGATCGGGTGGCTGCGCGCGCGCGCCCCAAGGCTGTATTGTTGCAGGCGTCGGCTGACGAACTGGCCGCGCATGCCAGCCTGCTCGGGGCCATCGCCCAGGAAAGCAAGGGCGCCTGCCTGTGGAGCATGGAGCAGGAGTGAAGTTGACGGATGGGGTGTCGCGCAGACGGACCGCGCTCCAGCGTATCGTGCGGTTGGGGCTGGCTTGCGCCTGTCTGCTCCTGGTGTCGGCACCGGCTGTCGCGGCGCGGGTGACGGTGGTATTGAGCGACGATTCGGCGTCGTATCAGGAGGTCTATCAGGTCATCCGCGCCTATCTTGACGACACCTCCCACGAGGTTATCCGGGTGTACGCCAAGAGATTGAATGCGGTTTCGTTGAATGAGTCGCGTTTGGCCGTTGCAGTGGGGGTGCGCGCGGCGGAGTCGCTGGCCGCATTGCCGGTTCGGCCGCCAGTATTGGCGGTGCTGGTGCCGCGCGTATGGTATGCCAAAATCGGGCGCACCCGCCTGAGCGGCGGTGGCCGGAGCGCCTCGGCAATCTATCTCGATCAGCCCTTCGAGCGTCAGGTACGGCTGATTCGCCAGGCTTTCCCCGAGGTGCGACGCGTGGGAATGCTGGTGAGCGCCGAGCAAAGTGGGCTGGTGGGCGAGCTGGATGAAGCCTTGCAGGCACAGCGGCTCAGTCTGGTTCATGTCACGCTGTCCGGCGAGGAGCGGCTGATCACTGCGCTCGAAAACGTGTTGTCGGATGCTGAATTGCTGCTGGCGGTGCCCGACCCACTGATATTCAATCGCAACACCGCACAAAGCCTTTTTCTGACGTCCTATCGTTACCATGTCCCGGTTCTGGGCTACTCGCATTCGTTGACGCGGGCGGGTGCGCTGTTGTCGCTGCATTCCAGTCCTGCGCAAATCGGTCGACAGACCGCCGAATGGGTGAAGGGCACCATTCAGGACACGCCGGTGAATTTGCCGCCGCCCGCGCACCCGGCCTATTTCAGCATTTCAATCAATGAACAGGTGGCGCGCTCGCTCGGTTTCACTTTGCCGCCGGAGGCCGAGCTGGAAAGACGTTTGGGCGAGGGATATTGATGGCGGCTTCATTGGGGATACGTGGGCGTGTCATCGGCCTGGCCGTGGTGCCGATGGCCATCATCGGCGTGCTGCTGCTGTTCCAGCTCATCGCCGGGAAAATCGACGATCTCGATCAGTCGCTGCGCAACCGTGCCGTGGCCATTGCCCGCCAGCTCGCGCCGGCAACGGAATATGGCGTCGCCGCAGGCAACATCGAAGTATTGCAGACCCTGCTCGAAAAAGTGGCGATCGAGCCTGACGTTCGTGGGGTGGCGGTATTTGCCGATAACGGCCAGGCGCTGTCGCAAGTCGGCATGGGTGCCTGGACGGAACCCGCTCAGGGCGGGCTGCCCACCGATCGCATCCTTCAGATCGAATACAAGGACCGCCTGGTGTACTACGCGCCGATCACCCGTACCGAGGTGATGGTGGACGATTTCAACCTGGTGGACGGGCGCACCGCGCAGCCGGGCACGCAGACCCGGCTGCTGGGGTGGGTGGGCCTGGACGTTTCGCGCAGCGCCACTTTCAAGAGCCAGCGCGAGGTCATTCTGCGCAGCCTGGCGCTTCTGCTGGCCGGTCTGGGCGTGAGCCTCTATCTCGCCTGGCGCATCGGGCGCCAGATCTCCCGGTCGATTCTGGACTTGACCCACACGGTCAGCCGCATCGGCGAGGGCCACCTGGACGAACGGGTCGAGCAGACCGGCGGGGCCGAGCTGGGCTCGCTGCAGCGCGGCATCAATCACATGGCGGCCCATTTGCAGGCGATGCATGATGAGATGCAGGAAAAGATCGACCAGGCCACCGCGCGCCTGGTTTATCAGGCCAGCCACGATGCGCTGACGGGGCTGATCAACCGCCGCGAGTTCGAGCAGCGGCTGGAGCGCACGCTGCTGTCGGCCCTGCAGCAGAACCGGGAGCACGCACTGTGCTACATGGATCTCGATCAATTCAAGGTGATCAACGATTCCTGCGGCCATGCGGCGGGCGACGAACTGCTGCGCCAGTTGGCGCTGCTACTGAAAGGAAATTTGCGCGAACGCGATACCCTGGCGCGCCTGGGTGGCGACGAATTCGCCCTGCTGCTGGAAAATTGCAGCATTCCCGATGCGCTTGAGGTGGCGGATACGTTTCGCGCCGAAGTGCAGCGCTTTCGCTTCAAATGGGGTGACCGCATTTTCACCATCGGCATGAGCGCGGGCATGGTGGCGATCAATCGCGACAGCGGCACCGTCGCGAGCCTGTTGTCGGCGGCGGATGCCGCGTGCTATGTGGCAAAGGACCGCGGGCGCAACCAGATTCATGTGTATGAAAGCAGCGGCCACGACCTGGTGCGCCATCGCGGCGAAATGCGGTGGGTGACGCGCATTCAGAGGGCGCTGGAGGAAGGTCGCCTGCGCTTGTTGTGGCAGGAGATCCGCCGCACCGATAGTGTGGGGGAGCCGCCCTGCCATGTCGAGTTGTTGTTGCGGATGATTGACGACGACGGCAGCGAAATTCTACCGATGGCTTTTATCCCCGCGGCCGAGCGTTATTCCATCATGCCCGCCCTCGACAGCTGGGTGATCGGGGAAACGCTGCGTGTGTGCCAGCGGTATCTGACGGCCAAACGCGAGCAGCATTGCCTGTTTGCGGTCAACCTGTCGGGCGCGTCGCTGAAGGACCCGGAATTCCGCCGTATGTTGCTGGTGCGCCTGCAGGAAAATCCCACGCTGGGGCCTCACTTGTGCTTTGAAATTACCGAAACCGCAGCCATCGGCAATCTCGCCATCGTCAACGAATTCATCGATGCCATGCGCGGCTTCGGTTGTAGTTTTGCGCTCGACGACTTCGGTAGCGGCCTGTCGTCCTTCACCTATCTGAAGAACCTGAAAGTGGATTTCCTCAAGATCGATGGCGCGTTCGTTCGCGATATCACGACCAATCCCGTCGACCGTTCCATGGTCGAGGCGATCCACCGCATCGGCCACCAGATGGGATTGAAGACCGTGGCCGAATATGTCGAGTCGGAGCAGACGCTGGCCGTATTGCGCGAGATCAGGGTGGATTATGTGCAGGGCAACTGGGTGCGCTGCCCAGAGTCGCTGGAAAGCCTGTACGGAAAATCCTGAGTGCGGAAGCAGGCAGACGGGTCAGTCGCCCACGCCGAATCCCGCATCGATGATGGCCTGCGCCAGCGTGGCGCGGTCAATACGGGCGGGTTCGACCACCACGCGCGCCTGACCGGGCGCCAGCGAGACCTCGACGCTTTGCACGCCCGGCAAGGCCGCCAGCACCTTCTGCACGCTGTTGACGCAGCCGCCGCAGGTCATGCCGGTCACGGATAAAATGATTTCGCTCATGTGCTGAATCCCGAAAGAATATTCGAAGCTTGATTTTATTTCAATTCATTCACCACATAGACACAGAGGCACAGAGAAAACAAGGCTATGTCACTGTTTGCTGTTGACGTTATATATCTTGCTCCCTCTCCGATGAGGCCCCTACCCTGCGGCATCTCGCAGGCGACTCCGTGGGAGCGGCTTTAGCCGCGATGTGCCGCCAGGCTGCTAGCACCCGCATCGTGGCTAAAGCCGCTCCCACGAGGTTGGCCAACACCAACAAATAACGGTGAAAGAGCCAAAAATAAACAGGTTGCAGGAAGATCCGCCATCTGACTTCTTCTGGTTTTTTGACTCTGTGTCTCTGTGATTAACTGTTTTTCCCGGGATTATTTCTTGCGCGGGCGCTTGCGCAGGGCTTCTTTGGTGTGATCGATCAGGCGGTCGGCCACCACTTCGGCATCGACGGTGAATGAGCCGTCGGCAAGGGCCGCCTTGACCGCTTCAACCTTGCCGATGTCGGTGACATCGACCGCGGCCAGCTGGGTTTCCAGCGAACGGACACGGGTGCTCGACTCGGTCAGCGTCAGCGAGTCGCTGCCGCCCGCCGTGGAGGCGGACGCCTTGCCCCTCCCTTTGCCCTTGGTGGCAGAAGCTTTGGCCGTGGCGGGCGGGGTGATGCGTTTGTCGATTTTCACGGGCTTGATTACCTGTTGGCCAGTTTTCCGGATATTGCTTATTGTTGGATGGTAATACGGCATCTATCCGGAAAACCTTAGCGCCGATTTACACCAGCATATGCGACGCCAGTCCATCCGCCAGTTTGGGCTCGAACCAAGTGGACTTGGGCGGCATGACCTCATTGGCATCGGCCACCGCCATGAGGTCTTCCATGCGGGTGGGGTGGAGCGCGAAAGCCAGCGCCATCTCCCCGCTGTTCACCCGCTTTTCAAGTTCGGGCAAGCCGCGGATACCGCCTACGAAATCGACGCGTTTGTCGCGTCGCGGGTCGGCGATGCCGAGGATGGGCGCGATCAGGTTGTTCTGCAGCAGGCTCACATCCAGGCGTCCCACCGGATCGGCCGGAATTAGCTCGGGGCGGATGCTCAGGCGGTGCCATTTGCCGTCGAGGTACATGCCGAAAACGCCCGGACGCTCGGGTTTGACCGCGCTGGCGGCAGGTTCGACGCCGAAGGCGACATTCACGCGTTCGAGGAAAGCCTGCGTAGAGAGCCCGTTGAGGTCGGCGATGACCCGGTTGTAGTCCAGGATTCGCATCTGGTGCGCGGGGAAAACAACCGACAGGAAGAAATTGTAGGGCTCGTTGCCGGTGTGCACGGGATTGGCGGCACGGCGTGCGGCAGCGATGCGCGACGCCGATGCCGAACGGTGGTGGCCGTCGGCAATGTAGAGCGCGGGCATGGCGTTGAACGCGGCGGTGATGCGCGCCTGGATCGCGGGGTCGCGGATTACCCACAGGGTGTGACGCACGCCGTCGAGCTCGGCATCGGAATCGGCAATGCCCGTCGAGGCCTCGGCCAGGATGGCATCGACTTCGGGTGCGGCGGGATGGGCCAGCAGCACCGGGCCGGTCTGGGCATCGAGCGCGTCGATCTGGCGCACGCGGTCGTCTTCCTTGTCGGGACGGGTGAATTCGTGCTTGCGGATGCGGTTGGTATCGTAGTCGGCCACCGAGGCGGCGGCGACGATGCCGGTCTGGCTGTGGCTGCCCATCACGATGCGGTAGGCGTAGTAGCAGGGCGCGGGGTCGCGTGCCAGCACGCCGGCCTGGATCAGGGCCTGCAGGTTTTCCGCCCCCTTGGCATACACCTCCGGCGCGTAGGGATTGGTGCCGGCGGGAAGGTCGATTTCCGGCTTGGAAATGTGCAGGAAGCTCCACGGGCGGCCGCTGACGCGTTCGCGCGCTTCCTCGGTCGACAGCACATCGTAAGGCGGCGCGACGACATCGTTGGCGCGTCCCGGTGCGGGGCGGAGGGCGGCGAAAGGCTGGATCAGGTTCATAAGATTATTTATTTTGCGGAAGTAATGGGTTCGCCCAACGCGGCCAGGAAGGCGTTCACTGCACCGACACGCCGGGCGACATCGGGCAGGGGCGTGGTCAGTTTCAGCCGGTCGGGACCGGCGAGCCGGTATCCGGCCTTGCCCTGGATCAACTGAATGATTTTACCCGGATCGATGGGCGGGTTGGGGACGAATTGCACGCTCATGCCCTCGCCGGACACGTCCAGCCGGACAATGCCGTAGGTGCGGGTGGCCATGCGCAGACGGTGCACCGCCAGCAGGGCGCGCGCGGTATCGGGCAGCTCGCCGAAGCGGTCGACCAGTTCCTCCTGCATCTGCGTCAGCTCGTCCGCGTTGTGGCAGCTCGCCAGCCGCTTGTACAGCACCAGCCGCTCGTGCACGTCGGGGCAATAGTCCACCGGCAGCAGCGCGGGCAGGTGCAGGTTGATTTCGGATACCACCCCGAGCGGCTGGCTCATGTCGGGTTCCTTGCCGGCTTTCAGGCTGGCCACCGCCCCGGCGAGCATGTCGTTGTAGAGCGAGAAGCCGACTTCGAGAATCTCGCCGCTTTGCTTCTCGCCCAACACCTCGCCGGCACCGCGGATTTCGAGGTCGTGCATGGCGAGATGGAAGCCGGCACCCAGTTCCTCCATCATCTGAATTGCTTCCAGGCGTTTTTTCGCCTGCGGCGTGAGGATGCGATCCTCGTCCACCAGCAGATAGGCGAAGGCCTGATGGTGCGAGCGCCCGACCCGGCCGCGCAGCTGGTGCAGCTGCGACAGGCCGAACTTGTCGGCGCGGTTGATCAGGATCGTGTTGGCAGTAGGAACGTCGATGCCGGTCTCGATGATGGTCGTGCACAGGAGGATGTCGTAGCGCTGCTGGTAGAAGTCGCGCATTACCTGTTCCAGCTCGCGCTCGCTCTGCTGCCCGTGGCCGACGCGGATGCGCGCTTCCGGCAGCAGCTTTTCCAGCCGCTCGCGCATGGCCTCGATGGTGCTGACCTCGTTATGCAGGAAATACACCTGGCCGCCGCGCTTCAGTTCGCGCAGCACCGCTTCGCGAATCAGCCCGTTGGAAAACGACTGGACGAACGTCTTCACCGCCAGCCGTTTCTGCGGGGCGGTGGCAATCACCGAAAAGTCGCGGATGCCTTCGAGCGACATCGCCAGCGTGCGTGGAATCGGCGTGGCGGTCAGCGTCAGCACGTCGACCTCGGCGCGCAGTGCCTTCAGTTGCTCCTTCTGGCGCACACCGAAACGGTGTTCCTCGTCGAGGATGACCAGGCCGAGGCGGGCGAATTTGACGTCCTTCTGGATCAGCCGGTGGGTACCGATGACGATGTCGAGCTTGCCGTCCGCGAGCGCCTGCAGCGCTTCGGCCTGTTCCTTGGGGCTGCGAAAGCGCGACAGCTCGGCGAGCTTCACCGGCCAGGCCGAGAAGCGGTCGGAGAAATTCTGGAAGTGCTGCTCGGCGAGCAGCGTGGTCGGCACCAGCACCGCCACCTGGTAGCCGCCCATCACCGCCATGAAGGCGGCGCGCAGCGCGACTTCGGTCTTGCCGAAGCCGACGTCGCCACACACCAGGCGGTCCATCGGCTTGCCCGTCTGCATGTCGGCCATCACCGCGGCGATGGTGGCGGCCTGATCGGGGGTTTCCTCGTAGCCGAAGCCTTCGGAAAAAGCTTCGTAGTCGTGCAGCGAGAACTTGAATGCGTGGCCCTCGCGTGCGGCGCGCAGGGCGTACAGGTTCAGCAGTTCGGCTGCGGTGTCGCGTGCCGCCTGCATGGCGCGGCGGCGCGCCTTCTCCCACTGGTCGGTGCCCAGCCTGTGCAGCGGCGCCGCGCCTTCGCCGGTGCCGCTGTAGCGCGAAATCAGGTGCAGGCTGGCGACCGGCACGTAGAGCTTGTCGCCCTTGGCGTATTCGAGCTGCAGGAACTCGGTGTCGCCGTCGCCGAGGTCCATGTTGGCGAGGCCAAGGTACTGGCCGACGCCATATTGCGCATGCACCACCGGGTCGCCGGGCTTGAGCTCGGAGAGGTCGCGCAGCAGGTTGTCGATCTGCGTCGCGCGGGCCTCGCGTGCGCGCCGGGTTTTCGGCGGAATGGCGTAGAGCTCGGTTTCGGTAATGACGGCAAGCGGGTCGTCGCTGACGATGAAACCCTCGGCGAGCGGGCCGTGTGTGAGCAGGATGCGCTCGGCGCGTGGCAGACAGTCGGCCCAGCCCTCGCACAGGATGGCGTCAAGGCCGTGCTCGGCGAGGTATTCATGCAGGGTTTCGCGCCGCCCGGCAGACGGCGCGACGATTAGCACCTTGCCCTGAAAGCTGTCGATAAAGCCCCGCAGCTTGGCGACCGGGTGTGCTTCGCGGCGGTCGACCGAAATGGGTGGAACGGGGCGGGCCAGCCCACTGCCGGTCTGTTCCACGTTCAGTCGGTCATAGGCCCTGGCCAAACTGAAAAAGGCGTCGGTCGGCAAAAACAGCTCGGCGGGCGGCAAGAGCGGGCGATCCTTGTCGCCCGACAGCAGGCGGAAGCGGCTTTGCGCGTCGGTCCAGAACGCCTGGCCGGTGGAGTCGAGCGCGCCGTGGCTGACGAATCTTGTCTGCGCGGGCAGGTAGTCGAACAGCGTCGCCGTTTCCTCGAAAAATAGCGGCAGGTAGTACTCGATGCCGGCCGGCGCGAGGCCGTTGCTGACATCCTTGTACAGCTTGGATTTCGAGGGGTCGCCCTCGAAGCGCTCACGGAAATTCTGCCGGAAGCGCGTGATGCCGGTTTCGTCGAGTGGGAACTCGCGCGCCGGCAACAGCCGCACCTCGCTCACCGGATAGATGCTGCGCTGGGTGTCGACGTCGAACGCACGCAGCGTCTCGATTTCGTTGTCGAACAGGTCGATGCGATAGGGCAGGGCGCTGCCCATGGGGAACAGGTCGATCAGGCCGCCGCGGACCGAAAACTCGCCCGGCGAGTAGACCTGGTTGACATGGGTGTAGCCGCCCAGCGCCATCTGCGCGCGGAAAGCGGCTTCGTCGAGAATGTCTTTCTGCTTAAGAAAGAAGGTGTGGGCGGCGAGGAAGGCCGGCGGCGCCAGCCGATACAGCGCGGTGGGGAGCGCCACCACCGCGATGTCGAATTCGCCGCGCGAAATCTGGTACAGCGTCGCCAGCCGCTCGGAAATCAGGTCGGGGTGAGGCGAAAAACTGTCGTAGGGCAGGGTTTCCCAGTCGGGGAAAGTGCATACCCGCAGGCCGGGGTCGAACCAGCGCAACTCCTCGGTCAGGCGGTTGGCGTCCCACGCGCTCGCGCACACCACCACCAGCGGCGCGGCACGGCGCGCCATCTCGGCCAGGTAAAGGGCATCGGCTGCGCCGGCCAGTCCGGATGCGTTGTGCGGAAGGCTGGAAGGCTGGGAGGTGGAAGAGAAGAACATCATGCAAATGGCAGGATTATAGGGTTAATCGCGGGCGGGCGAAGCGCGGTGGGGGGGCGGGTATAATGCTCGCCTTTCCTTGTTTGTGTGGCACTCCATGAGACTTAATAAAGTCAGTTCCGGCCGTAACCTGCCCGACGATTTCAACGTCATCGTCGAAATCCCCGCTCACGGCGAACCGGTCAAGTATGAAGTGGACAAGGAATCCGGCGCGATGTTCGTCGACCGCTTCATGTCGACTGCCATGCATTACCCCTGCAACTACGGCTACATCCCGCACACCCTGTCGGAAGACGGCGACCCGGTCGACGTGCTGGTGATCACGCCGATTCCGCTGATCACCGGCGTGGTGGTGCGCTGCCGTCCCATCGGCATGCTGAAGATGATCGACGAGGCCGGGGTGGACGGCAAGCTGCTGGCCGTGCCGGTCGACAAACTGTGCGGCCTCTACCGGGGCGTGAGCCGCCCCGAAGACCTGCAAGCCCTCTTGCTGGCGCAGATTTCCCATTTCTTCGAGCACTACAAGGATCTCGAAGAAGGCAAGTGGGTCAAGGTCGAAGGCTGGGTCGGCGTCGACGATGCCCGCGCAGAAATCCTGGCCGGTGTGGAGCGTTATCGCAACGCGGCGGACAAGCCGGCGTTCTGACAGCAGGGGTCAGGATTCAGGGGAGGGTGCTTTCGCATTGGTTACATGCGCGGCCGCAGGCCGCTCCACCCCTGACCCCTGCATCCTGGCCCCTGACCCCTCAATAACCAAATGAAAATCTGCATTCTTTCCGACTCTCACGACAACCGCCGTCTTTTAGGTGCGGCGGTCGAGCACGCCAGGGCGCACGGGGCAGAAGCTGTGCTGCACTGCGGCGATGTGGTCGCGCCGACTACGCTGCGGGTGCTGCAGAAGTTCGAGCTGCCGGTGCATGTCATCCACGGCAACAACACCGGCGACCTCTACAACATGAGCCGGCTTGCCGCCGAGCCCAACAGCGTGATCCGTTACCACGGCCAGGATGCATCCATCACCCTGGCCGACCGCAACCTGTTCCTGGTGCATTACCCGCACTATGCGCGCGCGCTTGCCTGTACCGGCGACTACGATCTGGTGTGCTGCGGTCACGACCACAAATCCAGCATC
This sequence comes from Thiobacillus thiophilus, assembly GCF_055378705.1. Lineage (NCBI taxonomy): Bacteria > Pseudomonadati > Pseudomonadota > Betaproteobacteria > Nitrosomonadales > Thiobacillaceae > Thiobacillus > Thiobacillus thiophilus. The sequence goes on along the minus strand of NZ_AP042404.1, from coordinate 802,344 downwards.
GCGCAGGTCGCCACCGTCAAGGGCGGGCAGACCTGGCTGATCAACCCCGGTACTGTGGGCGGCGTCGGTGCGCCGCCCACCTACATCATGGCCGACCTCGCCACCATGCAGTTCGAGATCGTCACCGTCGATGCCGCGCCGACCTCGGTGCTGCCTCCGGTTACCCCGCATGTCTAATGGCAGGTATCTGGGGCTTGAATGAATAAAAAAACGGGGCACGAAGCCCCGTTTTTTATGGGTGAAACAGCTTTATTTATTTCGCCGGCTTGACGGTGGTCAGACCGAGTACTTCCCATTCCTGCATGCCGCCCCGGTACCATTTGATTTTCTCTGCCGGGTAGCCGATTTTCAGCAAGCCCTTGATGTTGGTCGGCGACTGGCCACACCAGGGCCCGTTGCAGAACATGACGACGGTTTTGGCGTTGTCGAACATGTTGAAGCCGTCCTGGTTCTTGACCCCGAAATGCTTTTCAAGAATGTCCTGAACGGTGATGGGATCGGACTTGCCGATATTGAGCTTGTCCCAAGGAATGTTGATCGCGCCCGGGATCGTGCCTTTCGCGACCCAGTCCGGGGTGCGCGAGTCGACCACCATGATGCTCGTGTCGCCGTCGCTCATCATCTTCAAATAGTGAATGACTTCAAGTTCACCAATGGTCTGCACGCCGGGAGCCAGCACAGCGGGCTGAATACAGAACGGCGGGCATTTGCGCGAGGTCTTGGCAAAGTCAGGATTGACGGTGTTGTTTTGATTCTGGTTGCGCTGGATGCTGATTTTCTGGCCGTTGTGCATCACGTCCACCGACGGCAGGCCGGCGGCAAGGGCGACTTCCAGGGGTTTGTCGGGCGTGGCGGCCGTGTTGCCAGTGGAAGCGCAGCCCGACATGCCGATTGTGGTGGCAAGCGCCAGGGCAAGACCAGAAAGCTTGAGCAGATTTTTCTTCATGAATTTCATCCTCTGAATTTTGTAAGCTTATTGCCGGTTCAAGGCTTTACCGTGTGCAGGCCGAGCATTTCCCAATCCTGCATGCCGCCCCGGTACCATTTGATCTTGTCAGCCGGGTAGCCGATCTTCAGCAGGCCCTTGATGTTGGTTGGCGATTGGCCGCACCAGGGTCCGTTGCAGAACATGACGACGGTTTTGGCGTTGTCGAACATGTAGAAGCCGTCCTGGTTCTTGACCCCGAAATGCTTTTCAAGGATGTCCTGAACGGTGATGGGATCGGACTTGCCGATGTTGAGCTTGTCCCATGGGATGTTGATCGCGCCGGGGATCGTGCCTTTCGCGACCCAGTCCGGGGTGCGCGAGTCGACCACCATGATGCTCGTGTCGCCGTCGCTCATCATCTTCAAATAATGAATGACTTCCAGTTCACCGATGGTCGCGACGCCCGGCGCCAGTTCGCCCGGCTGGATGCAGAAGGGCGGGCATTTGCGCGAAGTCTTGGCAAAGTCAGGATTGATGGTGTTGTTTTGGTCCTGATTGCGCATGATCGCGACTTTCTGGCCGCCATGCATGACCTCGACCGAGGGCAGGCCGGCGGCGATGTTGACATCCAATGCGCTTGCCGCCATCGGCGTGGCGAGGGCGGTAAACAGGGCGGATGCGGCGAATAGGGTGCGAAGCTTCATAGGTATGTCTCCTGGAATATGCTGGACAAGCAATCGTGACGATTAATTGCAGTCCGGTTCTTGTTGGGTTTTGGCCGGCGCTTCTTGGGTTGCGGGTGTTTTGCTTTGCGATGAGTTTTGGGTGGCTTCCTCCCGGGGCGTGGACTGGTTTTCAGGGGCGTTTACGGCAGTGGGCTCGGCGTGCTGCACTTCGGTATTGTCTGCTGGATGGTCTGCGGCCATGGCAATACCACAAGTCAGGTGCAGCACGACTATCATCACGCAAGATAAGCGGGTTGTCTTCGTCATCTGTTTCCTTGGTGTGCTGAGATAAAAGCATCTTGATATAAGCACCTTGCGTGCCAGCGCCTTATTGCCTTGATTGGAATAGATTTTATCCTTATGTTTGCGCTCAAAAAACTGACAGTGTTGTCAGGTGGCCTGTCATGTTGTCATGACAGCGGGGGGGGATATCATTGTTTGGCCTCTGAAAGCGAGGAGAGGGGGGTAACGGGCCGTTTTCCTTCCCGGCCCATCTGTGCCCGCCCGCGTACCCGTGCCGCACACATCCTCGTTTATTCGCACATAGAAAACTTCGATTGAAAATGCGCACTTGCCCGTGGCGGCAGGTGCGGCCTTCGGGGTACCATTTCAGGGATTCACTCCGGGCTAATAACCCGGCTGTCCGGGAGGGTATTCCGGATGGTTTCAGATTACTTTGCATCCATCGGATGGAGGAAACAATGACGGAGCATGTTGCGACCAACGAGACCATACTCGTAGTGGGCGGCGGGATTTCCGGCATGACCGCCGCACTCGAAGCGGCCGAAACCGGCAAGAACGTCGTTCTGGTTGAGAAGAATCCCGCGCTGGGCGGACGCACTTCCCAGCTCTATCGCTACTTTCCCAAGTTGTGCCACCCCATCTGCGGACTGGAGATCAACCAGCGCCGCCTCAAGGGCAATCCCCGCATACGCTTGCTGACGCTGGCCGAAGTGACCGGCATCGAAGGCGGCGCCGGCAACTACACCGCCACCATCAAGGTCCGTCCGCGCTATGTGAACGAGAACTGCACCGCCTGCGGCGACTGCGCGCGCGCGGTCGAGACGATGGTGGACGATCCGTTCAACTACAACCTCGGCCAGCACAAGGCGGCCTTTCTGCCGAACGCGATGGCCTACCCGCAGCGCTATGTGCTGGATCCGGCGATCATCGGCACGCCCGACGCCGACCGCGCGAAGGCAGCGTGCAAGTACGGTGCGATCGACCTCGACATGCAGGAAGAAACGATCCAGGTCAAGGCCGGCGCGGTGGTGTGGGCGACCGGCTGGAAGCCCTATGACGCGGCAAAGATTCAGCCCTACGGCTACGGCCGCTTCAAGAACGTCATCACCAGCGTCGAGTTCGAGCGCCTGGCGGACATCCACGGCCCCACCGGCGGCAAGATCCTGCGCCCGTCCGATGGTAAGGAAGCGAAGAACATCGCCTTCATCCAGTGCGCCGGTTCGCGCGACGAGAACCACCTGCGCCATTGTTCGCGCTTCTGCTGCATGGCCTCGCTGAAACAGACCCATTACGTGCGCGAGAAGTATCCGGAAGACGGTACGTCGACCATCTATTACATCGACATTCGCGCCATCGACCGCTTCGAGGACTTCTACCAGAAAGTGCAGGCCGATTCGTCGGTGACTTTCATCAAGTCCAAGGTGGCGAAGGTCACCGAAGACGAGCACGGCAATCCGGTGTGCTGGGGTGTCAACACCGAAGGCTACAAGCGTTACACCACGCCGCATGATCTGGTGGTACTGGCCGTCGGCATGGAGCCCTCGGTCAAGGGCATCAACATTCCCGGCCACATCGTGGCGGATTCGAGCGGCTTCATCGAGGCCGATCCAGCCAATGGCGCCGTGTTCGGCGCGGGCTGTGCAACCAATGCGCTGGACGTGAACCGTGCCGTGCAATCGGCTACCGCGGCGGCATTGCGTGCCATTCAGGTGGTCAACAAAGTAGCAAAGGCGGAGGCTTAAACCATGGCTGACATCAAAGTCGCAGCGTATATCTGCAAGGGCTGCGGACTCGGCGAGCGTCTGGATACGGACGCATTGGTCAAGACCGCACAGAAGGACGGCAAGGTGCCGCTGGCGAAATCGCACGATTTCCTGTGCAACGCCGACGGCGTGGCGATGATCAAGAACGACATCGCCAACGAAGGCGTTACCCATATCATGATCGGCGCCTGCTCGCGCCGTGCCAAGACCGAAGCGTTCTTCTTTCCCGAAAATGCGGTGGCACGCGCCAACCTGCGCGAAGGCGTAGTCTGGATTCGCCCCGACACCGACGAGGCGCGCGAAACCACCCAGGAAATGGCGGAAGACTACATCCGCATGGGCTGCGCCGAAGTGAAGGCGATGACCGCCCCGAGCGGCAACCCTAACACCGGCAGCAGCAAGACTCTGCTGGTGGTGGGGGGTGGCATCACCGGCATGACGACCGCGATCGAAGCGTCGAAGACCGGCTATCCGGTCGTGCTGGTGGAAAAAACCGGTGTGCTCGGCGGCTGGGCCGGCAAGCTCTACAAGCGCACGCCGGTGCATGAGCCCTACAAATCTCCGGCCGATACCGGCGTGGCCGATCTGGTCTCGCAGGTGCTGGCCGACAGCAACATCAAACTGTATCTGAACGCGACGCTCGCCAAGACTGATGGTGCACCGGGGCGCTTTGTGGTGGATATCGCTACCGAATCGGGCGCGACCCACACGGAAGACATCGGTGCCATCGTTCAGGCGTCCGGTTTCACCCTGTACGACATGAACAAACTGCCGGAACTCGGCGCTGGCAAGTCGCCCAACGTGGTGGATCAGGCCGGCCTCGAAGTGCTGGCGATTGAAGCCGCCGGCAAGGATGGCGTGATCCGTCGTCCGTCCGACGGTCAACCAGTCAAGTCGGTTGTGTTCGTCCAGTGTGCCGGCCAGCGTGACACGACCGGCAAGCATCTGTCGTATTGCTCGGGTTTCTGCTGTAACGCCAGCATCAAGCAGGCGATGTATTTCAAGGATACGAATCCGGCGGTCGATACCACCATCATCTACACGGATCTGCGCACGCCCGGTAACGGCGAGGACTTTTATCGCAGCGCACAGGAAAAAGGCGTCATCTTCACCAAGGGCAAGGTGGCCGAAGTGGTGCCCAATGGTGCCACCAGTACGGTTAAATTCCATGACCTGATTCTGGATGACAGCAATGCCGCCATGGTCGACGTCGACCTGGTGGTGCTGGCCACTGGCCAGGTGTCGAATTCGGGTATAAACATTGACGCTCCTGTCGCAGCAGCGACGGCAGAAGGTGCCGAAGAAGGCGCCGAGCCGAAGGTTGAGGTCAAGCCGATTTCCATCCTCAACCTGACCTATCGTCAGGGCAAGGACGTGCCGCAGCTGAAACAGGGTTTTACCGATTCACACTTCATCTGCTTCCCGTATGAAACACGCCGCACCGGTATCTACACGGCCGGCCCGGTACGCCGTCCGATGGACATCGCGCAGGCGCGTGAAGACGCGACCGGCGCTGCCCTGAAGGCGATCCAGGCATTGGAGAATGCCGAACTCGGCCGCGCCGCGCATCCGCGTTCGGGTGACTTGTCTTTCCCGAAAGTACGTTTGGAAGGCTGCACCCAGTGCAAACGCTGCACGGTGGAATGCCCGTTCGGCGCCATCGATGAAGACGAAAAGCGTTTCCCGGTATTCAATGAATCGCGCTGCCGTCGTTGCGGCACCTGCATGGGTGCCTGTCCGGTGCGCGTGATCTCGTTCGAAAACTACTCGGTCAACACGGTCGGCGCACAGATCAAGGCAGTCGACATTCCCGACGAGTTCTCGGAAAAGCCGCGCATCCTGATTCTGGCGTGCGAGAACGACGCCTACCCGGCGCTCGACATGGCGGGGATGAGCCGCAACGAGTATTCGGCGTTTGTGCGCATCATCCCGATCCGCTGCCTGGGTTCGGTCAACACCATCTGGATCACCGATGCGCTGAACGCCGGCTACGACGGCGTGATGCTGATGGGCTGCAAATCCGGCGACGAATACCAGTGCCACTTCGTCAAGGGCTCAGAGCTGGGCCGCGTGCGCATGTCCAAGATCGACGACACGCTGAAGACGCTGAATCTGGAATCGGAGCGCGTACGCGATCTCGAGGTCGCGATTGCCGACATCGAGCGGGTTCCGGAAATGATCAACAAGTATGCCGCCGAGCTGGTCGCCGTTGGCCCCAGCCCGTTCAAAGGCTTCTAGTCGTGCATCGGCCATTTTTGACGATGCATCATTTAGCAGGCAAGGACACGACATGAGCGCAAACACCGCAGTGGCGGATAAATACCGCAACAATTTCCTGAAGGAAATCGAAGAACAGGTCGAGATGGGCGACTGGGTCAAGATGTGCATGCAATGCGGCGTCTGCTCCGGTTCCTGCCCGACCAACTTCCAGGGCGCGTGGGAACATCCGCCGCAGGAACTCTTCATGATGATCCGCGCCGGCAAGCGCGAAGAAGTGCTGACCAGCAGTTCGATGTGGAACTGCACGTCCTGCTACAACTGCATCGTACGCTGCCCGCGCAAGCTGCCGATCACCCACATCATGCACGGCATCGCCGAATACGCGCATCGGCTGGGTATGGCGCCGAAGATGCAGCCGACGCGCTTTTTTTCCGGCCTGTTCTGGAAAAACTGCACCCATACCGGACGTGTCAACGAGCTCAAGCTGTCGATGGGCCTCTATTTCAAGGACGGCTTCGTGCAGGGCATCAAGAACGGCATGGCGATGCAATCGGTTGCGCTGGGCCTGGTCAAGGCCGGGCGCCTGAATGTGATGGAACTGTTCGGCGGCCACAAGTGCAAGGATCAAAAGAAAATCCATGCCATGCTGGCAAAAGCCTACGAAATCGAGCGCAGCCGCAAGGCCGCCAAAATGGCGGGCTGAGGAGAGATATATGGCCAAACATGAATATGCGTTTTACCCCGGTTGTTCGTCGCAGAAAGGCGCTTCCGCCTCCAACTACCTGACCTCGGTCGAGTCGATGTGCAAGACGCTCGACGTCAAGCTCACCGAGATCCCCGACTGGAACTGCTGCGGTGCCTCGATCGGTTACGCCGAAGCCGGCGAATTGCCGCGTCACGTGCTGAATGCGCGCAACTTTGCGCTGTCCGAAAAGAACCTGCCCGGACAGGAGATGGTCGCGACCTGCGCTGCTTGCTGGCTGGGCGCACGCGAGACCCGCGAGCGGCTGACGCACTCCGATACGCTGATGGCGGACACCCGCGAAGCGTTGAAGGAAGCTGGCCTCACGATCAACGAAATGCCCAACATCCGCCACATGGTTGAAGTGCTGATCGAGGACCTCGGCTTCGAGGAAATGGCGAAGCACGTCGTGCGGCCGCTCGAAGGCGTCAAAATCGCCGGCTACGTCGGCTGCCAGACCAACCGGCCCTTCGGTGTGGCGGGTGAATCGTTCGAAAACCCGGTCTATCTCGACAAGATGGTCGAAATGGTTGGCGCCGAATCGATCCCGGAATACGAGCAGAAGGTGACCTGCTGCGGTGGCGCGCTGGCGTTCTCCGAGCCCGAAAAGGCGCAGGCGCAGATCAAGGACATCGTCGAGTCGGCCTACGACCATGGCGCCGAAATGATCGTGACGCCGTGCCCGCTGTGTCAGGCCAACGTCGAGATCTACCAGGGCCAGATCAACAAGAAATACGGTACCAAGTTCGACATTCCGGTGCTGTATTACAGCCAGCTCATGGTCGTCGCCTACGGCGGCAGCGCCAAGGAAGCCGCGCTGAATGGCCAGGTCATCAAGGCCCGCAGGCTGGAGGAAATCGCCGCCAAGCCGGTCAAGCGCTGAGCGGGTTCACATAGGCAAGCAGGGGCTGTGTGCTCCTGCTTTTTTTTCGTCTGTCGAATGTGTACCAGGTGAAAATGACAACGCAACGCTCAGGCCGCCTGCTTTCACCCCGATGACCGTAGCGGCGCTTTCGATGCGGGCCCGGCGAATGGCGTCGCGCAGAAAAGCGGAGAATCCGTGGCTGGCCTGACTGAAAGAGCGGCCGGAATCAATGCTTCGCGCGCGAGGGTGGAAACTTTCTGTTTGATGGTGTGGCCGGTTTAATCTGCGATTTCGTGAAACTGGACAGGCGGTTGTCGGACTTCAGTGAGGATCAACCGTCAGCCCATCATTCCTCGTGTTCGCGCCGCAGCAGTTCTGCCTTCCTTGCGATTCCCCAGCGGTAGCCTGATAACGCCCCATCGGCGCGCACAGCGCGATGGCAGGGAACCGCCACCGCCACGGAATTGCTGGCACAGGCATGGGCTACGGCACGGTAGGCATTCGGTTGTCCAAGGCGCTCGGCAATCTCGCCGTAGCTGGCGGTCTCGCCGGCGGGGATCGCCTGCAGTGCCTGCCAGACACGGTGTTGGAAGACCGTGCCCTGTATGTCCAGCGGCAGATCCAGCATGCCGCGTGGCTGCTCGATATAGGCAAGGACCCGTGCGATCCAGCACCGGAATTCGTCATCGGCCGGCTCGAACTGCGCTTGCGGAAAACGGACCCGCAAGTCATTTACCAGCGTCTGTGGCGCATCCCCGAGCGCGATGGCGCATATCCCCTTGCGGGTGGCCGCGACAATGACCCAGCCAAGCGAACAGGGTTCGACGGCGTAACGGATATGCTCGCCCGCGCCCCCCTTACGATAGCTGCTCGGCGACATGCCGAGCAGCGCGGGGGCGGCCGCATAAAAGCGCCCGGACGAGTTGAAGCCGGCGTCGTAAAGCGCTGCCGTCACCGACGACGCGGACTGCAGCGAATCGGTCAGGCGCCTGGCCAGGACAGCCTGATGGAAGGCCTTGGGCGTGAGGCCGGTAGCAGCCTTGAATATGCGGTGGAAATGACAGGGGCTCATGCCGGCTTGCCGCGCAAGCTGCGCCAGCGTTGGTGTCGAGTCGCTGCATTCGATGGCCTTACAGATCTGGCGCACCAGCATGTTGCGCGTATGCTGCCGCGAAGCCCAATCCGGCTTGCAACGCTTACAGGGGCGGTAGCCCGCCGCCGCGGCGAGTTCGCCCGACTCGAAGAATGCCATGTTCTGCCGTCTGGCAGCGCGCGACGGGCAGGACGGCCGGCAGTACACGCCGGTGGTCCTGACGGCGTAGACGAATTCACCATCCGCCTGCGCGTCGCGGCGGACGACCGCCTGCCAGCGCCGTTCGGCAAGCGGGTCGGCGTTCAGTGTTGGGGCAAGGGATTTGGTATCCATGATGGATGTTCATCCGGGATTCGGGAATGACAGTGTCAACCGGTTTAAAGCAGCCTGCAATCCGGATCTTGCGCTCAAATCCTGTTCCGGTCGCGCTACCCGCCAGGCGACGGTGCGGTATCCTTATGCTTTGTCAAAAAGCACACGAACATGAAAAAGGCTCAAGATCTCAACCAACTGATCGACCTGGTGCACGAAGCGGTGTACGAGGTCGATGAATTACGCGCCTGCCTCGAGCATGACGACGAAGAAGCATCGATCTACATGCCGTTCCTGGATGACCTCGACACGATGTTGCGCGGCCTCTACGAATCGATGACGTCCGGAAAATACGAGGGCGTAGGGAAAGGCGAAGATCTGGCCTTCATGCCGCTGTTCAAGAAACACGAGCGCAACATCCCGTTTCGCGAACTGCTGCGCGCCATCAATGCGACCCATCGAGAAGGGTACGAGCCGTCATGACGGCCCATCACGCTGGACCGATTTATCCGCATCTGAAGGCCAGGCTGAATCGGGTTCCATGCCAGTAATCCGGATCTTCGCCCCGTTGCGTGGCCGGAATTGTCTGGCGCCTGTTTCGGGGCATGCCGACTCGCCGCAGTCAGAATCTCTGGGCATAGTACGTGCTCGATCCTGAGAATGGGCGCTTGCCGCCAGAATGAACATGAGCATAGAAAATCCCGTCAAGCACCTGCTGATGACTGTGACCCAGGGCGTCTATGTGGTGGGCGTGGGGAAAGACGGCCTGCGCAATGCTTTTACAGCTTCCTCCGTCATGCAGGTGTCCATACAGCCACCCATGCTGGCGCTTGCCGTCAATCCCGGCAACGCTTCCTATCCCTTGCTCGTGGAAAGCGGTGTTTTTGCAGTGACTGTATTGCGGCACGACCAGTGCGCCCTCGCAGATTTCTTCGGCAACCGGAGCGCCCGCGACGAAAACAAGCTGGGCGCCGTGTCCTGGACCGTGGCCCGCTCGGGTGCCCCGATACTTGAGGAAGGTCTCGCCTATCTTGACTGCAGGGTCGTGTCGAAACATCCGGCGGGTGACCACGTCATGATTCTCGCCGAGATAACGGGCGGTAATTTTTTGCGCAGCCACGCCACGCACAGCCACCCCAGGCCGTTGCGCTACGACGAGGTAGGGGATATGGACGGCAGTGACGAATTGCTGCCCGACCACCTCGGCATTCCTGGCGCTGATACGTCCTGACGTGCCGAAGCCAGCCCTGAGGCTGACCTGTTTTAAACGTCCGGCGGGCTTATTTGATCGTGAGCTGGTTGTTGACGCTCGTTACCCCGTCAACGCCCTGCGCAATCGTCGTGGCGAGCGACCTGGCGTCGTCGTTCTGCACTGTCCCCGTCAGCGTAACGACACCGTCCACGGTTTCAACCGAAATATCCAGACCTTTGAGTGTGTCGTCGGCGAAATATCTGGTTTTGATCGAGGTGGTGATGGCCGTGTCGTCGAGCGCCTGCCCGGCCTGGTCGGTCTGCTGCTCGAGCGTATTACCCAGTTCACGGGCGTTCTGTTTCGTCTCTGCGACAGTATTGTCAATCGTTTCACCGGCAGTCTGATCGGCAGGCTTGCGGTCGCAACCGGTTGCGAGCAGGGCAAGGCTTGCGGTCAGGGTGATCGCTGCGATACTGGATACGTTTTTCATGAGGTTCTCCTTACGAACGTGGTGATGAAAGGCTAAAAACTGGCACGGGCTTGCGTGTCGGCCATACACTCAGCGAGGCCACCGTGCGTATGAGTGACGCAGATGAGAATTTAGATGGACCGCTACTTTATTGGTATAGGCGAAAAAATCGGCTTCTTGTAGGACAAACGCCAATGGAAGGCGTCAAGCGTGGGCGGAGCATTGCCGGGTTTTTGCTTGCGGATGCGTATCGGACGATTTTTTGCTCGATCCGCAACGCATCCACCGGACTCAGGCGCGCCACCCGCATTGCCGGCACGCCGCCGGCGCCAGATCAACGCCCGCACGGGATCGAGCCTTGAAGTAAACCGGCTCAATGTAATATCCGGCCATGCTCAAAACTATCGCTCCCGCTCCCCTAGAATTCAAGGACGGCGTGCCGTATTCCGCCGCTTACGGCGACATCTACCATTCCGCCGACGGCGGCGCAGGGCAGGCGCGCCATGTTTTCCTGCACGGCTGCGACCTGCCGCGCAGATGGGCCGGGCGCGACAGCTTTGTGGTGCTGGAAACCGGTTTCGGCACCGGACTGAATTTCCTGACGACCTGGGCGGCCTGGCGCGACGACCCGCAACGCCCGGCGCGGCTGCATTTCCTGTCGGTCGAGAAGCATCCGTTCAACGCCGACGACCTTGCGCGTCTGCATGCGCTGTGGCCGGAGTTCAGTGCGCTCTCCGATGAACTTCTGGCGAACTGGCCGACGCTGACACCGGGCTTCCATCGTATCGCGCTCGATGGCGGGCGAGTGCAGCTGACCCTGATGCTGGGTGATGCGCACGACTGTCTGCCGCAGGTGCACGCCGGGGTGGACGCTTTCTATCTGGACGGCTTTGCGCCCGACCGCAACGCCGATTTGTGGCAGCCCCGTCTGTTCGATGCGCTGGCGAAGCTGGCCCGGTCCGGTGCGGTCGCTGCGAGCTACACGGTGGCGGCAGCGGTGCGGCAGGGCCTGACGCAGGCGGGCTTTGCCTGCGAAAAACGCGCGGGCTTTGGCCGCAAGCGGCATTGTCTGAGCGCGCGCCATGCGGGCCGATCCCGGCGCGTTGAATCTGCGGTGCCGAGGCGTGTCGCTGTCATCGGTGCCGGGGTGGCGGGTGCTGCAGTGGCGCATGCACTGGCGGCGAGGGGCCTGTCCATTACGGTATTCGAGCGTGCCGATTCGCCGGCGCAGGCCGCCTCGGGCAACCCGGTGGCGATTTTCCGGCCGCTGATCTCGCGCGACGACAACTGCGCCGTGCGCCTGACGCGCGCGGCGTTTCTGCATGACCTGCGCACCTGGGCGGCGCTGGATGGAGTTAAATGGTCGCGTTGCGGCGTACTGCATCTGGCGAACGATGCGGATGCAGCAATGAAGCAGCAACAGGCGCTGGCCGCTACGGCGCCGCCTGCCGATTACGCACGCTGGGTGGAACTGGGCGCGGCACGCGAACTGGCCAACTGGCCAGTCGCAGCACCCGGCACGTTTTATCCGACGGCAGGCTGGGTGGTGCCGACGGGCCTGTGCCGCGCCTGGCTCGATCATCCGGCGATCCAGCTGAAGACCGGCAGCGCCGTCGCATGCGTGGAGGCCGTCACAGCGGGCTGGCAGGTCCTGGGCGATGACGGCGCGGTGCTGGCCGAGGCCGATGTCGTGGTGCTGGCGAACGCGCGTGACGCGCTCAATCTGGTCCCGGATCAACCCTGGCCGCTCAGTACCGTGCGCGGGCAGATCACGCAGTTGCCGCCAGGCTACCTGCCGGCAATTCGGCGGGTGATCGCGCGCGAAGGCTATGTGGCGCCGGGTGGGGGCCAACTCCTGGTCGGTGCAACCTACGAGAACGATGACGACGATACCGCGCCGCGCACGGCGAGCGACATGGCCAACCTGGCGCGGCTGGAGGCGATCCTGCCGGGGGCGGGCGAGCATCTGGCAGCAGCTGAAGTGAAGGGGCGCGCCTCGCTGCGCGCGACCCTGCCGGACCGGCTGCCGATCATGGGGGCGGTCAGCGGGCAACCGGGATTATTCGTGGCGGCAGGCTATGCCTCGCGTGGCGTGGTGTGGGCTGGCTTGCTGGGCGAGGCGTTGGCCGATCTGCTGACGCAGCAGCCCTTGCCGCTGGAGGCCGAACTGATGCGGGCGATGAGCCCGCAGCGTTTTACGCGCCCCGATCCGGCCACATGAAATTTGAAGCCTGCAGGGAGTGGGAGGATGGCCGCCCCAGCCCGAAGCTGGCGAAGGCGCCGGTGCGTGGTTGTTACCGATTTATCGGCCTTACAACAACGGCCTACCCCGTGCGGGTGCTCCCACAGGCAGGGCGAAATGATTTCGCGGGCAAGCCCGCTGCTACGGCAAACCCGTTCAGGTCGTTTAATAAGGCTCTTTCACCGTTTTTGTTGGTGTTAGCCAGCCCCGTGGGAGCGGCTTCAGCCGCGATGCGGGCGGTAGCCCGCAAAGGTGGCGCGGCAAGATCCTGGCGAGCATTTGCTCTTTGCGCCTTGCGGCGCATCGCGGCTGAAGCCGCTTCCACGGGGCCGCCTGCGAGATGCCGCAGGGTAGGGGCTTCATCGGAGGGAGCAAGGCATAACTTCAACAGCCAACAGTGACATAGCCTTTAATAATCAGGCGGCGGCGAGCGGTTTGCCTTTGTGGGCGGCGACCGCCAGGCCCGCCTGGTCGTACAGACCGCCCTGGCTGGTTGCGCTGTGGACCAGTACATTGAGCGCCTGGCGGGTGGTGGTCAGGCGCAGCTCGATCAGCGTGCCGATGCGCTGGTTCGCCGCCTGGGCGTCCTGCTCCATTTGGTGCAGTTGCTGCCAGCAGGCGCGCGCTTCGGGCTGGCCAAGCTGCGCCAGCCAGGCGTCCATGCCGGCGTGATCGGGCGGGTGGCCGGCCGCCTGCAGATCGGCAAGACGGCTCCGCGCATGGTCGCTCATGGTCTGCAACTGGGTCAGCTTGGCGGTGTTCAGCAGCGCCAGGCGATCGGCGTCACCCTCGATCAATGCTTTCTCCTCCTCCTGCAGCACATCCAGCAATGCCTGCCACGCGGCATTTTCCATCTTCAGCCTGGCAAGCAGGGCCGTGTTGCCGTGCGACGGCTTAGCTGGCGACATGGAGCATTTCCTTCACCGAGTCGATCAGGCTTTCGGCGATATTCCCGGTATTGATGGTGTACTGGCCGCTGGTAATGGCTTCCTTGATGCTGTCCACGCGCGCACGGTCAACGACCGGAATCGCTGCAAGCCGGGTTTCCAGTTGCTTGAGTTCGACCGCACGCTGGCTCAGGCTGACATCGGTCTGTTCGATGTCGGCATGCTTGTTCGCCTGCGGCTGGGCGGGTTGGTTTTCGACGGAAGCCGGCAGCGTAAGTGGCTTCGGTCCGGGATCGATTTTCATGATGGATTCCTGTATCGGGTCGGGCAGAGCGGGGAAATGTTTTTTCAAACTACATCAGTAACGTCGTTTTGCGAATTTACTGAAGCCGGACCTCAAAAGGTAACCACTACCCGCTGGCCGTCCTGCGCCACACCGCTGACCACCTGGCCGGAGCGGGTTTTCACCCGTACCCGGTCGCCGCGGCTGGCATTGGCCAGCGCCTGCCCCTGGCTCTGGACGGAAAAGCCCGGGCCGTTCATCACCAGGCGGGTGGTCTGTCCCTGCTGCACTGCCAGTGGCGGACGCAACAATGCACCGCGCAGCGGCGCGCCCGCGGCCAGTCCGGAAACCGCGCGATAGCCCAGCATCGCATCGGCATCGGTGACGACGTCGGCGGGCAGGCTGCCGAGGTCGCCCTCGCGCAGGGCGATGTCGGCCGCAGTCAGCACGTGGTTGGCGGGTAGCGGCTGACGGGTGACGGCATAACTTCCGATCAGCCGCACCTGGGCGGACAGGTAGACCGTCCACTGGATCGGCGCCAGGCAGCGCACCCCCACGGTGATCTTGCCGATGCTGCGGCTGCCCGCAGGCTGGAAGGTGTCGAGCGCCGCACAGGCCGGCAGCGAACCGCGCGGCGGCTTGACCTGGATGCTTAGCTTGCCCGGCAGGCCGCCGGTCTGCGTTTTAAGGAAGCGTTCGACATGCGCCTGCAGCGCGGCCGGATCCTGCCGGTCCGCCGCATGGGCGACGGCCGACACGCACAGGCATGCGGCGGCCAGCCACCCCCGGTGGACTCGTTTGCCTGCCTGGATCGATCCTGCTGCCATCTGCGGCTCCTCGACTCGGTTTCTCACATTGCGCCATTGTAGGAAGCGGCGCGTCATCTTAAACGGCGAAATGGACCGGCTTTCTGCCGCTTATCGTGCGATTGGATGGACAGGCGCGTGTCTAGGATGCAGTCATCGCAAAAAGGCTTTGCGGCACACGCGGCAAAGTAACGAGGTGACGACCATGCTGAACCGGCTGGATGACATGCTGAGCTTTCACACCCAGGCGCTGCGCGTTCGCGACCAGCGCCAGCAGGTGCTGGCGTCGAACATCGCCAACGCCGACACGCCCAATTACAAGGCGCGCGACCTGGATTTCAAGTCCTCCCTGCAGGACGCGCTCAACGGCGCAGGCAGCTCCGGCGGTACTGCGCTGACCACCACGACGCCGGGGCATCTGGCGGGTAATCCCGGCCAGGCCGCCGACGCGGGTTTGCTCTACCGCACCCCGGCGCAGGGCAGCGTCGACGGCAACACGGTCGACATGGACGCCGAGCGCGCCGCCTTCGCCGACAACACTATTCATTATGAATTCAACCTGACCCGGATCAGCCAGCAGATCAAAGGCATGCTGGCGGTCATTCAGGGATAAGGAGTCTAGCGCATGTCTCTGTTCGATATTTTCAGTGTGGCCGGCTCGGCCATGAATGCCCAGTCGCAGCGGCTCAATGCCGTCGCCAGCAATCTTGCCAACGCCGACAGCGCCGTCAGTGCCAACGGCGAAGCCTACAAGGCCAAACAGGTGGTGTTTGCCGCCACTCCGGTGGGTGTAAATGGTGCAACCGGCGTCAACGTCGCTGCCGTGATCGACGATCCGTCGCCGATGAAGATGGTGTTCGATCCGAAGAATCCGCTCGCCGACGAAAAAGGCTACGTCACCATGCCCAACGTCAATGTCGTCGAGGAGATGGTCAACATGATTTCCGCCTCGCGTTCGTACCAGTCCAACGTTGAAATGACGAACACCACCAAAACCCTGCTGCTCAAGACCCTGAACCTGGGCCAGTGATCAGCCTGAATAATCAAACCTGAAAACGTAAAAAAGGATACGCCATGAGTACGGTACAAGACGCAAGCAGTGTCAGCAGCCTGTCCAGCGCTGGCACGACCAGCACCGCCAAGGAAACGGAAGACCGCTTTCTGACCCTGCTGGTCGCGCAGATGAAAAACCAGGATCCGCTGGATCCGCTCGACAACGCCGAGGTGACCAGCCAGATGGCTCAGCTTTCCACGGTGCAGGGCATCGAGGACATGAACGCCACCCTGGATGCACTTGCCGCAAGCATGGGCGTCAACCAGATGGCGCAGGCGGCCAACCTGATCGGAAGCGCCGTGCTGGTGCCGGGCGACAGCATCAGCCCGGCCGAACTGGAAAACGTGATGGGCTTCGATCTATCGCGCCCGGCCGACAAGGTGACGGTCGATATTTTCGATGCCACCGGCGGCGCGGTGCGCAGCCTCGATCTGGGGCCGCGTGAAGACGGCGTCAACCTGATGGCGTGGGATGGACTGACCAGCAGCGGGACAGCCGCGCCGGATGGTGCGTATACCTTCAGGATCAATGCCACCCAGGGCGGCGAGCAGGTCGACAGCACTGCCCTGCACCTGGGGCTGGTCAACAGCGTCTCGCAGAACAGCCAGGGTGTGCAGATCAACCTGGCGAACAGCGAGAGTGTGACGTATGCCGATATCCGGCAGATTTTTTGAGTACGACAACGTGAACCTGACGGGTAAACCGGGCGCAATCAACACAAGGAGCAGAACATGAGTTTTCAGCAAGGCTTGAGCGGCCTCAATGCCGCCGCAAAGAATCTGGATGTCATCGGCAACAACGTCGCCAACACTGGCACAGTCGGGTTCAAACAGTCGCAGGCGCAGTTCGCCGACGTCTATGCCAACTCGCTGACCGGCGCCGGCGGCGCCAATATCGGCATCGGCACCAAGGTGGCGCAGGTGTCCCAGCAGTTCACCCAGGGCAACATCACGGCCACCAACAACCCGCTCGATATGGCGATCAACGGCGGCGGCTTCTTTCGCATGGACAACAACGGCGAGGTCACCTACCAGCGCAACGGCCAGTTCCAGCTCGACCGCATGGGCTTTATCGTCAATCCGACCGGTGCCAAGCTGACCGGCTACACGGCGAATGCCAGCGGCGCGCTGTCGACCGGCGCGCCGGCGCCGTTGAACATCAATGCTGCCGACCTGTCGCCGCAGATCACGAGCGAAGTGAATGCCGTGGTCAATCTGGATTCCGGCAGTGTAGAACCAGTGACGATTCCGTTCGACATGAACAATCCGACCGCCTTCAATAATTCCACGGCGGTTTCGGTCTATGACAGCCTGGGCAATGCGCACACCCTGCAAACCTTCTACGTCAAATCGGCACCGGGAACCTGGGAGGTGCATGCGTCTTTGGATGGTGACGCAGCTTCATCTATTGGCACCCTCAGCTTCGACACGAACGGCTTGATTGACACGACGGCGACCACCATGCCGTTTTCGGTCGGTCCCTTGACGCTAGACACGGGCGCGGCCGATCTCAGTTTCGACCTCGACTTCACCGGCTCGACCCAGTTCGGCTCCGTCTTCAGCGTCAACACACTGAACCAGGACGGCTATGCCTCGGGGCGGCTGGCCAGCTTCAACATCGGCGCCGACGGCATGGTTCTGGGGCGCTATACCAACGGCCAGTCGGCGGTGCTGGGCCAGGTAGTGCTGGCCAATTTCGCCAACCCCAACGGCCTGCAGCCGCTGGGCAACAACATGTGGGCCGAGACCTCGACGTCGGGATCGGCGTTGGTGGGCACGCCGGATTCCGGCAACCTCGGCGTGCTGCAATCGTTGGCGGTCGAAGATTCCAACGTCGACCTCACCGCCGAGCTGGTCAATCTGATCACCGCCCAGCGGGCGTATCAGGCCAACGCGCAAACCATCAAGACCCAGGATGCGGTGATGCAAACCCTGGTCAACCTGCGTTAAGCGCCGATTCAATAGGGAGGTTGTATGGACCGTCTCATCTACACCGCCATGTCCGGCGCGAAGCACATCCTGGAACAGCAGGCGACCGCTTCGCACAACCTGGCGAACGCGACCACCACCGGCTTTCGCGCGCAGATCGACCAGTTCCGCGCGGTGCCGGTACAGGGCGCGATCGTGGACACCCGCGCCTTCGTGGTCGACTCCACCACCGGCAGCGATTTCCGCGGTGGAGCGATCCAGCACACCGGGCGCGAGCTCGATGTGGCGGTGCAGGGTGACGGCTGGATTGCGGTGCAGGCCGCGGACGGCAGCGAGGCCTACACCCGCAACGGCAGCCTGAAGCTGGACGAGAACGGCGTGCTGCAAACGGGCAGAGGGCTCACCGTGATGGGCGACGGCGGCCCGCTGTCGATCCCGCCCGGCCGCAACATCGCGGTGGCCAAGGACGGCACGATTTCGCTGGTGCCCGATGGCTCTGACGCCACCGGCCTGACCACGGCCGGGCGCATGAAGCTGGTGAATCCGCCGGAAGCCGATCTGAGGCGCGGCGACGACGGCCTGTTTCGTCTGCAAGACGGCAGCCTGGCGGCTGCCGATCCAGACGTGACTGTAATCAGCGGCGCGCTGGAGTCATCCAACGTCAATGTCGTCGACGGCATGGTCAACATGATTTCTCTGGCGCGCCAGTTCGACATGCAGATGAAACTGCTGCAGCACGCCGAAAACAACGACAGCAAGGCAGCGCAGCTACTGAGCATGAGTTGAAAACCTATTCACCACAGAGGCACAGAGGAAAAGCATTTGAAGCAGGCAGAAAACGAGGCGGAGTTATTCAGGATATTGACGGGTTTTCTCCGTGTCTCTGTGTCTCTGTGGTTAGTGGTTAAAACGTTTAATTAAGGAGCCGATATGATTCGCTCACTATGGATTGCCAAGACCGGCCTGGATGCGCAGCAGGCGCAGATGGACGTGATTTCCAATAACCTCGCCAACGTCAGCACCAGCGGCTTCAAACGTGCGCGCGCGGTGTTCGAGGATCTGCTTTACCAGACCATTCGTCAGCCCGGCGCGCAGTCGTCCGAACAGACACAACTGCCGTCTGGCCTGCAGATCGGTACGGGGGTCAAGCCGGTGGCGACCGAGCGCATCTTTACCCAGGGCAACCTGCAGCAGACCGACAACGCCAAGGATGTGGCAATCCAGGGCAACGGCTTCTTCCAGGTGCTGATGCCGGACGGCACTACCGCCTACAGCCGGGACGGTTCGTTCCAGGCCGACGCCGACGGCCAGCTGGTCACCTCCAGCGGCTACGCGGTGCAGCCTGCCATCACCATTCCGGCCGACACGCAAAGTCTGACCATCGCGCGCGACGGCACAGTGTCGGTGCAGCAGGCAGGATCGGTCACGCCTGTCACGGTCGGCACTCTGCAGCTGGCGATGTTCATCAACCCGGCCGGTCTGCAGAGCCTGGGCGAGAACCTCTACAGCGAAACCGCCTCGTCCGGCGCCCCAAGCTCCAATGCACCAGGCAGCAACGGTGCCGGCCTGCTCAATCAGGGCTACGTCGAAACCTCCAATGTCAACGTTGTGGAAGAGCTGGTCAACATGATCCAGGCCCAGCGCGCGTACGAGATCAACAGCAAGGCCATCCAGACATCCGACCAGATGCTGCAGCGTCTGACCCAGACGTGAGACTGGCGATGACTATCTTGCGTTCACTTGGCGTGTTCGGTTTGCTGTTGGGGCTGGCGGGTTGCGGCACCACGCCGACGTCCATCGTCGAGAAGCCGACCACCGCACGATCGCAGGCGCAGCCCGTACCGGTGTCCAACAATGGTGCCATCTACCGGGCGGCGGTCTATCGCCCGCTGTTCGAGGACCGGCGGGCGGGCCAGGTCGGCGACGTGCTGACCATCGTCATCAACGAAAAGACCCAGGCGGGCAAGCAGGCGTCGTCCAATGCATCGAAAACCAGTGAGGTCGACTCGTCGATCAGCGCAGTCGCGGGTTTGCCGCTGAAGATGTTTCAGGGGCTGGGGGTGAACGCCGAAGCATCGAATACCTATGACGACAAGTCGGCACTCAATTCCAGCAATACCTTCAGCGGCAGCGTCACTGTCACCGTGATCGAAGTGCTGCCCAACGGCAACCTGCTCATCGCCGGCGAAAAGCAGATCGCGCTCGACAAAGGAACCGAATACATCCGCCTGTCGGGCGTGGTACAGCCCGACACCATCCAGGCAGACAACACCGTGTCGTCGACCAGGGTGGCAGACGCGCGCCTCGAATACCGCACCAGCGCCAAATTCGACACGGCCGAAGTGATGGGCTGGCTGGGACGCTTTTTCCTGAGTTTCATCCCTTTATAAAACCGAACCCTTCACCACAGAGACACGGAGGCACAGAGATGATTGAAGAAACGATGGGGTGTCGCGCGTGCAATCGCCCGATGGGTGACGCAGGCAGGCGAAGCAATCCATTTGTTCTTCTCTGTGCCCCTGTGCCTCTGTGGTTCAATTTTTCAGGATAAATGGTGGATACCATGACCATTCCACGTCTGCTCATGCTGGCCGTGCTGTTGCTCTCCGGCATGGCGCATGCCGAGCGCATCAAGGACATCGCCGCCATCCAGGGTGTGCGCATCAACCAGCTGGTGGGCTACGGTCTGGTGGTGGGCCTGGACGGCAGCGGCGACCAGACCACGCAGACGCCTTTCACCGTTCAGAGCGTCACCAACATGCTGACGCAAATGGGCGTCAACCTGCCGACAGGCGTGAGCATGCAGCTGAAGAACGTCGCCGCGGTGATGGTGACGGCCGAGCTGCCGCCATTTGCTCAGGCCGGCCAGGCTATCGACATCACGGTGTCGTCGATCGGCAATGCCAAGAGCCTGCGCGGCGGCACCCTGGTGATGGCCCCTCTGAAAGGCGCCGACGGCCAGGTCTACGCGATGGCGCAGGGCAACCTGGTGGTCGGTGGCGCCGGCGCCTCGGCCAACGGCAGCCAGGTGCAGATCAACCATCTGAGCGTCGGCCGCATCCCCGCCGGCGCAACGGTCGAGCGCAGCATCGCCAGCACACTGGGCGAAGCGGGCAGCATCAATCTTGAATTACGACAAAGCGATTTCACCACCGCCAGCCGCGTGGTCGAAGCGGTGAATGCGCATTTTGGCCAGGACACCGCGCGCGCCCTCAACGGCCGCGTGATCCAGGTGAAGACGCCGCTCGGCGACGACGCGCGGGTGGCCTTCCTGGGCGCGATCGAAAGCCTCGACGTCAGCCCCGCGCAAGCCATGGCGAAGGTCATCATTAATGCGCGTACCGGTTCGGTGGTGATGAACCGGGCCGTCATGCTCGACCCCAGCGCGGTGTCGCACGGCAACCTGTCGGTGGTCATCAGCACCGAACCGGTCATCAGCCAGCCCGCGCCGTTCTCCAAGGGCCAAACCGTGGTCGCCGCGCAGTCGCAGATCGAAATCCGCCAGCAGCCGGGTGAAATCATGCTGCTGAAGGGCAGCGCTGCGCTCTCCGATGTGGTGAAGGCGCTCAATTCCATCGGCGCCACCCCGCAGGACCTGCTGGCGATCCTGCAGGCGCTGAAAGCGTCCGGCGCACTGCGCGCCGAGCTGGAGGTCATTTGATGGGCGTCGGCGGCGCCGACCTCTCCTCGAAATTTGCCCTCGATGTCCAGGGCGTCAACCAGCTCCGGCTCGATGCTAAAAACGCGTCACCCGAGTCGCTGAAGCAGGCAGCGCAGCAGTTCGAGGCGGTGTTCATGAACATGCTGATGAAAAGCATGCGCGAGGCAACCCCGCAGGACGGCATGTTCGATAGCGAACAGACCCGCATGTACACCTCCATGCTCGACCAGCAGCTGACGCAGCGCATGGCCAGCCGCGGTATCGGCCTGGCTGAGGTGATGGTGCGCCAGCTCTCCGGCGCGCTGGATGTGCCGCCGGGCGAGGATGCTGCGCAGGGCTTTCCTTTGAACGCCTCGCAAGGGAACTCCGATCCACTACGCGCTAAAGTCCCGCAAGGCGGGATGGAGTCGTATGTGCCGGGGCTGCCGGCAACGCCGGCTCGCAGCAGCGGGGACACACCGGCGCACGTCGAGGCCTTTGTGCAGCAGCTGCTGCCGCACGCCCAGGCGGCGAGCGCCAGCACCGGCATTCCCGCCCGCTTCATGCTGGGCCAGGCGGCACTCGAAACCGGCTGGGGCAAGGCTGAAATCCGCGGGGCCGACGGCCACAACAGTCACAACCTGTTCGGCATCAAGGCTGGCGCCAACTGGAAAGGCCAGACGGTCGATATCGTTACCACGGAATACGTCAACGGCCAGCCGCAGAAGCAGGTGGAATCCTTCCGCGCCTACGATTCCTACGCCGACTCCTTCCGCGACTACGCCAACCTGCTGCGCGGCAACGCACGCTACCAGAACGTGATCGTGCAGGGACAGGATGCCGCCGGCTTTGCCCAGGGCCTGCAGCAGGCCGGCTATGCTACCGACCCCAAATACGCCCAGAAGCTGATGAGCGTTATTCGCCTGGTCGAAACCACCTGATTCAAGAAACCGGCGAACCTGCCGATTCCTCCAGCAATCGCACTCGTTCCCTCCAATCCCGACTCGCGCGCATCGACAAAACATGGCAACCAGCATACTCAGCATCGGTCAGAGCGCACTTGCAGCCGCGCAGGCAGGCATCAACACGACTGGCCACAACATCGCGAATGCCGCAACGCCGGGCTTCAATCGCCAGGTCGTGGTGCAGAGCGCAGCCCAGCCGCAGAGTTACGGTTTTGGCTTCATGGGGCAGGGCACCGAGGTTTCCACGGTCAAGCGTGTTTACAGCGAGTTTCTCGGCAGCCAGGTACGCACCGCGCAGACCACGAAAAGCGGACTCGACAGCTATTACACCCAGATCAAGCAGATCGACAACATGCTGGCCGACCCCGCT
This sequence comes from Thiobacillus thiophilus, assembly GCF_055378705.1. Lineage (NCBI taxonomy): Bacteria > Pseudomonadati > Pseudomonadota > Betaproteobacteria > Nitrosomonadales > Thiobacillaceae > Thiobacillus > Thiobacillus thiophilus. The sequence goes on along the minus strand of NZ_AP042404.1, from coordinate 779,617 downwards.
TCCGGTCTGTCGCCCGCCTTGCAGGATTTTTTTAGCGGCACGCAGGAGATGTCCTCCAATCCCTCGTCGATTCCGGCGCGCCAGGCGGCGCTGTCATCGGCCGAATCGCTGGCCTCGGGTTTTCAGAGCATGGCCGGACGGCTCGACGAGATCGAGCAGGGCGTCAATAGCCAGATCACGTCGAGCGTCAGCGTCATCAACGGCTACGCGAAGCAGATCGCGCAACTGAACGATGCCATCGGCCGCGCCCAGGGCGCGACCGGCCAGCCCGCCAACGATCTTCTCGACCAGCGTGACCAGCTGATTCTCGACCTCAACAAGGAAACCAGGGCGACGGTCGTCAAGCAGGGCGACGGCGGCTACAACGTTTTCATCGGCAATGGTCAACCGCTGGTGGTCGGGGTGAGCACCCTCTCGCTCACCACTGTCGCCTCGCCCACCGACCCTGAAAGAATCGAGGTAGCCTACCAGACCGCCAATGGCCCCGTCATTATCGGCGAGTCCAGCCTTGGCGGCGGCAAGCTTGGCGGCGTGCTCGAATTCCGCAGCCAGACGCTTGAACCGGCGCAGCAGTCACTCGACGACCTCGCCATTGGCCTCGCCACCACGTTCAACGCCCAGCATCGCCTGGGGCAGGATATCGACGGCAACCTCGGCGGCAATTTCTTTTCTGCAACGAGCGCATCCGACTTTTCTGTGGCGATCACCGATCCCAGGCAGATCGCGGCAGCCGCGCCGATTCTTGCCGAGGCCGCAAGCACCAATAGCGGGACGGGGGCCATCAGCCCGGGCAGCGTAAACACGCCATCGCCTCCCGATGCCAATTTGCAGGAACCCGTCACGATCACATTCACCTCTCCCACGAGCTACAACGTGACGGGAATCGGGACGGGAGATCCGATCGGGGTTTCGTATACGCCCGGTGAAACGATTACCTATAACGGCTGGAGCGTCACGATCAGCGGCGCACCGGCCGACACCGACACCTTCACCGTGGGCCCCAACACCGGCGGCGTGGGCGACAACCGCAACGCCCTGCTGCTGGGTGCGCTGCAAACCGCCAATACCATGAATGGGGGCACCACCACTTACCAGGGCGCCTATTCGCAGATCGTTAGCCAGATCGGCAACAAGACCCGCGAACTCGAGGTGACCAGCAGTGCAGCAGGCAATCTCTTGTCCGAGGCGAACCTCTCGCTGCAGTCCGAATCGGGCGTCAACCTCGACGAAGAGGCGGCCAATCTGCTGCGTTACCAGCAGGCCTATCAGGCGGCCGGCAAGGTCATGCAGGCTGCCAGCGAGATGTTCGACGTACTGCTTTCGCTCGGCTGACAAGAAGGGAAACGAACATCATGCGTATCAGCACCCAAACCCTGTTTGAATCCGGCGCAGCTCAACTCGGTGAACTGCAGTCCAGCCTGGTCAGGACGGACCAGCAGATCGCCTCCGGCCGTCGCATCCTCACCCCGGCGGACGATCCGGTCGCTGCCGCGCGTGCGCTGGAAGTTTCGCAGTCGCAGTCGCGCAATACCCAGTACGGTGTCAACCGCCAGTATGCCAAAAGCGCGTTAAGCGAAATGGAAGGTACGCTGTCGGGCGTGACCGAGCTGATGCAGGACGTAAAAACCACCATCATCACGGCCGGCAATGGCACATTGAGCGATACGGAACGTGGCTTCCTGGCGACTGAATTGAGCGCGCGCCGGGATCAGTTGCTGGGGCTGGCCAACAGCCGCGATGGAATGGGCAACTATATGTTCTCCGGATTCCAGACCGCAACGCCCGCGTTTTCCAAAGACGCGCTCGGTGTGGTGACATATGACGGCGACGCGGGACAACGTCTGATTCAGGTCGATACCACGCGCCAGATGTCGGCCACTGCCCCCGGGTCGACCGTGTTCCAGGGCGGAGGGCAGGACGTATTCGCCACCCTGAGCGATCTCATCGCCTTGCTACAGACACCTGTAGTCGATGCCGCAGCCGCCACAGCGCTAACAAATGGGCTGGCAACCGCCAATACCAATATGGACCAGGCGCTGGATAACGTGCTCACGGTTCGCACCTCGGCCGGGTCGCGCCTGCAGGAGCTCGATGCCCTCGACTATGCGGGCGAGGACCGCCATATCCAGTACAGCCAGACCCTGTCCGACCTGCAGGACCTCGATTACAACGAGGCGCTGACACGGCTCTCGCAGCAGCAGTTCACGCTCGAAGCCGCGCAGCGCTCCTTCGTGACAGCCTCCGGCCTGTCGCTATTCAACTTCCTGTAAGCCCGGCCATGATTGCCAACGACATCTCGGCCAGCGAGCACCTGCGCGCGCAGGTGATGCACCTGCTGTCGGGGGTGTCGGAACACGGCGACCAGCATCTGGCCGAGGTGGAGCGCGACCTGGTACAGATGGACGTGTTGCTGGACGAGGCCATCAAAAAACTGTGTGCAAGCTTCATGGCGATCCATCGCGCTGTCGACCTGCAGCAGGAGGCCCTGGACGGCCTGCTGGCCGAAGGCAGGCTGGCGCCCGTGCATGCGGCGCGCTTCGAGATGCTGCGCGGCGAGATCAACCGGCATGTCGCCGCAGCGGTGACCGGCCTGCAGTTTCAAGACATGACCAGCCAGCTGATCGGCCGCATGGTGCAGCATCTGGCCGGGCTGCGCGGCGTGTTTGGCGCACTCGACGCGAGCGGCCCGGTTCTGCCGGAAAGCAACAATGAAGCCCTGCTGGCGATGCTGAGCCAGATCGGCAACCGGGTGGGGACGTGCTGCACCGAACGGGCAGGCGGCGTGCGCAGCACGGTGAACCAGCGCCACATGAACAGTGGCGACATCGAACTTTTTTGAAATGATGGAATATGCGGGCAGCGGTCCGAACATGGAAAGAGCGGGAGCGACAAAGATGAAAACAATACTTGCAGTGGACGACTCGGGCTCATTGCGCCAGATGCTGTCCTTCAGTCTTAAAGCCGCGGGCTATGGCGTGATCGAAGCGGTGGACGGCCAGGATGGCCTCGACAAGGCGAAGCAGCAGAAAGTCGACCTGGTGCTGACCGACCAGAACATGCCGGGCATGGACGGCTTGAGCCTGATCAGGGCGCTGCGCGCCATGAGGAATTACCAGAATGTGCCGATATTGATGCTGACCACGGAGTCCGGCGACGACATGAAGGCCATGGGTCGTGCCGCGGGGGCCAATGGCTGGCTGGTCAAGCCATTTGATCCGGCGCGGCTGACCGAGGTGGTGAAAAAGCTGATTGGCTGAGTCGCAGCCAGACGACACGTAACAATCCGCACAACAAAAACGGAGTTTCAGCATGACGATTGATATGAGCCAGTTCTACCAGGTTTTTTTCGACGAAGCGGATGAACTGCTCGCCGAAATGGAGAAGCTGTTGCTGGCTCTCGATGTATCCACACCCGATAGCGAGGATCTCAATGCGATCTTCCGCGCCGCCCATTCCATCAAGGGCGGCGCCGCCACGTTCGCTTTCAACGACATCACCGAAGTCACCCACATGCTGGAGTCGCTGCTCGACCGCATCCGCAAGGGCGAGATGGCGTTGACGTCCGAGCATGTGGAAGCCTTCCTGGTGTCGAAGGATATCCTGGTCATGCAAATGGATGGTCATCATCATGGTTCGAGCGTCGACCAGGATGCGGTGGGCAGCGTATGCCAGCGGCTGAAGGCGCTGTCGCAGGGCATGCTTCCGGAGACAACGGATGCCGTGGCGAGTCCGGCGCCTGCACCTGAATCCGTACCTGAACCCGCCAGGGCCGAGGCCGCACCGATTGCGGATGCGGACGGCAACTTTCACTTCCGTATCGAACTGCCCGAAGTGCCGCAGCGGGATGTGGATGCGCTGGCGACGGAACTGGGTTTGCTGGGAACGATCAGCCAGGAGAGTCTGGCCGACAAGCGCGTGGTGTTCACCCTGATCACCAGCGAGGGCCAGGACAGCATCGTGGCGATCTGCTCGTTCGTACTCGACCCGGACGACCTCAAGATTACGCATGGCGGTGCGGAAGGATCGCCGCAGGCAGCGGCGGAAACCAGCGCCGAACCGGAGCATGCCGATGCCAAACCATCGGCCGAAGATCCCGGCTATGGGATTTTCGAGCCGGAGAATACCGGCGCCGCCAGCGCGCCCGCCGTTACGGCCGAGGCGGCCAAAGCCGAGCCTGCGGCCGAGGCCAAGAACTTTGGCCGTCGGGCTTCAGACAAGGAAGGCACCAGCCAGGAATCCTCGTCGATCCGGGTCGGCATTGAAAAGGTCGACCAGCTGATCAACCTGGTCGGCGAACTGGTCATCACCCAGGCCATGATCGAGCAGCGTATCGGCGTGCTCGACCCCATCCATCACGAACGCCTTCTCAACAGCGTCGGCCAGCTTACCCGGAATACGCGCGACCTGCAGGAAGCGGTCATGTCGATCCGCATGATGCCGATGGATTACGTGTTCTCGCGTTTTCCGCGCATGGTGCGCGACCTCGCCGGCAAGCTGGGCAAGAAGGTCGATTTTGTCACGCGCGGTGCCGCCACCGAACTCGATAAGGGATTGATCGAGCGCATTGTCGATCCGCTCACCCACCTGGTGCGCAACAGCGTCGACCATGGCATCGAAATGCCCGAGAAGCGCCGTGCCGGTGGCAAGAGCGAAACCGGCAGGCTGACCCTGTCGGCCGCGCATCAGGGCGGCAATATCGTGATCGAGGTAAGCGATGATGGCGGCGGCCTGAATCGCGACCGGATTCTTGCCAAGGCGAAGCAGCAAGGTCTGGATGTATCGGACACGATGCCCAATGCCGATGTCTGGCAGCTCATTTTTGCCCCCGGTTTTTCCACCGCGGAAGTCGTCACCGACGTGTCCGGCCGTGGCGTCGGCATGGACGTGGTCAAGCGCAACATCGCGGCAATGGGCGGCACCGTCGATATCCGTTCCGTCCCCGGCGCCGGCACTACCATTGCCATCTCGCTGCCGCTGACCCTGGCGATTCTCGACGGCATGTCGGTAAAGGTGGGAGAAGAGGTGTACATCCTGCCACTCGGCTACGTCATCGAATCGTTGCAGCCGGCAGCTGCAGACGTCAAGGAAATCGCCGGCCAGGGCAAGGTGGTCAAGATCCGCGAAGAGTATTTACCACTGATTCCGCTGTACCGGATTTTTGACATCGAGCCGGGCTTTACCGACCCGACCCAAGGGATCGTCGTCATTCTCGAAGCCGACGGCAAAAAGGCAGCCCTGCTGGTCGACAGCCTGGTCGGGCAGCAGCAGGTCGTTGTCAAAAACCTCGAGTCGAATTTCCGCAAGGTGGCCGGCATTTCTGGCGCCACCATTCTGGGGGATGGCGGTGTTTCCCTGATTCTCGATGTTTCCGCACTCTTGCGCTCCAGCCGCCAGCTCAACGCCGACCCCGTTTTTTTCTGAGGCCAGATAAGGATCAAAGCCATGTCGTATAGCACGCAGACACAAGCAAAAGCCGAAGCCGGGGAGGCTGCCGGAAAAGAGTTTCTGGCCTTCACCCTGGGGCAGGAAGAATACGGCATCGACATCCTGCGGGTGCAGGAGATTCGCGGTTACGAGCCGGTCACGCGGATTGCCAACGCGCCCGACTTCATCAAGGGCGTGGTCAATCTGCGCGGCATCATCGTGCCGGTCGTCGACATGCGCATCAAGTTCAGTCTGGGCACCCCCACCTACGACCAGTTCACCGTGGTGATCATTCTGAACATTGCCGGCCGCGTGATGGGCATGGTGGTGGACAGCGTCTCCGACGTCACCACGCTGTCCCCCGGCCAGGTAAAGCCCGCTCCGGAAATGGGGACGACCTTCGACAGCGATTACCTCATCGGCCTTGGTACGCTCAGTGAGCGCATGCTGATTCTGGTGGACATCGACAAGCTCATGTCCAGCAGCGAAATGGGTCTGATCGAAAAAATCGCAGCCTGAAAATCCGTTCAAACCAATACGCACACCATAACCAGGGAGCTTTGTAAATGTTTAAAAACCTGAGTATCAAGGCACGTTTGATCTTCATCATGTCCTTTATGTCCGTCATGTTGCTGGGGGGCGCAGCCATCGGCTTGTATGGGATCAGTGAAAACGGGAAGGGGATCAAAACCATTTACGAGGACCGCACGGTTCCGCTGATGGATCTGGGGCGCATCATCGATATGGTCAACCGTACCCGCGCCAATACAATAATTACGGCCAATGCGGGCATGCCGGGCGTGGCCGAAGCCGCTAATGCGGAAACGTTGATGCTGGACGGGGAGATCGACAAGCTCTGGGCAAAATACATGAGCGCCACGCTGACCCCGGAGGAAAAGCAACTGACGGATGCGTTCGCGCCCCAGTGGAAATCCTATCAGACATCGCGCAACGTCACCCTGAAGCTGGTAATGGAAGATGGAGACCTTGCCGCAGCCCAGGAAAACGCCGCCAGCGATGCCGGCCCGAAATTTGCCGCTGCGCGTGAAACCCTATTCAAGCTGATCGAGTTGCAGGGCGCGGTCGCCAAGCGGGAATTCAATCAGGCACATGACCGCAGCGTAAGCATTCGCAACTTTGCCATCGTTGCGGTCACCGTTGGCCTGGCCCTGGCGGCATGGCTGAGTTTTTCCCTGATTCGTGCCATCACCCGTCCGCTGGATGCCGCCGTGAAACTGGCGCGCGGCGTTGCCGAAGGCGATCTGACGCAGAATATCGACGTCCATTCGACGGACGAAATCGGCCAGTTGATGCAGGCGCTGAAAGACATGAACGACAGCCTGGTGCGAGTGGTCGGCCAGGTGCGCACCGGCACCGACACCGTCGCCACCGCGTCGAGCCAGATTGCCGCCGGCAACCTCGACCTGTCGTCGCGTACCGAGCAGCAGGCGTCGAGCCTGGAAGAGACCGCCAGCTCGATGGAAGAACTGACCAGCACCGTCAAGCAGAACGCCGAGAACGCCCGCCAGGCCAACCAGCTGGTGGGGTCCACCGCCGACATTGCGGTCAAGGGTGGGGCGGTCGTCGGCCAGGTCGTCGACACCATGGCGTCGATCAAGGACAGCTCGCGCAAGATTGCCGACATCATCGGCGTCATCGACGGCATCGCCTTCCAGACCAACATCCTCGCGCTGAACGCCGCGGTCGAAGCCGCGCGGGCCGGCGAACAGGGTCGCGGCTTTGCCGTCGTCGCCTCCGAAGTACGCAACCTGGCGCAGCGCAGCGCGAGCGCCGCCAAGGAGATCAAGACCCTGATCGAGGACTCCGTCGGCAAGGTCGACGCCGGCGGCAAGCTGGTCGACGAAGCCGGCAAGACCATGGGCGAGATCGTCAGCTCGGTCAAGCGCGTCACCGACATCATGAGCGAGATTGCTGCGGCGAGCCAGGAACAGAGTTCCGGCATCGAACAGGTCAACCAGGCCATCACCCAGATGGATCAAGTGACCCAGCAGAACGCCGCCCTGGTCGAAGAAGCGGCTGCGGCGGCCGAGAGTCTGCAGGATCAGGCCGGCAAGCTCACCGAGGCGGTGAGCGTGTTCAAGCTGGAGAGTGGGGCGTACAGCGTGCAGCCGGCGTCTCCGGTTCGGCAGGGCGCCACGACAGCCTTGCCGAAGCCAAAGGGCGCGCCGGCCAGAATGATCGCGAGCCCGAAGAAGCTGGCGGTCGCCGGCGGTGGTGGTGACGAGGAGTGGGAAGAGTTCTGAGGCACCGAAATTCGGGGCGATCAAGAATATAAAAAGCATGTCAGGCAACATACCTACATCGAACAGCATGCAGGGACCCGGAGAGGTCGCCGGAAAAGAGTTTCTGGCCTTCACCCTGGGGCAGGAAGAATACGGCATCGACATCCTGCGGGTGCAGGAGATTCGCGGTTACGAGCCGGTCACGCGGATTGCCAACGCGCCCGACTTCATCAAGGGCGTGGTCAATCTGCGCGGCATCATCGTGCCGGTCGTCGACATGCGCATCAAGTTCAGTCTGGGCACCCCCACCTACGACCAGTTCACCGTGGTGATCATTCTGAACATTGCCGGCCGCGTGATGGGCATGGTGGTGGACAGCGTCTCCGACGTCACCACGCTGTCCCCCGGCCAGGTAAAGCCCGCTCCGGAAATGGGGACGATCTTCGACAGCGATTACCTCATCGGCCTTGGTACGCGCAGTGAGCGCATGCTGATTCTGGTGGACATCGACAAGCTCATGTCCAGCAGCGAAATGGGTCTGATCGAAAAAATCGCAGCCTGAAAATCTGCTTAAATACTTAACATAATCCGAGAGCTCAAAATGTTTAAAAACATGAAACTGGTCGTCAAATTGCCATTGGCGTTTATCAGTGTGATGCTCCTGACTGCGGCACCCGCACTGTTCGGGATTTATCAACTCAATCAGTCATTGAACACCTACAGCACAACGGTACAAGGAAGCTACGCTAACGAGCGTGCTGCCAACGTGATATTGAATGGGTTCAAAATCCAGGTACAGGAATGGAAGAACACGCTGTTGCGTGGGCAGGATCCTGGACAACTCGACAAATACTGGTCGGCATTCGTCAAACAGGAGCGCGAAGTTGTTGAAGGGGCAATGAAACTGCATGAAACCCTGCCCGAAGGGGAGAGTAAATCACTGATAAAGCAGTTTATAGAGGCCCACTCCCAGATGGCCACTGGCTATCGCAGCGGTGTTGAAACATTCAAGGCGGCAGGCTTTGATTCCAGTGCGGGGGATGACGCAGTAAAAGGGATGGATCGCCAGCCCACCCAACTGTTGGAGAAGGCCAGTGAGGCAATCGCGGCTGATGCGGCGGCGGCGGCGATTCAAGCAGAAAAAGATGGCAGCCGCGCCACGGCCATCAGTTTGATCCTGATCGCTGCTTCCTTCCTTGTCGCTGTCATGTTCAGCATTTTTGTGAGTCGTCTTGTCACGCGGCCATTGGAAAAACTGGTGGTAGTGGCGAGCAACGTGGCGCAGGGCGATCTGACTACTCATATCGACGTGCATTCCAATGACGAAATCGGCCAGTTGATGCAGGCGCTGAAAGACATGAACGACAGCCTGGTGCGGGTGGTCGGCCAGGTGCGCACCGGCACCGACACCGTCGCCACCGCGTCGAGCCAGATTGCCGCCGGCAACCTCGATCTGTCGTCGCGTACCGAGCAGCAGGCGTCGAGCCTGGAAGAGACCGCCAGCTCGATGGAAGAACTGACCAGCACCGTCAAGCAGAACGCCGAGAACGCCCGCCAGGCCAACCAGCTGGTGGGGTCCACCGCCGACATTGCGGTCAAGGGTGGGGCGGTCGTCGGCCAGGTCGTCGACACCATGGCGTCGATCAAGGACAGCTCGCGCAAGATTGCCGACATCATCGGCGTCATCGACGGCATCGCCTTCCAGACCAACATCCTCGCGCTGAACGCCGCGGTCGAAGCCGCGCGGGCCGGCGAACAGGGTCGCGGCTTTGCCGTCGTCGCCTCCGAAGTACGCAACCTGGCGCAGCGCAGCGCGAGCGCCGCCAAGGAGATCAAGACCCTGATCGAGGACTCCGTCGGCAAGGTCGACGCCGGCGGCAAGCTGGTCGACGAAGCCGGCAAGACCATGGGCGAGATCGTCAGCTCGGTCAAGCGCGTCACCGACATCATGAGCGAGATTGCTGCGGCGAGCCAGGAACAGAGTTCCGGCATCGAACAGGTCAACCAGGCCATCACCCAGATGGATCAAGTGACCCAGCAGAACGCCGCCCTGGTCGAAGAAGCGGCTGCGGCGGCCGAGAGTCTGCAGGATCAGGCCGGCAAGCTCACCGAGGCGGTGAGCGTGTTCAAGCTGGAGAGTGGGGCGTACAGCGTGCAGCCAGTATCTCCGGTTCGGCAGGGCGCCACGACAGGCTTGCCGAAGCCAAAGGGCGCGCCGGCCAGAATGATCGCGAGCCCGAAGAAGCTGGCGGTTGCCGGCGGCAGCAGCGAAGAGTGGGAAGCGTTCTGAGTAGTGCTAATCGCAGTCAGGCGCTTCCTGTAGGAGGCCCGCCCTCGGGCCGAAGCTGTAGAGGCGCCGACGGTTCAATTGTTTGAACAAGATGCAAGGGACACAAAATGTTGGCGAATCTGACTATCAAATCGCGGTTGGTCTTTGTGATCGGCTTTCTCTCCATGCTGCTGGTAGGCATCGGGATCATGGGTCTGGCCAGCCTGAGCTCCACCAACAGCGCGCTCAAGAGCGTCTACGAGGACAGAGTGGTCGCGGTGGGGCAGCTGGAACGCATCACTTCGATGATCAATGAAAACCAGATCGTCGTTGGCGAAGCGGTTGTCGGTCAGCTATCGGCGTTCCCTGAAGACGTAGCGGTGGTCGACGAGCAGGTGATCAAGGCTCGGGCGGTGATCGAGGAAATCAATACCATCTGGAAGGCCTACATGGCCAACCGGCTGACTGCCGAAGAAACCAAACTCGCCGAAGTCTTCAATGCCAATCGCATTGCTTATGGCCTGTCGGGCTTGAACCCGGCGCTGGCCGCCTTGTCTGGTCATGATTTCCAGCAAGCCAGCGAAGTCCTGCAGGGAGAGATGAAAACGGCCTACCCGAAAGTACGCGAAAGCGCGGAAGCGCTGATTGCATTGCAGCTCGCGGTTGCCAAAAGCGAGTTCGAGGCGGCGCAAAGCCGTTATATCATGGTGCGCAATATCTCCATGGCGATCATTGTGTTCGGCGTGCTGCTGGCCACCCTGATTGGCTTCTTGCTGATCCGCGCCATCACCGGCCCGCTGAACGCTGCGGTGAAGCTGGCACGCGGCGTGGCCGCGGGCGATTTGACGCAATGCATCGAGGTCAGCTCGACGAATGAGGTCGGTCAGCTGTTGCAGGCACTGAAAGACATGAATGACAGCCTGGTCGGCGTGGTCGGTCAGGTGCGCAACGGTGTCGACATCGTCGCCCACGCATCGAGCCAGATTGCCGCCGGCAACCTCGACCTGTCGTCGCGTACCGAGCAGCAGGCGTCGAGCCTGGAAGAGACCGCCAGCTCAATGGAAGAACTGACCAGCACCGTCAAGCAGAACGCCGAGAATGCCCGTCAGGCCAACCAGCTGGTGGGGTCCACCGCCGACATCGCGGTCAAGGGAGGGGCGGTCGTCGGCCAGGTGATCGACACCATGGCGTCGATCAAGGGTAGCTCGCGCAAGATTGCCGACATCATCGGCGTCATCGACGGCATCGCCTTCCAGACCAACATCCTCGCGCTGAACGCCGCGGTCGAAGCCGCGCGGGCCGGCGAACAGGGTCGCGGCTTTGCCGTCGTCGCCTCCGAAGTACGCAACCTGGCGCAGCGCAGCGCGAGCGCCGCCAAGGAGATCAAGACCCTGATCGAGGACTCCGTCGGCAAGGTCGACGCCGGCGGCAAGCTGGTCGACGAAGCCGGCAAGACCATGGGCGAGATCGTCAGCTCGGTCAAGCGCGTCACCGACATCATGAGCGAGATTGCTGCGGCGAGCCAGGAACAGAGTTCCGGCATCGAGCAGGTTAACCAGGCCATTACCCAGATGGACGACGTGACCCAGCAGAACGCCGCCCTGGTGGAAGAGGCGGCTGCGGCAGCCGAGAGCATGCAGGATCAGGCGGCCAAGCTCACCGAGATGGTGAGCGTGTTCAAGCTGGAGAGTGGGGCGTACAGCGTGCAGCCGGCGTCTCCGGTCCGGCAGGGCGCCACGACAGCCTTGCCGAAGCCAAAGGGCGCGCCGGCCAGAATGATCGCGAGCCCGAAGAAGCTGGCGGCTGCCGGCGGCAGCAATGAGGAGTGGGAAGAGTTTTGAGCGACCGCTTGAAACAAGCTTTGTCCAAGGTACAAAGCCCCCATTCGTTTTCGGTATAAACATCCGATTCAATAAATAGCCGGCACCATTGCTTCGGGATCGCTTGTGATGAAACATGGGATGGGGAAAAGTATTGCGACGCTGATAGCCGGCACACTACTCGTGGTTCCCGCTTGCGCGATGGGCGCCGAAGCCGCAATCGAGGCACAGCAAACGCCTGCTGTCGACAACGGCATCGCTTTCGGATTTCTGTACAGGGCCGATGTTCTTTCCAACGTCTCTGGCGGCTTGAAGCAGGGAACGACCGCGTTGGGAAACCTTGACGTCAAGCTCGGTTTCGACCTCGACAAACTGATTGGCTGGGATGGGGTTTCGGTGGGTTTGCACGGCATCGCGAGCCATGGCGGAAAACCCAACGCCAACCTTGTCGGGAGCAGCCAGGGCGTCGACAACATCGAGGTCGATACCAATGCCGCGAAGCTTTTCCAGGCATGGATCCAGAAGCAGTTCCTAAATGAGAAGCTGTCTGCGCTGTTCGGCCTGTACGACCTCAATTCCGAGTTTTACGTCAGCCACAGCGCGGGGATTTTTCTCCACCCGTCTCCCGGCATCGGCTCCGAATTTGCTCAAACCGGGCTGAACGGACCTTCGGTCTTTCCCACCAGCTCCGTGGGTTTGCGCGTGGGCTATCTCCCCACTCCCGAAACCTATGTGCAGGCGGTCGTTCTGGATGGCGTTCCGGGCGACCCCGACAACCCGCGTGGCACCCACATTCAGTTTAACGATGGCGATGGCGCATTGCGTGTCGTCGAGGTGGGCTATAGCCCGGGAAAAGTCCAAGGAGGGGAATCGGCCAGTCCCGGCCAGGTTGACAAATATGCCGTGGGTGCCTGGTCCTATACCAGCCGGTTTGCAGATTTGGTGGACGTCGACGAAGTGGGCGACCCGCTGATGCGAAAGGGCAATAAGGGTTTTTATGTGCTGGCCGAGCGGACGCTTTATCGCGGAACGCGCAATCCCGACAGCCATGCCGATGGCTTCATCCGCTATGGCCGGGCCAATGCCGATTTCAACCAGTTTTCCAGCTACTTTCAGACTGGGCTGGTCTTCAGCGGAATGGTTGCCGGCCGCAGCGAAGACCAGTTTGCCGTGTCCTACGGTACTGCCCGCACCGGAGACAAGCACCGCCGGGCCGCGTCCATTGCCGGCGCGGAGGCGACGTCTCATGAGTCGGTTTGGGAAGCGACCTACCGTGCGCACGTGGCGCCATGGCTGAGCGTGCAGCCGAACATCCAGTATGTGATCAATCCGGGGGCCGACGCACAGATCAAGAATTCGACAGTGCTGGGTGTTCGTTTTGAAATGTCCGGAGAGAAATAATCAAATGTTCAAAAATTTAAGTGTGAAAACCCGACTCCAACTTGGATTCGCCGTGGTGTCAGGGCTGTTCTTGTCGATTCTTCTGGTTTCCGGGGTGGGGATATCCGGATTGGCGCAGGATGTGCAGACCATCAATGAGAAAACCATGCCCAACGCGCTGCTGGCGGCTGAAATGAACCTCAGCCGTTCGGATGTTCAACAATTCCTGACCGACGTAGCGGCCACTCACGATGTCGAGGGATTCGATGCGGCCGAAGAGGCCGCCCAGCGATTTCTGAAGGGTGTCGAGAAATTCAGGCACACATACCAACAGGAAGGAAACGCGGAGGCCGTCAAAGACATTGAGGTCATCGAATCAAACTTCAATGAAATGTATGCCCTTGGAAAAGTCATGGCGAAGGCCTATGTCAATGAGGGAATGGAGGCCGGCAATGCGCTGATGAAAGGCACTGATACGGCCCCCGGTTTTGATCAGGCCAGCGAAACCCTGTTGGGCCATCTGGAGGCCTTTCGCAAGCATCAGGTGGAAGAGGCTGGACGCATATCGGCCAGCGCCGGGAAAGCCGCAAATACCACGCTGTCCGGAATGATTGTGGGCAGTCTGGCGGTGGGGTTGCTGGCGGCACTTGCTGGAATATGGATTGTGCGTTCCATCACCCGTCCGCTGGACGCTGCGGTGAAGCTTGTGCGCGGCGTTGCCGAAGGCGATCTGACGCAGAATATCGACGTCCACTCGACGGACGAAATCGGCCAGTTGATGCAGGCGCTGAAAGACATGAACGACAGCCTGGTGCGGGTGGTCGGCCAGGTGCGCACCGGCACCGACACCGTCGCCACCGCGTCGAGCCAGATTGCCGCCGGCAACCTCGACCTGTCGTCGCGTACCGAGCAGCAGGCGTCCAGCCTGGAAGAGACCGCCAGCTCGATGGAAGAACTGACCAGCACCGTCAAGCAGAACGCCGAGAACGCCCGCCAGGCCAACCAGCTGGTGGGGTCCACCGCCGACATTGCGGTCAAGGGTGGGGCGGTCGTCGGCCAGGTCGTCGACACCATGGCGTCGATCAAGGACAGCTCGCGCAAGATTGCCGACATCATCGGCGTCATCGACGGCATCGCCTTCCAGACCAACATCCTCGCGCTGAACGCCGCGGTCGAAGCCGCGCGGGCCGGCGAACAGGGTCGCGGCTTTGCCGTCGTCGCCTCCGAAGTACGCAACCTGGCGCAGCGCAGCGCGAGCGCCGCCAAGGAGATCAAGACCCTGATCGAGGACTCCGTCGGCAAGGTCGACGCCGGCGGCAAGCTGGTCGACGAAGCCGGCAAGACCATGGGCGAGATCGTCAGCTCGGTCAAGCGCGTCACCGACATCATGAGCGAGATCGCGGCCGCGAGCCAGGAACAAAGTTCCGGCATCGAACAGGTCAACCAGGCCATCACCCAGATGGATCAAGTGACCCAGCAGAACGCCGCCCTGGTCGAAGAAGCGGCTGCGGCGGCCGAGAGTCTGCAGGATCAGGCCGGCAAGCTGGCCGAGGCGGTGAGCGTGTTCAAGCTGGAGAGTGGGGCGTACAGCGTGCAGCCAGTATCTCCGGCTCGGCAGGGCACGCCGGCCAGGATCATGGCAAGCCCGAAGAAACTGGCCGCAGCCGGTGGCGGCGGCGAAGAGTGGGAAGAATTCTGAGGGCTGATCGCACGAGGCATTCGATTTGAAATAAGCATCGACAAACATCGACAAGTTTTGTCCCGAACCAAGAAAAAATTCACATTAACGCAACAAGCCACAGCATTCGATATAAGGAAAAATCGTGAAACAGTTCATTAGCAACCTGAAATTGAGTCGTAAATTTACCCTGATCGGCGTCCTCGTCCTGGCGATGGTGGCCATGCCCGTATGGCTGGTCATCAAGACCGCAGTCACGACGCTGTCCGTGGCCCGCGCCGAGGTCGCCGGCATCGAGCCATCGGGCGACATGCTTACGCTGATCAAGCTCACGCAGCAGCACCGTGGCCAGTCGGCCATGGTGCTGGCCGGCAACGACAGTATCCGGGCAGCGCGTCAGGCCAAACAGGCCGAGGTGGAGCTGGCCATGTCCAGGGCGCAGCAGTCGGTGGCGGGTCTGGCAGAGCACGGGCTCGACGAGCGCCTGGCCGCGATTCAGCGCGAATGGCAGGCCGTGGCCGGCGCGATCAGTGGGAAATCGATCGCCGGGCCGCAGAGTTTTGCGCGGCACACTGCTCTGATCGCCGAGCAGCTCGCGTTGCTCGATGACATCGTCGACAGCTCGACGCTAGCCTTCGACTCCGATGCCGCCACCCACCACATGGTCTCGTCGGTGCTCGGCCACTTGCCCCGGCTGACAGAAAGCCTGGGCCAGATGCGCGCGGTCGGCGCCGTGCTGCTGACCCGGGGCGAGGCCATGCCGGAAGACCATGTGCGCATCTCGGTGATCGGCGCCACGGCGCAGCAGCATCTTCGCAATGCGCGTGGTGCCTTCGATAAAGCCATGGATGCCGAGCCCTCGCTGCGGCGGACGCTAGACCAGCCCGTGGCGAGCGCGGTGGCTGCGGCCGAAGCGGTGCTCAAGCTTACCGACGAGCAGATCGTTCGCGCCGAGATGCTTGGCCTGCCGGGTGCAGACTACTTCGCGACGATGACCCGGGCCATCGACACCCAGTTCGACCTGACGGCCGCCGCGTTCAAGGTGCTGGATAGCGCCCTATCCGATCGCGTCGTAGCCGAACAGCGCGCGTTGTGGCTGGTGATGGGCGGTGCTTTGCCGGGTGCCATCGCGCTGTGGATCATCGTGCTGACCGCGCGTACCACGACACGCTCAATCGGGCAGGCGGTACAACTGGCCCAACACGTGGCTGCAGGCGACCTGACCTCGAAGATCGAAGTCACCAGCACCGACGAAGCCGGTCATCTGCTCGCCGCGCTGAAGGATATGAACGAGAGCCTGGTGAGCATCGTCAGCAACGTGCGCCAGAGCAGCGATTCGATTGCCGCTGGCAGCGCCCAGATTGCCGCCGGCAATCTCGACCTGTCGTCGCGTACCGAACAGCAGGCGGCGAGCCTGGAAGAAACCGCCAGCACGACGGAAGAACTGACCAGCACCGTCAAGGAAAACGCCGAGCAGACCCATCATGCCAGCAAGCTGGTGCTGTCGACTGCCGAGATTGCGGTCAATGGCGGCGAAGTGGTGGGGAAGGTGATCGACACCATGGCGTCGATCAAGGACAGCTCGCGCAAGATTGCCGACATCATCGGCGTCATCGACGGCATCGCCTTCCAGACCAACATCCTCGCGCTGAACGCAGCGGTCGAAGCCGCGCGTGCCGGCGAGCAGGGACGCGGCTTTGCCGTCGTCGCCTCCGAGGTTCGCAACCTGGCGCAGCGCAGCGCGAGTGCGGCCAAGGAAATCAAGACCCTGATCGGCGATTCGGTGGAACAGGTCGAGGCGGGTCGAAAGCTGGTGGACGAGGCAGGCGAGGCGATGGACGACATCGTGACGTCGGTGCAACTGGTGGCGGACATCATCAGCGGTACAGCCGCCGCCAGCCAGGAACAAAGTTCAGGGATCGAGCAGGTCAACCGGGCCATCGCCCAGATGGATCAAGTGACCCAGCAGAACGCCGCCCTGGTGGAAGAAGCGGCGGCTGCGGCCGAGAGCCTGCAGGATCAGGCTGACAAGCTTGCCGAGGCGGTGAGCGTGTTCAGGCTGGCGAGCGGGGCATGCACTCCCGCGCCCGCCGTGGCCTCATCGAGCAAGGCCGGGCTCAGGACAATCCCGGCACCGGCCATCCGGCCGAAGAAACTGGCTGCGGCCGGCGGCTGGCAATGACGAGTGGAAAGCGTCTCAAGATGTGCCTTTCGGTAGATATGTACAGGCTGACTATCCAGATTTCTGGTTACGGGCCGATATAAGACGTATTAGTTTGTCCGGGGATACACAATGCGCTCCAACATGCCGGTGACCAACGTCGAATATGTCCTGAAGGACACCGAGGTTGTGGTATCGAAGACCGACCTGCGCGGAAAAATCACCTATGCCAATCAGGACTTCGTCAATATTAGCGGGTTCAGCGAGGATGAACTGATCGGGCAGCCGCATAACATCGTGCGCCACCCCGACATGCCGGTCGAGGCCTTTGCCGATCTGTGGCGCACCCTCAAGAGCGGCAAGGCCTGGACCGGTCTGGTGAAAAACCGCTGCAAGAACGGCGATTACTACTGGGTTGAGGCCAATGCCGCGCCCATCATTGAAAACGGGCAAGTCGCTGGCTATGCGTCGATTCGGACCAAGCCCAGCCGTGCGCAGGTCCAGTCCGCGGACAGCGCTTACCGCGCCATCAAGGCCGGCGACAAGGGGCTCAAGGTCGAAGAAGGCAATGCGGTTAGATGTCCCCCATATCAGCTACGCAATTTTCTGAAGGCCTATTCGCTGAAAGCCATGCTGGGAATGGCCGCTGCTTCGATGGCCGCCCTGTTCGTGGCGATGGGCGTTCTGGCCTGGTTGGCCACCACCGAAGCCAATCAGCTGCTCACCGGTTGGCTGATGGCGATCGCCGCACTGGGGGTGCCTCTGGCCGGCGTGTTTGCCATTTTCCTGTTCCGCACGATCGTCATGCCCCTTGAACGCACCAAGCAGGATATCCAGCGCATGGGCACAGGCGATCTTACCGGGCGGATCGTGGCCGAAGGCGCGAATGAGCTGGTCGATCTGATGCAGTCGCTGCGTGTTCTGCAAATCAACGTCAAGCTGCTGGTCGGGCAGATCAAGCAGAGCACCGAGGTTGTGAGTATGGGCGCCAGCGAGATTGCCTCCGGCAACGCCGACCTGTCCGGTCGCACCGAATCGCAGGCCTCCTCGCTGGAGGAGACCGCCAGTTCGATGGAGGAACTGACCAGCACCGTCAAGGAGAACGCCGTGCAGACCCACCATGCCAGCAAGCTGGTGCTGTCTACCGCGGAGATTGCAGTCAATGGCGGCGAAGTGGTGGGAAAAGTGATCGACACCATGGGCTCGATCAAGGACAGCTCGCGCAAGATTGCCGACATCATCGGCGTCATCGACGGCATCGCCTTCCAGACCAACATCCTCGCGCTGAACGCAGCGGTCGAAGCCGCGCGGGCCGGCGAGCAGGGCCGCGGCTTTGCCGTCGTCGCCTCCGAAGTACGCAACCTGGCGCAGCGCAGCGCGAGTGCGGCCAAGGAAATCAAGACCCTGATCGGCGATTCGGTGGAACAGGTCGAGGTGGGCAGAAAGCTGGTGGACGAGGCAGGCGAGGCGATGGACGACATCGTGACGTCGGTGCAACTGGTGGCGGATATCATCAGCGGCACTGCCGCCGCCAGCCAGGAACAGAGCGCCGGCATCGAGCAGGTCAACCAGGCGGTGGGGCAGATGGACGAAATCACCCAGCAGAACGCCGCACTGGTTGAACAGGCCTCGGCGGCGGCCGAAAGCCTGCAGGAGCAGGCGGCGAAGCTTTCGGAGTTGGTGGGTTACTTTACGCTGGTGCGGAGTGGACCGACGGCGCAGCCTGCTGGCCGTAGCGTGAAGTCCTTGCCGGCGGCGGTGCCGGTCCGGGCGGCGGCCTGAGCGTACCCAGGCGGGTCGACCAGACAATGGGTTTGTCGATGGTTCGGGGTGGCTGGTTTTCGCTTTTGAGGTAGGTCTGGTTTTATGACGGGCCCAACCAGATCAAGTCTCTTCCAGATTTAAAGGGGCTTGATCTATACAGTACACAGTACACAGGTATCTTGTGAACGTGGCGTTGAGTGGTAGTGGCCAGCGCCGTAGGATAGGGCTTCATCAGAGGGGGCAAGACATGACTTCAACAGCCAACAGTGACATGGCCTTTAAATAAGGCATAAATAAAGCATCCTGAAATGAAACCCGCACCGAAAACGCAGTCCGACAATACCAAGATTTTTGAATTTACACCGCGTGATTTTGCGCGCGTGCGTGCCCTGATCTACAGGCAAGCCGGCATATCGCTCGGCGAAAGCAAGCAGGAGATGGTTTATAGCCGTCTGGCGCGTCGTTTGCGGGCAAAGGGCATCAATTCCTTCCAGGAATACCTCGACGGGCTGGAAAGCGGACGGGATGACGATGAGTGGGTGGCGTTCACCAATGCCCTGACCACCAACCTGACTTCGTTCTTTCGCGAGGCGCACCATTTCCCGATCCTGGCCGAGCACATGCGAAAAATGAAAGCGCCGCTGTCGATCTGGTGCTCGGCCAGTTCAACCGGGGAGGAGCCCTATTCGATCGCCATGGCGGCATGCGAGGCGTTCGACAGCCCCATGCCGCCGGTCAGCATCATCGCCACGGATATCGATACCAATGTGCTCGAAATAGCGGCCAACGGGGTGTATCCGATCGAGCGGATCGACAAGATGGCGCAGGACCGCGTCAAACGCTTCTTCCAGCGGGGTCGTGGCGAGCGCTCCGGGCTGGTGCGGGTGCGCCCGGAACTGCGCCAGTTGGTGACATTCAAGCCGCTCAATCTGCTGGCCGGCAACTGGGCGCTGAGCGGCGCGTTCGATGTGATCTTTTGCCGCAATGTGATGATCTATTTCGACAAACCTACGCAGGGTCAGATTCTTGCGCGGTTTGTGCCGCTGATGAAGCCGGACGGCCTGCTGTTCGCCGGTCATTCCGAAAATTTCATGTACGCATCCGATGCATTCAGGCTGCGCGGCAAGACGGTTTACGAACTGGATCCTCGTCATGGGGGTGCAAGGAAGCCTGCATGAACCCTGCCATTGAAGAGCAGCTTGCGACCAACCTGTATTACGACCGCACCTTCGACTGTGAAACCGCCAAGATATTGCCCGGCGAGTACTACTTCACCGGCAAGCCGATGCTCATCGTCACGGTACTCGGCTCCTGCGTGGCGGCGTGCATACGCGACCGCGTCTCGGGCATCGGCGGCATGAACCATTTCATGCTGCCGGACGGCGGGGGCGATGCCGGCAGCCCGGCCTCGGCGTCGATGCGTTATGGCGCCTACGCCATGGAAGTGCTGATCAATCAGGTTCTCAAGGCGGGCGCGCGGCGCGAGAACCTGGAAGCCAAGGTGTTCGGTGGCGGCAATGTGCTGCGCGGCTTTACCAGCATCAATGTGGGCGAACGCAACGCCCGGTTCGTGCGCGATTATTTGCACGCCGAGAATATCCGAATCGTCGCCGAGGATCTGAACGATGTCCATCCGCGCAAGGTGTATTTTTTCCCGGCCACCGGCAAGGTCCTGGTGAAAAAACTCAAGCAGCTCAACAACTACACGCTGGTGAAGCGCGAGCAGGATTATGCGAGCCGACTGAAGGCCAATCCGGTGAGCGGAGACGTCGACCTATTCTGATCGAAAGAAAACAAGCATGACAAAAATCAAGGTTCTGATCGTGGATGACTCGGCGCTGATTCGCGGCGTGATGAAGGAGATCGTTAATAGCCAGCCGGATATGGAGGTGGTGGGCGTGGCGCCCGACCCGCTGGCGGCGCGCGATCTGATCAAGCAAACCAATCCCGACGTGCTCACGCTGGACGTGGAAATGCCGAAAATGGATGGCCTGGAGTTTCTCGAGAAGCTGATGCGGCTGCGCCCGATGCCGGTGGTGATGGTGTCGTCGCTGACCGAGCGGGGGTCGGAAATCACCATGCGCGCGCTGGAATTGGGCGCCGTGGATTTCGTCACCAAGCCGAAAATTTCGATCCAGAGCGGCATGCTCGAATACACGGACCTGATTGTGGAAAAAATCCGCATTGCCGCGCGGGCCAGAATCAAGCCGCGTCCGCATCCCTCCAGCGCGGCGGGGCAGGCGGCCAGACTCGAACTGGCGCCGGTGCGCAACCCGCTCACCAGCAGCGAAAAGCTGATCATCATCGGCGCTTCCACCGGCGGCACCGAAGCAATCAAGGATTTCCTGATCCAGCTGCCGTCGGATTGCCCCGGCATCCTGATCACCCAGCACATGCCGGAAGGCTTCACCCGCTCGTTCGCCGACCGGCTCGACAAGCTGTGCAAGATTTCCGTCAAGGAATCCGAAGGCGGGGAACGCGTGCTGCCGGGCCATGCCTATCTGGCACCGGGTCACTCCCACCTGTTGCTGGTGCGCAGCGGCGCCAACTACATGACCAAACTCGACCAGGGGCCGCCGGTCAATCGTCACCGCCCATCCGTCGATGTCCTGTTCAACTCGGCCGCGGCCAATGCAGGCAAGAACGCGGTCGGCGTCATCCTCACCGGCATGGGCCGCGACGGCGCAGCCGGGATGCTGGAAATGAAAAAGGCCGGCGCCTACAACGTGGCGCAGGACGAAGCCTCGTGCGTGGTATTCGGCATGCCCAAGGAAGCCATCGCCATCGGCGCCACCCACGATGTCGGCCCCCTGTACGAATTGCCGGGGCGGGTGATGCAATTCTTTGCGACGCACGGCAACCGTGCGATGCGGGTTTGAATTCAGGTTGAACTTACGCGTGAACCGATTTTTCTGACGGTTTGCCGGCTTAAGTTTGACGCCGTTTTGCCGATTCTTCCCCTGAGGGAGCGCTGATTAATTCGATATGGCTGTCATGGGGAGCGCAGCGAAGCAATCCAGCGTATCGATCAAGCGGGTATTTCTGGATTATCGCGTTGCTACGCTCCTCGCAATGACAAATTAATCAGCGGTTTCCTGACAAAATGAACCGTTTCAATGGAGTCCTGCATGGCCGATCCGAATACGAAATTTCTGGTTGTTGACGACTTTTCCACGATGCGTCGCATCGTGCGCAATCTGCTCAAAGAACTGGGTTATGCCAATGTTGAAGAAGCGGAAGACGGCGTCGACGGTTTGGCCAAGCTGCGCGCGGGGAACTTCGACTTCGTCGTGTCCGACTGGAACATGCCGAACATGGATGGCCTCGACATGCTGAAGAATATTCGTGCCGATGCTGCGCTGTCCAAGCTGCCGGTGCTGATGGTGACGGCCGAAGCCAAGAAGGAAAACATCATCGCCGCGGCGCAGGCCGGCGCCAGCGGCTACGTGGTCAAGCCTTTTACCGCCGCCACGCTCGACGAGAAACTCGCGAAGATATTCGAAAAACTTGAAAAAGCAGGAGCCTGACGTGGATACGCAATTCGCCAGCTCCGCCGTGGCTGCTACCGGGCACGATGCCGGACGCGATGTCGTGTGCGCCGAAAGAAATGAACACGACGAGATGCTGGCGCGGGTTGGCCAGATTACCCGTACCCTGCACGACAGCCTGCGTGAGCTGGGTTTCGACAAAGTGCTGGAAAAAGCGACGCATGACATTCCCGATGTCCGCGAACGTCTCAACTATGTCGCACGCATGACCGAACAGGCGGCACAGCGCGTGCTCAACGCCACCGATGCCGCCATTCCCATGCAGGAACGCATCGATGCAGGTGCCGACGAAATTCTGAATGGTTGGCAGGCCGCTTTCAAAGCACCCTTTTCGGAAGCCAATTACCGCGACATGGCCACGATGACCATGCAATGCCTGGCCGATATGCGCAATGACACCAGTGCAACCAAACAGCAGTTACTGGATATCATGATGGCGCAGGATTTTCAGGATCTCACCGGCCAGGTGATCCGCAAGGTGACCGAACTCGCGCATGGCATGGAGCAGCAGCTGGTTCAGTTGCTGATCGATTATTCGCCGGTCGAAGTGCGGCGCGAAGCCGGCAGCAGCCTGCTCAACGGCCCGCAGATCAACCCGGCGAACAAGAGCGACGTGGTAGCCGACCAGGGCCAGGTGGACGATCTGCTCGATAGCCTCGGCTTCTGAAAAGTTACAAGTTGCAAGCCACAAGAAAAACCTTGTAATTTGAATCTCATTCCGGACGCAACGTCTGGATCACCATCACCGTGGCCTTGAGTCCATTCTGGACCGACTGTTCAAACTGGGGGGCGAAGTAGGGCAGGGTCATGTCCAGCACAATCAGTCCAACGCCCAGGGTAATGGGAAAACCGATGGCAAAGATGTTGAGCTGGGGTGCGGAGCGGGTGAGGATGCCGAGCGACAGATTGGTCATCAGCATGATGGCGATCACCGGCAGCGCCAGTTGCAGGCCGACGGCAAACACGGTGGAGCCGAAGGCGGCCACGTTGTAGAACCCGGCGGCTGACAGCGGCTGCGGGCTGATGGGCAGGCTTTGAAAACTTTCGACCAGAACGCCGAGCAGCAGCAGGTGGGCGTTCACCGCCAGGAAAACCAGCAGTGCCAGCAGATTGAAAAATCGTGCGAGGACCAGCGTCTGGCCGGCGCTTTGCGGGTCGAAAAATGACGCAAACCCCAAGCCCATCTGCAATCCGACGATTTCTCCCGCGGCATCGACCGCAGCAAAAACAATGCGCATGATGAAACCAATCGCCACGCCAATGAGCAACTGCTGAACCAGGATGAACAGGCCATGCCATGACCCCAGTCCCACATCGGGCATCGGCGGCAGGGTGGGGGCAATGATCAGGGTGATGAAAATACCGAGTCCGATCTTGACGCGCCCGGGAACGGAGCGGTGTCCGAATATCGGCGCCACCATGATCAGTCCGAGAATGCGGGTGAGCGGCCAGATGAAATTGATCAGCCACGTATTGAGTTGGGCGTCGGTGAGGCTGATCATGGTGGGGAAACCTTTTGAACCACAGAGGCACAGAGACACAGAGGAAAAACAGCGAAGTGAAACATTGCGAGCCCAAACCGTATTGGATGAGCTGGCAAAAATCGTTCTTGCATCGTTTTCTCTGTGTCTCTGTGCCTCTGTGGTGAATGATTAGCCTTTTCAAGCATCGTGGCGTGCCCGCAGCGCGATTACCCGATGATGCCCGGCAGGCCGGTCAGCACCCGTCGCATGTAATCGGTCATCACCGTCAGCATCCACGGCCCGGCGAGGGCAAAGGTGACGAGCACCGCGAGCACCTTGGGGATGAAGGAGAGGCTGGGATCGTTGATCTGGGTGGCGGCCTGGAAGACGCTGACGGTGAGGCCGACGATCAACGTGACCAGCAGGACAGGGGAGGCCACCAGGATGGTGATTTCCAGTGCGGTGCGGCCTATGGTCATTACACTTTCCGGCGTCATGGTGATCCCCTAGGGCGTGTTAATGCTAATTTCGCGTCCACGTTGCCGCGAGAAAGCGATGGATGCAAGGCGCGCCGCGCAGGCAAGGGTCATTCCTTGCCAAGCGGCGCAACGCCGCAGACGCGCTTTCTCGCGGCAACCCGGAGGGACGGGCCGATTCGGGCGCATGTCTTTGTCGCGAGCTGCTTGCAGTGAGCGACACTGCGGCGCATCTCGCTTCGTGGCCTGCATCCCGAATCGGCCTCGTCGCGGGCGTGAAATTAGCATTAACACGCCCTAGTAAAAGCTTTGAGCAAGCGAACCCAGCAGCAGATTCCAGCCATCGACCAGCACGAACAGGATGATCTTGAAGGGCAGCGCGACGATGGCGGGCGATACCATCATCATGCCCATCGCCATCAGGATACTGGCGACGACCATGTCGATGATAAGAAAGGGGATGAACACGGCAAAACCGATCTGGAAGGCGGTCTTGAGTTCGCTGGTGATGTAGGCCGGAATCAGAACGCGTATCGGGACATCTTCAGCTGAATTCATGGGGCCGTTGCCGGACATTTTTGCGAACAGGGCAAGGTCGGACTCACGCGTCTGTTTCAGCATGAACGCACGCAGGGGCATCACGCCCTTTTCGAGCGCTTCCTGCATCTGGATGCGGTTTTCAGACAGCGGCTGGTAGGCCTCGACGTAGATCTTGTCGAAGGTGGGCCCCATCACAAAGAACGTCAGAAACAGCGCCAGGCCGACCAATACCTGGTTGGGTGGAGTCGATTGGGTGCCGAGCGCCATCCGCAGCAGCGACAGCACGATGATAATGCGGGTGAAGCTGGTCATCATCAGCAGCGCGGCTGGCAGGAACGACAGTGAGGTCAGCAGCAGCAGGGTTTGCAGACTGAGGGTGTAGGACTGTCCGCCGCCGCTCACCGGGGTGCTGGTGAACGCAGGCAGACCCGCGCCCTGAGCCAGCGCCAGCGAGGGCAGCGTCAGCGCGACCACCATAAAGAAGAGTTGCGCCAGGTTCGGATACCGCTTATTTGACACGGCGCTTCTCGATCATCTGTTGCAGGCGCACAGCAAAACTGGCGTTGAGGCCGGGCGTGGCCGCTGACTGGAGCTCG
This sequence comes from Thiobacillus thiophilus, assembly GCF_055378705.1. Lineage (NCBI taxonomy): Bacteria > Pseudomonadati > Pseudomonadota > Betaproteobacteria > Nitrosomonadales > Thiobacillaceae > Thiobacillus > Thiobacillus thiophilus. The sequence continues at coordinate 754,255 of NZ_AP042404.1, read as the reverse complement.
CCCTTCGGCAGGGTCATCAGCGCATTGACGCTGCCGGGGGTCACGCCCACCACCAGCCAGGAATCCCCCACTTCGACCACCACGACCCGCTCGCGGGTGCCGACGGACGTGCTGCCGACTACATGCAGCAGGCCGGGCGAGCCGCCGTGGGTGACGCCCAGGCGTTTGGCCGCCCAGGCGGTCCCGGCGATCAGCAGCAGCACGGCCACCAGGCCGATGAAGACCTGCAGCAGGCTGCCTGCGGCGGAGATGGCGGGTTCCGCCGGAGCGCCGGTTGCCAGCGCCAGCGCCGGCAGGCTCAGCAAGCAGACGGCAAGAAGAACAGGTTTCATCCTAAATTCCTCACCACAGAGGCACAGAGACACAGAGAGAGGCAAGACACCACAAGGCTACCCGTACTTGTCAACTCACCCGATAAGCAAGAGGACATCGCGATATAAGACTTTGTTTTTCCCTCTGTGTCTCTGTGCCTCTGTGGTTCAGATGCGGTTTTCAGCTTCATTTGTTGAGTTTCCGGATCCGCTCGGCGGGGGTGATGATGTCGGTCAGGCGCACGCCGAATTTGTCGTTCACCACCACCACTTCGCCCTGCGCGATCAGGCAGCCGTTGACCAGCACGTCCATCGGCTCACCCGCCAGACCGTCGAGCTCGACCACCGATCCCTGTGCCAGCTGCAGCAGGTTCTTGATGGTGATCTTGGTGCGGCCCAGTTCCACCGTCAGCAGCACCGGAATGTCGAGAATGAAATCGATATCCTGGCCAACTCCGCCGGATGCGGTGGCCCCGGACAGCTCCTTGAATATTTCCGGACTGGCCGCCGGGGCGGTAGCCGCCTGCGGGGCCTGCTCGGCCATGGCCGCCGCCCAGTCGTCTTCTGCGATGGCTTGGGTAGAGTCTTCTTCAGACATGTTTTTCTCCTGTTTTCGGCTCGGTCGAGCTGGTTGACAGCAATTTCTCGACACGCAAGGTGTATTGGCCGTTGAATTTTCCGTAGGCGCATTCCATCACCGGCACGCCATCGACCTTGGCCTCGATGGTTTGCGGGATGTCAAGCGGAATGATGTCGCCCACTTTCATGTCGACGATGTCGCGCAGGCTGATCTCGGCTGTGCCCAGGTCGGCGACGATCTCGACCTCTGCCAGCTGGATCTGTTGCCGCATCAGGCGGATCCAGCGCTTGTCCACTTCCAGGTTTTCGGCCTGCAGGCTGCTGGTCAGCAGATCCTTGATGGGTTCGATCATCGAATATGGCATGCAAAAATGCATTTCACCGCTGATCTGGCCGAGCTCGATGGCAAAGGTGACCGCCACCACCACTTCGTTGGGCGTGGCGATGTTGGCGAACTGGGTGTTCATTTCCGAGCGGACAAACTCGAATTCGATCGGGTAAATCGGTTCCCAGGATTTCGAGTAGGCCTCGAAAACGATATTGAGAATGCGCTGGATGATGCGGTGTTCGGTCTGCGTGAAGTCGCGGCCTTCGACGCGCGTATGGAAACGACCGTCGCCGCCGAACAGGTTGTCGACCATAAGGAAAACCAGGTCGGGATTGAAGATCATCAACGCCGAGCCGCGCAGCGGCTTGAACTGCACCAGGTTCAGGTTGGTAGGCACCACCAGGTTGCGGATGAATTCGCTGTATTTCGAGACGCGTACCGGGCCGACCGAGACTTCCACCCCGCGCCGCAGAAAGTTGTAGAGACCGATGCGGAGCAGGCGCGCAAAACGCTCGTTGATGATTTCGAGTGTCGGCATGCGGCCGCGCACGATGCGTTCCTGCGTGGCCAGATTGTACGAACGGACCTCTCCATGATCTTCTTCGATCGGGACATCGTCGGCTTCGCCGGCTACGCCTTTCAGCAGCGCGTCGACTTCATCCTGCGAAAGAAAGTTGTCGGCCATGGGCTTGATTACTGGATCACGAACGAGGTGAACAGGACGTCGTCAACCTGCTGGGGCTTGCCTTTGGGGTCAAACGGCTGCACCACCTGCGCCTGGATTTCCTGCGCAAGCTTGAGTTTGTCCGCGGCGGAGACCAGCTCATCGGCATGCCTGCTGGAGAGCAGGGTCAGCAAGCGGCTGCGGACGCGCGGCATGTGCAGCTTGATCGCGTCCACCTGAGCCTGATCGGGCACCTGCAGCGTGATGTCGACCTGCATGTACTGCTCGCTATCCTGAAGATTGACGGTGAAGGTTTCGAGCGCCAGATAGACCGGTGCTTTTTGCAGTTTCTCTTCGGCTTCCCTGGGCGAATCGTCTGGCTGGCTGAAGAACCAGGCGGCCGCGCCGCCGCCGCCCAACAGAACCACAAGGGCGCCGATGATGATAAACAGCTTCTTCTTCGACTTGCCGGCGGGGACGACTTCGGCAGCCTCGTCGTGTTCGGCAGGTGCGGCGGGTCTGGCCATCGATACAGTTCCTCGGTAGGGGCTATGCGGTGTAGATGTTTGTCATTATTGAAACAAACAAGCGCGTTCGATGCCGGGAAAAGAGGGGGAAAAGGGACGCATATCGTTTAATTCTTGAAGCCGCAGTTGAACCACAGAGGCACAGAGCGTACAGAGGAAAAACAACACCTTGCATGGGTCAGTGCGTCCACCCGATGGGTGAAGGCCGGTTGATCGGCACCCCATTGATTTCCTGCCGTTCTCCGTGCCTCTGTGTCCCAAGGGATACCGTCCCTGTGGGACATATCTCTGTGGTGAGGTTTTCAGGTTCATGCGGTCGGCGGGCTCGTCCCGGGGTGGCCTCCCCCAACAGCTCTCCCCTGTGGGAGGGGTCTCGCCCCTGCGGGAGGCCCACACAATCTCCGCCTTGTGGAAGCATCCACAAAAGGCAAGCCGTCAAGCGAAGGTGTCGACCAGTCCCCGCCCGGATTGCTGGCCAGGCGCGTGAATGGACTGCAGGCCGGCACTGACAGCATCATCCCTTCCGGTAATCGGAGGTATGACCCGTTGCGCCTGGCGGCCGGGCGTGTCGTCCTGCCGCGGTGTATCCGCGCTGACCATCGCCTGCTCAAGCTGGATGCCGGCCTCGCTCATCATTTCCTTCAACCTTGGAAAGGCAGTCTCCAGCGCCTGGCGAACTTCAGGCTGGGCCGAGAAGAAACTGGCCGTGGCCTGGTCGTTCGTCAGGTTCAGCACAATTTGCAGAGGGCCCATATTGGGAGGGTTGAGCGTGAGTGTGGCCGATTGCTGGGCGCCTGCCGCCATCCACACGACTTTCTCGCCCAGGGCCTGGTTCCAGGCCGTTGTGCCCACCGTGGGGGCCAATTTGGGAGAGGCAACGTCATTCGACGCGTGCAGGGTTTCAAACATTGCCTGCGAGGCGGGGCGCATGGATGGATTGCTCGCGAGGTCCGACAGGAATTCTCCCTTCATGGTATCGGGCTGCCGGGCCGCTGCCAGCTGGCCCGAAAATGCGGTGGACAGGACGGTTGTCGTGGTCGCCTGCAGGCTGGCTTTACCGGATGCGGCGGGGTCGATTTTCTGCGTGTCGCGCACAGGGTCGGCAGGCTGTCCGACCGGCGCTGTTCGTGGCGCCCGGCCTTTACCGGGCTTCTCGAAGAACAGGGTGTTTGCGTCCCTGGCGGCTGGTTGCTCTGCGTCAACATTGTCCGTCTTGGCCGGTGCCGGCTTCAGCTGCCCCGGGGTGATTCCCAACCCAAGCAAGGTCGCCGGATCGGTCGCGGCGTCCTCGGCAACACTGTCCGTCTTGGCCGGGGCCGGCTTCAGCTGATCCGGGATGATTCCCAACCCAAGCAAGGTCGCCGGATCGGTTACGGTGTCCTTGGTTAGCGGCAGGGCAAGCGGGCCGTCCGCGGATTCCTTGGCTTCTGTTTCCCTGGCCGTGGCGCTTGTGTCGGATTCCGTCGAAGAGCCCGCCGGCGACGCCTTGTCTGGACCGGCATCGGCGTTGGCGTCTTGTTTGGCCTCGCTGCTGTTACGCCGGCTCTGTGCCATCTCGCTCGACAGGACCTGGCTGAATGGCACGTCCTGCGCCGCAGAATCCGGCTGTTTGCCGGCGGCGGGTGGCGGCTGGACGGTATTGGCCGGATTGATATTGATGGAGATCGCGTTCATGGTCTTGTGTCCCGTCAGGTTTCAGGAAGGATTCCGTTTGTACAGCGCGCTCCGGGAGGCGTGCTCATCGTTCTGCTTCTGGTCGAGCCAGAGCTCGCGGCGTACGCTTTCCTTACTTGCCCGGTCGGCCAGCGTGACGAACGACATTTTTTTCTGCTCGCAGGCCTGCCAGGCGGCACGTGCCTGGGCAATTCGCTGTTTGGCGTCGCTGACGACCTTCTGCTGGCCGGCGATGGCGTGGTCGAGCTTTTGCATGAACACCTGGAAGTTGTTGAAATGCGTCGTGCTGATTCCGGTGGCCAGATTGGATTGGCAACGCGCGGCATAGTCGTCGCGGTATTGCATCAGCAGGTCGAGTTTCTGCTCCGCCTCCTCGCCGGCGCGCAGCGTGGCGCCCAGAAGTTTCGCGGCCTCGTCGGTTTCCTTGTTGGCGAGGTCGATCAGCGTATCGAGTGCGGAGGGATTGGCCATTCAGTGTGCCTGTCGTTCGGTGAGGGTTATTGGAACAAGGCTTCGAGGGCGCTCAGGCTTTGCTGGACGTTCGAGTGCGCGGAAATATCTTGCTGCAGGAAGGCCTCGATCCCCGCCTGCAAGCGGATGGCTTCGTCCAGCAGCGGGTCGGTGCCTGCCGCATAGGCGCCGACGTTGATCAGGTCGCGGCTGCGCTCGTAGCGCGAAACCAGCTTTTTCAGGCGGCGTGCGTGTTGCTGGTGTTCCGGGGTGGTGATGTTTTGCATGACACGGCTGATCGACTGCTCGATGTTGATGGCGGGGTAATGACCGCTTTCGGCCAGCGCGCGATCCAGCACGATGTGGCCGTCGAGAATGGCGCGCGCGGCATCGGCAATCGGGTCCTGCTGGTCGTCGCCCTCGGTCAGCACGGTATAGAAGGCGGTGATCGAGCCGCCGCCCGGATTGCCGTTGCCGGCGCGTTCGACCAGCGCCGGCAGCTTGGCGAATACCGAAGGCGGATAGCCCTTGGTGGCCGGCGGCTCGCCGATCGCCAGGGCGATCTCGCGCTGCGCCATGGCGTAGCGGGTGAGCGAATCCATGATCAGCAGCACGTTCTTGCCCTGGTCGCGAAAATACTCGGCGATCGAGGTGGCGTAGGCTGCGCCCTGCATCCGCACCAGCGGCGGCGTGTCGGCCGGTGCGGCCACCACGACAGCGCGCGCCAGGCCTTCCTCGCCGAGAATCTGTTCGATGAATTCCTTGACCTCGCGGCCGCGTTCGCCGATCAGGCCGACCACGATCACGTCCGCGCCGGTGTAGCGCGCCATCATCCCCAGCAGCACGCTTTTGCCGACGCCGGAGCCGGCGAACAGGCCCATGCGCTGGCCGCGGCCCACCGTCAGCATGCTGTTGATCGCACGCACGCCGACGTCGAGGGTGTCGGTGATCGGCGCGCGCGACAGCGGGTTGGCGGCGCGGTTGTTGAGCGGTGCGGTGGCCGTGGTGTGCACCGGACCGAGGCCGTCGAGCGGTCGCCCGGCGCTGTCGAGCACGCGGCCCAGCAGGGCGTCGCCGACCGGCAGGTGGCGGGTGCGGTCGCTCGGCCGGCGGCGGGGATGATTGACCAGACCGAGGCGGGGCAGAGTGGGAATCACCTCCACCGGGAACACCCTGGAGCCGGGCACGATGCCTTCGACGTCGCTTTGCGGCATCAGGAAAAGCCGGTTGCCGTCAAACCCCACCACTTCGGCATCCAGCTGCGAACCATTGGGCAGCGGGACGGTGCAGGCGCTGCCGACCGCCAGTTTCAGGCCGACCGCCTCCATCACCAGTCCGGCCACGCGGGTGACACGCCCCGATACCCGCATCGGCTCGGCGATCGCCAGCAGCTCGCTGCAATCCTGCAGATAGGCCTTCCAGCGGGCGCTGTGGGATTGGGTGTTCATCCTGAATTCCTCACCACAGAGATATGTCCTGCAGGGACGGTATCCCTTGGGACACGGAGGCACAGAGAAAGACAAGAGGTCAACAGGCTACACGCACTTGGCCGCTCACCCGACAGGTGACAGGGCATCACGATGAAAGTCTTTGTTTTTTTCTCTATGCCTCTGTGCCTCTGTGGTTCAAATGCGGTTTTCGGGTTCATTCGTGTATCTCAGGCGGCCAGCCAGTCGGAATCCTTGCCGAGCGCGGCAGCGAGACGTTTCCAGCGGGTAGGCAAGGAGGCGTCGATCTGATTGTTGGCGGTTTCAACACGGCAGCTGCCGGGTTCGAGCTCGGCATCGGCCGTCAGCTGCCAGCCCATTTTTGTCAGTTCATCGCCGATTCTGTCCCCGACCAGCACCACATCGTCCGGATTCAGGAACAGCAGGGCCGGCTGGTGCAGCATCGGCAGATAGCGAACCGCTTCCTTGACGATGGGGATGACCAGTTCGGGACGTATCGTCAGCGCCGATTTCAGCAACGCATGGGAAAAATCGAGCGCCAGGTCAAGGATGTGTTGCGCGATGGTTTCATCGGCATTGCCGACTGCCGTCGTGAAAGCATCGGCCAAGCTGCCCAGGCGGGCGGCTTCGAGCGCGGCTTTTTTCTGCCCCTCGCCATAGCCCTTGGCAAGGCCCTCGGCATGTCCGGCGTTGTAGCCCTCCTGCCGCGCCTGCTCCTGGATGCCGCTGATCTGTTCGATCGTTGGCAGGGTGATGCCCGCACGGTGCGATTCTTTCATCGAGTGAGGGTCCCCCTCGAAGCTGGCCATTTCCCAGGGCTTGCAATCCGACCGATCCAGGGTGGATATGACGCTAGACATACTGTTCTTCCCCATTTGCACCCAGCGAGATCTGGCCTTCATCGGCCAGGCGGCGGACGATCAACAGGATTTCCTTCTGCTGCGCCTCCACCTCTGACAGGCGAACCGGCCCCTTGGAATCCAGGTCGTCCCGCATCATTTCAGCGGCACGCTGCGACATATTCTTGAAGATTTTTTCGCGCATCTCTTCCGATGCGCCCTTGAGCGCGATGATGAGCGAATCGGACTGCACTTCGCGCAGCAGCAGCTGGATGCCACGGTCCTCGATGTCCATGATGTTCTCGAACACGAACATCTCGTCCATGATCTTCTGCGCCATTTCGGGGTCGTAGCTTTTCAGGTGCTCCATGGCGGTGCTTTCGTTTTCACCGCTCATGAAGTTGAGGATTTCCGCCGCGGCACGGGTGCCGCCCATCGGCTGTTTCTTCAGCACGTCGTTGCCGGACAGCAGCTTGGTCAGCACGTCATTGAGTTCGCGCAGCGCAGTCGGCTGCACGCCGGAGAGTGTGGCAATGCGCAGCAACACGTCATTGCGCAGACGTTCCGTAAAACAGCTCATCACTTCGCAGGCCTGGTCGCGCTCCAGATGCACCAGGATGGTCGAGATGGTCTGCGGATGTTCGTTGTGGATGAGGTCGGCCACCGATTCGGCGTCCATCCATTTCAGGCTTTCGATGCCGCTGGCATCGCCGCCGCCGCCGAGAATCCGGTTCAGCAGCGACGAGGCCTTGTCGTCGCCCAGCGCATTTCTGAGGACGGTGCGGATGTAGTCGTTGGAATCGAGGCCCAGCGAGGAATTCAGGTCCACCACTGTGTTGAAGTTCTCCAGCACGTGCTCCACATCTTCCTGCGGAATGGACTTCATGCTGGTCATGGCTTCTCCCAGCTTCTGCACTTCGCGCGGGCCGAGAAACTTCATCACTTCCGATGCGCCATTCTCGCCCAGCGCAAGCATCAGGATCGCGCCTTTGGTGACGCCGCTTGGTTCACTCATTGCTGCCCACCCAGGTTTTTACAATGTTGGCGACGACGCGTGGATCTTCGTTGGCCATCTTTTGCGCGCGCGACAGGTTTTCCTGGTAGTTGCGCTGGCCGGGAAGCGCCATCACTTCGGCATCGGCCTGCAGTTGGAGATGGCCTGCCAGAGGCTGCGCCATCGCGTCGGAGAGCTTCTTCAGAATCGGCTTGAGTACGCGCAGATACAGGATGAGCAGGGCCAGAGCCATCAACAGATACTTGCCTGCGGCCTTGGCCATCTGGATAACGCCGGGCTGTTTCCAAAGAGGCAGTTCGGGGATTACCTCCTGTTCCGCGCGGGCGAAGGGCGTGTTCACCACGTTGACCGAGTCGCCGCGTTCTGCATTGAAGCCCATGGCCTCCTTGACCAGATTGGTGATCTGGGTCGTCTCGGCCTCGGTCAGCGGCGTCATCACCGCCTTGCCGTCCTTGTCGGTGGTGTGCTTGTAATTGACGACCACGGCGACCGACAGCCGCTTGAGGCCGCCAACGCCCTGTTGCACATACTGGATGGTTTTGTCGACTTCGTAGTTGACGGTGGCATCCTTGCGCGTATTGGTGGCAGGTACCGCGCCGGCCGGCACGGCAGCATTCTGTCCCGGTGCATTGATCGGCGCCGCATTAATAGGAGCCGTGGCCGGCGCCGGCGGCTGGTTGGTGAGCGCGCCCGGCACGCCGCCCGGGTTGGCAGAGCCGTTCAGCGATTCGCTGGTCTGCTGGCTGCGAATGACCATCGCCTCGGGCGTCTGGTTCGGCTTGTAGGATTCAACCGCCTGCTGGCTGCGCGAAAAGTCGACGTCGGCTGTCGCCTCGGCGCGTACGTTGTCGGGGCCGACGATCGGGGTGATGATCGATTCGATCCGCCTGACCACGTTCTGCTGCAGTTCCTGCACATACTTGATCTGGCTGGGGTCCATGCCGTTGGCGCTGGCCATCTTGCCGGTTTCGGAGAGCAGGTTGCCGTTCTGGTCGACCACGGTCACGTTCTTGATCGGCAGCTCGGGCACGCTGCTGGCCACCAGGTGCACGATGGCGCTGATCTGCTGCAGATCCAGCACGCGGCCGGGATGCAGGTTGAGCAGCACCGACGCGGTGGGCGCTTTCTGCTCGGAAACGAAGACCGAATCCTTGGGCATGGCCAGGTGAACGCGCGCGGCCTGCACCGCGGAGACCGATTCGATCGAGCGTGCCAGCTCGCCTTCCATGGCGCGCTGGAAATTGACCCGCTCGACGAACTGGGAAGACCCGAGTTTCTGGTTTTCCATCAGCTCGAAGCCGACATTGCCGCCCTTGGGCAGGCCTTGCGAGGCCAACTTCAGGCGCGCATCGTGCACCCGGTCGGCGGGCACCAGCACGGCGCCGCCGCCTTCCGCGTATTTGTAGGGGATGTTCATTTTTTCCAGCTCGGCGACAATTGCGCCGCCGTCGCGATCGCTGAAATTCGAGAACAGCACGCGATAGTCGGGTTGTTGTCCCCACATCCAGACCGCGCCCATGACCGCTACGGCTATCGCCACGCCCAGTGCCAGTATGATTTTTTGCCCGCCGGCCGTCCGGGTGAAGTCCATGACGTTGCCCCGCACCACAATCTCGCTTCCTGCTGCCATATTATTCTGCCCCCTTCGTGCCGGCGTCATGGATCGCCTTGTTTCCGATTGCCGTTTTCACGTCGTGTTTCCCCATGAGGTACGCCCTATGTGATCGAATTATCGGCACTGCCAGGGTTTTCAATCAGGGGAATAGAAGCCGGTTTTCCGCGTTTATCGAACTTATGACTTGCAACCGGGCTGATAAGGTGGGCACGTGAAAAACCAGCCTGGCTGGAACGGCGGCTGGATGAGCAGAGGAGGGCACCATGAGCATAGGAGCGATCGACACCGGCAGGATAGAAGCGATGATGGCGCAGCTAAAAGCTGCGGCGGAACGCACGTCCCCTGCGAACGCCAACCCTGTAAGCGATAGCACCCTTCAGACCCAACAGGCCGCAGGCTCGGTCGGCTTTCAGTCGGTTCTCAAGACCTCGCTGGACCAGGTCAACCAGGTCCAGTTGCAGTCGCAGCAACTCGCCCAGCGCTTCGAGATGGGCGACAGCACGGTCAGCCTCTCCGACGCCATGATCTCATTGCAGAAATCCAGTATCGCCCTGCAACAGACCGTACAGGTGCGCAACAAACTGGTGTCCGCCTATCAGGAAATCATGGCGATGGGCGTGTAAGTACTGGGTTAGGGGTTAGGATGGCTGCAGTCCGTAGCTTCACCCCTCACCCCTCACTCACTCCCTAGCGCCTCGCGTAACGCATTCGCCAGATCCTCGGCGACAAACTTCGCCACATAGGCATCCGCGCCCACTTTTTTGACATGCGCTTCGTTGGTCGAACCGGTCAGCGAGGAATGGATCACCACGGGAATGGCGCTGAAGCGCGGATCCTGCTTGATATTGCGGGTCAGGGTGAAGCCGTCCATTTCGGGCATTTCCAGGTCGGTCAGCACTAGGGCAATCCTGTCGTGCACGGTCTTGCCTTCGGCTTCCGCCTTGTCGGAGATGGCCTGCAAGTGGTCCCAGGCTTCCTTGCCGGTCTTGCACATGATGAAGGGCAGGCCCATGGCTTCCAGCCCCTGTTCGATCATGGTGCGTGCGATCAGCGAGTCGTCCGCTGCCAGGATGACTGCGCCGGGCTTGATTTCGACCTGAGGTCCAATGGTGGCGGAATCGACGTCCGGTTCGATCGGCGGCATGACCTTGCGCAGGATCGTTTCCACATCCAGCACCTGCGCCAGACGGTCGCTATTGTCTCCGTCCAGGCGGGCGAGGCTGGTCACCATCCCGCCCGCGGCATTGCCCTCGGCCGACAGCACCTGACGCCAGTCGAGGCGCACGATGTCCTCCACCGACTCGACGGCAAAGGCCTGGGTGCTGCGGGCATATTCGGTGATCAGCAGGATATTCAGCCCGGTTTTCGGGGTGCATCCTGTGACCGCCGGCAAATCGATGACGGGGATGATCTGGCCGCGCAGGTCGACCACGCCCATCATGTGGGGATGCGATCCGGCCATGGCGGTAATGGTCGGCATCGGGATGATTTCGCGTATCTTGAACACGTTGATCCCGAACAGTTCGTTACGATCGAGATTGGCATCCTCGCCCAGGCGAAACAGCAACAACTCCAGCTTGTTGGAGCTGGTCAGATTGGTTCGTTCGTCAATTTCCTGCTGGATCGTTTGCATTGCGGGGATTCCTCGAGTCATCTTAAAAACTTCAGTTCATTCACCACAGGGACACGGCGGTACAGAGAAAAGCAAAAGGTGCGGAAAAATTTGCTATCCCCACCGATGGATGACGGGAAAATGTCTTTTTGCTTGTTTTTAACTCTGTGCCTCCGTGTCTCTGTGGTGAATTGCTTTTTTCTGGTGCAGGCGCGTTCTAAAGGCTGTTGCGCCGGGCGCGCTCGATATCCATGACAAAACGCTGCAACTTCGCCGCCATGTCGTTGGGCAGGTTGACGAACTGGCAGCCCAGGCGGGTCTGGAAGACGCCGTTGGGCAGGCGGATCTGGGCCGAATTGCGGACTTCCAGCGACGTGACGATGGTGTCCGACTCGGGCAGCAGCAGGCGGCAGTCCGGCAGGATCCGGCCGGTTGCGGGACCGAGACGGCCGCTGGTTTCGGCAATCGCCACACCGCCGCAGCCGATGTCGACGAGGTGCGTGGTGATCGGATCGGCGTCGCTATCTGCCGACGGCACGATACACATGACCGGGTTGGCGATCGGCATTGGCACCCTGAAATGCTCGCGGCGCTGCAGCCGGATCAGCGACGTGGGCAGGGCAATGCGCAGCGCGGGCAGACCCTCGTACTTGCACCACGTCACCGGGCCGGTGGCGAACGAGATCGAGACGCCATCGAGTTGGGCGATGAACTCCGCGCCCTTGCCGGACATCAGTTCCTGGTTGAGCGCATCGCCCCGGGCGCTGTCGAGGATCAGCGTGTTCCTGGTCTCGTTCACCGCCAGCACCGATGTGACGATAATCTGCCGACTGTTTAGCAGGTCGAGATTGACCAGCAGCTTGCGTTTCTGGATCGCGCGCAGCTGGAACAGGATATCCGTGCGCGAATGCAAGGTGTAACGAGCCAGCAGCTCGTCGTGGCCGGCAGAACAAAAGTTGTGTTGCGAAGAGGAGGGCATAGGGTCAGGCGTTAAGAGTCGGGGCGGCCTTCTCAGCTTCTTCCAGATGATAGAGCCAGGCCAGCAGTTCGGCCACCACGATATATAACTGAGGCGGGATGCGGCTGTCGAGGTCGATCTGCATCAGCAGCGCCAACAACTCGCGCGATTCGTGAACGTACACCCCGGATGCGCGCGCCCGCTCGATGATGTTGTCGGCCATAATGCCGCGCCCCTTGGCGACCACGCGCGGCGCGCCATCGCCTTCGCGGTAGGCGATCGCGGCGGCGGCACGCTGCTTGTCAGGCGTCGGCGGCATCGTCTTGTCGTACTGCCAGCGTCTGCAGCGTGCAGCCCGCCGCCGCCAGTTGTTCCATTAGTCGCCCCTGGTTCTGCAGCAGCAGGGGTTCGACTTCGGCCTGCTCCGGCACCAGACGGATGCTGAACGCCAGATTCGTATCGAGCTTGATGTGCGCGGTCACCGTGCCGAGTTGCGGCAAGCTCAACTTGAGTGTCGATTCCCAGCCGGCATCGGCCTCGTCGCCGGGCATCGCGGCCGATTGATCCTGCGCGTGTTCGGTTTCGTGGCGCAGATGCCATTCCAGCACCTGGCCCGGCCACACTTCGCCACGCCAGACGAACTGGGGCGACTCCAGCACCTGCAACTGCTGCGACAGCAGGGCATGCATCGGGTTGAGCGGCTTCGGGGCGGCCGTTTCCGCGGCGTCGAGCAGGGCCAGCGGGTTGGCCGCGGCGCGCGCGGCCTCGACCGCCGCCAGCTTGTTTTGCGGCTCCTGCATCAGGCCGTCCAGGCTGTCCTGGCCGACCGCCCAGTCGGCCAGGTGCGACTCGTAAAACAGTCCGCTGCGGACCAGCGCGGTGCGCAGCGCGAGCGCGATCAGGGCCGGGTTCGCCGTCGGCTGGTCGAGCAGGGGGCCGGGCGGGGTGAGCGTGGGCAGGTCGTTGCGGCCGGGCAGCTGCTGCATCAGATCGCTCAGCATGCGCGCGGTCTGGCTCAGCTGCGGGGCATCGCCGGCTGCGGATTCGGGGGGGGCGAGCAGAAACACCGCCTGCGGCATGTGGCCGGCAAAGCGCAGGCGCAGGGTGTCGCCGGGCGCGGCCGGGTGGGGCAGCCGCATCGCAACGGTTTGCCCCTCGACTTCGACTATCGAGATGCCCTTCGCCTGGCTCTTCACCAGCCCGGTCAGCGTCTGGCCGATCGTCAGCTGGTCGAATGCGGCACGTGGTGCAGCCTGATCGCGCTGGGTGGCGTTTAGTACCGGCTGGACCGCCACCAGCCCGGACAGCGGTCGCCCGGGACTGTCCGGCGCGGGCGGGACATCCAGAACGCGGGCCAGATACTGAACCGGGAACATTGAACCTGTGCTTACGCCCGCTGCGCGCCGTAAGCCCGGACACCGCGCTGCCCGCTTCGCGTTATGTGCAGGTTTTGCTGCAGTTCGTGCATCCGCGGCTCGGTGAGCGCGCGGATGCTGGCGTCGTTCTGCAGGATGGTGCGGATGATCGCAAGCTTGGCGTGCTGCTCGTTTTCGTTCAGCGGCAGCGGCGCGGCTTGCATCAGGCTGCCGACGTAGCCGCGGCAGCGCTGCTCCAGCGCGGCCAGGTCATCCCACTCGCCCTGGCGGGCGGCATTCAGCATGGTGCCCATCAATTCGGAGATGGATTCGTAGGTGGTGAGCATTTCGTCGCTGGTCATGGCGGTCTCCGGTTCAGGCGGCAAAGGCGTGGCGGGAAGGCTCCAGCGCGGCCTGGCCTGTTGGGGCGATCTGTTGCCAGGCGCCGCGCAACTCGCGCAGCAGGCCCAGTACTTCTTCCAGCGGCGCGGCCTGGTTGTTGACGTGGGCGAGCATCAGACGCTGGTTCATGTAGCCGTACAGCGCAGCCAGGCGCTGTGCGATCTCGCCGCCCTGCTTGGGGTCGAGTGCGGCAAGCAGGCCTTCCAGGATGATGCTGCTGGCTTTGCTGATGGCGGCGGATTTCTTCGCGATGTTGCCCTCGTTCATGTGCCTGATCGCCATCCGCACTGCAAGCTCGGCGCCTTCGTACAGCATCACGATGAGCTGGTGCGGGCTGGCCGCGACGACGCCGGTCTCCAGGCCGACGTTGGCATAGGCATGGGCGGCGTTTCTGTGATTCGTGTACACGTCTTTACTCCTGATTTATTTGCCAGAGTCGTTGCCCAACTGCTGGGTCAGATAGGTACTGGTGTTGTTCATGCTGCTCAGCAGGAGGTTCAGATTGGTATATTCGCGGGTATATTTTTTTTCAAGGGCCGACATCCGGTTTTCCAGCCGGTCGATTTCCTCATTATGGTTTTTGACGCTTTTGTCGAAACTCTGGGTGCGCGTTTCGATCAGGCCGCCGGCCGCGAGCGTGGACTTGGCCCAGTCTTCCAGCCGGGTGGCGAAGCCCGTCGATGACGAGAACAAATTGGTCACATCGCTGAAATCGGTTGCGATTGCACTATTCAGTTTGCTGCTATCCAGTTGTAGGGAGCCGTCTTTCTGGAATGCAATGCCGACCTGGGAAAGCGAGGTCAGCGTGCCGCCACTTGCGGGTGTGTTGAAAATACCGCGTAACTGCTCCTGCATGAGGCGCAAGGTGCTGTCGCCCGCCAGGGTGCCCGCCCCCGTGCCGTCGGTGCCATAGGCGGAGCGCGACTTGATCTGGCTGGCCAGGGCGTTATAGGCGTCGACAAAATCGGAGGCTGCGGTGTTGATTGCCGCGGTGTCGCGCTCAACCGTCAGGCTGGCCGGCGTGGTCGTGGTGTTCTTGAGCGTCAGCGTGACGCCCTGGATGGCTTCGCTGACGGTGTTGGACGCGCTGGTGATCGCGATGCCGTTCACCGTGAGGTTGGCATTCTGCGCGGCAAGAGTCTGGGTCAGGTTTTGTGTGCCGGCCGGGTCATAGCCCAGCAGGCTATCTATGGATCCGTCCCCTCCGCTGGTGGTGATTTTGATGCTGTTGTTGGCACCGGAACTGTTCGAAGTCAGCGCGAGGCGGTAGGGCGTGCCGCTGCCGTCGTTGACGATGGTCGCGGTGACACCCAGGGCGGCAACATTGATCGCGTCGCGTATGCCTTCCAGGGTGTTGTTGCTGCTATCGATGGTGATGCTGGCGGCGGCGCCGTTGGACGTGAAGGCGGCGCCGCTGTATATCCCGTCGGTCAGCGTGCCGCCGCTGATGGTGCCAAGGTCGAACGTGACCGTGGTGGCCGTGCCGTCGCCGATGGCGGCGGTGCTGCTGGCTTGCCCCGCGGCAACCAGATTGTGCGACTGCGCCAGCTGGCTCACGTTCACGGCATACGTGCCGGGCGCCGCGGTGCTGCCGGCCGCGGCGGCAAGAACATTGGCATCGGACGGCGTGGCGGTGAGTTTTTGCAGATCGGTGTTCAGGGCTTTCGCTGCGGTTTGAAAGCTCGATACCTGGCTGCTGAGCGTGCCGTAGGAAGAAATCTTCGACTCGTAGTTGGTGA
The DNA here is from genome assembly GCF_055378705.1 of Thiobacillus thiophilus. Classification (NCBI taxonomy): domain Bacteria; kingdom Pseudomonadati; phylum Pseudomonadota; class Betaproteobacteria; order Nitrosomonadales; family Thiobacillaceae; genus Thiobacillus; species Thiobacillus thiophilus. Next base: position 738,739 of record NZ_AP042404.1, on the reverse strand, counting down.
TCCTGGCTTCGAGCTTGTCGATGGGCCGGCGCTCGACCGCCATCAGTTGCGAGACGAGGGTGGGGACATCGAGTGCGGTTGTGCTTGAAGAAGTAATTGCCATGGTAAGCCTCCCGACTCAAGCCTTCTGTTTAATCAGCAAACCCTGCTGGAACTGCTCAATTCCGTGCGAGATTGCCAGGGCAGATTCGGATGGAAATTGGCGAATCAATTCACCCGTACTGGTGTCCACCATCTTAACCACGGTTCTATTGGAATCGATATCCACGCTGAACTTGAGGTCAAGGTTTGCATTCTGCATCACGTGGTTGATCGTCGCGACTGCGTTATTCAACGCTTCAACGGAAGGCTGCGGGGTACTCTGGACCTGGGGGGCGGCGACAGACCTGACAGGCTCGGCACGGTGAGCGAGCATGTCAGGCTGTATGACCTGGCCCGGCTGTATGGCCTGACCCGTGTTGGGAATATTCTGGATAATCATGGCGACATCCTTTGTGCTAAATCTCTGACCGGCTAAACCGGTCAGAGATTGGTGCCTTATTTATATATCCAATTAACGCAGCAGGGTCAGCACGTTTTGCGGTGTCTGGTTGGCCTGCGCCAGTACCGCCGTGCCTGCTTGTTGCAGGATGTTGTTCTTGGCCTGGGCGGTGGTTTCGGCGGCGTAGTCGGTATCCATCACGCGGCTGTAGGAGGCCGACAGGTTCACCGAAGCGGTCTGGAGACTGGCCACAGCGGACCCAAGCGTTGCCATGTCGGCACCGAAATTTGCACGGGCGGTGGAGATGGCGGTTAGTTCGGTGTCGAATGCAGCAAGGTCGGCAAAACCCGTTGCAGAGGTAAACGTGCCACCATTGCCACCGGCCGTTGCGCCACTAGCATCTACCACCACTGCTGTGCTGGCGGTAACCAAATTCGAAATACGGGTGTTTTCAGCGATGAGGGCGGTAGCTTCTTCATTGGTGACAGCACCGGTCTGTACTTGAATTTCGCGCAACCGCTGGGTGTTTTCAGTGACCTGGGCCAGGTAGCCGTCATTGACTTGCGCTGCGGAAATCCCGTCATTGGCGTTGCGAATATTCATGTTCGCGCCGCGAATCTGGGAATCGTACCCTGTGGCAATGGCCAGGCCGGTCGCATCGTCCTTGGAGCTGTTGATGCGCAGGCCGGATGACAGGCGTTCCTGGGCGACTTGCAGGCCGGCCGCCGATTTGTTCAGTGCTGCGCCAGCAAACAGGGCGCCGACGTTGGTGTTGATTACTTGTGCCATGGTAGTTCTCCTTTAAGTGGGTCGATTGTTCCGGTCTCTGATGCCGTCAACTTTGGTCTGCCCGCTTGGGCCACATGAACCGCCGTTGTGTGAGGAATCGTCGGGGGTTGGAGAAAGTTAAGGCTGCTTTGCAAAAAACTTCATGGTGTACGCGTGTAATCCGGGTTGGTCATCAAAAGCGCATCGTGCGACATTCGGGGCGAGGCGGTCCTCCACAACAGCGTAGCCGTCCTTTGTAGGAGCGGGTTTACCCGCGATTGGCGCACCTGCCGGGGCTAAACCCTCCTGCAAATTCGTGATTGTGCACGCGCATTCCTGCCCTGTCCGACTAGCCGGCTACCGCCGGTGCGACGGATGCGGCGGGCGCCAGGCACACGCGGTTCTTGCCGCTTTGCTTGGCCTGGTACATGGCGGCGTCGGCGCGGACGATGCTGGCTTCCTGCGGCTCGCCTGCTGCACGCTCGGCGACGCCGGCGCTGAAGGTGATGAGCACTTTTTCGTTGTTGTCGAGGAAGTATTTCTTGGTGAGGCTGCGCTGCAGCCGGGTAATGATCTGCGCGGCTTCGTCGAGCGGGGTGTTGGGCAGGATGATGAGGAATTCCTCGCCGCCCATGCGTGCGATGTGGTCGGTAAGGCGCAGCTCTTCCCGGGCGATCTTGACCAGGTGGATCAGCGCTTCGTCGCCGGTCTGGTGGCCGCGCTTGTCGTTCAGCGCCTTGAAGTTGTCGATGTCGAGCACGGCGAGGCAGAACGGGGTGCTGTAGCGGTCGGCGCGCGAGGCCTCGCGTGCGAATTCGTCGTCCAGCCCACGCCGGTTGAGACTGCGGGTGAGCGGGTCTTCGCGCACCAGGGCGCTCATCTGCTCAAGTTCGGTTTCCAGCTGCTTGATGCGGCCTTCGGCCTGCAGGGCGGCGTCGCGCTCCTGGGTCAGCTGCTCGTGGGCGCGCAGGCTAGCCACCTGCGCCGCGCGGGTTTCTTCCAGCAGGCCTTCGAGGATGCGGTTCAGTTCCACCACATCCTCGGTGTTGCTGATGCGCTCGATGTGGGAGGCGATTTTTCCCTGGTACTCGTCGTTCGCCGCCACGGCATCGCTCATGTGGCTGACGAAGGTGGTCATGGTGGCTTTCAGCGTGGCGGTGGCCTCGCGCAGGCCATGCTTGACCAGGCCCTGCTTGTAGATGACTTCCTTGAGCCGCTTTTCGGCTTCCTGCAGCGACCTGGTTTTCATCGGCCCGGCAATGACCTGCTGCACCATGTCGAGCTGGCCGCGCAGCCAGGTGTCGTCGTCGAGCAGCTCGCCGATGTTTTCCACCAGCAGCAGCAAAATGCGTTTGAGGGTTTCCTGCTGGTCGTGGGCGTCGGTTGCCTGCAGTTCGATGCCGATCCACAGCGATTTCAGGCCGGATGCGGCGTTGCGCAGGGTGACGGCACTGCTGGCCTCGCGCACTGCAACGGCGAGCTGCTGGGCTTTTTCCATCAACGCCGGGTTATGCGACAGCTGCGACACCACGCCGAATTCCAGGGTTTTGGCCAGCAGTTCGCGCAGCTGGGCCAGGTTTTCATCCTGCGTGCGATCGCCGCTGTCGACCATCGGCGGTCTGACCTGCTGCGGCTTCAGCTGCACGGCGATTTCGGAAAGCTGCCAGCTGCATTGCCGCCAGTCGCTCTTGCCGATGGCCTTGTTGAGGCTGGCGACCTGGGCCGACAGCGCAGGGTGGTGTTCCTGCAGGTCGTTGACCAGTCCGGCCAGCGCCGTTTCGGCGGAGGCCTTGTTGGCCGGCGCAGTCGGCACGCCGACGATTTCGTCGTACAGCGTCTGGTAGTTGTCCGGCGTCGGGGAAATCCGCCGCAGGGCGAGGCGGCGCAGGGTCTCGCGCGCCACCTCGGTGGGGTTCGAAAGATTGATCTTGTCGGTGGGTTCTGCCATGTTTGCGTACCCTGCTTGGGCCTTTTGCACTGCCTCGCATGGTAAAGCTGACAGGGGCGGGGTGAGGTGAGGATTAGGGCAGGAAAACCCCGGCATTTCTCAAATGACTACGAGGAGGAGAGTCGCCCGGACAAAAGCCGTGGTGTTTGCACCGGCCTGAAAATCGCGGGACGCCGCTCCTTGTCTCTTGTTTTCCGTGGTGATTGGCTCCCACCCGGTGAGCCGGAGTGGGGTTGCGGGGTGCGAAATCAGGGGCGGGACACCTATACGGCTTGACGAACGTCACTCGCGCTGCGGTTACCATATGCCACCGTTCAACCTCTCTCCCATGTCAGGTGCCGAAATGCATCGAATGAAAGCTTTGCTCGCTCTGGTTTGTGTCGCAATTTCCGGCTGTGGCGGGGGCCAGGAACCTTCCGCAGGCGGGGTTAACGCGCCTTTCGTCAAGACTGCGGTGGTGACGTCCGCGGAGGCGGGCGTTCTGGGCCTTACCGGTACTGTGCGGGCGCGTTACGAGACGCCGGTGGCGTTTCAGGTGGACGGGCGTATCAGTGCGCGGCGGGTGGATGCCGGCCAGGCGGTGCGTGCGGGCCAAATCCTGTTCGAGCTGGACGCGCGCGATCTCGAGCAAGCTTCGCAAGCCGTCCAGGCCGATGTCGCCGCCGCAGAGGCGGCCCTGGCCACGGCGCGTGCCGACCTGGGGCGGGTGCGGCAACTTAAAGACCAGAATTTCGTAAGCGCGCAGGCGCTCGACCGCAGCGAACTTGCCGAACGCGAGGCCCGCACTCGCCTGGATGCGGTCCGCGCGAGGCTGGCGCAGGCGCGCAATGCGCTGGGCTACGCCCGCCTGAGCACGCCGACGGCGGGCGTGCTGGTCGAGGTGAGCGGCGAATCCGGCCAGGTCGTGGAGGCCGGCCAGCGCGTGGCGACGCTGGCGCGCGAAGGCGAGCGGGAAATCGAGGTGTTCTTTCCGGATGCGGTCAAACCGCCTGCCATCGGTCAGCTGGTTCGTGCGGACGGGGCGCCGTTGCCGTTGCGTTTGCGCGAGGTCTCCGGCGCGGTCGATCCGCAAAGCCGCACCTGGCGGGCGCGCTATTCGGTCTTGACGGGGAGTGATGCTCTGGCGCTCGGTTCGGTGGTGCGCGCTGCCTTTGCCGCACCGGGGGGCGACGATCAGGCGCTCAGCGTGCCGATTGCCGCGCTGGATGAGCGTGGCAAAGGCCCGCGCGTGTGGCAGGTGGTGGACGGGCGCGCCCAGCCGGTGGCGGTCGGGATTCTTGCGCTGGATGCCGAGGCGGCGCGGGTGCAGGGTGGCCTGAAGGCGGGCGACAAGGTCATCGCGCTGGGCACGCATTTGCTCACGCCCGGCATGGCGGTGCGGGAGCTGGTGCAATGAGCTTTCCCAACCTGTCCGCGCTCGCCGTGCGCGAGCGCGCGGTGACGCTGTTCTTTTTGATTCTGGCGGTGATCGGCGGCGTCTATGCCTTCCTGTCGCTGGGTCGCGCCGAGGACCCGTCCTTCACCGTGCGCGTGATGATGGTCTCGGCGGTGTGGCCCGGGGCGACGCCGCAGGAGCTGCAAGAGCAGGTGGTGGACCGGCTGGAAAAGCGCATTCAGGAGGTTGAGTATCTCTACCGCATCGAAACCACGATTCGACCGGGACGCGCCGACCTGCAGGTCGAGTTCGAGGACTACGCCCCGCAGGCCAGGGTTCCCGACCTGCTCTACCAGGTGCGCAAGCGCATGCAGGACGAGGCCCGCAATTTGCCCCAGGGGGTGATCGGGCCCCTCGTCAACGATGACTTTTCCGATGTCTATTTCAAGCTGATCGCGCTGACCGCGCCGGGCATGCCGCTGCGCGAGCTCACGCGCGAGGCCGAAGCCATCCGCGACCGCCTGCAGCGCACCGCGGGCGTGCACAAGGCCATCGTGCTCGGCGAGCGCAGCGAGCGCGTGTATCTCGAATTCGACAATGCGCGCCTGGTCAATCTGGGCATCACGCCGCAGGCCATCGCCGACGCCATCGATGCCAACAACCGGCTGGTTCCGGCCGGGCGCATCGAAACCGCCGGCCCGCGCCTGTACCTGCGGATCGATGCCGATCTGTCCGATCCCGCGCAGCTCGCGGCGGTACCGATCCGCATCGGCGAACGGATGCTGCGCCTGTCCGACATTGCCACCATCCGCCGCGGCTACGAGGACCCGCCGAGCTACCTGGTGCGCTCGCGGGGCGAGGATGCGGTATTGCTCGGGGTGGTGATCAAGGCCGGCGAGAATGGCCTTGAAGTGGGCAAGCGCCTGACGCGTTTTGTCGAGGACGAGCGCGCCCGACTGCCGCTGGGCATTTCGCTTACCGTGCTGACCGACCAGGCCGAGGCCATCGCCGGCGCCATCAACCTGTTCCAGATCAAATTCCTCGTCGCGGTCGCGGTGGTGGTCGGTGTGAGCATCCTGGCGCTCGGGCTGCGAGCCGGCCTGGTGGTCGGCATCGCTGTGCCGCTTACCCTGGGCATCGCCTTCCTCGTGATGAAGCTGATGGGCATCAACCTCGACCGCATCACCCTCGGTGCGCTCATCATCGCGCTCGGCCTGCTGGTGGACGACGCCATCATCTCAGTCGAAATGATGCTGGTGAAAATGGAGCAGGGCTGGGACCGCGTGCGCGCCGCCGCGCATGCGTGGAGCGTGACCGCCGCCCCCATGCTGTTCGGCACCCTGGTGACGGTGGCGGGTTTCTTCCCCATCGGCTTTGCGCAATCGGGCGTGGGCGAATATGCGGGCAATATCTTCTGGGTACTGGGGGTGGCGCTGCTGGTGTCCTGGCTTGTGGCCGTGACCTTCGTACCGTATCTGGGCGTCAAGCTACTGCCGGACTTTGCCAGGCACGAGCACGGCGAGGCCGATATCTATCAAAAGCCGCTGTACCGCCGGCTGCGTGCCATCATCAGCGGCTGCGTGGCGCACCGGAAAACCGTGGTCGCCGGCACGGTGGCGGTGCTGGTGCTGGCGATTGCGGGGCTGGCCGGACCGGTGCAGAAGCAGTTCTTCCCCGCGTCCGACCGCCCGGAAGTGCTGGTCAGCGTCTACCTGCCGCAAGGCAGCAGCATCGAGTATGCCGACCGCACCATGCGCAAGCTCGAGGCCATTCTCGCTCCTATGCCGGAGGTCAAGACCCTGTCGGCTTACGTCGGCGCCGGGGCGCCGCGCTTCTTTATTTCCGCCAACCCCGAGCCGCCCGATCCCGCCTTCGCCAAGCTGATCGCCGTGACGCACGATGCTACCGAGCGCGACAAGGTGATGGCCGAGCTGGAGGCGCATATCGCCCGCGGCGAGTTTGCCGAAGCGCGGGTGCGTGTCTATCGCCTGCTGTTCGGCCCGCCGGTGATCTGGCCGGTAAGCTTTCGCGTGGTCGGTTCGGCCCCGCTCGAGTTGCGTCGCATCGCCCATCAGGTGCGCGAGGTCATGGCCGCCGATCCCAACATTCGCGACCCCCACCTGGACTGGGACGAGCGGGCGCCCGTACTGCATCTGGCCATGGACGTGCAGCGCCTGAGCCTGTTGGGCCTGACGCCGCTCGATGTGTCGCGGCAGCTGCAATTCCACCTCGACGGCACGCCGGTGACCCAGCTTCGCCAGGACATCCGCACCGTCGAGGTGGTCGCCCGCGGCGCCGCCGGCCGGCGCCTGGTCGATGCCGGCAGTCTGGCCACCTTCGAGGTGCTCACGCGCGAGGGTCGTAAGGTTCCGCTCAGTCAGCTGGGTACGCTGGAGGTGCGCTACGAGGCGCCCGTGATCAAGCGCTACAACCGCGAGCCCTTCCTCGCCGTGCAGGCAGAAGTACGGGGCGCGCAGCCCAACGACGTCACCGCAGCCATCTGGCGCAAGCTCGAAACGGTCCGTGAGAAACTGCCCGACGGCTACCGGATCGACATCGGCGGTTCGGTCGAGCAGTCCGGCAAGGCCGACGTGTCGATTCAGAAGCTGCAGCCAATGATGGTGGCCTTCATGCTCATTTTCGTCATGTTGCAGATGCGCTCGTTCTCGGGCGCCTTCATAGTCGTCGCCACCGCGCCGCTCGGGCTGATCGGCACCGTCATCGCCCTGCTGCTGTTCAACCAGCCGTTCGGCTTCGTCGCACTGCTCGGCCTGATCGGCCTGGCCGGCATCCTGATGCGCAACACCCTGATCCTCACGCAGCAGGTGGCCGACAACTTCGAGGAAGGCATGCCCGCGCTGGAAGCCGTCGTCGAAGCCGCGGTGCGCCGCGCCCGCCCGGTGGTGCTGACCGCGCTGGCCGCGGTATTCGCCTTCGTGCCGCTCACCTTCGACAGCCTCTGGGGCCCGCTGGCCTACGTCCTCATCGGCGGCGTCGCGGTCGGCACCGCGATCACCCTGCTGTTCGTGCCGGCGTTGTACGCGCTGTGGTTCCGGTTGGGTGCCTCGCGGGCTTGAGGGCAGGCGGTTGAAAAACCCACTGGCTGCTTTTAAGGTACGGTGAAACGTGCAAGTCAGTAATTCGGCTTGAGCGGCCTTTCAGGCTAACCGCTCTATATGACCGGTATTCGGCGCTTACCGGTCAACGCACCATTCAACGAGGCTGTAGAAAAAGCCCCAAAAATATCAATCCCCGCATCTTGCCCCAGCCCCCCGTCTGCATCAACATCGCGTCATTGATTTTGTGATGGTTCCGACCGCATGGCGCGCTACAAACACATCGACACCAGCCCGCGTTTTCTTGCCGTAGACCTGCAACGGCAACTGCTCCCGGGCACCTTCGAACACGCACTGAATCACCTCATCGATCACGAACTGAATTTATCCAGCTTCGATGCCCGGTTCAAGAATGACGTAACCGGCGCTGCCGCCTATCCGCCCGCCATGCTGCTCAAGGTCGTGCTGTTCGCTTACAGCCAGAGCATCATCTCCAGTCGCGACATCGAAGCGGTCTGCCGCGACCACGTCACCTTCATCGCCTTGTCCGGCGACACCCAGCCCCACTTCACCACGATTGCCGGGTTTGTTTCCAACCTCGCCGACGATATCGCCCGCGTCTTCACCCAGATCCTCTACCTGTGTGATCGCCAAGGGCTGATCGGGCGCGAGATGTTCGCCATCGACGGCGTCAAGCTGCCCAGCAATGCATCCAAACAAAAGAGCGGCACCCGCGCCGACTTCGAACACCAGGCCGCCAAACTCGAAACCGCTGCCCGCGTCATGCTAGAACGACATCGCGAAGCAGACAGCCAGCCCATCGAAGCCGACCTTAGGCAGAAAGAGAACCTGCGCATCACCCGCCTGCAAACCGATGCGGCTCAACTGCGTCAATGGCTCACCGCCCATCCCGAAGAGCGCAAAGGCAGCAAAGGCACAATCAGGAAGAGCAACCGCACCGACAACGAATCGGCCAAGATGGCGACTTCAAAAGGCGTGATTCAAGGCTACACCGGCGTTGCCGCCGTCGATGCCAAACACCAGATCATCGTCGATGCCCAGGCCCACGGCACCGGCAGCGAACAGGAACTGCTCGTCCCTGTGGTCAAGGCAATCCAGGGCGCACTGAACAACGAACAGACGCTCATCACCCCAACCAGCCTGATCACCGCAGATGCGGGTTACCACTCGGAAAGCAACCTCAAGCAACTGGCTGATCTAAATGTTGATGCCCTGATCGCCGACAACGGCATGCGGCAACGCGATCCACGTTTCAATGATCAGGGCAAACACAAGCAAGCCCCCCATCCGCTGCACGACAAGTCCGGCAACAAGAAAGAGAAGAGGCAAGCCGCTGTTTATCGTCCCGCAGACTTCCATTACGATCCATCCACCCACACCTGCGTTTGCCCGGCGGGCAAAATTCTTTACGGCAACGGCAGCCACTGCGTGATCAACGGCTACAGTGCCGTCAAGTTCCAGGGCGCGCAGCAGGACTGCGTACCGTGCGAACAACGGGACAAATGTTTACGCACCCCCGCCAGGACCAAGACCCGGCAAGTGAGTTTCTTCCAGGGCAAAGCTGACGGGTCGGAATCCTTCACCGACAAAATGAAGGCTCGTATCGACAGCCCTGAAGGGCAAGCGAAATACGGCCGGCGCTTTGCCACGGTGGAACCGGTGTTCGGCAACATCCGGCACAACAAACAGCTCAACCGATTCACCCTCAGAGGCCAGAAGAAAGTGGATGCGCAGTGGAAGCTCTACTGCCTGGTGCACAACATCGAGAAGCTGGCGCATCACGGGTATGCGCAGTAGGGGGCGGGGCAGATAGCCCGCAACACACCCCTCAGAAGACCCCCATGACTTGATCGAGATAGCTCGCCGGAACGATTAACCGGTTGCAAAACAGGAAATGAAAATGGCGTGGAAAATTCCACGCCATTTTTTACGCCGCCGATTCGGCTGAAAAGGGGTTTTTCTACAGCGTCAACGTTTGAGGTAACCGGCCGCCGGAGCGCGAAGCGCGGAGGGAACCCGCAAGCGCAGCTTGCGGGCGGTCCGGTTGACCGAGTGGTTAGGTTTTCCAGCCAACATGGGTAATTTGGATGGGGAGCGCGCGCAATATTTCGTTGAGCCCTCCAATGCTACTGTCCGGTTCTTTCCATACATATTGCTGGAGGAGCTCAGGTACAACTCCCTTTTTTCCGGAAGAGTCCTTAAGCACGAGGGTGATGATCGCAAATCGCTCGCCCTTCTCCCGTTTCTGGATCATCGCGTAATTAACCTCTGATGCCAGAAAGTCCTCATCGCGATAATCCGGCGTGACAAAGAAGACCGCCGCGCACGAATCCTTCATTCCGTTCAGCAAAGCCCTTTCAAGGGGGACACCCGCAACCATGGCGTCCTCATCAAGCCAAGGATCGAAGCCGATTGTCTTGAGTACCTGGAAGTACTCGCGCACGAGCGGCTTGTCCACTCCTTTGTGACTTAAGAAAATTCTCTTTGACATCGATGCCTCGACTTCGGTCTTGGTAAACAGAAAACGCACAACAGTTTCTCTGCGAATCTCCCCGAAAACTAACTCTTCCTCTACGTCGATTTCCACAGTTGGCTCGATGCGACCTTTGAGCCATGGATGACGGCGCAGGCCCGCTAAGAAGGCAAATAGGTCGTCAAGTTCGGCGATCCAGCGTCCCCGTTCCTCTCTTAGCCACGTCACGCCATTTTGCGCCAATGCTTCGCGTATTGGGCGAAGTGCATGGCGGGACTTGACCTCTGAATGTAGTGGAAAGGTGATCAGTAGACCTTCGTCATCACTGGCGGAAAACACAGGGCGTTCCCCGAGATGCCACCGTAATGCTCCATTGGTTGCGATCAGGCCTGTGACGGTAGCCTGAAATCGCTTATCAGACGATGGTACAGAGAGCGACATCAGCAAACCTGACAGTTAATAGAGAGACCCATGGGTCCGGACGTTTTTTAATAAAGAGACAGGCATTTTGGGCTGCTGCCGGTTCCGTGGACACCAACCTAAGCTAATTGCGTTTCCTCAAACTGTACAGGACTGACGTACCCGAGCGTTGAATGTCTACGCCGTGGGTTGTAGAACGTTTCGATGTAATCGAACACATCAGCCCGCGCTTGCGACCTGGTTCGGTATACCTTTCGAGCAATCCTTTCCGTCTTCATGGATGAGAAGAAACTCTCCATGGCCGAGTTGTCCCACACCTCGCCAGCACGGCTCATACTGCATGTGATTCCCTGTTCCCTGAGCAACTGCTGGAAGTGTTCGCTGGTGTACTGGCTTCCCTGATCCGAGTGGTGCAACAACTCCACCGGGTTGCCCCTGCGCCAAACAGCCATCATCAATGCGTCAGCCACCAGTTGAGACGTCATGCTGGCCTGCATGGACCAACCCACGATCCGTCTTGAGTACAGGTCCAGGACAGCGGCTACGTATAGCCAACCCTCAGCCGTCCAGATGTAGGTGAAGTCCGCCACCCATTTCTGGTTGGGGCCCTCAGCCTGAAATTGGCGGTCTAGCACGTTGTCGGCAATCGCACTGCGCTGACCACGGTCAATGGGCAAACCCCGTCGCCGAGGGCGTGCCCGTAGCGCCTGCTCGCGCATGAGGCGCTCAACACGGTGCAACCCACAGCTCATGCCCAGCTCCAGAATGTCGTGCCACACCCGCCGGGCGCCATAGGTGCGGTCACTGCCAACGAAGCTCTGTCGGACGTGGATGCTTAGTATTTGGTTGTTCAGGCTACGTTGGCTGGGCGGGCGCACTAACCAGGCATAGAAACCACTTCGCGAGACATCGAGCGCCCCACACATCAATGCCACCGGCCAGATTCCTCGATGTTTCGCCATAAAGCCGAATTTCACATCGACTCCTTCGCGAAGTAGGCCGCGGCTTTTTTCAGGATGTCGCGCTCCATCCTGAGCTTGGCGTTTTCTTTCTTGAGTCGGGCTATTTCAGCCAACTCAGGCTTCATGTTCCCACCGTCTGGAAACGCATGCTGCGCATCCTGAGCCAATTCCCTGACCCACCTGCGCAACACGTTCTCGTTAATATCCAGGTCGCGTGCAGCCTGCGCTATCGCAACACCACGTTCTGTAACCAGCTTGACTGACTCAAGCTTGAATTCCCGGCTGAATTGCCGTCTTGTAACCATAAACCACCTCCGATTTCACACCTTAACAAAGTGTCTTTGAAACCGGCAGCAGCCCATTTGTTGGGTCTATCATCTTGATTCTTATATAGATGTTGGTCCGGCTGTCTCTTTATTAGGTTATTCAAAAGGAGACGGAGGCTTCCGGATTATGCTCCTGATTTTTTCCCTCAACTACTAGGAGCGAACCTCATGGGGCCTACACACATGTGATCGAGGTGACGCGGAGTGTTGCCAGCCCGTTCGACAGTCTCTGAGTCTTTCGTGCCCGGATGCGACTGGAGGATGGCGTCCTCCATGTCGCTTGGGCCGGCTTCACTGACTGCTCTTGCACATTTGCTGACGTAATGCGGGGGCATCAGGACGGGCCGTTCAGACCGACTTCGGCCTGATGGCATTCTCACCTGGCCGTCTCAAAGTCGGCCATCGCGGTCTGTCATCGCCTACCGAAACCGGACGCTCAGTAATGACTGCTCTTTAGAATATTGAAGTAGCGCCGACGTGTGGAATAACGTCTATGCTGAATTGATTCCCTTCTGGAGGGTGGAGATATGAGACCGACGACTCGATTCCTGCTGCTATGCACCTGCATTTTCACCCAGCCATTCATCTACCCCGCTGCGGCTTCCGCTGCACCGTCTACCGAAATGATGGCCAACACATGCGCCATGTGCCACGGCACGGATGGCAAGGCTCTGGGAAAAATGGAAGAACTCTATGGCAAGCCGGCCAACAAGATTGCGGATGAACTGTTCGAATTCAAGCAGGAGAACAAAGGGCGGGTCATGGCGCCCCTCATGAAGGCGTACACAGACGAGCAAATTCGCATGATCGCGAAGTATTTCGAATCTTTGCCCCCGAAGAAAAGGTAGGTAACCCATGGAACGAAATTTCACCCGCAGGGATTTCCTGTCAATGGCCGCCGCTGGGGCCGTCGTTTCCCTTGGCGGCTTCGGCAGGGCGTTCGCCCAGTCCAGCCAGGACAAGCGCGTGGTCGTCATTGGCGGCGGCTTTGCCGGAGCGACCTGCGCAAAATACCTGCGCCGCGCCGACCCCGCCATCCAGGTCACACTGGTCGAGCGACAGCGCAACTACGTTACCCCCCCATCCAGCAACCTTGTCGTGACTGGCCTGCAGCCCTTGAGCGCCATCACCCTTGGCTATGACAAACTGCACCTGAACCACGGCGTCAAGGTGGTGTACGGCAACGCGGTGTCCATCGATCCAGCCGGGAGAAAGGTCGCGCTGGAAAGCGGGGAGACCCTGTCCTATGACCGGCTGGTGGTCGCGCCGGGCATCGACTTCAAATACGCCGCCCTGGAGGGCTACAGCGAACAGGCTGCACTCGTCATGCCCCACGCCTGGAAAGCCGGGCCGCAGACCGAACTACTGCGCCGCCAACTGGAGCAGATGCCCAACGGCGGGACCGTGATCATCACCGTGCCACCCGCGCCCTTCCGATGCCCCCCCGGCCCGTACGAGCGCGCCAGCCTCATTGCCCATTACCTCAAGCGAAGCAAGCCGAAGTCCAAGGTGCTCATACTCGACGCGAACGATGGCTTCGCAGCCCAGGAAGGATTCATGGAAGCCTGGCAGGCTCTTTATCCGGGCATGATCGAATGGGTGCCCGGCTCGAAAGGCGGCGGAGCGACCAAAGTAGACGCCAGGAGCCTGACCGTCTCCACCAGAGCAGGACAGCACCGGGGCAATGTGGTCAACGTGATCCCGCCGCAAAAAGCCGGCGACTTCGTCGACAAGGCTGGGCTGTCAGATGAAACGGGCTGGTGCCCGGTCGATGCGGGCAGCTTCGAATCCATCCGCCAGAAGGGCATCCATGTGATCGGCGACAGCTCGATAGCCGGGAAGCTGCCCAAATCGGCCGCCGCCGCCAATTCCGAAGCCAAGGTCTGCGCCGCCGCCATCGCCAGCCTGCTGGCCGAACGACCGGTGGGCGACCCTTCCTTCGTCAACGCCTGCTACGCCCTGGCCAGCCCGACCTACGGCCTTTCCATCGCTGGTGTCTATGGGCGGACTGTCGGCGGCATCGCCCCGCTGCCCGGAGCTTTCGGCGTGAGTCCGTTGAAACAATCCGCCAAGTATCGGGCCAAGGAAGCGCAAGACGCGAACGGCTGGTATCAGAACATCGTGGCCGACTCGTTTACCTGAGCCCCCGCTTTCGAGGTGCCATTTCTGCCGCCGGTATCCCGCTCAGGCTAGGCATGTAAAGAGTGGTGAGAAAGTCATGATTGAGCCAGCCCGCACGCTGACGATAGCTCATTCGGGCAATCCGGCTTAATTTATGCCGGATTGCCCGCCCGCAACTTTTATTTGGCATCAGACAGCTTGGGGTCGGAAATTCGCGTTCGCGGTTTTGGAAAGCAGACACTCGTCCCGGCAATCCTGAAAGTCGGCACGAACGACGGCTACCCATTCCAGCGTGGCCAGCTCCACCGCCTCCTTGGTCTTCCAGGGCGCTCTGCGGTGGATCAGTTCAGCCTTGTACAGCCCGTTGACCGTCTCGGCCAGGGCGTTGTCGTAGCTGTCGCCTTTACTCCCCCTTCAAATTGTGGGGGGTTGCGACGACCGGTTGAATCCGCCCTGCGAGCCGCGGTCGGAATGATGGATCAGGCTGCGGTCGCGCTCGGGTTGCCGGGCGTACAACGCCTGCTCCAGTGCATCCAGCACGAAGTCCGTATGCATTGAGCTGCTCACCCGCCAACCGACGATGCGCCGGGCAAAGACGTCGATGACGAAGGCCACGTACAGCCAGCCTTGCCAGGTCGAGACGTAGGTGAAGTCCGATACCCAGAGCTGGTTGGGCCGATCCGCCTTGAACTGGCGGTTGACCTGGTCCAGCGGGCACGCTGTCCTGGCATCAGAAATCGTGGTGCGCACGACCTTGCCACGGATGACGCCACGCAAGCCCAGACGTCGCATCAGCCTCTCGACCGTGCAGCGGGCGACTTCAATGCCTTCGCGGTTCATCTGCTTCCAGACCTTGTCGGCGCCGTAGACCTGCAGGTTGACCTGCCAGACGCGTTCAATCTGCGGTATCAGCGATTCATCGCGCCGGGCGCGTGCGCAACGTAGGGATGGATTGCGCTGCTGCGCTGCATGACGCCGGTAGCCTGACGGGGCGATCTGCAGCACCTGGCAGATCGGCTCGACCCCGAAGGTTTCGCGTTGCGCTTCAGTCGTGGTCACGCCAGGACGCTGGCCGGTGTCGGTCTCATGCCGGCGCACCCAGGTGTGCAGGGTGGCTGCCGAGCAGCCGATCTTGACTGCGATCGATTCAATGGCAGCCCACTGCGATGGATGATCCTTGCGGCATTCGGTGACCAGGCGCACGGCACGTTCGCGGACTTCGGGAGAATACTTTACGGGTTTCTTCATGGCTCCATCTTCTCAAGAGTTGGAGCCTCCACAAAATCCGGGGCGGTTCAGTATGCGCTCAGGAAGCAGACCGTGGAACCGGTGTTCGGCATCATCAAATCGGTGATGGGGTTCAGGCAGTTCTTGTTGCGCGGTTTGGAGAAGGCGAAGGGCGAGTGGACGCTGGTTTGTCTGGCGTGGAATTTGAAACGCATGGCCGTGTTGCGCAAGAAATCCGCCCCATGCCTCTGAAATGTACAGAAATCCGTTCAAACCCGACATCCGTGAGGCTATGAGCGGCTAAAGATGCCTAAATATTGTGCAAACACAGCCCCGGTTGGGGAAATCGCCGCCGTGCGGAGTTCAAGTCCGACAGGCTGCTAGCGAGCCGACAGGTAGCGGGGGAAGACATGTTTGTCGAGCAGGATTTCGATGAGGTTGATTGTGCCGGTGAGGTCGGCGTTGGCGAACAGGGCGTCGAGCTCGGCCTCGCTCTCGATGCGGTAATGATTGACCCCGAACGACTGCGCGAGCAGGCCGAAGTCGGGGTTGGTGAAGTCGCAGTCGATGTAGCGCTCGCCGTAGAGCTGGAACTGGTTCTTGCGGATGAGGGAAAGGGTGCCGTTGTTGATCACCACTACGTTAAGCGGGATGCCGTAGTTCACCGCCGTCATCATTTCCATGCAGCACATCTGGAAGCCGCCGTCGCCGAGGATGGCGAAGGTGGGGCTGTCTTTCGCAAAGCAGCGCGCGCCGATGGCGGCCGGGATCGCGTGGCCGAGCGACGAGATGCCGGAATTCGGGAAGTAGTGGTTGCGGTCGGAGACGTCGAAATAGCTTTGCGCAAAGACGATGTTGTCGTCGAACACCAGCGCGTTGTGCGGGAAGCGTCGGGCGAGTCCGCCGAAAAATGCCTGCATCAGGCGGAAGGGTTCCGCTTGTGCAGCGACGTCCGCGCCCGTCGGCTGCGCGGAGGCGGCCTGGTGGCTATCGAGTAGATCGCGGGATTTGGGCGGCATGCCGTCGGCTTCCAACACGTCGAACACGTCTTCCATTGTCGCGCGGATGTCGCCGCAAATCGCCACGTCCGGCTGGAACACGCGGCCGAGCTGCGCGGCGTCGCGGTCGACCTGGGCGATTTTCTTGTTGGCCAGCAGCCTGGCATCCCACAGGTAGCTGGTGCGTTCGTTGAAGCCGGCGCCAAGGAATATCAGCAGGTCGGCGTGCTCGGCGATATAGCGATACGCCTCGCCGTTGGACGTTACGCCGAGGCAGCCCAGCGACAGCGGGGTGCCCTCGGCCACCACGCCCTTGGCCTTGAGGCTGGTGGCGACCGGGATGTTGAAGCGTTCGGAGAACGCAGCGACGACGTCGCGCGCGCCGGCCTGGATGCAGCCGTGCCCGGCGACAATCACCGGGCTGTGCGCGGCGTGCAAAAGCGCGGTGAGTTCGGCGGTGGGCGTCGTGTGCCGGATCGCCGACTTGCCGGGAAAATGGATCTGCTCGAGCACGCCGTCGTCGACCAGCTCCTTCTGCACGTTGTAGGGAATCGACAGCAGCACCGGCCCCGGCTCGCGCCCGAGCAGCGCCTGGGTGGTCTGGTTCAGCACCTGGCCGAGATAGTCGGTGCGCTCGACCAGCTTGTGGTAGCGGGTGATGCTGGCAAACAGCGCGCCCTGGTCGATGGCGCCGCCTTCGCCCGTGCTTTCCTGCAGCCCGCCCTTGCCGAAGATGTAGGTGGAGGTCTCGCCGGTGATCGCCAGCACCGGCAGCCGCTCGGCATAGGCGTTGGCGATTCCGGTGATGAGGTTGGTCGCCCCCGGCCCCGCCGTGGCGATGCAGGCGGACGGCCGGAGCGACACCCGTGCGTAGCCACCCGCCATGAAGGCCGCGCCCTGCTCGTGCTTGACCAGCACGCTCTTCACGCCGGAGTCGTGCAGGCGGTCGTAGATCGGCAGCACGTGCGCGCCCGGCATGCCGAAGATGTGGTCGATCCCCAGGCGCTCCAGATACCGGACGATCAGTTCGCTGACGGAAATATTCATGTGCTGTACGGGGTCTCGTGTTCTGCCGGTGCGCGCGGATGACGCGACAGAAAATCCCGGATTTGAGCACAAGACGCCGCGCGGGAAAACCTCAGGGGGTGCGTGAAGCCCGAAACGGGTGCGCAGCCCGCGTGGATTGGCGGCATTTTTGGCCACAATCCACGCCTATCGACCTGCCCTGTCGCAGCTGCGCGGATCAGTCCTGCGTGAGGTGCTGCCCGATCTCGGTGAAGGTGTGCGCCACCTCGGTGGTCTCGATGGTGACGCCCAGCTGCGTGGACAGCTGCGACAGCGACAGCAGGCCGCGCACCATTTGTTTGCCTTTCACGTTTTCGATCACCAGCGCGTGCTGGCGGCCGCGTGTCTTGAGCGTTTCCAGCACGTGGCCGACGCGGGCGTGGGCGATGTCGTCGAAGTCGACTGCTTCCAGACGTTCCACCGGGGTCATGATGTCGGCCACCAGCACTTCGTGGCGGAGAATGCCGCGGCTTTGCACCACCTGCATGGGTTTTTCGCCGTGGATGTCGGTACTGGTGATCAGGCCGGCGACGCGATCCTCGTTGTCCATCACGAACAGCAGGCGCACCTTGCGGCGGATCATGCGCTCCTCAGCCTGCTTGATGGTGTCGCCGGGGGTGGCGATGAAAGCGGTCAGGCGGCGGAAATCGGTCATCGCGTCGAGCGCCGGATTGTCCAGGCCGACCCGCTCCGGCAACACACAGGCGGGGCGCAGCAGACCGGCGACCTTGTCGAGATTGCGGGAAGGCAGGCGGGTATACGTTGTGGTCATGGCGGGTCTCCTTGTCATGGTTGCGGAATACACCCCAGCTGATTAAAAGTAGACGGGGAAAGTGTGATCGTGTCCCCGACAGGCTCGCCTGTCTATTCAAGATTCTTTTGCGGGATATAAATTGTGCTTGCTTGATCCGCAGCGGTGCCAGGCGTAGCGCTGTCGATCCGCTTTCACGCCGCCAGCGTCCGCGCGTGAAACGCCAGATGCTCGCCGATGAAGGTGGCGATGAAGTGATAGCTGTGATCGTAGCCGTCCTGCATCCGCAGCGTGAGCGGGATGCCGCGCGCGGCACAGGCGGCTTGCAGATTCTGCGGAAACAGCTGTTCGGCCAGAAATTCGTCGGCGGTGCCGTGATCGATCAGCGCGGGGGGCAGCGGTGCATCGGCGTTGACCAGGCAGGTGGCGTCCCAGGCTTCCCAGGATTTTCGGTCATCGCCGAGATAGGCCGCGAAGCAGCCCTGCCCCCAGGGGCCGATCACCGGGTTGCAGATAGGCGCGAAGGCCGAGACCGAGGCATACATGCCGGGATTTTTCAGTGCGCAGATCAGCGCGCCGTGGCCGCCCATCGAATGGCCGCTGATGGCGCGTTTGCCGGGAAGGGCAGGGAAGCTCGCTTCGACCAGCGCGGGCAGTTCGCGGGTGATGTAGTCGTACATGTGATAGTGCGTCGACCACGGCGCCTGGGTGGCGTTGACGTAGAAGCCGGCGCCCTGGCCGAGGTCGTAGCGCTCGGGCACGTCGGGCACGGCGTCGCCGCGCGGGCTGGTATCGGGCATGACCAGAATCAGCCCCAGTTCGGCGCAGTAGCGCTGCGCGCCGGCCTTCACCCGCACGTTGTCGTCGGTACAGGTCAGCCCTGATAGCCAATACACCACCGGCAGCTTTTGCGTGGCCGCCTGCGGCGGCAGGTAGACCGAGAAGTTCATCGTGCAGTGACAGGTTTCGGATTCGTGCTGCCAGCGTTCGAGCCAGCCGCCGAACTCCTTGATGGACTCGATTTTCTTGGCGCGTTCAACGTGTTTCATCGTCGACCTCAGAAAATGATGACCGAGCGGATGCTTTTGCCTTCGTGCATCAGGTCGAATGCGCGGTTGATGTCTTCGAGCGGCATGGTGTGGGTGACCAGCTTGTCCAGTTCGATCTTGCCGGCCAGGTAGTTGTCGACGTAGCCCGGCAGCTGCGAGCGGCCCTTGACGCCGCCGAACGCGCTGCCTTTCCAGGTGCGGCCGACCACCAGGTTGAACGGCCGGGTGCGGATTTCCTGCCCCGATCCGGCAACGCCAATCACGGTCGATACGCCCCAGCCCATGTGCGTGCATTCGAGCGCGTCACGCATCACGTTGACGTTGCCGATGCACTCGAACGAATAGTCGACGCCGCCTTTAGTCAGATCACGGATGTATTCCGGGAGCGAGCCGTTGACCTCGCGCGGGTTGATGAAGTCGGTTGCGCCGAGCGCCTTCGCCATCTCGAATTTGTCGGGGTTGAGATCGATGGCGAGGATGCGCCCGGCCTTGGCCATCACCGCGCCCTGGATGCAGGACAGGCCGATGCCGCCGAGGCCGAACACGGCGACGGTCGAGCCGGCTTCGACCTTGGCGGTGTTCAATACCGCACCGATGCCGGTGGTGACGCCGCAGCCGAGCAGGCAGACCTTGTCCAGCGGCGCTGCGGGGTTGATCTTGGCGAGCGCGATTTCCGGCACCACGGTGTATTCGGAAAAGGTCGAGCAGCCCATGTAGTGGAAGATCGGCTTGCCGTTCCTGGAGAAGCGGCGGCTGCCGTCGGGCATGTAGCCGGTCCACACGGTGGCGGCAATCGACTGGCACAGGTTGGTCTTGGGCGAGGCGCAGTATTCGCAGTGGCCGCATTCGGGGATGTAGAGTGGAATGACATGGTCGCCGGGCTTCAGCGTTTTCACCCCCGGCCCGCACTCCACCACGATGCAGCCGCCTTCGTGGCCGAGGATGCAGGGGAACGCTCCTTCCGGATCGTCGCCCGACAGGGTGAAGGCGTCGGTGTGGCAGACGCCGCTGGCGACGACCTGCAGCAGCACCTCGCCCTCACGCGGGCCTTCGACGTCGACTTCCTCGATCGACAGCGGCTTTTTGGGTTCCCAGGCAACAGCGGCGCGAGCTTTCATGGTGTTTCCTATTTTTGATGTGTGAACGGTAGTGGGTGCGAAGACCCGGTTTCGATGAGGCCGCATCGGCCGCGCGGCGACAACGCGCGCGCTGCCCTACGCGGTCTGTTCGAGCAATTTGGTAAACGACGCCTCAAAGCTGTTCACCCCGTCGATCTGCAGGCGTTCGCCGACCGCGTCCATGCTCACCCCCAGGTGCGCGAGTGCGGCAAGCTGCGCGGCGGCCTCGTCCGTCCCGGTTTCCAGGGTGAGCGCAGGCTTGCCATGATCAAGCAGCGCGGCGAGCGTCTTCTCGGGCAGGGTGTTGATGGTCTCGCGGCCGATCAGCGGTTCGACGTAGAGCAGGTCGGAATAGTCCGGATTTTTCGTGCCGGTGCTTGCCCACAGCAGGTACTGCGGCGTCGCGCCTTGTTGCGCCAGCGCAGCGAAGGGCGCGCCGTGAAAAGTTTGCATATAGTCCCGATAGGCGATTTTGGCCATCGCCACCGCCGCGCGGCCGCGCAGCGACAAGGCCTCATCGGTGCCGATGGCGGCCAGCTGCGTGTCGACCAGGGTGTCGACGCGCGACAGGAACAGGCTCGCCACCGTCTTGCTGCGGCGCACGTCGGCGCCGGCCGCGACGCGTGCGGCGAGCCCGCGCAGGTAAGCGTCGAACACGGCCTTGACCTGCGCGATCGAGAACAGCAGGGTCACGTTGACGTTGACGCCGAGCACCGTCAGCGCCTCGAACGCGCGCACGCCTTCGGGGGTGCCCGGCACCTTGACCAGCAGGTTGCGGCGATCGACCGCGGCCGACAGGCGCTGCGCTTCTTCCACCGAGCGCGCGGTATCGTAGGCCCAGCGCGGTGCGACTTCCAGGCTGACGTAGCCGTCGTTGCCGCCGCTGGCCTCGTAGGTCGGCAGCAGCAGGTCGCAGGCAGCCTGGATGTCCGGGATCATCAGCGCTTCGTAGCGTCGCTCGGCATCCGGCTCGCCGGCTTTCAGCCGCGCCAGATCGTCGGCGTAGTACGGGCTGGTAGCGAGCGCCTTCTGGAGAATCGACGGGTTCGCGGTCACGCCCGACACGCCGTCCTCGGCAATCAATGTGGCCAACGTGCCGTCGCGGAGCAGGCTGCGCGACAGGTTGTCGAGCCACAGGCTTTGGCCGAGGGTGGCGATGTGTTGGGCGGCGTTCATGGGCGGTCCTTTCGGTTGGATGAAGTTCAGAAAATGCTGATTTGTCTTAAAGCCCCACCACAGAGATATGTCCCGCAGGGACGGTATCCCTTGGGACACAGAGGCACGGAGAACGGCAGGAAATCAATGGCTTGTCGATCAACCCGGCCTTCACCCATCGGGTGGGCGCACTCAACCCATGCAAGGTGTTGTTTTTCCTCTGTGCGCTCAGTTCCTCTGTGATTCAACTGCGGTTTCAAGCTTAAAGGGTAGCAGCCAAATATAGAGCCGTCTTGTGACCGTAAGTTCGGCCAGTGCCGCACCAGCGGCGCAAGCCGCGCCTGTGCTAGACTTCGGCGCATTATTTCGGCTCATTTTCCGGCTTATTCCCATGTCTGGCAGCACACTCGGCAAACTGTTCCGTGTCACCGTCTTCGGCGAATCGCACGGCCCCGCCATCGGTTGCGTGATCGACGGCTGCCCTCCCGGCATGGTGCTCGCCGAGGCCGATATCCAGCACGACCTCGACCGCCGCAAGCCCGGCACCTCGCGCCATGTTACCCAGCGCCGCGAGTCCGACACCGCCGAAATCCTCTCCGGCTTGTACCAGGGCAAGACCACCGGCACGCCGATCGCGCTTTTGATCCGCAACGAGGATCAGCGCAGCAAGGACTACGGCAACATCGGCGAGACCTTCCGCCCCGGCCACGCCGACTACACCTACACGCAGAAATACGGTTTCCGCGACCCGCGCGGCGGCGGGCGCTCGTCGGCACGGCTGACCGCGCCCATCGTCGGCGCCGGCGCCATTGCCAAAAAATGGCTGGCCGAAAAATACGGCATCGTCATCCGTGGTTACATGAGCGCACTGGGGCCGATCGACATCCCCTTCGAGTCGTGGGACGCAATCGGCAACAACGCCTTTTTCTCGCCCAACGCCGCCATCGTGCCCGAGCTTGAGACCTACATGGACGCGCTGCGCAAATCCGGCGATTCGGTCGGGGCGAAAATCAGCGTGGTGGCAAAGAACGTGCCGCCCGGCTGGGGCGAGCCGCTGTACGACAAGCTCGACGCCGACCTCGCCCATGCACTGATGGGGCTGAACGCCGTCAAGGGCGTGGAAATCGGCGACGGCATGCAGGCCGCCCGGCAATTGGGCACCGAGCACCGCGACGAAATTACCCCCGAAGGATTCTTGAGCAACCACGCCGGCGGCGTGCTCGGCGGCATCTCAAGCGGCCAGCCCGTCGTCGCCCACATCGCGATCAAGCCCACCTCGTCGATGCGCCTGCCCGGCCGTTCGATCGACCTCGATGGCCAGCCGGTCGAAGTCGTCACCCATGGCCGCCACGATCCCTGCGTCGGCATCCGCGCCACCCCCATCGCCGAGGCGCTGATGGCGATCGTGCTGATGGACCACGCGCTGCGCCACCGCGCGCAGTGCGGCGACGTGGCGCCTGGCACGATGGTGGTTCCGGCTGCGATCCAGGATGACGCGGATTAAATTAATCCGTCATTGCGAGCGCAGCGAAGCAATCCAGCGTATCGATTAAGCGGGTATTTCTGGATTGCCCTAAAGGACTCCGATCCACTATGGGCTGAAGCCCATATGGAATCGTATGCCACGTCGCTGCGCGCCTCGCAATGACAAATTAATCAGCGGTTCCCTAAAGTTCCAGTAGGGCGCGTCTCCCCTGAATTTTGGCGGCCAGGCTGCTATGTTTAAATTCCTGCGCCTTCCGTACCTGACCCCATGCGACTGCCCATCAGCCTGAAAATCTTCAGCATCACCACCGCCCTGCTGGCGTTGATGGTGGTCGTCACCTGGCTGTCGGTGCTCAATTTCCGCAACCTCAACAACCAGGTGCGGGCGCTTTCCGATTACTACCTGCCGTTGCAGCAGCAAGTGGCCAGCGTGGAAATCCTCATTCGTGACCAGATGGTGCACATGGAGCGCGTGCTGGCGGGCATGGACGTGGCGCGCCCCGACCCTGAATTTCTCGCCAAGGAATCGAACGGCTTCGACATGCGCGGAGTCAACGCCGACCAGATCGTCGATTCCTCGCTGCGATTCCTCGCCGAGGCGGAGGCGGAAAAGCGCATCGAACTCGACCGCCCGACCCTCGCCAGGCTGGGTGAGCAGTTGCCCGCGATCCAGACCGCACGCCAGCACTTTCACATGACTTTCCGCCTGTTCCAGATCGAGGCGGAAGAAGGCACCCCGCGTTCGCAGAAAATCGTCCGCGAAAACCTGCTGCGCGAGAAGGACACGATCGACGTCGAAATCCAGAAGACCATCGACCTGCTTAACAAGCTGACCCAGGACACCGCACTGCAGGCCAAGGTGGAGGAGGCGCGCGCCACTACCCTCAACTGGATCATCACCGCGCTCGCCACCATGCTCGGGCTGATTTTTGCGGCCTTCGTCACGCGCTCGCTGGTCGATCCGGTCAAGCGCCTGGTGGGCGGCACGCGCGCGGTCGAGGCGGGCGACCTCGATGTCGAAATTCTGGTACACACTCACGACGAACTCGCCACACTCGCCACCTCCTTCAACCACATGGTGGTCGGGCTGCGCGAGAAGGAACGCATCCGCGAAACCTTCGGCCAGTATGTCGATCCGCGCATCGTGAAGAGCCTGCTGGAAAACCGCATCGGCGCGGACAAGGGCGGGCGCCAGGTGATGACCGTGTTCTTTTCCGACCTCGAAGGCTTCACCCGTCTATGCGAAGGCTTCACGCCGGACGCCTCGGTGCGCTTCCTCAACCGCTACTTTTCGATGATGTCCGAGGTGATCCGCAGCCGGCAGGGCATCGTCGACAAATACATCGGCGACTCGGTTATGGCCTTCTGGGGACCGCCCTTCACCGATCCCGCCGACCACGCGCGGCTGGGCTGCCTCGCCGCGCTCGAGCAGATGGCGCAGCTGGAAGCTTTTCGCGCCTGGCTGCCCGAGATGTTCGGCGTCCGCGACAACCTGCCCGCGGTCAACGTCCGCATGGGCATCGCCAGCGGCGAAGTGACGGTCGGCAACATCGGCTCCGAAACCTCACGCGGCTACACCGTCATCGGCGACATTGTGAACCTCGCCTCGCGCCTGGAACAGGCCAACAAGTTTTACGGCACCCGCATCCTGGTGAGCGAGCCGACGCACACGCTGGCCGGCGACACCCTGGCCTTCCGCGAAATCGACAGCCTGCGCGTCGTCGGCAAACTGGAGCCGGTCAGGGTGTACGAGTTGCTGGGGCTGGCGGCGGAGCTGAG
Organism: Thiobacillus thiophilus; assembly: GCF_055378705.1. NCBI lineage: Bacteria > Pseudomonadati > Pseudomonadota > Betaproteobacteria > Nitrosomonadales > Thiobacillaceae > Thiobacillus > Thiobacillus thiophilus. The sequence continues at coordinate 714,161 of NZ_AP042404.1, read as the reverse complement.
CGACAGCGACAAACGGCGCGTGCAGGCGTATGAGGCTGGGCTGGCGCGCTACCGCGCGCAGGACTGGGATGCGGCCGAGACAGCCTTCCGCGAATGCCTTGCGATCGAACCGAAGGATCAGCCCAGTCGGGTCATGCTGGAACGGATTGCGGCTTTCAGGCAGGTGCCGCCGGAAGCTGGGTGGGACGGGGTCTGGGTGGCGCTGAGCAAATAACACGGCCGGCTGGCGAAGCGCCAGCCGGCAACCTGGTTTTCAAGCGGCTTCCGCATGCAGTCGCACGCCAAGTGCACGCGCGACTTTGAGTACAGTCGCAAAGCTTGGATTGCCGTTCTCACTGAGCGCCTTGTAGAGACTTTCCCGGCTGAGTCCGGCATCGCGCGCAACTTGCGACATGCCCTTGGCGCGGGCGATGTCGCCCAGCGCGCGGGCAATGCCTGCGGCATCGTCCGGGGCTTCTTCCAGCCAGGCGTCGAGATAAGCGGCCATTTCCTCGGGGGTGCGCAGCTGCTCGGCCACGTCATAAGGCACGGTCTTCGTCTTGGCGGTCAGTTTGGTGGCAGTCTTGGGCATTTGGGTTACTCCTGCGAATTTCTGGCAAGCACGGCGGCTGTTTTAATGTCCTGCTGCTGGGTCGATTTGTCACCGCCGGCGAGCAGGATGATCAATTCCCCATTTCGCTCCGTGTAATACACACGGTAGCCGGGGCCGACGTCGATCTTCAGTTCCGATATGCCGTGCGTGAGATTGCGATGCTGCCCGGGGTTGCCGTGAGCCAACCGGTCCACGCGCACTTGAATGCGGGCGCGGCCGGCTCGATCCTTCAGGTCATTGATCCAATCCCGATAGACCTCGGTCATCGATACGCGCGTAGCCGAAGTGTATCCTATGGGCTACATGTGTCAAGAATGATTTGAACGGCCTTATTCAACGATTCCTTCATCCCCGTGACACGTACACCCCGGCTCGGTGCTGATGGAGCTATCGCAGCACACGAGCTTGCCGGCGCGGCAGCCACAGATGCCTTTGTGCCCCTTGCAGCAATCGAGCTGGGCGAGATGCGTGCCCTTGGCATTGGCGAGGCAGGCCTCGGTTGAAATCGATGTCTGCTGCGTGGCGGGCGTGAGGTCCACGCCTGAATCGGCAGCGGCCGGGAGAATGAAGCAGGCCGGGACAAAGGCCAGCAAGGTGAGCAGGGTACGGATGCGCATGGAAATCTCCTTGGGAGAAGCGGATCGGCTCACTATAGCCGATCAAACGCGACCTTACCCGTCGCGCAGCAGCAGCCCCAACATCAGCGCGGCCGCCACCAGAATTGCTGCCAGCAGGGTGAAGGCGCTGGTGTAGCCGGCGACGCCGACCATGAAGCCGGTGAGTACCGGGCCGATCGACTGGCCGACGTCCATCACGGTGCGCAGCACGCCCATCGACGAGCCGTAGCGGCCGTCTTTGGTGAGGTCGGCGACGAGGGCGACGGTGGACGAGGTGACCGTGGCGAAGCCGAGGCCGAACGCGAGGCTCAGCGCCGACAGGCCGATGAAGTTCGGGAAGTAAGGCAGCAGTACCACGCTCGCCGCGCCGATCAGCAAGCCCGGCAGGATGACGCGACGGCGGCCGATGCGGTCGGACACCCGGCCCATCAGCGGCTTGGCGAACACGATGCTGAGAAGCTGCACCCCGAGGATGACGCCGATCTGCCACGCCGGGATGCCGTGCGAGGCAGCGAACAGGGCGATGAAGGCTTCGACGGCGCCGAACACCAGGTACTGCGCCGCCTCCACCAGGCTCACCAGCATGATGCCGCGGTCGCGCAGCACCGTTCTCAGACTCGACCAGAAATGCGGCAGCTCCAGCTTCGTCGTCGGGCGCGGCTCGTAGTCTTTGAGCAGCAGCCCGGCCGCCAGCGCCAGCACGCCGGCGATCGCGCAGGCGACGTACACCGCGCCGAAGCTCGCCAGCGAGATCAGCGCGCCGCCGAGGAAGGGCGCGATGGAGCGGCCCACGATGGTGACCGAGGAATAGGTGGACAGCCGCGCCGCGCGGTCGGCGCTGTAGCGTTCGGCGATCGCCGCGCTCGCCACGGTGCCGAAGATCGCGGTGGCGAAGCCGTGATAGAAGCGCACCGCCATCAGCTGCCAGGCGGTTTCGATCAGCAGATAGAGGAAGGGCGCGCTGGCAAACACAATGAGGGACGCCAGCAGCATGCGCCGCTTGCCCAGATAGTCCGACAGCGCGCCGGCGGGGTAGCTGATGAGCACGCCGGGGATCGTAGACGCCATGACGATCCAGCCGATTTCCGCCGGGGTGGCGTTGAGCGACGCGGCGAACAGCGGCAGCACCGGGGTTTTCGACAGGGTGGAGCTGAAGATGGCGAGGCCCCCGATCAGGGCGATCAGGACGAAGAAGGAAGGCTGCGCGGGTTTCATCGGGTGGCGTGCGAGAGAGTTTTTGCGAATGTAGTGGATCGGAGTCTTTTAGGGTAATCCAGGCACGTGCGAACCACAGCAAGGATTGCCCCGTATCGCTGGTAATGACAAAGCACGGGGTTTATATCGTAGGGTGCGCTTTGCGCACCGTTAATATTGTTGGTGCGCAAAGCGCACCCTACGAAATCGCTGTGGGCCGGTCTTGCGCAATAATCCAGAACCCACAAAATCCAAAACCCACGCCATGCCGATTGCCGCCCTGTCTCCCGCCGACCTTCGCCTGACCCTCGACCCCGCCACGCTGGGATTTGCCGACACCTCCGAATTGCTGCAGGAACCGCTGCCGTGGATCGGTCAGGCGCGCGCCGAGGCGGCCGCGCGTTTCGGCCTTGGCATGGACCAGCCCAACTACAACCTGTTCGTGCTCGGCGAGGTTGGCAGCGGCCGCTCCTCGCTGCTTAAGCAAGCGATGCGCGAGGTGGCGGCGGGCAAGCGGGTGCCGCCCGATTTCTGTTATCTGTACAACTTCGACGCGCCGGAGCGGCCGCTGGCGCTGCGCCTGCCGGCCGGCGAGGGGCGGCAGCTGCGCCAGTCGCTGGCGCAGGCGGTGAAAAATCTGCAGGATGAAATCCCGCAGCGACTGAATGGCCAGGACCACAAGGCCGAGAGCGAACGCATCGAGAAGGCCTGGAAGGCCGACATGGAGCGGCATTACGCCGAACTGTCGGCGTTTGCCGAGGCGCGCAGCTTTTCGCTGCACCGCGAGGCCGGACGCATGCTGTTCACGCTGGTCGGCAAGAAGGGGCAGGCGCTCACCGAGGACGAGGTGCTGGCACTGCCGAAGACGCGCCGGGCCGAAGTGGAGCAGGCCGAGCAGGAACTGCGCGCCGAGATCACCCGCTACATCGAGAAGACCCAGCCGCTGGAGCGCGCGATGAACGGGGCGCTGGCGGCGCTGCGGCGGCAGACCGTGAAGCCGCTGGTCGAGCGCGAACTGCAGGCAATCCGCGACGGGCTGAAGAAGCAGATCAAGGACGCCGCCAAGCTCAACGCCTGGCTCGACGCGCTGGAACAGGACGTGTTCGACAATCTGGAACTGTTCAGCGGCGGCGAGGACGACGAGGACCGGCTGGAAGCGCTGAATTCCATACTGGCGCGCTACCGCGTCAACCTGGTGGTCGACAATGGCGGCCTCGACGGTGCGCCGGTGATCGTCGAGGACAACCCGCTGTTCCGCGCGCTGTTCGGCAGCATCGAGTACCAGTCCGAAAACGACGTGCTGGTCACCGATTTTTCGCGCATCCGTGCCGGCAGCCTGCTGCAGGCGCATGGCGGTTTTCTGATGCTGCATTTGCGCGATGTGCTGGCCGATCCTCTGGTGTGGGAGCAGCTGCGGCGCTTTCTGCGCAGCGGGCGGCTGCAGATCGAGGAGCCTGGCGTGTCGTTCTCGCCGATTGCCGCAGTGTCGCTGGTGCCGGAAGCAGTCGACGTCGAGGTCAAGCTGGTGCTGATCGGCTCGCGCGAGCAGTACTACGAACTGCAGGAGGCGGCGCCGGAATTCGTCCGCCATTTCCGCGCCAAGGTCGATTTCGCCGACAGCTTCGTCGCCACGGCCGACAGCCGCCGCGCTTCGGCGATTTTCGTCGCCCATGCCTGCCGCGAGTTCGGCCTGCCGCATTTTTCGGCGGCGGCAGTGGCGCGCCTGATCGAGGAATCGCACCGCGAGGCGGGCGACCAGGCGCGCGAGAGCGCGATTTTTGCCCGCGCCGAGGCACTGGTCGTGGAAAGTGCGGCGACCTGCCGCGCACGCGGACCAGGTCTGGTTTCGGTGGCCGACGTCGAGGCGGCGCTGGCGGCGCACACCGCGCGCCACGATTATCCCGAGCAGCGCCTGCGCGAGGAGATCGCCGAGGGCGACGTGCTGATCGCGCTTGCCGGCGAGCGGCTGGGTCAGCTCAACGGCCTCACCCAGATCGACCTCGGCGATTATCGTTTTGGCCTGCCGGTACGGCTGTCCGCCCGTACCTACGCGGGCGAGGACGGCCTGCTCAACATCGAGCGCGAGGTCGAACTGTCCGGTCCGATTCACGACAAGGGCGTATTCATCCTGGAGAACTACCTGGCGGCGCTGTTCGCCCACCTGGCACCGCTCTCGCTCAATGCATCCATCGTTTTCGAGCAGCAGTACCACGGCGTGGAAGGCGATTCCGCCTCGTGCGCCGAGCTCTATGCCCTGCTGTCGGCGCTGTCGGGCCTGCCCCTCAAACAGGGCATCGCCGTCACCGGTGCGCTCAACCAGCACGGCGAGGTGCTGCCGGTGGGCGGCATCAACGAAAAGATCGAGGGCTGGTTCCGCGTGTGCGAGGCTGCCGGCTTCGACGGCAGCCAGGGCGTGCTGATCCCCGCCCGCAACCTTCGCCACCTGATGCTGGCGCCGCGGCTGGTCGAAGCCGTCGGCGCAGGGCGTTTCCACATTCATGTCGCGGATCACGTGACCGAAGGCATCGCGCTGCTGGCCGGCGTGGCGGCGGGCGAACTGAACGCGGCGGGGCACTACCCCCGCGGCAGCGTGCTGGGATACGCGCAGGACACCCTGCTGGCATTTCGCCGCGCTTGCCAGAAGCAGGAATATCCCAAGCGGCCGCGGCGGCATTTTCGCGCGGGCGAGCAACCGCATCGGCGCTAAAAAAACGCTAAGGAACCGCTGATTAATTTGTCATTGCGAGGCGCGCAGCGACGCGGCAATCCAGAAATGCCCGCTTAATCGATACGCTGGATTGCTTCGCTGCGCTCAATGACGGCCATATCGAATTAATCAGTGCTTCCCTAAGTTCCGAACCATTTCCCGCAGCCCTGTAGAGCGGGCTTGCTCGCGATCACCGTGTCGCTGCGTGCCGCGCAATAAATTAAGGCTATGCACTGCTGGTTGTTGAAGTCATGTCTTGCCCCCTCTGATGAAGCCCCTACCCTTCGGCACCCCGCAGGCGATTGTCGTAGAGCGGCTTCAGCCGCGATGCGCCGCAAAGGACAAAGGGCAAATGCACGCCAAGGCCTCGCCGCGCCACCTTTGCGGGCTGCCGCCCGCATCGCGGCTGAAGCCGCTCCAACAACGCTAGCCAACACCAACAAAACGATGAAAGAGCCTAAATTAATCAGCGTGTGTTGCCTCACGCTGGCAGGCGGCAGAGGGTGATCTATATTGAAAATCATCCAATCGTCCTGCAAGGAGCCGATCATGAATGCCCTTCATCGCATGGAACGTTTTCTCGACCAGCACATGATTCCGTTCGAAATCGTGATGCATCCGCACACCCGGACCAGCGTCGAAACCGCACGTGCGGCCGGGGTGTCGCTCGATCGGGTGGCCAAGGGCGTGCTGCTCGACAGCGTGGAATGCCAGATGGTGGCGATGATTCCCGCCGACCAGGAAATCCAGCTCGGCAAGCTCAGGCAGGATGTCGGCGTGGAATTCATCCTGGCCGACGAGGCCGGCGTCAGCCGCCTGTTCCCCGAGTGTGAACCCGGCGTGGTGCCGGGCCTGCCGAATGCCTGGGGCGTGGAAATGGTGTGGGACGACGCGCTGATGGCGCAGCCGGATATTTATCTGGAGGCCGGCGACCACAAGCGCCTGCTGCATATTCAGACCCGCCACCTGCACGAAGCTTTCGGCGACGCACCGCATTGCCACTTCAGCCAGCCGCGCATGCAGCACGTCGCCTGAGCCGGGTGTGCGCGGGTCGCCGGTTGGGCACACGGGCCCTTCCCCTGCGCACGGGATTTGAATTAGGCTTGGGTCATCCTAGCGCGCCCGGCGCGCCGAACCATGAACCGCCTGATCTGTCTCACGCGCTGTGAACTCAAAAGAATCCGAATCCGCTTACAACCCTCATCGTCGTCTTGGACGGGGAATGGCGCTGGCTGCCAGCCTGCTGTTGCTGGGCCTGTTTTATTTCTACTTCGAAAACAGCCTGCAGGCGCGTAACAACCCCAACCAGCAACTGCAGATTGCGCCGGGTAGCGAGCTGGTGCTGAAGCGCAGCCGCAACGGCCATTATTTTTTCCCGGGCGCCATCAATGGCCAGCCCGTCACCTTCCTGCTCGATACCGGCGCCACGCTGGTGTCGGTGCCGGCGCACCTGGCGGATGAACTGGGGCTCAAGGCGGGTGCGCGCCAGCAGTCGGTCACCGCCAACGGCACGGTCACCACCCGTGCCACCCGACTGGATGCACTGGCGTTCGGGCCGTTCAATCTGCGCGGCGTACCGGCCAGCCTCAACCCCGGCATGGGGGGCGATCAGGTGCTGCTGGGGATGAGCGTGCTGAAGCATCTGGAATTCACCCAGCGCGGCGATACCCTGATACTACGTGCCTTGGTAAGTGATTGAGCGTAATTGAAAAAATGCTTTGACGCGCTGCGCTTCTGTGTTATTAATACGCCCGTCTGTTGGATTCAAGCTTTAAATTGCGGTACCTCTGGTAAGCGTTTTCCTTGAAATTCGATCGATAGGGCATGTCGCCCAATTTTTTTTAGATAGATAGGAAACAAAAGATGGAAACGGGTACTGTTAAGTGGTTCAACGATGCAAAAGGTTTTGGTTTCATCACCCCGGATAACGGCGGCGAGGACCTTTTCGCACATTTCTCCGCAATCAACTCCAACGGCTTCAAATCCCTCCAGGAAAACCAGCGCGTCAGCTTCGAAGTGACGACTGGCCCCAAGGGCAAGCAAGCTTCGAACATCCAGGTCGTGTCGTAATCTTTCCGACCTGATGTGAAAAACCCCGGTTCGCCGGGGTTTTTTTATGGCTCATTTCACCGTTAGTGTTGGTATTGTCCGGCCCCGTAGGGGGCACTCCGTGCACCTTCGGTGTGTCATTCGGTGCACGAAGTGCACCCTACCCAAAGGCATCTCGCTCTAATAAACAATCCGGATTATTGGTGTTGTTTAGCGCCGTAGGCGCTGCCTGCCAAAGAGTAGGGGCTTCATCGGAGGGGGCGGACATGATTTCAACAATCAACAGTGGCATAGCCTTTTGAAATGGGATAAACCAACATGGCCCTGCGTGCCATCATCTACAAAGCCGAGTTGCAAATTGCCGACATGGATCGGCATTACTACGCCGACCACGCGCTGACCATCGCGCGCCATCCCTCCGAGACCGACGAGCGCATGATGGCGCGGGTGCTGGCCTATGCGCTTTACGCCCGCGACGGCATCGCCTTCACCAAGGGGCTGTTCGAGGTCGACGAGCCGGAAGTGTGGGTGAAGAGCCTGGCCGGCGAAATCGATTTGTGGATCGATCTCGGACAGCCCGACGACGCGCGCATCCGCCGCGCCTGCGGCCGTGCCGGGCAGGTCGTGGTGCTGTGCTACAGCAGCAGCTGCGACGTGTGGTGGAAGCAGATTGCCAGCAAGCTCACGCGCTTTACCAATCTGACCGTGCTGCAGTTGTCCGCCGAAACCAGCCAGGCGCTGGCCGCCCTGGCCGAACGCGGCATGCGCCTGCAATGCATGGTGCAGGACGGCGAAATCTGGATCAATACCGACAAGGAGAGCGTGCCGGTGAAGCTGATTTCGCTCCAGGCGGCACGCTGAGCGTCATTTTTCCGGCGGGCAGTTCTTGATGCACACCGTTTCGCTCACGCGCTGCCCGCCACAGCCGACAAAACAGGCGTCGTAGGCGGGCAGGCAGCCGCAGTCGGCCTGGCAGTTATCGGCTGCAAGCCGCGCCCGTACGCCTTCTCGCGTCGGCATCGCCGACTCGCGATACGGCGGCGGAAAATACATCACGGGCCAAGGATCCCTCCAGTAGGGGTAGCGATAGGGATAGCTGTAGGGGTAGCCGTAGGGATAGCTGTACATCCATCCGAAATGCAGATCCATTTCATAGCGGTGCAGCGCCGCGGCGTATTGCTTCAGCTCGAGTTCATATTGCTTCAGCGCCTCTGCATAGCGCGCTTCCACCTGCGGCTCGATGTCCTTCACACAGGCCTGGTAGCGGGCCTGGCAATCGGCCTGGCACGCGTTCTTTTGGGTCTCGCAGTCCGCCACGCAGGCCCGGCCCTGCGCATCGGCCGGCGGAATCAGGCGAACCGTCGTCTGGTACTGCGGTGTGGCGCAGCCCGCCAGGGCGGCGAGCAGAACCAGTGCAGGGAAAAAAAAGGCTATGTCACTGTTGGTTGTTGAAGTCATGTCTTGCCTCCTCCGATGCGATGAAGTCCCTACCCTGCGGCATCTCGCAGGCGGCCCTGTGGGAGCGGCTTTAGCCGCGATGCGCCAGCGTGTCGTATCACAGCAATTCGTTGATGACTTTGGCGGCCCTGTGGGAGCGGCTTTAGCCGCGATGCGCCGCCAGGCGCAAAGAGAAAATACTCGCCAGGGTCTTGCCGCACCACCTTTGCGGGCTACCGCCCGCATCGCGGCTAAAGCCGCTCCCACGAGGCTGGCCAACACCAACGAATAACGATGAAAAAGCCAAAAAAACGTCAGGGCAGGCAGTCGCATCGGGCAATCCAGACAAAGCACACGCTTATCGAAGCATAGGCTTTTTTCAGAATGACTGTGGGCCGAGAAAACGTTCTTCGAGATCCTGCAGGTTGAGTTCCTGCAGGATCTGCTGCAGGCGTTCGCGCGCATTCCCGCGCGGCGCGTCGGTCCGGGTGGCGATGATGAGCTCATTTTTCAGCGAATGCTCCCAGCCGACGAGCTCGGTCACGGTGATCTGGTAGCCGTGCGATTCCAGCTGCAGGCAGCGCAGCACGTTGGTGAGATGGCTGCCGAATTCGCGCGTGTGGATCGGATGGCGCCAGATTTCCGACAGCGGCGTCTTGCCGAACGATTCGTTCTTGTGGCGGCGCAGGACAGCCGCGACTTCGGCCTGGCAGCACGGCACCAGCACGATGTGGCGGGCCTGCTTGGCCAGCGCGAACCGGATCGCGTCGTCGGTTGCCGTGTTGCAGGCATGCAGCGCGGTGACGATGTCGACGGTGGGCGGCAATCGATCCGATCCGATCGATTCCGTCACCGTTGCGTCGAGGAACGTCATGCGCGCAAATCCCAGCCGTACTGCCAGCTCGCGCGACTTCTCCACCAGATCGTCGCGCGTTTCGATGCCGAAGGTATGGCTGCCGGGGCGCTCCTTCAGAAACAGGTCGTACAGGATGAAACCCAGGTACGACTTGCCCGCGCCGTGGTCGGCCAGCGTCAGCGTGTCCTGCCGGGCCAGCACCTCGTTCAGCAGTGGTTCGATGAAATTGCACAGGTGATACACCTGCTTCAGCTTGCGGCGGCTGTCCTGGTTGAGTTTGCCGTCGCGCGTCAGGATGTGCAGTTCCTTCAGCAGCTCGATCGACTGGCCAGGACGCAGCACATCCGCCAGCGGGTCGCTGAAACTTTGCCTGGACGCGGGGGCGGCAGCGGGGCGGGGGCGCTTCATGCCGCACCGAGCCGGGTCTGGATCGTGAGCTCGATCCTGGTTCGTCGAGCATATTCCAGCATTTGCAGCAGTTCGTTCATGGCTCGGCAATGGCAGGAGAAAGCCGAAGGGTACCCCATCAGGTCCCGTGCCGTTGCACGAGGCCCGCCCCGGTCCGATGCGGAAAATGGCCATGATGCTAAATTCGTGTCGGGCACACCCGTAGGTCGGCAATACCTTGCCGACAGCAGCCTGGTGCGAAATTTGCGGCGAGGACGCCGCTACCGCCATAGGTGCTGACCAGCCCCGTGGGAGCGGCTTCAGCCGCGATGCGGGCGGTAGCCCGCAAAGGTGGCGCGGCAAGATCCTGGCGAGCATTTGCTTTTTGCGCCTTGCGGCGCATCGCGGCTGAAGCCGCTCCCACGGGGCCGCCTGCGAGATGCCGCAGGGTAGAGGCTTCATCGCATCGGAGGGAGCAGGACATAGCGTCAACAGCCAACAGTGACATAGCCAGTTTTTTCGCCCATTCGGAAACGCTGGCTAATACATCGTCATTGCGTGCATCGGAGGGAATGAAGTCGCGAAGTAATCCGGAATGTCAGCAGAATCAACGAACTCCGGATCATCATGGCCCTGCGGGCCTCGCGACGATGGAATAAATCCGCGTTTTCCGGCGGCGGCACGCTTGGTGTAACATTTGTACCACATAATTTCCAAAAATCTGGATGAAGAGGGAGACGAAAATGCACGGTTTCAAGAAATTGTATCTGCCCGTTCTGGTTGCCGTTCTGGTTGCCGGCTGCGGCGACAAGAAGGACGAAGCGGCAACCGACGCAAAGGCCCCCACCCAGGTGGCGGCCAAGGTCAACGGCACCGAACTGACGGTGCATCAGGTGAACTACGCGCTGCAGCGCATCCCCAATCTCGATCAGGAGCAGACCAAGGCGGCTTCGCTGCAGGTGGTGCGCAACCTGGTCGATCAGGAAGTGGTGGCGCAGAAGGCGCTGGCCGACAAGCTGGACCGCGACCCCACGGTGATGCAGGCAATGGACGCTTCGCGCCGCCAGATCCTGGCCGAGGCCTATATGAGTCGCAAGCTGGGCGAGCCGGCCGAGCCGTCCGACGCCGAAGTGGTGGACTATTTCGACCAGCACCCGGAGCTGTTTGCCAAGCGCAAGATTTATCGCCTGCAGGAAATCTCGATCAAGGCGCCGAAAGACAAGTACGACGCGATTCGCGCGCAGCTGGGCACATCCAGAACGCTTGACGATTTTGTCAAATGGCTGAAGGCTGAAAACCTGTCGGTGAAATCGGCGCAGGGCGTAAAAACGGCCGAGCAGTTGCCGCTGCAGATGCTGCCCCGGCTGGCCAAAATGCCCGACGGTCAGGCCATGGTGGTGAATATGCCGGACGGCCTGATGGTGATCGTTCTGGCCGATTCGCAGATGCAGCCGGTGACGCTGGAGCAGGCCAAACCCGCCATTGCGCGTCTGCTGCGGACACAGGAACGCCAGAAGGCGGCCAAGGCCGAGCTGGATACGCTGAAAGCTGCCGCTACGATCGAATACATGGGTGATTTTGTCGACGCCGGCAAGGAAGCGGCAGCGGCACCAGCCGAACCCGCTGCCGCCCCGGCGACGGATGCGGCACCCGCTGCCGACGCTGACGCCGCCGCGATCAGCAAAGGCATCTCCGGGCTGAAGTAAGCCAGATACAAGACGCAAGAGACAAGGGGGCGCGTGCGCATGCGCGCGCCGCTTTTTCTTGAATCTTGCATCTTGTAACTTGAACCTGTTTTTATATGTCCCCCATATTCGCCCGCAGCCTGCCGTTCGGGCTGTACATCGCCCTGCTGGCGCTGGAAGGCCTGCTGCCCGACTGGGTGCCGGATTTCGACTTGCCGGCCGGTGGAGTTTCTGGTGAGCGTAGTCATCGGCTTTGAGCGGGATTGTTCATTCCGGGCGCGAGATGCCCGGAGCAGGGTGCACTCCGGGCACCTTCGAGCGTCAATGAATGCACAGAGAGTGCATCCTGCGAAATCAAATGCTTACATGGCGTTTCTTGAGAGATCCATGCTGCCATTGATGGGCTTGGCGCTGGCCGCAATGCTCGCCCTGCCGGCGCAGGCGAAGGAGGGTGACACCTTTCGCCCCTTTGTCTCCTACACACGCTATTACGACAGCAACCTGTTTCGGCTGGACAAGGATGGAACCATTGCCGTTGTGGAAGATGAGGGGCCCATTCTGATTACGCATGATTCGGCGTCGGATCAATACAGCGTGCTAAGTGCCGGGTTGAATGTGGACTGGCAGCCGGGCCGCCAGCACATCACGGCCAGCACCAGCAAAAATCAGGTGCGTTTTTCGCGCTATACCTCGCTGGATTACGACGGCTCGGACTATCAATTGAAGTGGAACTGGCGGCTGGGCAACCGCTGGTCAGGTCAGGTGGGCGCGACCGAAACCGTGACGCAAACCAGCTTTGCTGACTGGTATTCCCTGGTGGCCGTCAATAATCAGGTCACCCGCGATAACCAGTTCGCCAACGCCGACTGGCAGTTTCACCCGCGCTGGAGCGTGGGGCTGGGCGCGGCCGCAGCCAAGTCGACCAATAGTACGGTGCAGCATGCACCATCGGATTACGAAAACACAAGCGTGACAGCCACGCTGGGCTACACCACTCCCAAGGGCAGCAAGCTGCGCGGCCAGTTGCATCAAATGGATGGTGAATATCCCAACCGCGATGCCGCAAATCTTGACCGTCTCTACTCGCAGACCGAATACAACCTGCTGGGTGACTGGAGCGTGACCGGCAAGTTGATCGCGCGCGGCAAAATCGGTTACGTCCAGCGCGAGAACGACAGTCTGTCGCAACGCGATTTTTCCGGCCTGGCGGGGCGCCTGTCGGCAGATTATTCCCTCACCGGCAAAACCATCCTGAGCTGGGCGATCTATCGCGAAATTGCGAACTCTGATGATTTCAACGCCAGCTACCGACTCGACACCGGGACCAGCCTCGGCGCAGCCTGGCTGGCCACGTCCAAAATCACCCTGCGTGCGAACACCAGTTACGTGAATCGCAGCTTCGAAGGAGATACCGGCCGTGGCGGCATCCAGCGCGACGAAGACATTCTGAGCGGCTCATTGTCGCTGAGCTACACCCCGGTTCGCATGGCCACCATCGATCTCGGCCTGCAGGCCGGACGGCGGGATTCCAACATACCTGTCAGCGATTACACGTTTCATTTGGTTTTCATGAGCGTGCAGGCTGACTTTTAGGGTGGTGAAAAATTTTATTTTGGCACTTTCATCGTTTTTGTTGGCGTTGCCCAGCCCCGTAGGAGCGACTTCAGCCGCGATGCGGGCGGCAGCCCCCAAAGATGACGCAGCGTGAGCTTGGCGAGCATTTGCCCTTTGCGCCTTGTGGGGCATTGTGTCTAAGCCGCCTATCGACGCCACCTGTGGGATGCCGCAGGGTAGGGGCTTCATCGGAGGGAGCGAGGCCCGCCCTCGCACTGCTGGCTTGGTCGTGGCGGCCGCACGGCGGCGGCTGGTGGGCATGGCTCTTGCGCCCCAGACTGGCTTGAAGCTGAATGGACGATTTTGACCATGGACAAGGATAGAATGACTGCCCGCCCGTGCGGGCGAGGCCGCTTGTATCTTTAAACAATTCCAAGCTGGAGCGCGGCCTGCCTTTGTAGCGGGCGCCGATTGGAGAGAGAGAACAATGACGAAGTTGTGGCATGGTGTTTTGATGATGTGCGCGCTGCTGCTGGCGGCGCCCGCGTGGAGCGCGGATAACGACTACCGCATGGGCACCGGCGATGTGTTGCGCATCACTGTGTACGGGCAGCCCGACCTCGCCACCGAGGCGCGTGTGGGCGATAGCGGCAACATCTCCTTTCCACTGATCGGCGACGTCAAAATGGCCGGCGTGACCCCCGCCCAAGGCGAAACCGAGATCGCGCAGCGCCTGAGCAAGGGCGGCTTCATCAACGAACCTTTCGTCACCCTCAACGTGGTGCAGTATCGCGGCCAGCAGATTTCGGTGCTGGGGCGCGTCAACCGGCCGGGCCGGCACACGCTGGAAAAAGTCAGCCGCGTGACCGACGTGCTGGCGCTGGCGGGCGGCATTGCGAGCGACGGCGCCGACACCATCACCCTGGTACGCACCCGCGACGGCAAGCCCGAATACCGCGACATCGACATGATCGCCCTGTTCCAGCCGGGCGGCGAAGCCAGCAACGAAATGGTGCAGGACGGCGACATCGTCAACGTCGCGCGCCAGCCCATGTTCTACATCTACGGCGAAGTCCAGCGCCCCGGCGCCTTCCGCCTGGAACGGAACATGAGCGTGGTGCAGGCCCTCTCGATGGGCGGCGGCGTCACCGTCCGAGGCACCCAGAAAGGCCTCAAGATCATGCGCCGCAACGCCAGCGGAGAACTACAGCAGCTGGATGCCAGCCTGGCCGACCCGGTCAAAAAAGACGACGTGATCTACGTCAAGGAAAGCCTGTTCTAAGGGACGCCCACCATGAATTTCACCCAATTCCTGCTGATCCTGAACGCCCGCAAGTGGATCATCCTTGGCGTGCTGCTGCTCACCGTTGCCGTCACCACAGTGGTGAGCCTGCTGTTGCCCAAGGAATATACCGCCACCACCTCGTTGATCATCGATTCCAAAAGCAAGGACCCGTTTACCGGCCAGTTGCTGCCGTCGCAGATGTTCCCCGGCTACATGGCCACCCAGGTCGAGGTCATCCAGAGCTCGAATGTCGCGCAGAAAGTGGTGCGTGACCTCAAGCTGGCGGACAGCCCCGGCACCCGCGAGCAGTTCATCGAGGCGACCCAAGGCGAAGGCGATATCAACCAATGGCTGAGCGATTTGCTGCTGCAGAAACTGGACGTCGAGCCTTCGCGCGAGTCCAGCGTGATCAACATCGCATTTACGGCAACCGACCCGCGTTTTGCTGCGGCGATGGCCAACGCCTTCGCCAAAACCTACATCGAAACCAGCCTGGAGCTTCGGCTTGCGCCCCTGAAACAAACCGCCGCCTGGTTCGACCAGCAGATCGTCCAGCTGCGCGAGAAACTCGACCAGGCGCAGCAGAACCTCAACGCCTATCAGCGCGAAAAGGGCATCGTCGAATCCGAAGAGCGGTTCGATGTCGAAACCCGCCGCATGGCCGATCTGGCCGGGCAGATGGTGGCCGCGCAATCGGCCTCGTACGATGCCAGCTCGCGCACCCGCGACAGCGCCAGCCTGCCTGAAGTCATCAACAACCCGGTGGTGCAGGGCCTCAAGGCGCAAGTGGCGCAAGGCGAAGGCAATCTGGCCGAGCTGGCCAATCGCGTCGGCGCCAACCATCCCGACTTCATCCGCCTGCAGGCCGAAGTGAACAGCTACAAGGCCAAGCTCGCCAACGAACTCAACATCGCTACGCGCGGTGTCGGTGCCACCGCCGACGCCGCCCGCCAGCGCTTCAACGAACTTTCCGCCGCGTTCGAACGGCAAAAGGCCAAAGTTTTGGAAATGAAGCAGCAGCGTGAAGAAGGCACCCTGCTGGCGCGCGATCTGGAAAACGCCCAGCGCATCTACGACTCCGCCCTGCAGCGCTACGGCCAGAGCCACATGGAAGCGCAGTCCACCCAGACCGATGCCACCGTGCTGAATCCGGCCGCTCCCCCGACCAAGCATTCCAAGCCACGCGTCTTCCTCAACATCCTGTTGTCGGTATTCCTCGGCAGCCTGCTCGGCGTCGGCATCGGCTTCCTGGTCGAACTGCTGGATCGCCGCGTGCGCTCCGGTCAGGACATCGCCGCCTGGCTGGGAATTCCCGTGCTGGCCGAGGTCGGCAGAAAAGGCCGTCGCCTCGAAGCCCTGCGCCGCCTGTTCCGCCGCAACCGCCCGGCGGTCGCCTGAGCGTCATGCGCCGGACCGTAGCCTTATTAGTTTGTCATCGCGAGGAGCGTAGCGACGTGGCGATCCAGAAATGTCCGGTCAGCCAAGGCGCTGGATTGCCGCGCTTCGCTCGCAATGACCGTGTCGTAGGTTGGGCTGCAAAGCCCAACACATCACACACATGCCATTCATTCCCGACGGGTACAGACCACACCGTATTTTGTTGGGCTTTGCAGCCCAACCTACAACCACTGCTACCAGAACACCCGCACCCCACTCCGCATAAGCCGAGGTTCACATGAATTCATTCTCAAGCACCCACGAGCCCAGCAGCCTCGCCGAGACGACCTCCAGCATCCGTGTCGACTCTAACATCGGCAAGCTGCTGCAGGATGCCGGCAAGCTCAAGCTGCAGGACATGGAGCGTGTGCTCAAGCTGCAGCAGGAACAGAACCTGCGCTTTGGCGAGGCCGCGCTCAAGCTTGGCCTGGTGACCGAGGCCGACATCCAGCAGGCGCTGTCGCACCAGTTCGAATACCCCTACATTCCCGCCTCGGAAGCGAGCCTCAGCCCCGAGCTCACCGCCGCCACCGACCCCTACAGCAAGGAAGCCGAAGCGCTGCGTTCGGTGCGTTCCGAACTGCTGATGCGCTGGTTCCACGATGGCCATAAAACTCTGGCGGTCGGCAGCGCGCGCGCCGACGAAGGCGCAAGCTACCTGGCCGCCAACCTGGCCGTGCTGTTTGCACAAATGGGCCGCAAGGTGCTGCTGATCGACGCCAACATGCGGCAGCCGCGGCAGCAAGATATCTTCAACCTGGGCAGCGGCATGGGGCTGTCCGACATCCTGGCCGAGCGCGTGCCCTCGCTGCAGGTGCGCACGGTCAAGTCGTTTCCCACCTTGACCGTGTTGCCCGCCGGCTCGCCGCCGCCCAACCCGGCCGAACTGCTGGCGCGCCCGTCGTTCGGCGCGCTGCTTTCCGGCCTGGAAACCAGCTACGACATCATCCTGCTGGACACCGCGCCGTCGCAGCTTAGCTCGGACTTCCAGCCGGTTGCAGCGCGCGCCGGCGGCATGCTGCTCGCCGCCCGCCGCAACGTCAGCCGCCTGGCCCCGCTGGCCGAGCTGAAAGAAAAAATCACCCTCACCGGCGCACAGGTTGTGGGCGCCGTCGTCCTGGACTGAGCGATTGAGGTTTTCTGCGACCATGATATTTTCGCCTATCAGGTTTCCCATCGCACCGGGTTGTCATTGCGAGCGAAGCGAAGCAATCCAGTCGTGCGATCCCACTCAGGCTGGGTTGCTTCGGCTATGCCTCGCAATGACAGCAAGAATGCATCCTGTTTTCCGGACTCATCGATAATGAACACGCTTGCCCCCCGTGCTTCTGTGCTCGACGCCCTGGCCCCCCTCAAAATCTGGTGGCCGATCATCATCGGCCTGCTGGTGCTGTACGTGCCCACCTACTGGATGCTGGCGCATGGAATCTGGAACTCCGAGGAGCAAGCCCACGGCCCTATCGTACTGGTGGTCACCCTGTTCCTCATCTGGCAGCAGCGCGCCGTGTTCATGGCCGACTTCATGGTCGACGCCGCCAAGCCCTCGGGCGTCGAAACCTCCGTCGGCTGGACCCTGCTCGTCGTCGGCCTGCTGGCCTACGCGCTGGGCCGTTCGCAGGACATCCTGCTGTTCGAAGTCGGCTCGCAGATTCCCGTCATCCTCGGCATGCTGCTCATCACCCTGGGCATGCGCGCCGCGCGCGCCCTGTGGTTCGCCCTGTTCTTCCTTATCTTCATCGTCCCGCTGCCCGGCTTCATTGTCGACGCCGCCACCGGCCCCCTCAAGCAATACATCTCGGTCATCGCCGAACAGATTCTGTACGCCGCCGGCTACCCCATCGCGCGCAGCGGCGTCATCCTCCTCACCGTCGGCCAATACCAGCTGCTGGTGGCCGACGCCTGCTCCGGCCTGCACTCCATGTTCAGCCTGTCCGCTATGGGCCTGCTCTACCTGTACCTGATGCAGCACACCAGCACCGCGCGCAACCTCCTCATCATGGCCGCCATCCTGCCGATCGCCTTTGCCGCCAACGTCGTCCGCGTCATGGTCCTGATCCTCGTCACCTACCACCTGGGCGACGAGGCGGGGCAGGGCTTCCTGCACGACTTTGCCGGCATCATGCTGTTCGTCATCGGCCTGCTGTTCCTGTTCCTGCTCGACTGGGTGCTCGGCTTCATCTTCCCCGACCGTGCGCGTGCCCGTGCGACCGGAGGCAAGCCATGAAACTCATCAGCTTCAAACACTTCGTCATCGGCGTCTGCATGTTTGCTGCGGCCGGCATGGCGCTGGCGCTCAAGCCCACAACCAAAATCGCCGACGCCGGCCCCGCGGTCGATCTGGAAGTGCTGATCCCCAAAACATTCGGCGACTGGAAAATCGATGCGACTATCGTGCCGCTGATCGCAAACCCCGAGCAGGAGGCGTTGATCAACAAGATTTACAACCAGACCCTGACCCGTACCTACGTCAACTCGCGCAACGAACGCATCATGCTGTCGATCGCCTACGGCGGCGATCAGTCCGACAATATGGCGGTGCACAAACCGGAGGTCTGCTATCCCGCCCAAGGGTTCCAGATTCTCAGGAGCCCCACCGTCAGTACCTTTACTAGTGTAGATGGCAGCATTCCCGTTAAGCGGCTGGTGGCAACGCAGGGACAACGCATCGAGCCGATTACCTACTGGACGACCGTTGGCGATACCGTTGCTATTAGTGGTACGAAGTGGAAGCTGCAGCAACTGAAATACGGCCTTACGGGCAAAATACCCGACGGGCTGTTGTTCAGGATTTCGAGCATTCAGGCCGACGATGCCAAGGCCTATCAAACCCAGGATGCATTCGCGCGCGACATGCTCAAGGCGATGTCGCCCGAAGGCCGGCAGCGCATCATCGGCAACCTGACCCCGGCCACCTGAAAATTGGCACAGCGTCCCACATCCCAATTCATAACAACGAAAACACCATGACCAAAAAAGCCCTCATCACCGGCGTTACCGGCCAGGACGGCGCCTATCTTGCCGAATTTCTGCTGGAAAAAGGCTATGAAGTCCACGGCATCAAGCGCCGCACCTCGCTGTTCAACACCGACCGCATCGACCACCTGTATGAAGGCCCGGAAGTCAAAACACGGCGCTTCGTGTTGCATCACGGCGACCTCACCGATTCGTCCAGCCTGATCCGCATCATCCAGCAGGTGCAGCCCGACGAAATCTACAACCTCGCCGCACAAAGCCACGTCGCCGTCAGCTTCGAAGAACCCGAATACACTGCCAACTCCGACGCCCTCGGCGCGTTGCGCATCCTCGAAGCCATCCGCATCCTCGGCCTCGAAAAGAAAACCCGCTTCTACCAGGC
This sequence comes from Thiobacillus thiophilus, assembly GCF_055378705.1. Classification (NCBI taxonomy): domain Bacteria; kingdom Pseudomonadati; phylum Pseudomonadota; class Betaproteobacteria; order Nitrosomonadales; family Thiobacillaceae; genus Thiobacillus; species Thiobacillus thiophilus. Next base: position 695,006 of record NZ_AP042404.1, on the reverse strand, counting down.
GTCCACCAGCGAACTCTTCGGTCTCGTCCAGGAAACCCCGCAGAAGGAAACCACCCCCTTCTATCCGCGCAGCCCCTACGCCGTCGCCAAGCTCTACGCCTACTGGATCACCGTCAACTACCGCGAAGCCTACGGTATGTATGCCTGCAACGGCATCCTCTTCAACCACGAATCCCCCGTGCGCGGCGAAACCTTCGTCACCCGCAAGATCACCCGCGCGCTCGCCCGGATCAAGCTCGGCCTGCAGGATTGCCTCTTCCTCGGCAACATGGACGCCAAGCGCGACTGGGGCCACGCCAAGGACTACGTCGAAATGCAGTGGCTGATGCTGCAGCAGGACCAGGCCGAAGACTTCGTCATCGCCACCGGCGTGCAGTATTCGGTCCGGGACTTCGTCAACGCCGCCGCCAAAGAGCTCGGCATGAACATCCGCTGGGAAGGGCAGGGCGTAGAAGAAAAGGGCTACGACGCCCACGGCAAATGCATCGTCGCCGTCGATCCCCGCTACTTCCGCCCCACCGAAGTCGAAACCCTGCTCGGCGACCCCAGCAAAGCCAAGAACAAGCTCGGCTGGACCCCGAAGATCAGCTTCGACGAACTGGTGGCTGAGATGGTGCGCGAAGATTTGAAAGCCGCCGAGCGCGACGAACTGGTGAAGAAGCACGGTTACAAGACCATGGATTATCACGAGTGATCCATGAATAAACCAAGCAGTCTTGTTCCGGAGGAGATTGCCCAGCGCATTCACCTTGTGCGTGGGCACAAGATTATGCTGGATGCTGATCTGGCTTCCCTATACAGCGTCGAGACTCGTGTTCTGGTGCAGGCGGTCAAACGCAATTCCCGGCGCTTCCCGCCCGACTTCATGTTTCAGTTGACGGATGAGGAATGGACGGCTTTGAGATCACAATTTGTGACCTCAAAGGGTCGAGGTGGCCGTCGCTACGCACCGTATGTCTTTACCGAGCATGGTGCACTGATGCTTTCCAGCGTGCTGAATTCTGAAACAGCTGCCGATGTTGGCATTCTCGTAGTACGCACCTTCGTCAAGCTCCGTGAAATGCTCTCCACTCATAAGGAGCTGGCAGCTAAGCTCGAAGCCCTTGAGAGAAAAGTCGGTAGCCATGACCAAGCGATTGCCGGGCTTATTGATGCAATCCGGCAACTTATGACCCCGCCTGAGCAAAGCAAGCGCCCCATCGGTTTTATCACCAGCGATACCACTGGAAAGGCAAAAAAATGAAAGCTGGAGACAAGATTTATGTCGCCGGCCACCGCGGTCTCGTCGGCACCGCACTCATGCACAACCTCGCTGCCCGTGGCTTCGACAATTTCGTCACCCGTACCCACGCCGAGCTCGACCTCACCAGCCAGGCCGCGGTCGAAGCCTTCTTCGCCGCCGAGAAACCCGACTACGTCTTTCTCGCCGCAGCCAGGGTCGGCGGCATCCACGCCAACAATACCTACCCTGCTGAATTCATCCGTGACAACCTCGCCATCCAGACCAACATCATCCACGCTGCGTATAAGAACAACGTCAGGCGCCTGTTGTTTCTCGGCTCCAGCTGTATCTACCCCAAGCTGGCGCCGCAGCCGATGAAGGAAGAGCACCTGCTCACCGGCGAGCTTGAACCCACCGACCGCCCCTATGCCCTGGCCAAGATTGCCGGCATCGAAATGTGCTGGAGCTACAACCGGCAATACAAAACCCAGTATCTCGCTGTCATGCCGACCAATCTGTACGGCCCAGGCGACAACTACCACCCGGAAAACTCCCACGTCATCCCCGCACTGATCCGCCGCTTCCACGAAGCGAAGCTGGCGAATGCGCCGAGCGTCACGGTTTGGGGCAGCGGTACACCTAAACGCGAATTCCTCTACAGCGAAGACATGGCCGATGCCTGCGTCCACCCGGGAAACCAACCGCCTGGATATCGAACTGTACGATTGGGTGACTGCGCGGTTCAATCAACTGGCCCATCAACACCGTGATGAGCTCTCAGCAAGGCTGCAACGACTGTCACGGGTCAACAGGCTCGACCAGCCCGTCATGGGCGTGGTTGACGGGTTCAAACGTTCTGTTTTCAGCAATGGCGCGCATTGACGATATGCTGAATTTCCCTGAAACAGTCGAGCGGAGCAGGCCATGAGTGCATTTCAGATCGCGTTCATGACGGGTCTGATTCTAGTGCCGCTGGTGCTGGGCTTCACCATCGTCAGCTCGGCGGTATTGGGCGGAAGATATTTAAAGTATCTCGTATACATCTACCTCCTGGTGCTCATCGTATTCACCGGTTCGACCTACGGGATAGTCAGCGATGAATTGACCAGGACGATTTACGGTCGAGGCGCCGGTAAGACTTATTTCGGCTTCGTCAACCTGTACCTCTGGTGGCTGGCACTGACAGTCTTTTTCCATTCTCTATGGACCCGGAGCGCGGCGCCCCAGGCCGCCATCCGGAAATATCTGTTTGCGTATGTCGTACTGTTCGCCGGGCATGTCGTCGTGGGCCTTTTCCACGAGATCCCTTTCTTTCTGATCGTCTCGAAATCCGGCGTCCTGTACCTGATCAACATGGCTGTATTCGTTTATGTCATGTTGCGGGTCTTCCGTGGCGAGCGGCAAGTCAATGAACTGGTCACCCTCATGCTCGTGTGCATTGTTGCGGTCGAACTGTGGGGCCTGTTCCGCTTTGCCTTTCTGGGCGGTGACCCGGCCAACTTCTATCAAAACGTGCAGCAGATTGCCGTCAAGCTCACCTTCTTCGATATCAATTACAGCATTCTGGCGGCCATTGCAGGTTTCCTGGCGGCTTGGAGGCTGGTCGAGTGCGAGACCGGCCTCGACACCCGTGCAAAATGGTTCTACTGGCTGGTCGTCGTCGCCTCCCTCTTCACCATCCTGTTCTCGTATCGCCGCACGGCCTGGCTGGGCTTGCTGCTCATGGGGCTGGTGTTTGTCCTCCTGCATCGCAAGCGCATCAATTTCCTGGTGTTCACTCCAGTGGTCATTGCAGTTCTGGTCACGCTCGCGTTCGGCTGGGCCCAACGCTATGAGGGGGGGGGGCATGCGGGATTGATCGCGATGATGTTCCCGGAGGCGACCGTCGGCGGAAGCCTGTCGCTGGAGTCGAGGCGCCTGTATGAACTGAAACTGGCGATGAGCACCATTTATCAGAATATCTTCCTCGGCGTCGGCTCCTGGGGGGAATATGCTTACTCCCGCGACCCGAGCGTGGCCTTCCACCGCGGCTATTTCAGTTTCATGCACAGCGGGTTTCTGCATGTCTGGCTCAAGACCGGACTGATCGGGCTGGTGCTGTTCGTGGCGGTGCTGCTGACGTCCGCCAAGGATGCCATCAAGGCCCAATACACCATGCAGTCGCCGCGCTGGCGCGCCCTTGCGGCCACAGGCCTGGCCGGGCTGTTGATGTTCATGCCGACGCTCGCGTTCGGCACCCCCGTCATCGAATACCGAACCATGCAACTGCTGGGCCTGGTGCTGGTCCTGCCTTATCTGGCCATGTCGGCTGCCGCGGCGCACAAGGCGGCATGATATGAAGCGGGCCGAGGTCATGCGCAACTCCTTTGCCAACTTCCTGGGAGGGGCGCTTCCGGCACTGGTCACGATTGTGACGCTGCCGATCATCGTGTCCGGCCTTGGCGAGGACGCCTACGGCATCTTCGCCCTCATCGTGGCCATCGTCGGCTACTTTGCCATCATCGATATCAACATCACCGCGGGTTCGGTGAAATATCTGGCCGAGTATCACGCCAAGGCGGACAAGGCAAAGATCAACCAGGTGGTTTCGCTGGGCACGGCGATCTACGTCGGCATTGGTTTGATCGGTGGAATAGTCATCGTGGCTGCGGCGCCCTGGCTGGTGGGTCATGTGTTCAAGGTGCCGCCCGCTTTGCACGAAATGGCGACCGACGCCATGCGCATCGGCGGCGTCGGCTTCCTGCTCAGCCAGCTCCAGCTATACCTGCAAAGCATTCCCCAAAGCCTGGGCCGCTACGACATATCGGCAAGATTCGAGGCAGGCTTCGGCATGCTCATTCCTCTTCTTACCGTGGTCGTGGTCGTGCTGGGGGGGGATCTGGTGGCGGTGGTCATGCTGCGGGTGGTTACAAGCGTTCTCAACGTCGGGTTGCTCTGGCACCGGATACGCAAATTGCTTCCCGAATATCGATGGCTTGCACCACGGGCCGAGATCACGCGCACCGTTCTGAGCTTCAGCGGCTTTGCCTACCTGCAACGCATTGCCGCGGTCACCTACGCGCAGGCGGACAAACTGATCGTCGGCGCCCTGGCAGGCATGCAGTGGCTGACCTTCTACGTCGTGGCCTACACACTGGTGAGCCGCGTTTTCAACCTGACGTTCCGCATCAGCGCGGTGATGTTTCCGGCATCCAGCACCCTGGCAGCCCGGGACGAAATCGATCGGCTGCGCAGGCTTTACCTGGTGGCTGTCCGCTATACCGTGTTTCTCAATGGCGCGATCATGATTCTCCTGGTCGTCCTGGCCGATTCGCTGTTAACGGTTTGGATGGGGGAGGATTTCGCCCGGCGTAGCGCCACCGTGCTCGCCCTGCTGGCGATGGCGACATTCGTGGATTCCCTGACCAATCTGCCCTCGATGATCAACGACGGACTGGGCCATCCCAAGGTCACGGGCTTGTTTGCCGTCACCCGCGCCATTCTGGGGGCGAGTCTGGCCTATGTGATGGTCGGGCAATGGGGCATATTGGGTGCGGCCGTCAGCCAACTCGTGGCTGCATTGTTGATAGCCCCGGGTTTCCTGATCTATGCCCATGGCAGAACCATACCGATAACGCTTACCGAACTGTTCCTGCAGGGTTACCTGTCCGTCCTGACGAGCATCGTGGGGATCGGCCTGCTCGGCTGGTGGTGCAGTCACGCGTTGGGATCCGGTTTGGCAGGCAGCCTGATGACCGGCTGCGCCATGGTGGCGCTCATCGGCCTGCTGGGCTATTGGGTGGTCTTGCGGCAGGAAGAGAAGGCCACCCTGCGCAACTGGCTTCTGCGCCGGCGGCTGGCATGAGCGGCATGCGCATCCTGCTGGTTTCCGAGGACATTCCCCATCCCAAGCTGGGCGGCCTGGGCAAGCATGCCGTCGCCCTGGGCAACGCCCTGATCGCGGCGGGGCATCAGGTCGATCTGTTCGGCAACAACCATTGGCCTTACGAGGACCAGGCCGGCGATGTGGCCTTTCAGGGACGGTTTTTCCCGGCGCTCAACGTCAAGCATGCCCACTGGAAGGAAAAGCAGCTCGGCTTCTTCAACTATTACCGCCGCGCCTTTCTTGCCCGCCGCTTCGCCCGCGCCATCCTCAAGGTGGCCGACCGCTACGACGTCATCCACTACCACGGCCACCTGCCCATCGTGGCCAACTACATTCCGGCGCACGTCAATTTCGTGCAGACGCGTCACGACCAGGGCAGCGACTGCCTGACCCATACCCGTTTCCGCAACGGCGACGTGTGCCGCGAGACCGATCCACGTGTCTGCGCAGGGTGTGCAACCGCCCATCCCAACCTGATCCAGCGCACATTGTCCGCGGCCAGCGTCAGGCGCTGGCGGGCCGCGGTCAAGCAGGCCTTCGTTCGCCACAAGGTCATCTTCGTGTCGCGGTTCCTGCGCGACAACCTCGCCCGCGCTCTGGGGCCGCTGAATGGGACCCAATCGCATGTGGTGCATAACTTCATCGACCGCCGGGTGCTTGCTGCGGCGCTGGCCGGAAGCGACGGCAGACCGGCCAAGCCTGATATCTTTATCGCCGCACGGGTGGACGTTGCGAAGGGCGTGGGCGTCTTCCTGGCCGCGCTGGAGGGGCGTCTGCCGCCCGGGCGGCGGGTGACCGTGGCCGGCGACGGGCCGGATCTGGACCATCTGCGGCAGCGCTTTGCCGGCAACTGGGTCGAATTCCTCGGCTGGACGCCTTACAGCGTAGTGGTGCGCCTGACCCAGGGGGCGAGGGTGGCGGTGGTGCCCTCGGTGTGGGAGGAGCCTTTTGGGCAAACGACGCTTGAAGCGCTTATTCTCGGCCGGCCGGTGCTCACGCTAGCGCGGGGCGGCACGCCGGAGTTGAAGGCCTATGAACAGTATCTCGGGCAATTGAGCCTTTTTGACAATATGAAAGCACTGGTGGAGGCATTGCCTGATACGGTTGAGAGGCCGGTCGCAGGGCTTGCAGAGGAAGTTGCCGGCGATGTTCGTGCATGTCTGGCCGAAGTGGAAGCGGTTTATCGTCATGGGCGGTCGCAATGAACAGTACGACATTTGAACACGTCAGCTCGGGCGTTGCCGATATCCGTCGCCTAGAGCGCAGGGTCGATGGCGTGCGATGCCTCTTTTCGGACTAGCGTGGAGAACATCTTGCCTCATATTCTGATTATGTACCGGAATAAATTCACTGATACACATTACTAAATTCTCAGACTTGAGAAGTTTGCAGAACACGAATTAAGAAAGGCTGGTAATGGCAATGAAAATGATTAACGTTGGATGTGGGAATGTATTTCATTCCAGCTGGGTAAACATTGACATTGTTTCAAGATTCCCTGAAGTAACTGAACACGATCTTACCCAAGGGCTACCCTTCGATGATAAATCTATCGATGTCTGTTACTCATCTCATGTGCTAGAACATTTGAGAAAAAACGAGGCTGATTATTTTGTTTCTGAGTGTAAGCGTGTATTGAAGGCTGGTGGAGTGCTACGTCTAGTGGTGCCTGATCTCGAAGCCATATGCAGAAATTATTTGAGATATCTCGATGAATTGGTTGTAACAAACCACGATCACGAGTTCAGGTATGACTATACGATTCTTGAAATGTATGATCAATTGACAAGAGAGACGCCTGGTGGGGAACTAGGTGCTTTATGGTCATCTGAAAAGATTCAGGATTTGGCTTTTGTTCGATCGCGAGGCGGATTAGATGCGATTGAGGCAATTGAATCCAGCAAGGGGATGCATGGAAAAAAGCAAATAAACAACACGAGGATGACTTCATATACAGGAAAGATAAGGCGGATTACAAAGAAACTCAGAACCAAAGCCGTGGAGTTGTCAATCAGATTAATTATGGGAAAAGGTGCACTTCAATCATTTAGGCAAGGCATGTTCAGAAACTCCGGGGAAATACACCGTGTTATGTATGACAGATATAGCTTGGCGCGTTTTCTCAAAAGCCATGGGTTCTCGGAGATCAATTTAGTACAGGCGCATCAAAGCCAGATTGTCTTATTTAATACGTATCTACTTGATACAGTAGATGGCGTGCCCAGAAAGCCTGATTCAATTTACATTGAGGCCGTACGTGGGAATTAATTTGATATTTGATGACGGTTTCAAACTCTTGGTTGGTTCGTTTAAAGTCAATCTGGCGTCTACATGAAACCTCTGGTTACCGTCATCACCGTCTGCTACAACGCGGCCGGCACCATTGCCGCGACGCTGGATTCCGTGCGCGCCCAGACCTGGCGCCCGCTGGAAAGCGTGGTGGTGGATGGCGGCTCCAAAGACGGCACCCAGGATATCGTGAAAGGCTATGCCGACATCACCGGCACGATGGTCTCCGGGCCGGATAGGGGCGTCTACGACGCCATGAACAAGGGCATCGACCTGGCGCGGGGCGAGATCATCCACTTCCTGAATGCCGACGACAGCTTTGTGGACGCGGGGGTGGTCGAGGCTGCGCTGGCTGTTTTCATGGCCGATCCGGCAATCGATCTGGTGTACGGTGATGCAGTCTATCGAACCGCAGAGGGTGCCTTCCTCCGCCGGTTCAAGCGGGTGAATGCGCGCAATCTGCTGTACGGCGATCTGTGCCATCAGGTGGTGTTCGCACGCAAGCGCGTGTTCGAACGCTTTGGCCGGTTCAATCTGGAATACCGCATCAATGCCGATTACGACTGGATGCTGCGGGTATTCCGGGGGGGCGCCCAGGTGCGTTATCTGCCGCGCGCCATCGTCAATTACGACACGGGCGGACTCAGTGCGGCAAACCTCGGCCTTACCCGTGCAGAACGGATGCGGGTGCGGCTGCAGTTCACCAATCAGCCGGCATACCGGATCGGGGAATTGGGCTATCGGCTGCGGCGCAAAGTGCTGGCCCGGCTTGGTCACCCGGAATTCACGTCCTATGCGGGTTCCTGAGTGTATCCAGCCTGCCGGGTGGATGAAGGGTTTTCTCCTTCTTCTCACCACGGTTGCTTGCGGGATCGGACTACCTGCGCAGTGTGCCACCGCTTATTTCGTGGATGCACAAGCAGGCAACGACACATGGTCAGGCCAGCGAGAAGACGCCTCTGCTGACGACGGGCCATGGCGCAGCCTGCGCCGTGTCGGCACCGCGCCGCTGGAACCTGGAGACACAATCCATCTCAAGTGCGGCAGTGTCTGGCGCGAGACGCTTGCCCTGACCCGTGGCGGTGCGGCGGAGCGGCCGATTGTCGTCAGGCCGTACGGAAAGGGCTGTGAGGCGGAAGGCGACCCCGTGATCGACGCAGCGGTGCCGCTGACCGGCTGGCGCCATGTGGGTGGGAGCATCTATGCCGCAAAGGTGGATTTCGACGTTGCGGATTTGTATGTCGACGGCCACTACCTGCCGCCAGCGCGCTATCCCCGCACAGGCTGGCTACGTGCCGCGCAATTGTCGGGGCCCTCGGCCAAAACGATCCACGACCCCGGACTGGAGTCCATTCGCAACCGGGGTTTGGCGGGCGGGAAGCTGCGTGTGCGCAGTGTGGACTGGCTCATCGAAGAGCGCCTGGTTGCCAGGCTGGAGGATGGTGGAAGGCTCGAACTGGTCAAGGCGGCGGAATTTCCTGTCCGGCCAGGCGCAGGCTATTACCTTTTAGGGCTGCCCTGGATGCTGTCCTATCCGGGGGCGTGGGTGTATGACGCAAGCGCTGGCGAAGTGCTGGTATGGCTGCCGGATAGCAGCTCGCCAGGCGGGCATTTGGTTGAGGCGCCGCGATACAGCCACGGTTTGACGATTGCGGGCGCAGAGTACGTCAATGTGGAAAACCTGCGGCTGCGTCATTCCAGACTGTCGGGGGTGCTGGTTGAGAACAGCCATGAAATAAACCTTCGGGGATTAAGCGTGCTCGATTCCGGGCAAAACGGCATCAGTATCGAGGGTAGCCAGGCCACAAGGGTGTTGGACAGCGCGATTGGGCGCAGCCAGTGGAATGGCATTGTGGCGGTGAGATCCACCGGCATCACTATCAGAGGCAATACCGTTGTGGACAGCAGCATGGTGGGTTCGCCCTCACCCAGCCCGGCAGCGATCAACATGGGCCTGGCAAGCTGGGTTCTGGTGGAGGCCAATACGATCCGGAACTCGGGTTATATCGGTATTCGTTTCAAACGCAGGGCAAAGATATTGAACAACACCATTGTTGACAGCTGCCAGGTATTGGACGATTGCGGAGCGATTTATGTGTGGGCCGACGATGATCCCGTCCCGGACCTGATGAGCGAGGTGGTGGGCAATCTGGTCGACGGGACGCGCCCCAGCGATGCCGATACACCTTATCCGTCCTATTCCTCCGGCATCTATCTGGACGACCTGACTAACGGCGTGAAGGTTACGGGCAATACCGTGACCAACGCCGATAGCGGGGTGCACATACACAATGGCTTCAACCTGGATGTGGAATCCAACGCACTCAAGAACAATCGCCGCAACCAAGTCTACCTGAGCATGGGGCATATCCGCGTCCCGGGGGAGCGGCTCACGAACAACAGGTTCTCGGAGAATACCTTCCAGTTTGATGCCATCAGTATCGGGGTGCAGACTCAGACCGACTATCCGGGGGTGCGCCACGCCGAGTTCGACAACAACCGCTATATGGCCAAGGGTTCGCGCGGGATCGCGTTCGAAGCGCCGCGACCGGGGGGGGAGAGCAAGCAGTTGCCCAGGATTTACAGTCTGGAGAGATGGCGTAGCGAAAGGCAGCAGGAAATGCACGGTGCGTTTACGGCCCTGCAAGACACAAGCAGCGCAGCGTATCCGGCGACCCTGCTTGATTCGGATTTCAGCCACGACGTCCAGGGCTGGAACGCCTGGTCACCGGACGGGGCGGGCACGCTCCTTTGGCGTCCAGCCTGCCCCGGCACCCAACAGGGCTGCCTGGAAATGGATCCGAAATCCGGTGTCTTGCTGGCGATCGGCAAACGGGTTCAAACCGGGCCTGGCAGGCGTTGCGAGCTCCGCATCAGGGCGAGGACGGATGCCGTGGACAACCCGGTTCAGGTTCGCCTGCGTCGCAACAAGCCGCCCTTCTCGTCGGCCGGATTGTTTGCCCAGTCAATGGTCACGAATGTCTGGAATGACCTGATTTTCAGATTTACCACCAGCAAGGATTGGCAAGGCCACAGCCAGATCGAGTTGAAGGCCACGGACGGGCGTCCGGTGCAGCTGGGCCGGGCCAGCTTACGCTGCCGCTAGTTGGCTGCCCCTTGTTGGAATTATGTACATGACACAAAACGAACAGCTGATCGGCCATCCCAATGCCTGATATGCGCAAAATTTTCATTGTGTGTTTTACCGGGGACTCCGGGATCACCCATTATTCGATCTCCCTGGCGCGGGAGCTGGCCGCATCGGCTGATGTGACATTTGTGACCGCACGCATTTATCACGATCAGGACTACCCTCCGGAAAATTTCCATGTTGTGCCCATGTTCCGGCGCAGCCGTTGGTATCCGCTGGACGTCGTGAAACTGTTCTGGCTTATCGCCACCCAACGTCCAGCCACCGTGTTGTTTCAGTCGGTACTCAAGTCGGCCGGTGTGGAGGCAATATTGGTTCGGCTCATCCGCTTATTGGGCATCCAGACGGCCATGACAATCCATGATGTGTTGCCCCACTACCCCAAGCCCTGGAGCAGATGGACCCATGTGTTTTTGTATCGCTCCTTTAATCGCTTGATCGTCCACAGTGAGCGCAGCCGCCGTGATCTGCTTGCTCTGGGGGTAAAGCGTCCAGTGCTGGTTGTTCCACATGGGGTTTACGATATTTTCATCACGCGTCAACCGCAGCGCGAAGCGGCACGACGACGGTTGACCCCGTTTTCAGACGAGCATTTTGTGCTGCTCTTTTTTGGCAAAATTGATGTTCGGAAAGGTATTGGCGCTTTTTTGGATTTGCGTCACGCGCTGGCGGCCGAGGGTTGCCGTTTTGTTGTTGCTGGGAGGAAAGGACTTCCTCCTGAGCAGACTGAACTGATCAGGCGCCTGGATGAAGCACGGAATGCAGAGGATTGCATTGTTCATGACTACAACATTCCTTTCGCTGAAATTCAGGATTACTTTGCTTTGGCCGATGTAGTGGTCATGCCTTATCAGGAAGGAACCACCAGCGGGGTATTGAAACTAGCCCTGGCCTTCGGCAAGCCTGTTATCGCTACCGATGTGGGGGATGTTGGCGAGACCTTGCGGGCAGGTGTGGGAGTGCTTCTGCCCTCCGGCTGTTCGGCCGCGGATTTCGTAGAGGCAGTGCGGGAGGTGCGCCGCAATCTGCCGAACTACGAGACTGCGTGCAATGCGGCAAGAGAGCGTTTCGGCTGGAAAGAAATAAGTTCGAAATACGCATCCTTTCTTAACCCGGCTAGATCGTTGGTATAGGGGGGCCGGTGTGGGGGTGCGCAATCAAAAATTATCAAAAGTGGGGAAAAAAGTTCTGTTCATCGGTGATGGCGGGGAGCCTGCTGCCTTGGCAGAATGCCTTGTCGATGACGATATGCGGGTCATACCGCACGTTCACCCTCTGTCTCTGAGTCTCGGGGTGCTCGGGCGCCACCTCGGGTATTTCCGGCTCGCGCTCTTTGCGGTTAGGCATCGCAAGCAATTTGATGGCATCTTGATATGGCAGCAATTCGTGGCGCTGTATTACTGCTTGTTGAGAACTTTGATCCCAGGTGCGAGATCAACGCCCATCATTCTCTACTACATTATTTACAAAAAATCCTCGAATAAACTGGTGAACTGGGCCAAACACCAAGTCATGCGCGCGATGGTCAATTCCCGGCATATGGCGGTGGTTTATTTCATGTCACGCAGTGACTATCTCTACGAGGAAACCGATCCGAGCAAGAGGAAGTTGCTGGTTTATTGTCCCTTCAATTCGGATTACATCGAACGTAACTCAGCTCTCATTGGCACAGTTGGTCAATTCTATTTTTCCGGTGGCGCCAGCAATCGGAATTATTCCCAGATCAGGCAGTTGGCCGAGTTGATGCCGGACAGCCAATTCAGTGTGGCAGGCCTTCCTGCGGTACACAGCGTTTTCAAACCATGCCCGCCAAATGTAAAACTGCATATCGATGTGTATGGCGATGCGTTTGAAGATCTGGTTTTAAGGTCGAGAGCGGTAATTATTCCTTTGGCTGACCCGATGGTTACTTCAGGTCAGATGGTCGTGTTGGCAGCAATGCAGGCAGGCAAAGCGGTATTCATCACCCGTAACGATTTTATCGATGATTGGGTGGGGAGGGATCGGGCCGCTGGCTTCCTGTACGAGTATGAGAGCCTGGAACAGTTGACACATATTCTCCGTACGATTACCGATGCTGAACTGGCTGCAAGCGGGGAGCGGGCGCGCAAATTTTTTCTTGAGCACAATGACGAAAAGACGATCTACCGTTCTTTCGCGGAGCAGTTGCGCATTGTTTTGATGAATGGTGAAGGCAGCCCACCTTTGTCAGCGAAAAACGTATGAACATGACAATCGATCCGGGAAGCAATTTCGTGAAGTCGCAAGCAGGTCTTTGAATATGGCTCGCTTGCTTTCTCTCAATACCTACAATTACCGCCGTGGTGGTTCGGATGTGGTGTTCCTTGAACACGATGCCATGTTCCGTGCCCAAGGTTGGGATACGGCGGTGATGGCCATGCATCATCCGAAAAATGATCCTTCGCCATGGAGCCAGTTCTTTGCTGACGAGATTGAGTTCGGCCATAAGTACGGGGCGTTGGACAAACTGGCGATGGCGGGCAAGGTGATTTATTCCGGCGAAGCCAAGCGCAAGATTTCCGCATTGCTCGATAAATTCCCCACTGATGTAGCGCATGCCCACTGCATCTACCATCACCTTTCGCCCTCGGTGTTGGACGAGCTGAAGCAGCGCGGCATTCCCACGGTGATGACGGCACATGATCTGAAGCTGGCCTGCCCGGCCTACAAGATGCTGAACTGGGGGGGCGTGTGCGAGAAATGCCGCTCCGGTAATTTGCTGCATTTGATTGCCAACCGCTGCATCCGTGATTCGCTGACAGTGAGTGCATTGATCATGTTGGAGTCCGCCGTGCACAAGTCGCTAGGACTTTACCGGCGCAATCTGGACCGGGTGGTGGCGCCAAGTCTCTTCTACAAGCAGAAGCTGATGGAATGGGGCTGGCCGGAACAGCAACTGGCCTACATCCCAAACTATGTGGATGCCACTGCCTACGCGCCCCGCTACGAGTCAGGCGATTACTTTTTCTATTTTGGCCGTCTGGCGATGGAAAAAGGGGTGGCCACCTTAATCCGTGCGGCAGCACAGGCGGGCGTGAAGCTGCGCATTGCAGGCATCGGACCGGAAGGCGATGCGCTGAAAGCACTTGCGGCTGAGATGGGTGGCGACATCGAGTTTCTTGGCTTTGTGAGTGGCGATCCGTTGTGGACATGGGTGCGTGAGGCACGCGCGATCGTGTTGCCGTCAGAGTGGTACGAGAACGCACCAATGAGTGTGCTGGAGGCTTACGCTTGCGGTAAGCCGGTGATCGGAGCGCGTATTGGTGGGATTCCGGAAATGGTGAGGGAAGGGGAGACGGGGGCGTTGTTCGAGAGTGGCAATGTGGAGGAACTGACCGCTTTGCTAACACGCTTCTCCGTTATGCCGGATGCGCAAGTATCTGCCATGGGCGAAGCGGCACGGAGATACGTGGCGAGCACCTTTACGGCTGATCGTTACCTGAGGGAGATGTTGGGGCTGTATGCCAGTCTTGGCGTACAAATAGCAAGTGAGTCCAGAAAAATCAATAAAGGAGTTTGAGATGTGATTGGGTCGATTGATCTTGAATATATGCGGCATGGTCCAGGCCCAGTGCTTCGGCGTTGGGAAAGCTATTTCCTTTTTGAAGGCCGCTCTATTACAGCGAGGGCGCGCTGGCTTAATCCCATGATCTTTGCCTGGCTTAAATCTCTGGCAAATTTGCCTGGAGATCCACAGGTAAATGCACCCATCTTTATTACTGGATTGGGGCGGTCCGGAACAACCATTCTGGGTGTTCTACTTTCATTGCACAGAAATGTGGGGCATTTGAGTGAGCCCAAAGCGCTTTGGCATGTCATTGATCCGCGCCAGGATATCAATACGAACTACTCCACGACGGGGGCACGTTTCAGGCTGGATGCCGAGGATGTGACGCCAGATATCGCGCTACGTGCACGGCGGCTTTATGCACGTTACCTGAGGTGTGCCGCGGCAAGCCGGGTCGTGGACAAATATCCTGAGATGGTTTTTCGCGTGGGTTATCTGCGTGCTATTTTCCCTGATGCAAAGTTTATTTTCATCACGCGTGGCGGGTCGGATGCAGTGATTTCCGTGGTGAAGTGGTCTGAGCGTTTTGGCAGCCAGTCGGGTGCGCATAACAAGGATTGGTGGGGCCAGAACGATCAGAAATGGCATTACCTGCGTGAGCAACTGATTTTGCAGAATCCAGCTTATGAGTCGGTGTGGTCTGTGGCAAACGCTGATCTGGATGACATTAACCGGGCGGCGCTGGAGTGGATCGTGACCATGCGCGAGGGCTTGGCGCAGGAACTGCATTACCCGGATGCAGTGATTAGAATTGCCTACGAAACCTTGCTTGCTGATCCGGTAGGTGAGTTGGTGCGATTGCAGCAGCAATGTGGACTGGAGCCGGACCCGGCGGTGGCAGACTACGCGAAAAAGCGACTTTACGACAATCCAGCCAAGGGCTGGCCGGAACTGCATCCAGCAGTGGATGCATTGTTCCGCGACACGATGGCAAGACTTGGGTACGACACGCCGTGACGACAAGACATATCCGCATTCTCGGCACCCGCGGGGTGCCCGCCGCGCATGGCGGCTTCGAGACTTTTGCCGAGCATCTGGCCCCCTATCTGGTGGAACGCGGCTGGCGGGTGACGGTGTATTGCCAGGAAGACGGCACCGGCCCGGTGTTCGAGGATGAGTGGCGCGGGGTGCGGCGGGTGCGTATGCCGGTGGAAACGGGCGGTGCGGCGGGGACGGTTGTGTTCGACTGGAAATCGGCGCTGCATGCGGCGGGCGAAAAGGGTCTGGTACTGACGCTAGGTTACAGCACGGCGGTGTTCTGTGTGCTGTATCGCCTGCGTGGGCTGAAGAACGTCATCAACATGGATGGCGTGGAGTGGCGGCGGCAGAAGTGGGGCAAGGTGGCGAAGACCTGGTTTTGGCTGAACGACTGGGCGGGCTGCTTGTTGGGCAATCATCTGGTTGCCGACCATCCGGAGATCAAGAAGCATCTGGCGACGCGAGTGTCACAAAGCAAGATCACCATGATTCCCTATGGTTCGGACCGGGTGGATGACGCAGATGCCGGGTTGATCGAACCTTACGGACTGGAGTCAGGTGCTTACGCCATTTTGATTGCGCGGGCCGAGCCGGAGAATTCGATTCTGGAAGTGGTGCGGGCGTGGTCGCGCAAGCCGCGCGGCTGCAAGTTGGTGGTGCTGGGGAAATACGAGCCGGATCATGCCTATCGGCGCGCGGTTAAAGAAGCTGCGTCCGACGAAGTGGTTTTTCCTGGTGCGATTTACGATAAGGCGGTGGTGCAGGCTCTGCGGTTTCATGCCCGATTTTATGTGCATGGGCATCAGGTGGGCGGGACGAACCCTTCACTGGTGGAGGCGCTGGGCGCGGGGAACGCAGTGTTGGCGCACGATAATCCCTACAACCGCTGGGTGGCGGGAGATGGTGGGGTGTATTTCCGTGATGAGAATGGCTGTGCGCAGCAGATTGAAATGCTACTGGGAGATGCCGCCCAACTGGCGCAACTCCAGGCCGCCAGCTGGGCGCGCCATGCGGTGGGGTTCACCTGGGAGAAGGTGTTGGGGGATTATGAGAAGTTGTTGCTGGGTTGGGCGTAACGCTGTGGTCCAGTAAGTCGGCCAGTAAATTCATAAGGTTATTGCCCGCAAAACCGCGTTGTCGTTGTGGGAGCGGGCTTGCCCGCGAAACGCACCCCCGCACGCCACCGTCCCATCTCCAGCAAGCTGGCTCCAACCCCAGTGGGAGTTACCCGCAGGGGGTAGAGCGTGGTTTGTCCCCGCAAGGGGGAGGCCGTGGTTGTCCCCGCAAGGAGGAGGCCGTGAATGTAAAGCTGCTAAAGCAGCTAAAGCAGCAACATTCATGCACTAAAGCCGATGCATCGGCAACAACCACGCACAGCGTCGCTTATTGCGCACTATGCACGGGCTGCGCTACCAGACGCACGCCGAGTGCTGCACATACACGGCTAACTGTGTCAAAGCGCGGGGCACTACCGGGGCGTAATGCTTTGTAGAGGGCTTCGCGAGTGATCCCGGCCGATTTGGCTATCTCGGTCATCCCGCGAGCGCGGGCAATGTCGCCCAGTGCTGCCGCCAGTAAGCCCGCATCGTTTGCTTCCAGAATGTCGGTCAAGTAGGCGGCGATGGATGTCTCACTGTCGAGGTAAGGTGCCGCGTCGAACTCGGGAAGATCGGCTACTTTAATACGTTTATTCATGTTGGTTTCTCCTGTCAATCCAGCAATGCAGCCAGCGCTTTGGCGCGTTTTATGTCGCTCTTCTGCGTTCGCTTGGAGCCCCCGGCAAGCAACACAATGAGCTGCCCGCCGCGCTGTGTGAAGTACACGCGCCAGCCTGAGCCAACGTGTATGCGCAGCTCCGAAAGGTTTTCGCCAACCGGCTCAACGTCACCCATGAGTCCACGCTCTAATCGCTTGATCCTGGCCACAACCACGCCGCGCACCTGTGCATCGACAAGGTCATCGAGCCAGGTAGTGAATTCGGGCAGTGGTTTGATCAAGAACATGAGTGAAATGTAATCGAACGATTACTGTGCGTCAAGCGAGGGAACTCCGGGGTCAGGTCTACGAGGAACTCCGGGGTCAGGTCAGGTCTACGAGGAACTCCGGGGTCAGGTCAGGTCTACGAGGAACTCCGGGGTCAGGTCCACAAACTCCGGACTCCAGGGTCACACGGACTCTGGGGTCAGGTCTAGGGTCAGACTCCGGGGTCATAGCAGACTCCGGGGTCAGGTCTAGATATAGCAGACTCCGGGGTCAGGTCTAGATAGATAGCGTTCGTAGCTTGGGCTGAATGAAATGAAGCCCAACACGCACGCATGTCACTCATTTCCGGCACGGAACGCAGCCTGTTTTGTTGGGCTTTGCAGCCCAACCTATATGCACTGTGTGAGTACCTGCAGGGGGGTAGGCCGTGGGTTAAAAGCCGACAAGTCGGCAACAAACACGCACGGCCGCCCCCGGCCCAAATGCCGGTAATTACGCCGCGCCGGCATTCGCGGGTAAACCCGCTCCCAGTGCGCCCGTGAAGGCGCGCACACAGCACGGTGCGAGTCCGTGTCGGAGTAAGCCAAGACTCCGTAGCTGAAGGTAACTGCGTCATCGTGAGATGGGGTGGAGAGCAACCGGAAGCGAACTGGCGGTCCGCAGGAGACGAACTCGATTCGGCGGGGAGTGACGGCGAGCCGGCTAGGAGATGGCGAAGCCTGAAACGCATCGGATACGCTGACATTGGCGTGCAAAGCGATATCCGGGTCACCCACGTGGTTGGAGGCGGAACGCTGGGAAGTGTGTGTGAGATAAGCGGGGAGACCTGCGCGCGTGGTGACGCGTGTCAGGAGTCAGAGCCTTCGTAGTACCGCAAGGCTGAAGAGCGGAACAAGGCCAAACAGCCGGGAAACCGGCGTCGGGCTGGGGGGCGCACCCTGGAGCCTAAACTCCGCAGAGGCAGCCGGAAAAGCGCGGAAAGCAAAGTCGCGCCGAGGGAAGGGAGGCAGGAAAGTGGAAGCGAGAAAGACAGAAGGAGCGAGAGCATGAGCGAATCGGCGGAAGTGCCCGCAATGGCTATACAAGCCGAAACTGCCCCAACCCACTGGGACTGGGTAGATCGCACCGTCTGGACGGAACGCATGTTGGCGGCGCTGGGCAACGGCGTCAAAGGAAACAAATGGTTCAGTCTGATTGACAAAGTCTATCGGCCGAGCACCCTGCGGATGGCCTGGGAACAAGTCAAGGCCAACCGGGGGGCAGCGGGGATAGACCGGCAAAGCATCGAAGGATTTGCGGCCAACGCCGAACGACACCTGAACGAACTGGCGGAAGACCTCGAACAAGGGCGGTATCAGCCCCAGGCCGTACGCCGCGTGGAAATCCCCAAAGCGGGCGGCAAGACGCGCCCCCTGGGCATCCCCACCGTCAAGGACAGAATCGTCCAGACAGCGGTAAAGCGGGTGATCGAGCCCATCTTCGAGAAAGAATTTCTGCCCATGAGTTATGGATTCCGACCGGGAAAAGGCTGCAAAGACGCGCTGCGGGAAGTTGATGGATACCTCAGAGAAGGCCACACCCACGTGGTTGATGCCGACCTCAAAGGCTACTTCGACAGCATCCCGCACCGCCTGCTCAAGGCAAGAATCGAAGAACGCATCAGCGATGGGCGTCTGCTTGAACTCCTGGCGGGTTGGCTGCGACAGGACATCGTCAAAGGACTGGAGCGATGGACGCCGACGGGGGGCACCCCGCAAGGGGCGGTCATCAGCCCCTTGCTGGCGAACCTCTACCTGCACCCCCTGGACGAAAGAATGTCAAAGCTTGGCTATCGCATGGTGCGCTACGCCGACGACTTCGTCATCCTGTGCCGGAGCGCGGAACAAGCGCACGCAGCATTGGAAGAAGTCAAAGCGTGGGTCGTAGAAAACGGCCTGACCCTGCACCCCGACAAGACCCACATTGGGGATTGCCGGATAGAGGGACAAGGCTTCGAGTTTCTTGGCTACCGGTTTGAAGCGGGCAAGCGCTGGGTGAGGAAAAAGAGCCTGCAAGGGTTCAAGGACAAGATACGGGAAAAGACACGTCGCACCCGAGGCGACAGCCTGACGCGGATCATTGCCGACCTCAGCCCGATGATCAGGGGTTGGTATGGCTACTTCAAGCACGCCTGCCACTGGGAGTTTCCCCGGCTGGATGGATTCATCCGTCGAAGACTTCGGGCGATCCTGCGCAAACAGGAAAAGCGCCCCGGATTTGGGAAATGTCACGCCGATCACCAGCGCTGGCCAAATGCCTACTTCGCTGCATTGGGGCTATTCACCATGACAGAAGCCCGAATGTCGGCGAGCCAATCCCGATGAGGAAACCACTGACTGGAGAGCCGTGTGCGGGAGAACCGCACGCACGGTTCGGAGGGAGGGGAGGGCGAGAGCCTTTCTCTACCCCTATCAACTTCATCCCCTTGTGACCTGTCTACGGTTTCAACGGAACTCCGGGGTCAACTCCGATAGTTCGTGAACTCCGGAACTCCGGGGTCAGGTCTACGAACTCCGGGGTCAGGTCTAGATAGATAGCGTTCGTAGCTTGGGCTGAATGAAATGAAGCCCAACACGCACGCATGTCACTCATTTCCGGCACGGAACGCAGCCTGTTTTGTTGGGCTTTGCAGCCCAACCTATGCACTGTGTGAGTACCTGCAGGGGGGTAGGCCGTGGGTTAAAAGCCGACAAGTCGGCAACAAACACGCACGGCCGCCCCCGGCCCAAATGCCGGTAATTACGCCGCGCCGGCATTCGCGGGTAAACCCGCTCCCAGTGCGCCCGTGAAGGCGCGCACACAGCACGGTGCGAGTCCGTGTCGGAGTAAGCCAAGACTCCGTAGCTGAAGGTAACTGCGTCATCGTGAGATGGGGTGGAGAGCAACCGGAAGCGAACTGGCGGTCCGCAGGAGACGAACTCGATTCGGCGGGGAGTGACGGCGAGCCGGCTAGGAGATGGCGAAGCCTGAAACGCATCGGATACGCTGACATTGGCGTGCAAAGCGATATCCGGGTCACCCACGTGGTTGGAGGCGGAACGCTGGGAAGTGTGTGTGAGATAAGCGGGGAGACCTGCGCGCGTGGTGACGCGTGTCAGGAGTCAGAGCCTTCGTAGTACCGCAAGGCTGAAGAGCGGAACAAGGCCAAACAGCCGGGAAACCGGCGTCGGGCTGGGGGGCGCACCCTGGAGCCTAAACTCCGCAGAGGCAGCCGGAAAAGCGCGGAAAGCAAAGTCGCGCCGAGGGAAGGGAGGCAGGAAAGTGGAAGCGAGAAAGACAGAAGGAGCGAGAGCATGAGCGAATCGGCGGAAGTGCCCGCAATGGCTATACAAGCCGAAACTGCCCCAACCCACTGGGACTGGGTAGATCGCACCGTCTGGACGGAACGCATGTTGGCGGCGCTGGGCAACGGCGTCAAAGGAAACAAATGGTTCAGCCTGATTGACAAAGTCTATCGGCCGAGCACCCTGCGGATGGCCTGGGAACAAGTCAAGGCCAACCGGGGGGCAGCGGGGATAGACCGGCAAAGCATCGAAGGATTTGCGGCCAACGCCGAACGACACCTGAACGAACTGGCGGAAGACCTCGAACAAGGGCGGTATCAGCCCCAAGCCGTACGCCGCGTGGAAATCCCCAAAGCGGGCGGCAAGACGCGCCCCCTGGGCATCCCCACCGTCAAGGACAGAATCGTCCAGACAGCGGTAAAGCGGGTGATCGAGCCCATCTTCGAGAAAGAATTTCTGCCCATGAGTTATGGATTCCGACCGGGAAAAGGCTGCAAAGACGCGCTGCGGGAAGTTGATGGATACCTCAGAGAAGGCCACACCCACGTGGTTGATGCCGACCTCAAAGGCTACTTCGACAGCATCCCGCACCGCCTGCTCAAGGCAAGAATCGAAGAACGCATCAGCGATGGGCGTCTGCTTGAACTCCTGGCGGGTTGGCTGCGACAGGACATCGTCAAAGGACTGGAGCGATGGACGCCGACGGGGGGCACCCCGCAAGGGGCGGTCATCAGCCCCTTGCTGGCGAACCTCTACCTGCACCCCCTGGACGAAAGAATGTCAAAGCTTGGCTATCGCATGGTGCGCTACGCCGACGACTTCGTCATCCTGTGCCGGAGCGCGGAACAAGCGCACGCAGCATTGGAAGAAGTCAAAGCGTGGGTCGTAGAAAACGGCCTGACCCTGCACCCCGACAAGACCCACATTGGGGATTGCCGGATAGAGGGACAAGGCTTCGAGTTTCTTGGCTACCGGTTTGAAGCGGGCAAGCGCTGGGTGAGGAAAAAGAGCCTGCAAGGGTTCAAGGACAAGATACGGGAAAAGACACGTCGCACCCGAGGCGACAGCCTGACGCGGATCATTGCCGACCTCAGCCCGATGATCAGGGGTTGGTATGGCTACTTCAAGCACGCCTGCCACTGGGAGTTTCCCCGGCTGGATGGATTCATCCGTCGAAGACTTCGGGCGATCCTGCGCAAACAGGAAAAGCGCCCCGGATTTGGGAAATGTCACGCCGATCACCAGCGCTGGCCAAATGCCTACTTCGCTGCATTGGGGCTATTCACCATGACAGAAGCCCGAATGTCGGCGAGCCAATCCCGATGAGGAAACCACTGACTGGAGAGCCGTGTGCGGGAGAACCGCACGCACGGTTCGGAGGGAGGGGAGGGCGAGAGCCTTTCTCTACCCCTATCAACTTCATCCCCTTGTGACCTGTCTACGGTTTCAACGGAACTCCGGGAAGGAACTCCGGGGTCCAGACTCCGGGGTCCAGACTCCGGGGTCCAGACTCAGGGGTCCAGACCCAGGGGTCCAGACTCAGGGGTCCAGACTCAGGGGTCCAGACTCAGGGGTCCAGACTCAGGGGTCCAGACTCACAGACTCAGGGGTCAGGTCTAGATAGATAGCGCACAGACTCAGGGGTCAGGTCTAGATAGATAGCGTTCGTGGGCTGGACTGAATGAAGTGAAGCCAATACATCGCTGTTGTTGCGTGTGACAAGATTGACGCATCGACATGCATGGCATAGGCTGCGACATATGCCATGTCTAAAGGGGCCATCCATGAATGCAGAGAGACTTGTCCGTTTTTTTCGCAATGGGCGGAATCAGGCGATCCGCATTCCGCGCGAGTTCGAGCTGGATGCGGAAGAGGCGATCATTCGCCGGGAAGACGATCGTCTGGTGATCGAGCCGATCCGGAAAAAGGGGCTGCTGGCTACGCTCGCTACGCTGTGTGCCCTGGATGAGGACTTTCCTGATATCGACAAGGGAATGCCGCCATTGGACGACGTCAAGTTTTGACCCGAATGCCCCGATATTTGCTTGACACCAATATCCTGTCGGATCTGGTGTGCCACCCGCAGGGCAGGATTGCAGCATGTATCGCGCAAGTGGGGGAGGCGGCCGTTTGCACGTCCATGATCGTGGCAAGCGAATTGCGCTTCGGGGCAGCCAAACGAAATGCCTTCAAGCTCACCGCACAGGTCGAAACAATCCTTGCCGTGATGGACGTCTGCTCGTTCGATACCCCTGCAGATCACGAATACGCGAAGCTGCGTCT
Organism: Thiobacillus thiophilus; assembly: GCF_055378705.1. NCBI lineage: Bacteria > Pseudomonadati > Pseudomonadota > Betaproteobacteria > Nitrosomonadales > Thiobacillaceae > Thiobacillus > Thiobacillus thiophilus. The sequence goes on along the minus strand of NZ_AP042404.1, from coordinate 672,323 downwards.
TCACCTGGAACAAGCCGGTACGCCGATTGGGCCGAACGATATGCTGATTGCCGCGCACGCCCTGGCCACTGAATCCACTCTGGTGACGGCAAATACGAGTGAGTTTTCCCGGGTACCCAGGCTTAGGGTTGAAAACTGGTTTGAATCCCTTCCAGGAGGATGAACCGGCATAATCAGCAATTGCCGTTTTTACGACAGTGAGCGCCTGTGTCCGCATGTCAAAGCCCCCATCGCCCTGCCTTCCTTTCTCTCCAAATAGGTGAGCGTATCAATAACGATAACGGCACTCTATCGAAGATCAAGGCGCGGCGGGGCGCTTACGGGTTCTGGGTGAATTCAATCTTTATCCTGGCAATCTCAATCTGGTCCTTTTGTTGGATAATGTTCCGGCGTATGGGAGCAGGCTGCCGGATTTGATCGATCGATAACGCGCCTGCCACAGGCCACCAGGAAACCCGCATCGACACAATGCTCATGGCGTGATGATAAACCACAATCAGTGGCTGTTTCGGCAGCCGCTTTCCGTCATATCCCTGACCAAGAACCTGCTCGACCCCTTAGTGGCGGTCCTGGTGCTGATCGGTTGCACGCTGTATTTCGACGAGCCCTTCCGCGGGCCGTATCCTATTCTCGCCCTCATCGTATTCACCCTCACCTTTCCCGGCAAGTGGCCCGAAGTCAGCCTGCGCGCCTTCTGGAACGAGGTCGCCATGCCCTGGTTCTTCCTCTCCGGGCTGATCCTGCTGTTCGGCTATTTCACCGGCTACCTCGACTTTTTCCCGCCCCATCTGGTCATGGCGTGGATGCTCATCACCCCCGTCCCCATGTGGCTGGCGCACCGCGCCGTCCGCAAGCTGCTGCCGCGTCTGCTGCTGCTCGAAGGCGGGCGCCGCCGTGCCGTCATCGTCGGCGCCGGGCATCTGGGCACCGAATTGTGCGGGCGCTTTGTCAATGACAGCGCGCTGGGGGTGGACGTAGCCGGATTTTTTGATGATCGCGCCCTTGACCGCACCGAACTCACCGACCCGCAAAAGCTGCTTGGGCGGATGACTGAAATTCCCGAATACGTTAACCAAAACAGCATCGACCTCGTCTACATCACCCTGCCCATGGCCTCGCAGCCGCGCACCCTGGCTCTGCTCGACGCCCTGCGCGACACTACCGTCTCGGTCTATATCGTGCCGGACATCTTCGTCTCCGACCTGATCCAGGCGCGGGTCGATCACATCCACGGCATGCCCGTCGTGGCGCTGACCGAATCGCCCACCCTTGGCGTCAGCGGTATCGGCAAGCGCATCAGCGACCTCGTCATCGCCAGCCTCATCCTGTTGCTGATCTGGCCGTTGCTGCTGGTGCTGGCCGCCGGCGTCAAACTGTCGTCCCCCGGCCCTGCCATTTTCAAACAGCGCCGCTACGGCCTCGACGGTAACGAAATCCTCGTCTACAAATTCCGCTCCATGAGCGTCTGCGAAGACGGTGCCACCGTCAAACAGGCCGTCCGCTGCGACCCCCGCATCACCCGCTTCGGTGCATTCATCCGCCGCACCTCGCTTGACGAACTGCCCCAGTTCATCAATGTCCTGCAGGGCCACATGAGCGTCGTTGGCCCGCGCCCCCACACCGTTGCCCACAACGAGCAATACCGCAAGCTCATCAAAGGCTACATGCTGCGCCACAAGGTCAAGCCCGGCATCACCGGTTTGGCGCAGGTCAACGGCCTGCGCGGCGAAACCGAAACTCTCGACAAAATGCGCGCCCGCGTCCAGTACGACATCGATTACATGCGCAACTGGTCGCTCGCCTTCGACCTCATAATCATCGCCAAAACCCTGGTCGTCGTCTGGCGTGACCAGAACGCCTATTAGCCTAGTTTTACTGTGTCACAAATTGCGTTTAACCGATCCGCAACACGGACATCGCTGCAGGCAAAGTACGATACGAGCGGCGATGAGAAAGCGAAGCGTGGCGATCGAATCGGGTACGTGTCGTTGTGCTCGCCCCGCTGCCGCGAGGCTGGTAATTTTTGGGTAGGGTAGGCGCTTTTGGTCGAGCAGCGTTTTTTTTACTGCCCAGCGCGAGGCGCTGATGCAGCAAGAAGGCGTAGGCAGCAATGCACAGGGTGGCGTGATGATGCAGCCCTCGCCAATTTCGCCCTTCATACTGGCCCAGGCCAAACTCCTGCTTCAATTCCCGATAGTCACGCTCGATGCGCCAGCGCATCTTGGTAACGAACACCAGTTGCTCAATCTGCGTATCCGCAGACAAGGTCGAGAGGAAGTACTTCAGCGGTTCCGCATCGCCTTCCGGCCACTCGATCGGCAACCACTCCTCGGGACGCTGGGTGCTTTGCCAATAGTCGCGGTAGGCGGTACGGATGCGCACTGCGGCAAAACGCGAGCTTAGTGTTTCGTTCGTGCCTTCGCGCCAGGCCACAGTTTGGTAGGCTTCGCCCGGCAAGGCCAGCGCCAGCGCCTTGACCGACACCGGCGTGTGGCCGGGCGCACGGCGCAGGTTCTTGCTGGGGCGTCCCCGGCCTGCCGTGGGCTCGGGCGGCAAGGGCGCCACGCCTGGCGCCCACACGCTGGTAGCCGATCTGATGCCGACCGCGTAGCGCAAACCCATCGCGGCCAGTTTGTCGCGAAACGAGGCGCTATCGCCATACGCCGGGTCAGCCAGAACAATTCCGGCAGGCACTCCATCGTCTTGAGCTTGCTTCACTTGGGCCAAGGCAATGTCAATCTTGGTCGAGAACTTGATGTCCTCCGGAACACCCGCTGCATGGCAGCGCGGCAGGTCACCCGTCCATTCCTTGGGCAGATACAGGCGCCACTGGATGGGCAAACTGCCCGTGTCGCTGGCCAGCGACAAACTGACAGCAACCTGGCAGTTCTCGGTCTTGCCCAGTTGACCACAGTATTGCCGGGTGACGCCGACCGAGTGAGTGCCCTGCTTCGGGATGCCTGTGTCGTCAATGATCCAGTAGCAACCGCGATCGAAATTCAGCGCCGGTTCCACAACGGCTCGCACTTCCCTCAACACCGCTTCGTCCGACCACGCCGACTTGGCCACAAAGTGGTGCAGCGACTGGTGCTTGGCCTGAACGTGCAGCGGATCGACATGCGCTGCCAGCGGCTCCACGCTCTTGCGTTTGATCGGCAACATCAATCCCCGACAGTAGTCCATCAACCCCGTCCTTCGATCCGCATGGCCAAGCACACCCGCCAGGCGATCAAGATACCGTTCCAGTTCGTCTTCGACTTCCATGACATCGCCCTCAGTAAGGAAGATGTTCTGAAATATAGGCAAGTTTCAGAATTTAGTGACACAGTCAGACTAGGGAACCGCTGATTAATTCGATATGGCCGTCATTGCGCAGCGAAGCAATCCAGCGTATCGATTAAGCGGGAATTTCTGGATTGCCGCGTCGCTGCGCGCCCCGCAATGACAAATTAATCAGCGGTTCCCAGGTTAAATAAGCCGCACCCCCTTGCCGACGTATCCCCGCGTCGGTTACCAAGCCCAACCCTCCCCCGCAACTTCATTCCCGCACGGCCTGCCCACGATTTCACGCGACGTCCCCCGCAGGAGCGGGGAAGCCCGCTCCTGGTGCGCATATCGGGGCGACAATTATTCTGACGCGGGGGGGAAGTGTGCGCCGAATTTATCGACTGGCCGCTTACTGGCCTTTGCCGCTCAGTAACGCATTTCCCTGCGCTGCCGGTGATGGCTGATAGCCGTAGGTTGGTATTGCTCCGCGCCCAACAAAAACGCCGCTCAATGAGCGGCGTTTTTTTTACAACTGGTGCCGGCGGCCGGAATCGAACTGGCGACCTTCGCATTACGAATGCGCTGCTCTACCAACTGAGCTACGCCGGCGAAAAACAGCGCGCATTATAGCGGATTCGCTCGTGCGTGTGGCCGCCTACAGTGCGGCTTTGAGGCGGCTGACCACCCTGTCGCGGCCGATCAGTTCCAGCGTGGCGTCGATCGCCGGGGTCTGCGCTTCGCCGGTCACCAGCACGCGCACCGGCATCGCCAGCTTGGGCATCTTGAGGCCGTGCGCGGCGAGGGTTTCCTTGAATGCGGCGCTGATGGCGCTGCGCTCCCAGGTCAACGTTTCGAGTCGCGCGGCGAGGTCGGCCAGCGCCGGCAGCACCTCGGGCGTGACATGCTGCGCCAGGAGTTCGGGCGTGGGGTGCAGGGTGCGGTAGAACAGGGTGGCGGCGTCGGCCAGTTCGACGATGGTGGCGGCGCGTTCCTTCACCAGCGCGCACACCGCGGCGAGGTCGGGGCCATCGTCCGGATTGCCGCCGTTGCGCACCAGGAAGGGACGCACGAGCCCAGCCAGTCGCGCGTCGTCGGCCGCCTTGATGTACTGCTGGTTGAGCCAGCGCAGCTTTTCGGTGTTGAACTGCGCTGCCGACGGCGTGATGTGGTCGAGGTCGAACCACTGCACGAACTGCTCGCGGCTAAAGATTTCGGCGTCGCCGTGCGACCAGCCGAGCCGCGCCAGGTAGTTGATGACCGCTTCCGGCAGGTAGCCTTCCTCGAAATACTGCATTACCGACACCGCGCCGTGGCGCTTGGACAGCTTGGTGCCGTCGTCGCCGAGGATCATCGACAGATGCGCGTACTGCGGCACCGTCGCGCCCAGCGCCTTCAGGATATTGATCTGGCGCGGCGTGTTGTTGACGTGGTCGTCGCCGCGGATGACGTGGCTGATCTGCATGTCCCAGTCGTCCACCACCACGCAGAAGTTGTAGGTGGGTGTGCCATCGCCGCGCGCGATAATGAGGTCGTCGAGCTCGGCATTGGAAAACTCGATGATGCCCTTGACCAGGTCCTTCCATGCCACCGTGCCGTCGGCTGGATTCCTGAAGCGCACCACTGGCTGTACGCCGGAAGGCGGCACCGGTAGTGTCTTGCCGGGCTCGGGGCGCCAGCGGCCATCGTAGCGCGGCTTCTCGCCCCGCGCGCGCTGCGCCTCGCGCATTTCGTCGAGCTCCTCGGTGCTGCAATAGCAGTGGTAGGCCTGGCCGCTGGCCAGCATCTGCTCGATCACTTCCTTGTAGCGGTACAGGCGCTTGGTCTGGTAGAACGGGCCTTCGTCGTGGTTCAGAACCAGCCACGCCATGCCGTCGAGGATCCCCTGCACCGCCTCGGGGGTTGAGCGCGCGATGTCGGTGTCCTCGATGCGCAGGATGAACTGGCCGCCGTGATGACGCGCGAACGCCCACGAGAACAGCGCGGTGCGCGCACCGCCGATATGAAGGTAGCCGGTGGGGGAGGGGGCGAAGCGGGTGCGGATCATGGCAGGGCCGGGCGGGAAAAAGGGGCCATTTTACCCGGCTGTGTTTAATCCGGCCGGCCGTACCGAAATTGACCGCGTCGGGTCGGATGTGGTTTAATTCGCGCCGCTTCGGGGCAGTTAGCTCAGCGGTAGAGCATCGCCTTCACACGGCGGGGGTCACAGGTTCAAGCCCTGTACTGCCCACCAGCCCGAACATAGTGAAATCAATCACTTACAAGAGTCCAGCCTAGTGCTGGATTTTTTGTGTCCAGAAAAAAGTAAACAGATAGTAAGCAGCGGGCCAACAAAAAGCCCGGCCTTCGTGCCGGGCTGTTTTTGGTGGGCGCGTGTTTTCAGGACTGCTGCGGACTATTCCGGCGGAGCAATTCCGCCGTCAGGTCGGCGATTTCTTCAGCAGTTGCCTTGCAGGCCCAAAAGTAATTTGCCAGGGAGTCAGAGACACAGTCCAGCCTGGACTCACCCGCGACGGATAGCATCGCATTTAGCTGCGACTGCTTCGCGCTTAACTGGTCCTCCAGCTCGAGCACGGTAACGGCCGGCGCGAACTGATAGACGCCAAGCGTCGCCGTGAATCGAAGTGCCGGGGATTGAGGGATAATTGATGCACCCATGATCGTTTCCTTTGTAAACGGTTGTGGTAGGGGTGGCCTCGCGCTTCAACGCTTGGTCGCCCCGCTTTTTATCCAACAGGGTGTTGGACATCTCCAGCATACGCCTATTTTTTCGCCAATTGCAACGTTCGCGCCCCCCCGCTGGCGCACGTTGACAGTCAAGACCCGCCAGAATCGCCGCCACGGCGTTTTCTCGGGCCGGCCTATATCCTCGCGCCTATCCGCGCATAAAAAAACCCGCCGTGGCGGGTCTCGGGTGTGGTGTGCAGTTGGCCCGTTTTTCACGCGGGGCGGATGCACCTCTCATGCTCAGCCGAGCATGACCTGCCGTTCCCATGACATTGAGGAGGCTACTTACCACTCGGGGTATGGGCTCGACTCTCTCGCCCGAGTGGTATCACGCTGGCGCTAAGCGCCGGTGTTCTTGTCACGCTGGCGCGTTAAGCGCCGGTGTTCTTGTAAAGACCACGGAAATCAATCACGCCACAGCCAAAGTCGAGCCGGGATTTGATCGACATGGCATCCACGAGGAACTCAAGATTTTCTTCGTAGTATGGCCGGGCTTGTCCTGCCAGATAGGCGCGAACGATGGTGTCAATCTGGTTAGGGCTTGCCGCCAAATACCAAGCGGTTTCGCTCACATCGTCCAGACGAGGATCAGCCACCAAAGTCAGGTTGCGAATCCACTGCAGGTTGTTGGTGTCGTTCGTGGCTCCGTACAGCACCAAGCTGTTCAGCATCGCCTCAGCCGTGCTTTCCAGTGCGACAGGCACAATCAGGAAGCGCGGTTGCGGATCGATGTGGCTGGTTCCAGCGATGCCCTTTTGACGGCGCATGGCGGCACGGGCTTCGCCCAGTGAACTCAAGCTCAGCGCAGCGCCCACTGAGGCAAGGTTGCCGTGGTTGGCGTGGAACAGTGTATCGCCGTCAGCCATGACCGGTGCGCCCGTCAGCTTCGCGTAAACAATATCGGCTTCCTTGCGGCGGGCGGATGATCCGAATGCTGCAGGCATGGCAGTAAACGCTTGCAAGTCGTCATTTATCAGTGCCTGACGGGAAATTTGCAGCACCCGGCCAAAGGTTTTGATTGAGAATTTTTCCACGCCTTCGCCAAAGATGCCGTGAATGTACTCGCCCAGCTCAGCCACTTCGAGCAGGCCAGGCGCTTCACTCAGCGCGGCAAAAGATTGCTCCTTGAAGTCGGCAACTTCTTTTTCGCCCGTCCAGATTTGGTGGGTGGTGGGTTCGTTTTCGTAGCCCTGCTGTAGCGCCTTGCCCGCGGTGTTTGCCAGCAGCGCCGGGAAATCGCTGGTGCCCATGGCCGCCTTGATGATGTCGGCACGCCCGAAGCCGTGGGTGCGTTTGCCATTCATGCTCAGGATGTTTTCCGCCATCGCGGTAATATTGAGTCGTTCAACATCGCGAACCATCGGGGAGGGGTTCGACACGCGAACGCCAGCACGGATAAGCAGCGATTGCGAGCAGGCTTCCTGGAAGTCTTTCCCACGGCTGTCTTGTGAAGTGCCAACCACGGATTCAATATGGGTGGCGCCGACGGGGAAGGCGTCCCTCCCCATTCTCGCGAGAATACGCTGACCGGCATCGCGGGCGGTGCAGTCGCCGTCATTCAGGCAGGCAGCGAGGACTTCATCCATGCCGTCATGATTCTTGAAGTGTTTGAATTCTGCGCGGATGTCGCTGCAGCGCTGGCGCTCGGCGGCAACTGCTGCAGAGCGAATTTCATCAACGTTCAGGGGTTCGGTTTTCGTGCTCATGGCGTCATTTCCTTTATGTAAAAAACGTGCGGGGATGGTGAATTTTGTGCTGTCAAAGCTGGCAGCGATGGGTAAATCATTTTGTTGCACTTCGTCAATAAATCCGGCGGCCAAAGCTTCGGCGGCGGTGAACCAAGTCTCGCTGTCAAGCCAGGCGATAATTTTTGCGCGGCTGTTTCCGGAACGTGCATATCCGGCAATAAGGGCTTCGCGGGTCTTGTCCAGAACATCAGCGGCCTTGCGCAGCTCGTCGGCATCGCCCGATGTATTCACCCAGGGGTTATGGATCATCAACAGCCCGTTGCTGGCCATGCGGATGGTGTTGCCAGCCATCGCGATGTATGAGGCGATAGAAAGCGCCCATCCATTGATTTCAACTGTGACGTGGCCGGGGTGTTTTTTAATCGCGTTGTGAATGGCGGTTCCGTCTTGTACGCTACCGCCCGGTGAGTTGATTTGGATCGTCAAATTCTGAGTGCCGCCCAGGGCTGCAATGTCTTGAATAAACGTCTTGGCGCTCACGCCGAAAGCGCCGATTTCATCAAATATCGAAATGGCCGCGCCGTTGTCGGCCCGCGCCTTGATGTCGTACCACGATTTTTTCATGAGTTTTTAATCCGGGTGAGTGTTGCAAGTAGTCTGACGCCTGGTGCGTTAAATGAAACCCCGTCAACTTGCTTAAGAATGCCGTACAGCCCGTGCTCTGTTTGTGGAACCGGCACGCCAGTTTTGTGCGCCAAGAACAGCGATTGCTGCCAATCAGGCCAGCTTGCGGGCGGGTCTTTCAGATGCCGGTAGAGTTTCCACGTCCGGCCTTCAAACTTGCTGTTTTCCCGAGCGAGTCTCTGGCATCGGCCCCAGCGGGAAACCGACTCGTTCAAGCCAATTTGCTGCAGCGCATCCGTCAAGTGCAGGTTGCGCTTGAGCAAGCCCAGGCGAGTCGATAAGCTGCTTCGGCCTGCCTCTATCGGGGCGAGTCCAAGGAAGCGGTCTAGCGGGTATTCGCCGCCATGGCTGAGATAGTGTAGGAGTGCATTCACCATCCATTCCTTCGTGTCCGGAGTAATGGGCTGGCTACGGAACAGACTGTCCAACAGGCTGGCGAGCCGTGCAACTGGCGTCGGCGGTATCTGGTCATGCAAGAGATCGGCGTCCATCAATGCACCCTCCCGGCAGGCAGACCGGCGGCGCGGCGCTCGGCCATCAGGATCGGCGCGGTCATTCGCCCCGCTCCCCGTCCGTGCTCGACAATTCGCGCCAAGCCGTTGCCGCCTCGGCATCCAGCGTATCCAGATCGGCTTCCAGCGAGGCCAGTTCGGCGACGTCGGCGGCATCAATATCCAGATCGTCCGGGGTGGACAGCTCGGCTTCCAGCGAGGCCAGTTCGGCGGACAGGTCGACGGACATATCCAGATCGGCCGGCGCGTCGACGGAGTCCGGGTCTACGGTGTCCCATGCGCGATCCGACAGGCCAGCAAAGATTTCTTCCCATGCCTCGGGTGGGGCTGCGCGCAACGCATCAGCGTGTTCGATCAGCAGCGCGCGGAAGGCGTCGGCATGAGCATCACCATCGGCCGCCCATCGCTCGAGGTGGGCAATCTGTTTTTCAGCCTCGACCAGTTTGGCGGCGGCGGCATCGGCGCGATCCTCTGCGCGTGCCGCCACCTCGCGCAAGTCCTGGACTTCACCAACGGCTTGCCTCAGCCAGCGGGCGCGCAGGCGGCCAGGGTCACAGCGGCGCAGTAGCTGGCCGATGGCGACGGTGGGATCTAATCGGCCGTCAGCACCCAGGGACACCCAACCGTCGCGCACCCAACGACTGACAGACTGTTTAGAACAGCCCAGGGCACGTGCGAACTGCGCCGGCTGTATCCGCACCTTCAACAATTCTGGCGCATCGGGAAGGCCGCAGAGTGACTGCTGAGCGTTTCCGGGCAGCAGATCGGGGGGATTCGGCGTGGTGGTCACAGCGTCACCCCCTTGGGCAACGGTGTTGCCTTTGTCCACAATTCACACCCTAGAAATAAAACCAGCGTCGAATCACCCGCCTGAGTTGAAGCTCCAGAGAACCTTTGAGGTGTCGGGTCGATACTACCCATGACGCAGGCGGTGGTGGACGTGGACTCGGCAGTGGTGGCACGGGTCAGGCCCGCAATCCCCCATCCGCACACCTGACAGGAATAAAGGGTTAAAAGTGCTGAAAGTGGCTTTCGCACCTTTCCGCCCTTTATTACTGCCTTGGTGTGCCACTGGTCTTGAAGGCCTTTATTCACAAGGAAAGAAAGAAAAACCTTATTAAAACCTTCTAGGGAATCAGCTAAAAAAGGTGCGAAAGTCGGCATCACACACCCCCTTTCATGGCAAGGGGGTTGACCGCGTAATAGATCGGTGGGCGCCCGCCCGTGCCCGTTCCCTTGTATGGGCCGGCGATCAGGTTCCGCGTCTTGAGTGCTTCCAGCGCGGCGATCAGGCGGTCGATCTTGTCGAACCGGGTGTGGTGGGCGCGGTGCAGTTCGGAGCGCAGGAACTCAGCCTCACCATGCCGCTCAATCCACCGCCAGCACAACCGCGCATCGTCTGTAGTGGCATCGGCACCAATCAGGTCGAACACCGCCTGCGCGTGGCGGATCAGCCGCAAGCACAGCCCAACAGCCCGCTTCATGGTTTCCTCGCTGATTGTTTCCGCCGCCTTGCCGCCCCCTGCGACGTGGAACAGGCCAGCCACCCGCAGCGCGCCGCCTGGCAGCTTTGCGCACCAGTCGCGCATGGATTCTAGCGGCCCGCCTTCGGCCTGTTCGTTCTCGATCTTCTGCGCGAACTTCACCCACAATTCACGCGCGGCATCGGACAGCAGCAGTACATGCTCGTCGTCTTCACCGGCTGCCACATCGGTGCGCGCCTCCAGTTCCAGCAGGCGCAGCACCTCGCCGCGATACCTCGCTTCAAGATCGACCGGGATGGTGACGCGCCGGCCCATGTCGCGCTTGCCGATGCGGGTTGCCGGTAGTCCGAAAAAGAATCGGGCGAACATGCCCGAGCTGCGAAACTTGCGTTTGGCGGCCGGGGCCATGTCCTGCAGCAGTCCGGGCTGTATCCCGAGTCCGAAGGTCAGTGTCGGCCGGTTGATAATCGCCGTTCGGCTGCCACGGTCAACGCGCACGGATGAGCCGCTGTAGGCCTGCAGCGCCACGTCCACCACGGCCTCGCCGCCAGAGTACAGGCCAGCCAGCACGGCGAATATGCCGCCTTCGTCACTCATCACCGCCATGCGGCCGTCGTGTTCCGCCAGCATCGCCTGCAGCCGTTCCGGCGTCACGTCGCCGGTAAAGAATCGCGGTGGCCGCAATTCGTCCAGAGTTTGCTCGGACAGTTCGGTAATCTCGCGCACGATCTCGCCGCGCCGCACCGCGCTGTCCGCCTTCGCCGCATCCCCTTGCAGCTTTTCCGCCCGGAGCCGGCTAATTTTGCGCAGGGTGTCGCGCTCGATAATTTCGGTGCGCATCCGGTCGGCCAGCTTCGCTTCCATCAACAGCACTGGCTTGAGCAGCCGTATAAACACTGCCGACTTGCGCTCGCCGGAGTCGGCCAGGATCGCCGTCCACACACATACAGGCTCGCTGTAGTCATCACCGAACGGCGATACCTTGAACTTGCGCTGCAGCGCCAGGGACAGCACCGACACGGTGAGCAGCGTCGCCATCGTCGGGGGCGTCTGAAGCCCATCCGACAGCGCCTGCGCATACTCGCCAAAAATGCCAGGCAGAAGATCGGCGGAAAGCTCCGGGGTCTCGATCCGGTTGAACGGAAGGTACTCATTCCAGCGTCCGCCATCGTCCGCAGGTAAAGGCGCGGTCGGTGTCGCCGCCTCCAGCGACTTGCGCACCGCCTCGGGGCCGGCAGCGATGGCCAGGTCGTTCATGTCCGTCAAGGCCGCGGTCATGATTGCACCTCGCTGAAGTCAGGGCGTGCGACCAGCCCGCACACCGACGCGGCGGCGCGGGTGGCGGCGGTCAGGCCGGGGTTGCCGGGGGTGGCCGCATCGTCATCGGCTACTACGATGATCTTCTCGAACGGAAAGATGCGACGAAGTTTGCGTGCAACCGGCGTCAGGTTGCCGGCATTAAATGCCACAGCGGTGGCGTGCCCGGTTGCCTCGTAGACGCTGGCGGCGGTGGCGTAGCCCTCGGCAATACAGATCGTGCCCGCTGGCACGCCAATGGAGAAGTAGCATTCGCGCACCATGCCGCCTGTCAGGAATTTTTTCACACCGTCCGGGCTGACAAGCTGCAGTGAGTGCGTCACTCCGTCGCGCCGCACCGGGATCAGCAGGTTGTCGCGCAACTGCCGTATTCCCCAGGCCTTTACTTGCTTGCGCTGCAGGTAGGCGTGCTGCGCATCGGCAGGCCGCGACGCCGCCCACATCTTCGCCGCACGCTCTCGGGCTTCCCGCCAAACCTCTTTCTGTTCCTCAAAACGATCCGCTTTAACCTTGGCCATGCGGCGCTGCAATTCCTGCCATTCCTGCCGGTTGATCTTGCCGGCTTCGGCATCGCGCCAGGGGTGCGTATCTCCGGTTTTCCACGAACCTACAGCGCCGTGCGGGATCGGGTCGAGGTGTAGTGCATACCATCCGTTCATGCTGCCCGGCTTGTCACCGTCGACGCGGTAGCGGTGCAAGCGCCCATCGGCGGTCGGGGTGTCCTTCAGTGGCGCCAGGCCGGTCGCGCGCATGAAATCGAGGAAGCGGTGTTCAATGGCGTGTGTCATGTTCGCTGCCCTCCAAGTGGGCTTCGAACGCACGAACAGTCGCGTCCCGTGCGGCGGCATCGTCGCCGGTCAGGGCGGTCTCGCAGGTGTCACACACGAACCACGTTGTCAGGGTCAAGTGCGGCGCACAGGCGATGACGTCGAAGCCGTACCTCCGATGAGTTACCTCGGCAGAACAGCAAGGGCACAGAATCGCAATGCGGGCTTGAGGGGCATCGTTTGGGCAGCTCACGATGCACCTCCGAGTAGACGCAAGGCCAGCAGACAGACCATCGCAACGGCGGCGCCAGACGTGGCGCTGGCCACTACCAGCAAACCGGCAAGACGTGTAATATGTGAATCGAAGTGTTGTACCAAGCCCGCCTGCCAGCGGGCTTTTTTTATGGGCGCGTTCATTGCGCGACCTCGCAATCATCGCGGTCGAACTTGGCGGGCCGGGCGTAGGTCATCGCTGGTGCGCCCATCTTGCGCTCTGCCCAGGCGTCAAGATCGGATGCCAGATAAACGGCGCGGTGCCCGAAGCGGCGATACAGCGGGCCGCCTCCGACTGTTACCAATTTTTGAAGGGTGTTCTTGCTGACACGCAAGCCTTTTGCGGTCAGATATTCGGCTGCTTCGATGCGGTCAAGAAAGCGTGTGGAATCCATTTTACCTCTCCATATAAACACCGCTTGCCGAAGTGGCTTGCGGTATGGAGTGGCAATTTATTCGCCGGTCGTGCGTCAGTCAGCAGACGAAAATCGCATTATTCACCCTTGACAATTCGTCTAAACTTTTTCCACACGTCGCGCAGGTCGCCCCGTTTGAAAAAGTCTTCAGCCTGTGCAATGGCCTTGCTTTCGCTCGGGACTTTTTTTTCCATCACCAGGTGTGCAATGAAGCTCGAAGCCGTCCTATTCGAAAGGCGTTCACTCCAGCTAGGCGGCCGGCCTTTGCCGATTTTTGCCAGGCCGAACGCGGCATCCAGCGTAGTGCTGCCGTGCGAACGATAACGCGTGAATGCGTCACCGATATGCTCAAGCATCGCCCAGGGTGGCGCACGGCGCGCCTTTACGAAGTCATCGTAGCGGGCGAAGCAGAATGCCAGCATGAGGCGGTCGCCAAGCCGAATCGCAATATCGAACATCTTGTCGGCGGCCTCCTCTACTTCGTCCGTCATTTCGACCACTTCGCCCGCCATTTCGATATTGGTTAAAAACGCGTTAACCGTGTCGTGCGCCATATCGAATTCATCATCGATGCGCGCGTACTCGTCATTGGTGGAATATTCAACAGACCTAAGGGCCTCGCGTTCGGCGCGCCATGCCCGGATGGCAGCTTCGTTTTCGGCATCGATGCGGGCGATGCGATCCTGTTCGGCTTCGTCGCGGGTCATCATTTCACCACCTCCAGCTTGGGCTTGGCCTTCGGTGCCGTGTTCATGGCGGTGGTGATATGCGCGGCAGACCGTTCAGCCAAGCCTTTGCGCGCATCCTCAGCCCAGTGAATGTATCTCTGTGCGGTCGATAACTGCCGGTGTCCCAGTGCGGTCATGATCTCGGCAGCTTGCGCGCCATTGATCGCCATGTGGCTGGCAAGTGAATGCCTCAGACCGTGCAAGCCTATGCCGTCGGGTAATTTGGCTTCTACGCGCACCTTGCGCCACGTGGCCGATAGGGTGACGGCCCCGCCGCTGCCCTTGCTCGGAATAAAAACGAAGTCGTCAGGATCGCCGGCAGGTTGTCGGGCGATGATTTCAACGGCAGCCGTGGGCAGACCAATAATGCGCGGCTTGCCGGTCTTTTTGCCGGTCTTGTGCTGGCTTGGTGGCAGGGTAATCAGTGCCTTCTTTTGATCGACGTGCCGCCATTGCAATGACGCAATTTCTCCGCGCCTAGCCCCGGTCAGTGCAATGATGCGGATGGCGTCGGCATGGGCTGGCCTGATTCGTTTCTCGTTCTCCATCGTGGTCAGGGTTTCAAACAGGCGGGCGTATTCCTCGCCGGTTTCCAGAACGGTGTCGCGTTCGCCATCGCTGCCGACGTTCACATTGTTGGCCGGGTTCCTCTCGCCGGTGTATCCCTCCCACGTCAGAACAGCCCGTAGCAGCCTTACTGACATACGGGCCGCACCTTCGCCGCCCCGAACGATTGCGCGGCCCCTGAAGCCCGTTTTCTGATTCGTGGCGGTCTTGCCGTCGCGGATATGGTTGAAAGCCTTGCGCACGTCCTCCGCTGTTAAATCGTCGGCGTACAAGCGCCCGATGGTTTTCTTAAGGTGGCGATTGATTCGGCCTCGGTCAGTCGCCTTTGTGCTGTCTGCTTTTTCGGCAAACTTGGCAGACGCCAGATAACGGTCGAACACTTCCTCCAATGTCTCGGCCTGCCGATTGACCTGCTTTTCATCCATCGGGTCGCCGCCATCCTCGACGGCGCGGCGTAAATCCTTCGCACGTTTTCTGGCCTGGTCGGCGGTGAGCGTATCGCTATAGCGCCCGATGGTGAATCGACGGCTTCGGCCCTGCTTTGTCCGGTACTGGAAAACAAACGCCTTTGACCCGGAAGGGGAAACCTTCAGGCCGAAACCCTTGATTTCGTCATCCCAGAAAAACGCATCTTTTTCAGGCGTGCTGACAGACTCCACGAATGACTTGTTGACCTTCGGCATGACGGATCCTTTTTCGGCCTGCTTACTTTTTCTGGTGCCGTTTTTTGAAGTGCAGCGGTCAAAAAAGTAAACACATAGTAAGCAGTAAGCAGTAAAAAACAGTCAAAAACAGTTTGACCACTGCACTAATAGTAAGCCGGAAACGAAGGCGTATCAAGGGAAAAGCGCGTTTTGGTAAAAATCAGTAAGCAAGGGAAATACCCCGCTTTTTGCATTCACACGGCGGGGGTCACAGGTTCAAGCCCTGTACTGCCCACCAGCCCGAACATCGGAAAAGGATCGGCATGCGCCGGTCCTTTTTCATTTCCCCTGGCATTGCCGCCCCAGGGTGTGCCGGTTCACGGCAAATGTGACAGGCCATCGCCGGAAAACCCATTTTGCAATTCCCGTTTCGCCCTGTCTGCTCAGGCCGAAGGCCGCACGCGAGCCAGGTAGGCGTTCGCCAGCGCCTTGTATAGCGGCTTCGGGCAGATCACGCGGGATACGGCGGTGGCCAGGAGCGTGGCCAGCATCAATGGCACCACCATGTCGTGGTTGGCGGTCATTTCCATGACGATGACGAAGGCGGTGATGGGGGCCTGCACCACGCCGGCGAAATAGGCGGCCATGCCGATTATGATGAGGGCGCTGCCATCCCCCTGGTTCAGCAGGCTGGCCACCGCCTGACCGATGCCGGCACCGGCCGACAGGCTGGGGGCGAATAGCCCGCCGGGGATGCCGCTGATGAAGGACACGAAGGTCGCCAGTATCTTCCACAAACCGTAGGCCGCCGATACCTCGCCGGAGCCCTCGAGCAGGTGTTTGGCCTCGTCGTAGCCGCTGCCGTAGACGGCGCTCCCCGAGGCCAGGCCGATCAGGGCCAGCAGCAGGCCGCATACTGCGGCGAAGTACACTGGGTAGGTGCGCCTGAAGGCGCCCGCCCGAGCGGGCAGGCCGCGCGCCGAAAACGCCAGCAGCAAGCGGCTGAAGCCGCCGCCCAGCAGGCCGCCCGCCAAACCGCACAACAGCACGCCCAACCAGCCCGACGCACCGCTGAGGGCAGCGTCGGTGGCGCCGAAATAGGCGTAATCGCCCTGCACGTAGATTGCGGCCAGACCCGCGATGATCACGGCCGTCAGCAGGGTGCCGCTGGAGCGTTCCTCGAAGGAGCGCGCCATTTCTTCGATGGCGAACACGATGCCTGCGAGCGGTGTGTTGAACGCCGCTGCCACCCCGGCGCCGCCGCCGGCAATGATCAGGCCCCGCTCCATGAGATGGCGGGGAAAGCGGATCAGCCAGCGCAGATTGTAGAGCAGCGCCGCGCCGACCTGCACGGTAGGACCCTCACGCCCCACACTGGCGCCACCCGCCAGGCCGATGCAGGTCAGCAGCATCTTGGCCACTGCCACGCGCAGGGACAGCACGGCGTCGCGATCGCTGCCTTCCGGCATGCGGATGGCAGCGATCGTCTGGGGGATGCCGCTGCCTTCCGCGCCCTTGAAATAACGTTGCGTCAGGGCGGCCACGCCGGCGAGGGTCAGCGGCGTGACCAGCAGGGGCAGCCATGGGGAGATCACAAGCAGTTTGCGGAACAGCGCTTGGGCTTGGTTGCTGCTCAGTGCAAAGACCGTGGCGGCCAGCCCCACGGCGACTGCACCACTCCAGAACAGCATGTGGCGCAGCCACAGTCGGCCTGTGAGCAGGCTGACGCGATGGCGCTTTTGGATGTAGGGGATGCGGGGGCGGGGCCATTTCATGATGGCCCGATGTTAACCGTACGCTCCGTGTCTTGTCCCGATCGTCGTGCATGGCGTCTGCGCGTCATTCGGTCTGGCCGACGGCTGCCTTGCCGTTGAGGACCGCGCGCGCGGCGCGCCGGCGCATCAGCCAGTAGGCCGCCGGGACGACGAACAGCGACAGCAGCGGCGCGCTCACCATGCCGCCGATCATCGGGGCGGCGATGCGGCTCATCACCTCGCTGCCGGTGCCGCTGCCAACCATGATCGGCAGCAGGCCGGCGACGATCACCGCCACGGTCATGGCTTTTGGCCGCACGCGCTGCACCGCGCCTTCGCGGATGGCGTCCTGCAGGCCCGCTTCGCCGGCCTGCCCGGCGGCCTGCTGCGCGGTCCAGGCGTTCTTCAGATACAGCAGCATGATGACGCCGAATTCGGCGGCGACGCCGGCCAGCGCGATGAAACCGACCCCGGTCGCGATCGACAGGTTATAGCCCATCGCGTAGAGGAACCACACGCCGCCGGTCAGCGCGAACGGCAGGGTGGCCATGATGAGCAGCGCCTCGTCGAAGCGGCGGAAGGTTAGATAGAGCAGTACGAAGATGATCGCCAGGGTGGCCGGCACCACGGCTTTCAGCCGCGCGTTGGCGCGCTGCATGAATTCGAACTGGCCGGCGTAGGCGATGCTCATGCCGGGTTCGAGCTTGACCCCGGCGGCCACGGCCTGCTGCAGATCGGCCACGGTGGACGCAAGATCGCGCCCGCGCACATCGACATAGACCCAGCCCGACAGCCGCGCATTCTCGCTTTTCAGCATCGGCGGCCCCTCGCTGAGCCTGACCGTGGCCACCATGCCGAGGGTGATCTGGCTGCCGCCGGGAGTGAGGATGGGCAGCGCGGTGAGCTTTTCCGGGGTGTCGCGCCATTCGCGCGGATAGCGCACGTTGATCGGGTAGCGCGCCAGCCCCTCGACGGTCTCGCCGATGTTTTCGCCGCCGATCAGGCTCGCCACCACCGATTGCACGTCGGCGACGTTGAGGCCGTAGCGCGCGGCGGCGGCGCGGTCGATGTCGACGTAGCGTCCGCCGGTGAGGCGCTCGGCGAGCGCGGACGACACCCCGGGCACCGTTCTGGCGATGCGTTCGACCTGCTGCGCGACGCGGTCGATGTCGGCCAGTCTGGCGCTGGCGATTTTCACCCCGATCGGGCTCTTGATGCCGGTGGCGAGCATGTCGATGCGGTTGCGGATGAGCGGCACCCAGATGTTGGCCAGCACCGGCACCAGCGTCGAACAGGCGGTTTTCATCGTAGAGCGCGGCGATGTGCCGCAGTTGCGCCTCGGCGGCATGGCGCTGGATCCACGTCTGCGCGGTTTGCCGCAGCACGCTCTGGCGCACCACCTGCATCCCGGCCTCGGCCAGTCCGACCCGCCCCCGCGCCACGTCGGTTCGCGCGCTGAATTCGTTGGCATACAAGTCATTCATCGGCGCCACCATCGTGGCCTGCCCCAAGCGCTCATAGCCGAATAACTGCCGCACGCACGACCAGTTCTTTTGGTTCTTTTGCTCGATATGAGCATTATCGTTCGAGTGATAAAGCCGTGAGCGCGTGAATTTGACGGGCTGTGACGGGTTCTGGAAATACCGCAGCAGATGCCAGTTGAGGAATTCAGAGCCGTTGTCACAATCGAATCCCCTGATCTGGAAAGGCAAGGCTTGCTGGATCGCCTTGATTTGCGTCATCCCCCCCGCTGAATCCTTGTTCCAGGTCGCCCGGCACTCCGTCCCGCCGGTGCAGAGGTCGGCCATGGTCAGGCTTCACACGAAATCTCCCGCCAGGCTGTCGCCGTAATGCGCCACTGTGTCGGCCTCGATGAAGCCGGGCTGGGTCACATTCCATATACCGGTCTGGATGGAAATGTGCTTCTTCAGCAAGGTGCCAGGCTTGGTGCCGGACAAGCCTCGCCGTCCCGGCTGAGCACGAACCGGCTTGAGCAAACGGTCGATAGTTGCCGCCGAGATGGCGTCCAGCAAGGCACGTGTTTCAGCGGACAGCGGCTCGAAGCCCGTCTCGTAGTGCCGCAGCCATAACGGCAGCGCCGCCTTGAGGCGTTTGCTGCATAACTGGTCTGAGGCCCCCCAGATCGTGCGCAGGGCTTCAACCAGCTCGGTGAGGTCGGGCCGGGCTTGGGTATGGCCGATTTGCTGCGGCAGCCTGCGATGCGCAGCACGCGCAGCGCATATTTGCGGATAGCCGCAGACTGCGCAAAACTCGTCCAGAAAGATTGTCTTGCCGGTTTTCCGGGCACGCCGGTAGCGTGTCTGTATCGCTTCCAGATAAGCGCGTCGCTCTTGTGTGCCCATGGCAGATTACTTTTGGTCTTTCGGTAACCTTTAACTTGAGGCAACGATTCCTTCAAATGACTACGTTCGGAAACTTTTATCTTGAGGCAATTCGCTAAGGAAGCACTGATTAATTCGATATGGCCGTTATTGCGAGCGCAGCGAAGCAATCCAGCGTATCGATTAAGCGGGAATTTCTGGATTGCCGCGTCGCTGCGCGCCTCGCAATGAACAAATTAATCAGCGGTTCCCTAGTATCGGCATTGACCTTCCCTCCGGAACTTGGTACATAATCGTTGCCTTGGTTAAGGATTCGGTGCTTCTTGAACTTAAAGCTGGACCGTTTGATGCCAGGGTAGCCAAAGAGCCAGCGTCTTGGGCACCCGACGAGGGATCGGCTGATGCTTGCCCTTCTCTGTCCGCGCGCTGTTTCAGTCATAATTCATCCCCGAGAAATATCTCTCTGCCCGCGCCCGCCGCGCCCGGGGTTGGCGATGGCGGCGATTAACCGCACCCTTTATCTTCAATGGCTTCGTGGTTTGTTATCCTGGCCTTCGCGAAGGTAATGGGTTTTTATGGTGTATTCAGATTAATCTGGATTATTGCTGATGTTGATTTACTCACTTGATAGGAGAAATACGATGGCGACATACAAGGAATTGAAGGCCCAGGCGGAAGCATTGTTGCAACAGGCCGAGACAGCGCGTCGCGCTGAAATCGCCGCGGTGGTGGCGGATATTCAGGCGAGGATGAAGGAATTTGGGATCACCCTGGCAGACCTGAAGGGCGGGACGAAAAAGGCCAAGGCACGTGGGGCGGTGGCGGCCAAGTACCGCAATCCGGCCACCGGCGAGTCATGGTCGGGCCGCGGTCGTGCGCCCAGGTGGCTGGCGGATGCGTTGGCCAAGGGGCGGACGAAGGATGAGTTTTTGATTGGGTGAGGGGGCAGAGAGCGGATATCTGAGGGAGGGTCGCCCCCGGCCCGATGCCGTGGTGTTTGCACCCGAAAATCGCGGCGATGGCGCCGGTGCGTGAGTGTAGACATATTATGCGCTGCCCATTCCCTCTACTTGCCCATGCGTACAGTTGCTGTAATCGGAGGCGGTCCTGCAGGTCTGATGGCTGCCGAGGTGCTGGCGCAGGGCGGTGTTCAGGTTGATCTTTATGACGCCATGTCGTCGCCGGGACGCAAGTTCCTGCTCGCCGGCGTGGGCGGCATGAACATCACCCATTCCGAGCCGTTCGATATTTTTCTGTCGCGCTACGGCGCGCGCACTGCTGCAATCAAGCCGCTGCTCGAAGCCTTCCCCCCTGATGCGCTGCGGGCGTGGATTCACGGGCTGGGGGTCGAGACTTTCACCGGCTCGTCGGGGCGGGTATTTCCCAGGGAGATGAAGGCGGCGCCGCTGCTGCGCGCGTGGCTGCATCGGCTGCGCGAAGCCGGGGTGCGATTTCATGTGCGGCATCGCTGGCTGGGGTGGGACGCAGCGGGTGCGCTGCGCTTTACCGCGCCGGGGGGTGAATTGGCGGTGAAAGTCGACGCCGCGGTGCTGTCGCTCGGCGGCGGCAGCTGGGCGAAGCTGGGGTCGGACGGCGCGTGGGTGCCGCTGCTGGCGCAGCGCGGGATCGGGGTCGCGCCCTTGCTGCCGTCGAACTGCGGCTTCGACGTAGCGGGCGGCTGGAGCGAGCATCTGAAGAGCCGCTTTGCCGGGCAGCCGCTGAAAACCGTGGCGCTGCGCTTCACCGATGCCACCGGAAATTTGCACGCGCGCCGTGGCGAGTTGATGCTGTCCGACAGCGGCATCGAGGGCAGCCTGGTGTATGCCCTGTCGGCGCTGCTGCGCGACACCATTGCGGCGCTGGGGGCGGTGACGCTGCAACTCGACCTGGCGCCCGACAAGACACTGGAGCGGGTCATTGCCGAGGTCGTCCATCCGCGCGGTGCTCGCTCGCTGTCCAGCCACCTGCAAAGCCGCGCCGGAATCAGGGGCGTGAAAATGGCGCTGCTGCGCGAAATCCTGTCGCCCGATCGATTGAACGATCCGCTGAAGCTCGCCAACGCGATAAAATCGCTGCCGCTCACGCTTGTCGCCCCGCGCCCGCTCGACGAGGCGATCAGCAGCGCCGGCGGTGTGCGCTTCGAGGCGCTGGACGAAAACCTGATGCTGCGCGACCTGCCCGGCGTGTTCTGCGCCGGCGAAATGCTCGACTGGGAAGCGCCCACCGGCGGTTATCTGCTGACGGCCAGCTTCGCCAGCGGGCGCGCCGCGGGGCGGGGCGCATTGAATTACCTGAACACCAATGAATGACGGTCTTCCGTCATTGCGACCGCGAGCGAAGCGCGGCGGGAAGCAATCCAGAATCATGCTGTATCGACAGGCGCTGGATCGCGATGGCTCTGCGAACCCCGCAATGACGAAGCGTCTTAAATATCAAATATGCTGCGACTGACTGAACTCAAACTCCCGCTCGACCATCCGCCCGAGGCCCTGCGCGCGGCGATCCTGCAGCGTCTGGAACTGGCCGACGACGACCTCGTCGGCTTCAGTATTTTCAAGCGCAGCTACGATGCACGCAAAAAACATGCGCTGCTGATGGTCTATGCGGTCGACGTCGAGGTCAGGAACGAGGCGGCGCTGCTGAAGAAATTCCGCGACGACCGCCACCTTGCGCCGACGCCGGACATGGCCTACCGGTTCGTCGGCCGCGCGCCGGAGAACCTGGTGGAACGTCCGCTCGTGGTCGGCTTCGGCCCCTGTGGCATCTTCGCCGCGCTAGTGCTGGCGCAGATGGGCTTCAAACCCATCGTGCTGGAGCGTGGCAAGGCGGTGCGCGAACGCACGCAGGATACCTGGGGGCTGTGGCGCAAGAATGTACTGAATCCGGAATCCAACGTGCAGTTCGGCGAGGGCGGGGCGGGTACGTTTTCCGACGGCAAGCTCTACAGTCAGATCAAGGACCCAAAGTATCTGGGCCGCAAGGTGCTGACCGAATTCGTCAAGGCAGGCGCGCCGGAGGAGATTTTGTACGTGTCGAAACCGCATATCGGCACCTTTCGCCTGATCGGAATGGTCGAGGCGATGCGCCACGAGATCGAGTCGCTGGGCGGCGAGATCCGCTTCCAGCAGCGCGTTACCGACGTGCTGATCGAGGACGGGCCTGATGGCAAACGGATCGGCGGGGTGATACTGGCCAGCGGTGAAACATTGAAGAGCCGGCACGTCATCTTCGCGCTCGGGCACAGCGCGCGCGACACTTTCGAGATGCTGCACGCGCGCGGCGTGTATATGGAAGCGAAACCGTTTTCCGTCGGCTTCCGCATCGAGCATCCGCAGTCGCTGATCGACAAGGCAAGGCTGGGGCCGAACGCCGGCAACCCGCAGTTGGGCGCGGCGGACTACAAGCTGGTGCACCATGCGAAGAACGGCCGCACGGTCTACAGCTTCTGCATGTGTCCCGGCGGCACGGTGGTGGCGGCCGCCTCCGAGCCGGGGTGCGTGGTGACCAACGGCATGAGCCAGTATTCGCGCAACGAGCGCAACGCCAACGCCGGCATCGTGGTAGGCGTCACGCCCGAGGATTTTCCCGGAGACGATCCGCTCGCCGGCATCGCGCTGCAACGCCGGCTGGAAGCGCACGCGTTCGAACTCGGCGGCGGCAATTACGATGCGCCGGCTCAACTGGTCGGCGATTTTATCGAGGGCAAGCCGTCCACCCGGCTCGGCAGCGTCGAACCCTCGTACCAGCCCGGCGTGCATCTCACCGACCTCGCGTCCTGCCTGCCGGACTACGCGATCGAGGCGATCCGCGAGGCGCTGCCCGCGTTCGACCGGCAGATCAAGGGCTTCGCGATGAAGGATGCAGTGTTGACCGGCGTCGAGACGCGCACCTCGTCGCCGCTGCGCATCGCCCGCGACGACGATTGCCAGAGCGTGAACGTCAAGGGCCTGTATCCGGCGGGCGAGGGTGCGGGCTACGCAGGCGGGATTCTGTCGGCGGGGGTGGACGGCATCCGGGTGGCCGAGGCGGTGGCGAAGCAGATGCTGGCGGCAGATGTGAACGGAGAGCGGGGTTCGTAGGAGGATCTACTCCTTGCGGGTGCTCCACAGGTGGATGCAAGGCCAGCGCGCCAAGCGCCACCCACCCGGCGACCGATCTACTCCTTGCGGGTGCTCCACAGGTGGATGCAAGCCCGTGCTGTCGCAACCCCCGTAGGAGCGGGCTTGCCCGATAACATGTCGTCGCGAACCGCGGCCTACCGCCAGCAAGCCCGCCTCTACAGGTGGGGTGTGTGGGAGGGTCGCCCCCGGCCCGAAATTGGACTCCTCCGAATCCATCAAGATTTCATTTGCTTCGAATCCAATAGTTCGATTATCATTGAAACATGGAAACGAAAGCTGCCGTCACCGCCCTTGCTGCTCTTGCCCAGGATTCCCGTCTGGCGGTTTTCCGTGCGCTGGTCCAGGCCGGTCCGGCCGGTCTGGCGGCGGGGAGAATCAGCGAACTCACCGGCATTCCGCCGTCTTCGCTGTCCTTCCACCTGAAAGAGCTGTCTCACGCCGGCCTGGCTTCGTCGCAGCAGGCGGGGCGTTTTGTCATTTACCGTGCGGAGTTCGAGGCGATGAATAACCTGCTCGCCTTCCTCACCGAAAACTGCTGCGGCGGCAATCCCTGCTCGCCGGTCTGTTCGCCGGCCTGTTCTCCCTCGAAGGCGTCAGCATGAAACGCCTGGAAGCTCCCGCACGCTCGACAGCGTTCCCATATTCGGGGTGCATCGTAAAAAAGTTCTCCCCTTTATCCGTTCACGCTTATTCAAGGATCCATCGTGGCTGAAAAAACCTACACCGTGCTGGTGCTGTGCACCGGCAATTCCTGTCGCTCGCAGATGGCCGAGGTGCTGTTGAATCATGATCTCGCCGGCCGGGTACGCGCGCTGTCCGCCGGCACCCGGCCGCAGCCGAAGGTGGCCGACGGCGCGATCGCGGCGCTGAAGGAGGCAGGCCTGAATACCGACGGCCTGCACCCGAAAGACATCGACGCGGTGATGAACGAGGACATCGATCTGGTGGTGACGGTATGCGACAACGCGAAGGAGGCCTGCCCGATCTTCCCGCGCCCGATCCCGGCCATCCACCTGCCGTTCCACGACCCGCACGGCGAGCCGCTGGAGCGCTTCATCGCGGTGCGCGACGATATCCGCACCCGCCTGGTGGCCGCTGTGAAGCAGGCTTTGCAACTGGCATGAACCCGATTGTCCATTGGGCATGCGAGGTGTTCAGTAGGGTGCGCCATGCGCACCGATCCATGCTCTCCATGGTGCGCACGGCGCACCCTACAAGCTTTAAATCGGCGAATGGATCATCCGTGATGAATGTCTCGACCGGGAGTGCGCTATGCGCGCGCCGAATTTAATGGAACGCGCCCGATGAGCGTGCAGTGCGAAGTCACCGCCAGGCGCGCCGCCGGCGTGCAGTTGAGCGTGTTCGAGCGCTGGCTCACCTTGTGGGTGGCGCTGTGCATCGTCGTCGGCGTGCTGTTGGGCCAGCTGTTTCCGGCACCGTTCCACGCGCTGGGGCGGATGGAAGTCGCGCAGGTGAACATTCCGGTCGGCCTGCTGATCTGGGTGATGATCATCCCCATGCTGATGAAGATCGACTTTTCCGCGCTGCACCAGGTGAAGTCGCACTGGAAGGGAATCGGCGTCACCCTGTTCGTCAACTGGGCGGTGAAGCCGTTTTCGATGGCGCTGCTGGCGTGGCTCTTCATCCGTCACTGGTTCGCGCCCTACCTGCCGGCGGAGCAGCTCGACAGCTACGTCGCCGGCCTTATCCTGCTGGCCGCTGCACCCTGCACCGCGATGGTGTTCGTGTGGAGCCGGCTGACCGGCGGCGATCCCTATTTCACGCTCACCCAGGTGGCGCTCAACGATGCCATCATGGTTTTCGCCTTCGCGCCCATCGTTGGCCTGCTGCTCGGGCTGTCGGCGATCGTGGTGCCGTGGGACACGCTGTTCACCTCGGTGGTGCTGTACATCGTCATCCCGATAATCCTGGCGCAGGTCTGGCGCACGCTGCTGCTGAAACGCGGGCAGGCGGCGTTCGATGCGGCGATGGCGCGGCTCGGCCACGCCTCCATCCTGGCACTGCTCGTCACCCTGGTGCTGCTGTTCGCCTTCCAGGGCGAGGCGATCGTCGCGCAGCCGCTGATCATTGCGCTATTGGCCGTGCCGATCCTGATCCAGGTGTTCTTCAACTCGGGTCTCGCCTACTGGCTCAACCGCAAGGTGGGCGAGACACACAGCGTGGCCGGCCCGTCGGCGCTGATCGGCGCGTCCAACTTTTTCGAGCTGGCGGTGGCGGCGGCGATCGCGCTGTTCGGCTTCCAGTCGGGCGCGGCGCTCGCCACCGTGGTCGGCGTGCTGATCGAGGTGCCGGTGATGCTGGGGGTGGTGAAGATCGTCAACCGCAGCAAGGGCTGGTACGAGAAGGGCGCGTTGCCCGCGCACAATTGAAATTGAAATCTGGATAACTTGGAGAATATCGATGTTGAATCTGTTTCGTGCCGTTCTTGTCTGGCTGGCGGTCCTGTCCGCGCCGGCATTCGCCGACCGCGCTTTCATGGTGGATGCCGACTGGCTTGCCGCCGAGATGAGAAATCCCAAACTGGTGGTGCTGGAAGTGCGCTATCACCCGCATCGCTATCACACGGTCGGGCATATCCCCGGCGCAGTCCAGGTGCAGCGCTTCAAGGATCTGGGCGACAACAACGGGCGTTCCATCATGCTGTTTCCGGACAGGGACACGTTTCAGGCGACGCTGCGCAAATGGGGGATAAACAATGACTCCACCATCGTTCTGTATGACGATTCGCGCTCGGCGCTGACCGCCCGCGTGGCCTATCTGCTGGCGCTTTACGGGTTCGACATGAGCCGGGTCAAGATTCTCGACGGCGGCACGCAGGAATGGATGGGCTTCAACGAACTGACTCGCGAAGTGCCGCAGGTCAAACACGGGAAGGTCACGCTCAAGCCCGCCGATGCCAGCATGTTTGTCGAGTGGCCGCAGGTCTACGAGGATGTGCTGTCGCGGCGCGATCCGAACGTGGTGCTGGTCGATGCGCGCCCTGCGGACATGTACACGGGCAAGGTCGTCCGCCATGCGGTGCAGGGCGGCCATATTCCCGGCGCGCTCAATGTGGTGAGCCTGGACGCCACCGACGGCAACAGCCAGAAGTGGTTCGGCGAGGAAGAATTGGCCGCATTCTACAAGGACGTGCCCAAGGACAAGACCGTGTACGTGTATTGCCACGACGGTTTCCGCATGAGCCTCGGCTGGCTGCAGATGAAATCGCTGGGCTACAAGGACGTGCGCGTGCTGGACGGCGGCTGGGGCGTCTGGGACCGCGCCTTCACCCTGCCGGTGGTGCAGGGGGACGCGCCGTATGACGATGAGTTTGCGCTGTAAGTCGCGCCATCGCCGGAGCGGATCGAATGTTTGACGCATTGGGCAATCTGGTCGCCTACCAATGGCTGGGCCTGCAGGACACGCCGCTGGGCGCGGCGCTGCACTTCTTCGTCATGGATGTGGCGAAGATCCTGGTGCTGCTGACCTCGGTGATCTACCTGATGGGCTGGCTGCGCGCGCTGCTCACTCCGGAGCGGGTGCGGGCGATGATGCGCGGCCGCTCCGGACCCGGCGCACGCCTGCTGGCGGTGGGTCTGGGCGCGGTGACGCCGTTCTGCTCGTGCTCGTCGATTCCGCTGTTCATCGGCTTCGTCGAGGCCGGCATCCCGCTCGGCGTGACGCTGTCGTTTTTGATCGCCAGCCCGATGGTCAACCAGGTCGCGGTGGTGGTGCTGGCCGGCGTCATCGGCTGGCAGATGACGCTGATCTATGTAGCGACCGGCCTCACCGTCGCCTTCGTCGGCGGCTACGTGCTGCAGGCCTTCAAACTGGAACGCTGGGTCGAGGACTACGTCTGGAAGATTCACATGGGCGAGGCGGCGCTGCAGGAGGAACGGGACACTGGCCTGCGCGCCCGCCATGACTACGCCTGGAACGAGGTGCGGCAGATCGTCGGCCGCATCTGGAAATACGTGATCGTCGGTGTCGGCATCGGCGCCTTCATCCACGGCTATGTGCCGGCGGATTTCGTGGCGAAAATCGCCGGCGACGGCAGCGTGCTGTCGGTAGTCGTCGCGGTGCTGGCTGGCGTGCCGATGTATTCCGACGCGGTCGGCATCATCCCGGTGGCGGAGGCGCTGCTCGGCAAGGGCGTGCCGCTCGGCACCGTGCTGGCCTTCATGATGGCGGTGATCGCGCTGTCGCTGCCGGAGATGCTGATCTTGCGCAAGGTCGTCAAATGGCCGCTGCTCGGCATCTTCGCCGCTTATCTCGCCGCCGCCTTCGTCCTGGTCGGCATCCTGTTCAACGCCTTGAGGAGTGTCATCGCATGAGTACCGAACTGCATCCGTCCATCGTCGCCCTGGTTTCGCTGGCGGCCAACATTGCCGCCAACCATCCCAAACAGGGCTTGTGCCAGGTCGACCGGCTGAAGGGCTACGGCGTGTCCCGCGAGCAGATCGACGCGGTGATCGAAATCGCCCGGCATATTCGCGACGAGGCCGCGCAAAGCCTCGATACCAGCTTCGACGAAGCCTACGCCGCCAGCGCCAAACCCGCCGACCCGTTTGCCAAGATCGCCGTGGTGGAGTCGGACGCGGCCTGCTGCACCCCGACGCCCTCCGGCAAATCCTGCTGCTGAAGCCCGATATTTTTAGGAGAGACCGATCATGACCATCCACGAACACGACCAGATCCGCCAGCAGGTGCGCGCCGCCTACGGCGCGGTGGCGCGCGCCGAATCCGGCGGCTGCTGCGCGCCGAGCACCGGGTGTTGTGCACCGTCGGACCAGGACGTCGCCGAACTACTGTCGCGCGGCATCGGCTACAGCGCCGAGGAGACGGCCGCAGTGCCGCAAGGCGCCAACCTCGGCCTCGGCTGCGGCAACCCGCAGGCCATTGCCGCGCT
This sequence comes from Thiobacillus thiophilus, assembly GCF_055378705.1. NCBI lineage: Bacteria > Pseudomonadati > Pseudomonadota > Betaproteobacteria > Nitrosomonadales > Thiobacillaceae > Thiobacillus > Thiobacillus thiophilus. The sequence goes on along the minus strand of NZ_AP042404.1, from coordinate 644,126 downwards.
GAAGTCGGGTGAAACCGTGCTCGACCTCGGTAGCGGCGCCGGCTTCGACGCCTTCCTGGCCGCGCGCCAGGTAGGCGCGGGTGGCGCTGTCATCGGCGTCGACATGACCTCCGACATGGTTTCCAAGGCCCGCGCCAACGCGGTCAAGGGCGGCTACGCCAACGTGGACTTCCGCCTCGGCGAGATCGAGCATCTGCCACTGGCCGACGCCACGGTCGACGCCATCATCTCCAACTGCGTCATCAACCTGTCGCCGGACAAGGCGCAGGTGTTCCGCGAGACCTGGCGGGTGCTGAAACCCGGCGGCCGTCTCGCCATTTCCGACATCGTCACCACCTCCCCGTTGCCGGCGGCCATGCAGCAGGAAGTTGCGCTCTACACTGGTTGTGTGGCCGGCGCGGCCAGCGTCGATGCGCTCACGGCCATGCTCGCGGCGGCGGGCTTCGCCGACATCCGCATTGCCCCCAAGGACGCCAGCCGCGAGTTCATCCGCCACTGGGCGCCCGGCCGCGGGGTCGAGGATTTCATCGCCTCGGCCAGCATCGAGGCCATCAAGCCGAAAAATTCAATGGAGAACGCAGGATGAAGAACATCAAAGTACTCGGCAGCGGCTGTGCCAACTGCAAGACCACGTTGAAGCTGATCGAAGAGGTTGCGCAGGCGCGCGGCGTGACGGTCGATCTGGAAAAGGTCGACGACATGGCGGCTATCCTCGGCTACGGCGTCATGTCCACGCCCGGCGTGGTGATCGACGGCAAGGTGGTGCACGCCGGCGGCGTGCCGGATCGCAAGAAAGTGGAAAGCTGGCTCTGACCTGCCATTTATTTGCGGAGGCTCCCGCAGAGCCCGCGGGGTGTGTGGGAGGCCGCCCCCGGCCCGAATGCGCGGTGTTCCGCCCCGCCCGAAAATCGCGGCGAGGACGCCCCGCCATGTAACGGCGGCGGGCGTTTTGTGGGAGCGGGTTTACCCGCGATCAGGGGGGCCATCGGGGCTAAAGCCCCTCCCACAGGGGCCGCGCCGAATGCGGCACCTGAGCAATACCCGGGATGCTCGCGCGTGGGCTATGAATAATAGTGTTACGCGTTTTCCCAGGAACCCATCATGCCCAGCATCCGCTGTATCGTTGCCGCCACCGATTTTTCCGAATTTTCGGAACGTGCCGTGCGCCGCGCCGCGCGCATTGCCCAACAGCATAATGCCCAGCTGCATCTACTGCATGTAGTGCGCCCGCTCGATCTCTACCCCAGCCTGACGCAGACTCCGGACGAATTCGGCCATAGCGACCAGGAGTTGCAGCAAGCGGAGCAGACCCGGGTGGAGGCCATGGCGACGGCACTGTCCGGTCAGTTCGGGATTCGCGTCCTCCCCGTCACCCGCATCGGCCGGGCGCATACCGAAATCGCCGGCTACGCGCAGGAGGTGGCGGCCGACCTGGTGGCGGCCGGGGCGCGCGGCGAGAGCACGCTGAAGGATTTGTTCCTCGGGTCCACCGCGTCGCGTTTACTGAGGGTGGCCGAGTGCCCGGTGCTCATCGTCAAGAAACCGGTAGATGAACCCTACCGCAAGGTGCTGGCGGCGATGGACTTCTCGCCGGTGTCGGCGGCGGTGCTGGGCCATGCTTTCGACCTCGCCGACGGCGCGCGGGTGGAAACGCTGCACGTGCTGGGCAGCGAGGTCGAACAGCGTTTGCGCAAGGCGAAGTTCGTCCGGCTGGACCTCACCGACTGGCTCACGCGCCAGCGCGCGGATGCCGAGGAGCAGCTTGATGCCCTGCTGGCGCCGGTCGAAAAGGGCGCGGCAGCCAGGCGTCTGGTCCAGCCGGGATTTCCCCCCGCAGTCATCTGCCAGTGCATCGAAGACGGCCAGGTCGATCTGGTCGTTCTGGGACGGCACGGCTATGGCGGCGGCTTGCAGGACTGGCTGCTGGGCAGCGTAAGCAAGGACGTGGCCTTTGCCGCGACGTGCGACGTGCTGCTGATCGGAATGGGCGGGCGGTAGCGGGATTTCGGCGCCCTGCGCGCCAACATGGTGGTGGTGATCGTCAACCCGCTCTAAGGAAGCGCTGATTAATTTGATATGACCGTCATTGCGAGCGCAGCGAAGCAATCCAGCGTATCGATCAACCAGGCATTTCTGGATTGACCTTCCCTCGGTTTTTCGTCTTCCAACGAGCGGTGTTCATGCTACCCGTTTTTCCATCTGCTGAGCGGTCAGCCAGTCCTGCAAGAACAGTGTCGGAGATTTGTAACCGAGCGTCGAATGCAGCCGCTTCCGATTGTAAAACACCTCGATGTACCCGAAGGCCGTGGCCGTCATGCCCTCGCGCGTCGCGAAGCGCCAGCCATGCACCCGCTCGTTCTTGAAGCTGTTGAATCCGCCCTGGCTGCCCCGGTCGGAGTGGTGAAGCACACCCGGCGCTGGCTTCCTCCTGAACCACGCCATCGTCAGCACATCCGTCACGATGTCCGCCGTCATGCGCGGTTTCAGCGACCAGCCCACCCCCTCGCGGTTGAACAGATCAAGAACAACCGCCAGATACAGCCAGCCTTCGTCCGTCCACGGATAGGTGATGTCGGATGTCCAAACCTGATTCGGCGCAGCCGGTGCGAAGTTGCGATCCGGCAGGTTGGGCGCAATCGGCAGCTTATGTTTCGAGTCCGTCGTTACCTTGAATTTGCGTTTGTGACGCGCCCGGATGCCGTGCTCGCGCATCAGCCGCTCGACGCGGCCCTTGCTGGCAGAGAAGCCGCGTGCGCGCAGTTCCAGGACCATTCTGGGGCTGCCATAAGCCCCCTTGAGTTCGTCGTGGATGGCGCGGATCAGCGCCAGCATCTGGGCGTCGGTCAGACGACACCGATCAGCCTTGCCGCCGCGTTTCCAGGCACGGTAGCCGCTGACGCTGACCGCCAGCACGGGGCACATTTCAGTCAAGGCGTAGTACGGGCGCCGGGTGTCGATCCAGGCATACTTCACAGCGCATCCTTTGCAAAGTATGCCGTCGCTTTTTTTAAGATTTCGACCTCGCGCCGGAGCCGGATGACCTCGGCACGCGCACGGGTCAACTCCATCTGTTCAGGCGTGACCGGCTTGGTGCCCGCCCCGTTGAGCTTGCCCGCGTCAGTGGCCTTGACCCGGTTACGCAAGGTCTGGTCAATCAACCCCAATTCACGAGCTGCAGCGCCTACTGTCAACCCGTCTTTTACCCGCTTGACCGCCAGCGCTTTGAACTCGGCGGTGTACTCTTGTTTCGGTATCTTCTTCATCTTCCCTCTTCCCAAATTAACGTCAATACTACGTCACCCCTGGAAGACGAAATTTCGGGGGAAGGTCATTCCGGTTTGCATCGCAGAATGACTCAAAAATCCGCAAAATTCGGAATGCGGAGATTTCAATCGCGGAATTTGGGGCAAAAAGCAAGCATTGCCGCGTCAGGCCGCAGCCGGTATAGTGCGGCCTCCCGCACCCTGCCAATCGGTGCGTGGTTCTCTTACCCCGATCTCGCGATCCCCTATTCGTCTGCCTCGATTGGTGTTGCCACAAGCGCAACAGGCCGTCGCAGGAAAACCTACATGACTACTGAAACCACCTTTGCCAGCCTTGCGCTGGCCGAACCCATCATGCGTGCGATTGCCGATGCCGGCTACACCACGCCCACCCCGATCCAGGCGCAGGCGATTCCGCAGGTGCTGGCAGGCGGCGACCTGCTCGCCGCGGCGCAGACCGGTACCGGCAAGACCGCCGGCTTCGTCCTGCCGATCCTGCACCACCTGTCGACGCGCGCCGCGCAGGCGCCCAAGCCGGGCCGCCCGCGCTGCCTGATCCTGGTGCCGACGCGCGAACTCGCCGCGCAGGTCGAGGAATCGGTCAAGACCTACGGCAAGCACCTGTCGCTCACCTCGATGGTGATGTTCGGCGGCGTCAACATCAACCCGCAGTTCAAGGCGCTGAAGTCGCGCGTCGACATCCTGGTGGCGACGCCGGGCCGCCTGCTCGACCACATGGGGCAGAAGACGGTGGACCTGTCCGGCGTCGAAATCCTGGTGCTTGACGAAGCCGACCGCATGCTCGACATGGGTTTCATCCGCGACATCAAGAAAGTGCTCGCCGTGGTGCCGAAGCAGCGCCAGACTCTGCTGTTCTCGGCGACCTTTTCCGACGAGATCCGCGCCCTGGCCAACGGCCTCCTGCACAACCCGAAGAGCGTCGAAGTCGCGCGCCGCAACACCACGGTGGAAGTCATCGAGCAGTCGATGCACCGGGTGCCGCAGGCTCACAAGCGCGATCTGCTGGCGCATCTGATCAAGCACCACGACTGGCAGCAGGTGCTGGTGTTCACCCGCACCAAGCACGGCGCCAACAAACTGACCGAAAAGCTCATCAAGGACGGCATCACGGCCGCCGCGATCCACGGCAACAAGAGCCAGCCGGCGCGCACCAAGGCGCTGGCCAGCTTCAAGGACGGCAGCGTGCGCGTGCTGGTGGCCACCGACATCGCCGCGCGCGGTATCGACATCGACCAGTTGCCGCAGGTGGTCAACTTCGAACTGCCCAACGTGCCGGAAGACTACGTGCACCGCATCGGCCGCACCGGCCGCGCCGGCACTACCGGCTCGGCGCTGTCGCTGGTGGACGACGAGGAGATGAGCTATCTGCGCGACATCGAGAAGCTGATCAAGCGCGCGATCGTGCGGGTCGAAATCGAACCCGGCTTCGTGCCGCCGGCCAAGTCCGATCTGATGTCCGACGAGCGCCCACCGCGCCCGCCGCAAGGCCGTGGCGGCCCGCGCCAGGGGCAGGGCGCGGGACGTGGCGGGCAACCCGGTGGTCGCAGTGGCTCCGGCCGTTCGTCGCAGGCCAAACCCGCTAGTGCCGGTGCCAAGCCGGCAGGTGGCCGCAGCGGCGCACCGGGTCAGTCGACCCAGGCGCGCAAGCCGCGTCCGCCGGCCGCCTTGTTTGCGGGCAAGCCGGGTTCGCGCGGGCACTGATCCCGCTGTATCCCGCCCCCTCGCTGTTATTGCGAGCAACGCGAAGCAATCCATAGCGTGTGCCCGCAGGCTGGATTGCTTCGGCTTCGCCTCGCAATGACGAGGCGAGACGTGATCCACAGCGGGCACTAATCTTCCACTATTTGCCCTTCATGGCGGCGATACAATTGCCACCATGAACACCCTCGCAAGCTACGACGAACTCCCCTACGACAGCCTGCCGCTGCCCGAAACCCAGCCGGATTTTCTGGCGGCGGTGGCCAGGCTGCACGGCTTCGGTGCGCCCGAGCCCAGCCGTTCGCGCATCCTCGAACTCGGCTGCGCGCAGGGCGGCAACCTGATTCCGCTGGCGTGGCGCTGGCCCGGGGCCGACTGGGTGGGGGTGGAATTGTCGCGCATGCAGGCGGAGGCGGGCGCCGCTTTCGTCGAGGCGCTGGGGCTGCCCAACGTTCGCGTCCTGCACGGCGACCTTGCCGCGCTGCCGCAGGATCTGGGCGAGTTCGACACCATCGTCGCGCACGGCGTGTTTTCCTGGGTGCCGCCATCGGTGCAACAGGCGCTGCTCGATGTCTGCCGGCGCCATTTGTCGCCGCACGGCATCGCCTACGTCAGCTTCAACGTCACGGCCGGCTGGGAAAAACTCCAGCCGCTGCGCGCTGCACTGACCGGGCGCACCGCGGCCGGGCTGCCGGCGCCGGCGCGCTTTAAGCAGGCATTGCGCGTGCTGGACGAACTGCAAGCCGAATGGAGCGATCCGGTCCTGCTGAAGGAAATCGCCTATCTCAAATCCGCCGCGCCGTCCTACCTGTTCCACGAATACCTCGCCGAATTCAACGCGCCGATGCGCTTCGGCGAATTTGCCGCGCAGCTGGGTGCGCACGGTCTGCGCTACGTCGGCGAGGCCGGCCCGCGCAGCGCCGTAGTCGAGCTCGAAGATGCCTGGGGCCTGGTTTCGGAAGGCATGGCCGGGCGCTGGCTGGATGCCGAAGCGGCACTCGACGACGCGCTCGCCGTCCGCTTCCGCCGCGCACTGATTGCGCGCGCCGACACCCCCTGCGCGCAGCCGCCGCAGGCCGATGCCCTGAGCGCGCTGGCGTTTTATGCCGACCTGCGCTGCGACGAGGAAATCGATCTGGAAACAGCGGGCGAGCAGCGCTTCATCAGCCCCGCGGGCAACGCCTTTCCCATCGCGCAACCCGTGATGAAGGCTGCCGCCGTGGCCCTGTCGGCCGCCTATCCCGGCTCGCTCGCGTATTCGGACGTGCTGGCAGCCGCCAGGCAGATGCTGGCCGAATACGGGGTGGGCGGGGAGGTCGATGAGGCTGCCTTCCGCGACGCCCTGTTCCCGCTGGTCATGGCCCACTGCGTGATGCCCACCGTGACGGCCGTTACGTATGCGAACGCGCCGGGCGAGCGTCCCTGCGCGCATGCGCTGGCGCGGCAGCAGGCGAACGCACCGAACTGGGTGGTGAGCGGCGCGCGCCAGGTGGCGATGGAACTGGACGCGCCGGGGCGCATCCTGCTCGGCATGCTGGACGGCCGCCGCACCGTCGATGAACTCGCGGTCGCCATGCGGCAGACGCTGGCCGCACAGGGGTTGGCGCTGCCGCTGGAAACCGTCGGCGAACTGACGCGGCAGCAACTGTGGCTGTTTGCGCGCCAGGGCCTGCTGCTGGCGTAAATCAGGAGTGCCGGCGATGGGGCACTGGAGTTATTGATTCGGCCAGATGAAGTTTGAAGTGACGTTAAGGTTCAGCTTGCTCGGGCTGTGTGCGATAGCGAGGAAGGCCGAATCAATAAGCATTAAGAACAGCGCTCTATTGAGACGGCTCAGCGAACCAATCAAAGCAGGATGCCGTGAAAATGTTTTGTGACTTCAAACATCGCCGGCACGGCGCAGCCGTGCGCGCAGTGCATCCATTTCTTCCAGCATGTCGGCCACCAGGGCGGCCAGCTCCGGCACGGCGTCGAAATCTCGCTCGATCTGGTACATGCGCCGGGCCCGCAGCAGGCTTGCAGAGGAGAAGCGCCACACGCCGGCCACGCTCGCGGCGTGGGAGAACTGGCCCATCTCGATGTGGGCCAGCAGCCATTGCGGCTCGACGGCACAGGCGGCAGCCACCTGTTCCAGGGTGAGCCAGGTCTCTTCCATGAAGCTGCCCGTCAAAACCTCATCGTCGCGCATCGCTTAACGCCCTCCGCGCGGATCGAATGCCAGTTCCCGCGCCATGGTTTCATAGATTTCCCGCGCCCGCGGGGTATCGGCGGGCGGCACCGCGATCTGCACGGTAAGCAGCAGGTCTCCCGGCGGCTCGCCTGGGATGCCCTTGCCGCGCACCCGAAGCCGTCTGCCGCTCTGCGTCCCTTGCGGGATGCGCACCTTCACCGACCCACCCGGCAGGTCGACCGGAATGACCGCCCCCAGCGCCGCCTCCCATGGCGTTACCGGCAAGGACAGGTGCAGGTCGCGCCCATCCACCCGGAAATGGGGGTGGGGCTTGAAGTGCACCGCCAGCAGCAGGTCGCCGGCAGGGCCGCCGCCCATGCCCGGCGCCCCTTGGCCGGCCAGCCGGATGATCTGGCCCTCGTGCACGCCCTTGGGTATTTTCACGTTCAGGGTGCGGGTTTCCAGTGTCACCCGGCCGTGGGCATCCATCTTCGGCACGCGCAGGCTGATCTGCCGGGTGGCACCGGTGAAGGCATCGTCCAGGTCCAGCAGCACCTTGGCGTGGTGGTCTTCGCCTTGGTCGCGAAAAGCCGTGCCCGACGCGCGAAAGTCGCCTCGCGCGCCGCCCATGCCGCCGAACATTTCGGCGAAAAAGTCGGAGAAATCCGCTGCCCCGCGGGGCGGGGCGCCATGGCTGGAGAACTCGAAGCCGGCATCCCAGTCGGGCGGCGGATTGAACGGCTGGCCCGGTTGATAGCCCTGCCCCAGCTGATCGTACGCGGCACGTTTCTCCACGTCGGAGAGCACCGCGTAGGCCTCGTTGACCTCCCGCATGCGCAGTTCGGCCTCGGGCTCCTTGGAGACGTCGGGGTGGTACTTGCGCGCCAGTTTGCGGAACGCTTTCTTGATCTCGTCCGCCGTGGCCTCCCGGGGCACCCCGAGGATCTGGTAGTAGTCCTTGAACTGCATGTACCTTCCTGACTGTGCGAATCGTGTTGCTTGATCGGCTGGCGGCTGGCGCGAGTCGCACCAAAAGATTGAAAACACGCCTTCAACGTTTCCATTGTAGGCGCCCAGCCGCATCACCCCAAGAGCAGCATGATTTATGGTGATATGGTTTTCAGAGGCAGCAACTCATCATCCTGAAAACCGCAGTTGACCGCTTATCGCCCTCGGGAATTCCCCATGAATGCTTGCTTGGGTACCGTTACCGCGATGAAGCGGCTGTCGGGCTAACGATCCGTGTCTGGTTCTGCGCTTTAGCCTTGCGAGCCGTCTGCGCGTGGGGGCCAATCCCCGCGCAGGAGCGGTTGTGCCGCCAGCGCCTCGGGTTGCAGCGTGACGTGGTGAATGCCGTGCTGCGTGTCCATCAGCTGGCGTGCGGCGGCGAGGATGCCCGGCCAGTCGGCCAGGTTGCGGATTTCCAGGTGGGCCGACAGTGCGATGGTGTCGGACGAAAGGGTCCACACGTGCAGGTCATGCACCCGCAGCACGCCGTCGAGCCTGGCCAGATCCTGGCCGATGGTGTCGAGCCGGAGATTGAGCGGCACGCCCTCCATCAGCACGTGCACGACCTCGCGCAGCAGGCGCAGCGCCGAAACCAGAATCAGCGCCGCCACCAGCAGGGACAGCAGCGGGTCGATCGGGGTCCAGCCGGTGGCGACGATGACGATGCCGGCCGCAATCGCCGCCACCGAGCCGAGCGCGTCACCCAGCACATGCAGCAGCGCGGCACGGCTGTTGAGCGTGTGTTCGCCGCGGCTCAGCACCCAGGCGACGGCGAGATTGATCGCGAGACCGATGACCGCGACGGTGATGACAGTGCCGCCGGCAATGTCGCGCGGGGCGCCGATGCGCTCGAGGGCTTCGCGCACGATGAAACCGATCAGCACCAGCATCAAAAGGCTGTTGAACAGCGCCGCCAGCACTTCGGCGCGCATCAGGCCGTAGGAATGCCGCGTGCTGGGCGGGCGCTGCGCCAGCCAGGCCGCCGCCGCCGCCAGCCCCAGCGCGGAGCTGTCGGTGACCATGTGGGCGGCATCGGCCAGCAGCGCGAGCGAGCCCGACCACCAGCCCGCCGCAGCCTCGACCCCGGCGAACGACAGCGTCAGCAGCAGGGCGACGATCAGGGTGCCGCTTTGCGCCGTGTGAGTGTGGCTGTGGCCTGCGCCGTGGTCGTGTTTATGCGCGGCCACAGTAATCGGTTGGATCGGTCTGCAGGTTGAGGTCGGCGGAATCCTGCCCCAGTCCGGCGATGTGGTGCCGCGCATTGGCATAACGTGCCGATTCGCGCAGCTGGACCAGCGTCGGCGGGTGGGGGTGGCCGTGCATGCGCGCCAGTCGCGCGCGGGCGGGGGCGGGCCAGTCCACTTTCAGATTGGCCAGTACCTCGTCGGCCAGATCGGGCCGGTTGCACACCAGCGCCATATCGCAGCCGGCGTCGAGCGCCGCGGCTACCCGCTCGACCACGCCGCCCGCCACAGCGGCGCCTTCCATGCAGAGGTCGTCGCTGAAAATTGCGCCATCGAAACCGAGTTGGCGGCGCAGCAGCTTTTGCAGCCACACTTTTGAAAATCCTGCGGGCCGGTCGTCGACCTGGGGATAGATCACATGCGCCGGCATGACCGCGGCCAGCCCCGCCTCGATCATCAGCCGGAACGGCACCAGGTCGGTAATCGCCATGTCGGCCAGGGTGCGCTCATCCACCGGGATCGCCACGTGCGAGTCCGCCTTGACGAAGCCGTGACCGGGAAAGTGCTTGCCGCAGGCGGCCATGCCGGCGTCCTTCATTCCCAGCATCGCCGCCTGCCCCAGTTGGAACACGGCGTTCGGGTCGGCATGGAAGGCACGGTCGCCGATCACCGAGGAGGCGCCGTAATCCAGATCGAGCACCGGCGCAAAGCTGAAGTCGACGCCGTGCGCGCGCAGCTCGCTTGCCAGTACGAAACCGGTTTCGCGCGCCAGTTCGCGGGCGTGTTGTGGGTGGTCGTTCCAGATTTCGCCGAAGGCGCGCATCGGCGGCAGGCGGGTGAAACCCTCGCGAAAGCGCTGCACCCGGCCACCCTCTTGGTCGGCACCGATCAGCAGCGGCGCGGGCTTGAGCGCGTGAATCTCGGCGGTCAGCGCGGCCAGCTGCGCCGGATCGCGGTAGTTGCGGGAAAACAGGATCACCCCCCCGACCAGCGGATGGGCGAGGCGGCGGCGATCGTCGTCGGTGAGTTCGGTGCCCGCCACGTCGAGCATCAAGGGGCCAAGGGTCATGTAGCGTTCTCCGAAGAAGAATTGGACTGCTCGAGCACGACAAACGCCAGCACCAGGTCGCTCTCGTCCGACAGCGAAACATGATGCGCCGTGACGCCGCGCGTGGCCAGCCAGGCGGCGAGCTCGGGCGCGCATTGCAGGAAGGGCTTGCCGCGCGGATCGCGCAGCACGGCGATGTTGCGCAGCGACACCGGCGCGCGCAGCCCGGTTCCCGCAGCCTTGGCGAACGCCTCCTTGGCGGCGAAGCATTTGGCGAGGAAGCGCGCTGGGTCGCGGCTGGCTTCATACCCTGCATATTCGGCCGGGGCGAGGATGCGGTTTGCGTAGGGCTCGCCAAAGCGCGCGAGGCCGCTGCGAATCCGCCCGGCGTCCAGCAGGTCGGTACCGATGCCGTGGATCATGGCGAAACCAGAACCTGCAAGCCAGCCGCGCGGATTTTTTCGGCGAAGGCTTCGAGCCATCCGGCAGGCAGCGCCGACAGCCGGCCGGCCTGCGGCTGCATCGAAGGCCGTGCCAGGCCATACAGCAGCACGCCCCGCACCGGGATCGATTGCTGCCGGATGCGCGCCACCGCGGCCAGATAGGCCGCCTGTTCCGCTTCCGATAGCGGCTTGCCGTCGAGCGCGAACACGCAGGTTTGCAGCCAGGTCGGACACAGCCGCGCGGCTATGGCCAGCCGCTCGAACTGCCTGTCGGGTGAAACCCGCGTCTGGTTGACGTGGCGCATGCCGGCGGCGGTCGCGCTGTCGAACTTGAACCAGACCTCGCCGTTCAGCGCCGCCATTTTCCCGATGCCCTCCTGCACCCGCGGCCGGTCGGCCAGGCTGCCGTTCGTGATCAGCACCAGTTTTATTTTTCCCACCAGGTCGAAGTCATTCATCACCCGGCCGATCAGTTCGATGACCTGCGGAAAAGCCCTGGCGCTGGTCGGCTCGCCGTTGCCCGACAGCGCGATGTCGTTCAGCCGCCGTGCACCCTCGGGCACGCGCGTTTGCATGAAGTCGCCGTGGAGGATGTCGGCGAGCATCGTGCGCAGCTCGGCTTCCAGCTGCGCCAGATCGATCTCGGGCGCCGTGCCGCGTGTCAGACCCGGCACCTGGCAATACACGCACGCCCAGTTGCAGGCGTTGTTCGGGTTGAGGTTGACGCCCACCGACACCCCGCCCGCGCGGCGCGAGACGACGGGATAGACATAAGTCATCCCCGCGCTGTCGCGATCGTGGTTGATAGGGGTGAGTGGGGAGGGCTGTGCCATCCACAGATTTTCTCATCAAGTGTGGGCGGCACAACAATTTAATCCAGATTGTTCATTAGACGATTTATGGTGCGTAGGGTGCATTTCGTGCACCGATTGACGCCCGAAGGTGCACGGAGTGCACCCTACCCAAAACATCTCGCCCTAAGGAACCGCTGATTAATTTGTCATTGCGAGGCGCGCAGCGACGCGGCAATCCAGAAATGCCCGCTTGATCGATACGCTGGATTGCTTCGCTGCGCTCGCAATGACGGCCATATCGAATTAATCAGCGCTTCCCTAATGAAAAATCTGGGTTTAATCATTCTGGCGGAAGCGGTGAGATTCGAACTCACGAACGGTTGCCCGTTGCCGGTTTTCAAGACCGGTGCAATCGACCACTCTGCCACGCTTCCCCGGCGCGCATTGTAGCGGGTTCGTCCCGCTTTGTGAGGCGAACCCGATGGCAATCCGCGCGTCGGGCCGGATCGACGCGGCTTCAACAGCGGGTGTCGGGTTTTCGTTAATCCGCCGGAAAGCTGTCGCGCGCGAATATTGCAAACCCGAACATAACCAATACGTTGAAATGAATGCGCTACGGCCATGGGTTTGGCATAAATGGTGCTTGTCAGCAGGCATCCGCAACAAGCTGACACAGTCATGACCGATTTTTTCGATATGTTGAGCGCGATCGCCCGTCGCAGAAAAGTCGGAGAAGGCTCGCCGTTTGCTTCCGCGAAGGCCACCGATAAATGGCTGAAGGCCTTGCCTGCCGGCTCCGATTACGACGCGCATCATGTGCTGGTCGAGGGGCTGGAGCGTTTCAATGCGGAAAATGAAGCGGCTTCGCTCAGCCGCATGAAATCATTGATGAGGCTGGAAGAGGCGGGCCTGCCCCTGCAACGGCGCGTCGTCGAACAGTATGTGCGCAACCAGTCCTCGTTCCGGATGGCGCGCCAGGCCTTGTGGCGCGAATCGTGGGTGTTCTGGTCGCTGCTGGCGGAAGCCTGGCTTACGATGCTGAAGCAGGCTTACCGTGCACCGGCCAGTGCGGAACTGAAGCCCTTCGCCGCCGAGATTGCCACCCGTGTGCTGCGCTACGCCGGCCTGGTCATGCGCTGGAACTATCACCAGGCGCGCACGCCGTCCGCATCGGCCTGGCGCCGCATGCACAAGATCTATCGCCTGGTCGAGCGCGACGGTTTTGCGACGCAGACGGTGCAGTTCGACGCGCGGCCCACCCACTGCGCACGCGAATACATGCTGGTGGTGCTGATGGGGCTGGTGCATCCACTGGGCTACCGCGCCCAGGAAATCGAGTCCGTTGCGCAGATTTTTGAGGGCTACGAGCCCTTGCCCCTGCCGGCAATCGTACCGCAGAGCGAGGTGCACACGCACATGGTGGACCTGTCGCGAAGCGACGGCGCCTGTATGCTGGACCATGACTGGGTACGGGGCCGTCGCCTGCGCTACCTGGCCTTGCGCCCGTTGATCGATCATCTGAAAATGCTCGACCAAACCCCGGCTGTAGAGGGGAATAACGGGCTCACCCAGCAGGTGGCGAGTCTGATCGAACGCGGCGGCATCCGCCGCAACCGTCAGCGCACGCACCGCTTTGGCCGGGTATGGGTGGCGGTGGGAATTGACAGTATCCTGGCAGCCCTGGTCCACCCCGATGCGGCCAGGACCCAGCCTGCCCTGGAGCCGTGGATGTTGCGTGACGAGAGTACGGAGGGCATGGGCTTTGCGCTGCCCGAGGCGCCGGCGCTGCCTCATGGCCACCTGGTGGCGGTGAGTTGGGATCCGTCCGAGAACGTCTGGCAATTGCTGGCGCTTCGCTGGAACCGTGAGGAAGACGGCCAGTATTTGGTCGGCACCCAGCGCCTGTCACGCCACCCCAAGCGGGTGGAAATCTATTTCGAGCCGGATGGGCAGGGTGGGGTGCAGGACAAGACCTGGGCCGTATTCATGCCGATGACCCATCTCGACCAGGGCGCCAGCAACCTGCTGATCCCCAGGACGCATTACCGGCTGGGTGCGCCACTGATGCTGCGCGACGGCGACATGGTTTATCGCCTGCGGCTGGGTGAAGTGCAGGAAGCCCACGAAGACTGGCTGCGTGTGAGCATGGATGTGGTCGGGCGGGAGCATTCGCCGTCGCTGCCTGAGGTGGCATGGGGCGTAAACTCAGCACGTGCGGATGTCGCCGAAATGAAAGTCGAATAAGCCTGTGCGGCGGTCGCCGAAGTACTGTTCCAGCGTGGCGCGCACGGTGCGGAAGGCGATTTCGTCCCAGGGAATTTCGGCTTCGGTGAACAGCCTGGTTTCCAGCGACTCGACACCGGGCTGGAAATTCAGATCGAGTAGCCGAGCGCGGAATATGAAATAAACCTGATTGATGTGCGGCAGGTTGTACAGGGCATAGAGGCCGCCGGCCTCGATGCGTGCCCCGGCCTCTTCCCAGGTCTCGCGCGTCGCGCCCTCGAGCGTGGTTTCGCCGTTCTCCATAAAGCCGGCCGGCAGCGTCCACAGCCCGTACCTGGGTTCGATGGCGCGGCGGCACAGCAGCACCTTGTCTTCCCATTCCGGGATGCAGCCGACCACCATCTTGGGGTTCTGGTAATGGATGGTGCCGCAATCGGGACACACATGGCGCGGCAGATGATCGCCTTCTGGCACGCGCAGCGCCACGGCACTGCCACATTCACTGCAAAAATTCATACTGCTTCCAATCTGCCGGGTTGCGCGCCACGGTAACAAAATCCCCCCATATCGAGCAAGGCGAAATTGGTGCGTGGTTGTTGACGCTTTAGCGGCTTTACAACCACGGCCTACCCTTTACGGGTGGAAGTGAGTGGCGCGAGCGATTATCATTCAAGACCATTTACTGCTGTACTGATTATTCATGCGACCCTCCCACATCGAAACTATCCTCGACCGCGAATTTGAAAGCGCCGCCGACGGCTATCACACGCCGGTGATGCTGTGGGGCCCGCCGGGTGTCGGCAAGTCGCAGATCGTTGCCAAGATCGCCCTGCGGCACAGTGTGCCGCTGATCGACATCCGCCTCTCCCAGATGGAGCCGACCGATCTGCGCGGCATTCCCTTCCGCAACGGCCAGCTGGTCGAGTGGTCGATTCCCTCGGTGCTGCCCGATGCCGGGCGCCACGGCCCGGCAGGCATCCTGTTCCTGGATGAAATCACCTCGGCGCCGCCCACCGTATCGGCCGCGGCCTATCAGTTGATTCTCGACCGCCGGCTGGGCGAATACCAGGTGCCCGACGGCTGGGTGATCTTCGCCGCCGGAAACCGCCAGGGCGACCGCGGCGTGACCTACGCGATGCCGGCGCCGCTGGCCAACCGCTTCACCCATTATGAAGTCGAGGTGAATCTGGACGACTGGGTGGACTGGGCGCACAACGAGGGTATCGATCCACGCGTGATCGCCTTCCTGCGCTTCCGCCCCGATCTGCTGTTCAGCTTCGACCCGGCGCACACACCGATCGCCTTTCCCAGTCCACGTTCGTGGGAATTTGCTCACCGCGCGCTGCAGAAATTCGACCGCACCGACTTGCTCGCCGACGCGTTGATGGCATGCGTCGGCCAGTCGGCCGGGCTGGAGCTGAAAACCTTTGTCGACAACATGGCGCAGATGCCGGATATCGACGCCATCGTCGCCGGCGATGAGGCGGAAGTACCCCATGGTATCGACCTGCAGTACGGGGTTGCCGCCGCGCTGGTGCGCCGTGCGCTGCAGGCCGCCGACAGCGCCAACGCTGCGGAGGTATACGGCAATATCCTCAAATACGCACAGCGCTTTTCGCAGCGCGAAATGGGCGTGATGCTGGTGTCCGACCTGCACCGTGCCGTCGGGCGGCCGCTGTTTGCCGTACCGGCGTTTGCCGAGTGGGCCAACAGCATCACCGATCTGGTCCTGTATGAGCACTAAGCAGCCCGATACGCTGCAGCCGATCCTTACCAAGCTCGCGGCTGCGCGCACCCGTCTCATCATGGAGCGCCCCTTTCTCGGCGCGCTGGTGATGCATCTGCCGCTGAAACCCGGCGGCGACTGGTGTACCACCACCGGCACTGACGCGCAGGCTTTTTATTTCAATCCCGCGTTCATCGAAAACCTGAATCTCGCGCAGACTCAGTTCGTGCTGGCGCACGAGGCGATGCACTGCGCGATGGGCCACCCTCACCGCCGCAACCACCGGATGAAGCGGCGCTGGGACGTCGCCTGCGATCATGCGGTCAACCTCATCCTGATCGAGGAAGGACTGAAGCCGCCGCTGCACGGCATCCTCGCTGACCAGAATTTCATGACACTGTCGGCGGAGGAAATCTACCCGTTGATTCCCGAGGACACGCCGGAAGAGTCCTTCGACCAGCACATGTTCGATAACGACAACGAACAAGGTGCCAGTCCCGACGAGAGCGAGCGCCAGGACAATCCAGACGCCGGCGATTCGGGCGGGCGGGGTTTGGAAGGCCAGAGCGAAGTCGAGGAAAAAGAGGGTAGCGGCAGCCAGGCCTCGCAAAAACCCAATGAACTGTCGCCGTCCGAGCGCGAGGAACTCGCCGAGCAGTGGAAGAATCGCCTCACCGCCGCCGCCCAGGCTGCGCGCCAGGCCGGCAAGCTGTCGCAGTCGATGATGCGCTGGGTCGACGGCCTGCTGGCGCCCAGCCTGCCGTGGCGCGCCCTGCTGGCGCGTTTTTTCGCGATCAACCAGCGTGACGATTATTCATGGCGGCGCCCGTCCAGACGAGAAGGCGATGCGCTGCTGCCGCGCCTGTCGAGCGACGGCATCGAGGTGGTGGCGGCGATCGACACCAGCGGTTCTATCGGCGACGACGAACTACGCGAATTCGTCACCGAGCTCGATGCGCTGAAAGGCCAGGTGCGCGCGCACGTCACCCTGCTGGCGTGCGACAATCACGTCGCCGAAGCCGCGCCGTGGGAGTTCGAACCGTGGGACACCATGCAGCTTCCCGCCGGCATCGAAGGCGGCGGCGGCACCGATTTTCGTCCGGTATTCGACTGGGTCGAGCACGAAAACCGCAATCCCAACATGCTGGTGTATTTCACCGATGCCGAAGGCGACTTTCCCAAAACGCCGCCGAATTACCCGGTCATCTGGCTGGTCAAGGGCAAGGGTGCGGTGCCCTGGGGCGAGCGGGTGCAACTCAATTGAACCCAAAAACAGCTTTGAACCACAGAGGCATAGAGAACACAGAGAGCACAGAGAAAAACCAATGGATCGCAGAATGCTGAAGCCTCACCCCGGCAAGCCCTTTTTTCTTTTGTTTTCTCTGTGCCTCTGTGCCTCTGTGGCAAGGGGTTTGGTTTGAACCCGGCCGACGCCCAGTCCAGCCGCGTGCGCGGTTTCCTGTTCGAACAGCTCGACATCCGCGGCGCTTGGGTGCAGCTTGGTCCCGCCTGGCGCGAGATGATTGCGGGGCGCGATTATCCCGAACCCGTTGTCGAACTCCTCGGCCAGCTGGCGGCGGTGGCCACGCTGATCACCGCCAACCTCAAGCAAGCCGGACGGCTGACCTTTCAGTTGCGCGGCGAAGGCGCGGTGTCGTTGCTGGTGATGGACTGCGACGAGCAGCTGCGTCTGCGCGGCATGGCACGCAGCGCGCCGGAAGTCTCCGCGGGCAGCCTGCCGGCCCTGCTGGGCGACGGCGCGTTGACCCTCTCCCTCGACACTGCAGGCATGCGCCAGCCCTACCAGAGCCATGTGCCACTGCAGGGTGATAACGTGGCGGCAGTGTTCGAGCATTACCTGACGCAGTCCGAGCAGACGCCTACCCGTCTGTGGCTGGCGGGCAGCCACGAGACCGCTGCGGGCCTGTTCCTGCAGGCATTGCCGGGTGCGGATGGGCGCGACGCCGACGGCTGGAACCGGGTGCAGATCCTGGCCGGGACCGTGCGGGCGGAGGAGCTGCTCGGTCTGGGCTCGATCAAGCTGATCGAGCGGCTGTTTCCGGAAGAGGACGTGCGCGTGTACGGCCCGCGCCCGGTCAGCTACCACTGCCCGTATGATCCGGCCAAGATCTATTCCATGCTGCGCAGCGTGGGACGCACGGAATGCGAGTCCATCCTCGCCGAGCATGGCGAAATCCGGGTGCACGACGATGTCTGCAATCACGAATATGTGCTGGATGCGGAGGCCGTGGCAGCGCTTTTCAAATGACATGATCCCGGATGTCCATTGAAATGCCCACTCAGGAAGCCAGATGCATAGGCGCGGTTGGTGCGGGTGGGTAATTCGGCTTACATGAAGGATGCATGATGCGGACAGGATGGATGCTGTTGGGCCTGCCGGCCGTATCGGCCGGCACCGAAGGCGGCAAGGGCGGCGAGCGGGCCTCATCCTCGACACCCGCGACGGCCACGTCTGGATCTGGGCGAAAACGAACTTGTCACCACGCTGGCTTTATCTAGCAGGGCAAGCTGCGCCCCGGCAGCCAGCCGGGCGAAATGATCGAACAGCAGGGCCAATGAGTTGATCCCCCTATCGGAACGCGCTGGAATGAGGGGAAGTCAGGCCGGAAGTCATCCGGCTTTTGCGCGAGCGCAGCGGCTTGTCCGCGCCATGAGATCTTCGCATGTCTTCGCTTCTCGCCGGACTTGTTGTTATCCGGCAACACATTTTTCCTGCAATAGAAGAAATTTAATAGATTGTGGTTTTCTTTTGCCGATTTGTTAGAATCCGCGCGTCGGCTGGATTACACGTCCCGGGCCGATCTCTGGTGTGGGTTTTAGATTTTAATATATTGTAATATAAGGGAAATCAAATGAAATATTCCGTCCTCCTGGCCGCTCTGCTGGCTGTTTCCATGACCGCTTGCGGCCAAAAAGAAGAAGCTGCTGCGCCTGTCGAAGCACCTGCTGTTGAAGCGCCTGCTGCCGAAGCGCCCGCTCCTGTTGAAGCTGCTCCTGTTGAAGCTGCTCCTGCCGAAGGCGAAGCCGCTCCTGCCGAAGGCGAAGCTGCTCCCGCTCCCGCTGCCCAGTAATTCCGGGTCAAGGAACGAAAAGCCGGCCTTTTGGCCGGTTTTTTTACGTCCGTAAAAAGCTGTCGATGCGCGCGGCCGCTTCCACCAGGCGCGGCAGCGGCTGGGTATAGGCGATGCGAAGAAAGCGTTGCGGCTGGTGCTGGCCAAAGTCGAGGCCCGGAGTCACCGCCACCCCAACCTGTTCCAGCAAGGCTTGCGCAAACTGGACGCTGTCGTCGGTATGGCCGCTGCAGTCGGCATACAGATAAAACGCACCCTGCGGCTGGGTGGGAATGAGAAAGCCGCGTTCGAGCAGCGCGGGCAGCATGAAATCGCGGCGCGTGTGCAGTTCGGCCTTGCAGGCTTCGAGTTCGTCCAGGGTGGCGGGGTCGAATGCCGCCAGTGCAGCATGTTGCGCTGGGGTGGAGGCCGCCAGGAACAGGTTCTGCGCCAGCCGCTCCAGCGCCGCCATGGCCCAGGCGGGCGTCACCAGCCAGCCGAGCCGCCAGCCGGTCATCAGGAAATATTTCGAGAAACTGTTGATGACGAAGACGTCGTCCCAGCGCGCGGCGCTGTGCTCGGCGCCGTCGTAGGTCAGCGCCAGATAGATTTCGTCGACGATCAGCGCCACGCTGTGGACGGCGCACCAGTCGTGGATGCGTTCGAGTTCGCCGGACGGAATGGCGGTGCCGGTCGGATTGGAGGGGCTGGCGATCAGCACGGCGCGGGTGGCCGCGGTGGCGTGACGCTGGATGGATTCGAGCGTGAGCTGAAAGCCGCTGGCGGCATCGACCGCAACGGTCACGGCGCGCGCATCGCAAAAGCGGGCGAAATGACGGTTGCAGGGATAACCGGGATCGGCCATCAGCACCTCGTCGCCGGGGCCGGCCAGCAAGCCCAGCGCCAGCAGCAGCGCACCCGATGCACCCGGGGTGACGACGATGCGCGCGGGGTCGACCGCGGCCTGCCAGCGGCTTGCATAAAATCCGGCAATGGCTTCGCGCAGTGCCGGCAGACCCAGGGCGCCGGTGTAGTGCGTGTGGCCGGCGCGCAGCGCGGCGACTCCGGCCTCGACGATGGGGGCGGGGGTGGCGAAGTCGGGCTCGCCGATTTCGAGATGAATGATGTCATGCCCGGCGGCTTCCAGTGCCTGCGCCCGCGCCAGGATGTCCATGACGTGGAACGGCGCGATACCGGCCATGCGGGCGGCGGTGCGGGACTCAGGCATGGGCTTCCAGTCGCGCCAGCGGATGCTGGCGGTAGAACTGCTGCAACTGCCGGTAAATCGCCGGGTATTCGGCGTCGAGCAGGCGCGGCGTCTCGAAGAACACCTCGGTCAGCACCGCAAAGAACTCGGCGGGGCTGACGGTGGCGTAGGGGTCGATTGCGGTGTCTTCGCCGGCGTCGACGCGCGCGCACAAATCCTCAAAGGCCGCGCTGAAGTCGCGCGCCCAGGCGGCGGCATCCATGCCGCGATGCAGCGGCGGGAAGCCGTTGGCGGAGCCGTTCAGCATGTCGAGCTTGTGCGCGAACTCGTGCAGCACCACGTTGACGCCATCGGCCAGGCCGCTGGTTTCAACGTCGGCAATCGACAGCACCAGCGGCCCGCCGTGCCAGGACTCGCCCGCCAGGATATCGCGCGAGCGATGCACCACCCCAGCCTCGTCGATTTCCACAAGGTCACGCAGGAATTCATTGGGATAGAGAATGATTTCGCTCCAGCCGCGGTAGCTGTCTTCGCCGAGGTTGAGCGTCAACAGGCAGGCCTGCAGGGCGATGATGTATTGGGTGGCATCGTCGACGTTTGCCCCGCCGGCGGCGGAAAACGTCTTGTCGTGGATGAACAGACTGGCGGCTTCGCGCAGGCGTGTTCGTTCCGGGGCATCGAACCCGCGCAGGATCGGCAGGGCGGCGACCGTTGTATCGAAGGCAGCGGACGGGATGGCATGTCGTTCGAGAAGGCGGGCGCGCCGCCAGCGGCCAAAGAGCCTGTACACACTCATTTTGAGCCTGCGGCGAGGCCGAGTCGGGATGCAGCCCGCGGAGCGGGACGCGCCGCTGTGCGAGCACAGCAAGCGACCTGCGACAAAGGGATGCGCCCGAATCGGCCCGCCCCTCCGGGTTGACGCGAGAAAGCACGTCTGCGGCGTTGCGCCGCTTGGCAAGGGATGGCCCTTGCCTGCGCACCGCGCCTTGCATCCATTGCTTTCTCGCGGCAACGCAGGCTCAAAATGAGTGTGTACAGGCTCTGGTTCATCGGCTCACTCGTCGGCGTCGAGCAGGCGCGCGGCGTCCGCGTCCGGGTGGTCGAGCTCGACCCGCTCGATCTGCTGGAAGCGGCGGCTGATCTTGTCGCTGGAGATGCGCACCTCGCCCACATCCTTGTTGGCCTGCTCGATGTGGGAGGCGAGTTTTTTCATGCGCTCGTCGAAGCGCGCGAAATCCTTTGCCAGCTTGGAGAGCTCGTCCTTGATCACGTGCGCCATGCGCCGGGTTTCCGAATCGCGGATCACTGCCCGTGCGGTGTTCAGCACCGCCATCAGCGTGGTCGGAGAGGTCAGCCACACGCGCTTTTTCTGCGCGTGCTCGACCAGATCCGGATGGTAGGCGTGGATTTCGGCAAATACCGCTTCGGCCGGCAGGAACATCACCGCGCCGTCCGAGGTTTCGCCTTCGACGATGTATTTGGCAGCGATGTCGTCGACGTGTTTTTTGACATCCGTCTTGAACTGCCGCTTGGCTGCATCGCGCTCGGCCGCCGGCAGGCTGTCGTCGAACATGCGGCTGTAGTTTTCCAGCGGGAACTTGGAATCGACGCACACCGTGCCGGTCGGCTCGGGCAGGATCAGGACGCAATCGACACGCGCGCCGCTTTTCAGGGTGTGCTGGAATGCATAGGCGTCGGGCGGCAGGCAGTTCCGCACCAGCGCTTCCAGCTGGACTTCGCCGAAGGCGCCGCGCGAGCGCTTGTCGCCCAGTATCTCCTGTAGCGACACGACGTTGGACGCCAGGCCCTCGATCTTCTTCTGCGCCTCGTCGATCACCGCCAGCCGCGACATCACCGAGGTGAAGGTCTCGTTGGTTTTCTTGAAGCCTTCATCGAGTCGCTCGGCCACCTTGCCGGAAATTTCACTGAGCCGACCGTCGACCGTCTGCGACAGCTGCTGTACGCGCTCGTTGAACTGTGCGGTCATACCTTTCAGCGTGTCCTGCAGCATGCCTTGCTCGACGCGTCCCTGCTCGATCAACTTTTCCAGCATCGCGGCCTGGAACTGGCTGAACTGGCTGGTGACGGTTTCCCGTGTTTCCGCAAGCCGCTCGGTCTGCGCGATCTGTAGGGCCTGCAGCTGGCCCTGCATGCGGTCGGACTGCTGCGCGAGACCCGCGTGGAGATCGGTCAGCACCGCGCGGTGACGGGCTTCCATGTCCTGCGTAAGCAATGCGGGCAGCCCGGTTTGTTCCCGTCGCAGCGCATGGATGCGTAGCAGCAGGAAAACAGTCACGAGGATGAGGGCGGCAAGGCCGACGAGGAGGCTGATTTCTATTGGGCGCATGGCATCGATTTTACCCGCGGCCCATGTAAAAAAGCCCGGCTGCGCGCCGGGCTTTTAGTCGCGCAGCCCCGGCACAAAGCCGGGTTGGGTTTACGCCGCTGCGCGCGATGCTTTTTTGCGCTCATGCTCCTGCAGGTAGCGCTTGCGGATACGGATCGACTTCGGCGTGATTTCGACCAGTTCGTCGTCATCGATGAATTCGACTGCCGATTCCAGCGTCAGCTTGATCGGCGTGGTCAGGCGCACCGCTTCATCGGTGCCGGACGAACGGACGTTGGTGAGCTGCTTGCCCTTGATCGGGTTGACCACCAGGTCGTTGTCGCGGCTGTGGATGCCGATGATCATGCCTTCGTACAACTTGTCGCCGGGGCTGACGAACATGCGGCCGCGGTCTTCCAGTTTCCACAGCGCATAGGCCACGGCCTCGCCGTTGTCCTGGCTGACCAGCACGCCGTTGTGGCGGCCGGGCAGGTCGGCTTTCACCGGACCGTAGTCGTCGAACACGTGGCTCATCAGGCCGGTGCCGCGCGTCATCGTCATGAAGTCGGACTGGAAGCCGATCAGGCCGCGCGCGGGAATGTGGTATTCCAGCCGGGTGCGGCCCTTGCCGTCGGACTCCATGTTGGTCAGCTCGCCGCGGCGGCGGCCGATTTCTTCCATTACGCCGCCCTGGTGATCGTCTTCCAGATCGATAGTGAGGTTTTCATACGGCTCGCATTTCTCGCCGTTGATTTCCTTGTACACCACGCGCGGCTTGCCGACGGCCAGCTCGAAGCCTTCGCGGCGCATGTTTTCCAGCAGGATGGTGAGATGCAGCTCGCCGCGGCCGGAGACGCGGAAGATGTCGGCATCGCCGGTCTCGTCGACGCGCAAGGCGACGTTGACCAGCAGTTCTTTCTTCAGACGCTCGCGGATCTGGCGGCTGGTGACGAACTTGCCTTCGGTGCCGGCCAGCGGCGATGCATTGACCATGAAGTCCATGTTCAGCGTCGGCTCGTCCACCGGCAGCACCGGCAGGCCGACCGGGTTTTCGCGGTCGCAGATGGTGACGCCGATGCCGATGGTGTCCAGCCCGGAAATGATGATGATGTCGCCGGCCTGGGCTTCTTCCACCAGCACCCGGTCCAGGCCCTTGAAGCCGAACACCTGGTTGATGCGACCGGTGGAAACCTGCTCTTCGTGATTCATCACCACCACCGGCATGCCGGGTTTGATGCGGCCATTGAGCACGCGGCCCACGCCGAGACGGCCGGTGTAGGTCGAATAATCGAGCGCAGCGATCTGCAGTTGCAGCGGCGCGTCGGGCGAGCCGGGCGGGGTGGGGACGTGGGTCAGCACGGTGTCGAACAGCGGCACCATGTCGGCAGCGGTTCCACCATGCGATGGCGCGTCCTTCATGTCCATGCACGCCCAGCCGTTGAGGCCGGAAGCGTAGATGATCGGGAAGTCGAGCTGCTCGTCGGTTGCGCCGAGCTTGTCGAACAGGTCGAAAGTCTGGTCGACGACCCAGTTCGGACGCGCGCCGGGGCGGTCGACCTTGTTGATCACGACGATGGGCTTGAGGCCCAGCGCCAGTGCCTTCTTGGTGACGAAGCGCGTCTGCGGCATCGGGCCTTCGACGGCGTCGACCAGCAGCACCACGCCGTTGACCATGCCGAGCACGCGTTCGACTTCGCCACCGAAGTCGGCGTGGCCGGGAGTGTCGACGATGTTGATGTGGGTGTCGCCATACATGATGGCGGTGTTCTTCGCCAGGATGGTGATCCCGCGTTCTTTTTCGATGTCGTTGGAGTCCATCACCCGTTCGTCAACCGCCTGGTTGTCACGGAAGGTACCGGACTGCTTGAGAAGCTGGTCGACCAGCGTAGTTTTGCCATGGTCGACGTGCGCGATGATGGCGATGTTGCGGAGCTTGCGGGACATAATGTGGGGTCGTAACGCGGGAAACCCAGCATTATAACAGGATTTATTGACTGTTTATTGTGCAGGCGGCTGCGCGGCCAGCCGGGCGTCGATGCGGTCGATGATCTTCTGATAGCGGGGGCTGCCGATGGGGCCGAAGCGGCGGTCGAACTCAGCCTGCGACATGAATTCCGGCAAATCGCGAAAATCCGGCAGCAAGTCGTTATCGCTGCGGGCGGAGGCCAGCCGTTGCTGCACGCGCGCGGCGCCGTCGCCGGTGGCGAGTTCGCCCAGTTTGACCCCGGCGCGGTTGGCGGCCAGATCGGTGAAGCTGAAGCCCGATCCCTTGTCGGCGTCTTCCTCTTCCTTGATCAGGCCGATGGCATTGGTCAGCCGGCTGCCGGTATTGACGGTGAGCGCGGCTGAAATCGCAAAGTGTTCGGCAAAGTCGCGCCGCCCGTACAGCGATAACAGCACCTGCGGCGCCCGCCGGATCGACTGGCTGTCGCCTTCCAGCAGCCTGGGCAGGCTGATGCCGGCCAGATACGCAGCGAGCGCAGTGAGCGCCGCACTATTTTCCTCGTCCGCGTTGCCGCCGCGCGCGTGCGCGTGGGCAAACAGCGGCGCGACAATCTGCACCAGCGATACGGTGCCGCCATGCGGGTAAGGTTTCAGCAGGGTATTCAATAGCTCGGCATAGACCAGCATGCGTGCCTGGTCTTCCGGCGCGATCAGGAGTTCCGCGCTTTTTCGTTCCATCCGGGTCAGCAGGATGGGATGCCAGCGGTAGTCCAGGGTGGCCTGGTTTTCGTCGAAACTCACCCGGGAAAACGCATCGGCCAGTGAAGCGTAGGTTTTGTCGCGGCGCAGCCAGCGGTGTGCCAGGCGCGCGATCCCGTCGGCCAGCGCGCCCGGCAGCGGCAGGCTGCCCAGCCGCAGGCTCCGGATGCGGATGCCGCCGGGGACATCCGCCACCTCGGCGGTGAGATTGAGATAGCGGCCAAACGGGTTGCGCGGAACCGTCATGGTGGCGGTGAGGGTGGCCAGACCGGGCGTGAGCTCGGCGGCGATGCCGCTGACCTGGCGCAGCTCGACCGCATAATTGAGCAGGCGGTTGAGTTCGGCCTCGTCGAGCTGGATGCTTTGAATTACATTGGGCGTCTGCCGGCGCGGGTCGTGCTTCTGGAATTGCGATCTGACCCAGGCCAGGTCGGTACGGCGAAATTCGGCAAGGGGCTCGATCGCCGGCGCATCGTCCAGCATCAGCCAGGGCAGCACGGTGAGCCCGGCCAGCATCGTGAACAGCGCGCACCAAATGATGAAGCGCTTCATCTTGTTGCGGTTGGCCGTGTGATTGGCCGTGGTCCATCGGATGCCGTAGTCATCGAGAGTTTTCGCCCATCAGGCCGTAAAAGCGGTCGACTGACCGACGTATGACTTCATCACGGCCAAAGCGTTCGTAATGGATTCGCATCGCTCAGACCCTGACCGGTTTGATGGCCGCTGCCGCAGCCTTGGCGCGCTGACGCGCCTCGTCCGTGCCGGCGGCGGTGGCGAGCGCCACCCCCATGCGGCGGCGGGGAAAGGCTTCGGGCTTGCCGAACAGCCGCAGATCGACGCCGGGTGTGTTCAAGGCTTCAGCGACGCCATCGTAGGCGATGCCGGTTGCGTCCATGCCGCCGTAAATTACCGCCGAGGCGCCGGGTTCGCGCAGGCTCACGTCGACCGGCAGGCCGAGGATGGCGCGCGCGTGCAGCTCGAACTCGTTCTGCCGCTGCGTGGTCATCGTCACCATGCCGGTGTCGTGCGGGCGCGGGCTGACTTCGGAAAACCACACGCTGTCGCCCTTGACGAACAGCTCCACGCCGAACAGGCCGCGTCCGCCGAGGTTGCCGGTGACGGCGGCGGCGATCTCCTGCGCGCGTTGCCGCGCTGCGGCCGACATCGCCTGCGGCTGCCACGATTCGACGTAATCGCCTTTCACCTGCAGGTGGCCGATGGGCGCGCAGAAATGCGTTTCGATTTCGCCTGAGCGGCCCAGCGCGCGCACGGTCAGCAGCGTGATTTCGTAATCGAAATCGATCACGCCTTCGACGATGACGCGTCCCTTGTCCACCCGCCCGCCGCGGGCGGCATCATCCCACGCCGCCTGCAACCGGCTGGCGTCATCCACCCGCGACTGGCCTTTGCCGGACGACGACATCACCGGCTTGACGATCACCGGGTAGCCCAGTTTTTCGGATGCGGCCGTCATTTCGGCCAGGCTGTCGGCAAATATAAAGGGCGAGGTGGGCAGGCCCAGCGTTTCGGCAGCCAGCCGGCGGATGCCCTCGCGGTTCATGGTCAGATTGGCGGCGCGCGCGGTGGGGATGACTTCGGCAAGCCCGGCGGCCTCGATTTCCAGCAGGGTTTCGGTGGCGATGGCCTCGATTTCCGGCACCACCAGATGCGGCTGTTCTTCTTCGATCAATGCGCGCAGGGCTGCGCCGTCGCACATGTCGATCACATGTGCGCGGTGTGCGACCTGGTGACCGGGTGCGTTGGCGTAGCGATCCACCGCGATGACTTCGACGCCCAGCCGCTGCAGCGCGATGGCGACTTCCTTGCCGAGCTCGCCCACGCCCAGCAGCATGACGCGGGTGGCAGAAGGCGAGAGCGGGGTGCCTAGACGCATGGGGGGATGTCCTGAAAGAGGTGGGTGGGATTTTACCGTGGGTGGAGAGTGTTTCGCCGGACTGCGGATCGGTGGCCTGGGGTAGCCCGGCGGCTAGCAGCCTGTCGGACTTGAACTCCGCACGACGGCGATTTCCCCAACAGGGGCGGTGTTTGCGCAATATGCAGGCATCTTTAGCCGCTCATTGATTAATTTCATTGCGAGGAGCGCAGCGACGTGGCATACGATTCCACATGGGCTTCAGCCCATAGTGGATCGGAGTCCTTTAGGGCAATCCAGAAATGCCCGCTTAATCGATACGCTGGATTGCTTCGCTGCGCTCGCAATGACGGCCATATCGAATTAATCAATGCTTCCCTAGGGGCCTGCGGATTACAGTTGTCTGGCACCAATGCCTCGAACCATTTCGATATACAGCGATTCCACACGCTCCCGTGCCCATGGAGTCCGGCGAAGAAACTTGAGGCTCGACGTGATACTCGGGTCATGGATGAAGCAGCGGATCTCGATTTTCCGCCCCAATGCATCCCAGCCATAGAATGAAACCAGTTCGTTCAATAACTGTTCAAGTGTGACACCGTGGAGTGGATTGTTGGGCTGAGTCTCATGCATGGTTCTAAAACTTGGCCTAACGGATGACGCTGTTCAACGCTCGATGCCCAGCAACTCGATTTCAAAGGTCAATTCGGTATTGGGTGGAATGACGCCGGGAACACCACGAGTGCCATAAGCAGTAGCCGCCGGACAGGTGAGTCTGGCTCTGCCACCCACGTTCATTTTCTGCACACCCTGGGTCCAGCAAGGGATGACTCCCCGTAGCGGGAAGGAAGCGGGCTCGTTGCGTTTATACGAGCTGTCGAACTCGGTTCCGTTTGGCAGTGTTCCGCGGTAATGCACGCGGACCGCGCTATCTGCGGTGGGCGAAGCACCCTGACTTGGCTTGATGTGGGTCACCACTACACCAGAAGGCAGTGTTTCCGTACTCGCGGCCAGTCCCTGGGCGCTGACGCTGACTGCTGCAATTGCTATGAGAGTTTGAAGTGTGCGCATTGAAAATCCAATATAAATAGGGGGTCAGGTAACGCCCTGTATGTTAGCTCAGCAGCCATCTATCCTGGATCGCTTAACACACCCGGCCACGTTCCTTACCCCAAATATCGCACTTCCATGGCCCTATATCGGTCCGCCCCCCATACAGCCCCGCTGGGACACAAAAAAGCCACCCCCCGCGTCAGAATAGTTGTCGCCCCGATATGATCCAGGACTTGGGAGGATAAGGATGAAAGATGGTTCGGTACGGAGAAGCATTCAGGAACAGAGAATTTATAGAAGTGCCCTTAATGCCATTATCGAACTTGCACTGGTTTATCTTTTTTTTCGTGCTACATCTGACATTGACTGAAGGCCGCGTATGGTATCCGTGGCCGCCGTCATGCGGGCCCTGTGGTCGCGCCGCCACGATGCGATGAGGTGGTTCTCGACCACAACCATCGTGCTGGGCGTGCTTCTGCTCTTGTTCGGGATACTTCAATGGTCGACTGCCATCGCGCGCCTTTTTAATTTCTGGTTCGTGTTCTTCGATGGAACCCGGGTCGCTGTCCTGTCGCTTTGGGCCACCTTGTATGCCGGATGCCAGTCGGATGAAATCCGGATAGCGAGCCGGATCATCGCGCGAATAACCGCATCCAGCCAAACGTTCATCAGAGCCGGGCGGCACGCTTGCGTGAAGTGAGAATCTGTAAAGCACTGAACAAGTGAATGGTATTGTCGCGGCGACGATGCCCTCCTTGGCTGAATGAAGGAATCTGCATGCCCGACCAACGCGACCAACTATGCATCAATACACTGCGCTTTCTGTCACTGGACATGATTCAGCGCGCCAACAGCGGCCATCCCGGCATGCCGCTCGGTGCGGCGGCGATGGCTTACGCGTTGTGGATGCGCCAGCTCAAGCATCATCCGGCCAACCCGCACTGGGTTGATCGTGACCGCTTCGTCTTGTCGCCCGGACACGGATCCGCGCTTCTCTACAGCCTGCTGCATCTGACTGGCTACGACCTGTCGCTGGACGACATCCGGCAGTTTCGCCAATGGGGAAGCAAAACGCCAGGGCACCCCGAGCGCGGTCACACCCCCGGCGTCGAAGTGACCACCGGTCCGCTCGGGCAAGGGCTGGCGAATGCGGTCGGCATGGCGATCGGCGAAGCGAATCTGGCGGCGCGCTACAACCGCGACGGTCACACGGTGATCGACCACCATACATGGGCCATCGTCAGCGACGGCGACCTGATGGAAGGCGTCGCCTCCGAGGCCGCGTCGCTGGCCGGGCACCTGAAACTTGGCAAGCTGATCTGCCTCTACGACGACAACAGCGTCACGCTGTCGGGCGGGACCGACATCACATTTTCTGAAGACCGCGCCAAACGCTTCGAAGCCTATGGCTGGCAGACTATCAGCGTGGCCGAGGGCAACGACGTGGCCGCGATCGGCGCCGCGCTGGATGCCGCCCGCGCCGACACTTCCCGGCCGTCGCTGGTTCTGGTGCGCACGCACATCGGCTTCGGCTCGCCCGAGCAGGACAGCTACCGGGCGCACGGCTCGCCGCTCGGCGCCGAGGATATGAAAAAAACCAGGGAGACGCTTGGCTGGCCTCTCGACCCACCGTTTTTCGTGCCGGAGCCGGCGCTGGCACATTTTCGCGAGGCTCTGGGCCGGGGTGCCAGGGCAGAAGCCGAATGGAATGGCCGAATGGAAACCTATGCCAGGGCATTTCCAGAACTGGCAAAGGAACTGCAAGGCCGACTGCACGGCGAACTGCCATCGGGTTGGGATGCCGATATCCCGGTGTTTCCCTCCGATGGCAAGGGCATGGCCACCCGCGTCGCCAGCGGCAAGATCATGAACGCATTCGCCACGAAACTGCCTGCACTTTTCGGCGGTTCGGCCGATCTGGATCCCTCCACCCATACCGCACTGAAGGGGCTGGGCGATTTCAACCCGGCAATGGCATCCGGCGAGGACACTGAAGGATCCGACGGCGGCGGCTGGAGTCATGCCGGGCGTAACCTGCACTTCGGCGTGCGCGAACATGCGATGGGCGCCATCGTCAACGGTCTCGCTGCGCACGGCGGCTTCATCCCGTACGGCGCCACCTTCCTGATTTTCTCCGACTACATGCGCCCGGCGATCCGCCTCGCCGCGTTGATGGGCGTGCACGTGGTGCACGTTTTCACCCACGACAGCATCGCGCTTGGTGAAGACGGCCCGACCCACCAGCCGGTGGAGCAGCTGGCCAGCCTGCGCGCGATTCCCAACCTCACCGTGATCCGTCCCGCCGACGCCAACGAAACCGCGGTGGCGTGGAAGGTGGCCGTGGAAACCCGCGGCCGCCCGGTGCTGCTGGTGCTGACCCGGCAGAATGTCCCCACGCTCGACCGTGGCCGTTATGCCGGTGCCGATGGCCTGCGCCGTGGCGCGTATGTGTTGAGCGATGCGAAAGATCACAAGCCGGCGCTGATCCTGATTGCCAGCGGTTCCGAGGTCAGCCTGATTCTCGCCGCTGCCGAGCGCCTGCAAAGCGAAAATATCGCCGTGCGCTGTGTGTCGATGCCGAGCGAGGAATTATTCGACGCCCAGCCACAGGCTTATCGCGATCAGGTGTTGCCGCCGGACGTGAGGGCACGACTGGCGGTCGAGTTGGGGGTGTCCCAGGGCTGGTTCCGCTATGTCGGCGCCGATGGCGACATGCTCGGCGTCGAGCGCTTCGGTGCCTCGGCCCCGGCCGGTGTCCTGCTGCGCGAATACGGCTTCACGGTAGAGAATGTGGTCACGCGTGCCAGGGCGCTGCTGGCGCGATGATTGACGGTCGATAGTCGGGGCGGTGCGGCCCACGTTCTGCCATCAACGGAGAGCATGCCCATGAGCCATCCATTCAAAGTCGGTGACCACGTACGCTGGAACTCAGAGGCCGGCCTGGTGAGCGGCAAGATCATAAAGGTGCATACGCGCGACACGGTCTATAAAGGATACACGCGGCACTGCACGCCGGAAGACCCGCAATACGCGATCCAGAGCGACAAGACCGATCATATCGCCATGCACAAGGGCGCAGTGTTGCACCGGATATCCTGAGCCATGCCGCTCGATCGCGGCGTCACGGATGTCGGAACGATCTGGACGATCGGTCACTCAACCCGTACGCTGGCGGCGTTTCTCGACGTGCTGGTCGAATACCGCATCGAGGCAGTCGCCGATGTCCGGCGCTTTCCCGGTTCGCGCCGTTATCCGCACTTTGCGCGGGATGCGCTGAGCGAAACGCTGCTGTCGCACGGTATCGCGTATCAGTGGTTGCCCAAGCTCGGTGGCCGGCGGCCGGTGCAGCCCGATTCGCCGAACGATGCCTGGCGCAATGTTTCGTTTCGCGGCTATGCAGACTATCTTGCGAGTGCGGAGTTTGCCGAGGGCCTGGACGCGCTACTTGCCCTGGCCCGGCAGCGGCGCACCGCGATGATGTGCGCCGAAGCGGTATGGTGGCGGTGTCATCGCGCGCTGATCGCCGACGTATTGCGCGTGCGGGGGATCGAAGTGGTCCACATTATCGATGCCACGCACAGCATGGTGCATCCGTATACGTCGCCGGCCCGCATCGTCGACGGCCGGCTGACCTATGCGCTGGCATCCGAACAATCATCTTGATAGGCTTGCCGGGAATGGATGCGATTCCGGGCAGGGGCAGGAGGACGATATGACCTACGTGGTGACCGAGAGCTGTATCAAGTGCAAGTACACCGACTGCGTCGATGTGTGCCCGACCGACGCGTTTCGCGAAGGCCCCAACTTTCTGGCCATCGACCCGGACGACTGCATCGACTGCACGCTGTGTGTCGCGGAATGTCCGGTGGATGCGATTTTTGCTGAAGATGATGTGCCGAAGGACCAGACACGATTCATCGCGCTCAATGTGGAGCTGGCAAAAAACTGGCAGCCGATCGTCGAGAAAAAAGACCCTCTTCCCGAGGCGGACGAATGGGGCAAGGTGAAAGACAAATTCGATCTGCTGGAGCACTAGTGTCACGAACCGGAAATAACGAAACATGAAACAGCGTCTTTTTCCGCCATGCGTCGTTGCAGCCCCTTGCCGTATACCCCATACGGCTGCGGGTCTGCGCCTAGCCTAGCGAAAAAATCCATCTATTTCATTTGTTCCGCTATTTCCGGTTCGCAACACTAGGCCACGCAGTCGTATTCCGCTTACCAGTAACTCTCGACGCTGATGTTTCCGGGATCGCTGCGGCGATTTCTCTTAAGGCCGCGCCCGCTCAGCACGTGCTGCACCTCTTTCAGCATCTGCGGGTTGCCGCACAGCATGATCTGGCTGTGAGCGGCGCTGAGTTCGGTGCCGGCGCGGGCTTCCAGACGTCCATTTTCGATCGCGTCGGGAATGTGGCCGGGGAGAGCGAATTCGGTGGATTCCCGACTGACGAGCGGGACAAAGCTAAACTGGTTCGCATACGATTTCGTGAATTCATCGATCGTGTCCCGATACATGAGCTCACTCGTCAGGCGCGCTGCCTGCACCAGAACAATTCGTTCGAAGCGCCGCCAGGGTGCTTCTGTTTTCAGAATGGACAGGAATGGGCCGATGCCGGTGCCGGTGGCGAGTAGCCAGAGGTCACGGCCGCTTGTTATCTCGTCCAGGACCAGAAAACCGCTGGCGTGCGGTGCGACAAGCACAGGGTCTCCCGCGTTCAGGGCGGCCAGTTGCCCGCTTAATGGGCCGTCCGGGACGATGGAAAAACAGAATTCGAGCGGGTGTTCACCCGGTGCATTAACGAGGGAATAGGGTCGACCGAAGGTTTCGGCGCCAATCTCCAGCCCGAGCTTGAGGAACTGACCGGCTTTGAACGGTGCGATTTCGGCATCGACCTGCAGCGAAACGAGCCGCTCTGTCCACACAGTCTTGCCGACGACTCGACCTTGTACCCATTGCGCCATGACGTCCCCAATCTGATAACGATTGAATTACACAGCCCGCAGTCCAATCTGCAAGCAACGTTGTCGGGCCTGATCGAACAATGAACGGAGCCCACACTACGCCATCTGCGGCCAGAGGCAGCGAATTCAAGCAGGCGGGCTGATAGGGGCCTGGCGGTCGGGCAGGTCTTCCCGCCGTAGTATGAACACGAACTGGTCACCGTTCTCGGTATCGATCCAGGTGAAGGGCAGCGTGGGATAGGCGGCTTTCAGCACATCGCGGTTATGGCCGATTTCGACCAGCAGCAGGCCACCGGGATTGAGGTGGGCCTTGGCCTGGGCCAGAATCTGCCGCGTGGCGTCCAGGCCGTCCTCACCCGAACCCAGCGCCGGTTCTGCCTGGTACTCCGGCGGCAGTGCGGCGACCGATGCGGCGTTCACGTAGGGGGGATTGCTGAGGATGACGTCGTAGGTTCGCCCCTCCAGCGCTGCGAACAGATCGGACTCGATCAGTGTGATGTGGCCCGCGAGCTCGTAATCGGCGACGTTGCGCGTGGCGACAGCCAGCGCATCCCTGGATAAATCGACTGCATCGATGCGGGAATTGGGGAAGGCCAGCGCAGCCAGGATGGCGAGGCAGCCCGAGCCGCTGTACAGGTCGAGTACGCTGCTCACTTCATCCGGCTTCTCGATCCACGGCGCCAGCTGCCCGTGCAGCAGTTCGGCGATGAAGGAGCGCGGCACGATCACGCGCTCGTCGACATAGAACCGGTGTTCCCCCAGCCAGGCTTCGTGCGTGAGATACGCCGCCGGCAGGCGCTCACGCACCCGGCGCTCGATTACCGCCTGAACCTCCTCCGATTCGCCATGCGTCAGGCTGGCGTCGAGGAAGGGCTCCAGCCGGTCGAGCGGTAGATGCAGGGTATGCAGGATCAGATAAGCGGCCTCGTCGAAGGCGTTGTCCGAACCGTGGCCGAAAAACAGCTTGGACTCGTTGAAGCGCGACACCGCGAAACGAAGCCAGTCGCGGACGGTGATGAGAGATTCGGTGTCGTCGAAATGTTTCATTGAAATTTTCTAAAAATCGATCCGCGAAGGACGCGAAAATACGCGAAGGAAAACCAGCATTAAACTAAAGCTGGCGTCGAGTTTCACTAAGGCTATGTCACTGTTGGCTGTTGAAGTCATGTCTTGCCCCCTCTGATCAAGCCTCCACCCTGCGGCACCCCGAAGGCGGCCCCGTGGGAGCGGCTTCAGCCGCGATGCGGGCGGTAGCCCGCAAAGGTGGCGCGGCAAGACCCTGGCGAGCATTTGCTCCTTGCTCCTTGCGGCGCATCGCGACTGAAGCCGCTTCCACGGGACTGGCCAACACCAACAAATAACGGTGAAAGAGCCTAAAAAAACCATTTGTCGGATTTCAGCCCAGCAGCTTTTCCAGCGTCTTCCGGTAAATCGCCGCCAGCTGTCCGATGTTCTCCACCGCGATGTGTTCGTTGATCTTGTGGATGCTGGTGTTGAGCGGGCCGAATTCGACCACCTCGCGGCAGATGTCGGCGATGAAGCGACCGTCCGAGGTGCCGCCGGAGGTCGACAGCTCGGGGGTGAGGCCGGTGACTTCGCGGATCGCTTCGGAAAGCGTATCGCACAGA
Organism: Thiobacillus thiophilus; assembly: GCF_055378705.1. Lineage (NCBI taxonomy): Bacteria > Pseudomonadati > Pseudomonadota > Betaproteobacteria > Nitrosomonadales > Thiobacillaceae > Thiobacillus > Thiobacillus thiophilus. The sequence goes on along the minus strand of NZ_AP042404.1, from coordinate 609,725 downwards.
GGGCCGCGCGGGGTGAGGAAGGGCTTGCCCGAGAGGTGCCAGTCGATTTCGTAATCGAGGCTGTGACTGTCGAGGATTTCGTTCATCGCGTCCATCAGGCCTTCCGCGGTGCTGGCGGTGGAAAAACGGAAGTTGAACTGGATCTCGACCATGTCGGGAATGACGTTGCTGGCGCCGGTGCCGCCATGGATATTGGATATCTGCCAGGTGGTGGGCGGGAAGTGGGTGTTGCCCTCGTCCCACATGGTATCGGCGAGCTCGGCAATCGCCGGCGCAGCGAGGTGAATCGGGTTTTTGGCCAGATGCGGATAGGCGATATGGCCCTGCACGCCCTTGACGCGTAAGGTGCCGGACAGCGAACCGCGCCGCCCGTTCTTGATGGCATCGCCGAATTCGGCGGCGCTGGTGGGTTCGCCGACGATGCAGTAGTCGAGTGTCTCGCCGCGCGCCTTCAGGGTTTCCACCACTTTCACCGTGCCGTCGGTGGCGGGGCCTTCCTCATCCGAGGTGATGAGAAACGCGATCGAACCGGGATGATCGGGATGCGCGGCGATGAAGTGTTCGGTGGCAGTGATGAAGGCCGCATTCGAGGTCTTCATGTCGGCGGCGCCGCGCGCATAGAGCTGGCCGTCGCGCAGGGTCGGTTCGAACGGATCGGACAGCCACTGGTCGAGCGGGCCAGTCGACACCACGTCGGTGTGGCCGGCGAAACAGACCGCCGGGGAAGCCGTGCCCTTGCGCGCCCACAGGTTGTCGACGTCGTTGTGACGATGGCGCTCGATGTGAAAACCGAGCTTTTGCAGGCGCGCGGCGATCAGATTCTGGCAACCGGCATCGTCGGGCGTTAGCGAGCGGCGCTTGAGCAGCTCGATTGCCAGCGCTAAGGTCTCTTTGGCGAGGGTTGCGTCCTCTGGCGTTTTATTGGCCATGTCGGGTCATACTCCAAAAATGGCTTGATAATGGTCTTCGGTAAAGCCGAGATGATAACGGCCGTCGCGCTCCAGCACCGGCCGTTTGATCACGCTGGGCTGCGAAATCATGAATGCAATCGCGCTGGCTTCGTCGGTGACGGCGGCCTTTTCCGCATCCGGCAGCTTGCGCCAGGTGGTGCCGCGCGTGTTGAGCAGCGCCTGCCAGCCGGTTTGCGCCGCGACCTTGCGCAGCCACGCGGCGTCGACGCCCTGTTTTTTGAAGTCGTGGAAGGCGACTTCAAGCGTGTGCCCGGCGAGCCAGGCGCGCGCTTTCTTCACCGTGGTGCAGTTGGGAATGCCGTAGAGCTTCATGCCGTTCAGTCGTCCGCGCCTGGATCTGCTGCGCATGGACGTAAAATCAGGAAAACAAGCCGCGATTCTAACCGACCTGATGCCCCACGCCGTTCATTCCCACTCCGCGCCACCGCCGCCCGGCGAACCCAGCCTGCGCTCCATCAGCCATCTGTTTCCTTACCTGTGGGAATTCCGCGGCCGTGTGCTGCTGTCGCTGGCACTGCTGGTCGGTGCCAAGCTGGCCTCGGTGGCGGTGCCGCTGGTGCTGAAGGAAATCATCGATGCGCTCGACCGGCCGCGCCCGGAACTGGTGCTGCCGCTGGCGCTTATTCTCGGCTACGGCCTGTTGCGTTTTGCCAGCGCCACTTTTTCCGACCTGCGCGACGTGATCTTCGCCAAGGTCACGCAACGCGCGATGCGGCGCATCAGCATGGCAGTGTTGCAGCATCTGCACGCGCTGTCGCTGCGTTTCCATCTGGAGCGCCATACCGGCGGCATCACCCGCGACATCGAGCGCGGCGCCAGAGCGGTGTCTAGCCTGGTCGGTTTTTTGCTGTTTCGCATCACGCCGACCATTCTGGAAATCCTGATGGTTGCGGGCATTCTGTTCGTCAAGCTCGACTGGGTGTTCGGGCTGATCACGCTGATCACCCTGGCTGCCTACATCGGCTTCACCATCACCATCACCGAATGGCGCACCCAGTTCGTGCGCCGCGCCAACACGCTCGATTCCGAAGCCTATGGCCGCGCCATCGACAGCCTCCTGAACTACGAGACGGTCAAATATTTCGGCAATGAGAAATACGAAGCCGAGCGCTATGACAACAGCCTCGTCGAGTGGGAGCGGATGGCGCTGAAATCGCAGCGTTCGCTGGGGATGCTCAATGCCGCCCAGGCTGGCGTCATCGCCATCGGCGTCACCCTGATGGTGCTGCGCGCCGCCGCCGGCGTGGTCGATGGCTCGCTGACCCTGGGCGATCTGGTGATGGTCAACGCCTTCCTGCTGCAGATGTTCCAGCCGCTGAATTTTCTCGGCGTGATGTACCGCCAGATCAAGGAGTCGATCACCGACGTCGAACGCATGTTTGCCCTGCTGAAACGGCCGCGCGAGGTCGCAGATGCGAAGGATGCGCGCGCGCTCGAGGTGACCACCGGCACGGTGAAATTCGAGCACGTGAGCTTTTCCTACAACCCCGACCGTCCGATTCTGAACGATGTCGACTTCACCATCCCGGCCGGCAAGACGCTGGCGGTGGTGGGGTCGAGCGGCGCCGGCAAGTCGACCCTGGCCCGCCTGCTGTTCCGCTTCTACGACGTCGGCGCCGGCAGCATCGCCATCGACGGCCAGGACATCCGCCAGGTCACGCAGGACAGCCTGCGCGCCGCCATCGGTGTGGTGCCGCAGGACACCGTGCTGTTCAACGACAGCATCTACTACAACATCGCCTACGGCCGCCCCGGCGCCGGCCGCGACGAGGTGATCGAAGCTGCCCGTGCCGCGCACATCCTGGACTTCATCGAAAGCCTGCCGCAGGGCTGGGATAGCGTGGTGGGCGAGCGCGGACTCAAACTCTCGGGTGGCGAGAAACAGCGCGTGGCCATCGCGCGCACCCTGCTGAAAAACCCGGTGATCCTGATACTGGACGAGGCCACTTCAGCACTCGACACCCGGACCGAAAAAGCGATCCAGGCCGAGCTGCTGGAAATCGCCCGCGACCGCACCACCCTCATCATCGCCCACCGTCTGTCGACCGTGGACGAAGCCGACGAGATCCTGGTGATGGAAAACGGCCGCATCGTCGAACGCGGCCGCCATCCCGAACTGCTGGCGAAGGACGGCGTGTACGCCCACATGTGGGCGCTGCAGCAGCAGGCCGAGGAGGAGGAGGACAAATGAAGCAGACTTTTCTGCAACGATTCCGCTCTCGTGCCGCCTTGCGGGCCTTGGCCCGCGGCGTTGTTGCTTCGCGGCAGGCATCCGATCAGACGCACCATTGGGCGCGTCCAACTGCGGTTTCTAGCCTGGCAGCCTGTCGGACTTGAAGTAAATCGGCTGCAAATCCGCCTGGCCGGTCCATATTTCGCCGTTTTTTCGGGCAATAGAACGACTATTACCCTTCAAAACCGTCAAAATCTGTCCTCGGCCCAGCCGAATTTCCGCTTCGATTCTTCAAGTTTGACAGGCTGCTAGATTGAACGATGCGGCGCTCGCCCCGGGTTTCATGCGCATCACCACGGCGCTGCCCGAAGATAACCAGCACTTTGTCGATGCGTTGCGCGCTTTGCTGATGTAACAAGGAGAAATGACATGTATTCGAGAATACTGGTGGCAGTGGATGGCAGCGAAACGTCCAAGCATGCACTGCAGCAGGCGATCGAACTGGCCAAAAAGCTGTCGGCCAGCGTGCGCATGGTTCATGTCGTCGACATGAGCTGGCTACCGATCGGCCCGGAATTTGCAATCGATACCGGGGCGCTGAGTGCGGCGCGGCGTGGCGCGGGAGAAAAAATCATCGCGGCTGCTCGCGATGCCGTCCGGCAGGCCGGGTTCGAGGCAGAATCCGGCCTGATCGAAACCGAAACGCCTTTGCAGCGCGTTGCGGAAGCGATTGCCGAAGAGGCCTCGCACTGGGGCGCAGACCTGGTGGTGCTGGGGACCCACGGCCGTCGCGGTTTCCAGCATCTTGTGCTTGGCAGCGTGGCGGAGCAAATGGCCCGGCTATCTCAAGCGCCCGTATTGCTCGTTCCTTCGCCCAAGGTCTCTCCATCGGCCTGATACGAAGAAAGCGTGGTCCCTACAGTGCCATGAAGCCTGCGGCCTCGATTTTCAATACCCAATTCCGGATACCACTCGATAAATGAATGTCTTGCTTCAACCCGGTGTGCGGCGTCGCGAGGTGTGGGCCTGGGCGATGTACGACTTCGCCAATTCGGGCTACACCACGGTCGTCATCACCGCGGTGTTCGGCGCGTACTTTGTTGCCGTCGTTGCCGGCAATGCGCCGTGGGCGACGTTCGCCTGGACCCTCGCGCTGTCTGTTTCCTATGCGCTGATCATGCTGACCGCGCCGCTGGTCGGCGCCTGGGCCGACGCTCACGCCAGCAAGAAAAAGCTGCTGTGGCTGACTACGCTCGGCTGCGTCGGGTTTACCGCGGCGCTGTATTTCGCGGCGCCGGGTGCGCTGGGGCTGGCGACCGCGGCGCTGGTGCTGTCCAATTATTTTTTCGGTACCGGCGAAAATCTCATCGCTGCGTTCCTGCCCGAACTGGCGCGGCCGCGCGCGCTCGGTCGGGTCTCGGGCTGGGGCTGGTCATTGGGCTACGTTGGCGGGCTGGTGTCGCTCGGCGCAAGCCTGGCGTACATCGGTTGGGCGCAGGGGCACGGGCAGGGCGCGGCCGATTTCGTCCCGGTGGCGATGCTGATCACCGCCGCGATCTTTGCGCTGGCGAGCCTGCCCACGCTCTTGATGCTGCGCGAGCGTGCCGTCCCGCAGCCTGTCCACGCGCCGCGCAGCGCCTGGCAGCAGGTGCGCTACACCCTCGGCCATCTGCGCCAGTTGCCCGATCTCAGGCGCTTTCTTCTCTGTACCGTGCTGTACCAGGCGGGGATCCAGGCGGTCATCACGCTGGCGGCGATCTATGCCAGCCAGGTGTTTCACTTCGATACGCAGCGGACCATTCTGCTGGTGCTGGTAGTCAACATCACCGCCGCCATCGGTGCATTTGCCTTCGGCTATGTGCAGGATCGCATCGGCCATGTGCGGGCGATCGCCCTGACGCTTTCCGGCTGGATCGTAATGGTGCTGACCGCCTGGGCCGCGCCGGGCGAGGGACTGTTCTGGCTGGCGGCGAACATCGCCGGGCTGTGCATGGGCGCGTCGCAATCGGCGGGGCGGGCGATGGTCGGCCTGCTGGCGCCGCCCGCGCACCAGGCCGAGTTTTTCGGCCTGTGGGGGCTGGCGGTGAAGTGCGCCTCGATCGTCGGGCCGCTGACCTATGGCGTCGCCAGCTGGCTGACCGCCGGCAACCATCGCCAGGCGCTGCTGATCACCGGCGTCTGGTTCGTCGCCGGCCTGTGGGTGCTGCGCGGAATCCGGGCCGATCGCGGCCGCCGCGCGGCATATCGCTTTACCCTGCAGGCTGAAGAAGCCTGATTGGTGACGGTATAGCCGGCATGGGGGTCGAGCGGGCGTGGGGAAGCGGCGTGCGGCTGGGGCAGGCGCTGATCCGGGCCGAGTCGGGCACCCCGGACATCCGCAAACCCCATCAGGACGGGGCGATGACGAAACAGTTGCGCCCGCCTTTTTTGCCTTCGTAAAGTGCAAGATCGGCACGACTGATGGCGCTGGCCAGGTTCTCCGACTCGTGGACCCGGGCCAGGCCGAGGGTGACGGTTAGCGTCAGGGACTTGTTGTCGGTGATCGGCACCGGGGTCGTGCCGATCGTGGTCAGAACCCGGCGCGCCGATTGTTCGGCCTCGTCGGCCGATTTGCATTGCAGCAGCCAGAGAAATTCTTCCCCGCCAAATCGATACAGCGGCTCATTGCTTCGCAGGCTGCCTTTCAGGGTGCCGACCAGATGACATAAAACCTTGTCGCCCACGGGATGCCCATAGGTATCGTTGACCCGCTTGAAACAATCCACATCGATCATCACGACATACAGCTGGGTGCGGTTGCGCCGAGCCTCCTTCTGGTACAGGGCGAAATCGTTTTCGATACCGTAGCGCAGGGGCAGCCCGGTCAGCGGATCGCTTCGTACCGCGCTGAAGAGGATCAGGGTCTTGAAGTTGGCCAGCAGGCCGATCAGCTCGGACTGCGACTGCTCGAAAGCCTCCAGGTCGGTGTTGCGCCCCGGCTGCCCGCTCATGACACGGGCACAAATGGATCGAATGGCGTCATGCATGGTCCGGTGCGCCGCTTCCACGCGCAGTGTGGCCGGCGCATCCAGTGCCTCGAAATAGCCATGGTTCGCCATGAACCAGACGCCGAAACGGCAAAGGTTATGCGCCAGCGGGTCGAGCACATCCTTGTCGGGCGCCGTGCGCAGCACGGCGCAGCGGAGAATCCGGTGGGTCCACTCCATATGCGCCTCGACCGCAGCATCAAGCTCGGCGATGAAGGTTTCGGCTTCAGTGGGGAGGTCGGGCAATGTGTGTTCGCATCCTGTCGTTTTGACGTTGCACTGGGGAAATCGGGTGCTGCATAAGTCCCGATTATGCCTGCTTCGTTTTGGTCCGTGCCCGCTTCATGCTGTCGAAGCGTCGCCCGCCTCGGCGAGCTTCCCCAGCAGCTTCGTCAGCATGCCAATCTCCTTGGCGTCCAGAACACCCCGCACCCAGGCGCCGGACGTTTCCGCCAGTTCGGCCATCGCGCGCTCCACCAGTCGTTTTCCGGAGTGTGTGAGCTTGATGGGCTTGATGCGCAGATCCAGCTGTCGCCGCGACCGGGTTGCCAGATTCCTGGCTTCGAGTTGCTGCATGACCTTGGTCAATCCGCCTGACGTGATCATGACCGAATCCTGCAACTGCGACGGCGTCAGCTCATGGGGGGGCGGCGCATTGCGCAGCGTCGCCAGAACGTCGAATTCCGCTGGCGTCAAATCATGACGAGCCCATAGCGCGCGCGCCCGAGCGAAGGCCAGCCCCTGTGCCCGGTGCAGATGCAGCATCAAGGGCATCGCCTCCGGGGCGTGGCTTTCCGACCATTTGTGGCGTGGCATTTTCTTGGAGAGCGTCATGTCTTGACCTTCTGGAAGGCTCTTTCATCGTTATTTGTTGGTAGTGGCCAGCTCTTGTAGATGCGGCTAAAGCCGCTCCCACGGCGCTGACCAATACCAATAAACCCGGATTGTTCATTAGAGCGAGATGTTTTGGGTAGGGTGCACTCCGTGCACCTTCGGTGTGTCAATCGGTGCACAAAGTGCACCCTACGGCGCCGGCCAATGCCAATAAATAACGATGAAAAAGCCTTCTGGAAATCCGCATGGATTGTAACCAAGTGTAACTTATCTTGCTGGAAAGATAATTTTCCCATAGCATTCCCGTCAACGTATCTTTCAACGTGTCTTTCCAAGGATTTGACGATGACCATCCAGCGCGAATCGGCGGGGCAAACAGCGAGCCGCCGTTTGCACCGCTCATTCGCGCCCTGTCGGCAGCGCCGCTGGCGACCCTGGCCGAAGTTGCGCAACTCCGCCCCGAAGCGCTGCGGGAGCGCCTGACCGAGGCCGGCCTTCAGCCCGTGTCCGGCGAGCAAAGCCTGAGTGAGCTGGCCGGCCCGGATCTACGCCGGCAGGTGCAAATACTTGGATTGCTGTTTACCGATCCGAAATGACATGACCGGCTCCGCCCGGGGCGTAAATCGATTATGTTGCTTTGCCGAAGATCACAATAAGCCTGGCCGCCCAGTATGATTCCCGGATTCCCGGAAACTTACGGCCAGGGCGAGCGTCAATTCATCGGCCATGCGCTGGTTCAGGGCGTCTTGCCGGCAGAGTGAACAAGCGGTTCCCGTTATTTTGAAGCGCATGTAAATGAAAATATCTCAACACGCACAATTGCTGCTTATGCTCGCCGGACTCGGCCTCTCGGGGTGCGTCGCGGTCGGTCCGGATTATGTGCCGCCGACGACCGAGGTGCCCGCAGGCTGGGCCGGGCTTGATCCGGCAGCCCAGCCGGCGATGCATGCCGCGGCGTCCGGAGACCTTGGCCAGTGGTGGCAAAGCCTGAATGATCCGCTGCTGTCCCGGTTGATCGATGAAGCCCTGCAGGCCAGCCCCGACCTGCGCAGCGCGCAGGCGAAATTGCGCGAGGCCCGTGCATATCGCACGGTAGCCGCTGCCGGGCAATATCCCAGCGTGACCGCATCGGGCAGCGCCAGCCGCAGCCGGTCGAGCGAGGAGGCGGGCAGCGGCGCCACGCGCAATTTCTTCAGCACCAGCTTCGACGCCAGCTGGGAGCTCGATGTGTTTGGCGGCGTGCGCCGTAGCGTCGAGGCCGCCGAAGCCGACCTCGCATCGACCGAGGCAAGCCTGGAAAACACACGGGTGTCGCTGGTGGCAGAGGTGGCGCTGAGCTACGTCGATGTGCGTGTCCTGCAGAACCGTCTCGACATCGCCCGCAGCAACCTCGCCAGCCAGTCGGAGACGCTGCAGCTCACCGACTGGCGTGCGCAGGCCGGACTGGTCAGCAGCCAGGACGTCGAGCAGGCGCGTAGCAACCGCGAGCAGACCCGGGCGCTGATCCCCGCACTTGAAATCAGCCTTGCCGAATCCGAGCATGGTCTCGACATCCTGCTGGGGCGTGCGCCGGGCACGCTGCACGGGCGCCTCACCGCGGTCAATGGCCTGCCGGCCATACCCGAGCGGATCGCCGTCGGCATTCCAGCCGACACCCTGCGCCAGCGCCCCGATGTGCGCGCGGCCGAGCGCAGGCTGGCGGCGGAAACCGCCCGCGTGGGCGTGGCCGCGGCGGCGCGCTACCCGTCATTCGATCTCTCCGGCTCGATCGGCCTCGAGGCGCTGACCATCGATGCGCTCGGCAACAGCGGCGCCGCTACTTCATCGCTGTTCGCAGGGATCACCGGTCCCATCTTCAACGCCGGACGCCTGCGCGCCCAGGTGGAGATCCAGGATGCGGTGCGCGAGCAGGCGCAGGTGGCGTACGAGCAGGCTATCCTCACCGCGCTGCAGGATGTGGAAGACGCGCTGGTCTCGCTTGTCCGCAACCGCGAACGCGAGCAGGCCCTGACGCGTGCCGCCGAGGCAGCGCGTAACGCGGTACAGATGGCGCAGCAGCGCTATAGTTCGGGCCTCATCGACTTCCAGTCGGTGCTCGACACCGAACGCAGCGTGCTGTCCATCGAAGACAGCCTTGCTAGCACCCGCGGCGACGATGTGCTGGCGCTCATCCGTTTGTACAAGGCGCTGGGCGGCGGCTGGGCGCCCGACAGCGCATCCGGCGCCCCCATCACCACCACACAACACACCGACACGCCATGAACGACAAGAACACCGCCCCCCCCGCCGACCTGCAGACCCTACTGGGCGAAGACCATCCGCCGCGCTGGTGGCAGCGCGGCTCGTTATGGTCCGGTCTCGTCGCCCTGCTGATCGTGGCCGGCGCTGTCTATTACTGGCAGGCGCAAAACGCCGGCAAGGCCGCGCCCGCCTACGTGACCACCGAACTGCGCAAGGGAAGTATCACGCTCAGCGTGTCGGCCAACGGCACGTTGCAGCCCACGCGCTCGGTCAACATCGGCAGCGAACTGTCGGGCACGGTCAAGCGCGTGCTGGTAGACGTGAACGACCGCGTCAAGGCTGGCCAGGTGATGGTGGAGCTGGACACTTCGAAGTTCAGCGACCAGGTGACCCGCTCGCACGCGTCGGTCGCCGCCGCCCAGGCCCAACTCGCGCAGAGCAAGGCCACCGTCACCGAATCCCGAGCCAGCCTTGCGCGCCTGGAGGAAGTCTTCAAGCTCTCGGGCGGCAAGGTGCCTTCGGCCACCGAGCTCGACAGCGCACGCGCCGCCCTGGCCCGCGCCGTGGCCACCGAATCGAGCGCTGCCGCCAACGTGGGCGTGGCCCAGGCCACGCTCTCGACGGATGAAACCAATCTCTCCAAAGCCTCGATCCGCTCGCCCATCGACGGCGTGGTGCTCAGCCGCTCGGTGGACCCGGGCAACGCGGTGGCCGCCTCGCTGCAGGCCGTCACCCTGTTCGCCGTGGCCGAGAACCTGGCCCAGCTGCAGCTCGAAGCCAGCGTGGACGAGGCCGACGTGGGCGCCGTGAAGGTGGGGCAGAAAGCCAGCTTCACCGTCAGCGCCTATCCCTCGCGCAGCTTCCCGGCCACGACCCGCCGCGTGGCCTATGGCTCGACCACCACCAACAACGTGGTGACCTACGTGGCCACGCTCGACGTCGACAACAGCGACCTCAGCCTGCGCCCCGGGATGACGGCCGTGGCTACCATCATTGCCACCGAGCGCGATGGCGTGCTGCTGGTGCCCAACACGGCGTTGCGCTTCTCGCCCACCGCAGCAGCCGTGGCGAGCAAGTCCTCCGGGAGCAGCAGCATCCTGTCCAAGATGATGCCGCGCCCGCCGCGCAGCAGCAGCACCAAAGTGGCCGGCGACGAGAGCAAGGCCCCGGGCACGCGCCAGATCTGGGTGCTGCAGCAAGGCCAGCCGGTGGCCATGCAGGTGCAGACAGGTATCAGCGACGGCCGCATGACCGAGGTCAGCGGCGACAAGCTCGAACCCGGCATGGCCGTCATCACCGACCAGCGCAGCGCGGGCGCCGCGTCATGAGTCCGGCGGCCGTTCCCCCCACGGAGCAATCGGGACCCGCGCCGCTGATCCGACTGCGCGGCATCACCAAGGTCTACGGCACGGGTGGCACGGCGTTCCAGGCGCTAAAAGGCGTGAATCTTGACATCGAGAAGGGTGACTTCGTAGCCATCATGGGCCCCAGCGGTTCGGGCAAGTCCACTGCCATGAACATGCTGGGCTGCCTGGACACCCCCACCACCGGCACCTACGAGTTCGAGGGCGTGCAGGTGCAATCGCTCAGCCGTGACGAGCGCGCCCGCTTGCGTCGGCGCTACCTGGGCTTCGTGTTCCAGGGGTTCAACCTGCTGGCGCGCACGTCGGCGCAGGAAAACGTCGAGCTGCCGCTGATCTACCGCGGCGAGCCCTCCGCGATGCGCCATGCGATGGCCGCGCGCGCGCTCGAACAGGTTGGCCTCAAGGGCTGGGGACACCACACACCAAGCGAGCTCTCGGGCGGCCAGCAGCAGCGCGTGGCGATCGCACGCGCCATCGTCACCGAGCCGGCCGTGCTGTTGGCGGATGAGCCCACCGGCAACCTCGACACCGCCCGCAGCAAGGAAATCATGGACCTGCTGTGGCGCCTGAACGCCGACCAGGGCATCACCGTGCTGATGGTCACGCACGAGGCCGAGATGGCTGCCTACGCGCGGCGCATCGTGCACTTCGTCGACGGCGTGGTGTCCAGCGACGAGCGCAACCCGGACCCGGTCGGGCTCCAGGCGGGACACGTTGCCACGGCCATGGGCGCAGGCTGACCATGTGGCTCAACACCCTCCTGCTCGCCTTGCGCTCGATCCGGCGCAACCTGATGCGTTCCTTCCTCACCATCCTGGGCATCGTGATCGGCGTCAGCGCCGTCATCACCATGGTCACGGTGGGTAATGGCGCCACCCTGGCGGTACAGAACCAGATTTCAGGCTTGGGCACCAACCTGTTGCAGATTCGCCCGGGCCAGCGCATGGGGCCGGGCAGCGGCAGTTCCATCGCGCCCCTGTTCAAGGAGGGCGACGCCGAGGCGATCGCCACCCAGATCGGTGGCGTCGCGGCCGCCGCACCGCAATCGCGTACTGGCGGCACGCTGGTGGCCAACGGCCGCAACTGGGCCAGCATCATCACGGGCAGCACGAACGCGTGGCTCACCATCGGCAACTGGACCCTGGCCCAGGGCCGCGAGTTCTCCGACGCCGAGCTGCGCGCCGGCGCGTCAGTCTGCATGATCGGCGAGACCGTGCGGCGCGAGCTCTTCGGCAGCAGCCCGGCGCTGGGCGAGTCGCTGCGCGTCAAGCAGATCAGCTGCGAGGTCATCGGCGTGCTCGGTGCCAAGGGTCCGGGATCGTTCGGCAACGACCAGGACGACCTGGTCCTCGTGCCGATCAAGACGCTGCAGCGCCGCATCACCGGCAACACCCAGGTCAACGACTTGCTCGTTTCCATGGCCGACGGCAGCGACAGCACGCGCGTCAAGGCCAGCCTGACGCAGCTGCTGCGCGAGCGCCGAAACCTGGCCGACACCGACGAGGACAACTTCAACGTGCTCGACACCAAGCAGCTGGCCGACACGCTCTCGGGCACCACCAAGGTAATGACGACGCTGCTCGGTGCCGTGGCCGCAGTGAGCCTGCTGGTGGGCGGCATCGGCATCATGAACATCATGCTGGTCAGCGTGACCGAGCGCACGCGCGAGATCGGCCTGCGCCTGGCCATCGGCGCGCTGGAACGCGAAGTGTTGCTGCAGTTCCTGATCGAAGCCGTCATGCTGTCCAGCCTGGGCGGGCTGACCGGCATTGCCCTGGCCACCGGCGCGTCCATCGCCCTGTCCAGCCTGATGGGCATCCCCTACCTGTTCGACCCGACCATCAACCTGTTGTCTTTCATGTTCTCGGCAGCCATCGGCGTCATCTTTGGTTTCTTCCCGGCGCGCCGCGCGGCCGGCCTCAATCCGATCGACGCCTTGCGGCACGAATGAGCATGTGGCCGTGGTTTTTTTTGCGGATTCAGGAAAGCAGCATCAAAATGTTCGGGTATTTCAACGAACGGCTAAAGGTAGAGCGCAATGACAACGGAACAGAACAGTAAAACCTATGAAGTGGGTTTTTCAACGGAAAAGATGCAGCACATTTTCTATATAAGCTGTCCGGAAGAAGCTGACGCAACAAAATTTGCCCATGCAGTTTTTCACTACTACGACACGCCGGAAGAATGGGGCGCCAAACGCTGCATAACGGCCATCGCCGCAGTCAAGCTCAAAAATTGCATACCGGATTTCCTGCACATGGGCTTGCTGGACAAGAAAGAATTGGCCATGCCGGAAAATGACGAAGCCTTGCACCAGGAAGTCAGGAAAATAACGCAACAGGTCATGGATGCCGGCTGTGTACCGATGGCCATCTACGACGAAGAAAACCAGACCATGACCGTCTATGCAACAAAAAAACTGGAAGTGGATCCGCAAGTCGGTGCGGCGAGTGTGGTCCTGAATTTCAGCCTGTTTGGAGGCGCCGTAGGCAAAGGCCGTTGAGGGTTTGCCACGGGCCACGCGCCCCCTTTTGGCGCCAAGCCCGGCATCAAATTTCCCATTGGTGATCGTCAGGCACTCACGCCAGCCCCTGGAAATCAGGTCTAAAGTTAGATACATTTTCTTCGAATATCGTGTTCGCATCGTCCAGGACGCAAGCCGCCCCTGAAACCACCCGCCAGCCTCCCTCGCGGCGCAGTGTGCGCAGCGGCTGCTCTCCGCCCGGCAAGGGGTGATACAGCCTCGCTTTTCCCTTTCCAAATCACAGAATCAACGCAACATGAAATATCAGCATCCGGACGAATTCATCCGCCGCGCCACCGAGCGCAACCCCGGGCAACCGGAGTATCTGCAGGCCGTTGCCGAAGTCATCGAAGGCCTGTGGCGTTCGTGTCCCAGCACCCCAAGTACGCCGCGCACGGCCTGCTGGACCGCTTGATCGAACCGGAGCGGATCCTCATCTTCCGGGTCTCATGGGTCGACGACCACGGCGAAGTCCAGGTCAACCGCGGCTACCGCATCCTGCACAGCATGGCCATCGGCCCCTACAAGGGCGGGCTGCGCTTTCCCCCCTCGGTCAACCTGTCCATCCTCAAATTCCTGGCCTTCGAACAGACCCTGAAGAACGCCTTGACCACGCTGCCCATGGGCGGCGGCAAGGGCGGTGCGGATTTCGACCCCAAAGGCAAGAGCCCCGGCGAGGTGATGCGTTTTTGCCAGGCCTTCATCACCGAGCTGTATCGCCACATCGGTTCCCAGACTGACGTGCCGGCCGGTGACATCGGTGTTGGCGCGCGCGAGGTCGGTTTCATGGCCGGCATGGTGAAGAAACTGACCAACCGCGCCGATTGCGTCTTCACCGGCAAGGGCCTGAGCTACGGCGGCTCGCTCGTTCGCCCGGAAGCCACGGGGTACGGCGCGGTCTACTTCGCCGACGAAATGCTCAAGCATGCCGGTCGTTCGATCGAGAATCTGCGGGTCGGCGTCTCCGGCGCGGGCAACGTGGCGCAGTTCGTGATTGAAAAAGCCATGGCCCTGGGCGCGAAGGTCGTCACGGTATCGGACTCGAGCGGCACCGTGGTGGACGACGCCGGCTTCACCCCGGACAAGCTCGCCGAATTGATGGAGGTCAAGAACCACCTCCACGGCCGCGTCGGCGAGTACGCGACGCACGTCGGCGCCGAATTCCATGCCGGCATGCGCCCCTGGAGTGTCCCGATGGAGGTGGCGCTGCCTTGCGCCACCCAGAACGAACTCAACGGCGACGATGCGGCAATTCTGATCAAGAACGGTCTGGTTGCCGTGGCCGAGGGCGCCAACATGCCCGCGACCGCCGATGCCGCCCGACTCTTCGACAAGCACCGCATCCTGTATGCCCCCAGCAAGGCCAGCAATGCCGGCGGCGTGGCCACATCGGGCCTGGAGATGAGTCAGAATGCCATGCGCCTGTCGTGGCCGCGCGAAGAAGTGGACGCCCGCCTGCTCGGTATCATGCAGGGCATACACCAGGCCTGCCTGGAGCATGGGCAGCGCGAAGATGGCAGCATCAACTACGTCGACGGCGCCAACCTGGCCGGCTTCATCAAAGTGGCTGACGCCATGCTGGCGCAGGGCGTGATCTGAGCAGACACGGCTCCGTAGCGGACCACCATGGGCTAAAAAAGACCGTTTTGGTGGCCTCGGACGACTGACAAACCCCGCTTTTCACCAAGGCGGGGTTTTGTTTTTGTGGATTTCGTCGTCGGGTCAGACGCGCCCCATCACCGGTATCAGTGCACCCGTGATCGCCGAGGAATGCTTCGACAACAGGAACACGATCACGTCGGCGAGCTGTTGCGGCTTGACCCATTGGGTGAAGTCGGCGTTGGGCATGTCGGCCCGGTTGGGCGGCGTGTCGAGGATGCTGGGCAGCAGCGCGTTGACAGTGATGTCGCGATCCTTGAGCTCCTCGGCCAGGGCCTCGGTGAAGCGCATCACGCCGGACTTGGACGCGGTGTACGCGCCGACGCCCGCACCGCCCTTCAGGGCGGAGGCGGCGCCGATGTTGATGATGCGCCCCCCTGCTGGCAGGTGTTCCAGTGCGGCCTGACTGGCCGCCACCGCGGTGCGCAGGTTGATCCGGTACAGCAGATCCCACGTATCCAGGCTGCCCCCGGCCAACGTCTCGTAGCGGAACGTGCCGGCGATGTTGACCAGCGCGTCGAGGCCGCCGAGCGCCTCGGCGGCGGCGGCAAGCGCCTTCTTCGCCTGTTGCGCGTCGGCCAGGTCGACTCCGCCGATGCATGTCGCCCGCAGCATGCCCTCAGTCGGCGGGTCGCCGCGGCCGATCGCTGCGACGCGGGCGCCGGCGTCGAGTGCGGCCTGTACAGTGGTCTTGCCCAGGCTGCCGAAGCCGCCGGTTATTGCAACGCGTAGTTTGTCCAGTTGCATGGTGTTCTCCAAGGCTATCCAACGGACAGCATAGCCCGCCTGCCGCATACCTGAAGCAGACCGGCCAAACCGGCCAGCGGGGAAAACCGGGTGCAATGCGCCGTCTCGCGCGCTGCGTGTACGGCCGACTGGTGGATTTGCCACGGAACGGCGTTAGGCTATCATGTGACCAACAGGATGACCAACTGGAGGCACGTATGAGCACCGTTACGCTAGCAGAAGCCAAAGCCCATCTCAGCCATCTTCTTGATCAGGTCGAAGCGGGAGAGGAAGTGGTCATCACCCGTCGTGGTCTGCCGATTGCCCGCATCACGCCGGTCGAGAAGCCCAAGCACGCCGTTAAATCCCTCGCCGAATTTCGCAGCCGCATGCCCCGCTGGCGCAAATCCAGCGCCGAGCTTCTGCGCGAGATGCGCGACGAAGGGCTTTGATGCTGTACTTCGACACCAGCTTTCTGGCGCCGCTTATCCTCGAAGAAACCACCAGCGCGGAAATCGAGGTCTTTGTCGCCAAGCTCCCGGTGGGGGCGCTGTACGTTAGCCACTGGACCCGCATCGAGTTCGTCAGCCTCATCGCCCGCGAAGTCAGGATGGGCGGCCTTGTGGAGTCCGACGCGCTGCTGGCCATCGCCCAGTTCGATGAAATGGTGACCGAGTCATTCCAGGTTTTGGCGCCAGGCGTTGCAGACTACGAGCTCGCCAAAGCGTACATCCAGCACTTCGCTACCAAGCTTCGTGCCGGCGATGCGCTACACCTGGCCATCGCCAGCAATAACGGCGCAAAGACCCTCTACACCCTGGACGAGGGTCTCTTGAATGCGGCCAAGCTGATGAAGGTCCACGCCAGCCGCGGCATCAAACCTGGCTGAAGGCGACTGCCTTCGTTCGTCATTCTGCCGGTGTGCAGGTCTTCCAGTCGAGAATCCCGCCGGATACCCTATTAGGGTATGAGCATGCCCAATATGGGCATGAATGAAGTGGCAGGCCAACGATATGTCGATGAAATGCATTTTCATCGACACATTCCATTGACGTGTCGATCATCCCAAGCTCATGTAATTGTTGATGCACGTTCAGAATGGGTTTGAGCCGTATCGCTCAATCTGGCTCACGCTCCATTGCAAAAAGTCCATAAATAGACTAATTTACCGTTATCAGTACATTCCAATACTGGCATGGAGTCTGAAATGCAAAACACAGCACAAGCCGTCAAGGCCCAGAACAAGCCGACCAGCCGCGAGGTTTCCGCCGCAGGCCTGCGCGCGTTCTTCAACATCGCGCGCGACTGGGGGCTCAACACCGACGAGCAGATGGTGCTGCTGGGCACCCCCGGCCGCTCGACCTTCTTCAAGTGGAAATCCGCCCCCGAAAGCGCCGACCTCAAGCGCGATACCCTCGAGCGCTTGTCTTACCTCCTGGGCATCTACACGGCGCTGCAGGTCCTGCTGCCTTCAACGGCAGCGGCCGATGCCTGGGTGAAAAAGCCCAATACCGCCCCCCTGTTCGGCGGCAAGAGCGCGCTCGAGCGCATGCTTGGCGGCAACGTCGCCGACCTGGTGGCCGTCCGCCAGTATCTGGACGCCCGCCGCGGTGGTTGGGCCTAGGCGCGGTTGGCTTGACCACTCCCATCACGCGCCTGAGCTGGAACCCGGCCTACCGCGTCATCCCCAGTCGCTTTCCTTCAATCGGCCTGTTCGAGCGCGTGGCCAGCCCGGAGGATTTTGACGCCCTCTATGCGCTGGAGGCCATGACCAACGACCGCATCCGCGACGAAGTCGGCGAGATCAGCCTGGTCCCCCCCGAAGAGCGGCTGTTCGGCCCCGGCAGCACCTGCATCATGGCCGCCTTCACCCATCTGAACCCGCAGGGCAGCCGCTTCAGCGACGGCACCTATGGCGTGTTCTATTGCGCACGCAAGCCCGACACCGCCATCGCCGAAACCCGCTATCACGCGGCCCTTTTCATGGCGGCCACCCGCGAGCCGCCCATGCGACTGCAAATGCGGCTCTACAAAGTGAAAGCGAAGGGCGAGGTGGCCGACTTGCGTGAGGCAAGCCGTGCCGACCCGCGCATCGTCGATCCCGACGACTACGGCCATGCCCAAAGCATCGGGCGAAAACTCAGGTTCGACGGGGTGCACGGCATTCTTTACCCCTCGGTGCGGCACCCCTCCGGCGAATGCCTGGCTGCCTTCAGCACGGCATTGTTGAAAAACTGCCTGCATGCTGCCTATCTCGAATACAACTGGAACGGCCGGTCCATCGATGCGGTGTTCGAGGTGAATCAGGTGCTGTGAGGGGTGGGACGAGGCAAACAGGTTCGCCCATCAAGCCGGATGTGCGAAGATTCGGCAGATAACAAAAACAGGGGGCGTTTTGGCACCACAGCCGGAACAACAAGCGAGGGGGAATATCGATCGGCTGCTGGTGGCGGCAGGCTGGCACGTCTGCGATGCGTCCGCTGCCAACATCCATGCCGCGCGTGGCGTCGCCATCCGTGAATTCCCGCTGCCCGGCTACGGCTTCGCCGACTATCTCTTATATGTAGATGGCAAAGCTGCCGGGGTGATCGAGGCCAAGAAGGAGGGCGTAACCCTCACCGGCGTCGAAACCCAATCTGACAAATACACTAAGGGCCTGCCCGCCGGGCTGCCGCGCTGGAGCAACCCGCTGCCGTTTGCCTACCAGTCCACCGGCATCGAAACCCGCTTCACCAACGGCCTCGACCCTGTGCCGCGCTCGCGCCCGGTGTTCGCCTTCCACAAACCCGAAACGCTGGCTGATTGGCTTGCCGACACCAATACCGTTCGCCCTGAGCTTGTCGAAGGACGAACGGATCAAAGTAGGGTGCGCTCAGCGCACCAGGGCGAACCTTTGAATGTCGCCGAGGTTCCAGGCACCTATAGCGTAATTCCTGCCACCTTCCTCGCCCGCCTGCAACACATGCCGCCGCTCAAGGAAGAAGGCCTCTGGCCCGCCCAGATCACGGCCATCCACAACCTGGAACAATCCCTGAAGGAAAACCGCCCGCGCGCCCTGATCCAGATGGCCACCGGCTCGGGCAAAACCTTCACCTCGATCTCGTTCATTTACCGCCTGATCAAGTTCGCCGGCGCGCGGCGCATCCTGTTCCTGGTCGATCGTGGCAACCTCGCCGACCAGACCCTCAAGGAATTCCAGCAATACGTCTCGCCCTACAACAACTTCAAGTTCAGCGAGGAATACATCGTCCAGCGCCTGCAGGGCAACCAGATCGACACCACCGCCCGCGTCTGCATCTGCACCATTCAGCGCATGTTCTCCATGCTCAAGGGCCGCGACCTGCCGGCCGACCTGGAAGAAGAATCCGTTGACCAGCTCGGCAAGCTGTTCAAGGAACCCGAGCCCATCGAATACAACCCCGCCATCCCGATTGAGATGTTCGACATCATCGTCACCGACGAAGCCCACCGCTCCATCTACAACCTGTGGGCGCAGGTGTTGGAATACTTCGACGCCTACCTCGTCGGCCTCACCGCCACGCCGGGCAAGCAGACCTTCGGCTTCTTCCACCAGAACCTGGTGATGGAATACAACCACGAGATGGCCGTGGCCGACGGCGTCAACGTCAACTACGACGTCTACCGCATCAAGACCGCCATCACCGAAGGCGGCTCCAAGGTCGAAGCCGGCTACTACGTGGAAAAGCAGGAACGCGACACCCGCAAAACCCGTTGGGAAGAGCTCGACGACGACTTCGCCTACGACCCCAACCAGCTCGACCGCGATGTCGTCACCCCCGACCAGATCCGCACCATCGTGCGCACCTTCCGCGACAAACTGTTCAGCGAAATCTTTCCCGGCCGCACCGAAGTGCCCAAGACCCTCATCTTCGCCAAGGACGACAACCACGCCGAAAACATCGTCGAAATCCTGCGCGAGGAATTCGGCAAGGGCAACGAATTCGCCCAGAAAATCACCTACCGCACCACCGGCGCCACGCCCAAGGAACTCATCAAGGCCTTCCGCAACAGCTACCACCCCCGCGTCGCCGTCACCGTCGACATGATCGCCACCGGTACCGACATCAAACCGGTGGAAATCGTCTTCTTCATGCGCGCCGTCAAATCGCGCGGCTTCTTCGAGCAGATGAAAGGCCGCGGTGTGCGCGTCATCAATCCCGACGACCTCAAGGCCGTCACCCCCGACGCCACGGCCAAGGACCACTTCGTCATTATCGACGCCGTCGGCGTGTGCGAGCAGGACAAAACCGACGCCCGCCCCATGGAGAAAAAGCCCAGCGTCAGCTTCGAGCGCCTGCTGCAAGCCGTCGCCTTCGGCAACACCGAAGACGACGTCATCACCAGCATTGCCGGCCGCCTGGCCCGAATGGAACACCGCATCAGCGCCGAAGACGACGCCAGGATTCGATCAATAAGCGGCGGCCTCGGCCTAAAAGACCTAGCCCACCAACTAGTTCAGTCCCTCGACCCTGACCTAGGAGCCATTCGTGACCTAACCACCGTTCGCCCTGAGCCTGTCGAAGGGCTGCCCATTGATACCGTTAGCCCCGTCGAAGGCCAAGCCAACCAAGCCCGCATCAATGCGTCCAAGCCGTTGTGCGACCCCGCCCTGCGCCAACTCATCCTCGACATCAAAGCCAAAAACGAACTGACCATCGACCACGTCAGCCAAGACCAAGTCATCGAAGCCGCCTTCAGCCAAGCCGCCCACGACCGCGCAAAGGGCCTCGTGCAGTCGTTCGAAAAATTCATCGCCGACAACAAAGACGAAATTACCGCCCTGCAAATCCTCTACAGCAAGCCCTACAAACAGCGCCTCACCTTCGAGGCAGTGAAAGAACTCGCCGACGCCATCGAAAAACCGCCCTATCTGTGGAACGAATCCCAGCTCTGGCAAGCCTACGCCGCGCTGGAAGCCAGCAAGGTCAAAGGCGCTAGCGGCCGCCGCATCCTCACCGACCTGGTCTCGCTGGTGCGATTCGCCATCCATCAGGACAACGAACTTGTGCCGTTCCCCGAGCGGGTCAACGCCAACTTCAAGGCATGGCTGGCATCACAACAACCAGCCGTTCGTCCTGAGCCTGTCGAAGGGCAACGACCAACATCACGCTTTACCTCCGAACAAATGAAATGGCTCGAAATGATCCGCGACCACATCGCCGCCAACCTCGGCATCGAGCCGGACGACTTCGAATACGCACCCTTCGCCCAGGAAGGCGGCTTGGGCAAGGTGTATCAGCTCTTCGGCGATGAACTGAACACGCTCATTGAGCAATTGAATGAGAGTTTGGCAGCGTGAGGGTCGAAGAAGGAATCGCGCCTTATGCCGTGCAGGCCAATTTGCTTGTGCCTCTTGGTGAAGTTTGTAAGACAACGAGCGGCGGAACACCGAGCCGTAAAAACCCGGACTACTTCAGTGGCCCAATTCCTTGGGTGAAGTCTGGCGAACTGCCAGACGGCCCAGTCGTTGAAATTGAAGAATCAATCAGTGAGGAAGCGCTACGACAATCCAGCGCGAAACTGTTTCCAGCAGGCACTCTGCTCATGGCCCTCTACGGCGCAACAGTTGGAAAACTGGGCGTTCTCACAAGGCCAGCAGCGACCAACCAGGCTGTCTGCGCAATTTTTCCGCCGTCTGATATCGACACAAAATTCTTGTTTTGGTTTTTACGCTTCAAGCGAAGCGAACTCATTGCGCAAGCTGTGGGTGGGGCGCAACCAAATATCAGCCAAGGAATTGTGCGCGATCTGAAAATACCGCTGCTGCCACCCGACCAACAAAAACGCATCGTCGCGGAAATTGAAAAACAATTCTCCCGCCTCGACGAAGCCGTCGCCAACCTCAAGCGCGTCAAGGCCAACCTCAAGCGCTACAAAGCCGCCGTCCTCAAAGCCGCCGTCGAAGGCCGCCTCGTCGAAATCGAAGCCGAACACGCCCGCCGCGAAGGCCGCAGCTACGAAACCGGCGAGCAACTCCTGCAACGTGTCCTAGAAACCCGTCGCAGCCAGTGGAAAGGCAAGGGCAAATACAAAGAATCCACCGTCCCCGACACCACCGACTTACTCGAATTGCCGGAGGGGTGGGCGGTCGCCACACTGAATGCCGTCGCGAAGACAGCAAGCGGTGGGACACCTCGGCGTGATATGGCATCGAACTTTGGCGGCGGCATACCGTGGGTGAAGTCTGGAGAGCTTGGCGACAGCATAGTAACCACCACCCAGGAAACGATTTCAACGCAGGGGTTGGATAGTTCAAGTGCAAAGATATTTCCAAAGGGTACGCTCTGCATCGCCCTGTACGGCGCAACGGTCGGCAAGTTGGGCATGCTCGGAATTGATGCGGCAACCAATCAAGCTGTTTGCGGCATTTTTCCGCTGGTCGATATTGACGCGGGTTACCTCTGGATTCTCTTGGAATCTATGCGCCGCGAACTGATCTGTCTCGGGCAAGGTGGTGCCCAACCTAACATCAGCCAAGAAATATTGCGTGATTTGACTGTCCCGATCCCTCCCTATGCTGAACAACGCCGAATCGTCGTGGAAGTTGACCGTGTCGTTTCGCTTGTTCGTGAAATGGAATCCCAGGTTGTCGCCAATCTGAACCGTGCCGAAAGTTTACGGCGGTCCATTTTGGCCAAAGCGTTCTGATTACATCCAGCGATGCTGGCCTGAAGAACAAAGGAGAATTTATGTCCGTTTGGAAGCAGAGTTTTGAGCCGTTGCAAGCGACACAGCGTTTACGGGAGTCGCTTGGGCATTTGGATACGGTGAATACGGCGTCGCTTGGCACGGCGGATTTGGAGAATTTTGCACGATTGCAGAAGGCGCTCAGGATATTGGATGCGCGTATGGCATCGCTCGATCCAGATCTATTTCACCCAAACACGTGGGCAAATATGGGCCCTTGGTTAGCCAACCTACTGACGTATACACGTGACTTTTCTCAGACAGCAAACGTAACTCAACTCCAAAATGCAAATAACACGGTGGACGAGCTTATTAACGTTCTGAAGCCGGTCGATGTTCCCATGCAGGCGGAGTCGTTCAAAGCTCTGACCGATGCAACAACAGCATTCCAGCAACGACTCGTCGATGAACTGGAAACCCTCAGAAGAAAGGTGAGTGAGTCGGAAACGCAGCTATCATCTTTGTCGGCAGGGATGGCAGTCGCCGGCGCGGACGTTGACACACTGCGGAACATTATCGAACAGCAGAAAGCACGCCTCGACCAATCAATCGCCGAGTTTCAAAGGCAGTTTTCGCAAGCAGAGTCAGGCCGAGCAAGTGAGTTCGTTACGGCGTCACAGCGGTTCGCAACCGATTTCGGGGAGCAAAAGAAGGCACTTGCATTGGAAGCAAGCGAGGATGCCGAAAAGCGCAGCAATGAATGGGCGGAGTTCTTGTCAGAGAACAAGAAGACGAGTGATGAATTCTTGGAATTTTTCAAGGAGCGCCAAGGAGAGGTAAACGCAATTTTTGGTGCAATCGGCTCCGCCTCATTATCGGGTCATTTTGCAAGGACAGCTGATGAGGACGCGAAAGCCGCGAACCTCCTGAGATGGATTGCACTTGGCCTCATGGCTGCAATGATCGTTGTCGGAGGCGTTAGCTTTTATCAGAGCTTTGAACATCCCGATGTTGACTGGAAGGTCTTCATGTTCCGACTTGGCACCATATTCGTCATCGCGATTCCGGCAATATACGCAGCACAGGAGTCTTCAAAACATCGGCGCCGAGAACAGCAAAACCGAAAGCTGCAAGTGGAGTTGGCGTCGATTGATGCCTACCTTGTCAAGTTGCCAGAGCCAAAGCAGCATGAACTCAAGGAAAAGCTTACGGAGAAGTTCTTTGGCCAACCGGATGCCCTCGAAAAAGATGAACCGGTAACGCGGCATCAGCTGTTTGACCTGTTGTCTCAAGTGCTTAAGACCCTGACAAAGGCAAGATAGATAAAGTAGATGAACACTCCTGCACTGATCCAAAAACTCTGGAACTACTGCAACGTCCTGCGCGACGACGGCATGAGCTACGGCGACTACCCTTCGGCTTCGCTCAGGGCAGGCTCTGAGCAGCTCACCTATCTGCTGTTTCTGAAGATGGCCGACGAGCGCAGCCGGCCGCCTTACAACCAGAAGAGCCCGGTGCTCGCCGGCTATGACTGGCCCAGCCTGGTGAAGAAAAACGGCGACGAGCTATTCGACCACTACCGCCACACGCTGGAGGAACTGGGCAAGCAGAAAGGCTTGCTCGGGCTGATCTTCACCAAGTCGCAGAACAAGTTTCAGTATCCGGCCAAGCTGCGGCGGCTGATCGTGGACCTGATCGACAAGGAAACCTGGGTGTCGATGAGCGCCGACGTGAAGGGCGACGCCTACGAGGGCCTGCTGGAGAAGAACGCCGCTTTGATTAAAACCATAGACACCCAGTCCGGCGCGGGCCAGTACTTCACGCCGCGCCCGTCATCATCATGGTCGGCACCATGCCCGGCGTGATCATGGTCATGGTCATCACTACCGCCACCGTCATGATGATGATCGCCATCATGGCGGCGATTTGGGATGAGGATGGCCAGAAAGCCAGGTTGTCTCGTCTTCAGTTTGATGTCGGTTGAATTTGCTCACCCAAAGTTTGCATAATTGATGAAATTTAAACTTGCCTTTGGTTTATGAGTGGTGCTATTTTGCAAACTATGGGTGAGCAAAAATCAACAAAGATAAACCTTCTCCAGGATGTGCTGGAGGAAGGTTTGCTGGCGCCAACCGGGTGGCTGGAAGAGCAGGGCTATTCGCGCGCGCTGATATCGCGCTATGTCGACAGTGGTTGGCTTGTGTCACCTGCACGCGGGGTGTATCGCCGGCCGGGGCCTGCGCTCAAGTGGCAGCACGTGGTGGCCAGTCTGCAACTGCTGGCGAGGAGCTATCTGCATGTCGGCGGGCGAACGGCGCTGGTCCAGCGTGGGTTGGGGCACTACGTCCAGATGAGTGGGCCGGAAACAATCTATCTGTATGGCCCGGAAGTGTTGCCGGCCTGGGTGAACAAGCTGGGTTTGCAGGAACGGTTTGCAGTGCGAAACGATGCCATGTTTGGCGGTTTGCGAGCACGGCGGAACGAGTCGGGGGCGCTGGTCGATTTTCACGACGCGCCGCTTCAATCGAAACAACTGGCCGATTACGGATTGCAGGAGATGACCTGGGGGGCATGGGATTGGCGCTTGCTGTATTCCACGGACGAGCGCGCCATGTTCGAGTTGCTGCAGGATGTTCCGACGCGGGAATCGGTTTATGAGGCCGATGTGCTGATGCAAGGCCTGGTGAACGTTCGCCCGGCTCGGGTGATGTCGCTTCTCAAGGCCTGTGCGAGCGTGAAGGTGAAGCGGCTTTTTCTGGCGCTGGCCGAGCGCCATCAGCATCAGTGGCTGGCACATCTTGATTTGTCCAAGGTGGATCTGGGCAAGGGCAAGCGCATGCTGGCACCGGGCGGAAAACTGCATCCGAAATATCTGATCACGCTGCCGGCAGACCTTGATGATCACACTCAATAGTCCTTATTTCGCGCAGGTCCGGCTTTTGGTGGCCGTACTGCCGATCGTCGCCAGGGAGCGTTGTTTCGCCCTCAAGGGCGGGACGGCGATCAATCTGTTTGTGCGCGACATGCCGCGCTTGTCGGTGGATATCGATCTTGCCTTTGTGCCGATTGGCGACCGCGCGTCGGCGCTGGAAGAGATCGACGCCGCGCTTGGCCGGATAAGCGAAACACTCGCTGGCCGGCCGTATGGCTATCGCGTGAGTGTGGGCAAGCGCCAGGATGGCAGTGCTTACGGGTTGCTGGTGTCGGATCGCACGGCGGAAATCAAGATTGAGGTGTCTCCCGTGTTGCGCGGCTCGGTGTATCCGGAGTCGATGAGACGAATCGTGGATCGTGCTGAATCAGAATTTGGTTTTGCCGAGGTGCCCGTTGTCTCGTTTTCTGATCTGTATGCGGGCAAGATTGTGGCAGCACTGGATCGCCAGCACCCGCGCGACCTGTTTGACGTGAAGCTGCTCCTGGCTGGGGAAGGGATCAGCGACGAGCTGTTCCGCGCTTTCCTGGTGTATTTGATCAGTCATGACGGTTCCATCGCACGCGTATTGAACCCGACGCGCAAGCCGCTGGACGATTTGTTCAAAAGGCAATTTGTGGGAATGACGGTGGAGGCCGTGACGGTTGATGAATTGGATCAGGCACGGTCCGATTTGATCGCAGCCCTACATCAGCGGTTAGGCGAACGTGAGAAAGCCTTCCTGATGTCCTTCAAGCGTGGCGAACCGAGTTGGGATTTGCTTGGCGTTGCGCATGCGAAAGATTTGCCGGCGGTGCGCTGGAAGCTGCAGAACCTTGCCCAGATGGCGCCGGCGAAACATCGCGAAGCACTCGACAATCTGGAACGTGTATTGGGAAAAATTTAGAACAACATGAACACATCAAGCATCGTCCAGAAACTCTGGAACTACTGCAACGTCCTGCGCGACGACGGCATGAGCTACGGCGACTACCCTTCGACTTTGCTCAGGGCAGGCTCTGAGCAGCTCACCTATCTGCTGTTTCTGAAAATGGCCGACGAGCGCAGCCGGCCGCCGTATAATCAAGCCAGCCCGGTGCTTGCTGGCTATGACTGGCCCAGCCTGGTGAAGAAGGACGGCGACGAGCTGTTCGACCACTATCGCCACACGCTGGAGGAACTGGGCAAGCAGAAGGGCCTGCTCGGCCTGATCTTCAACAAGTCGCAGAACAAGTTTCAGGACCCGGCCAAGCTGCGGCGGCTGATCGTGGACCTGCTCGAAAACGGAGTTTCAGCGCAGGCTAACGTGAGCAGCGCGAACGTTAAGGCGCGTAGCGCCGGCCGAAGCTACAAGGAAACCTGGGTGTCGATGAGCGCCGACGTTAAGGGCGACGCCTACGAGGGCCTGCTGGAGAAGAACACCACTTTGATTAAAACCATGGACACCAAGTCCGGCGCGGGCCAGTACTTCATGCCGCGCCCGCTGATCCAGGCTGCGGCGTGATCCTTCACTGTTCCAAGAAACTCGCGGCGAAACTGCCTGGTGTCGCAGCGGCGCCGCTTGCGGAAACCAGTCCTTTAGGCAGCTGGCATGGGCATCTGTTCACCCTCGACCGGCGGCAGTGCGTGATGTTCTGCCACGATGCGACGCGCTATGTGCTCTTTATGCCCGGGCTGCGCAAGGTGCAGTTCGCGGAGCTAGGCAGCAAGTGGTTTCGCCTGCTCTACACGGCGACGCTCGCCATGTCCGGTTGCCCGGATGCGCAGATCCGGAAGGTGGAGCTGGCACTCGGGCCAGTGCGCTTCGACACGGCCACCGACCGTTCGGTGCAGGGTTCGCTGCGGGTAGCGAAGCAGGATCTGGAGGCGTGGGTGTATGAGGTAAGCAACGTGCTGGATCTGGACCCGCTGGTGGTGTCGTGCCGGCTCAACGAGCGGCCGACAACGGTTTACGGCAAGGCGCTGTGGCCGGACAGGGCGATGCGGGAGGCAGTGGCTGGGCTTTAGCTTAGGTTGGGCGCGGCAGGTATATGGCGTGCGTACTATTTCAGCGTATCGGTGAATTATTACGAACGCAGTCCATGGGCAATTATTGTCCGTTCGCTATTCGAGAAACCTGCAGCCGCAAGATCAACACGCCTATGAGGCTACCCCAATTTTCTTTATTCATGAAATAAGAATATTGACTTAATTTATTTGTTTATCCTATTATTTACATATGTTTTCTCATTTCATGAATAAAGAATATGCCTAAAGTAAGCAATCGGCAGGTCGTGCTGAAGCCACAGGACCTTTATGTGCTGCTGGCATTGCTGAGCCGTGTCGACGGCAGCGCAGGCTATACGGAACTGGCGGAGCAGACCGGGCTGGCAATCTCGGCTGTGCATGGCGCGCTCAAGCGGGCGGCCGTGGCGCGGCTTGCGATGTTCGAGGAGCGCCGGCCGGTGGTGCTGAAGCCGCAGTTGCGGGAATTTGTGTTGCACGGCGCCAAGTATGCGTTTGCGCCGGTGTGGGGCACGCTTACGCGCGGGGTTCCCACGGCTTATGGCGCTGCGCCGTTGAATAGCGTCATTGCGCCGTCCGGCGACCCGGTGCCGGTGTGGCCGCATCCAAAGGGAACGGTGCGCGGGCTGAGCCTGGCGCCGCTATATCCTTCGGTGCCCGATGCCGCGCTGAAGAATGAGCGCCTGTATGCGGTGCTCACGCTATTCGACGCGATACGCAGCGGCCAGGCCCGCGAGCGTGAGGCCGCGCAGAAGTTGCTGGAACCATTCTTTCAATGAAGCGGCAACATCCGAATGTGGCCAAGCTTGAATTGGTTGCGCATGCGCTCGGGCCACTGCGGGAGCAGTTGGTATTTGTGGGCGGGTGTGCGGTGGATTTGCTGCTGACCGACCCAGCCGCAGCGCCGGCCCGGGTAACTTACGATGTGGATCTGGTGGCAAGGGTGGAAGCGCTGGTCGGGTATCACGCACTGGAAAAGCAATTTGCCCAGCTCGGTTTCAAGCGGGATATGAGTGAGGACGCGCCCATTTGCCGCTGGCGTTACAACAATCTTGAAGTGGACCTGATGCCGATGGACTCCAGCGTTCTTGGTTTTGCCAACCGATGGTATCCATTGGCGGTGCAAACGGCCCAGGAGGTTGCGCTGTCGGCGGCGTTGGCCATTCGCCTGATCAGCGCGCCCGCCTTCATGGCCACAAAATTCGAGGCGTTTCTCGATCGGGGCCAAGGCGATGTGCTGGGTAGCCACGACCTGGAGGATATTGTCAATGTCGTGGATGGGCGGCCGGAACTGGTCTCCGAAGTCGCCTCGGCCGCACCCGAGCTGCGGCAATATCTGGCGGCGCAATGCAGGGCGCTTTTGGCGAGGCCCGGCTTCATGAATGCCTTGCCCGGCATGGTGTTTCCGGACGAATCGTTTGCCGAGCGGGTCAAGCTGCTGGCGCTGCGGCTCGAACAAATCAAGGAATTGGATCAAGCATGAACACCGCCACCATCGTCCAGAAACTCTGGAACTACTGCAACGTCCTGCGCGACGACGGCATGAGCTACGGCGACTAC
Source organism: Thiobacillus thiophilus (assembly GCF_055378705.1). Taxonomy (NCBI): domain Bacteria; kingdom Pseudomonadati; phylum Pseudomonadota; class Betaproteobacteria; order Nitrosomonadales; family Thiobacillaceae; genus Thiobacillus; species Thiobacillus thiophilus. The sequence goes on along the minus strand of NZ_AP042404.1, from coordinate 581,084 downwards.
GTCGAGCAGCTCACTTATCTGCTGTTTCTGAAGATGGCCGACGAGCGCAGCCGGCCGCCCTATTTATCCCCGAACGGGGGCAACCAACCCAGTCCGGTGCTCGCCGGCTATGACTGGCCCAGCCTGGTGAAGAAGGACGGCGACGAACTGTTCGACCACTATCGTCACACCCTGGAGGAACTGGGCAAGCAGAAGGGCTTGCTCGGCTTGATCTTCACCAAGTCGCAGAACAAGTTTCAGGACCCGGCCAAGCTGCGGCGGTTGATCGTGGACCTGATCGACAAGGAAACCTGGGTGTCGATGAGCGCCGACGTGAAGGGCGACGCCTACGAGGGCCTGCTGGAGAAGAACGCGCAGGACACCAAGTCCGGCGCGGGCCAGTACTTCACGCCGCGCCCGCTGATCCAGGCGATTGTCGATGCCATGGCACCCACGCCCAAGGAAACCATCTCCGACCCGGCCTGCGGCACCGGCGGCTTTCTGCTGGCGGCGCACGACTATGTGGTGAAGCACTACCCCAACATGACGTCGGCGGAGAAGAAGAAACTGCGCGGGCAAAATTTCAAGGGCTGGGAGCTGGTGCAGGCCACCGCCCGGCTGTGCGCGATGAACATGCTGCTGCACGGCATCGGCACGCAGGAGTATGAGCCAATTGAGGTGCGCGATTCATTGTCCGCCGACCCCGGCGAACGCTTCGATGTGGTGCTGACCAACCCGCCCTTCGGCAAGAAGAGCAGCACCACCATCGTGGGCGAGGAGGGCAAGGTCAGCAAGGAGCGCGACACCGTCGAGCGCGACGACTTCTGGGCCACCACCTCGAACAAGCAGCTCAACTTCGTTCAGCACGTGAAAACGCTGCTCAAGCAGAACGGCCGTGCCGCGCTGGTGCTGCCGGACAACGTGCTGTTTGAAGGCGGGGCAGGCGAAACCATCCGCCGCAAACTGCTGCACGACTGCGACGTCCACACCCTGCTGCGCCTGCCCACCGGCCTGTTCTACGCCCAGGGCGTGAAAGCGAACGTGCTGTTCTTCGACAAAAAGCCCGCCGCCGAAACCCCGTGGACCAGGAAGCTGTGGATCTACGACCTGCGCACCAACATGCACTTCACGCTCAAGACCAACACCTTGAAGCGGGAAGACCTGGACGAGTTCGTGCAGTGCTATAACCCGGCGAATCGGCATGACCGCAAGGCGACGTGGTCCGATAAGAATCCTGGTGGACGCTGGCGTGAGTATGGCTACGAAGAACTGATCAACCGCGACAAGGCCAGCCTGGATATCTTCTGGCTCAGGGATGAATCGCTATCCGATTCCGACAATCTACCCGCGCCGGAAGTGATCGCGGCGGAGATTGTGGAGGATTTGGAGGCGGCATTGGAACAGTTTCGGGAGATTTTGGCCGATATGGATGGCACCTCAATAGAAGTGCAGGGTGCTTGAAGCCCCTCCCATTTAAATGGAACTGACATACATCTTTGTCGATTTCGAGAATGTTCAGCCGCCGGACATGGGCCTGTTAAGCGGAGATCATTACCAGCTCAGAATCTTTCGCGGTCCGCACCAGAACAAGCTGGACTTTGACATTGCCGAGTCCCTTCAGCCACATGGCAGCAGGGTGCAATATATAAAAAGCGATAAACAGGGCAAGAATGCACTCGACTTCCATATCGCGTTTTACATGGGCCGCTTGATCGAAGAGCTGGAGGCGGATGGTTCCCCCGCATGCAAGAACACACGATTTGTGGTGATTTCAAAAGATGGTGGCTTTGATGCATTGATGAGCCACGTGCAGTCGCTTGGCTATGGGGCAATGAAGGCTGCGAACATTCGACAGGCCTTGGGATTGGACGAGCCGATTTCAGATACTGGTATTGCCCTGCAACCGATGGCGGTTGACAGCGTCGGCCTCGCGTCGCACACCCTCACCAACCCTACATCCGTGGCGGTATTGCAGCCATCTGGCAAACCGCCAGCAACCAAGAAGGCAGCACCTGTTACGAAAGCACCGCCCGTCAAGCCAGCCACAATCCAAAAGAAAACTGCATCAGTTCAGGCAAAACCGGGAAACACAGAGGCAAAGAAGCCCCTGGCGCCCGTCCGACAGAGTCTCGGGCCAGCAGACAAAGAAAAAGTCATCGAGCATCTGCGCCTGCATCCGAAGAACCGGCCTGCAAAGCGTAAAACTTTGGAAAGCCACATCACGTCTTTGGTCGGCGGCAATGTTTCCACCAAGGCGGTGCAGGGTCTGGTTGCCGGCTTGGAAAATGAAGGTGTTATCAAATTCAACGACAGCAAGATTGAGTACAAGATACCCAAGCGTAAGAAGTAGGTGCGATGGGTATCTGGGGGCCAGAGTTGGGCTTTGAGCAAAACTAAAGGGAAGAAAAACGATGCAAGAAATGGCGCACCTATCGACTACTCAGCTTGCAAAGCAGCTTTGCTTGCAACCAAAGGAGCTTTTCGCTCAATTGGTAACGCTTGGACTAATCCAACAAAAAGACAACGGCTGGGAGTTGACCGAAGCTGGCAAAAATAAAGGCGGCATCGTTAAAGACAGCAAGCAGTACGGGCCTTATATAGCGTGGCCAAATAACGTCGACCTGAATTTGACCATCAGCGAGGCGCTAATAACCGCTACGGTTATTGGCAAACACTTCGAGTTGAGCGCAACCAAGGCAAATTACATCCTTTCTGAACTTGGCTGGATCAAGAAAAGCTTGAAGGGGTGGGAGCTAACCGATCAGGGTGCCAAACAAGGCGGCGTGCAGGACGAGGACAAAAAATCAGGCATACCCTTTGTGCGTTGGCCCGAGACCATCGTCAACTCAAAAGTGCTGCGAGAGTCTATGCAGCACGTAACAGGCAAGGTTACGGAGAAGAAGGTCGAGGAAACCGAGAAATCTATCGAGGAATTAAGCTTCCGGGAAAAGTTCGAGGCTAAGCATCGGTCGGCAGACGGCCACTTCGTTAGATCGAAGGCCGAATGCTCATTGATAACTGGCTCTATATGGCAGAGATCGTGCATGCCTATGAAAGGAAGCTGCCGATTGAGGAGGATGTGTACTCTGATTTTTATATTCCCACCGGCAAGGTGTATGTGGAGTACTGGGGATACGAAAACGATGTGAAGTATCTTGCCCGGAAGCAGAAGAAGATCGAAATTTATAAAAAGTACGGGTTCAATCTGATCGAGCTTTGCGATAAGGAAGTGCAAAACCTGGATGATTACCTTCCGCGGCTATTGCTCAAGTATGGCGTTCAAGCATATTGATGGTGGGGGCGGTATGTCGCTTGGTTAACTTTTAGGCCTTATAAATGATCAGCTTGCTCGTTACATTCGTCTCAAGACGCCAAGACCTGAAGGCTATAGCGAAGCGCTACTGAAAAACGGAATCAGAGCAAATTTACCTAGAGCAAAGCTCCCGGTCACATCCAGATGAACCAAAGCACCCGCATGCATGAAACGCTTTTCGCCAGCACCGAAGGCCGGATGCTGGGCGTCGGCCTGACGCTCACCGGCCTGATGCTGCTGGCGTTCGGGATCGGGTGGCACCTGTATCCGGACCGCATTCTTCCCTACGCGATCATGACGGGGCTGAACCTGATCATCGGCCGCGAAGCGGGGATGTCCTTCGGCTATGCGAGCGGTTTCGGCCATGCCCAGGTGGTGCCCCTCAACATCCTGATCGAGACCATCCAGGTGCTGGTGATCTACCCGCTGTTCGTGCAGAGCACGCGGCACCTGATCAAGCTGCGCACCCTGGAGCCGTTCATCATGCGCATTCACCGCGCGGCGGAGTCCGGCGGGGGCGTGGTGCGCAAGTTCGGCATCGCCGGCCTGTTCGTTTTCGTGTTTGCCCCGTTCTGGATGACCGGCCCGGTGGTGGGGGCGATCATCGGATTTCTGATCGGCTTGCGCCCGTGGGTGAATCTGGCCGTGGTGCTGGTGTCGACCTATATCGCGATTGGCATCTGGGCGCTGCTGCTGAACGAGCTCAATGTCTGGGCGTTAGCCGTCAACCAGTTCGCGCCCTACGCGTTGTTCCTTGCGATCGTGCTGATCGCTGCCGCGATACAGTGGGTGGGCCGGCACCGCGCGAACGGCTGAAAGCGACCATGACTGGATACGCGCTGTGCCATAGTTTCGGTACTGTTCATAACGACCGAAACTATGGAACCACAACGGATTGAAGCAATGAGCGCTTCTTCTGACGCCTTCGCCAGAATCTTCCTGCTGAGCCACATGCGCGCCTACACCAGCCTGGCGGGGCATATTCTCGGCTCGCATCCGCAGATCAACGGCTACTACGAAATGCATCTCGGCTACGAGGAGGCCGCTGCGCTGGACCGGCAGCTGGAGGCGTTCCGGCACGACGAGGTGCTGAAGCCGGGGAGCCGCTACCTTTTCGACAAGCTGCTGCACAACGACTATGCGCTGAAGCCCGAGCGGCTGGGGCGGGCGGACATCAAGATTCTGGTTGCGCTGGCGGAGCCGGCGCACACGATCCGGAGCATCGTGCATCTGTTTCGGCAGAAGCCGGATCCGGATCTGTATGCCTCGCCGGTGGAAGCGGCGAACTACTACGTCGAGCGGGTGCGGGCGCTGGCCGATTTTTGCCGGATGACCGATTGGCCCTACACCTACTTCGATGCGGAGCTGTTTGTTCGCGCGCCGGAGAGGCTGCTGCCCAGGCTGACGGCATGGCTGGAACTGGATTCGCCGTTGAGCGAGTGCTACGAGGTGTTCAGCCACACGGGGAAGGCGCGCCGGGGGGATACGTCGGAGCGGGTTCGAAGCGGACGGATCGACCGGGTGCGGAGCGATTATGCGCACGTGGTGATTCCGGAGGATGCACTGAGGGCGGCGGAGGCGGCGTATCGAGCGTGCCGCGAGGAGATCATTTCCAGGGCGGCGGATTCGGCCTTGGTGCGTTGATTTTCGCCCGTCATCGCGAGGCCCGCAGGGCGGTGGCGATCCAGCGTGTGGCGATACCGCTGGCGTCCTGGATCGCTTCGCTCCGCGCAATGACAAAGCGTGAATGGTTCCGCGTTTCCTAGAACAGGCTGTCCCACGCATCGCGCTCGGCGCGGTAGTTCACCAGGGCTTCGACGATCTGCCGCTTGCGTTCGGCGCGATGCCCGGCGGACTGGATCTGGCACCAGGCGGCGGCGTGCGCGCCGAAGTTACGGTCGATGTTGTCGATGAAGGCACCGACGTGGCGCAGGGCGTCTGTCAGCTCGGGCGTGCGCAGCCACCAATGGCCGGCGTCGAACACGAGCGCGTGGAGTTGCCGGTTTTTCTCGACGATAGCGTCGTGCTTTTGCTGGTACAGCGCCAGCAGTTCGGCTTCCTTCTGCGCGATCACTGCCTTGACCACGTCGCGCGCGAAGGGCTGGTTCACGTCGGCGTGCTTCACCAGTTCCTCGGTGGAAAACAGCATCAGGTCGCCGAAGAACTGGCGCTCGAATTCGTTGGATAAATCGACGCTTGCTTCGCCCACTTCCACGCCAGGGCGGAAGTCGTCGGCGAGGCCCGCTTCGGTGGTACGCCGGTGCAGGTTGGGCATGTTGAACGAGGCGAAGCGATGCCCGATCTCGGCGGCGATGAGCCGCCCGGCGGTGGGGCCGGACATGCGCAGTCGCAGGTGACCGAAGGGGATGAGGTACTTGAGCCCGGCGTAGTTGACGATGTAGTTGCCGGGGTAGATCGTCCGCGCCGGGGTGAGCTGGGTAAACCCGCTGCCGTAGGCAAACCAGGTTTTGCGCGTGAGGTGCTCGCCGAAGAAGAAGGCGTTGAGCCGCTGGGAAAAGTCGGCCAGGCACGCGCCGTGGTCGTGCGCGCCTGGCAGCCGGCAGGGGTAGGGATAGGTCGTCGGCTGGTGGTCGAAGCCGAACAGCCTGGCCATGTCGTGATACGCAGCGTCGCCCGCAACCGGCCCCGCGCCGTGGAACTGGCAGGCCGCTTCGCTGCGCAGGCCGGCGAGTTGGGTGAAGAAGGCGGTCACGTCGTCGAGAAAATTCGCCGCCATCACCGCCGGCGACACGGGCGGGTCGCCCACCATCTTGCCGGTGAGCATGAGGGTGTCGGTGCTGCGGAAAATCCGGTCGATGGCGTGGAAGTAGTTCAGCGCGTAAACCGCCTCTTCGCCGGCCGCGGTCTGCCGGTTCACGCACAGGCTCTGGTCGCTGTCGATCGGGTAGTACAGGGTGCGCTCGCGGTCTTCGGTCAGCTGCAGGAATTTCAGGTAGCTGAGGTTGCGGTTGGCGGCCTGGCCTTTGAGATAGAAGGCGTCGCGCGGCTGGGTGGTGAGCAGATGGCCCAGGCGTTCGCGCTGCTGCGGGGGCAGCGCGTGCAGCAACTCGTATTGCTCGGCCAGCCCGAAGTAGACGACCTGCAGGCCTTTCTTGCGGTATTCGTCCACGAGTTCCTGGTGGCGGCGGACATTGGCTTCGTCGCGGCTGTCCTCGCTGACGATGACCCGGATCTTCTCCCACACGCCGGAGGCGTGGCCGCCGTAGTCGAACAGCGTGCACACCTGGTAGAGGCTTTCCAGGCAGGCGCGCAGATGGGGCGGCCGGTCCGCTACGGGGATGGCGAGGATGAAGTGATGGCGTTCGTCGCTGACTTGCGTATTTTTGCAGCGCTGGCGGATCAGCGCTTCCTGCTCGCGGAACAGCGACTGGTAGCTCGCCAGCAGCGGATGGAAGTCCGCCGCGCCGGACCACATCGCCTGTTCCAGCAGGGGGTAGCAGGCTTCGTAAAGCGCGATGAGGGCATCGAGGCTGGCCGCACGCTGCAGCTGCGCGGCCACGTCGGCCAGCCCGGGAATTCGGGCCTGATAACGCGCGATGCACGCCCGCAGGTGGGGGCTGGCCGATTCCTTCGAAACGTGGGCGTCGGGCTCAGGTTCGGCGTCGGGGGCGGGCGGAAACCTGCTGGGGGGCTTGCTTGCCGGGATGTTCATCGAAACGGTGACTGCGCGTGCGGCGCACGGATGCAAAACAAAGCGCCAATAGTACCCGCCCATGATGCAAACCCGGATGGACCCGCGCCGCATCACGAAGGGGCGGGCGGTGACGCTTGCGGCGCTTACCCTCTCAGCCGCACCCGCTTTTCCACCGTGAGCACGTCGCCTGCCGCATCCATCACCGCATAGAGCCGGGGCTGCGGGCTGCTACCCCAAGTCGGGCTCGGGGCTGGGCTGTCGAGATACACCACCCGCGCGCCGTCGAACTGCTTTTCGACCTGGCCATGGGTAATCAACTGGTGCAGGGCGGCAATGGAAATCCCGCGCTGCTTCATGCGGCTGAAGGCCAAGGGGCTGATTTTTCCGAGTTTCATCATGGTTTACTCCTGGTTGCCGTTGCGATGGGCATGGCCGTTTGGCTGGGCATGCACGTCGCGCATTGGCGTTTTTCGAATTCAGTATTTATACTGTACATGCATACAGTACTTGGAGGAAGCCCCATGCGAGACCTGACGCGTCGCCAGGAAGAAATCTTCAGCCTGATCCGGGAGTGGATCGAGACCACCGGCCTGCCGCCCACACGGGCGGAGATCGCGCAGCACTTCGGCTTCAGTTCGCCGAACGCGGCCGAGCAGCATCTCAAGGTGCTGGCGAAAAAGGGCGTGCTGGATCTGGTGCCGGGGGCGTCGCGCGGTATCCGGCTGAAGGGCGGTGGCGGTGTGCCGCTCGTAGGCCGGGTGGCGGCAGGCAGTCCGATCCTGGCGCAGGAGAACATCGAGCGGCACTACCAGTTCGACCCCGCGATGTTTTCGCCGCGCGCGGACTATCTGCTCACGGTGCGCGGCATGAGCATGAAGGATGCGGGCATCCTCGACGGCGACCTGCTCGCGGTGCATCGCAGCGCCGAGGCCAAGGCCGGGCAGGTGGTGGTGGCGCGGATCGGCGACGAGGTCACGGTGAAGCGCTTCCAGCAGCGTGGCCACACCGTGCAGCTCCTGCCGGAAAACCCCGACTTCGAGCCCATCGTCGTCGACCTCACGCGTCAGGAGCTGGCCATCGAAGGCATCGCCGTCGGCGTGATCCGCAACGGCAAGGCCTTATAACTTATAAAGTAAGGCTATGTCACTGTTGGCTGTTGAAGTTATGTCGTGCCCCCTCCGATGAAGTCCCTGCATCCCGCAGGCGCCCGTGAAGGCGCTCACACAGCACAGTGCGAGTCCGTATCGAAGTAAGCCAAGACTCCGTAGCTGAAGGTAACTGCGTCATCGTGAGGTGGGGTGGAGAGCAACCGGAAGCGAACTGGCGGTCTGCAGGAGACGAACTCGATTCGGCGGGGAATGACGGCGAGCCGGCCGGGAGATGGCGAAGCCTGAAACGCATCGGATACGCCGATATTGGCGTGCAAAGCGATATCCGGGTCACCCACGTGGTTGGAGGCGGAACGTCGGGAAGTGTGCGTGAGCTAAGCGGGGAGACCTGTGCGCACGGTGACGCGTATCAGGAGTCAGAGCCTTCGTCGTACCGCAAGGCTGAAGAGCGGAGCAAGTGCACGCGGCACTCACACTGGCGTGCTTCGCTTTGCTTGTAATGACGGTGCAGAGAGTCAACGTCCATGGCATGATGAACCGCATGCTTCCCGATCAAGCCAACGCCATATTCGTCGCCCGCGGCCTCACCAAAATCTACCGCATGGGCGAGGTCGAGGTGCATGCGTTGCGCGGTATCGACCTCACCCTCAACCGCGGCGAACTGGTGGTGCTGCTTGGCCCCTCGGGCAGCGGCAAGTCGACGCTGCTGAACATCCTCGGTGGGCTCGACGCGCCCAGCGGCGGTGAGGTGCGCTATCTCGACCACATGCTGACCGGCGCCTCCGAGACCGAGCTCACCCGCTTCCGCCGTGAGCACGTCGGCTTCGTGTTCCAGTTCTACAATCTGATCCCCAGCCTGACCGCGCGCGAGAACGTTGCCGCGGTGACCGAGATTTCCAGGTCGCCGATGCGGCCCGAAGATGCGCTGGCCCTGGTCGGTCTGGGCAGCCGGCTCGACCATTTCCCGGCGCAGCTTTCCGGCGGCGAGCAGCAGCGGGTGGCGATCGCCCGCGCCGTCGCCAAGAACCCGGCGGTACTGCTGTGCGACGAGCCCACCGGCGCGCTCGATTCGGCCACCGGCGTGGTGGTGCTGGAGGTGCTGGAAAAGGTGAACCGCGAACTCGGCACCCTGACCGTGCTGATCACCCACAATGCCGGCATCGCCGACATGGCCGACCGCGTGATCCGGCTGTCCGACGGCCGCATCGCCGAGATCCGCGCCAACGCCGTGAAGAAGCGGGCGAGCGAGCTCAGCTGGTAGGCGGCATGTCGCCATGAAAGCCCTCGACCGCAAGCTCCTGCGTGACCTCTGGCACCTGCGCGGCCAGGTGTTGGCGATCGCCGCGGTGATCATGGGCGGCGTCGCCACCATGGTGATGTCGCTTTCCACCTACGATTCTCTGGTCACCACGCGCGACCGTTTTTACAGTGAATATCGTTTTGCCGAGGTGTTCGCCAGCCTGAAGCGTGCACCTGAACCGGTGGCCGAACGCATCGCCGCACTGCCCGGGGTGGAACGGATGGAGACGCGGGTGCGGGCGGGGGTGAAGCTGGAGGTGCAAGGATTCAGCGATCCTGTCACCGGCCTGTTGCTGTCGCTGCCGGATGTCGGCGAGGCGCAACTCAACCGGCTGCACCTCAAACGCGGGCGCACGGTGCAGCCCTGGAGTACGGATGAGGTGGTGCTATCCGACACCTTTGCCGATGCCCATCACTTTCAACCGGGCGACACGCTCGCCGCCATCATCAATGGCAAGTACAAGCAGCTGACCGTGGTGGGCGTCGCAGTGTCGCCGGAGTACATCTATCAGATCGCCCCCGGTTCCATGTTCCCCGATTTCAAGCGCTATGGCGTGCTGTGGATGGGGCGCCATGCGCTGGCTGCGGCCTACGACATGGAAGGTGCGTTCAATCAGGTCAGTCTGATGCTGGCGCGCGACGCCCATGAACAGGACGTGATCGACGGTGTCGATGCGATACTGGCCGATTACGGCGGCACCGGCGCTTATGGGTGGCGCGATCAGTTCTCCAACCGTTTTCTCAGCGAGGAGCTGAAAGGCCTGAAGACCATGGCCACCGTTTTTCCGGCCATCTTCCTCGGCGTCGCTGCGTTCCTGCTTAATGTGGTGCTGAGCCGGCTGATTGCGCTGCAGCGTGACCAGATCGCCATTCTCAAGGCCTTTGGCTATTCCACGCTGGCGATCGGCGCACACTACGTCAAGCTGGTATTGCTGATGACGGTTCTGGGGGTGGGTGCCGGGCTTGCACTGGGCGCCTGGTTTGGCCATGGACTGTCGAACGTGTATACGGAAACGACGTTTCGGTTTCCTTACCTTGACTACCGCGTCAGCCCCGAAATCGTGCTGATTGCGTTTGCGGTGGCGAGCGTGGCGGCAGTCAGCGGCACGCTATTTTCGGTGATACGCGCGGCACGATTGCCGCCGGCCGAGGGCATGCGCCCGGAGATGCCGGTGATTTACCGCACCACATTGATCGAGCGCATCGGACTGCAGCGCTGGCTCTCCGCACCGACGCGGATGATCCTGCGCCACATCGAGCGGCAGCCGCTGAAGTCGCTGCTGACGGTACTGGGCATCGCCTGCGCCTGCGGCCTGATGATGGTGGGCAACTATCAGAAGGGTGCAATCGACTTCATGGTGGATGTGCAATTTCGCCAGGCTGCGCGCGAGGATCTGACGCTCACTTTCATCGAACCGACCTCGGGCCGGGCGCTCTACGAACTCGCTGCGTTGCCGGGCGTCGATTACGTGGAGGGCTTTCGCGATGTGCCGGTAATCCTGCGCTTCGAGCAATATCATTATCGCGGCGCGCTGTTCGGTATTCAGCCGCAAGGCAGGTTGCATCGCGCGCTCGACCGCAGCCTGCATCCGGTTGCAGTGCCGCCGGGCGGTGTGGTGCTGACCGACTATCTGGCCACCCACATTCTCCACGTGACGCCGGGCGACATGCTGACGGTCGAAGTGCTGGAAGGCAGCCGTCCGGTGCGGCAGGTGCCGGTGCTCGGTATTACCCAGCAATATATGGGGGTGTCGGCCTACATGCAGCAGGATTCCCTCAACACCCTGATGCGCGAGGGACATGCGGTGACGGGCGCCTATCTGGCGGTGGAGCGGGGTGCGGAAACGGCACTCTATGCCCGGCTGCACGATCGCCCGCGTGTGCTGGGCATGGTGGCCAATGCCATGGCGATCAAGAGCTTCTACGCCACCATGGGCGAGTTCATCCTGTTCTACAACATGGTGGCCACGCTGCTGGCCGGCGCGATTGGATTCGGCGTGGTCTACAACAGTGCACGCATTACGCTGTCGGAGCGCGGACACGAACTGTCCAGCCTGCGAGTGCTGGGGTTCACCCAGGGCGAGATCGCTTATATTTTGCTGGGAGAACTGGCGTTGCTGACGCTTGTTGCCATTCCGATCGGCTTTCTGGTGGGCGCGGGGCTGGTCGGTATTCTGGTGCTCGCTTACGACAGTGAACTTTACCGGCTGCCGATGATGCTGACGCCACTCAACTACACTACTGGCGCGGCGCTCGTCGTCGCCTCCGCAGTACTCTCCGGTCTGCTGTTGTGGCGGCACCTGGGCCGGCTGGATCTGGTGGCGGTTTTGAAAACACGCGAATAGGACAACAAGCGGCATGCAGTTACGCGCAAAAATCGGGATGGGGATTGTCGTGACGCTGATTGCAGCGGGCCTCGTGCTGGGCTTCATGCCGCGTGCGGTGCCGGTTGATATCGCCACGGTGGTGCGCGCGCCGCTGACGGTAACCGTGGAAGAAGAAGGCAAGACCCAGGTGAGCGAGCGTTACCAGGTGGCGGCACCCGTGTCCGGCTATGTGCGCCGCATCGATCTCAAGGCAGGCGATGCCGTTGCGGCTGGGCAGGTGCTCGCGGCGATCGAGCCTGCCCGCTCGGTGGCGCTCGATCCGCGTACGCGCGCCCAGGCGCAGGCGCAGGCGAGTGCAGCCGAGGCGGCGCTGGCCGTTGCGCAGCAAAACGCGCGTGCCGCCACGGCGGCTGCCGAGCTGGCGCAACAGGAACGCAGTCGTGCGGAATCCTTGCGGCAGTCCAATTTTTTGTCTGCTCAGGCGCTGGATACGGCGCGTAGCGCGGAGACACGCGCCCAGGCCGCGCAGCAGGCTTCGGAAAATGCAGTCAAGGTGGCGCGTTTTGAACTGGACATGGCGCGCGCCGCGATTGCCAGCGCAGCACGGCTGCAAGCCGGGGGGGCCGCTGAACAGTTTCTGGTGCGTGCGCCCGTGACATCACGCGTACTCAAACTGCTGCACGAAAGCGAGGGGCCGGTCAGCGCCGGTCAGCTATTGCTCGAAATCGGTGACCCCAAAAGCCTGGAGGTCGAAGTCGAAGTGCTGTCCACCTACGCGGTGAAAATCGCACCCGGCTCCAAAGTCATACTCGACCGCTGGGGCGGTGGGCGGCCGGTACAGGGCACGGTACGCGTGGTGGAACCGAGCGGCTTCACCAAGGTGTCGGCACTCGGCGTCGAGGAACAACGGGTGCGGGTCATCGTCGATTTCAGCTCGCCGCGCGAAGCGTGGCAGCGCCTCGGAGACGGCTACCGGGTGGATGCGCGCTTCGTGTTGTGGGAAGGGAAGGATGTGCTGCAATTGCCGACCAGCGCACTGTTCCGCCATGGCGAGGGCTGGGCCGTGTTCGTGGTGGAAGGCGGCCGCGCCCGCCTCGCCCCGCTCGAAACCGGCCAGCGCGCAGGGCTTGCGACGCAGGTGCTGTCCGGGCTGGATGCCGGCACCCGCGTGGTCAGCCACCCGGACGACAAAATCAGCGACGGCACGCGGGTGAAGCCGCGTTAGGCTGCATCGGGTGCCTGTGGGGATGTGCGGTGCCCCGGTGCAGTTGTTTCTGCTTGCAAGCTTTTGTGGAAGGGCCGTTCACGGCCCGATGCTGGGGTGGTTGCATGGGCACGAAAATCGCGGCGTGGACGCCGCTCCTGGCGCGTCCGCTAGCGGCTTGATCTGTGCGTGGCGGGATGCAAATGGCCAACGAATTGTTCGGTTGCCGCGCGCCAGGAGAATTTTTCCGCATGGGTGCGCGCGGTGCGGCGGTCGATGTCGAGCGCGGCCATGCAGGCCTGGCGCAGGTCTTCGTGCATCACGCCGGCGGGTGAGTCGCCGAGGACGTCGATGGGGCCGGTGGCCGGGTAGGCGGCGACGGGCAGGCCGCAGGCCATGGCTTCCAGCAGCACCAGACCGAAGGTGTCGGTCTTGCTGGGAAACACGAAGACGTCGGCGGCGGCATAGACTTCGGCCAGTTCCGGCTGCTTCATCACGCCGAGGTAATGTGCATCGGGATACTGGGCGCGCAAGCCGGCCAGGGCCGGGCCGTCGCCCACCACCCATTTGGAGCCGGGCAGGTCCAGCTTCAGAAAGGCCTCGACGTTCTTCTCGACCGCGACCCGGCCGACATACAGGAAGATCGGATGTTCGCTGTTCAGGCGATGCGAGTCCTGCATCTTGAATACGTCGAGGTCGACTCCACGCGACCACAGCACGACATTGTTGAAGCCGAATGCTTCGAGGTCGGATTTGACTGCGGGGGTGGGCGCCATCACCGCGCGGGCGGGGCCGTGAAACCAGCGCAAAAAGCGGTAGGTCCAGGCGATAGGGATGCCGGTGCGGGCTTTGACGTATTCGGGAAAGCGAGTGTGATAGGCGGTGGTGAAAGGCAGCTTGTTGTCCAGGGCATAGCGGCGCGCGGCGAGGCCGAGCGGTCCCTCGGTGGCGATGTGCAGTGCGTGCGGCGCGTACTTCCGTATTCGCTGCCGGGCCACGCTGCCCGCCAGCACGGACAGGCGGATGTCCGGATAGGTCGGGCAGGGCAGGGTGCGGAATTCAAGTGGGGAGAGGATATCCACCTGATGGCCCATGGCTTCCATTTCGCGGCGGGTGGTGGTGAGCGTGCGTACCACGCCGTTGACTTGCGGTGACCAGGCATCGGTCACGATCATGACTTTCATGGTGTCTCCATTACGGTTGCCTTGCGGGGGGCGCTGGATTTGTCCAGACAGTGGGGCCAGTGGATGATTTCGAGCGTGCCGTCGGCGGTTTCGGCGAGCGCGGTCAGGCTTTCTACCCAGTCGCCATCGTTGCAGTACAGGAGACCGTCGAGGGTACGAATTTCTGCCTTGTGGATGTGGCCGCAGATGACGCCGTCGCAATCGCGTCGTCGCGCTTCATCCGTCATCACTTTCTCGAAAGCGGTGATGAAACCGACCGCATTCTTGACCTTGTGCTTGATGTATTGCGACAGCGACCAGTAGGGGTAGCCCATGCGCGTACGCATGCCGTTGAACCAGCGGTTCAGCGCCAGAATCAGGGTGTAGCCCGTGTCGCCCAGATAGGCCAGCCAGCGCGCGTGCTGCATCACGCCGTCGAAGAGGTCGCCGTGGGTGACCAGGAAGCGTCTGCCGTCGGCGGTGACGTGGATCACCTCGTCCGCCACCTCGATGTCGCCAAAGGCCAGCCCCATGAACTGGCGCGCCATCGAATCGTGGTTGCCGGGCACGTAGATCACCCGCGTGCCCTTGCGCGCCTTGCGCAACAGCTTTTGCACCACATCGTTGTGCGAGCGCGGCCAATACCAGCCGCGGCGCAATTGCCAGCCATCGATGATGTCGCCAACCAGATACAGCATGTCGGATTCGTTGTGCTTTAGAAAATCGAGCAGATAACGGGCCTGGCAGCCGGCTGTACCCAAGTGGATATCGGATATCCACAGGGTGCGGTAGTGGCGGGGCGAGCGAGCGTCAGTTGAAGGAGAGTCGGAGGTCGGGTGCCCAGTCTGCCGGGAGGGCAGGAGGGTGGGGTCGGGCGGCTGCCAGGGCTGGCTACCCGGACGCGCGCGGAGCAGGTTCGTGACGCGATTCAACATGCCGCCATCAGGCCACCGCCATGTGACAGCGACGTGGCATTCTGATGAAGCTTTGTTGACGGCTCACCCCGCGGGCCGGGGTGGCGACAGGATCAGCGCGAAATCAGCGCCAGCAGCACGTCCTGAGCGCTGTATGGTTTGGCGCGATGGGACTTGCGACGGCGGTAGCTGCCGTCGGGCTGCATCTCCCAGGCCTGCACGTTGTCGCGCAGGTAGGGCTTGAGGCCTTCGGCGATGACGCGTTTTTTCAGCTTGGGGTTGAGGATGGGAAAGCCGGTTTCGATGCGGCGGAAGAAGTTGCGGTCCATCCAGTCGGCGGAGGAGAGATACACCTGCTCGTCGCCGCTGTTCTTGAAATAGAAGATACGCGAGTGTTCGAGAAATCGGCCGACGATCGAGCGCACCCGGATGTGTTCGGACAGCCCGGCAATGCCCGGGCGCAGCGCACATACACCGCGGATGATGAGGTCGATCTTCACCCCGGCCTGCGAGGCGGCATAGAGTGCGGCGATGACCTGTGGCTCCAGCAGCGCGTTCATCTTGGCGACGATGGCGGCGGGTTTGCCGGCTGCCGCGTGTTCGGCCTCGCGATTGATCGCGGCGACGACTTCGCTGTGCAGGGTGAATGGCGACTGCCACAGGCGTTTGAGCTTACCCACCTTGCCCAGCCCGGTGATCTGGTTGAACAGGCTGCCGACGTCGGCGGTGATGGTCTCGTCGGCGGTCAGCAGGCCGAAGTCGGTGTACAGGCGTGCGGTGCGGGCGTGATAGTTGCCGGTGCCCAGGTGCGCGTAGCGACGCAGCCCACCTTCCTCGCGGCGGATCACCAGCGCCAGTTTGGCATGGGTCTTGTGGCCGACCACGCCGTAGATCACGTGCGCACCGACCTCCTCCAGTTTGGCGGCCCAGTTGATGTTGGCCTCCTCGTCGAAGCGTGCCATCAGCTCGACCACCATGGTGACTTCCTTGCCCGACTGCGCGGCGCGGATCAGCGCCTGCATCAGCTTGGAGTCGGTTCCGGTGCGGTAGACCGTCTGCCGCATGGCGACCACGTTGGGGTCGGCGGCGGCCTGTTCGATGAAGTCGGTCACCGGCTGGAAGGATTCGAACGGATGGTGCAGCAAAATGTCGCCCTTGCGGATCTGTGCAAAGATGTCCTCATGCTTGGACAGGCGGGCGGGCAGGGCAGGGACGAAAGGGGGGAATTTGAGGTCGGGGCGATCGACCCAGTCGGGCACCTGCATCAGGCGCACCAGGTTCACCGGGCCGCGCTCCTGGTAGAGGGCATCGGCGTCGAGCTCGAACTGTTCCAGCAGGAAGGCCGCCATCGAAGCCGAGCAGTTGTCGGCCACTTCCAGCCGCACCGCCGCACCGTAGTGCCGCTGCGGCAGTTCGCCCTGCAGGGCCTGGCGCAGGTTCTTGGTTTCCTCGTCGTCGACGAACAGGTCGGAATTGCGGGTGACGCGGAACTGGTAGCAGCCTTCCACCGTCATCCCGGCAAACAGCTCGCCGACGTGGGCATGCAGGATCGACGACAGGAAGACGAAGCCATATTCGCAGCCGGCGACATCTTCCGGCATGCGGATCACCCGCGGCAAGGAGCGCGGCGCCTGCACTACGGCGGCGCCGGAATTGCGGCCGAAGGCGTCGCGTCCGGACAGCTCGACCGCGAAATTGAGGCTTTTGTTGAGCACGCGCGGGAAGGGGTGCGAGGGGTCGAGCCCAATTGGCGTCAGCACCGGTATCAGCTCGCGGAAGAAATAGTCGCGGATCCACGCCGCCTGGACTTCGTTCCACTGGGTGCGCCGGAAAAAGTGAATCCCCTCGGTGGCCAGTTCGGGGATGATGTCCTTGTTGAAAAGTTCGTATTGCCTAGCCACCAGCGCATGGGCGGTTTCCGATACC
Source organism: Thiobacillus thiophilus (assembly GCF_055378705.1). Taxonomy (NCBI): domain Bacteria; kingdom Pseudomonadati; phylum Pseudomonadota; class Betaproteobacteria; order Nitrosomonadales; family Thiobacillaceae; genus Thiobacillus; species Thiobacillus thiophilus. The sequence continues at coordinate 564,195 of NZ_AP042404.1, read as the reverse complement.
GCGCGGTATTGCTGGCCTGGCGTCATGCCATCGGGGGATAGCTGGGAGGTGTTGGCGCGGAGCTGTTCCTTCAGCCCGGCCACCCGCACCTCGAAGAACTCGTCCAGGTTGCTGGAAAAGATGCAGAGAAACTTCAGTCGTTCCAGCAGCGGCACATCGGGATCGTCAGCCTGCGCCAGTACGCGGCGCTGAAACTCGAGGATGCCGAGTTCGCGGTTGATGAGGGTGTCGGGGCTTGGCAGGTTCATGATTGTTTTTTCGTGGTGTGCTTCAATGATAAACGCCCGCGCTTATCCTGGCACGACAGAAATATGACAACTTCCGATCCAGTCGAAATCGAACTCAAGCTTGCGTTGCCCCCGCGGCAGGCCGAAGCCTTCCTCAAGCTGATGGCGCGGCGCCGCAGCACGCCCGTGCGGCAGCTGCTGGTCACCCGCTATTTCGATACCCCGAATTTTGCCTTGAGCGCGCAGGGTGTGGCGCTGAGAGTGCGGCGGATCGGCCGGCGCTGGCTGCAAACGCTGAAAACCGAGGGCGAGCGGCACGGCGGGCTATCACACCGCGCCGAATATGAAATGGCGGTCACCCGCGGCAGCCCGGACTGGACGCGTTTTCCGCCCGAAGCGCAGGCGTGGGTACCCGAGGCGCTACGCGCGCAGCTGGCGCCGGCGTTCGAAACGCGTTTTTACCGTACCGCCTGGCTTATCAAGGGCCGTGGCGGCGCGCAGATCGAGGTGGCGCTGGATGTGGGTGAGGTGCGTGCCGGCGAGCGCAGTCAGCCGATCTGCGAGATCGAGCTCGAACTGAAGGCCGGCCAGCCGGATGCGCTGTTTGCTCTGGCGCTGGTGTGGGCCGGGCGGCTCGATTGCCTGCCGTTCGATGTCAGCAAGGCCGAGCGGGGCGTGCGCCTGGCGCATGGCGAGGGCGCGGAACCGGTCAAGTCCGTGCCGCTGGCGCTGGATCGCGCGATGAGCGTGGAAGACGGTTTTGCCGCGATTGTTCAGGCCTGCCTGGCGCAGTTCCAGGCCAATCTACCGGGGGTGCTGGCCTCCGACGACATCGAATATGTGCACCAGGCGAGAATAGCGCTGCGGCGCCTGCGTGCGGCGCTGCGCCAATATCGCCGGGTGTGCGTGCTGCCGGATGAATCGATGGACGGCCTGCGCGCGCTGGCGGCCGCGCTCGGCGCAGCGCGCGACTGGGACGTGCTGTGCGACGAAACCCTGCCCGCGATTGCGCCGCATTACCCCGATGCCGATGCCTGGCAGCACGGCATGCAGGCGTTGCAGGCGCAGCGGGCCGAAGTGCGCGCGGCCATGCGGGCAGCGCTGATCCAGGCGCGCCCGGGCGTGTGGCTGCTGGCGCTGCAACGCTGGTTGCTGCTGCGCGGCTGGCGTGCCGCTCCGGAAGCGCAGCGCTTCATCCAGCTGTCGCCGTTGAAAAAATGGGCGGGCCGGGCGCTGCAGAAAGGCCATCGCCCCATCGTCCGTGGTGCGCGCGATTTTGGGCGGTTGCAGGCGGCGCAGCGCCATGCCCTGCGCATTGCCGTCAAGCGCCAACGCTACGCGACCGAGTTTTTCCAGACCCTGTTTGGTGGGCGCCGGCAGGCGCGCTATCTGGCTGTGCTGCGCGACGCGCAGGATAGTCTGGGGCGTAGAAACGATGCACGGGTGGCGTGGGGGCTGCTGGCGGCGGCACATACGGCTCCATACGTTCTTCAACGGGTAGTGGATCGGAGTCTCTCAGGGCAGGCGGGTGCCGGGCCGATGCAGGACTTCATTCTCGGCTGGCTCGCCGCAAAACAGGTGGAGGCGGCGGACGGCGAAAGCGCAGGGCCTATGTGCGCGTTCCTGAAATTGAAGCCCTACTGGTAGGCAGTGCTTCGGGGGGCGCACGCCAGTCATCTTCCATCCCAAGTTCCGCGATTGAATTCACCCAGAACCCGTAAGCACCGCGGCGCGCCTTGATCTTCGATAGAGTGCCGTTATCGAGACGCTCACCTCTGCCAAAGCCCGGCAGTGGGCGCGGCTATGCGGCATCGGCCTGCGTCAACCCGCTGGTGCTCATGCTCACCGGCGGCGGATGCCGTCGGCGACTGGGCTGCGCCGCACCGGTGCGGGCGCGGGGCTGAGCGGCCTTGATCGCATCAACCGGCGCATCGTCGCCACCCATATCCGCCAGACCGGTACGACCGCGCATCCGCTGGACATTGACGCGATTCCACTGCTTAATGGGAACTGCTTTGCGCAGACGTCCCGGTTTGCATCGCAGAATGACTCAAAAATCCGCAAAATCGGAATGCGGGGATTTCAATCGCGGAATTTGGGGCGCTACCGGTTTGTGCGGGGCGGGGGCGGGCGCGTATAATTCCGCTTTGCGTTAAGGTAAAGCCCATGCGTGTTCTGCAAAAAGCGCTGACGTTCGATGACGTTCTGCTTATTCCCGCCCACTCTTCCGTCCTCCCACGCGAAGTCAGCCTGTCCACGCAGCTGACCCGCACGATTGCCCTGAATTTGCCCCTCTTGTCCGCCGCGATGGATACGGTGACTGAATCGCGGCTGGCGATTGCACTGGCGCAGGAAGGTGGCCTCGGCATCATCCACAAGAACATGAGCACCGAGATGCAGGCAGCGCAGGTTGCCGCAGTCAAGCGGTTCGAATCCGGCGTCGTTAAAGACCCCATTACCGTCACCCCGCAGATGACCGTGCGCCAGGTGCTCGAGATCACGCGCGCGAAGCGCATTTCCGGCCTGCCGGTGATCGATGGCGGCCGGGTGGTCGGCATCGTCACCAACCGCGACCTTCGCTTTGAAACCCGCCTCGACCAGCCGATCGCCAACATCATGACGCCGAAAGAGCGGCTGGTGACGGTGAAGGAGGGCGCCAACCGCGATGAGGCGATGGCGCTGCTGCACAAGCATCGGCTGGAACGCGTCCTGGTGGTAAACGACGCCTTCGAGCTGTGCGGGCTGATCACCGTCAAGGACATCCAGAAGTCGAGCGAGCATCCGCTGGCGTGCAAGGACGCGATGGGCCGCCTGCGCGTGGGCGCTGCGGTCGGCACCGGCGAGGGCACCGAAGAACGGGTGGCCGCGCTGGTGGCCGCCGGCGTTGACATCATTACGGTGGATACCGCGCACGGCCACTCCCAGGGCGTGCTCGACCGGGTGCGCTGGGTCAAGCAGAACTACCCCAATGTGCAGGTCATCGGCGGCAACATTGCCACCGCATCGGCGGCGGCTGCGCTGGCCGAGCATGGCGCCGACGCGGTCAAGGTCGGCATCGGCCCGGGTTCCATCTGTACCACGCGCATGGTCGCGGGTGTCGGTATGCCGCAGATCTCTGCGGTGGCGAACGTGGCCGATGCCCTCAAAGGCAGCGGCGTAGGCGTCATCGCCGACGGCGGCATCCGCTATTCCGGCGACGTCGCCAAGGCGCTGGCCGCCGGCGCCAGCTGTGTCATGCTCGGCGGCCTGCTGGCCGGCACCGAGGAAGCGCCGGGCGAAATCGAATTGTTCCAGGGCCGCTCCTACAAATCCTATCGCGGCATGGGCTCGCTGGGCGCCATGCAGCAGGGGTCCTCAGACCGCTACTTCCAGGACAACGAAAAAAGCGCCGAGAAACTGGTTCCCGAAGGCGTCGAAGGCCGTGTTCCCTACAAGGGCAGCGTGCTGGCGGTGATCCACCAGCTGATGGGCGGCCTGCGTTCCAGCATGGGCTATCTTGGCGTTGCCACCATTCCCGACATGCATGCCAAGGCAGAGTTCGTCGAAATCACCTCGGCCGGCGTGCGTGAATCGCACGTGCATGACGTGCAGATCATCAAGGAAGCGCCGAACTACCGCGTCGATTGACATGAATTCACGCCGGATAATTGAGGCGCTGCTGCTTTCCGTTGGCATGATCGTGGCTGCCTGGGTGTTGGGGCAGGCTTTGCTGCAATTCAAGCAGGCCGATCGTGGCGTCGAGGTCAAGGGGCTTGCCGAACGCGAAGTCCCGGCGGATATCGCCATTTGGCCGGTCGCATTCAGCGAAGCAGACAACGATTTACCCAGGCTGTATCAGACCCTGCAGGAAAAGAACGCGAAAATTGCTGATTTCCTTCAGGCCAGCGGTTTTACGCCTGACGAAGTTTCGATTTCCGCACCGTCGATCACCGATCGTCAGGCTCAGGACTACGGCAACGCCGAGCTGGCAGAACGCCTGCGGTATAGCGGCAAATCGGCGCTCACCGTCTATACCCGGCAGATCGACCGTGTGCGTGAGGCAATGGCGCACTTGGGCGAACTCGGCAAGCAGGGTATCGCCCTGTCGTCCGACAATTATGAAAACCGTACACAGTTCCTGTTCACCGGTCTCAATGCGCTGAAACCGGCCATGATCGAGGAAGCGACCAAGAACGCGCGTATCTCGGCCGAGAAATTCGCCAAGGATTCGGATAGCCGGCTGGGCAAGATCCGGCGAGCCAATCAGGGCCAGTTCTCCATCGAAGACCGCGACGCCAGCACGCCCTATATCAAGAAAGTACGCGTGGTGTCATCGGTCGAATACCGCCTCATCGATTAATCCTCACCGGGCGAACCCGGCCAGCCATGCACCAGAAAATCCTCATCCTCGATTTCGGCTCCCAGTACACCCAGCTCATTGCACGCCGTGTGCGCGAAGCCGGAGTGTATTGCGAACTGCATTCCCACGACGTGGCCGAAGCGTTCATCCGCGACTTTGACCCCGCCGGCGTTATTCTCTCCGGCGGTCCCAGTTCGGTGTACGAGGAGGAAACGCCGCGGGTGCCGCAGATCGTGTTTGAACTGAATGTGCCCGTGCTGGGGATTTGCTATGGCATGCAAACCATGGCGGCGCAGCTGGGCGGCCAGGTCGAGTCTGCTGCCAAGCGCGAGTTCGGCTATGCCGAAATCCGTGCGCGCGGCCACACTGCATTGCTGCGAGACATCCAGGACCGCGTCAACGACGAAGGCCACGGGCTGCTCGACGTGTGGATGAGCCACGGCGACAAGGTCACCGCACTGCCGCCCGGCTTCAGGGTGATGGCGAGCAACGCCGCCACCCCGATCGCCGCGATGGCCGACGAGGACCGCCGCTTTTACGGCGTGCAGTTCCACCCCGAAGTCACCCACACTCTGCAGGGCAAAAATATTCTCAATCGCTTCGTGCGCGACCTGTGCGGTTGCGCGGGCGACTGGAACATGCCCGATTACGTCGATGAAGCCATCGGCCGCGTGCGCAGCGAAGTCGGCGGCGACGAAGTCATCCTGGGGCTGTCCGGCGGCGTCGACTCCTCGGTGGTCGCGGCGCTGCTGCACCGCGCCATCGGCACCCAGCTCACCTGCGTCTTCGTCGACAACGGCCTGCTGCGGCTGAACGAGGCCGAGCAGGTGATGCAGACCTTCGCCGACAACCTCGGCGTCAAGGTCATCCACGTCGACGCGCGCGACCGCTTCATGGACGCACTCGCCGGCGTCACCGACCCCGAGCAGAAGCGCAAGATCATCGGCCGCGAATTCGTCCACGTGTTCCAGGAAGAGGCCGAAAAACTGCCCAAGGCCAAATGGCTGGCACAGGGCACCATCTATCCCGACGTCATCGAATCGGCCAGCGCCAAAACCAAGAAAGCGCACACCATCAAGAGTCACCACAACGTCGGTGGCCTGCCAGACACCCTGCACCTGAAGCTGCTGGAACCGCTGCGCGAACTGTTCAAGGACGAAGTGCGCGAACTGGGGGTCGCGCTGGGTCTGCCGCATGACATGGTCTACCGCCACCCCTTCCCCGGCCCCGGTCTCGGCGTGCGCATTCTCGGCGAAGTGAAGCGTGAATATGCCGAACTGCTCAGACGAGCCGACGCCATTTTTATCGAAGAACTGCGCGCCCATGGCGACGGAGAGGTCTCCTGGTACGACAAAACCAGCCAGGCCTTCGCCGTCTTCCTGCCGGTGAAATCCGTCGGCGTCATGGGCGACGGCCGCACCTACGACTACGTGGTGGCGCTGCGTGCCGTCGTCACCAGCGACTTCATGACCGCCCACTGGGCTGAACTCCCTTACACCCTGCTCGGCAAGGTCTCCAACCGCATCATCAACGAAGTGCGAGGCATCAACCGCGTCGTCTATGACATCAGCGGCAAGCCGCCAGCGACGATAGAATGGGAATGATTTTAGGCCTTTCGGCAGCTTTCGCGGACCATCGAAAAAGTTACTTAATTTGTTGATTTGTATAAGTTTATATGCTTATAACTATTGGCATCTATCGATGACAAGCAAAACTTTTTGTCGGTAATTCTGACGGTAAGGAAATCCAGGCCTGCCAACCGAAAATATTTACCGTCTGACTGATTTTGGTGGTGACGGTAAAAAAAGTAGTTAAAAGCTAGTATTCATGCGGGTTACATAGCACATTGTTACTTTTTAGCTGTTGACGGTAAAACCTCCGTTATCAGGGGGAAACACCGATGCTGACCGACACCGCTCTGAAGAACCTCAAGCCTATAACTATCGGATAAACGGCAGACGCGAGACGCTGACGATTGGGCGCTACGGGCCGGATGGTCTATCGCTGGCTCGGGCACGCGAGAAGTGCATCGACGCGAAGCGGGCTGTTTCGGAAGGCCAGTCCCCGGCGCAGGAAAAGCAGCGCGAGAAACGGCGATCCACGTCCGCGACATCATCAAACAAATCCATCAAACAAATCTACGGCTTCGCCATCCTGCATGGCGAGAAGGTGGCCAACCCCGCTGACGACGTGGGGCCATCGTCGATCGCCACTTTCGTGCCGAGGAATCGGGCGCTGTCGCCGACCGAGATACTCGTCCTGCAAGGAGACGGTCGCTCATCACGCGGCATATACAACAAGGCCGAATATGCCGAGCTACGCCGGCACATGTTGCAAGAATGGGCTGACATGATTGATGCCTGGGTGGCCGGCGAGTCGCACACGCCGACACTGCTGCCACCGTCCATGAAGGTCATCACGACACAGGCACTGCTTTGATTGCGTATTCCGGTCGCGTTGAGTGCCTGTGCCGGAAAGCGCTGACCACTGCAAAGACATTCACTGGTGTTGACCATTGGGGGGAAGCGAGATTTCTGAAATCGTCGCAGTCCGGCCATCTCCATGCGTTCAATCTGACAGAACCAACTTGTCCGGAAAGTACTGAGAGCGGAAGTGCAAGCTCTGCTGTATGGCCGTCTCTTACTCGGCGAGAATGTGTGAAAACTCCCCCAAAATTTCCTAAACTTATCGCAGTAGCATCAGAGGGGAAATGCGGATATCGACGTCTCCCCGCGATGCCGGGCATGGCGTCCAGGATAAATGAAGGATCAAACATGAGTGAACCCCCATCAATCGGCCACCCGAAGGAGCTCCTCTTGCCCACGGACGTCGAGGGATTCGATTCGCTGGCCGAACTGGCCCTGGACATGCGCTCGTCGTGGGATCACGCCACCGACCAGGTGTGGCGACAGCTGGATCCGGTGTTGTGGGCGCTGACCCAGAATCCCTGGGTCGTGTTGCAGACGGTGTCGCGGGAGAAACTCCAGCAGGTATTGGCCGAGCCCGCTTTCCGCACACACCTTGACGATCTGGTGCAAGCCCGGCGTGACGCGGCGGAGGCACCTGCGTGGTTCCAGCAAGCCCACCCGCAATCTCCCCTCAACTGTGTTGCCTATTTCAGCATGGAATACATGTTGAGCGAGGCCTTACCCATTTATTCGGGCGGACTGGGCAACGTGGCGGGCGATCAACTCAAGGCCGCCGGCGACCTGGGCGTCCCGGTGATCGGTGTGGGGCTGCTCTACCAGCAAGGCTATTTTCGCCAGGTGATCGACAAGGATGGCGCGCAACAGGCCCTTTACCCATACAACGACCCTGGCCAGTTACCGATCACGCCGCTGCGCAAACCGAATGGCGAGTGGTTGCGCCTGGAAATTGCCTTGCCCGGTTACTCGGTCTGGCTCCGTGCCTGGCAGGTGCAGGTGGGGCGCGTGAAGCTGTACCTGCTGGACAGCAATGACGCTGCGAATTACCCGGCGCATCGCGGCATTACCAGCGAGCTGTATGGCGGCGGGCCGGAGTTGCGCCTCAAACAGGAACTGCTGCTCGGCATCGGCGGCTGGCGGCTGCTCGCCGCACTCGGCATTGCACCGGAAGTCTGCCACCTGAATGAAGGGCATGCGGCCTTTGCCGTGCTGGAACGCGCGCGCAGCTTCATGGAGGAAAACGGGCTGAGCTTCGAAGCCGCGCTGGCCGTCACCCGTGCGGGCAACCTCTTCACCACGCACACGGCGGTGGCGGCCGGCTTTGATCGTTTCGCGCCGGCTTTGATCGAGCAATACCTCGGGGGGTATGCCGAGCAGCGTCTCGGTATAAGCCGTCACGATTTGCTGGCGCTGGGTCGCCAGAATCCGAACGACGCAACGGAAGCTTTCAACATGGCCCATCTGGCGATCCGCAGCAGCGGCGCGGTGAATGGCGTAAGCAGTCTGCATGGCAGGGTGAGCCGGCACCTGTTCGAGCCGCTCTTCCCTCACTGGCCGACCGAAGAAGTCCCGGTCGGACACGTGACCAACGGCGTTCACATGCCGACCTGGGACTCGGCCCCGGCCGATGCGCTTTGGACGGAGGCCTGCGGCAAGAACCGCTGGCTGGGAATGGTGGACACACTGGAGCAGGACATACGCCGTGTCTCCGACGCCCGGCTCTGGCAGTTTCGGACCGCCGCCAGCGGGACGCTCGTTGATTACGCCCGCGAACGCTTGTCCCGGCAACTGGCCGCATCCGGTGCCACGCCCGAGGCGGTTGAAGCGGCGAGACATCTGTTTGACTGCAACACCCTGACGCTGGGCTTTGCACGTCGTTTTGCAAGCTACAAACGACCGAACCTGCTGCTGCATGACCCTGAGCGATTGCTGCGCCTGCTGACGAATCCGCAACGCCCGGTACAGATCATCATGGCCGGCAAGGCGCATCCCGCCGACCGGGCGGGACAAGCGCTCATCCAGCAATGGACGCATTTCATCCGGCGGCCCGAGGTACGTCCGCATGTGATCTTCCTCAGCGACTACGACATGCATCTGACCGAGCATTTGGTGCAGGGCGTGGATGTCTGGCTCAACACGCCGCGTCGTCCCTGGGAAGCGTGCGGAACCAGCGGCATGAAGGTGCTGGTCAATGGCGGCATCAATCTGTCCGAGCTGGACGGATGGTGGGCCGAAGCCTACACGCCTGAAGTCGGATGGGCGTTGGGAGATGGTCAGGAACACGATAGCGATCCCGCCTGGGACGCCATCGAAGCGGAAGCCCTCTATGACCTGCTCGAACGCGAGGTGATCCCCGAGTTCTATACCCGCGACGCGCAAGGGATTCCCACTGCCTGGGTGGCGCGGATGCGGGAAAGCATGGCGCAATTGACGCCGCGTTTTTCCACCAACCGCGCGGTTTGCGAATACACCGAACAACACTACCTCCCGGCCGCCGCAGCCTACCGGGAGCGGGCGGCCAACCAGGGCGCCATTGGCGTGGAACTGGTTGATTGGCGGCATGCGCTGGCGCAAAAATGGGCCGCGCTCCGCTTCGGCGAAGTGAAGCTTGAAACCAGGGCCGAGCAGCACGGTTTCGAAGCGCAGGTGTATCTCGATGACCTTGACCCGGAGGCCGTGCGGGTCGAGCTATATGCCAATGGTGTTGACGGTGCGCTACCGGTGCGGGTGGAGATGCAGCGCGTGCGGCAACTGGTGGGCGCAAAAAACGGCTACGTCTATCGCGCTGAGGTGCCTTCAATCCGCCCGGCAACCGACTATACGGCGCGCGTGATCCCGCACCGCGACGGCGTAGCGGTTCCCCTGGAAGCGTCCCACATCCTGTGGCAGCGCTGATTCGATTGCGGACGATGCCTGTGTGACCGACCGAATCACATTGCCGCATGGCTCGCGAAACAATCGATTGAGGAAGTGCATCCATGAGTGTTGAGACGCAAGCATTGGCCGCCGAAGACGATGACTCGCTTTCGCCCTGGTGGATACGCGCTGTACTGATTGTGATGGTATTAGGTTTTGCCGGCCTGATCACGATCACGATGCTCTCCTACCGCAATGCCCCGCCGATCCCGGCGCTGATGGTGGACGCACAAGGTGACACAGTATTCAGCGGCGACGACGTCCGCGACGGCCAGACGGTTTTTCTCAAATACGGTTTGATGGACAACGGCAGCATCTGGGGCCATGGCGCCTATCTTGGCCCGGATTATTCGGCCGAGGCGCTGCACCGCATCGGGATGGACACCGCCGAGGCAATCGCACAACAACACTATCAACAGCCCCTGGCCGCGTTGACACCGTCGCAGCAGGCTGCAGTCCGAGCAGAAACAGCGGTCGAACTCAAAACCAATCGGTATGACAGCGCCACCCAAACGCTGCGATTGACCGTGCCGCAAACTGCGGCCTATCGCCAGCAGATCGGCTACTGGACCGAGTACTTCCGGGATCCGTCGCGCAATGCGGGTCTGAAGGCCGACCTCATCACCGACCCGACCGAGCTGCGCCAGTTCACCGCCTTCGTCACCTGGGCGGCCTGGGCGTCGGTGGCCGTTCGTCCGGGCGAAGACTATTCCTATACCAACAATTTCCCGTACGATCCGAGCGTGGGCAACCTGCCCACGTCCAGCGCCCTGCTGTGGAGCGCGCTGAGCCTGCTGGTGTTGCTGGCCGGTACTGCGACCGTACTGCTGGCATTCGGGAAATTCGATTACCTGGGTTGGATTACGCGCGGCCATCACGTGCACCCGCACCTGCTGCCGGGGCGATCCAGCCTGGGACAGAACGCGCTGGTGAAATTCTTCGTGGTCGTAGCGCTGCTGTTGCTGGCGCAGTCCTTGGTGGGCGGCGCAGTGGCGCATTACCGCGCCGATCCCGGCAGTTTTTACGGCTTCCAGCTGGAGCGTATTTTTCCCAGCAATCTGCTGCGCACCTGGCATTTGCAACTCGCGATCTTCTGGATCGCCACCGCCTACGTCGCCGCGGCACTGTTCCTTGGCCGCTCGCTGCGGGTCGACGAACCACGCGGGTTCGCAGGGTGGGTACACGTACTGTTCGCCGCGTTCGCGGTCGTGATCGGCGGCAGCTTGATTGGTGAGTGGCTGGGCATCTCGCAACAGCTCGGTCAGTGGTGGTTCTGGCTGGGCAACCAGGGGTGGGAGTACCTGGAACTCGGTCGGCTGTGGCAATACCTGCTCGTGGCGGGTTTGTTGATGTGGTTTGCGCTGCTATGGACATTGGTACGGCCGAACACGCTGGCGGACCCGGCGGCGAAGCCGGTCGTCAAGATGTTCCTGGTGGCAGCGCTGGCAATTCCGGTTTTCTATGTGCCCACCCTGTTTTTTGGCGCCAGGACCAACTTCACGGTGGTCGATACGTGGCGCTTCTGGATCATCCACCTGTGGGTAGAAGGCTTCTTTGAATTCTTCGCCACGACGGTGGTGGCACTGACGTTCTATCAACTTGGTCTGACGCGCCGCAATGTCGCGCTGCGCGTGATCTATCTCGACGCCATCCTGTATTTCCTCGGCGGGTTGATTGGCACCGGTCACCATTGGTATTTCACCGGCCAAACCAACGTCAACATGGCGCTATCGGCGCTGTTTTCTGCGCTCGAAGTCGTCCCGCTGACCTTGCTCACGCTGGATGCCTGGGATTTCGTTCGAACCACCCGCGGCGAATGCGACGTCTGTGGAAAAAAGATCGCGATACCACACAAATGGACCTTCTATTTCCTGATCGCCGTGGGCTTCTGGAACTTCCTGGGTGCCGGCATGTTCGGTTTTCTGATCAACCTGCCGATCGTGAGCTATTACGAAGTTGGTACCCTGCTGACGCCGAATCATGGCCACGCTGCGCTGATGGGCGTCTTCGGCATGCTGGCGATCGCGCTGATGGTGTTCGTGTTGCGCCAGACCAACGATGATGCGCACTGGGCTGGCATCGAGAAATACATCAAGGTCGCCTTCTGGGGCACCAACATCGGATTGGCGATGATGGTGACGATGAGCCTGTTCCCCGGCGGCGTGCTGCAAGTCTGGGACGTGATGCAGAATGGGTACTGGCGCGCTCGCAGCCTTGACTATATCGGGAGTGATCGATCGCGCCTGATCGAATGGCTGCGTATGCCAGGCGACTTGGTGTTCATCGTATTGGGCACCGTGCCATTGGTGATCGCAGTGGTCAAAGGCTACCTCGGCGCGCGCGCCGCGGATCGTAATCTAGTTGAATCCTGACACAGGAATGATGGCAACAAGGCAGCAATAGCATGAAGACTCCTGAACGTCCACTGCATGCGTATATGACCAAGGTTTGCGAACGCGCCGAAGTTCGGCGAGGCGCACCTTTGCCACTGGGTACCCATGAAGCCGAAGGCGGCATCAACTTCGCCCTGTTCAGTCGCCACGCCAGCCGCGTCCGGCTGGAACTGTTCGAACAGGCGGGCGACGCTGCGCCAGCCCGGTCCATCGATCTGGATCCGGCGAGCAACCGCACGGGCGACGTGTGGCACGTCTGGGTCCAGGGGATACAAACGGGCCAGCTGTATGCCTATCGTGTCGACGGCCCGTACCAGCCCCGGGATGGCCATCGTTTCAATTTCAGCAAGCTGCTCCTTGACCCCTTTGCGACAGCGATCTCGCCGTTGCCTGCCTGGGATTTTGGCGCGGTGCGGGGATACGATCCAGCGGCGCCGGAGCCAGACCTGGTTTGTTCAAAAGTCGATGATGCCGGTGCCATGCCGAAATGCGTGTGCACCCATGAGCATTTCAACTGGCATGACGACCGCCCGCTCCGGCATCCATGGTCGAAGACGGTGATTTATGAAACGCATGTGCGTGGTTTTACCGTTCATCCCAACGCTGGCGTGGCGCATCCCGGCACCTACCGCGGCCTGATTGAAAAGATTCCCTACTTGAACGAACTGGGCGTGACGGCGGTGGAATTGATGCCGGTACACGAGTTCAACGCATACCAGGCGCCGGGCATCAACCCGCAAACCGGCGAGCCACGCACCAATTTCTGGGGCTACGATCCCGTGGCCTTCTTTGCGCCGAAAGCCTCCTACAGCAGTGCGGGCGGACTCGGCCAGCAGAAGCTGGAGTTCAAGGAAATGGTGCGGGCACTCCATCATGCCGAGATCGAAGTGATCCTGGATGTGGTGTTCAACCACACCGCAGAGGGAAACGAGCTGGGCCCGACGCTGTGCTTTCGCGGCATGGATAACGCGATCTTCTACACACTGGCGGACGACAAACGCCACTACAAGGACTACACGGGCACCGGCAACACTATCAACGCCAATCACCCTGTGGTGCGGGATCACGTCCTGGCTGCGTTGCGTTATTGGGTGGTGGAGATGCATGTGGATGGCTTCCGCTTTGATCTGGCGTCCGTGCTCGGACGCGACAGCAGCGGCAAGCTGCTGACCAATGCCCCGCTGCTCGAACAGATCGCCGAGGACCCGATTCTAAGAGACGTAAAAATCATCGCCGAGGCGTGGGACGCCGCCGGCGCCTATGAGGTGGGGAGTTTCTCCGAGCAGCGCTGGGCGGAGTGGAACGGCCGCTACCGGGACGATGTCCGGCGTTTCTGGCGCGGCGACGCGGGCATGCTCGGGGTGTTTGCCAGCCGAATCTGCGGCAGTGCCGACATCTACACCGCGTCGGGCAAAGGCCCCGAGGCCAGCATCAATTTCATCACTTGCCACGATGGCTTCACGCTCAACGACCTGGTGAGCTATGGCACCAAGCACAATGAAGCCAACGGTGAAAGCAACCATGACGGGACCGACGCCAACTACAGCGACAACCACGGCGTCGAAGGCGTGACGGCGGATGCCGGAATCGAGGCCCTGCGCAAACGCCAGATCAAGAACTTCCTGCTGACGCTGCTGATCTCGCGCGGGGTGCCGATGCTGCTCGGCGGGGACGAATTGCGCCGCACTCAGGGCGGCAACAACAACGCCTGGTGCCAGGACAACGAAACGAGCTGGCTTGACTGGCGTAGTCTGGCACAACACCAGGACATCTTCCGCTTCACGCGCGGCATGATCGCCTTTCGCCGTGCCCATCCTGTGCTGAGTGCGGAGCACTTCTACACGGACGCCGAGGTCCAGTGGTTTGGCCCGCAAGGTGGTTTGCCCGACTGGGCCAACCCGGAAGCGAAGCAGTTCGGCTGCCTGATCCAGGAAGACAGTCAACGCGCGCTTTTCATGATGTTCAATGCGGGTGCCGAGGCAGTTGATTTTGTTTTGCCCCAACTCGCAGCGAAGAAGGGATGGCGTCTGGCCGTCGATACCGCGCGCGAATCCCCGCAGGACCTGTTCGAAGTGAGCGGGACCACCCTGTTGGAAAACACACGCACTTACCGTCTGGAGACCCGATCCAGCACCATTCTTTTGGCGCATTGAGTCCGTCTCGCTCCGGCTTGGCCCATCACATTTCTTATCGCACGTCAGAGAACACACGCCATGCTGCATTATGCGGAATACCTCAAAATGTTTGTCGGCCTGCTGGCGATCGTCAACCCGTTCGGGGCCATCCCGCTATTCATCAGCATGACCGTCGACGAGAGTGCCCGCCAACGCCGCAAGACGATCAACCTGGTGGCCGTCGGCGTCACCATCATCCTGCTGGTTGCACTGTTCTTCGGCGAGTTGCTACTGCAGTTTTTTGGCATCACCATCGATTCGTTCAGGATCGGCGGCGGCATCCTGGTGTTGCTGATGGCGATCGCCATGCTGCATGCCAAAACCAGCCTGATCCGGCAGACCGATGAAGAGGCATGCGAGTCGATCGACAAGGAGTCGGTCGCCATCGTCCCGCTTGCTATGCCGCTTCTGGCCGGCCCGGGCGCCATCAGCACCGTGATTCTGGCGGCGCACAAGTCAAGCGGCGTCGTCCACTACCTGGTCATCGCGCTGGGCATCGTCGTGTTGAGTCTGGTGGTGTGGGGCGTGTTGCGATTGTCGCCGTGGATAGCCGGTCACATCGGCGCCACGGGGATCAATATTTTTACCCGCATCATGGGATTGATCCTGACAGCGATTGCAGTTGAGTTCATCGCCACCGGCATCAAGGGAATGTTTCCTGTGCTGGCTTGAGTGCGCACCCTGTATGGAAATGCTGATTGACGCTGGACAAATCAATGTGAGATTTCGTAGGCTATTCTAAATAATGAAATCAGCTACAGGAGTCGACCCATGACCCAAAACCAGCGTATCGAACAGAAAATCGATTTCTACGCATCACATCTGAAGCATATCGATGAGCTTTTGGAACGATCCAGCAAAGGCGTTACGAACCGTCCGGAGCACGCTGAAATCCACGCACAGATAACGACCCTGAAAAATGAACGCGATCAGCTCGCCAAGCACATTGACACGCTGAAACAGGGGTCTACTGCCGACATGCAGGAAAAAATGATTGAGGACGCTGGTCCTATGGGTGTGTGGGATGCGCTTGCCCAGCAGTTGGAGAAACTGCTTGAGCGCATTGAACGCTAGTCATGCATAGGTGCGGATGCCCATAACAAACTAAAGGTAACGGAGTGAGCATGTCAAAAAACGGCTTCTCATCACCGCTAATGCCAGCCCCGGCCCATCCCCGCATACGGCGGGAACCGTTGCCCTGGCAGACACCCAAGGCGCTCGAGGATGACCCCCAGGCCATGGCGCGAGTGCAGGCCATCATGGCCAGCCCGGGCTATCGCCAGGCGGATCAGGATGTGGCGTTTCTGAACCAGGACGAAACGCGCGGGGTACGGCTCCAGATTGATTACCTGAAACCCGAACTGCTGTTGGGCCAACATGGGGTAGGACATACCATCGTGGTGTTCGGCAGCACCCGTCTGCAGGAACCGGGGGCTGCGCGACGCAAGGTAGAGGCCATACAGCATGCGCTGGCCGGCGACCCTGCGGATGCGGAACTGCAGCGGCGCCTGAACGTGGCGCGGTCCATCCAGGAAAAGAGCCGGTATTACGAAGAAGCAAGGGCATTCGGCCGCCTAGTGGCAGCGTCAGGCAAAGGTCCGGAGGATTGCAGCGTAACCCTGGTCACGGGGGGCGGCCCCGGCGTCATGGAGGCCGCCAACCGGGGGGCGTTCGATGTGGGCGTCAAATCAATCGGCCTCAACATCACCCTGCCCCAGGAACAGTATCCCAACCCCTACGTCACCCCTGAGCTCTGTTTCAGCTTCCATTATTTCGCCATGCGCAAACTGCACTTTCTCAAGCGCGCCAAAGCGCTGGTCGCTTTCCCCGGCGGCTATGGCACCCTGGACGAACTGTTTGAAACCCTCACCCTGATCCAGACCCGCAGCATTGCGCCGCTTCCGGTGGTGCTGGTGGGCGAGGCCTGGTGGCGACAGGCTGTGAATATGGATTTCCTGGTAACCGAGGGCGTCATCGACGCCGAGGACCGGGAGCTGTTCTGGTACGCCGAGACTGCGGCGGAAATCTGGCAGGGTATCCAGAACTGGCACCGGGCCAGCGGTAAACCCCTGCTGAACGACAACAAGAAATAGACCATGAAAATTGCCTTCCACGGCGCCGATCACAACGTCACCGGTTCCTGCCATAGGGTGAGCTGCGGCGGCAAGCAAATACTGATCGACTGCGGACTGTATCAAGGCGGGCGCGAACTGGCGGAGGAAAATCACGAACCTTTTGGCTTCGATCCCGCGGCGGTGGATTATCTGCTGCTCACCCATGCCCACCTCGATCATTGTGGCCGCATTCCCTTGTTGGTGAAGCAAGGCTTCCAGGGCGAGATCATTACCACCGCCGCCAGCCGCGAGCTGGCTAAACTGGTCATGCTGGATGCCGCCCATCTGCAAGAGGAGGAGACGGAGTGGCAATCCCGCAAGATGGCGCGCCACGGCTACAAGAACACCCACAAGGCAGAAGAGATATCGCCGCTTTACACCACGCTGGATGCCCTCAACAGCCTGGATTATTTCGGCCGCAAAGCAGAATACGGCAAGGCGCTGACGCTGGACGGCAGCATTCAGGCCACGTTTCTGGACGCCGGGCACATCCTTGGTTCCGCCTGCATCCTGCTGGAACTGGAAGAAGGTGTCCAACAGCGGCGGGTATTGTTCTCCGGCGATCTTGGCTACAGCGGACGGGCCATCTTGCGTGACCCGACCCCGCCGCCTGATGCCGATGTCGTGGTAATCGAGACCACCTACGGCGACCGGGCGCACAAACAGCTGCAACCCTCGATCGAAGAGTTGTACGCGGCCGTTACCGACACCTTCCGCCGCGGCGGCAATGTCATCATCCCCAGCTTTGCGCTGGAACGCTCACAGGAGATTCTCTACTACCTGCGCGAAGGGGTGGATGCCGGCAAATTGCCTGCCTCCATGCAGGTATTTCTGGATTCACCGATGGCCATCTCCGCCACCGAAATATTCCGGCATCACCCGGAATGCTATGACGAAGCGACCAGCAAGGTGTTTCGCAGCGGAACGGATCCCTTCAACCTGCCGGGTCTGCACTTTACGCGGCAGACCGCCGACTCCATGGCGCTGAATAAAGTGAGTGGCGGCGCAGTGATCATTGCCGGCTCCGGCATGTGCACGGGCGGTCGCGTGCGCCATCATCTCAAGCACAACCTGTGGAAAGAAAACTGCAGCGTGGTGTTTGTCGGCTTTGCTGCCAAGGGCACCCTGGCGCGAATCATTATCGATGGCGCAAAAATGGTGAAACTCTTCGGTGAGGAAATCCAGGTACGTGCCCGCATCTACACCATTGGCGGTTTCTCAGCCCATGCCGACCGCGACGAGTTGCTGGCCTGGCACCGGCAGGTGGGTAACCCGGCACGCACCTTCCTGGTCCATGGCGAAGAAGAGGTCATGCAGTCCTTTGCCCCGCAGTTGCATGACACCGAGGTGATCATGCCTGAGCTGAATCAATCGTTTCCCTTGTAGTCAGTCGAACCAAGAATTGATATAGGCACGTTTGCGGCTACAAATAACCTACAGTAAAAGGGAGACTTTTCTGGTTGGCGGTTTGGCGTTCTGCAATTCCCACGCACCAGCCTGTAGACAGGTTTGTTTCTGCGCATATGAGCATATGCGCAGTTACTTCTTCCTTCGTCAATCGGCCTCACATCACTAAAAGGAACGGAAATGAAACTCACCCCCAGGCACCTGACCGTAGCCGTCCTGGTCGCCAGCGCGCAACTCTCCAGCGTGGCGTTCGCACAAACCCCGAAAATGCCCACTGCGCAAGCAGCACCTGCTGAGGCGAAGGCACCGGTTGCGATCAAGTCCCCCACCGACTGGATTATCTATGACGAAACGACCTTCACCCCGGTCGCGGATTCGATCAGCCTTCATCTGGATGCAGCACGCAAAGCTTTCGATGCCAAGGACAATAAGAAAGCGGCAGCAGAGATGCGCGCCGTGGCCGCCGAGCTGAAGGCGCAGGCCGCCCAAGCCGCCAAGGCCGAAAAGGCCCGCACCAAGTCCGAAATGGAGCTTGCGCATAACACCTTCAAGCGCATGGATGCGGTGGCCAGCAAGGTCAGTGCCGCCGCCGCCGGCATCGAGAACGGCAAAATCAAGACCAAGGCGGATCTGGACAAAGCCATCGATAAGGCCACCCGCGCCGACATGGAGCAGCGTTGGCTGGTGACGGACGTGACCACCTGGTACCCGGTGACCGAAGAGCCGCAACGGCATTTCGGCAGCGCCGTCGAAGCCTACGCGAAGAAAGACTACAAAGCGGTGGCCACCGAGATCCGCAAAGCGACTGGCTACCTGCGTCTGGAAGCCGGCCGCGCAACCGGTGACGCCAAGCAGGCGCTCGACAGCTCCGTGGTGGAACTCGACAAGCTCGCTGCTTCCGTCGAGAAGGGCGCGATCAAGGGCGAGAAGATCATGGACAAGGCGTTCGCCAATGCCAACCACGCGCTCGCCCTGGCGCATCGCACCAAGGCGACTGAATCGTGGGCGCGCAAGGAGTACAACAAGGCCGGTTACGAACTCAAGGCAGCAGCCCACGGGCTGGAAAGCGCTGCGGCTTGGGCCGGACAGGAAGCGAAGGCAGGTGCTTCCGCAGCTGTTGCCGGCACACGGGCACTGGGCGATAAGATCGTCTCCGGTGCGGCCTGGTCGCGCGATGAAGTCGCCAAAGGCTTCGAGTCGCTGGGCAATGCCATCAATGCATTGGGCCAGAAGATTGGCAGCGGCAAGAAGGCGGCCCCGGTAAACGGGGGAACGTGAGCGCCTGATTTGCTTACCGCTTTTGCAATTGATAAAAACAATCCGCGATAGCGCTAAGGTCGTAGCCAATCTTGAAACCAGTGGCGGTCAACGCATGTGCTGTCGCTTCCATCTCGTCGACCCGGCGGGCGGCATGTCGGGCGGCGGCCAGGGAGAGTGTCAACTCCCGGGTGGCCGCGTCATCAATGCCGCAATCGATCGCAACTGAATCATTTCTCCACTTTTCCAAAGGACCTTCATCATAAAGAGCCGTACCCTTCTAACTGCCGTGCTGGCCGGTTCCAGCTTGCTTGCCTCACTGCCGCTTGCGGCCAGCGCGCAGGAAATCATCGTTGTCGAGACCATCAGCGCAACGACTTACCTCAACGGCGGTATCGGCAAGGACGAAGCCGATGCCATGCGGCGCATTGCCAAAGAGTTCCCGTTACGCCTCACGTTCTCCGTGTACAAGGATGGCGAGTTCATCGTCGACGTTCCGGTTGTCATCGCCGATGCGCGCGGCAATCCGGTATTCGAGTTGTCCAAGGCCGGCCCGATGCTCTATGTGATGCTGCCCAACGGCAAGTACAAGGTGAGCGCCCGGTTCAAGGGCCTGACCGAGTCGCAGGAAGTTACCTTGCGCGGCAAGGAAGGCAAGGACCTGTATTTCCACTGGAAGGGCACGCCGAAGAAGTGAGGCGCGTAGCCAGCAAGGACACGCCCAGCGCAATGCGCAAGCCAAACGGCCCGGCGCCCTGCCACGCCATCCCGCTTGCGCTGTTCGCCACGGTTGTCAGAGGACTCGGTGCTTCTGCGCTTGGCCGATCAGGCACGGCCTGCTTCGGCGCCCTCCTTCCCCGTGAGGACGCGGTTGAGGCCGCCTGGGCGGTGGTCGATCCTGTCCTTGATACGCACCACCAGACTCGCGCCTGCAAGCCTGGCGGTTGGGGCCGAAACAGGCTGATGCACTCATCGCCGCAGGCGGAAATCGGCACGACCCGATACTGGGGAAGGCGACAAAATGACCGCAGCGAACGAGGTGGTTTTTTGTTGGGTGTGGACAACATCCGTATAGCATGAAGTGGCTCGAACATCAGCGTGTTCGTTATACGCTCAGTCATCACCCCATTCCTCATGAGGCGTGGGAAGGCTTGATGCACGAGGCCGATATCTTCAGAGGCCTGAGCGCCGTGGAGCGAGCCCATTTGCGGGAGCTGGCTACCTTGTTCCTGCACCGCAAGGACCTCAGCGGGGTTCAGGGCCTGGCCGTGTCCATCGAGATGGCGGCGGCTGTTGCCGCCCAAGCATGCCTGCCGATTTTGAAACTCGGGCTGGGTTATTACGACGGCTGGGTTGAGGTGGTGATCTATCCCGGCGCTTTCCGGGTGGACAGAGACCGTACCGATGCAACCGGACTGGTCTCGCACGAGGAGCACGCCTTGAGCGGCGAATCCTGGTTAAAGGGGCCGGTGATTCTTTCCTGGGATGATATCGCCGCCGACCTGGCGGCGTCCCATCCCGGCCACAATGTGGTGGTGCATGAATTCGCCCACAAGCTGGACATGCTTAACGGCAGCGCTAACGGCATGCCTCCTCTGCACGCTGACATGGTGCGGCAGCAATGGACGGCGGCTTTTAGCAATGCGTTTGATCACTTGCAGCAACAGCTGGCGCATCATCATCGCCCTGGCATCAATTCTTATGGCGCGACCGCTCCGGCAGAATTTTTTGCAGTGGCGAGTGAATATTTCTTCACCGATCCGCAAACGCTGCACCACCAATCCTCGGCGGTCTATGACCAGCTGGTGTTGTTCTATCGTCAGGACCCTGCAAACCGGCGGTCTGCGTCCGCTAGCAGTATTGGCTTCGATCAAATATAAATCCCCGGCCCACTTTGATGGAACATCCACTGCACCTCTCCCATCATGAGCCAGACCATCAAGGCGAAGCCAATCGCACCCAGCACGGCCATCACCAGCGCCCCCAGCAAGGCACTGCCGAAGCCGTCGATTTCAAAATCCTTGACCATTGCCGCGCTGAGCCACAGAGTGAAGGCGTTGACGACCAGCGCAAACAGCCCAAAGGTGAGTACGGTGATGGGCAGGGTCAGCAGCCATAGCAGCGGACGGATGAAGGCATTGACCAGGCCCAGCACAAAGGCTGCCCATAACAGCCCGCCTGTCGAGCGCGCCCGCACCCCGGGGACGACCAAGGTCACCACCCACAGTCCCATGGCAGTGATCAGCCACATAAAAATGATTCCAAATAGCATTGTTTTAGTCACTCCCGTTTCGTTGTCTGACGCGGCCTGCTCTCGCACCGATAAACACTACACAGCACCAAGTGCTAGCCTTCATATCATAAACAACCGCAAGTTCGACACCATCCATTACACGATCGCGGATTCTTGCGAGTTGGCTGGAACCTTGCGGAGTTCGTGATGAAACAGTGAAGATCATTCTCAATGCAATCAAAATGGATAGGTCATGGATAAGCACTACGATGTACTGGTGATTGGCGGCGGCCCAGGCGGCACCCCGGCTGCGATGGCGCTGGCCCAGGCGGGCAAAAAGGTCTTGCTGGTGGAAGCGGGTGCGGGCTTGGGAGGAACCTGCCTGTTCGAGGGCTGCATCCCTTCCAAGATTTTTCGTGAGACAGCCCAGCGCCTGCGCGACATTTCCCATGCGGAGGCGTTTGGCATCCAGCTTCCCCACGAACTGGTGCACCTCAACTGGCGGCAGGTGCAGGCGCGTAAGCGGGCCATATTGCAGCGCCGCAGTGATGCGGCGATCCACAAGGCAGAGCAGTTCAGCATCTTCCATCTACTCTTTGGCCGGGCGCAGTTGCGTGGTGCCCGCGCGGCATTCGTCGAGCCATTTGGGGATGATGGTGTCGAGATCACATTCGAACAATGCATCCTGGCTACCGGTTCCGCACCGAATGCGTTGCCGGTGCGGGGTGTCGATTTGCGCCAGGTCTACAGCAGCGACAGCATTCTCGATATCGACTGCGTGCCAGACCAACTGGTCGTGATCGGTGGTGGGCCCATTGGCGTCGAACTGGCGCAGATATTTCACGCCCTGGGCGCCCAGGTCACGCTGATGGAGCGGGGACCGCATATTCTCGGTGGCGTGGATGAAGAAATGGCGCTGGCTCTGGAACAGCATCTGATCAAACAGGGAATCAATCTGCACGTCAAATGTCAGGTCAAGAGTATTAGTCACAGCGGTCAGGGCGTGTTTGTGGAATACGATACCGAGGCGGGCTCTGATCAGATCTTTACTACAGCGGTGCTGGCCGCTGCGGGTCGCCACCCGCGGGTGGAAGGCCTGGGGCTGGAGCACACCGCAGTGAAGGCCGGACCTCACGGCATCGAAGTGGACGAAACGCTGCAGACTGCCGAACCTGGCATCTACGCCGTCGGCGATGTGATCGGCCAGCCCATGTTTGCCCACTGGGCCACCGCTCAGAGTCTGGCATTGGCGCGGCACCTGCTTGGCCTGCCCGGCCCATTTCCAAAATCCGAACACAACACGGCGACCATCTTCAGCACCCCGGAACTGGGTATGGCGGGCCTGACCGAAGCCCAGGCTGTCAAGGCCGGGATTGAGGTGCGGGTGGCCCGTTACGATTTCGCCCAGGATGCCCGCGCCCAGATCGGCGGTCATGACAACGGCTTGCTGAAAATTATCTACGATAAAAGCAGCCGGCGGGTGATCGGTGTCCACGCGCTGGTGGAAGGGGCAGCGGACCTGATGGGCGAGGCGGCGCTGCTGGTTCGGGCCGGGTTGCCGCTGGAGGCCATTGCCGGGGCGATTCATCCCCATCCTACCCTGACTGAATCTTTTGTAATGGCCGCGCGTACCGCGCTGGCGGCCGAGGCAATGAATCACAATGAATGAGATAGCACGATTGTCGCCCCGCCTCGCCGCGATTCTTGACCAGGCGCGCAGCCATCCTCCCTTGCCGGTGGCGGTGGTGGATGCGCAAGAGGCCCATGTGCTGGCCGGGGTGGTGGAGGCCAGCGATTACGGTTTGATCGAGCCGGTGCTGCTGGGGCCGCGGGCGCAGATCGAAACCGTGTGCCGGCAACTGAGTTGCCCCATCGACCGTTTTTCCATCCTCGATATCGCGCCGGCTTCGGAAGCAGCCGAGGCGGGTGTGCGGCGGGTGCTGGAAGGCAAGGCGGCAGCCCTGGTCAAAGGCTGGATACACACCGACGAGCTGATGCACCCGGTGTTGCGCGAGTTGCGCACGGCGCGGCGCGTCAGCCATGTCTTCATCGCTGATCTGCCCAGTTACCACAAACTGCTGTTCATCACCGATGCAGCCATCAATATCGCGCCGGATCTCGCCACCAAGGCGGCGATCCTGCAAAACGCCATCGATCTGGCGCGCATCCTGGGTGTGGACAGGCCGAAAGCAGCAGCGCTGTCGGCGATAGAACTGGTTAAACCCAGTATCCCTTCCACGCTGGACGCCGCCTGCCTCAGCAAGATGGCCCAGCGCGGCCAGATCACCGACGCCGAGGTGGACGGCCCGCTGGCCTTCGACAACGCGATTTCGCGCGACGCGGCCAAAATCAAAGAGATCAACAGCACGGTGGCGGGAGATGCAGATATTCTGCTGGCGCCGGATCTGGATGCCGGCAACATTCTCGCCAAGGATCTTGAATACCTCGCCGGGGCAACCCTGGCAGGCATCGTAATCGGCGCCAAGGTACCGCTGATGCTCACCTCCCGCTCCGATCCACCCACCGCCCGTCTGATCTCCGCCGCCATTGCCGTGTTGTTGCACCAGCATTGGGACGGTGATGGCGTATCGGTTATTGCTACACCTATCGCAGGAGATGAATCATGAACCCAGGGAGCGATGCCATGGGTAATACACGCGAAAAACTCAACGAAATATCAAGTTTGATCGGGAAACTGCGGACGGATTATCCCGCTGAAACCAACGCCTTTCTCAGCTTCATGAGCAAGGCGGAGGGCGGCAAGGCATTGACGGTACGTGAAAAAGAATTGATCAACGTGGGCTTGGCGGTGGCGGCGCAGTGCGAATGGTGCATCGCCATACACGTTCAGCATGCCATCGAGGCCGGGGCCAGCCGCGACGAGGTAATCGAAGCCGGCTTCATGGCGGTGGTGATGCATGGTGGGCCGGCCCTGATGTACATGACCCCGCTGGTAGAGGCGGTGGACGAGTTTCTTCCCGCTACAGCGTCAAAAGAAACTGTGACAGGTGGCGAGAGTTAGACCTTATTCCGCGATTCCACCCATGGTTCAGGCGCTGCTGGTCATGAATGGCGCCCTGTTTTTACTGGAGCTATATTCCGGCGCCCCGTTAATCGACGCGCTGGCGCTCTGGCCTTTAGGGTTGTCAGGTACGGCTGCGTTTGGGCTGGCCGCGCCTCATTTCCAGTTATGGCAATTGGTGACCTATTCATTCCTGCACGGCGGCATCATGCATCTGTTGCTGAATATGTATGCCTTGTGGCTGTTTGGATCGCGCATGGAGAACGTGTGGGGTTCGGAGGCTTTCACACTCTATTATTTTGTCTGTGTCATCGGTGCCGGGCTGGTGCAGTTGTTCGTCGCCACCCTGGGCACAGGCGAGGGTGGAATTTATCCAACCCTTGGCGCCTCGGGCGGGGTGTTCGGTCTGTTGCTGGCCTTCGGTCTGACCTTCCCCACTGAAAGGCTGATGTTGATCTTTCCACCGGTGGTGCTGCAAGCGAAATGGTTTGTCCTGATCTACGGTGCCATCGAGTTATGGGCCGGCGTCACCGGCACTATGGCGGGCGTGGCCCATTTCGCGCATCTTGGCGGCATGCTGTTTGGTTACATCCTGCTGCTTTACTGGCGTCGCCATCCCCCCGGTTACCGCTGGAACAGACATTGAGGAAGCGCTAAATGGAATCGGACCTGTTGAAGAAAATGTTGCGTGACATATTGCTGGCGCGCGCCTTCGAGGAGCGTGCCGCGCAGGAATACACCCAGGGTAACATCGCCGGGTTTCTGCATCTCTACCCCGGTGAAGAGGCAGTGGCGGTGGGCGTGTTGCACGCGGCGGAGCCGGCCGACTACATTGTCACCACCTATCGCGAGCACGTGCATGCCCTGGTGCGGGGCATCCCGGCGAACGTGGTGATGGCCGAGTTGTTCGGCAAAAAGACCGGATGCAGCGGCGGCATGGGCGGCTCCATGCACCTGTTTGATCGCGAGCGCCGCTTCATGGGGGGCTATGCCATCGTGGGCGAGACCTTTCCGGTGGCGACGGGGATTGCCTATGCCATCGCCATGCGTGAACTGCCGGAGGCGGTGATCTGTTTCTTCGGCGATGGTGCGGTCAATCAGGGCACCTTCCACGAAAGCCTGAACATGGCCGCGCTGTGGAGGTTGCCCGTGCTGTTCGTGTGCGAGAACAACCACTACCAGATCGGGACCGAAATCCATCGCCACTCGGCGGTGGCAGAAGTCTACAAGCGCGCTGGCGGCTATCGTATCCCGGCGAGAAAAATCGACGGCATGGATGTGCTGGCGGTGCATCGCGCCACGCAGGAGGCACTGGCACAGATCCGCGCCGGCAATGGCCCGCAGTTCCTCGAATTCGAGACCTATCGTTTCCGTGGCCATTCCATGGCCGATCCCGGCAGCTATCGCCCGAAGGTGGAACTGCAAGCCTTTGAAAACGAGGACCCGGTCAAAGTAGCGATTGCCGAGACCGTCGAAGCGTATCCCAGCGCCGCACAGATCGCCGCCGCAGGCCCCGACAACATTGAGCGCCTGATGGGCCATGTCGACAGCAGCAGCCATCTCAGCCCCGGGCAACTTGATGCCATCAGGATTGAAGTCGCCGAGGTGGTGGAAGCGGCCGTACGTTTCGCCAGCGAAAGTCCCCAGCCCACGCTGGCCGACGCCGAGGCGGCACTGAACTGCAACCGTCATGAAGAGGTGCTGGTCTGATGGCCGAACAGGTTTATTACTGGCAGGCGCTGAATCGCGCCCTGGATGCCGAGCTGGCCGCCGATGAATCGGTCATCACGCTGGGCGAGGATGTGGGTCTTTTTGGCGGCAGCTACCGTGTGACGGCAGGCCTGTACGCCAAGTATGGTGAATGGCGAGTGCGCGACACGCCCATCTCCGAGGGCAGCTTTACCGGCTTGGCTGTTGGTGCGGCGATGGTGGGCCTGCGCCCGGTGGTGGAACTCATGACCATCAACTTCGCCTTACTGGCACTGGATGCGATTATCAACATGGCCGCCAAGATCCCCTTCATGTCCGGCGGACAGTTTCCCATGCCGCTGGTGGTGCGCATGCCCGGCGGAGTGGCCAAACAGCTGGCCGCCCAGCACTCCCAGCGTCTGGAGCAGACCCTGATGAACGTGCCCGGCCTGCGCATCGCCGTGCCTGCCACGCCGCAGGATGCCTATTGGCAGGTGCGCCAGGCAATCCGCAGCGACGAACCCATCATCGTGCTGGAGCACGAACTGCTCTACTTCGGCAAGGGGACGCTGGACACAAGCCTCGAAGCGCCCCCCATGCACCGCGCCCAGGTACGCCGTCAAGGCAATGACCTCACCATCGTGACCTACTCGCACATGCTGGATCTGTCATTGCGCGCTGCGGAGCAGCTTGCCGAAAAGGGCATCGCGGCAGAGGTGATCGACCTGCGCAGCCTGCGCCCCATCGATTGGGACACCTGCGGTGCTTCGCTGGAAAAAACCCATCGCCTGCTGGTGGTCGAGGAGGACTCACGCTTTGCCGGCGCGGGCGCCGAGGTTGCCGCCGGCCTGACCGAGCGCTGTTTCTACAACCTGGATGCCGCGCCACAACGGGTGGCGGCGCTGGAACTGCCCACGCCTTTTAATGCCGCGCTGGAAGCGGCCAGCATCCCGCGCACGGTGGATATTGTCGCCGCCGCGCAAAAGCTGTGCGCCCACTGAATCTGAACGGAGCGGAAACCATGCGAGAACCCATTACGCTGCCCACCTTGTCGGACACCATGGAAACCGGTCGCCTGGTTCAGTGGCTGAAACAACCGGGCGATCCGGTCGAAAAGGGCGACGTGCTGGCCGAAGTCGAAACGGACAAGGCCATCATGGATCTGGAGGCGTTCCACAGCGGCTACCTGCTCGGCCCTCTGGCACAGGTGGACGCTGATATACCGGTCGGCACCGTGATCGGCTATATCAGTGATTCCCCGCAGCAAGCGGACGAGGATCAGGCCGGCGTCCCCGAAAAAACGAGCAGTGAAAAGACGCCCATTGCGCCAAAAGAAAAAGAGAGCGAAGAAGAGGGCGTAGAAAACAAAGCGCGCAGCCCAACCTCGCCAGCGGATCAATCCGTGACGGAGGAAAAGCCGGCCGCGCCCGTGGTTCCTTCTGTTCCGGCGCCAGACACAGCAGCAGCTGCGCCTGCGCCTGCGCCAGCAGCAGCACCAGCACCAGCACCAGCACCAGCACCAGCACCAGCACCAGCACCAGCACCAGCACCAGCACCAGCGCCCATCGGCCAGCAGGGCATCAAGGCCTCGCCCTACGCGCGCGGCCTGGCACGCGAACTGGGCATTGAGCTGCATCAGATCAGCGCTTCCAGCGATGGGGTGATCCATGCACCTCAGGTGCTCGCTGCGGCGCTGGCGGGACCGATTCCCAATCTGGATGCTGGTCCGGTCTACCGCCTTGAGGCCTTGACCTCGATGCACAAGGCGGTGGCGAACAATATGATCGCCACCCTCGGCACCCCCACTTTCCGCGTCAGTGCCCGTTTGCCGCTGGCGCCGCTCAAGGCGCTGGCGCATGCGCAACAGCAATCGCTCACGCTGCTGCTGGCCAGGGCCTGCGCCCTGTGCGTGCAGAAGCACCCGCATTTCAATGCCGTCTATACCACGAGCGCGCTGGCCGTGCGTGAACAGGTGGACATCGGCATTGCCGTGGATGTCCCGGGTGGGTTACTTACGCCGGTACTGCGCGACGCCGCCCGGCGCCCCCTCGATGAACTGGCCGAGGACTGGCGCATCCTGCGTGACAAGATCAAACGAAATCGCCTGGCTCCGGATGACTATCAGGGCGCCACCTTCTATCTCTCCAACCTGGGCGTCTTTGAACAGGTCAGCCATTTTGACGCCCTCGTGCCGCCGGGAGCTGCCGCGATTCTCTCGCTGGGCGCGGAACAAGACGGCAAGGCTGAATTCACCCTGAGCTGCGACCATCGGGTGATATTTGGCGCCGATGCGGCGCGCTTTCTCGCAAGCTTGTCCCAGTTACTCGATGACCCACAGGGCAGCCTT
Organism: Thiobacillus thiophilus; assembly: GCF_055378705.1. Classification (NCBI taxonomy): domain Bacteria; kingdom Pseudomonadati; phylum Pseudomonadota; class Betaproteobacteria; order Nitrosomonadales; family Thiobacillaceae; genus Thiobacillus; species Thiobacillus thiophilus. The sequence continues at coordinate 535,651 of NZ_AP042404.1, read as the reverse complement.
CTCGATGCAGCCAGCGATCAATAAATGAATACGACGAAAAAAGACCCACACAGCCTCGGCACCTGCCAGGTCTGTCAACAGAACAAGGTATTGAGCCAGCTCCTGCCTGCCAGAATGGTGCGTGGCGGCGTATTGGACCTGATTTCAAAGGAGCATCCGGATTGGAAAAATGACGGTTACATCTGTTACACCTGCCTCAACCAATACCGTACCGCGTATGTCCAGCAGTTGATGGAGAAGGACCTGGGCGAGCTCGATGAGCTGGAGCAGGAAGTCGTCAAGAGCCTGCAGGACAATGCTTTGCTCTCCGAAAACCTCAACGAGGAATACGAAAAAACCCTGACCTTCGGTGATCGCATCGCCGACAAGGTGGCTGCCTTTGGCGGCAGCTGGAAATTCATCATCTGGTTCTTTGTCTTTTTTGCTGTCTGGATCCTCACCAATACGGTGCTCGTGTTTCTCAGGCCGCTTGATCCCTATCCCTTCATCTTTCTCAACCTGCTGTTATCGCTGCTGGCCGCAATCCAGGCCCCGATCATCCTCATGAGCCAGAACCGGCAGGAAGACCGAGATCGCATTCGGGCGGAAAACGACTATCAGGTCAATCTCAAATCCGAGATGGAAGTCCGCATCATCAGTGAAAAGCTCGATCAGCTGCTGCATCAGGAAATGCGCCGTTTCATGGAAATCCAGCAGATCCAGATGGAGATGCTGAATGAAATGCACAGCAAGCTGAGTTGATCACGGATACCCCTATTACATAAGGAGAAAAACATGAACAAGATCACACACATCCGCTGGTTCAACGAGCTTGACATCGACGATGTGCCGCTGGTCGGCGGCAAGAACGCCTCGCTGGGGGAGATGTACCAGAACCTGACGGCTGAGGGTGTACGCGTCCCTAACGGCTTTGCCGTTACCGCTGAGGCATATCGTTATGTGCTGGAACACAACAAGGCCTGGCAGCGCCTGCATGCGGTACTTGACGGACTCGACCCCGACAACATCAAGGATTTGCAGGCGCGAGGTGAGAAGGCGAGGGCGGTCGTATACGGCTGTGAACTGCCGGAAGACCTGAAGACGGCGATATTGCAAAGCTATGCCCAGCTCAAACAGGAATACGGCGAAAGCATTTCACTGGCGGTGCGTTCGTCAGCGACCGCCGAGGACTCCCCGGAGGCCTCTTTTGCCGGCCAGAACGACACCTATCTCAACATCGCCAGCGGTGACGCCCTGCTCGATGCCTACAAACGCTGTCTGGCGTCCAACTTTACCGACCGTTCCATCCACTACAAATTCGACAATGGCTTCGATTACTACAAGGTGCATATCTCCGTCGTGGTCATGAAAATGGTGCGCAGCGACATCGGGGCCAGTGGCGTGATGTTTTCGCTGGACACGGAAACAGGCTTCAGGGACGTCGTCTTCATCAATGCCGCCTTGGGGCTGGGCGAAAACGTCGTGCAGGGCACGATCGATCCCGATAGCTTCTATGTGCACAAACCCAGCTTCGTTGAAGGGTATCGGGCCGTGCTGAAACGCAGCCTCGGCAGCAAAGAAAAGAAGATGATTTTTACCGACACGCTCAACATCGGCAATATCGCGGTGGAATACACCGAGAATATCGACACGCCCGCCGAGGAAAGAAACCGGTTTTGCATCTCCGACGCAGATGTCATGGTGCTGGCCGACTATGCCATCAAGGTTGAAAACCACTATTCCAAGCAAGCCGATTATTACAAGCCCATGGACATGGAGTGGGCCAAAGACGGGATCGATGGGCAGTTGTATATGGTGCAGGCACGACCGGAAACGGTAGCGTCGCAGAAGAAAGGCAGCGTGCTGGAGATTTACCATCTCAAGCAAAGATCGACTGTCCTGCTCAGAGGCAAGGCGGTGGGCACCAAGATTGGCGCCGGCAAGGCGCGGGTCATCAACGATGCCAGACATCTCAGCGATTTCCAGCCGGGAGAGGTGCTGGTCGCCGATACCACGACACCGGACTGGGAACCGGTCATGAAAACCGCCGCCGCGATTGTGACGAGCCGGGGGGGCCGTACCTGCCATGCCGCCATCGTGTCACGCGAACTGGGCATTCCCGCCATCGTGGGAACCGGGAACGCAGCAGAAGTCATCAAAACCGATACGCCGATCACCATCAGCTGCGCCGAAGGCGAAACCGGAAATGTCTATGAGGGCGTGCTGGACTTCGATATTCAGCAAACCGATCTGAGCCAGTTGGGACACCCCAAAACCAGGATCATGATGAATCTGGGTAATCCGGATCAGGCCTTCAGTTTCGCCTCGCTGCCGGTGGATGGAATTGGACTGGCACGCATGGAATTCATTATCAACGAATACATCAAGGTGCACCCGATGGCGCTCATACATCCGGAAAAAGTCGACGCAGCCACGCGCGGAAAAATCGCCGCACTCAGTGTTGCCTACGATGATCCGGCGGATTTCTTCGTCAAGACCCTGGCCGAAGGCGTCGCCACGATTGCCGCTGCGGTCTATCCGAAACCCTGCGTGGTGCGTATGAGCGACTTCAAGAGCAATGAATACGCGACCCTGCTGGGCGGTACGTTTTTTGAGCCGGATGAAGACAACCCGATGATAGGTTTTCGCGGCGCATCACGCTATGCCCACCCAGCCTATGCCGAAGGCTTTGCGCTGGAGTGCGCGGCGATGAAACGGGTGCGCGACGAGATGGGACTGACCAATGTGATATTGATGATCCCTTTTTGCCGTCGGGTGGAGGAAGGCGAAAAGGTGTTGGCGGCGATGGCCAGCCATGGACTCAAGCGCGGAGAAAATGGACTGGAGGTCTACGTTATGTGCGAGATTCCCAACAACGTCATCCTGATCGACGCCTTCGCCAAGTTGTTCGACGGCTTCTCCATCGGCTCCAACGACCTGACCCAGTTGACCCTGGGCGTGGACCGCGATTCGGAAATCGTCGCCTTCGATTTCGATGAGCGCGACGCCGGCGTCAAAGAGATGATCCGGCTGGCCGTGGAGGGCGCAAAACGCAACGGGCGCCACTCCAGCATCTGTGGCCAGGCGCCATCGGACTATCCCGAGATGGCCGAGTACCTGGTGGAGATCGGAATCGATGCAATGAGCCTCAATCCGGACTCGGTCCTCGCCACCACCCGACATGTACTGGAGGTGGAAAAACGTCTGTCCATTAAGCCCAAATCGTAAAACCGGTTAGCGCGGAAACGCATCATGAACCAGCAGGTCAGAATCGTTACAAGCCATGGAAACGTCATGTCGGTGGAACACCGTTGCGCCCCTTCCAAAACCGAATAAAGGAAAAAAATGAACACCCTGCCCATGAATCAAAAAATCCTCGATAAATTCGGGCCCTATACCCTGATCACGGGGATCCTGCTGATCGTGCTGGGCATGGCGGGTATTGTCCTGCCCGGATTGATGTCCCTGGGCACCGCGATCTTTGTCGCTTGGCTGTTGCTGGCCGGCGGCGCCATATGGGGTGTTCACACCTACAAACACAATCCGACGCACGTCATCGACTGGATCAAACCGGCCCTGCTGTTCATTACCGGCGGTCTGATGCTCGTCTATCCCGCATCCGGCGTGGCGGCTGTGGGCTTGTTGCTGGCCATTTATCTGTTGCTGGATGCCTATGGCAGCTTCGCGCTCGCCCAGACGCTCCACCCTGCCAAAGGCTGGGGCTGGATGACCTTCAATGGCGTCCTCTCGTTCCTGATGGCCTTGCTGTTTCTGATCGGGTGGCCATCCAGTTCCCTGTGGCTGGTGGGCCTGTATGTCGGGATCAGCCTGTTTTTCGATGGATGGGCGCTGGTTATGATCGGCTGGGCATTACGCAAGGGCAAGTCATCATGAGCCGCCTCAAGATTGGTGTGGCTGCGTGTAGAGGATGGGTTGATAAAGCCCATCCCTTTTTACGCATCGAACCGCACCTCGGGGCAGCGCACACTTTTGCAGGCACGGTCACCTGTGTGCGTAAACCGTGGAAGCAAGCGACGTGAGCCGGTTGTTCCTGGTCAGACACGGTCAGTCGGTCTGGAACCTGCAAAACCGCTTTACCGGCTGGGTGGATGTTTCCCTTAGCCCGCAGGGCGTGATTGAAGCGCAACAGGCGGCGGCATGGTTGATCGATGAGGCCTTTGATGTGGCTTTTACTTCCACCCTGCTGCGGGCACAGGACAGCCTATACGAGATACTCAGGCGGAATCGTCACTGCGCGCAGTACGCGCGCGTGCATGAGCAAAACAGCGAATGGTACGAACATTTCACCCCGGCCGAAGGCGATGTGAACGAGTTGAAAATATTCGTGTCAGACAAACTCAATGAACGGTATTACGGCGACCTACAAGGCCTGAACAAGGACTGGGCCCGCCAGCACTACGGTGCAGAGCAGGTGCATTTGTGGCGCCGCAGTTACGACATTCCCCCGCCCAATGGCGAGAGCCTGCAAATGACCGCTGCAAGAACGCTTCCTTATTACAGGGAGCGCATTGTCCCGCATCTTCAGAACGGTGAGAGCGTGCTGGTTTCCGCCCACGGGAATTCCTTGCGATCCATCATCATGCACATCGAGCAGATGACACCGCAGCAGATTATCGATTATGAGATGGCGACCGGCGCCCCCCATCTGTATACATTCGATGACGATTTGCGCCTCATCGAGAAGCGAATTTATTCTGATTTCGGCAAGGAGAGATAAGCATGAACACGCATACCGATCATTTAGTAGGTGCCGTGTTTGACAACCCAGACCACGCACAGGCGCAGGTCGAGGAGATGATCAAACATGATTTTCCGATGGATCAGGTCTCCCTCCTGCACAAGGCAGGCGGCGAGGGCGATGACTTTCTCGGCATCGCCTATACCAATGAAAAAGAACGGTTCAAGGTCTGGGGCGCCAAGGGCGCGCTATGGGGATCGCTGGGCGGACTGCTGGTCGGCGCTGTCGGCCTGCTTATGCTGCCCGGCATCGGGCCTGTGCTTATCGCCGGACCCCTGATCGATGCCATCGCGGGTGCGGCAGTGGGTGCCGGTCTGATGACCGCTGGCGCCGCTGCAACGCACCTGACCATTGCCCTGCATCGTCTTGGTATTCCCGATGACAAACTGAAGATCCTTCATCAGGCGATCATGGATGGCAAGACCGTGCTGCTGATGCACTGCGGCAATGACGATCCGGAAGCCTGGCGCCAGCGTCTAAGCTGGACGGGTGCGAATCCTGTTTTCACCATGCCTTGAGAAATTCCGGGCAAGCAACCAGACTGTTGCACTTCAGACTTGAATGCGCCGTTGCCGAATGTCCGGTTGACGCGATTTTCGCGCAGTGTGACGTTCCGCAAGACCAGCTGCATTTCATTGCGCTCAATCTCGAATTGGCACGAGGCTGGAAGCCGATCATTGATACGAAGGCCGCTCTTCCCGCTGCCGATGAGTGGGCAAAGATTAAGAATAAGTTCCAGTTTCTTGTGCGTTAAAGCGAGCTGAGTCTTTCACGATGAGCGATTCGCGGCGTCAGGATCACCCCCTACAAAGCAGGAGGTACAAGATGCAGATCGGCATGATAGGCCTGGGACGTATGGGCAGCAATATGGTGCGGCGCCTGATGCGGGGAGGGCACAAATGTGTGGTGTACAACCGTAGCGCAGAAGCCGTCGACGCACTCCGCGGCGAAGGTGCCGTCGGCACGGTTTCGCTGGGGGATTTTGTCGCCCACATGACCCAGCCGCGCGCGATCTGGCTGATGGTGCCGGCGACGGTGGTAGATGAGGTGCTGGCGCAGCTGGTACCCCTGCTTGAAGCCGGCGACATGGTCATTGATGGCGGCAACTCCTATTACCGTGACGATGTTCGGCGTGCCGCTGAATTGCAACCACATGGGTTGCATTATGTGGATGTGGGCACCAGCGGCGGCGTCGCGGGCCTGGAGCGCGGCTATTGCCTGATGATGGGGGGTGAGAAAGACATCGTTCAGCACCTTGATCCGATTTTCACCACGCTCGCCCCCGGCGCAGGCACGGCCCCCCCGACCCCGGGCCGGCACAAACCCGCCGCCACCGCAGATCAGGGCTACCTGCACTGCGGGCCACATGGCGCCGGACACTTCGTCAAGATGGTCCACAACGGTATCGAATATGGGCTGATGGCGGCGTATGCCGAGGGCCTGAGTATTCTGCACCATGCCAACGCCGGCAAGCGCACGCACGATAGCGATGCCGAGACCACACCGATGCGCAACCCGGAGTTTTACCAGTATGAGCTGGACTTGCCCGAGATCGCCGAAGTCTGGCGGCGCGGCAGTGTGGTGGCGTCATGGCTGCTCGATCTGACCGCAGCGGCGCTGGTTGAGGATGCGGATCTCAGCGAATTCTCGGGTCGCGTGTCGGATTCGGGTGAGGGGCGCTGGACGGCACTGGCGGCCATTGAGGAAGGCGTACCGACACCGGTCATCAACGCGGCGCTGTTCGAGCGCTTTTCCTCGCGCGGCAATGCCGACTATGCCAACCGGATTCTGTCGGCGATGCGCAAGCAGTTTGGCGGGCATGATGAGAAGAAAGAGGGACGCTGAGATGGATCACACAGACGATGCCGCAAGGCAATCCGACGCACTGGTGCTGTTCGGCATTACCGGCGACCTCGCCCGCAAGAAGATCTTTCCGGCGCTCTACGCGATGGCCAAGCGCGGTGTTCTCAAAGTACCGGTGGTCGGGGTCGCCACTTCCAAGCTCAGCGTGACAGAGTTGCGCAAGCGCGCCAGGGACGCCATCAGGGAGTCCGGCAAGATCGACGACAAGCCGGCCCTCGATCATCTGCTCTCCCTGCTCGGCTACGTAAGTGGCGACTACAATGACCCGAGTACGTTCGAGGCGCTCAAAAAGGCGCTCGGCGAGGCCCGTCGTCCGGCGCACTATCTCGCCATCCCGCCTTCTTTGTTCGAGACGGTCGTCCAGGGGCTCGACGCCGCGGGCCTGACCGAGCAGGCGCGCGTCATTGTCGAAAAGCCGTTCGGACGCGACCTGGCCTCCGCGCGCGAGCTCAACCGCATCCTGCGGTCGGTGTTTTCGGAAGACGCGGTCTTTCGCATCGATCACTATCTTGGGAAGGAGGCGATCATGAACATCCTCTACTTCCGCTTCGCCAATTCGTTCCTCGAGCCGATCTGGAACCGCGACCACGTGGCCAGCGTGCAAATCACCCTAGCCGAGGATTTCGGCGTGGAGGGTCGCGGCGCGTTTTACGAAAGCGCCGGCGCTCTGCGCGACGTCGTGCAGAACCATCTGTTCCAGATCCTCGCGTTGCTGGCCATGGAGCCGCCGGGCTATCAGGACTACGGCGCCGTGCACGCCGAAAAATACAAGGTGTTCCGGGCCATGCGCCCCCTGCAGCCCGACGACCTGGTGCGCGGCCAGTACGCCGGCTACCGCAAGGAGCCGGGTGTGGCGAAGAATTCCGATGTCGAGACATTCTGCGCCATGCGGCTATTCATAGACTCGTGGCGCTGGCAAGGAGTGCCTTGGTATCTGCGCGCGGGCAAAAATCTGGCCACTACGGCGGCCGAGGTCCTGGTCGAGTTGAAACCGCCGCCGCAGAGACTCTTCGACGACTCGGCGCCGGTGGAAGGGCGGGCTAATTATCTGCGCTTCCGGCTCTCTCCCAACTCCGCCGTCGCCCTGGCCGCGCGCGTCAAGCGTGCAGGCAAGGAGTTCACCGGCGTCCAGCACGAGCTCTTCCTGCTGGACGAGCAGCTGGAAGAGGAATCGCCCTACGAGCGGCTCTTGGGCAATGCCATGGCCGGCGAAGGCGCGCTGTTCGCCCGTGAGAATAACGTCGAGGCCGCCTGGGCAGTGGTCGATCCTGTGCTGACGAAGCATCACCAGGCGACGCGGTACAAACCCGGCAGTTGGGGACCTAAAGCAGCGGACGCGCTCATCGCGGCGGACGGTGGCTGGAACAATCCCATCCTGGAAGGGTCCGTATGACGGCGCCGGTCCCGATGATATTCCTGCTGGATGTGGACAACACGCTGCTCGACAACGATCGCATCATCGCCGACCTGAGCGAGCATCTTGCTCAGTCGTTTGGCGCTGAGAGCCGCGATCGGTATTGGAAAATCTTCGAGGCGCTGCGCGTTGAACTCGGCTATGCGGATTATCTGGGCGCCTTGCAGCGCTACCGTGTCGGCGCCATGAATGATCCGCGCCTGCTGATGATGTCTTCATTTTTGGTGGACTATCCGTTTGCCGAGCGCTTGTATCCCGGCGCGCTCGACGTCATTGCGCATCTCCGCCGTAGGGGGCCGACGGTGATTCTGACGGATGGCGACGTGGTGTTCCAGCCGCGCAAGGTGCAGCGATCTGGATTGTGGGATGCAGTTGAGGGCAGGGTGCTGATTTATCTGCACAAGGAGCAAATGCTCGATGAGATCGAGCAGCGTTATCCGGCTCGCCATTACGTCATGGTGGACGACAAGCTGCGCATTCTGGCGGCGATGAAAAAAATCTGGGGAGAGCGTCTGACAACCGTCTTCCCGCGCCAGGGACACTATGCGCTCGACCCCGGGAAGATCGCCGCCTATCCAGCGGCTGATATAACGATTGAGCGTATCGGCGAGTTGACCAATGTCGATTTTCTCACCTTGCCCGGCACCCCCAAAGTCAGCCGCACGCAACAGGAGGCGTCATGAAAGCCACACAACAACTGCACGATCTCGGTCAAAGTCTCTGGCTCGACAACATTACGCGCGGGTTGCTGACGAGCGGCACACTGGGCCGCTATATCAATGAACTTTCCGTGACAGGGCTGACCTCCAATCCCACGATCTTTGAGCACGCCATCAAAGAGGCTGATTTCTACGATGATGCCATTCGCCAAAAGGCGCTGGCCGGCAAGTCGGGCGAAGCACTCTTTTTCGAACTGGCTTTGGAGGACCTGACCCAGGCCGCCGATCTCTTTGCTCCGGTCCATGCAGGGACCGGCGGCGTTGACGGCTGGGTGTCGCTGGAGGTATCGCCCTTGCTGGCGGACGACACGGCAGGCAGTATCAAGGCGGCGGCGCAACTGCATGGGCGTGCGCAACGCCCCAATCTCTTCATCAAGATCCCGGGTACCCGCGCCGGTTTACCCGCCATCGAGGAGACGATCTTTGCCGGCGTGCCGGTAAATGTCACGCTGCTGTTTTCGCGCGAGCACTATATCGCCGCCGCCGAAGCATACATGCGCGGTATTGAACGGCGCATCGCCGCCGGACTCGATCCGGCGGTCAGTTGCGTGGCGTCGCTTTTCGTCAGCCGCTGGGATGTCGCCATCAAGGACAAGGTTCCGCAGGACCTTCGCAACCGCCTCGGTATCGCCATCGCCATGCGCACCTACATGGCCTACCGCGAGCTGCTGGCCTCTGCCCGTTGGCAAAAACTGGCCGACGCCGGCGCGCGGCCGCAACGCCTGCTGTGGGCCAGCACCGGCACTAAGGATCCTGCCGCCTCGGACACCCTGTACCTCGAGGCGCTGGCGGCGCCGGATACCATCAACACCATCCCCGAGAAAACGCTGCTCGCTTTCGCCGAGCACGGCAAAGTGAAGGCCGCCTTGCCGCTTGATGGCGGCGATGCCGAAGCGCTGCTCGCCGAGTTTGTGCGGGCCGGGGTCGACAATGCGGCGCTTGCCGCCGACCTCCAGCGCGAGGGCACCGCAGCCTTCGCCAAGTCATGGCGCGATCTGATGGACCGCATCGCCTCAAAAATCGACGTGCTGACGAAGGCCGGGCAGACATGAGCAGTGCGACGCTGACCACCGGTTCGGCCGCGCCGGCGCAACGCCTGACAGAGCGCCCGGCGTGGAAGGCGCTCGAAGACCATTACGCAACGATGCGTCATCTGCATCTGCGGCAGCTCTTCGCCGAAGATCCTCGCCGCGGCGAACGCCTGACCGCCGAAGCCGCAGGTATTTATCTCGACTACTCCAAGCAGCACATCACCGATGAAACGATACGACTGCTTGTGCAACTGGCCGAGGAATGCGGTTTGCGTGAGCGTATCGCCGCGATGTTTCGTGGTGAACGGATCAATGTAACGGAAAAACGCGCCGTGCTGCATACCGCCCTGCGCGCGCCTGAGACCGCGCGGGTTGTCGTCGATGGTGTCGACGTCGTGCCCGAGGTGCATGCCGTTCTCGAACGGATGGCTGCATTTTCGCTCCAGGTCCGCAGCGGCGAGTGGCAGGGGTACACCGGCAAGCGCATCCGCAATATCATCAACATCGGCATCGGCGGTTCCGACCTCGGCCCGGTGATGGCTTACGAAGCGCTGCGTTATTACAGCCAACGCGACATGATATTCCGCTTCGTTTCGAACGTGGACGGCACCGACTTTGAGGAAGCCACGCGCGATCTCGACCCGGAAGAAACCCTGTTTATCATCTGCTCAAAGACGTTCACGACGCTCGAGACCCTGACCAACGCCCACGCCGCCCGCGCCTGGAACTTGCGCAAACTCGGTGACGACCGGGCCGTGCGCAGGCACTTCGTCGCCGTATCTGCCAACGCCGAAGGCGTCTCCCGATTCGGCATCGATACCGCGAATATGTTCGGCTTCTGGGACTGGGTCGGCGGGCGCTACTCCATGGACTCGGCAATAGGGCTGTCGACCATGATTGCCATCGGACCGGAGAACTTCTGTGCGATGCTCGCCGGCTTTCACGCGATGGATCAGCACTTCCGCAACGCGCCATTCGCGCAGAATTTGCCCGTGCTCATGGGAATGCTGACGGTATGGAACAACAACTTCTTCGATGCGCAGACGGTCGCGGTACTGCCTTACGAGCGTTATCTCAAACGCTTTCCCGCTTACCTGCAGCAACTGACAATGGAGAGCAACGGCAAACACGTGACGCTCGATGGTACGTGCGTCGCCTGGCAAACCGGGCCCATCTACTGGGGCGAACCCGGCACCAACGGCCAGCACTCGTTCTATCAGCTTATCCACCAGGGAACCCGACTGATCCCCTGTGACTTCATCGGCTTTTGCCAGGCGTTGAATCCAATCGCCAATCAGCATGATCTGCTGATGGCGAATCTGTTTGCGCAGACCGAAGCGCTGGCGTTCGGCAAGACGGAGGAGGAGGTCAAGGCCGAGAACACGCCAGGGTGGCTGGCGCCGCACCGCGTCTTTGAAGGAAATCGCCCGACCAACACCATACTCGCCGAACGTCTGACGCCGGAGACGCTGGGGCAGTTGATCGCGCTTTACGAACACAGCGTCTTCACTCAAGGAACGATCTGGAACATCGATTCATTCGATCAATGGGGCGTTGAGCTGGGCAAAGAACTGGCGCAACGCGTGGCTCCTGAGCTTGAAGGCGTGGACGAACCGCCGCTCAAACATGACAGCTCGACCAACGCGCTCATCCGGCACTACCGCCGGCTCAAGAACGAACGTTCATGAATATGCGCTACCAAGTCGATCGCAAACGCCGCTCGCAAGCATTTCAGGTGCCGAATGAGTAACGCAAAAGATGTGCCGGTAAAAGTCAGCCCCCTGGCAGGCAAGCCGGCCCCGTCAGCGATGCTGGTCGACGTGTCTAAACTTGTTACGGCCTATTACACTGACGTGCCAGATGTTTCCGTGCCGGAGCAGCGGGTTAAGTTCGGCACCTCAGGGCATCGCGGTTCCGCGTTCGAAAACAGTTTCAGCGAAGGACATGTCCTTGCCATCAGCCAGGCCATTTGCCAGTACCGCACACAGCAGGGTATAGATGGTCCGCTGTTTCTGGGCATCGACACGCACGCGCTGTCCGAGCCCGCCTTTACCAGTGCGCTCGAAGTGCTGGCGGCCAACGGTGTGGACGTCATGCTTGCGGATAAGGACGAATACACACCCACGCCGGTGATTTCACACGCCATACTCACATACAACCACGGCCGTGTTGCCGGGCTGGCGGACGGCATTGTCATCACGCCTTCCCACAATCCGCCCGACAGCGGCGGCTTCAAGTACAACCCGCCCAATGGCGGGCCTGCGGATACCGGCGTCACGGGCGGGATCGAAGCCAAGGCCAACGAGTTTCTGAAAGACGGCCTGAAGGGCGTGAAAAGAATGCCTTTCGAACAGGCGCTGCGTGCCGCCAAGACGCACCGGCACGACTACCTCAACACTTACGTGAGCGATCTCGGCAATGTGCTCGACATGGATGCGATTCGCGGCGCGAACATCAGTATGGGCGTAGATCCGCTGGGCGGCGCCGGCGTTCACTATTGGGGGCCGATTGCCGAACGCTATGGTTTGAACCTCACTGTGGTGAACGAAGCCGTCGATCCGACCTTCCGCTTCATGACAGTCGACTGGGACGGCCAGATCCGCATGGACCCGTCATCAATCTACGCGATGCAGGGCTTGATCGAACTCAAGGACCGCTTCGACATCGCTTTCGCCTGCGATACCGACCATGACCGGCACGGCATTGTCACCCGTAATGCGGGTTTGCTGCCGCCCAACCATTATTTCCTACCTGTTCCAGCATCGGCCAAAATGGAGCAAGGATGCGGCGGTGGGCAAGACGGTGGTCAGCAGCCAGATGATCGATCGCGTCGCCGCGAGGCTCAATCGCACGCTCTACGAGGTGCCGGTTGGTTTTAAATGGTTTGTCGAAGGCTTGCACGACGGCTCGCTTGGCTTTGGCGGGGAAGAGAGTGCGGGCGCATCCTTCCTGCGTCATGACGGCAGCGTCTGGACGACGGACAAAGACGGCATCATTCCGGCTTTGCTTTGATCTTGCGCGCGAGTTCGGCGAACCTGCCTACGACCGGGTCGAGGCGCCCGCCACGCCGGCGCAAAAAGTGATGCTGTCAAAACTCTCGCCACAACAAGTGCAGATCACGCAGCTGGGCGGCGAGAAGATCGACCGCGTACTCGACCGCGCGTCGGGCAACGACGCGCCGATCGGCGGCATCAAGGTGGTCAGCGCCAGCGGCTGGTTCGCTGCGCGGCCGTCCGGCACCGAAGACATTTACAAAATTTACGCGGAGAGCTTTCGCGGCGAAGACCACCTGCGCAGCCTGTTGAGCGAGGCGCAGGCCATCGTCGACCACGCGCTGACAGAGCATTGACGCGCGTCGCACTATTTGCACATATGTCAAGGAGTGACCATGTCAGACCCACTCGATCAGCTTTGCATCAACACCGTGCGCTTTCTGTCACTGGACATGATTCAGCGCGCCAACAGCGGCCATCCCGGCATGCCGCTCGGCGCCGCGCCGATGGCTTACGCGTTGTGGATGCGCCAGCTCAAGTATCATCCGGCCAACCCGCACTGGGTTGATCGTGACCGCTTCGTCTTGTCGCCCGGACACGGATCCGCGCTTCTCTACAGCCTGCTGCATCTGACTGGCTACGACCTGTCGCTGGACGACATCCGGCAGTTTCGCCAATGGGGAAGCAAAACGCCAGGGCACCCCGAGCGCGGTCACACCCCCGGCGTCGAAGTGACCACCGGTCCGCTCGGGCAAGGGCTGGCGAATGCGGTCGGCATGGCGATCGGCGAAGCGAATCTGGCGGCGCGCTACAACCGCGACGGTCACACGGTGATCGACCACCATACATGGGCCATCGTCAGCGACGGCGACCTGATGGAAGGCGTCGCCTCCGAGGCCGCGTCGCTGGCCGGGCACCTGAAACTTGGCAAGCTGATCTGCCTCTACGACGGCAACAGCGTCACGCTGTCGGGCGGGACCGACATCACATTTTCTGAAGACCGCGCCAAACGCTTCGAAGCCTATGGCTGGCAGACTATCAGCGTGGCCGAGGGCAACGACGTGGCTGCGATCGGCGCCGCGCTGGATGCCGCCCGCGCCGACACTTCCCGGCCGTCGCTGGTTCTGGTGCGCACGCACATCGGCTTCGGCTCGCCCGAGCAGGACAGCTACCGGGCGCACGGCTCGCCGCTCGGCGCCGAGGATATGAAAAAAACCAGGGAGACGCTTGGCTGGCCTCTCGCCCCACCGTTTTTCGTGCCGGAGCCGGCGCTGGCACATTACCGCGAGGCACTGGACCGGGGTGCCAGGGCAGAAGCCGAATGGAATGGCCGAATGGAAACCTATGCCAGGGCATTTCCAGAACTGGCAAAGGAACTGCAAGGCCGACTGCACGGCGAACTGCCATCGGGTTGGGATGCCGATATCCCGGTCTTCCCCTCCGATGGCAAGGGCATGGCCACCCGCGTCGCCAGCGGCAAAATCATGAACGCATTCGCCACGAAACTGCCTGCACTTTTCGGCGGTTCGGCCGATCTGGATCCCTCCACCCATACCGCACTGAAGGGGCTGGGCGATTTCAACCCGGCAATGGCATCCGGCGAGGACACTGAAGGATCCGACGGCGGCGGCTGGAGTCATGCCGGGCGTAACCTGCACTTCGGCGTGCGCGAACATGCGATGGGCGCCATCGTCAACGGTCTCGCTGCGCACGGCGGCTTCATCCCGTACGGCGCCACCTTCCTGATTTTCTCCGACTACATGCGCCCGGCGATCCGCCTCGCCGCGTTGATGGGCGTGCACGTGGTGCACGTTTTCACCCACGACAGCATCGCGCTTGGTGAAGACGGCCCGACCCACCAGCCGGTGGAGCAGCTGGCCAGCCTGCGCGCGATTCCCAACCTCACCGTGATCCGTCCCGCCGACGCCAACGAAACCGCGGTGGCGTGGAAGGTGGCCGTGGAAACCCGCGGCCGCCCGGTGCTGCTGGTGCTGACCCGGCAGAATGTCCCCACGCTCGACCGTGGCCGTTATGCCGGTGCCGATGGCCTGCGCCGTGGCGCGTATGTGTTGAGCGATGCGAAAGATCACAAGCCGGCGCTGATCCTGATTGCCAGCGGTTCCGAGGTCAGCCTGATTCTCGCCGCTGCCGAGCGCCTGCAAAGCGAAAATATCGCCGTGCGCTGTGTGTCGATGCCGAGCGAGGAATTATTCGACGCCCAGCCACAGGCTTATCGCGATCAGGTGTTGCCGCCGGACGTGAGGGCACGACTGGCGGTCGAGTTGGGGGTGTCCCAGGGCTGGTTCCGCTATGTCGGCGCCGATGGCGACATGCTCGGCGTCGAGCGCTTCGGTGCCTCGGCCCCGGCCGGTGTCCTGCTGCGCGAATACGGCTTCACGGTCGACAATGTAGTCGCGCTTGCCAGGGCGCTGCTGGCCTCGATCTCCGGCCCTCCGACACAGCCCCATCAGGAAGCCTCAAGCGACGCCGTGCGTACTGGCGCTGCGGCACGTTGAGGTTTTCATCGCCGCGGACAGGATCGCCCGTGCCCTCTCTCACGCCTCCTCCCGCCATCGCCACACGCCGGCTGTGCCTGCTCTCGAACGGCACGTATAGCGTCATGCTCAGCAACAGCGGTTCTGGTTTCAGCCGATGGCGCGACCTGTCGGTAACGCGCTGGCGCGAAGATGTCACCCGCGATAACTGGGGCAGCTATCTGCTGCTGCGCGACGAGGACAGCGGCGCGGTGTGGTCGGCCACGCGGCAACCCTTGGGCGCGGCATCGCAGGATTTTGTGGTGAATTTCAGCGCCGGCCGCGCCGAGTTTGTCCGCCGCGATGGCACGCTGGACAGCACGTTGGAAATCGCCGTGGCCGGCGAGGCCGATATCGAGCTGCGCCGCCTCACCCTGAACAACCATGGCGACAAACCGCGCACGTTATCGCTGACCTCCTACACCGAGTTGGTGGTCGGCCCGGCCGGCCCCGACAACGCGCATCCGGCGTTCTCCAAGATGTTCGTGCAAACCGAATGGGATGCGCGACATGGCGTGTTGCTGGCCACGCGGCGGCGGCGCGCGGACAGTGAGCCGGATATCTGGGCAGCACACGCACTGCAGATCGAGGGCCAGCCGGCCGACGGCGCGCTTGAACATGAAACCGATCGCGCGCGTTTTCTCGGCCGCTGCCGCACGCTGCGTAATGCGCAGGCGATGCAGCCGGGCGCCACCTTGTCGAACACCACCGGCTACGTGCTCGATCCTGTCTTCAGCCTGCGCCAACGCGTTACGCTGGCGCCCGGCGCCAGCGCGGGGCTGTTGCTGTGGACGCGACTGGCCGATTCGCGAGAGGGTGCGCTGGCATTGACCGCACAGCTGGACAACGCGAACGCTGCTGGGGAGTTGTTCACCAGCGCCGCGCACCACGCCGCGGCCGAATACGCGCCCCTCGGCACCGACACGGCGCAAGCCGCCCGTTCTGCGCACTGGCTGAGTGCGGTGCTGATCAGCGATCCGCACCAACGTGCTGCAGCCGACGCGTTGGCGCGCGGTCGCGGCGGCCCGCCCACGCTGTGGGCGGCCGGCATTTCCGGTGATCGCCCGATCATGCTGCTGCGCCTCGACAACATGGCCGAACTGGCGCGCGTGCAGGAGGTGCTGCGGGCGCAAAACAACTGGCGCAGCAGGCAGTTAGCCGTCGATGTGGTGCTTTTGAATACGGCTGCCGGCACCGTCGGCGATGCGCTGCACCGTGCGCTTGAGCCGTTGGTGAGTGTGCAGCAGACGCAGCTGAAAACAGACACCGCAGCGGTCAAGGCTGAACTGATTGCATTGCGTGACAGCGCGATCAGCGACGACTTGCGCAACGGCCTGCTGACGGCGGCGCGCGTGCTGATCGACGCCAACGAACCACGACGCACCACGGATCTTGCCGCACCGGCGCCAGGCACGGCTGGCGCGCCCATCCGCGCCAGCACGCCGGCACAAGCCGCCGGTGCGCCGGACGGCCCACTGGAATTCGCCAACGGCAGCGGCGGTTTCAACCAGGCCGGCCGTTCGTATCGCATCCATCTCGACGACGCGCGCTGCACACCGCTGCCGTGGGTCAATGTGATCGCGAACCCTGCGTTCGGCTTCCTCGTGTCGGCGGAGGGCGGCGGTTATGCGTGGTCGCTCAACAGTCAGCAGAATCCGATCACGCCGTGGCCGAACGATCCCGTCAGCGACAGTCCGCATGAGGCGCTGTATCTGCGCGACGAAGACAGCGGCGCATTGTGGAGCGCCACTGCGCTGCCGATTCGCGTCTCGGGCGCGACCTACCACACCCTGCATGGCAAGGGCATCAGCCGCTTTACGAACGATGCGCACGGTATCGAGTCGGAGTTGACCGTGTGCGTGCCGGTGGCCGATTCCATCAAGCTGTCGCGGCTGCGTCTGTGCAACCGCTCGGCGCGCACGCGGCGCTTGTCGGTCACCGGCTATGTCGAATGGGCGTTGGGCGCAAACGGCACCACACCGGCGCCGTTCGTGATCACCTCGCGCGATGCGCAAACCGGTGCGCTGTTCGCGCGCAATCCGTGGCGCAGCGATTTTGACGGACACGTCGCGTTCGTCGATCTGGCTGGCCAGCAACGCTCGATGAGCGGCGATCGCGGCGCGTTTCTCGGTCCATTCGGCGCGCTCGACCAACCTGCCGCGCTGCAAGACAACACGCCGCTGTCGGGTCGCCTTGGCGCAGGTCTTGATCCATGCGGCGCACTACAGACGCGGATCGAACTGCCGCCGAATACACAGATTGATATCGTCTTCCTGCTCGGTGATGCCGCTGGCGAAACAGAAGCGCAGACATTGATCGAGAAATATCGCGTGACCGACATCGAACAAGTACTCGGCGAAGTGGCCGCCCAGTGGAACGGCCTGCTCGACACCGTACAGGTACGCACGCCGGACCGGGCGATGGACATCATGCTCAACGATTGGCTGCTGTACCAGGTGCTGAGTTGCCGCTTGTGGGCGCGTACCGCCTACTATCAGGCCAGCGGCGCGTATGGTTTTCGCGATCAGTTGCAGGACGTGACGGCGCTGTGCGTAAGCCGGCCCGATCTCGCCCGCGAACATCTGCTGCGAGCGGCCGGCCGCCAATTTGCCGAAGGCGACGCGCAACACTGGTGGTTGCCGCCGGGCGGGCAGGGCATCCGCACCAAGATCAGCGACGACCGCATCTGGCTCACCTACGTCGCCACACACTATGTCGACGTGACTGGCGATGCCGCGGTGCTGGATGAAGTGTTGCCATACCTTGCCGGGCAAGTCATTCCTGCCGAGGCCACCACTACGTTCTTTCAGCCGACCGAGTCTGACCGGAAAGTCAGCGTGTACGAACACTGCGTCCGCGCGCTCGACTCCAGCCTGACCCGCGGCGCGCACGGACTGCCGCTGATCGAAACCGGCGACTGGAACGATGGCATGAACAGCGTCGGTGAACAGGGCCGCGGCGAAAGCAGCTGGCTTGGCTGGTTTCTGCTGGCCACCATCGCGGCGTTCGCGCCCTATGCCGAGCAGCGCGGCGAAACCGAGCGCGTCAAACGCTGGCGCGACTATGCCGCCGACATGCGCGTTGCATTGGAACAGGCGTGGGACGGCCAGTGGTACCGCCGCGGCTACTACGACGACGGCACGCCACTGGGCTCGCACGAAAGCGGGGAATGCCAGATCGATACCATCGCGCAATCGTGGAGCGCGCTGGCTGGCGCAGCGAACCCGCATCACGCGGTGCAGGCCATGGCCTCGGTCGATCGCCTGCTGGTCGATCATCAGCACCAGATCGCGCGACTGCTCACCCCGCCGTTTGACAACGGCACGAAGAATCCCGGCTATATCAAGGCCTACCCGCCTGGCATACGCGAGAACGGTGGCCAATACACACACGGTGCGATCTGGTCGGTCTTTGCGTGGGCCAGGCTCGGTGACGGCGATCGCGCCGGTGCGCTGTTCGACCTGCTCAACCCGATCCACCACAGCGACAGTACCGACGCAGTGGCACGCTACAAGGTGGAACCCTATGTCGTCAGCGCAGACGTCTATTCGGTTGCGCCGTACCTCGGCCGCGGCGGCTGGACTTGGTACACCGGCTCCGCCGCGTGGTTATACCGCGCCGGCCTCGAGGCCGTACTCGGCTTCCAGTTGCGCGGCGACCAACTGCGCATCGATCCGTGCATTCCGAAACATTGGGCCGGCTTCCAGCTCACCTACCAGCGGCGCGGCCGGCAACACGCCATCACCCGTTACGTCATCACGGTCGAAAATCCAGGCCATGTCTGTCGCGGGATAACTCGCGTCGAACTCGACGCCAAAGCGCTCACTACCGCAGACGCGATTGCCCTGGCGGATGACGGCCAAACCCATACGCTGCGCGTTGTGCTCGGCTAGACCTTGATGAGGCGCAGGCCCTCGTCAACGATACTGTTGAACGGGTGCCGCTGAGAGGCAATTTCTTGAGGAAAGAAGATGATCGAACCAAAAAATTCGCTTGATGCCGTGCTACCGCCGCATGCGGTCGCTTCCGTCACGATTGCGTTGACGCCCGAATCGCAGACCCGGTGAAACCATGAACACCGACAAGCCCACGGTCGACGCCGAGCTGGAATCGCTTCAGCGCGATACCTTCAGATACTTTCTGCTCTGGACCAATCCGATAAATGGACTGGTGCGCGACAAGACCGAGCCCGATTGGCCCGCCAGCATTGCCGCTACCGGCCTCGCCCTGGCTTCATATCCGGTCGCGGTCGAGCGCGGCTTCATCACGCGCGCGGCGGCGATCTCGACAGTCCTCGCCACACTGAGGTTTTTCCGGGACAGCCCGCAAGGCCCCGAGCCGGACGCCACCGGTTACCAGGGCTTTTATTATCATTTTCTCGACATGCAGACCGGACGGCGCGCGTGGCAATGCGAATTGTCGACCGTGGACAGCGCCATTCTGCTCGCCGGTGCATTGACTGCCGGCGCATATTTTGACGCGGACACGGCTGAAGAAAAGGAAATACGCGACGTCGCTAACGCTCTTTATTGCCGGGCCGACTGGCCGTGGGCACAAAACGGTGGCCTGACGGTTACGCACGGCTGGAAACCCGAAAGCGGATTTCTCAAATACCGCTGGGAAGGCTACGACGAGGCGCTTGTGCTGTATATCCTGGGGCTCGGCTCGCCCACCCATCCGCTGCCGGAGAGCAGCTATGCAGCCTGGGCTTCTACTTACGAGTGGAAAAATAACTGCGGATACGATTATCTTTACGCGGGGCCTTTATTCACGCATCAGATTTCGCATCTCTGGATCGATTTTCGTGGCATTCAGGACGCGTTCATGCGCGAAAAAGGTATCGATTACTTCGAGAACACCCGTCGCGCTACCTATGCGCAGCGACAATACGCGATCGACAATCCGCTCAAGTTTGCAGAGTATGGCCAAGACTGCTGGGGAATCACCGCAAGCGACGGACCCGGCCCCGGCACCCTCAAGATAAATGGCATCGAGCGGCAGTTCTTCGGTTACCTGGGCCGCGGCGTACCGTACGGCCCGGACGACGGCACCGTCGCGCCATGGGCGGTGGTGGCGTCGCTACCGTTCGCGCCGGAGATCGTGTTGCCGGCAATCGACTATCTGGTGCATCAGGTCGACCTGAAAACGGGTAATCCCTGCGGCTTCAAGGCAACGTTCAATCCGACCTACCCGAACAAGGGCAGCAATCCCTACGGCTGGGTATCGCCGTGGCATTACGGCCTGAATCAAGGGCCGATCGTTTTGATGATCGAGAACTACCGCACGGGTCTGTTGTGGCGAGTGATGCGAGATTGCTCTTATATCGCCAGCGGCTTGCGGCGAGCAGGTTTTGTCGGGGGCTGGTTATGAACAGGTTGCCGGGATGTCGAAGATTGCACCTTTCCCCTGGGACGTTAGAAGTTGCCCCGCAAATCTGCACAGCGCTATAAGTGGAAACTCCGGGCATGATGCTGGACTGGAAGCGGTCTGGCGAGAAGGAGTATTTGATGGTCAAGAAATCGGCGCGGCGCACCCGCCGCACCCACAATCCGGCATTCAAGGCACGCGTAGCGCTGGCCGCGCTGCGCGAAGATAAGACGATGGCCGAGCTGTGCCGTGAGTTCGAGTTGCACCCCAACCAGATTGCCGAATGGAAGAAGCAGCTGCTCGAACGCGCCGCCGATGTATTCGGCGCGACGACTGAAGCCACCGAGCCGGTCGATCTGGTTCCATTGCACGCCAAGATCGGCCAGCTGGCGCTGGAGAACGATTTTTTAGAACACGCGCTCACCAAGGCGGGATTGCTGAACGCAAAGCCATGATCGACCGTGACCACACCCTCAGCGTCAGCCGCCAGGCTGCGTTGCCGGGAATCGGCCGGGGATCGGTGTACTACCTGCCCAGGCCCGTCTCCGAAGCCGACCTGGCGCTGATGCGCCGGATCGACGAACGGCATCTGGAACACCCCTTCATGGGCGCACGGATGCTGCGTCGTCAGTTGCGGCAGACAGGCGTGAAGGTCGGTCGCCGCCACGTTGGCAGGCTCATGAAGAAGATGGGCATCACTGCACTTGCGCCCCAGCCGGGCACCAGCCAGCGTGCGCCGGGGAACAAGATTTACCCGTATCTGCTGCGCAAGCTTGCCGTCGTCCGCTCCAATCAGGTGTGGGCGCTGGACACCACCTACATTCCGATGGCGCGCGGCTTCGTCTACCTCACCGCCGTGGTCGACGTGGCCAGCCGCCGGGTGTTGGCACACAAGGTGGCAATCACGCTGGAAGCGTGCCACGCACGGGAGGTGATCGATGCGGCCTTTGCCCGCTACGGCACGCCTGAAATCGTCAACACCGATCAGGGCAGTCAGCTCACCGCCGAGACGTTCACTGAGGCGGTGCTGGCTCAGGGTTGCAAGTTGTCGATGGATGGGCGCGGCGCGTGGCGGGACAACGTGTTCGTCGAGCGCGTATGGCGCAGCGTGAAGTACGAGCGGGTGTACCTGAAGGCCTACGACAGCGTCAGCGCCGCGCGTGCCGACATTGCCGATACATCGACTGCTACAACACGGGCAGGCCGCATTCGAGTCTGAGTGACGCCACGTCCGAACAAGCCTATATGGACTGGCTGCCGAAGCTGGCCGAGGCTGCGTAGAATGAAGTTTTCGGTGCGCCCCGCGTTGCCCGACATCCACGGAAACAACGACGCACCTTTAACCCGCCAGAGTTCCACTTATAAATCGGGGAATGTTGTTCAGACAAGCGGAGCCACTTCTCTCCGGTGCACGGGTCGTCAAGGATGGGTAGGAGTATTGCGGGCCTGCGAGCGTAGCAAGTTCTCAATGAACGACCGGTTAAAACCTGCCCACAACACGACGGGTATGAGGCTGGGAAAAATGAGGTTGCCGATTTGATAGCCGAGCGCGATGGCCTCCCTGTGCCAGCCGAACAAACCCGCCTGTGCTGCAATGTCAGGGCCGAGTTTTACGCCGACTTGTACCAGCAAATCGAAAGCGATGCCCCAGCTCTGGAAGGGCAGAAGAACAACGGCGCCGACCAGGATTTTCCACCACTTGGCGCCCGCTGCAAGCATCAGCGCGCCGAAAAACGCCAATCCGTAAGTGTAGAGCAGGGGATTCACTTCCAGTACCAGCAGGCCGGTTCGTCCCGGCTCGGGGTGTACCTCGAGGGTGGTCACAAATACCTGATCGATTCCAGGCTGCTCTAGCGCAGACACGATGCCGGGTTGGAACCCGTCCACCAGCAGGTGAGCCAGTGCGCCGGCGCCGGCCGTGTGATAGTGCGCGCTGAAATACCAGGCCGCGAGACAGGGTGGCAACCACAGGAGGGTACGCAGAACAAACTTCCCGAGCGTAGGGGTACCCGCCATCATGGCGCTGTCGCTTGTCGCACCCCGGCACCTGCCGATGGAGGAGGGGGTACGTCGGAGGAGGATGAGGACGGCGGCAGCATCCGAATCCAGACCAGCCAGACAATCAGCACATCGAGCATGATGAGCGCCTGCCACAGATAAAGATGCGCCCACTCGAAGACCTTCATATTCCACTGGCCGAGATAGAAAAGGCTGATCACGCGCACGATATTCAACACCTGCACCGCAGTCAGGCCGGCCAGGATGCCGATTACGCGGTGCTTCCAGGGCGCAGGAAAGGCGAGCATGGCGGCAATGAGAACAATGGCCGCCTCAATGCCGTTGCATCCCGCCTCGATGGAAACCGCGAAGCCGTTGGTCGTGCTCTGCAGAATCTTGCCGTACGCGGCAACGTTCGAATCGAAGAGCGTGATCAGGCCGGCACTGATTCGCGCCAGCGCTTCGGTCCACGGCAGCACGACGGCGGTTTGCACAGGCTGCGTCAACTCGGCCGCGAACAGCGTAACCAGGATGACAACAAAGAGAATGAAGAAGCGCAACATAAGCGAATGGATTAAAAGCGTGCTTATCCAGAATAATTCAGTAATAGAATCCGCTACCATCGAATGGCAGCATTGCCTTCGGAGCGGCTTTAGCCGCGACAGATCGAACCGTGGCAATCGCGGCTAAAGCCGCTCCCACAAAAAAGAGTACCGCCCTGATGAATTATCCGGGCTTATGTGAGGGGTGCAACCTAAGCCACGCCTTGCACGCAAACAACAAGGGGCGCTTGCGCGCCCCTGGGTTATTTCAACGACCGTACTTAAACCTGCCTGCGCATCGCTACAAAGCCTGCCATAGCCAGGAGGGCTACAAGCATGATCATCGCCCACTCGGAAAGCGTGGGGATGCTCGTGGCGGCGAGAGATGTGACGGTCAAGACCGCGCTGGCTGGTGTGGCATTGCTGCCGTTGCTGGTTACCAAGGCGCCAACGGGCAGCGTGTTGGTGTAGCTACCCGCGGTCGCGGCGGTCACGTCCACGGTCACCGAACAAGTGCCGGGCGCGCCGCCCGGAATTGTTGTTCCGATCGGTAGGGACACTATCGAGGTACCCGCAACTGCCGTCGGCACCCCGACGCCACAACTAGTGGCTGCATTCGGGGTGGGCGCGACCACCACATTGGTGGGCAAGTTGTCAATCAAGGGCGAGGAAAGGGTGGCGACACCAACATTGTCATTGCTCAACGTAATGGTGAGCCTCGAGACGCCACCTGCAGAAATGGAGGTCGGGGAGAATACCTTGCCGAGCGCAACACCGCCCGGAGGCGTCACTGGGGGAACGAAGGCGGGACAAGTAGGGACGGTAATTGTATTTGTATCTGTTGTGACGGTCCCGCCAAATGCCAAGGCTCGTCCTGTCATGTTTGCAAAATGTCCAAGCGTAATACCGGCGTCGTCAATGATCGTTCCCAGGAACGTCGGTGTAAGCGATGCTGCCGCATTTGCCCCAAGCGTCGTGGCGCCGACGGGAGCCCAGTATACATCGGACTCGCAGGCGCCGCCCGCCGCGACAACTCTGGAATTGGCTCCAGTAGTAAGCGCCCCTGCTGGCCTGAAGATGTAAACGCCGGCGCCATTGAGGGTCACTGTCGTGCTTACGGTTATCGTCATTGCGCCGCCGCTGGAATAACAACCCGGAGGAAATACTCCAGGCCCAGCCCCAAGGTCCACAGTGTCCAGAGCAACCGCGCCAGCGCCGAGAGAAGTGCAGGATTGACCGTTCAAATCCGCCAAGGCAATGCCCTGATCTATCCCTGCTGTGGCATATGGACCATCAGCAACGTGTGTCGTGCCATTCACCGTGGGCACTACCGCGGGTCCGGTCGTATATCCAAGATCCCCATTGATAGTGGTTCCTGCTGCGGTATTGGTGTAGGTGCTGGAGAGAACGCCATATGTGGCAGATGTTCCAAGGTTTGGCGCGGTCGCGGCCAATGCCTGGGCGGAAACCAAAACAAATGCAGTGACCCCCAAGCCTGCCAGCAAGCCACGAGTTATTCGACTGAGCCTGGAGTCCCTTGCGGCAACACGGGGCATACCATGTTGGACCTGAGTGGCAGAGGCGTTCTGATCGTTCATGGCATGGCCCTTGGAAAATTTGTAAGTCATTATAAATCCCTCTCCTTTTATTTATTGCAGCTTGTCTAACAAGGCAAAATAGTTTAAGGACGGTTGGATATTACCACCCACATCAGTAATGTAGACAAGAAATGTAGACAAAATTGAGAAATTTCAGGGTCGTTTCAGGCGCCGACCTCCGATGACACGCATTTGCGAGCCGGGCGGCCCCGTTGCGGTCGGGCCGGGCTGACGGTTCGGATGCTCGGGAGGGTGTTTCCGGCAGCATTCCTGGCTGTGATCCATTTTCATCTTGAGACGAAGCATTTGTTTTCTGTGTCGGTGTTAATGCGCTCCCTGGCACTGCAAACAGCTTTTCACCCACGGTGTCGGCACACTTCCGCAAGGAATTCAGACTTGGCCTGCCGTTGCCGCATGCGAACGGCCGCACCGGCTGGGGGCAGCTATCGAGCGACCGTAGCATCGCCTTGGCGATCCCGCACATCGGGCAGCAGCCGGCTCAATTCCTTCTTGACCACGGCATAGCATTCGCACGCGTGACGCTCCAGCCCGGCCCGGTCAAGCACTGCGATATGGCCGCGGCGGTAACTGATCAAGCCGGCGCGCTGTAATTTCCCGGCCGCTTCCGTGATGCCTTCGCGGCGTACGCCGAGCATACTGGCGACCAGTTCCTGCGTCATGACCAGCTCGTTCGAAGGCAATCGATCGAGCGTCAGCAACAGCCAGCGGCACAGCTGCTGCTCGATTGAATGGTGCCGATTGCAGGCCGCGGCCTGCATCATCTGGGTAATCAGCGCCTGGGTGTAGCGCAGCAACAAGCGCTGCATCGCGCCGGCGCGATTGAATTCCTGCAGCAGCTTGCTGCGCTCCAGGCGGTAGGCGTGGCCCGCGGTCTGTACCACCGCCGAGCTTGGCGTGGTGTTGCCGCCCATGAACAGCGCAATACCGACGATACCTTCATTGCCCACTCCGGCGGATTCGGCCGATGCGCCGGACGCCATGACGTAGTGCAGCGACACGATGGCGGTGGTGGGAAAATAGGCGTGCTGCAACTGTTCGCCGGGCTCGTAGAGGACTTCGCCGAGTGCCAGCGGAACCCGCTCCAGGAGCGCAGCCAGGGGCTCGAATTCCGCCGCGGGAAGGGCGGCGAGAAGGTGGTTCTGATTCGGATTATGGGGTGATGGCAATGGCATAGGTAATCGTCGGGATATTGTTCTATTTTCTGGCGCTGAGTTTCACGCCGATTCCGCGGTAGCCGATGAAGCGGGAGGATTGGTCGAACATCGGCTCCCCGCTCACCCGAAACGTTTGTTGCGAGCCATCGGCATTGACGCGGCTAAAGGCAAAATCCAGGAATGGCTGCCGCGCGGCAATCTTTTTCTGAAGCAGCTTCCGTTCCGTCTCGTTCCAGCCTGCGGCCTGAGCACCGCCTGGTTCTCCCGCCGGGGTGCCGGCCTGGATGCCGAGCATCTCCAGGACCGGGCCGGAAACCCGGGTGAAGTTCATGTTCTCGTCCTGCTCCCAGTACCAGTCGGAGGCCAGTTCGGTCAGGCTGCGATAGCGGGCTTCGCTTGCGCGCAGTTCGGCGGTGCGTTCCTCCACCGTCTGTTCCAGCACCTTGTTGTAATGTTCGAGCTTTTTATATAGCAGACGTACTTCCAGCATGTTGCGGATGCGCATCTTGGCTTCGAGCAGGTCGAACGGCTTGCTGATGAAGTCCCTGGCGCCGGCTTGCAATGCACGCAGCTTGTGATCTGGCTGGGCGGTGATCACGAGGACCGGCAGGTAGTCGTCGGCAGCATTTTCCTTGAGACCTTCCATTACCTGGAATCCATCCATGCCGGGCATCTGCAGGTCGAGCAGGATCAGGTCGTAATGGTTCTTGCGATGCAGCGTGCGGACCTCGCTTGGGTTCGTCGTCGAGGCAACCCGGGTGTAGCCGGCTTCATGCAGCAATTGCTCCAGCAGCTGCACGTTGACATCCTGATCGTCGACGATCAGGATGTTGGCATTCAGAATATCGGCGTTATTTACCATAAAATTTGCTTCCTTTATTTGCACCAGCAGATGCACATTGGCTGCCTGAGTATTCACGAGCAGAATGCTGGCGTTAAGCGTATCGTCGGCACGCAGCATCACAGGGGCGCCGGATCAATTACGCTGTACGGTTCCGTTTCCGCAAGCTCCAGCGCCCCATCCAGTGCCTCCATGAACTGGTTGACCTTGACCGGCTTGGTGAGATAGCGGAAGAATCCTGCCGCCAGGCTTTTCTCGATGTCACGTGGCATGGCATTGGCACTGATGGCCAACACCGGGATGTGCGCCGTGACCGGATCGTCGCGCAGGATTTTCAGCGCCTGAATGCCGCTGAGGCCAGGTAGGTTGATGTCCATCAGGATCACCTCCGGCTGATGGACGCGCGCCAGTGCAATGCCGAGATTGGCATTGCGCGCGCTCAGCATGCGCACATGCGGGTGGCCCTCGATGATCTGCTCGACCAGCATCAGGTTGGCCGGATTGTCTTCCACATAGAGCAGGGTGCGTAGTGCCGCGTTTCCCTGTGCTTGCGGCGCAAGTTCTGCAGCCATTGCCTGTTCAGGGGAAAGTTGCGGCATCACATCGCGGATCAGTTCGATCCAGAATTCGCTGCCCACGCTGACGGTACTTTCCACCCCGATGCTGCCGCCCATCAGTTCGACCAGTTGCCTGGTGACCACCAGGCCGATACCCGTCCCTTCCTCGGTGCCGGTCTCCTGACCTAGACGGTTGAAAGGCTGAAACAGCTGCGCCAGCTTTTCCGGCGGCAATCCCGCACCGCTGTCCTTGATGCTGATGCGGATGCGTTCCGGGGTCGCGCTGCATGCCACGTCGACCGTTCCATGCTCGCGGTTGTATTTGATCGCATTGGACAGCAGGTTGATCAGCGCCTGCTTGACCCGGGTATGGTCGGCATGGGCAAAACAGGCAGGGTCGACTTTGGCGAAGACGATGTCGATGCCGCGTTGTTGCGCCTGGGGTCCGATCATCGCCTGGCATTCGAGCAGCACCTCGGACAGCGACAAGGGTTCCAGCGACAGCGAAAGCTTGCCGGACTCGATCACCGCGAGATCGAGGATTTCGTTGATCAGGTCCAGCAGATACCAGCCGGCCTTGATAATCTGGTGCAGTCTTATGATTTGCGTGGCCGTTGGCGCCGGTGCGCCCGTTTCCATCAACTGTGCAAAGCCGAGGATGGCATTGAGCGGGGTGCGCAACTCATGGCTCATGCTGGACAGAAAATTCGATTTTGCCAAATTGGCTTTTTCCGCCACGAACCTGGCGCTCTCCAGTTCGGCGTTCTTGTCCTGCAGCGCCTTATAGAGCTGCGCCCGCTCCGCTTCCACCAGCTTGCGCGCAGTGTTGTCGGTGCCGATCAGCAGGTAGCCGATGATGGCGTTTTGCGCGTCGCGCAGCGCCGTGACCGACACGACTGCCGGAAAGCGGCTGCCATCCTTGCGGATATAGGTCAGTTCATAGATGTCCTCTATCCCGCGCGAGGCCTTGAACACCAAAGCCTCGAAGCCCGGTGTAATCGGGGTGCCGAGCTCGACGCTCAAGGCCTTGGCACGCACGATCACTTCCTCTGGATCGGAAATGTCGGCCGGGGTGATCTTGTTCAGGACGTCGGCGGCCAGATAGCCCAGCATGCGCTCGGCGCCGATATTGAATAATTGAATGATACCTTTCTCGTCAGTGGCAATGATCGAGAAATTGGCACTGGTAAGAATCGCGTTCTGCAACGCTCCCGTTTTAAGCAATGCCTTCTGGCGCCGCACTTCGGTGCTGCCATTCGCCTTGCCGGCATCGTCGGCAAGGGTGGGACCGTTTTTTGTTTCTGACATGGTTGATTTCCGTGAAAAGCGTGCAACGATCCGGAGGATGGCTGCGCTTGTCGGACCGGCAACAGAAAATTGCGGCCTCCACAGTCAAAAAAAAACACCTCGTCTCTCCCAGGGGAGAGTGGATCATCGCGGTCTTTCCGGCGGCCGTCTGTGCGCTGACACACACAATCCGGTCAATGGTGCACGGATTGTGTGGTTCGGAGGGCTGCCGGATCAGTATATGCCTTGATGGCATCCAAACCGACCGCTCTGCCGGCGTCGCGTCGGGTGCCCGGAGCACACGCCATTCGAATCCGAACCTGACCTCATGGTTGCGTCCCTCACCGCCTGGCGGGTGTGTTATGTGTGCTACCGCCCAGACAATTCTCACGTTTCGCGCCAAGCTCCAGCATCCATCCTGGGGAAGCCGCGTTCGCCCCTGGTCCGCATCCGACACCGGAATTTTATCGCCATCTCTCCGTGTGCCGCTTGCCGGGTTTTCCCACACCAGGAGAGTCCACGTGCCGCCCACCAAGCCTGTTCCTGCTGCCAATCGTCTGCTTGCGGCCTTGCCGCGCAAGGATCGTCAGCGTTTTCTGGCGGGCTGCGAGCCGGTCGAGATGGTGTTCGCCGAGATCCTGGCCGAACCCGGTGAGCGCATTCGTCACGTTTACTTTCCCATGGAAAGCTTCATTTCCCTGGTCACGCCGATCGATGGCCGCGCCGGCCTGGAGGTGGGGTTGGTCGGCGACGAAGGCATGCTCGGGATCACGCTTGTCCTCGGAGTGGATGTATCGCCGCTGCACGCCGTGGTGCAGGGCGCAGGTTCGGCGCTACGCATGGCGGCTGCACCGTTTCGCCGCGAACTCGGACTGAGCCCTGCGCTGCAACGGGAATTGAAGCGCTATCTTTATGTGGTGATGGGCCAATTCACGCAAACGGCCGCCTGCACCCACTTCCACGTGGTGGAGGCGCGCCTCGCCCGTTGGCTCTTGATGGCGCAGGACCGGGCCCACTCGGATGCGTTTCATGCCACACACGAATTCCTGGCCATCATGCTGGGTGTGCGCCGCGTCGGCGTCACCAAGGCCGCCACTTCGCTGCAAAAAAACAAGCTGATTCGCTATAGCCGCGGGGATATCACGATTCTCGACCGCGGCGGCCTGGAAGCCGCTTCCTGCGGGTGTTACGCAGCCGACAATGCGATCTACGACCGGATGATGGGGTAGCGGCGCCTGCGTGACCTCAACGTATTCCCAACGCAAGCCGGCCCTCAATATGCCGTGCTACAGGGATGCGATGAAGTGCGCCATCTGCGTCGAACTGCCGCGAGCAGGGTCACGCGCGCCGATATCGATGAAGCTGACCGCGTAGCCGTTGCGCTGCGCGACCCCCTGTGCCCATTCGCGGAATTTCGCGCGGTTCCATTCAAAGCGATGGCCGGGGTGACGGCGCTGGCCCGGCGCCATGCCATGCCGCACGTTGAATTCCTGGTTGGGCGTGGTCACCAGCACGGTGTGCGGACGCATGCCGCCGAACACGGCCCGCTCGACCCGCGGCAGGTGGCCCGGATCGATGTGCTCGATGGTTTCCACCAGGGCTGCAGCATCGAAGCCGGCCAGTTCCGGGTCGGCTTCTTCGTAAGACCCATAACGCACCTGGATGCGGTCGCCGGGGTGGGGTAAGTCGAGCCCGAGGACCTGCCGCGCCGCGTCGAGTAGGCGCGCATCGATGTCGATGCCGACGATGCGGGTGAACTGCGGCTGCTGTGCCAGTCGCAGCATCAACTCGCCCGGGCCGCAGCCCAGATCGAGTACGCGGGCAGCGCCGCTATCCAGCAAGCGGCGGACGATCGCATCCAGCCGTTCCTTGTGCAGCGCACTGGCCATGGGCTTAACCGGGTCGCTTCAAGTGGCGCATTGGTCGCGGCCCATGCAGCCCATTCAAACCGCTCACCACAGAGGTACGGAGGCACAGAAAAAATCCGAAATCACGGCTTGCCGGGCTATCCGCTTCATTCATTTGGTGAGCGTCCAGTACCCATGAGCCGCATGGGCTTTCCTCTATGCCTTTGTGGTTCAGATACGGTTTTCAGCTTAATCCAGCAGGCCCTGTTTGATGGCGTAATGCGTCAGTTCGGCGTTGTTCTTGAGCTGCATCTTTTTCAGCAGACGGGCGCGGTACATGCTGATGGTCTTGACCGACAGGACCAGCTTTTCGGCGATGGCGGAGACGGGCAATCCGGAGGCGATCATGCACAATGTCTGGTATTCGCGGTTGGAAAGGCCCTCGTGCGGCAGGCCATCGCGCTCGCCGCTGACCTGGCTGGCGAGTTCCTGGGCCACTTCGGCGCTGATGTATTTTTTTCCCGAGGCAACCAGCCGGATGGCGTCGACCAGCTGATTCGGCGCGCTCTGTTTGTTGAGGTAGCCGGCGGCGCCGGTCTTCAGCGCACGCACCGCATACTGGGTTTCGCGGTACATGGACAGCATCAGCACCTTGATGCCGGGGTGCTCCTTTTTCAGCAGCTCCAGGGTTTCCAGCCCGTTGCGGTCGGGCATGGAAATGTCCATCAGCACCAGATCCCAGGGTTCGCGCCGGGCCATCTGCAGGGCACGGCTGGAACAGTCGGCCTCGCCGGCGACTTCGATGTCGCCGACTTCGGCGAGGATCTGCTTGAGCCCTTCGCGCACGATGGCATGGTCGTCGACGATGAGGATGCGATAGGGTTTTGCGACAGCCACGGTTGTTCTCAGCCTGGAGTTGTTATGGGCGGATTATCCTAGAAACCGCAGTTGGACGCGCTCGAGTGTGCGGTTTGCACGTCGTCTGGCAAGGCGCGATGAGGCGCATGGTCGTTCCCTGCAACGAAGAGCAACGCAGCCAGGCGGCGCGCAAATTGTGCAATCGGGCGCGTAGCGTACTCACCCAACAGGCGAACGTGATCGACGGCACTGGAGCAAGCATTCATGTGTAATTCCTGAGGATGATAAGCGGTCAACTGCGGTTTCCAGGATTATGCGTCATTTCGTCGCGTCGGGCGGGGTGGTGGGGAGCGGAATGCACAGGCTGACCTGGGTGCCCCGGCGCTTGGCGGGCTGCACGGTGAGTTCGCCGCCCAGCGCGGTGGCGCGCTCGGTTATGCCGAGGACACCAAAACCATGCCCGTCATTTTTCCCGCGCAGCGGCTGGATGCCCCGGCCGTTGTCGGTGACGGTCACCCGCAGTTCGTTCTGGTGCTGGGCAAGGACGACCTTGACCCGTGTGGCGCGAGCATGTTTGGCCACGTTGGTCAGCGCTTCCTGCACGATGCGGAACACGGTGATCGCGGCGTCGGGGCCAAGCGGAATTGCTGCATCGGGCGCGCTGAGTTCGCACACGAGGTCGGTGTTTCGGCCAAAGTGCCGCAGCTGCCACTCGATCGCAGACACGATGCCGAAATCCAGTGCCGGCGGCCGCAGGCTGGAGGCAATGCGATGGGTGGCATCGATGGTCTGGTCGACCACCTTGTCCAGATAGGCGGTGCGCTTGAGCAGGTTGGCTTCACCGGGCGGCAGATGCCGCATCAGCCAGGACAGGCCGATCTTGATCGCGGTGAGATTGCCGCCGAGGTCGTCGTGCACTTCGCGCGCCAGGTGCAGGCGCTCCTGTTCCTTGACCGATTCGACGTGCGTGGCCAGCGCGGCGAGCTGCGCTCGCGAATACCGGATTTCCGCCTCGGCCAGCCTGCTTTTTGTCACGTTCAGCATGATGCCGTCCCAGATCAGGCCATCCGGCGTCTCGCGCTGGCTGAGGCGAAGGCTCACCCACTTCACGTCCTTCCAGTCCTCCATCCAGATGCGGCCTTCCCAGTTGAAGCTGAGATGGCCGCCGTCCGCCCTGGCCAGGCGGGACAGATAGTCGGCCCTGTCCTCTTCCAGGATCAGCTCGAAAAAGCGTGCCGGGTCGGCGCGCAGGGCGGACGGCTTGATGCCGAGCAGTTGCGCGGATTGCGTGCTGATGTAGCGCAGCGAGATGCTGCCGTCCGGCTTGCGCAGCACCTGGTAGGCCATGCCGGGGATGTGTGCCACGATGGCGCGCAGGTCCAGCGCCGAATGCGCCAGTGCCTGGCGGGTGGCTTCGCGCTGGCTGACGTCGCTGGCGATCCAGGTGAATATCGGCCGGCCCTGGCCGACAGAACGGAACAGCTTGGCTTCAACCGGATAGCTGCTGCCGTCGCGGCGGCGGCAGTGCGCGCTGATCGTGGTACGGCGTTTTTTGCCG
The DNA here is from genome assembly GCF_055378705.1 of Thiobacillus thiophilus. Classification (NCBI taxonomy): domain Bacteria; kingdom Pseudomonadati; phylum Pseudomonadota; class Betaproteobacteria; order Nitrosomonadales; family Thiobacillaceae; genus Thiobacillus; species Thiobacillus thiophilus. Next base: position 502,731 of record NZ_AP042404.1, on the reverse strand, counting down.
CTTTGCAGCATGGCCAGCAGGGAGCGGAAGACGTGCACATCCGCTTCGGCCAGGCAGTCCGGTGGCGTCAGCTGTTTCAGGGCCTTGAGCGGATATTGCAGGTTACGCGTGGCGGCAGGGTTGGCGTGGGTGATGCGCAGGGAGTCGGCGTCGAAGACCAGCACCTCGGTAGCCGATTCCCGCAGGATCGCCTTTAACAATGCGTCCGCGTCGGCCGCCCTGGATGACCTCATATACCCTCCGCTGATTGAACCTGTCCGTCCTGCCCGCGTCATTATCGGTGGAAAACGCGTTTCCCCGGCATGTCCGGCTTGAAATCCGGGGTGTTCCCCCAGATTTACTAAGCTGAACCAAGAGGGAGAATTGCATGTCGATTATCCGACCCGCTGCCGTTGCCGGAATGTTCTACCCGGACGATCCGGCCGAGCTCAGGCACACCGTAAATGCGCTGCTGGCGAATGCTACGGCCGGTTCTCCGTCGCGCCCGCCCAAGGCGCTGATCGTACCGCACGCAGGCTATGTCTATTCCGGCGCGGTCGCGGCCAGCGCCTATGCGCAACTGGAGGCGCTACGCGACCGCATCCGCCGGGTGGTGCTGCTCGGCCCCGCCCATCGCGTCTACGTCCGCGGCTTGGCGCTGCCGGAGGCGGATCGCTTTGTCACGCCGCTCGGCAAGGTGCAGCTGGATCGTGAGGCCATGCAGCGGCTGGATGCGCTGCCCCAGGTGACCAGGAGTACCGCGGCGCACCAGATGGAGCACTCGCTGGAGGTGCAGCTGCCTTTCCTGCAGCAGGTACTGGGCGATTTCCAGCTGCTGCCGCTGGCAGTGGGCGAGGCCACTGCGGCCGAGGTGGCCGAGGTGCTGGAAAAAGTATGGGGCGGCGACGAGACGCTGATCGTGATCAGTTCCGACCTGTCGCATTTCCTGCCCGACGCGGAGGCGCGCAAGGTAGACGGCCGCACCATCGAGGCCATCCTGGCGCTGGATTCGCACCTCAGCCACGAGCAGGCCTGCGGCGCCACGCCGGTCAATGGGCTGCTGCTGGCGGCGAGAAAGCATGACCTGCGTGCGGTCAAGCTGAATGTATGCAATTCCAGCGACACCGCTGGCGACCCTGATCGGGTGGTCGGCTATGCCGCCTTCGCATTCGAGCCCGAGGCCCATCATGAACACGCATGAGCAGAATCGAAGCGTCGAATTGGCGCAGCAGAGCGCGGAAAAAGGCTCGACCCTGCTGAAACTGGCACGGTCGGAAATCGCCACGAAACTGGGGCATGACGTGTCATCTCCTGCGCCGGCCGGCTGGCTTGCGGAACCGGGCGCAAGCTTCGTCACCCTGACCCGGCAGGGCGAGCTGCGCGGCTGCATCGGCACTTTGGAGGCGCACCGTCCGCTGGGGCTGGATGTGCGTGAAAACGCGGTGGCGGCGGCGTTTCGCGATCCGCGCTTCATGCCGCTTACACACGTGGAGTTCGACGAGATCCGGGTCGAGGTATCGGTGCTTTCGCCGAGTGAAATCCTGGTGGTGGTGAGTGAAGAACATGCGCTGGCGAGTTTGCGGCCGAACGTCGACGGCGTGGTGTTCGAATATGCCCATTACCGCAGCACCTTTCTGCCGCAGGTGTGGGAGCAGTTGCCCGATCCGGCCGAGTTCATGGCGCACCTGAAACGCAAGGCCGGGCTGCCGATGGATTTCTGGGCGGAAGAGGTGCGCCTGTCGCGCTACACCGTCAGCAAGTGGAAGGAGTCATCCGCATGAGTATCCCCGAATCTCACACCCCGGCGCGCTGGTGGCACGTGCTGCCCGACGGCCGTATCGAGTGCGACCTGTGCCCGCGCTACTGCAAGCTGCACGAGGGCCAGCGCGGCCTGTGCTTCGTGCGCAAGATGGAAGGCGGCAAGATGGTGCTGACCACCTATGGGCGCTCGTCCGGCTTCTGCGTCGACCCCATCGAGAAGAAGCCGCTGAACCACTTTTATCCCGGAAGTTCGGTGTTTTCCTTCGGCACCGCCGGCTGCAACCTCGCCTGCAAGTTCTGCCAGAACTGGGACATATCCAAGTCGCGCGAGACCGACACCATGGTCGACCAGGCGATGCCGGACGAGATCGCCGCCGCTGCCGAGCGCGCCGGCTGCAAGAGCGTGGCCTTCACCTACAACGACCCGGTGATCTTCGCCGAATACGCGATGGACGTGGCCGACGCCTGCCATGCGCGCGGCCTCAAGACCGTGGCGGTCACCGCTGGCTACATCACCGAGACGCCGCGCCGGGAATTCTTCGCCAGGATGGACGCGGCCAACGTCGACCTCAAGACCTTCACCGACGACTTCTACGTCAAGTTGACCGGCGCGCACCTGCAGCCGGTGCTCGACACGCTGACCTATCTGAAACGGGAGACCGACGTCTGGTTCGAGATCACCACCTTGCTGATTCCCGGCCACAATGATTCCGACGCCGAGATCGAGGCGATGAGCCAGTGGATCCTGCGTGAGCTCGGCCCCGACGTGCCGCTGCACTTTTCCGCCTTCCATCCCGACTGGAAGATGATGGACGTGCCGCCGACACCGGCCTCCACGCTGACCCGCGCGCGCGACATCGCGCTGAAGGCCGGTCTGCACTACGTCTACACCGGCAACGTGCACGACACCACCGGCGGCACCACGTTCTGCCCGAATTGCCACGAAGCGCTGATCGTGCGCGACTGGTACCGCATCGACCACTACAGCGTGACCCCGGACGGCCATTGCCCGCATTGCGGCAACGCCATCGCCGGCCGCTTCGGTGCGTTCAGCCATCCCTTCGGCAACCGCCGTATTCCGATTGCCATGCATCGTGAGGATCGGGCATGAGCACGTCGACCCTGGCGTATATTCCCGCCGGCACGGTCACCATCGAAGGCATGCTGGAGATCCCCGGGCACGCCGCCGGGCTGGTGCTGTTCGCCCACGGCAGCGGCTCGTCGCGCCATTCACCGCGCAACAACCATGTGGCCGGCGTGCTGCGGCAGGCCGGCGTCGGCACCCTGCTGATGGACCTGCTGACGCCGGAAGAGGATCGCGATTACGACCGCCGCTTCGACATCGCGCTCTTGACGCAGCGCCTGCTGGACGCCGCGCGCTGGGTGGTGTCGCAGCCCGCCACCCGCGAGTTGCCACTCGGATTTTTCGGCGCCAGCACCGGCGCTGCCGCCGCGATCGAGGCGGCGGCGATGCTGGGTGCGGATGCCCGGGCCGTGGTTTCGCGCGGCGGCCGCCCCGACCTGGCCAGCCGCCAGGCACTGACGACCGTGACCGCGCCGACCCTGCTGCTGGTTGGCGGCCTCGACGACGTCGTGATCGACCTCAACCAGCGGGCCTACGACCAGCTGCATTGCAAAAAAGAACTGGTGATCGTTCCCGGCGCCACCCACCTGTTCGAGGAGCCCGGCACCCTGGAGGAGGTGGCGCGCCAGGCCGCGGCCTGGTTCGCGAAGCACCTGCCCGCAGAGTCCCTTTAAGAAGGCTCTTTCACCGTTATTTGTTGGTGTCGGCCAGCCGCGATGCGGGCGGTAGCCCGCAAAGGTGGCACGGCAAGACCCTAGGGAAGCACTGATTAATTCGATATGGCCGTCATTGCGACCGCGAGCGAAGCGCGGCGGGAAGCAATCCAGCGTATCGATTAAGCGGGCATTTCTGGATTGCCCTAAAGGACTCCGATCCACTATGGGCTGAAGCCCATGTGGAATCGTATGCCGCGTCGCTGCGCTCCTCGCAATGAAATTAATCAGCGGTTCCCTAGATAAGCGGGGAGACCTGTGCGCGCGGTGACGCGTATCAGGAGTCAGAGCCTTCGTCGTACCGCAAGGCTGAAGAGCGGAACAAGCGCACGCGGCACTGGAAGAAGTCAAAGCGTGGGTCGAAGAAAACGGCCTGACCCTGCGCCCCGACAAGACCCACACTGGGGATTGCCGGATAGAGGGACAAGGCTTCGAGTTTCTTGGCTACCGGTTTGAAGCGGGCAAGCGCTGGGTGAGGAAAAAGAGCCTGCAAGGGTTCAAGGACAAGATACGGGAAAAGACACGTCGCACCCGAGGCGACAGCCTGACGCGGATCGTTGCCGACCTCACCCCGCTGATCGGGAGCTGGTATGGCTACTTCAAGCACGCCTGCCGCTGGGCATTTCCCAGGCTGGATGGATTCATCCGTCGAAGACTCCGGGCGATCCTGCGCAAGCAGGAAAAGCGCCCCGGATTTGGGAAATGTCACGCCGATCACCAGCGCTGGCCAAATGCCTACTTCGCTGCATTGGGGCTGTTCACCATGACAGAAGCCCGAATGTCGGCGAGCCAATCCCGATGAGGAAACCACTGACTGGAGAGCCGTGTGCGGGAGAACCGCATGCACGGTTCGGAGGGAGGGGAGGGCGAGAGCCTTTCTCTACCCCTATCGGCGGCGCCCAACACCAATAAATAACGATGAAAGAGCCTTCATGGTTCGGGGCGGTGGTGCACCAGTTCTTTTCCCAATTCTTCCAATGGCCGCGGCCTGGAGATCGCGTAGCCCTGCGCGGCGTCCACGCCGATCTCCACCAGGCTGCCCAGGATGGCCGGGTTCTCCGCCCATCCCGCCACGGTCTTGGCGGCCATTTCGTGCGCCACCTGGTTGAAGGCATCCACCAACACTTGAGCGACGCGGTCCTGCGCGATGTCCCTTACGAAGGTACCGTCGATCTTGATGTAGTCCATCTGCAGCACGCTCAGACCGGCGATGGAAGACATGGCGCCACCGAAGTTATCAAGCGTGGTCCGGCAGCCCAGTTTTTTGAGTTCATGAAAAAAATGGGCAGTCTGCGTCAGGTTCGCGATGGCTGTCATTCCCGCAATCTCGAAACCCAGCACATCCCCCGGGATCTGATTCAGGAGCAGTTGCTCCTGAATGAAATCCGGCAGGGTGTTATCGGCCAGCGAGGCGGCGCTGAGGTTGATCGAATAGAGGGCAGCCCGCTGTACGCTCCCAGGCGGCAGGGCGGCCAGCCAGGAAATGACCCGGCGCACCACCCAGCGGTCGATGGCCGGCATCAGATTGCCGCGTTCCGCTGCAGACATGAAGGCGCCTGTTTCGATTAGTTGACCGTCTGGCTCCAGCATGCGTACCAGGATCTCGTAATGGGCAAGCTTACTGGCCTGTGGCACCAGCGTGACGATCGGCTGGTAGTACAGCCCGAACCGGTCTTCTTCAAGCGCCTGGGCGATGCGCGCCACCCATCGCTTTTCACTGCCGCGTTGCGCCAGGTCGGCATCATCGACCTGATAAACATAAACCTGGTTGCGCCCCTTTCCTTTTGCGGTGTAACAGGCCGCATCGGCAGCGCTCAGCACGGAGGACAGGTTTTCGCTGGCAGCGGTGATCGGGGCAACGCCGATGCTGACGCCGACGCCATGAACTTTTCCCTCCCACACAAACCTGAACTGCTGCACGGCCAGCAACAGCTCCTCGGCAATGCGCGATGCCTGTCCCAGGGGGCAATGTTCAAACAGCAGGCCGAATTCGTCGCCTCCGAGACGTGCCAGAGTGTCCCGGCTGCGCATCTTTTTCTGCAACATGGCGCTCAATTGGCGCAACAACTGGTCGCCCGCGGCGTGGCCGCAGGTGTCGTTGATCACCTTGAAGCGGTCCAGGTCGAGATAACACAAGGCGTGTTCGCCGCCGTCCACACGAGCATTTTCCAGGGCATGCTGCAGGCGCCGCTCGAAGTCGCGCCGGTTGGCGAGGCCGGTGAGCGCATCGTGAGTGGCCTGGTGGGCAAGCTGCTGGGCCAGCGTGCGCGCCTGGGTGACATCACGGAACACCATCACTACGCCGGTCACTTTCCCTTCCCGGTCGTGGATGGGCGAGGCCGTGGCGGCGACGGCGAGCTCGCTGCCATCGCGGCGCACCAGAATGCTGTGGTTGGTCAAGCCGATGCTGTAGCCTTCGCGCAGGCAGCGGGCCACTGGGCTTTCCGCCGGCTCCCGGGTGGTTTCGTCGATGATGTTGAACACGTGCTGCAGCGGCTGGCCTTGCGCTTCCGCGACGCTCCAGCCGGTTAGCTGTGCCGCAACGGGATTCAGATATTCGATCTTTCCTGCGGCGTCGGTGGTAATGACGGCATCGCCGATGCATTCGAGCGTGACCTGGGCACGCTCCTTTTCCTTGAACAGGGCTTCTTTCGTCCGCCTGCGCTCGATGAGCTCATGGCGCAACTGCTTGTTCGCATTCTCAAGTGCGCCGGTGCGCTGTTCCACCAGTTCTTCAAGGTGGGCGCGATACGCCTGGCGTTCTTCTTCGGCTCGCTTGCTTTCGGTGATGTCCACCAAAATGCCTTGAAGGAACAGCGAGCGCCCCGACGTATCCTGCACCACGCTGGCCTCGTCGCGGAACCAAAAAACCTCTCCAATCCGGGAAAGCAGACGATATTCGCAGCGCAGCGGCTTGCTTTTGAGGCGGCTTTGCGCCAGTTCATCGTCCACGCGCACGCGATCGTCCGGATGAATCTGCCTGATGTGAAGCTCAGGATCAGCCAGCCATTCTTCCTGGGAAAAGCCCAATGCTTTCTCGATCTGGGGGCTGATGTACAGGATCGGGTTGGTTTCGCTCAGAGACGCGACATAGGTGATCGCCGGAACCTGCTCGACCAGGGAACGGTACTTGGCTTCGGCCTGGAGCAGTTTGTCTTCTGTCTGTTTCTTTTCCGTCAGCATCCGCCGCTCGCGCAGCACCCGCTGGATGACGGCGGGCAGCAATTCGAGGTATTGCCGGTCCACGTCCTTGATCAGGTAGTCCTGCGCGCCGCGCTTCATGGCCTCCACCGCGACTGCCGCGTTGTCCGTGCCGGTCAGCATCATTACGGGCACCGGGATCGTGCCCGTGTCGTCGGCCAGTTCGGCCAGAAATTCCAAACCGTTCAGGTCCGGCAAGTGGTAGTCGAGCAAGACGCAGTCCGGCTTGTGTGCGTGGGCAAGCTGCAACCCCTCCCGGCCGGTTTCGGCCTCCAGCAGCACGAATTCGTAGTCCGGGTCCCGCGCAAGCGCGCGGCGGCAGGCCATGCGGTCCACCGCGTCATCTTCGACGATGAGTACGTGTACTTTCGACTTGGTCACAATCAGTCCATCTTGTCGTTAAACAACGAGCAATGCTCCCGGAGCGCTAGGGCATTTCGCTGACAGTCCAATAGGCGTTGATCGTCCGCATGACTTCGACGAACTGCCGGTAATCCACCGGTTTGGCCATATAGCCGGCCACCCCCAGATTGAAACTGTTCACCTTGTCCTGTTGCTCCTCGGACGTGGTCAGCACGACCACCGGAATGGCTTTCAACTTGTCATCGTGCTTCGCCACCTGCATGAACTCGATGCCGTTCATGATGGGCATGTTGAGGTCGAGCAGGATGATGCACGGTTTCTCGCTGTTAGGGTCGCGCAGGTAATTCAGGGCTTCCTCTCCGTTTTCGCGCGTGACAAGCGGATTCGTCACGTGGATCTCCTTCAGGGCGCGCGTGACCGTCATGACGTCCACCTGATCGTCTTCCACCAGGAGAATGGGTTTGTTGATGATCTTCAAATTCTTTTTCCTTTGGTTGAGCTTGCGCTTGCTGCAGTGTTGGGGAGTGTAAAGAAAAAGGTGCTTCCCTCCCCGACTTTAGACTCGATCCAGACGCGGCCGCCGTACATTTCCACGATTTTCTTGACCAGCGCCAGGCCCACGCCGGTGCTTTCCACCCGGTCGCGCGGGGCGAGCGTCTGGAACAGATGGAAGATTTTTTCGAAATGGCGCAATTCAATGCCGGGGCCGTTGTCGCTGACGCTGAATTTCCATTGCTTGCCCTCGGCGCCACAGGCGATACGAATTTCGCCCTCGGGTTTGTCCATGTATTTGATGGCGTTGGAGAGCAGGTTCTGGAACACCTGCTGGATGCGGGTCGGTTCGGCCATGATGGTCGGCAAGGGGTTTTCGACGCTGATCGTAATGTTCGCCGGCGGGGCAAGCAGATCGACCACCTCCCCGACCAGCCGGTTGAGGTCCACCGCGACGACCGCCTCGGTCACCCGGCCCACCCGCGAATATTGCAAAATCCCGTCAATCAGGCCGCTCATGCGGTGTACCCTGCTGACCAGCAGGCGCATATGTTCCTTGCCCTCGTCATCGATCTTGTCCGCGTAATCCGTGGAAAGCCAGTCTGCCAATGAGCCGATGGCACGCAACGGCGCCTTGAGGTCGTGAGACACGACATAAGCAAAGTTTTTTAGCTCTTCATTTGCGCTTTCCAGTTCGTGCATCAAACGCGACTTCTGCGCCTCCGCCTGTTTGCGCTCGCTGATGTCGCGCACCATGCCGGTGAATTTGCGGTGGCCGCCAACATACATTTCCGCCGCGGCGAGTTCCAGCGGAAATACGCTGCCCCCCTTGCGTTGACCAAGCACTTCGCGCCCGATGCCGATGATTTTTTTCTCGCCGGTTGAGCGATAACGTTCCAGGTAGCCATCGTGTTCCTGACGATAGGGCTCGGGCATCAGCATGCTGACGTTGCGGCCCTCGACCTCGTCTCTGGTAAAGCCGAAGATGCGCTCCGCCGCCGGATTGAAGCTTTCGACGATGCCTTGCTCGTCGATGACGATGATTCCCTCAGCCGCAGTATCCACCACAGCGCGCAACCGGGCTTCCCCTTCGCGCAGTTGTTCGGCTTGCCTGGCGAGCTGCTCCTGGCTGCGCTTGCGCACCGCCATTTCGCGAGCGATGAATGCGAACAGCACACTGAAGAAGAGGGCGACAAAAACCAGCGCCACAAAGAAAGTGGTCAGCATGCGGTCGGCATTTTGCCGGGAGGTGTCCACCGATTGTTGCAGACGGGCGGCTTCGCCTCTTTGCATCTTCCGCACCGAATCATGAATGGCATCCATTTCCCGCTCACCGTCGCCGGCCATCAGCTTGAGGCGCGCCTGCTCGAAGCCCTGCTCGCGGCGCATCTCCAATACGCCTTCCAGCAGCGCAAGACGTGTTTCGATATGCTGGTCCAGTTGGCGCAGCAATGCCTGCTGGCCGGGATCGCCCAGCGTTGCATCGCGGACGTTGCCGAACAGTACATGTATGCGGTCGATGTAGGTGTCTCGGGGGGCGAGGTGGCGTTCATCGCCGCTGATCAGATACATGCGCTGCCGTGTTTCCGCCTGGTTTGCCAGGGAGAAGATTTCTTCAAGGGCAGTGATGGTTTCCTGGCTGCGCGTGGCCTGGGTGGACGCATGCATGAAGCTTACCGTCGACTGATAGGCAAGCCAGCCGATGATGGCAAAAATAGCCAGCGCTACGGCAAAGCCGGTAAACACCTTTTGTTCAATGGACCATTTCATGGGTGGATGTATACAGGCATTAACGACCTCAATGTATTGGATACTAATCTACGCGGCAAAAAAACGGGCTCCCTTGAGAGCCCGTTTTAAAGGAGACAGTGAACCGGCAGACGGATTCGCAGCCGATTTCCTTCAGGTTCGACTGGCTGCTAGCGTTCCCACACCACGCGCAGCAGGTTCTCCTGCTCGTTGTAGTGATATTCCAGTTCACCCTGGCAGGCATGATGCAGCGCCTCGCCGATGCCGCGGGCGAGATGGATGTCGGTGGTGGTGATCAGGATGCCGTCGTCCTGATCCTCGATCTTCATGATCCGCTTCAGGGGATGCTCGGCCTTGGCCCGCGCTTCCTCGTTCCTGGCCAGATGCAGCAATTCCTCGCGATGATCCTTGAAGAACGAGCCGCCCACGCTCACATAGCCGGCCGGGAACTCGTCATGAATGCGATGGCAGGCCGGGCACATTTCCTCGTGGGCCTCGGCAGGCTTCGCCAGCCATTGCCAGCGCCCTTCGTGGAACACGGCGCCGCATTGCGGACATATCGTGGGTTCCGGCAGCTTGTGCTTGGCCTTGTAGGCATCGTGCCGGTTTTCCTGGATCAGACGGTCACGCCGGACAGGGTGAAAGTCAGTGAAACGGGTTTTCATTTTGCGCTCCTTTTGATGACACCAAAAATAACCGTGCTTACAGCCATTCTTTTTCTGCGACAGGACGCTGATCTGTCCCACAGCGCACCCGGCGGCAGATCGAGCAGCGAATAGGCGCCCGCCGGCAGAAACGGCAACGCGCGTGCGGCGGCAAGCATCACTCGCGCCGCGAGCCCCGCCTCATCGTAGCGGGCTTCCAGCAGGAACGAGGCGTGGCTGATTTCTTCCGGCGCGGCGTGGCGTTCCCGTATCACGCCATGGTCGGTTTTCGCCAGCGCGGCGACACTGGGCACTGCGAAGACCAGCGTCTGTTCATCGAGGAAGGGGATCGTTAACGATGGTGGCCTCAATTTCATCCGCGTCCACCGAGGGCTCCAGCTCGACATAGACATAGCGCTGGAGGGCGCCGTCTATGACATGGCGTTCTGTCGTTAGTGCGCTTTTTACGCCCTTGATGCACGCCACGGCCAGGGTGTGGTACAGGCTTGATCCGGTATGGCGCCCGCGTCCTTGCGCAGGGTCGCGGGCGCCTTGCCGCCAGGAAGAACGGGCAGGTCGTACGCCTGCGGGTCGACCTCCACCAGCCCCGCTTCCTGCAACCGGTAGAACGGAAACAGAAGCTCGGAATCCTCGAAATGGTCGGCGCTGACGATCAGGGCTTTCATGGGGCTTTACGTTCCAGTGAAATGCCGACCAGCTCGATCACCACCCCCAGCGCAAGCACCGCCAGTCCGCCCCACATCTCGGGCGCCAGATACATCAGGATGCCGCCCAGCACCACCAGAAACAGGGCGAGCGCACGCCTCGAACGCCGATGCCTCACCATGCCGGCAGCTCCCTCACGCCGATCAAGACCGGACGATGGTTACTCATAGCGCAGCAGCGTTTCGGCGAGCGTATCGGCGCCAAAATGCTCGATCAGCGCGTCGATCTCCGGCAGCAGCGTATCGTCCTCGTCGTCCTCCAGGACGCCGTCACCCACCAGACGCGCGCCGAGGCCGGCAAGAAGGGCGTCCCTGACCGTATCGAGCGTAGGAGGATTCTCGCGGTTCTCGTCTCCGACTACCGATTCGATCGCGCGCGAGAGAGATTCGCTTGCGCTGACCTGCACAAAATCGACAGCCAATGAGGAGCCACCGAACTCCTCGATGAGCGCATCCAGTTCGTCGAGGATCGATATGTCGACATCGAAGTGATGCAGTCGCTCGGCTTCCTTGAAGTCGTCCGGCAACAGGTCGGCGAGAAAACGGCGCACCGCCATGAGCGTGACGGGTTGCTCGCATTCCGGGTTGTCGACCCAGCTGCCTAGCAGTGCCGATAAGCGTGGGCTGACGCGGCTGGCAACATCGATGGGATTACGGATCATGGTGTTTCCTGCTGGTTTGGTGTCGCATGGAGATATGACGATTTGCCCAAAACCACTTCCTGTTTAAATGTATAGCAGATGGTTTCCCGGGCAAGGCTGCCCCCATTTCCCGGTGCGTGGCCCGCCTATCATTAACGGATGGACAAAAGCCGCCCTCCACACGTTTCAATCCGGCCGGAACAGGCCGCCAGCCTCGAAACAAAGCTCGATTTCCTGGGGCGGCCGGCTGCCTACCCCGAGGCGCCGTCGCGGGTGGAAGCGGTGGAGACCCACATGTCCTGGATTTTCCTCACCGATACCCACGCCTACAAGCTGAAAAAGCCGGTGCGCTACGACTACCTCGACTTCAGCACGGTCGAGGCGCGGCGCCTGGACTGCGAAGTGGAAGTGCGGCTCAACCGCCGCTTGGCCGCCGAGGTTTACCTGGGGGTGGTCCCGCTGGTGCTGGACGCGGCGGGCCGCCTGAGCCTGGGCGGAGCAGGGGAGACGGTCGACTGGCTGGTGCGGATGCAGCGGCTGCCGGCGGACCGCATGCTCGACCATCTGCTCCGCAACGGGGCGGTCAGGCAGCCGGAAATCGTTCAACTGGCCCGCCGGCTTGCCCGCTTCTACGCCGCGCTTCCCGCAGAACCCCTCGCGCCCGAGGCGTATCGGCAATCCCTGGCAGGGTGGATCGAGGACAATCTGCGCGAACTCGGCAGCCCGGAATTCGGCCTGCCCCGGGACGTGCCGGCGGGGCTCGCCTGCTTCCAGCTTGACTTCCTGGAACATCATGCGGGGCTGTTCGACCGGCGCGTGCAAGCGGGTCGCATCGTCGAGGGTCACGGCGACCTGCGGCCGGAACATGTGTGCCTGCTGGCGCAACCGGTCGTCATTGACTGCCTGGAGTTCAAGCGCGAGTACCGCATCCTCGACCCGGCCGACGAGTTGGGCTATCTGGCGCTGGAGTGCGAGCGGCTGCACGCGCCGCACGTGGCCCGCTGGCTGCTGGAAGAATATGGCGAGGCGAGTGGCGATGCGCCGCCCATCGGCCTGCTGCATTTCTACCAGAGCTGCCGGGCGATGCTGCGCGCCAAGCTCGCCCTGTGGCACCTGCGCGACGACGGGCGGCATCTGCCGGAAAAATGGATTGCCACGGCGAGGGACTATCTCGAATGGGCGCAACGGCATGCCGACTCGGCCGGGAACTGAGACGTGCAAACCATTCAACCGTGCTTCGATGCCTTTATGCGGGGAGCACCCGCAAGGGGTAGGCCGTGGTTATCCCCGCAAGGGGGAGGCCATGTCTGTAAGCTGCTAAAGCAGCAACAGCCATGCACTAAGCCGCTGAAGCGGCAACAACCACGCACCGGCGTCCTCGCCGCGAATGCCCGCACCGCGCCGCCGCCCGCATTCGGCCCGAGCCCCACTGGCTCACACCTGCAGCAGTTCGACCAGCGAGCCGCCGCTGTGCAGGCGGTAGATGGCCTCGGCGAATAGCGGGGCGGCTGCCAGTACTTTCACCCGGCTTTCCTGCAGTGCCGGCGGCAGGCGGAAGGGCGGCACCGAGTCGGTGACCAGCACTTTGTCCAGCGCCGGGTCGGCCAGCACCGCGTCGGCCGCGCCGACGAACATGCCGTGGCTGGCTGTCGCGTAAACCTGGTTTGCCCCCAGCGCCTTGCAGGCGGCGGCGGCGCGCGCCAGGGTGGTGCCGCTGCTGATCAGGTCGTCGACGATGATGGCGGTTCTGCCGCCGACGTCGCCCACCACCGCTTCGCCGGACACCACGCCTTCGCTGCGGCGCTTTTCCATGAAGGCGGCGGCAATGGGGCGGCCGAGCGTCTGGCTGAGGGCCTGGCGAAAGGCTTCCGCCCGTTTCACCCCGCCGGCGTCGGGTGAAACCACCACCACAGGCTCGTCCTGCAGCCGTGCCGTGAACCAGGCGACGAACAGACCCTGGGCTTCGAGGTGCTCGGCCGGGATGCGGAAGGCATTCTGATAGGCGGCCGGGTTGTGGACGTCCAGCGTCACCATGCGGTCGGCGCCCACCGACTCGAACAGCTGGGCGACATAGCGGCTGCTGACCGGGTCGCGCGACTTGGTCTTGCGATCCTTGCGGGAATAGGCCAGATAGGGGCAGACGGCGGTGACCCGGCCGGCCGATGCATCCTTCAGGGCGCCGATGAAAAACAGCAGGCGGATCAGCTTGTCGTTGGCGCTCATGCCCGGCTCGCCGTAGAGCGAGTGGATCACGTAGACATCCTTGCCGCGTACGTTTTCCAGCGGCCGCGCCTTGTGCTCGCCGTCCTCGAATTCCCTTTCCTCGTGGCGGGTCAGCGCGACCCCCAGTGCCGTCGCCACCCGCTTGCCGAAGGGGCGGCTGGCGTCAAGCGCAAACAGGCAAAGCGCATCCGGGCTCATCGGCGTCTCCTTAATGGCGGCTGGCAGCATTTTCATAATATGCCAGACTCAAAGGGATGTCGGTCCAGCAGAAAGGCAGGAACCATGGAACCCAAGGAGTGTTTTTATCAGGAGCAGTTCGGCTACTGCTGGCTGTCGGATGGGCGGTGGCTGTTTCAGGCGGTGGATGTGCACGGGCAGCCACTGGGCAAACCGATCGGGGTCGAGTTGGCGGAACTGGTCTTCCACCACGATCAGGACGAAGAGCTGCATTAGCGCGCCGACTTGAACGCTGAAGCGAAGTCTTCCAAACCGGAACGCTGGCAGCTTCAGCCAGGCGATGTATTGCCGGTCACGAATATCCAGAACGATTTCCTGCCGGGCGGCAGTTCGTCCAGCGTGCGCGCGGCGTTACGGTAGGCGCGGATGCGGAACGGGTTGGCGCCCTGGATTTTCAGCAGCTCGGCGATTTCATCGAGGACGGCGGCGATATCGGCGTTGTGGACGGGCATGGGTGGCGGCCTGGTAATGTGAGCCTGCGACACGGAGGGAAAGCATTCCCGCTCTACGCCTGAAAATTATGGGCAATGCGGAATAAGTGGCCTGCCGGGTCTATTCTGAGCATTGAAGTTGACGCACACCGTCCATGTGTCGTCCGCTTAGACTGGAGGCAGCATGCCGACGGGCAATGGTCATGACATGCTGCGACGCGTTCATGGAGCCAGGCACGCGAATGACTGAAAACAAATATGAGATAGATCTCGAGAGGGCACGGCTCGATCCCGGTTCGGTATTCTGCAGCCCCGAGGCGCTGCGTGATTTTCGCGGATTGACGCAGGAACAGAAAATCGATCTGCTACGCCGCTGGGCGTACGATGCCAGCGAGCTTGCCGTCGCCGAAGAAGAGGGCATGTCAGGCGGCGAGTCTTCGCAGCTGTCAAGGATACTTGCCGTGCTTCATGCCCTGACGGGGGGCTACGATGTTGAGCACAGCCCGCCCACGAAGCAGAAAGGCGTATAAGGTGTTTTATCCTGAAGACCTCACCACAGAGATATGTCCTGCAGGGACGGTATCCCTTGGGACACAGAGGCACGGAGAACGGCAGGGAATAAATGGGTTGCCGATCAACCAGCCTTCACCCATCGGGTGGGCGCATTGACCCATGCAAGGTGTTGTTTTTCCTCTGTGCTCTCTGTGCCTCTGTGGTTCAACTGCTGTTTCAAGGTTTATGCGGCATCAATGGCATGCTGCTGTTTTTGCTGTTGATCAGCACATTCTCAATAGGCTGACCCTGCCGGAATTCGGCGCTGCAGTTTTCAGGGCTGGCTCGCCTCTCCCCGCCGCACAGACGGTCCCGCGCGCGCAAAATTTTTTGTTACTATCTCTGCTGTTGGCATGGCTTGTTCATGACGATAACGAACACCTGTTCCAGACTTGGCTGCCGGGGAGATTAGATGACCTTGATGTTTCACGATTCCGCTTCCTGAGCGTATGCCCGTCAAAAAGACTGCACCCCAGGAAAAACCCGGCCAAGCCGGGGCCGAGCGCGCCAGGTTCGCTGCCAACCGCAGGAAGGCAGCGCCATCGTCACCGAATACGGAAAACACGGAATCCACCGCGCAGCCGCTCCAGGCGGTCGTGGGCATGGTCGCCTCGGCGGGCGGTCTGGAAGCCTTCAAGCAATTCTTCCAGGCGATGCCGGCAGACAGCGGGATAGCCTTTGTGCTCATTCCCCACCTCGACCCCAAGCACGAAAGC
Organism: Thiobacillus thiophilus; assembly: GCF_055378705.1. Classification (NCBI taxonomy): domain Bacteria; kingdom Pseudomonadati; phylum Pseudomonadota; class Betaproteobacteria; order Nitrosomonadales; family Thiobacillaceae; genus Thiobacillus; species Thiobacillus thiophilus. Next base: position 487,220 of record NZ_AP042404.1, on the reverse strand, counting down.
CTGATGGCCCCGCTGCTGGACAAGCAGACCGCCATGCCGGTGGTGGAAGCCAGGGACGGGCAACGTCTCGAAGCCGACCATGTCTACGTCATCCCGCCCAATCATCACCTGACCCTGCACAAGGGGGTCATCCAGTTGAGCGCGCCCCCCGACCGGGGGGCCGGCCAGACCGCCATCGATCCCTTCCTGTGCTCGCTGGCAGCGGACCAGCAGGAACGCGCCATCTGCATCATTCTGTCCGGCACCGGCACCGGCAGCCACGGCTCGCTAGGGCTTAAGGCCGTCAAGGCCGAGGGCGGGATGGCCATGGTGCAGGAGCCGTCCAGCGCCGAATACAACGGCATGCCCCTCTCCGCCATCGACGCTGGGCTTGCGGACTACGTGCTGCCGCCCGGCCAGATGCCGGAGGAATTGCTCAAATACGTGCAGCACTTCGTCGCCCCCGCCGCCGTGGTGATCAACCGGCGCTACGAGGCGCTGCAGAGTGCCATCGAGAAATTGAGCACGGTCAACTCCCAACTGCGTGACAAGGTCGACGAGCTGGAAAATTCCAACAACGACATGACCAATCTGCTGGCCAGTGTCGACAACGCCACCCTGTTTCTCGGGGTGGACCGCACCATCCAGCGCTTCACGCTCAGCGCCACCCGCTTGTTCAACCTGATCGCCACCGACGTCGGCCGCCCCATCGACCACATCACCGCCCGTTTCGAGGATCCGGAATTGTCGCGGGATATCGACCGGGTGCTGCAGATTCTGGCGCCATGCGAGCGCGAAGTGTCGCGCGGCGGCGAGCAATGGTTTTTGCGCCGCATCACGCCCTACCGAATCGCGGACAACCGCATCGGCGGCGTGGTGCTGAGCCTGACCGACATTACGCAGATCAAGCGGGCCGAGCTGGAACTGCGCGATCTGACGGCGCATCTCGAGCAGCGGGTGAGCGAGAACAGCGCGCAACTGCAACACGAGCGCAATTTCATCGACGCCATCGTGAATACCGTGGGCGCCATGATTCTCGTGATCGACACCGAAGAACGGCTGGTCCGGTTCAACACGGCCTGCAATACCACGACGGGCTATGACTTTGCCGAATTCCAGGGCAGCTCCAAGTGGCAAAACCTGATTCCCGCCGACGAACAGGACGGGGTGCGCCGCGTCAACGACAGGCTACGGTCCGGCGAGGACCATATCCGGCACGAAAACCACTGGCTTCATCGGGACGGCTCCATGCGTCTGATCAGCTGGTGCAATTCGGCGCTGCGGGACGAGGCGGGGCAGGTTCAACACATTATCTGCACCGGCATCGACATCACCGAACAGCGCCATGCCGAGAACCGGGCGCGGGAAACGCTGGAAGAAGCCTCCCGCCTGCAACGCCTGCAGACCGCCAACGAGCTGGCGACCCTGCTCGCCCACGAACTCAACCAGCCGCTGGCCGCCATCGCGACCTATGCCGAAACGGGCAAACAGCTCCTGCGCCACATGCCGCTGGATCACGACAGGCTGGCCGCCAATCTGGAGCGGATCAGCCAGCAGTCCCTGCGCGCCGGCGAAGCCATCCGACATTTGCGCGCGTTCGTGGGGCGGGGCCGGATCGACCCGGTGCCCACGGACCTGAATGCCGTGGCGCGCAGCACCTGCACCCTGATGGCGCCGAAGGCACGTGCCCGGGGGGTCGACATCGCGCTCGACCTGACAACGCTGCCGCCGGTATTGGCGGTGGACGTGCACATCGAACAGGTGCTGCTCAATCTGCTGCGCAACGCCATCGACGCCATCCGCGACGCCAACATGAGCAGCGGGAGCATCACCGTGACGACACGGCGGTTCGAGGACATGGCCCAGGTCAGCGTCATCGACAGCGGCCCCGGCATCGATGCGGCGGTGGCCGACAAGGTGTTCGAGCCGCTGGCCAGCCATAAGGAATATGGTCTGGGCGTGGGGCTGCGCATCAGCCGCAGCCTGATCGAGGCCCACGGTGGTCGGCTGTGGGTCGAGCCCCACATTCCCGGCGGCATCTTCCATTTCGTTCTTCCCTTCGCCCCATGAACCCGACCGTATTTGTAGTCGACGACGACGCCGCGATGCGCGATGCCCTGACCCAGTTGCTGGAAACGGCCGGCCTGCAGGTGGAGGCTCACGCCGGTGGCCCCGCTTTCCTGGTGGCCCATGAGGCAGACCGCCCCGGCTGCCTGTTACTGGACATGGCCATGCCGGGCATGACCGGGTTTGAAGTCCAGGCGGCGCTGAACGCGCGCGGCTTGACCATTCCCACTATCTTCCTTACCGGTCACGGCGACATCCCAATGGCCGTACGGGCGGTGCAGGCCGGCGCCGTGGATTTCCTGGAAAAGCCCATTCAGGGCGCCGCACTGCTCGAACGGGTGCAGCGGGCCCTGGCGCTGGATCTGGAATGGCGCCAGACACAGGGCCGCACCCAGGCCATCCAGCAGCGCTATGCCCGCTTGAGTCCACGCGAAATCGAGTGCATGGCACTCATTGTGTCGGGCCTCACCAGCAAGGAGGTCGCACGGGAACTGGGCATCAGCCCGCGCACGGTGGAAGTCCACCGCACCCATGTCATGCACAAGATGGGCGCCGCCAACCTGGCGGACCTGCTCAACATGGCCACTTGCTGCAAACCCTGAGCCCGAAAACAGTGGCGAGGGCGGCTCGCCCACAGGTCCCTGGCCCTGAACAAGGGAACCCGCTCCGGGCCGAAGCCGTTTTTCCCTAAGGAAGCGCTGATTAATTTGTCATTGCGAGGAGCGCAGCGACGCGGCAATCCAGAAATGCCTGCTTAATCAATACGCTGGATTGCTTCGCTGCGCTCGCAATGAACTGTGCTTCTCGTCAAGCATATTCTGTCGAAAAAGGCGCATTGGTCGTTGCCACCGCGAAGGCCTGCCTCAACAATTTATGCGCAATTGCGACGTTGATGACCTTCGGCGGCTTGCCCAGTGCTTTCAAGCGGGCATACAGTGCCCTGCAGGCCGGATTGCAGGTCTTCGCGGTCCAACTGCACAGGTAGAGCAATTGACGCATCCGCCCCTGCCCCAGCTTGGCGATCCCGCCTTTGCCATTGACCGAGCTGCCCGAGCGGAATGTCGTCGGGCTCACCCCGATATAGGCGCACAGCGCCTTGACGTCCTCGAAGCGCCTGAAGCCGTCCGTCACGATGATCAGCTCGATCGCCGTCTTGGCGCCGATCGAGGGAATCGTGAGCAGCCGCTCAAACAACTCGGTAAAAGACTTTTTTACCATCACCTCCAGATGCCGTTCGCATGTCTTGATCTGTCCGTCCAGTTGCTGCAACTGCGCTGCCATCTGCGAAATGACGAAGGCGTTGGGTTTGGCGTGGTGGGCATGGGCTTCGCGCCGGTTGAGCAGCCGGGTGCGCTCCCCGATCAGGTCGTTCAGCCAGCCATGCGCCTGCTGCAATTCAAGTACTTCATCCGTGGCGGGCGCCCAGGGCGACAAGGGCTGCTGTTCGCCATAGCGCCGGATCAACTCGGCATCCGCACGGTCGCTCTTTACCCGTGACAGCTGCATTTGGGAAAAGCGCTTGATGACCAGCGGGTTGACTACGCTCACTCGCCGCCCCGACTCATGCAGCCTGAGCGCCAAGCGCGCATGGTAGGTTCCCGTTGCTTCCATCACGTAGTGTGCCGCCTCGGGCGTTTGCGCCAACAACTGGCCGATGTCTTCATCGGTGTACTCAAAGCGCTGATGCCGGCCCTGACCATCCACCTGCCAGGCCGCATCAAACCATTTCTTGCTGATATCAATGCCTACAATCATCAATCACCCCTGAATCCTTGGAAATGTATGAAAAACCAGCCACTTACACTTTCCATCCATCCTGAATGCGGGGTCACGCCCCAATGAACTGTCCGGAATCAGTAAGGGCGGAGAAGGGCAACCACCATTGCGAACAGCCTCGAACGACTCATGACAACTTCGGCTTCAGACCCTTCTCCTGGCTCGTCTCGAATATCCTATTCAAAACGAGTTGGCGCAAGCATAGGATGACGGCCATGTTGAATTGTTCAGCGCTTCCCTAATACATCCCTGTTTCCTCCTGGTTACGGTTCCACTACGTGGTTTCACTGAGTGTCCGCACGAATGATGCCGCGGCGCCATGATCGGTACTCTTTGCCTGTCGACTGAGCTTGTCGAGTGACCCACCGTCGCCGGTGCATTCTGGCCGACTTCGCTATCGGGCTTGTCAAATCAAAAGATTAAAGAGGAGAGGGTTATGGTCAAACATATCGAACCGACTACCTTGGATTTCGCGCTGGAGATCCGGCAGCTTTCAAGCGGGGTATGTGCCTTGCCCTCGACCGCCCCCCGCCATCCTGTACGGCAATTCCAGATCGGAGGTGAGCATGTGGCACGATAACTTTCATGATCCCGAGACGCATTACCGCGCACCGGAAAGCGCCGTCGATACCATCGATATCGATGCGCCGCAAACCGGCGGGAAGGCTACAACCGGGACTCATGACGAGGACGAGTACGCCCTGGACATCACCCAGCGCTATTTCGAGGACATCAGCCGCCTGCGGATATTGAAGGCCGACGAGGAACAGGCATACGCCCGGCGTATGCGTGACGGCGATGAAAAGGCACGCGAGGTGCTGATCACGCATAACCTCAGGCTGGTCGTGTATGTCGCCAAGCGCTATCTGGGACGCGGCCTGCCGCTGCTGGACCTGGTCGAGGAAGGTAATCTGGGGCTGATGCACGCTCTGGAGAAATTCGACCCGGATCGCGGCTTCCGGCTGTCGACTTATGCCACCTGGTGGATCCGGCAATCCGTCGAGCGCGCCCTGATGAACCAGTCGCGCACCATCCGCCTGCCCGTGCATGTGGTCAAGGAACTCAATGTCTGCCTGCGTGCCCGCAGCAAGCTGGACAAGCTGGGCGTGTCGGATCCGGGGGCGGATGCGATCGCCCACCTCACGGGCAAATCCATCGAGGCGGTGCGCAGGGTCATGCAACTGAACCGGCCGCCTGTTCCCCTCGATGCCCCCCTCGACATCGACCCCGACCTGACACTGGGCGAAGCCATCGCCGACGAGCGTTGCGTGCCCCCCGACGAGCATCTGTATCAAGCCCAGCTTGAAGGGTTCGTGACGGAGTGGCTGGCCAAACTTTCGGACAAGCATCGCTGGGTGATCGAGCGGCGTTTCGGGCTGAACAATCAGGACGTGGCCACCCTGGAAGAACTGGCCAAGGACCTCAAGGTCACGCGCGAGCGGGTCCGGCAGATCCAGGTGGAGGCACAAAAAGAACTGGCCATCGGTCTCGGGGAAAAAGGTGTGTTTAAAGAGAACTGGCTGCCATGACGTCCCGCGCGAACAAAATCCGGGAGGCCGTCAGACCATGAGCCGCATACTGATTGCCCTGCATGGCCATCTGGTCAAACGGTCGGTGCTGAATGCCGTCTTCGAATACTGCATGAAGATGAAATTCAAGGTCAATGTCCTGTTGGTGGACGATGAAGATGCGCCGTCGCCGGTACTGGCGGATTTCGTGGCCCGATTGAAGCAGGCCGGATTGAATGGCTGCCTGTACCGGCAGGCGGGATGTCTCGGTCAGGCTGTGCTGAAACATGCGAGTCGTCACAAGGACATTCGCCTGATCCTGGTTGACAGCATGAAGAACTGGGGCTCCAGAGTCCCCTTGAGAGCCCTGTCGCAACCCGTTGGCCTGTTCAGCGGCGTTGTGGCTTCCTGATGGCGACCGGCCAACTGGAAGCGGGGCAACGGAAAGGCTGCCATTCAATCCGGCCTGGTTCGGCGCGGGCCCGGTCAAGACGGCACGACATTCGGGGCGAGGGCGCCCCTCCCATGGGTTCTCGGCAAGATTCTAGAAGCCGGCTAATGTTTTTACTGGATGGCGGCACGGAGGAAATTTATGCAGGACAACCATATCTGGGCGGTGGTGCTGGCGGCGGGTGAAGGCAAACGCCTTGCGGCACTGACGATGGACGAAGCGGGCAGGCATGTGCCCAAGCAATTCTGCTCGCTTCACGGCGGACCCTCGCTGTTCGGACTTGCGCTGGCGCGGGCAAGGGCCGTCGTTCCCGATGATCGTGTCTGTGCGGTCGTTGCAAAAGAGCATGAGCGCTGGTGGCGTGAAAACCCCCATGACATCCGTCCGGACAACCTGATCGTCCAGCCGCGCAACCGCGGCACAGGCAACGGCGTGCTGCTTGCGCTCGCGTACATTCTCAAGCGCGATCCCCTGGCCCGGTTGATCTTCCTCCCCGCCGACCATCACGTGCTGAACGAGGGAACCTTGATTCAGGCCATGTCTTCCATGCTTGCCGGAATGCCGGCCCGGGCCAGGGAAATCTTCCTGCTGGGGATCGAGCCTGCCGATGCAGACCCGGAACTGGGCTACATCATGCCGCAGAAGGCGACCCGACAGGATGCGCAAGGGGTACGGCATTTTGTCGAGAAGCCGTCCCGCACCGTGGCGGGCAAGCTGATCCAGGAAGGCGCCTTGTGGAACAGCGGTATTTTCGCCGCGGCAGGCGACCTTCTGCTGGAATTGTTCAAGATGCGCTTTCCGAACCACGCCCACAGCATCGACACCACGACGGCGAGGATAGCCGACCCCGCCAATCCGTCATGGGCACTGGGCCATCTGTATCAGCAGATTCCAGACGTCGATTTCTCGCACCACATCCTGCAGCTCCAGGTCGCGGATTTGCGGGTGGTTCCGGTGCCGCAATGCGGCTGGTCGGATCTCGGCACGCCGCACCGGGTAAGCGAACGGCTGAATCTGATTTCCAGCAACCGCTTCAGCGCCAACGACTCTTTTGGCGATGCGATTTTCCTCGACCTGGCGAACGCGGCGATCGGGGCAAACGAACACGAGCGCGTTACCCGGGCGGCAATTTAAGCTGATTGCCCATGGGCGCGATGAACCGCTGAGCCCATCATGAGTGCCCCAAGCGATATCTCGTCGGTCTGGGAAGAACTTGCCCGCGCCGGCGGCCGCATCGTCCTATCTGGTGCTGGATGGCGCCGGCGGCCTGCGCGACGGTGCAAACGGGAAGACCGCCCTGGAAATGGCCCGCACGCCGAATCTCGACCGGGTCATGCGCGACTCGGCATGCGGGTTGCTGGAACTGGTCGGTCCCGGCATCACGCCCGGCAGCGGCCCCGGCCAGCTGACGCTGTTCGGCTACGATCCGCTACGTTTCCGTCTGGGCCGGGGCGTGCTGTCCGCGCTCGGTGTCGACTTCGACCTGCGTGAGGGCGCGATGTGGCGGCGCGCATCAACTTCGCCACCATCGACGGCGAGGGCCGTGTTACCGACCGTCGCGCCGGCCGCATTTCCAGCGAAACCAATCGCCGTCTGTGCGACAGGCTTCGGGGTGCCGTCCAGCTGGATTTCGACGGCGAGTGGTTTCTGGAGACCGTCGCCGAGCACCGCGCCGTACTGGTGCTAAGAGGCGCCAATCTGGCGGGAGATATCCAGGATACGGATCCACAAGCCACCGGCGTTCCCCCTCGCGAACCGATGGCCCTGTCCGCCACGGCACGGCCGACGGCGGAACTGGCACATGCCTTCATCGGGCAGGCGCGCGACGCGCTTGCCGGCGAAAAAAGCGCCAACGCCGTCCTGCTGCGCGGATTTCAGCGCCATGCACCCCTGCCGACCTTGCAGGCGCGCTTCGGCCTGAAGGGGCTGTGCCTCGCGCACTATCCCATGTATCGCGGCCTCAGCCGGCTGCTCGGCCTGGACGTGGCGACGGGACCGACAAGCACGGCGAGGATGGGAATATGCAGGGCAAGGTGGCCGTCATCGAGGCGGTGGACCGGTTGCTGCCCGGCCTGCTCGATCTGCAGCCCGATGTGCTGGTGGTGACCGCGGATCATTCGACCCCGGCTGTGATGGCCGCCCACAGCTGGCATCCGGTGCCGGTGCTGATCCGCGCCGGCGGGCTGCGCCCCGGCCTGCATCTCATGGGCTGGCACTGGCCCATGCCGGCCGGCTGAACAAGTTCGGCGCCTGAATAAATCGAAATAAAAGAGCGACGATTCAGGCACTTTCACCGTGACATACGATTCCACATGGGCTTCAGCCCATAGTGGATCGGAGTCCTTCAGGGCAATCCAGAAAGTCTGCTTAATCAATACGCTGGATTGCTTCGCTGCGCACGCAATGACGGCCGTATTGAATTGTTCAGCGCTTCCCTAAGCGTTGTTTTTCGCAATGTTCCTTCATTCCGTCTCTCTCGGGGATACCTTCCCGACACAACGGATAGCGCTCGGACCGCGTGCCGGCAAAGTATTCCCCGTAAAGGGGAGGCCGTGGCTGTAAGCCGATTAATCGGCAACAACCACGCATTGCCGGCAGGTAACAGGCCATCGCCAGCAACCACCTGGCTGTTCACGCCGATCGTCCCGCCCTGTTTGCGGCCGACGGCCGATGCACGGGAATACGTATCTCCGCAATCAGGGGCAGGTGGTCGGAGGCGACGCGCGCCAGTTCGGAATGGGAAACCTCAATGCCGCTCACTTCAAGCCCAGGGCTGATGAAGATGTGGTCGATGCGCATACGCGGAAGGCGGCTGGAAAAGGTGGCGTGGGGGCGGTGGTGTTTCGCCTCGGCTTGAGCATCTCTGAGCTGAGCGCCGATCTGGCAGCACACCGGCGATGACGGCAATGCGTTGAAGTCGCCGCACAGAATCACCGGTCCCCGGCACTGTTCGTGCGCCAGCCAGTCGCTACCGAGCAGGGTCGCGACCTGCGCGATGCGTTCACGCGGATAGAGGCCCATGTGGGTATTGATGATCTGAACTTCCCTGCCGTGCAGGTCGGCGGCAACCCAGAGCGCGCCGCGCGGTTCGAGGTGCGGCTTGCCGGCGAGTCCGGGCAGCGAGCCGGCCTTGACCAGGCGCTGCGGCAGGTGCGTCAGGATGGCATCCCCGTAGCGTTCTTCCTCCAGGTGCATGGCCGGGTGGAAGTGAAATTCCATTTCCAGGTAACGGGCGATCAGGTGCGCCTGATCCATGCCCAGACTGCGCTGGCGGCCCACGTCCAGTTCCTGCAGCGCCACCACATCCGGCCGGGCGCGGGCGATCACGCGGGCAATGCGTTCGACATCGAGCTTGCCGTCCATACCGACGCAGCCGTGTACGTTGTAGGTCATGACGCGAAGGCTGTCCGTCGGCGCTGCGGGAAGCCGTTTGCCGGCGCCGCGAGGCCGATTCTCGGTGCGCCCCAGGTGTTGCAGCGCGGCGTTGCGCAGATCGATCGGCCGCAGATATTCATGCTCGCGTGCTGCCAGTGGCGTGTCGGCGGGAAGCAGGGCAAAGGCGTGGGTTTCTTCCGGCGAGGCGCCGGCGTGTGCACCGTTCTCCGTGGCAAAGCTCATCGGTGCCACGCCGTCGCGCCAGCCGAGCAGGACAAGGTCGCCGGCCTCCGCATGTTCGCACAGGCGCACCAGGTCCTCGCCGACCGAATCGAGAAACGGATGCTGCGCGCCAAACAGTGCGGCGCGATCCTGCGGCAAAAGGAATTCGCCGGCGTCGGTGCGGGCGCACAGCGTGCCCGGGGCCGTCACGCTGAGCACGAGCGGAACCTTGTGCATGTGCGCCAGTTCGCGGGCGACAAAATCGCGCGCGTCGCCGGCGAGGTCATGCGGAAAATAGACATGGCCCACCGGGCCGAGGGCGGCGACGAGTGGGTATTGTTCGTCCGCTTCCCCACCATTGATGCCGAGCACCGAAAACAGACGCTGAAATTTTCGCCCGCCCAGAAAGCGAACCCGCTGCGTCTGGATGCCGCCCGCGTTTTGGCTGCGAATATTCAGCCCGGTGGTGCCCAGTTTCTCGAACGCCGCCGTCACCGCATCCTCCAGGCTATAGCCCTGAAGCTGCAGGTAGGACTGGACGGCGGCCTGCCCGTGGTCGGAATAGACCCAGACTTCGTAGTGCCGCCATGCCGAATGGTTGGCGGCGCGCCACAGACGGGCGACGGCATCGTCGATCCCCTTCAGCGTCCAGTGGGCAAACAGCGAACGCGGGCCGCGACGGTGCGACTGTTCGTCGTAACCGAGGAAGTTGATGTGGATGACGGGCAGGCCGCGGCTGATATCGATCTTGCCGCCGATCACGCAGAGCTCGCGCAGCAGGATGGAAATGGCGGCCCGAGTGGGAACGAATTTCAGCTCCTTGAAGAAGTCATGCCCTGCGATCAGGCCGCGCACAAAATCGTGCAGCGCCAGCCCCAGCTCCATCGCCACCAGGACGGCGACGCGCAGAAAACTGTAGAAATTGCTGAGCAGAAATGCCAGCAGCACCAATGGATTGGCCGCACGAAACGTCGACCCCCAGCCCATCGATGAGGGACAGAAATGCGATTCTGCGGCGCCGCCGGTGTAGCTGTCCGAGTAGGCGCTGCCGTCCCTGAGCAGCGCCTCGTTGCCGTTGCTCGCGAGCAGTGCCTCGACGCGCGCCGCCGTGTCCGGCTCGTACATGCGCACGATCCGGCGCGATTCGCGGTCCCTGAAGGAGAATGCCGGGACGGCAGCTTTGACACCATAGAAGAGTTCGGCCTGGACCGCAGGCGTCGTCGACGGCAGGCCCGAATAGTGGTCATGCATCCGATAGTGCTCGCGCCTGAGCAGCCGCCGCAGAAACGGCAATTCACCGCGATTCAGTGCGCGTTCGAACTGCGGGTGCGAAAGTCCGTCGATCTGAACCATGATCAGCCCCGGCCGTGTCGACGATCCTTCCGACACGGGCAGGCGCAGCAGACGCGCCAGCCAGACGCTGCGGCTGAGGTTGCGGCGCAGGCGGCGAAAAAGGGTCTCGATTCGGCTGAGCATCGGCTATCCGCTCGCATTCAAAGCCAAACCGTGCGCGGGCCGCGCATCATGCATCATCCTAGAAACCGCAGTTGGACGCGCCCGAGGGTGCGTCTGATCGGGTGTCTGCCGCGAAGCAACGACGCCGCGGGCCGGGGCCCGCAAGGAGGCGCGACAAAGGCAGGCGCACGAGCAGGCGTGCCATCGGGCGTGTAGCCGGACTCACCCACCGGGTGAACGGTATTGAAGGTACTCATTCTTGTGTTCATGGGCGTTTGCATGGGTGATGAGCGGTCAACTGCGGTTTTTAGGTTCTGTCTTCCTTGTCGGAAAACAGGCCGGCGCCAAAGGCCGCATCGCCCGCGCCGGCCACGCTTTTCAGAATGTCCCACTCCGTCCTGATCGCGGTCATGACCTCTTCCCAGGCGCTCACATCCTCGCCCGATTCGGTGGCTTTTCCGGGTTTGAGCGCTTCGTAACAGGCCAGGGCCCTGTCCGCCGAGCGGGGCATGGAAAAGGCCTCGGCGGTTTCGAGTGCGGCCTGTTTCAGATCGCGCAAGGATTCGGCAGGCAGCGCAGCCACCCACTGCAGGGCGGCGCCGAATGCCGCGGACGTCGTCTCGCGCAGCAGGCGGCCGTTGTGCCGGTCCCGCACTACTTCCCGGACACCGGACGCATCCAGAGCGACGACCGGCAGGCCGGCCGCCATGGCTTCGGTCAGCACCATGCCCTGCGTCTCGCTGGTCGACGCGAAGGCGAACAGATCCATGGCGTGCAGGGCGTCGGCCAGTGCCTGCTGTTTCAGGATGCCGGCGACATGCAGCCGCGCTTCGAGTCCTGCCCGGACAAATACGTCGCGCATGGCGGTTTCGGAGGGGCCGCTGCCGATCACCAGAAAGTGCGCGCGCGGGTGGCTGCCGACGAAGTCGGCGACCGCCTGCGCCAGAAATTCCAGGTTCTTTTCCGGCGCCAGGCGGCCCAGGTGGCCGACCACGAAGGCATCCGCCGGAATCCGCATCCGCTGGCGGAAGGCGGGACCGTCGCCGTGTGCGAAGTGTTCCAGCCGAACCCCGGTGGGCACCACCGCAATCGGCGTGACGACACCACGCTGCTGCAGCAGGTCGCGGATGCTCTCGCTGGGCGCGAACACCTGGTCGGCGAGGTTGGCGTAGCGGGTGGCGAGTTCGATCGTGAAGCGCTTCAGCGCGGGGGAGTCGCCGGGAACATAGTGGGTGTATCGCTCGTACAGGGTGTGATGGGTGAACACCAGCGGCAGCCCCCGGTGGCGCGCGATCCGCATCGCGGTCATGCCGAGCAGGAAAGGGTGCTGGGCATGCACGATGTCGGGCCGAAAGGCATCGATCGTGTCGGACAGCGCTGGGTGGATCGGCAGCACCACCGAAAAATCGCTGGCGTTGAAATTCTGGATCGCGGAAATGCGCATCACGTCGGTCTCGTCGTGTGGCATGTCGGGAAACTCGGGCGCCACCACCAGTACCCGGTGCCCGCGGGTGCGATATTCCTCGGTGAACGCTTCTACCGAATGCGCCACCCCGCCGACGTGCGGGGTGAAGGTGTTGGTGAAGATGAGGATATTCATCCTTGAACCCCCGGTTTGAACCACGGAGGCACAGAGGCACAGAGAGAATCGAAAAAACAACGGATAGTCGATTTTCCGGCGGCACGCCTTCGGGCGAGGTGCCAGGCAGAAACGACCCATTGGTTTTTCTCTGTGCCTCTGTGCCTCTGTGGTGAGGAATTTGAGTTCATGCCCCCGGCTCCTTTTTGACGAGAATCACCGAGTCGGCGCCGGCTTGCGGGCTGGCCGGTGCGTAACCGGGCAGGTGGACCTCGATTGGCGGCGCGCTGCGATGCCAGTCGGCCTGCCATTCGACGCGCGGCGCTTTGCCTGGATCCAGTGTGATGCCGATCGATACCGTTCCAAATGTGGTGGGCGCAGGGCCGAAGCGGATCGGCGCGGTCTGGTCGAGCCAGCGCGCGGGAATTCCCGCACACAGGATGAGGCCTTCGCCTTCCTCGCGCACGAAGCAGTTGCGGATCGTCAGCAGCCACTCGGCGGCGGCCCAGACATGGTGGCCGTCGCCCATGCAGCCGCCGCCGGTCAGCGGATGGATCGCCTCCGGCCACTGGCCGGTCGGCGAAGCCAGGGCGGCGACCGCATCCATCAGTTCGAGATAGCGCGGGTCGCCGGCGCGCAGCAGCACCTGGGCGACGTGCAGGGTCAGGTAGGCATTGAGGCCGGAATGGATCATGTCCTGGTAGAACGCGCCCTTGACGAAACAGCGGTCGAGCAGGAACTCGACGCAATCGAGCAGGCGTGGGTCGTCCTGCGCAGCGAGTTGCACCGGGTAGCCGCACGCCAGCGAACCGATGGCGCCGGCATCCAGACGGCGATAGGGCGACGCCGGCATGGCCGGGCGGCCGAGCCGTTCTTCGCAGCCGGCCAGGCTGCTCTCCACCGCCGCCGCAAAATCGTCGGCGGCCTGTGCGAATTCCCGGCTGTGGGCGGGGTCAGAGTCCGCCAGCATGGCCGCCGCCGCGCGCAAGCCGGCGATCCCCCAGAAATCGTCCCAGTAGTAATAGTCGTTGGGCCCCAGGTGTTCGGCGCTGAAGCCGGCCGGCAGCAACCCGGCGTGCGGCGCGTCCAGATCGTCGCTGAGCCGCTTGCGCATGATCCAGCGTGCGCCGCGCCGGATCGGGCCGAGCCATTCGGGAGAGGGGGGGCGATTGCTCAGGGCGAAGAAACGCTGCAGGATCCACAGCACTTCGCCGTTGGCGTCCCATTCGCCCTCCTGCGAACGGAAATAGCCGAGCGTCGTCTGCCGCGCCGGGAAGCGCGCCAGCGCGCGTTCGGCGCGATCCGTGAGACCGGCGCAGAGCAGGGCATGGATGATGAAGGCGGCATCGCGAAACCAGAACCGCTTGTAGGTGTAGGGACCAGGGTAGACGTCGTCCGGCGAATGCAGGATCAGCGAGGCGATCGCGGCGTCGTAGAGAAACTGATAACGCGGCTCCGGACAGGTAAGCCTGCAGCGACCGCGCTGTGCGGTGTCCCAGGCATCGGCGGCGAGCGGCGCCGCGGCCGCGAGCGGGATGCTCACGGTGATTTCGGCATCTCTCTCGGCCCCGACCGGAAACAGCGCGGCCGCGGTGACCATGCCGACGTCGCACAGGCCTTCGGTCTGGTCGTCGCGATCCCTGAGATGAATGAACACATCCCCGTGGCGATAATCGGAGACGTGATGCCGCACGGCGGCACTGCCGAATTCGACCCGCTGATCGTCGTCGATGATCCAGGCATCGCGCGCCGGCGACAGGCTGACCTGGTGGATGAAGCTGATGCCTTCCGGGTTTGCCGGACGCAGCGCCAGTACCAGCCAGGCGGCGCTGTCGGCCCGCGCCCGCAGATTCAGCTTGCAGACCGGGATGCCCGATTCGAGCTCGACCCAGGCGCTGCTGGTCAGCGCCAGCCCGGTCGTTTTCGTTTCGGTGGTGATGCGAACACCAGAGTCGATGTCCTGCCGCTGGCGGCAATCGGCGGCCCGCGAGGGCAGCAGGCAGCGTCCGTCCTCGGCCAGCAGCCAGCCGTCGAGCGACCAGCCATCGAGCAGGGGGGTCAGCAGCCCGCGCGGGTCGACGATCGGCAGTTCCGCGCAATCCGGATAGCCGACCGCAGTCCAGTTGCGGTGGGTGAGATTGACATGGGTGATGGAGAAGGCGCGCGGGATGAAGGACACGTCGAGCGGATCGAACTGGCGTTCGATCCAGTAGGGCCAGACCCAGTCCAGGTTGTGCTGGATGACCCGGCTGTTGATCAGGCCGCGCGCGTGGAACACTACGCCGGCGCGCAGCAATTCGATCGGCTCGCCCACTTCGGACGGCTGTGCAAAGCTGTGCAGCCGCGCCAGCAGGGCAATGGGGTCCAGGAAGCCCTGGCGACGCGCAGCATATCGCACGACAAAGCGCCAGGGCAGCCATTTCATCCAGCTCACGGCAAGTCCTCCTCGATCGCGCCTTGTTCAGCATAGCGGGTCAGCGCCCGGCGCGCGAGCCGGCTGAGGATGACGACCGCGAGCACGGCGGCGACGAAGCCGGCGCCGTAAAGCGTCCATTCCAGTGGCGAGCGGTCCGCGCTGCGCGCGCCGAGGGTGGAGAGATCGGCGGCGATCGAGCCGAGATACACGTTGTTGACCGAGAAGGGAATGAAGCCCAGCAGCGAGCCGCCGACGTACCCACGCAGAGAAAATGGCGTCAGCCCGAAAAAATAGTTGGAGAGCTTGCTGGGAAAGAACGGGATCAGGCGCGTCAGCAGAACGATCTTCCATCCGTACGGCGTCAGCTCGTCGCTCACCAGCCGGAGCCGGCTGCGGGCCATGACGAACTGTCTGGCGCGTTGCCCGAACAGATAGCGTGCGATGAGGAAGGCCAGCGTCGCCCCGAGCGTCGTGCCCGCCACCACGTAGATAGATCCTTCCACGACGCCGAACACAAACCCGGCGCCGGTGGTGAACAGCACCCCCGGCAGCACCAGTATCACCACCGCCGCCATGATCAGGATGAACAGCAGCGGCGCCCACGCGCCCTGCGCATCGAACCACCGCAGCAGGTGCAGCACCTGCTCGTGCGCGCCGAAATGGATCAACAGGGCGAGCGTCGCAGCGACGAACAGGATGCTGGCCGCAATCGCCCACAAGGGCGACTGGATACGGCTGCCGGGTGATTTCTTCAAGGTCGATTTCGTCATCTGCCGATTCTTTGCCGATTCTTTAGGGAGACGATAAATCATTCATTTTGGCGAGCCCTTACGGCGGTTCTCGTCGCCTGGATGGCTGTCTCCGTTGCACGATGAGCGTACAAGTTCAGCGTAGACCAAGCTGTCCGAATGCGCGTTGCGCGCTCTTCTCGCCGAAATGCGAACCGGGGCAGGGGAACGGGCTTTTACGCCCGAAACTGGCGCTCAGGCGCGCCAGCGCTCGTGCAGTTTTTCGATGTTCCTGCTGTGGGTGACGATCATGACCTCGTCGCCCCGCTTTAATTTGCTGTCCGGCTCCGGCAGCATGAATTTCTCATCCCGGTACAGGAACATCACCCGGCTGTCCCGCGGAAGATCCAGCTCATCGATGGGCTTCTCGTCCGCTTCGCGGGCGACGAAGGAGAACACCCGCGCCTCGTCCTTGACCAGCGCGATGATCTCCATGTGGTCATGGCCCTCGAACATGTCCGCGAGATAGCGGCCGGTGGTCCGCGCCGGAATGATCGCGTCCTCGAGGCCGAGCTCGATGCACAGGTGCTCGAACTCCGGGTCGTCGATCTTCGGCACCACCCGGCCATAGCCGAGAGAGCGGCCGGCAAGGCTCGCCAGGATGTTGGTCTGGTCGTTTCCGGTGAGACAGAACAGGAAATCGGTCGTTGACGGATCGGCTTCGCGCAGCAGTGCCGGCTTGCTGCCGTCGCCGTGCAGAAAACCGCAGTCCATCTCCTCCGCAAGCGCATCGATGCGATCCTTGTTCCAATCGATCATGACCACCTCGTGGCCGCGCTTGAGCAGGTGACGTGCAGTCATCACCGCCAGCGATCCCGCCCCTACGAATACCGCCCTCATAACGCCCCCGATCGCTTGCCGAACCAGGTGCCCGGATACAGCACCACCAGCAGCGCAAAGATTTCCATCCGCCCGGCCAACATATCGAAGCATAGTACGGCCTTCAGAAACGGCTCCAGATCCGGCCGGGTAATGCCGGTCGACAGCCCGACCGTGCCGCTTGCGGAGGCCACCTCGAACAAGGCATCCAGCGCCGGATAGCCGTGGGCGACGAAGGTCAGCCACGACAGAAAAACCAGCAGCGCGAACATCACTATCAGCAGCATGGCGCGCCACAGGTCCGTGTCATCCACCTGCTGCCCGCTGTGCCGCACGTCAATCACCGCGTGGCGCGGCGCGGCCGTGCGTATCAGGACCAGTTGCAGCAGTCGCAGCAACAGCAGCAGCCGCAGCAGCTTGAAGCCGCCGGCGGTGGAGCCGACGCTGCCGCCGATCAGCATGGCGCCGGTCATGGCGAGCTTGGAGGCATCATCAAGGTCGCTGACAGCCACCGTGGAGAACCCGGCCGTGCTCTGGGCGCTCATGCCCATGAGCAGCGCATCCAGCCGGCCGCCGCCCGTCGGCATCCACAGGTAAAGCAGCGTGCCCAGCAGCGCGGTGGCAACGATCAACGCACGCAACTCGGGATCCCGGAAGAGGCTGGCCGGGCCTTTCTGCCAGGCGAGGGAGTAGAGGGGCAAGGACACCGCTCCCAGCCACGAGAAGCCCATGATCGCCGCGGCCGCAGCGGGCTCCAGCCCCGCCAGGCTGTCATCGAAAGTGGAAAAGCCACCGGTGGCGACCGCGCTCAGGCCGTGCGCCAGCGCAACGAAGCCATCGCCGACCGCCAGCCAGATGCCGAGCACCGCGCACACCGTGAGCACCGCGTACACCAGGCCGATACGCCGCGCATAGGTGCGCGTGGTGGAAACCAGGGTGTCGCCGGTGGCTTCGGTGTCCATCAGCCGCCGCCCGGCCACGCCGTTGTGCAGGAACAGGGCCAGCGACAGGATCACAATACCGAGGCCGCCGTACCACTGCATCCAGGCACGGGCGAACAGGAACGCGCGGGATTTGTCCTCTACCGAGGCCGTGGTGCTAAGGCCGGTGGTGGTGATGCCGGAAACCGCCTCGAACCAGCCATCGAGCCAGCTGTCGCCGGCCGCGCCAAGGGGATAGCTCATCACCAGCGAGCCGAGAATAAACACCAGCCCCACCACCGCCAGCGCCTCGTTCACCTGCAGGCGGTCGGGAGCCGCCATGCGCGCCAGCGGCACGGCCAACGCCAGCAGCGCGACCAGCATCATGGCGTAGCGTCCGGCCACCGTGAATTCGCCGAGCAGCGCGGCGACCGCGAATGGCACGCTGTTCAGCGCTGCCAGCACGACGCCGAGCATACCCAGGTACTTCAGCAGCACCTGCCAGCGCACGGCATAACACAGGGTCTCGATTCGTTCGGCCGTCATGGGCGGTTCTCGCCGGATTTGCGGGTCAGATTAAGCCTAGCAGCCTGCCAGCCCAACACCGGAACGGGCGAATACCCCCAGCAACGACGTTTGTTTAGGTAAAATTGCCTGGTTTTTCGGTTCATGCGGACAGGGCCTTTCGCAGTGCAACCATCACCCAGGGGAAGCCTCATGTCGCACGATTCCATGCCACACGGGTCGGCGGCCGCCGCGCTGCCGGCGTTCAAGGCAATCGATTCCCTCAACGCTCCGGCCAGGACGCGGCGCTGGCTGAATATCCCGGCCGGCCGCCAATGATGCTTGCGGAAGCGACTCTGCGGCTGGAGGTTCTGCCCGCGTCCCGGCTTTCCCGCCTGAGTGGCCAGGGCAGTGTGTTGGGCGGCGTCTGCTTTTCCCATCCCGCCCGCCCGCTCGATGGGGCAGGGCTGCCGCTGCTGGCCGTGGACATGAGCCTGCCGGCCGGGGAGGAGGCGATCTGCGAAGTCTGGCATTGCGCGGAGCCCCTGACGTCTGGCCGGCATGGCCCCATCCGCTACCGTCAGGGCGACACGCTGCTGTACGGCTGCATGAGTCTGGACGAGGCCGTGCCGGATGATGCGCGCGCACCCCTGCAGGCCGCCACGGAAGCGGCCTACCAGGCCATCTTCGAGCTGCTTGAAGCCCGCGGCTATCGCACCGTCCTGCGCGTCTGGAACTATTTCCCCGCGATCAACCGGGAAAGCCACGCCATGGAGCGCTACCGTCAGTTCAATATCGGCCGTCAGGATGCCTTCCTGTCTCATGGCCGCTCGGTCGTCGACAATGTGCCCGCCGCCTGCGCCCTGGGCTCCGCCGGCGGCGGCCTCCAGATTGCCTTCCTGGCGGCGCGGGTGAACGTGGTCGGCGTCGAGAATCCGCGCCAGCTCAGTGCCTATCATTATCCCAGCCAGTATGGGCCGCGCAGCCCGACCTTCTCCCGCGCGGGGCTGGTCAGGCTGGGAGGGCGCGACATGCTGTTCATCTCCGGCACCGCCAGCATCGTCGGCCATCAAACCCTGCATCACGGCGATGTGGCGGCGCAGACGCGGGAGTGCCTGCACAACATCGCGGCCATCGTCGCCGAGGCCAACCGCCAGGCGCCGGCTGCCGGCTTCCGTCTCGACCAGTTTGCCTACACGGTCTATGTCCGGCGCCCTGAAGACTTGGCCACGGTGCGCCGCGAAATGGCGCAATTCATCGGCGCCCCGGTGTCGGTGGTGTTCCTGCAAGCCGACGTCTGTCGTGCCGAGCTGCTGGTCGAAGTCGAGGCCTCGGGCGGCCATGCCATCGGCTCCGGACAGGCGGATATTCCAACAGCGGACATGCCATGTCGCTCCACCTCCGCCTGATCCCGCTTGCCGCGCTGCTGCTCGCCGGCCTTCATTCCGGCCATGCCTGCGCGACTGAAAAGCCCCTGTGGGAACTTGGCGTCGGCATCAGCGCCCTGTTTTTTCCGGACTATCGCGGTTCGGACCAGTCCAGCCTCTACGCCATCCCGTTCCCTTACCTCATCTACCGCGGCGAGTTTCTCAAGGCGGACCGGCAGGGCATTCGCGGCACCCTGTTCGGCAACGACCGCATCGAACTCAATCTCAGCCTCGGCGCCTCGCTGCCGGTGAACAGCGACGACAACCGGGCGCGCCAGGGCATGCCCGATCTGCAGCCGACGGTGGAATTCGGCCCCTCGCTCAACCTCAACCTGTGGCGCACCCCCGACCGGCGCACCCGGCTGGACCTGCGCCTGCCGATACGCCCCGCCGTCGCCGTGGAAGGGGAAATGAACGAGGTCGGCTGGGTATTCTCGCCGCGCCTCAACCTCGACATCGTCGATGTCGCGGGGCTTCCCGGCTGGAATCTGGGGCTGCTCGCCGGACCGATATATGGCTCGGAACGCAACCATGACTATTTCTATTCGGTGGCGCCGCAATACGCCACCGCAGACCGCCCGGCCTTCGACGCCAAGGGCGGCTACGCCGGCAGCCAGTTCCTGATGTCGCTGTCGAAGCGTTACCCGAAATACTGGCTGGGCGCGTTTGTGCGCCAGGATACCCTCAAGGGCGCCGTCTTCGCCGACAGCCCGCTGGTCAAGAGTGAAAATTACTTTACCGCTGGCGTCGGCATTGCCTGGATCCTCGGCGAATCGTCCACCCGCGTCGAGGCGGCCGAGTGAACACAAGCCTGGCTTCGCCGCCCAGTCTGCCGCGGCGCTGGCTGCATCGGCTCTACGAATATTTCGCACTGTGGTTCGGTCTGGGGCTACTCGGCACGATTTCCCTGACCTGGACGCTGTTCGCCGTACCCCTTTATCACGTCTTGCCGAAACCTTGGGCCGACCCGCTTGGGCGTTGGGCCGCCACCCTCTGTACGCGCCTCTACATTGGCGCGCTCGCCCTCATCGGGGCTTGCCGCTTCGACCTTACCGAACTCGATGCCTTGCGCGGCCAAGGCCCGCTGATCATCGCCCCCAACCACCCCTGCCTGCTCGATGCCCTGATGGTTATCTCGCGCCTGCCCAACATGGCCTGCATCATCAAGGCCGACATCTTCGACAACGTCTTCCTCGGTGCCGGCGCCCGCCTGGCCGGCTACATCCGCAACGACGCGCAGCTGAGCATGATCAGGCAGGCCGTGGCTGAATTGCGGAATGGCAGCCACCTGCTGCTCTTCCCCGAAGGCACCCGTACCACCCGCTGGCCGATCAACGCCTGCAAGGGCACCACCGCGCTCATCGCCAGCCGGGCCCGTGTGCCGATCCAGACTGTGTTCATCGAGACCGACTCGGGCTACCTCGGCAAAGGCTGGCCGCTGTTCCGCCGCCCACCGATGCCGATCACCTATCGCATCCGGCTCGGCCGCCGCTTCGATCCGCCGGTAAAGGCCGGGCCCTTTACTGGGGAACTGGAACGCTACTTCATCGATGAACTACGCGATGCACCGCGTTTCCTGCAGCCCGATGCCCCGCAGGCCGCGGAATCCGGCGCAGCGCGGCCCACCTGATGGACGTGAACGCCTCCGCCAGCCATCTGGTGCTGATCCCCAGCTATAACCCGGGGGCACAGGTCTACGAGACGGTGCGCGCCGCCCGCGCCCAGTGGGCGCCGGTGTGGGTGGTGGTGGACGGCAGCACCGACGATACCGCCGCAGGCCTGCAGGACATGGCGGCGAACGACGCTCACCTGAAGGTGCTGGTGCTGCCCCAAAACGGCGGCAAGGGCGCGGCCGTGCTGCACGGCCTGGACCTCGCCGCGCGGCAGGGTTTCACCCACGCCCTGACCATGGACGCCGACGGCCAGCATCCGGCCGACCTCATCCCGGCCTTCATGGCCGCCTCGCAGCGGGCGTCCGAGGCGATGATCCTCGGCAAGCCGGTGTTCGATGCCGACGCCCCCGCGCTGCGGGTACAGGGCCGCAAGATTTCCAACGGCTGGGCCAATCTGGAAACCCTGTGGGCGGGCATCGGCGATTCGCTTTACGGCTTTCGCGTCTACCCGATCGACCCCCTGCGTCAGGTGATGCGCAGCCAGCGCTGGATGCGCCGCTTCGACTTCGACCCCGAAGCTGTGGTGCGCCTGTGCTGGCGCGGCGTGCACCCGATCAACCTGCCCGCGCCGGTGAAATACCTGCGCGCCGACGAAGGTGGCGTTTCCCACTTCAATTACCTGCGCGACAACACCTTGCTCACCTGGATGCACCTCCGGCTGATGCTGGGTTTCCTGCTGCGCTTGCCGCTTCTGCTGCTGCGGCGCCTGAACATTCACCGGTCAACCCTCCCATGAAAACTACCCCCGATTCGTCCGCGCAGACGGTGCACGCCCCGCATCCGCCCCTCACCGGCTACTACGCCAGCGAACAGGAACGGCGCGGTTTCGTCGGCAATCTGTTCGACCGCACCGCCGCCGACTACGACCGCATCGACCGTCTGCTGGCGCTGGGCAGCGGGCCCTGGTACCGCAACCAGGCGCTGCAGCGGGCGGGGCTGAAACCCGGCATGCGTATCGTCGACATCGGTGTCGGTACCGGCCTGATGGCGCGCGAAGCGGTGACGCTGGTGGGCGATCCCGCCCTGGTGGTGGGCGTCGATCCCAGCGCCGGCATGATGGCCTGCGCCAACCTGCCCGGCGTCCAGCTCATCGAGGGGCGGGCGGAGGCGATCCCGTTTCCCGATGCCAGCTTCAACTTTCTCAGCATGGGCTACGCGCTGCGCCATATCAGCGACCTCTCGGTCGCCTTCGGCGAATTCCATCGCGTCCTCAAGCCCGGCGGCCGCCTGTGCCTGCTCGAGATCACCAAACCGGAACGCGCCTGGAGCCAGGCTCTGCTCAAGATCTACATGCGCGGCGTGGTGCCGGTGCTGGCCCGCCTGGCCGGCAGCAGCACCGAGTCGGCCAAACTGTGGCGCTACTACTGGGACACCATCGAAGCCTGCGTGCCGCCGAGCGGGGTGCTCGACACGCTGGAGAATGCGGGTTTCACGGGCGTGAGACGGCACATCGAAAGCCGTGCGCTGTCAGTCCTGGCGGAATATCAGGCGGTCAAGCCGGGTTGAGTCGCACGCCGCCGTCTGCGAGCGAGACACGTTTCGCGCCGTTGTGGGGCAACGACGAAGACGCCGCTTACGATCGGCTATAAAGCAAGAAAGAGGGAAGAGGTAGCATCTAGCCGCATCTAAACTATTCTGTCAGTGCCCCTGGCAATTTTTAATGCGCTCACAGGAGAATCCGCATGCCTCTGATTAACTTAGTCATCGTCTTGATCGTGGTTGGCGTGCTGCTTTGGCTCGTCAATACCTACATACCCATGGATCGGAAGATCAAAAACATCCTGAATATCGTCGTCGTCATTGTTGTCGTGATATGGCTGTTGCAGGTTTTCGGCGTGTTGGGATCGATGGACACCATACGTATCGGCCGCTGACAACGCTCAAAGCGGGTCACCAGCGCAACCCGCTGTATGTGCGCTGACCTACCGCGCTCCGACCAGAATTAAAGGGGCGGCATCGCAGAGTTTTTGTTGCGAGGCTGCTCCTTTACTTTTTTTGGTCATTGCTTCGCTACGCTCGCAACGACAAAGTGGGTGGATGCGCCTCAATGCCCGCCCCGTGACCGTACCGCCATCTTCGGCGGCCACCGCCGCACCCCCCTGCATCGTGCCAACTGATTTCCAGGCGTCGGCTATCTTGAATAGCAGGCCCGTTGAAACAAGGAGCACGACATGGCAGTGGGCGAAATTTGCAACCGTGAGGTGGTGATTGCGAGGAAGGCGCTTTCGGTGGTGGACGCGGCGCAGTTGATGCGCCAGCATCACGTGGGCGATCTGGTCGTAGTCGAGGAAAGAAACGGCCGCAGGCATCCCGTCGGCATCGTCACCGACCGCGACATCGTGGTGGAGGTGGTAGCGGCGGGGGTGAATCCGGACGTGCTCAAGGTGGGCGACATCATGGGCCCGGAAGTGGCGACCGTGCGCGAAAGCGAAGGCCTGTTCGAGGCGCTGCGCTACATGCGCGGCAAGGGCGTGCGGCGCATGCCGGTGGTCGACCGTGACGGGGGTCTGGTCGGCATCCTCACGCTGGACGATCTGCTGAGCCTGCTGGCGGAGGAAATGACCGAACTGGCGAAGCTGGTGTCGCACGAGCGGCAGCGCGAAGCGGCCAGCCGTGCTTGAAGCGTGGAAATTCAGGTTTGGCCTGATGTGCGGCAAGCGTGGCCCGAGGGACACGCTGCGGCATTACTCGAGGACGAAAGTGACCTTGAGGACCGTCCGGTATTTCACGATTTTTCCGTTCTCGACGACGACCGACTGTTCCTTCACCCATGCGCTCTGGATGTTGCGCACGGTCTTGGCGCTGGTCTCAATGCCAAGACGAATGGCGTCTTCGAAGCTGCTGGTGGATTCGGAACTGATTTCGATGATTTTGGCGACTGACATGGTGTCCTCCTCGTGGCCACTGCCGCGCGTTGCAGCAAGTCATTGACCAATATAGTCGAACAAATGGACGGCTCGCGCGTGCCCTTCGTCTAGACCATGAACCATCTCCATATCGGCACCTCGGGCTGGTCCTACGACCATTGGGAAGGGCCGCTCTATCCGGAGGGGCTTGCCGCCGGGAAAAGGCTCGCCCATTACGCCGGACGCTTCTCCAGCGTGGAAATCAACACCAGCTTCTACCACTTGCCGGCGGCGGCGATCGTGGACCAGTGGCGCGATGCGGTGCCCGCCGGCTTCGTGTTCAGCGCCAAGGCCAGCCGCTACATCACCCACATGAAGAAGCTCAAGGATCCGCATGAAACCGCGCCCCCCTTCCTGCAGACCGTCGACCGGCTGGGCGACCGCCTGGGCCCTATCCTGTTCCAGCTGCCGCCCCGCTGGAATGCCGACCCTGCGCGGCTGGAGGCGTTTCTGGACAGCCTCGACCGGCGCCATCGCTATGCCTTCGAATTCCGCGACCCGAGCTGGTTCGACCGATCCGTGCGGCGTCTGCTCGAAAAACACGATGCCGCCTTTTGCATCTACGACCTGGGCGGGCAGGTGTCGCCCAAATATGTCACGACAGATTTTGTCTACGTGCGCCTGCACGGTCCGGCTGCCGCCTACCAGGGCCGCTACGACAACCGCATGCTGGCGGGCTGGGCGGGTGCCTTCTCTACCTGGATCAGGCAGGGCAGGGCGGTGTATTGCTATTTCGACAACGACCAGCAAGGCCATGCAGCCCTCGATGCGCTGCGCCTGAAACACATGCTGGAAAAACCCTGAAGCATCACGCTCGAGCGAGACCACATCGGCGAGGGAGAGCAATCCCTCGTAGCGTGTACACTCAAGACTTAGTCGGCGCTCAAACACAGACGCGCATTAGCATCTATCCTTAATAGTCCGATTACTCGCCCGGCAGCAGGCATAAATGCCCGGCACTTCAACGCGGAACAAAAAGGGCCCATGGAAGAAGACCCACTCTGGTACAAGGACGCGATCATCTACGAGCTGCACGTCAAGGCATTTTTCGACGGCAACGGCGACGGCGTGGGCGATTTCCCCGGGCTGATCGCCAGGCTCGATTACCTGCAGGAACTGGGGGTGAACACGCTGTGGCTGCTGCCGTTCTATCCGTCACCGGGACGCGATGACGGCTATGACATTTCCGATTATCACAACATCCATCCGGACTTCGGCGAGATGGCGGATTTCCGGACCTTCATCGACGAAGCCCATCGCCGTGGCCTGCGCGTGATCACCGAACTGGTGATCAACCACACCTCGGACCGGCATCCCTGGTTCCGGGCGGCGCGGCGGGCGCCGCCCGGATCGGTCAAGCGCGATTATTACGTGTGGAGCGACAGCGACGCGAAGTACGCCGGCACGCGCATTATTTTCACCGACACGGAAAAATCGAACTGGACCTGGGACGAGACCGCGCAGGCGTATTACTGGCATCGCTTCTTTTCGCACCAGCCCGACCTCAACTTCGCCAATCCGCATGTATTCAAGGCGCTGATGAAGGCGATGCGCTTCTGGTTCGACGCCGGCGTCGACGGCATGCGGCTGGACGCGGTGCCCTACCTGTGCGAGCGCGAGGGCACCCACAACGAGAACCTGCCGGAGACGCACGCGGTGATCCGGCAGATGCGCGCCGAACTCGACCGCCACTACACGAACCGCATGTTCCTGGCGGAGGCGAACCAGTGGCCGGAGGACGTGCGCGAGTATTTCGGCGACGGCGATGAGTGCCACATGGCCTATCACTTTCCGCTGATGCCGCGCATGTACATGGCGATCGCGCAGGAGGACCGCCATCCGATCATCGAAATCATGGAGCAGACGCCGGACATTCCGGACGGCTGCCAGTGGGCGGTGTTCTTGCGCAACCACGACGAACTGACGCTGGAAATGGTGACCGACCGCGAGCGCGACTATCTCTACCAGACCTATGCCAGCGACCCGCAGACGCGCCTCAACCTCGGCATCCGCCGCCGGCTGGCGCCGCTGCTGGACAACGACCGCCATCGCATCGAACTGATGAATCTGCTGCTGATGACCATGCCGGGCTCGCCGATCCTCTACTACGGCGACGAGATCGGCATGGGCGACAACATCCGGCTCGGCGACCGCAACGGCGTGCGCACGCCGATGCAGTGGGACCGCGGCATCAACGGCGGGTTTTCCACCGCCGATCCGGCGCGGCTTTTCCTGCCGCCGATCGACGATCCGGTCTACGGCTTCGGCGCGGTCAACGTCGAGGCGCAGCATCGCAATCCGTCCTCGCTGCTCAACTGGACCCGGCGTCTGATCGCCATGCGCCGCGCGCACCGCGCCTTCGGCCGTGGCAGCCTGCGTTTTTTGCGGCCCGGCAACCGCAAGATCCTCGCCTACCTGCGCGAGCACGAAGACGAGACGATCCTGTGCGTGGCCAATCTGTCGCGCGCGCCGCAGGCGGTGGAACTGGACCTGTCCGCTTTCAGGCAGCGGGTGCCGGTGGAATTGATGGGCCGCAGCCGCTTTCCGCCGATCGGCGATCTGCTCTATCTGCTCACCCTCAGCGGGTATGGCTTCTATTCCTTCCGCCTGGCGACCGACGTCGAGGCGCCGTCCTGGCACGAGGAGCGCGCGGTGCCGCCGGACCTGCCGGTGCTGGTGCTGGTGGACAGCGGCTGGCGCACGCTGTTCGCGCGCACGGAAGACAGCGAGGGCGTGAACCAGCTGATGGCGCGGCGCGCACGCGAGCAACTCGAGCGCCAGATCATCCCGCGCTATTTGCACGCGCAGCCATGGTTCGCGGATCGCGACGCGGCGGTCGAGAAATACGCGTTCGACACGACGCGCGAGTGGTCCGTGGAGTCGTGCAGCTGGCTGCTGGCGACAGTCTCGGTCGCGCTTGCCGGCGGCGAAATTCATCGCTACGCCATTCCGTTGGCGCTGGCCTGGGAAGACGAGGACGAAGGCCGTGTCGCTGCGCTACTGCACGCCACCCTGGCCAAGGTGCGGCGGCGCGCGCGCGTCGGCGTGCTGTTCGACGCCTTCTGGGACGACCGCTTCTGCTGCGCCGTGGTGTCGGCGATGGAACGGGGCGAGACGATCGACCTTGACGATGGAAAACTCGAATTCAATGCGATCGGCGTTTTAGCAGGATTCTCCTGCCCGGCGGCGGCAGACATTGTTCGCAGCGTTTCCGAGCATGGACGCCTGCGGGTGAATTTCGACAACAAGCTGGTGTTGAAGGGGTATCGCTGGCTGCTGGAAGGCATGCACCCGGAACTTGAAATGTCGCGTTTCCTGACCGAAATAGCGCATTTCTCCCATGTGCCCCAACTGGCCGGCACCGCGGAATACAGGGACGCGCAGGAGCAACGCTCGACCGTGTCGATCCTGGAGCGCTATATGGAAAACCAGGGCAACGCCTGGGCGTATACGCTGGATTATCTGGAGCGCCATCTGGATGTGCATCGCAGCAGGCCCGAGCAACCGTCGGATGTCCGCCACAGTGCCTACCTGGCGCTGATGAAGACGCTCGGCCAGCGCACGGCGCAATTTCACCAGGCGCTGGCCCTGTCCGACGAGGCGGGTGCCTTCGGCAGCGAGCCCGTCGACGCAGGGGACATCGCCGATTGGGTCAAGACGGTGCAGCACGAGATGGAGGCGATGTACGAACGTCTGGATCAGGCATTGTCGCAGTTGCCGGACGCGGCGCAATCCATTGGCCTTGATTTGCAAGCGGCAAGGCCGAAGCTCTACCAGCGCATCGTGCGGCCGGCCAGCCTGCGGCTGGATGCGATGAAGACGCGCTGCCACGGCAACTATCACCTCGGCCAGGCCTGGCTGGTGAACAACGATTTTCTGATCGCCAACTATGGCGGGGCGCCGGGACGCAGCTGGACCGAGCGGCGGCGCAAGCACACGCCGCTGCAGGATGTGGCGGGCATGCTGCTCTCCCTGGGCGAGGCCGGGACCGCCGCGCTGGACGAGGTGGCCAGCGGTTCGCCGGAGGTGGGCGCGGCGCTGCAGCGCCATGTCGACGACTGGGAACGGGCGGCGCGCCGGGCGTTCTTCCAGAGCTACCGGCGGGCGATGTCCGGGCATCCGTCCTATCCGGCCGAGCCTGCGACCGCCGAGGCGCTGATAACGCTGTTCCTCGCAAAAAAGGCAATCCTGCAGGTGAGCGACGCACTCGTGCATCATTCGACCGGCATCGTCGGCGCCATGCGGCGCCTGACCCAGGTGGCGCAGCGCTGAAGGGAGCATGGGCTTGACGACACGACGCCACGACATGCCATTCGGAACGCGGATCACGCCGGGCGGTGTGCAATTCCGCCTGTGGGCGCCCGGCTGCGAGCGGGTGGGCCTGTGCATCGCCGACGTGCCGCACGAACCGGTGCTGTCGATGACTGCCTGCGGCGACGGCTGGTTCGAGCTCGTCGTCCCGGATGTCGGGGTCGGGACGCGTTATCGGTTCGAGGTCAACGACGGCCTGCACGTCCCGGACCCGGTCTCGCGCTTCAATCCGGACGATGTACACAGCGTGAGCGAGGTGATCGACCCGGCGGCCTTCGACTGGCAGGATGCGACATGGCGCGGACGGCCGTGGGAAGAAGCGGTGGTGTACGAACTGCACGTCGGCACCTTCTCGCCGGAGGGGACCTTCACCGGCGTGATCGAGCGGCTGGACTATCTGGTCGAACTGGGGGTGACGGCGATCGAGCTGATGCCGGTGGCGGATTTCCCGGGGGCGCGCAACTGGGGCTACGACGGTGCGCTGCTGTTCGCGCCGGACAGCCGCTACGGCCGGCCGGAAGACTTGAAGGCGCTGGTGCAGGCGGCGCACGCGCGCGGCCTGATGATGCTGCTCGACGTGGTCTACAACCACTTCGGACCGGAGGGCAACTACCTTCATGTCTACGCCGGAAAATTTTTCACCGAACGCCACCACACGCTGTGGGGCGCGGCGATCAACTTCGATGGCGCGGACAGCCGCCCGGTGCGCGAGTTCTTCATTCACAACGCGCTGTACTGGCTCACGGAATACCACTTCGACGGCCTGCGCCTGGATGCGGTGCACGCGATCATCGACGATTCCGCGCCGCATATCCTGACCGAACTGGCGGCACGCGTGCACGCGGCGCTCGGCCCCGAGCGCCGGGTCCATCTGATCCTGGAAAACGACGCCAACGAGGCGCACCATCTGGGCGCGGGGCGCTACACCGCGCAGTGGAACGACGACATCCACCACGCGCTGCACGTCCTCGCGACCGGCGAGACCGACGGCTATTACGCGGACTATGCCGATGCGCCCGCGCACCACCTCGGGCGCTGCCTCGCCGAAGGCTTCGCCTACCAGGGCGAGATTTCAGCCTACCGCGACCACAGCGCGCGCGGCGAGCCGAGTGCGCAGCTGCCGCCGCAGGCCTTCGTGAGCTTTTTGCAGAACCACGATCAGGTGGGCAACCGTGCCTTCGGCGAGCGCATTGGCCAGCTCGCGCCGGCAGTGGCGGTACGCGCGGCGGCTGCGGTCTATCTGTTGGCGCCGGCCGTCCCGATGCTGTTCATGGGCGAGGAGTTCGCGGCGACGACGCCGTTCCAGTTTTTCTGTGACTTCGGCGGCGACCTGCGTGCGGCGGTAACCGAAGGACGGCGGCGCGAGTTTCGCAAGTTCGCGCGTTTCGCCGACACGGCGACACAGGCGGCGATCCCCGACCCCAATGAGCCCGCAACTTTTGCCGCCTCGAAGCTCGACTGGGATTCGCTCGGCGAACCGGAACGGGCGGACTGGCTGGCCTATTATCGGAAACTGCTGCGGCTGCGCCGGGAAATCGTCGTGCCGCGGCTATACGGCATGGCTGGCCACACCGGCGCGTTCGAGACATTCGCTGCCGCCGGCCTGCAGGTGAGCTGGCACCTCGGCGACGGCTCGACGCTGCGGCTGCTGGCGAACCTGTCCGGCAAGCCGGTCGCTGCCGCCGCCCCGCCCGGGGAAATGCTGTTCGCCCTGGAGGCGGCGGGGCAGGGCGTGCTGGAGCCATGGTCGGTGCTGTGGACGCTGGAGGAATCGCCATGAGCACATTGCTTGACCGGCTGTGCGAGCGCGTTGGCGTGCTGCCCGGCTACCACGATATCTGGGATGGATTCCATCGCACGCCCGACGCGACCCGGCGCGCCCTGCTCGAGGCCATGGGGCTGCCGGCGAACAGTGACGACGAGGTGGCGGCATCCCTGCGGGCGCTGGACCGGCGCGAGTGGACGCGGCCGCTGCCGCCGGTGCGGGTGGTACGCGAGCCGGCGCTGCCGCATCGCATCGCCATCAGGCTGGCGCTGGCCGAAGAGAAACAGGCGTTTCGCTGGCGCCTGCAGCGCGAGTCGGGCGCCGAAGACCACGGCGAATGCGTGCCGGCGGATCTGGAAGCGGCCGGACACTGCGATCTCGACGGCCAGGCTTTCGTGCGGCGTGTGCTGCCGCTGGATATGCCGCTGGAGCCGGGTTATCACCGCTTCATCCTCGAACGCGCCGACGGCCAGGGCGAGGCCGCCGGGATGTCGCTCATCGTCGCTCCCGCCACCTGCTACGTGCCGCCGGCGATCCAGGGCGAGGGGCGCGCATGGGGTTTCGCGGCTCAGCTCTACGGCATCCGCTCCGAACGCAACTGGGGCATCGGCGACTTCGGCGACCTGCGCAACCTGATCGAATTCTGCGCCGGGATCGGGGCCGGCACAGTGCTGCTCAATCCGCTGCACGCCCTGTTCCCGGATGCCCCCGAGCACGCCAGCCCCTACAGTCCTTCCAGCCGCTCGTTCTTCAACACGCTGTACCTCGACGTCGAGGCCATCGCCGATTTCGCCGAGTGCGAAGAGGCTCGCGCGATGGTGCGCGTGCCGCAGTTCCAGGCGCGGCTGCGCGCATTGCGCGCCGTCGCCCAGGTCGATTACCGCGGCGTAGCGGAGGTCAAAAAGCAGGTCCTCGAGCGCCTGTATGAACATTTCCGCAGCGAGCACGTCGAGCGCGACAGCGAGCGGGCGAAGGGCTTTCGCGCCTTCCAGGCGACGCAGGGCGAGGGCCTGCGCAAACAGGCGCTGTTCGAGGCGCTGCAGGAACATTTCCACGGACAGGACAGCGCGGTGTGGGGCTGGCCGGTATGGCCGCAAGCCTACCGCGATCCCCACGCGGCCGAGGTGGAAGCCTTCCGCGAGGCCCATCCGGAACGGGTGGCGTATTTCGAATACCTGCAGTGGCAGGCGACCGGACAGTTGGCCGCAGCCGGCACCCGCTCGTGGGAACTGGGGCTCGGCATCGGCGTGATGCTCGATCTTGCGGTCGGCGTGGCGGAAGGCGGCGCCGCCACCTGGCGGCGGCGCGAACTCTACGCGCTCGGCGCCAGCACCGGCGCGCCGCCAGATTTGATCAACCGCATGGGGCAGGACTGGGGTCTGCCGCCATGGATCCCGCACCGGCTGACCGACGCGGCCTACGCGCCTTTCATCGAGCTCTTGCGCGCCAACATGCACGACGCCGGCGCGCTGCGCCTGGACCACGTGATGGGGCTGCAGCGCCTGTTCTGGGTGGCGCGCGGCCTGCCGATCGCAGAAGGCGCCTACGTGCTGTACCCGTTCGAGGATCTGCTCGGCATCCTTGCGCTGGAAAGCCAGCGTAACCGCTGTCTGGTGGTGGGCGAGGATCTCGGCACGGTGCCGGACGCGGTGCGTGATGCCCTGCATCCGATGAATGTGCTGTCGACGCGGCTGCTGTATTTCGAGCGGCAGGACAACGGCCGACTGCAGCCGCCACAGGCCTATCCGGAGAATGCCGCAGCCGCAGTGACCACCCACGACCTGCCGACGCTGGCGGGTTTCTGGCAGGGATTGGACATCGACCTGCGCGACCGCCTGCACCTGTTTCCGGACGACGAGGTGCGCAACCAGCAAGTGATCCTGCGCTCGGAAGACCGCGCCCAGCTATTGGTGGCGCTGGAAGGCGAGGGCGTGCTGCCGCCCGGCAGCGGGATGCAGCCGGTGGCTTTCCCCGAGATGACGCCCGAGCTGGCGGCCGCGGTCTACACCTACCTGGCACGCGCGCCGTCAAAACTGCTGTTGGTGCAGCTGGAAGACGCCTTCGGCGTGCATGAGCAGCCCAATCTGCCGGGCACCGTGGAGCCGGTCTATCCGAACTGGCGGCTGAAGGTACCGCTCGACCTGGAGGCGTGGTACGACAGCCCCTGGCTGCAAGCCCTTCTGCCGGCGTTGCGCCAGGCGCGTCCGGTGGTCCAGGTGTCCGGCCCGGCCGGCGGCGGGAGTGGGGAGGGCGTGCGCCTGTGGATTCCGCGCGCGACCTACCGCTTGCAGTTGAACCGCGATTTCAAGCTGCGCCAGGCGACGGCGCTGCTGCCCTATCTGGACGCACTCGGCGTCAGCCACTGCTACCTGTCGCCGATTTTCAAAGCGCGCCCTGGCAGCCGCCACGGCTACGACATCACCGACCACAGCAGCCTCAACCCGGAAATCGCCAACGCCGAGGATTTCGAGCAGTTCGTCGCGGGACTGAAGCATCGCGGCATGGGCCTGATCGTCGACATGGTGCCCAATCACATGGGTATCATGGGCGCCGACAACAGCTGGTGGCTGGACGTGCTGGAGAACGGCCCGGCCTCCCGCTTCGCCGGCTACTTCGACATCGACTGGTATGCCATCGCCGGGGAACTGCCGGGGCGGGTGCTGCTACCGGTGCTGGGCGACCACTACGGCGCCGTGCTCGAAAGCGGCGAACTCCGGCTCGTATTCGATTTGGAGGAGGGCGCCTTCAGCGTTTTCTATTACGAGCACCGCTTCCCGGTGGACCCGCGCGAGTACCCGCGCATCCTGAGCCACGACCTGGCGCGCCTGCAATCGCGCCTGGGAACCGAGGATGCGGCGCTGCTGGAATTCCAGTCGCTGGTCACGGCCTTCGGCCATCTGCCGGGACGCGACAGCCTGGACGCGGATTCGGTAGCCGAGCGCACCCGCGACAAGGAAATGCACAAACGCCATCTGGCCTCGCTTTATGTGGGTAATGCCGACATCGCGCAGTTCGTCGACGAGAACGTGACGGCGTTCAACGGCGCCGCGGCGCCGGGTGCCGAGGGTTTCGACCTGATGCACGAACTGCTGCAGGCCCAGGCCTATCGGCTGGCGTTCTGGCGCGTGGCCTCGGACGAAATCAACTATCGCCGCTTCTTCGACATCAACGACCTGGCGGCGCTGCGCATGGACAACCCCGAGGTGTTCGAGGCCACGCACAGCCTGGTGCGCGAACTCCTCGCGCGCGGCTACGTGAACGGGCTGCGCATCGACCATCCGGACGGCCTCTATGACCCGAAGGCATATTTCGGGCGCCTCCAGGCGATGGCGGCGGCGCCCGAAACGGACGCAGAGAACACGCGGCCGCTGTACCTGGTGGTAGAGAAAATCCTTGCCGCCCACGAGCATCTGCCGGAATCGTGGCAGGTTCACGGCACCACCGGCTACGACTTCGCGGCGGCGTGCGGCGGCCTGTTCGTCGACGCCGCCGCCGAAGCCCATTTCAACCGCATCTATCAGGGCTTCATCGGTGCGCATCCGGATTTCGACGAGATGGTGCGTACCAACAAGCACCTGATCATGGAGACTGCGCTGGCGGGCGAGCTGCAGGTGCTGGCGACCCAGCTGACGCGGCTGGCCAAGGGGGACCGCCGTACCTGCGACTTTACCTTCAACAGCCTGCGTGGCGCACTGGCCGAAATCGTCGCCGGCTTCCCGGTCTACCGCACCTACGTCGCGGACTGCGAGACCACGCCGGACGACGCCCGCTACGTGGAGTGGGCGGTTGGCGTGGCGAAGAAGCGCAGCACGGCTGCGGACCCCAGCATTTTCGATTTCGTCCGCGACGTCCTTCTGGCGCGCCAGGGGCAGGGCCGCAGCGAGGACTACCGGCAGGCGGCGTGCGCCTTCGCCATGAAGTTCCAGCAGTACAGCAGCCCGGTGATGGCGAAGGCGGTGGAGGACACCACCTTCTACCAGTACACCCGGCTGCTGGCCCTGAACGAGGTCGGCAGCGAGCCGCATCGCTTCGGCGTGTCGCTGACGGCCTTCCATCACGAGAACCAGGCGCGCGCGCGCCGCTGGCCGCACGCCATGCTGGCCGGTTCCACCCACGACAGCAAGCGCTCGGAGGACGTGCGGGCGCGACTTGCCGCGCTCTCGGAAATGCCGGACGCGTGGCGTCACGCGCTGTCCCGCTGGAGCAAGCTCAACCGCAGCAAGCGCCGCAGGCTGGACGCCGAACGCGCGCCCAGCCGCAACGACGAGTACCTGCTGTACCAGACCCTGCTCGGAATATGGCCGTTCGAGGCGGCGGATGCCGACGCGCTGGCCGGGCTGGCGCAGCGGGCCGAGACCTACATGACCAAGGCCGTACGCGAGGCCAAGGTGAACAGCTCGTGGATCAATCCGAACGCCGACTACGAAGCGGCGACCGGCGACTTCGTCCGCGCGCTGCTGGCGCCCGAGCCGAATAACCTGTTTTTGCGCGACTTCGTGCCGTTCGCGCAGCGGGTCGCGCGCGTGGGCGTCTTCACCAGCCTGGCGCAACTGCTGCTCAGGCTGGCCTCGCCCGGCGTGCCGGACTTCTACCAGGGCAACGAACTCTGGGATTTCAGCCTGGTGGATCCCGACAACCGGCGGCCGGTGGACTACGCGCAGCGACAGGCGGCGCTGCAGGCGATCCGGGCCGCGTGCGCCGAGCGCGGCGAGGCGGCGTACGTGGGCGAGTTGCTCGAACGGGTGCAGGACGGGCAGATCAAGCTATACCTGACATGGAAGACGCTGGCGCTGCGTCGCGAATGCGAGGTGCTGTTCCGCGACGGCGACTACCTGCCGCTCAAGACCCACGGCGCGCGCGCGGAACAGCTGTGTGCCTTCGCCCGCCAGCGCAATGGCGAGACCCTGGTGGTGCTGGTGCCACGCCTGTTCGGCAGCCTCATGGGCGAGGACGGCCGCGTGCCGGTCGGCGCCGCGGTGTGGGGCGACACCTGGGTCGAACTGCCGCCGGAGCGGATGCACGTGCAGTGGGATAATGTGCTGACCGGGCAGACCGTCGCCATGCAGGCCCTGGGTGAAGCGCACGGCCTGCTGGCGGCACAGGTGTTCGAGTGGTTTCCCTATGCGTTGCTGTGGACGCACCCAAGACCCGATTCATTACCTGAGGAGGAGCAACATGACTGAAATCGATCCGAACGAACAGGCGTCTGGCGCACCGGGATTCTGGCATCGCTACCGTCTGCCGATCGTCGTCGCCGTAATCGGCATTGCCATCATCGGCTGGCTTTATGTCTCCAAGGGCATCGCGGTGAGACAGGTGCAGGAAGACGTGATACAGGCGCAGGAATCCGTGGCGGCCCAGCGCGCGGAATGGAGCAAGCAGGCCGAGGCCCGCCAGGCCGAGCTGGTGAAGCAGTCGCTCAACCAGTTCGGCGTGCCGTTGGCGTGGGCGGTCCGTCGCGAAATGATGGCGGGCAACCTGGATCAGGTGGATCAGTACGTGTCCGACCTGGTGAAGCTGAACGGCTTCGAGGGCGTGACGGTGGCGAAGGCGGACGGCTCGATCGTCGTGGCCAGCGATCGCAGGAATATGGGCGTCGCCTTCGGTAGTCTCTATGCCGAACGCTATCTGACTGCGGAGCAGATCACCGCCGAGGAGACCGCGCCCGGGCAGTGGCTGCTGATGGTGCCGGTGATGGGGCTGAATGCGCGCCTCGGTACGGTGGCCATCGACTACCGGGCGCCGCCGCCTGCACCCGTCGAGCCGTCCGCACCCGTCGAATAGGCCCGATCAGGCCGCGCGCTGCAGCAGCACGACGGATCGCGGCGCCACTTCCAGCCGGGCGCCGGCCAGGAGCGGCGGCGTCGCGTCGATCCAGCCCCGCGCGGTGTCGAGCAGCAGTGCCCAGCGTTCGCCCCAGGGATTCCCGGGCAGGGTGAACACCAGCGTCTCGTAGTGGGCGTTGAAGATCAGGTAGAAACTGGCGTCGGTTACCGGGTCGCCGTGGGTGTTGGGGTTGGGAATGGTGTCGCCGTTGATGAAGATGCCGAGGCTTTTGGCGAACCATTCGCCCCAGTGCTCCTCGCTCATCTGCGTGCCTTCGCGCGTGAACCAGGCAATGTCCTCGCAGCCGGCGCCGTGAATGGCGCGGCCGAGGAACC
The DNA here is from genome assembly GCF_055378705.1 of Thiobacillus thiophilus. NCBI lineage: Bacteria > Pseudomonadati > Pseudomonadota > Betaproteobacteria > Nitrosomonadales > Thiobacillaceae > Thiobacillus > Thiobacillus thiophilus. The sequence continues at coordinate 451,118 of NZ_AP042404.1, read as the reverse complement.
AGCGGCGGCGACGAAACGCCGGGTGGGCATGGCGGAAGGCGATCAGTCGCCGGGTGAACGCATGCAGCGCCAGGTCGACCTGTTCCCAGTCGAGCCAGGAGATTTCGTTGTCCTGGCAGTAGGCGTTGTTGTTGCCGTGCTGGGTGCGGCCGATTTCGTCCCCCGCGAGCAGCATGGGTACGCCCTGCGACAGCATCAGGGTGACGAGGATATTGCGCTGCTGGCGCGCACGCAGGACAAGGATATCGGGATCGTCGGTGGGACCTTCGACCCCGCAGTTCCAGGCGCGGTTGTCATCGGTGCCGTCGCGGTTGCCCTCGCCGTTGGCTTCGTTGTGCTTGTCCTGGTAGGACACCAGGTCGCGCAGGGTGAAGCCGTCGTGGGCGGTGACGAAGTTGATGCTGGCGTACGGGTTGCGCGAGTCATCGGCGTAGAGGTCGGAGCTGCCGGTGAAGCGGTAGGCGAACTCGGCCAGGGTTTCGTCCTGGCCGCGCCAGAAGTCGCGCAGGCTGTCGCGGTACTTGTCGTTCCATTCCGACCAGCCGGGCGGGAAATTGCCGACCTGGTAGCCGCCTTCGCCGACATCCCACGGCTCGGCAATCAGCTTGACCTGGCTGATCACCGGATCCTGCTGGATCAGGTCGAAGAAGGCGGACAGCCGGTGCACATCGTGCAGTCCGCGTGCCAGCGCGGCGGCGAGGTCGAAGCGGAAGCCGTCCACATGCATCTCGAGCACCCAGTAGCGCAGCGAATCCATGATCAGCTGCAGCACGTGGGGATGGCGCATGTTGAGGCTGTTGCCGGTGCCGGTGTAGTCCATGTAGCGGCTGCGGTTGTCTTCCAGCAGCCGGTAGTAATACGCGTTGTCGATGCCCTCGAAACACAGCACCGGCCCGTACTCGCTGCCCTCGGCGGTATGGTTGTAGACCACGTCGAGGATGACCTCGATGCCGGCCTGGTGCATCGCCTTCACCATCTGCTTGAATTCGGCGACGGCGGCGCCGGGGCGCTTGTCGGCCGCGTAGCCGGTGTGCGGCGCGAGGTAGGCGATGGAGTTATAGCCCCAGTAGTTGCGCAATCCCTGGTCGGTCAAGTGCTTGTCGTGCACAAAATAATGCACCGGCATCAGCTCGACGGCGGTGACGCCCAGGTGCCTCAGGTACTCGACCGATGCCGGGTGCGCAAGACCGGCATAGGTGCCGCGCAGTTCGGACGGCACCTCCGGGAGGCGGGCGGTAAAGCCCTTGACGTGCAGCTCGTAAATGACGGTTTCGTGCCAGGGCCGCCGCAACAGGCGGTCTCCCGCCCAATCGAAGGCAGGCTGCTGGACGATGCACTTGGGCATGAAAGGCGCGCTGTCGGCATCGCTGCGTACGTCCGGGTCTTCGGCGAAGGGGTAGGGAAACACCGCTTCGTCCATCTGAACGTCGCCGTCGATGGCTTTGGCGTAAGGATCGAGCAGCAGCTTGGCGGGGTTGCAGCGGTGGCCGTTTTGCGGCTGCCACGGGCCATGCACGCGAAAGCCGTAGCGCTGCCCCGCCTTGATCGAAGGGAAGTAGCCGTGCCAGCAGTGGCCGCTGACCTCCGGCAGGTCGACGCGGGTTTCGCGGCCCGCTTCGTCGAACAGGCACAGTTCGACGCGCTCGGCGACTTCCGAGAACAGCGAGAAATTGGTGCCGCCATTGTCGCAGGTGGCGCCGAGCGGGTAGGAATTACCAGGCCAGATTTTCATGTTCGGGGATGCGTTATTGTTTCGTTGGCTATAAACAATGAGTAGGAGACATTACCCATGAGGGGAACAGTAGTGGAGAACCGCGATGCTTGAAAGACGGGGGCGCGAAAAGGTGATGGCGTTTGTGATGGCGGGGGGCGAGGGCTCACGCCTGCGGCCCCTGACGGCAGACCGCTGCAAACCGGCGGTGCCGTTTGGCAGCCGCTACCGCATCGTCGATTTCGTGTTGAGTAATCTGGCAAACTCCGATATTCGTTCAATCTACTTGCTGGTGCAATACAAACCGCAGTCGCTCATCGAACATATCCGCAAGGCGTGGACGGTCTCCGCGCTGTTCTCCGAGCAGTTCGTGACAGTGGTGCCGCCGCAGATGACGCAGGAACATATGCAGTTCGGCGGCACGGCAGACGCGGTGTATCAAAGCCTGAATCTGATGAACATGCATCGCCCGGATCTGGTGGCGGTGTTCGGCGCGGACCATATTTATCGCATGGATGTGCGGCAGATGGTACGTTTCCATAGCGAGAACGAGGCGGACGTCACGGTGGCCGCGCTGCCGGTGCCGCTCGACCAGGCTTCCAGCTTCGGCATCATCAAAACCGATGCGGCGGGAAAAATCCAGGGATTCCAGGAAAAGCCCGCGCAGGCGAAGCCGATGCCGAACGATCCGCAGCGCGCCTACGCATCGATGGGAAATTATCTGTTCAACGCGGATCTGCTGAGGTCCGCACTGGAGGAGGCACACCAGCGCGGCGAGACGGATTTCGGCCACCATGTGCTGCCGCGCCTGTCGCAGACCCATCGGGTGTTTGCCTACGACTTTTCAACCAACGTGGTGCCCGGCACCAAGCCTTATGAGGAGGCGTGCTATTGGCGCGATGTGGGTACCCTGGACACCTATTTCGAGGCGCACATGGACGTGCTTGGCGTCGAGCCGTGCTTCGACGCTTTCAACCCGCAATGGCCGATCTATTCCAGCCATTACCAGGGCCCGACCGCGCGGGTGATACGCGGCGCGCTCGACAACGTGCTGCTGGGCGCGGCGACCATCGTCAGCGACGCGACTATCCGCAATTCGCTGCTGCGGCGCGAAGTGGTGGTCGAACCGGGGGCCGTGATCGAGGACTGCGTGATCATGGACTATGTGCACATCGGCGCCGGCGCCAGGCTGCGGCATGCGATCATCGACCGGCATAACAAGATCGCGCCCGGCGCCCGGATCGGCTACGACCACGAGCAAGACCGCGCAGCCGGCTATCATGTCACCGAAGGCGGGCTGGTCGTGCTTCCGCTGGGAGATGTCCGGTATTACGCGCGCGAGGGCTATCGTAACGGCGGCGGGTATTCCGAGTAGAAGGGGATTTTCTCCCGCAAAAGCGGTTCACCACAGAGACACAGAGGCACAGAGTTGAGAAAAAGGAAAAGTCCTGTACGCACAATTTTTCTCTGTGACTCTGTGCCTCTGTGGTGAACGATTTTATTTCCCGAGCCGATATGCACCCCGCCCTGCTGATTCTCAACGCCGGCTCTTCCAGCCTCAAATTCGCCATCTATCAGGCCGGCCCGGTGGACGACCTGCAAGCGGAGTATCGCACCGCAATGGGCGCTTCCAGGTGTTTCACGCGCCCGACGCCGGAGGCCTGATCGACCACGCCGTTACCGCGGCAAACCACGAACAGGCGCTAAATCAGGTATTGGACTGGCTGGAAGCCCGCCACTGCGGCCAGGCATTCCACGCCGCCGGGCATCGCGTGGTGCATGGCGGCACCGACTACATCCATCCGGTGCGGATCGATGAACACGTTCTCTCGAAGCTGGAAAGTCTGATTCCGCTGAGCCCTGCACCAGCCCCACAACCTGGCGGGCATCCGCGCACTGGCCCGGCTGCGCCCGGGCTTGCCGCAGGTCGCCTGCTTCGATACCGCCTTCCACCACATGCTGCCGCCGCCGGCCCGGCAGCTGGCTCGGCCTGACGCTGGACGAGGCCGCCAACCGTCGCCATGGTCCCCGCATCAGCATGCCGCACAGCAGCATTTCGGCCTGGGTCATCCCCACCGACGAAGAGCAGGCGATCGGCAGGACAAGCGAACAATGGGTACCTGAAATGTCGGAACAGGCCCGTTGCTGGACGGCCAGCGTGATCGTGGCGGGGGGACATTCGTAGCCGGCGATGAACTGCATGACCAGTGCGCGGGCCATCCGGTATAACCAGCCACTTGGTTGCCGTCTTTTGGCAACCAAGTGCCACGAACCGGAAATAACGAAACATGAAACAGCGTCTTTTTCCGCCATGCGTCGTTGCAGCCCCTTGCCGTATACCGCCATACGGCGGCGGGTCTGCGCCTGGCCTGGCGAAAAAACCCGTCTGTTTCATTTGTTCCGCCATTTCCGGTTCGCAACACTAGTGGAATGGCTAGTGATTATTCGTCCCGAGCCAGCATGAACGCTTTCAGGGCTACGGCATCGTTGAAACGTTCTTCCTTCGACCCGAACAACAAGGTCGCGGGTCCGCTACCGATCAGCCCGGTCAAACGTTCCAGCGCCACTGGCTGCTGGCGCAACTCCTGCGCGTAGCGCTGCTGGAACGCTTCCCACTTTGCCGGATCGTGATCGAACCACTTGCGCAGTGCGGTGCTGGGCGCAAGCTCCTTCAGCCACAGATCGACGTGGGCCTTTTCCTTGGTGAGCCCGCGCGGCCACAGCCGGTCAATCAAAATCCGCATGCCGTCCGCGGAGGACGGTGCTTCATAGACACGCTTTACCTGGATGTTCATGCCGTCATCCTGGCGCCACTACAGCTGTGCCGCTTCGCGCCGGCCACGACACGTCGCGACAAAATGGCAACCAAGCTCGTTGAACCGTCCGCCGCATGGGCAAGTCGGGTGCACGTGTGAGTATCATCGAACGATGCCATGAGGACTCGGCAGGTCAGGTGGCCGGTTCCTCGTTGCCGGTTGGCAACGGCTCACCCCCTTGCAGCTGATCGTCCTGGGGCTGGTCATCCTGGGGCTGGGACTCGCCTGCACCGGCCTTGCGCCGTAGCTTCTCTTCCTTTTTCTGTTTCTTGGCGAGGTCTCGCTGACGCTTCGCAAACGAATAATTAGGTTTGGCCATATGACATCTCTTTTGCTGGTTTGTGAAAGCTAATAGGGTAAGCCATTTCCCCGCTGATTGTTCAGCTGTTCTCATGACGCCCATTTCCCCATTCGTCGTGCCCCTTGCGCTGACCGTTGCGCTCGGCCCTGACACGTGCTCCCGGAACCCATGGCCTTGGCGCTTGCCTGCGCGACGCTCCGGTTTGAGAGCCGGATTAATGGGGCCTGGGTTTCGGCAAGGATTTCGCCGGCTTGATCTGAATGACCGTGCCTTCGCGGCGCGGGTCGGCGGCACCGTGATGGGTGCCCGTTGTGAGGTCGATGGCGACAGCCTGCACCGATCCGATTGTTTCCCGGCAGCTATCCGTCCCCGCTTCGTCCAGGCCGATATGTCCCAGGCTGCGCAAGGCATCCTGGGCGGCGACGCTGAAATGCGGCTGCATGAACGCGGCACCGCCTTCGCAACTCACCCGCCCCGCTGCATGGGTCACCGACAGGCGTGGCGCGGCGATGGCCTGCTGCAGGGGCATGCCGTGATCGATGAGGTTGAGCGTGACATTGAGCATCGAGTTGATGATGGTGGCGCCGCCGGGCGAGCCGTATGCGGCGACGGGTTTGCCGTCTTTCAGCAGCAGCGGCGCCATGCTGGAACGCGGACGCTTGAACGGCGCGACGTCGTTGGCACCAGGATTGCCGGTGGCGGGGTCGGCGACAGGCAGGAAATTGAAATCGGTCAATTCATTGTTGAGAAGGAAGCCATAGCCGGGCACGGTGATGCCGGAACCCCAGGTGTATTCGATGGTAGTGGTGGCACTCACCATGTTGCCCCAGCGATCGACGATGGCGAAGTGGGTGGTATGGAGGCTTTCTTCGCGTGTACGGGGTAGCTTCGGCCGCATGGCGGCAGAATCGTCCTGGAGCGCGATGTCACCTGCCTGCGGCGTGTCCATGCGGCGGTCGGGCCGGATCAGGGCGGAACGCGTCGCAAGGTAGTCGGGATTCAGCAGGGCACGCTGCGGCATCGCCGCAGCATCGTCGTCACCGATCCACACCGCACGGTCGGCAAAGGCCAGGCGCATCGCCTCGACCATCACATGCAGGGTCCTGGGACTGCCAAAGCCATAACCCTGCGAGGCGTCACCGAGTGGAAAGCGTTCGAGCAGCTTCAGGATTTCAAAAAGGGTGAGGCCGCCGGAGGAGGGCGGCGGCATGCCGGCAAGCGTCCAGCCGCGATAGCGGCCGATCAACGGCGCGCGGATCGCGACTTTATATCGCGCCAGATCGGCCAGAGTCATGCGGCCCTTGCCTGCGTCACCGAGTTCGCTGCGCTCGCGCTGCTGCGCCCTGACGATGGCGCGCGCGATCGGACCGCGATAGAAGGCATCCGGTCCCCTGGCCGCAATCAGCTTCAGGGTCTTCGCCAGGTCGGGCTGCACCAGCCAGTCGCCTTCGGCCAGCGGCACGCCGCCAGGACGGAAGGTCGCGGCGGTTTCCGGCTGGATCTGCGTGCGGCCGTCATCGTTCGCGATATCCTCCGCGAGGAAGCGGTTGACGCGAAAGCCGTGCCCGGCGAGTTCGATCGCGGGGGCCAGCGTATCGGCCAGTTTCATCGTTCCCCAGCGGCGCAATGCGGTGTCGATGCCCAGGAGCGTGCCCGGCACGCCCACGGCGAGACCGCTGGTCGAGGCCAGCGGGAAACGCATCGGCAGGCCGTCGGGCGCAAACATATCGGCACGGGCATGTGCCGGGGCGCGTTCGCGCGAATCGACAAAGAATGTTTCGCCGGTCCGGGCCAGGTGAACCAGCATGAAGCCGCCACCACCGATGCCGGACGATTGCGGCTCAACGACGTTCAACGCAAACTGCACCGCTGCGGCGGCATCGATAGCGTTGCCGCCCTGCGCAAGGATGCGCGCACCAGCGGCGGCGGCGGCGGGTTGCGAGACCGCTACCACGCCGGCTGGCGAGGCGGCCAGCACGGGCGACGACAGCAGACAGAGGACGAACCAGTGCGCAATGCGATTCATGGATAACAGTCGGGAGCGGCAGAACAGGCCAGAGCCCGCACCGGTTTGGCCGTACGCGTCAATGCGCGGGCCCGACGGTCTCAGCCGGGTTTACCGTCGATGCGCGGACGCAACAGCATCGGCGTATACATCCAGGCGAACAGGCCGAATGCGGCGATCCATATCAACCCGGCCACGACCATGCCCTGCGTGTAGGCGGCCGGGAAAAGCAGTGGCAGCGCGACGCGAGCCAGTGCGGCGAGGTTGATCGCCACGAAAGCCAGTGTCATGACCGACGGTGGTTCCAGCTGGCGACCGGTGTGGCCGAGCGACACGCGCGCCATCATGCCCAGGGTCAGGACACCGATGGCGCCCGCAGTGAAGGCGTGCAGCGCGCTGCCGGCAGCGGCGCCCCATCCTGCCGCCGTCAGCGCCAGCAAGGCGAAGCCGATCGGGATCCACGCATAGCCCAGATGCAGGATCCACAGCAGCGGCACCGACCAGAGCTTCGAGGTATACCAGCCCGCCACGCGGATGGCATGGACCGCCGCCGCCACGGCGGCGAGCAGGGCCGTGACAGGAGAAACCGGCGCGATCAGCGCGGCAATCAGCGCCGTCGGGGTGGCGACCGGCACCAGCCATTCGATGGTTTTCCAGCGCCGCGCACGGGTGTGCAGCTTGTTGTCGGTGAAGCTGGGGATCACTCGCCCGCCCATCACCGTGATTATCATCGCCACTACGTAGACAGCCATGAGCAGCCCGGGCTTTGCCGTGCCCGAGGTCCAGTGCAGGGCATCGGTATGTACCAGTGCATTGGCTGCGGTCAGCGCCAGCAGCAGGATGGGAAATGGATAGTTGTGCAGCTGTTTCGCCCGCAGGATCGGCCATGCCAGCGTAACCGTCAACACCGGCAGAAACGCCAGGTCGACCAGTGCGACCAGTCCGGCCGGCAGGCCTGGAATCAGGAAACACAGTCGTCCCGCAAACCACAACAGGAACAGCGCGGCCAGCGGTCGCCCCGAGAGTGTGCGGATGCCGGTCCAGTTCTGCGCCGCAGCGAGCAGGAAGCCGGCGATCACCGATACGGCGAAGCCAAACACCATTTCATGACCGTGCCAGACCAGCGGCAGCATTTCGCCCGGAGTCATGACGCCGTCCAATACAAGCAGCCACAGTACCATCAAGAGCACGGCATAGAGGCCGGCCGCCAGGAAAAATGGCCGGAAGCCGAGGGCGAAAGGTGCCCAGCCGGCGGACGGCGGGCGCTTCTGCAGATCTTCGATGGGCAGCTTGGCCATGGGGTGCGGTTGGGATCAATAATAGTGAGGCGTATCGATACTTGCCCCATGAAGGGCACTGGCGCACCGGACGAAATGCCGGTGCGTGCGTTTAGCGGATCGACAGCGTGAAATGGTGGATTTTTCTGGTCCGGCAATCAGCCCGTGCTCCAGGCACGGGGCCGTCTCATTCCTGCAATCTTGCAGGCCTGCTGCACATAGCCATAGGGAAACAGTTGGGACAGCTTCTTCTGTGCATCCTTGCCCACGCGTTCGGCCAGGTGCTTGATGACGTAACGCGCGTCGGCGGCGATCTGGTTCTCCTCGTAGAAGTCGCGCATGAAATGGACGACATCCCAATGGTCGTCGGTGAGCTGGATGTTCTCGCTCTCGGCCAGGGCTTTGGCCACGTTCTCGTTCCAGTCTGCCGGCTCGATCAGATAACCTTCAGTATCGCGCTCGGGCATATCGCTCACCATGGCCTTAACTCCTTTTCCAGTGGTCACTTAATGATTTATTTAGCATGTATGTTTACATGTTCTGCCGTCGCAATCAAGCCTGCAAGAGGCGGAAAACCCTCGTTAAGTTCCCCCTCCGCTGAATTGGACGCCCGGTTGCCGCTCCGGCAAGGCCTCCACCAGCAGCTCGCGACGTGCGTGCGTCATGGCCTCGACGCCGGGTTCGCTCAGGTACGATTTGGCATCGGATACCGCAGCAGCCAGTAATTCGGCCGCCAGCGCGTCGGGATCGTGGCCGACCGATTTGGCGAGGGCCCGCAGTTCGATCCAGGGATCTTGCGGCAACCAGATTTCCATCGGCTGGCCGCTACCGGATGCTGTGGGTGGGGGCATCTGCTCGCCGCCCTGCCTTTCGCCCAGTAACCGGCCCATCACATCGGCAATACTTGAGGCAGCCGAAGACGCCTGGCCCGCAGGCTCAGGCTGGAGCCGGATCTTGTTGATGAAGTACCTTTCGAAATCGACCTTGGCCTGGTGCACCCAGCGCCCCTGGCGCATCCAGTTGATGTTGCGCAGCGGCACCTGTGGCTCCGACAGGTAGGCCGCACCCGTGTTGCCCATGTCGCTCAGCCATTTGACGCGCTGTGGCACGTGGCTCGCCAGCGGCGCATCGCCGAGTTGGGCGAGGATGTTCTGCACCACGATCTCGCCAGCCTTCTGGATCGAGTACGCCGAGTCGGGCGCGCCCACCGGTACGGGCGTTTTTGTTACAGCCGGTTGTGCTGCACAGGTACCAAGCGCGAACACATTGGGATAGTTCGGATTACGCAGGTATTCATCCACCTGTACCAGCCCGTGCTCATCGACCAGTCCGGTAGCACTGCGTATGCCCGGCACGCCGCCAAAGACCGGCCAGTAAACCGAATAGGCATAGGGCAGGGTGTGGGTCTGTTTTTCGTTGCCGGCAGCATCGAGTTCGACCACGTGGATGATGTCCTGATCGATGCGCAGCGTGCGTGCGTTGCAGATCACGCTGATCTTGTTGTCGGTCAGCGCCGCGGCCAGTGCGCCGCGGCTGGTGTCTTCGCTGCCCAGCCCGAGGTGGCCGGGCCAGGGCTCCGGGGTCACCAGGGTGATCGGCACCCGCTCGCGGATGTTGCGTCGCTTGAGGTCGGCGTCGACCAGGAAAGCATATTCATAGAGCGGTCCCAGCACGCTGGCGCCTGGCGCCGCGCCCACCACGATGGGGCCGGGATGGCGCACGAATTCGCGATACGCCGCCAAGGCGCGCTCGGCCTCGTCGATGTGTATCACCGAATGGGTGTATTCGGCGAGGCCGGGGATGTCGTCACGCATGCCGACGACGCCGGTGGCGATCAGCAGGATGTCGTAGAACAGCCCGTCGCCATTTTCCAGATCGATCTGCCTGACTTCGGGCTGGATGCGCTTGACCCCGCTGTGGATGAACTTGATGCCGCGCGATTCCAGATAGGGGGCAATGGGGAAAGCGATGTCGGCGCGCTCGCGCCAGCCCATGGCGACCCACGGATTGGACGGAACGAAGTGGAAGTAGGGTTTGTCCGACACCACGGTCACTTCGTCGTGCGGCCCCAGCCTGGCTTTCAGCGCATAGGCCGTGGGTACGCCTGCGATGCCGGCCCCCAGGATGACAACATGCGTCATTTCAGTCTCCTCGATCGATTAGGGTTAGCCGCGCGGGCGCACCAGCTGCCAGGCGCGAACCAGGTAGGTGGTTGCGGCAAAGCCGCTCCAGACATGCACCAGGCGCGTGAACGGGAAAATGAGGAAGATCGTCATGCCGAGGAACAGGTGGGTCTTGAACACCCAGCCCGCACCTGCCAGCAGTTCGACTGCGTTGCCGCGAAAGGTGACGATGTGCTGCGCCCATCCGGCCAGCAGCATCATCATGCTGCCGTCCAGATGCTGTGCCGACAGCGGAATGGTCGCGAGGCCGAGCAGCAGTTGCAGCCACAGCAGCAGCAGGATCAGGATGTCGCTTGGCTTCGAGGTGGCGCGGATGCGCGGCTCGGTCAGCCGGCGATGCAGCAGGAGCGAGATGCCGATGAGGGCGAGCACGCCCGCGATGCCGCCCGAGACCATGGCGAGAATCTGCTTGGCGCCGGAACTCATGAAGGGCTCGTAGACGTAATGCGGCGTCAGCATGCCGAAGAAATGGCCGAAGAACAGGAACAGCACCCCGATGTGGAACAGGTTGCTGCCCAGCCGCAGCTGGCCGCGCTTGAGCAGCTGCGACGAATCGCTCTTCCACGTGTACTGCTCGCGGTCGAAGCGGATCAGGCTACCCAGCAGGAATATCGTCAGGGCGATGTAGGGATAGATCCCGAACAGGAAAGTTTGCGAGTAGGTCATTTTCCGATACTCCTTATAACCAGGGTTTTCACCACAGAGACACGAGAAGATCAAACAGGCGGTGTGTCGTAATACTGTGCTTTTCCCCTGTGTCTCTGTACCTCTGTGGTTAAACGGTTTTAATCAATGGGACCGGGACGTGGCCACCTGACGGTGCGAGACAGGCATCTGTACCACCGCGACCTGCGAGGTGGGATTCATTAAAGGCTCGATGCCGTCGATCGACGGGCCGAACATTTCCATTGCCTCGTCCATATCGCGCACCGGCGGCTCGGCCAGCGCCTGCGCTTCCACCGGCGACAGCGCTTCCAGCAACTGGAACGCGGTGGCATAAGGGCTGCCGCTGGCATCGAGCTTGCGGCCGATGGCGGCGAGCACGTGGACGGCGTCGCCCAGCAGGACCAGGGCTTCTTCCGGCGGCAGCAGCGAGAGGAATTCGAGGAACAGCGGCACGTAATCCGGCAGTTCCGTGGCGCTGGCGTCGAAGTCGTGCTTCCAGTATTCGTTCAGCAGATCGGTCATCGCGGAGCCGCGGTCGCGCGATTCGCCGTGGATGTGCTCGAACAGGTGCAGCGAATGCGAGGGGTTGCGGTCGAAGGTGGCGACGTAGTTTTCCTGTAGCGCAATCAGCCCGGATTCACGTAACTGCTTTAACAGCGGCGCCAGTCGGGAACATGCATCGCCGTTGAAACCTGCCTCGTCCACCAGCGCGTCTTCCAGCTCGGGTAGCGCCGCCAGCCAGTCGGACTCGGGGTACATCAGCAGCAGAGACAGGATTTTGAAGGTTTTCATCGTGTGGTTTCCTGTATTAACGGACTGTACCAGTCGTCATTGCGGAGCGTGACGCGACGTGGTAATCCAGGCCGTCAATGCCGCTGGCATTCTGGATTGCTTCGCGTTGCTCGCAATGACGGTTCGGAAATTGTGAGTCATGTTCTTACCCCGTCTTCTTCCTGGCATGCAGCTGCGAGAGGTCGACCGGAACCGAATTTTTCCGGTTGCCGAACAGGCTGGTCTTGGGCGATACGCCGTCGGAGCAGCCGTTGCCGAAGGTGAAGCCGCAGCTCGACTTTTCCTCGAAGGTGTTGATCGTCTCTTCGCGGTGGACGGTCGGGATGACGAACCGGTCCTCATAGTCGGCAATCGCCAGATAGCGGTACATTTCGTCGGCCTGCGCCGAGGAGAGCCCCACCTGATCGAGCGCGGCAGTATTGGGCTTGCCTTCCACCGATTTGCCGCGCATGTAGGCGCGCATCGCCAGCAGGCGGTCCAGCGCAACGACGATCGGTTTTTCCTTGCCGCCGGTCAGCAGGTTGGCGAGATAGGCGATCGGGATGCGCAGCGACTTCGTGTCGGGAATGATGCCGTTCATGCCCATCTGGCCCGATTCGGCGGCGGACTGGATCGGAGAGAGTGGCGGCACGTACCACACCATCGGCAGCGTGCGGTATTCCGGATGCAGCGGGAAGGCGATCTTCCAGTCGATCGCCATCTTGTAGATTGGCGACTGCACCGCCGCGTCGAGCCAGGCCTCGGCGATGCCTTCGGCGCGCGCGGCGGCGATGACGGACGGGTCGGAAGGGTCGAGGAATATCTTCAGCTGCGCTTCGTAGAGCTCCTTCTCATCGGCCACGCTGGCGGCTTCCTCGATGCGGTCGGCGTCGTACAGGATCACGCCGAGGTAGCGGATGCGCCCGACGCAGGACTCCGAGCACACGGTCGGCTGGCCCGCTTCGATGCGCGGGTAGCAGAAGATGCACTTCTCGGCCTTGCCGCTCTTCCAGTTGTAGTAGATCTTTTTGTAGGGGCAGCCCGAGATGCACATGCGCCAGCCGCGGCACTTGTCCTGGTCGACCAGCACGATGCCGTCCTCCTCGCGCTTGTAGATCGAGCCGGAGGGGCAGGAGGCCACGCAGGTCGGGTTGAGACAATGCTCGCACAGGCGCGGCAGATACATCAGAAAGGTATTCTCGAAGGTCGAGTGCATTTCCTTCTGCACGTTGTCGAAGTTCTTGTCTCGTCCGCGTGAGGAAAACTCTCCGCCGAGGTCGTCCTCCCAGTTGGGGCCCCAGTGGATCTTGTCCATCTTCTTGCCGGTGATGGCGGAGATCGGGCGCGCCGTGGGCGGTGTCTCCGACAGCGGTGCCTTTTGCAGATGCTGGTAGTCGAAGGTGAAAGGCTCGTAGTAGTCGTCGATTTCCGGCAGGTTGGGGTTACCGAAAACGTTGGCGAGAATCTTCAGGCGGCTTCCCTGGCGTGGCTCCAGCTTGCCGTCGCCCTTGAGTTTCCAGCCGCCGTTCCATACGTCCTGGTTTTCCCACTGTTTGGGATAGCCGATTCCGGGCTTCGACTCGACGTTGTTGAACCACACGTATTCCATGCCCTCGCGCGCGGTCCACACGTTCTTGCAGGTGACCGAGCAGGTGTGGCAACCGATGCACTTGTCGAGGTTCAGCACCATGGCAATTTGCGCGCGCACTTTCATGTTCCGACTCCTTTAAACCTTAAAAGCGTTTCACCACAGAGGCACAGAGTCACAGAGAAAAGCAAAAAGGCTTAAGGGGGTTCTCCGTGCCTCTGTGTCTCTGTGGTGAATGGTTTTCATCCATGTTCGACCAGCGGTCCTTCCATCCAGTCGACCTTTTCCATCTTGCGCACGATCACGTATTCGTCGCGGTTGGAGCCGACCGTGCCGTAATAGTTGAAGCCATATGCCAGCTGCGCGTAGCCGCCGATCATGTGCGTCGGCTTGGTGATGGTGCGCGTCACCGAGTTGTGGATGCCGCCGCGGAAGCCGCTCACCTCAGCGCCCGGCACGTTGACGATTTTTTCCTGGGCGTGATACATCAGGCACATGCCGCGCGGCACCCGCTGGCTGACCACCACGCGCGCCGTCAGCGTGCCGTTGACGTTGAACACCTCGACCCAGTCGTTGTCGACGAGGCCGGCTTGCTTCGCCTCCGGCTCGGATACCCAGACGTGGGGGCCGCCGCGCGACAGCGTGAGCATGCGCAGGTTGTCGGTGTAGGTGCTGTGGATGCCCCACTTCTGGTGCGGGGTGATCCAGTTGAGCACCAGCTCGTGGTGGCCGTTCGGCTTCTTGCCCAGCAACGGTGCAATCGTTTTGGTATCGACCGGCGGCTTGTACACGCACAGGCCCTCGCCAAAATCCAGCATCCATTGGTGATCCAGGTAGAACTGCTGGCGGCCGGTCAGCGTGCGCCATGGGATCAGTTCATGGACGTTGGTATAGCCGGCGTTGTACGACACGTGCTCCGACTCAAGCCCCGACCAGGTGGGCGAGGAAATGATCTTGCGCGGCTGTGCCTGGATGTCGCGGAAACGGATCTTGTCATCCTCGCGCGGAATGGCCAGATGGGTGTGGTCGCGTCCGGTGATCTTCGACAGCGCCTCCCACGCCTTCACCGCCACCTGGCCGTTGGTTTCCGGCGCCAGCATGAGGATCACTTCGCAGGCGTCGATGGCCGATTCGATCCGTGGCAGACCCTTGGCGACACCCTCTTCGGTGACGGTGTAGTTCAGCTCGGCGAGCTGCCGCACTTCGTCTTCGGTGTTCCAGGCAATGCCCTTGCCGCCATTGCCGACCTGGGTCATCAGAGGGCCAAGGGAGGTGAATTTCCTGTAGGTGTCGCCGTAGTCGCGCGTCACCACCGTCATGCCCGGCATGGTCTTGCCTGGAATGGGATCGACTTCGCCTTTCTTCCAGTCGCGTACGCCGAGGCTCTGCCCGAGTTCGGACGGCGTATCGTGCGTCAAGGGTGTCAGGACCAGGTCATTCTGCGTGCCGAGGTGCGTGGCCGCGAGCTCGGAAAATTTCTTCGAGATGGTCTTGTAGGCCTCCCAGTCCGACTTCGATTCCCACAGCGGCTGCACCGCCTCGCTCAGGGGATGGATGAAGGGGTGCATATCCGAGGTGTTGAGGTCGTCCTTCTCGTACCAGGTGGCCGACGGCAGCACGATGTCGGAATACAGGCAGGTGGTCGACATGCGGAAGTCGAGCGTCACCAGCAGGTCCAGCTTGCCTTCGGCGCCCTTGTCGTGCCACACCACTTCCTTCGGCCTGGCTTCGTCCAGTTCACCGAGATCGGGCCCCAGCACCGCATTCTGGGTGCCGAGCAGGTACTTGAGAAAATACTCGTGGCCCTTGCCCGAGGAGCCCAGCAGGTTGGAGCGCCATACAAACAGATTGCGCGGGAAGTTCTTCGGATTGTCCGGGTCCTCGCAGGAGAACTTGAGCGCACCGCTCTTGATCTGCTCGACCGCGTACTTGACCGGGTCGATGCCGGCGGCGTCGGCCGCGCGGGTGATCTCCAGCGGATTGGTCTCCAGCTGCGGAGCGGAGGGCAGCCAGCCCATACGCTCGGCACGCACGTTGAAGTCGATCAGCCGGTAATCGCCCTTGCTCTTGTCTGCGGTGGGAGACAGGATCTCCGAGGCCATCAGTTTTTCGTGACGCCACTGACTGGTGTGGGCGTAGAAGTACGACGTCCCATTCATCTGCCGCGGCGGCCGGAACCAGTCCAGAGCGAATGCCAGCGGCGTCCAGCCGGTCTGCGGGCGCAGTTTTTCCTGCCCCACGTAGTGCGCCCAGCCGCCGCCCGACTGGCCGATACAGCCGCACATCATCAGCATGTTGATGATGCCGCGGTAGATCATGTCGTTGTGATACCAGTGGTTGAGCCCCGCGCCGAGGATGACCATGGACTTGCCATGGGTCTTGTCGGCGTTGTCGGCGAACTCGCGCGCCACCGTGATGATGTCGGCGCGCGGCACACCGCAGTGCTTCTCGGCCCAGGCCGGGGTGTAGGGTACGTCGTCGTCGTAGCTGGTGGGCAGGTTCGGTCCGCCGAGGCCGCGGTCGACGCCGTAATTGGCCAGCGTCAGGTCGTAGACGGTGGCGATGCGCACGTCGCGCCCCTCCACCGAGATGACCTTGACCGGCAGGTTGCGTGTCAGCAGCTCATTGTGGTCGTCGCCGCCGAAGTAGGGAAGCGCCACCTCGACGACTTCGTCGTGGCTGCCGAGCAGGGTCAATTTCGGCTTCACGTCCTTGCTCGAATAACTGTCGCGCATTTCCAGGTTCCACGCGCCGGACTGGCCCCAGCGGAAGCCGATCGAGCCGTTGGGGGCCACCAGATAACCGGTGTTTTCGTCAACCAGCACCGTCTTCCACTCGGGGTTGTTGTCCTGGCCAAGCTTGCCGGAAAGGTCGGAGGCGCGCAGGTAACGGTCGGCGATCAGCGTGCCTTCGTGTTCCTTCAACATCACCAGCATCGGCATGTCGTTGTACTGGCGGCAGTAGGAATCGAAATATTCGCTGCGGTTCCTGACGTGGAATTCGGACAGGATGACGTGGCCCATCGCCAGTGCCAGCGCGGCATCGGTGCCTTGTTTGGGCGCCAGCCAGATGTCGCCGAATTTGACCATCTCGCCGAAATCGGACGACACCGCCACTGTCTTGGTGCCCTTGTAGCGCACCTCGGTGTAGAAGTGAGCGTCCGGGGTGCGGGTCTGTGGCACGTTGGAGCCCCACACCATCAGATAGGTCGAGTTGTACCAGTCGGCCGATTCCGGCACGTCGGTCTGCTCGCCCCACACCTGCGGCGACGACGGCGGCAGATCGCAGTACCAATCATAGAAGGATAGGGAGGTGCCGCCGATCAGCGACAGATAGCGCGAGCCTGCGGCGTAGCTCACCATCGACATGGCAGGGATCGGCGAGAAGCCGGCGACACGATCGGGGCCGAATTCCTTGATGGTGAAGACGTTGGCGGCGGCGATCATTTCCGTCACCTCGTCCCACCTGGCGCGCACGAATCCCCCCAGGCCGCGCACCGATTTATAGCGTTTGGCCTTCTCGGGATTCTGGCTGATCGATTTCCACGCTTCAACCGGGTCCATCGTCTTCCTCGCCTCGCGCCACATTTCCATCAGACGGCCGCGAATCAGCGGATATTTAACGCGCTGTGCCGAATACACGTACCAGGAGTAACTGGCACCACGCGGGCAACCGCGTGGCTCGTGGTTGGGCAGGTCGGGGCGGGTGCGTGGGTAATCGGTCTGTTGGATCTCCCACGTGATCAGGCCGTTCTTGACATAGATCTTCCAGCTGCACGATCCGGTGCAGTTCACCCCATGAGTGGAACGCACCACCTTGTCATGCTGCCAGCGGTTGCGGTAGGCATTCTCCCAGCTGCGGTCTTCGTTGCTGACGGCACCGTGGCCATCGGAAAACTCGGAGATGGTCTTCCTGAAAAAGGTCAGTCGGTCGAGGAAGTGACTCATTGTTGCTCCTTTTAGTCGCAGGATTCAGGGGCAGATGGGCGGAGTGGATTGGGACAGCGACCGCCGAATCGGTTTTTTAATGCCGATAGCGGAGAACGGCGCTCTGGCAGCAACGCACACTGAATGCCGGCGCTCATGCCAGGTACTGAAAAACTGCCGCTGGGTCTGGGCCGCCATGTGCGTCCTTTACCGGGATCGATCAAGAACTCGCTTATCCGGAATTCTGGTCGATGCATACGCTTATGAACGTAGATGAAAATACGTAAAATTCCAGCCCATGCAACGCGCCTCATTCCCGAAGCAGCAAGGGTGGAATCGTTCATGGCAGTGCGCGCGGGATGGCATAGTGGATTGGATATCCGGATGCTGATCTCTTATTCATTTCGATATGCGGGGGCGGGGTGCTATCATTTCGACTTGGCCACGGCCGATCCACCGTATTTCCGATTTTGATCGAAATCATTCCACGCCATAATGGCAGCCCGTTGCATCGGTTCGGGATTTTTAAACCGGTGCTGACAAAACATGGAGATTTAAATGAAGAAGACATCACTCGTTCTGGCTGTTTCGCTTGCGGTTTTGTTGAGCGCTTGCGGTAAGGAGGAGGGTGCAGCTCCGGAAGCACCTGCACCCGAGGCGGCCGCACCGGCTCCGGCGCCCGTTGTGGCTGAGAATGTTCTAGGCAAAAGCATATTCAACAAGACCTGCGCGTTGTGTCATGCGGCGGGTGTTGCCGGGGCACCGAAGCCCGGCAACACGGCTGACTGGGGACCGCGTATTGCGCAGGGCAATGATCTGCTCTACAAGCATGCGATGGAAGGATTTACGGGTGCAAAAGGCACGATGCCTGCGCGCGGCGGAAACACCGCACTGACCGACGACGAAGTCAAGGCGGGAGTCGACTACATGGTTGGGCTGTCGAAATAAGCGCCAGGCGCCAACGACCGCAGTCTGGTCAATGAAAAGCGGGGGAGATGCAGATCTCCCCCGCTTTTTTTATCCCTGAAACCGCAGTTGAACCACAGAGGCACAGAGAGCACAGAGGAAAAACAACATCTTGCATGTGTCAGTACGCACCATGCGTGAAGGTTGATCGGCAACCCATTGATTTCCTGCCGTTCTCCGTGCCTCCGTGTCCCAAGGGATGCCGTCCCTGCAGGGCATATCTCTGTGGTGGGGTTTTCAGGTTTATGAGTGCGACTGGCGGCAGGCGTCAGTGGCGATGGTGCACGCTGCGGTTCAGCGACTGGATCAGTTCGGGGGTTACTTCCGTAAATGCCAGCACCCTGCCGCCGCGGCTGCGGGTCAGGGCGTCTGCCGCTTCGCGGCTGGCAAAGGCGGGCAGGTCGGCATCCCGCATCGGGCCGAAGGCGCTGGAGCCGTGGACGAAGAAGGCATCCTGGGCCTCGATCCATTGCCCGGTGTCAAAGTCGGTGACAAAGCTGATGGCAACTTCGTTCAGGGCGTAGCGGATGTCGTAGCGATCGACCTTTTGCAGGAAAACGAACAGGTCGATCGGCGAGTCGAAGTAGTGGGCAGCACCATCCCTGAAAATGCTTTGCGCCGCCCAGCGCGGAAAGCGGGCGGGATACATGCCGCATACCGGGCAGCGCGCAGCGACGGGTATCGGCCGCGGTGCAAACATCGCCAGGCCTGAAGCCGGATCGTAGGGCGTTGCCGGTGCAACGATGCAAAGCTCGTTCGTGACCAGGTCGGGGTCCGTGACCGCCCGCTCGTCATGGGACAGCAGCACGACGGCAGCGGCAGCAACGGCTATCGCGAGTACGGCTATCCCCAGGGATAGGCGTTTCCCTGGCAGTCGCATCAGCTGACGCCTCCAATTCCGAACATCGGGTCAGCAATCAGGGTACGGATCAGTTTTTGCAGATTGTCTTGCGGAAGGGCATCGGGGCGAGTGATCGGGTCTGCAACGATACGCCCCCCCGCATCGTGGAAATGGTTGGGGAAGGTCTCAAGCCCGTGGTGCAGGGGCGCGGTGTCGATGCCGGATTGGGCATCGCCATAGGCCCAGCGCAGCGAATAGGCATCGGCTGCGGCATAGCGGACTTCCAGCGTCACGCCATTCTTCAGGTGGACGATCATGGCGTCCTGCTTCTGTTCGACGGGGAAAGCGAAGTCTCCCTCGAAGGACGCTTCGATCGCCAAACCGAGTTCAAGGTGCAGGCTCATATACGTGCGGCGTCCTTGAGGCGTTCGGCGAGCACGGTACGGGCCGTTTCGCGAGTGTCGGCGAGTATCCGGGCAGCCAGGTAATGTTCATAGGCAGGGTGCTCGGCCACCGTGCCGGACTGGATGTTTTGCAGCAGCGCCGCCTCGTCCTCCACACCATAGGGCTCGAGGACGGCAATGCGATTTTCGCGCAGATCATAGACCAACCGCGACAACAGTTCGAATTCTGCTGCCACGTCGGGCTCAAGGTTCTCAAAGAAATTTGTCATGACGCTTACATGCTGCTGTCGTGTTGCGCATTACCGTCCAGCACCACCATGTCGGGCGTGATGTCGCTGAAGCGATAGATCTTGCCGCCGTATTCGGCGACGAATTTCACTGCGTCGCTCTCCTGCGCAAAACTGGCAATCGTGGGGCCCATCGAGCCATGCCGCTTGCTGCCGTGGACGTAGTATGCGGTTTTCGCATCGATCCAGTGGTCGCGCGGCACCTCCCAGTCGGCCTTGCCCATATCCTGTACCAGCAGGCCGCGCACGACCCTGACCTGCTCGGGGTTGAGATAAATGTTGAACATTTCCACCGTGTCGCAGAAGAAATCGGGCTCTTCCTGCCCGGCGTAGTGGATCTGCGCCTTGGGGCCGGGGTAGTCGGCGAGCAGCATGCCGTCCAGGCTGCAGGACGTGCCGGGGCCGATCTCCAGCGGGATGATTGTGTCCACAGTATCCGGCTTCCCGCAGGCCGCAAGTGCGATCACGGCCAGGGTGGAATAAACGAGCACAAGGCGTAAAGGTTTCATTGACGGAATCTCCAGGTTGCAATGCCCAGCGGCGCCACAATCCAGGCGATCATCACCATCCCGAGCAGCCAGGGATCGGCCAGCACCGGGGGGAAAACGGTCACCAGTCCGTACATGGTGCGGACGTCGGCCAGGGTAAAGATGTTGAGTATGCGGAACACGTCGGCGGGATTCGCCAGCAGCAGGTAGGGGAAAATCTCGCCTCCCCACTGGCCGCCGGTCACGACCAGCGCACCGAGCAGCAGCAGGTCGAACACCAGCACGAAGAAAAACCACATGGCGATTGCGAGTCCCGATGCCCGTGCACGGTCGGCTGCAAACACCGACAGCATGACCGCCAGGCTCAGGAAGGCGCAGCCCAGCAGCACCGAGCTGAGCATGAAGCCGAAGTAATGGATCAGCCCATTGAAATCGATCTGTGTCGACAGCATGACCGCAACCAGGCCAAAGCCGGCCACGGTGGAGAAGGTCAGCGCGGCCGCGAGTCCGAAGAATTTTCCGAGAATCAATTCCAGGCGCGTGATCGGCATCGACAGCAGGAGGTCGAGGGAGCCGCGTTCACGCTCGCCGACGATCGCATCGAAGCCCAGAATAAGCGCGATCAGCGGGATCAGATAGATGACCAGGCTGACCAGGCTGGCGATGGTGACGTCGATGGAACGAAGGCCGATGGAACCCTGCTGCGCAGCGCCGAAATAGGCGATGGTCAGCGCGAAAGCGGTGAAAACCAGTGCCACGGCCAGCACCCAGCGATTGCGGATGCGGTCCCAGAATTCCTTGCTGGCGATGGTGGCGATTTGTGCGATTTCCATTGCCGCCCCTTAATCCGAAAAACCGAAAAAAACGTCTTCGAGCGAGGGTTCCCGCACCGTCAGGTCACGCATCCGGCCATCCCGCACAAGCGCTTCGATTACCGCCATCTTGGCTTCGCGTCGGCACTGCACGGTAATGTGACCGGCATGGGCTTCGATGGCGCTCACCGGCAGTTGGTCGAGCATCGCGCGCACCGCATCGAGGTGTTCGGCGTCAATCCGGATATCGATCCGCAGCGGCAGGGCCATCTGTTCGCGCAAGGCCTGCACCGTGCCGCAGGCCTGTATCTTGCCGGCGGTCATGATGGCCAGGCGGTCTACCCGCTCCTGAATTTCGGCGAGGATGTGGGAGGTGATCACCATTGTCACGCCTTCACTTCTGAGTTGGCGGAGGGTGGCATAAAAGCCGCGGATCGCTTCCGGGTCGAGGCCGGTGGTGGGCTCGTCGAGGAACAGGAAGCGCGGCTTGCCGAGCAGCGCCTGGGCAAAGCCGAGACGCTGCCGCATGCCCTTGGAGTATTCGCGTACCCGCCGTTTGGCCGCATGCGCAAGGCCTACGCGCTCGAGCACCCGGTTGTTTTCTGCCGCCGACACGCCTTTCAGGCGCGAGAAGAAATGCAAGGTCTCGAGGCCGGTAAGGTTGTCATAGAGCACGACGTTTTCCGGAAGGTAGCCTACGGAGCGCCGGACGGCACGGAAGTCGCCGCCGCCGACGCGCGCGCCGTCGATGCGGATATCGCCCGCGGTGGGGGGCGTCAGGCCGAGCATCATCTTGAACATCGTGCTCTTGCCGGCGCCGTTGTGGCCGATGAGGCCGAACAGCTCACCGGGGCGTATGTCGAGGTCGACGCCGTCGACTGCGCGAATCGGCCCATAGTGCTTGTGCACCCCGCGCGCGACGATCAGCGCAGTATCCGTTTCAGTTTGCATGGTGGAAATAGCGGCCACTCCATTGGCTCCAGTCAGTGTGGTGCGGTTTCATCCGGGGGGTGGGATCGACAATGCTCGGCGCGCGCAGCAGCGGGAACTGCTGGCTCACCAGTCGCAGCGTCTGCACCGCCGGGCTGGCAAGCAGCAGCTTCATCATCGGGTGGCGCCAGGACAGGCGATCCACCATGTCGTTGGCTTCGTACTGCACGTCGCCAACGCCGTCGCCGTTGCGATCCCATCCCACATAGTTGCTCCAGTAGTTGCCGGGCCATATCTCGTCCCGGCTGGCCACGTATTTGATCTGGGTGCGGTTCGAGATGAAGTCGTTGCCTTCGGCCTTGTTGCGATAGGAGCCTGCCCACAGGTGCACGCCCACGCTGTTGTCCATCACGAGGTTGTTACGCAGGATGTTGTACTCGGCATCGTAGATGAAGAACCCGCGAGCATTGCCGGCGACGATATTGCCCTCGATGACCGAGTCCTGGATGGTGCGCAGCATGATGCCGTGGTCGGAATTGCCCCATGCGCGGTTGTTGCGGACTACTTGATGACGGGTCATCATCAGCGCGAGGCCACCGCGGTTGTGATACGAGTCATTGCCTTCCCACACGTTGTAATGGGAATTCATGTAGTGGGTGCCGTAGCGGACGTTGTGGATGCGGTTGTTGCGGAATACCGCGTGGTGCGACACATCCACGTAGATGCCGTCGCGCACGAAGCTGATATTGTTGCCGATGATCTGTGCTTCTTCGGAGTTATAGAGCTGGATGCCATTGCCGCGCCGGGGCGATTTGTAGTCGCGCTTGCCGGTGATGACATTGTTGCGGATCTCGACTTTTTTGACCGTCTCGATATAGATTCCGAACAGATTGTAGGTCAGGTCGCAGTTGCGCACCGCTGCGCGATGTGCCCCGGGTTTGATGAAAATACCAGCATTCTTGTCGATCAGTTCATCGCCTGAATCGCGCACGATCAGCCCCTCGATGATGACGTCCTCGGCGGTGATCCGGATGGTATCGCCTTTTAATCCGCCACTAATTGTTGGCCGATCGATCCCCTTCAGGGTTATGGGCTTGTCGATCAGCAGCCGCTCCCGGTAATAGCCTTTTTCCACCCTGACCACGTCGCCAGGCGCGGCCCGCGCAATGGCAGCGGCGATGGATTCTCCCGGCTGTACCGTAAGTTCGCCTGCCAACCCGGCGCCGGCGACCAGCAGGCAGGCCAGGGTACCAAGCAGGGGAGGCAGGAAGAAGAAAGTCCGACGAGCCTCTAGTAAAGCCATTGCAGCGACGGCAGTTGTTGCATGAAATCCAGCACCCCGGTGCCTTTCATCAGCAGGAACAGGGTGATGGCAATCAACAGGTTCTTGAACGCCACGTAGGAGGCCATGTCGGCCCAGGATGCCGGGCGCAAATTGCGTCCCCACCATGGACCTTCCTTGACGTACGGTTTGCAGCGCATGCGTACCACCAGTTCATATACGCTCCAGGCCAGCCACCAGCCCAGCACGATGCCGGGGCCGATACTGCCGGCCGCACCGAGCACCCAGACCCAGGTCACCAGAACAGCCAGGGCGAGGCTGATCGCCTGCAACAGGCGCGGTTGCTGCAATGCCTTGCGGCTCCAGGGGAACAGGTGATCGAAGAGTTCCTGTCCGATGAAGGCGGGCAGGCTTTGCCGTGCGGCGGCAACGGGGGCTGCGGCGGCTGGCACGATGGGAATGAAATAGCCGTCCGAAGCGATCGCGGTCAGCGGCTCGCCGGCCTTGGTGCGGCGCTTGCGTTCCTTGACCAGCGGCGGGCAGGCATGATCGTCGTAATACAATATCTGGCAGTCCAGGCACAGCAAGCATTCGCGCTGGTCGATGCGGCCGGCCTCGTCGATGGCCTGGGAGCCGCAGCCGACTGCGCACGCAGCGCAGGGGCCGCATTCCTTCTTGCGCTTGAGGCCCCACCAGCGGAAGGTGGAAGGGACTGCCAGGGCTGCGCCGAGCGGACACAGATATTTGCAGAACGGGCGCTCGAAAAAGACCGAGGCGACCATCAGGACCGCCCAGAAGGTGAAGAAGGGCCAGGTACGGTTCCACGCGCCGACCAGGAAGGTGGTCTTGAACGGTTCGATCTCGGAGAGTTTCTCGGCCATCCCCATGGAATAGAAGGACACCGCGAGCAAACCGGCAAAGATGCCGTATTTGAGCCATTTCAAGCGATCATGCCAGCGCTGTGGCAGCAGGTGGCGCTGGAAACGTTTCAGCCCCAATTTGCCGGCCACATGGTAGGTCAGCTCCGCAAGCGAGCCATAGGGACACATCCAGCCGCAGAACATGCCGCGTCCCCAGAAGAACACGCTGACGATGATGAATATCCAGAACAGGAAGATGAATGGATCGGACAGGAACAGTTCCCAGCGCCATTCGAACAGGATGGCGTGGAACCAGGTCAGCACCTGCGTGATGGAAGGCACGGCCAGCAGGTAGATGCCGACGAAGCCGATCGACGTAATCCACAGCAGATATCTAGGGGTGTCCTTCCAGCGCGTGTCTTTCATCGTTGAGCGCCGAACCAGCTTGTCGCGCAGCGCATAGACCGTTGCCGAGGCAGCCAGCCAGAGTAGAAACAGCACAATCTCGACCTTGCGTGATTTCCACACCGTCACCCAGGTCGCTTCCGGCTTTTCTATTTTTGGGCGCCCGCCCACGAGATAACTGCTGGGCAGCCAGTACTCGCGGCCAAAGTTGACAAAGGTCTTGGCACCGGTCTGGCGGTCCATTTTGTTGGCCAAAAACACCAGATTCCAGGGGTAGGCCGCGCTGAAGGTCGGTGAGCGGATGATGAAGATGGCCGACTCCCGATAGGAGGGCGCACCGGCTGCCTCGATCCCATACAGGTTGAGATAATCCAGATCGCGGAAGGTGGTGGTGTCCATGTCCTGCGCCACCTGCACCCGGTCATAGATGCCGCCGCGCACGAAGCCCGAGCCCTTGAACGATTCCACCCCGTTGGCGATGAGGAAGATGGCATGCTCGTCGGGCTTGAGCCGAGACATCAGGCTTCGATAGACGGAATCACCGAGTACGCTACGCCCCACTGCAGGTGCATTGAGATAGCCAAAATAAATATCGATGTAGGGCTGGGCTGAGCGTGGCATCCCGACCTCTGTGGTTTCGATCTTGAGCCTCTGGATGCTGCCATTCTTGACCAGTGCATCCCAGTCCAGTTTGTTCTCCATCTTGCTGAATTTCGCCTGGGGGCGAATGGTGGGCTCGATGATGCCCACCTGCCGTGCGACCGCCAGACCGCTGCGCAGGACGACCTGGTTTTCCGCAATCACGGTCACCGTGGCCCCGGTGATGGCATCCAGGCCGATCGTCCCTTGCCCCGTACCCGCACCCACTTCGATTTTGGAGCCCACAAATTTGCCGACGTACTGGAAGACGAACTTGGTGAGTTCCGCCTCCGGAATTCCCAGCAGCAGGATCGGTTCGGAGTGTCGCAGAACCCGGACGCCGGTGACGATGCCCTGGGTATCCATACCGATCAGGGTCACCACCGGCTTGCCCGAGTAGGCGGGGATGTCCACGATGTCGGTGGACAGGAATACGTAACCGATCAGTTCGCGATCGTCGTTGCTTTGGCCGCCTTTCTCGGGGCGGCCCTTTTGTTTGCCGTGGCCGGCTTCCTTGTCGTCGTCGCTACCGCTTTGGCGGTCCTTCTCGGCGCGGCCTTTTTGTTCACCGTGGCCGTCTTTCTTGTTGCGATAGGCCTCCACGTAAGCGGGCTTGCCCATGCGATGGGAGAAGCTGTCCGCGCCCGGCATGACGTCCTTGCACGGCACATAGGCGCAGAGATCCGGATCGGTCGATAACTGTACCGGCAACGGCGCTTCATAGGAGGCTCCCGGCTCAGCGGCTGCAGTCAGCCCACTGACACAGAAAAGAAGAAGGGTCGTCAGGAAACGGACAAAAATACCGGCAGGATTACTCATAAAAAAGCTCCCAAGCCTAAAACCATCAGCTGAAATAAATGCAACAAATTTAAAACTACTATTGGACTGCGGGTTTTTCCTCTCGTTCCCGAGGGGGACGCTTTCGGCCGGCCACCGACAAGATGGCAGTCAGGTAGCCAGTATTCTTGGTCAAAGCTGACAAAGGCCCGGCCACACCTTTGGCCGGCAGCATCAGGCGCCTGGGGTAGGCCTCGCTGAATAACGGCTAAAGTATTGTCAGGAACGGACAAAAAAACCGGAAAAGGCGCAAAAAACCAACGCCCTTGCGGGCGCGGTTTTTATCTGCCCGGATTATCGCAGATTATCGAGAGACAGCCCATTCCCCTTTCGGGGAACGGGGGGCGTTTCAAGCCTCGACAATCATGCGGCTGCGCATTTCCAGATGCAGGGCGTGGCAGAAGTTGGTGCAGTAACACCAGTAGACTCCGGGTTTGTCGGCAAGGAAAGTGACCGACTTGGTTTCCTGCGGATTGACGATGAAGTTGATGTCGTACTTCGGGATTGCGAAGCCGTGGGTCAGATCCTCCACCTTGTCGTGGTTGGTCAGGATGATGGTCACCTCATCGCCCTTCTTGAGCTTGAACTCTCGAAGGCTGAAGGTCGGCGCCTGGCTGGTGAGCTTGACGGTGACCTTTTTGCCGTTGCGGAAAACGCCTGATTCCGCCGGGTCTTTCACTGCCAGCGGAAACTCGTTCATATCATAGATCTGGCGCGTCTTGATGATGTCACGGCGGACGATGATTGAATCGTGCGGCTCCGAGTACACCGCGTGGTCGGCCACCAGTATCATCTTGTCACCGCTGATGTCGATCATCTGTGCAGTCTCGGCATGGAGCGGGCCGACGGGCAGGAAACGATCCTTGGAAAACTTGTTGTCCGAGATAAAGTAGCGGCCATCCGATTCCTTCGTTTCGCCCATCGAGGTGAAACCATGTCCCGGCTGGTAATGCACGTCGATGCGGTCCAGCACCACCTTGGCTTCCTTGTCGCCCTTGAACGATTTGATTGCCGCTTCCACGTTCCACTTCACGATCTGGCTGTCGAGGAACAGCGTGGTGTAGGCGTTGCCCTTGTTGTCGAATCCGGTGTGCAGCGGCCCGAGGCCGATCTCGGGTTCTGCGACCACGGCGTCGCGCGGATTGGCCAGTTCGCCGTCGAACCATTTCAGCACGAGGTCATGCTCGATTACCGAAGCCGTCGGCGAAAGCTTGCCCGAGCAGGCGTAATATTTACCGTCGGGGCTGATATTCACGCCGTGCGGGTTCTTCGGAATCGGCACAGTACAGATCAGCGCGGTTTTCGGGTCCTGGTTGGAGGCATGGGTGCCGTCCACCACCGGCACTTTGGAAGTGCCGATGGTGGTGAACTTGCCGGCCTTGACCGCTTCTTCGATACGGGCGACGTGGAAGAACAGGCAGGCGTCCATCTCCGCCGCCATCATGTCTTCGTAATGGACGCCATTCTCAGTGTTGTACTGGTTGGTGCATGCCAGTTTGCCATCGTACGAGCTCGCCACCAGGTCGCAGTTGCCGTCGATCAGCACCTGCCAGCGCATTTCCATGGTGTTGGAATCGACGCAGCTGAACAGCGCTTTGTACTTGCTGCTGTCATCCAGGCCGCGGCCATCGTTGGGTAGTGGAATCGTGAACTCGGCACCGCAGAACACGCGGGTGGTGTGATTGACGCTGGCATCGACCGGGTCGCGCTTGTCGGGAAAGGTGCCGTGAAAGCCCTGGATGTTGGGGAGTTCGAGAATCTTGTCGCATTCCATGGTGTCCATGCGGACGCGCGCCAGACGACCATGGATTTTGTCGTTGACGAACATGTATTTGCCGTCATAGGTGCCGTCGGTGTAGGACTGATGTAGGTGGTGCGTGTCGCCGGTGTGATACTTCAGGGTGCCATCTGGCTTGGTTCCGATGATCGCTTTCGATTCGTTGGTAATGCCCCAACCGACCAGGCAGTCCATGTTGAAGACCGGGATGCGCTTCAGTTCGCGCCCGGATGGCAGGCCGTAGATACGCACCTCGCCCGAATGCCCGCCGCTGGAAAACGAGTAATATTCGTCGAGTTCGCCAGGCGGCACCTCGTACTTGCCATGCGCAGCAACCACATCGCCTTTCGCAAGGCCCGGGGCGCTGGTGGCGGGAGCTTCTTCCTTTTTGCAGGCGGTCAGGCCCACCGAAAGCCCGGCGCCGGAAAGACCAACCAGTGCGGCGGTGTTCAGGAATTTGCGTCGCCCCAAGTCAGGTTGGGTGTCGGGTGTTTTGATGTCGTCCTGTGTCATGATTGTGACTCCCTGTCAAAAAAGATAAATCGCTGATTGTCGATTGTCGATTCGAGGAAAAAGCGGACCAAACCGAATCGTTCAAGAAATAGATGTAGCGCCAACTCGCCACTGCGACAATTTGTCGCGCTTTCACTCTAGCATAATGTGTAAAAAGAAAAAATGATTTCTTTATCCTGACTATCGGTAACCGTCTTCCGCATTGCCTGGATCTTCTTTTGTTTCCCAAGTGGGACAGGGTCTTGTCGGTGAATGGGCCGTGGGCACGCCCTGCGTCGTCCCGAAAAAATTCATCCCCCGCTACCGCCAAACCATGAACCGCCCGGTCGGATGGTTCGCGAGGGCGTGCGCGGTCGGGATCAAATCATGCCGCCGTTGACCGAGATGATCTGGCCGCTGATGTAGCTCGCCTGCTCCGAGGCGAGGAAGCCGACCAGGTCCGCCACCTCTTGCGGGCGGCCGGCGCGCTTCATCGGCACCATGCTGGCGATGGCCTTGGCGTCGAATGCGCCGTCGATCATGTCGGTCTGGATGATGCCCGGTGCCACGGCGTTGACCGTCACCCCGCGGCTGGCGAGTTCCAGCGACAGCGACTTGGTCGCGGCATGCAGCGCCCCCTTGGCGGCGGCGTAGTTGACCTGGCCGCGGTTGCCGGTGAGGCCGGCGATGGAGGTGATGTTGACGATGCGCCCCCAGCGGCTGCGCAGCATCGGCATCGTCAGCGGCTGGGTGACGTTGAAGAAGCCGTTGAGTGAGACATCCAGTACGCTGTGCCACTGCGCCGCGCTCATGCCGGGGAAGACGGCATCGTCGTGGATGCCGGCGTTGTTCACCAGCACCTGGATCGGTGTGTCGGCAATGAGTGCTTCGAGTGTGGCGCGGCTGGCGTCGGCATCGGTGACGTCGAAGGCGATGGCCTCGGCCTGGCCGCCACCCGTTTTGATTTCATCGGCCAGCGCCTGCGCTTTCACCAGGTTGCGGTTGGCGTGGATGTAGACGTAACAGCCGTCGGCGGCGAGACGGCGGCAGATTGCCGACCCGATGCCGCCGCTGCCGCCGGTGACCAATGCGCGTTTCATTTCAGATTCCCCAGTTTGTTGGCGCCCAGCAACGCCGCATCCAATATCACGGCAGCCCGGCCGCTGAGCAACTCGCGCCCGTCGGCGCTGACGCGAAAGCCGTACAGAATGGCATTGCCGTCGCCGGACAGACGCTCCGCCTCGACGTCGAGGTCGGCGGCGATGTCATCCAGCCGTGCGACATGCAGTTCGGCGCCGCGCACGCTGGCCAGGTAGCCGGCACGCGACGCGCTGTTGGCAGACGTCAGCAGTGCGCCATGGGCGGCCATGGCCTGCGCCGCGTACTCGATGCCGCAGGCCGCGCCCAGGCGGTCGTGGGCGCGCAGCGGGTTGTCGGCTTCGCGGTGGCTCGTCGCCGTGCAGCGGATGCGCTGGGCATCCCAGGCGGTGACGGCATCGAGCAGGCACATGCTGCCCTGGTGCGGCAGGTGGGCGAGCAGCCAGGCGCGCTCTAGCGGCATGGTTCGATCGCCACGGCCAGGCGCAGCGGCGCCAGGTAGTCGAGAACGACCCGCGCGCCTGTTCCGCGCGCCACGGCCTGCAGCAAGGGCAGGCCGCGGGCACAGGGGATGGCACGGCGCAGCATTTCGAGCTCGGGCTCGGCCAGCATATCGGGCGCGTCATCGGTGAGGCTGAGCTCGATCCGCGCCAGCGATTGCGCACTACGCTGGGGGCTAAGCGCCAGCGCGATGCCAAAGGCGGAGGGCAGCGGGCGCTTGGCGTGCAATGGTTCGGGATAGGGCATGTCGTAGGTGACCAGCAGCGTGACCCGGCCCTCGACCGCGACCTGGGTCAGCGCTTCCAGCAGGCCAGCACCGAAGCTGCCGTCATGGGCGCACAGCACCGTGGCCGGGGTCATGGCCCCGGAGGCGATGCCCCAGTAACCCGCCGGGGCGTTGTGCACCGAGTTGTGAAAGCGGGTCGGCGAGATGTGGCGGTCGTCGGAGGCCAGCACCTTGCAGAGGGCATCGCAATTGTCGTTGTCGGCGCCGGAGGAGGAAAACACCGCGGCCAGTTGCCGGGCATCGAGTTGTCCGGTGGCGCAGGCCTCCTGCGCCACCGCCAGCGCGACCTTGATCGCGAGACCGGTGCGGCGGCGCTCGGCAGGCGGCAGTGACAGCGGCGCGGCCACCGTGAGGGGACGCGATTCATAGGGGGCGGTGCCTGCCAGGATGGGCCGCGCCATAGGCCAGTTGTCGAGTCCGGGGCCGATCAGGCCGATGCCGTCGAGATAGGCGGTGAGCTTCATTGTCTTGTTCATGCTGCGCGCCCCAGGATCAGGCTGCAGTTGGTGCCGCCGAATCCGAAGGAATTGCTTAGCACCCGGCGCGGCGCGTCCTCGCGGTTGGCGGTCAGGTAGTGGATGGGAATGTCCGGATCGACGCGACGCGTGTTGATCCCGCCCGGCAGAAAACCGTGCTGCAGCGCCAGCGCGCCGATGATCGCCTCCAGGCCACCGGCCGCGCCCAGAGTGTGGCCGGTCGCGCCCTTGGTCGAACTGCACGGCACCTGGCGGCCAAACAGGGTTGCCACTGCATGGCCCTCGGCCGCATCGTTGCTCGGCGTCGCAGTGCCGTGCAGGTTGATGTAGTCGATGTCGGCGGGCTGCAGGCCCGCAGTCTTGAGTGCGGCTTCCATCGCCATGCGCGCGCCCAGGCCTTCCGGATGCGGCGACGACATGTGGTGGGCATCGCTCGATTCGCCCGCCCCCAGCAGCAGCACGGCGTCGGTATCGAGGCTGTCGGCCGGGCGCTCAAGCAGGATGAAGGCCGCCGCCTCGCCGACGGAGAGGCCGTTGCGGTCGGCGTCGTAGGGGCGGCAGGGCGCGGGCGAGAGCAGCTCCAGCGAATTGAAACCATAGAGCGTGGTCAGGCACAAGGAGTCGACGCCACCGACGATGGCGGCGTCGATGAGGCCGGCCGCGATCATCCGCGCGGCGGCGGCGAACACCTTGGCGCTCGACGAGCAGGCGGTGGAGACCACCATGGCCGGGCCTTCCAGATTGAAGGCGGTGCGCACAAAATCGGCCACCGAATAAGTGTTGTGGGTGGTGCGATAGATGAAGTCGTCCGGCAGGGCGCCGCTCGCCGGGTCGCGGCGACGATAGGCCTGTTCGGTCTGCAGGATGCCGGAGGTGCTGGTGCCGAGCAGCACGCCGACCCGGCGGCGGCCGTGGCGTGCAATGGCTGATTCGACGGCGGCATTGAAGCCATCCTGACGCAAACCCAGGTAGGCGAGACGGTTGTTGCGGCATTCGTATTCGGCCAGGCTGGCCGGCAAAGGCGCCTCATCGACGCCGGCGACTTCGCCGATGTACGTTGCCAGGTCGGTCACCGTCTCGAAGGCGCAGGGCACGAGCCCGCTCTTTTGTGCACGCAGGGCAGCCAGCGTCGGCGCCAGGCCGTGACCCAGGCAGCTTGCGGCGGTGAAATGGGAAAGCCAGAGCGAATTCAACAAGTCAACCCATCCAGATGTCGTGCGTTTTTAATAAATTCCACGGGCCGCTTCCCTTCAGATCCGGTCAGGTGTTGACGCTGCGTAGGCATGGTGGCGCAATGACAGCCAGGCCGCCACCCATCCCAGCATCAGGCCGCCCCACACATCGACCGCCACATGCTGGCGGGTGGCGAGGGTGGAATAAATGATACCGATACACCATATCCAACTGAATAGCCGGCTCCACAGCGGCGCGTCGAATCGACGCAACAGGCGGTCCAGCCAGAGTCCCGAAAAAATGGCGGTGGCGACGTGCAGCGAAGGGAAGGCATTGCCGGCGGCATCGACGTTCTTCAGGAAATCCACCCCAGGATAGCGGGCCCAGTCGATATCGGATGCGGGGACCGCGGTGGGCCAGAAGTAAAACGCAATCAGCCCCACCAGACAGGTTGCAGCCATCGCCATGCCATACCAATAGAGTTCACGTCGCGTCGCGAGCAAGGCCGGGGGCAGCGAAACATACACCCACAATGAAACATACAGCGGCATCGCCCACGGCTGAAAACCGATCATCCGGTCCAGCCAGGTAAAGGGCATCACCGTTGTCGGGTAGGCCGGGGCTTTGAGAACGTAGAAATACGCGCCGAAGAACAGGCCGATAAAAAACGGCGTGCCGATCCCTTTCAGAACCATATGCCGGGTGGTGGCCGCTGCAATTTGCCGGTACCAGGGCGTGTGCTGACTGTTTTTCAAGGCAGGTTCTCCGCGGTGCGGTAGCGTCGATTCATGCGGTGTGCCGGTCATGAAAAGGCGTCCCGCAAGCGGACAAAACGCAGTTCGGCAGCGGCCGCCGACTCCAGCACGGCAGGCAGCACGTCGAGGATGACCGGAGTGCCACCGGGTGTCCGTGCAGCATTGCCATCGTGCAACAGCAAAATAGCGCCCGCCCGCAGCGCATGCAACAACGCATGCTTGACCCGCTCGGCGTCACCGATGCGGGTGTCGAATCCCCGCGCCGACCAGCTGGCGAGCGTCAAACCGAGTCGCGTCAGCACGGGATCGAGAAAAGGATTGCGCAGGCCGGCAGGAGCCCGAAAAAACACGGGGTGCTGACCGGTAATCTGGCCGAGGGTGTTTTGTGCGGCCTGCAGTTCGCGCATGAAACCACGCGGACCCAGCAGGGAAAAAAAATGGCGGTGGTGCTGGCTGTGGTTTTCCACGGCATGGCCGCGGCGGACGATTTCACGGCATAGGTCCGGATAGCGTGCCGCTTTTTCGCCGATGCAGAAAAAGGTGGCTTGCGCGGCATGGCGATCCAGAATATCCAGCACCTGCGGCGTGACAAGGGGGTCTGGGCCATCGTCGATAGTCAGGGCGATTTCATTTCTGGCCGCCGCGGCAGCGGGCAGCCGCGTCCAGTTCGGTCCCAGCCAGTGGCTGCGCGGCCACAGGCCGACGGCGGTCAGCAGCAGGTGGTTGATGACCACGGCGCCCAGCGCCCAGCGCCATTGCGCGGGTTCGGCGATCACAGCCACCAATGCCAGACCATGCAGCGCGAACGATGCGCGGATCAGCAGCGTGGGGTGCCAGACTGGATTAAACACTGGATGGGCAGGCATCGGCTTGCCGGGCAAAAATCGCCGCATAGAACAAGGCCAGGATGACGCCCGGTGCGACGGTCACGCCCAGCGCCTGCAGGATGGAGACGTCGGAAAACGCGAGCAGGCCAAAACCGGCGACGGTGGTGAGGCTGGCAAACAGCATCGAGGCCAGCGTGCGCGGCAGGATCGGTGTGCGCGGATCGGGTCGATCAAAAAACAGGGCGTAATTGGAGCTCACTGCGGCCACCAGCAGCAGGCCCACCAGGTGCAGAATGATCATTTGCTGGCCAAACAGGCTCAATCCCGCGGTGACCGTAATGACCGCAGCGGCAAGCGGCGCAATGATGCGCAGCACGCGCATGGGCGAGCGAAAAACCGCGAGCAGCAACGCGACGATGGCAACCAGGCCGCCGAGCGACAGCGCAATGGCTTCCCGCAGGTAGCCGGAATACAGGCGATCCGACTCGGCTTTCATGTCCACGAACAGCACATTGGGCATGGCACTCAAGGCAGCGCGGATAGGTTCGGCGTTGATGCTGCCCCCCTCGGGCGCGGTCAGCGGCAACAAGGCCCGCCATTGCCCGTGTTGCTGGATGAGCAGGGCATCGACCGCCATCGCCATCGAGGTCTGCTGCAGGTCGCCTGCCTGCAGTAGACGCTGGCTGCGCGCGGCGGCGGTGTCGGCCAGAAATGGCGTGAACAGTTGCGCGCGCACCGGCAGGCCCTGGACCGCTTGCGCCACGCGTGTTTCCAGCACCGGGCGAGGAGGCAGGCTGGCCTGGCGTTCGCGTTGCGTTGCCACGCTGGGAAGATAACGGCTCGGGCTTTCGAATCCGGCCAGTTCGCCTTGCTCGACTTGGACTTGCAGCAGTGTGGAGACCCGCTCGGCGGCGCGCAACACGGATTCCTGGTTCGTACCCGAGACGACGATCAGGTAGCGCACATCCGGCGCGCCCATGTCGGCGCGCAAACGGGTATCGAGTTCCACGTCCGCTTGCGACACCGGACTGAGCGACGCGATTTTGTCGTTCCATAAACTGTCGCGGTTGTTGACCACGATGGCGCAGGCCGCCAGCAGCACGATCGCCGCCGGCCAGCGCAGTGCGGCAGCGCGTTGCACGACGCGGGACAGGGTGAGCCCGATCGCCGACAAATCATGGATACGGAAGTTGGCGGGCAGCAGTGAAGGCAGGACGAAGCGCGTCACCGTTGCGGCCGCGATCAGCCCGGCAATGGCATACAAGCCGAGCTGCGCCAGACCGGGAAAGCCGGACAGCAGCAGCGAGGCAAAGCCGGCTATCGAGGTCAGCACGCCGAGGCGAATGGTCGGCCAGAGGCGCTTGATCCAGTTTTGATGATCCGCGCTGTTCTGCTCCGATTGCACAAACAGGTAGATCGAATAATCCACGGCTTCGCCGATCAGGGCGGTGCCGAATCCCAGGGTGATGCCGTGCACCGCGCCAAAGCCCAGGCTGACCGCCGCAATGCCCGCCAGCGCACCGCTGATCACGGGCAACAATCCCAATGTCAGTGCACTAAATGACCGGTAAACCAGCAACAGCAGCGTGGCGATCAGGGCAAGGCTAATGATGGACAGGCGGGTGACCTGACGCTTGATGGTGTCGCGCGACGTCACCGAAAACACGCCGGGGCCGGTCATCACCAGTTGGGTGGAGGCGGTCGCGCCGGGGACTTGGTCCAACGCCTGGTCGAACGCCTGCCGTATGGCGGCCATGGCGTGTTGCTGGGCATCGGTGTCGCTTCCCGCGGCACGCGTTTGCATCAGCATCAAGGCGCGCGCACCGTCGCGCGACGCCCATGCGCCCTCCACCAGCTGCGGCTGGCTGCCGCTGTTGAGCTGCTCGAGCAATTGCAGCATTTCCCCGGTGGGGTCGCGCGGCAGCAGGGATTTGACCAGCAGTCCGACAGGCGAGGCCAAGAGATCGATACTGTCGCTCAAGGCCGCATGCAGGCCGCTTGCGCTAAAGCGCTCAGGCGTCACGGCCGGGCTCAGCAGGTAACGATTGCCGAACAGGAAGGCCCGGTCGCGCTCGGCGCTGACGGGCTCGCCGTTATTGATGCTGACAAACGTGCGGTCGGTGCGCAGACGCTGGGCGATTTGCCTGGAAAGACTGGCGCGGGTGGGCGCGTCGGCACCTTCTATACCCACCAGAATCAGGCGCGAGGCGAGGCCGTCGCTGATCTGATCCATGAGCAGCTGCTGCTCGGGCGTGGGCGTGCGCGGCATAAATGCCGACAAGTCGGTGGTGAAATGGGTGCGGCTGATGATGCCGACACAGGCCAGCAAAAAAATCAGCCACAGCACGATGGCGGTGGTGTTGCGGTGCGTCCGGATCATCCTTGAAACCGCAGTTGAACCACAGAGGCAGAGAGCGCGCAGAGGACATACAACACCTTGCATGGGTCAGTGCGTCGGCCAGACGGGTGAAGGCTGGTTGATCGGCAACCCATTGATTTCCTGCCGTTCTCCGTGCCTCTGTGTCTCCATGGTGAGCTTTTCAGGATCATCGCTGTGGCGCCGACTGCTCGATGGTCATCAGCGAACGGTCGCCGTCGGCCTGGAGAATCGCGACACTGCGCACCACGTCCCGGGCGCCTTCTATCCGGATGCGGGCGACGATGGCGCCGACCTTGGGGTCGAGGGGGGTGAGCATCAGGGTCCAGCGTTCCTGGCCGCCGTCCAGGGCCAGGTGGTAGACCCGTTCCAGAGACTTGCGGTCGCCGGCCAGGGTGGCGCGAATGCTCTCGATCATGGCGGCCACCTCCGGGTAGTCCTTAAGTTGAAGGACGTGCTTGCGGCGGCCACGTTCGAGGGTGAGAGTGTCGCCGTCGAGCACCATGGTCTCGGGCTTCGGTTTCAGGGTGCGCTTTTCCAAACGGGCCGGCGCGATGAACAGCAGTTCGCCGGAAGATTCGATCGGCTGGTCGAGGATGGAAATGGTTTTTGTCTCGGTGAAGGTGGCCGCGCCTTGCGGGTGCTTCGCCAGACCCGCCATGAGCTGGGCAATGCTCAGCGGGGCGGCCTGAGCCATAGGGCTGACCAGCAGCGCCAGCCAGACCAGGGTATACAGCCGAAAGCGGGGTCGCGTGAGTCGGGTCATGTTTTAGCGGCATCCCTGGCGCGCCAGAAATCGAAGAAGTTGAACCAGTTGCAGGGCGCGGCGCGGCAATGGCGTTCCAGGCAGGCGACGTAGACCGCCACGGCAGACTGGATGGCAGCATCGCGGCCGCTCCGTTCGAGCGCGCTGAAATCGGCCAGCCGCTCAAAGTGAATGGCGTAGCGGTTGCCGCCCAGGTAAAGCCCGCTCATGAAAAGCACCGGGCGCTTCAGCATCGCGGCCAGGCGCATGGGGCCGACCGGAAACTCGGCGTCCTGCCCCAGGAAGGAGACGCGCAGCGTCGGGTCGCCGCCGAGGGTACGGTCGCCCAGCACGCCGAGCGCCATGCCCTCGTCCAGGCAGGCCTGTGCCCGCAGCATCGAGTCGATCTGCCCCAGCGGGATGGTGTCCTGCGCCGCCGCCGGGTTGATTGCGGCCAGCGTGGCATTGAGATTGCGGGCGTTTTCCTCGTACATGAGCATGGCCACCCTGAGGCCGGGCTGCCGGCAGCCGATGGCGCGCACCACCTCGAAGCTGCCCATGTGCGCGCCCATCAGGATGGCCCCCCGCCCGGCGGCCAGTACGTCCTGGATGATGTCCTCGCCATGCACCTCCACCTGAAACAGGTCGAAGCGCCCATTGAGCAGAAAAATTCGGTCGTGGATGGTGGAGGCAAAGCTGTAGAAGTGGCGGAACAAATCGGCAAACGTGGGCTCCCGATCCAGTGCCCGGCACAGATAG
Organism: Thiobacillus thiophilus; assembly: GCF_055378705.1. Taxonomy (NCBI): domain Bacteria; kingdom Pseudomonadati; phylum Pseudomonadota; class Betaproteobacteria; order Nitrosomonadales; family Thiobacillaceae; genus Thiobacillus; species Thiobacillus thiophilus. Next base: position 413,857 of record NZ_AP042404.1, on the reverse strand, counting down.
ATACGCGAGGCGGCCTTGGCGGTGGGTGCGAAGAGCAGAAAGTAGAGGCTGACGCCGGCCAGCACAAACCGGGCGGGGACTCGCCCCAGGCGCAGGGAGATCCAGGCCATCAGGCGCAGCATGGCCCGATTGCTGCGCTCGGGGCGGATAGCCCATTCTGCGTGCGGCGAGGCTTGACGCGCCATTTCCGGTGCGGTCACGCCGGGGGCGTTTGCGAAAAAACGACGCTGCCGCTGGCCACGCCGCGCTCGTCGCCACGGACATCGAGGCAGCGGATCTCGAAGCGGAAGCCGCCGGTCGGCGATTCGGCGCTGTGCAGGGTGAGGGACTCGCCGGGCTGGACCGGACTGTGGAACTTCACCGACTTGAGTTGCCAGGCCGTGCCCTGCCTGCCCAGCCGCGTCGCCAGGGCATGCAGGGCCTCATCCAGCAGCACGACCCCGGGAAGGATGGGCTGGCTGGGAAAGTGCCCGGCATAGGCGGGATGGTCAGCGGCGATGGGCAGAGGCACGGCGTGCTCGCTCATGCCGTCATCCCGGTCGCGGAGCGGACCTGCAGGAGGAGGGCCAGCAGGTCCTGGGCGGCCTGGCTGGGGAGCTTGCCGGTGGCGCTGCGCGGCAGGGCGTCGACGAACAGCAGGGGGCGCGGCAGAAAGACGGGATCGATGTGTGCGCGCAGCGCCCGGGTCAGGGCAGCCGGGGTGAGGCCGGGGGCGACCACCAGGGCGGCGAGGCGGCCGATGCGATCCGCGCTGTCCTCGCGCGGCAGCAGGAAGACGCCATCCGCAACTCCCGGGATGGCGTTCAACTGATGGTTGAGGTAGGCCAGCGAGGTACGCTTGCCGGCGATGTTGACCAGGTCGGCGTGGCGACCATGCAGCAGGAAGGTGGTCGACAGCGGGCCGTCGCCGGTGAACTCGATGACGTCATTGAGCCCGGTGGGGTGCTCGATGTGCCCGCCCTCGGCCCACAGCGCAGATCCTTTGCGGCGTAGATGGACACCCGCCAGGGTTTGCCACTCGGCGCCAGCGGAGGTGCGGCGCGAGGCGAGTTGCCCGGTTTCGGTGCAGCCGTAGATCTCGTGCAGCGGCGCACCGAAACGGGATTCGGCTTCATTGGCCAGGTCCTGCGACAGCGGGGCGGTGGCCGAGACAATCTGGTCGACTGCCGGCAGCGAGGCCTGATCCTCAAGCAGGGCGCGCAGATGGTAGGGCGTGGTGACCAGCACGCGCGGGCGCGGCAGGCTCGCCAGGTCGGCGCAGATGTCCGCCGGGTAGAAAGGACGGCCGGCATGCAGCGCGGCACCGCTTTGCAGCGGCATCAGCACGGTGGATTCCAGACCGTACATGTGCTGCGGGGGGACAGTGCCGAGAATGGCATGGTCGGCGCCGATGCCCAGGCGCTGCGCCTCCGCCTGCACGTTACGCACCAGATTGCCCCAGCGCTTGGCATGGGGCGCCGGCATGCCGGTGGAGCCGGAGGTGAAGACCTGCGCAACGATCTGCTCGCGATCGATAGCGGGAATTGCATGGCCGTCCCCAGGGGGCGGCACCGATTCGGGGTAGCGGAAGGTGGGCAGCTCAACGCCAGCACCCTGATCGACAATGCAGAAGACGTCCGGAGCGATGCGCTGCATCTGCCGGACCATCTCCGGGGTGTGGGTGGAGGGCAGCAGGCTGATCCGGCCGCTAACGATGCAGGCCGCCAGGGCGACCGTGAAACGGTAGCGGTCGCCGCACAGGTTGAGCACATGCCGCCCCGGCGGCAACTGGCCGGCGACGTGCGCGACCTCGGCCAGAAACTGCCCGGCGCTGATCGGCGTGTTGCTGCGCCAGGCCAGGACGGCATCGGGGCGGTGATGGGCGATGAGCGGTAGGGGTGACAAGGATGGCATGGACGGCACTAGCGGGGATCGGGGAAAGTACCCGGGCGCGTGGCCGGCGTCTTCCAGAAGGCCAGGATGCCGTCCATGATGCTGTGATTTTTCTGCTGTGGCAGCTTGCGCAGGCGAATCCCGTATTCCACGACAAACATCAGCAGAATCAAAGGGAAGGAGAGGAAGTTGGCGAAAACCGACCAGATCTCGATGCCGGCAAAAAAGAACAGGACGCTGGAAACCAGGCTGATCGCCAGTAAAAACAGCGTCCATGCCAGCGTGACCTGGCGCGAATAACGGATCTCGTCCGCCGCCAGACTGCCATGGATCGCTTCGGCAAACCGGGTGCACAGCGCTTGCCGCCCGCGTCCGAGGGTGACGCCGAACACGGCGGCCAGCATGGCATAGGTGCCGGCGTGCTGAAGGAAATAGACCCAGCTGAAATTGCGTTCCAGCATGCCCCAAAACCCCCACAGCAGCCCGCCCACGACAGCACACAGGAGCAACATGGCCGGCCGCCTGGGCGAACGCCAGGTCAGCCACAGCAGGATGGCCAGGGAAGGCGCCAGGGACACGGCCACCCCCAGGGACGGCAAAGTGGTGGCCGCCGAAGTGGCCGCGCTGTAATGCGCCAGCAGCGGATAAGCAATGGCCCCGGCGGCAATGACGATCCAGCGGACTGCGCGGAACAGGGTCAACTCATTTTTCCCGATTGGCCGCGATATGCCGGGTCAGGCTGGCGAGGGAGCTGAAGATGCTGACGTTGTCCGCGTTGTCGGCGCGCAACTGGAAACCGAAACGCTTGGATACAACCAGGGCCACTTCCAGGATGTCGATGGAGTCGAGCCCGAGTCCCTCGCCGTAAAGGGAGGCGTCGGGCTGGATTTCATCCGGGCTGACGTCGAGGTTCAGGGTGGAGACGATGAGTCCGGCAACCTCGTTTTGTAATTCATGGTTAGATTCGGACATGGCGATTTCACATCGGTAAATAGGTAGGGCGACCCGAGAATCGGGCTGGTGCCGATTATATTCGGTAAGCGGGGCGATGGAGACATGGGTTATTCAGCTTGCGGGGATCCATGCGGACCACGCCCGAACCGCATTTGCCCGGCTCGCAGTCAGCAGCGCTTGCTACCGGGAGAGGGCAGGGGGTCTGACCGGACATTCTGTGAAGCGGGAGGTGCGGCACTTGGCTCTGTGTTGTCGATCCCATCTTTAGCGCCCAAACAAAAGATGCATTAACAAACAATAGCTTACATCAAATGCCTTTCCCAAGTATCGCTACACGTAATCTTTTCGCGGGGGAATTGGCTCAGGCGACCATTTTTTTCGTCCCTCCTGGCAAGGGATACAGGTTCAACGCATCGTAAATTGCCTTCAGTTTTGGCTCAGGTTGCGTAGTTTTGTGCACGTTCAAAGTACAGCCATCCTTCTGGATGAAGCGCGCCGTTACCCGACGTTGTACCGACAGCGTCATGCAGGTCCGCCAAAGCTGTGCTTCGCTCCAGCCAGTTTCGTTACTGTGCAGGCAGTACGCCCCGTGATCGGTCAACATCGTTCCCTCTACCGCTGTCTTCTCCCAGGCGAGCCGTGTCACACGGGGCTGTTCCGGGTCGGTTTCGATGGTGATGGCGTAATGTTGCCCCACACCGAAACCTGCCTGCTGGAGCCGGCCGATGCGCGCATGGATTACCTCCGGGCGCTTGGCGCCGCGCTGCCCTCAAAACAGGGGTTGGTCAGGCCGTACAGGGTGACGGTGGCATCCAGGTCGAACAGATCTCGCACGCGGCCAAACAGGTGATCTTCGATCGCCACCTGATACTGCAATGGTGAGCGTAATGGTGGTTGTATAAGGAAAGGGCCTGTTGCCCATAGGTGGCATCGTCGGTGTGGTCGAGATCCAGCGTGATCGTGGCGGGGGGACATTCGTAGCCGGCGATGAACTGCATGACCAGTGCGCGGGCCATCCGGTATAAACAGCCGTCTGGTTGCCGCCTTTTGGCAATATAACCCGAGGCGATCTGAAATACGCGCTGCGTCAGTAAATCGCGCATAGGGTGCGTGATGCAGCTGGGGTGGCGGGAATCCACATAGCGCCGGTCAGGCGATCAATCGGGCTGATACGACGATCCACGGCGGCAAGCAGCAAGGCGTCCAGATTCGAGGATACCTCTGCGCCGGTGAAGTCGGGCGAACCGTGAAGCCCGCAGCGGGCGGAAACCGGAGTTGCCCCGGGGTAAAATCAACAGCAGGGCGAGTTCCGGTAGGTGTTTCTTACAAATTGGTTTCTGGATAACTACAATTATATCAAACACTTAAAGTGTTTTTTTCCCTCTTTACACAAAATCCAGGCTACATTCGCATTCGCCGCTACGGGATGCCGCAGGGTAGGGGCTTCATCAGCGGGGGCAAGACACAACTTCAACAAGCCAACAGTGACATAGTCTTTTCTTTAAGGAAGCACTGATTAATTCGATATGGCCGTCATTGCGAGCGCAGCGAAGCAATCCAGCGTATCGATTAAGTGGGCATTTCTGGATTGCCCTGAAGGACTCCGATCCACTATGGGCTGAAGCCCATGTGGAATCGTATGCCACGTCGCTACGCGCCTCGCAATGAACTGTGCTTCTCGTCAAGCATATTCTGTCGAAAAAGGCGCATTGGTCGTTGCCACCGCGAAGGCCTGCCTCAACAATTTATGCGCAATTGCGACGTTGATGACCTTCGGCGGCTTGCCCAGTGCTTTCAAGCGGGCATACAGTGCCCTGCAGGCCGGATTGCAGGTCTTCGCGGTCCAACTGCACAGGTAGAGCAATTGACGCATCCGCCCCTGCCCCAGCTTGGCGATCCCGCCTTTGCCATTGACCGAGCTGCCCGAGCGGAATGTCGTCGGGCTCACCCCGATATAGGCGCACAGCGCCTTGACGTCCTCGAAGCGCCTGAAGCCGTCCGTCACGATGATCAGCTCGATCGCCGTCTTGGCGCCGATCGAGGGAATCGTGAGCAGCCGCTCAAACAACTCGGTAAAAGACTTTTTTACCATCACCTCCAGATGCCGTTCGCATGTCTTGATCTGTCCGTCCAGTTGCTGCAACTGCGCTGCCATCTGCGAAATGACGAAGGCGTTGGGTTTGGCGTGGTGGGCATGGGCTTCGCGCCGGTTGAGCAGCCGGGTGCGCTCCCCGATCAGGTCGTTCAGCCAGCCATGCGCCTGCTGCAATTCAAGTACTTCATCCGTGGCGGGCGCCCAGGGCGACAAGGGCTGCTGTTCGCCATAGCGCCGGATCAACTCGGCATCCGCACGGTCGCTCTTTACCCGTGACAGCTGCATTTGGGAAAAGCGCTTGATGACCAGCGGGTTGACTACGCTCACTCGCCGCCCCGACTCATGCAGCCTGAGCGCCAAGCGCGCATGGTAGGTTCCCGTTGCTTCCATCACGTAGTGTGCCGCCTCGGGCGTTTGCGCCAACAACTGGCCGATGTCTTCATCGGTGTACTCAAAGCGCTGATGCCGGCCCTGACCATCCACCTGCCAGGCCGCATCAAACCATTTCTTGCTGATATCAATGCCTACAATCATCAATCACCCCTGAATCCTTGGAAATGTATGAAAAACCAGCCACTTACACTTTCCATCCATCCTGAATGCGGGGTCACGCCCCAATGAACTGTCCGGAATCAGTAAGGGCGGAGAAGGGCAACCACCATTGCGAACAGCCTCGAACGACTCATGACAACTTCGGCTTCAGACCCTACTCCTGGCTCGTCTCGAATATCCTATTCAAAACGAGTTGGCGCAAGCATAGGATGACAAATTAATCAGCGGTTCCTTAAATGGGATATTGCTGAGAGCGCTGAACATTTTGGCTTTTGCTCAAATGATCGCTCGTCAACCCTGGGCCTGGAATCGTCCGGGGATGGGTGATTTCCCATTTGCCGTGAATTCGCGGCTCAAACGCGCTTGCCGAGTCCGGCAGAATCCCGCACCATACGACCACATTTTGTAATGAGATGAGAGTATTCATGAAACCCAAGCATGCATCGTTTATCGCCTTGGCCATCCTGGCTGTGCTGGCGTCGGGCTGTGAAAAGCCTGCCATCGTAGTAAAAAGCGAGGCGGTGGCAACGGTGGACGGCGACAAGATCGGCGAAGCCGAATTGAACCTGGCGCTTTCCGGCCTGGGTGCGCTGGGCGAGGCGCAGACCGCCGAGGCCAAAATCAGGCTATTGCAGGCCTTGGTCGATCAGCGTCTGTTGGCGCAGGCTGCCAAAAAAGCCGGGCTGGACAAGGCGCCTGAGGTGGCGATCGCAATGGAGCAGGCCAGCCGCCAGGTGCTGGTGGAAGCCTATGCGGAACGCAGCTTCAAGGATGTCGAGAAACCCTCGGAAACCGAGGTCGCCGAGTATTACAACCAGCATCCCGAGCTTTTTTCCCAGCGGCGGATCTACCGCATCCAGGAACTCGATCTGAAGCTTGAGCCGTCGCGTTTGCCGGAAGTCGAGGCCAAGCTCAAGAGCAGTCATTCCATGGGCGACTTCGTCAACTGGGTCAAGGAACAGGGCATCGAGGGCAAGACCGCCGTGGCCGTCAAGCCGGCCGAACAGATTCCGGCACCCTTGCTGGATAGCCTTAGCCAGATGAAGGACGGCGAGGTGACGATCTTGCCAGGTCGTCCTGGGCATGTGCTGATCCAGCAGTTGCAGGAAAGCCAGTTGCAGTCCGTTTCGCTGGAACAGGCAAAAAACGCCATCGAGCAGGCCCTGACAGTCCGGAAGCGCAAGGGAATGATGGAAGCGGACCTGAAAAAGCTGCGCGAAGCGGCCAAGATCGAATACGCAAGCGGCTATGCGCCGGCTGTCGAAGCAAACGTCGTCGAAAAACCTGCCAACTGAGCGCGCAAATCAAATGATACTCGTGACCGGAGGCGCCGGATTTATCGGCGCCAATTTCATTCTGGACTGGCTGGCGGTGAGCGACGAAGCCGTCGTCAACCTCGACAAACTGACTTATGCGGGCAACCTGGAGAACCTGCGATCGTTGCAGGGCGACGCCCGGCATATTTTCGTGCGGGGCGACATCGGCGACCGCGCAGCGGTCGATGCACTGCTGCAGCAATACCGCCCGCGCGCGGTGATCAACTTCGCGGCGGAAAGCCACGTCGACCGTTCCATCCACGGCCCCGCCGAGTTCGTCCAGACCAATGTGGTCGGCACTTTCAATCTGCTGGAATCGGTGCGCGCACATTGGTCGCAGCTGCCGGCAGACGAGCAGACGGCGTTCCGCTTCCTGCAGGTGTCGACCGACGAGGTGTACGGCTCGCTCGGCCCCACCGATCCGCCGTTTTCGGAAACCACGCCGTATGCGCCGAACAGCCCGTATTCGGCATCGAAAGCCGCGTCGGACCATCTGGTGCGGGCCTACCACCACACCTACGGCCTGCCGGTACTGACCACCAGCTGCTCGAACAACTACGGGCCGCTGCAGTTTCCGGAAAAGCTCGTCCCGCTGGTGATCCACAACGCGCTGGCGGGCAAGCCGCTGCCGATCTACGGCGACGGCAGCAATATCCGCGACTGGCTGTATGTCAGCGACCATTGCAGCGCGATCCGGCGGGTGCTGGAAGCCGGACGGGCGGGGGAAACCTACAACATCGGCGGCTGCAATGAAAAGACCAATCTCGAGGTGGTGAGGACGCTGTGCGCCATCCTCGACGAACTGCACCCCGATTCGCCCGTCACGCCGCATGCCGGCCTGATGACCTTCGTCAAGGACCGGCCCGGCCACGATCTGCGCTATTCGATCGATGCCCGCAAGATCGAGCGCGAACTCGGCTGGACGCCCGCCGAGACCTTCGAGAGCGGGATCCGCAAGACGGTGGCCTGGTATCTGTCCCACCAGGACTGGGTGGATCACGTGACCAGCGGCGAATACCGCAACTGGGTTTCCGAAAACTACACGGCACGCTAGACATGACCACACGCAAGGGCATCATCCTCGCCGGCGGCTCCGGCACCCGGCTCTATCCCATCACCCAGGTGGTGTCCAAGCAGCTGCTGCCGGTCTATGACAAGCCCATGGTGTATTACCCGCTGACCACGCTGATGCTGGCGGGGATTCGCGACATCCTGCTGATTTCCACCCCGCAGGACACGCCGCGTTTCGAGCAGCTGCTGGGCGATGGCGCGCAGTGGGGACTCGACATCCGGTACGCGGTGCAGGCCGCGCCCGAAGGACTGGCGCAGGCGTTCCTCATCGGCTGCGACTTCATCGGCAATGACCCTTGCGCCCTGGTGCTGGGCGACAATATTTTCTATGGCCACGAGCTGAGCCAGGACATGCAGGCGGCCGGGCAGCGCGCGCACGGCGCCACCGTGTTCGCCTATCCGGTGACCGACCCCGAGCGTTACGGCGTGGTTGAATTCGACGCCGCCGGGCGCGCGGTCAGCCTGGAGGAAAAGCCCGCCAAACCGAAGTCGCGCTATGCCGTCACCGGCCTGTATTTCTACGACAACCGGGTGATCGATATCGCGCGTGCCTTGAAGCCGTCGCCGCGCGGGGAGCTGGAGATCACCGACGTCAACCGCCAGTACCTGGAATGGGGCAAACTCGACGTGCAGGTGATGGGGCGCGGCCAGGCCTGGCTCGACACCGGCACCCACGACTCGCTGATCGAGGCGGCGCTCTACATCCAGACCATCGAGAAGCGCCAGGGCCTGAAGATCGCCTGCCCCGAGGAGATCGCTTACCGCCAGGGATTCATTGACGCCGCCCAGTTGCAGGCGCTGGCGGCACCTCTGATGAAAAACGGCTACGGGCGTTACCTGATCGACGTGCTGAACGACCGGGTGTTTTGATGCAGGTGACTGCCACCCAGCATCCCGAGGTGCTGTTGCTGCGCCCTCGTGTGTTCGGCGATGCGCGCGGCTTTTTTTTCGAGAGCTACAACCGCAAGGCCTTTGCAAGCCTTGGCATCGATGCCGAATTCGTACAGGACAACCACTCGCGCTCGGCGAAGGGCGTGCTGCGTGGCCTGCATTATCAGATCTGCCAGCCGCAGGGAAAGCTGGTACGGGTCGTGGCGGGCGAGGTGTTCGACGTGGCGGTCGACCTGCGCCGCAGTTCGCCGCATTTCGGCCGCGTCGCCGCTTTCCGCCTGTCGGCCGAGACGCACGACATGGCGTGGATTCCGCCGGGATTCGCGCACGGATTCCAGGTGCTGTCCGGGCACGCCGAGTTTCTCTACAAGACCACCGACTATTACGCGCCCGAGTTCGAGCGCTGCCTGCTTTGGAACGATCCGGCGCTCGGCATCGACTGGCCGCTGGACGGCGCGCCGCTCTTGTCCATCAAGGACCAGGCCGGCCGGCCACTCGCCGAATGCGAGGTGTTCGCGTGAGGATCCTGCTCACCGGCGTCAACGGCCAGGTGGGCTGGGAACTGCAGCGCGCGCTGGCGCCGCTGGGCGAGGTCATTGCGGCGGACCGCAACTGCCTCGATCTTGCCGGCACGTCCAGCATTCGTCGCACGGTGAACGCGATTGCGCCGGATTTGATCGTTAACCCGGCCGCCTATACCGCGGTCGACAAGGCCGAGACCGAGCCTGAGCTGGCGCACGCCATCAACGCGGCTGCACCGGGCGAACTGGCGCAGGCCGCGGCGGCGTGCGGGATTCCACTGGTGCATTTTTCAACCGACTACGTGTTCGACGGACGCAAATCCACGCCCTATACGGAAGCCGACGCGCCGAATCCGCTGGGCGTGTATGGCGCCACCAAGCTGGCAGGCGAGCAGGCGGTTGCGCGTGCCGGTGCGCCGCACCTGATCCTGCGCACCAGCTGGGTATACGGCCGGCGCGGCCACAATTTCCTGCTCGCCATGCAGCGGCTGCTGCGCGAGCGCGACACGTTGGCGGTGGTCGATGACCAGTTCGGCGCGCCGACCTGGTCGCGCCTGGTCGCCGAGGCGACGGCGCTGGTGGTTGCACGCTGGCTGGATCGGCCCGACCAAACTGCAACGTCCGGGCTATATCATCTGAGCTGCGGTGGGCGCACCAGCTGGCACGGCTTCAGCGCGGCGATCCGGGCGCACTTGGCCGGAGCGGACACGAAACTGGCCAGCCTCACGGCGATCCCGACCTCCGGCTATCCCACGCCCGCAGCGCGCCCGACCAATTCGCAGCTGGCCTGCGACAAGCTGGCGGCGACCTTCGGCGTGCGGCTGCCCGACTGGGAAACCGCGCTGGCCCTGTGTCTGGAACAGAATTTGCGTCAGGCAATAAAATAATTTTTTAATAGGGCACACGACATGACTCCTATTCATCCCGTGATTCTTTCCGGGGGCTCGGGCACCCGTCTGTGGCCCTTGTCCCGCGCGGCGCTGCCGAAACAGCTGCTGCCGCTGGCCAGCGACCGCAGCCTGCTGCAGGACACCGTCAGCCGCCTGTCGGATATGCCGGAAATGACCGCGCCGCTGATGGTGTGCAACGTCGAGCACCGCTTCATGATCGCCGAGCAGATGCGCCAGATCGACCTTCTGCCGCATGCCATCGTGCTGGAGCCGGTGGGCCGCAACACCGCACCGGCGATTGCCGTGGCTGCGCTGATGCTATCGCGCGACGATCCCGATGCGCTGATGCTGGTGTTGCCCGCCGACCACCTGATTGGCGACGTGGCGGCGTTCCATGCGGCCATTCTCACTGCGGCGCAGGCAGCGCAAAATGGCCACCTCGCCACTTTCGGCATCGTCGCCGCCACACCGGAAACCGGCTACGGCTACATCAAGAAAGGCGCGCCGCTGGCGGATACCGCAGGGGCACATCAAGTTGCGGCATTCGTCGAGAAACCCGACCTTGCTACCGCGCAGAAATATGTCGGCTCCGGCGACTATTTCTGGAACAGCGGCATGTTCCTGTTTCGCGCGGCGGATTTTCTCGATGAACTGCAGACCCTGCGTCCCGATATTCTCGACGCCAGCCGTGCCGCGCTCGATGCCGCCACGCCCGATCTCGATTTCGTGCGGCTCGCGCCCACCGAGTTCGAGGCCTGCCCGTCGGAATCGGTCGACTACGCGGTGATGGAGCACACCCGCCGCGCCGTCGTGGTGCCGGCCGACATCGCCTGGAACGACATCGGCGCCTGGACCGCGCTGTGGGACGTGGCGGCAAAGGACGGGCAGGGCAACGCCACGCGCGGCGACGTCATGCTGGAAAATGCGCAGAACAATTTCGTCCGCGCCGAAACCCGCATGGTCGCCATGTTGGGCGTGTCGGATCTGGTGGTGGTGGAAACCGCCGACGTGGTGCTGGTGGCGCACAAGGACCAGGTGCAGGACGTGAAGAAGCTGGTCGACCGGTTGAAGGCCGAAAAACGCTGCGAGCATCTGGTCCACAAGCAGGTTTACCGCCCGTGGGGCTGGTACGAGGGCATCGACGAGGGCGAGCGTTTCCAGGTCAAGCGCATCATGGTCAAGCCGGGCGAGAAGCTCAGCCTGCAGATGCACCACCACCGCGCCGAGCACTGGATCGTGGTGTCGGGCACCGCCAGTGTCACCTGCGGCGCCGAGATCATACTGCTGACAGAGAACCAGTCGACCTACATTCCGCTCGGTACGACGCACCGGCTGGAAAACCCCGGCAAGATCGACCTGCACATGATCGAGGTGCAGTCGGGCACTTATCTTGGCGAGGACGATATCGTGCGTTTCGAGGATATCTACCAGCGCAATTGAGCCGCCTTCCTCTTCCTATGACAACATGTGCTTCGACCTGCGTAATCGTGTAAGACAAACGCCTACAAGATAAGTCGGCAATATCCGACTGCGAATACAGTGCTAGTCCACGTTAACTTTGTCGGGTGTCGTCCGATAACGAATTCACCACGCTGACTTAAGCGTGGAATCGAAAAAAAAGTTCAACGAAGGGGTACAGGCAAATGAAACTGGACGAAATGCTGGACGAAATGCGCGATGTCAATCTCAACTACCTGATGCTGGCGCAAAGCATGATCCAGCACGACAAGGCGACCGCCGTCTTTCGTCTGGGCATCAGCCAGGACGTCGCCGAGTTGATCGAGGCACTGACTCCCGCACAGATTCTCAAGCTTGCCGCCTCCGGCATGCTGGTATCGCGCTTCCGCTTCGACGACGGCATGGTGCTCAACATGCTGACCGGCTACACCAAGGATCGCGCCATGGCGCAGTCTCACGCCGCCATCCTGATGGCGGGTCAGGCTGTGGAAGCCGTTGCCTGATTCTGCCGCACAACAAAGAAAGAAGGCGCACCCCAATGAGCAAGAAGAGTCTGCTGACCGAAATGCGCGACACTCAACTGGCGATCGAAATGATCGAGCTCGGCGCCCGTCCGCAAGTGCTGGAATCCGAAACCACGCTGTCGCGTGAGCGCTTGCTCAAGCTGTACAAGGAAGTCAAAGGCGTGTCGCCACCCAAGGGCATGCTGCCGTTCTCGACCGACTGGTTCCTGACCTGGCTGCCCAACGTGCATTCTTCGCTGTTCATCAACATTCACCGCTACATCACCAGGAACAGCGATTGCAGCGGCATCGAAGTCGTGCTCAAAAGCTATCGCCTGTACCAGGAATACCTTCACACCAATCAGGCCGAAGCCGTGTTGAGCTTCACCCGCGCCTGGACCCTGAACCGTTTCTTCGAAAACCGGATGCTCGGAACCGCTGTCTGCAGCGGGTGTGGCGGCCACTTCGTGGTGCATCCGGACGACCTGCATGACCAATACGTGTGCGGCCTGTGCAACGTGCCTGCGCGCGCCGGCAAAACCCGCAAGGCCAAGGCTGCGGAAGGGTCGCTGCGCAGCAGCGGGGCACCCACCGGCGTACCCTTTACGGGTGCTGCGGAAGGGTCGCTGCGCAGCAGCGGGGCACCCGCCGGCGTACCCCTTGCGGGTACTTCGGCCAAAATCGAACTGACCGCCGCCTGACAATTTCCCCGATCGTCCGGTAATGGCGCGCCTACCGGTCAGTCTCCAGTCGCTCGTCATCCAGTGCATGGCGCTGTTACTGGCCGCATTGCTGAACCTTCTGCTGCAAATTCATTTCTCATATCAACCCGCCCTGTGGCAACTCGTCTTCGTCCAGGGAGCGATCGCCGCCGTGCTGAGCGTCCTCTGGCGGCAACCTGCCTGGTGGCCGCCGCTGCATTTCGGCTTCTTGCCGGCCATCCTGCTGGCCCGGCAGGCAGGCGTGCCCGCCTGGGTCTATTTGGCGGCATTCCTGCTGCTGGTCCTGTTTTACTGGAGCAGCTTCCGCACACGGGTGCCCTTGTATCTGTCCGACCGCAAAGCCTGGCAGGCTGTGGCATCCTTGCTGCCCGCGACGCAGGCGTTCCGTTTCATCGATCTCGGCAGCGGCCTGGGTGGTGTGCCGTTTTACCTGGCGCAGCGTTTTCCGCAGGGCCGCTTTTGCGGCACGGAAACGGCCCCGGCACCCTGGCTCATCAGCCGTCTGCGTGCCGGATTCAAACGCAGCCGGGTGACCTTCATGCGGCACGATTACGCAACCCTCGATCTGGCCGATTTCGATGTGGTCTTTGCCTTTCTCTCGCCTGCGGCCATGCCCGCCCTGTGGCAGCAGGCGCAGGCCCAGATGCGCAGCGGCAGTCTTCTCATCAGCCTGTCGTTCCTCGTGAAAGGGCGGCTGCCCGATCGCGAGATATCCCTGGCGGATGGCATCCGTCACACCTTGTATGTATGGCGGATGTGAGGCGTCGCTAAGCGGAAATACTCGTGCTGCGCCATCAAGTTTTTTTCAAACTGGTCGAATCTTCCTGCGGAGAGCATTGGCTTTGTGTGCGGAAAAAACTGGGGGACCGCTTCTGCCCGGTGGATCAATCAAAAGGAATAGACGGTTGTGCTAGTCATCGTTGGATATATTGTCGTGTTGTTGAGCGTGTTCGGCGGTTACGCGCTGGCTGGCGGCTACCTGGCGGCACTATGGCACCCGATAGAACTCATCATCATTGGGGGCGGGGCGATCGGCGCCTTCGTCGTCGGTAATAATAGCAAGGCTTTTAAGGCGACCCTCAGCGCGCTGCCCACCGTATTCAAGGGCTCGAAATACACACGGGCGCTTTACCTGGATATGATGGCGCTGCTCTACGAGTTGCTGACCAAAATCCGCAAGGAAGGCCTGATGTCGGTTGAAGCCGACGTCGATTCGCCCGAAAACAGCCCGCTATTCACGAAATACCCGACGATCATGGCTGATCACCACATTGTCGAATTCCTCACCGACTATCTGCGTCTGATGGTCAGCGGCAGCATGAATGCCTTCGAAATCGAAAACCTGATGGACAATGAAATTGAAACCCATCATCACGAAGGCGAGGTGCCGGTGCACGCCGTCGCCAAGATTGGCGATGGCCTGCCGGCTTTCGGCATTATCGCGGCGGTCATGGGTGTGGTGAAGACCATGGGGTCGGTGGGGCTGCCGCCCGCGGAACTGGGGATTTTGATCGGGGCTGCGTTGACCGGCACTTTCATTGGTATTTTGCTGGCCTACGGTTTTGTAAGCCCGCTTGCCACGCTGCTCGAACAGAAACTCCACGAATCGACCAAGATGTTTCAGTGCATCAAGGTTACCCTGCTGGCCAGCATCAACGGCTATGCGCCGGCGATTGCGGTCGAGTTCGGGCGCAAGGTGCTGTTCTCGACCGAGCGGCCGTCCTTTAGTGAACTGGAAGAGCACGTCAAGAGCGCGAAATCGCGCTGATTTTCCGCTGCCAGGCCTGCATAAAATCACCTCATGAGCGAGCAAAAAGCGCCCATCATCGTCAAGCGCATCAAGAAGGCGGCGGGTGGCCGTCATGGCGGCGCGTGGAAAATCGCCTATGCCGACTTCGTGACCGCGATGATGGCGTTCTTCCTGCTGATGTGGTTGCTGGGCTCGACCACCAAGGGCGATCTCGAAGGCATTGCCGAGTATTTCAAGACGCCGCTCAAAGTGGCCATGCAGGGGGGCTCAGGCAGCGGCGACAGTTCCAGCGTCATCAAGGGCGGCGGCGCCGACCTCACGCGCAAGACCGGGCAGATCAAGAGAGGCGAGACCGCGGCCGAGAAAAAATCCTACAACCTGAAGGCGGCGCAGGCCGAGCTCGAACGCCGTGAAACTGAAAACCTGAAGCAGTTGAAAAAGCGGCTGGAAGTGGCGATCGACGCCAATCCCACCCTGAAACAATTCAAGCGGCAGCTGCTGATCGATATCACCAGCGAAGGCCTGCGCATCCAGATCGTCGACGAGCAGAACCGGCCCATGTTCAACCTGGCCAGCGCCGATCTGCAGCCTTACACCAAGATCATCCTGCATGAGATCGCCCAGATTCTGAACGATGTGCAGAACCGCGTCAGCCTGTCGGGCCACACCGATGCCAAGCCTTATGCCAATCGCGAACGCGGCTACAGCAACTGGGAGTTGTCGGCCGACCGTGCCAATGCCTCGCGACGCGAATTGATTGCCGGCGGCATGGCCGAAGAGAAGATGTTGCGGGTGGTCGGACTGGCCTCATCGGTGCCGTTCAGCAATGCCGCGCCCCTTGATCCGGTCAATCGCCGCATCAGCATCATCGTCATGAACAAGCGTACCGAAGACGCTGTCACCAAGGAAGCTTCAGGCGTCAACGTCGCCGACGAGGCCGGAGGGGGCGGTGAAACCGGGAATGACGGTACACCTCCCTCGCTTCCCTCCACGCCGCCTGGTGTTAAATAGCAGGCCAAATCCACCCTTATTCCCCTGATTGCCCGTACCGGGCATGGCCAATAATTCAGCCTGAAGAAAGCCCGCATCTGCTTGATGCAGATGGCAGGGTCCCCACCAACAGGTGAAATCAGGGATGGCTGAAGAAAGCGATCAGGAAAAAACCGAACCAGCCTCGTCACAGCGGCTGCAAAAGGCACGTGAAGAAGGGCAGGTCGTGCAATCGCGCGAATTGTCCACCTTTGTCGTGCTGATGATGGGGGGCGCGACCCTGTGGACGATGGCCAGTGGCCTCGGCCAGACCCTGTCGCATATCGTGCGCGACGGCCTGCAGTTCAATCCCGGCATCGCCCGCGACAGCGCACACGTCATGGCGCAGCTGTCGAACCAGTTTTTTGAGGCGGCCCTGGCGTTGTCGCCCTTTCTGGCGGCGGTGGTGGTCGCCACCGTGGCTACACCGCTGCTGCTGCGCGGCTGGCTCTTCAGCGCCAAGGCCTTCGCCCCGAAATTCAATCGCCTGAACCCGTTTTCAGGCATCAAGCGCATGTTTTCCAGCCAGGGGCTGATCGAGCTGATCAAGGCGCTGGCCAAGGCCAGTCTGCTGGGCGGGGTCGCCGTGTGGCTGATCTGGTCCAACGTCGGCGCGATTTTTTCGCTCAGCCTGGAGGCGCCTTCAGTCGCCATCCAGCACATGGGCGACCTCATCGGCAAGGTATTCCTGCTGGTCTCTGGCACGATGATTTTTGTCGTCGTGATCGATCTGCCGTACCAGCTCTGGAGTCACTTCAAGAAGCTCAGGATGAGCAAGGAGGAAGTGCGCCGGGAAAACAAGGAGTCGGAAGGCGACCCCCACCTGAAGGCGCACATTCGCGCCCAGCAGCGCGAAGTGGCGCGCCGCCGCATGATGTCCGAGATCCCCACCGCCGACGTGGTGGTGACCAACCCGACCCATTACGCCGTCGCGCTCAAATACAGCGAAGGCAAGATGGGTGCGCCGCGCGTGGTGGCCAAGGGCGCCGACGCCGTCGCCGCGAAGATTCGAGAGCTGGCCGCCGAGCACAAGGTGCCCTTGCTGGAAGCGCCACCGCTGGCGCGGGCGCTGTTTTGCCATACCGAGCTAGGCGACGAAATTCCGGCCAGGCTCTACGCAGCGGTGGCCGAAGTGCTGGCCTACGTGTTTCAGCTGCGTCATTTCCAGCAAGTCGGCGGGGCCTACCCCAATGTGCCAACCGCCTTGCCGGTGCCGCCCGAACTTGACCCGCTGCAGGCGGGCACTGGCGTTCAAGCATGAACGGCACCCTGAGCATCTCCGGCCTGTTCAGCGGCGCCAACGCCCGCGCGATGGCCGCGCCAATTTTCATCATCCTCATCCTGGCGATGCTGGTGCTGCCGCTGCCGCCGTTTGCGCTGGACATGCTGTTCACCTTCAATATCGCACTCTCCATCATGGTGCTGCTGGTGGGCCTGTCGACCAAGAAGGCGCTCGAATTCGCGGCCTTTCCCACGGTGCTGCTGCTCTCCACCTTGTTGCGCCTGTCGCTCAACGTGGCCTCGACCCGTGTCGTGCTGCTGGAAGGCCACACCGGCCCGGACGCGGCGGGCAAGGTGATCGAGGCCTTCGGCCATTTCCTGGTCGGCGGCGATTACACGGTCGGCATCATCGTCTTCGTCATCCTGGTGGTGATCAACTTCATCGTCATCACCAAGGGCGCCGGACGCATCGCCGAGGTCAGCGCGCGCTTCACCCTCGATGCGATGCCGGGCAAGCAGATGGCGATCGACGCCGACCTCAATGCCGGCCTGATCAATGAGGACGAGGCGCGCAAACGGCGTTCCGAAATCTCCCAGGAGGCCGATTTTTACGGCTCGATGGACGGCGCATCGAAATTCGTCCGCGGCGACGCCATCGCCGGCATCCTGATCCTGCTGATCAACATCGTCGGCGGCCTGCTGGTCGGCGTCATGCAGCACGACATGACGGTGGCCGATGCGGCGCGCAACTACACCCTGCTGGCGATCGGCGACGGCCTGGTGGCGCAGATTCCGGCACTGGTGATTTCGATCGCCGCCGGCATCATCGTCAGCCGCGTCAGCACCGATGAGGACATCACCGGCCAGATGATGTCCAACGTCTTCAACAAGACGCAGGCGCTCTATATCACCGCCGCGATCCTCGGCATGATGGGTATGATCCCGGGGATGCCGAACTTTGCCTTCCTGCTGCTGGCGGGCGGCATGGTCTGGCTGGCCTGGAAGAACGGCAAGCGGCAACAGGCGGTCGAGGCCGCGCCGGACGTGCAGACCGCGCCCGTCGCCGCGGTCGAGTCGCAGGAAGCCAGCTGGGAAGACGTCGCGCCCATCGACACCCTGGGGCTGGAAGTCGGCTATCGCCTGATCCCGCTGGTGGACAGCGCCGCCGACGGCGAACTGGTGCGCCGCATCAAGGGCATCCGCAAGAAGTTCGCCCGCGAAATCGGCTTCCTGCCCCCCGCTGTGCATATCCGCGACAATCTGGAAATCAATCCGAACAGCTACCGCATCACCTTGAAGGGCGTTGAAATCGGCAGCGGCGAAGTGCGCACCGGGCTGTTTCTTGCCATCGACCCGGGCAGCATCACCGCCAGCCTGCCGGGTGTCGCCACGACGGATCCCGCATTCGGCCTGCCGGCGGTATGGGTCGAATCCAGTCTGCGCGAACAAGCGCAGGCCATGGGCTACACCGTGGTCGACCCGGGTACTGTGGTCGCCACCCATCTGAATCATCTGGTGACCCAGCATGCCGCCGAACTGCTCGGCCGGCAGGAAGCGCAGGCGCTGCTCGACCACCTGGGCAAGAGTGCGCCCAAGCTGGTGGAAGATCTGGTGCCGAAAATGCTGACGCTCTCCACCGTGCAGAAAGTGCTGCAGAACCTGCTCACCGAAGGCGTGGCCATTCGCGACATGCGGACCATCATCGACACCCTGCTGGAGAACGCCGCACGGGTCCAGGATCCGCATGAACTCACGGCACTGGTGCGGGTGGCGCTGGGCCGCTCGATCGTGCAGCAGATTTACGGCTCGACCAGCGAGCTACCGGTGATTGCGCTGGACCAGGGACTGGAGCGCCTGCTGCTGCAAACCCTGCAGGCCGGCAACGACGCCGGCGGCATGGAGCCGGGACTGGCCGATACCCTGCTGGAGCGGACCCAGACCTCGACGCAGCGGCAAGAAGCGCTGGGCCACCCCCCCGTATTGCTGACGCCGGCCGTACTGCGTCCGCTACTCGCACGTTTTCTGCGGCGCAGCGTGCCGCAACTCAAGGTGCTTTCGCACGCTGAAGTGCCCGAAGGTAAACAGATCAAAGTGACTTCCCTGATTGGAGGAGCAGCATGAACGTCAAACGTATCGTCGCCAAAACATCCCGTGAGGCCATGCGCCAGTTGCGCGACGCACTCGGACCCGATGCGGTCATTCTCTCCAATCGCGCCGTCGACGGCGGGGTCGAAGTGCTGGCCCTGGCGGCGGACGACATCGCCGCGATGGCGCCGCCGGTAAACGATGCGCCCGCACCGACGCCCGAACCCCGATCACCGGCGCCCCGTGCGCAGGACGAGCCGGCGCCCGCGGTCACCATCAAGCGCCGCCTGATCGAGCGGGTCGCCGTGTCCAGCCAGGACAGCGCCCAGCTTGCACAAAGTGTCATCAGCGAAATCAAGTCGATGCAGACGTGCCTGGAGAGCCAGCTCGCCGACCTGGTCTGGCGCGACCTGCCGGGACGCGATCCGTCCGGCGCCGCAGTGATGCGCGACATGCTGGCGGCCGGATTTTCCGCTACGCTGGCGCGCGAACTGCTGGAAACCCTGCCCAAGAGCGATGCCGAACAGGCGCAGGCCTGGATGCGTAACACGCTGATGAAGCGCCTCAACGTAATGCAGAGCGAGACCGACATGCTCGACGGCGGCGGCGTGTTTGCCCTGATGGGGCCGACCGGGGCCGGCAAGACCACCACCACCGCCAAGCTGGCCGCGCGTTTCGTCGTGCGACACGGCGCCGACAGGCTGGCGCTGCTGACCACCGACAGCTACCGGATCGGCGGCCACGAGCAGCTACGCATCTACGGCAAGATTCTCGGCGTGACCGTGCACGCGGTGCGCGACGCCGCCGACCTGCGGCTGGCGCTATCCGAGCTGCGCAACAAGCACACCGTGCTGATCGATACCGTCGGCATGAGCCAGCGCGACCAGGCCGTCGCCGAGCAGGTCGAAATGCTGTGCCAGGCCGGCAAGCAGATCAAGCGCCTGCTGGTGCTGAACGCCACCAGTCACGGCGATACGCTGGATGAGGTGGTGCAGGCATACCGGACCCGCGGGCTCGACGGCTGCATCCTGTCGAAAATCGACGAAGCGGCGAGCCTGGGCCCGGCGCTCGACTGCGCGATTCGCCACGAACTGAACGTGCACTATCTGGCGACCGGCCAGCGCGTGCCGGAAGACCTTCATCTGGCCAACCGCCAGGCGCTCATTCACCGCGCCTTCAAGGCTCGCACGCACGCCTCGCCCTGGCAGCTGGACGACAGCGAACTGGGATTTGCGCTCTCCGGCATTCAAACCCTACAGCGTGAAAGCGCGGTGTCCCTTGGATAAATTCGTCAGCGATCAGGCCGCCGGACTACGCCGCCTGCTGGGGCAGCCCGGGTTTCAGGTCATTACCGTGATGTCGGGCCAGCAGGGCGCGGGCAAGACCGCCGCGACCGCCAATCTGGCGGTCGCCCTGGCACGTTCCGGGCGCGACGTGCTCATCGTCGACCAGGACCGGCATGGTCGCGGTGCCTGTGCAGCGTTGGGACTGACGCCGCGCTACGACGTGGCGGACGTGCTCGAAGGCCGCTGCACCCTGGATGCGCTGTTGCTCACCGGCCCCGACAATGTGCAGGTGTTGCCGATCGGCGGTGGCTTCAACCAGCTGGGAAAATTGTCCGAGCGCGACCAGGAATGGCTGGCGCAGAGCTTCAACCGCCTGCAGTGCGGCGTCGACGTGGTGCTGGTGGACATGGAAGAAGCCACCGATCCCGATGCGCTGCCGCTGGGTCTCGCCGCCTCCGAAATCATGGTGGTGCTGCCGCCCGGCGGCACGGCGATCACCCAGGGATACACCCTGGTCAAACGGCTGGCGCACAACTTCGGCAAACGTCAGTTCCGCCTGCTGCTCAACCGCATGGAGTCGCCGGAGCAGGCGCAGGCCGTGGCGCACAATTTCGCCCACACTGCCGAGCGCTATCTGGGCGTGTCGGTCGATTATCTGGGTTATATTCCGCTGGACGAGCGCCTGACCCGTGCGGGTCATTTGCATACCTCGGTGGTGGACGCATTTCCGGTTGCGCAGTCCACCTCGCAGTTTCGCAAGCTGGCCGACGGCCTGTTGCGCTGGCCGCAGCCGCCCACCCTGGGCAGTGTCGGAGGATTCATGCAGCGCGTGATACAGGGCAGCAGCCTGGTGGACGCCTGCAGAAGGGGATAATTCAGGATCATGTATACCGCAAGCGGAAAAAGCGAAAAAAGCGATCTGCTGACGCTACACATGCCCATGGTCAAGCGGCTGGCCCATCACATGATGGGGCGGCTGCCGCCCAGTGTCGAGGAAGACGACCTGGTGCAGGCCGGCATGATCGGCCTGCTCGACGCCATCAGCCGTTACGACGAGGCGCAGAGCGCGCAGTTCGAGGCCTATGCCATCCAGCGCATCCGCGGCTCGATGATCGACGAGCTGCGCCAGTCGGACTGGCTGCCACGCAGCGCGCGGCAGTCGATGCGCAAGATCGAACAAGCCATCGGCGCCTTGCAGCATCAACTGGGACGCCAGCCCAGCGAAACCGAAATCGCCATGGCCATGAAAATCCCGCTGGCCGAATATCAGGCCATGCTGGCCGACGCGCGTGGTCACCAGTTGCTGTATTTTGAGGATTTTGGCGACACCGACGAGGGCGACTCCTTTCTCGACAAGCAGTCGGCGAACGAAGCCAGCATGCCCTTGCCACAATTGCTCGACGCCAACCTGCGCGCCTGCATCATTGCCGGGATCGAGAACCTGCCCGAGCGCGAACAGCTGCTGATGTCGCTGTATTACGAACAGGAACTCAACCTGCGTGAAATCAGCGAAGTGTTCGGCGTCACCGAATCGCGCGTCTGTCAGCTGCACGGCCAGGCCATCGCGCGGCTGCGCACCAAACTCAAGGAAGACGCATGGATCGTGGCAGCCTGATCGGGCTCGGCCTGGCCGGGGTCGCCATCCTCGGCGGCCAGGCGATGGAAGGCGGGCAGATCAGCCTGTTCCTGCAGCCAGCCGCATTCGTCATCGTGGTGATCGGCACCCTGGGCGCGGTGCTGCTGCATCATCCGCTGCCGGTTTTCATGCGCGGGATGCGCATGGCGAAGTGGGTTTTTCGCCCGCCCGAGGCGGAAGCCGGTTCGCTCATCCGCCGTGTCGTCCAGTGGTCGCACACCGTGCGCCAGGAGGGCGTGCTGGCGCTGGAGAAATACGTCAACCTGACCCAGGATCCGTTCCAGAAGTCGAGCCTGCAGTTGCTGATCGACGGCGCCGACGCCGCCAAGCTGCGCGACACGCTCGACGTGCAGATCGTCAACTTCGAAACGTCCGAGCGCCAGGCTGCGCGAGTATGGGAGGCGGCCGGCGGCTATGCGCCCACGCTCGGTATTCTGGGCGCGGTGATCGGCCTGATCCACGTCATGGAAAACCTGGCGGATCCGGGCAAGCTGGGCGCCGGCATCGCGGTCGCCTTTGTCGCCACCATCTACGGCGTCGGGCTGGCCAACCTGGTGTTCCTGCCGATCGCCAACAAGATCAAGTTCACCATCGCGCGCCGCGTGGCCGAGCGCGAGATCATCTGCGACGGCCTCATCGGCATTGCCCAGGGCGACAATCCGCGCATCATCGAGGCGCGTCTCAAAGGCTACCTATGATCCTAGAAACCGCGGTTGACCGCTTATAAGCTCATGGCGTACCGCTTGAATACTGTTTTCTGTGCCTTTGATCGCGCCCATGGAAAAGGTGGGTCCGCTACGCACCCGCTGGCACGCCTGGTCACGCGCCTGCCTTTGCCATTCGTCGTTGCAGGCGATGGCCTGCCGCCTCCTCATTTCGCGGCAGCCACCTGCCCAGACGCACCATCGGGTGCGTCCAACCACGGTTCCTAGGATCATGCGCCGTCGCCGCCGCATCGCCGCCGATCACGACAACCACGACCGCTGGCTGATTTCCTACGCCGACTTCATCACGCTGCTGTTCGCTTTCTTTGTGGTGATGTACGCCATTTCGGCGGTCAATGAAAACAAGTTTCGCGTGCTGGCCGGCGCGCTCGGCGACGCTTTCGGCAGGTCGCCGGCGGGCGACGCCCCGGTGCCGCAGCTGACGCCGGCCGCGCTGTCGCCCGAGGTCAGGCAACGCACCCTCAAACAGCAGCAGGCGATCGAAGAGCAGGCGCACATGACCGAGGTGGCGAGCAGCCTGCTCGACGTAATGGGACCGCTGGTGAAGGAAGGCAAGGTGCGGGTGACCCAGAGCCGGCGCGGCGTCAGCATCGAAATCAATGCCAACGTGCTGTTCGAGCCGGGACGTGCCGAACTGGATCCCGGCTCGCTGGAAGTGCTGCGCGCGGTGGCGGAAACCTTGAAGAACGAGCCGTTCAACCTGGAAATCACCGGCCATACCGACGTCGTGCCGATCAGCAATTCGATATTTGCCTCCAACTGGGAATTGTCGGCGGTGCGGGCCAGCAGCGTGGTGCGCCTGCTGGCCGATAACGGCATCGCACCGGTGCGCCTGCTCGCCATCGGACGCGAGGCCAGCAAGCCAATTGCCGCCAACGACACGGCGGAAGGGCGCGCGCGCAACCGCCGGGTCGAACTGATGGTCCTGTCCGGCCTGCCGGACACGGTCGAGGAAATTCCGTTGCGGCCCAATCCGTCCCGACCTTGAAATTCGGCCGACAGGCCCGATACTTCTAAATCCTGTTGACCGGATTGTGAAGATCAAACCATGCCAAACGACTCCGCACTGGAAGGCGAAATCCTGTCCGATGACCGCCAGTTGCCAGCCGCCCCGGCGCTGCCGGACGAGCTTTACCTGCTGCCGCTGACCGAAAAGCCTTTTTTTCCGGCGCAAACCCTGCCGCTGCTGATGAACGAGGCGCCATGGCTGCCGACGGTCGAGGCCATCGGCGAGACTCCGCACCACATGGTGGGCCTGGTGGTGGTCAAGGCCGACAACACCGACGACGTGAAACGGTCGGATTTCCACAGCGTCGGCACCGTGGTGCGCATCCATCACCCGGTCCGCACCGATGGCAAGATGCAGTTCATCGCCGAAGGCACGCGGCGCTTCCGTATCGTCAAGTGGTTGTCGGAGACGGTACCCTACAAGGTTCGGGTCGAATACCCGAACGAAACCGGTAAGCCGGATTCCGAGGAAATCCGCGCCTATTCCATCGCCATCATCAACACCATCAAGGACTTGCTGCCGCTCAACCCGCTGTATTCCGAGGAGCTCAAGTTTTTCCTCAACCGCTTCGGGCCGAACGAACCCTCGCGCCTGACCGACTTCGCCGCCAGCCTCACCACTGCCTCCAAGCCGGAATTGCAGGAGGTGCTGGAAGCCTTCGGCCTGAAAAAGCGTATGGAAAAAGTGCTGGTGTTGCTGAAGAAGGAGCTCGACGTGGCGCGCCTGCAGTCGGACATCCGCGAAAAGGTCGACGAGAAAATGACTGAGCAGCAGCGCGAGTTTTTCCTGCGCCAGCAGCTGAAAGCGATCCAGAAGGAACTGGGGCTGGCCAAGGACGACAAGACCGCCGAACTCGACACCTTCAGCGAGCGTATCGCCAAACTGACGTTGCCCGAGCCGGCGAAAAAACGCATCGACGAGGAAATGCACAAGCTGTCACTGCTGGAGACCGGCTCGCCGGAATACACCGTCACCCGCAACTACCTCGAGTGGCTGACCGTGCTGCCGTGGGGCGTGCACACGCAGGACAAGGTCGACCTCGAACACGCACGCAGCATCCTCGACCGCGACCACGACGGGCTCGACGACGTCAAGGACCGCATCATCGAATTCCTCGCCGTCGGCGCGATGCGTGGCGAAATGGCCGGCTCGATCCTGCTGCTGATCGGGCCGCCCGGCGTCGGCAAGACCTCGATCGGCAAGTCCGTGGCCGAGGCGCTGGGGCGCAAGTTCTACCGCTTTTCGGTCGGCGGCATGCGCGACGAGGCCGAGATCAAAGGTCACCGCCGTACCTACATCGGCGCCATGCCGGGCAAGTTTGTGCAGGCACTGAAAGAAGTCGAATCGGCCAACCCGGTCATCATGCTCGACGAGGTCGACAAGATCGGCGCCAGCTACCAGGGCGATCCGGCCTCGGCGCTGCTGGAAGTGCTCGACCCCGAGCAGAACGCCGACTTTCTCGACCACTATCTCGACGTGCGCTTCGATCTGTCCAAGACGCTGTTCATCTGCACCGCGAACGATTTTTCCATTCCATCGGCGCTGCTCGACCGCATGGAAGTCATCCGCCTGTCGGGCTACATCACCGAAGAAAAAGTCGCCATCGCCAAGCACCACCTGTGGCCGCGCGTGCTCACCCGTGCCGGGCTGAAAAAGAACCAGCTCGCCATCAGTGAAGGCGCGATCCGCCACGTCATCGAGGGCTACGCGCGAGAAGCCGGCGTGCGCAACCTGGAAAAGCAGCTGGGGCGGGTGGCGCGCAAAGCCGTGGTCAAGATCCTCGGCGGTGCGGAAACGCCGATCAGGATCGGCGTCAAGGAAGTCGAGGCCTATCTCGACAAGCCGGTGTTCAGCCGCGAAAAGCCGATGAGCGGCGTTGGCGTGGTCACGGGTCTCGCGTGGACCTCGATGGGCGGCGCCACGCTGCCGGTCGAGGCGACCCGCGTCCACACCCTCAATCGCGGCTTCAAGCTCACCGGCAAGCTGGGCGAGGTGATGAAGGAATCGGCCGAGATCGCCTACAGCTATATCGCCTCGCACCTGAAACTCTACGGTGCCGACGCCAAGTTCTACGACACCAGCTTCGTCCACCTGCACGTGCCGGAAGGCGCCACCCCCAAGGACGGCCCCAGTGCCGGCGTCACCATGGCCACCGCGCTGCTGTCGCTGGCGAAAAACGCCAAAATCAGCCGCCCGCTGGCGATGACCGGTGAACTCACCCTGACCGGCCAGGTACTGCCGGTGGGCGGCATCCGCGAAAAAGTCATCGCCGCGCGCCGGGTCGGCATCAGCGAACTGATCCTGCCCGACGCCAACCGGCGCGACTTCGACAAGCTACCCGAGCATATCCGCGCCGGATTCACCGTGCATTACGCCAAGCGCTATCAGGATGTGGCGACGGTGATTTTCGGTGCGGATTAAATGGTCAAAGCCGTATGCTGATTAAACGCAATGTTCTGGATCATGGAAACCTTTTTCCTCGACGTTCAATGCTATCGCAGCCATACCTGAGGCAAGGTCTTTTCATGCACAGCATGGCCGAAGGCATCCACAATCCGCATACACAACATCTCTACGCCTTATTGCCACACAGTGGCTGAAAACGCTGGATGCTCTTGATCGGTTGCGCAGTGAATATTTATGGCTGGGCAAAGACGAACACCTGTCGGACGCAACCGCTGCATACACGCAGTTACTCCATCACATCAACGAGCATCTTGATGCGTGTTACTCGGTACTGCGTTCGCTTTGCCCTGCATCGAGGTCAAACGCCCCGATAATCGATGCCTGATTTCTGAACAAGGCTAACCTGCCTGGAGGTATTGAATGGCAATGTGGTCAGGTATTGCCGTTCCAGATTTTCCCGAAATCGAAGGATAGCTGGCGGTGATGCCGGATGGATAAAAGCGTGGTCACCGAACCGGCCTTGTCGACGACATACAGGATCAGGTAATCGCCCGCCAGATACACCCGCAGGCTGTCCGTCATGCCGGGCGGTAGCGTGGCGAGCATGGCAAGTGCTTCGACGGAGCGGGGCGGCTGCTCCAGGTAAGGGCGGCCCATATTGGGAAAGCGGTGCAGATTTGGAAGAACCTCCGTGCGCAGCATGGTCAGCAGGTCGTCGTAGGCATGCGCGGCCTCAGCTTCCGTCAGAAAAGTCTCGATGGATTCCAGACACGTCAGAAAGCTCGCGGCGAGTTCGACCGCATGCCGGCGTTCAGCCACGTTTGCGGCTGGCTGATTTTTCCGTGTGCTGCTGCTGCAGGCGGGCAAGAGCGGCATCGGCGTCTTCGGTGCGTCCGGCGGCGATGTCTTCCAGACCGCGACGTGCGTCGTCGAGAAGCAGCAGATGGATGCGCTCGCGTTCCAGTTGGTGGTAGTAGTCGAGTCGCTTCGCATCGATCAGCGCGACATAGCTCTCGCCGTTTTTGGTGACAATCTTTTCAGCGCCCGCCTTGACCTGGTCAGCGAGTTCGGAAAGGTGGGCGCGCGCTTGCGATAGGGGAACGACGTCGCGTGTCGAGAAGGTCATGGCGATTCCTTAACTGGGTTTGTACAGAATAATGTGCATTATGCGCGCTATAGTCAATCCGGAAAAGCCACCCATCGGGTTGTGCGAGCCCTCGGGTAAAATGGCCGCCATGAACGCCCCCGAGCTTCTCGATACGCCGTCCGCACCGCCTGCCCCCGTCATCAAGGTGCGTGGCGAGCTGCTGATCGAACTGCCGCAGGATCTCTATATTCCGCCCGACGCGCTCGAAATCTTTCTCGATGCCTTCGAGGGCCCGCTCGACCTGCTGCTCTACCTGGTCCGCCGCCAGAACCTTGACGTGCTGGACATCCCGATGGCGGCGCTGACCAGGCAGTACATGGCCTACGTCGAAGCCGCGCGTGCGACGCGGCTGGAACTGGCGGCGGAATATCTGTTGATGGCGGCGATGCTGATCGACATCAAGTCGCGCATGCTGTTGCCGCGGCGGGAGCAGAGCGAGGAGGCGAACGAGGGCGACGATCCGCGCGCCGAACTGGTGCGCCGCCTGCTGGAATACGAGCAGATGAAGCTTGCCGGCCAGCATCTCGATGCCATGCCGCAGGCCGGGCGCGATTTCGACACGGTCAGCGTGTTTCTGCCGGCAGCCGCCAGACGCCTGCCGAGCCTGCATCCGGAAGAGCTCGCCGCGGCCTGGCTGGCGATCCTGTCGCGCGCGAAAAATCGCACCCACCACCGCATCGGCCGCCAGGAACTGTCGATCCGCGAACACATGAGCCGGATTCTGAGGCGGCTGGCGCCGGGCGAGTTCGTGGAATTCAAGGATCTGTTCCCGGAAGCGTCGACCGTGCACGAACTGGTGGTTACCTTCCTCGCCGTGCTGGAACTGACCAAGGAAACCCTGCTCGACGTGACCCAGGCCGAACCATTTGCCCCCATCTACGTGAAGCTCCATGAATCTGCAGCCGAATGACCATCCCGACGATTTGAAGCGGGTGCTGGAAGCCGCCTTGCTGGCGGCCGTCGAGCCGCTCACGCTGGCCGAACTCAAGCGCATGTTCGAACAGGATGCCCCCAATCAGGGCCTGTCCAACGACGTACTGCGCCGCGCGCTCGACGAATTGCGCGCGCAGTGGCACGGCCGCGGGGTGGAACTGGTGCAGGTGGCGGACGGCTGGCGCTTCCAGACGCGCGCCGAGATGCAGCCCTGGCTGTCGCGGCTGAAGAACGAGAAGCCGCCGCGCTACTCGCGCGCGGTGCTGGAAACGCTCGCCATCATCGCCTACCGCCAGCCGGTGACGCGCGGCGACATCGAGGACATCCGCGGGGTGTCGGTCAATCCCCATATCATCAAGACGCTGGAAGAGCGCGGCTGGATCGAGGCCATCGGCCATCGCGACGTGCCGGGACGCCCGGCGCTGTTCGGCACCACCGGGCATTTCCTCGGCGATCTGGGCTTGGTCACGCTGTCGGAGTTGCCGCCGCTGGAAGAGCTCGGCCACCTCGTCACCCCGGATGAAACTGCATTAATTCCTGAATTACGCGGGGAATTGCTGGACAATGGCGTCCCCCAGCTGTTCGGCGCAGTGATCGAGACTGCCGCCGCCGGCACCGCTCCTGTTCGAGCAGCAACCGAGATTGATTGACTATGCGCCGCCCAACCCCCATCCGTCGTTCGCCCACCGCCCCCATGGGGCGCGCGGCGAGCCGCCTGCAACAGGCGACCGCCCCCGAGGCGCCCAGCGAGCGCCTGCAAAAGGCGCTGGCCTCAGCCGGGCTCGGTTCGCGCCGCGAGATGGAGGAATGGATTGCCCAGGGCCGCGTGCAGGTCAACGGCGAAACGGCCCTGATCGGCAGCAAGGTGGGGCCGGGCGACGTGGTCAAGGTCAGCGGCCGGCGCGTGTACCTGCGCTTCGAGGACAAGCGCACGCGCATCCTGATCTACCACAAGTCAGAAGGCGAAATCGTTACCCGTGACGACCCCGAAGGCCGCGACACCGTGTTCGACGCACTGCCCAAGCTGCGCGGCGCCAAGTGGATCGCCATCGGCCGGCTCGACTACAACACCGACGGCCTGATGATCTTCACCACCTCGGGCGAACTCGCCAACAACCTGATGCACCCGCGCTTCGAAGTCGAGCGCGAATACGCGGTGCGGGTGCTGGGCGAGCTGACCGAGGACATGATTGCGCAACTGCTGGCCGGGGTCGAGCTCGACGACGGCATGGCGCAGCTGCAAAGCTGCTTCGCCGCGGGCGGCGAGGGCGCCAACCGCTGGTATCGCGTGGTGATCAAGGAAGGCCGCAAGCGCGAGGTGCGGCGGCTGTTCGAACACTTCGGCCTCACGGTTTCGCGCCTCACCCGCATCCGCTTCGGCCCGATCGCGCTGCCGCCGCAGCTGCGCCGCGGGCAGAAAATGGAACTCGACGACGAACTGGTCGCGCGCGTACTGGAATGGGCCGAGATGACGCCCAGCCCGCGCCGGCATACGCGTGGCGTGCCGGACAAGCACACCCGCAAGCCGCGCATGCGTTGAGGGAGTCTGGCGCGAGCTGCTTGCAGCCTATCGATCCAGCGGGCTCACCACCCCGCGCCCGCCCTTGTTCAGCACATGCGTGTAAATCATCGTCGTCGAAACATCCTTGTGGCCCAACAGTTCCTGCACCGTCCGGATGTCGTAGCCAGCCTGGAGCAGATGCGTAGCGAACGAATGCCTCAGCACATGAGGTGATACCGGCTTGGCGATGCGCGCCAGTTTTGCCGCCTCGCGCACTGCACGCTGCACGCTTGATTCATGAACGTGGTGACGTCGCTCCATTCCCGAACGTGGGTCGAGCGAGCGGTTGCCCGATGGGAACACGAACTGCCAGGCCCAGGCATGCGGCGCAGAGGGATATTTGACAGCCAGCGCATCGGGCAACTGCACCTTGCCAAACCCCGCTTCCAGATCGCGCTCGTGCAAGGCACGCACTTTTTCAAGATGCATGCGCAAGGGTAGAATCAGGTTTTCCGGCAGCACCGTCACCCGATCCTTGTTGCCCTTTGCCTCGCGCACCACAATTTCGCGGCGTTCGAACTCCACATCCTTCACCCGCAACCTCAGCCCTTCCAGCAGGCGCATCCCCGTGCCATACAGCAAAGCGACAATCAGGCCCATCGTTCCCGATGTCGCGTCCAGCAGTCGCCGCGCCTCGGTCGGCGTCAAAACCACCGGCAAGCGCTGCGTGGATTTTGCAGCAATCACTTCGTCCAGCCACGGCAACTCGATCTTCAACACCTCACGGTACAAAAATAGCAAGGCCGACTTCGCCTGATTCTGCGTGGATGCCGAAACATGCCGCTCGCTGGCCAGATAGGACAGAAAATCCCGCACCGCCTCGGCACCCAACGCCTGGGGATGTTGCTTGCCATGAAAAAGAATGTAGCGCCGTGCCCAATCGACATAAGCTTGTTCCGTGCGCAGACTGTAATGACGCAGCCGAATTTCAGCCCGCATCCGATCAAGCAGCTTGGGCGAATCTTGAGAGACAACGTGAACTTTCATCCGCGAAATTTTAGGCTTGCCTATACGGGCAAGCAAGGCGTAAAGTTCCAATTCAATCAACCCAATACAGCACACTGCCAGATGGCCTGCTTGATTTAGACGGCAAAAGATTCAGGAGAGTGTGCTGTCTAAATTACGTTGGGCGTCTGAATAACGGAGAAGAGCCGACATGACCAAGGCCTACGAAGGACATGAGTTTGACGCACTGAAGTTGCGGTACGAAGATCAGGTTGGCCTTCTCCGCTCGTTGACTCAGTTCGACTTCAAAATATTTGTCGCTTTCTTCACACTTCAGTTGGTCATGGGAGGCTGGCTCTCAGCAAATCCCATTTCATCCTGTACGGTTCGCGTCGGGCTTGCCGTCATTGATGTCGTACTAGCTGCTCTTTCCGTAAAGCTCCTTCACAACCAGCACTGCAGACGGCAGGAAGTAGCAGACACGATCAAGAACATCAATACGGCACTTGGGTTTGATGAGCCTGGGGTCTATATCCCAGGTTCACCATTGAATCCGCCTTACAAGCGGCGCTATTGGTTTATGTGGTATTGGGTTGGCGTTGTCGTCTCTACAGCAGGGCTGTTCGTCATCTTCTTTCGGCCATGAAACGCCCAACCCGGCAGTCAACAGGGACGCTGCGCGATAAAGCCGCGCAGCGCCCGTTACTTCTACGTTAGCCATTTCTAAGGACTCCCCTATGGATTCAGCTGTAGACCGCTATACAGGACAAATCGTTGATGGTGAGCAACTTTGGTATATCGACCCGGTTGATAAGGAGGGTTACATCTGCCGAGGATGTGGAGTTATGGTTAACCCAGTTTCCTTTGAGGCTCATCACAAAGTACGTCCTCATTTCAAAGAGCTTCCATCCAAACCTCATGAATCGTGGTGCGACGTTGAGGGTGAAGAGAAGCTCGTCGCCAAGGCGCGCAAAGAGCGCGTTACTACTCAGGTAGGGTTTCCAGGCTCTTTCCCTTCAAAGCTACAGCTAGTTGATGAACGGGAGAAAGTAGCTATACCAGGGGCACCCATTGGAGGGAAAGGGGCCTCATCTGGAGGCAGTTCATCAGGAACTGCAACGGGGAAGACGCACACTCAATGGACAGCACACACGATTCGTCCTATTTGCCGTACATATATAAATTTCCCCAAGGACCGCGATCTTCCACTGAGCGTTCCCGGTGCAGACGGGAACAACTATGATGAGGTCATTCGCAAACTTGTGTCACAGGATATCGTGGTATATCCAAAACAACATATTTTCGTTGCTCCACTGAGCTGGTCAAAACCGAAAGATATTCCTGGAAAAATTATTGTAGAACTGAGTTATGGCTTTTGGGCCAACAAGAAGCTTTTGTCGCCCTATCGCTTAGTCATCGATTCCTCGAGCTGGAGTGCTGCTAAGAAGAACTATGTTCTTACTGAGCTAGAAGTTTCCCGTAAAGAAGCCAAGGAACGAGCTGACGCAGGCAAGAAATCTGAGAAGAGTTGGGTGTTCTTTGTTGGCCAGCAGGAGTCGACCAACCCATCTGATTTCGTTGTTTCAGATCACCGCCTAATCTGTTGCCTCACGGGAGAACTGGGAAATGGCTAACCCATCATTCCACCGGACCTGCGCGAAAAGCCGCGCAGACCGGTGAATTCAGACGTTAGCAAGCAGGAGACAGCATGCCGATCACAATTAGCCCACCAGCTCCAACATCGGACGACAGCATTGAACTCGTCTTCTCCGGCTCAGGGTGTGTGCTCTCGACCAGCCAAGCGCAGGTCGGCGCAAATTTTGAGTTCACGGTTATTCTTAACGGCACGTGCTTCGCAACACCGCCTTCGTTTAGCTTTACTTGGAACGTTGGTCGCCTTCCACCTGGCGACTACACGACTACGCTGAGTCTAGGCGGCAGTATTATGGAATCTCAAGCCTTGGCCGTGTCGCAGGGTGTCCTACCATTTCCGGCTCCCATTCCTAGCGTTGGTTTCGGCGGGCTGGTCTTGCTTGCGGTTGCAATGGTTCTGATTGCTAACAAGTCACAAGAGGGACGCGCCAAAGCAATAAATAGGGTCAGACACGATATTGAAGTCAATTAATCGTATTGTAAATATTGTAAATAGGGTCAGACACGATATTGAAGTCAATTAATCGTGTCTGACCCTATTGACCTTAAAGCATTAGCCCTCTCAGGAGAGTATTCATGGCAGTTCTTGTTCGCACGGAAACAATTGGTACAAAACTTCATCAATCAAAGGGGCCAGGCTCGATTTTATCTCCGGGCGCGACGGAGCATGAACCATCATAGAAAAATTAATTCGTGCCTGGCCCCTTTGATTTACTTTGATTCAAAAAAGATTATCGCCCAACCCGGCGCTCCAAGGGACGCTGCGCGATAAAGCCGTACAGCGCAGGTGACTTCTACGTTAGACAGGCAAGCCATCTATGGGATTTTCGCTCGACGAAGTAGTACCGTGGGGACGATCGTATGACGAATACGTCAGCATGTTCGACCTCACAGAGAGCAATCTGGAGCTTCGTGTTCTCGGCTGTGGCGATGGTCCTGCCGCATTTAATTCCGCTCTGAGCAAGCGTGGCGGAAACGTCGTCTCAGTCGATCCGATCTATGTTTTTGACGCTGCGCAGATCAGAAGCCGCGTCTCTGATACGTATGAAACCGTGATGACTCAAATGCGCAAAAACAAAAACGACTACGTTTGGGGTGCCATTCCGTCAGTGGAACAACTCGGGAATGTTCGTATGTCTGCGATGAAAACTTTCCTTGCTGACTTCGAAATAGGAAAACAGGAAGGCAGATACATTGCAGGGGAGCTACCATCGTTGCCTTTCGAAAGTGGACGATTCGACATCGCCTTGTCGTCTCATTTTCTATTTTTGTACAGTACCCACTTATCGGCGGAGTTTCATCTTCAGGCTCTTCAAGAAATGTTGCGTGTTGCTCGCGAAGTGCGTGTGTTTCCACTGCTTGCGCTCGATGGCGCGCCATCGCCCCACCTTGATTTTGTGAGCAAATATCTTGAGAATCACGGCTTCGGCGTTGAGGTCAAGCGCGTACCTTACGAGTTTCAGCGAGGTGGCAATGAAATGCTGGTCATCAAGCCTGTCTAACCCTACGCTCAAGCGGGACTGCGCAAAAGCGCGCAGCCCCCTAGCTCCACGTTGGGCCTGTTGAACCATGGCAGAGATACGCGAGAAGACTTCAACAGATGATGTCGTCGAGATCGTTGCTCTAGCAACGAAGGACCTGCGTCGTGTGTATCGGCCAGCACCGAGAACCCATGGTTCCGCCGCACCTCAAGACGACAACGCAGCACCATCTCTTGTCGCGATTGAGGATGATGTTATCGTCGGTGTCATTGAGTACTGCGAAAGGGAAAAATCGCTGCATGTCCGTGGGCTCGCTGTTCATCCAAAGCGGCGGCGGCGAGGAATTGCGAAAGCCTTGATGCGGGAGGTCGAAGCAATTGCTGCCCGAGAAGGGACGCCGAGCGTGACCCTGAGCACGATCAAGGAGACCGGTAATCTCGAGTTCTTCTGCCAACTGGGTTACACCGTCGTCAGTGAGGCACCAGCTACTGGATTCGAGGGTTTGGATGGGCAAGCAGTTGTCAAAGTCGACATGTGCCGCGTGTCGGCTTAACACCGCTTTCGAGAGGGACCTCGGAAAGCGCTGCGCGCTTCCCTTGGTCCCTCAAGGCGAACGTTGACGCTGTAGAAAAACCCCTTTTCAGCCAAATTGGCGACGTAAAAAACGGCGTGGAATTTCCACGCCGTTTTCAATTCATGATTTGCAACTTACCGAACCGATTCGGTGGGATGTTCCGATCAGTCATGGCAGCATCTGATTGACGTAGTGCGGGCTGCCCGCCCCGTCCCTACTGCGCATACCCGTGATGCGCCAGCTTCTCGATGTTGTGCACCAGGCAGTAGAGCTTCCACTGCGCATCCACTTTCTTCTGCCCCCGCAAGGTGAAGCGGTTGAGCTGTTTGTTGTGCCGCAAGTTGCCGAACACCGGTTCCACCGTGGCGAAGCGTCGTCCGTATCGCGCCTGTCCTTCCGGGCAATCGATACGGACTTTCATCTTGTCGGTGAAGGACTCCGTGCCGTCAGCCTTGCCCTGAAAGAAACTCACTTGCCGGGTCTTGGTCCTGGTCGGCGTGCGTAGACACTTATCCCGTTGTGCGCACGGTACGCAGTCCTGCTGCGCGCCCTGAAATTTGACGGCAACGAAACCATTGATGATGCAATGGCTGCCGTTGCCGTAGAGTGTCTTGCCCGCAGGGCAAACGCAGGTCTGCGCGTCCATGTCATAGCGAAAGTCTGCGGGGCGATAAACAGCAGTCGGCTTCTTCTCTTTCTTCTGGCCGGATTTGTCGTGCAGAGGATCGGGGGCCTGCTTGTGTTTGTCCTGATCCTTGAAGCGTGGATCGCGTTGCCGCATACCGTTGTCGGCAATCAAGGCGTCCACTTCCAGTTCAGTAAGTTGCTTAAGGTTGGCTTCTGAGTGGTAACCCGCGTCCGCTGTGATGAGGCTGGCCGGGGTGATGAGTGGAGCATCATTCAATGCGACCTGGATGGCTTTGACCACCGGTACCAGCAGTTCCTGTTCGCTGCCGGTACCGTGGGCCTGCGCGTCCACGATGATCTGGTGACGGGCATCGACGGCGGCCACACCCGTATAACCCTGGATGACGCCTTTGCTGGTCGCCATCTTGGCGGATTCGTTGTCGGTGCGGTTGCTCTTCCGTATCGTGCCTTTGCTGCCCTTGCGATCATCGGGATGAGCGGTGAGCCATTGACGCAGTTGGGCGGCATCGGTTTGCAGGCGGCTGATGCGCTGGACTTCTTTCTGTCTGAGGTCGGCCTCGACCGGTTTGCTGTCCTCTTCCCGATGCCGTTCGAGCATGACGCGGGCAGCGGCTTCGAGCTTGGTGGCCTGGTGCTCGAAGTCGGCACGGGTGCCGCTCTTCTGTTTGCTGGCGTTGCTGGGCAGCTTGACGCCGTCGATGGCAAACATCTCGCGTCCGATCAAACCCTGCCGGTCGCACAGGTAGAGGATTTGGGTGAAGACGCGGGCGATGTCGTCGGCAAGCTTCGAGACAAATCCGGCAATCGTGGTGAAGTGGGGCTGGGTGTCGCCTGACAGGGCGATGAAGGTGACGTGGTCACGGCAGACTGCTTCAATGTTGCGACTGGAAATAATGCCCTGGCTGTAGGCAAACAGCACGACCTTGAGCAGCATGGCAGGCGGATAAGCCGCCGCACCGGTCGCGTCGTTGTTGAAGCGGGCATCGAAGCTGGACAGGTCCAGCTCGTGGTCGATGAGGTGATTGAGCGCGTGCTCGAAAGTACCGGGAAGCAGTTGCCGTTGCAGGTCGACGGCAAGGAAACGGGGGCTGGTGTCGATATGCTTGTAGCGCGCCATGCGGTCTGTGCCATCACAAAATCAATGCAGCGATGTTGATGCAGGCGGGAGGCTGGGGCAAGATGCGGGAATGATTATTTTTAGGGGCTTTTTATACAGCCTCGTTAGGCCTAAGGAAGCAGTGTCCATGCAAAGAAATGCCTTGCTAGCAGCCGGATTGACATCCTTGATGTGGGGACTCACCGGAATCTTTGTGCGCCTGCTACCCTCTCTCCCACCGTTGACGGTCACTGCGGGGCGGCTCTTGGTGGCGCTGGTGGTTGTTCTGCCTATTTTTGGGCTATTCCGAAGCAGTCGCCAGAGTTTTAAATTAGCACTGGAGCGCCCCATCGCTCATGTTCTCGCCTTGCTATTAGCAGGATATTTCTTGTTAGCAACCGCGGCTTTTCAAATGGCACCGGTGGCGGATGTGGCGCTTTTACTGAGTACCCCACCACTTTTTATACTATCTTTCCGCCGAATGCGGGGTGATATCCCCAACCACACTGAAATTGGTGGCGCCCTGCTGGCGGTCGCCGGAATAGGCTTGATTCTGGTTCCCAGAATGTCCTTCGCTGGAGATAGTCCAATTCACCATCTCACGGGAAACATTCTTGCAGTGTGCGCTGCGGGGTTGACCGCGCTCTACGCTTATACATACCGGATTCTGCATGAGCGCGGTGTCGCACCAGAGACAATAGGCGTATCTTTGCTGACGTTTATCTCTGGAAGCGTCATCCTGGTGTTAATGGTTAGTTTTGCATCGACACCTTCCGGGTTAGATACTCTGAATGGACATGCTCTGCTGGTATTTCTCGGCCTTGGTGTGCTTTCTACGGCCATTCCATCAATAGGTTTCGCGCTTGCATCAAGGCGTTTGCCTGCGGTTGTTACGGCGACGATTTCACTTTTCATTCCTTTGTTCGCAGGACTATTCGCCTTCTTGATACTCGGGGAAAAGCTTTCATCTATGTTCATTCCGGGCAGCATCCTTGTCTTGGGAGGAATCGCCATGATTCTTCGTCAAGGCCGAGGTAAAACGAATGACTGATCGCGCGCAAGGCCTAACTCAAACCACAAGGGCTTCCTCAGAATTACAACTAGCGGTTTGCTGTCAGTTCATTTCCATTTCCTCATCCGGTTTCTCTAGTGCGCCGCTCCGGTCGTGAAAGTAGGCGAAGGACTGCGAGACTACAAACGGTCATGTTGGGCTCAATGCCCGGACCCTGATGAAAGACGCGCGCCGGGACCTCTATCGTTAGTCGGGAACACTTTCTCCCCCTGAGCTAATCAGGTTCCCCCGGCGCGGGTCCAACCCGCTTCACATCAACACGTGCAGTGCATCGGTGATTCTTGTCCGCCGTCCGGCAGCTTACGCGTTCCTTTCTATTTCCTTTTCTTGCAGACTCTTTTTAAATGGGTTCAAGCTGCGCTCGGCTTGAGCTTGAAGTCTTCGCCGTAATGCAGGACGGCCCAGGCCAGCCGCGCATTCTTCGCAGCGATGGCGACGACTGCGCGCCAGTAGCCGCGGCGTTCGACCAGGCTGCGGGCCCAGCGGCTGAAGCTGTCCTGTTTGTCGCCGGTGCTGTTGAGGACGGCGCGTGCGCCCAGGACGAGCAGGCTGCGCAGGTAGGGGTCACCGGCTTTGGTGATGTGACCAATCGGGCACGGCCTCCGCTGCTGTGCTGGCCGGGCGTCAGTCCGATCCAGGCGGCGACCTGGCGGCCGTTCCTGAAGTCGTGGCCGTTGCCGATGCTGTCCAGCAGCGCGCTGGCGGTGATGGGGCCGATGCCGGGGCGTTGCATCAAACGCTTGCTCCGCGCGTCTTCGCGCGCGGCCTGTGCAATGGCTTTGTCATAGTCAGCAATTCGCAGGTCGAGCTGGTCGGCATGCGCCAGCAGATCGCCAATACATTGGTTGGCATAACCGGGCAGGTCTTCCAGGTGCGGGCCGATGCTCTGTCGCAGGCCGGTGACTTTCTGCGGCAGGACGATGCCGAATTCGGCGATCAGGCCGCGCAGCCGGTTGTAGGTGGCGGTGCGTTCTTCGATAAAGCCTTGCCGGGTGCGGTGCAGGCACAGCAGGATGATTTGCCGGTGTTCTTCCTTGGTGGGGACAAAGCGCATCTGGGGACGAGTGACGGCTTCGCAGATGGCGGCGCTGCGTCGTTCTTGCCTCGCTTGCCACTCATGCGGTACGGGGTGCGAACTTGGGGGCAATCAGTTTGACGCTGTGGCCGTGCTGCCGGAACAGCCGGGCCCAGTGGTGGGCGCCGGTGCAGGCTTCCATGCCGATCAGGCACGGCGGTAAATTGGCAATCGGCGGCAGCAACTGTTCCCGGCTTACCCGGGGTTTGACCAGTTCGGCTTGACCCGATTCGTTCACACCATGAACCGCAAAAACGGACTTGGCCAGATCAATTCCTATGACGATAATGCTCATGACTTCCCCTCCTGAGGTGTTGATGAAATCCAGAAATTCCATCATGGCACTTTCGATGCCGGTCGCGGCTACTTCGCCGCAGCCACGGGACGGGGAAGTCCCTTTCATTCGTTAGGCATTCGCGCACTTGATTATCTTACGTTAACGTAATATAAAGATATTGCCCGTACCGGCAAACCGACAAAGGAGCAATATCATGAACGTCAGCGATATTTTGATTCACATCAACGAATCTCTTAACGAACAACAGCGAAGCGCCTTGGAAGAAGCAGTCCGCCAAATCGAAGGGGTAGTTGCACCTCGATTTAATCCAGGAAAAGAGCACCTGTTACTTGTCGCTTTCAACCCCGACGTTGCCAGCACGGCAACACTATTGACCAAGGTTCAGTCCTTCGGCTACAACGCACAATTGATCGGCGGCTAGTCAATATGGATGCGGAGAGCCTAAAAAAAATCGGAGAGGTCGCCGACCTACTGGGCACCACACCAAGAGCCTTACGTTATTACGAAGAAGAAGGGTTGGTTGCGGCTTGCCGCACACCCGGCGGCATGCGTCTCTACTCGAAGGAAGACATTGCCCGGTTCAAGGCCGTTCTGCGTTTGGCTCATTCGGGGCTGCCGATTAGCCTCATCAAAAAACTCGCCTCTATAAGAAGCGAATGCGCTACCGGAGAGGAGAGCAGCCACAAAGTCCATGCTGTTCTCCACCGATTGATCTCGCAAGTTAAGGACCAAATCGTGTCGCTTGCTAATTTGGAATCGGAGTTGTTATTTGCCTCGTCCACCGTGGAGGGCTGTTTCCATTGCGCTAATCCGCCCACTAGAAAAGGATGCCCACAGTGTCCCGTCAATCAAAAGCTTCAAATATCAGAACTTCTTAACTTGATTTGGGAGCAGCAGGGCTGCCAAGATCAAGCAAACACAAAACAGGAAAAATCACTATGACCGCCAATCGGATGCTTTACCTGTCATTCTCTTTAATCATGTTTGCGGGTGTTTGGCAGACTGGCTTCGGGGTTGTGCATTGACTTCTTTATATACCGATTGTCTTCGCGACGTCTCCCCCTATTTGAGTAGCACCTAGCTTTGGAGTCCAATCCCATACTAAGGAGATTGGACATGAAGAAGCGTTTTACCGAAGAGCAGATCATTGGTTTCCTGCGCGAAGCCGAGGCAGGTCTGCCGATAAAGGAGCTATGCCGCCGGCATGGTTTCTCCGAAGCCAGCTACTACCTCTGGCGCAGCAAGTTTGGTGGCATGAGCGTCTCGGATGCCAAGCGCCTGAAGGAGTTGGAGGTCGAGAATGCTCGCTTGAAGAAGCTACTGGCCGAGTCGGTTCTGGAGAACGAGATCACCCGCGAGGCCTTGAGAAAAAAGTGGTAAGCGCACCCTCACGCCGCGAGCTGGTGCGCCATATGACCACGCGCGGATTGAGCGAACGCCGAGCACTGATGGTCGTTGGCATGAGTGCGAGCACCTTGCGTTACCAAACGGTACCTGATCGCAACCAGGCCTTGCGGGGGCAGATCATCACCCTGGCTCAGCGGCATCGTCGATATGGCTCAGGCATGATTTACCTGAAGCTGCGTCAGGCGGGTCTGGCGGTCAATCACAAACGGGTGGAACGGCTGTATGCCGAAGCCCGATTGCAAGTGAAGCGGCGGCGCCGCAAGAAGGTACCGGTTACGGATCGTCAGCCCTTGGGGCGGCCGCAAGCCGCCAATCAGGTCTGGTCGATGGACTTCG
Source organism: Thiobacillus thiophilus (assembly GCF_055378705.1). Lineage (NCBI taxonomy): Bacteria > Pseudomonadati > Pseudomonadota > Betaproteobacteria > Nitrosomonadales > Thiobacillaceae > Thiobacillus > Thiobacillus thiophilus. Next base: position 373,639 of record NZ_AP042404.1, on the reverse strand, counting down.
TGTTCGATCGCACTGCCGAAGGGCGGGTGATCAAGAACCTGACCGTGGTGGACGATGCCACCCACGAGGCGGTGGCCATCGTGCCAGAGCGGGCGATTGGCGGACAGTCATTGACGCGGATCCTGGATGGGATTGCACACCATCGTAGATTGCCACAAGCAATCCGCACGGATAACGGCAAGGAGTTCTGCGGCCAGGCCATGCTGACCTGGGCACACGCGCGAGGCGTGAAGCTGTTCCTGATCGAACCGGGCAAGCCCAACCAGAATGCCTACATCGAATCGTTCAACGGGCGCTTTCGCGATGAATGCCTGAACGAGCACTGGTTCACCAGCCTGTCGCACGCCAAGGTTGTGATTGAGGCGTGGAGACGGGAATACAACGAGGAAAGACCGAAGAAGGCACTGGGCGGATTGACGCCGTCTGCCTATGCCAGACGATTGGCCGAGAAATCAGCTACATTAACCCCGGACTCTAAACCCGAGTGCTACTGAAAATGGGGAGACGTCGTTCGCGGGCTGCTGCCGGTTTCAAAGACACTTTGTTAAGGTGTGAAACCGGAGGAGGTTTATGGTTACAAGACGGCAATTCAGCCGGGAATTCAAGTTTGAGGCAGACCACTTGCCAGACCAGGCAAGCTTCGACGATGCCATGTATGCTCTCTACGTGCGCCAGAAACTGGAGCGCTCACTGAAGGCGGCTGAAGAAGGCAAGATCATCTCCCAGGAAGAAATGGAAAAACGCTATCTCAACCATGAAGGTTGAGTGGTCGGATTGCGCGGGGGACGACCTGGACGATCTCGTGCGTTATATCGGCCGGGACTCCGGATTCTATGCCAAAATAAAGGAGACGCTACCCTTTTGCCTATTATCACCCTAAATAAAGGTTAGCGACCCTTTACTTGCCCTTTACTGCTTTCTTTTAGATTTTGTAATTACCAACCTGGAACACCTTGGCGAATAATTTTCGAGTAAGCGGGACTTTGTGCGGCTTGCTTTGATCGTTCGGTGATTCGTCCTGCTGTACGTAACTGCGATAAATCAAAGCCGTCGGTGAGGCCACCTTGCTCTTCGATATAGCTGGGCAGATAGCCGGTGAGCAACAGGCGAAAATCCAGCGGTAAACCACCGCTGATATGTTGCATCATAGCGAGCACTAAGGTGGTGCAATTGACGGTTATTGTATTGTAGAAGCGCGGCTGCTCGATCAGTTGATTGGCTTGCTCGATATAGGATAAAAACAGTTGGCGACGAATCTCTTCAGGCATATCGATACGGTATAAAAAGGTATCTTCACCGCGAATATTCGGGCGTACAGCCACTGCATCGCGTTCATCGGCGGCCAGTATGCTAAGCTCATATTGTTTGAAAAATCCGGCAATTTCTGAAAACTGTTGACCTTTCTTTTTACGGATTTCTACCGAAAAGGTGACAAACTGACCGTCACTGAAGCCAAACGAGACCAGTACATGGGCAATCGCTTCCATACCCCAGTGCGAGGTCAGCATATCCACTGATTGCAGCTTGCTGAGATCATACTGGCGGGTTTCCCAGTGCGGGCTGTAGTCGGTTTCTGAACGCCAAGTAAAGTTGCGCACATTAAATAAAGTGACTTGATTGCCGTCGACATGGCCTGAGGTCATTTGCGCAACATTGTCCTCCCAGAGGTGCTGATTGGAGGGCGTTAAGCTATTCCACCACCACAAGAGTGCCATATGCAGGGCGAGATAGATCAGCACACCTTGCAGTAGACCTTCATGCCATAGGCGCAATAGTGCAAATATTGATAATCCCGCCCATAACAACAGACTCGCAGCACGCCACGGCATGCTCAGTGGCAATTGATAATACAGCGCCAAACCGCCCCACACAGCGGCGCAGAGGATGATCAGCGAGAGCAGCAGTTGCAAACTGAAACAAGGGGTTGAGCAGAGCCTAATGAGCATAGGAAATCCCATTGGTATCTTGTAAATGTTTATGCAGGATGCGTCTGACTTCCACAATTGCTGCCGGTGCCTCTTGCACGCTGTGCCCTGAACGTATGACTTTTTCTGATTGCGCGCCTGCTAAGTGAGAACTGCTGTAGGGCACTACACCGTCAGTGGATAGCTGCAGACTTAGCGCTGGTGTGTTGTTGCCGATAATTGAGTGATACGGCACCTGCTTTGAGATGGATAAGTCGGCGGCTAAACGAACAAAAGGGTCTTGATCGCTAAGGTTGGAAATACTGTTTAGCGGTCGTGTCAGTGGTACCGCATTGGCAGAACTTGGATCGACCAGCAGTTGCGCAATTTCCGTCATACGCCCAAGTATGGAGACCGGCAGCTTGACGATGCCCGCTGCCCAGCGTGAAAAACGGTTTTCTGCAAAGGGTGTACCGCGATGCGGAGCGGCAATAAAGATCGCACGGCTGACTTCTGGCATGGGCTTAAACCATGCGTAGTTGCGTAACTTCTTCTGAGCTTGTTCTTTACGCTCACCTTCCAGGCCATACATTTCTACAATCGGTTGCCAGAAGTGATCACCGGAGTCAGAGATTAAAAGGCGAGCCAAGACACCACCCATGCTGTGGCCGATCAGCACCACATCATGCGAGGCACGGTTATGCCCTTCTGGATCGAAAGCTTGCAATGTGTCTTGGATGGCCTGGCGAATGGCGTGCTGATTAAAAGCTAAAGGTGCATTGGTCGGGTAGTACACTTGCCATACTTGAAAGTTTTTGCGCAAGGTTTCATCGCCCAATACTTCGTTAGCGACATTAATCCAGGCTTCTGGACTGCTGGCTAAGCCATGCAACATAATGATCACTCGACGTTTTGGGTCATAGGGTTGCATCAGGTAGACGCGTGGTTTCTCTAAAACTTCGCCGCGTCCGACTAGGGTCAGTAGCGATTGTCGAGCAAAGCCTGAGCGCGCCAACCATAAACCGTAACCTGAGGTGAAGTTGGCAGCCAACGGTACTTGCGTGCCGGCTAAGAGCACACTGCTGCGGCGGTAAGGGTCAAAACCCAGCAGCTCGACATATTGCCTGCTCAGCACCTCTTCTAGGGTGTCGCCAGAAAAACGCAGCACTACGGTAATGGCGGGGAAAGGTGTTTCGCTGAAGGCCTCTTCACGGCTGTGTGTATTGACCACACGCTTGGCGGTGACTGCGACCAGTTCTGCACCGATCCCATCGCGGCGGTATTGGTTGCGCAGTCCTTTAAAGGTCAATGATGACGCCGGAATCAGTTGTTCGGGTATTTGTTGATGCTCGGCTAAGCGCACTTCATTGAGCTGCCCGACAATCGTCCATTGTTTTGAGATAATACTGAATTTTCCTTGCTCATCAATACTGTCGCGTAGGAGCTTAGGATGATGATTAAAGGCATGAGTCACCGTTTTCTGTACGGCAAAATTATAGTAATCACGGACTTGTGTTTGTCGGTCTTCCAGTGCGCGCTGGCTGGGCGAGCGATGAGTTAAAAATAAATAGGCATAAGCGTGGCGAGCACTTTCTAAGTAAGCATTGAGCACATCCTCAGCAAGAATTTCCTGATTAATTTCTTTATCAATGGAAAGCGCTTCTTGCAGCCAGAGTTCGGCCAAAGCCGACATGCGTTGTTCATCATCGAGGCCGATATTGTCAGCTAATCGGCTACGGCATTGTTGCGGCCTGGCGCGGCATTGTTTTTCGCTGATGCCTACCACTTGCAAGGCAACCCCTACAGCGGAGCTTATTTCACCCGTGGTTAAAATATCACCACGGCGTTGCGACATATAATCATTGGTGCTGACTGATACAGTCTTTACCCCCGCACAGCCGCTCAGTAGAATAAAACCGAGCATGGCAATAACAGGGGCACGGAAAGAATGAAAGTTGAACACGTTGCTGCCTATGGAATGAGTCATGCGAAAAGCTTAGGCCGTTTGTACGCGGCTAAACGTTAGCAGTCGACCGGCTAGTTGCGAAGGTTATTCAACAACAAGGAAGTGCAAGAAGAATAAAAGCCATCTTCCCTGAAGTCCACAACTACCGAACAACCCGTCACTGTCTCTTTTCACTCTGATCGCTGTAAAATTATGCCGAATGACCGTTTACACAAAAATTCTTACACCCTCCAACCGGACACTGCACGAAAAGCCGTGCAGGCCGGCCCCGGAGACAGAAAAGCTTGAGCAACTTCATGCAGGGCTTCGTTTGCTATCTCTGCGTCCCTCAAGCTTAACGTCAGGCCGCAGCAATGAGCACATTGCCCACGTTCGCCAATACACCCGAGCCACCATATTACGCCGTGGTTTTTTCTTCACAGCGCACCGATGGCGATAACGGATACAGCCAAATGGCTGCAAGAATGGTCGAACTTGCGGCCCGCCAACCCGGCTTTATCGGTGTCGAAAGCGTTCGGGGCGATGATGGTTTTGGCATTACCGTCTCGTATTGGAAGTCAGCCGAGGCCATTACAGCCTGGAAGGCCGATGTCGAGCACCTCGCTGCGCAAGAAGTTGGCAAGCGCGCTTGGTACGAGCATTATGAACTCAGAATCGCAAAGGTCGAGCGCGCTTATGCCAAATCCCCCACGTGAACGTTGGGGCTTTACCAGGACGAAGCAATGACAGGTCTCAAGTGGTCGGGTGCCGAAAAGAAAATTGCAAGGCGGGCATTCGATGCTGCATTGAACAGAGAGTGCACGGCAATGATGGCGATGCTCAAGAAACTTGCCGCCAGTGCGAGCAAGCCTGAAGACATCTGGGCAATCCACGATTCCCTCACCGAACAGCGGAAAGCAATCGACACAAAGTACGACTACCGCTATTCGCAACTGGTCTTCGTATTTGCGAGATTGCTGCGGGAGAAGTGGATTGAAGAACAAGATCTTGAAGGCCTGGGTGAGGAGAAACTTCAAGCTATCCGTCTACTCGCGTTCGGTTGATCCTTTTTAGCCGGGCTCTCGATGCACAAATAAATATGGCGTGGAATTTCCACGCCATATTGTTTTCCTGATTTGAAACCCGGCCAGGCGTTTCAAGCGTCTGTCTCCGACCATCGAGGCAACGGCCAGGGGCCGGTTTGTATTATTTCTCGGTCAGTTTCTTGATCACCCCCGCCGCCCATTCGCGGCCGCCCAGCCCGAACGCCAGTGCAAGCGCCAGGCCGATCGCGCCGAAGCCGATCTGGAAGGCGGCGGTCAGCAGGGTGGTACCGATCGCCAGTTGTTCCAGCGCCACGAACACCACGAAGATGATGGTCGCGTATTCCGCCAGCGTGCTGATGGTGAGCGCGCCCTGCACGCCGATGTTGTTGAGGTAGGCGAACACCATGCTGTTGATGAAGCGCGCCATCAGCACGCCGAACACCAGCACCAGAATGGCGACGATGATGTTGGGGATGTAGAGCGCGATCTTGTTGAACAGTTCGGCCACCATGTGCAGGCCCAGGCTGTTGGCCACGGTGACGACCACGATGAAGATGACGATCCAGTAGATCAGCTTGGCGAGCAGCCGCGACAGCGACAGATCCAGATTGCCCTGCTTGAGAAAAGCTTCGATGCCGGTTTTTTCCGCCAGCCGGTCGAAGCGCAGCAGGTCCAGCAGCTTGGTGATCCCCGTGCGGGCAAGGTTGGCGAGCAGCCAGCCAACGAACAGCAGCAGCAGCGCGGCCAGTAATTGCGGAACAAAACCTGCCAGCTGCGTCCAGAATGTGGTCAGGGAGGCGACGAATACGTCGAATTGTTGCTGCATGGCACGCTCCTTTTTTGCTGCTTGAAAAGACCGATTATAGCGAATGGTCCGGGATGGCCTTTTCAGCTGTCCGGCATTGGGTGGGCTGGCAATTGCACAAGCCTGTTGCAAGCGTGGCTTTATGCATACACTGGTAAAGAACCACGGCATCTCCATTACCATGTTTTCTCAGCCCGATCACGCCCGATTTCTGCCGCTCGCCCAATTGCAGGCATTGATAGCCCAGCTCATGCAGCTGGGCTATCAATGCCTGGGGCCGGCGGTGGAAAACGGCGCCATCGTCATGCGCGAACTGGATGCGCCGGACGGCCTGCCGCGCGGCTTGCAGGCCGAGCAGGCAGCAGGCCGCTACCGGCTGACGCGCGATCCGCTTAATCGTTATTTCGCTTGGGCCAACGGGCCGCAGGCCATCAAGCCGCAGGCGTTTGCGCCGAAGGAATCGCTGTGGCGCGTGGAACGGGACGATGCGGGCGCCCTGCAGTTCGCCGCAGTGGAGCCGGCCGCACCGGCCCAGGCCATCGTCGGCGTACGCGCCTGCGACCTGGCGGCGCTGGCCCTGCAGGACGCGCATTTCATGTCCGAAGGCCGGCGCGATGCACACTACGCCAAGCGGCGCGAACAGCTGTTTCTGGTTGCCGTGCAATGCGCGGAACCTGGGGCAACCTGCTTTTGCGCATCGACCGGCGACGGCCCGACCCCGACCGCGGGCTACGACCTGGCACTGGCGGAACTGGCGGAAGGCTTCGTCGCGGTGGCGGGGAGCGCGAAGGGAAATGCCGTGCTGGACGCCTTGAACCTGTTGCCGGCCACGCCGCAGCAGCTCGACGCCGCCCGCCAGCAGGGGCAGGCCGCCGCAGCCACCCAGACACGCACTCTGCCCGGGCGCAATCTGCGTGAGGCCCTGATGAGCCGGCTGAAACACCCGCGCTGGGACGAGGTGGCGGTGCGCTGCCTCGCCTGCGGCAACTGCACCGCGGTGTGCCCCACCTGTTTCTGCCATGCCGAGGCCGACGCCCCCGCACTCGACGGGCAGAGCAGCCGCCACGAGCGGGTGTGGGATTCGTGCTTCGGCGAGAGCCACGGCTACCTGCACGGCTTCAACGTACGGTCCGACATCCGCAGCCGCTACCGTCAGTGGCTCACCCACAAGCTTGCCACCTGGCACGACCAGTTCGGCCGCAGCGGCTGCGTCGGCTGCGGCCGCTGCATCGCCTGGTGTCCGGCGGGAATCGACCTGACCGAAGAAGTCGCCGCGCTCACTGCCGGGGTCCAGCGATGAACGCGCCGCCCGCCATGGATTCCGGACCTCCGCACGCGGCCAGCGTGGTGGCGCGCAGCCAGGAGTCGTCGACCATCTTTACCCTCAAGCTGCGCCTCGACGATGCGGCGGCGCAGGCGGCGTACCGCTTCGCGCCGGGCCAGTTCAATATGCTGTATCTCTACGGCGTCGGCGAGGTGCCGATTTCCATCATGTCCGACCCGGAGGAGCGCAATGGGATCGGTCACACCATCCGCGCGGTGGGGCGCGTTACGCGAGGGCTGGCGGCGCTGCAACCGGGCGACAGGGTGGGGCTGCGCGGGCCGTTCGGGCGCGGCTGGCCGCTGCAGGAAATGGGCGGGCGCGACGTCATGCTGGTAACCGGCGGGCTCGGCTGCGCGCCGGCGGTGTCGGTGATCCATTACGTGTTGCGGCGGCGCGAGCGCTTCGGCAAGCTGGTCATCATCCAGGGGGTGAAGCACGCCGACGACCTGATCTGGCGCGAGCACTACAGCCGCTGGTCGAAGCTGCCGGACACCCAGGTGCTGGTGGCGGCCGACGAGGGCGGCGCGCTATGGCCCTGGCATGTCGGACGCGTGACGGAACTGTTCGATCTCGCCCGCTTCAACAAGGCTTGCGCAGTGGCGATGATGTGCGGCCCGGAAGGCATGATGCGCGTCACCGCCGAACACCTGTTGGCACGCGGCCTGCCTGAATCGAGCCTGTACCTGAGCATGGAGCGCAACATGCAGTGCGCAGTGGGGCGCTGCGGTCATTGCCAGTTCGGCGGCGCCTTCGTCTGCCGCGACGGCCCGGTGTTCAACTGGGGCGAGGCCAAGGTCTTGCTGACGCACCGGGGCTTCTGATGAATTCGGATTATCCATTTGGCCGGTTTGTGGAACGAAGCGTGCGCCGTGCGCGCCGGTGCCTGCATTGTCAGCTCCGATGGCCTGCTCTGATCGCGGACAACTCCGCTTCTACAGGATCGTGTGGCCGCCGTCACCTGTGGGAGGGGCTTCAGCCCCGATGGGTCACCCCCATGGCGCGGCGCATCTTCTTCATTGCTTATGGCTATCCAGGATGAATGCATCGATGAAAAATCCGCTCAAACTGCGCGTGGCTGTTCACAAGTTCAGCTCCTGCGACGGCTGCCAGCTGGCCTTGCTCAACCTCGGCGAGGATCTGCTGACGCTGGCCGGACGCATCGATCTGGTGCACTTCGCCGAAGCCGGGCCGCTCGATTCGGATGCCGACGTGGATGTCGCCTTCGTCGAAGGCAGCGTATCGACGCCTGAAGACGTCGAGCGCATCCGCCACATCCGCGCCCACAGCCGCCAGCTGGTCGCCATCGGCGCCTGCGCCACCGCCGGCGGCATTCAGGCCTTGCGCAACGACGCCGACGGCGTGCAATGGGTGGCGCAGATATACAGCCATCCCGAGGCGATCGCCAGCCTGGAATGCTCCATGCCGATTGCCAGCCACGTGAAAGTGGACTTCGAGCTATGGGGCTGTCCGGTCAGCGGCGCGCAGATGCTGGCGGTGGTAAATTCCCTGCTGCTCGGGGTGGCGCCGCGCGACAATGCCGACAAGGTGTGCACCGAATGCAAGCGCAACGGTTATCCCTGCGTGTTGGTGAGCCGCGGCATCGCCTGCATGGGGCCGGTGACGCGGGCCGGCTGCGGAGCGCTGTGCCCCGGCCTCGGCCGCGACTGCTACGGCTGCTACGGCCCGGCGGAAAACGCCAACACCGACGCGCTGGCGACGCAGTTCGCCAGCCAGGGGCTGACGCCGCAGGCCATCGTGCAGCGCTTCCAGTCGATCAACAGCCAGGCGCCGGTGTTTCTGGCGGCCGCCGACAAGATCAGGATGCGCGGCGATGGGTGAACAGAAACGAACGGTTTCGATCCATGTCCCGGTACTCGCGCGGGTGGAAGGCGAGGGCGCCCTCGATCTGCGCATCGAAGACGGCGACATCACCGAATTGCGCCTGCGCATCTTCGAGCCGCCGCGCTTCTTCGAGAAATTTCTGGAGGGCCGCCACTACACGGAAATCCCCGACATGGTGGCGCGCATCTGCGGCATCTGTCCTGTGGCCTACCAGGTGACCGCGGCGCAGGCGCTGGAAAAGCTGTTTGGCGTCGAACTCGATCCGTGGGCGCGCGACATGCGCCGGGTGTTCTACTGTGGCGAGTGGATCCAGAGCCACAGCCTGCACATCCATCTGCTGGCCGCGCCGGACTTTTTCGGCTGCGACAACGCCATCGAACTGGCGAAAATCGCGCCGGAGGAAGTGCGTCGCGGCCTGCGCATCCAGGCACTCGGCAACGAGCTGATGGAGCTGTTCGGCGCCCGCTCGGTGCACCCGGTGGGCATCCGGGTGGGGGGATTCCATGGCGCGCCCGCGCTGTCCCGCGTTGAGGAAATCCGGGAGAAACTGCGCGCCGCCTTGCCCGAGGCCGAAGCGCTGATCCGCTGGGCGGCCGGCATTGCGGTGCCGCAGGACGACCAGGCCTTTGTCTCGGTCGCAATGCGGCACGCGCACGACTACGCCATCGAGGCCGGTACGATTGCCACCAGCGACGGCCTGCTCATCGAACCGGAAGTTTTCGACGAACACTTCACCGAGCAGCAGCAGGCGCATTCCACCGCGCTGTTCGGCAGCTATCGCGGCCAGCCCTATCTGGTTGGGCCGCTGGCGCGTCTCAATCTCAATCATGAACGCCTGCCCGAACGGGTCAAAGCGCTGCTGGACGAGACCGGTCTGGTGCTGCCCAGCCGCAACCTGTTTCACAGCCTGGTCGCACGCGCGCTGGAAATCCTGCTCGCCCTGCACGAAGCGCTGCGCCTGCTCGACGCCTACCGCGTGCCGGATTCGCCCGCGGTGCCGGTCAGCCCGCGCGCCGGCATTGCCATCGGCTGCACCGAAGCACCGCGCGGCCTTTTGTGGCATCGCTACGAAATGGACGACGAAGGCCGTGCGGTCAACGCGCGCATCGTACCGCCAACTAGTCAGAACCAGGCGCGCATCGAGCAGGATTTGCGGCTGTCGCTGCTCAACTTCGGACTCGACCATGCGGACGGCGCGCTGCGCCTGCATTGCGAAAAAGTCATCCGTAACTACGACCCCTGCATTTCCTGCGCCACCCATTTTTTGCGGATGAAGGTCGAGCGCGGATGAACCAGGTACGCATCTTCGGCATCGGCTCGCCGTCGGGCGACGACCAGGCCGGCTGGCTCACCGTCGACGCCTTGCTGGCCGGCGGCATGAAGGCCGGCGACGAACTTGTCATCGAAAAGCTGGATCGGCCCGGTGCCGGCCTGATTGCGCTCCTGGACAACGCCAGCTGGGTCATTCTGGTCGACGCCATGCAAAGCGGCGGCCAGCCCGGGTGGATCCAGCGGTATGGGGTGAACGACTGGCCGGCTTACTGCCAGGGGCTCTCCGGTCATGGATTCGGCGTGCTCAATGCCTTGACGCTGGCGCGCGAACTCGGCAGTTTGCCGCTCCGGCTGGATCTTTATGGCATCGAGATCGGCGGTGCAATACCGGGTGAGAGTCCCTGTGCCGAGGTTCGGGCCTCAACGCAGAAACTGGCCGATATCATTGCGGACGAACTTTGCTTCATCTCGCAAGCCTTGCCTGCGGCAGCGGGTTCCGGAGATGACGGCAACGCTACATCTCACAAAACGATCATCCGCAAGTAACACACTCCCAGAACAATGCGGGGCGCGGCATGGCCGTGCCGCAGCCCCATTTATCATTGCTGTTTCAGGAGATATTCAATGAAGATTTCCGCGCTTGCCCTCACCCTGGCCGCCGCCTTCGCCGTCAATGTCCACGCCGCCGCCACCGTCGTGAATGGCTCCATGTCGTTCAACCCCATCGCCGCTTCCGCCTACGGCATGGACGCCGATCCCGGAATTGCCGCCACCCCCTGGGTGATTCCCGAGGGCTATGTTCAGTCCATCGTTTCCGACGAGACCCGCCTCGACATCTACGTCGCCAACGACTGGTACGACATGCTGACCGTCAACGAAACCGGCCAGCACGCCGGCCGCTACCTGTACCGCACCCACGAAGTGCGCGGCGGCGCCATCGGCATCGACGGCAACTCGCTACGCAATGACGACAGCAGCGGCGGTGTTGTGTCGGTGGTCGATCTGAAGACAGGGGTCGCCAGGGAAGTCGTCGGCCGTGCCGACTGGGAAGCGCTGGACGGCATCGTCTGGACCCCGTGGCGGACCGTGCTGTTCGCCGAAGAAGTCGGCACCGCTGCGCGTCCCGACCCCGATGCGCCCCAAGCCCGGGCTGGCCTGGTGTATGAGCTCAAACTGGACAAGCATGACCCCATGTCCGCCGCGAGCGTGACCGTGCGTCCAATGCTCGGCGCGCTGGCCCACGAAGGCCTCGAAATCGACGCCAAAGGCAACGTCTATGTCATCGACGAAGACCGCAAAGGTTCGATCTATAAATTCGTGCCGACCACCTACGGCGATCTTTCCGGCGGCCGGTTGTATGCCCTGAAGGTGATGGACGGCGGCAAGACCGGCGCTGCCGAATGGATTGCTCTCGACATGACCCAGGTCCAGATCAAGGCACATGCCGCTGCGACCGCGGTTGGCGCCACCGAGTACTGCCGTCCCGAAGACCTCGAGCGCATCGATAGCACCCTGTATGTGGCACTGACCTGCGAGGACGTCGACAACCCCGCCAACACCCGCGGCAAGAATGCCGCCGGCTTCAACGTCGGCGCTGTGCTGGCCGTCGAACTGGGCGAGAAGACTTCTGCCAGGTATGTCGTGGCGTCCGGCAAGAACACGCCGTACGAGAACCATGCGACCGCCACGACCGGTTTCGCCAAGGTCGACAACCTGGCCAGCGGCCCTGACGGCAAGCTGTGGATGGTGGAAGACAACGACTACAGCGACATCTGGGTGTACGATCTGCGCTCCAAAGATGCCAACGGCGACGGCTACAAGGATGGCGTGCATCTGTTCGCTTCGCTCAAGGACAAGCCGGCCGAAGGCTCCGGCATCTACTTCGGCAAGGATCCGCACACCCTGTATGTCAACGTGCAGCATTCCGGCACCGGCAACGACAAGACCATGGCCATCACCAGGCAGCACAAAGGCAACAATCAAGGCAACAAGTAATACGACGACGGCTATGCAGGGGCATTGAACCGCCAGGCGCAGCGTGGTGCCGGCATGGCGGGTGCCGATCTGGTAGGTAAGGGTGCCGGTGCTGCTGCGGCAACGGGCCCGAGCGGGCGTTAGCGTCTGGAAGCTCGACCTGTCAGAAAAGGTTGCGTCATTTATTGACGCCGTGCCTGTTTTGCGGGCGTGTTCAGACGGCGCGACCAGTCGGTGCCGAGATTTTCGCCGAAGGCCCCGACCCCGAATCGTTCCGCCAGCAGTTCCGGCAGTTCGAGGCGCCATGCGGCGTAGTGTTCCCCCGGATAGTGGTGCACGGCCTTGTCCGGGCCGCCGTGATGGCGGGGGTCGCCCTGCTCGTCGCCCTCGAAGCCGTTTGCGGTGAGCCTCAAGGGGTACACGACAGGATGCTTGTCGATGGCGCTGGGTTCGCCGTTGGGCCCAAAGGGCTGCGCCCGCCCGACCAGGAGCTGGATTGCCGCGACTGGCGGCAGGTCATTCACAGTCCGGCCCCTGCAAAACGGGCTTGATGACGGCAAAAATCGGTGGAAGCACGCATGTGACGTCGATGCTAACAAAAAAGCAGGCGCAGCGCAGAGAGCCTCCGCTGCTGTCCTGCTTGCGGAGCATATTTCCCGGTCTTGCCGGGAAATATGCTGAGGCTGCTACTTGAGGAACATGTGCGGCGTATGGCAGCTGATGCACTCGCTCGGGTTGCTCCGATGCCCCGCTGCGCTAAGGAGCTGGGCGCTGTGGCAGGTGAGGCAGCGGTCCTTGCCCACCACGTAGCCGATTGCGCCGATGCCGGGATAGTAGCCGGTGAGATTGGGTTTCGGCAGCCCCAGCTGCGAGGCGGTATGGGTGCCATGGCAGGCGTTGCACTTGACCATGGCGTGGGTCATCAGCGAGCCAGCGTGCTCGGTCAGCAGCTGGGTGTTGGTTTCGTGGCAGCCGCCGGTGAGGCAGGAGTACTCCTTCTCGATGGCATAGCTGGTGTCCTCGCCAGGCAAGACGCCGCTGGTCGTGCCTCCGCCGCCCCTTTGGGCGGACCACGCCGAAGCGCTGGCCAGCAGCAGGCCGGCGAGAAAGACCTTGGAAATCGACGCGAATGTTCTGGATAGCATCATGATGTTGGATTCCTTATTTATGCCTTGGACAGCTTGACGGCGCAATGCTTGTAGATGGGCTGGCCACAATCCTTGTCGACGTAGTTCATGGTCAGCCGGTTGACCGACACCTTGCGGCCGTTGTTCTCCGCCACGTCGATCGGGTCGAGGTCGCCGAAGTGCATGGGGATGAACACCGCCCCCGCCTTCACCGTGTCGGTGACCTTTGCCTTGACCACGATTTCGCCGCGGCGCGAGGTTACCTTGACCAGGTTGCCGGTGACTACGCCCAGCGCGCTGGCGTCGGCGGTGCTGATCTCGACGTAGTTCTCCGGCGCCATCTCGTGCAACTGCGCCACGCGCTTGGTTTTGGTGCGCGAGTGGAAATGCTCGATGACCCGGCCGGTGTTGAGCCAGAAGGGGTAGGTTGAATTCGGTACCTCGGGCGGCGCCACGTAGTCCACCGCCCACAGGTAGGCGCGGCTCAGGCCGTCCGGATCGATCCACGCGGCGGTCGGGGTCTTGCCGTACTGCGCGCGGCCCCAGTTGGTGTTGAACAGGCCATCTGCGTACAGGCGCTTGCCGCCCAGCACGTTGGCGGGCGTCGACGGCCAGGCAATGCCGCTGTTGGCGGCGATGTTGGCGTAGGTCATGCCGCTCATGTCGCAGATCTTGCCTGTCGACACCTGCTTCCATTCGTTGAACACCGTTTCGGGGTCGGCGCTTTTCACCAGCGAACCGCCGGCCTGATCGCGGAAGCGGAAGTCGAATGCCGCCAGCTTGTCGGAAACCATCTTGATGATCTCGAGGTCGGAATAGGCGCCGTAGTTCGGTCGCAGATCGAAGCCGACCGGCTGCACTGCCTGCCGGCCGAGGTTGACGCGACGCTCGGAGCAGGTGTAGGTGCCGGTCTTCTCGCCCCATTGCGCCGCCGGCAGGAACAGGTCGGCGAAGTGCATGGATTCCATCGGGTCGAAGATGTCCTGCACCACCACGAAGGGGCGCGCCGGGTTACTGAAGCTGAGGTAGTCGTGATACTTGTCCAGGTCGGGCAGGGTGACCGAAGGATTGGTGCAGGCCACCCAGTACACCTTGAGCGTGCCCTTGCGCATCATGTCGACCATGCTGGGAATGGTCGGCTGCAGGTCGATGTCGGAGGTGACGACCGTGGTGCCGTGCGGCGGGATGGTTCCGGGCGTCACGTTCCACAGCTGTTCCAGTTCGGCGATGTGGGTGGGGTTGTAGTAATTGCGGTAGCCGGCCAGCGCCGAGGAGCCGCCGGCCTCGCGGTTGCTCATGGCGGTGGCCTGGCCGGTGATGGAGAAGGGCGCCGAGCCCGGGCGGCCGATCGTGCCGGTGATCAGGTGCATGGCGCAGATCAGTCGCACCGTGTCGGTGCCGCCCATCGACTGGTATACGCCCTGGATGAACATCGACCACACTTCGGGCGACTGGCCGATCCACTGCGCCGCGGTCTGGATGTCGACGGCCGCCAGCCCGGTGATGCCGGCAACGTAGGTCGGCGTGTAGGCCGCGACCTTGGCCGCCAGTGCAGAGAAATTGCGGGTGTGCGCATTGATGTAGGCGCTGTCGATCCAGTTGTTGGCGATGAGTTGCTGCAGGATGCCGTTCATCAGCGCCACGTTGGTGCCGGGCCTGAGCTGCAGGTGAAGATCGGCGCTGCGCGCGGTGGCGGTGCGGCGCGGGTCGACCACGATCATCTTGGGCGCACGCGCCGAACGGCGCGCCTGGATGATGCGCCGCCATACCTGCGGGTGCATTTCGGCCGGGTTGGTGCCGATCAGGAAAAAGCAGTCGGTGTTCTCGATGTCGTCGTAGCACCCGGGCGGGCCGTCGGAGCCAAAGGTGCTCATGTAACCGTACACCGCCGCCGCCATGCACAGGCGGGTGTTGGAGTCCATGGTGCTGGTCTTGATGGCGCCCTTGCCCAGCTTGCCCATGGAATAGTATTCCTCGATGGTCCATTGGCCGGTGTTGTAGATGCCCACCGAATCGGGACCGGCCGTGTTGCTCGCCTCGATGATCTTCTGGGCGAGCAGCGTGGTGGCTTCGTCCCAGGTGATGTTCTGCCAGTTGCCGCTGGCGTCGCGGCTCATCGGATACTTGGCGCGGCTGCCCACCCGCAGGTCCTGGTCGGCCAGGATTTTGTGTTCGTACAGGCCCTTGACGCAGACCCGCCCGGCATTGGTCGGGTGCGCCGCATTGCCGCGCACCGCCACCGCCGTACCGGCGGCATTGATGCCGATTTCGAGGCCGCAACCCACCGAGCAGTAGCCGCACACCGACTTCACCCAACTGACCACATTGACGAAGGTATCGTCGGCCATCGCCTCCTCGCCGGTCAGCAGGTTCAGCACGCCTCCGCCGACAATGGCTTGCGAGGTCAGCAGCGCGCCCCACTTGAGGAATGTACGCCGTTCGTGGTTACAGAGTTGCGGCTCCTGCTTGAGCTCCTTCAGCTCGGTCTGAGTGAACACCTTTACAGGGTGCCGATCGTGTTTGTGAGTCGCCATGTGGACCTGTTCCTCAAATCGTTGCGATGAAACCGCCGGCAAGCGCTTCTCCGTCAAAAGGCTGGTCGGCGGCGTGGTTTTTTCTTAAACTTCTCTTAAGTCCCCTTAAGGATTTTTAATACTAAAAATATTACAGGGGGATGACGATGACAAATGTCAGCGGAGGTGCTTTTTCTAGGTTTTTAAAAACCTGAAAAAATTTTCAGAATGTGGCGGCGACGTGATCGCGGAATACGATTCCGCAGGCGCCAAGACACGAAGAAGGGGGTGGGGCGTCCGCCCCGTTTGGGAGAGGTGCGGACCGGGTCCGCAATGGGTTGCGCCTGAAGCCGGGGCTCAGCCGCCCGCGCTCAGATATTCCAGGGCCTTCTGATCGAGGATGCGGAAGCCATCCTTGACCAGGGCGATGACCTTGTCGCTTTCAAGTTTCTTCAGGCCGCGTATCAGGGTGCGCTGGGTTACGCCGATCATGTCGGCCAGTTCGGTGCGGGTCAGGGATTCGCGCAGCTCCTCGCTGTGCAGATTGCGTTCATGGTGGGTTTCGTGCAGGAACAGCAGGTAGGACGCAACCCGCTCCAGCGCATTTTTCTGGCCCAGGTTTGCGATGTTGCGGATATAGGAATTAAGGTTGCGCGCCATGGAGCGCATCAGGGCGTCCGGAATCTCCCGGTGACGGCTGATGACACTCTGCAAATGCGCTTTCGGCAGGTAGCAGATGGTGACCGGGCTGATGGCCTCGGCTGAGCTGCTGTACTTGTCGAGGTAGATATCCTCGCAGGCGATCAGATCGCCGGGGATGACGGCCAGCTTGTGAATCTGCTGGCGCCCGTTGGACAGGGACTTGTAGATCTTGACTTCGCCCGACATCAGGATGAACAGATTTTCGCCGGAATGCCCTTCCCGATAAAGCAGGGCGCGGCGATCGAAGGACTTGAACTGCAGAAATTCCTGCAGGGCGCGCTTCACTTCCAGACTCAGGGTGCTGAAATAATCGGAACTGTCCAGGATGCAGGTCTTGCAACGATTGTCGGCCGGTTTGTCGAGGCAAGGTCCGGCAACATTGATTGCCGCGAACATTTGTTGAGATAGCAACTCCATACGGGCCTTAATTTACGCTTAATTTTGGCAAATTAATTGTGACAAATTGCCGCACCCTCGTTAAACGAAGTCAGAGAGAAAAGGTTCCAGTTATCGGCAGTCTGCCCATTCTTCAGCATGATCTTAAGCAAGGCTTAAGCCGGGCGTGGATAATCCAGATTCGATCGATTTCCTGAAGAAAGCCATGCGCATCCTGTTGGTGGAAGACGATGAACTTCTCGGTGACGGGCTCGCCGCCGGTCTTCGCCATTGCGGCTACAACGTCGACTGGTTGCGGGACGGCGAATCCGCCCGTGTGGTGCTGGCGACGGAGGACTATGCCGCGCTGGTGCTCGACCTCGGCTTGCCGCGCCTGGACGGCATGGCTGTATTGCGCCTTCTGCGGGCGGAAGGCAATGCCATCCCCGTCCTGATCCTAACCGCGCGGGATACCACCTGGGACAAGGTGGGCGGGCTGGATAGCGGCGCCGACGACTACCTGATCAAGCCCGTGGATCTGGATGAACTGGCTGCCCGCCTGCGGGCCCTGACCCGCAGGGGCTCGGGCACGCGCGCGCCGCTGCTGAAGTTCAGGGATGTGGAACTGGATCCCGCGGCCCGGCGCGTTCGCGTGCACGGCCAGACGGTGGAGGTCTCGGCCAGGGAGTTTGTCATCCTGGAAATGCTGATGCGCAACGTGGGCAAGGTGATCTCTCGCACCCAGCTGGAATCCGCGCTCTATGGCTGGGGGGAGGGGGCGGAATCCAATGTGGTCGAGGTCCACATCCACCATCTGCGCCGCAAGCTCGGGGCGGACCTGATCCGCACCGTTCGGGGTGTCGGCTACCTGATGGAATGAAGCGATGACAACCCGGCCATCTTCCATCCAGTCGCGCCTGATCCTGCTGGTGCTGGGGGCGCTGCTGGCCGTCGAACTGGTGAGCGGATGGACCGGCTATCGGCGGGCGCTGCACGAGGCCGATGAATTGCTCGATGCCCAGCTGGTCCAGTACGCCCAGATCATGCTCTCCCTGGCCCACGAGGGGCGGGATGACGAGGTGCGGCTGCCGGACATCAAGGCCCACCCCTACCAGAGCAAGCTGATGTTCCAGATATGGGACATGAGGGGCGCCCCCCGCCTGATGCTCCGTTCCCCGGAGGCGCCGCACCATTGGCCGCAGGGCGTGAAACCGTCCGGCTATTCGGAAGTCACCCTGACGGGGCATGCATGGCGCTTCTTCGTTGCCAGGGGCGACAACGGCTACGTCGTCCTGGCAGCCAACGATCTGCATATCCATCAGGAACTGGCAAGCCAGATCGCGCTGAGCAACATGTCGCCTTACCTGCTGGCGGTGCCGATCCTGGCCGTGTTGCTGCTGCTGGCCATCCGCCGGGGGCTCAAACCCTTGCATGTCCTGGCAGCCGACCTTTCCGGGCGCGACCCGCAACGCCTCGACGAACTGCCGGAAGCCGGGCTGCCGAGGGAACTCCGACCGCCCGTCCGCGCCATGAACCAGCTTTTCGGACGCATTCGCATGGCCATGGACAAGGAGCGCCGTTTCACCAGCGATGCGGCCCACGAACTGCGCACGCCGATCGCGGCCCTGCGCGCCCAGCTGCAGGTGGCCGAGCGCACGCCGGACCCGGAAGAACGGCAGGCGGCCATCGCCAAGGCCCTGGGCGGAACCAGCCGAATGACGCATCTGGTGGCGCAGTTGCTGGCCCTGGCCAGGCTGGGGGCGGAGACCGCCGACAAGCCGGATGCGAACGTGAACCTCGATGACCTGCTTCATGACGTGGTTGCCGGGCTGGCGCCCCAGGCCGAGTCCAGGGGCATCCAGGTGAAGACCGACACTGAACCGAACTGCGTGCTGACCGGCAATGCCGAACTGCTGCGGGTATTGCTGCGCAACCTGATCGACAACGCCATTCGCTACGTGCCCGACGCTGGCAGGGTGCGGGTGGGCCTGGCCCGGGAGGGCGGATACGTGGTATTGACGGTGGCGGACAATGGCCCCGGCGTGGCGGTGGAGGAGCGGGATATGCTCGGCCAGCGCTTTCATCGCTTCGGCAACCAAGCTGTCGAAGGTGTCGGCCTCGGCTTGTCCATCGCGCGACGCATCGCGGAACTGCATGGCGCCGAACTGGTCTTCGGCGAGGGCCTGGAAGGCAGTGGCCTCGGGGCCAGGGTACGTTTCCCGGCTAATGGTTGAGGCGGGCGTCACCCGGCAATCAGAATCCGCCCTCGCCGCCCGCATGGCGGAATGAATCAAGGCCAACACGCTCAATCGTCGTCACCGCCATCGCCCCCTTCACCAAATTCACCGCGAATGTCATCCTCGTTTGCGTTGCGGTGGCACTCGACGCAATTCTTGAAATCGCGAATGCCTTCCTCGATGTGCTCGCGGCGGATGTCGCCTGGCGTATGCTCGTGGCAGCCGTAACAGGTATAGCGCCGATAGTCGTTGCGCACATGACAGGTCACGCAGCGGGTCGTGTGGTCGCGGTCGAGCGCGAAATACTTGTCGTGATCGAAGGTCGCCGGCGTCCACTTTTCCTGGCTGTGGCACTGGCTGCAGGTTCCGCTGATTCGTTCATGCAGCGGATCGACTGGCGCTTTGTGACAGGATTGGCACTGATCAAGCGTCGCCTTCTGCAGCAGGGCGTGCTTGAACAGTCCATGTTGCCGGTAGCGCCTCACCCCTGAGTGATCGCTATGGCAGACCACGCAGTCCTGGCTGGTCAGCTTCTGATGGAAAGGCACGGAGGTAAGCGGCTTCACGACGGGCAGGCCTGCTGTTGTCAGACGCCTGATCTCTTTTGGCTCATGGCAGGAAATGCAGCGTTCCGACCTGGCGCCGAGCAAGGGGCGTCCGGCGGGAATTCGGGAGACTCGGCCATCCGACGCTCGATTTCGGCTTCGGCCGCAAGCCAGTCGTCAAAGCCATGCACGGGGGCGTGGCCGCGCTTTGCGTAATGGTAGTAGGCGGCATCGCGAATCATCGCCTCGCGCTGATCGAGGTCGAAGGCGCCTTGCCAAAAGGTTGTTTCCGAAGCGCCTTTCGGGTTGGCGGGTTTGCCTGCCTGTCTAGCCATGTTTTCGTCCTCTATCGTTGAAAGATGAGGGGCATGGGGCGAACGGGCCGGGCCCGCATGCGGAGCGCCCTTGTGCCCCTGCGCCGCGGTATCCACGCGGTAACCGGACACCACCAGTTTAAATATAGTCGCTTCGCTGGCGGCTGTTCCGTACGGCGGGAATCGCGAAAAGCGGAAAGGTGCGTCGGGGGACGGCCTGCTTCAAAAGGCAGGCCGCGAACCGGGCTTTACGGGGAGAGGTTGAGCCGGCGCTGCTAGCCGCCCCAGGTCCGCACGCGCCCGACGTCCAGGTGCACGAAGTCGGAGCCCGGGTAATAGCCCACGCCGCCGCCTTTCAGCATGAGTCCGGTCCGGCGCAGGTCGGCCAGCGGGACGCCGGGCAGGCGGATGTCGATGGCCTTGCCCTCCATATGCAGGCTGCGCTTGGCGACGCCTGAACTGTTTCCGGCCAGCATCCGGTTAGTGGCCGGCGAACGGTAGCCGGAAATGACCTGGAATGGCCGGGAAGCGCCGAGTGCGCCATTGACGCGATGCAGCAGGTCCAGCAACTGCGTATCGATGACGGCGACCTCGCCGGTGCGGTGGTCGCGCAGGACGCGGTTGATTTCCACCAGCGATTCCGGCACGTAATCGCCCTGGATCCAGTAGGGCAGGTCGGCCTTTTCCCCGGTGTGCAGGTTGAGGAAGCCGAGCCGGCGCTCGGATTCGGACAGTCCCTGGCCGGCGAATGCGGCGCCCGGCAGAGCGGCAGCCAGCATGCCCAGTTTGAGGAATTTGCGTCGGCTGATCATGTGTTTCATGGATTTCCCTTCAATTCATAAGGCGCGAGGCGGCCCACTTCGCGGGCAAGGCCGTCCTGCGCCGCAATGACCGCGTCCACCGCGATCCAGTCGACAGCATGGTACAAGCCATTGGCTTCGGCCATGTCGCGCACGATCTGCGCCGGGTCGATGCCCTTGTTGTAGATGTCCCGATGGACTTCGAGCAAGATGCGGCCGTCTTCGACCACCGCCAGGAGGACGGGCTGGTAAACGAGGCAGCCCTGAGTACCGACCTTCACCTGGTCGAATAGTTCGGCCACATCGTCTGGATGCAGGCGAATGCAGCCATGACTGCGGAATTGGTAGATGCTCGCGGGGGCGATGGTGCCATGGATGCCATAGCCCCATATGCTCAGCCCGAGCCAGTGGGCGCCCAGGGGATTGTCGGGACCGGGCGGCACTTCCTCCAGCACGACTTTCCCTTCGCGACGCATTTCTTCCTGGATGGATTTCGGCACCAGCCAGGGCTTGTTCTTCACCCGCGAGACGATCCTGAACTCGCCTTGCGGCGTGGGCCAGCTGGGCTTGCCCAGGCCGACCGGATAGACCGCGCGCAGCTTGCCCTGGCTGAAGTGGAACAGCATGCGCTGCGGGAGGTTGATGAGAATGCCGTCGTCGAGCGCCGCCGGGACGATGTGGGGGTTGTGGATATAGAGGCGCTGACCGGGGTAGATGATGGCATCGTAGGGAATGGCGTTCTGCAGGGCCAGGAGCGTGGCGGCCACGCCAAAGCGGGCGCCGATGGCGATCAGGAAGTCTCCGGACTGAATGGTGTATTCGGTGTAGCCGCCCGTCACGCTGTGAGCAAGCGGCGGCAGGCCGCCTGCCAGGGCCGGAAGGCTGAGGCCTGCAAGGATGCAGGCGAACAGGCGGCCCGCACCCGCAATCCGTCGTGCCGGGATCATCCGAACCGGCAGCAACGGGATGTCGCGCCGCTATTGAAGCGGCATCGGCTTGTTGTCATTGAGGTTGAGCCAGCCCTTGGCGATACGGTAGATGAACCAGATGCTGGCCACGCCCCAGACGAGCCAGCCGATCAGGATGATCCAGGTGATTGCGCCGACGACCAGCCACAGCAGGCCCCACCAGAAGGTCCTGATCTGCCAGCTGAAGTGGCTTTCCAGCCAGGTGCCCTGGGCGTCCTCGCGCTTGATGTAGTTCAGCACGATGGCGACGATGGCGGTGACGCCGATAAACAGCGAGACGGCGTACAGCGCATAAATCACCATGGTCAGGGTTTTGAGGCCTGCAATTTTTTCGTCTGTGGCGGGAGTGAGGTCCATGTTCATCAACGTGCTTTCTCGTAAATCGGCATCATTTGCGGCACCAGCGCGCCGAGCGCCTGGATGCGATTGCCGGAGGCGGGGTGGGTGCTGAGGAACTGCGGCGGTCCGTCGCCGCTGGCGGCCTCCATTTTTTCCCACAGACGCACCGCGGCGCGCGGGTCGAATCCGGCGCGGGCGGCGAGTTCGATGCCGTAGCGGTCGGCTTCGGATTCGCTGGCGCGGCTGTGGGGCAGGGTCAGCGCGAGGTCGGCCACCGGCGCCAGGCCGCTGAGGTCGCGACCGGCGAGGACGGAGCCGATCTGCATGCCGCCCTGCATGGCGATGGCGCGCGACATGCGCTCGCGTCCATGCCCCAGCAGGGCGTGGGCGATTTCGTGGCCCATGATCTGAGCGATTTCGTCGTCGGTGAGTTTCAGCTTGTGGACGATGCCGGTATAGATCGCCATCTTGCCGCCGGGCATGCACCAGGCGTTGAGCGTGGGTTCGTCGATCACCGCGACCGACCATTTCCACTCGCGGCTGGGTGCATACATGTTGCCGGCCTGCACGATCAGGCGGTCGGTGATGCGCTTGACGCGGCTGTTCAGCGCCGCGTCGGTGCTGAGCTTGCCTTTCTTCTGCGCCTCGCTAAGCGTTTCCGTGTAAGCCTCGGCCGACGAGGCCTGCGTTTGTTCCTCGGACACCAGCACCAGTTGCTGGCGGCCGGACACCGGGTTGGCCTGGCAGGCGACCAGGCTGGCGGCGAGCAGGGCGGTGGAGATGAGCGGGTATTTCTTCATGGCGACTCCTTGAAGCAGATCATGTGATCGGGCCGGACAAGTCCATTCCCTTGTCATGCCGCGCGCAACGCGGCAAACCAGAAATGCCCGCTTGATCAATACGCTGGATTGCTTCGCTGCGCAATGACGGCCATATCGAATTAATCAGCGTTTTCCCAAGGCCGGAATCAAATTCCGCGTAGCAGTTCGTTGATGCCGACCTTGGACAGCGTCTTCGCGTCGACCTTCTTCACGATCACCGCACAATACAGACTATAGCTGCCATCCTTGGACGGCAAGTTGCCGGACACCACCACCGAGCCGGAGGGAATGCGGCCATAGGTGACTTCGCCGGTCTCGCGGTCGTAGATTTTGGTCGACTGGCCGATGTAGACGCCCATCGAGATCACGCTGTTGTCCTCGACGATCACGCCCTCGACCACTTCGGAACGCGCACCGACGAAGCAGTTGTCGCCGATGATGGTGGGGTTGGCCTGCACCGGCTCGAGTACGCCGCCGATGCCGACGCCGCCGGACAGGTGCACGTTCCTGCCGATCTGCGCGCAGGAGCCGACGGTGGCCCAGGTGTCCACCATGGTGCCTTCGCCGACGTAGGCGCCGATGTTGACGTAGCTTGGCATCAGTACGACGTTCCTGGCGATGTAGGAACCCTTGCGCACGGCCGCCGGCGGTACTACGCGGAAACCGCCTTCGCGGAAATCCCTGGAGTTGAAGTCGGCGAACTTGCTTGGCACCTTGTCGTAGTAGTTGGTGAAGCCGCCCTTGATGAACGCATTGTCTTCCAGGCGAAACGACAGCAGCACGGCCTTTTTCAACCACTGGTGAGTGATCCAGTTCTGGCCACCATCGTTTGGATCCTGGCTGCGCTCGGCCACACGCAGTTCGCCCATGTCGAGCAGATCGATCACGGCCATGACCGCGTCCTTGACCTGGGGTTCGACATTGCGTGGAGTGATCTCGGCACGGCGCTCGAAAGCGTCTTCGATGATTTTTTGCAGGTCTTGCATGAGGGTTTCCTTTTTGTTGGGTAGGGGATGTTTAACGAATGGGGCGGTAATTGGTGGGTTTCATGCAGCCTCGCCCACGAAGCGGACGATGCGCCCGGCGGCCTCGACACAGGCATCCAGGCTGTCGACCAGGGCGATGCGGACGAAGCCCCGGCCCGGATTGACGCCGGCGGCGTCGCGCGCGAGGAAGCTGCCGGGCAGCACGGTCACATGCTGCGTTTCATACAGGTCGCGCGCGAACACGGCATCGTCGCCGCCCGGCACCCGCGCCCACAGATAGAAGGCGGCGTCGGGGGCGTCGAAAGACAGCACGTCTTTCAACAGCGGCATCACCGCGGCGAATTTTTCGGCGTACTGGCGGCGGTTTTCGATGACGTGCGTCTCGTCGTTCCATGCCGCGATGCTGGCGGTTTGCACCACCGGACCCATCGCGCTGCCATGATAGGTGCGGTACAGCAGAAACTGCTTGATGAGCGCGGCATCGCCCGCCACCATGCCGGAGCGCATACCCGGCACATTGGAACGCTTGGACAGCGAATTGAACACGATCAGGTTGTTGAGGCCACGGCCGAGCTGCTGCGCGGCGGTGAGCGCGCCCAGCGGCGGGCTAGCTTCGTTGAAATAGATTTCCGAATAGCATTCGTCGGCGGCGATCACGAAGCCATGCTGGTCGGAGAGGTCGAACAGTTCCTTCCAGTCGGCCAGCGACATCACCTTGCCGGTGGGGTTGCCGGGCGAGCAGGTATAAACCAAATTCACTTCTCCCCACAGGTCTTGCGGCACCTTCGACCAGTCCATGGCAAAGCCGTTTTCCGGCAGGGTGTTGAGGAAGAAGGGGCGGGCGCCGGCCAGCAGCGCCGCGCCTTCGTAGATCTGGTAGAACGGGTTGGGTGAAATAACGACGCGGCGGCCGTGACGGCTCGAATCGACGCTGGCCTGGGCAAAAGCGAACAGCGCTTCGCGCGAGCCGTTCACCGGCAGCACCTCGGTCGCTGGATCGAGCTTCACCCCGTAGCGGCGCCCGGCCCACGCGGCAATCGACTCGCGCAGCGCATCCGAGCCCTGAGTGATGGGATAATTCGAAAGCCCGCCGAGGCCGGCGACCAGCGCATCCTTGATGAACTGCGGCGTCGGGTGTTTCGGTTCGCCGATCGACAGGTTGACCGGCGCGAGATCCGGATTCGGCGTCACCCCCGCGAACAGCTCGCGCAGTTTCTGGAACGGATAGGGGTGGAGTTGTTCGAGACGCGGATTCATCGCAACGGAATTTAACTAAAGCCACACATTATAAAGCCCCATGCCGCCGATTCCCCTGCAGCGCACCCTTGCCATCGGCAGTCTGATTTATGCCGCCACCCTGTGGGGAATGATGTGGTACCCCTACCGCTTGCTCAACGAAGCCGGCGTCGGCGGAATTGCATCGAGCCTCTTCACCTATGCCGTGCCGCTGCTCGCGCTCGGCTGGCTGCACGGACGCGAGCTGCAGCGGGCGCGCAGCCGCTGGATGTGGCTGGCCGCGCTGGGACTGGCGGCGGGCTGGACCAATCTGGCCTACGTGCTGGCCATGCTGCAGGGCGAGGTGGTGCGCGTGCTGCTGCTGTTTTTTCTGTCGCCGCTGTGGACAGTGGTGTTCGCGCGAATCCTGCTGCATGAAAAGCTCAACCGCGGCGGCTGGGCGGTGATGGTTCTGGCGGCGGGTGGTGCGATGGTCATGCTGTGGCAGCCCGGCGGCGACCTGCCGTTGCCGACCAACCGCGCCGAATGGCTGGCGCTGTCGGCCGGGGTGATGTTCGCGTTCAGCAACGTCATCAGCCGCCATCTCGGCGGCGTCACCGAAGGCGCCAAGTCGGTGTCGATCTGGGCCGGGGTGGTGGTGCTGACCCTGATCGGGCTGTGGCGCTATCCCGGCGAGCTTGATTTCATCGAACAGGCGGGGTGGGGCGTCTGGCTGCTCCTGCTGGGCGTGGGTCTCGCCATTGGCAGCATGACGTACGCGGTGCAGTACGGCCTCGCCCGCGTCCCGGCCAACCAGGCCATCGTCATCTTCCTGTTCGAACTGGTGGTGGCGGCAGTCGCGGCCTACTTCCTGTCGATGGAACGCATGGGGCTGCAGGAGTGGGTGGGCGCCATCATGATCGTCGCCGCCAGCCTGTTCTCCGGTCACATGGAAGACGACCAGGCGAAAGAGAACCCCCATGCCTGATGTTTGCGCACTGCACCACGCCGGCCTGTTGGTTTCCGATCTCGATCGCGCCAGGGGCTTCTACGAAGCGGTGCTGGGGCTGCAGGTGTACCCGAATCGTCCCGACCTGCCTTACCCCGGCGAGTGGTACGAACTCGGCAACGGCCAGCAGCTGCACCTGATGCAGTTACCCAATCCCGATGTGGGATCGACCCGCCCCGAGCACGGCGGCCGCGACCGCCACATCGCGCTGGCGGTCAGGGATATAGCCGCGCTGAAAAGCCGGCTCGATGCGGCAGGGGTGCGCTACACCGCCAGCCAGTCGGGGCGGGCGGCGCTGTTCTGCCGGGACCCGGATGCGAACACGCTGGAGTTCGTTGAAGTCAGTTGACAGGTGGCGGGCTTCGAGCTTCTGTCGACTTGGGGCCTTTAACCGATCGGGGCTGACTCAAACTGTTAAGGGTTGTACGATGCCTGCCCTCACACAGGTCCCGTACGCACGAGCCTGGCGGGCAGGCGTCGGACAAGCCTCGAGGGAGGAAACCGCAGGATGTTCCGATGGCGGCTGGAGAGCCTATCGGTCTATGGGGATTTGAAGGGCCGCACTCGTGCTGGACGTGACGATGAGGCGAATCACCCTCTGTTGGGCAGCAGTTTGATATCGCCTCCTGAAGCGGATACGCCCAATTCTTTGGCGCGGCGCCAAGTGGCAAACGGCGTTATTCCAGCGCAAGGCCAAGCCGTCCGCTATCGGCGCTGGATATCGAAGAGCCGACGGTTGGATTGCGCATTGCGAAGCGATCATGATGGCAGCAGTCAGTTTGAAAAACCAAATTCTCAGGCATTGTGGGAAAAATCACAGTGAAATTGAGGAAGAACCGTGATCTAATCAATTACATGCAATGAAGATAAGGTGTTAGAGTCAAACTACGGGTGTGCGTGAACGGCACTCCATCTCTCTTTCCAGCAAGGTATATCGAGTACGTACTGCCGTCGCACCGGACGCTTCCTGACGATGGGACCAACATTACGGCATGCGGCGGAACCCGCCGTAGCGGATCTGTGCCATTCGTCAAAATATCGCCAACAACCTCCTGCCCGAGCGCATTCCAGATATGGAAGGCATCGACAATCAGGGTTTCCCCCTCGTTGATCTGCACATGGAAAGCCCCCCAGAGATGTGTCGACATGACGTAACCTGCCGCTTGCTTCTGGGGCGTTGTTCCGGCCGGGAAGCCAAGTTGGACCTCTGGACCGTTGAATGTACCTGTGAAAAGGGCTGTCGTATGCATCGCCAGACCAATCTGACGCGCGCCTTGCGATAGGATCGTCAGTCCGAGGTATGGCGACGGATGCTCTTGATAAATGGCTTCCGACCACATGCTGGTCTGCGGACACAGACCTGAGTACCCTACAGCGACGCATCGATCCTGCGCAGCGGCTCCCGAAAAGTTAGGCTTCGCGGGATCCTCGATACCAGAGACGATTTCATCAGACGTGCCGGAGGAGTCAAGGTATCGGGCATGGTTTCTCGACACGGTATCCAAGAGTGGATTTTGGGCGAGCAAGCCCATCCCGAGCTGCTGTCGAACCTGGTTGATGAACTGAAAGTACGTCGACTCACCGGAACCAGCGGGATAGGTGGGCTCTGGGACCGTCGTTTGAATGTCCGGCCCGGTACTGCCATTGTCCCCGCCACCATTAGTGGGTGAGGAATCATCACCACCACCGCAAGCAGTGAGGGCAATGCAACATGTGAAAAGTATCATCTTTCCAATTGTGCTCGACATAACAGTTCCTTGTGCTGTGACGTGGTGGCGCAGGGGCTAGTAAATTGGCATGGCCCCAGTCAGATTCGGATAGACATACCCCAACCAGTCACTGCCGGAGTTCTGGGTATATCCTTGCGACGCCATGGCCGCGAGCTCAGATTCTGGGAAAATGGCGTGGTCGTCGCGCGTGGGGTTGTATTTACGCATAAGACGCACTGAGCCGGCGGGTTGCGAAACAGTCTTTGGATAGATGTAACCCTCTATCCCATCCAGTTTGTACCCGACAGACTGGTATGCACTAATACCGGCTGTGTCTGCGGTATATACAAAATCGGTGTGATATGGGTTGCCAGCACAGGCCGGAGAGTATGAATCGCCACATTTCCAGCTTAACCGATACAGAGGGACTAATGGAATCGACGGAGTGATTGGGTTGTCCTGCGTAGTAAAAATCCATACCTGCGCACGCGGTATATAGTCTTGCCAACCCCCAGGCATACCTGGAAAGTTGAGGTAAGCGTTAATCGTAATTCCACGGGTTTCGTATTGCGGGAATACTTCGTATGGAGGAGACTGGATTATCGGGGCAGGCCTAATGGTACCCGAGCGTGCAGCGGCTCCCATTTGTGGGGATGTTGTGTAGAAGTAGTCTTCTCGCTGGGCACTGTAGAAAGCAAACAATGGTGTGAGACGATATGGGTTGTAGCTCATCGTTAGATCAACCGTGCTACGCGCATTTGGCATGCCATATCCGTATTGGCTATCTGGAAAGCCTGCACGGTTTCCGCTATTCCTGATAATACTTTTGATGCTGTCCTTTGACAGTCTTGGGTAAATGGATCGTACTAGACCAGCAAGCGCCGTAATGTGCGGCGCTGACATAGATGTCCCAGTGCAGGAACCGTAACCGTCGCCGGGAATCCCAGACTCGTCGACACCTGATGTGTCTGCGCACATGTATTGGGGATATGGATTCCAAGACCCCCCGCTTGGGGTCGTAGACACCACTGAACGCGCTGGTGCGATCACACCAGAGGAGCCAGCATAGTTCGTGCCATTTGCAGCATCATATATCCAGAGGTTCCAATTTGTCCCACCTGCTGATTGGGCTCCGCCAACGGAAAGTAGGGATGGATCACTCGCGGGATATTGGGGGGATGTTTTTCTGAAATTGCCAGCTGCTCCAACCAGTAGCACATCGCGCTGATTTGCATTATTGATCGCAGCACAAGTTAGCGGTAAAACCGAGCAACTTCCAGTATCACTACCAAAACTCAGGTTGATGACTGAGACCCCGCGGCTGATTAGCCCATATAGGCTATTGGCGATGCTACTGTCGGTAAGATTGGACTGGGCTGACGCAATACTGCAATTAGGGCATCCACCTGTGACTCCGAGTCCGTTATTTTGTGTGCCACCGATGACACCAGCCACATGTAATCCATGGTATGAGTTGCTATAGCTCTGATCAATAAACGATAATTGTGAGCGAACGTTAGATAGATCGGCATGAGTGGATAAATAGGACATTGAGTCAACTAGGCCGACATAACCATGCCCCTTGGTCCTGTCCCAAGCCGATGGGAAATTCATCGCGTGCATTCCCCACTGGTAAAGTGGGGCTTGGGGTTTTACTGCGAAATATGGATCATTTGGATAGAAAGAAAAGTCCAAAGCTCGGTTGAGAGCAACAGTTATTAGTCCCCTTTGCCCTGCAAGGAGTTGAAGTGCAGACTTCGCAGCGTCAATTGAGGGATAGCTCAGGATAATAAACCGAT
Source organism: Thiobacillus thiophilus (assembly GCF_055378705.1). Classification (NCBI taxonomy): domain Bacteria; kingdom Pseudomonadati; phylum Pseudomonadota; class Betaproteobacteria; order Nitrosomonadales; family Thiobacillaceae; genus Thiobacillus; species Thiobacillus thiophilus. The sequence goes on along the minus strand of NZ_AP042404.1, from coordinate 344,068 downwards.
GCAACTCCTCAACCGGATCGTTGTAGCTCAAGCGACGCCGAGCCAACTCGTCTAATCGACCATCTTTAATTACATATCGCGCGCCCTTCGTCGGGTTGCCCAGGGCACTAAGAGTAGTTGGGGTATTAATATTAACTGCATGAATCAGGACGTCCTCAGGTCGCATGTCAGTCCCTTTATTAACAGATGGAACAGCTGCTTGAATAAAACTACCATCGGAATAATCTGGTAGAAGTACTAACTCGTTTGTTTCTCCCCTGTTATTGATTATTGGGGGCAACGGGATGTTATCTGGCAGCGGAAGATCAACCGAAGTGCCACCTTCTCGATTGTCGAACACACCGCCTGTCCATGGTTCCTCTCCTTCTTCTGAGGACTGCGAAATTGCCGGAGATGAACAAAAAACAAGCAGCGCGAGGATGATAGCAGTCATCCTGCGGATATCCCTCAATTTCATTATCGCCTCCAAGTCGCAAGTCGTAGTTAGTTACTGCAACAATGTGGGCAATTTGACATTACCCAGCAGATTTCCTAAGCACAGTACGGCTGTCCTGCATATGTAATTGTCGAGGGTGTTGAAACGACGCGACGCCGAGCAACCTCAATATCAAGGCAGAATTATCTGATTTCATACCTTGGCCCTGGGTGTTTTGTGCTGACTACCTTTTTTAGGGGTGCTAAGCAGTGGTTGTTTCGATGTCAACATTGATCGGTATCCGGATAGATACTGTCTGTGATCATCAATGTCAAATCGTTTGATCACGTCGTCGGTCTGGCCGCTCAACACCATTGGGGTGCGCAATATGCCTGCAGCGGGTATCTCTAGCGGGGCAGAGGGTAGATTGACCAAGTCGATCAGAATCACTCGCCAGCTGGACCGGATGCTCAAGGAAGAGGCGCACATGCGAACCATGTCTGGCACCAGAACCTCAGGGAGCGACCTTATTGAGAAAGCTTAGTACACTTTTTCCGTCATGCAACCTGAACGGATTCAATTTTTGTTGTCGTCACTCGGCAGGTCTTCAGCAACCTTCTGCACTTGCTGATACAACACCTGCACCGGCCGCATCGACCGAGGTGGGTTGTATGCCCAGCAGGCGAGTGACATCGTCGGGATTGAAATGATAGCCTCGGAGTGAGAAGTAAGCACGCCCTTCGTTGGATGCCAAAATATTACCCTCATCGATTGAATTCGCAGAACATGCTGATGTGCAGTAACTGCTTGATTCATGGTCGGTTCGTCGCAGGTGTCTGTTCACGTATGTAATGATAATCCGTACAGAATGTCTGATGCGGGGAAAATGCTCAAATGACGGCACCTGGCCGGTTACTGCCCTTCGGATTTCGGCTTGATCCTCGCCTGGCCTGCCGCCGGCTTTACGTCGCTGTCAGCCCACTCACTTGAACAACCCTAATCCATCGCGCGCCAGCAGCGCGGCGCCGTAGGCGGCTTCGGTGTGTGCTGCGCGCGCGACCGGCACGCCCAATAAACGCGCACGGATTCGGGTCCAGACTGGATTCTGCGCGCCGCCGCCGGCGGTCTCGACCCGGCGCAGCGGCGCGCCCCGTTCGGCCAGCAACGCATAGCCGCGTGCCTCGATCCGCGCGAGGCTTTCCAGCAGGCCGTGCAGGAACTCGGCGTCGTCGGCCGGGCGCGGTGTCAGGCGCGGTGCGAGCTGTGGGTCGTTGACGGGAAAGCGTTCGCCGGGTTTCGGCAACGGCATGTAATCGAGCGGGCTGACGACCGTGGGGTCGATCTTTTTGCTGAGCGCGGCCAGCTGGCGGTCGTCGAAAAACTGCCGCAGCACCGCGCCGCCGGCGTTGGACGCGCCGCCCGCCAGCCAGCGCTCGCCGAACCAGTGGGAGTAGACGCCGTGTTCGGTCGATTCCACCCGGGTGTCGGACAGCAGTTTCAGCACCAGGGTGCTGCCGAGCGAGGTGACGGCGTCTCCGCTTTGGGTAACGCCTGCCGCCAGAAATGCGGCGATCGAATCGGTGGTGCCGGCGTGCACCATGCAGCCGGGGTTGATGCCGAGGTAGCGCGCACGCGGGCGCGACACGGTGGCGAGCCGGGCGCCGGGCGCGATCGGCACTGGCAGATAGTTGATGTCGGCCAGGTATTCCACCCATTCCGGCCATTTCAGGTCGTCGAGATCGAGGCCCATCTTGAGGGCGTTGTGGTAGTCGGTCATCCCCACCCGGCCGGTGAGCAGGCCCGACAGCCAGTCGGCCTGGTTGAGGTAAAGCCGCGCGCCGGTGAGGCCGAGCCGCTTTTTCAGCCACAGCACCTTGGCGAGGCCCGAGGTCGCCGCCGCGGCGGGATGGCCTGGCACGGCGGTTTTGGCGATAAGCGCAGCTTCGTCGGCCGCGCGGTCGTCGTTGTACAACAACGGCGGGTGGCGCGGCGCCAGCGCTTCGTCGCAGGCGAGCACCGTGCCGGAAGTGCCGTCGAGCGCGATGTCCGACAGCAGGCCGCGAATCGTGGGCGGCAGCGCCGCGACCAGATCCCACAGCGCCTCGCGCCAGATGCCGGCGCGCTCGTACTCGGCGAGTTCGCCGAAATCACGCGCATCCTCGGCAACGATTGCGCCTTTAGCGTCGATGACGCAGCTACGTGCGCCCGATGTCCCGAAGTCAATTCCAAGAAAATACAAAAGCTTATCCGCGTGTGTTCGACTGATGCTCGAACTGCGTAAGGTCGACGCGCGCGGCCGGCTGCCAGCCTTTCTTGCGGTGCTCGGCCACCACGTTGGTGAAGATGCCGCCACGCACATAGAACTTGGCGGTGAGCCGCATGAAGCGCGGCTTCGTCACTTTGACCAGGTCGTCGAGAATCCGGTTGGTGACATCCTCGTGGAAATGGCCTTCCTCGCGAAAGCTCCACATATAGAGCTTCAGGCTCTTCAGTTCGACGCAGGCCTTGTCGGGGATGTAGTCGAGGATCAGAGTGGCGAAATCGGGCTGTCCGGTCTTGGGGCAAAGGCACGTGAATTCAGGGACTTCCATGTGAATGTGAAAGTCACGTCCCGGTTTCGGGTTGGGGAAGGTTTCCAGGGTTTTGGCGGGCGTGGAGGACATAGGGGGCTCGGTGTAGAATGTGGCGAAATCAGACGCCGCCAAGGAACTCCTGAACAACTTTGTCATTGCGAGCGAAGCGCGGCAATCCAGCGTATCAATATGAACAGGCCTTTTGGATTGCCACGTCGCTACGCTCCTCGCAATGACGGCTTGCCCGGAACTTCCCTGACCATGCGTTGACGACGACACCCATTATAAAAGCTTAGGTCCGCTGTCTTGCGTTTAACCCACATCAAACTTGCCGGGTTCAAGAGTTTCGTCGATCCCACCGTCATTCCCGTTCCCGCGCAGCTGACTGGCGTGGTGGGGCCGAACGGCTGCGGCAAGTCGAACGTGATCGACGCGGTACGCTGGGTGCTCGGCGAATCGTCGGCCAAGCACCTGCGTGGCGAAACCATGCAGGACGTGATCTTCAACGGCTCCAGCACGCGCAAACCATCATCGCGCGCCTCGGTCGAGCTGGCGTTCAACAACGAGCTTGGCCGCGCCGCCGGCCAGTGGTCGCAATACGCCGAGATCTCGGTCAAGCGCGTGCTCGATCGCAACGGCGACTCCACCTATTACATCAACAACATGCGGGTGCGGCGGCGCGACGTTGCCGACCTCTTCCTCGGCACCGGGGTCGGCGCGCGTGCCTACGCCATCATCGAGCAGGGCATGATTTCGCGCCTGATCGAGGCCAGGCCGGAGGAACTGCGCGGTTATCTGGAAGAAGCCGCCGGCGTGTCCAAGTACAAGGAACGCCGCAAGGAAACCGAATCCCGGCTGAAGGACGCGCGCGACAACATGAATCGCGTCGAGGACATCCAGCGCGAACTCAAGACCCAGGTCGAAAAGCTCGCCGCGCAGGCCGAAGTCGCCCAGCACTACAAGCAATTGCAGGCCGACCTGACGTTTGCCCAGCAGCGCCTGTGGTTCGCCAGGAAGCACGACGCCGCCCAGCAGCGTGCGCGTATCGACAAGGATCTGGTCGAGGCACAGAACCGGCTGGAAGCCGAAACCGCCCGCCTGCGCCATATCGAGTCCGCACTGGAAACCGCGCGCCAAACCCAGTTCGCCGGGCAGGACACGCTGAACACCACGCAGGCGACGTATTACCAGGCGCAGTCCGACGTCGCGCGCATCGAGCAGACCATGGCGCACCAGAACGCCACCCGCGACCGGCTGTATCGCCAGGTGCAGGATCTCACCGCACGCATGGAATCGCAGCAGGCGCGCCGCGCGTCCACGCAGGAGGCGCTGAACGAGGTAAGCGCACAGCAGCCCGGCCTTGAGGCCGCGCTGATGGAGGCCGAAGCCGCCGCGCGGCAGGCCACTGACAGCACGCTGCCGCAAAAGGAAGCCGCGCTGCGCGAGGCGCAGCAGGGCGTGGGCGAGGCGCAGCGCGTGGTGTCGCAAGCCGAGCAGGCACGCCAGGTCGACGAAAACAGCCTCGGTCACACCAAGCGCCAGCTCGAACAACTGGACGCGCGCCAGCGCCGGCTCGCCCAGGAACAGGCGCAGCTGCCGCGCACCGATACCGTGGGCCTGGCGCAGAAGCAGATCGAGGTCGAGGAACTGGCGCAGACACTGGCGACCGCGCAGGCCGGACTGAAGGAAGCCGAGGTCGCGCTACCCGAACTCGACGCCGTCCGCACCCAGCACACGCACGAACTCGAAGCTGCCCGCAAGGCGCTGCACCAGACCGAAGCCGAACTCGCCGCGCTGAAAAAGCTGCAGGAAAGCCTGAAAGCCGACGAGAAACTTGGCGCCTGGTTGCGTAGCCGCGGCCTCGATGCCGCGCCGCGCCTGTGGGAAAAACTGCGCGTCGCCCCCGGCTGGGAAGCGGCGGTCGAAGCGGTATTGCGCGAACGCCTGCAGGCGGTGGCCGCCGATGCTGCCCCCGACTGGTTCACCGATGCGCCACCGGCGCGGCTCACGCTGTGGGCCGGGGACGGTATTGCGGCGCCGGCCGCAGCGGAAGGCCTGGCCAGCAAAATTGCCAGCGACGATGGGACAGCCCACGCGGCGCTCGCCGACTGGCTGGCCGGCGTGTACTGGGCCGACGACGCGGATGCCGCGCGCGCCCGCTGCGCCAGCCTGCAAGCCGGTGAATACGCCGTCACCCCGCAGGGTCACCTGTTCACTCGCCACAGCGTCACCTTCCACGGCCCGCACACCGCGGTCGAAGGCATCCTCGCGCGCGGGCGCGAACTCGAACGATTGGCCAGCGATGCCGTGCGCCTGCGTGACGAGGTGGCGCAGCTCGAAGCCGCTTACGCCGAGACGCAGCAGCGCTTCCTGGAACGCCAGCGCGAAATCCAGGCGCTGCGCGCGCAGACCGGGCAGACGCAGAGCCGCCATCACACCGCACAGATGGAGCTGCTGCGCCTGCAGCAGGCGGTGGAGCGGGTGCAGGGCCGGGCGACGCAGATCGCGCAGGAACTGGAAGAGGTCATCCATCAGCAGACCAGCGAGCACGCCACGCTGGAAATGCTGGGAAACCGCCTCAAGGATTACCGCAGCCAGGGCGACGCCGCCCGCGAGGCGCTTTACGCCGCGCGCCAGCTGCGCGACCAGGCCGACCGCGCCGTGTTCGAGGCGCGTGAACTGCAGCGCGCGGCCGAGCGGCGGCATCAGGAGGCGGGCTTCGCACTCACTACCTGCAGCAACAAGATCAGGGAACTCGGCGACACGCTGGCACGGATCGACCAGGAAATCGCCGACGACGAGACGCGTCTCGCCCAGGCGCGCGACGAACTGGCCCGCCTGCCGGCCGACGCGCTGGATGTCGAACTGCAACGCACCCTGACCGCGCGCACCGAGGCCGAAGCCGCGCTGGCCGCCGCGCGCGACGCGCTGGAAGGCCTGACCGCGCAGTTACGTGCACACGACGAAGCGCGCCTGGTCTGCGAGCACGGGCTCGACCCGCTGCGCCGTACCATTGAGCAGCTGAAGCTCAAGGACCAGGAAGCCATGCTGATGCAGTCGCAGTTCGAGTTGCAGCTGCGCGAGGCGGCAGCCGACGAGGCCAGCCTCGAATCGGGCCTGGCCGATAGCCCCAGACCCAGCCAGCTGCAGGCCGAAATCAATCGCCTGCAGGCCGAAATCGCTGCGCTGGGCGCGGTCAACCTCGCCGCGCTGGACGAGCTCACCCAGGCGCAGGAGCGTTCGGATTACCTCGCCGCGCAGTGCGCCGACCTGCTGGAGGCCGTCACCACGCTGGAAGACGCAATCCGCCGCATCGACCAGGAATCGCGCGCACGGCTGAAGGAAACCTTCGACACCGTCAACCGGCATATGGGCGAGCTGTTCCCCAGGCTGTTCGGTGGCGGCCAGGCGCGGCTCATCCTCACCGGCGACGAGCTGCTCGACGCCGGGGTGCAGGTGTTCGCCCAGCCGCCCGGCAAGAAGAACGCCTCGATCCACCTGCTGTCCGGCGGCGAAAAAACCCTGACCGCGCTGTCGCTGGTGTTCGCCATGTTCAAGCTCAACCCGGCGCCGTTCTGCCTGCTCGACGAGGTCGACGCCCCGCTCGACGACGCCAACACCGAGCGCTACTGCAATCTGGTCAAGGCGATGTCCGACCACACCCAGTTCCTCTTCATCACCCACAACCGCGTCACCATGGAAATGGCCCAGCATCTGGCCGGCGTCACCATGCAGGAGCCGGGCGTGTCGCGCATCGTCACGGTAGACGTGGAAGAAGCGGTGGGGATGGTCGAGGCGGCCTGAGCCCCTGGCAGGACTTCCCATTCCCGGCTAATCAAACTAGACTAATGAAACTTAGTTTGATTGGAGGTGCCATGCATACCGTCAATATTCACGAAGCCAAAACCCAGTTGTCAAAGCTGATCGAGCAGGCGGTGCAAGGCGAAGCCTTCATTATTGCCAAGGCCGGGAAACCCCTGGTCAAGGTCACCCGGCTGGATGCACCTGCGACCGGGCAGGCCAAACGACTTGGTTTCATGGCGGGTCAGATTGCCGTGCCGGACGATTTCGACCGCATGGGCACTGAAGTCATCGAGCAGCTTTTTGGCGCAGAAGGATGAAGCTGCTGCTGGATACCCATGTGTTGCTCTGGGCGGCGGGTTCACCCGCGCAATTGCCGCCCGCCGCACGCGCCATGCTGAAAGACCCAAATAATGAATTGGTGTTCAGCGCGGCCAGCCTGTGGGAAATCACGATCAAGCGCGGTCTGGGGCGCGCCGATTTTCAGGTCGATGCACGGGTGCTGCGTCGCGGCTTGTTGGACAACGGCTATCTGGAGTTGCCGATTACCAGTGAGCATGCAGTTTTCATCGACAGCCTGCCGCCTATCCACAAGGATCCGTTTGGCCGCATCCTGATCGCGCAGGCAACGGTCGAAGGCATCACGCTACTTACGGCGGATGCGCTGATCGCCCAATATCCCGGTCCAATTCGGGCCTTTTGATTTTTACGACTCGCGTCCGTTATCCCTCGCACATGACCCCGCACGACTTCATCGCCAAATGGGACGGGGCGGACGAGACGCACCCGTTGGCCGGGCTGGCGGTGATGCTGGGCAATCTGGTGTCGGCCTGGGAGCATACGCATTACCCCATGCCGCCTGAAATGAGCGGAGTGGAGGTATTGCGTTTTCGGTGTACCGATTGGCTTGTTTGCCGATTAGCGCAGGCGGCTGCGCGATGAGGAAGCTCACCCGATTCACCCCGGCGAAACACTTTCGTGGACAATCCCTTTTTTGCCTTATTTAATTTGAATTCCCATGCTTGATATCCAGTTGCTGCGCAAAGACGCAGCCCTCGTTGCCGAGCGCCTGGCGGCGCGCGGTTTTGCTTTCGACGCGGCGCGTTTCGACGCGCTGGAAGCCGAACGCAAGACGATCCAGACCCGCACCCAGGACGCGCAAAACCGCCGCAATACACTTTCGAAGCAGATCGGCATGCTGAAGGGCAAGGGCGAGGACACTACGGAGGTGATGGCCGAGGTGGCCGGGCTCGGCGACGAGTTGAAGCAGATGGAAACGCGGCTGGCTGCGCTGCAGACGGAAATCAACGATTTCCTGATGGGGGTACCGAACCTGCCGCACGAATCGGTGGCAGTGGGCCTGGATGAGACCGCCAACGTCGAGGTGGGCCGCTGGGGCACGCCAAAGACATTCGATTTCGCGGTGCGCGACCACGTCGACCTCGGCGAGGGCTTGGGGCAGCTCGACTTTGCCGCGGCGGTGAAGATCACCGGCAGCCGCTTTTCGGTGATGAAAGGCGAGCTGGCGCGGCTGCACCGGGCGCTTGCGCAGTTCATGCTCGACGTGCACACGGCGGAGCACGGCTACACCGAGGTCTATGTGCCGTATCTGGTGAACGCCGATTCACTGCGTGGTACCGGGAACCTGCCGAAGTTCGAGGAAGATTTATTTCAAGTGCCGCGGCCGGACGCCGAGAAGCTCTATCTCATCCCCACCGCCGAAGTGCCGGTGACCAACCTGCTGCGCGACGAGATCGTCGCCGCCGAAGCGCTGCCGCTTAAGTTCGTCGCCCACACGCCGTGCTTCCGCTCCGAGGCCGGCTCCTACGGACGCGACACCCGCGGCATGATCCGCCAGCACCAGTTCGACAAGGTGGAACTGGTGCAGATGGTGCGCCCGGAGGATTCCTACGCCGCACTGGAGGCGCTGGCCGGACACGCCGAGGCAATCCTGCAGAAGCTCGGCCTGCCGTACCGCAAGATGGCCCTGTGCAGCGGCGACATGGGCTTTTCGGCGGCCAAGACCTACGACCTCGAAGTGTGGCTACCGGCGCAGGGCACCTACCGCGAGATTTCCTCCTGCTCCAATTTCGAGGCCTTCCAGGCGCGCCGCATGCAGGCGCGTTTCAAGGTAGGGCAGGGCAAGCCGGAGTTGCTGCACACCCTGAACGGTTCGGGCCTGGCGGTGGGGCGCACGCTGGTGGCGATCCTGGAGAATTACCAGAACGCCGACGGCAGCGTGACCGTTCCGGAAGCGCTGCGCCCGTGGACGAGCGGCGTGGACAGGCTCACGCCAACCTGAGTCGGGTCAGCCCGGTACGGCCAGCCCATCCTCGCTGCTTCCCAGGTTGATCATCGGGTTGAACGCCGGCTCCAGCCGCAGCAGGATGTCGTAATAGTTGCGGATGTTCTCGGCAAAATTCAGGGCTTCGCCGCCGCGGGCATAGCCGTATCGCGTCATGTTTGAGTAGGCGCCTCGGCTCAGGTACGGCAGCGCTTCCTTCACATCGGCCCAGCTGTCCGGACTGCCGCCGCGCGTCTGCGCGATGCGGCGCGCATCCTCCATGTGTCCCAGTCCCTGGTTGTAGGCGGCCAGCGCCAGCCAGGTGCGGTCGGGTTCCGCAATGCGCGCGGGCAGACTGTCTTTCATCAGTGCCAGATAGCGCGCGCCGCCCAGGATGCTCTGGCGCGCGTCGAGGCGGTTGGAAATGCCCATGCGGTCGGCGGTTTGCCCGGTCAGCATCATCAGGCCGCGCACCCCGGTCGGCGAGGTGGCGAGGGCATTCCACTGCGACTCCTGATAGCCGATCGCGGCCAGCAGGCGCCAGTCGATCCCGGTGAGCGTCTGCGCCTCGTGAAAGTGTTGGCGCAGCTCGGGCAGCCGTTGCGGACGGCGCTGCAGGATGCCGAGGATGTCGCTGCTGCCCAGTTGCCTGACGTGACCGAAATAGCGCTCGTAAATGCGCTTGATGGTGCCGTCCTTGCGCGCCTGCCCGACAAAGCGCGCCAGTGCATTGCGCATCGCCCGTGAACTGCGGGTCGGCAGCGCCCACACGATTTTCTGCATGTCGCCGATGTCGAATGCCACGGCCAGTTCGGGGTAGGCATTGCGCATCAGGTCGAAATCCATGCCGTTGATGAGCACCGCGTCGTACAGGCCGGCCTGCAATTGCGCCAGCAGTTCCTCCGGCCAGACATTTTCCAGTGTCGCCCAGGCGAGTTCGGGATGCTTGCGCTTCTGACGCATCAGGATGGGCGTGTGCCCGGAGCCGGCAATCAGCGCCAGTTTCCTGCCGGACAGGTCTGCCGTGTTGCGCGGCCGCTTGTCGCGGGTGCGGTATACGACATGGACCGGGGTCTCGAACAGGACCGGCCCGGCAATCAGGTGGTGGTCTTTGACGACTGCACGCGGCAGGGCCGCCGCCGCCAGGTGGATACGGTGGCGGTCGAGCAATTGGAACAGTGCTTCGGGGTGGGGCCTTTCCGTCCACACGAGCGACCAGTTCTGCGACTGGCCGAAGGCCAGGATCAAATCGTGTTCGAAGCCGGCAGGTTCGCCGTTGTGGGCGACGTAGTAGGTGGTCGGGCTGTTGCGCGCGCCCACCCGCAACTCGCCGCTGATTTCAGGCGGCGGCACCGGCTGGCTGCAGGCAGCCAGTATCAGACTCAATGCAAGCGCGGTGCCCCTCCCGAAACCAGCCATTTTTCTTGTAATGGGCATGACCATAGTCTGCCCGAGTGTGAAATTTTCGTCCAGCAAACCGTGCGGCTCGGTTACAATACGCGCCGCCGGAGAGGTGGCAGAGTGGTCGAATGTACCTGACTCGAAATCAGGCGTAGGTGCAAGCCTACCGTGGGTTCGAATCCCACCCTCTCCGCCAATACATCTTAACCAACTGAATAGCAATAAGAATATCAGTTAGGCCATCAGACGGGTGTCACAAAGAAGTGTTCCAAAGCCATGGCGCATTGGACATGCATATCCCGTCCCATCTGCTGTTGCGTTCCAGCATCTTTTATTTCCGCATCGTCGTCCCCGAACGCCTGCACCTAGCTTGCTGCGGCCGCACCGAGTTTCGCTTATCGCTTGGCACCCGCGACAAAAAACAGCGCACACGAAAAGCTGGTTTCTGTCGATGCAGACACAGCGTATCTGGCTGCCGAGGGTGAACTGACATGTGCGGACGCTTTGCCCTGAAAGCCCCGACCGGCGTGTTAGCCAGCCACTTCAAGCTGGATGAAACAGTGGAGGTAATGCCGCGCTACAACATCGCCCCAGGAACCGACATCCCGACCATCCACCACTCACCCGAAGGCAAACGGGTGATGCACTTGTTGCGCTGGGGGCTGGTACCGCACTGGGCCAAAGACCCGAGCATCGGCGCCAAACTCAGTAACGCACGCGGCGAAACCGTTGCCGAAAAACCGTCTTTCCGCGATGCCTTCGAGCGTCGCCGTTGCCAGGTGCCGGCCGATGGTTGGCTCCTCCAACGAGATGATGTACTTGATATGCTTCGCAATGAGCGGGTTTAGCCAACCACGGTCTGACCTGTTTTGCCATCATTTCAAGATCGCCTGAGCAATCGGTGGTGTGTACGCTTCAGTAAAAGGTAAAGAATCCCCGTCACCCCGCCTCACACCGATTTGATGGTGCGGGTGAAAGCGGATTGGTCATTCCTGTCATGCGCCAACAGCGCCCAGACGATGCGGGCATTTCTGGATTGCCCTAAAGGACTCCGATCCGCTATGGGCTGAAGCCCATGTGGAATCGTATGCCACGTCGCTGCGCGCCTCGCAATGACAAATTAATCAGCGGTTCCTTAATTTTACTGTGTCACAAATTGCGTTTAACCGATCCGCAACACGGACATCGCTGCAGGCAAAGTACGATACGAGCGGCGATGAGAAAGCGAAGCGTGGCGATCGAATCGGGTACGTGTCGTTGTGCTCGCCCCGCTGCCGCGAGGCTGGTAATTTTTGGGTAGGGTAGGCGCTTTTGGTCGAGCAGCGTTTTTTTTACTGCCCAGCGCGAGGCGCTGATGCAGCAAGAAGGCGTAGGCAGCAATGCACAGGGTGGCGTGATGATGCAGCCCTCGCCAATTTCGCCCTTCATACTGGCCCAGGCCAAACTCCTGCTTCAATTCCCGATAGTCACGCTCGATGCGCCAGCGCATCTTGGTAACGAACACCAGTTGCTCAATCTGCGTATCCGCAGACAAGGTCGAGAGGAAGTACTTCAGCGGTTCCGCATCGCCTTCCGGCCACTCGATCGGCAACCACTCCTCGGGACGCTGGGTGCTTTGCCAATAGTCGCGGTAGGCGGTACGGATGCGCACTGCGGCAAAACGCGAGCTTAGTGTTTCGTTCGTGCCTTCGCGCCAGGCCACAGTTTGGTAGGCTTCGCCCGGCAAGGCCAGCGCCAGCGCCTTGACCGACACCGGCGTGTGGCCGGGCGCACGGCGCAGGTTCTTGCTGGGGCGTCCCCGGCCTGCCGTGGGCTCGGGCGGCAAGGGCGCCACGCCTGGCGCCCACACACTGGTGGCCGATCTGATGCCGACCGCGTAGCGCAAACCCATCGCGGCCAGTTTGTCGCGAAACGAGGCGCTATCGCCATACGCCGGGTCAGCCAGAACAATTCCGGCAGGCACTCCATCGTCTTGAGCTTGCTTCACTTGGGCCAAGGCAATGTCAATCTTGGTCGAGAACTTGATGTCCTCCGGAACACCCGCTGCATGGCAGCGCGGCAGGTCACCCGTCCATTCCTTGGGCAGATACAGGCGCCACTGGATGGGCAAACTGCCCGTGTCGCTGGCCAGCGACAAACTGACAGCAACCTGGCAGTTCTCGGTCTTGCCCAGTTGACCACAGTATTGCCGGGTGACGCCGACCGAGTGAGTGCCCTGCTTCGGGATGCCTGTGTCGTCAATGATCCAGTAGCAACCGCGATCGAAATTCAGCGCCGGTTCCACAACGGCTCGCACTTCCCTCAACACCGTTTCGTCCGACCACGCCGACTTGGCCACAAAGTGGTGCAGCGACTGGTGCTTGGCCTGAACGTGCAGCGGATCGACATGCGCTGCCAGCGGCTCCACGCTCTTGCGTTTGATCGGCAACATCAATCCCCGACAGTAGTCCATCAACCCCGTCCTTCGATCCGCATGGCCAAGCACACCCGCCAGGCGATCAAGATACCGTTCCAGTTCGTCTTCGACTTCCATGACATCGCCCTCAGTAAGGAAGATGTTCTGAAATATAGGCAAGTTTCAGAATTTAGTGACACAGTCAGATTAAGTAAGTGTCATTCGTGTCGGACACCATTTTCGCCTACCCCGGCTCCCTTTCACCTGGCTCGACACCGAAAGCGGCGGCCAGTTCGTATTCATGCTGCGGCGCGAAGACCTTTAAGCCGGGTCGTTCAATCAACCCGTGCGGGCTGGGCTTTGCAGCCCAACCTCTTTGGCAATTGCCCAGTTATGAGCGGGGGCACGCCAGCGTGTGCGATGAATGCAAGGTGAACAGTAGATTCAACACCTGTTCAGGTCGGCTCCGGCAAAGTGACATCCATCAAACACCAAACTGGAGTCCATGATGCTCACATACATTAAACACAACTACTTCCCTGTCATCGGCTTGCTCGGGCTGTTAGCCGTCAATGCCAATGCCGCAGCTCCCCAGGCTGAGTCCTGCGAACAAATCAGGCTGCAAATCAAGGCGCAAACTGGCGTGCTGCCCACGCCGGACACCGCCATGCTGGAAAAGCTGGACGCACAGCCGGAATGTCGTTTTTCGACGGCCGAGGTGTATCAGGCCGCCTTTGGTGACAAACCGATGCCGGAAAAAGAGCGTCGGGACCGCCGGGCCAAGCATCGCGACGACGATGACGATTGAGGTGCAGACGCGGCAATCCCACGGAAAGCCGACCTTGGCGGGACGGCAACCAGTGGTTATTCATTCTTCTGCAACGTGCCGTTAGCCTGTCTTGGTCTGTTGTAGACTGAAAAACATGACTTCGTTCTCCCTGTTGCTCTGGATCGTATTCGGTATTGCGCTGCAACTGGCGCTGTGGCTCAGCATCGGCTTCTGGCACCATTGGCTGAATTACCTGGCCTTGCGCAGTCGTGGGGCGGAGTTGAATGTGCCCACTGGGCAGGATGCACGCCGGGCATCCGAAAAAGCGGGCGTTGGCCCCAGGCAGGATTTCCGGACGTTCAGGGTTGACCGCAAGGTCATGGAGGATGCCGCGCACTCGGTCTGCTCGTTCTACCTTGTGCCCGAAGATGGGCAGCCGTTGCCCACATTCCTGCCAGGACAATTTCTGACGTTTCGCCTCGACGCCCCTGCGTCGGCGGGAGACAGCGAGCAGATCATCCGCTGCTATTCGCTGTCGGATGCGCCTTGCCCCGATTACTACCGCATATCGATCAAGCGTATGCCTGCCCCCCTGGGCAGCGATGTTCCGCCGGGGCGTTCATCGAACTACTTCCATGACCGGATTACGGCTGGCTCGCTTTTGCAGGTACGTGTACCGTCTGGTCACTTTCACATCGACCGCGGCGATACCCCGGTGGTGCTTGTCGCCGGCGGCATCGGCATCACGCCGATGCTGAGCATGCTGAACTGGTGCCTGTCCGAGCAGCCGGGACGCGAGCTATGGCTGTTCTATGGGGTACGCGATGGCCGGGAGCTGGTGATGAAGGCCCATCTCGAAGCACTGGCCGCCAAACATCCGAATTTTCATCTGCATCTATGCTTCAGCAATCCACTGCCGGAAGAGATCGCTGGGCGCGATTATCAACACCGCGGCCGCATCGACGTCGGCCTGTTGCGCATGCAGCTGCCGTTCAGGTCCTATCATTTTTACATCTGCGGCCCTGCCCCGATGATGGAGAGTCTGGTGCCAGCACTTGAGGAGTGGGGGGTGCCGGATTCACACATCCACTTCGAGGCGTTCGGTCCGGCATCGATCAAGCGCAAGCAGGCCCAGGCAAGCCCGGTTGCCGAAGCGGCGGACACCGGCATCGTCGTGACCTTCGCCAGGTCGGGCAAACAGTTGCCGTGGCGGCCCGATGCAGGCAGCCTGCTTGAATTTGCCGAGGCCAATGGCATCGCCGTCAATTCCGGCTGCCGGGCGGGGAGCTGCGGGACCTGCCAGACGGCGATCCGGACAGGCGAGGTGTCCTACCGCGAGCCGCCGGATTTCGATCCCGAGCCAGGCAGCTGCCTGCTCTGTGTTGGCGTTCCCCGCACGAGTGTGACCCTGGAGGTATAGATGACATCCTCGCTCTGGCGCCAATATGTTCTACCCTTCACCGGGCTGCTGGGTCTGCTCGCCGCGGGCACCTTGGCCGGCGATTACCTGCTGCATCGCATGAATCTCGTCTGGGTCGGTCGCTATCTCGGCATCCCGGGCACGCTGCTTATCATCGGCTCGCTGGTTTATTCGCTGCGCAAGCGCAAGTTCATCACGGCGGGCAATCCGAAAACCCTGCTGACCCTGCACGAGATCGGCACCTGGCTTGGGTCCCTGATGGTGCTGCTCCATGCCGGCGTACATTTCAATGCCATCCTGCCGTGGCTGGCCACTGTCGCCATGGGGGTGAACGTGATCAGCGGCATGGTCGGCAAGCTGCTGCTTGCCCGATCACGCAACTACGTGCAGGCACAGCGTGAGCAATATCAGCTGGGGGGCCTGTCGCGTCCCGAGGTGGAGCGGGCCGTATTCTGGAATGCGGTGACACTCGATGCCATGGCCAAATGGCGGAAGGTGCATATTCCGATCTTCATCGTCTTTGCGGTGCTGGCGCTGGGCCACATCGTCAGCATCTTCCTGTTCTGGGGCTGGATATGAGCCGGCTCCTCAAGATCATTCTGGCCGCCAACCTGATCGTGATCGCGGTTCTGGCGTTCGCCTACCCACACCTGATGGTTGGGCCGGGCAAGCTGATTCCCGGCCACACGAAATTGGAGGCGGATTGTTTTGCCTGCCATACCCCCTTGCTCGGCGCCAGGTCGGAACGCTGCATTTCCTGCCATGAGCCAAAAGAGATCGGGCGTCTGACAACAGCAGGCCTGCCCGTCGTGAAGCCGCTTACCTCCGTGCCTTTCCATCAGAAGCTGACCAGCCAGGACTGCGTGGTCTGCCATAGCGATCACTCAGGGGTGAGGCGCTACCGGCAACATGGACTGTTCAAGCACGCCCTGCTGCAGAAGGCGACGCTTGATCAGTGCCAATCCTGTCACAAAGCGCCAGTCGATCCGCTGCATGAACGAATCAGCGGAACCTGCAGCCAGTGCCACAGCCAGGAAAAGTGGACGCCGGCGACCTTCGACCACGACAAGTATTTCGCGCTCGACCGCGACCACACGACCCGCTGCGTGACCTGTCATGTGCGCAACGACTATCGGCGCTATACCTGTTACGGCTGCCACGAGCATACGCCAGGCGACATCCGCCGCGAGCACATCGAGGAAGGCATTCGCGATTTCAAGAATTGCGTCGAGTGCCACCGCAACGCAAACGAGGAGGACATTCGCGGTGAATTTGGGAACGGCGAGGGGGGTGACGATTGATTTTGGCCGTCTTGATTCACCTCCCCAATTCGTCGGAAGTTCTTTTTCACTGGTGAGATTGAGATCGTCTGGCCATCTCATCCACTGAATGGACTCTGGATGAGCCAATCATGACAAACTATTTTGGTCGGGTGGCGAACTGGCAAATTTAATTTGGCACACTAAGTGGTCCACTATCGGAAATTCAGATTATACTGAAACCCAATAAACACTAGGGTTTGAGGTGGCATTGGAAAAGTGGCGGAGAGTCCCACCCTCTCCGCCTACTGCCATACAGACGCCTATCCACGAGGATGTCATGCAAGGCGTTTTCTGTACCAACAAAACTACCAACAAACAATACTCTGGACACTCCCATGTTAGTGGGGTTTATAAGCTTAAGTAACGGGGTAGCTTTTTTCTAACTTGTTGCGGGGCAGGCCATGGCAATGCCGGTGATTCCGCGTGCTCATGTGAAAAGCATCCAGACCGGGTTGGTGTTACTTCCAGTAAGCACGGATTAAGCCTTGCCGGAATGGAGGATCGCCCTATGGCACGACGGGCAGTTGATCCATCCGATATGACTTGTTAATGCGACTCCACCTTGGTCCAGGTCGCATCGGGATCGAAGTACATTACCCTGTTCGCGATTTCGGGGGTGTCCGCGCCAAGATTCCTCTGGTAGACGGTGCCTTCGTGGCTGCACATGAACGTCATCACGCCCGAGGCGCCCCAGCGCGACGGATAGGCGATCAGTGCATAACCACCGATCATCTTGCCGTTGACCAGGTAGTCGTAGCTGCCGCCAGGCGCATCCTTACCCTGGGCGGTGAGGATGCGGTAGTAGTAACCGTGGAAGGGTAATGAAGCCGTGCCTTCGATCGAGTAGCCTTCATTGACCGCACTGCTGACGAGGGGGCCGAATGGTGAGTCGGGTTGCCCTTGTTTGGTTGGCCAGTAGAGACCGTCCTGCTTGCCTTCGCTGCTGCGGAAACGTTGCGCGTACTCAAGCAGTCCGTCGCCGTCGCGGTCCTGCTCGGCGTATTCACGCTGGGCGTCGCCGAAAGCCAGGCAGAACCTGATCGTGAACAGCTCGTTTTCCCCGACACGGCGGTTAACGAGTTCTTCCGCCCCCTCTTTGGCATCGAACTGCCATCCTTCTGATTCCTTCACCAGTGGGAACGGGAACGGGTATTCATTGTCGCCAAGCAGCAGCGTCACCTTTATTTCGGTATCCTTTTCGATCTTGAGCGACGTGTCATATGCGGTGATGAATTTATCGTGCATCTCACGGTCCACTACGGCATCGCCGGTGTAGATCAGATTCGCACTGCCCGGCCCGAGCACCTTGTAGATGGCCTTGACGTCGTGTGACTTGATCACCTCGTAGAGCGCCTTGGCAGCCTGCTGAGGCGAAGCATACGATGCTTGTGTCTGCGCTGCAGCCTTGGCCTGTGTCGACGCAATCTGCCCCGTTGGAAAGTCCGCTGCAGTCAGATGTGTTGCGCCCAGCGCAATCGCGACGCCTACCACACCTGAGATGAGTGTTCGTTTATTCATTCCTGGTTTCATCCTGTCTCCTTAGCGACCACGCCCGCCGCTGCGCCCGCCGCCGCTACGTCCACCACCACCGCTGTACCCACCATTTCGGCCCATCGTCGAACGGCTCGACGCACCACGGTTGCTGTAGTCCTGCGTCTGCTGGCGGGAGTGACCGGCATTGAACGACGGGCTCGCGCCGGAGGATCGGCCGAATGAGCGTTGTGTATCGCGGGTGCCGATGCTGCCATCAAACGTCGAATCTCCACCACGGTCCGGTCGTTGCGCATTCCGCGTGCTGACGCTGCCGCCCCGATCGGGCCGTTGCGCATCGCGGGTACCGGCGCCGCCACCAAATTTCGAACCTCCGCCACGGTCCGGCCGTTGCGCATTCCGCGTGCTGACGCTGCCGCCCCGATCGGGCCGCTGCGCACCCCGTGTGCCTGCGCTCGATTCGAAACCGCGTGTATCGCGGCGGGACGATACGGCGTTTGGGTCCGACTTGCGGTACTGGTCACGTGTCCTGACGTCGCCATAAGCCACGCCCTTGCGCTGCGACGGACTATGCTTCCAGTTGCCGTTACTTACGTTGTTCCTGAACCTGGCGTTGTTATTGATGAACGTATTGTTCCTGTTCCTGTTGATGTTGATGCTGCCACTATGCCAGCCTGCATTGGACCAGCCCCAGTGATTGTTGCTGATCATGATGCCGAGGCCGAATCCGATCAGCCCCGCACTGATCATGGCGCCGGGGGGGTAGTAGTAGACTGGGGGTGGCCAGTAATAGGGGGGATATGCGGGTGCCCACCAGACGCCATACACTACGGTCGGGTTGTAGGTCGGAACGTAGACGACATTGGGACTGGCGGGCTCGATGATGATGACCGACTGTTGCTTGACGACCTTCATCTCATCGTCACTCTTCAGGTTGCCCGCGACCTCTGCTTTTTGGCGCAAGTCCTGGACAGTCTGCAGCACGCGCTTTTCATCGGAAAGGAACGCGTTGCCGAGTTCCTGCGTCCACTCGAGATTGTCGCTCATCATCTCAAGCACCTGGGGGAATGCGGTCAACGACTGCACCGATGGATCCCAGTTTTTTTCTGCGACGACGTTGTCGAGTTCCTCGCCCTTGAGTCCCCTGTTGCCCTTGACAAAGCGTGCCGCCTCGACGACATCGAGCGGGTAGGTCGATGCCATCAATGTCTGTGTCAGCAACTGGTCAGGATAGAGTGCGATCGGCGCAAGCAGGGAGTCGAATCTCTCCTGCGATATTGGCACCTGCACGTCGGTAGCCGAGTCGGCATTGGCCGCCGACACCTGCTGCATGGGTAGCATCGTTGCGACTGTGATCATCACCAGCAGCGCCTTGAAAAAGCCTGACAGGCGCCCGAGCCTGAACAGAATACCCATGTTGCCCTGCCTGCCTGCTGGATCGTGAAAAGATTCGGATGAATGTTTGAGCACGTAGTTCTCCCTCGATACGGAGATGGTGAGGACACTGACAGGCGGTCATGCACTTCGCCGCGCGCAAGAGATCAGAATCCAAACGGTCAGAATCGTGGCGCGGGTAGCGCACTCTGACATCGTTGTCTGAGAGCAAGTATAGCCAAAGAAACGAGACCCGGATGCTAAACGATTGTGAGGCAGTTGATGCTTGCAGGGTACCAGGGATGGAGGATAAGCGTCGCATCGGGCACTGCCGGATCACCTTGCCGGCAACTCTCATCAGAGCGTTTGTGTCGCTGAAAATAGCTCGAAAGCCTGCTCTAATCGAATGACTATCGGTGCATTCTCTTCCCTGCTCGTGATCGCCAGATCCATGGGGCAGAGAGGAGCCAAGTGATGCCGTGTGATTTCGCAAACTCAGAATCGATCTCGGTACCTGCCGCGAGAGGATGTTCGGCAAGATTTTCCAGCGTACTTTCGGTAACGAATCCATAGCGGAATTCGCCAGATCAACTCTCCACTGACTCCTCCGGCCGATAAAAGACGTTGGGCATACTTGATCTGCGATTTAATCGCTGAATAGTTGCCAGTAACACGGGGGGCTTATGTGCGGACGGCCGCCGCCCCGCGCCAAGGGCGCCTTTTGGAGACGTATCGAGTGGCCGAGAGGGGCTTGTCGGCGCTGCTCGATGGCACCAATAAGAGATAGGACAGGCAGGATCAATCTGTCCAGAGCCTGCTCGCCACTATCCCTTTTTCGAGGGGGCAGCCTTTCTTCGCTCGGTGGATCCGGTAGCGCTCCAGGTTCTCACCCGAAAGTTTCAGCCTGCCGCTGCGTTTGCCCTTGCCGGCGCCTTCCACCATCAGGGTCTGGCCGTCGAATACGGTCAGCGCCATCATCTTTTCACCCGCGTCGAGCTTGATCAGCTGCACGCCCTTGCCGCCCGTGCCTTCCTTGACTTCTTCGATGGGGAACACCAGGGCCTTGCCGTTGCTTGCCGCAACCGCAACCCAGTCGCCCGTTGTGGGGGCTGGGGGCAGGGGGATATGGCCGTCCTCGACCGCCATGAACGCTTTGCCAGCGCGTTGCCGGGACACCATGTCGGCACACCTGGCAATGAATCCGTAGCCCAATGTGGTTGATACCAGCCAGCGGGATTCTGGTGGCGCCGAAAGCGCATGAATCAGCTTCGCGCCCTTGGCCAAATCAACCAGGCTGGTGAACGGCACCCCATCGCCACGACCGGAGGGCAAGTCGGCGATGCGAAGCGTATACGTGCGGCCGCTGCTGTCCATGAGGATGAGCGGATTCACCGTGCGGGTTTCGATGGCCGCCATTTCGCCATCGCCCGCCTTGTACTGGATGGATGCCCGGTCGACACCCAGGCCTTGCCGGGTGCGAAGCCAGCCATTCAGTGAAACGATGACGGTCACCGGTTCGTCCACGATGGACGCTTCGCTCGTCGTTGAGGCGGTAACCGACTGCGCGGCCTCGATGCGGGTGCGGCGGTCGTCGCCGTGTTTCTTCATGTCCGCGCGGATCTCGTCGATGATGAGCGTCGTCAGGGCCTTGCCGTCGCCCAGGATGCGGTTGAGTTCGTCGCGCTCGCTCAACAATTCCTTCAATTCCTTTTCGATCTTGATGGATTCAAGCCGGGCCAGCTGACGCAGGCGAATGTCCAGGATGTCGTCGGCCTGCACTTCGGAGAGGTCAAAAGCGGCAATCAAATCAGTTTTTGGATCGTCCGACTCACGAATGACCCGGATCACCTCGTCGATGTTGAGGAGGACGGTCAGCCGTCCTTCCAGAATGTGGACGCGCCGGTTCACCACTTCGAGCCGATGCTGGCTTCGACGGCGTACGGTGTCGACCCGGAAGCCCGCCCATTCGGCGATCAACGCCACCAGCCCCTTTTGTCCAGGCCGACCATCGCGGCCGATCACCGTCAGGTTGACCGGCACATTGGTTTCCAGACTGGTCTGGGCCAGGAAGAAACGCATGAAGGGTTCGGGATCATGGTTCCGTGAGCTGGGTTCCAGGACCAGGCGAACCGGATTTTTCTCGTCGGATTCGTCGCGGGTGCTGTCGACGAGCGCGAGGATCGCCTGCTTGAGGTTCTTCTGTTCCGGCGACAGTTCCTTCTTGCCGGTCTTGGGTTGCGGGTTGGCCAGCGCCTCGATCTGGGTCAACACCTGGGCCGTGGACACGCCAGGCGGCAGTTCGGTGACCACGATGCGCCACTGGCCGCGGGCAAGCTGCTCGACCGTCCATTGCGCACGCACGCGCACACTGCCTCGACCCGATTCATAGACCGCGCGCAGATCTGCGGCTGCGGTGATGATCTGCCCGCCGCCGGGAAAATCGGGGCCGGGCACATGAGTCAGCATGCTGTCGAGGCTGATCTCGGGTTTTTTCAGGACGGCGATGGCTGCGGAACCGAGTTCGCGCAGGTTGTGGGAGGGAATCTCGGTGGCCATGCCGACGGCGATGCCGGACGCCCCGTTGGCCAGCAGCATGGGCAGCCGGGCCGGAAGCAGGGCGGGTTCCCTGAAGGCGCCGTCGTAGTTGGGCACGAAGTCCACCGTCCCCATGTCGATTTCCGACAGCAGCAGTTCGGCGACGGGTGTGAGGCGGCTTTCCGTGTAGCGCATCGCGGCCGCGCCGTCGCCATCGCGCGACCCGAAGTTGCCCTGGCCGTCGATCAGTGGATAGCGCAGGGTGAAGCCCTGGGCCATGCGGACCATGGCGTCATAGACGGACTGGTCGCCGTGAGGATGGAGCTTGCCGATCACGTCGCCCACCACACGGGCAGACTTGACGTGCTTGGTACTGGACGTCAGACCCATCTCGCGCATGGAGTAGAGGATGCGGCGTTGAACGGGCTTCATGCCGTCCTCGACGTAAGGCAGCGCACGGCCCTTCACCACGCTCATCGCGTAGGCCAGGTAGCAGCGCTCAGCATAAATGCCCAGCGGAAGCCCATCATCACCACTCAAACCGCCGTCACCGGAAGACGGCGGAGGAGGGGGCGTGGATGGGGAAGGCGTTTCAGCCGGGTTGCCGAAGAGGTCCAGGGTGTGGGTTTCAACCGCCTTGCTCATACGTCAGCCTCCACCAGACTGCCCTTCGCTTCCATCCAGTCGCGCCGATCGCCGGCTGCGCTCTTGCCCATCAGCATGTCGAACAGCTTCAGCGCCTCGTGCATTTCGTCGGCTGTGGCGAGCACGGGCAGGACGCGCCGGGTGGCCGGGTCCATGGCAGTTTCACGAAGCTGGGACGGGTTCATCTCGCCCAGGCCCTTGAAGCGACCAACCTCGATGGCCTCAGGTTTGAACCCGTCCAGCAGGAGACGGTCCTTGATGGCCGTCAACTCACCGTCATCCAGCGCGTATTGGCGTCGAGCCGGTTTCTTGCCCTTGGCCGGCGCGTCCACCCGGTAAAGAGGCGGCTGCGCCACATGGATGTGCCCCAACTCGACCAGCTTCGGGAAGTGACGGAAGAAGAGGGTCAGCAGCAGGGTGGAAATGTGCGCGCCGTCGACGTCGGCATCGGTCATGATCACCACCTTGTGGTAACGCAGGCCGGTGAGGTCCGGATGGTCGCCCAGCTTATGCCGCTCCACCCCGAGCGCGACCGCGATGTCGTGGATTTCCTTGTTGGCGTAGAGCGCGTTGGGGTCGGTTTCCCATGAATTCATCACCTTGCCGCGCAAAGGCAGGATGGCCTGGGTTTCGCGGTCCCGTGCCTGCTTTGCGCTGCCGCCGGCGGAATCCCCCTCGACGAGGAATATTTCACGAATAACCGGATCGTCCGTTGCGGCGTCCGAAAGCTTGCCGGGCAGGACAGCGACTCCGGAAGTTTTCCGCTTTTCGGTTTTCTGGGCGGATTTGAGACGGGTCGCTGCGGCCTTGGCCGCCATCTCGGCGATGGCTTTGCCATACTCCACGTGACCATTGAGCCAGACTTCGAAGGGATCGCGGATCCTTGTCGATACGAGCTTCACCGCTTCACGTGAGTTGAGTTTTTCCTTAACCTGCCCCTGGAACTGGGGGTCAAGCAGTCGTGCGGAGAGCACGAAGGACATGCGCCCCGAGACATCTTCCTGGCGCAGCTGCACGCCGCGCGGAAGGAGGGCGTGATGTTCTGCAAATGACTTCACCGCATCGAAGACGCCGGCGCGCAAACCGGCCTCATGGGTCCCGCCCTGCAGGGTCGGAATGAGGTTGACGTAGGATTCAGAGAAGCTGCCGGGCTCCGCCCAGGTCAGCGCCCAGGCCGCGCCTTCGCCCTTGGCAAACCCATCGGACCCGTCCGCGTAGGCCTCGCCAGCGAAGACAGGAACCAAGGCTTCGTCAGGGGGGACCTGTTCGGACAGGTAGTCGACCAGCCCGCCGCGGTAGCAATAGACTTGCTCATCCACCGCGTTGTCACGTTCGATCTCCAGCCGGAAGGTCACGCCAGGCAGCAGCACCGCCTTGGCGCGCAGCAGACGCGCGAGTTCACGCTCGGGGATTTTGGGGGAATCGAAAAAGGCCGGGTCGGGCCAGACATGAATTGTGGTGCCCGTCTCTTTCTTGGCGCACTTGCCGATGACAGCGAGCTTCTTGCTGACCTTTCCTCCATCCGCAAACACGACTTCGTTGATCTGGCCGTCTCGTTTCACAGTCACGCTTAGACGGGTGGCGAGGGCATTGGTCACCGAGACGCCCACACCGTGCAGACCACCGGAAAAAGCGTAAGCCCCTTCGCCGGAGGTTTTATCGAACTTGCCCCCGGCGTGCAGACGGGTCAGCACCACCACGACCGTGGGCTCTTTTTCTTGAGGATGGAGGTCTACAGGAATGCCGCGTCCATCATCGCTGACCCTGACAGAGCCATCCACACACAAGCGAACATCGATCCGGGTGGCATGCCCCGCTAATGCTTCGTCTGCCGAGTTATCGATCACCTCCTGGATGACATGAAGCGGACTGTCGGTCCGGGTGTACATGCCGGGGCGCGCCCTGACAGGCTCAAGTCCTTTGAGAACCTGGATCGAGTCTGCGTTGTAATCCTTAGCCATTCTTTGCTTGTCTCATGAATCAAAAGTGAATCGCCCCCTAGTTTACTAGACACCTTTGAGCCTATAAATTTGGCTTAAGGACACGCCGATTAATTCGTCATTCCGGCCTTCACCGGAATGACGAATCGTGAATAAATCAGTGTTTCCTTGACGGAAGTGGTATGACGAGCAAGCGTTATACGGAAGAATCCAAGGTTGAAGTGGTCAAGCAGGTCACTCAGTAGTGGATGTGACAGCGAGCTTTGCAGCAATTGAAAAGGAAGTGCCCAACTGATGCAGCCCCTACCCGATACACCGACGAGGCATGACCAACACGGCAATTATCCCCAGGCCGCCAGCGTGGAGGATTTCCGGCACAACCTGGGCGCCGTGCAGGCGCGCATAGCCGCCGCCTGTCATCGCGTCGAGCGTGACCCCGCCAGCGTGCGCCTGCTGCCGGTCAGCAAAACAAAGCCCGAAGCCAGTATCCGCCTTGCCTACGCGGCGGGCTGCCGCTTGCTGGGTGAGAACAAGGTGCAGGAGGCGCACCGCAAATGGCAGGCCATGCAGGACCTGGAAGATCTGCGCTGGTCGGTCATCGGTCACCTGCAGACCAACAAGGCCAAGCTGGTGGCGCACTTTGCCGCCGAGTTCCAGGCGCTGGACAGCCTGCGCGTGGCCGAGGCGCTGGATCGCCATTTGCAGATCGAGGGCCGTTCTCTGGACGTGTTCGTGCAGGTGAATACCTCGGGCGAGGCCAGCAAGTACGGGCTGGCTCCCGAGGATGTGCCGGACTTCATCGAAAAATTGCCGGCGTTTTCAGCGCTGCGCGTGCGCGGGCTGATGACGCTGGCGCTATTCTCCAGCGAGGCCGAGCGGGTGCGCCGGTGTTTCATATTACTGCGAGATTTACGCGATCAATTGAGACAGAGCGCGCCCGCGGGTATCGGCCTGGATGAATTATCCATGGGCATGTCCGGCGACTTCGAGATCGCCATCGAGGAGGGCGCCACCGTGGTGCGCGTGGGCCAGGCCATCTTCGGCGCGCGAGCCTTGCCAGACAGCTACTATTGGCCCACGGGCGACACCGAGGAGCCAAAATCATGAAGACCGCTGTCGCCATCCAACGCCTGCCCGGTATCGAGACTGACCCGCCAAGGGAGACGTCATGACAGAGATAACGCCAGGCACAGTACGACAACCGCTGCTGCTTGATGTGGTCTCGGTGCAATCACAAGTGGTTTATGGCCGGGTGGGTAACAACGTTGCGTTCCCGACGCTGGAAGCACTGGGCCTGTCGGTGGCCGCCGTGCCGACCGTCGTGTTCAGCAACACGCCGCACTACCCGACGATCCACGGGGGCGCTTTGCCCATCGAATGGTTCAGCGGCTATTTGGAGGATTTGTCTGCGCGCGGCGCGCTGCGAAACCTAAAGGCCATTCTGGTCGGATATCTGGGCAGTCCGGCGCAAGCCGTGGTACTGGCCCGCTGGGCCAGGCTGCTGTTGGCCCGACACGCTGATCTGCGCGTTATCGTTGATCCCGTGATGGGCGACCACGACCACGGCATCTATGTCGATGCCGGTATGGCTGATGCCTACCGCCAGCACTTGTTGCCACTGGCCCATGGTTTGGCACCGAACGGTTTTGAACTGGCGCACCTGACAGGGCGGCCGGTGAACGATCTCGAAAGCGTCGTCGCCGCAGCTCAAACCCTGTTGACAGGTCACACCGAATGGATCGCCGTGACCAGCGCGGCCCCCGATACCTGGGCGGTTGACGAGATGCAGGTCGTTCTTGTCACCCACACGCACGCCCAGGTCATCACGCATCCGCGCATAGACGCCACCCCCAAGGGAACCGGCGACCTGTTCAGCGCCGCCTTGACCGGGTATTGGCTCACCGGCGCGTCTTTGCCGGATGCCGTCGCGAAGGCCTGTCAACAGGTGATATGGGCGCTTCGCCAAACCGAGCAGGCGCAGTGCGCCGAACTGCTGTTGCCTATCCGGCCGGGCATCCATGACGAAGACAAGATTTCGGTCCGCGAACTCGTGTTCGAGCCAACCGGGTCGCCCCGCATATCAGGCTGGGAAGCGCTGATATGCGGGTCTACCAAGCGGAAGTAACAGGACTGAACCGCCCCGGATTTTGTGGAGGCTCCAACTCTTGAGAAGATGGAGCCTCCACAAAATCCGGGGCGGTTCACACAGCCAGGCGCGGTGCCAATTCTGGAAATGCGTTTTGGGGATGTACTCAATATCCCACTTGCAAGGGTATGCGGCCGACCTGACAAACCGCCAACCGAAGAGTAGGTTTGCAATCTGAGCCGTCCGGCGTTGCAGAAGCTGCTGTTCCACCCCGTCACAGACCGGTATGCCCATTGCGTTGTGCTGAAAGGTGCTGTGTTGAGGGTTGTTGCTCACCTGCGCGCGCATCCGGCGCAGAGGCGGGGGCGTCCCAGCCCCCACCCAGTGCCTTGAACAACGAGACCAGATTGATCGCGGTGTCGGTGTGAGTGCGCACGTAGGCATCTTCGGCATCGCGCAGGACGCGCTCCTCGGTGAGCAGGTCGGTAAGCGAGATATCACCAGCCTTGTAGCGCGTTTGCGCGTGGGCGTAGCTGCTGCGCGCGGCCTCCCACGACACACGCTGGCGCTGCACCGCGTCCAGGCCCAATTGGTAGTCGCTCAGTGCACGCTCCGCATCACCCAGCGCCGCCAGCACGGCCTTTTCATAGGCCAGCGCGGCCTGCTCCTGACGTGCTTCGCTGGCATGGATTTCCGCGCGCACGCGACCACCGTCGAACACGCGCCAGGAGATCAGCGGCATGATCGAAAAATTCTGGCTGGCGGAATTGAACAGGCTGCCTGCATCCAGCGACTCGAAGCCGCCGCCGGCACCGATCGACAACTTCGGAAACAGCTCTGCTGTGGCCACACCGATATCGGCGGTGCGGGCGGCCAGGCTACGCTCGGCAGCACGCACATCGGGTCGGCGGCGCAGTATGTCGGCGCGCTCGCCCACGGGTATCGGGGTCAGCGTGATCTCCGCTGCGCTGGTGTCCACCAGCGCCAGCTCGCGTTCCGGCGGCGCACCAAGCAGTACGCCAAGACCTAGTACGGCCGCACGCAGTCGCGCGCGAATACCGGGCACGTCGGCGTCGGCAGCCGCGAGGCGCGCCTGCGCGGTGTCAACATCGGCCTGCGCGGCATCGCCTGCATCGAGGCGCTTGCGTACCAGATCCAACGTCTGCTGCAGGGTCTGCACTGAGGCCTCACGCGCGGCCAGCTCGCGTTGGGCGCCGCGGAGGGTGAGGTAGCTGCGCGCGACCTCGGCGGTAACGCTGATGCGCATGGCCTGCGCATCAGCCTGTGCCGCCTGCATACTGGCCTCGGCGCTTTCCACCGCACGTCGGGTTCTGCCGAACAGATCGATTTCCCAACTGGCGTCGAAACCGGCATCGTAGATCGTCTGGTCGCGTTCGAGCCCGGGAATGGAATTGATCGGCAACGGCCCGTTCTCACTCTGCCGGCGTCGGGTCACGCTGCCACTGGCATCGACGACTGGTGCGTAATCGCCCGCGGCACGGTCGCGCAGCGCGCGCGCCTCGCGGATGCGCGCCTGCGCCTGGCGCAGGTCGGGGTTGCCGGCCAGCGCGACATCCACCAACCGGTCCAGGATGGGATCATTCAGCGACCTCCACCAGGTCGCCAGGACGACCGACGCCCGCGCGTCCTCGGTCGGTTGTGTCCAGCCGCTGCCCGTGTCCACCGGCGGTGGATTGCGGTAGTCGGGACCGACGGCGCAGGCGCCGAGCAACAGCGCGCTCAGCGCGGTGATTGCTGTGCCCGCTGCGTGAGGCCGGAGATTCGGTGAACGTTTCATGGTAATTCCTTTATCAATCGTCGGGATCCGTCACTGCAGACGACTGCGGACCAGCAGCGTCGCAGCCGTCAGCGTCACCAGTGCGATCACCACCAGCGGCCAGGTATTGGCGATAATGTCCGAAACCGGCATCGCCTTGAGGAACGTGCCTTCGACGATGATCAGGAAGTGGGTGAGCGGAATTCCCTGTGCCATCCACTGCAGCACCAGGGGCATGTTTTCCACCGGCGTGGCGAAGCCTGACATCAGCACCGCCGGTACGCCGATCGCGAAGGCCCCCATGATGGCCTGTTGCTGCGTCGCGGAGACCGAGGAAATCATCAGGCCAATGCCCACCACCGACAGGATGAACAACAGCAGGCTCGGCAGCAGCAGCCAGAACGAGCCGGTAAAGGGAATACCAAACAGGAACGCCGCCGCGGCGATCATCAGCAACCCCAGGACGGCGCCGATGGCAAGCGCAGGTACGGTTTTGGCGACGATGATTTCCGGCGTGGTGGTTGGCGAGACCAGCAACTGGTCGAACGTACCCAGCTCGCGTTCACGCGCAATCGACAGTGCCGTGATCATCAGCGCGCTGAAGAAGACCAGAATGCCCGACAGGGCCGGCACCACGAACCAGCGGTAGATCAGATTGGGATTGAACCAGTTGCGGACGACAACCGGGGAAGCGCGCTGCGGCTCCTTCCTGGCATCGGTGCCAACCTCCGCCGCGATGGCATTGAGATAGCCGACCGTGATCTGGCCGGCATTGCTGCGCCGGCCGTCGACGATGACCTGCATGGTGCCGGTGCCTCCTGCGGCAATGTCGCGCGAAAAGTCCGGTCCCATGTCGAGCGCGGCAATGACCTTGCGCTCATCGATCAGCGTCTGCAACTCGTCACGGTTGTGCACCGTGTACACCTTGTTGACGAAGTCGGCGACGCCGACACGGGCCTCCATTTCATACGACCAATGGCCGGCATCCTGGTTGTAGACGGCGATGTTGGCGTTGCGTACCTCCAGCGTGGTGGCGAAGGTGAAGATCAGCAACTGCATCAGCGGCGGCACGAACACGATAATACGGCTGCGGGGATCGCGCAGGATGCTGAGAAACTCCTTGACCACCTGGGCACGGAGGCGGCCATTGAAGAATGTATTGAACAGGCGGCGCATCGTTCAGAACTCCAGATTCTTGCGTGTCTTGTACTTGGCGATCACGAAGAAGAACACGCCGATCGCCGCCATAGCCGCCAGATTCGGCAGGAACACCGCCCAGACGTCGCCGGCCAGGAATACCGTCTGCAACGAGGCCACGAAGTAGCGCGCGGGTATCGCGTAGGTAATGGCCTGGATGGCCGCTGGCATGGCGTCGATCTCGAACAGGAAACCCGAGAGCAGGAAGGACGGCAGGAAGCCGGAGAACAGCGCGATCTGCGAGGCGAGGAACTGGTTCTTGGTGACCGCCGAGATCAGCAATCCCTGGCCGAGCGCGGGAATCAGGAATACGGCCGACAGGGTCAGCAGCGCCAGCAGCGAACCGCGCAACGGCACATCGAATACGAAGATCGCGAGCGCCGCGGAAGCCAGTGTGGCGAGCATACCAAGGATGAAATACGGCAGCAATTTGCCGATCAGGATCTCCGCCACCGAAGCCGGGGTCGACATGATGGCCTCCATCGTTCCGCGCTCCCACTCGCGCGCGACCACCAGCGCGGTGAGCATGGTGCCGATGATGGTCATCACGATCGCGATGGCGCCGGGCACCAGCGCACGACGGCTTTCGAGTTCGGCGTTGAACCAGTAGCGTGGCTCCAGTTGGATGGCCGCTGGCGGCGTGCTGGCACGGCGGCCTGCTCCCCAAGTCTGCACCACACCCTGTGCGTAATTGGCGACAAAATTGGCCGTGTTCGGCTGCGAGCCGTCGGTGATCACCTGTACCAGTGGTTGTGGTACGGAAGACGCTAGCCTCCGTTCGAAATCCTGTGGAATCACCACGAAACCGCGCAGCTTGCCGGATACCACCTGATCGGCGACCTCGCGGCGGTCGCGCGCCGGCGTGACTTTCAGGTAGCGGGTGCCGGCAAATCCGGCAGCCAGCGACTGCGCCGAGGCGGCATCGGATTCCAGTACCACGCCGATGCGCACCTCGCGCACGTCCAGCGACACTGCATAGGCGAACAGGAACAGCAGCACCACGGGCATCACGAAGGCGATCAGGATGGTGGACGGGTCGCGGATCGCCTGCAGGCTTTCCTTGCGCACCAGCGCCATCAGACGACGCCAGTCGAATTTGCGGCTGGCCTGCTCGCGGTTGGCTTGCCCGCGTGGCGCTGCACCTGCGTCAATATCGGTGGTTTCAACGTTCATGCCGCCGCCTTGGCGTTTTCGCGCGCCTCGTCTTCGAGATCGGCCGATTCGACCAGATGGATGAAGGCGTCTTCCATCGTCGGATCGGGATGCTTGTCGCTCCTGGAAGCGCGCTTGAGCGCGTCAGGTGTGTCGAGGTCGATCAGCTTCGCGCGGTACATCAGTGCCACGCGGTCGCAATACTCAGCCTCGTCCATGAAATGGGTGGTGACCATCACCGTCACGCCCTTGCGCGCCAGGCCGTTGATGTGGGTCCAGAACTCGCGTCGGGTGATCGGATCGACGCCGGAGGTCGGTTCGTCGAGAAACAGCACCGGCGGACGGTGCATCAACGAACACGCCAGGGCCAGGCGCTGCTTGAAGCCCAACGGCAGCGCGTCCGGCGAGGTGGTGAGGTATTGCTTCAGATCGAAAGTCTCGATCATCTCGTCGATGCGCTCACGCCTAGCCGCGCCTTCCAGCCCGTAGACGCCGGCGGAGAATTCCAGGTTCTGCTTCACCGTCAGCAAGCCGTACAGGGAGAACTTCTGCGCCATGTAGCCAAGTTGGCTCTTGGCCGCTCCGGTGGCGCGGCGCAGATCGAGTCCGACCACGTGCGCCTCGCCTGCGGTCGGTTTCAGCAGTCCACAGAGCATCTTGAAGGTGGTGGACTTGCCGGCGCCATTGGGCCCGAGCAGTCCGAAGATCTCGCCCCTGCGGACCTCAAAGCTGACGCTGTCGGTGGCAGTGAAATCACCGAAGCGTTTGGTCAGATCCTTGCAGGACACCGCGATGTCCGAATCGAGTTTGACCTCATCCATGCGGTCGGCCAGGGCAGAAGTGCCACCGGGGCCGCCGCCGAGCAGATCGATGAAGGCGTCCTCGAAGCGCGGTTGTACGGGTTCGACTTTCGCACCGACCTCGTTGGCCAATGCATCAATTTCTTCGCGTCCGGCATCCGCGCGCAATACCACGCGCACGGCGTCGCCCTGGATCACGCCGTCGCCGACGCTGCCAAGATTCAGTGCCCGCGACAACACGGCGCGGCGCTCGTCGCTGACTCCGGTCAGGCGAAAGCTGCGCTCCTTGATGCGATCGGTGAGCTCCTGCGGCGGGCCGTCGAACTCGAGTTTGCCTTCGTTGAGCAGCAGCACACTCTCGCAGCGCTCAGCCTCGTCGAGGTAGGCCGTGGACCAGACCACGGCCATGCCATCGTCGGTGAGTTCCTGCACCATGCGCCACAGATCCTGACGGCTGACCGGATCGACGCCGACGCTGGGCTCGTCCAGCAACAGCACTTCGGGTTTCGCCATCAGCGCGCACGCCAGTCCCAACTTCTGCTTCATACCGCCGGAGAGCTTTCCCGCGAGGCGTTTGGTGAATGGGCCCAACTTGGTGAAATCGAGCAGGCTTTTGAAGGTGTCGGAGTGCTGATCGGCGTCCATGCCGCGCAGCTGCGCGTACAGGCGCATGTTCTCCATCACCGAAAGGTCCTCGTAAAGGCCGAAGCGCTGTGGCATGTAGCCGCTGACGATGTGGATCGCGTCGTTGTCCTTGACGACATCCAGACCGGCCAGCGTGACGCTACCGCCATTGGGCACCAACAGACCGGTCATGATGCGCATCAAGGTGGTCTTGCCGGCACCATCGGGGCCGACCAGGCCGGTGAGGCGCCCGTAGCGAATCTCGGCGCTGAAGCCGCGCAGGGCGTGGACCTCATCGAAGTGCTTGGCGACGCTGTCGATGACGACCGCAGGGGTGTCCTTGCCGCGCTCGCCCGTGGTATCGCTGGCGGTGTGCGCACTCATTTCAACGCCCTGACGCGTTTTTGTCAGCAGTGCGGGCGGTGTCGACATCGACCGTTACCGGCATGCCCTGGCGCAGACCCTCGTCAGCATCGGCAACCACCACGCGCAGCCGGTAGACCAGGTCGGTGCGCAAGTCGGTGGTCTCCACCGTCTTCGGGGTGAACTCCGCGCGCGGCGAGATGAAGCCGATCTGGCCGTGATAGACCTTGTCGGAAGAGTCGGTGAGCACGCGCACCGACGCCCCTGGCGCGATGCGGCCCAAGCCCGGCTCGCTGACATAGGCGCGCACATAGACCGGATCGCGCAGACTCAGGGTGTACACGGCCGTGCTGCTCGCCACCATGCTGCCTGGTTCACGAACCCGCGCGATCACGGTGCCGTCGCTGGGCGCCACAAGTTCGGTGTCGGCCAGTGCAGTGTGCGCCTGTGCCAGGGCCGCCGCAGCCGCGGCTACCCGCGCCTTGCCGGCGGCGACGTCCTCGCTGCGGAATCCGTCCTTGGCCAGCGACAGTGCTGCCTCGGCGGATGCCAGATCGGCTGCGGCCCGGTCACGCGCGGCACGTGCGGCGTCGACGGTGCGTTGGCTGCTGGCGCCCGATTCGAGCAGGGTGCTCTGGCGTGCGAAGTTGCGCTCGGCCTCGCGGGAGGTTGCTTGCGCCTGACGCACATGTTCTTGTGCCCGTGCAATTTCCTGTGGTCGGTTGCCGTTGCGCAGTTTGTCCAGTTCGGCCTGCGCTGCGTTCAATTCGGCCTGCGCTGCGGCAAGTTTCTCGCGATAAGGTACGGCGTCGAGTTGAGCGATCACCGTGCCGGCGGTAACGGCATCGCCTTCATCGGCAGCCATATCCGTCATGCGGCCGGGCTGGCGGAAGGCCAGCTCTACCTCGCGGATATCCACGTTTCCATACAAACGCAACACATTGTCATTGCCCCTGTCGTGCATTAGCCAAAAGACGAACAAGCCACCGGCGACCATGGCGGCGATGGTGGCGATAGCGAGCACGATCCAGCGAGTCTTGCCTGTGGGGGGGCTTGGAGTCTTCATCAGTGGGTTTCCGTTCAAGGCGGTGGTTCGATCCTGATCGGCAAGCGATCGTGGTCGACATGCCAGGTTGGGTGAGCGGCCGGGCGGAGGGCCAGAATCACTGCAGTTTATTTACCGTACTGCACTTTAGCATGTGCTCGACACATTGATCTTTCGCGTCGCCGGAAAAATTGCCGCACTTTTCGATTGCCACTTTGTAGTCGGCATCGCGTTTAGCGGACGCTGCATCCTGGCGGACTTCGATGCCCATCTTCTTCATGAGCGTGGCGATGCGACTTGCCACAACTGGCGACGCAGCATCCGTGCTGCCCATGAATGGGTGTTCCAGATGCAGCTCGTCGATCCGGCGCATCAGCGCCAGGTCGGCTTCGGAGACGAGCTTGGACAGGTAGGTACACCCGCCCCCCCGGCCGATGCCCAGCAACTCGGCCTGACGGGTGACGGTGAGGATATGGTCACGGTCGATCTGGCTTTGCGCTCAGCAATCCCGCTTTGGTAAGCGCGCATTCTAAAAAATCGTTCTCCAGCACCAGCTGGCCGATCTTGGCGTGCAGCGGAACCAGATCGACCGGTTCGATGGGTTCCGTGCCCGCGCCGAAGACGTCGGTGGCACGTTCAAGCAATTTCTTCTTCCATTCGGCGATTTGGTTCGGGTGCAACTCGAACTCCTTGCACAGCTCAGCCATCGTCTTGTCTTCGCGAAGGGCTGCCAGCGCTACGCGCGCCTTGAATGCCGGATTGTGGGTGGCGCCGTGCCGATTTCTTGACCATCAAAAACGCCTTCTCGCCAGGCATCTTCCAGCCCAGCATCATGCCCGGAGTTTCCACTTTTATAGTTATACCAATCGGCAACTTTTAAATCAGGAGAGGCGTTGGCTCCGGTGGTAGTCAGTTGGCTTCACCAACTAGTCAGTTGGGTTGGGCTGCTAGTCACACCATGGGCAATTCTTTCCGGCTTCTTTGCTGTACTTCGCATAATGTATATTAGCAAGTCCTGATATAGTACTCTATTGAGTAACGCGAAACTCAAGCCTGCTGCGGGTTCCGTAGCATTCAGACTGGTTGTCTCCATGTCCCTCGTTAAACCTGGGGAGGGATATGATCAAGTTCACTGTACTGAGTACGAAGGGCGGGGTCGGCAAGACGACTTTGGCAGCAAATCTTGGCGCACTCATGGCGGACATGGGGCTGAGAGTTCTGCTTGTCGACGCCGATGTGCAGCCAGCGCTCTCGAAATATTACCGGATAAAACGCGAAGCTCCGTTTGGGCTCACAAAAGTCATCACCACCGGGTATGTCACAGAGGATTGCATCTCTCAGACGGTAATCGATGGGCTTGATGTAATCCGGTCGGATGATCCAGATGGCAGTCTGCAAACCTGGCTCCTGCATCGTATTGATCGAGGCGAGCGACTTGGCAATGCCCTGAATTCCCCCGCAGTATCCGAAGACTATTACGACTGCGTCTTAATCGACACGCAGGGAACCGTAGGCCCACTGCAGGACACCGCCGCACTCGCCGCCACGCAGATCATCTCTCCAATCAAGCCGGAAATTCTGTCAGCGCGTGAGTTCAAAACGGGCACGATGGAACTGCTGGCGCGGCTTGAGCCCTCCCCAAACTCGAAATACAGGGTAGGGCCGGTCAAAGCAGTCATTTCGATGCAGGACCGGACTGCCGACGCGAGAATCATCGCGGAGTCGATCAGACAGGACTTCATCAAGCTTGGCGGACGGGTCACGGTCCTCGATACGGTAGTTCCTGACGCCAAGTCCTACAAGGAATCGGCCACCCTGTGCATCCCTGCGCACCGGCATGAACCGTCGCGCAAGGGCACGATGCCATCTGCCTATGAAACCATGCATGCTCTCCTCTGGGAGTTGGTGCCGAGCCTTGCATGGCATTACGCCGGATCGGAGGCAGCACAAGACATAGGCCGTGACGGAGCTGAAGCATGATGGCGGGCGGAAAGAAAAAGCCACCACTCATGAACATTCCGAATTCGATCAAGATGGTGGACTTGGCGGCCAAGCATGGGTTTACCCCAAAGTCCGATTCGGAAAAGCGGACCGTACGGGAGCGCCTGAAACTGGAGGTGTCCAATAGCCTGAACGTGCCGGCGCCAAACAGCGGGAGCGGCCTCAAGCATGACACTGAAGTGGATGATTCGTGGGCGAGTCTTCCCGTAACCGCCGTCCACTTCTATGAGCGAAATCCCCGCAAGGCGAACAACGAAGCCTATGCTGAGCTGAAGGAGAGTATCCGGGTCAACGGAATCCTCCAACCCTTGACTGTCACCAAGCGGCCGGGAGAAACCCATTACATCCTGTACGCAGGTGGCAATACCCGCCTGCAGGCTATCCGGGAGTTGTGGGAAGAAACCGGGGATCCGATGTTTCGCGAAACCCGCGTCATCATCAAAGCCTGGCGCGGCGAGGCATCTGTTCTGCTGGCCCACATGGCCGAAAACACCCAGCGAAACGACATGACCTTCTGGGATCGTGCCAACGGGACGCTGGAAATAAAGCGGCAGATGGAAGAGGAGGGCGGTAAAACACTCTCACACCGGGAGTTTGAAGCCGAAATCAAGAAATTCGGCCTCCAGACTGATCTGCGAACACTCAGCATGTACCGATTCGCAGTCGAAAAAATTGCCGATGTCGGCCCGTGGCTTTCCGGTTTAGCCGTGAGAGCCATCCAGCCCCGCCTGAACCTGTTGTTGAAGCTGGCCAATCATCACGACATCGAGGAAAGCGCTTTCTACGCCGAGGTGGTCACGCCAACCGCAAAGACCATAGCCGGCATGGTTCTGGAAGATAGCCATGCGTTTACCGCTGACCTGTTTCTTGGTCGATGCGAAGCCAACTTGTCTGCCCGACTGGAATTGAATGGGAGGGACATGGGCAAGTTGCTCACCGCCATGGAGCGCTTCCCTGACATGACGCTGGAAGGTTTGCAGCGGATATGCAAGCCCCAGTGTCCGGTTGAACCCCAGACTCAATCCACAGCAGAGTCTGTTGGCCAGGAACCGGGGAAATCGTCACAGTCCATTGCTCTTGCTCCACGATTGCCTGGGACGGCCACACCCTCCATTCCGGCCGCTACAGAACCCGGTGAGCGCAGCCAAAAAGTGAGTTCACCGGCTCCTCATTCCACAGTCAGTCTCCCCCCAATCTCAACTGAGAGTGGAGGGCCTGACCGGTTGATGACCTTGATTCAGCAAGTGCTTGTCTCCGCTGGCCTCGGCTCATGCTATGAGCCTGCACCCGACATGCCCATGGGGTATTGCATGGGTTTCCCCAAGGATGGCCCACTTGATTTGAAAGAGAACGCGCAAAGCCGCCAGGCTGCCTGGTGGGTGCTTGCGATGGCAAGCGGGCAGTTTGAAGCGGACGTGTGCCGGTCTGGCCTTGACGACCCCAATGAGTGGCGCACCTTGATCCTGGAAGAAGGCAGTCAGGAAACGCTGGGAGGCCTGGAGCTCGCCATCCAGCACAACATTGGTGGCCAAGGTGAGTTTCTGCCGATTCCATGGCTGCTGAACCCGGACAACCCTATTGCGGGCGTGTGCCTTGAGTTGCTCTCGGTCATTCGTGGAGGGACTCGATCATGATGATGGTTCGCGTCACCGACAACACGCTGAGAGCCTCGCTGCTGATGCACTTGATCGAGCAGCTTGAGCGTGGCGACCTTGCCGTCCTGCTGGAAAAGGGCGCTTGTCCGCGGTCCATGGATCGGTTGCGAGGTCTCGCCATTAATGAAATTCTGCACCTGGCCTCATCAGGCCATCCCGACATCCATTTCTCGATCGATGAGGGCGGTTTTGAACTCGGAATCGAAACCCTGTTTCGGCGCAAGCAGGAAACCGAGCATTTGGTGTATTGCATCCAGAATGGCGCCAGCCAGTCGATGCTGAACCAATTGTTCCCGTCGACCGACCCGCGTGTCATCCAGACCTACCGCAAGCTCCTCAAGAATGACCGCAAAATCGGCCGTGTCGCGCTACCTGATGAAAGTGTCCGCGATCTGATCCACCAATGCTGGTTCGGGATGAATGAGGAATACCCCGAGATCACCACTCTCCGCGAAAAACTCATGCTTCTGCATGGGTTTTTCAGCAACTATTCCCTCGACGGGCTGTACGCCACCGTCAATGAATTCAACGAACCCCCAAGGAAGCACCATGGCCAGAAATAAAAGCCGTGCCACGCCTCCGGACTGTCTGCCAATGAATCCATCGACAGACGATCAGGCCGTCTACAACACGATCAGCCCAGCAATGTTGCTGGACATATTCGACGAGCCAATCGTGTTCCAGCGTGCCTATGTGGGTCTGACAGGCAGCGCTGTGGCAGCACTGTTCCTGTCTTATGCGATCTACACGATAGACCGTCTTCCGAAAGACGCGGAAGGCTGGTTCAGAAAGACTGGGGATGAATGGAAGGCTGAAACGGGACTGACCCGCTTCGAGCAGCAAACGGCTCGCCGTATCCTGCGGGAGCTGGATGTTCTGATTGAACGGCGGGCGGGCTTGCCGGCCGAGCTTTGGTTCAAGATTCGAATTGATCGCATTCTTGAGCTGCTATCGGATCAGGCAGAAGCCAAGTGGGGGCAGGTCATCTAGGACCAGATGATGCCCCACGGATACGCCATAGCTGCCAAATCGAGTCAGGTGAACGAAAACCTGGCCCAGGGGGTGAAAGACCTTCTGTCTGCGCTTGGTAACCGCTACGTGGCGTATTACCCCTCCCTCGCCGAATTGACGGGTTCTCCCAAAGCCGCCCTGATGCTTGGACACGCCATGTTCATGACCCGTGTGGTCCTGGACAAGCAGCCCAATCGCGGAGGGTGGTTCTGGAAGACATCGAAGGAATGGAAGCAGGTCGCCGGGTTGAGCGTCCGGGAGATTGAAACATCTCGTAAAGTGCTGTTAAAAGACGGCATCTTGCAGGAATCAAGACGTGGAATGCCAGCCAAACTCTGGTTCAGGGTCGATCTTGACCGCCTGGCTTTGAAGCTGTGCCAGTATGCCAATACCACCTACCGTCCCTGGTCATGGGAAGACCGGGTGCTGAAAACGCTGCTCGGTAAACCGGTGATGTTCTACGCCCCTTTTGCGTGGACGGCGGACAGCGCCTTGGCGGGTCTCTACATGTCCAGCCTGTTCAATCGGCTGCGGCAGACATTATCCCGGAACGAAGTTGACAAGGAAGGCTGGTTCAGCAGCCCGACCAGCCAATCACTGATCCATCTCCATTTTGGCCGTCGCATGTTGACGAATGCCCGAGCCAAACTGATCGAGTCCGGCATGATGGAAGAGGTGCGGGAAAGCCGTATGCAATCCCAGTTGTTGTCACGCATTATGTTGACAACTCTGCCGGCCAAAATCTGCCTGGAATCCAATGAATTCCACAGTTTGTCGGAATCCAACAAACTAGATTGCCGGAATCCGACAAACAACAGTTGCTCAAAACGCGTAACAAGAGTTGCCGGAACCGTAAAACAAGAGTTGCCGGAACCGCAAGACAACAGTTCACGTTTCCGCGAAACAAGTTCTGCGGAAACAGCAACTCACTCTAATAAAGAAATAAATACTCCATACCACCCCCTCCATAACAGCTTGGAGGGGGTGGGCGTATTCGATTTCCCCAAGACCATCCGGACTGCGCCAGCAAGCGCTGATCTGGAAAACCTGATCTATCCGGACAAGCTGCTTCCCGGCGAGAAACAGACCGCACGGCAGATTCTGCACGGCAGCCCCAATCCTCAACTCATCCTCGACGAGCTGGCAGGCCAGATGCAGGACGGCCACGTCAAAAATGCGATCGGCTACCTGCGAACCCTGAAAACCAGACAACAGGCCGGGACATTTGAGGCTGAGTACGCCCATCGGGTTGAAGCAGATCGAAAGCGCCGGCAGGAAATACTGGAACAGCGAAAGCGCCTGATCGTTGAGCCACAAACACAGTTTGCGACAAACCGGGATTCCGCCCGGATCAAGCTGACCGAACTGCGTCAGACCATTTGGGGAAAGAAATGACCAGAGCCACGGCTACAGGAAGTGAGGGTGATGGTAGTGCCATCACCGAACAGGCAACCGCAAGGTGGCGCAGCAGGAAGTGAGGGTGATGGTAGTGCCATCACCGAACAGGCAACCGCAAGGTGGCGCAGCAGGAAGTGAGGGTGATGGTAGTGCCATCACCGAACAGGCAACCGCAAGGTGGCGCAGCAGGAAGTGAGGGTGATGGTAGTGCCATCACCGAACAGGCAACCGCAAGGTGGCGCAGCAGGAAGTGATGACTATAGACGGAGGCATTTGATGGCAACACCGAAATCGAAGATCAAGTTCCCTACCTCGGCGGATTCTCCGTTCGAGGATGGGTATGACATTGCTGGGGAGCGAGATGCTCTGAAAGATTTGGTCGAGGCGGAGGAACCGGACGAGAAAGATCCTCGCTGGGAGCGTTTCATGGACCTGCTCGAAAGGGAAGAGCGCCTGCGGCAGGAACAGGCGAATCGCCAGCAACGCCAATACGCTGACCCGATCGTTCCCGATCATGAGGCACGCGCACTGAAGGCTATCGGCAGCCTCGTTGCTGATGAGACGGATGTGATGGCAATCCATACCAAGGAGGCCTATCGACTGTTCATCGGCAGGACGCGTGATGAAAGCCCGCGCGGCTACGGAATCACCAGCGGGAAGAAGGTTGCAGCAGTGCTCCGGTCCATCTGGAATCTGTCGGCCAATGACAATCCCTATGCAGACTGGATTCTGGTGCAGGTGACAGATCGGGTCGGCGAACTGCGCCAACAGCTTGAGCATGCCGGAAAGCATTTCCAGGACGATCTGGACAAGTTGCAGGCGCGTGGCTTGCGCGTGTCCGTATTGAAGAGTCGTGCGCCAGTGGAAGTGGAACTGGGTTTCCGCAGTCCCTACGGCTACATGATCGTGGATCTGATCCTGGACTTTGACTGGTATGCGCGTGTGGTCAAGACGATGGTGCAGAAGAATCGTCTGGGCGACATCGAAGGGAAGGAGGACTTGTACCAGATGACCAAACGGATTCGGGCGCTGTTCGAGTCCACCTTGCCCTATCAGAAGTATCTCCTCCGTGAGGAGTTGCGCCTGCTATCCAGGAGCGATTTCCTCCCTGGCGCCAGCGATGAAGCAAGGAAGCGGGTTGAAGCTGCGGTTGGGATATTCGGTGAGGTGCCGCAGCCGATCTTCACCGGTGAAATGCGACCGCGTCATAGCCGTCGTCGGGCGGATGTGAGTGAGGCAGAGATGCGATTGCTGGTGGATGTGGCGCAGGGGAAAGTGGATACGGCCGGAAGTGATCTGAACCAGGAAAACACGCTCCTATGAGCGGTTTGTCATCAATCCAGATGGATAAAAGGCCTTTTAAGGGTAAGGGGGCGGATGAATGGTTGGCGCGGCTCCATCGTGACTACCGGAAGGTCGTGTTTGAGATGGAGGAATTGTCCGAGCACTCAAAGCGTGCCGCAGGCAATGCCTGGTATGTGTATCTGCATCACCGGAAATCGACTGGGCAACGCTTCCTGATGTGGCGCAGCTTTGGCGTGAAGCATGTCCACCTGACATGGGACAGCATCCAGCTCACGCTGGGCCGAATGACACGATCACAGCAGGACTGGTTTGAGGAGGTCAATGCGGCAGTACGGTTGCTGAATGCGAAGGAGGTCGTGACCAGGAAGGCAATACGCATGGCACAGGAACTGAACAGTGAGGATTGAAGCATTGAAGTGGGTACGCCACCCCTTGGCGTGGGTTTTTTAATCAACTGAAGGAGAAGAGGCAATGAGCAATGAATTTCGTGGCACTGGCAATTTGGGTGACAACCCCACGCTGAAGACCGTACTGGTGAAGGGCGAGGATCGAAAGGTCGCAGAGATCCGGGTTTTCTTCGACGAATACAAGCCGGATGGTCAGGGTGGTTTCGAGCAGTCCGGTGGGTTCTGGATGAATGCTTCGGTGTGGGACAAGCGCGGCGAGGATGTTGCCCAGCACCTGCGCAAGGGGGCGCGTGTGCATATCGCCGGCCGCCTGGCCGAGCAGGAGTGGACAGACAAAGAGTCTGGCGAAGTGCGGAAAACGATGCAGCTCAATGCCGACGATGTCTATCTGTCGCTGTCTCGTCTGGAGGAAGTGAAATTCAGGCCGAAAGCGCAGGAAGTGGGTGCTTGATGCGAACAGTCCCATCTCTGCTGCTTTCATCAGCGCTCATGCTCAATACCTCAGCATTTGCTGCTGAGAGTCACGAGCTGATGATGTGCAACACCTATTCGGGTGGCGGAGGTGTCAGCGTCAAGGGCAGAACCCTCAAGTGCGAAGGCGAACCGGATGCTCGCGGCTACAGCAAATTCTGGACTACGAGTCTAACGGACCTGTACGGCCAGGGTTGGAGGGTTGAGTCCATGTCGACCTACCCGGCGAGCTCATCCGGGGAGGCGACGGTGATTTTCCTGTTGAACCGGACAACGACATCCGGCCCCGCTTCACCTGCCCAGAAATAGGAGGCTTCATGAGACACCCAACACAGCCTGAGGAAAACATGATGGCAGCGGTGCTGCAATCGGTGTCGGAAGATGCGTGTCGGCATGGGATGGGCTCGGGATGTTTTCATGGGTTCGAGTTCAAGGCCATGAGGCTTGGGCGGCGTGGTCGGCCAGGTGCAATGGCAAGATTGAAGATTGTGGTCAGCCAGGATGGCGAGGTGATCGAATCACGATTACTCGATGTCCTGAATGATCCGCTATAGGCCGCGGCTGGGTTGAGTCCGGGATATGAGCCAGCACTATTTCAACACGACGTTTGACGGTGAACCCGTGACCGTCATTCTTGGATGGGACGCAACGGTTTGTTCAGGGAGGCGATGCAGTGATAGACAAGAACTGGCAGGAAATTGCCCCGGATCCTGATTGGGTGCGGCAGGAAGTGGCCCGCCTGAATGAGGCAGTCGATGAATTTGCCAGCGCCATGAAGGCGAAGCTCGCGCAGAAAGCACATGAGGGCTGGACGGGCTGGGACCAGCCTGAATCGGGCATCAAGATCTGGAATGCCATGCTTGCCCAAGGCGCTGCGGTACCGCTGGCCCGTGGGCAGGAGGTGGACATTGCCAATCTGGCGATGATGCTATGGCGGATCAATGGGAGGGGGGAATGAATTCCCTTGCGATCTGGGGCCTGATGTTATCGACCGCGCTGGCAGTTCTCATTGATGTGTCTGCGATGTCAGGAGGGGCTTGAGTGAAGCTCTACCTCTGCGAAAAGCCCTCACAAGGCAGAGAAATCGCCAGCCACATCGGTGCTCGGACACGTGGCGAAGGATGCATTACTGGCAACGGTGTAACGGTAACCTGGGGCATCGGCCACCTGGTTGAGCAGGCGAAACCGGAGCACTACAACCCGGCATTGAAATTCTGGGACATCGCGCACTTGCCTGTGGTGCCGGATGAGTGGCACATGGAGGTGAAGCACCAGACCCGTGATCAGTACAAGATCGTCTCGAAGCTGTTGAAGCAGGCAACTGAGGTTGTCATTGCCACCGATGCCGACCGTGAGGGCGAAGTGATCGCACGGGAGCTGATGCAGCTGAACGGTTACTGCGGGAAGGTTTCGCGCCTTTGGCTTTCAGCGTTCGACGATGCGTCGGTGAAGAAGGCTCTGGCTAATATTCTGCCGGGCGAGAAGACGCTGCCGATGTATTTCTCTGGGATGGGCCGAAGCCGGGCGGACTGGCTGGCCGGGATGAATCTCACCATGGCCTTGACCAAGGCGTTCGGTGCCGGCGGCAAGGACGGAACCTTGCATTGTGGTCGTGTACAGACGCCTGTGTTGGCTTTGGTGGTGCGGCGCGAACGGGCCATCGCCGCGTTCGTTCCAAAGGCGCACTTCGGGGTCAATGCGACCTTCCTGATGGGCGGGGCATCCGTGCCGATGGCCTGGATGGCACGAGCGGCGCTTCTCGACGATGAGGGGCGTCTCCTCGGCCGCGGAAGTGCAGAAGCGGTGGTCAAGCGGGTCGCAGGGCAGACCGGGAAGGTGAGCCTTGTCGAGACGACACAGGAACGCGAAGTCGCGCCGTTGCTGTACAGCCTGGGATCACTCCAGCGGGAGGCCTCGGCGCGCTTCGGGATGAAGGCGCAGGCCGTACTCGATGCTGCGCAGGCACTTTACGAGAAACATAAGGCGACATCGTATCCACGAACGGATTGCGAATACCTGCCGCGCTCGATGCTGGCCGAATCGAACGAGACGCTGCAGGCCATCGCCGGAGCGAAGCCCGAACTGGCAACACAGGCCACGGTTGCCGAGTCGGCGCTCAAGGGTGCCGATGAGCGTTTCCGGGGCAGGGCATTCAACGACAAACAGATCACGGCCCACCACGCGATCATTCCGACGCGAAACCCGAACATCGATGTGTCGGCCATGACGCCGACCGAGCGGACAGTCTTTGACATGGTTTGTCGACGGTATCTGGCGCAATTCCTGGGGGATTACCAGTACAGCAAGACGGTGATCGAAGTGATCTGCGAGGCAGAGAAATTCAGGGTGAGCGGCAAGACGCCGCTGGTCCCCGGCTGGCGGCAGACCCTGCCCGAGGCGACGAAAGCACCCACGGACAAGGACGATGACCAGGAGGAGGCGGTAACGCTCCCGAAGGTACGTGTCGGCGAGGATGCTCGCAACCTGCGTTGCGAGGTGCAGGACAGAAAGACCTCACCGCCCAAGCGTTATACCGAGGGCACGCTGTTGGCTGCGATGGAGTCGATCGACAAGGAGATCGAGGATCCGCGCTGGAAGGCGGTGATGAAGAACAAGGAGAAAGCGGGCATCGGAACGGATGCAACGCGTTCGGCCATTATCGAGGGGTTGTTCAAGCGGGACTACATCGTCGCCAAAAAGAAGGAGCTGCTGCCGACCGAGAAAGCTGTCGCGCTTATTGGACTGATCGAGGAGGTTTCGCCGGAAATTGCAGATCCTGTCTTGACTGCTCAGTGGGAAGATCGACTGAGCCAGATTGAGAAGGGCGAGATCGAGTTGTCGCAGTTTGAACTCAGTCTTGGCGAGTGGCTGGTGCAGGTGATTGGCGGCATCAAGAGTCAGAAGGGCACGCGGCAGATCTTGTCTGGTAAGACTCGTGATTTGCCGGCCAAGGGTAGTTCGGTCGTGGCGTGCCCTGCTTGCGGCAAGCCAATGAGCAGAATTGATGGCCAGAATGGCTTCTTCTGGGGTTGTACGGCGTACCAGGAAGGGTGCAAGTCGACGCTTCCAGATGTCGATGGCAAGCCCGGCGCCGCCAGACAGGCGCCGCTTCCAAAATCGCAGGCAGGGCCTTCCTATCCATGCCCCAGATGCCAGAAGCCCTTGCGCCTGGTAAAAGGCCCCAAGGGGCCATTCTGGGGATGCACAGGCTACCCGGCATGCAAGCACACCCAGCCGGATGACGATGGGAAACCAGGCGTGCGGACTGACGAGGTGGCAGGCAAGGTTCA
Source organism: Thiobacillus thiophilus (assembly GCF_055378705.1). Taxonomy (NCBI): domain Bacteria; kingdom Pseudomonadati; phylum Pseudomonadota; class Betaproteobacteria; order Nitrosomonadales; family Thiobacillaceae; genus Thiobacillus; species Thiobacillus thiophilus. The sequence continues at coordinate 299,121 of NZ_AP042404.1, read as the reverse complement.
GCGACCCGAGGCGGCCGTGGCGCGAGGAACACCCATGCGTACCGCCAGGGCAGGTGCAGCCTGTCCGGACTGCAAGACGGGCCTGCTCGTCAGCAAAACCATGAAAGATTCCGGTAAGGCATTCGTGGGATGCAATCGCTTTCCGGCGTGCAGATTCTTCGCATGGCCAGAGAAATAGCCGGATGCGAGTGATGCACACCACACGGATTGAAATTCCATGCGCCGAGCCGGTGTGGCTGGTTGCCGAATGGCCGGACGGCACCTGGTGCGATCTTCATGAGCTGCGTGAAATGACACACATGAGCGACGACTACCAGATTGTTCGAGTGCTGACGCACGACGAAGGATTCACCCCAATTAAAACTCAACGATGGAGCCCGAATTGCACATGACAGAGAGTGAAATCCGCCACGCAGTGAGCGACGAGCTGGTGAGGGATGTGCTTCGCGAGCGCCGCTCAGAACGGCGCTGGCGACTGATCAAGCGCGGAATGATGGTCGCGGCCGGCGTGGTGTTCTTTGCCTTGTATCTCTTCGGCTACGCGAAGCAGATGGGATGGAAGATGATCCCCAACAACGAGATCACGGCGGTGATTCACATCGATGGGGAGATTTCCGCCGGCGCCACGGCCTCGGCGGAGAAAGTGGTTCCCTTGCTCCGGAAGGCCTTCGAGGCGAAGAACGTCAAAGCAGTGGTTCTGAGTATCGACAGCCCAGGAGGCGCTCCGGTTGAAGCGGAGCGAATTTACCAGTCGATCAAGGTTTTCAGAAAGAAGCATCCCAAACCGGTTGTTGCGGTGATCAACAACGTCGGTGCATCGGCCGCCTACATGGTGGCACTGCATACCGACAAAATCTACGCTGCGAATTATTCGCTTGTCGGATCCGTAGGCGCGGTTCTGACAGGTTGGGACTTCCACAAGGCGCTTGAGACGCTCCAGATCAGCCAGCGGGTGTATGCCTCCGGCAATCTGAAATCCATGCTCAATCCCTATATGCCCATGACGCCAGAAGCCGATCGCAAGGCGCAGGAAATGGTTCAGAAGATGGGCGAAAGATTCAAGGCAGAGGTTCAGGCTGCCAGGGGGACGAAACTGCAGAGCGGGGTGGATTACACCACCGGTGAAGTCTGGGATGGGGTGCAAGCCAGGGAGATCGGGTTGATCGACGAAATCGGTACGCTCGATACCGTGGCGAGTTCATGGGATAGGGCGGTGCATGATTTTGGGCCGCGCGCGCCAGGGGCGGGGTGGCTAAGTGGCATGGCCACGGCCTTTGAATGGCTGGCACGCTTTCAGAATGGTTTGCATTGATCGTTACCGATTGATGAAAAAATAATCGCGCGGCAAGGATGCTTGATCGGACTGAGATTTTGGGTGAAATGCTAAAGTCTTATCCACAGAAAATGTGGATGAATTGTCATGGAGCGGGATATGAGTAATGTGGTGGACCTTGCAGGGTTTCAGTGCCCGGTTGGCAGCATGGCCATGCATTCCGTGCATGGCCTGGTTGAGGTTTTTTCTCAGGAAGGGTGGATGCGTGGTGTGCTCTATGAACACCATGAAGAATTGAGCCTTGCTCATGAGAGTGATGACGTGATTTTTGCTGAGCACATCGAGATGCGTGAGGTATGGGTTCATGTTCGCGAGCTTGCCGAGGCGGATCTTGCGAAAGACATCGAGAACCTGCGAAAGCGTGGTCAATTTCTCTTTGATACTGTCGACTGAAGTGAGGTCGACGTGCCGAAGTGGATCTTGTATTAAAGGAATCAAAGCAATGAAAAAAATCACCTTCGGGATCATGACCCAAGAGAAAATCCGCGAACGCATGCTGGCCATCGCCAAGGGCGAGTACAAACCCAAACCCAGCGAACCCAAAATCTGGTTCACCTCGATGAAATCCTTGGCTGAAGTCCTGAGCGACGACAATCGCGCCCTGCTTAAGACGATCCGTGATTTGCAGCCTGAATCCATCAGCGGTCTGGCCGTTATCACTGGTCGCAAACCCGGAAACCTTTCGCGCACTCTAAAAACCATGTCCCACTATGGGATAGTGGAAATGCGCCGGGAGAATCGCCACGTGCGGCCCATTGTCATGGCGACTGAATTCCAAATTCTTGCAGGATAAAAAATCTGGCGCTGCATCGTGACCACCAAGGCCACACTCCATGATCGATGGAATTCATCTTTGCGGTGCATCAACTGACGAGACATCATCTCGTGTAAAGCGGTTGCGCCGTCTCTAGTCGGTCATCGCCGTCACTGGCTGAGTGGGGGGGAATGCGTTACTCGGCGGTCGGTGTAGGACAGTAAGTACCAGACGTTAAATCGGAGCGCACTTTCTATGATCGGCCATAACGGCCGGTCGTAGTCTGTCAGTATTCTGATTAAACTCAGCATCTTCGTTCGAACTCCGGTGACCATCCATCGAGACAGGCCGGCCAGGAACAGTCATCAATAAAAACATAGAATTCTGGACATCTCCCGCATGAATCGGTCCTTAGAAGAACCTACACAGCCAAACTTTTATGACAGGCTGTATGGGGGCTTAATCGAATCTGGTGAGTCAGCGAAAGCCGCCGTGGAGGTCGTTGTCGAGGCATATCTCGATGGAAAACCGAGCAACCGCGGGAAAAAGAAAATCACTCAGCCCGAGCGTGATGCGGCTTTCTGGTCGAGCGGGTTTGTGAACGACGTGCCTGCGGAATTGTGGAGGTCGGACATCCTGACACTTGCTCTGACGCGTTACCTGCGCCAAGAGCGGGTGGCGAATGTGAAGTTGTTGGGACGCATCGCATTGTTGGCCCCTGACGCGGTGTCACGCGCGGTCCGCCATTCCGGCCTTGTCCTCTTGCCGCATTCCCCGCGACGCGCCGAGCTTGATCAGATAGCTGGATCGACGCCTGAGATCGCTGAATTGTGTCGGGTACTGGATATTTTCGACCAAGCGCACAGAGAGCGAATAGCGGCTGTGAACAAATGGAAGGCCTCCCTGACAGAGCTTTCACCCGTCGATCTGCTGATCTACGCCAGCCTGTATGCCTTCGAGCACCTCGTTCCTCGTCGGTTAGATATACCAACCTTGGCTGAGGGTGCGGATTCCTGGATGCAGGAGGCGTGGGATGCGATCAATGATCTGCTCATATGGAAGCTCAAGACATCCGAGGCCTCCGTCAACCTGAAGGAAGCCGATATTGGTCCATCGCTCGCGAAGCATCTGTCACCGTTCTTGTTCCCATCGCCATCAACACAGGTCCCCAGGCACGACCTGCTAGCAGCGTTCGGGACACTCGTTGATGCGCAAATCGAACTGAATAGCTTCATCACTCAATCGGCTGATGCGTTCAGCTACGACGATGGCATCCAGTTCGTGCGACGTGAAGAACGTCTGGAAATCGAAGAGGTAGACCCCACCGCCCGTGCAGCCTGGCGACGCAATGGTCTCAGGCTTGCGCGCCTTCACGGCTATTGGTTCTACCGTGCGATGGACGAGTTCGTTAGCTCCGCCATGGCAACGCAGCTGATTGGGCGCCCGGAGAACCACGAAGCCAATCGTTTGGCCTACATCCAAGCAATGCGCACGCAGCTTCGGTTGACGGAGGTGTACGGGGTGGATGAGATGGTGATCACGGACTCTGGGGCACGAGTCAACCTGTTTCAGGCGTTACTGTCGCTGGAGTTGATGTCGGCGTTTTTTCAGCGTGACTTTCTGCAAACCTTTGCCCAGAATCTGAAGGAGTCGGGCCATTGGGTGGCGGCACTTGGCCGTCTGGCTTTGGACGGCCTGGTGAACGGCAACCAAAATCGCTTTCCCCTGACCTGGTCGGATCGTGAGGCCAAGATCGCCAATATCGTTGGCTGGACCGTCAACGCGAATTCCCCACAGGGCAATCCCCTCATCGCGGCTGTCATTCTTGATTTCTGGACAAGCGATTGGGTGGCGCTATCCGAGCGGTTGAGCAAGGGGGAATCTGGATTGCACCCGGAATTGATCGAGCGCCCAATCTTGAAACTTGGGCAACTACTCGTTCAGCTACCTTGGCTTGTTGGCTTGCAGAACAACAGCACGGCAGCGATTAACAATCTCCGGCGCCTGGGTGCGCGGCGCGGCGAGGCCGGTGGCGAGACGAGACGAATCGAGGAGCGTCTTGGTAGGCTCTTCGAGGTACGCGGCTTTAAGGTCGTATTAAACTGGCACCCGCCAATGGAAAACCACCCAAAAGCCGGTGAGGTCGATCTGATCTGCGCCCGTGACGGCATCGTCCTCGTTATGGAGGTCAAATCAACGTTCCTCAGGCGTTCGCAACGCGATGCGTGGCTTCACGCGACAACAACACTTAGGAAGGCGGGGCAGCAGGTAAGCAGAAAGGTTTCCGCCGTGCGGCGGGCATTGTCTGAAGAAGTGGGACTTGCTTCGTCGCTTGGCATAGATAACTTAGCCGCCCCACTGACTATGCATGGCTGGATCGTCGATACGTCGATCGAGCACGACCACCAACGATTCAGTGGCTTTCTCAAGGTTTCGCTGGAAGAAGTGTTGATCGCACTTCGTGACGATCGACATCTGCTGAACGATCCAGATGGGATTATTTCCGGACGACACCCAGATATCGAGTCAGAGAAAGTGAATGATGCGCGACAACAATTGACGCTCTATCCAGAAGGCTTTTCAGCAGTTAGGTTCATCGAGGTAATCGAGAATGAATCGGTCTGGGATGAAAAAGTCATCACGCAGGCGGTGGACTGATTTCAAGCACTGAAAGGCTGACTGAAATGTCCGCTACGGGGAATATTGGCTGACCGCTCTGGCCAATGACCTGCCTGCCATGGCTTGGTTGACGACCGTCGCGTCCTCGGCATTAGCGGCCTGTTAGGCTGATCGCTCCATATGACCGATGTTCGCCACTTACCGGTCAAAGCGCCATTCAACGTTTGACATGAGAGCCGGCGCCCGGCTTGCCGGGCAACGTCCTCTCGATGGAAGGGCTGGGTGTCGCTGCGGGCGGAATCTGAGGTTGCTGATGCCACCAAACCCATGCAGCCCACGCAGCAGCTAAAAGTGCTGTTAACCAACCGCTCAGCATCGTGAGAACACGATGGTTTGCCTGATCGCTTAGCCATTGCCACACGCGGGAGTGCCAAGGCGGAGACAAAGTGACCTTGTGCGTCTTCTCGAAGCGATCTCTTTCAATTCTTGAAACGAGAAGATCCTCGCGTGTGAATAGCGGGGCATTTGCATGCCCAAGCCCGGATTCTTTGGTTCTTTCCGGGACGCTGTAGTGACCCCGTACTGCAATCTTTTCACCCGGGCGCGACTCAAGGATGCGGCGTGCGTCGTCAGATTTCAGGTATTGAAGTGCTGGGCGCGAGTAGTCTTCCGCTCGAAAGCTGAACTGCACTTGGTGATTCGTCGTCACTGTTCCGTTCGGCGTTTCCCTTGTCGCGGTATGGCTGCCGATGTCACGTATGTAGATCGAGAAAACGAGAAGATCATCAGTCGCGAGCTTCAGCAATGTTGTGTTGTCCATTCCTGCGAAGCGCCACCGATGGACAATTTCTTCGAGCGTGAAGAAGTCTTTTTCTAGAATAGTCATAAGTGCCTGGATGCGGAACTCGGATTACGACGCTCAACGTTCAACCACAGGGGCGCTGCGCGGTTTTATCGCGCAGCGCCCGGTGCCTCTGCGCGTTGCTCAATTTGGATTAACTCGGCTTCATACGACGAAAAACGGTGTGCGGTTTCAACATGGATTGCGCGATCCGACATAGCTACAAACTCAATTTCGCCGCCTATGCCTACTCTTTCGGTTATTGGAAGGAGGCGATCTTGGCGCTGCTGCTCCAATATGATGTCAATGAGAAAGTCGGGAAAGCGAATGTCGTCGTTTGGCGTGACTGAGACAACGGGCTTGAACCCAAGGGCATACTGAAGTCTATCGGAACGAAAGCCATGTTCTGAACGATAGGCATAACCAGCATACCGGTGTTCTCGGACTGAGTAGCCAAAGTGATAGATCGTGGCAGTAAGGCCACTCAAACCGCCTTCGGGACTGACGGATGCACGAAAAATGCTCGGGGCTTCTGCGTTCAGGTCGTCAATCGTCGCTCCTTGGAGATTGGCCTGAAGATGCTGAAACCATCCGTTAATGAAACCTGCGTGGCCAGTGCCGGCGACAACCAAATCGGACTCTGGAACAGACAAGAACTTGCGTTGAAAAGACATGGGCATTCTGTCATCGGCACCGATTACGAGGGTGTCCATGGCGATACAAACTTGCTCGGGCTGGAGGGCGAAGACGAGAGCGGTCATTGGCGCAACTCAAGAGGCATAACGTTTGAATTCACCGGCGATGCGCGGCTTTATCGCGCAGCGTCCGGTGGAATGATGGGGTGGGCCTCACCGCCCCAGTCCATCCGGTCGAATCTTCTTCATTAGCGCTTCTTTCTCTACCTTACATGTTTCGAATAATTGGTCATATGGATCCTCGCTCTTGTTGGACGGGTGAAGCCCAATTCTCACGGGGGCAGACGGTAGCCAATCCTGAGCTCCCTCTCCAGGGGAAACAGTGATCACTACCCCATCGCGTTTGGCGAAGAACCGGAAAAAATTCTTCCGTTCTCCTCCAATGAAGTCAAAAGCAGTAATTGTTGCAGTGTCTCCGCTGACCTTTCCTTCTAACAAGAGATAGTCAAACATCGGGACCACGTGACATATGGATTTCATTGAGATTTCGCCACCAATATTGCCGTGTTCCACCAAGAGATGCAGCTTTATATCAACATCAGAAAGCTTCATTTCAACGGAATCAACATACCCTTCAGGATTGGCTGACCAAAGTCCTTCCCATGCCTGATCTTCGTAGTGCCACGAAAGGAATTTTCCAGACACACGTTCAAATTCAGAAGGAAGTTTCTCAGCGTTTGAAAGCAACATTGGGCCATTTGCGAGTAAACCATACAGCCCTGCGCCAACGAGAGTAATCACGAACCACACGCGCAGATACCACGGCGCTTTGACCTGAACAGTTGAAGACGTTGCAGGTGGTTTGGCGGGCGATAGCCGTTTCTTTCTTGGCATAGAGAAGCTCTGTCAGTTGCTAAGAGGCCCAACAGTTAATAGAGAGACCCATGGGTCCGGACGTTTTTTGATAAAGAGACAGGCATTTGCTCGGTCTATAGTCTTGATTCTTCTATGGATACTGGTTCGTCTATCTCTTTATTACGTTATGCAAAAGGAGACAGGGTCTGCCGGATTATGCGCCTGATTTTTAACCTCAACCATCAGGAGCGAACCTCATGGGAGAACGGCGTCCTCCATGTCGCCTGGGCCAGCTTCACTGACTGCTCTTAGCAATGAAGCAGACGTGATGCAGGTATGTCAGGACTGGCCGTACTGCCGACTTTGAGACGGCCAAGTTAGGATGCCATTAGGCCGGAGTTTGGCCTTTGCCGCCATTCGACCCGGTGGCTAATTCGGTCAGCGATCCGTCGCTAAGTTGCCGTTCAACGGCTGGGCCTCAATCAATATCGGACCAAAGCTCTTGCCGATCCAAGAGGCTCACCGCCGTTGCTGGGAGATCCTTGATAAGGCTTGGGGCTCCATTGTTGAATTCATCCAAATGCACCCAAACAAGCCTTTTGCCGTCGTGTTCTTTTGGAATAACCATAAAAAGCACATCAATCATAGTGTCTGGGCACAGTCGTTCTGTGAATTCCTTTAGGCGTCTATATTTTGCTAACTCGCCGTCAGGCAGGCAGAAGACTTTACCGTTATCAGTCGAGTGGTACTTTGCGTCGACGAGGACAAGCGAGGAGTCGCCGGGATCGACTATAAAGTCAGGCCGCTTGCCTCCGAATTTGCGCAGTTCGCTGGACAGATTATGCTTGCCTTGTTCAACCATCTCATATTTCCAACCGCTCTTAGAAAGCCATTTTTCAGCGTAAGCCTCCCCATCAATGCCTGCGTACTCTGGGATTCTCTTACGAAAGTAGGCTTGCAACTCTTGAATGGATTTCTGCATGATTGGAAAAGGCCTAGCCGGGTTGGGAGACGGGTTCAAGGAATAGAGCCAGTCGAACCGGTGGCACGTCTTCCTGGCGACCAAACATCAGAACCAGTCGCGAGACGTCAGTGTGCTGGAAGCCATTCCGCGGCACTGAAGATTGCAGTTTGCGTATGAGCAATCCTTCCTCCTCGGACGAAGGCACCTCCTGTGCGATGGCCCAGGCATCGACATCAAGCGCCACCCCAGCCCTCAGTGCAACCGCGACACTTCGCAGAAGCGCCCGAATTCCACTAGCGCCTAAAGGCTCTACCTGGTGGTGATATGTGAGCATGGGAACCTTGATGTGGAGGCTATCCAAGTAATGAACGGCCTCCGAGGCTGCCGGATCCGGTTCATAGCGATGAATGCCATCGGTCTCGTGGAGCCGCGCCCACTGAGTGTCTGAATCTGTGTATACGAGGGATCCGGTCAACGTCGCCACGTAAAGGCCAGTCTCGCGGGCAAAACCTTTCATGATCTTGAATTCGCCCCTCTCACCAGACGACAAAGGTTGATCCAGCAAAGCCAACGGATCCTCCTCGACTTCCCGCTTCCAGAGGCGGACCACTGAATCAATATCGGCATCCGCCAGCCTTTCTGGGCCTTCTGGGAGGTGCTGCTGTATATAGGCTTTCATTTTGGCCGGAGGGAGCCGCATTATCGCTCTCTTCATTTCGTCACGACTGAGGGCCTGAGCAAGCTTCTTGTCGATGGGGCCGAGCTTGACGTTATGGCCAGTCCGCTCCGTGATGGCCATGATCTCATTCCGGAAGCCGACGTCGTAGTCTAGTGGATCCGGGACGAGGTGAATTCGGCCCGCCCTTATTTCGGGCTCCAGAACCATGAGCAAGAAAACATTGCGCAACGTCTGATCTCGAAACTGCTCGGGGTGATGAATCGGACTGAACTCCGGCCGTACACCGTTTGCGTTGACAAAGGGGTGGACCAGAACCAACTCGTCCATGTACGCCAGCATGGCCGTAACGTTTGTTGATAGCGTCCGCGCATCCATCATGCCCAAATATAGCGCGCGGGATCGCTTGCTCTGCGGACTCGGGAGAAGCTCAATCAGCCGAGTGTCTGTTGGCCAAAGCGCTGCATAGAGCTCGTGAATTTGGCGAACGTGGTCGTCAGATAGCCTCCGGCGGACATCAAGCCAAGTCGTCTGATCTTCGTCCAATCGCAGGATGCGGTTGATGCCGCCCACGAGGGCCAGATTGCGCTCGCGGATGCTCATCACACGCCAGGACGGCCGTCTTTGTGGCGCTACGTTTGCACAGCAGTCGCGAAACGCGATACCACCGCCGCAACCGCATGGAGCATCTGCCGTTGGGTCCTCCATTTGCGGCGGCTTCGTCAGGAACTCGTGCGCCTTGGAGGTCCGCCCGAACTTGTCGCGGTACGCCGAAGTGCCGTCCTTATACCCAATGTAAATCTCGCCGCCGAACCGCCAAAGATCGCTCCGAGGCAGAAGGATCTCTGCTATGCGCTCCCACGGAAGGGTGCAGTGCTGTTCTGGGTAGAGCCAGGCAGGATTGGACGACGCCACATACTTCCTCGCGCGAGACTTGAGCACCAAGTTGATCGCATGGACTTCGGCCTCGCTCAGCTCGCGACTACGAATGAATGCGTCAGTCCGTGCCATTGAGTCGCCGCGGAACCGAGCATTCGTTCGACGTGACAGCAGAGCGGCTTCCTCCGGATCCTCGGCGTATTCGAAGTTGGTCAGGATCAAACAGTGATTCGCGTCCAACGCAAAGAGAGTTTGCGAACCAACGAGTTCGACGCCCGGATCACCTGGATATTGGCATTCGGTTGCGTCAGGAGATAGCTTCGGGTGGTAGATGGTGACCGGGTGGTCGCTCACCAGAAATTTCACTGGCGACTTCGCCGCCGACACGATCTCTCGCACACCTTCGGACCACATGGTGCAGTGCATCTGCCGCAGCGCCTGCATCTGCGCCATCAAATCCATCTGCGGTAGGCCCTGGTAGTGCTTCAGAATCCAGTCAAGGCCCTTTGGAGTGCGCAGCTTCTGGGCATCCATGTACGCGAAGAAGTCTTGAAACCTGCGGTGGATCTTGACGGGGTCACCGGCGATCCACCCGCGGACAGCATCCGCACCGCTCTTGTCGATTTTCCCAAAAAGGAATGTCTCGATGTCGTCGTTCAGTGCCCGCCCCAGGCGCGTCGTGTACAGATCAAATTCCTTGAAGGCCAGCTTCGGTCCAAGTTCCTCCACCTCGGGCTCAGAGAGGGTCTGTCCGTTTGGCAATGGCCTAGCGCTCGGATGCAGGTTAAGGACATGCAACTTGTGCCGGCCCTTACCTAGCAGCCTGTCGGACTTGAACCCCCAATTCGTCTTCCAATCCGCGATAATCCCGCTATCGAATCCGAGCCCCTCCATCGCATGAGCCGCTTCCGCCCGATCGACCGCAAGACTGCCTACCTGCTGCCGCCCTCGGTCGAAGACTGGCTTCCCCAAGACCACCTGGCGCGTTTCATCGTCGAAGCCATCGAACAACTCGACCTCACCGAACTGACCCGCGTCTATGCCGGGCGCGGCAGCGCCGCCTACCACCCTGAAGTCCTGCTCAGCCTGCTGGTTTACGGCTACGCCACCGCCACCTTCTCCAGCCGCCGCATCGAACGCGCCACCTACGATTCCGTCGCCTTCCGCTACCTCGCCGCAGGCAGCCACCCCGATCACGACACGCTCGCCAGCTTCCGCCGCCGCTTTCTTGAAGAACTCGCCGGCGTGTTCCTGCAAGTGCTCGAACTGGCGAGCGAGATGAAGCTCCTGAAGCTGGGGACAGTCAGCCTCGACGGCACCAAGGTTCACGCCAACGCCTCCCGCCACAGTGCGCTCTCGCACGGCCACATCGTCAAGCTCGAAACCCAACTCAAGGCCGAAGTACAAGACCTGCTGGCGACAGCCGAAGCCGCTGACCAGGCCGACATCCCGGATGGCGTGAATCTGCCCGCAGAAATCAAACGCCGTGAAGACCGGCTGGCCGTCATGGCCGCCGCCAAAGCCAAGATCGAAGCGCGTGCCCGAGCCCGCTTCGAAGCGGAACAAGCGGCTTATGAAACGAAGCTCGCCCAGCGAGCCGCACGCGCAGCGGAATCAGGCAAGAAGCCCAGCGGCAAGCCGCCCCAGCCGCCGACGCCGGAACCCCGTCCGGAAGACCAGATCAATCTCACCGACGAGGAATCCCGCATCATGAAGATTGCCGGCGGCGGCTTTGAGCAGTGCTACAACGCTCAGGCGGCGGTCGATGCGCCGACGATGCTGGTAGTGGCGGCATCACTCACGAATGCGGGCAACGACAAACAGCAGGTTCAGCCGATGCTGGACAAGCTCGGTGCGCTACCCGCCAGCCTGGGCACAGTCGATGCCCTGCTGGCTGACACGGGCTATTGCAGCGCGAACAACATCACCGCTTGCGAAGAAGCTGGAGTTGAACCTTACATTGCCGTCGCCCGCGAAGATCACCATCCCGGCTGGCGCGAGCGTTTCACCGAGCCGCCGCAGTTGGAAGCGGACGCCACGCCGATGCAAAAGATGGCGCATAAACTCAAGACCAAACTGGGGCGGATGCTGTATGCGCTGAGGAAGCAGAGCGTGGAACCGGTGTTTGGCATCATCAAATCGGTGATGGGGTTCAGGCAGTTCTTGCTGCGTGGTTTGGAGAAGGCGAAGGGCGAGTGGACGCTGGTATGTCTGGCGTGGAATTTGAAACGCATGGCCGTGTTGCGCCAGAAATCCGTCCCAAGCGCCTGAAAAGAGCAGAAACCCGTTCAAATTTGATACCGATGCGGCGATGAACGACTAAAAATGCCTAAATATTGTGCAAATACCGTCCCGGCGGGGAAATTGCTGCCGTGCGGGGCTCCAAGTCCGACAGGCTGCTAGAAGCCTCGCTGGTACCACTGCGGCACATAGTGGTTGTCGCGGGTGATCTGACGCTGCATGAAACGCTGATGCTCCTCGGGCATGAAACTCGGACGGGTACGTTTCCCTAACCCCAGTAGCATACTAGCGTCACTGCAGTTGTGCGGTGACGAAAACCGAAAAACTGCCGATCAGGGTGATGGCCATTGAAGATCAGCTTGCCGCCGCATTGCCGACCGAATCGGTCAGCAGGCCGAATGTCAGCTTCGGCCGAGGAAGCGACGGTGGGCCGAATATTCTCGGGAGGCTGGTCGTCGGCCAGAGCCGCCGCTGGTGTACTGCGCCTGCCAAGTCAGCTAAGCAGCGCACACCGGCCATTGACTAGAAATGCCGATGAATGACCAACTCCGGCGAATGCGTACGATCGAACTCTTGGTGAATACGCTGGAATCTGTACAATCCGACCCATGCGTCGTCTCATCGCCCTAATCATCATGTTCATCGTACCGCTCCAGTTTGCCTGGGCAGCGGCGGCTGGCTTGCATGGTTACGTGGGGGCGGATGCCGTCGGCGCGCAGGTCCACGACCATGACCATCACGATGGCGGGCACGCCAGCCATGACCTCGCCGCGCTCGTCAGTACCGACGGCGAGCAGCACAATGAAGACGGCCATCACGGCAATCACTGCCACCACGTGTTTTCCTTCATTTTTTATCAGCCCGGCCCGGTTCTCGGGCTGGAACTGAGCGGTGGCCCGATTCAGCATGCACCCGCCGCCTTCCTCAGCCGCACCCCCCCCTTACTCGACCGTCCCCCTCTAGCGTCCGCCTGAACCGGCGAACGTTTGCTTTAACGCGGCTTCAAACCGCGTTCCGCTGTCGCGCGCCGGTGATCTTCGTTCTGTTATTTCTTCACGAGGAAAACCATGCGACTTACGCTATCCGTATTCTTGCTCGCGCTGCCGTTGGCGGCGTGGGCGCAAATCCCGCAAACCGGTCTGGAATCAGGCGCGCCACGCGCCAGCGAACCGGCTGCCCCGCTTACCCTGAATGCGGCACTGGAACTGGCACTTGGCGCCAACCCAGAGTTGTCGGCGGCGGGCCGCGAACTGGAGGCGCTCGACGCCACCATCACCCAGGCACAAGCCCGGCCCAATCCTGAGCTTTCGGCCTTGATCGAGGACACGCGCCGGGAGACGCGGACCACGACCCTGCAGTTGAATCAGCCGATCGAACTGGGCGGCAAGCGTAGCGCCAGGATCGAAGCTGCTGAACGCGGCCGCGATGCTGCTTCCCTGGAGTTGGATGCCAAACGTGCCGAGATTCGTGCGGTGGTAACGGAGGCGTTCTTTGACGTGCTGGTTGCGCAGGAACGTCTGCGGCTTGCCCAGGCGTCGGTCGAGCTTGCGCAACGCGCGACTGGTGCCGCCGCGCGGCGAGTCACAGCTGGCAAGGTGTCCCCGGTCGAAGAGACCCGGGCGCGCGTGGCCGAGGCCGCCGTGCGTGTTGAACAGGCGCAGGCAGCAAGCGAGGTCACGACCGCACGCCGCCGACTGGCTGCCACCTGGGGCAATTCGTCACCGCGTTTCGAGCGTGCCGAAGGCGACCCAGAAGCCCTGCCGCCACTCCCCTCCATGGCAGACCTGAACGCGCGCCTCGCCGCTTCCCCCAACTTGCTGCGGGCCAGGATTGAGGTCGATCGTCGGCAATCGCTGGCGGAAGTTGAACGAAGCCGGAGCGTTCCGGACATGATTGTCAGCCTGGGTGGCAAACGCATCGAAGAACAGGATCTCAACCAGGCGATCCTCGGCGTTTCGATTCCGATTCCGATCTTTGATCGCAATCAAGGGAACCTGCTTGAAGCGCTGCGCCGCACCGACAAGGCGCGCGACGAACTGTCCGCCACCGGGATCCGCCTGTCCAATGAGCTTGTGCAAGCGCATGAACGCCTGAATACGGCACGTCAGGAGGTGGCGTCGCTACAGCGGGACATTCTGCCGGGTGCGCAGAGCGCCTACGACGCCGCGACCAAGGGCTTCGAGTTGGGCAAATTCAGTTTCCTCGAAGTGCTGGACGCCCAGCGCACTTCATTCCAGGCCAAATCCCAATATCTGCGCGCACTGGCCGAAGCGCATCGATCCGCCGCCGAAATCGAACGCATTCTCGGCGCGGCATCGACCCAATCGACCCTGGCGCCAGCCGCCACTCAGTAGTAGGAGCCCACATGAAACTCAATCTGAACAAGAAACAGACCCTTTACATTGCCGCTGTCCTGGGGATCGGCGTCGTGCTGGCCGGGCTGATCCTCGGCACGGGCAAGCTGCAGTCCGCAGACGACGGGCACGGGCAAGAAAGTCATGCCGAAGCGCCGGGTCACGACGACGAAGAACCGCACGTGGCAGAAGCCGGTCCGGCCAAGGGCCCGCACGGCGGCAAGCTTTTTAACGACAACGGCTACGGGCTAGAAGTAACCATCTTTGAACAGGGCGTGCCGCCGGAATTTCGCGTCTATCTCTACCGCGACGGCAAGCCGGTCGATCCGTCGTCAAGCCAGGTTGTAATCACGCTGCACCGCCTCGGGCGCGCGCCAGAGGCCATCCAGTTTGCCAAGGTAGGTGATTACCTCAAGGGCGACGCCGAAGTGGTCGAGCCACATTCGTTCAAGGCGGAGATAGCCGCGCAGTCCGGCGGCAAGGCGTACCGCTTCGGCTACGACCAGATTGAAGCGCGGGTGAGCCTGAGCGATGCGCAGCTCAAGCAAAACGGCGTGAACCTGCTGACTGCGGGCCCGGCACGGATCAATGCCGTGCTGCAACTGATCGGTGAGATTCGCCTGAACGAAGACCGCATGGTGCATGTGGTGCCTTTGCTGACCGGGGTGGTGGCGGCTTCGCCGGCCAATGCCGGTGACCAGGTGAAAAAAGGCCAACTGCTGGCGGTGATTTCCAGCCAGGCGCTGGCCGACCAGCGCAGCGAACTGCTGGCGGCGCAAAAACGCCTGGCGCTGACGCGCACGACGTTTGAGCGGGAGAAGCAGTTGTGGGAAGAAAAAATCTCAGCCGAGCAGGACTACCTGCAAGCGAAGCATGCCATGCAGGAAGCCGAAATTGCCATGCAGAACGCGCGGCAGAAGCTGGCGTCGCTGGGTGGCGCGGGACAACCGGGCGGCGCGCTGACGCGCTACGAAATCCGCGCGCCGATCGACGGCGTGGTGGTCGAAAAGCACCTCTCGCTGGGCGAAGCCGTGCAGGGTGATGCGAAGATTTTCGTCATCGCCGATTTGTCCACGGTGTGGGTGGACATGACGGTCGCGGCCAAGGACCTCGGTGCAGTCAGACCCGGCCAGAAAGCGGACATCCAGGCCACCGCGTTTGCGGCGCAGGGCAGCGGCACGATTTCCTATGTCGGCGCGCTGGTCGGCGAAGCGACGCGCGCGGCCACTGCGCGAGTGGTGCTTCCCAACCCGGACGGGGTCTGGCGCCCCGGCTTGCAGGTCAAGGTACAGCTGGTCACTGGCTCGGTCGAGGTGCCGGTCGCGGTGGCCACCGAAGCCATTCAGAGCGTGCGCGACTGGACGGCGGTGTTCGGACGCTACGGCAACGATCTGGAAGCGCGCCCGCTGGAACTCGGGCGTAGCGACGGCAAGTTCATCGAGGTCGTCAGCGGGCTGAATGCGGGTGAAGTGTATGCCGCGACGAACAGCTTTCTGATCAAGGCCGATCTGGAAAAATCCGGCGCGAGCCATGACCACTAGGAGACCCCAATGAAACAGATCATCGCTATCGTGCAGCCGCATCGTCTGGACAGCATTGAACAGGCACTGCATGGCCTCGCCCATTTGTCCGGCTTCACCTACTTTCCGGCGCACGGCCATTCCCGTGGACAGGGGCCGCACCACGCCTTTGTACCCACCGAGTGGAACCCGGACGCCCACGAGCGACTGATGCTGCTGATGTTTTGCTCGGACGAACACGCGCAGACGGTGGTGGAAGCCATACGCGCAGCGGCCTGCACAGGCAATCCCGGCGACGGTCTGATCGCTGTTTCTGAACTTGCAGACGTGCTGCGCATTCGCTCCGGCGAACGCGGCGACGCGGCGCTTTAGGAAAAATCTCATCATGTTTGAAAAAATCATCCGTTTTGCCATCGACCAGCGCTGGCTGGTGCTGCTGATGACGCTGGGCATGGCGGCACTCGGCGTGTACAACTACCAGCAGCTGCCGATCGATGCCGTGCCTGACATCACCAACGTGCAGGTACAGATCAACACGGCCGCCCCCGGTTATTCGCCGCTTGAATCCGAGCAGCGCATCACCTTCCCGATCGAAACCGTCATGGCCGGGCTGCCCGGTCTGGAACAGACGCGCTCGCTGTCGCGTTATGGCCTGTCGCAAGTGACGGTTATTTTTGAGGAAGGGACCGACATCTACTTTGCGCGGCAACTCGTCAACGAGCGCATCGGCCAGGCGCGCGCGCAATTGCCCGCCGGGGTCGCGCCGGAAATGGGGCCGATTTCGACCGGCTTGGGCGAGATTTTCATGTGGACGGTCGAGGCCACACCGGGCGCGAAAAAAGCCGACGGCAGTGCTTACACGTCGACCGACCTGCGCGAGATTCAGGACTGGATCATCAAGCCGCAATTGCGCAACGTGCCGGGGGTGACCGAGATCAACAGCATCGGCGGCTATGCCAAGACATTTCAGGTTGCGCCGCTGCCCGACAAGCTGATGGCCTACGGCCTGACGCTGCACGACCTGGTCGCCGCCATCGAGCGCAACAACGGCAACACGGGCGCAGGCTATATCGAAAAAAGCGGCGAGCAATATCTGATCCGCGCGCCCGGCCAGGTCGCCAATCTGGCCGACATCGGCAACATCATCGTCGGCAGCCGGGAAGGCGTTCCGATTCGCATCGGCGACGTGGCCGAAGTCGGCATGGGCAAGGAGCTGCGCACCGGCGCTGCGACCGAAAACGGGCGCGAAGTCGTGCTCGGCACGGTGTTCATGCTGATCGGCGAAAACAGCCGCACCGTATCGCAGGCGGTGGCCAAGCGGCTGGAAGAAGTCAACAGCACCCTGCCTGCCGGGGTGGTCGCGCAGACGGTGTACGACCGCACCATCCTGGTCGACAAGGCGATCGACACGGTCAAAAAAAATCTGCTCGAAGGCGCGCTGCTGGTGATCGCGGTGCTGTTCCTGTTCCTGGGCAATATCCGCGCCGCGATCATTACCGCCATGGTCATCCCGCTGGCGATGCTGTTCACCTTTACCGGCATGGTCAGCAACAAGGTTAGCGCTAATCTGATGAGCCTGGGCGCACTCGACTTCGGCATCATCATCGACGGCGCGGTGGTGATCGTCGAGAACTGCGTGCGCCGGCTGGCACACGCACAAGCTGCGGCGGGGCGAAGCCTGACCCGCAACGAGCGTTTCCACGAAGTGTTTCTGGCGTCGCGTGAAGCGCGGCGGCCGCTGCTGTTCGGCCAGCTCATCATCATGGTCGTCTACCTGCCGATCTTCGCGCTCACCGGCGTCGAGGGCAAGATGTTCCACCCGATGGCGTTCACCGTGGTCGCGGCCCTGCTCGGCGCGATGATTCTGTCGGTGACGTTCATCCCCGCCGCCGTCGCGCTGCTGATCGGCGATAAGGTCAGCGAGAAGGAGAACCGCCTGATGGGCTGGGCGCGGCGAGGCTATGCGCCAATGCTGGATTTTTCGCTGAAGAACGCACCGCTGGTACTGAGCTTTGCGGGCGTCGCGGTGGTTTTGTCGGCGCTTCTGCTCACGCGCATGGGCAGCGAATTCGTGCCCAGTCTCAACGAAGGCGACATCGCGCTACACGCCTTGCGCATCCCCGGCACCAGTCTGTCGCAGGCAGTCGAGATGCAGACCGAACTCGAACGCACGATCAAGCAGTTTCCAGAAGTCGAGCGGATTTTCGCCAAGCTCGGCACGGCGGAAATCGCCACCGACCCGATGCCGCCCAGCGTCGCGGATAACTTCATCATGCTCAAACCGCAGTCGGAATGGCCCGATCCCACGCGCAGCAAGGCCGACCTGGTGCAGGCGATGCGGGAGGCGACCGCCAGGGTACCCGGCAACAACTACGAGTACACCCAGCCGATCCAGATGCGCTTCAATGAACTGCTGTCGGGCGTGAGGAGCGACGTGGCGGTCAAGGTGTTCGGCGACGACATGGACACCATGAACGCCAGCGCCGAAGCAATATCCCGCGTGCTCGAAAGCGTGCCGGGTGCAGCCGACGTCAAGGTCGAGCAGACCACCGGGCTGCCGATGCTGACGATCCAGATCGACCGCGAAAAAACCGCGCGGCTCGGCATCAATGTCGGCGATGTGCAGGATGCAGTGTCGATCGCGCTCGGCGGGCGCGAAGCCGGCATGCTGTTCGAGGGCGATCGGCGCTTCGACATCATCGTCCGTCTGCCCGAGCGCCTGCGCAACGACTTGGCGGCGATGCAGCAGTTGCCGATCCCCCTGCCATCCACAGCGGACAATGCGCAAGCCAACTTCGTGCGGCTGGGCGAGGTGGCGACTATCAATATTGCCCCCGGCCCCAACCAGATCAGCCGCGAAGACGGCAAGCGTCGGGTGGTCGTCACCGCCAACGTCCGCGGCCGCGACATCGGCTCGTTCGTCAGCGAAGCCACGCAGAGAATCCAGACCGACGCGCCGGTTCCCGCCGGCTACTGGACAACTTGGGGCGGCACCTTCGAGCAGTTGCAATCGGCCGCCAAGCGCCTGCAAATCGTCGTCCCGGTCGCGCTGCTGCTGGTGTTCATGCTGCTGTTCGCCATGTTCGGCAACGTCAAGGACGGGCTGCTGGTATTCACCGGCGTGCCGTTCGCGCTCACCGGCGGCATCCTCGCGCTGTGGCTGCGCGATATTCCATTGTCGATCTCGGCAGGAGTCGGCTTTATTGCGCTGTCGGGTGTGGCCGTGCTGAACGGCCTGGTGATGATCGCCTATATCCGCAGCCTGCGCGAAGACGGAAAACGGCTCGACGCAGCAATTGTCGATGGCGCACTGACCCGCTTGCGTCCGGTGCTGATGACAGCGCTGGTCGCATCGCTCGGATTTATCCCGATGGCGATTGCCACCGGCACCGGTGCCGAAGTGCAGCGCCCGCTTGCTACCGTCGTCATCGGCGGCATCCTGTCGTCTACCGCATTGACGCTGCTGGTTCTGCCGCTCCTGTATCGGCTGGCGCACCGGAAAGAGGAAGAGATCGAGGCGGGTCCTGTTGATAACAGCAGACTGCAAGCACAACCCGCCTGACCGGAACGCCCCGGCCGACAGGCTGGGGCGTCTCGTCAAATCAATCAACTGCAAAGGAGTAAATCATGGGATTGCTTGAACGCATGTTCGGTAGTTTGATAGGCGGCAAATTCGGCGGGGGTGCTGCTGAAGGGCTCCCGGTTTTACGACCAGTGCGGCAAAGCCCGGCGGTAGCACAACGCATTTTCCAGGCATGATTCGCATCTCCAGGCCGACGCTGGAAAAGCATCAGGTCGCCATTTATTTCATGGCGGTGTTTGCCGGCCTGCTGGTAGCCGCCGTTGCGGGGCCATCCACTGCCGCACTGGAAGCCTGGATCAATCCGGCGCTGGCTGCGCTTTTGTATGTCACCTTCCTGCAAGTGCCGATGGCTGCCCTCGGGCAGGCGCTTGCTCACGGGCGCTTCCTCTCGGCGCTGCTGATCGTCAACTTCGTTGCGGTTCCGCTGGTGGTACTCGGGCTGATCCAGTTCCTTCCTGCCCATCCGGCCCTTCACTTTGCCGTGCTGCTGGTATTGCTGGCGCCCTGTATCGATTACGTCGTCGTATTTACGCACCTGGGGCGGGGAGACGCGAAGCTCATCCTCGCGGCGACGCCGGTTTTGCTCATCGCGCAAATGCTGCTGCTGCCCGTTTATATCGGGCTGTTTCTCGGGCCCGACGCCGCGGGCCTGGTGCAGGCAAGCCCATTCCTGCATGCGTTTTTCTGGCTGATTGCGATCCCCCTTGTGCTCGCTGGAGCAACACAGTACTGGGCCGCCCGCCGCGCGTCGGGCAGGCGGGTCGAGGGGGTGATGGGATGGCTGCCGGTCCCGCTGATGGCGCTGGTGCTGTTGCTGGTGTTCGCAGCCGTCGCACCGCGGATCGGCGCTGCGTCGGCCGATGTTGCACGGACGGTGCCGATTTATGTGGCATTCGCGATCGTCATGCCGTTTGTCGCCTATGCAGTGGGAAAACTCATGGGACTCGATGTAGGCGCGGGCCGCGCCCTGGCCTTCAGCGCGGGTACCCGAAATTCCCTAGTGGTCTTGCCGCTGGCATTCGCCGTCCCCGGTGGCGGCGCCCTCATCCCCGCGGTCGTGGTGACGCAAACGCTGGTCGAACTCGTCAGCGAACTTGTCTATGTGCGCTGGATCCCGCGCTTGGTTAAGCCTGCAACGGAACGCGAGACCTTATGAGGGCACCTGCCAAGCGCAGGTCTTTGTCCGTTCCATGAGGCGCGCAACCCCGCGTCGAAATCGATGGTTTCAATAAGGAGTAGCAGCATGGCTGAAAAACTTGAACTGGATTTGTCCCTGGTCCTGCCGGAAATCCCCGACGAGCGCGACGCCTGCGTAGGGCGGCTGACGGAGCTGCTGCAGGCCGAAGGTCTGGAAAAAGTGCACTTGGTACGTGAGGACGGAAGCGCCCGCCTGTGCCTGCACTACGATCCGCAGCAATTCAGCGTGAGCCGGGTGCGCGAACTGGCGCAGGCGGCCGGCGCGAAGATCGGAGACCGGTTTCGTCACGAGAGCCTGCGCATCGACGGCATGGATTGCCCCACCTGCGCCACGGTGATCGAACATGCCCTGCAACGCACGGATGGCGTACTGGAAGCCTCCGTGAGTTACGCCTCGGAACGCCTGCGCCTGGAATTCGACAGCGAGAAAATCGGACGTCCGGTAATCATTAAGCGCATCCAGGCGCTCGGCTATGCCGTGCTGGAGGAAGGCCATGAGGCCGGTTGGTTCGCCGAACATCGCGAGCTTATTTTTAGCGGCGTGGCCGGCTTGCTGTTACTGGCCGGCTGGCTGGCCGGTCTCGCCGACGCGCCGCGCCCGCTCTCGCTCGGCCTGCTGCTGGGTGCGTATGCGGCGGGCGGTTTCTATACCCTGCGCGACGCCTGGCAGAGTTTGAAGAGCCGCAGCTTCGACATCGACACCCTGATGATCGTCGCAGCGGCCGGGGCCGCGGCTTTGGGTGCCTGGGTAGAAGGCGCGCTGCTGCTGTTCCTGTTCAGCCTCGGTCATGCTCTGGAACACATGGCCATGGACCGGGCGCGCAAGGCGATCGAGGCGCTGGCGGAACTGGCGCCCAGGACCGCCATCGTGCAGCGCGATGGTGCCGAGATCGAGGTGCGGGTCGAAGCCTTGCAGCGCGGCGACCGGGTGGTGGTCAAACCCGGCCAGCGCATCCCCTCCGACGGCCAGGTGGCATCAGGCAACTCGGCGGTGGATCAGGCGCCCATCACCGGCGAATCCATGCCGGTGGACAAGCAGCCGGGCGACAAGGTGTTCGCCGGCACGGTCAACGGCGAAGGCATGTTGACGATCGAGGTCACCAAGCTGGCGCAGGAGAGCACGCTGGCGCGCATGGTTACGATGGTGGCCGAGGCGCAGACGCAGAAGTCTCCCACCCAGCGCTTCACCGACCGCTTCGAGCGCATCTTCGTACCCGTCGTGCTGGGGGGCGCCGTATTGCTCATCGTGCTGCCGCCGCTGTTCGGCTTTCCTTTTGCGGAATCCTTTTACCGCGCGATGGCCGTGCTGGTGGCGGCCTCCCCCTGCGCGCTCGCCATCGCCACCCCGTCGGCGGTGCTGTCCGGCATCGCGCGCGCCGCACGCGGCGGCGTACTGATCAAAGGCGGCGTGCATCTGGAAAATCTGGGCGTGCTCACAGCCATCGCCTTCGACAAGACCGGCACCCTGACCATCGGCAAGCCCAAAGTGACCGACGTCGTCGTCATCAGCGGCGACGAATCGCGTCTGCTAACTACTGCCGCCGCCGTGGAAAGCCGTAGCGCCCATCCGCTGGCGCAGGCGGTGGTGACGGAGGCGAAGGGTCGCGGTTTAAGTTGGGATGAAGCCGGGGAAGTCGAAGCCGTGACAGGAAAAGGCGTGCGCGCTGAATTTGGCGGGCAAAAAATAGCCATTGGTAACGCCAGGCTGTTTGAAGGCGAAGCCATCCCCGAAGTGGTTCAGCAGCACGCAGAGCGCCTGCAGACAGAAGGCAAAACCATCATGCTGATCCAGGCGGACGGACAGTTCCTCGGCATCTTTGCCTTGGCCGACACGCCGCGCGAGGGCGTAAAGCAGGTGCTGGAGCGTCTGCATCAGACCGGCATCCGCAAGACCATCATGCTTACCGGCGACAACGAGCGCGTGGGCCGCGCCATCGCCGACGCGGTGGGTCTAGACGAAGTGAAAGCCGGCCTGTTGCCGGAAGACAAGGTCAAGGCCATGGAGGAACTCGCGCAGCGCTACGGCCAGGTAGCCATGGTCGGCGACGGCGTCAACGATGCGCCGGCGATGGCGCGCGCCACCGTCGGCATCGCCATGGGCGGCGCCGGCACCGACGTGGCCTTGGAAGCCGCCGATGTCGCGCTGATGGGCGACGATCTTTCCAGACTGCCGTTCGCCGTGGCCTTGAGCCGCGCATCGAAGCGCATTATTCGCCAGAACCTGTGGGTGTCCCTGGGCGTGGTGGCCTTGCTGGTTCCCGCCACCCTGTTCGGCTGGGCGGGGATCGGCGTGGCAGTGCTGATCCACGAAGGATCGACCGTGGTTGTAGTGGTGAACGCCTTGCGTTTGCTGGCCTATCGTGGATGAAATGAGCAACGCACGTTCGGTCATCTGGCCCGCCCTCGTCGCTGGTCAAGCTGCTGGTCGGCGAGTTGCCGACCTTGTTGCTGGCCGGGCTGCTCTATATGGGCTGGCAACCGGGGAATGGCGCTGGCTTGCCGGTGCCATCGTCTTCGGCGGACTGCTGCTGGGGCCGGTGCTGCTGGTGTTCGGCCTCACCCATACCGATGCGGGCGCCGCCTCCCTCATGCTCAATCTGGGCGGTGCTCACGGCCGTGCTGGCCTGGGTGATCTTCAAGGAAAACGCCGACCGCCGCATCGTGCTTGGGATGCTGCTCATCGTCGCGGGCGGCGCGGTACTCGTCTGGCCCGGCGCCAACAACGAGTGCCCGGACTGGATCGGCCCTCTGGCCATCGCCGCCGCCTGCTTGTGCTGGGCACATCGACAACAACCTGACGCGCCGGGTTTCCGGCTCGGACGCCCTGTTCCTTGCCGGGGCAAAGGGCTGGACGGCAGGCGTCGTCAACACCAGCCTCGCCTTGTTATTGGGGGCATCTGTGCCGGCCTGGCCTACCGCAGGTGTGCGCAGTACACCAACATCTGCTCTGCCGCATACCGATCCCTAGCGTCTCTCATTCGGAGCGTCCGCTTAGGCTCGGCAGCGGACTGAAGCGACGGCTTGCCTCATGGTCCGCTTAGGCCGAGGAGCGCTCATTGATGGCGATATTTTCAAGGTCCGCAATCTGTGGCGCTGCTGCCGCTCGTTTTGGTAATTTCAGCGAACCGTGATCGTCAGCACCTGGCCCGTAGTGACGGTTGAGCTAATGCTCCCTCAAACAACCTCTGAAACATGATGCTTGCACAGACTACGTGCAGGCGGTTGACGTGTCTCCCAAAATGGGAGATATTGGTGTTAATGAGGGTCATCGCAAAGAGCAGTCTAAAGAACTTTTGGGGCAGGCCCGGCTGCGGTGATGCGCGTGGCCCGCTTCACAGTTGGTACGACGAGGCAGTCAAGGCGACCTGGAAATCACCACAGGATGTCAAGGACCAGTACGCCAGTGCCAGCATCTGCGGCAACAACCGCGTGGTGTTCAACGTGGGCGGCAACAAGTACCGCCTGGTGGTCGAAATGCAGTACCGGGCGGGCATCGTCTGGGTAAAGTTCGTCGGTACACATGCCCAGTACGACCGCATCGATGTGGAGAATGTAAATGACTATTAAACCGATCCGAAACGACGACGACCTGAAGGCGGTGTTCCGCCGGCTCGAATCCATCTTCCAGGCCGAGGAGCAGACCCCGGAGGCGGACGAGCGGGACGTGCTCGTGACGCTCGTCGAGGCCTATGAGAACAAGCACTATGACTTCGGCCCGGCCGACCCCGTCGAGGCCATCAAGTTCCGGATGGAGCAGCAGGGTCTGACCGCGCGCGACCTCGAGCGTTTCATCGGATCGAGCGGCCGGGTCTCCGAAGTGCTCAACCGCAAGCGGCCCCTGAGCCTGCGCATGGTCAAGCAACTACATGACGGATTGAATATCCCCTACGAGAGTCTGCTAGCCGAAGCTTCTTGATTACCGAGGCGCGTCGATGGCACCCGCCTTCACCCGCCACATTTGCGTCGACTATTCCGGTGTCCAGACACCCAAGGCCAGTCTGAAGGGGCTTCGAGTCTATTGCGCCAACAGCGGTTTTTGCTGCCGAAGGGGTGCAGGCTTTCGAGCCTGTTAAGTCGCCCGGCCAAGTATTGACACACCATCTGAAAATTGGCAACCTAAAGCCTGTTTTGTTGGCTCATGCAGCCCGATTGGCCTCCCGTAAGGAGCCGCCTTTTGCCGCAAGGCGCGCATAAATGCCGTTCAGTTCCTGAAAACGGCGGGTCTTCGGATCTGGAATTCCATCGCAGTTCAACCACCCCATGGGGAGCCACGCTCCCTTTGGGGAAAGTGCTCCCCTTTTTTATTATTTAAGGAGAGCATTATGTCTGAATCCAAATTCTACGATCTTCATGTCACCGGCCTTGGCTACTTGAACCGTGTTCGCATGGTCAAGCCCAACAAAGGTGAAACGTTCCTCGCTTGCTCCATTTCCGCTCTCCGTGGTGAGTGGAACAAGGATGGCTCGATCAAACCTGAGTCTACTAAATTCGATGTGCGGGTTTATGGTCAGGACGCGATCAAAGCGATCGAGGTACTCAAGCCGCATGGTGATGAGAAACGGAAAGTAATGATCCAGTTCAAGCTGGGTGACATCTACCCTGAAGTGTTTGTCTACGAAAAAGACGTGGGCACACGCAAGAAGGGTGATACGGGAGTGATGATCAAGGGCCGTTTGCTCAAGATCACCAATGCCTGGGTGGACGGTAATCCGGTTGTCCTGCCTGCGGTTTCATCGCAACAGCAAGAGGCTGCAGCAGGTGGCCAGTAACGTCCAGCTTCACAAACCCGACCGGGGAGTTTCACGCTCCCTGCCGGGTATCGTGGACTCCCCAGTTTTCATTTTGAAAACCAGGAGTCCACGATGAAAGAAGCTTTTCTGAATGTTCTGTTCGATTTGCGCATCATGAGTCTGTGCGTGATGGTGTCACAAGTCATCGCCATGGCGAGCACTCTGTCGAATTGATGGAGTCAATCTGAAAACCTCCTGCGTGGGGTTTTCACCAGAGGGCCAACCCTCCGGTGAAAACCCCGCAACCAACCAGGAGACATCCATGAGTCACCAACTCTCACAAAACTTCCTTCAATTGATGGCCAAGGCTGAAGTGCCGATCGAGGACGCGAGGTGGTTTCACTGCATTGCGCGTCGTCGGGGTTTGCTTCGTGAACGGGATGTACTCCGGTTCCGTCGCATCCAATCCATCCTGGCTGATAAAATCTGTTTCGGTTGATGGAAGGAAACGCCCAGCCTCTGGGCGTTTACCCAAGCGGGCCATGCCCGTTTCGGTAAACCCAGTTTCTCGTTTGCTGAGTACAGCAGGATTGGCGCCCTAAGCGCTGGCTTTTAGTCCGGGCAGCCCCTCATACCGGATTGGGATTCCTCCGCAGGTTTCCCAGGGGTTACATTGGCGACGGATGCATCCCCATCTGCTTGCCTCATCCCTGAGACGGACCGATAACCCGTCTTCCCTACACCCGCCAGAAGGCTTGCCCGAGACCAGGTTTCGGGCAAGCCTTCTGGGCATCGATTAGATCATGGGTTGTGACGGCCAGAACGGTCACGGCATTTGCGGTTTGCCGCATCCAAAAATTCGCGCCGAGCCCCTCAGTGCGGTGCGTCGCTTCCTATATGGAAGAGTTGAGCAGGGGTTTCATTACCAACCACATTGAATCATGACCAACCCATCCTGCCCCGCGAGCGGGGTATCCAGGATAACTGGCCATCTTGGATAAGCCGTTTGCCAAAGTTTCACTGCTGGCTGTCAGTATCAGCCCGACCGATGCGCGTTATGCATCGCTCATTATTAAAGCCGTTCAGTTCCTGAAAACGGCGGGTCTTCTGACCTGGAATTCCATCGCAGTTCAACCACCCCATGGGGAGTCACGCTCCCTTTGGGGAAAGTGCTCCCTTTTTTTCTGTTTCTTAAGGAGAGCATTATGTCTATTCGCATCAATGGAACGCTTGTAATCAAGGAAATCAAAGGTGCCAACGGCAAGTTCTGCGTCGGCGACCTGACCACCCCGATCGGAGAATTCAAGGTCAAGGAGCCCATCCTCGATCAGTTTTCGGAAGGCCGATACGAGGGTGAGTTTCTCGTCGAGAACTTTTACCTCAGTTCGTATATTTGGCGCGGGAAATCGACCACCGACATCCGTGCGAAGGTAATGGAAATATTCCTGGACACGGTTGATGAGGGCAAGATTGAGGACGTGCCGACCGAACCCGATCCAATCGCCACAGAGCCCACAGCGGCAGCGAATCAAGCCGGTCAATCCGATATTCCTGTTCCAGCTGCGCTGGTTCAGGAGCATGAAAACCAGGACCCGGTTTTCCAGGAGTTGCTGGAATTGTTTGGGGCCGATCTTGCCGATCTTGTCTGGGTTAGCAAGGACGTGAAACTTGACCCCACTGTGGATCGAGCGGTCTTCCGCAGCCAGCGTGACCGGCTGAAGGAGATGGGTTACGTGTTCGATGCCAAGTCCCAAGGATGGTCCAGGAAAGAAGAGTGAACATGAAATCGAGCATGCCTCCTCAGGCTGAGGTTCTTACCATCACAGTTGACGACTTCCGTGCCCAACAGGCTGAGGAAATCGCCAACGATGTGTTCCTTCAGGCAGAGCAGATTCTGCGAAGTTTGGGGGATACGGGCGGTGGAAGAGCGTTGGCCAGGCTCATCAAGGCGTTGCACGGTGAAGGTGGGTTGAAATTCAATGACCTCCTGCCCCTGGACAGTGGGAACCGCTCGATTGCGTTGGCGCTCATCAAGGAATTCCTGGATGAGTGCCGTTCATTTGATGAGTGGGAGTCACTGGCCGAATTGGCTGATCGTTGCGTATTTCATGGGATGTAGTGCCATGAAGCGAGTTTCTTGAAAGCTTGAGTCCGGTCAGTCCCTGAAGCCGGAACGCCTCGCAAGAGGCCGGGATTTTGTTTCATCAACCACCCCATGGGGAGTCACGACTCCCTACCGGGAAAGTGCTCCCCTAACTTTTTATTAAGGAGAGCAATATGTTATTTGGCCTTGGCATTACCGTCACAGAAGCCGCTCGCCAGCTTGGCATCAAGGATCCAGATGGTTATGGGATTATCCTGGCGACGACAGACGTTGAGTATGTGGATGCAGCAGAAGCCTTCCAGGCGGAGTTTGGCGAACAGTGCCACCTTGAGAGGGAGGACTTCGAGGCTGCAATTGATAGGCAAATGAAAAATGGCCGACTTGCAATGGGCTTCCTGTTCATCGGAATGGCCAGGATCGATACTGGTACGAAAAAACCTGTTCCCGGTACTGAGGCCTATGGTGTCGTGTGCCTGCCTGTTCAATTCAGCTGGGTAAAAACGCAGGATGCACTTCCGGGTGAACAACAGCCGGTGGTCGTGATCTCTGCGTCAGGAACGATGTCGTTCGGGCGGATGATCGAAGGACGATTCTGCGAGTATCACCCTGACGTAGACCGCTTCGTTGAAAGTGAAATGGAATGGGGCGGAACCCGGGGTATCCAGCAATGGATGCCGATTGATCGGCCCCTGCCCTGATTTTTATTTAAAGCCCCCAGATGGGGGCTTTTCTCGAACGCGCGGGCTTATGCCGGCGTGCTGGAGAAAGGCTCTGGGCCTTTGAAGTGTTTCACTGCTGGCTGTCAGTAACAGCCCGACCGATGCGCGTCACGCATCGCCTTATGAGTCCGGTCAGTCCCTGAGGCCGGTACGTCTCGATGTCCTCACAAGGACATGGAGACCGGGATTCAATTCATCAACCCAGCGGGGCGTTTTCACTCCCTCTTGGGGAGTATGTCCCTTCATCGAAGGAGAAAGGTGTGTACGGTCAACTGGCAAGACGGTGGTGCAAATTGGAGCTGCCGCTTCAAGTGCTTCAAAGTAATTCGGGCTTCTATATCGGCACGGCCGATGGGGGTGACCCTGTTTCAAAAGAGAGCGTTGAGTATTTTCAGACGCATGCCGCTGCTCAACAGGCACTGCAGGATGGTACCTGGACGCAGGACGTAATTCTTTAAGCAATTGCTGCTGCAGCGTTTCTCTGCTGGCTGTCAGTTACAGCCCGACCGATGCGCGTCATGCATCGCCTTATGAGTCCGGTCAGTCCCTGAGACCGGAACGCTTCTACGGAAGCCGGGATTCAATTTGTTATTTCAACCCAGCGGGGTGCAACCACCCCGCGCTGGGTTCGGCTGCCTCCGCGTTATTATTTAGGAGAGCAGCGCTATGAATTTCCGTACCCGCAAGGTATCCGAGATTGACGTGGATGGATTGACCGCCGAGTTGAGCTTCGAGCCTTCCTGCGTCATGAACTACGTGGAACACAAGATCGAAAAGCAAGGTGGCCTGGTCGCAGTTGGCTATCTTGTTGACGATCATGATGTGGAAAATCCCTTAGACGACTGTGACGGAATGGGTCATATCTATTCTTCGCACCGTCACTCTGGCCAGCACGCCAAGATGCAAGACGTACTTGGCCTGGACTCGGACTGGCAACGCGATCTATCCCTGCGAGTGGTCGAGCGCGAGGCGGAGTCTGCCTTGAAGGCGTTGGTCAGTACCAGGCTCCAGGTCGATCTGGTTGCGTTCATCCTTGAGTGCGCCAATAACAATGGAATGAGCCGCGATCAGGCGATTGAGTATTTCGCCGGGGACTTCACAGGCCAGCTTTCTTACCACCGGGAAACCTGGCTTACTGAAAAGGTGCGTGAGCAAGTCACTTGGGAGAGCCTGCTTGATGAGGCTTGGCAATTAGCCAGACTGTCAGGGCAAGTGGGCGATCCCTACACCGTCATGCTCGATTGTTATGAGCATGGTGGCCAGGTTTGGTCGGTGACAGGCTCTGGACCGCAATGTCTGTTTGATACGGCTCGGGGTGCCGGTGTTTGGGTGCCCGATCAATGCCTTCGTGAAGAGCTGGACTCGATCAAGACCAATGAAGGCATTGATGCGGCGCGTTCCAGGGCAGTCGAATTTGCGCGTCAGGCACTCGGGTCGTACAACGCCTGGCTGGCGGGTGACTGTTACGGGGTGGCGGTCGATGTATTTTCGACCGAGGGTGATCGCCTGAAACGGATCAACGAGTCTGCGGTATGGGGCTATGTCGGCAGAGAATGGGCAGAAGAATCACTATCTGAGGAGGTCAGTGCAGTGCTTGGCAATGCTGTCCTGAAAGCTGCATGAACCCTATATCTGATATTCCCCTGTGGGCATTTGAATGGGCCGGGGCATTTCTTGGTCTGACTGGCGCTGCATTGCTCTCGCTCAATGTGAGAGCAAGCCGCTTCGGCTGGCTGCTGTTCCTGCTGTCCAACGGTGCCTGGATTGCGTATGGAATCAAGGTTGGCGCGCATGGACTGGTTGTAATGCAAATCGGCTTCACGCTCACAAGCCTGATGGGTGTTTATCGCTGGCTGGTGGCAGCAAAAATGTAGTTTCAAGTGAATTCCGCTCAATGCGGCTACCCGGGGGGTGCAATCCCCTCCGGGGGATTCCCCTCCTTTTTTTGATTGAAAAGGAGAAGGAAATGGATGCAAACAAGCACACGCAGTTCTATCTTGACCAACTCAAACCTTTGGTTGGCGGGGTCATAGAGGATGCCGTTCGTACTAACGGGGATGAGTTCGGCGACGAGTTTTTCGGACTAGCCATCAAATGCAAGGATGGCGAAGTCAGGCGTTTGTTCATCCTTGCGGATGATGAAGGCAATGGCCCTGGCAGCTTCGAGATTGTTGAAGGAGAGAGCCATGGCTGAGCCTTCGATTGCTACCGCGTTGCGCTGCGCACTGGCTGACCTTGAAGCCATCATGCCGGAATATGATCCAGAGCATGAGCACTCCGCCTGGGAGACCATTACTGAACTCCAGACATTGGTTGATTCTGAAGAACGTCTCCAGGCGGCAGATCGGTATGACCCGGCAACGCAGATTGTGATTGTCTGGACGGTCGAAGATGTATTGGAAGTTCGCCCCGATCTGGCAGAAGAGCAGGCCATTCAGGTTTTACGCTTGATCGACAAGAATCATGACGCGAGTATTGGTACCAACTGGGAAACCCTGGAGAGCTTCGCATCCGAACTTTTCGGTGAAGCACCGCCAGAGCCGGAATAGTTTTCCCCTTGCCCCTCCGGGGGCCTTTCTCGAACACGCGGGCTGGTGCCGGCGTGTTGGAAAAAGGCTCTGGGCCTTTGAAGTGTTTCACTGCTGGCTGTCAGTTACAGCCCGAACGATGCGCGTCAGGCATCGCCTTATGAGTCCGGTCAGTCCCTGAGACCGGAACGCCTCGATGTCCCCACAAGGGCATGGAGGCCGGGATTCAATTCATCAACCCAGCGGGGTGCATCCACCCCGCAAGGGGACGGCTGCCTCCGCGTTTTTTTAGGAGAGCAACATGCGTGGTGATGTTGAGACTTGCGCTGACCTATCCGCCGAGCAGCAGGCGGCCATGAAGAAATTTCTCGTTGAGTACGAATTGCCTTACGTGCATTTGGTGCGTGTGGGCATCCAGGCCAAGAACGAGGAATCCGCGATTTCGATTGCCGATCAGGCTTTCACTGATTGCACGATTTGGGACAACACGCCCGAAATGCCCTTGCTGTACGACGACTATGAGGAAACCGGAGATTCTGGTGCCGTTCTGGAATTCAAGGTTGTTGGCGAATATCAGGAATGGCCCGAGCCTGAGGTGTGCGTCAAGATTATTGAGCGTGATGCGGCCGCCAGGCGTGCGTGCGAGCACCTGATCGCCGCGCATGAATGCAGCAACTCAGCATCTGTTCGCGAGGCACTCTTTCAGTCTGCACTTGAGGAAGCGCATGTGGCAATGCCGCACCTCTCCGCTTCAACCAGTTCAAGCAATGGCACCGCTGGATCGGAAGTGATGCCAACGGTTGTGGCGTGGCTTGAAGGCGGAGTCGTGCAATGGATGGCATCGGACCATCCCATGCGCTACCTGGTGCTCGATGCCGATACGGATGGTAACGACAGCATGAAAGTCACGATGGAAAACGGAAGCTTTGCAGATGTCATCCGGACTTCTTCCACAGTGCTTGCAGATCACCTTCCTGAGTGGGTGACGAAATTGGTGGAAGAGGTCGAAGGCCAGTAGCAAAGCGGTAGATCAAATTTTCTTAACCCTGTCGGGGCATCCCCGTCAGGGGGTGTCTCCGGATTCTTTCTAGGAGATGCAAATGGAAATGATGAGACATTATCTGGTGACCTCAATTGGGGAGAACAAAGGAGCTCCGCGCGTGTGGCTTCAAGGTTCCAATCTGAATCATGCCGGATTCAATCCTGGCACTCGATTCGACATCAAGCTGGACGATGCGAGACTGGTGCTTACTCGATCCGATCAGGGCATTCGTGTGGTCTCACGGAAACGGCGAGGCGAAAGCGAGTATCCGGTCATCGACATCAATAGCAGGGAACTGCTGGAGATGTTCGAGGGAATGAGCGCGGTACGGGTGGTGATGCTGGAGGAGGAAATCCATATCCTTCCGCTTGCATCCGAGCTGCGTCGCCAGGAGAGAGTCGAGCGTACTGCCGCCAGGATGGGGCAGGGCGACCCGCTGGAAATCGGGTCGCTTTCCCATGGCGGCGGCATCATGTGCCATGCGATTCATGCGGGGCTATACCGCGAGGGTCTGGATTCGAGGCTGGTTTTTGCCAACGAGATCAGACCCGAGCTGCTCGATCATGCCAGGGAAGCCAATGATTGCTGGGAAAGTGATGGCGAAGCACGGTATTCCGGGTGACATCGCGCCACTGGAATCAGAAAGCGGGTTCATTGCCAGGCTTCTTGATGTGGCATGTTCCAGATCCTCGTGGACTCAACATGCCTCTGATGAAGTGGACAGCTTGATATCCATCGAGATGAAACGCCACGTCCTGCATCTCGACGACCTTGAAGAGGCGGTTTCCTTTTACGCAGATGATATTGACCCTAGGCAAGGTGGCGTTCTTCAAGGAAAGCTGAGGGACTTTTCCGGATGTACCCATGTGTCGTTGATTCGGAGTGACTGGATCACCGTGGCAGCCTGTCTGCGGTATGCAGACAATCACAGCGCGGCGGCATATATCCAGGAAATTATCGATGCAGGCGCTGGCAATTAAGTGGGCGGAGCCAGGCTTGTAAAGGCTCTTGAAACGCGCATAATTAACGCAGTTGCACCTGCTGGCTGTCAGTATCAGCCCGACCGATGCGCGTCATGCATCGCCCTTGAATGCCGTTAAGTTCCTGAAAACGGCGGGTCTGCGGATCTGGAATTCCATTGCAGTTCAACCACCCCATGGGGAGTCACGACTCCCCTCCGGGAAAGTGCTCCCCTTTTTTCCAGGAGCACGCCATGCTTTACAAAATATCGGAACTCTCTGACCTGTATGCGGATGCTTGCATCCGGGACGAATCGGGCGAGTTGATGTTCCTCTCCCTGTACGGTCGGGACACTGCGATTCAGCAGCTTCTCGCCGCATTCACCCTGAAGGAAAGCTGCGGAGGCTTGTCTGGTTTCCGCCTCTCGCCAGTCAATGACGGCGATGGCCGCTCGGTCGAGCAAGTCCATGTACGCAGTCCGGACCGGCTGACAAAATTCAGCGGACGATTACCCAAGGACAACCTCTTTGGGAACCTTGTCCATACCTGGATATACGATGCAGCTCTGCTCAAGCCTGACAGGTCTACCAAGACCGCGTGGTTCATGCTGGACGAGCCATTTACACCGGAAGCAAGGCCTAGATTGCTGCAGGGGATATGGTCTTCGTACAAGACCCTCTCACCTGTGCCGTTGCTCGATAGCTGGAGGGACGTAGTCATACGGGCAACCCACGCCGAGTGCGTGAGTTTTCTGGAAGACAGTGACCATCCACCGATCGGAAAGGTAACGGCTGCCAAAATCATTTTGACCGAATCATTTTCGGACGACGTGTCGAGAATGGTTCAGGCAAGCATGATCGGCCTGAATGGCGAGGAAGATGCTTACCTCGAACAAGCTCGAAGCGCCAACACTATGGCAGCTTAGCGTCAGCGATTTTCAACCCAGCGGGGTGCAACCACTCCGCAAGGGGATGGCTGCCTCCGCGATTTTTTGGAGGGTCGTATGGTGGCTACCAGCACCTATCAGATCACCCGCCGTGAGGCAGGAATGTACGAAGTTCGCCTTCTGGTGGACGGCACCCCATGCCCAGGGCGAATTGGCATGCTGAGCGGGCGTCCAGGGCATTGGGAAGCAGAGTGGGTGGATGGCTCCCGCATTGGATCATTCAGAACACGCCTGGAAGGTGCCAAAGCACTCGAAAACTACAGATACTTCGTTTGAGGCATATCGACATTTTCCCCCGCCAATTCGGGGGGCTTTTCTCGAACGCGCGGGTCATGCCGGCGTGTTGGAGAAAGGCTCTTGGCCTTTGAAGTGTTTTGCTGCTGGCTGTCAGTTACAGCCCGACCGATGCGCGTCACGCATCGCCTTATGAGTCCGGTTAGTCCCTGAGACCGGAACGCCTCGATGCTCCCACAAGGGCATGGAGGCCGGGATTTAATTCAATTCAACCCAGCGGGGTGCATCCACCCCGCAAGGGGACGGCTGCCTCCGCGTTTTTATTTAGGAGAGCAGCAATGGTATTTCCCAAAACGATTCAGTGGCGCGGACAGACCTATCAGGTGCCATCAATGTCCGAAATCGAGGTGTGGGTGCTCGACTCGGTATGTGAAACCCCGGAAGGGGATTGTGTCGAGCCCGACCATCCCGATAGCTGGCTCAGCCTTCTGGGCATTATCTAAAGGGGATCATCATGATGAGAGAAGAATTCTCGGAGTCTGAGGTGAACCTGATTACCAAGGGGCTGGATTTGCTCCTTGCAGAAAAGCGGGAAGCACACAGGTGGGCGGATGAGTCGTACCGCTACGGTGGAAGCGAAATTGCTTACACAGAAAGCGATTTCGGCATCCCGCAAATCATGGCACTGCAGGGAAAAATCGACGGGGCTATGGTGTTGAATGAGCCGGAAAGCGAGGTGTCGGCATGAGCCTCATCTTTCCGCGATTGGCCCAGAACTTTATCAAGAACGGATATTTCCCGACGGACGAAGTGACGCTGGCCCGGATTCTCCAGGCGCTCGACATTGGTGGTGGGCAACTGCGTATTCTTGACCCGTGCTGCGGCGAAGGAACGGCATTGGCTGAAGTTAAGCACCACCTGGTTCAATGCGGAGCATCTGTCGTGGCTAATGGCATCGAGTTCGATGCGGAGCGCGCATGGCATGCCAAGGGGATACTCGACACAGTCGCGCACAGCGATGTGAACGACGTGTTTTTATCGGCTCGCAGTCAGGGGCTGCTGTTCCTGAATCCACCGTATGGCGATGTCGTATCGGACAAGGCCGCTACGGGTGATCGTTCCCGGGGTGATCGTCTTGAGAAGGTGTTCTATCGCAAGACGGTTGCCTGGCTGCAGTTCGGCGGTGTCATGGTGCTCATTGTTCCGCACTACGTTCTGGACAAGGAGTTCTCCGGAATGATTGCCCGGCACTTCGAGCAGGTTCAGGTCTTCATGGCGCCGGAAGCACGGTTCAAGCAGTGCGTCGTGTTTGGCGTCAAGCGTCGTGCAGACGGAGTGGATCCAGGCGTGCAGAAGCTGCTTGAGGCCTGTGGTCGCGGGGAAGTGCCCGCCGTATTGCCGGAGTATTGGCAAGGTGAGCAGTACCTGGTGCCACAGATCAAGGAGGCCGAAGCACGCTTCACGTCAATTCGTATTGACGGTCCCCAGCTCCAGGCAGAGCTTGAGCGTGTTCGCAAGAATACGCTCTGGCCGATGTTCGGGACTCACTTTGTGCGTGCTGACGATACTCACCGCCGGCCCTTGCGTGCGCTTTCTGACTGGCATTTGGCGCTGGCGCTGGCAGCAGGACAAATCTCGGGAGTGGTGGAGTCTGGCAATGGGAGGCGTCTCCTGATCAAAGGTGACACATTCAAGGAGCGTGATCTCAAGACGACATTCGAGACCCGTGCCGATGGCTCCGTGTCAGAAATCCTGACCTATACGGACAAGTTCGTGCCAAGCATCACCGGCATCGACTTCACCCCGGGTCCGGGTTTTGGGAAAGTCGTTTCGATTCGTTGAGTTTTATCAAATCGCCTTGCGGGGAACATTCCCGCAAGGGGTGTTCCGCTCTTGGCATATTCAAGGAGAAACACCATGCGTTTATTTGAAGACAACATTCAGATTGAAATACCCGGACGGCCGACTCCATCGGCCCGTTCTCCCGAGGCAGAACCCAGCCTTGACGGAAAAGTGAACTCTGTCAGTCGACGTGATGCCGTTGAAGCATTCCTTCGTCTTCGGCTGTTCATGCCAGAGAGACAGAAGCAAATCGTGGCCACATGTATGAATGGAGAAGAATGGCAGTATTTCTTCGACAAAATGGTTGAGATTGCGGCCACTGTCGAAGGCATGCCGGTAACGTACCAGCAAGATGGCAAGGGCGACGATGCCATTGCACACCTTCACTACTTCCTGGGTGATTGCCATTGGTACATCACCGAGAAGGACAGGGAAGGGGAGGTCGAGCAGGCTTTCGGGTATGCCATCCTGCACGGCGACTTGATCAATGCCGAGTATGGATATATTCCAATCACAGAGCTTGTTGATACTGGTGTCGGCGCCGAACTGGATTTCCACTTCAAGCCCACCCCCATGGCTCAGATCAAGCAGTCGCTGGAGGATCGGTATGGATGATTCTTCGCAGGTAATGTTCTGATTCTTAACTGCCCCCTCCGGGGGCTTTTCTCGAACGCGCGGGTGATGCCGGCGTGTTGGAGAAAGGCTCCGGGCCTTTGAGGTGTTTCACTGCTGGCTGTCAGTAACAGCCCGACCGATGCGCGTCATGCATCGCTTATGAGTCCGGTCAGTCCCTGAGACCGGAACGCCTCGATGCTCCCACAAGGGCAGGGAGGCCGGGATTCAATTCATCAACCCAGCGGGGTGCATCCACCCCGCAAGGGGACGGCTGCCTCCGCGTTTTTCAGGAGAGTCGTCATGGAAGCAGTCATTGAAGTATCGCAGCGGGAAGTCATTCCTTTGAGCGATTTCATTCACGAGTTCGGGGAGGGGCTACTGAGCGCGGTTCAGCAGCAGAATCCGCCAATCTACGATGGTGTGCCGAATTCCAGGCATGCCATCCTGATGGAAACCTTGCTTCGCAAGCCTTTTCCGCCTCAGCAGGATGCAGTCCAGGCTGTAACGCGCCTTCTGGTTGACGAAGCCCAGCCCGCAGCGATCATCAACGCTGAAATGGGTACCGGTAAAACCATGATGGCGATTGCCGCCGCGGCAGTCATGCACGAGGAGGGCTTTCGCCGCACATTGGTGATCGCGCCACCGCATCTTGTCTACAAGTGGCGTCGCGAAATCAAGGCGACGGTACCTAATGCCAGGGTCTGGATTCTCAACGGCCCTGACACGTTGCGCAAACTCCTGCAGTTACGGGAGTTGCGTGAGAAGCCGGTCGTTCCAGAGTTCTTCGTCATGGGACGTGTGCGCATGCGCATGGGATTCAACTGGAAGCCGGCCTACACCCATAAGCGAACTATCGTGGGTGAGGGCCAGGACAAGCAGGTGAGAACCTATGCCGCCTGTCCGAAGTGCGGCGCTTTGCTGGTAGATGACGAGGGCAACCCATTGCCAGCGACCTTGGCTGAAGGCAGGCTCAATCAGACACGATCCTATTGCACCAATCAGCAGTCGGTGAAGCGGATAGTGGATGGAGCGCTGTTAGAAGACAGGGTGCCATGCGGAGAACGTCTTTGGACGCTGGTGTCGAAACGTGGAAACACCCAATCCCGGCGTCAGCTGGTTATGGAAAGCCTGCGTCAGATACCGACCATCGGTTCCAAAACTGCCGACAGGCTGCTTGATCGGTTCGGCGAGGACATGCTGTCCGGGATGCTTGAGGACAACGTCTACGAGTTCATCAATCTGATGGATGACAGAGGCGATCTGTTCTTTACAGACCGGCAGGCACGCAGAATGGAGCGTGCAATGGCCAACACCGAGTTCTCCTTCGGGCAGGGCGGCTACCAGGCAACGGAGTTCATCAAGCGCTACCTTCCGCAGGGGTACTTCGGCCTCCTCGTTGTGGATGAAGGGCATGAGTACAAGAACGAGGGGTCCGCGCAAGGGCAGGCGATGGGGGTTCTTGCACGCAAGTGCCAGAAAACCCTGCTCCTGACCGGCACTCTGATGGGCGGCTATGCCGACGATCTGTTCTATCTCCTGCACCGGCTTAACCCGGGTTTGATGATCGAGGACGGTTTTGGGTATAACAACCGCAATTCGCTTGGGCCTGCCGGCATGTCGTTCATGCGCGATCACGGCATCCTGAAGGACGTGTTCAAGGAGACTGAAAGTGAGTCGCATCGCACGGCGCGGGGCAAGAACATCACGCACCGCACCTCCAAGGGACCAGGATTCGGCCCGAAAGGCATCATGCGCTATGTGCTGCCGCAGACGGTGTTCCTGAAGCTCAAGGATATAGGCGGCGATGTTCTGCCGCCTTACCGAGAGCATTTCACGGAAGTCCCGATGACGGAGGCGATGTCCGGTATTTACCGCGAGTTGAGTATGAGCTTGCGCGAAGATCTCCGTGAGGCGCTGAGGAAGGGCGACACCAGCTTGCTGGGCGTTGTCCTGAACGTGCTGCTTGCCTGGCCAGATACCTGTTTCCGTGACGAGCTGGTTCGCCATCCCCGATCGAAGCAGCAACTCGCTTTCGTGCCGGCGTTGCTGAACGGCACCGAGGCAAGTCCGAAAGAGCTGGAACTGCTGCGTATCTGCAAAGCAGAGAAGGCACGCGGCCGGAGGATTCTGGTGTATTCGACCTACACCGGCACTCGTGACACCACCACCCGACTGAAAAACTTTCTTGAAAAGGAAGGTTTCAAGACAGCGGTGTTGAGGGCAAGCGTCGATGCGTCAAAGCGGGAAGATTGGCTGTTCGATCAGGTTGACCGCGGTGTGGAGGTGATCATCACCAACCCTGAGCTGGTCAAAACCGGACTGGACATGCTGGAATTCCCGACCATCGTGTTCATGCAAAGCGGTTACAACGTCTATACCCTGCAGCAAGCCTCCCGCCGCAGTTGGCGGATCGGACAGAAGCAGGACGTGGATGTGCATTTTCTGGGCTATGCAGGATCGGCCCAGATGGGATGCCTGGAGCTTATGGCCAGGAAGATTGCCGTGTCTCAATCAACTTCAGGCGACATGCCGGATTCCGGCCTGGACGTTCTAAATCAGTCAGGGGACAGCATTGAAGTCGCCCTGGCCAAGCAGTTGCTTGCTTGATCGCGTACTGTAGCCACCCTTCGGGGTGGTTTTTTTGTTATGCATTCGTAATCTCGTGTTGAATATGGCACGTAACACGTAGTCAGTTCGCTGCCGTTAGTCGGAATGATATATGGGGATTGGCAAAGCGAGATGGATCGGGTTCGGCCAAGGCCAATCGCTGAAGACAATTACGCCCGACCGCCAGGTTATGCGAAAATTCAACAGATAATTATTAAAAGGGAGGTGTACATGGGTGACAGCGTGCAGTTGGAAACATTCAGGTGCTGCTGAAGGCGGTAGGCTGGCACGTCTACGATGCCGCTGCTGCCAGAATCCATAGCGCGCGTTGCGTGGCCATCCACGAATTCATTCATATCTCATGTCACGGTTTAGCTGACGTCTTTCCATGCAGTTAACCGATTACCACGCTAAATACTTCGCCCATGAACTGACTCGTCGCTGCCCGGTTGATAGTGTTGAGAAGCTGGCCGGGGCGCTTGTCGATGCGCAGGTTGATCTGAATCCACATCAGGTTGATGCTGCCCTGTTCGCTTTCAGCTCGCCACTCTCCAAAGGGGCGCTACTGGCGGACGAAGTGGGTCTGGGCAAGACCATCGAGGCGGGCCTGGTGCTTTCGCAAAAGTGGGCGGAGCACAAGCGGCGGATATTGGTGATAACGCCGTCCAATCTGCGCAAGCAGTGGTATCAGGAGATGGCGGAAAAGTTTTTCCTGCCGTGCCGGATTCTTGAAGCCAAGTCCTACAACGCTGCAATCAAGCAAGGCCAGTTCCGCCCCTTCGAGGCACCCGAAATCGTCATTTGCTCCTATCAGTTCGCCAAAAGCAAGGCAGCCGACGTGCATGCCGTGCCTTGGGACTTGGTAGTCATCGACGAAGCGCACCGGCTGCGCAACGTCTACAAGCCAGCAAACGTCATTGCCAACACGCTCAAGTTGGCGCTGGCCGGCAAGCACAAGCTGCTGCTCACGGCGACACCGTTACAGAATTCCTTGCTGGAATTGTTCGGCCTGGTGAGCTTTATCGACGAACACGCCTTCGGTGACCTGAAAAGCTTCCGCGAACAGTTCGCCAATCTCAATCAGGAACAGGTATTCAATACGCTCAAGGCACGGCTGAAGCCCATTTGCCATCGCACTCTGCGGCGTCAGGTCACGGCGTACATCCCCTATACCAAACGCCTACCCATGGTGGAGGAATTCACCCCGGAAGAAAGCGAGGACAGGCTCTACCACCTCGTTTCCGAATACTTGCAACGGGACAACCTGCAAGCCCTGCCCGCCGGGCAGCGCAGCCTGATGACGCTGGTTTTACGCAAACTGCTGGCCTCATCCACATTTGCCATTGCGGGCGCGCTAACTTCGATTTCAAACCGGCTCAAGGCCAAGCTAAGCAAGCAGACGCCCGCTGAATCGCTCGAAGACGAATTGGATCAGGATTACGAAGCGCTGGACGAAACCGCCGAGGAATGGGCTGAAGACGAACCGGTCGAACTGCTCAGCGAAGCGGACCGCCAAGCACTTGAACTGGAAATCGCTGACCTCGACGCCTTCGCCCAGCTTGCCACCAGCATCACACACAATGCCAAGGGGACAGCCCTGCTCAAGGCGTTAAAAATTGCCTTTGCCAAGGCCAAGGAACTCGGCGGCTCGGAGAAGGCCATCATCTTCACCGAATCGCGGCGTACCCAGAGCTACCTGCTGCGCCTTCTGGCCGATAGCCCGTTTAGTGAAGGCATCGTACTGTTCAACGGTTCCAACACCGACGACGGTTCCAAGCTGATCTACAGCCAGTGGCTGGAACGCCACCAAGGCAGCGACCGGGTTACCGGTTCGCGCACCGCCGACATGCGCTCGGCGCTTGTGGACTACTTCCGTGAGCAGGGCCGCATCATGATCGCCACCGAGGCCGCGGCCGAGGGCATCAACCTGCAGTTCTGTTCACTGGTGGTGAATTACGACCTGCCCTGGAACCCTCAGCGCATCGAGCAGCGCATCGGCCGCTGTCATCGCTACGGCCAAAAGCACGACGTGGTCGTGGTGAACTTCCTCAACCGCAAGAACGCGGCCGACCAGCGCGTCTTCGAGCTGCTATCCGAAAAATTCCAGCTCTTCGAGGGCGTCTTTGGCGCCAGCGACGAAGTGCTGGGCGCCATCGAGTCCGGCGTGGACTTCGAAAAGCGCATCGCCGCCATCTATCAGGATTGCCGCAAGCAGGATGAAATCCAGAGCGCCTTCAACCAGCTCCAGCTTGAGCTGAGCCTGGAGATCAACGAATCCATGACGCGCACACGCCAGCAGTTGCTGGAAAACTTCGACGACGAAGTGCGCGAAAAGCTCAAAGTGCGCGACGAAGCCTCCAAGGCTTATCTCAACCGCTACGAACGTCTGCTCATGCAGCTCACGCAGCATGAATTGAACGGCCAGGCCAAGTTCATGGGCGACGCCACCTTCAGCCTGAAAACACAGCCATTTCCAGATCAAGCCGCCGTTATCCCGATGGGACTGTATGAGCTGCCACGCCGAACCGGCGAGGCACACCTTTACCGGTTGAATCATCCCCTTGCCGAATCACTGGTGGCAAAGGCAAAGGGACGGGTACTACCCACCACCGAGATTCACTTCGACTACGGCCAACACGATGGGAAAATCACCCCGCTGGAGCCACTCATCGGCAAGTCCGGTTGGCTTACCCTCACGCTTTTCAGCGTTGAATCTCTCGAACAGGCAGAAGACCACCTGATCTTTGCAGCAACCACCGACGACGGCCAGATACTGGACGATGACGTCGCGGCACGTCTGCTGACGCTGCCTGGCACATCCGCCCCCCTGTCACAGGCGGGTGAGGGTGAGGTTACACAACAACTTGAAACCCACACCCAGCAACGCCAAGCCGTCATCCAGCGTGATATTTCCGAGCGCAATGCCCGCTTCTTCGAAGCCGAAGCCGACAAGCTCGACGGCTGGGCCGACGACCTCAAGGTGGGATTGGAACGTGAGATCAAGGAACTCGACCGCCAGATCAAGGAAGCACGCCGTGCCGCCACTACCGCGCTGACGCTGGAAGAAAAGCTAGCCGGGCAGAAGCTGATCAAGTCACTAGAGGCACAGCGCAATCAGAAGCGACGCTCGCTGTTCGACGCGCAAGATCAAGTAGACAAGCAGCGAGAAGAGTTAATTGCAGCGATAGAAGGCAAGATGAGCCAAAACACACGGTCTGAGAATCTGTTTTCGATACGCTGGGCAATTTCGTAGATTATCTGTGGGTAAGGAAAAGTAATGACTGAGCCAACCATCACCTGTCCAAACTGCAAGACAGAAATCAAACTCACTGAATCGCTGGCCGCACCGCTGATCGCGGCTACACGCCAACAGTTTGAGCAGCAGTTGGCGCAGAAAGACAGCGACATCGCCAAGCGCGAACAGGC
Organism: Thiobacillus thiophilus; assembly: GCF_055378705.1. Classification (NCBI taxonomy): domain Bacteria; kingdom Pseudomonadati; phylum Pseudomonadota; class Betaproteobacteria; order Nitrosomonadales; family Thiobacillaceae; genus Thiobacillus; species Thiobacillus thiophilus. Next base: position 256,917 of record NZ_AP042404.1, on the reverse strand, counting down.
CATGCGCGACAAGGAAAAGCAACTCAACGATGCCAGGCACAAACTCGACGACCAGGTGGCCGATCAAGTTGCCGCACAGTTGAAGGCGGAACGCGCCCGCATCATTGTCGAAGAATCCAAGAAAGCAAAACTTGCCAGCGCAGCCGAGCTGGAGAACAAGGTGCGTGAACTGGGTGACTTGCAAGAGGTGCTCAAGGCGCGTGACGAAAAGCTCGCTGAAGCGCAAAAGGCGCAAGTTGAACTCATCAAGAAGCAGCGCGAACTCGATGATGCCAAGCGCGAACTGGATCTCACCGTTGAAAAACGGGTACAAGAAGGCCTCGACGCTACCCGCCTGAAAGCTAAGAAAGAAGCCGAGGACGAACAAAGACTCAAGGTCATGGAGAAGGAGCAGACCATTGCCGCGATGCAGAAACAGATCGAGGACCTTAAGCGCCGGGCCGAACAGGGATCACAGCAATTGCAGGGCGAAGTCCAGGAAATGGAGCTTGAAAACCTGTTACGCACAAAATTCCCTTTCGATTCGATTGATCCCGTACCCAAGGGCGAATATGGCGGGGATGTGCTGCATCGGGTTGTTGGCACGGGTGGCCAAACTGGCGGCACCATTTTGTGGGAGTTCAAGCGCACCAAAAACTGGAGCGACGCCTGGCTGGTAAAGCTTCGTGATGATCAGCGGACAGCGAAAGCAGAAATCGCCGTGATCGTGAGCCAGATATTGCCAAAAGGCGTTGAAACTTTCGAAATGGTAGAGGGTGTATGGGTCACTCACCCCCGCGCCGCATTGCCGGTAGCCATGATTTTGCGCCAGTCATTGCTGGAGCTTGCCCTTGCACGGCAGACCACCGAAGGCCAGCAGACCAAGACCGAAATGGTCTACCAGTACCTCACCGGCCCGCGTTTCCGTCAGCGTGTGGAAGCCATTGTCGAAGCCTTTTCCACCATGCAGGAGGACCTCGACAAGGAGAGAAAAGTCATCATGAAGCAGTGGGCCAAGCGCGAAGAGCAGATCGAGCGCGTGATGGGGGCCACGGTGGGAATGTATGGCGATTTGCAGGGGATTGCGGGTAAGTCGTTGCAGGAAATTGAAGGGCTTGATTTTCCAGCCCTTGAATCCGAAATCGCTTCCGGGGAGGCACTGACAAACCAATGAACACCACAACGCATTGCCCGTATCGTCAATCGACGCTTCTCCAGCAAGCACTAGCGCCTGACAAGATGCGTATCGCTTTTCTGCTCGGCGCGGGGTGTCCCGTTTCAATTCGACTTCCGAATGATGTAGGGACAAAACCGCTAATCCCCGACATTCGCGGTTTAACTGCTGTAGTGAAGGATGGACTCAAGCAGTCGGCGGAGCACAAGGAGAACTTCGCTAAGGTACTGAACAGGCTCGCAGCCGATTCAACCATCGAGGACATTCTGAGCCATGTGCGCCTATTGCATGAAGTCGTAAGGGACGGAAATATTGATGGCCTAAACAGGGTTGCGCTGGCGGGCCTTGATGCAGAAATTTGCGCAATAACGACAAGGGTGGTCAATGTTGATTTACCTACACCTCTAACTCCTTATCACCGCTTAGCTACCTGGGTAGGAGGTATCCACAGAACCCACCCGGTTGAGATTTTTACGCCAAATTATGATTTGTTGATGGAGCAGGCTTTCGAGGCCAACAAGATCCCATATTTCGATGGCTTCATTGGATCCCGGCAGGCTTTTTTTGACTTGGCCTCGATGGAGAATGAATCGCTTCCGGCACGCTGGGGGCGCTTGTGGAAGGTGCACGGGTCAGTTAATTGGTGGCGTAATGCAGACGACGAAGTTGTGCGCAGGGATGCAATCGTTGCTGCCGCCGCAGGCGACCGGCAAATGATTTACCCATCACATCTTAAGTATGACCAAAGTCGACGAATGCCATATCTCGCAATGCTTGATCGACTACGGTCGTTTCTTGCTCGGGGGCAAGCAGTTCTCGTGACAAACGGATATTCGTTTTTGGATCAGCACCTGAATGAGGTCATTCTTCATGGTCTGAGGAGCAATCCAACCGCGGTTTGTTTCGGCTTGCTGTTTGGCCCACGATCCAACTATTCCGATGTGCTAGCCAAAGCGAGAATGCATCCAAACCTTAGCCTCCTTGCTGCTGATGGTGCTGTTCTAGGCACTATCGAGCGAGATTGGAGACAGGATGAACAGACAGGTCACCCGCTTCACGGAATTGCCGTAACTAAAAAAGACCCTAGCGATGGTGCTGACCCATCGGCAACAAGCTGCGAATTCCTTCTTGGAGATTTCCAGGTTTTTGGTGAATTCATGGCACGGCAATTGTCACGTTTTGATGATAAACAGGCAGTCAGCGATGTTGCATGACCCTACTTTCATCGGAACGGTTCAGGATGTTCACGGTGCGACCATTACGGTTGAGCTGAGCAACGAAACTGTAACAGGGCTTAGTTTTGTTAATGGTGAAGGTTATCGCATCGGACAAGTCGGAAGCTTTGTTCGTATCCCGCTGGGCTTTGTCGATCTCTATGGCGTGGTTTCACAGGTTGGTGCGGGAGCTGCACCTGAGCGTGAAAGAGAACAGCAAGTATTCGGCAATCGTTGGATAACGGTACAAATGGTTGGCGAAGGGCAGCGGGGAGGCCACTTTGAACGTGGAATATCCCAGCATCCGACTATAGATGACCGAGTTCATATCGTTACCGAAGCCGACCTTAGAGCAATTTATGGTGCCGGAGACCCGGATGATTTCGTGGCAGTTGGTCATCTCGCAAGTGCCGAATCCATTCCATCCTTGGTAAACATCAATAAACTGCTGACGAGGCATTCAGCGGTAGTAGGAACCACAGGCTCGGGTAAATCAACAACAGTCGCTGGGCTATTGAGTTCGCTTTCGGACCCAGTTCGATATCCATCATCGAGAATCGTAGTTTTAGATATCCATGGCGAATACTCGAAAGCACTGGCTGACAGAGCAACCGTTTTCCGTGTCTCGGCAGATGCATCCAAGAACGAGAAGTCCTTGCATGTGCCATTCTGGGCGCTGAGCTTTGAAGAGTTGGTCGCCTTGGCGTTGGGGAAACTGAGCGATTCGCAGACGGCAGCAATTGCTGATGCGATTGTCCTGTTAAAAAAGGAATCTCTGGCAGGTCAGCCTATAGACGGCATCGATGACCCGCAAGTAACGGTTGATACGCCGACGCCGTTCTCGCTTCACAAGATGTGGTTTGAGCTTCATAAGCGCGAGCATCACACGCTGATTCCTCGGCCTGGTGGAGCTGCGGATGAGGTTGATCCAGCATACGTTGTGGGACCCGATGGGCAGCCTGTACAGTTGGGTGCCCCGATGTCGGTAACGCCACCTCTTTATCGAACCGTAAAAACAACTGGGCCTGCGCCTGAGCGAGTTCAATTGGGAAGGGATCCGCTGGGCATTCGGCAGCAACTTGCCGGTCTGGCCTCGAAACTGAGAGACCCCCGACTTTCATTCCTGTTTAGCCCCGGGGACTGGTTGCCGGATGTTCAGGGTAAGACCGCAAAAGACCTCGACGCTTTGCTGGCAGAATGGATTGGAGGGCCGCAGCCAATCACGATTCTGGACCTCTCAGGAATTCCTTCGTCGATTCTTAATGATTTGATTGGCGCGCTTCTTCGTATTCTGTACGACGCGATATTTTGGGCTAGAAACTTGCCAGAAGGTGGGCGTGAGCGCCCCTTGCTACTCGTGCTTGAAGAGGCGCACGCCTATTTAGCGAAAGAAAATTCGGGCTCCGCTTCGACCGCAGTAAGAAGGATCGCGAAGGAAGGTCGCAAGTACGGAGTTGGCATGATGATCGTGAGCCAGCGACCCTCAGAGATTGATTCAACGATACTGTCTCAGTGCGGGACGATCTTCGCTATGCGGCTCTCAAACGATGCGGACAGAGGTCATATCACAAGTGCGGCGTCAGATAACCTCAAGGGACTGTTTGATATGCTGCCTGTCCTGCGCACTGGTGAAGCCATAATTGTCGGTGAAGCGGTTAGCTTGCCGGTCCGCACCCTGATTTCTCCGCCTACGAAAGACAAACGTCCTGACAGCGTTGATCCACGTGTGGTTGTTAGAGGAAATATCAACGATGGCTACGACGGACCTGGCGGTTGGAGTCAACGTCGCGATCCACCAGATTATTCAGCGATGGTGCGGCAATGGCGCAAGCAAAGCCCTCACTATGAGCATAATGCCGGTGACGATGTTAACAATCCTGATGACAAGGAGTAAATGATGGAATGGATAGAGACCCCGCAATCTTCAAATATTGCACGCTTTGCCTACGAAGCGCCGTCACAAGTTCTAACGGTCGAGTTTAAGACTGGCGGGACGTATAACTACTTTGATATCCCTGATGTAATTTTCGAGCAAATGACGGCTGCGTCGTCAAAGGGCCAATTCTTGGCGCAACAAATCAAAGGCCGCTTTCGGTACGCAAGAGCCTAGTAGAGCCGGGGGCGATTGAATATATGGCAGATGAAAATACCTGTAGCGATCAAGAGCTCCGTCTAAAGCTTTATGCAGATACACGTGCGGATTTATTAAAGCGTCAGCTATCAAATAGTGAAAATGCAGATCGTGCAATTCTCAGTGTGTCAACGGCCGCGCTTGGTTTTTCTCTTGCATTTTTAAAGGACATTGTTTCCTTGCAAGGGGCAATGCTGTCCTACTTGCCTTATGTGTCCTGGGCGCTATTCGTGCTGGCTATCGTAGTGACGCTACTCTCGTTTTTTACCAGTCAAAAAGCTATCGACGAGCAGTTGGGCGTGGCGCACAGGTATTACATTGACCGTGATGATGCAGCAGCTACGCAGCGATCAAAATATGCGGGGGCTACGGATACTTTGAATAAATCTGGAGCCTTTTTGCTTGTGGTCGGCCTGTTGGTCACGTGCATGTTTGTTGGAATTAACTTTTGGAAAGGAGAACCTGTGAGCGATAAGAAACAGATTAACGAAGGTGCTTCTGTGCCATCGATACAGCGCATCCCACAGGGGGGTGAGATACAACAAAAAGGAGCACCGATTCCGATGCTACAAACAATTCCAGCAAATCCTCAAAGTGGTGCTCCCGTACCTTCGTTGCAAAGAGTTCCTTCGCAACCCGCACCCGCACCGGCTCCAGCAGAGAGTTCCAAAGAAAAATAATTTGAGCCACCCCTTTCCCGCAGGAATTGTTAGTGAAGTGCGCGAGATATAAAAAAATGAGCAATAAACAAAAATTAGAACTTACATGGATTGGCAAGGATGCGCGGCCCAAGCTGGAGCCGCGCATTCTGCTGGAAGACCCGGCGCTGTCATATCACGCGAAGCATCGGGTGACGGAGAAGGACATCTTCGACAACCGGCTGATCTTCGGGGACAACCTGTTGGCACTGAAGGCGCTGGAGGCGGAGTTTGCGGGCAAGGTGAAGTGCGTGTTCATCGATCCACCCTACAACACGGGCAGTGCCTTCACACACTACGACGACGGGGTGGAGCATTCGATCTGGCTGTCGCTGATGCGCGACCGGCTGGAGATTATCCGGCGGTTGCTGGCGGATGATGGTTCGCTGTGGATAACGATTGACGACAACGAGGCGCATTACCTCAAGGTGTTGTGCGACGAGGTGTTTGGGCGGGGGAATTTTGTTGCGAATGTTGTGTGGCAGAAGAAAGCATCGCCACAAGCCAACGCAATCTGGCTATCAGACAGTCACGACCATGTGCTTACTTATGCAAAAAACAAAGCAATTTGGCGACCGAATTTGCTACCGAGAACTGACAGCGCAGATGCTCGCTTTTCAAATCCTGACAATGATCCAAGAGGACTTTGGACTTCGGGTGACTTCACGATAAGTCTGACCGGTGGTCAGCGAGGGGCGCAGTATGCAAGGACTGGAGTTAGCGAAAATATATATGAACTTACCACGCCATCTGGTAGGAAGCTTATGCCAACAAAAGGTCGTTGCTGGGGGGCGGGGCCTAGACGCTATGAAGAATTGAGAGCGGACAATCGTTTATGGTTTGGTGAGAGTGGAAACAATGTTCCTCGGATCAAACGATTTCTTACCGAGGTGCAAGAAGGTATTGTCTGCATGACAGTCTGGCTGCGTAGTGAGGTTGGGGATAACCAAGAATCAAAAAAAGAAGTGCTTACGTTTAATTCCGATGACATATTCGGCACTCCTAAGCCAGAGCGTCTCCTCTACCGTATTTTGGAACTTGCTACGCAACCCAATGACCTCGTCCTCGACTCCTTCGCCGGTTCCGGCACCACTGGCGCAGTCGCCCACAAAATGGGCCGCCGCTGGATCATGATTGAGCTGGGCGAGCACTGCCACACCCACATCATCCCGCGCCTACAAAAGGTCATCGACGGCGAAGACCAGGGCGGCATCAGCAAGGCGGTGAACTGGCAGGGCGGTGGCGGCTTTCGCTATTACCGCCTTGCGCCTTCGCTGCTGGAAAAGGACAAGTGGGGTAACTGGGTCATCAACCACGATTACAACGCCACCATGCTGTCCGAGGCGTTATGCAAGCTGGAAGGCTTTACCTATGCGCCTTCGGATGCGGTGTACTGGCAGCACGGCCATTCCACCGAGCGGGATTTTGTTTATGTGACTACCGCCAGTCTCACCCACGAGCAGCTCCAACAGTTGAGCGATGAGGTAGGGCCGGAGTGCACGTTGCTGGTGCTGTGCACCGCCTTCCGCGCCAAGGCGGATGCCTACTCCAACCTGACGGTAAAGAAAATTCCCAGGCAGGTTCTGTCGCGCTGCGAGTGGGGCCACGACGACTACTCCTTACAAGTGGAAAACCTGCCCAAGGAACCGCCCAAGCCCGGCCAACAGGTTCTTTTTGATGGGGAGGTGGCGCAATGAACCGCCATGTGAATGCTATTGCCGGCCGCCTGAGCTTGCGCCATCCGCAACGCCGCTCGCTTGAGATTCTTGACCGGATAACCGAGATATCACGGCCCGGCAAGAACATCGACACGGCCGCTGTGCTGGAGATCATCCGCAGTGAGTTCCCGTCGGTTACAGACTTTGAGCGCGAGTTTCCGTCACTGTGTTTTGCACTTGCCACTGGCGTGGGCAAGACACGGCTGATGGGCGCTTTCATCAGTTATCTGCACCTGGCGCATGGCATCAATAACTTCTTCGTGCTGGCGCCGAACCTGACCATCTACAACAAACTGATTACCGACTTCAGCGATCGTAATCATCCCAAGTATGTCTTCAAGGGCATTGCGGAATTCGCCATCGACGCGCCTTCCATCATTACCGGCGACAACTACGATCAGCGCGACCCTTTAAGCGGATCGCTGTTTGGCAGTGTCCGGATCAACATTTTCAACATCTCGAAAATCAACTCCGAGGTGCGTGGCGGCAAGTCACCTCGTATCAAGCGGCTTTCGGAGTACATCGGTGAGAGCTACTTCGACTATCTGGCGGGCCTACCCGACTTGGTGATGCTGATGGATGAATCGCATCGCTACCGCGCCAGCGCCGGGATACGGGCGATTAACGAACTCAAGCCGATTCTGGGGCTGGAGCTGACTGCAACGCCATACGTGGAATCCGCGCGCGGCGCGGTGGCATTCAAGAACGTGATCTACGATTACCCGCTGGCAAAGGCCATGGCGGACGGCTTTGTGAAGGAGCCGGCGGTTGTCACACGCAAGAATTTCAACCCGGTAGGCATGTCGCCGGATGAGATTGAGCGCCTTAAGCTGGAAGACGGCGTGCGTCTGCATGAAAGCGTGAAGGTGGAACTGGAAACCTACGCACGCGAGAGCGAAAACCCCATCGTTAAGCCCTTTGTGCTGGTGATTGCCCGCGACACAACCCATGCGAGCCAGCTATTGGCGTTAATTCAGTCTGACGGCTTCTTTGAAGGCCGCTACAGGGACAAGGTCATCCAGGTGGACTCCAGCAAGACCGGCGCGGAGGAAGAGGAAATGATCACGCGCCTGCTCAAGGTGGAGCACACCGAAGAGCCGACGGAAATTGTGATTCACGTCAACATGCTGAAAGAGGGCTGGGACGTGACCAACCTCTATACCATCGTGCCGCTGCGGGCGGCCAATGCGCGCGTGCTCATCGAGCAATCCATTGGACGCGGCCTGCGCCTGCCCTACGGCAAGCGCACCGGGGTGACGGCGGTGGATCGGCTGAATATCGTCGCGCATGACAAGTTCCAGGAAATCATCGACGAGGCCAACAAGCCGGACTCGACCATTCGCTTGCAGGCGGTGGTGCTGGATACGGACGAACTCGGCCAGAAAACCGCTACGGTGGTATCGCAATCGCAATTGGCGACCAAACTAGGATTCAAACCCGTGCAGGTAACCAGTAGCACGACACTGGCTGGGCAGGACGTGGCGCCGACTTTCACCAAGCCGGAAGAGCAAAAAGTGGCGCAGATTGCCTGGGAGGTAATCCGCAAGTTGGAAAACCAGCCGCAGATGCTGCCCACCATCGAACACCTGAAAAAACCGGAAATCCAGGCAGTCATCGTCAAGGCAGTCGAAGAGCAACATCAGCCGTCCCAACTGGAACTGGAAGGCGTAAGTGAGAAACCGGATTTTGCCTCCGTGGTGGCGAGAACGGTTGATCTGGTCACACAACAGAGTATCGACATACCGCGCATATTGGTTGTGCCTAAAGGCGAGGTGAAGTCGGGATTCAAGCCCTTCACGTTAGAGCTTGATACGTTGAAGTACCCAGCAGTGTCTGACGAGCTTTGGATTCAGCACCTGCGCACTAATGAGCTTGAAGTGATTTCATTGGGTCGCGGCAGCATAGAGGAAGCGCGGCTGGAAGATTACGTGGTCGGTGGCCTGGTGGACTTCGACGACATCTCCTACGACGACCACGCAGATCTGCTCTACGAGCTTGCCACACAGACCGTGCAGCATTTACTGACTTACCTTTCCGAGGATGACACCCGCAAGGTGTTGCGCTGCTACCAGCGCAACATCGCACAATTCATACACGCCCAGATGCAGGCGCACTACTGGGAGGACGTGGTCGGCTATGAGGTAAAAATCAGCAAGGGCTTTACCGAGCTAAAGCAGAGCGCTTATACCTACTCCGTTGAAGAGCCGCCTGCCGACTACCGGGTTGCACCGGCAGACAAGAGCAATATGGCGAAGTACCTGTTTGGGGGGTTCGCGCGCTGTCTCTATCCAGTGCAGAAATTCGATTCCGATTCGGAACGCAAGCTGGCAGTGATTCTTGAGCGCGACGCAGAGAAGTGGTTCAAACCGGCCAAAGGCCAGTTCCAGATTTTCTACCGCAAGGGGGCGGATCACCTGGAATACCAGCCTGACTTCGTAGCGGAGACTGCAGACATAATTTACATGCTGGAACCCAAGATGCGCAAAGAGATGGAAGACTCAGTTGTCATCGCAAAAAAAGATGCCGCCATCAAATGGTGTGAACATGCATCAAACCATGCAGCAACTCATGACGGCAAGCCATGGCGTTATGTGCTTATTCCGCATGACGAAATTGCATCCAACATAACCTTGTCAGGTTTGGCGGATCGCTTTACTACCGCCTAAATGACCTCTTCATGCTTATTCCTAAAGGCACCACAAGCCAGTCGCGAGTCTCGTTCCCTTGCTATAAAACATTGGCCATGTTTCTCGGATGGAACCTGGAATGCAGCGTTACTAACCGCTTGGTTGAAACGAATGTGTATATCTGGGTTGTACTGATGCACACATGCCCCAATAGCTCCTGGATCACCCGCAAATCGGCACCAGCATCCAATAAGTGGGTGGCAAAGGCGTGCCGGAGGCTATGAGTACTGAGGGGTCTTTCGATGCCCTTGTTTGAGGCGTGCTTCTTCACCACCAGGCGGAGTACGCCCGTACTTATTTTTTTCCCGCGAACCGCGAGGAACACATGATTGCAAAGGTCGTCCTGTCTCAGGGCGGGTCTTGACCTACTCAAGTACAGATCGAGCCAGAATGCAGCCTCTTCACCATAAACCACCAGCCGCTCCTTGTTTCCTTTTCCACAAACTCGAATCACACGGTTTTTGAAATCAAAGTCTTCGACCTTGAGATCGGATAGCTCGGTGGCGCGTATCCCGGTCGCATAGAGCAATTCGAGCATGGCCTTGTCACGCAGGCCTTGGTGAGAATTGAGATCAGTAATATCAAGCAGTGACGCCACCTCATCCTGTGTCGGCGTGTTCGGGAGGCGGTGGGGTATTTTGATCTTGCCAAGGCGCAGGGTCGGGTCCTGCGCAACCTGCCCATTGGTCAAGAGATATTGGTAAAACCGACGAAGCGAAGCGGTATAGCGAGCCACGCTCCGAGCGCTGACCTTTCTCTCCAGCAGGCTTGCCAGCCACGCCTCAATGTCCTGATTCTGGACCTGGAGTAACGTCTTCTTATTATGCTGGGTCAGCCACGATCCGAAATTGATCAGATCCGCCCGATAGGCGTCGATGGTCCTGTCGGCGAGACCATGAACAAGCCATAACTCATTGCTGAACTGCTCCACGAATGGGAGCAGGGATTTAGATTTTGCGGAACCCATTTATTTTGCCTTTCTTGGTTTAACCCCTTCGGCTCCGCAACTGCAGGGGGAAATTTTCAGCTTATTATTTTCGCCGCCACTCCCATGACGGTATTGCATTCAAGTTAGCCCATCCCGGGTGCATTCCTGAATCGTTTTCCTATCGTGCCTGGAGGCACGATCCACAACAGGCTTCAAATTTTAATATTTCCTGACGTGCCATGCCAATCCCAGCTTGATGAGCAGGTTGGTATAAGACTCTTCGTGCCTTCTGACGTCTAACCTCAAGGGCGTCTTTTTAGGCAACGTGGCAGGCTTCTTCTGCCGACTTGCCTTCCTGCTTGTTCGATCATTCCTGGCCCTACCGATGTCCGATATATGTATACAATTAATAGACATGGAGCCAGTCATACTCAATTCGACGCCCGTCATCAAATCGCAGGTGAGGCAACGTATCAACCAGACCCCGGCAGCCAAAGTGTGGACGCCGGTGGATTTTCTCGACCTGGGTAGCCGCGATGCGGTGGATAAAACGCTCCAGCGCATGGTCGCCAGCAATGAGCTGCGTCGCATCGACCGAGGGCTGTATGACCAGCCCCGGATGAACGCCCTCACCGGGCAGCAAACCGCTCCCGATTATCGCAGCGTGATTGATGCCGTCTGTCGCCGCGACCAGGTGCGCGTATTGATTGACGGGATGACCGCCGCCAACGATCTGGGCCTGACCAATGCGGTGCCGGGGCAGGTCATCGTACATACGGATGGTCGGCTGCGACCGATCCAGTTGGGCAAATTGACCCTTCAGTTCAAGCTGACGGCGCCAAGCAAACTCTACTGGGCTAGCCGTCCAGCCATGCGGGTGGTGCAAGCCCTGTACTGGCTGCGCGAAGGTCTGAAGGATGGTGCCCAGGTCGATCAGGATGCGATTCAAGCCAGGCTCATTCGGCTACTGCAGGACTCCAGCCAGGGAAGCGTGATTCGTGATGATCTGCGATCCGGTTTACACACCGTGCCGTCGTGGATGCAACAGTGGATTCGCGATCTGCTTGCCCGGTCAGAACAGGCAGGCACCAAGGCCTCACCGTGAACGCCGGCTTTCTTCGTATCATCGCTGCCTCTCCCGAGGATCGTCGCGGCCTTCCTGGCGACCGCCAACCGGCTCGGCACGCCGATCCAGAATGTGGAGAAGGATTTCTGGGTATCCGGGTTCAGCGTTCTATCGTCTGCCAGAGTCCAACATAATTGGCATGGTCATTCAGCTGCCCCAGCTGCCCGGTTGTGTTTCTATTTTCAGGCTGTCATCCAGTAGCAGAAACAGCATCTCGTCGTCCGTCGACGTGTATATGCTGGTGGTTGCCACGCTGGCGTGTCCGAGCAGGCGCTGAATCATGTTGACCGGCATCGTCTCTGCGGAATGCGCGCCGCGCGTGTGTCTCAGCCAGTGCGTCGAGGCTTTCGCCATCTTTTTGGCATCATCATGATGCCCCTGCGATGCAAGCGCTGCAGCCGCTTCCCTGAAGAACGTCTTCAAGGCCTTGTACAGCGTCGTGGGATCCAGGGTGCCTGTATCCTGCCCCAGCCGCAGCCGGGCAATCAGGGGAATATCTCCAGGGTTGTCCAGAGGGTCGGCATTCAAACCACGCCAGGCCAGGTAATCGCGTAATGCATCCATCACCATGCCGGGCATCGGGACTGCCCGCCATTTGCCACCCTTGCCGAGCACTTTCAGCATCCAGCGGACACCCAGGTCATGCTTGAACGGGACCGAATAGAGTCTTTCCAGGCGGGCATCCACCAATTCAGCCAGGCGCAGTCCCGTGGCATAAGCGAAGGGGAACACGAAGCGTAAGCGCCGAATGGATTCTTCCAAAGGCTGTCGATGCAGGTATTCCATGAGAAACGCCCACTGGCTGCGTGTGAAAGCGTGCGTCAGTTCCAAATCAGGCGCCGTGGCCACGCCCATCGTCCGCTGTGGTGGCGGCACGCCGTCCCAGGGATTGCTGTCGAGGTAACGCACTTTGGCAAGCCACTCGAACATGGACTTCAAAATGGTATGGGCCTGGACTTGGCTGCGCAGCGAGGCAGCCGCCTCGAAGGGCCGCCAGTTGGCCGACCAGCGCGGCGTGCCGCGTTTACCCATCCATTCCTGCTGGGGGACGCGCCATGGCCATGCCGCAGGCAATGTGCGGCCGAGCCCGCCCAGCCAATCCCGGTAAGCAACGGCATCCTCGATCGACAGCGACGACAGGGCGCGTCTGCGCTCCATCACTGACCAGATCAGGAGGCGCTCTGCCTCGCGGCGATAGGCGCGCTCGGTATGCGGATTCGACGCGCGCGCTTTCAGCCAGGCCTGGATCGCCTGATGGTCATTGTCAGCATTGATGCGGCTGCGGCCGAGGCATCGGTTCTCGCCAACCGAGCCGTCCAGTTCCGCCGGCGTCGAGAACGACTCCAGCGGCATGATGGCGGTGGCTGGGGGCCGGGTCAGTTCGATCGGTGACAGCGACCGCAGCGGGGCGAGCCCCTGCGGCGCCATTACCCCCAGACTGCCTTCGTGGGTGGCAAGCCACGTCACGAGCCGGCGCGCCCCTTTTTCGCCGAGGCGAGGGACGGACACCCACCAGCGGTAGCCCTGCGTGTGGATACGCTGATGCAGCGCCTCGATGGTGGGGACGCCGGCGAGGATGAGCCTGGCAGCGAGTCGATCGTCAAACCAGGCGGCAACCGGATCCTGCGGCTGCGGATCGGTGGCGAGCAGTTCCTCCACCCACACCAGCGCCACCAGTTGGCGCTCGACCAGACGGGCGTAGCGTCTCGCGCGGCGGTCGATGCTCTGCGGATAGGCCTCGACGTACATCGCGGCCAGTTCCTTCTCCGAATAGAAGTGATCGGGGTCGTGTGCTTCGCGGAAGGTTTCGAGCGAGGGGAGGGCGGTCGTCGACCGTACTGCCTCGGGCAGGGTGCCGAGCGGCAGGCGCAGCAGCCGGGCCAGCGCATGTCGGCCATGCCGGCGGGCAGCCATCGTCAGCGTTTGCTGGATCCAGGCCAGCGTGGAGCGCGCGATGCGCTGATCGAGGCCGGATTCGAGGTAGCGGTCCGCTGCGACCTTGAGATCGAGGCCCTGCAGCCAGCCGCGGTAGAAGGCGAGGTGGTGACGCCCGATTTTGCGAGTGGATTCCATGGCTAACTGGCTGAAATCAAGGGGAAACCGGAAATATAAGCCATAAACCCATGAGTTAAATCATAAAATCAGCATTCTTGATAATTAACCTTATCATGAATTACATACGATCTTGGGGGTCGATCGCTGGCTGGCCGAAACGAGCTATTACTGTGTCCGCCTTGGACAGGATTTGCGGGGCGACTGGGTGCTGACCTGGATGTGGGGTGGCGGCGACCTATCACGCTTCATTGAAGAAGCAGTACGGGCACACATCCTCGAACTGACGGCCGAGCAGGTCAAGACCACCAATGCCAATGTGAGCGAAGTAGATTTGACCTCCATGGTCGATGAGGCGCTCCAGTGGGCTCGTAAGAACTGATGCGCGGGTTGTTCTGGATAGCAACATTCTGTTCAGCGCTCTGATCTCTCCGCATGGGGTTCCCGATGCGATCTATCGTGCCTGGCGTGCTGCGCGCTTCGAGGTGGTGACATCACGAGCGCAGCTCGACAAAATTCGCCGAGCCAGTCGTTATCCCAAGCTCCAGGCTGTTTTACAGCCTGCCAAAGTAGGGGTCATGGTCAACAATTTGCAGCGTGCCGTGGTACTGGATCGCCTGACCATCGAGGTTGAAACCGATGATTCTGACGATGCATTTCTGCTAGCAGCCTGTCGGACTTGAACCCCCAATTCGTCTTCCAATCCGCGATAATCCCGCTATCGAATCCGAGCCCCTCCATCGCATGAGCCGCTTCCGCCCGATCGACCGCAAGACTGCCTACCTGCTGCCGCCCTCGGTCGAAGACTGGCTTCCCCAAGACCACCTGGCGCGTTTCATCGTCGAAGCCATCGAACAACTCGACCTCACCGAACTGACCCGCGTCTATGCCGGGCGCGGCAGCGCCGCCTACCACCCTGAAGTCCTGCTCAGCCTGCTGGTTTACGGCTACGCCACCGCCACCTTCTCCAGCCGCCGCATCGAACGCGCCACCTACGATTCCGTCGCCTTCCGCTACCTCGCCGCAGGCAGCCACCCCGATCACGACACGCTCGCCAGCTTCCGCCGCCGCTTTCTTGAAGAACTCGCCGGCGTGTTCCTGCAAGTGCTCGAACTGGCGAGCGAGATGAAGCTCCTGAAGCTGGGGACAGTCAGCCTCGACGGCACCAAGGTTCACGCCAACGCCTCCCGCCACAGTGCGCTCTCGCACGGCCACATCGTCAAGCTCGAAACCCAACTCAAGGCCGAAGTACAAGACCTGCTGGCGACAGCCGAAGCCGCTGACCAGGCCGACATCCCGGATGGCGTGAATCTGCCCGCAGAAATCAAACGCCGTGAAGACCGGCTGGCCGTCATGGCCGCCGCCAAAGCCAAGATCGAAGCGCGTGCCCGAGCCCGCTTCGAAGCGGAACAAGCGGCTTATGAAACGAAGCTCGCCCAGCGAGCCGCACGCGCAGCGGAATCAGGCAAGAAGCCCAGCGGCAAGCCGCCCCAGCCGCCGACGCCGGAACCCCGTCCGGAAGACCAGATCAATCTCACCGACGAGGAATCCCGCATCATGAAGATTGCCGGCGGCGGCTTTGAGCAGTGCTACAACGCTCAGGCGGCGGTCGATGCGCCGACGATGCTGGTAGTGGCGGCATCACTCACGAATGCGGGCAACGACAAACAGCAGGTTCAGCCGATGCTGGACAAGCTCGGTGCGCTACCCGCCAGCCTGGGCACAGTCGATGCCCTGCTGGCTGACACGGGCTATTGCAGCGCGAACAACATCACCGCTTGCGAAGAAGCTGGAGTTGAACCTTACATTGCCGTCGCCCGCGAAGATCACCATCCCGGCTGGCGCGAGCGTTTCACCGAGCCGCCGCAGTTGGAAGCGGACGCCACGCCGATGCAAAAGATGGCGCATAAACTCAAGACCAAACTGGGGCGGATGCTGTATGCGCTGAGGAAGCAGAGCGTGGAACCGGTGTTTGGCATCATCAAATCGGTGATGGGGTTCAGGCAGTTCTTGCTGCGTGGTTTGGAGAAGGCGAAGGGCGAGTGGACGCTGGTATGTCTGGCGTGGAATTTGAAACGCATGGCCGTGTTGCGCCAGAAATCCGTCCCAAGCGCCTGAAAAGAGCAGAAACCCGTTCAAATTTGATACCGATGCGGCGATGAACGACTAAAAATGCCTAAATATTGTGCAAATACCGTCCCGGCGGGGAAATTGCTGCCGTGCGGGGCTCCAAGTCCGACAGGCTGCTAGCCATGGCTATGGCCACGGCTAGCGATGCGGACTACCTGGTGACAGGTGATCGCCGTGCGGGCTTGCTGCAACGCGGGCATGTTGGGCGCACCCGGATTGTTACGCCCGCCGTTTTTTGCGCCGAGGTGTTGTAAGTGCTCTCCGCTGATGCCATCAAATCCACCGCATTAATACCGAGAGTTATGCGCTATGCATCAGGCCCGAGATGATACACATTCAATGAAACTGCACCGGGTAGCTGCCATTTAAGTCGGTGCGGGCTGTGCAGTTAGAACTGACCGAGCAGCCCCGAGATTCTGTCTCCACCTGGATCACCAAGGTACAACCCAGGCAGAATCATGCCCCACCTGGACCCAACGCATCATCGAGCCCCGCCGGTGTTAGGTACGCGGCCTTGCCAGAAGCCCCACCAGCGCCGCCGTGGCAAGCGCGGCGCTCGCGTGGAAGGTCGCCGCCGGCCCGAATACCGTCCAGAGCCATCCGGCGATGACGCTTGCGGCGAGCAAGGCTACTCCGGTGACGAGGTTAAACACGCCGAAGGCCGTGCCGCGCAGATCGGCCGGCGCGGCATCGGCCACGAGTGCCGACAGCAGCCCTTGGGTCGCACCCATGTGCAGGCCCCACAGGGCCGCGCCGGCACCCACCAGCCAGACGTTGCCGGCCAGAGCCAGGATGAGGTCGGCGGCGATGATGCAGCCCACGCCCGCTGCCAGCAGGCTGCCACGGTGGCGCCTGAAGGCCACGCCGAACATCGTCGCGCCCGGCATTGGTCGGGGCCGAGCCCGGAACATCCCTTGCCTGCGGCGGAAAACGCACCAAACTCCGCATGCCATCAGTCTTTGGCGAACTCGAGAGTGTGATTCGCCGGTGCATCAGGAAACACTTCAAACCTGGCATATCTCAGTCTCTGGTTATCACATATATCGCTGCCGCCGCCACGACGATCGCAATCACCATCATGACTATCTCGGAACCGAAGCCGAAGCCATATTCGGACAGGATCCCCCAGATGGTCGTCTGCACACTGTCGGGAGCTTGAATGGAGAACAAGGCAGGTCCAACATCAAACCCCGGAAAAGTGAACCCGGATTCCTGTACGGGAACCGCGACAAGGCAAATATTGAGCATCATCCAGCCCCCACCAGCTCGATAAGCGTAAGTTCGGGCGGCGTACCGAGCCGCATGGGCGGCCCCCAAGTGCCGGTACCGCGGCTCACGTACAGGTGGCCGTGAGGGGTGAGCGACGTGAGGCCGTTGCGCATCCGATAGGCTATGCGTACCAACAGGCCGAAGGGAAAGATCTGCCCGCCGTGGGTGTGGCCGGAAAGCTGCAGGTCGAAAAGCCCCAGGCTGTTGCGGTCCACTACCGGCTGGTGTTTGAGCAGCAGGGTAAAGCGCTCGCGCGGTAATGCGGACAATAGTGCTTTCTCGTCGGTACGGACGGGCACACCCATCCATCTCCCGGCCGGATCGTCCACGCCGGCGATCGTGAGCACACCCGCGAGCGATGCGGCTTCGCCGCGCAGGACGGTGAAGCCGGCGCGCGCCGTGAAATCGAGCGCCCGGTCAGCCCCGACAAAGAACTCGTGGTTGCCGGTCACGGCAAACTTGCCGAAGCGCGGATGCAATTCCTGGAACAGCCGGGTCAGCCCGTCCAGATGATCGCCCTGACCATCGACCAGGTCGCCGGTCGAAACCAGCAGATCGGCATCAAGCGCTTGTATTTGCGCCACGATCCGGCGCAGTTGGCGCGCGCCGATCAGATCGCCGAGGTGCACATCGGCGATCTGGACAATCTTCAATGGGCTCGATGGGCCAAAAGCAGCCGGCAGCTTCGTGGTGCGCAGGCGGATGCGCTCCACGCGGACCACACGCGCCTCGAAATAGCCGTACACGGTTGCGCCTAATGCCAGGGCCGTGGTGGCGTAAAAGAGGGATGAATCCGTGAATCGCAAGGCGCCGGGATTCCAATGCAGCACAGTGCCGACATAGGCTGCCAACAGCCCGAGCACGTCGAATGCCAGCGCGATCCAGAAAAACAGGAATATGAAACCCATCCAGATATAGCCGACCCACGCGCCGACCCAGACCAGCGCATGCCACTGGCGTTGCTCCAGCCACCAGACGATGAGCGGCAACAAGGTCATCAGCGCCATCCAGGCCGCAACGGCGAGACCGCCGACCGGTGCAAGGCCCAGAGCGGCCTCTAGCTTGACGAAGACATACGCATGCATCCCGCCATAGAGCAGGAAAAAAATGGACAGCATGGCGACCATGGTGCTTGATGCGCCGGTGGCGCTGTTCGCATTGCGGTCTTGCGCCATCGAAGCCTTTCTTATCCGAACTGCCGCTTGAAGCGCCAGACGCCGAAGCCGAAGATCACCATCCCCAGCAGCGCCAAGCCCAGCAGCGAATCCCACAGCACATCCAGCCCCGCGCCTTTCAACAGGATGCCGTAGCCCATCTCGATGAAGTAGTAGAGCGGCGAGAGAAACATCGCTGTGCGCATCCCGGCGGGCATGGCTTCCGGCGGGGTCCAGGCGCCGGAGAGAAAGATCATCGGCATCAGCACGAGGATCGCGAGCATGGCCGCCTGGGCGAGGTTACGGCTCAGGGTGGCGATGTAGAGGCCCAGACCCGCCGTGGTGAAGGTGTAGAGCGTGGTTACGGCGAAGAAAAGCGCGAGGCTGCCCTTCATTGGCACATCGAACATCCCGTGCAGCACGAAGAACAGGCTTACCGCAGTGCCCAGCAGAATCACCAGGGTCATGGCGATGACCTTGGGCAGCAGGATCTGGATCGGCGTCAGGGGAGACACCAGCAACTGTTCGATGGTGCCGCGCTCCTTCTCGCGCACGGCGGCGGCGGCGGGCAGCATGATGGCCATGATGGTGATGACGGTGAGCAGTTCGGCGATGGGCATGAACCAGGCATCTCTCTGGTTCGGGTTGTACCAGACGCGGTGCTGGCTCTGGATCATGGGGACGTTCTGTATCGAACGCTCGGTGACGCCCAGGCGGGAGAGCGCCTGATCGAAACCATACTGGCCGATGATCTGCGCGCTGTAGCTGGCGGCAAGAAAGCCCAGCACGGTATTGCTGGCATCCACCTGCACCTGCACGTCAACCGGCTTCCCCTTCCTGATGTCATGCTCGAAATCGGGCGGGATGTCGAGCACCACCAAGGCTTGCCCCTGATCCAGCAGGCGCTGTCCTTCGCGGTTGTCCAGCACTTCGCCGCCCAGCTTGAAGTAGGGTGGGCGGAAGCGATAGACGAGCTCGCGCGAGGCAGCGCTGTGGTCGGCGTCATGCACCACCACCACGGCGTGATTCAGCTGCATGCTGACGCTGCCCGCCATATAGATGTCGAAGATAAACAGATAGGCGATGGCGATCAGCAGCAGCGTATCGCGCCCGAACTGGATCAGTTCCTTCGCCGTCATCGCTGCGAGTCGCGACCACCACAGGTAAAGCCGCGCGCGGCTTTCTGCCGGGTCGCCGTTCATGATTTCGGCCTCTTGTGAAACATGAGGAAGCTCGCCGTCCACAGCCCGACGGCGTAGATCAGCAGCGCCAGCACCTTGCCCCACAACTGCTCCAGCCCGACGCCCTTGAGAAAACTGCCGAGCACGATGTCGGTGTAATACATGGCGGGGAACAGGTGGGCTTCGAACTGCCCGGCCGCATCCATCGAGGCAATCGGCACCAAAAGCCCCGAGTACAGCACCGACGGGACAATGGTGACGATGACGGTGAGCATCATCGCCGCCACCTGGGTGCGCACGAAGAGCGACACCAGCAGGCCGATGCCGGTGGTGCAGGTCACATAGATCACCGAGGCGAGCAAGAAGAACAGCGGATCGCCTTTGAAGGGCGCGCCAAAGAGTTGCGTGGCCATGAGCCAGAGAATCAGAAAATTGATCACCGAGATCGCCACGTAGGGTGCGAGCTTGCCGATCAGAAACTCGCCGCGCGTCACCGTCGAGGCATAGATGTTGTAGATGGAGCCATTCTCCTTTTCGCGCACCACGCCCAGCGCGGTCAGGAAAGGCGGGGTAATCATCAGCACGAACATCATCAGTACGGCCGCGATGGACCAGACGCTCTTCACCTCCTGGTTATAGAGGTAACGAAGCTGCACCCCGACTGGCTGCGCCATGGCTTTCGCAGTTTCCGCAGACACGCCGAGCCGGCGCGAAATGTAACTTCCCAGCAGTTCGCCGTTGAAAGCTGCGTTGATGGCGACCACGTAACCCTTGCTGCTGGACGTGCGGAACGGGAAGGTGCCGTCGATCAGGGTCTGTACCTCCACCGCCCGCCCGGACATCAGGTTTTCCTGGAAGCGCGGCGGGATAACGATGGCGAGCCGGATGCGGCTGTCGGCGAGCAAGGGTTCGATCTCGCGCTCGCTTGCCACGTCCCCTTTGTAGTCAAAGTAGCGCGAGTCGATGTAACGATGCAGATAATCGCGGCTCATGGCGCTCTTGTCGTGATCGACCACCGCGAACGGGATGTGCTCCACATCGAGGGTGAGGCCGTAGCCGAATATCAGCATCAGGGACGCCGGCACCACGAAGGCCAGAGCAAAAAACAGCCGGTCACGCAGAATCTCGCGCCATTCCTTGTAGGCCAGCGCGACGATGCGACGGATCTTCATGCGGATGCCTCCTGTTGTTCCTGTTGCAGGATGCGATGCACGAACACATCTTCCAGGGTCGGAGTGCGCGGGGCGATGTCACGCAACTGGATGCCCCGTTCGGCAAACAGCGTGCGGATGCGCGCCTCGGCTGCTGTGATATCCCGTGCCAGCAGATGGATGCGTTCGCCGAACAGGGCCGCATCAGAAAATCCCGCCTGCTCCAACGCTTCCAGTGCCGGCAGCACCGGCTCAGCGCCGATGTCGAGCACCTGCCCGGCCTCCTGTTGCAGCGCGGCCTTGAGCGCGGCCGGGGTGTCGTCGGCGATGATGCGGCCGGCGTGCATCAGCGCGAGATGGTCGCAATGTTCGGCCTCGCTCATGTAATGGGTGGTGATGAGAATGGCCACCTGCTCGATGCGCGCCAGATGCACCAGGATCTCCCAGAAACGGCGCCGGCCGATGGGGTCCACGCCAGAGGTTGGCTCATCGAGGAACAAGACGCGCGGCCCGTGCACCAGGGCGCAGGCCAGCGCCAGACGCTGGCGGATGCCCATCGGCAACTTGCTGACAAGCTGGGCTGTGACCCCGGAGAGTCCCGCCAGCGCCACCACGCGGCCAATGCGCTCAGCCAGACGACTGCCCGGCACGCCGTAAATGCGCGCAAACAGACGCAGATTCTCCTGCACCGTCATGTCCTGATACAGGGAAAACGCTTGAGACACATAGCCGATACGCCCTTTGATGGCCAGGCCGGCCCGGCGCATGTCCGCGCCCGCCACCGTACCCGCGCCGCCCGTGGGGGGCAGGATGCCAGTGAGCATCTTGATCGCCGTGGTCTTGCCGGCGCCGTTGGCGCCCAACAGGCCGAAAATCTCCCCTTGGCGTACCTCGAAACTGACCCGGTCGACGGCGCGAAAGTGGTCGAAATCGCGGCTCAGTTCCCGCGCTGCGATGGCGATGCCGTCGCCCTTGGGCGGATCGCCATCCAGCCAGACCTGTGTCTGCCGGGCATCGTCCTGCCCGGCCGGTTGCCGCTGCTGCAACAGGGCGATGAAGGCGTCTTCCAGCTCGGGCGCCACGGCCTGCATCTCGCTCACCATCAGCCCCTCAAGCTGCGCTTCGACCTGCGCACGGGCAAGCTGCGGCGTCGCCCCCGGCACAAACACGCGTAACTTTGGTCCCACCGCTTCCGCCTGCGGGAAGCGCGTTTTTAACCGCAACAAAGCCTCGACCTGCGGCTCGGCCACCAGTTCGACCAGCGCGCCCGGCACCTCGCGCAGGATCGTGTCCGGCTCACCCTCGATCAGCACCCGCCCGTCGAACATCAGGGACAGGCGGTGAAAACGCGCCGCTTCGTCCATATAGGCGGTGGAGACCAGCGCCGTGACGCCGCGCTCGCGCAGCAATTGCGTGAGGATCATCCAGAAATCCCGCCGCGACACCGGATCCACGCCGGTGGTCGGCTCGTCCAGGATGATCAGCTCGGGCTCGTGGATCAGCGTGCAGACGAGGCCGAGCTTTTGCTTCATGCCGCCGGAGAGCTGCTTCATCGGCCGGTCGCGGAAATTGTCCAGGCGCGTCATGGCCAGCAGCTTGTGCTTGCGCTGGGCAAGTTCCGCGGGCGGCACATCGCGCAGTTCGGCGAAGAAATCGATGTTCTCCTCCACCGAAAGTTCGGGGTAGAGATTGAGGCCCAGGCCCTGCGGCATGAAACCGAGCCGGCCCTTGACCCTTTCGGCAGCAGCTTCGGAGTCGATCTTTTCGCCGAAGATGTGAAGCGTGCCGCCATCGAAGGAGAGCACACCGGCGATCGCTTTCATCAGACTGCTTTTTCCTGCGCCGTCGGGGCCGATCAGACCATAGATTTCGCCGCGGTCAATGCTGAGGCTGGCGCCGTCGACCGCCATCTGTTTGCGATAGCGTTTGACGAAATCCTGCACCCGCACGACGGGCGCGTCCTTACCTACCATCGCGGCCTGGCCCATGGCGCGTCCTCTTTCCAGCGGATCACGGCATCGGCCGGCAAGCCGGGCGTGGCGCGATGTTGCGTGTTGGCGTCCAGATAGAGCTTGACCGCGTACACCAGCTTGACGCGCTCATCCGGGGTTTGCACCTCCTTGGGGGTGAACTCGGCCCGGGCGGCGATGTAGCGCACCGTGGCGGACAGGGGCTCGTTCGGAAAGGCATCGGTGTAGATTCGCGCCGGCAAGCCCAGACGCACCTTGCCGATCTCGTTTTCCGGGACATACACCTTGAGATAGAGCCGGTCGAGATTGACGATGTCGAACAGCGGCGCGCCCGCCGCCGCCACCTCGCCCACGTCCACCAGGCGCTGGGTGATGACGCCCGCTGCCGGGGCGCGAAGGGTGAGATCGTCCTGCACGCTTTGCGCCTCGGCCAATGCGGCTTGCCCCTGCTTCAACTGCGCCGCCACTGCCGCCACCTCATCCACTTTGGCTTGAATCCGCTCCCAACCCAGGCGAGCCTGAGCCAGTTGCTTCTCGCCGCGCTCGACCTCTTTTTGCGCGGAAATCATCTGGTTTCGCGCCACCTGCCAGGCCAGCTCCATCTGCTCGTAACGCCGCCTATCCACCGTGCCGGTCTCCACCAGCCTGCTGAAACGGCTGGCATCGCGCCCGGCCTGCTCCTCGCTGGCGCGCGCCGTGGCCAGTTGGGATCGGGCCAGAACCACAGTGGCTTCGGCAGTCTGTACGACCAGCGGCACTTCCTTTCTCGATACCGCCAGCGCGGTCTGGGCCGCCTTCAATTGCGCCTCCATGGCGGCGGCCGCCTGCCGAGCCTGATCGACCCGGGCGCGGGTCTGCGCATCGTCGAGCCTGAGCAGCACCTGCCCCTGGGTCACATTGTCGCCCTCGCGAGCCAGCAGTTCGGCGACTTTGCCCGGGATTTTGCCGGCCACCGCATAGTGGTCACCCTCGATGCGGCCGTTGGCCTGGATCAGGCCCTCCGGCAGGGGCGGCTGGCGCAGCCACAGCCACCCGGCGGCGAGGGCGACGACAGCGATCACTGCCAGGGCTGCCAGGGCTGCCATCGGCAGTTTGGGCGATAGTTTCATGGTCGGTTTCCTTTTCACATTCTCATATTTCGCCCGCCGCGCGTTTCAGCCGCAGTCCGGCCAGTACGGCGTCGTAGAGTGCATTGACGTGGTTGTTCTGGCTGACCAGGCGTAGCGTCTCCGCCGTGAGCACCTCGGTGTTGGTGGCGAGTCCGTTGGCATAACGATCCCGATTGACCCTGAGGTTTTCCTCCGCCTGCGCAATCGCGCTTTGGGTGACTTCGACACGCTTGCGGGTTTCCTGGATATCCAGCCAGGCCTGGCGCACCTGCAGCTCGATGACGGTAGCAAAATCGTCGCGCCGCTCCTGCAGCGCCGCCTCCTGGCGATTGACGGCATCCGCGCGGTGATTCGCCATGCCGCCGTCGAACAGGTTCCAGCGCGCCCCCAGGGTGGCTGACCACTGCCCCGGATAAACCTGATAACGGTTCTCCTGATAACCATAACCGCCGCTCAGCGCGACCTGCGGCGCGGTTTCAGCGCGCACGGCGGTTGCCTGGTGGCGCAAGGCGCGGATTTGATCAGCCAATGCACCGAGTTCCGGCCGTTGCCTGAGCGCCCGTTCCGTCACGGCGGGCAGAGGATCATTCGCCGTTTGAGGGGCGATCTCGTCCAGCGTAACCCCTTGATCCAGCGGCCGCCCGAGCAGGCGGTTGTAAGCGGCGCGGGTAATATCCACGGCGTTCGCCGCCCGGATCGCCTGCTGTCGAGCGTCAGCCAGGGCGACCTGTGCGGCCAGCAGGTCGTTGCGGGCCACCACACCCTGCTCGAACAGGTTCTGCACATCGGTGGCGTGGGCCTGCAGGCTGGCGACATGGCTGTTGGCCACCGCCAGCCCCTGCGTGGTGCGCAGCACGGTGGTAAAGGCCTCGGCGACGCGCAGCTTGAGTTCCTGCATCTCGCCCGCCTCGCCGTAGCGGGCCGCATTCAGACTCGCCTTCGACGCCTCGATACCGCTTGTAATACGGCCGCCGGTGTACAAAGGCAGCGTCGCCATGGCCCGGTAGGCGTAACTTTCCCGCTGCGCCACGGCAAACTGCTGGGAGGCGCCGCCCAGCTCGACGCGTGAGGTCGGCGCATTGTCGAGTGCGGTATATCCCGCCTCCAGCGACACGCCGGGAAGACGGGCGGCCTCGGCGGCCTGTACCAGGCTGGCAGCGGCGGCGGTGTTTTGCTGCGCCGCCCGCAGGCCGCGATCAGCCGTCAGAGCGGCCTCCCAGGCCTGTTGCAGCGTCTCGGCGCCGGCACTGCCGGAAAGCAGGCAGCCGACTAGAAGCGCATGCCGTAATTGCCCTAGGCGAATGGCTGCGGTTGTCGTTGACATCATGAATTTTCCTCTTTGAGTGTTTCTGCCGCATGGCCTCCGGGCGAGCGGCGTTCGAGCAGTAAATAGAACAGAATTGGTACCACGATCAGCGTCAACACCGTGGCGGCCAGGGTGCCGAAAATCAGCGAGATCGCCAGCCCGCCGAACACGGCGTCGCTGAGCATGACCATGCTGCCGAGGATGATGGCCAATGCGGTCAGGAGGATCGGCCGCAGACGCACCGCCCCTGCCTCCAGAATGGCTTCCCGCAAGTCCATGCCCTGGCGCCGATAATCCAGCACAAAATCGATAATGAGCAGGGAATTGCGCACCACCACACCGGCCAGCGCGATGACTCCGATCATGGAGGTGGCGGTGAAGGGTTGCCCCATCAGCCAGTGCCCCGGAAAAACACCCGCCAGCCCCAGGGGAATCGCGGCCATGGCGACCAGCGGAATGGCGAAGGACTGGTAGTAGGCCACCAGCACCAGATAAATGAAGGTAAGGGCGATCCCCAGCGCACCGAGCATGTCGCGGTAGGTGTCCAGCGTCATCCGTATCTCGCCATCCCACAGCAGACGGTAGCCGTCGATGGTGTCCGGTATCGCGGGATTGAGGCGCAGATTGGCGGTGCCGAGGCGCTCGCCGTTCGCCAGGGGCATCCCGTCCAGCCGCTGGTCCAGGTCGAGCACGGCGTATACCGGGGCGGTGTGGCCAAGCTCGCCGCCGATGAACACGACCCGCTCGCCGTCCTTGTGCTGGATGGGTCGGTCGGCCCAGGCCGATTCGATGCGGACCAGCCCGGATAACGGCACGCTTTTTCCCTCCCGGCTGGTCAGGTAGACCCGCGACAGCAGCGCCGGGTCGATCTGGTGGCGGCGCGGGATTTGCAGGCGGATGGGGACAGCGTTCTTTTCCCCTGCAATATGTACGCGCCCGAGTTCCTCGCCGTCCAGCAGGCGGCGCAAGGCGATGGCCACCTCGCCCGTGGTCACGCCGGACAGGGCCGCCTTTTCCCGATCCACCACCAGCCGGTACTCCTGCACGTCATCCGGTTCGGAATCGTTCACTTCGACCATGTCGTAGGTGTGCTTGAAAGCATCCTTGACCTGCTTGCCGATTGCCCTGAGTTGCCCCAGCTCCGGCCCGTAGATTTCGGCCATGACTGTGGCGCGTACCGGTGGTCCAGGGGAATCCTCGAGCAGCTGGATGACGCTGCCGGGATAACGCGACTGGATCGCCATCAGGCGCTGGCGCAGTTCGCGCACCATCTCGATCGAAGTCTTGCTGCGCTGCGCCTTGTCGATCAGGTTGACCCGGATCTCCGCTACGTTTGGCCCCGCCTTGTTGCCGGCGCCGCGCAACAGCCCGTTGAAATCGATCACCCCGGCCTCGCCGATCCAGCTCTGGTAATTGAGGATCAGCGCGTTCTCCCGCAACACGGCGCCGATCTCGCGCAGCGCCCTGTCGGTGGTTTCCAACGGGGTGGACTCGGGCATGTCGAGAGTGATATTGAAGGTATTCTTGTTGTCCTTTGGCAGCATGGCCATCTCGACGCCAAGCCAGGATTGCGCCCCGCTTATTCCACCGGGCCGCACGAACTGCCACGCGGGTTGCAGCAGGGAAAGAAGAATAACGGCGACCACGCCCAGCAGGACGCCCCGGCGCAACCGGGGGCGATCGATCATGGGCGCCATCAAGGCATGGTAGAAACGGTGCAGCCGATCCTTGGGATTGTGGTCTTCAAGGTCATGCCCCTCGCCGGGTTTGAGCCAGCGGTTGGCCGCCCAGGGGGTGACGGTGTAGGCCACCAGCAGCGAGGCGAGCATGGCAATCGGCACGGTGAAGGCGACCGGGTAAAAATATTGCCCCGCCATGCCGGTCACCATCAGGAGCGAAACGAACACCAGCATCACGGCGATGGTTGCCAGATTGGTGGGGCTGCCGATTTCATTGGTGGCCTGCACCGTGACCGCGCGCTTGTCGCGCCGGCCCAGGCGGGCGTAATGGCGGTGGATGTTTTCGATGACCACGATGGCCGCATCCACCAGCAGGCCGAGAGACAGGATCAGGGCGAACAGGGTCACGCGGTTGATGGTGGGGCCGAACAGGTAGTTCGCACCCAGGGTCAGCCCCAGGATCAGGGGCACGCTCAGGCCCACGATCAACGCCTCTTTCAGGCCGAGAAAGAAGACCATCACCAGGAACACCGAGAACACCGCGATGCCCAGATGCTCGATCAGCACATTCACGGCGGCGTCGGCCTTTTGGCCGTCGTTGCGGGTGACGACGAGTTCCACCCCGGCGGGGATGAACTGCTGTTTCATCCGCTCAATGCGAGCGAGCACCTCGTCGGCGACAACAACCGCATTGGTGCCGGGTTTTTTGGCGACCGCTAGGGCGACCGCCGGAATTTCCGGATCCAGGCCCTTGCCGAAACGCGGATCTGCGGGGCCGAAGGCAAAGCGCGACAGCCTGGTTCGCTCCTCGGGCGGGCCATCGATGATCGTCGCCACGTCACCGAGATAAATCGGGCGACCGGCGTGGCTGCCGACAATCACCCGTTTCAGGTCGTCCGCCGAGGTGAGAAACCCGTCCAGGAACACACTCCGGTTTTGCCCCTGTTGCACCACGCTGCCCAAAGGTGCCGAGACATTGGCGGCGGCGAGGACGCCGCGAATCTGATCGACCGTCACGGCGAACGCCTGCAAACTATCCGGCTCCAGTTCCACGCGCACTTCCCGGTCGCGCCCGCCTTTTACGTAGGAGGCAGAAACGGATTCCAGGCTGCGCAAGCCGTCAAGCAAGCGATCGGCCAGCCGCTTCAAGGCGTAATCGTCATACGTCTGCGAGGCCAGGGTAACGGTCACGATTGGCACGTCGTCCACGTCCACGCTGACGATGAGCGGGGCACCGGCATCGGCGGGCAGGCGGTCGCGCTGACCGAGGATCCGGTCGTAGAGCTTGACCAGGGATTTTTCCTTGTCCTGCCCCACCTTGAACTGCACGGCGAGGATGCCGACAGAGTTCATCGCTGTGGCGAAGGTATGGTCGACACCGGGAATCTGCTTGACGATGCCCTCCAAAGGCCTGATCACCAACTGCTCCACCTCTGCGGCGGAAGCACCGGGAAGGAACACCCGCACCTGCGCGCCGGGGACGATGATTTGCGGGTTTTCCTCGCGCGGGGTGAGGGTGATGGCGAGCGCGCCCAGCAAGGTGCAGGCCAGCATGAACAGCACCGTCAGCCTGGAGGTGACGAAGGCTTCAGCCAAGCGCCCGGCACTGTTGAGTTTGAGTTTGCTCATGGACGAACCTCTCCGGCGATGCGGTCGCCCTCGCGCAAGCCGGGATCGACTGCCGCCACGATGCGCTCGCCAGCCGCAAGGCCAGCCGTGACCTCGATGCGGTCAGGCCACTCGCGCCCCGTGCGCAACCAGCGGAAGCGCGCCAGGCCTGCTTCGTCCACCAGGAACACGCCGCGCAGCCCGCCCCGTTCCACCAGCGCCTGCGCCGGAACCAGCAGCGATGGGCTATCTCCGACGGCAAAGCTGGCGCGCCCGAACATGCCCGGCATCAGGCCCGCCGTTTCGGGCAGCGCGACCTTGACCAGATAGCTGCGGGTGACCGGATCGCCCGACGGCACGACACGGCTGACGGTGCCTTCGAAAACCTGGGTCAGGGCATCGATCTTGACGCGCGCCCGACTCCCCACGGCAATGGCGGCCACATGGGCTTCGCTGACGGAAGTTTCGAACAGCAACGCGCGCCCGACCTCCAGCGTGAGCATCGGTGCGCCCGGTGCAGCGAGATCCCCGGCCTGCTTCAGGCGTGCCACCACGACACCATCGTCGGGGCTCCTGATGTCGACGTAGGCGCGCTGCGCATTCGCCGTGTCCTGCGCGGCTTGCGCCTGATTCAGCGACTCCCTGGCGCGTCACGCTTGAGGCGGACTTTGCGCCACTCATTCTCGGAAACGCTGGCACGCTCATACAGGCGCTGGAAGCGCTCGAAATCGATCTGGGCATCGGCTAGCGCCGAACTTGCCGCACCGACGCCCGCCCGGCTCTGGCGGATCGAGCCTTCGACGTCGGCGCCGTCAAGCCTGGCGATAATCTGTCCGCGCCGCACCCGGTCGCCCTCGCGCACCAGCAACTCGTGGATGTAGCCACTCATCCTGGAAGTCACCTCGATGCGCTGGTCGGACACTACGGAACCGACGGTCGTATAGTCGATCGGGAGTCCGGCCGTAGCCACTTTGACTACGGCGAGGTCCCAACTTTTTGGGGCGGGCTGGGGCTGTGCCTCCGGCGCTTTGCCGCAGGCGCTCAGGAGCGCGGACAATGCAAGTGGCGCTAGGAAGGTAAGTAGAAGTTTTCTATTTTTTTCCACGAGAGGGACTTTCATGATGATGTCGATGTACAGATTTTTGGATTGCATTTAGATGCCTTCGCGCCGATTCTTGCCGCGATCAGTTCAGCCAGTTCGAGCGGACGCCCGTTCCCCGTGGCCGTCATGATGGCCCACGCTTCCTCCGTCGCCAGGAGGCACAGATCGAGCGCGGCGCCATGGAGGGCCGTGCGCGCCTGGGAGGGTGCCATGTCATCGGCTTCTTGACGCAAAACGTAGCTTGAAACGAGATATTCGGCGTAACGCCGGGCCGTGCCGACAAGAAGCTCTGGATAGCCCGCGAGGGTGGCGCCCGTGGTGCCGGCCGCCTCACCTAGCGGCGCAGCCAGTAGCCTCAACCGCGACGGGTCGTATGGCGAACGTTGATCCAGTCCCAGACTGGCTGCCTCCAGCTCCGAAGCCCGGTTGACCGCATCGGAAACCAGGGCCAGAACTTGCCTGTCAGTGCAGCGGACCAGCAAGCGAAAGGCCCCGGTGGTCAAGTAGTCACCCGCCAAAACGGTCGCGCCGGTACCGAGTAGCGCGGACGCGCCGGTTGTCGCGTCAACGCGTGAATGCAATTGCTGCAGGCCGATGTGGATGAGGTCCAAAGCCGTACCGGCGTCGATGCCCGACTGCTCTGGATAGAGGCTGCAGGTCACCAGCGCCCTGATCGGAATATTTTGGCCAGATAGCAACAGGAACAAGGCATTGCGAACCGGTAACGCCTCACAGGGCAAGGCACTCGCTACGGCGGTGTGGACGCCGGCGATCACGGTCTCGGGGAAGTTCATG
The DNA here is from genome assembly GCF_055378705.1 of Thiobacillus thiophilus. Classification (NCBI taxonomy): domain Bacteria; kingdom Pseudomonadati; phylum Pseudomonadota; class Betaproteobacteria; order Nitrosomonadales; family Thiobacillaceae; genus Thiobacillus; species Thiobacillus thiophilus. The sequence goes on along the minus strand of NZ_AP042404.1, from coordinate 226,756 downwards.
GGATGGTCATCATTCATGGGCTTTTCGTTATTGGCCAATGGGCCAGTTGTTCGGCTGCGCTGCAGTAGCCGATTTCGATGATTTCTTCGGCGCGGTCGAATTCCAGGAAACGGATGTGCCCCAGCGGCGGCTGGATGATCACATCCGGCTGATCGAGACCCAGACGGGATTGGGTAATGCGGGTTTCCATGATGTTGATCGAGGCGAGCAGCACTTCGAAAATGCTGGGCAGCGGCTCTTCGGTCGAGGCCCAGCGCGAAAACTGCGCCGAGACCGGATTATTTCCGGCGAGCAGCTTCTGCTTGATGTCTTTCATCGACAGGCGATAGTCGTCGACCCAGCGCGAGAACACACCCGCTGGATTGTCGCCTTCGCTGTTCGCTTTGCCTGTGTTCAGCAGCGGCTTCAGGTTCTTCCCGGCGACGATCTGGTGGTTGAGATCGACCGCGATCACGAACTCGGCGCCCATGGCGCGTACGGCGCTCACCGGTACCGGGTTGGTGAGTCCGCCGTCCACCAGAATCCGTCCGTTGCTGCGCACCGGCGTAAAGATGCCGGGCACCGAGATGCTGGCGCGCACTGCTTCGATCACGTCGCCTGACCGGATGACGACCTCCTCGCCGCTGACGATGTCGGTTGCCACGGTTGCAAAGGGCTTCGGTAGCGATTCGATAGCGTCGGCATGAACATGCGCACGCACCAGTTCGCTGACCCTGGCGCCGTCGAGCAAGCCGGACTTGGGCAGTACGACGTCGAAGAAAGAAAGCGTCTTTTTCCAATCGAACGCCTGAAACGTGGCTTCCAGTTCATTCAGCTTGCCGGCGGCATGGATCGCCCCGATCAGCGCCCCCATGCTGGTGCCGGCGATGAAGTCCACCTCGATGCCGGCGTCCTCGATCGCCCGGATCACGCCCAGGTGCGCCAAGCCGCGCGCCGAGCCGCTGCCCAGCACCAGGCCGACTCTGGGACGGCGATCGGGGTTGCTGTCGATGTGCTTTCTCGTCATCGCGGTCACTCCCGGTCCGCTCTGCTGCTCTTCCAGATCGACAACAGCAGCCACATGCCGCCGGCCGCCGCGCTGAGGAAACCGAGCAGGCCGAAGAAGGGCAGCCCCAGCAGGCTGGGGCCGCCGGGGACGGTCATGACGATGGAGGATCCGATGATGAGGGCGGCGACGACGATGCCGACCACTAGCCGGTTGGCGGCGCTGTCGAGCTGATTGCCGACGCGCTTCAAGTGCGTGACATCGATGCGGATTTCCAGCCGGCCGCGCCGGGCGGCACGCAGTAGCTGGGAGAGGTCGTGGGGCAAGTCGGCGATAAGCGCCAGCGCCTCACCGGCCGCCTGCCAGCCGCGTTTGATGAGTGCGGCTGGCGTATACCGTGCGCGCAGCGCCTGCTCCAGCAAAGGCATTGCATCGCCGGCCATGTCGAAGTCGGGGTCGAGTTCGCGGCCCATACCTTCGAGCGAGATGAAAGCCTTGATCAGCAGCGACAGGTCGGCCGGAAGTGCCAACTGGTGTTGGCGCACGATCGCCATCAGGTCGGACAGCATTGCGCCGAGGCGCAGCTGCTTGAGCGCCACCCCGTGGTATTGATCGACGAAGGTCTGGATTTCCAGCATCAAGCCCGCCTCGTCCACCGCGCCGTCGCCCGTCCAATCGAGCATCACGTCGGCGACACGCTGTGGCTCGTGCTGCACCAGCCCCAACAGCAGACGGATCAACTGGTCGCGGCGCTCTTCGGTGAGTCGCCCAATCATGCCGAAATCGATGAAGGCGATGCGGTTGCCAGGCAGATAGAACACGTTGCCGGGGTGCGGGTCGGCGTGGAAGAAGCCGTCCTCCACGATCATCTTCAACACCGCGTGAGCCCCGCGCCGGGCGAGGATCTTGCGGTCGAGGCCAGCCTGATCGACGGCCTTAAGCTTGCGTCCGGAAATGCCGTCGATGAATTCCTGCACGCACACCCGCTCGCCGGTCCAATGCCAGTGGACGCGGGGGATAAGGATGACCGGAAGCGCAGGTTGCGGTTCAGGCGCCGTTTCTGCCATTGCGGCCGAGGCTTCGGCGGAAGGTACATCCATGTCGGAATAGCCGGCGAAATTTTCCGCGATGCGCTCGGCATTGCGACATTCGCCGGCAAAATCGAGTTCGCGCCGCAGCGACTGGGTAAACTGGCGCACCACTTCCTGCGGGTGGAAACTGCGCAGTTCCGGGCTTTCCGTCTCGGTAATCGCTGCCAGCCTCGAGAGCCAGCGCAGGTCGGCTTCGATGATCGGGCGGATGCCGGGACGGCGCACCTTGACCACCACCTCGCTGCCATCTTCGAGGCGGGCGCGGTACACCTGCGCGATGGAGGCAGCCGCCAGCGGCTCGGGGTCGAAGGTAGCGAATACCTCCTCGGGCGGCGCGCCCAGGTCTTCGGTGAGCTGCTGACGGATATCGGCCCAGGGCGCGGCGGGGGCGCTGTCCTGCAGCTTGCCGAATTCGGCGATCCATTCCGGGTCGAACAGGTCGACGCGGGTGGCGAGCACCTGACCGAGCTTGACGAAGGTCGGTCCCATCTCCTCCAGCGCCCGCCGCACCCGGGCGGGAGGTTCGAGGTGAGCCAGTTCCTCCGCTTCGTTCCAGTGCAATGCCCGTCCGGCCCGTTCCAGGGCATTCGCCAGCCCCATCCGGCGCACCATGTCGCCAAAGCCGTAGCGGATCAGGATCGAGGCGATGTCGTGCAGGCGGCCGATGTCGCGCACCGCCGTTAGTGCCTGCCACAGCATCAGTCTTCCTTGCCTTGAGGATGGCCGGGTTTGACGTGATCGGCCAGGCCGGTGAGCATGCCGGCAGCAATTTGACGCAACAGGACAGAAGTGGCTTGTGCCAGATGCAGGCCGGCCCCAATCTGAGTGCGTCCCGTCGCGCCGAGCTGGTGCGTCATGACGACCAGGGTTTCCTTCAACTGCGCGCCGACGGCGGAACCATGGACGCGAGCGTGCGCAGCCAGGTCGTGGAGAATTTCTCCCGCTACGTCCTGGGTGGCAGAAGCCGCGCTTTGCAGGGTTTCCAGGAACATCGCCTCCAGGCTTTCCAGGTCGCTGCGCGCGCGGGCGAGGTCATCGCTGGAAAATGTCTGCGCCCGGCCCGCCGCTTCCTCCAGCGCCAGTTTAGAAGCTTCGGAAAACTGCGCCAGCGCCGTGTCCAGCCCCGCGACGGCCTGTTTGAGACGTTTCCGCGTGATGTCGGTTTGTGCCGCTGACTGCTGCAATTCCTTTTGCGCGCCTGCCCGCGCGCCGCTCAGCACGGCACGCGTGATCTGCCGCAGGGATTCGATATCGAGCGAGCGCGCGCTGATCCTGCGCAAGGTGAGCTGCCGCACCATTTCCTGCACATCGTGACCCTGCTCGACGGCGCTACGCACTTCAGCTTCGAGCGTGCCGGTATCGTCACTGCCGCCAATATTGTTGCCTGTTTCGTTTTGCATGATGGTGATCCTCCTGAAGTGATGACCTGAACAACCGGGTGTCATGGCGGTGCCGCGCATAAAAAATATCGGCAGCCCTGATGGCTGCGATAGTTGTTACCTCATCGTCGCCTAGCGCGGGCCTTCCACGACCCGTCCGCCGATGCGACCAGGTCGTGCGTGCCAAGAACTACTTGTTGATGGTGTCTTTGGTCTTCCGGGCCATTTCCGTCACCGCATCCAATCCTGCATCGCATCCAGTGCCTTGCTGGCGGCCTCCCTGGTGGCGGCAACTGCTTTCTGGGCTGCATCCCTGGCGGCTTCTGCGGCGTGCTGTGCCGCATCTTTACCGGACCCCGCCGCTTTTTTGGCCGCTTCCTCGGCCTTCTGCGCCGCTTCCATGGTGGCTACAGTCGCTTGATTGGCCGCTTCCGAGATTTTTTGCAGTGCCTCCCGGATGGCTTCCGTGGTTTTGTCGACGGCGGTGGCCTCGAACTCGGCAAGTCGGCCTTGGGCCGTCTTCAGGTTTTTCCGAAGGCCGATGCGCAAGCCCGCGACCTTCTCGCTGGCTTGATCGGTAGTAGCCTGCAAGAGCGCATCGGCATCGGCGACAATCTGCTTTATGTCGGCGATCAGTTTGTCTTTGGTCGTGGAACTGGGTGTGTTGGATTCAGACATGGCATACCTCTCGATCAGTGATAAAAATAAAAAATGAAAGCGCAATGCTGTGAAAATTTATCGGACTGGCAAAGACATGCAGCCACGGAGCCGGCCTATCGATCCCCTCTTTCCGACACCGCGTTGAAGCAGGCAGCCTGCCCACCAAGGATTACTTCGTCACGGCATCTTTGACGTTCCGAGCCGTTTCCTTGGTTGCCTCAAGCGCCTTGTCGGCAGCCTCCCGGGTGGCTTCCATGGCTTTCTGTGCGGCGTCCCGCGTGGCTTCGGCCGCTTTCTGCGCAGCCTCCTTGCCAGATTTGGCCGTCTTTTTGGCGGCTTCCCCGGCTTTCTGTGCGGCTTCCCTGGTGGCTACGTCTGCGCCGCACGTTTGCCCTGGACAGGGTGTTATTGAGATTTTTCCTCGTTGCTTCCGCCAAGGCCGTTGCGTAGCAAGTCAATGACATGCCGCGCAATGACCTCGGGGTCTTCGTGCTGGCGCTGGTAGCCCGGCAGGAAACGTCGCACCGACTGGGTTTCAAAGGGATAGATCACCAGACCAATTATCGAAACGGCAAGCAGGTGGGCGTCATGGCTCGGGGCGAGTTCACCGGCAAGATTGCGCAGTGCGGTGAACAGGTCTCGAAAGACACAGTCCACCAGGCTTTGTAGCCGCCGCTCATCGCTGTCCAGCAGCACCCACTGCATCAGGCGTCTAAAGTCTTTCTCCTTGGAGAGCGTGCGCGTGAACATGACGACGAATGTTTCGAGCCGATCCCAGGGTTTTCCTCCGCCGTCGAGAAGGGACTTCAAAGGTCCCACTTTTTCTTCGAATGCATGTCCAACCGCATCCAGATAGAGCTGCTCCTTGTCTGAAAAGTGATGGTAGAGCGCGGCAGGCGTCACGCCCACGGCAGCCGCAATATCACGCATCGAAACCCCGTCAAATCCGGTCGTTGCGAAGAGCGGAACCGACAGCCCGAGTATCTCTTCACGCGTATTCTTGAAAGTTTGCTTCGCCATTGAATATTGCCTATATTCTAAACGTTGATTAATGAACGTTCATTTAATACAAATTCTCTTGATCCTGCAACTCGAATCGCCAACCAAAGAGCGGTTTACTGCGCCGCATTTTACGAATCACTAGATAGGAGATGCACCATGAACGAGCAAGACAATAAGTCGGTTTCTGTTGACGAGACGCGCGTGGAGGGCAACCATGCACATGCCCCAGAACAACGCCATTGCATGATTGCAGAAGCCGCCTATTACCGTGCCGAGCGAAGAGGATTCGACGGCGGCGATCCGGTGGCAGACTGGCTGGACGCTGAAGCTGAAACCGAAGCTCTGTTGCGAAGCTCTGGCGAGCCTGATGAAAAAAAGACTGTGAAGGAAGCGTTCGAGGAAAAGCTCGAAATGCAGCTCGACGAGTGGGATAAAAAGCTCGACAGCCTGATGAAGGTGGCGAAGGAGGCAAAGGCCGATCTACGCCATGACATCGAGGCGCAGGTGGAAGCCCTTCGGGCGAAGCGTGCAGCGGCCCAGGACAAGCTGCATGAGTTACGCCAGCGCGGCGATAGCGCCTGGGAAGATATGAAGGAGGGCGCGGAAAAGACCTGGGACGAAATGCGCAAGGCGATCGACAATATTCTGGCCCGCCTCAAATGACAGGAGCTAGGTTGTCAGGCTACTCAGCTGTCTTGCGCCAGCGATCGATTCTTGGTAGGGTAGGCTGGCGCAAACCGGAACATTGTAACCGGAACGTTGTATTGCGCAAATCCCTCGCAGACCAGGTGTTGGGCGGTTATTCTGATTATGAATGGAGCAGAAATGCGTGCATGGTTGATGTCCCTCTTGCTGGTCGTATCGATTCCTGCATTTGCGGTTTCGGATTACGCGCGAGAAAAGAAATGGGCGGATGAAATCACCCCGGGCATCGTGGTCGGCGACCCGGTCTATCTGGAACAGGCGAACGGGCATAAATTTCTGGGTATCTATACTAAAATAGCAGGCGCCAAGACCGGCTTGATCGTGGTGCATGGCATCGGCGTCCATCCGGAATGGGGGATGATCAGCACCCTGCGCCAGCAATTGGCCGATCACGGCTACACGACGCTCTCGATCCAGATGCCCATCCTCGCGGTGGATGCCCAGCCCGAAGCCTATCCGCCGACTTATCCGGAGGCGGTCGAACGCCTGCGAATCGCGACAAACCATCTGAAGGGCAAGGGCTACCGCAATATCGCCATCGTCTCGCACAGCATGGGTTCGCGCATGAGCCATGCGTTCATGGCGCAGAACCCCGGCGATATCAAGGCGTGGGCCGCTCTGGGTTTGGGTGGGACGGAAACCTACGCCGGGATCAAGGCGCCGGTGCTCGACCTGTACGGCGCACATGACCTGCCGGTGGTGCTATCCACCGCGAAGCAGCGGAGCGCCTCGCTCAAGGGTAATGTGAGCGGAAAGCAGGTGGTGGTGCCGGACACGGATCACTTCTTCGCCGGCAAGGAGGACGCGATGGTGAAGGCGGTGACGGACTTTCTGGATGGGCTGGGTCTGAAGTAAACCACGTTCGCGTTGACCTGCTCTTGTTTTTATCGGGCGCGTCCTGACGCGCGGCAAGCCGGACGCATCTCCGGCCAGGCTATCGCCGTCTAGGCAAAGCGGAAGGCCGAGACACGATTCCCCATCGGGCGATCCACTAGAACCTGTACACCGGCACTTGCTTCGCCCACCCCGGCCGCCACCATCAGCGGCAGGAGGTGCTCCTCGCGCGGATGAGCCAGACGCGCAGCAGGCGCTTGCCCCCAAGCCTTGAGCGCCTCGTGTCGGCGGTCGGCATCGGCCTGACCAAGCGCTTCCACGAGCCAGGCATCGAACGCGTCGGCGACGGGTGCGAAGCGCGGGTCGCCGAAGCCGCGCATGTTGTGAAAGCTCATGCCGCTGCCCACCACCAATACGCCCTCCTGCCGCAACCGGGCCAGTGCGCGACCCGCCTCGATATGCAGGGCCGGATCCAGGCTTCGATGCAAGGACACCTGCACGATCGGCACATCGGCATCGGGAAAGATGAGCTTGAAGGGAACGAACACACCGTGATCGAAGCCGCGACGATCGTCGGCGCGGGCAGGCAAACCGGCCTCGGTCAACAGCGCGATGATCCGGTCAGCCAAGGCTGGATCGCCGGGCGCCGGATAGGCGAGGCGATAGGTGTGTTGGGGAAATCCGGAATAGTCGTAGATCAGCGGCGGATGGGCGGCGCGCGTCACGGCGAAGGCGTCTTCTTCCCAATGGGCGGAGACCACCACCACGGCGGTGGGCCGGCTCGGCAGGGTGGCGGCGAGGCCGCGCAGCCAGGCCGCCATGCGATCCCAGGTATCCGGCGGCCCCAGGGTCCATTCCATGAAAAAACAGGGCCCGCCGCCGTGCGGAATGAACAGCACGGGCTGGCGCGCAGCCGCGATCATCTCCGAATTCATGCGGCCATCCGGTTTACTTGAGCAGCCCTTCCTCGGCCAGCGCCTGCTGCACCGCCGGTCGCGCTGCCACGCGGCCCTGATAGGCGGTCAGCGCGGGCCAGGGCGAGAGATCGAAGCCGACATAAGGGGCCCAGGAACTCACCGTGAAGAGGTAGGCGTCCGCCACGGTGAAGCGCTCGCCCATGAGGTAGGGCTGCGTCTCCAGCACCGCCGCGACGTGGGCGAAACGCTGAGTGAGTCGTTCCGTGAACAGGGCTTTGCAGTCAGGTTGGACGCGCGGATCGAACAGGGCTGCGTAGGTTTTATGCAACTCGGTAGAGATGAAGTTCAGCCATTGCATGAGGTGGTAACGCTCCCGGCTGCCGGGCGGCGGCGCGAGCCCCTTTTCCGCAGCCTGATCCGCCAGATACTGCACGATGGCCGGACCTTCCGTGAGCACATCGCCGTCCGCCAGAACCAGGGCGGGCACATAGCCGTCCGGATTGATCTTGCGGTAGTCTTGGCCGCTTTCCGTTTGGCCGGTCCCGAGGTCGACGCGCACCAGTTCCACGGGTGCGCCAGTCTCGATCGCCACGATGTGGGGGGAAAGGGAGCAGGCTCCCGGGCTGTAATAGAGTTTCATGGTATTGCCTCCTTAAGCTAAGAGAAACGGATAGTCGGTGTAGCCCTGCTCGGCGCCGCCGTAGAACGTCGCCGGGTCGGGTTCGTTGAGCGGCGCCGATTTGGCGTAGCGCGCTGGCAAATCCGGATTGGCCAGAAACGGCACGCCGAATGCGATCATGTCGGCGAAACCTAAAGCCAGCGCAGCATTGCCGCGCGCCAGGTCATAGCCGCCGTTGGTCATGTACACGCCTTGCCAGATTGTGCGCAGCTTCTGCAAATCAAACGCGGGGCCGGCGGCACCGGGCGACTCCTTGCCCATTTCGGTGACGTGCAGATAAGCCAGCCCAAAGCGGTTGAGCTGTTCGACAATGTAGGCGAACGTCGCTTCGGGATTGGAATCGCGCATGTCGTTGAACGGCTGCAACGGCGACAAGCGGATGCCGACACGATTCGCGCTCCACACGCCGCATACCGCATCGACCACTTCCAGCATCAAGCGCGCGCGGTTGGCAATCGAGCCGCCGTAGGCGTCGCTGCGCTGGTTGGAGCCGTCGCGCAAAAACTGGTCGGGCAAATAGCCGTTGGCGCCGTGGATTTCGACGCCGTCGAAACCGGCATCAAGCGCGTTCCTGGCGCCACTGCGAAATTGCTCGATGATGCCCGGAATTCCCGAGAGTGCCAGCGTATGCGGCGTTTCGAAGGGCTTCATCCCCTCAGGGGTGACCGCCTGGCCGGACGGCTTGATCGCCGAAGGCGCTACCGGCAGCATGCCGCCGGGCAGCAGCGATGGGTGTGAAATGCGTCCGCAATGCCACAACTGCAGGAAAATCCTGCCGCCCTGGGCATGTACCGCGTCGGTGATTTTCTTCCAGCCTGCCACTTGCTCGGCGCTGTGGATGCCCGGCGTCGCGGGATAACCCACCGCTTCCGCTGCGACCTGCGAACCTTCGGTGATGATCAATCCGGCACTGGCGCGCTGCACGTAGTATTCCACATTCAGCGGCTGCGGCGCGTTGCCTGCGCCGGCGCGGTTGCGCGTCATCGGCGCCATCACCATGCGGTTTTTCAGCGCGTAGGGGCCGAGCTGGATCGACGAGAAAAGCGTGATGTTCGAATCGGGTGTCTGGCTCATATTTTTCCTCCAATTGGACGGCAACAGGCGGTACGGGTGTACTGCCCGGCGGCGGGGTTTATTGCTTGATTCGACTTGACTCGAAAACGGCGCGCAAGTCATGCAAGGCGGCTTCGATGCGGGCGTAGTCTTCCGCTTTCCAATCCGCGAAAGCGCGGCTGAAATACGCCACATGCGCCGGGAATACCTTGTCGAACAGGCGCTCGCCCTTTTCACGATCTGGCTGCGGCCATCCAGCGCGCTGGGAATGCGCCTGATGAGCCCTTTCTCCTCCAGCCGGTCCACCACCCCGGTCAGCGTGCCCTTGGTGATCAGAGTTTTTTCGCCCAACTCTTTGGGCGTCATACCAGGCGTATTACCCAGGGTGGCGACGATGTCGAATTGGGGCGGCGTAAGGCCGAGGGTGCGCAGGTGCGCCGCCGAACGGGTGGAGAAGGCCTGGTAACAGCGTACCAGCGCACGCAGGCTCGGCAGAAACGGGGCTTCGACCATGGGATGCCTTCATGTAGTTCTAGTGCGAACCAATATAGTTTGGGTTAGGACTATAGTCAATGGCCGTATGTTCACTTCCGATTCCGCATCTTCTTCATCCGACCGGATCAATAGGCTCGTCACCCCCGAATTGCGAATCTTAGAAGCGCGCGATCAGATGTTGACAATAATCGCTGTCGATCTAGTTATGATCTGATCCAGCATGTCGGCGGCGTGTCTGATTCACGTCTTTTTTCAGAAGGAGTGTTCACCATGAACGCGTTTCATCGTTTCTCAGCGAAGAGCCTGCAAGATGAGGAAATCCCTATGCAGCGCTACGCCGGGAAGGTGGTTCTGGTCGTCAATACCGCGAGCAAATGCGGCCTGACGCCGCAGTATGAAGGACTGCAGAAACTGCACGAGAAGTATGCCGACAAGGGCCTGGTCGTGCTCGGCTTTCCCTGCAACCAGTTTGGCGCCCAGGAGCCGGGAAAGAAAGAAGAGATCGGCGCTTTCTGCGAGAAGAATTATGGCGTGACCTTCCCCGTGTTCGCGAAAGTGGATGTCAATGGCGCGGGCGCACACCCGATCTTCCGTTATCTTCTAGACCAACTGCCCGGCGTGCTCGGCAAGGCGGTTAAATGGAACTTCACAAAGTTTCTGATTGGCCGCGATGGCACACCACTCAAGCGCTTCGCGCCTGTAACGAAACCGGAAAAACTGGAGCGTGCCATTTGTGAAGCCCTCGGAGAATGACATGAAGGTAGCTCTCGCAACGCCCCCCGACACGGCTACGCTGCTGGATCTCGACAAGCAACTGTGTTTTCCACTGTATGCGGCCTCGCGACTGCTGACCCGCATTTATCAACCGTTGCTGGAACGGTACGGGTTGACTTATCCGCAGTACATCGTGCTAATGATCCTGTGGGAAAAAACGCCGTGTTCGGTCACCGAAATCGGCGAGCGGGCATTGCTTAACTCGAACACGCTGACGCCGCTGCTCAAGCGCCTCGAACAGCAGGGTGTAATCACCCGCACACGCGATTCGGGCGATGAGCGTGTCGTGATGATCGCCTTGACCGAGCACGGCCGTGCGTTGAAATCGAAATGCGCCTGCATACCAACCGAGATGCAGAAAAGGCTGGGCTTTGATCCCGACAAGGCGATCGCACTAAAGCAGTTGCTGGACGAGTTCCTGAGGCATCTTCGGGCGCATGCTTCTGATCACCTTGCGTGATGACTGCAACGGAAAAGAACGTAGTGTACGCTGAGTTGGACGCCCTAGTATGCGATTACAGATTACAGATTACAGGGCCTCTTGGGCGATTCGCTGACAAATTATCTAGAATCTAACTTTGAACTCACTAATTTTGAACTCATGACGTAACGCGCTACCCGTCAGCCTCGCTATCCTCGATTTTCCATCTTCTATACAACCTGTAACGGAAGGAATACGCATGATCCCTATTATCGTCAACGGCACGCCGCGCAGCGTCGATGCCACACCGGACACACCGCTGCTCTGGGTGCTGCGCGACAATCTGGGCCTGACCGGCACCAAATTCGGTTGCGGCATGGCCCAGTGCGGCGCCTGCACCGTGCATCTGAACGGGGCGCCGGTTCGCGCCTGCATGACGCCGGTTTCCGCTGCCGCCGGGCAGAAGATCACCACCATCGAAGGCGCCCAGGGCAAGGCCGTGAAAGCCCTGCAGGATGCCTGGGTCAAGCTCGACGTGCCGCAATGCGGCTATTGCCAGTCGGGGCAGATCATGTCGGCGGCGGCGCTGCTCGCGGGCAACCCCCAGCCGACGGATGCCGACATCGACACGGCGCTGGACGGCAACCTGTGCCGCTGCGCCACCTATCAGCGCATACGCGCGGCGGTGCATCAAGCTGCCAGAACGATGAGGGGATGAGCCATGGACAAAATCATTAACCCGAGCCGGCGCGCGTTCCTGAAAACCGGCACCACCTTGGGCGTCGGCCTCACCCTCGCGTTCTACCTGCCTGTCGGCGGCGCCGCCAGGATGAAGGCGGGCCAAGGCACAGACAAACCCTTTGCGCCCAATGCCTTTATCCGGATCGCGCCCGACGACACCGTGACGGTGATCGTCAAGCATCTGGAAATGGGGCAAGGGGTCAATACCGGTCTGCCGACCCTGGTGGCCGAGGAACTGGACGTGCCCTGGGAAAAGATCAGGGTCGAAACAGCGCCGGCTGACGCCAAGCTGTATAACAACCTGCTCTGGGGGCCGATGCAGGGCACCGGCGGCAGTACCGCCATGGCCAATTCATTCGAGCAGTTGCGCCGGGCGGGCGCCACCGCGCGCGCCATGCTGATCGCGGCAGCGGCGGATAACTGGAAAGTGGATACCAACACCCTCGTCACCCTGGATGGCATGGTGCTGCACCGCCCCAGCGGCCGCAAAGCAAGCTACGGACAACTGGCGGAGAAGGCGGCAACGATGCCCCAGCCCGCCGAAGTAGCACTCAAATCACCCCAGGATTTCAAGTACATCGGCAAGCAGTTCAAGCGCACCGACTCGAAGGCAAAATCCAACGGCAGCGCCCAATTCGCCTCCGACGTGCGGCTTCCCGGCCAGCTCACCGCTTTGCTTGCGCGCCCGTCGGTCTTCGGCGCCAGGCTCAGGCGCGTCCAAACCGAGCGGGCGAAGGCGGTACCCGGTGTGCGTGCCGTAGTCGAAGTGCCGCAAGGCGTCGCGGTAATCGCGACGGACTTCTGGTCGGCCAAGAAAGGCCGCGACGCGCTGCAAATCGAGTGGGACGAATCGGGCGGCGCACGAGTTTCGACGACTGAACAACGCGACCAGTACCTGGCGCTGCTGAATCAGCCCGGCAAGGTGGCACGCAGCGAAGGCGATGCGGCGCAGGCCCTCGCCCAGGCGGCAAAAAAACTGGAAGCGACATTCGAGTTCCCCTATCTCGCCCACGCACCGATGGAGCCGCTCAGTTGCGTCGTGCAATTGAAGGACAGCGGTTGCGAAATCTGGGCCGGCTCCCAGTCGCAGACCAGCGATCAGGCCACCGCTGCCCAAATTTTGGGGATCAAGCCGGAGCAGGTGAAAATCCATACCCTGCTGGCCGGCGGCAGCTTCGGCCGGCGCGCCAATCCCGCCTCCGACTACATCGCGGAAGCCGTCTCGGTGGCGAAGGCCACACGCGATCTCAGCGCGCCGATCCACCTCATGTGGACGCGCGAGGACGATATCCGTGGCGGCTATTACCGGCCTATGTTCGTCCACGCCATCAGCGCAGGGCTGGATGCCCAAGGCAACCCGGTAGCCTGGAACCAGCGACTGGTTGGCCAGTCGATTGCCGCCGGCACGGCGTTCGAAGGTGGGCTGGTCAAGGACGGCATCGACATGACGTCGGTCGAGGGCGCATCTAACCTCGCCTACGCCATCCCCAATCTGCACGTTGAGCTGCATTCGCCCAAGCTGGGCGTGCCGGTGCTGTGGTGGCGCAGCGTCGGCCATACCCACACCGCTTTCTCGACCGAGATTTTCATCGACGAGCTGGCAGCGGCGGCAGGCAAGGATCCTTATGCGTTCCGCCGCACACTGATTCAACATCCGCGTCTCAATGGCGTGCTGGAACTGGCCGCGACCAAGGCCGGCTGGGGCACACCGCTGGCGCCGAAAAGCGGGGTGCGGCGCGGGCGCGGCATCGCGGTGCATGAATCGTTCAACTCCTTTGTCGCCGAGGTGGCGGAAGTCAGCGTCAAGCCGGATGGTTCGTTCAGCGTGGATCGTGTGATATGCGCCGTGGACTGCGGCATCGCGGTCAATCCGGACCAGGTCAGGGCACAGATGGAAGGCGGCATCGGCTTCGGGCTTTCCGCAGCCCTGCACAGCGCCATCACCCTCAAGGCGGGACGCGTCGAGCAATCCAACTTCCATGATTATCCGCTGCTGCGCATCAGCGAAATGCCCCGGGTCGAGGTACACATCGTGCCGTCTCAAGCGGCGCCCACCGGCGTCGGCGAACCGGGCGTGCCGCCGCTTGCGCCGGCGGTCGCCAACGCGCTGTTCGCCGCGACCGGCAAGCGCCTGCGCAAGCTGCCGTTCGAAACCTCGGAACTACGGAGTGCATGATGGAAAGCTCGGACCTGGAAGTCCTGCGCACGTGCCTGCAATGGCAGCATGACGGCCATCGCGTGACGCTCGCCACCGTCACCCAAACCTGGGGGTCATCCCCGCGCCCGGTGGGCGCCATGCTCGCAGTGCGCGACGATGGACTGCTTGCCGGATCGGTTTCCGGCGGCTGCATCGAGGCCGATCTGATCGAGCGGGTGCGCGCCGCGCCGCCCATCCGGCCGGAAGTGCTCATTTACGGCGGCTCCGCCGAGGCATGCGAGCGTTTCCGCCTGCCCTGCGGCGGCGCGCTGCAACTGGTGCTGGAGCCGGCGCCTGGCAAGCCCCTGCTGCAAGCGATCCAGGACGACATCGCGCAGCACAGGCTGATCGGGCGGCGCCTCGATCTCGTCACCGGCGATATCCACCTTTACACCCCGCACATCGACGAAACCACGCAGTTCGACGGGCAGACGCTGATCGCCGTACATGGGCCGCGCTGGCGGCTGCTCGTGATCGGCGCCGGCCAGATATCCTGCCATCTGGCGCAGATCGCCCAAGCCCTGGATTATCAGGTGCTGGTGTGCGATCCCCGCGAGGAATACAGCGCAGCCTGGGATGTTGCGGGTGCCGAACTCGTTCCCGGCATGCCGGACGACGCGGTGAACGCCCTGATGCCCGATGCCCGCTGTGCAGTGGTGGCCTTGACCCATGATCCCAAGCTGGATGACATGGCTTTGCTGGAAGCGCTCAAATCGCCGGCATTCTATGTCGGCGCCGTCGGCTCGAACGCCAATAACCTGAGACGGCGCGAACGGTTGAGCCTGTTCGATCTTTCGAAAGCGGAAATTGACCGCCTGCATGGGCCGGTGGGTCTGCCTATCGGCAGCCGCACCCCGCCGGAAATCGCCATATCCATTCTGGCGGAATTGACCGCGGTGCGACACGGCATCCGGCTTGGCGTTCTGCCCGCCACAGCAAGCGGGAATCACACCTCGCGCCAGTCGATGGCCGCAGCCATATGATCGTCGGCATTCTGCTGGCGGCGGGTACTGGAACGCGCTTTGGCAGCGACAAACTGTTGTTCCCCCTGGCCGACGGCACCCCGGTCGGCGTACAGGCGGCACGCAACCTGCTAAGCGGCGTTGATCATGGCGTTGCGGTGCTGCGTCCGTCAGATCGGCAGCTTGCGCATCTACTGGAAGCGGAAGGGATGCAGGTGGCATTCTGTCCCGGAGCAGAAACCGGCATGGGAACCAGCCTTGCTTTCGGCGTGACTGCCGCGCAGGACGAGGACGGATGGCTGATCGCCCTGGCCGACATGCCGTTCATCCAGCATGACACCATCCACGGCGTAGCCAGCCTGCTTCGAGCCGGCGCGCCGATCGCGGCACCCCGCTACCAGGGACGACGCGGCCACCCGGTCGGTTTTGCGCGAGCATTTTTCCACGACCTCGCCCAACTCAGCAGCGACCAGGGCGCGCATCCTTTGCTCGCCGCCCATGCCGGGCGGATTCAGATGCTTGAATGCGAGGATCCCGGCATTTTCGCCGACATCGACACCCCATCCGATCTCAGCGGCTTAGAAGACGCTTTCTCCATTCGCATCGATACTCCTGGCATGAAAACCGTGAAGCTATAGTAGTTAGTTCGGTAGACTCTAATTCCAACCGCACCATTGTCTGGATTCGGGCGGACATGATGAGTGAATCGGGTAGCGTGAAAAGTGCGAGCCACTCACACACCAGGAGAAGCGGTTCCATTTGCTTGGCTGTGCCACTCGACGACAGGTGAGTGACGCCCGGAAGGACAGCCTCGCCAATCAATTCATCGAGGCAAGTTCCCGACCATCCCGGGGAACTCACCAAGGCTTGGGTCCAGGCAATTTTCAGTTGATGCCCTGAATCCCCATGCGGTCGCGCCAGTCAGGCGGCGTGCTATATGCCTTTGGCGTCCGCCTTCATCACCATGCCACCCGGCATGGAAACAAGCAGACTGCATGGCAGATGATCCAGCAGAGAGTGGCCGACCGAGCCGCGCCACCAGCGGTCGAGGGCCGAGCGTTGGTGATGGCCGACGACGACGAGATCGGCACCGGTCTCATGGGCGACAGCTCCGATGGCTTCGACAGACGATTCGTCCGTCCTCAGGATGCCTGTCGCTTCCACCCCGGCCTGGCGCAGGCGCGCGAGCCCTGTCTCGAGAATGGCATTGACGCGAGCTTGCTGTTCCTCGATGTATTCGCCGGGCAGCGGACCGTTCGCCAAAGCCATGGCGGGCGGCGGCGGAATGACCGCCAGCAGATGACAGCGGGCGTTGAAGCGGCTTGCCAGGGCGATCCCTTCCTCGAGCGCGTCCTGGCACTCGGCGCTGCCGTCGTAGGCAAAAATAATGGTCTGGAACATGTGCATCTTCCTCCGATAGCATTGTAAGCGTTTGAGCAATCGGGCGGGCATAGCTGCTCATACTGCCCAACCGTGCTTCAGTCAGTCTATTGCCGCGTGCGCCCCGCTCGCGGCAGCCTGCTTGACCGGCGCCCGCAGTAGCACAACCAGCGGGATCGCGATCAGCGTGATCCACATCATCAGTCTGAAGTCTTGCAAATAGGCCAGCATGGCGGCTTGCCGCGTCACCTCGCCGTTGATTGCCGCAAGTCCCTGGGGTGTGGTCAGGTTGTAGGCATCTGCTTCGACCGCCTGCCTGAGCGCCAGATTGAACGGATTGATGTAGTCGGCGAATGCGGCATGATTGGCTTGCGTGCGTTGCGCCAGATAAGTCATCACCACCGAGATGCCGATGCTGCTGCCGATGTTGCGCATCAGGCTGAACAGCGCCGTGCCCTCATTGCGGTAGCGCGCCGCCAGCGAAGCGAAGGTGATGGTGGACAGCGGCACGAAGATGAAGCCGAGGCCAAACCCCTGCGTGACGCCGGTGCGCACGATGTCCCAACCATCAATGTTTGCATTGAATAGGGTCATTTCCCACAGCGACAGGCTGGTCAGGATGAGGCCGAAAAAAATCATGTAGCGCACATCCAGCCGCCCCGAGAGTTTGCCTACCATCATCATGGCGATCATGGTACCCACGCCGCGCGGAGCCAGCAGATAGCCGACATCGATCACAGGGAATCCCAACAGGCTTTGCATGAACGGCGGAAGCAAGGCCATGGTGGCGAGCAAAATGATGCCGACGATGAAGATAAGCACAAGGCCGACGCTGAAGTTGCGATCCTTGAACAGCCCCGGTTCGATGAATGGGTGGTCGTGAGTGAACATGTGGGCGACAAAGAGATACAGCGCCAGGCCCGCAAGCAGGGCCTCGACGACGATTTCCGGGTTGGCGAACCAGTCCAGCGATTGCCCGCGGTCCAGCATCATTTGCATCGCGCCGATGCCCAGGCTCAGCAGTGCGAAGCCGAGCAGATCGAACCGCCGGGTGCGGTCGATGGGCGTTTCGCGCACGAAGGCCGCGAGCCCGAGCCAGGCCAGCACGCCAAACGGCAGATTGATGTAAAACACCCAGCGCCAGTTATAGTACTCGGTCAGCCAGCCTCCAAGCGTGGGCCCGAGAATCGGCCCCACCATCACGCCTACGCCCCACATCGCCATGGCTTTGCCGTGTTGTTCGGGCGGATAGGTATCGAGCAGCACGGCTTGCGACAACGGCACCAGACTCGCGCCAAAAATCCCCTGCAGCAGGCGGAACAACACGATCTCGGGCAGGGTTTGCGCCGCGCCGCACAGCATCGACGCCAGCGTGAAGCCGACTACCGACCACATGAAAACGCGCTTGCGCCCCCAGCGCGCGGTGATAAACCCGGTCAGCGGCATGAAGATGGCCGCCGCCACGATATAGGATGTGAGCACCCAGGAAATCTGATCCTGGGTCGCACCCATCGTCCCCTGCATATGCGGCAGCGCAACGTTGGCAATGGTGGTGTCCAGCGCCTGCATGATGGTCGCCAGCATCACCGACATGGCGACCCAGATGCGCTTGGCGCTTTCCGGTTGGACGGCTGCCGCAGGCGCGTTCATGCGCGCGGCCTCAGAGCGTGTATCCGAACAGGCGACGGCGATGGCCGGTGTCGATCTCGACCACCGCGCTCAGGCCCGCGCGCAATTGCGGCAGATCCGGCGCGGCGTCGAGTCTGATCCGCACTGCCACCCGCTGGGCGATCTTGACCCAGTTTCCGGTGGCGTTCTGCGCGGGGATGACCGAGAACTCCGCACCGGTGGCCGGGCTCAGGCTGTCCACCGTGCCTGTCCATTCTGCGTCGGGGTAGGTGTCGATATGAATCGTGACCGGCTGCCCCGGATGAACGTAGGTGAGATCGGTCTCGGTGAAATTGGCCTCGATCCACGCATGGCCGCTGACCACCAGGGCCATCGCCGTCGCGCCCGCGGCGACGAACTGCCCGGGCTTGGGCGGTTTGCTCACGGTGCCGGGCAACGAGGCGCGTACTTCGACGCGCGCCAGATCGAGCTTCGCTTGATCGAGTTCGGCCAGCGCGGCGAGATACGCCGGATGGCGCTCGACCGGCGCATCGACGCTGCCGCCCAGGGTTTCCGCGATGCGTTTCAGGTCCTGATTCAGCGCGCCGATTTGTTGCCCGGCGAGGTCGGTGGTTTGTTTCGCGTCGTCGAACCGGGAAGGCGAAATGAATTTGCGTGCTACCAGATCGGCCTGTCGTTGCTGGTCTTTTCGCGCAAAGGCGTAGCGGGTTTGCGCCAGGGCAATTTCGGCCTGCTTTTCGCGAAAGCCCGCCTTCGTTGCTGCAAGATCGACGCGCACCTGCGCCAGTTTGGCTTCGGCTTTGGCGACCGCCACCTGAAACGGCGCCGGGTCGATCCGGAACAGCGGCTGACCCGCAGCGACAGACTGGTTTTCCCGGACCAGCACCTGCTTGATCGTTCCGGACACCTCGGCACTGACCGGCACCATGTCGGCCTTGACGTAGGCGTTGTCGGTATCG
This sequence comes from Thiobacillus thiophilus, assembly GCF_055378705.1. Taxonomy (NCBI): domain Bacteria; kingdom Pseudomonadati; phylum Pseudomonadota; class Betaproteobacteria; order Nitrosomonadales; family Thiobacillaceae; genus Thiobacillus; species Thiobacillus thiophilus. The sequence goes on along the minus strand of NZ_AP042404.1, from coordinate 207,893 downwards.
ACGAAACGGCCGCTCCTGAGGTACACGACCCCGATGACGAGTGCGACGATCAGCGGCACCACGACAAGCAGGACCAGCCGTTTCAGGCGGCGTTTCGACGGACGTGCCACCTAGCAGCCTGTCGGACTTGAACCCCCAATTCGTCTTCCAATCCGCGATAATCCCGCTATCGAATCCGAGCCCCTCCATCGCATGAGCCGCTTCCGCCCGATCGACCGCAAGACTGCCTACCTGCTGCCGCCCTCGGTCGAAGACTGGCTTCCCCAAGACCACCTGGCGCGTTTCATCGTCGAAGCCATCGAACAACTCGACCTCACCGAACTGACCCGCGTCTATGCCGGGCGCGGCAGCGCCGCCTACCACCCTGAAGTCCTGCTCAGCCTGCTGGTTTACGGCTACGCCACCGCCACCTTCTCCAGCCGCCGCATCGAACGCGCCACCTACGATTCCGTCGCCTTCCGCTACCTCGCCGCAGGCAGCCACCCCGATCACGACACGCTCGCCAGCTTCCGCCGCCGCTTTCTTGAAGAACTCGCCGGCGTGTTCCTGCAAGTGCTCGAACTGGCGAGCGAGATGAAGCTCCTGAAGCTGGGGACAGTCAGCCTCGACGGCACCAAGGTTCACGCCAACGCCTCCCGCCACAGTGCGCTCTCGCACGGCCACATCGTCAAGCTCGAAACCCAACTCAAGGCCGAAGTACAAGACCTGCTGGCGACAGCCGAAGCCGCTGACCAGGCCGACATCCCGGATGGCGTGAATCTGCCCGCAGAAATCAAACGCCGTGAAGACCGGCTGGCCGTCATGGCCGCCGCCAAAGCCAAGATCGAAGCGCGTGCCCGAGCCCGCTTCGAAGCGGAACAAGCGGCTTATGAAACGAAGCTCGCCCAGCGAGCCGCACGCGCAGCGGAATCAGGCAAGAAGCCCAGCGGCAAGCCGCCCCAGCCGCCGACGCCGGAACCCCGTCCGGAAGACCAGATCAATCTCACCGACGAGGAATCCCGCATCATGAAGATTGCCGGCGGCGGCTTTGAGCAGTGCTACAACGCTCAGGCGGCGGTCGATGCGCCGACGATGCTGGTAGTGGCGGCATCACTCACGAATGCGGGCAACGACAAACAGCAGGTTCAGCCGATGCTGGACAAGCTCGGTGCGCTACCCGCCAGCCTGGGCACAGTCGATGCCCTGCTGGCTGACACGGGCTATTGCAGCGCGAACAACATCACCGCTTGCGAAGAAGCTGGAGTTGAACCTTACATTGCCGTCGCCCGCGAAGATCACCATCCCGGCTGGCGCGAGCGTTTCACCGAGCCGCCGCAGTTGGAAGCGGACGCCACGCCGATGCAAAAGATGGCGCATAAACTCAAGACCAAACTGGGGCGGATGCTGTATGCGCTGAGGAAGCAGAGCGTGGAACCGGTGTTTGGCATCATCAAATCGGTGATGGGGTTCAGGCAGTTCTTGCTGCGTGGTTTGGAGAAGGCGAAGGGCGAGTGGACGCTGGTATGTCTGGCGTGGAATTTGAAACGCATGGCCGTGTTGCGCCAGAAATCCGTCCCAAGCGCCTGAAAAGAGCAGAAACCCGTTCAAATTTGATACCGATGCGGCGATGAACGACTAAAAATGCCTAAATATTGTGCAAATACCGTCCCGGCGGGGAAATTGCTGCCGTGCGGGGCTCCAAGTCCGACAGGCTGCTCGGTGCGAGATGATTCGTCACTGGTTGGGACATCTCTCATGAACTTAATACTCCGGGATAAATGTTCTGCTGAAGGGCGTTAGCGTGAGGCCAGGTTGTCGCGCATCTTGTTCAAGGCGAGGAGGAGCGTGGCGGCTTGCTGCTTGTCCAGATCGTGCAGAGCGACCGTCCGGATCACCGCTGCGACCTGCTCGATTGCGGCCAGATGGGGGGCGGCGGCAGGCGTCAGAAACACCCGATATGCCCGCCGATCGTTGGGATCAGGGCGACGTTCGACTAAACCGGCATCCGTGAGCTGGTCAATCAAACGGGCGAGCGTGATGGGTTGGACTTCCAGCATTTCCGCCAAATCGACCTGGCGAACACCCTCATGGCGAGAGACGTAAACGAGTGCACGCGCCTGCGCCAGTGTGAGAGAGCTTCCTTCCAGGCGTTGCTGGAAGGCCCGACGCATCAGGCGGGAAACATCCGTCAGCAGAAAGCCGAGACTGTCTTGTCGCAATTCCACGAGTCACCGCTCTTATAGTAAGCAGTACTTATTATATTGGTGGCTTGCTAGTGTGACAAGAGGCCAGCGTTTAGCCGGCATCCTCCTGCACGATTCGTTTAGGAGGATGCCGTGTCGCAGTCACAAATCAGACGACTGAAGGCCTCTTCAGGGTCGGGAAGTACGTCTTTCCTGATAGCAGACGCAGGCGCGAATCGTAGTGGATGTCGGCCTTGAGCTTCTGCGTTCGGCCAGGAACGAACGACCCGGTAAATCTCGGAGAAGGTCTGATTGTCTGTCAAAAGCCGATCGTCAACGCCCAAGCTCAGGCTCCGGGGCCGTCGGCAAGGCCTCCCATTGCGGCTGGAAGCGGATTGGCACCCCCGGTCGGATATCCGCCGGGATAGTCGCGAGCTCACTCAGGACGTTCTTGATGTCCCGGTTTCCCTGACAAGCGCCGTCGGTGCTATTTTTTCTTTGTCACAAACAATCCCTTCCTGAATCACCCCTGCTTTTCCGATAACTCCGAGCCGATTGAAGTGCGGTTTTTTTGGGGGCTCTCAGCCGAGAGCCATCTGCACAGCCATACCGTGGTTTTTTCTTCGATGACGATCGACATCGGCTCCATGTCGGTGCCTTCGTGCGAGCCGTCGCAGAACGGTTGCGTCATCGAGCGGCCGCACGAGCACCACCAGTATTCGCCGGGTTCGAGTTCGGCGAGATTGCGGTCGTATACAACGGTTCGGACATGGGGCTCCTGCGCAAAAAGGTCATTCTAGCCGCATCGGCCATCTGCAAGTCCGTATGGTTTGTGGGGCAATTTACGCTCCATGGTGCAGGATGGCTTAAAACTTTATCGATACGCTGAGCGCGCCAAAGCCGTCGAATTTCTCCTGGGTTCGGAACTCGCGCGTGCGCAGTATGTGGGTGTAACTGAAACGAATATCGGACCAGTCCAGTACCAGGCCGAACTGCAGGTCGCCGACCAGGGGTTTTTTGTCCACGCTGCGGCTGTCGCGGAAGGTGTTGCCGTCGAGAAAGATGTTGTGGGCAATCGCGCGTCCTTCGACACCGGCAAACAGGTACCAGCCGAAATCGGACACCGGGGCGAAGGCTGCCGAGCCCGGCAAGCCGGGCTGGATGCGCGGCGGCCCGTAGTCGCTGGGCAGTCGTTTACCGTAACGCAGCGTGACGCCTGCATTGGCATAGGTGAACACGTTGCCGAGTGCGGCCCCTGCGTGGGGCGTGAAGTCCAACTGGTACCCCAGGAAGGTCGTGGTCGCGAATTCCCGCCAGCTGCGCTGGTAGGTCAGGATGACACCCGGCTCATTGCGGAGCTGGGTGTCCCAGCCGCGTGGTTCATTAGACCCGACAACATTGTGGATGAATTTCTGGCTCTGCTCGGCCAGAGAGGCCGGGCCGACCACGCCGAGGGTGATGCCGAACTGGTCGAGCTGCTTGCCCGACTCCACGCCCAGGCCCACCGTCCCATACAGCCAGCCTGCATAGGGGCGTTCCCCCGGGGGCGGATCTGCGATGGTGATATCACTCGGCACGAACATGCTTTGGCCGAAGGCATAGCCATGGCGAACCTCGCCTTGCTCGGGGAACCACGGCACGAGGCGGGCCAGTTTGATGGCCCATTCCTGTGTGGAGGCATCCGGTCCCGGTACCCAGACCACCCGCACGCCGTTCGTGTAGTGGCTGTCGCTCCCCTGGAACATGTCGTTTTCGAGTACGAAGCTCAGCGTCCCGGTCTTTTCCGGTTCCACCGACCAGGCCACAGCCGGGCTGGCGCCCTCGATAACAAGCCACGCTATGAGTCCGACTATTCTTTTCATGCCATCGTTGCCAGTGTTATGAGGGATCGCGCCGGGTGCAGGGGGAACAGGTCTGCCCATGTCATTCCTTGTCTCGATTACGATGCCCGGCGTCCACAGTAAGGAGCCCGATTGCGGCGAGGGCAGCGAAACCGGCACCGGCCAGGAACGTCGCAGCAGGTCCAATGGCGCTCCACAGAACGCCAGCCAGCACGCTGGCGAGCAGTAGCGCACCGCCGCTGACGAGATTGAAGATGCCGAACCCGGTGCCGCGCAATTGCGTCGGCACCGTGTCAGCGACGAGTTTCGACAACAGGCCCTGGGTAAAGGCCATGTGCAGGCCCCACAGCGCGACACCGGCAAAGACGCCCAGTGCGCCTCGGGCTGCGGCCAGCACCATGTCCGCTGCGATGAGCAGCGCGAGTCCGATCAGCAACAAGGTGCGCGGGTGGAAGCGGTCAGCGGCGGCCCCGGCCGGATAGGCGGCGCCGGCATAGAAAACGTTCATCACGACCATGACCACCGGCACATAGCCGAGCGCGAGGCCAATGTCCTGTGCCCGCAGCACCAGAAAGGCGTCGCTGAAGCGGGCGAGCGTAAAGACCGCCCCCAACAGCACAACCAGCCAGTAGCGCAGCGGCAGGCGCTTGATGTTGGCCCGTGCGAGTGGGGATTTTACGTCGCCGGTTGCATGCGTGCGCTCAGGGTCGCGTACGTAAATCATGAGCAGCGCCACCGCAATGAAGGCTGGCACCACGGCTATCCACATCACCGCACGGATGTCATCGGCAAGCCATATCATGAAGGCCACCGCCAGCAGCGGACCGAGCAGGGCGCCCACCGAATCAAGCGCCTGCCGCAAACCATAGGCCGCGCCGCGCAATGGTGCTGGCGAAATGTCGGCAATCAGGGCGTCGCGCGGCGCCCCGCGAATGCCTTTGCCGATGCGATCGACGAAACGCGCCGTGAACACCCAGCCGATCGACGAGGCCAGCGGAAAAATGGGCTTGGTGAATGCCGCGAGTCCGTAGCCAAGGATCATCAGGAATTTGCGCTTGCCAAGATAGTCGCTCAGCGCACCCGAGAACACTTTCAAGATGGCTGCCGTAGCCTCTGCAATCCCTTCGATAACGCCGACGGTCACCATGGAGGCGCCCAGTACGGTGACCATGAAGACCGGCAGGAGGCTATGGATCATCTCGGAGGATATGTCCATGAACAGCGAGCCGAATCCGAGTGCCCAGATGCCGGTCGGCAGTGCGCGCCATTTGCCCGGGACGCGCGAACGAGGCGAAGTTTGTTCGGTGCGCGAACTCATGCCATCGTTGCCAGCGTTTTACGGAAGCGCGCCAGGGCCAGCGTGAACAGGACCGCACCGATTGCCGCCAGGCTGAGGAACTGCGGCCAGACCACATCGAGGCCGGCGCCACGATAGAGAATGGCCTGGGAGAGCATGACGAAGTGGGTGTTGGGCGCGGCCTGCATGATGAACTGGACGGCGTCAGGCATGCTTTCGCGCGGCGTCATGCCACCCGACAGGACCTGCAGCGGCAGCAGGAACATCAACAGCAGCAGCCCGAACTGCGGCATCGTGCGGGCGAGGGTGGCGAGGAAGATGCCCATGGACGTGGTCGCGAACAGGTGCAGGGTCGCACCCGCGAAAAACAGCGCGACTGAGCCTTCGATGGGGACTGCAAGCAGGCCGCGGACAATGAACGTCAACGAGAACCACGAGGCCGCGAGCACGACCAGGGCCATGGCTAATACCTTGCTGCTCATAATCTCGAAAGGCGTCACCGGCATTACCAGCAGGTGTTCCACCGTCCCGTGCTCGCGCTCGCGGATGAGTGCGGCACCAGTGAGGACGATGGAAAGCATGGTGATGGCGCTGATGACCTCCATGACGGTGTTGATTTGCACTTAAAACTGACCCACCAGACGTAGGAATTTGCATGCAAATTTGACCCACGTAGAGACACTGACCTGCTCAGGACTGAGCGGGAGACACAGGAGTGATCGACGTGGCGTTATTGAGTGTAATCAGGCGGTGGCGCCTGCGAGATGGAATGGCAATCCGGGAGATCGCCCGACGCACGGGTTTGTCCCGCAACACCGTTCGCAAATACCTGAGCAACGGGGTCACCGACCCCCACTACCCCGATCGGCAGAGCCCGAGCAAGCTTGATGGCTTTGTCGACAAGCTGGCGGCCTGGCTCAAGACCGAGTCCAGCAAGGGGCGCAAGCAGCGCCGCAACCTGCGGCAGATCCATGCCGATCTGGTCGCGCTTGGCTACACGGGTTCCTATGATCGGGTCGCCGCCTTTGCCCGGCACTGGCGGCAGATGCAGCATGAGGCCGCCAGGACCACCGGCCGCGGCGCCTTCGTTCCGCTGACATTCGCCCCCGGCGAAGCCTTCCAGTTCGACTGGAGCGAGGACTGGGCCATGATCGGCGGCGAACGCACCAAGCTGCAGGTTGCCCAGTTCAAGCTGTCGCACAGCCGGGCCTTTCTGCTGCGCGCCTATCCGCTGCAGACCCACGAAATGCTGTTCGATGCCCACAACCATGCCTTTGCGGTGCTGGGCGGGGTTCCCCGGCGCGGCATCTACGACAACATGAAGACCGCGGTCGACCGGATTGGCAAGGGACGGGAGCGGCAGGTCAACCTGCGCTTCCAGGTCATGGTCAACCACTACGTGTTCGATGCCGAGTTCTGCAATGCTGCCGCCGGCTGGGAGAAAGGCCAGATCGAGAAGAACGTGCAGGATTCCCGGCACCGGCTCTGGCACGGTGCCCCGGCCTTCGATACGCTGGCCGACCTGAACGACTGGCTTGCGGCGCGTTGCATCGCGCTCTGGTCGGAACTGGCGCACCCGGAGCAGAAGGACCGCACCATCGCCGACGTCTGGGCGGAAGAGCGCCCCATCCTGATGGCGGCGCCCACCCCCTTCGATGGTTTCGTCGAGCACACCAAGCGGGTCTCCCCGACCTGTCTCGTCCACTTCGAACGCAACCGCTACAGCGTCCCGGCCACCTTCGCCAATCGCCCGATCAGCCTGCGCGTCTATGCCCACCGGCTGGTCATGGCAACGGAGGGCCACGTCATTGCCGAGCACGTCCGCTGTTTCGACCGCCGGCATGCGGGCGGGCAGACGCTCTACGACTGGCGTCACTATCTGGCCGTGCTGCAGCGCAAGCCCGGCGCCTTGCGCAACGGCGCCCCCTTCCTTGAACTCCCCGACGGCTTCAAGCGCCTGCAGGCCCAGCTGACCAAACGTCCGGGAGGCGACAGGGAGATGGTCGAGATCCTGGCGCTGGTGCTGCATCACGACGAGGAGGCGGTGCTGTCGGCCGTCGAGCTCGCGCTGGAATCTGGTGTGCCATCCAAGCTGCACGTCCTGAATCTGCTCGGCCGCCTAGTCGAGCAGCTGCCGCCGGCCCCGGTCACGACACCGCAGGATCTGGTGCTCGGCGTCGAGCCGCAGGCCAACGTGATCCGCTACGACAGCCTGAGGGAGAAACGTCATGCAGCCTAGTGCGATGATCGAAACCCTGAAGGCGCTGAAGCTCCATGGCATGGCGCAGGCCATGGCGGAACTGGCGGAGCAAAGCGCCCCCGCGTATCAGGGCGCGCAAACCATTCTCGACATGCTCCTCAAGGCCGAAGTGGCTGAACGGGAAGTCCGTTCGGTGAACTACCAGATCAAGGCGGCGCGCTTCCCGGCCTACCGGGACCTGTCCGGTTTCGACTTCGGCCAGAGCGTGGTCAATGAAGCCCTGGTCCGGATGCTGCACCGCGGGCAGTTCATGGATGACGCCCACAACGTGGTGCTGATCGGCGGACCGGGGACTGGCAAGACGCACCTGGCGACGGCGATCGCGGTGCAGGCGATCATGCATTTGCACCGGCGAGTCAGGTTCTTCTCGACGGTGGAACTGGTGAACGCGCTGGAACTGGAGAAGCAGGCGGGCAAGCAGGGGCAGTGGGCAAATCGGCTGATGCATACCGACCTGGTGGTCCTGGATGAACTGGGCTATCTGCCCTTCAGCCAGGCCGGCGGAGCGTTGCTGTTCCACCTGCTCAGCAAGCTCTACGAGCGGACCAGCGTGATCATCACGACCAACCTGAGCTTCGCGGAATGGGCTTCGGTGTTTGGCGATCCGAAGATGACGACGGCGCTGCTCGACCGCCTGACCCATCACTGCCATATCGTGGAAACGGGCAACGAGAGCTTTCGCTTCCGCAACAGTTCAACCATGACCAGCAGGGAGGGAAAAACCAGAAAATCGGCAGCAACCTGAGCCATAATCGGCTCATCCGGGTGGGTCAAAATTCAGTGCAATTCCCGGGTCAGATTTGGATGCAATTCAACAGTTCAAGTAAAGAGAGGCGTTGCTGTGGGCTGTCGTTCCGCTGGTCCATGTGCTTGTCCATATGTTATGGAAAAATATAACATATATATTCTTATAACACTTATTTTGCGTGATGTCGTGAAGTGGTCTACACGTAGCCGGAACTGTGTGACGACAGGCTCTTCATCCGCCAAAGGAGTCTCTTGGCACGAAATCTTGGAAGACCCGGTTACGCAGCGCTTCATGAGGCGCGCTATGGGTGGTAGGTCAGGAATGTATCGATTGCCCGAGCAGATAGAGCAGCTTGCAGCTCATGAACTGGTGTTGTGTGGATAGAATACTGGACGGGCAGATACGAGCCCCTCACTGAGGTTTATTGCATGTGTGGACGTTATGCGCTCAAGACTCCCGCCAGCGAGCTGGTTGCTAGGTTCGGTCTTGACGAGTCCGAGGATTTCCCAGCTCGCTACAACATTTCGCCCGGCACGGACATCCCGGTTATACGCCAATCACCGGAAGGCAAGCGTGTGCTACACCTGCTGCGCTGGGGGTTAGTTCCACATTGGGCCAAGGATCCAGCCATTGGCGCCCGCCTAAGCAACGCCAGAGGCGAAACTGTGGCCGACAAGCCCCTCCGTGACGCCTTCAAGCGCCGGCGCTGTCTCGTGCCCGCCGATGGCTTCTATGAATGGAAAACTGAAGGCCGCAGCAAACAGCCGTATTATTTCGGTATGCGCGCTGGCGAGGCCTTCGCGTTCGGTGCCATCTGGGAGTCATGGCGTGCGCCTGACGGCGACATTTTTCGGACGTGCTGCCTCATCACGACAGGGGCGAACGAAATCATGGTGCCAGTTCACGACCGGATGCCGGTGATCATTGCTCCCGTGCAGTACGAGGCTTGGTTGTCCGCTCCACCGGTGGATGCCTTCGCACTTGTAAAACCCTTCCGGGCTGAAGCGATGCAGGCTTGGCCAGTAAGCAAGCGTGTCAGCCGTTCGGCCGAGGAAGGCGCCGATTTGATCGAGCCCCTTGCGACGACCGAGTAGAGATTACCGGACGATCGCCACCTGCTTCCATGAGCTGGTATACGCTGGCGAGACATTCCCTCGTTTCATTGCCCAAGGTCTGGATTGATTCGCTACCGCCAGGCGAACAGAATCACGCCCCATCCGGTCATTTATGTCATCGAGCAGCCTTGGCAGCCCCCGTTGAACGACGGGGAACGGTCGACGCACCGGCTAAGCTCCCGCATTGAAAAGAATATTCTTGAATCCAGCTTTGCTGGGTCCCGGAACCCCCCGTAGACAAACACTCCCGAGTCATCGATCATCCCGTCTCTCCGCAGGCTTAGCAGAAGAAGAACCTCAAACATTTTGTCGGCGGGACAGCGCTTGCAGCACCACAATAACAATATCGACGCCGCACTGCTCGGCAAAATCATGCTCGCCCGTTTTCTGGAGTTGCCGCTGCGGGCTTTCGACCGCCTCGTGACCCAGACGGAGTCATCCATCGGGTTTAACGCACTGCGCCCTTGGGTCACCGTCGGGCGACTGGAAGATGCACGGGTGGTGCATGATGCGGCCGGCATACCCCAAGCCAAAGCATCCCCGATCCTGGGAGAAATTCACGAGGCGGGCCAGAACCTGATGTTCCTTTACCATCGCAACAGTTATGCGCGTGAGTACCGGTTCGACGAAGAGGGGATGAACCGCCTGATGGCACGCGAGGAAACCCCCAGAGATTTCACAGGGACGTTACATAGGCTACGCCTCATCAATACCCGGAACCGGCTCACCCATGCACTGATACAGGCGGTGCTGGTATCACAAGCGGCGTATCTGCGCTCCGGGCAAGCCTTGTCGCTCATCGCCCTGACCCAGGCGGAGACTTCCAGCCGGCTGCGGTCGGAGTCGAATCTTTCCGTGGTGGCGGATCCTGGCCGGATCTCCCGGCTGGTGCGTGGATTGTCGATTGCGCTGGCAAACGGGAAAGCGGTGCCGTTAAGCACCCTGTTCCCGAAACCGCGGCAAGTTCATTGTCATTTCGTGGATCATCTGATAAAAACAGAAAAAACATTTGTAGAAGAAGGGTTAATTCGGGGGCCGCTGACAGACGAGGCTATCGCCGCTATCCTCAAGCGGGAACATGGCATCCGGTTGTCGCGTCGTACAGTGGCCAATATTCGGCATGACTTGGCGATTCCCGATTACAAGCACCGCAGCCAGCGCACGGATTACCTGGCCGCGACCGAGGGGTTTTCCGCTCTGGTGCCGCTGACCGCTCAAGCACTGCGGACTGCGGTTCCGGCTCATTCCGGCGTGTATGAGATCAGGACGCTTTTCACTTTCCGCCTCAGTGGTGAAGAAAAGAACTGGCCGGGGAAAAGTGTGCCGGTCGTGCCGCATGGCGTGGTCTATATCGGATCGGCCGGTGATTTGCGCAAGCGCCTCGGCGACCACCTGCGAGGCAGCAGCGATAATGCGCTGCTGTATCGTCACGTGGCCGACGGCGCCGCGCGGGTGCGGTTTCGCCTGGTGAACGAAGGCTGGCGTTGGGTGGAGCGTGAGTTGTACCGGGTGTTTTGCGAGACGTTCGGCGAGCCGCCGCCATGTAACCGCATGAGTCCTTAAAACGATATAAAGCAGTTAACCACGAGGTTCATGGGGGATGATCAAAGCCGTACGTGTGAATACTTGCATCCGCGGTAAAGCGGTTTGTTCACGAAACATATTGATTGTTTTCTGTGCTCCCTGTGAACCTCGCGCAGCCACACGATAACCTTCCGCGCGCGGAGCACTCTGAAGGGCATAAAGGCCAGGGTGGGTACGGTCATGGCGAGAGCGATGATCACTATTCGGTACGGCGCTATCGCCATGGCCGTTATAAGGAAGCGCGCAGCCCGTCGATATATCGATATATCATGCATCCAAATCCAGCACTACCCGAACCGATTTCGGGCACTTAAGAAATGAACAAGAACAACCATAAGGTTCAGTGGCGTGATATGGAAGAAATCTTGCGCAAGCAAGCAAGCAAGCAAGCTTGACAGTGATTTCATCTCCCTTTCCTGGCTTGCTGCGAGGTCCGGAAACATGAAGCCTCTGGATATGGCCGTCGAGGCCGTGGTGCGCACGCTTGGACTGGACGATGCTGCCGTCGTCCGGCGCAAGGCCTTTCTGGAATTCACCGATGACGACGTCGCGCGGTTGCGAACGCTGCACGAAGCCCTGCGAACCCTCGCGCCGGATTTCGCCAATGCCTTTTACACCCATCTCCTGGCCTTCGAGGAAACACGGGCGTTGTTGCCCGGCGCGCAAACGCTCGAACGTTTGAAGCGCACCCAGGCGGCATACTTCGACAGCCTCACCGCGGGCGACTACGGGCCGGATTACATCCTCCACCGCCTACGCGTCGGCGTAGTACACCAGCGCGTCGGCCTGGCGCCGGAATGGTATCTGGGCGCCTACAGCAAGTACCTGTCGGGGTTGCTTCCCGAACTCTGGCAGCGGCTCGGAAAAGACCCCGAGGCGTTTGTCGCCACCTGCCAGGCGCTGATCAAGATCGTTCTGCTGGACATGGGACTCGCCATCGACACCTATATCCAGGCCGACCAGCAAACGATCCTTGCGTTAAAAGAGTATGCCAACATCGTATTCACAAGTATTCCCGACGGACTGCTGGTGCTCTCGCCCAATCTCACCGTTTTGTCCGCCAATCGGGTTTTTCTGGAACGGTTCGAACTCACCGAGAAGGCCGTGCACGGCCGCTACCTGATGGAAGTGCTCGCGGCCGACGGCTTGCGGGGACGGGCGCTGGAAGTTCTGGCCACCGGCGTCGCCCAGCATGACGTGCTTTTCGCCATGGGGCAGGCGGGCGGCGACGAGCGCAAACCGGTGCGCGTGACGCTGACTGGAATCCGGCTTGCGGAAGAAGAAGAAGAAGAAGAAGCTCGGCTTCTTTTGATCGTGGAGGATCTTACCGAGGAGGAAGCGTTGCGCGCAGCCGCGCTGGAATCCGAACGCCGTTTCCGGGATTTGGCGGAAACCGCCCACGACGGGATCATCATGACCGATCCCCAGGGGGAAATCGCCTATTTCAACCGGGCGGCGGAGCGCATGTTCGGCTATCGCCGCAACCAGGCGCTGGAACGGCCGATCGGGACGGTGCTGCCGGAACCGCTGTCCTGCCAACTGGATGAAGGATTGCAGCATGCCCAGGTGTGGGAAACCCAGGGGCTGCGCCAGGACGGCACGGTTTTCATGGTGGAGGGATCCAGCAGCGTGTTCGAAGGGTCCACGGGGCGTTTCATCACCTACGTGCTGCGCGACCTGACCGAGCGCAAGCAGTTTGAGCGCCAATTGGTGCACTTGGCCAACCATGACCCGCTCACCAATCTGCCCAACCGAAAATTCTTCAGGGAGCGCCTTGGCATCAGCCTGGACGAGGCGGCGCTGGACGGGGCGCAGTTGGCGGTGCTGTTTCTCGACCTGGACCGGTTCAAGTTGATCAACGATACCTTTGGTCATGCGCTGGGTGACAAGCTGCTGCTGATGGTGGCCGAACGGCTCGCCGGTTGCTTCCGCAAGGGCGACATACTGGCCAGGCTGGGGGGTGACGAATTCGTGGTGCTGCTGCAAGGGCTTTCCGGGACACAGGATGCCGCGCTCGTCGCCCAGAAAATCATGGATACCTTTGCTCATACCTTTCAACTGGAAACGCATGAAGTCTTCGTCTCCGCCAGCATTGGCATCGCCTTCTATCCTTCGGACGCCATCGATGCGGGCAACCTTATCCGGTGCGCCGACAATGCCATGTACCAGGCCAAGGAGCAAGGCCAAGGGTATCAGTTCTACCGGCCCGATCTGGAAAACCTGCCGTCGGAGCGGCTCACGCTGGAGAACAGCCTGCGCCGCGCCGTGGAGCGTGGCGAATTGCAGCTTGACTACCAGCCCAAGGTGAATCTCGCGAGCGGTGCCGTGATCGGGCTGGAGGCATTGCTGCGCTGGGCGCATCCGGTCAGGGGCATAATCCCGCCCGACCAGTTTATTCCCCTGGCGGAGGAAACCGGCCTGATTATCCCGATCGGCGAATGGGTCTTGCGGACAGCGTGCCTGCAGATCAAGGCCTGGCAAGGGGAAGGCGTGCCCCCGCTGCCAGTGGCGGTAAACCTGTCGGCGCGTCAGTTCAGGCACCGTTCGGCTAGCGGTGAAGCAACCGGAATTCACGACCTGGTTGAAACCATCGAGCGGGTGCTGGAGGAAACGGGGGTGGATCCGTCCTGCCTGGAACTGGAGATTACCGAAAGCATCCTGATGCAGAACCTCTCGACGGCGGCCATGACCCTGCAAGCATTGAGCGCAAAGGGCATGCGCATCTTCATCGACGATTTCGGAACCGGCTATTCCTCGTTGAGCTATCTCAAACGCCTGCCCATCGACACCATCAAAATCGACAAATCCTTCGTAGGGGATATTACGACCGACCCGGACGACGCGGCGATCGTGACCGCCATCATTGCCATGGCTCACAGCCTGCGCCTCAAGGTCGTGGCCGAAGGGGTGGAAACGCAGGAACAGTTCGACTTCCTGCTTGAGCGGGACTGCGATGCCATGCAAGGCTATTTTTTTAGCAAGCCGCTGCCGGCGGAGGACATCTCCCCATTTTTACGCAGCACCGGAAATTTCAATCCGGCTTGAGCCGTGGGCATCAAACCACTTGACCTGGTCGCGCGGAAGCACATGCGGTATGTTTATATCGTATTAAAAATAAATACTATGCATTGATACAAGTTCATCTCCAAATTGCGCTTTATGGTGTAGGGAGATGTTAGGTATATTGGCCTGATGGCACGGATTGGCGATCTTCATGATCGCGGTCTGGATCTTTGGGTAAGCGGTAGTACCCGGGCGGAGACATCCCCGCCCGGTTGAGAAACTGAGACCATGAGACTTGATGATGTCCGACACGGACAATAAGGAAGCCACGACGCTTTCCCGGCAGCATGTTGCGGCCTACCTGCAACACCTCGCGGCCGAGAGGCGGCTTTCTCCGAACACGCTTGAAAGTTACCAGCGGGACCTTCTTTTTTTGCTCCAGGCGACTGAAGAATGCGGGAAAGCACTGGCTGACGCAGTGGCATCCGATGTGCGGGACGCGATCGTCAAGCTCAGGAAGAAAAGTCTGTCGCCGGCGAGCGTGGCCAGACATATATCAAGCTGGCGAGGATTCTATTCATACGCCATCCAGAGATTCGGGTACCTGAACAACCCGTGTGTCGGGCAAAAAGGTCCGAAGGTAAAACGGGCCCTTCCCAAGACGCTTTCACCCGATAGTTGCGCCCAGCTCCTCGATGGCAAGAAGGAGCAGGATATTGACTCAAATGTCTTGCTGGCACGTGACCACGCCATGTTCGAGCTGCTTTATTCATCGGGCTTGCGGGTGTCCGAACTGACGGGCATGGACTTCATCGACATTGATCTGAAAGCAGGGGAGGCACGGGTTACCGGCAAGGGCAGCAAAACACGCGTGGTGCCGGTAGGCAGGCAAGCTTGTAAAGCGATCAAGACCTGGTTGAGCTGGCGCCAGGCACTCCTTGGCGGTAACGATACTCCGGCATTGTTCCTCAGCAGCTGGGGGAGACGCCTTTCGGTGCGAAGCGTACAGATGCGCCTCGATCACTGGGTCTCGCAGTCCGGGCTGGGGCAATCGGTACACCCGCACATGCTCCGCCACGCCTTTGCCAGCCATATGCTTCAATCGTCAGGTGATCTCCGGGCGGTTCAGGAGATGCTCGGCCACGCCAACATCACCACCACCCAGATCTATACCCACTTGGACTGGCAACACTTGGCGAAGGTATATGACTCGGCTCACCCCAGGGCCAGACGCAGCAAACCAGTGGGCGACACCGAGAATTCCTAGCCATATAGTCATTCGCCACAGCAATTGCAAAAATAAATTAAAGTAGTAACATTTCTACATAATGTTTGCTTTGAGGTGACACCATGTCCATCACGACCCTATCGAGCCGCGAGTTTAACCAGGATGCTAGCCGGGCCAAGAAGGCTGCGAAGCATGGCCCAGTATTCATCACGGATCGCGGCAAACCTGCGCATGTGCTGCTGTGCATTGAGGAGTACCAGCGGATAACGGGTGGCCATCAGAAGATTGCCGATCTGCTGGCGATGCCGGGTATCGAGGACGTTGAATTCGAGATTCCGCAACTGCGGGATATCGCTCGGCCAGCGGAACTCGCCTGATGTTCCTCCTCGATACCAATGTGGTATCGGAACTTCGCAAAATTCGCCTTGGTAAGGCCGATGCGCACGTTGCCAGATGGGCCGATAGTGTCGAAGCCGTAGATCTTTATCTGTCAGTGATCACGATCCAGGAACTGGAGATCGGTGTGTTGCTTGCAGAGCGGCGGGATGCGGCGCAAGGTGAAGTTTTCCGGGCATGGCTGGGTAGCCACGTCATGCCAGCTTTCTCAGGTCGTATCTTGCCCATCGATACAGCGGTTGCGCTGTGTAGTGCGAGGCTTCATGTACCAGACCCGCGTCCAGTCAGGGATTGCCTGATAGCAGCAACGGCGCTGGTACATGGCATGACCGTCGTAACACGAAACGTGGCCGACTTTGAGTCAACCGGCGTACCGGTTTTGAATCCGTGGACCATTACCGCCTATGAGGCGAATGATGGTGAACTGACCGAGAAACGGTTGACCGAGATTCGGAAGGCGGGCCCTCAAGGAAAAGCGCGCCGGGTCAGAACCCGACTGACTGACGAGAGAAAAAAGTAGTTTGTGAAAGTAGATAAAATCATAATCGTGACTTTTCTCGCTGCTGCGTGTGCAAAGGTATCAGAAGCCACGACAACTCGTGCCGCAACGCATCCGCGAGCAGATGATGCGTTAGATGGGGAGGGTGGTATGCCCTCCTGAGTAACATCGCAGGAGAGCAGGAAAAAGGAGAAAAACATGAAAACTCAAACCCGCCGAATTCTGTTCCCGCTTGGGGGAGCGGCGCTGGGCATGCTTGCCGGTGCCGGTTTTGGCATGGACAAAGGCATCGCTGAAAGTGCGGCCTTCTTCGGCTTTGTAGGTTTAGGCCTGGGCTACGCTCTGCATGACTTCAACTGGAAACGCAACCGCAAAACCGCCCTGGCTCTGCTGCTGACCTTCCTGGCACCGATCATCGGATTTGCCTGGTTGATGGCTCCCCAGGTATTCGGGCTGGCGAGCATTACGCCCGCCAGCCTGGCGCAAGTTGCCGCGATCGCGCTGACTGTCGGCCCGGCCATCGGCGGTCTGCTCGCACTCGTCGTCTACGCTGCTGCAAATACCTTCGGTCTGATCGATGAGAAGCGGGACTGGCCTGCTGACGGGGCGATGGAGGAGGATGAAATTTATCCAAATGGCATATCAAGTGTGGGTGGCCCATATGGTTATGGATACTCCACAAATGGATTCCCCATGTATGACGATGACTGAAGGGTTCATCGCCCAGCCCTATTCTTTCGGTTCTTTCTTTGCCCCATCAGGCCGGTAGCCGACCTTTTCCTGGAACTGCTCCAGGGTAGGTTTTGCTCTTGGCACCTTGATTCCCGCGATTTCATTTGGAAGCGCTTGCTGCAGCGAGAGCCTCATGTCGGCGGTGGCGGCGTCCTCCGCTGTATTCATGAGCTTGTTGTAGATCGCCACACTATGCGATTGGGGCGCGGCATCGCCTGCCTCCCCCTGGTAGCGCAACTCGCCTGATTCCTGTTTCGCCTCGTGGTAGTCCATCGCCATTTGCTGCTTCTCCTTGCCTTGGTCGTGATAGTCCTGGGCTTTGCCCGGCAGATCGCTGTTGGAGTTGGCGGCTGCGGATCCGGCGCCTACTGGCGCGCCTGAATTGGGCACATCCCTGAGATGGCCCGCATGCAGGGCGCGTATCTGATTTGCCAAAGCCGGATCGTCCATCATGGCTTGTGCCAGCGCCTGGACTTCCTCTGGAGTGGAACGCACCGCTGTGCCATCCTGATAAGCAGATGGCAATTGGCCGCCCTGATCGTATCCTATGGTCTTCAGGCCATTGAGCGCCACTTGGTCGCGCTGTCCAGCTGGCGCGGCTTCGACGGCTTCGACCAATGCCAACGCGGCATTCGTATTTCCCGGATCCTTGAGCGGATCGTAACTGACGCCCACTCCGCGGGATGAGCTCTGATTGGCTTGTTGGGTGAGGTCTTCAGCCTGGCGAAATTCAGCTTGCGCCTGGTCGAGGTGCGTGCGCCGGATGCTAAGTGTCGCACCTGTAGTTTGGCTGTCCGCATCCTGGCCAAGCACCGAATGCCGGAAATCGCGGTCTTTCTCCAGCCGATCGAAGAATGCCTGCCTTGCATCGGCATTGCCCAGTACCGCGCTTTTCTCACCAGTGCGGCTTTGCTTCTGGATCCCGGCCGCATATTCCTGTGCAATATCAATTCCACCTTTTAGGCTGCCTGTGACTGCCGCTTTCCCGTTTCTCGAATCCCGCGACTGGATACCCCCCCCGTCGCTGGAAGCCGAATCCTTGATGGTTGCCGGTGTCACGGTCTGGTTGCCACCAAGAGCAATATCGCCACCGGCGTTAGCCCGTACCGAACCTTTCTGCGAAGCTTGATTTTTGGTCGTATAACTGGCGTCGCTCCCTGATTCATCTCCTGAACTTGCAGACGTACCAAATGATCCCGTGAAATCCCCTCCCGAGCTCGATCTGCCGCCAAAGCCACTCTGGTTGGTGGTGGCGAGCGACGACAGATGGGCACGGGCTTTTGACAGAATGCTTTCTTCCGCCTTCCCTGCAGCGATGGTATGGGCTTGCCCGGCCGATGCGTGTTTACCGGCTTGCTTGAGCAGACCGGCGTTCTGACCGGCTGTGACAGAAGCCCCCACCCTCAGGGCATTCATAGGTTGCGCTGCGGTTGATGTTCCATTTCCATAGGACGACATCACCGTACCGTCCGCTCCAACAGCCTGGTCGATCGCGGCACCATGCCGGTTCATCGGCGCGGTATTCCATTGATCCGCACTTCTATTGTTCGCGCTCCAGTTCCCCATGGTGACATTGCCCCATTGGGTGTTGCCAGCGCTGATATTCCCGGTGCCGACCTGCGCACCGGCGGCCTGAGCTGAGGAATTTGCCGGGCTCATGACGCCTGATATGACGCTGGTGAAAGATGCCGCGCTGACATTGGTCAGCATGTAGGCGATGACCGGTACTGAGAGCGTGAGAATACCGGCAACCCCCTGATCGGAAATCATGGAGTGCATCAACGCCTGATGGCTTGCGTAGGAGAGGGGATTCATCCCGTCGACGGCAGCCTTGGCACCGAGCGTCGCGTACCAGCTCGTGAAGAAATTCAGTGCTGCGTAAACCGGTGCCCAGAGGTTGATCCATAACAAGGCCATGAGATAGGTTTTGAGAACCAGGCCACCCTTTGATCCAGCCACAATGATCAGGAGCATGACGATGGGAAACAGCGCCAGAATCACGATATGGATGGCGTTTCGGATCAGGGGCATGGACGACTCGGCAATCTTGGCCATGGTGCGATAGCTGCTGTTTGCGCTGGCAGATGCCATCGCCGTCGATAGCGCGACCTGCGCCGATGTCGTATCGCCGATCATCTGTGGCACGAAAACCGTCGAGTCTGCGATCAGGTTGATCATCGCCGCCTGCTTGATGGATTCCTGAGCGGTTTGACTCACCCCGAAAATGAAGCTGTCTACGGCAGGTAATTGAGCGGCCACCAGTGCGGAGGCAGCTGCAGAGGTGGGTGCGCTCGGGTTGAGCATCCTGCCCAGGCGGGGCAGGATGTCATTTGAAACATGCGGGTTGATCTGGGCATCAATGTAAGACCAGGCCTGATCACAGCCGACGATCTTGTAGACGCCTGCAGCGTTGTCATAAACCTGAACCAGCAGCCCGGGGTTCATCTGAGGGGCGATGTCTGCCCAGATGTCGCCAGACTTCATGATCTGATCGAAAAAAGCCCCGTTGTTGTTCAGTTCCGGGTAAACACAATCCTTGGTCAGGTTGGTCAGGGAGCTGACCAGATTGGGATCGTAGAACCGCACGCTCTGTCTATCCTTGATGGCACGCGATCCGAACATGAAGCCGGTCTTCTCAAAGGAAATATCGCCAGGAAGCGCAAATACCGTTTCGCTGACTTTGGTAAGCCAATAGCCTATGTGGCTTTCCGCACTGGCGAAAACAGCGAGCCCCAGAGGGACGTTGGCCACTGTATACGTACCGGAACCACCCGCCACGTCGACCACAACCACATCTTTCTTGGGCAAGAAGAGGCCTACATACCAGATGGCCAGCATCAGCATATAGATTGCTGCATCCTCGCCGCGTGCCTTCACGAAAGTCGTGGCGACGGCAACGAACAACCCGAATATCGCGAAGACTTTCATCAAGCCGGTGTAGTCGCTCATCGAGGTGAGCATCGCTACAGCGTCGAGCACATACTTGATCTGCTGGGCGTCCCAATAGGCGTAGATGGTATCCATACCGGATCAGCGGCTGCCGAATTCGATATTGGAGGTCAGCCGCGGGCCAAGGCTCGTGTACATCTGACGCTGGAAGTCCATCATCATCGCCACATTGCCCATCTTCTTGGAGATGTCTTCCTGCTTGAGACCATAGATCTTGATGGCCGTGTTCTTGATTTCGGCCAGTTTCCCCTGGAAGTCGTCTATCGCCTTGACATCGGCTTTAACCGAAACTGTTTTGGTCTTGTTGAGCGCATCATCGACCTCGCGGCTGATGTCCTGCATTTGGCGGAATGCGATTTCAGTAGCGATCGCTTCCGAGAAGCCATCAATGATGCGATCGGCAACAATCGTCGAGCCACGGCCGCTGTGGATGGACTGGGCGATCATCTGATAAATCGGCGTGCTGGTCATGGCGATCACCTGTAACGCTTTCGGGTCCGTCAGCGCTGTTCTGGTGACAATGGCATCCTTCAGCTTATTCAGCTGCTCATACACGATTGCCGTCATCCCCACGGTTGTACGGGGTGTTCCTTCGTCCGTTGCCGAGGCATAGGGAAGACAATCGGAACCGGACGGGCACTCACGGACCCTCATGGTGTGCGTGCCGGACAACGGCCCCAAAAAATCCTCCCACGTGATGGTTGGCTTGAAATATTCCGTGGTGAAGCCGCTGGCGATGTCGCTGCTGTTCCTGATGAAGGTGATAGTCCCGAAGAGCGAAATGTATAGTTCGATTTCTTCATTGGAATACCCGCCCGCACGTTCAAGGGCGTCGTAAACGAGGTTGAAATCCGATTTCAGTACCGGATTCCCCGCGCTGTCCAGGCAAAGCGCGGCATTCACGGTGCATGCCGCGTCGTAGGCGGCCTTCGTATTCGCCGGACTGGTTTGAGTATCTTCCTTGGCATTGAAGAACGATCCATAGGAGCCGGTAAGGGCCGAGCCGAAGACCTGGGCACGCTGCTCCATATCCATGTTCCGGGTATCCGGCGTGGTTCCGACATACTGTTTGATCGCCTGGCAACTGCCAATCTGGAACTGGTTGAGCTGATTCATCGTCTTTGAGAGATCGGTCAGCAGTCCATCGATCTCGGGTGCCATGGTTTTGAGAGCAAGTTGGAAGAAGTAGCCCACGGCGTTCTGCCCGATGTTTCGCAGCGCATTAACGAACGCATCCATGTTGACGAAGCCATAGGCTCCGAGCCAGGCGTCGATCCCGCCACAGCCCGCTTTGTAGCCTGGCGGGGAGAAACTGAAGAGATTGGTGGCGCGCTGCGGCGCGCGGTAAGAAAATCCTCCCAGCGCCATTGTCGTTTGTCCCTGCGACTCATACACAGCAGAAGGCGTGACATTCATCGCCGCCCCTGCGGAATTAAAGTAGTCGTTCATCCAGTCAGACCCGGCTGCGATCGAGGTCGTGGCTGGAACGGCCAGTCCCAGGCTCAGGGCCAGCATGAGGGAGACGGGCTTCAGACGTGTGCTGATTTTCATGATGGACTCCTTGTTCAGAACTCTTGGCCGGGCTGCGTGCGGGTCAACACGCGGATACGCTCGATAATTTCATCAATCGCCAGCGCGCCGCTGCCGATCGGCACGGCCTGCCGGGTTTCCCGGTGAACCAGAAACAGCGCGGGCACCATCTGGATGCCCTGGCCATTGCTCACGGTCATCGAGATGCCGTTATCGCGCCTGGCATCAGGAAATTGGGGGAGGGTTCCACCGTCCATGCTGACGCCCATCACGGGCAAGCCATAATTTCGCTCCAGCAGGCGCAACACCGGCGCTTGCTGATGGCAGTAGGGGCAGTCCGATCGGAAGAAAAACATCAGGCCGTAGTCTCGCGACAGCTCGGCCAGGGTCTGCTCCTGCGCTTCACGCCGCATATCTTTCTTGTTGAGCTGGGCGAAGGTGGCCGTCGGTGACCGGTTGTTGTAGTCAACCGATGGTGTGGCCCATACCACGCGGCGTGCGGTGTCGGCGAAGACCGAACTCTTGTCCATCACATAGGTCTGCGCTTCAAGGTAATTGCGCACGTTCGCTTGGGTGGGCTGCATGATGGCCAGGTCTTTTAGCCTGGCCAGCTCCTTCTGCAGATCCTCCATCGTTGTCATTGCCTTGATGGACTTCGGCTTGGTATCAACCTTCTTGTCCTTCTTCACCGGCGGTGCGTCCGGTGGATACCAGTTGAACCCGCGCTCCGGGTTTTGCCACGGGGTATCGTCCCACCAGCCTTTATTTGCAGGGCCCGAGTCGGTGATGGCAAACGCTGCCTGGCTTATCAACAAAGCCGCTGCAGCAAGCAGGGCAATCAGTCGCTTCAACGCGCCTCTCCCGTCCCGACAGACGAGACCTGTGGCGGCTGGCCATCCCTGCATAGATTGAGTTCGTAGAACATGCTGAACGGCTCCATCGTGCCATTCACCGTTCTCATTTTGTGGTCTGGCATGCCAAGCACCAGCCTCAACCGCTTACAGCCGGGCCGGATAACCTGCACAGTCGTTACGGATGCCTTGACCCGCGTGTTCGGAGGCGCCTTCGTGTCGTTCTTAAGCTTCTGAGCCATATCACCGATGAGCCAGGCTTTGGCGGTCCCGTCCCGTGAGTCAATGGCCGCAAGTAACAAGCCTCGCACATTGGCTGTCTCAGGTAGCGTCGGAGCAGCCACGGATTCAAGGCTGGATCCAAGAAGAGTTAGAAGCAACATTACGATTGTCCGATTCATGTTCTGAACATGGTTAGTGACAAAGATGACTTCATGATCGCCTCTCATTCCAATCAATCTAAGGCGTGCCGTAGTAGCTGTTGATCTTTATCGTGGCACGGTCGATTGCGTAATCCGGGATTTTGACGCTGGCCTTCACATCCGCCACCACGCTGGAAAAGTCGATCAAGCTGAAGTCGATGCTCTGGAGTTCGGCAGGGGTTAGGCCACCGCAATCCGGGCTTTGGGGGCTCCCCCAGGATTTGCCAAGCTGAGATCGACCGGAAGCGGCGATCAATCTTGCGATACGGGAGTTGAAACAGCAGTGCGATTGCTTCTTCTGCACGCAGACACCAAGGACTTTTTGGGAGCAATAGGTTCCGACATGAACGCAAAGATTCTGCCCGCGCTTCATGCCAAGAATTTGCTCTTCTTGTTCGCATGAAACGAGCTCCATAATGATGTAGATCGCGATGGCAATCGCAAACGAAGCGGGGTCGAAACCGACGAAGAACGTCCCGCTTTCCCCAAGCAGAACGGTCGTACCGGCTGCTGGGGCGCCGTATCCAACCGTCAGACCAAAATAGCTGAACGAAGGACTAAACACCGATGAAGATCCGCTTCCCCCAAGAATTGACTCCATTCCATTTATCAGGAAATTCGGGGCGTCCGATTGGAACAGCGAATCGTAGACTGCTGTAGACCCTAAATATTGGATTGATTCAGTCCCGAAACTCTTCACCAGACTCGCGCCCATGCTGGTCATCATGTCGCTGTTGTTCTGGTTGCTCCCCATCGAGTTCGTCTTGCAGCAACTAAAAATCCCGAGCGTCACCCTGCATTTGCTGTTTTTGCCGTTGAACAGCGTCAGGGTATCCGGGTCCATGTAGTTGCCGGCCTGCCGCAGCGCCTCCATACCAGTGATCGCCAGCGCAAAATCACCGTCCGGCGTGTAGCCCGCATCGAAACACGTGCCATCCACGCAGTAGGTTTTCCCGCCGCAATCCGTGATGGTTTTAGACTCACCATCTGCCACTTTGCATTGATACGTTTGCTCATAGAGCGAGCACTTGGCTGGATCACCGTCCACATAGTCCACGCAACTTGATCCGATCTGCGCACACCCCTGCGCAGCTAGAGGCGCACAATCGTCCACATAGTTCTGGGAGATGCAGTCGTACTTGCTTTCGTATTTCCAGCAATCGCGAGTCACCGGGTAGCCGCTTATCGTGCGCGTTTCCGGCCCCTCGATGCAGACCCTGGAATTCTTTGTGCAGGTGCCATCCCCTGCCAGCACCGGAGACGAGAGCAAGGGGAACAGGAGTGTGACGATGAGTAGCCGGGCTACCAGCCGCATCAAGGTTAGCGGCATCATGGAAGCCTGGCCTCCAACGCCGTGCATTGGTTATCCCAGACATCCTCCTCAGCGTGGTGCTGAGGGGTATTCATTGGCGGCGTGGTTACGGCAACATCAATGTCGGGATAGTAGCTATCATCCCAGTTGTACTGATTGATGAAACGCAGATTGAATGTGCAGGTTTCATTGCTCAAATCACAAGTGCTGGGTTTCAATTCCAGCATGCATCCACGGCGGTAATAGCTCCCGAACAACACGTTGTTTGGAGTCACATCTGGATGCATGGTGGCTATTGGGCCTTTGATTGCACCAGTCGCGCCTTTCCCTGTCGGCTTGTAATAGGCAACGACTCCCTTTTGCAAGACTGTGGGTGTGGGTTCCACGCTCACGAAAGCCAGGTGCTGATACGCGCTGTAGTCCCAATAGCACCACCCGTTGAAATTGCCCGTAATTCTTATCTTTGAGGGGTCTGGGTCGCAGATCAATCGGATCGTGTCTCCCTTATAAGTGCTGTATGCGAAGAGGATTTCACCAGGGGTGCAGAACTTGGTCGTTACGATGACCGACAGCACTTCCTCGCACCGCTCTTCCCCAGCAGTCAAATATTGATTGCACGTTTCTGTCTCATATTTGTCTGGATCCTTGACCGTCTTCTCTGCGCATCCGGCATAACCCCCGCTCACGATCAGGCTGCCGAGATATGTCTCTGCATCGCCCGATACCGTGTTGCGTTTGACAACCAGCGGGTCGGTTGTGGAGTTGAGCGGGAACATCACGTTCTTCTTGCCAGGGTCATTCATCAGCATCCTGACGCCTTCGCACTTCCCGTGGGTATGTGGATCGGGATCTGCCGTTCCTGCGGTGGACGTACAGCCAGTGACCCCCGCGGTGGCTGGCGCCGTCAGGCTACCTGTGCCGCCCATGTAGTAGCTGGAAGCAGGATCGGTGGCCGTATAGTTCGGCACCCCCGTGTTGGCGTCGCTCGCTGTGGTGGTGCTGATCTTGCTCTTGGCTGTTCCAACATTCGCCTTGCCAAAGGTGTTGCCCTCATTGAAGGCATCGTTCGCGGTCATGTCGGCACAGGTCACACTTGAGACCAGACACAGTGGAAGCAGTAAAGCCTTCACGGCCGGTACTCCAGCATGGCCAGCCGTGATCGTGCCTCAGCGGCCAGTGGACTGCCGCCTTGTGCCCAGCGCTCAAGCACGTAATCCAGGGTGACATCGCCAGTAGCGCGCAGGCTCTGGCTGCATTCCTGTCTCAGGTTGTTTAGGCAGGCCTCGCCCTGCCGTCCTGTCGTCAGGACAAACGTGGGGGCTTGAACAACCTTGTATGTCCGGAATAAATCGGGGTGGATGATGATGGAAGCACCCGTTTCGGCAATCGGCTTCAGTGCCTCCATGGCACGCGGCCAGTTCCCCTTGGCCATCCCGCCCTCGACCCCTCGCAAGACCAGCACGGCACGCGTGCGCGCGGCTTGTCTGGCCAGATTTATCAGCGCTTTGGCCGGCATGCCCAGGGTGACGAAGATCATGAGATTGTCGTCTTCCGGTTTCTGCGCTGTCTGGTTGTAGCGGGCCGCAATCTGGCCGATGTCCACGCCGGAAGATGGAACCTTGATTTTTGGAAAGGCGCGAACCGCGCCATTGCGCGCCGCCTGACTGGCAGCATCGATCGCCTGACTCGACTTCTGCCGCGCCACTGCCTCATCGCCATAGCCATTTATCTCTGGCAGGGTAGGGGGGGTGTCAGCCGCATACCCAGCGGATACGATGGCAGCGAACAGAACAAGCAACAGCATTTTCATCACAGGCTTCTTCATCGATCAGAGTCCAAAGGCACCCTGGCAGCAGTCCCGCTTGCGAAAGAGCATGTAAGCAAAATCCTCGCCCTTGTATGGGAACTCCTTCCCTACGCCTGAAATGACCGTTGTGCGTCCCATGGTTGAACAACATTTGCCATCCTCTTTCTTGGTGTTGGGGATGGGGTAGGTCATCTGGGTCTTGTAGGCGCGCTTATCCATGAGCGGAATGGGGTAGTAGCCGCACTGCCCCGACGTTCCGTGCGCGCCCCAGACCAGCAATTCGCGGTGCATCTTGTTGGTCATGCGCTGGGCAATGAGTGTCGATGCCTGCACGGCGCCGACATGGTTGCCCACCCAGCCATTGAGCGGGTACATGGATCCCTGGCAGCCCGCGCACCAGAAAAGCTCGTTCAGGGGAAAGCCCGCCGTGGCAGCCACGCAATCCGCGGCGCAGGCGCCCTGAGCCAGCGGATTGGCAAACAGCACGGCATCAGGATTGAGGATGAAGGTCAGCTCCGAGTCCGCCCACAGCGGATCAAGCTCGGTGAAATACACCAGGTCGAAAACATTCTGTTCCAGGCACGGGTTATCGACGATGACTTCCAGCCAGAACATCAGGGGACTGATGTACCAGTGAGCCTGGTAGAACGATTTACCCCCACGCGCTTGAACATGCGCTGGCGCCGGCACGCCGGGATCAATGGTGATCCCGCCAAGGGAGGGGAAGCAGTAGGGTTTGCGCACCACCTCGACCAGCCGCGCCGGTTCGTAAAAACTGATGCTCAAACCCACCTTGGGCGGACTTGAGCATGCGCACAGCGGGTTGCTCACACCGCTATCAAAATCCTCCTGGCCAAAATCCATGATCGTGGTGCCGCCAACCTTGAGAGGAAACGCGCACGACCAGCAAACATCCGTGATCGGATTCATGAACTTGCCGGTGCAAGTGGTCGTTGCCGCCCATGAACTGGGCGAAACCGCAAAGGCAAGCACCAGAACAGCACGAATGTTCCGGAGCAGCGAGCTCATCAGTTGAACCTTCCCAGCAAGCCCACGGGCTTCTTTGTCAGCTTGATGATCAGGCTTTGCAGCCGGTTGTCGTCCCAGGCCACGATCCTGGTGCTGCCCCAATGCGGCCTGTGGATATCTGACCATTCAGCAATTAGCAGGGTCAGTCCGGGATCGGCAATACAGGTAAAAGTATTCACGTTCAGTCAACTTTCATTTCGTCGATGCGCAAGCGCCTTTGCGCTACCTCTTGCGACACCAGCGCAGGAACCTGCTTGATCCCGAAGCGCCTCACCAGATGCCCGCTCTGGTCGAAGTACACCTGCCGTTTCCACTGCCGGGTGAGCGCCAAGGGTTCCCCCGCGACCAGAATCGGCTTCACCGCTCCGTTGAAGCGCTTGATAATCTCGGCGGCCTTCTTTACCTGCTTCGGGTCGCTCTGATCGAAAAAAAACAGGTGATTTGAAAGGGGCACATAGTCGAGCGGGTTGACCATGTCACCCGCACGCGCGATGACTTTGCCCTCTGGCGTGGTGATGTCGCGCGGGACGCGCCACGACGGATCAAAGTAGAAGGTGCGCGGCTGGCGCGTCTTGACGATGCCTTTCACTGGGTCAGGTCGCTCGATGCTTTGTTTCGATCGCTCGATGGCTTCTTTCTGGAGCTGGCCGAGACGGCCGTTTTTTTCCATGGACTTGAGCTTGTCCTGTATCGCTTCAAGCATGTCCGGTTCGGTGATGGGATAGGAAGGCCCCAAAATCTCCTGAGCCCAGGCCGGATACATGATCAACCCACACAGAATCATCGCCAGAGCCTTTTTGAGCATGTCAAAACAGTGGGATCGCGCGCCCGGAGACACGCTCAAGCGGAATCCAGCCCGTCAGCG
Source organism: Thiobacillus thiophilus (assembly GCF_055378705.1). Classification (NCBI taxonomy): domain Bacteria; kingdom Pseudomonadati; phylum Pseudomonadota; class Betaproteobacteria; order Nitrosomonadales; family Thiobacillaceae; genus Thiobacillus; species Thiobacillus thiophilus. The sequence goes on along the minus strand of NZ_AP042404.1, from coordinate 180,263 downwards.
CAAAGCGCGAATCCAACGAATCCTTGTGGGGTGCGTAAACATAGAAATGGTTGGCCGGAATCACGCCGGTCGGGCCAAGCGCCAACGGTTCGCCTGTCCGGGTGCGCGGCTTGGCGGTGCTCATGTACTCGCCGTTCACGAAGAAATCCCGACCCTCTGAGGTCACGGTGTCGCCCGCCATGCCACGCACCTGTTTCACGAACGAAAGTCCGGCCTTGTACGGCCCGCCGCCCGCCCAGCGCCAGGCAATGTAATCGCCGCGCTTGATATTCAGGTCGCCTTTGATCACCACAAACACCCGGTACGGCAGGCTTTCCGTGACCGTAATCGCCAACGTGAAGAACGCATTGAAGAGCAGGATGGCGACCACCAACCCGCCCCAAAACAGCCAGTTGCGGCGGAGGTGCGGAATCATCTCGGTATGCCAGTAAACCAGCCAACGATTCCATAAGTTGCCCGCGCCTGGGGCGACTACAGCCTTCGTCATGGTTTCACTCCGAAGCCTTGAGCCTCAGTCACCGTCGACATGCCGAGCATCGCTTTTAAACGCGGCGTCAGATCCTCGGCCGGCCCCGCGATCACCGCCGACTTCACCACGATGGTGCAGCCGCATTCCTTCTGCAGCCTGTCCACTGCGCGTTCGATCGCAGGGCCGATCCGGCTGACCATCAGGTAAGCAGCCTCCCGGTCCTCGTCGCTGACATTCGGACGGGAGAGCAAAGTGGTGAATTCGGTTTCCTTGATTTTGACGACACTGGCGAGGTCTACCATCGCGAATCCCGCGGTCGGTTTCGCCAGCCAGAAGTGGTATGCCGCAAGCGTCACTGTTGTGACGAGCAATGCCATCAACAGCGAAATCCCGCTCACCATAAGAAAATCACACCCCATCTCAGGCTGAGCCACGGCCTGATCTTCCGTAGCCGATACTTCAGCAGAATTACTCCCGGCCCTTGTAATCTCGGTCATATCGCCGCCTTCCGATCCTGCAGAACGGCATCGACCGCATCGGCCATGGACAAGCCAGTTTCGAGCTTCTGCCGCACGGCTGAGAAATCGCGTGCGTTGGCTGAACCCATGAGTTGGGAGTAGGGGTCAAGCAGTAGCATCCCGACCCCGTAACCAGCCTGGCCACAGGAGACGAACACTTCCGAATATTTGCCCTGTTCGGTGCGCAAGCTGCTGACGAGGTGAGCCATGTGCGGCGTGAAGGCCAGTTTCTCTTCGAGCTTGGCAATGGACTCCTGCTTCTGCCGGAGCATGAACAGCCAGTCAGCGTTTTCCAGTGCGGCCTGTGAGGCTGCGCTACGGTAGTAGTCGTTGATGCCCTGCGTGCCCGTCAGGAAGGCACCGCCGTATTTCCGGGCGCGGCGGTAGCCCGCCTCGATGAAGTCACCCGTCTGACCGCCCGTGAGCAGATCCCAGGCTTCATCCAGGATCACCACTTTGGGCTGTTCGCGCGGCGCCAGGTACATTTCCTGGGTGATGCGGTACATCAGGATGAAGAGGGCCACCGCCTGCAGGTCTTTCTTGGATTTCAACTCTTCCAACTCCAGAACAACCAGATTGGAATTGAAATTGACCGTGTGCTGGCCTTCAAAGTAATGGCCGTAGCTGCCCAGCGAGGTGTAGGAAGTCAGCTGCACCGCCAGATCGCGGATGCGTGGATCGCAGGCCTCTTCCTCGCCATGCTCAAGCGTGCCGCCATCGTGACAGGCGAGCTTCAGCTTCTCCGCAAGAAGGTCGATACTCGATCGCGGTCCGCGCTCTTCCCAAAGGCCTCGAATCGCCAGTTCGAGCTGGGACAGTTCGTAATCTGACAGTCGGCGTCCAGGGGAGATCATCTGGGCGATCAACGGCTTCAACATCTCCATGTCTTCGTCGATTTCGTTCACCATGGTGAACGGATTGAGGACGACATTCGCTTCCTTGGTGAACTCGATGTATTGACCGCCGAGCGCGTGACACAGCTTCTCGTAGGAACGGCCCACGTCGATAATCCAGACCTTCGCCCCCATCGCCAGATAGCGTTCGGCAAGTTCGTTCAGGAATGCGGATTTGCCAGACCCGGACGTTCCCACCACGCAACCGTTGTAGTTGCCAGACGGGTTGTCGAACAGATTCACGCCTATGGTCTGGCCATTACGCCCCGTGAAGGTCAGCACCGGAGCCCCGACACCGCGCCATTCGCCCAGAACAGGCGACAGATTGGCCGCGTTGGCGGTCGTTTTGGTGGAAAACCGCTGCGCGATCTTGATGTCGCGTTGCAGGGAGGGACCGAGTGCCATCGGCAGCGAGGACATCAGCGCCTGGGTCTGCATATAGGTGTCGGGGCTCAGTGCGAAGCCCAGGCTGCGCCAGATGGCTCTGGCCGCCTCGTCCGCTTCGGCTACGGCATCCGGACTGGGGAAAAGCAGCACCTGATGGTACAGACGCAATGCACCTCCCCCCTCGTCGTAGGCGTTCTGCAACAATTTCCAGTCCGCCGCCCGCTTGCTCACGTCCGGCAGCGCTTTACCCATCGGACTTTCCGAAACCTGAATCGCCCGGGCCGTTTTCATCTGCGTAAGATTCTTGTGCTCGTCGTAATTCAGAATTTGCACCCCCATGGTGATGAGAAAGGGGCAGGGGTAGCCCATGGATCCCTTATTGGCGTCTCCCAGCATGCTGGCGACTTGATGCAGGTCGAACTGCTTCGGATAACCTTGCGCCGAATGCGCACGCACACAGACCGCAACCCCTTCTGGCGAGCGCAGGGTGATGCCGAGCCTGCCCACCGATGCCACGGTGTCACGGGTAATCACCTGGTAGCGCAATGACTGTCCGCCGTCATAGCAGACCGGATCGGCTGAATGTTGTGCGGGATTCAACATGGTGCGCACCCAGGACATGAGATCTTCCGCCTCCCAGACCCGCTCGAACTGGTAATACGTCTTGAGTTTGGATACCTGGGCATCGCGCAGGGCGATGATGCGTTCCAGCGTTCGGTATTCCACATCCTTCACCGGCATCGCGACAGACAGCAGCACCCGGTAGCGACGCATCACGCTGGGGCGCGAGCTGACGGGCGGAACGAGGGATGCCTTCCTGTAATGGGCATAACGCTCAGCCGTCATGCGCGCGATCAATGAACGCTGGGCGTCGTCCTGTAGCAATTCGGGGCGCACCACCTTCTTAAAATTGTTCAGGAAGACATCAATGTCCGGGCTCCCCCACAACTGAACCTGCACCCCGGCTCCGGCTGGCATGTCCCGGTAGATTTCCTGAATCAGGCGCGCCATGTCGTCTGTAGCGCCTGTCTGCGGGTTCATTTCGATGGCGTAGCCAATCGCCTCGATGCTGCCTTCTGCCTCGCCCTCAATGGCGAATAATTTCTCGGTCTCCCAATACCCCGTCCAGGGCAAGAGATCAGAGAAGCGGTTGTAGTCCTGCCGCGTGGTGAAGTGGTTCTCGTCCGCCACTGGGGATGGCGTCGCAAGTTCGTCCTCGCGCGTCAGCCACGTTTTGAGCGAAACAAATGGTTGCGCCAGCGCGGACATCATGGATTGCCGCCCCTCTGACCCGATACGCCGGGCATCGCGTCATCTGCAACCGGACGTTCCTCCTCGGGCTTATCCTTACCCCTGAGCGGGAACACCGGCTTGTACGCGTCACGAATCTGCTGCTGGTTCGTTTCGATCAGCCACTTGCCTTGGTGGACCACGGTGTAGAGATAGTGCTGATCATGCAGATCGCCGTCCGTATCCTCCCAAGGTGCGATCCATACACGCAGCACCAACGGCGCCATGCGAATCGGATCGCCGCTGTTCGGCGTCGCCAGGTCGCGAGGGGAGAAAGAGCCAGGAGGCGGCATCGTCGCGCCATCCTTTGAATCCTTGCTGCCAGCATCCTGCGAAGATTTATCCTGGGGTTTCGGTTGTTGCTGCCCCGGCAAGGCCTCGTCCAGGGAGTTCGCGTAAATGCCGGAAACCGACGTGCAGATCACCCCATCGGGGGCCTTGCAAGCCAGTTCCGATTTCGAGCCAGAGAGTCCGGAGAATGAAGAACAACCCGCGCTCATCAAGGTCACGGCGGCGAGCGACAGAAACCCGATTTTCATTGTGTGCCTCCCTGAACATTGGCCTCGACAGGCTTCATCACGGCATCAAGCCAGGTGGAAATCCGCGCGGCAGCCGCAGCTCCCGGCATGGTTCTGCCATCGCCGGCCACCAGGAAAGGCGTACCGCTGACCCCCAACTTCTCAGCCAGAGGCAGCACCGCTTCATGCGGCGCCTCACAGCCCTTGGTCTTTTTGGGAACCTTGCCATCCAGCATCAGCGCGGACCAGGCGGCCGAGCGATCCTTGCTGCACCAGACCGCATCGGCCTTCGCGCGCGAATCAGGATGAAGCTGCTCCAATGGCATAAGGAAGGTGTAGACCGTCACGTCATCCACTTTCGCCAGCTCCTGCTCCAGCTTCTTGCAGTACGGACAGTCCGGATCCGAGAAAACGGCAAGCGCCCGGCGACCCTGGCCATGCACTTTCTTGATCGCGTGTTGCAGCGGGAGTGAGGCGAAATCGACGGCAGGTGACGTCGGCTGCGCAGCATCGGCTCCGGAGGTGATGTCCTCCTGCTTCTCCATGTCGAACATGCGCCCGAAAATGAAATACCGCCCCGACTCTTCCACGAATGCGACATTGCGGCCCATCACGACTTCGTAGATGCCCGGCAGCGGGGTGGCCGAAATCATTCCGAAGCGTGTCTTCGGGTACATCAGCCGCAGATTGCGCTGGATCGCGACTTGATCGTTCGCACGCGCAGCATCGCCGGCATCCATCATGGCCGCATCTGCGGCCACAATATTCACGTTTTGAGGCGCCAGAACAGTGTTTCCTTTCACATCCTGAGCTAGCGCAAATCCCGGCATGCAGGACAGAATCAACAGTTGGGGCAACAGGGTTTTCATTCTGGTTTGGTGTCTCATGTTCTTTACCTTCTCTCGATGCTCTGGCCGCGCGTCAGCACTACGTCGACCACGCGGCCGCCGTCCACTTCAATCACCGGAAAAACCTGTTCGGCCAGCTTGATGTAATACTTCGAGAGCTGTGACATCGCGCTTCCAACGCCTGATGCCAGTCCAGCCTGCAACTCCTTGCCGTCCGTCACCGTGCTGGTGGAACCCAGCGGTGAGGTAGATACAGTGCTCGAAGATTCCTTGAACGCTTGCCCGATGCCTGAGCCAATCCCCGCGAGGAAGGCATTCGCCAGCGCCTGACCCTGCTTGGAAACCAGTCTTCCGCGCATCCCGGCCTTGCCATCCTCACCGGCTACATACCCTTTAAGCGATACGTCGACCGCCCCACCTTTCTGGTCGATGCACGACAGCCGATCCGTCCTGATATAAGCACGCTCAGAAGATATGTCGCCGTAGCCATTGGCCGTGACCACGCAATCCTTCATGTCGGCCATGTAGCGATTGGGCAACTGGGCTGGATCGAGCACCCGCATCAATATCGGATGCGGATTGTTTTGTGCCTGTCCACCCGTCGGCGCATCCAGACCCGCCAGTAACACCACGCGCATGAACGTCCCGGCAGGAAGATAGTTCTCAGCCGATGTCTTCTCTTCCTTGGATGGGGCGGACGACATGCCGGCGGCTTGTGGCTGCGCCTGCGGTGCGGCAGGCGCAGCCACCGTCGAATCGGAAACTTCGAGCGTGAACGCGCGCTTCACCACGGGCTGCATCGGCGGATTCGGATCCATGCCAGGCTGTGCAAACTGCCCAGGCCTTCCAGGAGGCGGGGGGGGAGGGGGCGGCAATGCCGCCGAGCCCATGGGTTGCAGCGGGCGTAAATTGCCGCCGGGCTGAATTACCGCTGCCGGGGGAGGCATCGGCACTTCGTTGATTCCCGCTCCGGCGGTGCCTTGCATGGCTCCGCCACTACTTTGTGGGCTATTCACCATGTTCTGCTTGATCGCGGCGATTTCCTTGTTCAGCGCCTCGATCTTTGATGCTTCGTTCGCCCGCCAGACATCCTTGTCGTTCAGTTGCAGCCCCGGAACAGCCAGGTTGAGGCTGACCTGTTCCGGCTTGTCCACAGGAGCCTGATCGGATTTATTGCTCCCGGAGTCGGCGAACCATGCCGCAGCCAAGGCCACCCCGACAATCATGGCGCCGACGCCGCCCGCCATCATGAGCTGCTTCTTGCGGGCGGGCGAAGCCTTGAGGGTGGGTATGATTCTCGCCATTACCTCACCCCTTCGTTCCGTTTCACCACAAAGACCTGGGTGCTGCGACCCGGCTCAACGATCAAGTCGCGCACCGACACAGCCAGCACGCCTTTTTTGTAGAACTCCTGTTCGGCGACCCTAACCGGGGCGTCGCTGATATTGAACAGGCGATACTGTTCACCCACCAGTGAATGTCCAGTGAGAACATTCTCCAGCGCAAAACGGGAGCCTTTCCAGAGGCGGATTTCCTCCCATGTCTTCTTTACCTCCAGGCCTTCAGGCAAACCTTCACCTGCCAATGCCTGAATCATTTTCTTGATCGCCTGCTGATAACTGGAGGCACGTTCAATCTCTCCAGGCTTGGCTGCAACAGAAGCAGGGACAGCCGTTTCCTTGATCACGATGGTTTCACCCGGAATATCCTGGGGCTGCAACACAAGCGTGTAGGTTTTCCCACTTTGACTGAACACAAACACTCCGAACGGATCCTTGGCCAATGGATGAATCAGAGCCTGCCCGGTGGTGGCGTCCGCGCTGCCAGTGAGCAGTCCGTCGTCGGCGGACTTGACCAGGCGAACCCGGCCTCCCTCGATCGAGATGCGGTTCAAGTCTCTCAGGCTCACCTTGACGAACAGGGTCTTGCCCTCGACGCCTTCCACTACCTGCAAAGCGTGAGAGGACGGCGCGGCAAGTAAGCAAAACAGGCTAAGGAGCAGTGATTTCTTCAAACGGTCGGGCAGCATTCTTACCTTCTCTCATACCGGTCAGCAGCACACGGCCGCCGCGTTGGCCAAACTCGAATACGTAGGTTTTGTTCACCTGTGATGTTCTGCTGTCTCCTAGATAGGTGTTGAGCACACCCTGAACAGCGATGCGCTGTTTTGCCTCGTCTGGCATGACCATCGCGATCGCCATGAATGTGCTGGCGTTATCCGACTTGATCTTTTGGGCATAAGCGCCGGCTTCGATTTCCAGCTTTCCGTAAAAGCGGGGGTCGATATAGGACTTGAGTGTGCGGTGATTAAAGTCCACGTTCTGTGGCGTCACATCGAAGTAGAGCTGGGCCAGAAACACGCCCATCTCGATCAGATATTCTTTGGAAACCTTGTCATCATCGACCCAGAATGTTGTGTGGATCGTCGGTGGAACCAGTGTTTCGCGGTGTGTGTCGCCTCGCGTCAGGAAGGCGATCAACATCAGGAGCAATGCGATCTGCGACAGGGCGAACATCATCACAGCCCATCTGCGCACCCCGAGAGTGACGGCCACTTGGCCGCTCAGTTTGTCTATTCTCATCAGCCAATGAACTCTCGGATGCTCGAAGGTGGTGTTGCCTTCATTCCCAGATTGACGGGTAGATGCCAATACAGCAGGTGCATGCCATAAGCTCTGTGCTGGCCGAATTTGGCTTTGCGGTAAAGCCAGGCCATCACCAAACCGAACACCGTGAAGCTCACGAGCCAGCCTGTAATGAGGCCGAATACAAAGAAGGACATGAACAGCATGGCCACGTCGAAATCCCACCACATGAACTTGGGCGGGTCGTCCAGGCGGGTCGGGATCGTTGGCGAGTCTTGATTGGCCATGCTGTTCAGTCCGGTGATGCTTCGCTTAAATCACAGCGGCGAACATGCCGTTGATGATCGTCGGGCCAAGGCCGAACACGATGGCGAAGACGATGCCAACCAGCGCCGGCATGGCGGTAGACTTGGCGAAGCCAATGAGCGCACCGACCACGAACGCGGCGATCGCCAGCGCTTTGCCCAGATAGCCTTCGGCCCACCCCACCAGCATGTCGAACAGGGCCTGGAATTCTGTACCGGTCACACCGCCGCCGGCGGTGGTGGCCCATGCCGAGCTGACCATCAGAGCGGAGAGAAGCCCGCCGACAACGACCTGTTTTTTGCTAAACATCTGCATGAAATTCATTTGATTCTCCTTGAGCGTATGTATTGAAAGATGGGTCTCATGGTCCCGGTGTCTCAGCAGTCTCAAGGTCTCGCATCACGATGTGGCGCACCAAATCCAGCATGGCTTGCCTCGCTGTCCCATCGTTCAGACAGTATTCAATGGCGGCTGTGGCCAGCCGCCTTTCCAAGAACAGATTCCTGTTGGGAAGGGCTCTCCCAAGCGCCTGCAGCTTGAGTTTGGTTTCCTCGCGCACGAGGACTGCCTTGTATCCCGGCTCAGTAGTGTTTTTTGTCATTCCCAATCCCTATTCGCTAATGCTGATCACCGCACGTCTTGCGCTAGGGTTCGTGCTGGGCGGATGGTCGATGCAGCATCGCGAATCGACTTTGATATTCCGTTTCTGGACTCCGTTGGCGTGCATAAAAACCGCGACCGCTATCCCGCGCTTGTACGCCAGGGTTTCGTTAAATCGCTTCTTGCCTATCTGATCTGTGCTGCCAACAACCAGAAAACGTCCCGCGTCACGATGACGTTTAAGAAAAGCCTTGAGCCTGGCTTTCTCGGCCTGGCTGAGCCGGGCTGAGGCCAACGCAAAACGAACTGAAGTAGAGGAATGAACGGTGACCGGCTTGGCAGCGCTATCCGATACCCTCGCGGGCATGGGGACGGGTACAGGAAGGTCAAGCACCTTCGCCGTCTTTACAGGGCAATCGCCTTCATGACACATGACATAAGCACTAATGGAATCGGACTGCGTCACTTGCCAGTCGGCACCCATCGACGAACCTGCCCAGACCAGGGCAAGCAATGTGAACATGCATTTCATGAGGATTTCCTCATTGCCCGGTAGACTTTCCAGGCATAGCCATTTCGTGCGCGGCGGCACGCATCCCCTTTAAGTCGCGTGCATGCCGCGTTGTAGGCACCAACCGCTTCCCACGAAGCGCCATATCGAGTGAAGTTGTTCGCCAGAACCCAGGCACCCAGCTTGACGTTGGTACAGGCATCGTAGAGGTGGGCCTCGGTGTATCCGAGTGACTTGATTGGGTTCCTCCGCAGCCACCGGGTATTTATCTGCATCAGCCCAATGTCCTGAGACTGCGTATTCGCTGTGTGAGTGCTGTTAACCGCATGCGGTCTCATATTCGACTCAACTTGGGCCACAGCCTTCAGCAATAGCGGCGAGACCCCATACATCGCCCCCGCCTCATCAAAACAGAAGGCGTGGGCCTGGGTATAAAAAAGGGCCGTCAGGAGAACAACCCAAGGGGAGGGGAGGGAAACCATGTGGCGAATGCTAGGGATGCGGTCATCCCGCTTCCAGCGGAAATCAAAAGAATGTTTTTTTGATTGATTGCTGAAAATAAAATCAGAAATGGATAAAATGATCGGTTGCCCAAAAAAAGAAAGCCCAAGAAGGGCCAAGGGACTTACCCGAAAGGGCTTGTTCGCTTGAATAGACGCGAACACAAAGGAATACGGGGGGCTGAAGGGGAAATGCTTACTGGTTAAGGGCTATAAATGGCTGGACAAAGAGCGCCCACCAGTTTGCGTCCTAGCGGAAATCACCAAAAGCTTTTGAGAGTAAAGGCTCAGATTTGGCCTGACTAACAGAGAAAGCACGGGTCGCCTCTGTCAGAAAAAAATCGGTCAAGTACAGCCATTGGCGGAGTGGGGAAAATGCGATACTGGGCGGCCGGTGTAGGTCAGTAAGGGGTCGGTCGTGAAATCGGCGTGGTCTTCTGTTCGTCCTTATGTAGCGCTCCACATAAGGACGAACAGAAGACGTTGGGCATACTTGATCTGCGATTTAATTGCTGAATAGTTACCAGTAACACAGGTAATGCTTTATGGGCGGGCGGCAGCCGCCCAGTGCCAAGGGAGCCTGTTTAGAGACGTATCGTGTAGCCGAGAGAGGCTTGTCGACGCTGCTCGATGGCACCAATGAGAGATAGGACAGGTAGGATCAATCTGCCCAGAGTCTGCTCGCCACCATCCCTTTTTCGAGGAGGCTGCCTTTCTTCGCTCGGTGGATCCGGTAGCGCTCCAGGTTCTCGCCCGAAAGTTTCAGCCTGCCGCTGCGTTTGCCCTTTCCAGCTCCTGCCACCATAAGGGTCTGGCCGTCGAATACGGTCAGCGCCATCATCTTTTCACCCTCGTCGAGCTTGATCAGCTGCACGCCCTTGCCGCCAGTGCCTTCCTTTACTTCATCGATGGGGAACACCAGGGCCTTGCCGTTGCTTGCCGCAACAGCAACCCAGTCGCCCGTTGCAGGGGCCGGAGGCAGGGGAATCTGGCCGTCCTCGACCGTCATGAACGCCTTGCCAGCCCGTTGCCGGGACACCATATCGGCACACTTGGCAATGAATCCGTAGCCCACCGTGGTTGATACCAGCCAGCGGGATTCTGGAGGCGCCGAAAGGGCATGAATCAGCTTCGCGCCCTTGGCCAGATCAACGAGACTTGTGAATGGAACCCCATCGCCGCGACCGGAGGGCAAGTCGGAGATGCGAAGCGTATACGTGCGGCCGCTGCTGTCCATGAGGATGAGAGGATTCACCGTCCGGGTTTCGATGACCGCCATTTCTCCATCGCCCGCCTTGTACTGGATGGATGCCCGGTCGACACCATGGCCTTGCCGGGTGCGAAGCCAGCCATTCAGTGACACGATTACGGTCACCGGTTCGTCCACAATGGACTCTTCGCTCGTCGTTGAGGCGGTAACCGACTGCGCTGCCTCGATGCGGGTGCGGCGGTCATCGCCGTATTTCTTCATGTCAGCGCGGATCTCGTCGATGACAAGAGACGTCAGGGCATTGCCGTCGCCAAGGATACGGTTGAGTTCATCGCGCTCGCCCATCAATTCCTTCAATTCCTTTTCGATCTTGATGGATTCAAGCCGGGCTAGCTGACGCAGGCGAATTTCCAGGATGTCATCGGCCTGCACCTCGGTGAGGTCAAAAGCGGCCATCAGGTCAGACTTCGGATCGTCCGACTCACGAATGACCCGGATCACTTCGTCGATGTTCAGGAGGATGGTCAGTCGTCCTTCCAGGATATGGACGCGCCGGTTCACCACTTCGAGCCGATGCTGGCTTCGGCGGCGCACTGTGTCGACCCGGAAGCCCGCCCATTCGGCGATCAACGCCACCAGACCCTTCTGGCCGGGTCGACCATCCCTGCCGATCACCGTGAGGTTGACCGGCACATTGGTTTCCAGACTGGTCTGGGCCAGGAAGAAACGCATGAAGGTATCGGGATCATGGTTCCGTGAGCTGGGTTCCAGGACCAGGCGAACCGGATTTTTCTCGTCTGATTCGTCGCGTGTGCTGTCCAGGAGGGCGAGGATCGCCTGCTTGAGGTTCTTCTGTTCCGGCGACAGTTCTTTCTTGCCGGTCTTGGGTTGCGGGTTGGCCAGCGCCTCGATCTGGGTCAACGCCTGGGCCGTGGAAACGCCAGGCGGCAGTTCGGTGACAACGATTCGCCATTGGCCTCGTGCCAGCTGCTCCACCGTCCATTGCGCACGAACGCGCACACTGCCTCGACCCGATTCGTATACCGCGCGAAGATCTGCGGCAGAGGTGATGATCCGCCCCCCGCCGGGGAAATCGGGGCCGGGCACATGAGAAAGAATGCTGTCGAGGCTGATCGCGGGTTTTTTCAGGATGGCGATGGCCGCGGAACCGAGTTCGCGCAGGTTGTGGGAGGGAATCTCGGTGGCCATGCCGACGGCGATGCCGGACGCCCCGTTGGCCAGGAGCATGGGCAGCCGGGCCGGAAGCAGGGCGGGTTCCTTGAAGGCGCCGTCGTAGTTGGGCACGAAGTCCACCGTACCCATGTCGATCTCCGACAGGAGCAGTTCGGCGACGGGTGTGAGGCGGCTTTCCGTGTAGCGCATCGCTGCCGCGCCGTCGCCATCGCGCGACCCGAAGTTGCCTTGGCCGTCGATCAGCGGATAGCGCAGGGTGAAGCCCTGTGCCATGCGGACCATGGCGTCGTAGACGGACTGGTCTCCGTGAGGATGGAGCTTGCCGATCACGTCGCCCACCACACGGGCAGACTTGACGTGCTTGGTACTGGACGTCAGACCCATCTCACGCATGGAGTAGAGGATGCGGCGTTGAACGGGCTTCATGCCGTCCTCGACGTAGGGCAGCGCACGGCCCTTCACCACGCTCATCGCGTATGCCAGGTAGCAGCGCTCAGCATAAATGCCCAGTGGAAGCCCTTCTTCACCACTCAAACCGCCGTCACCAGAAGACGGAGGGGAGGGCGGTGCCTGGGGTGGCGTGGGCTGGGAAGACGTTTCATCCGGGTTTCCGAAGAGGTCCAGGGTGTGGGTTTCAGCCGCCTTGGTCATACGTCAGCCTCCACCAGATTGCCCTTTGTTTCCATCCAGTCGCGCCGATCGGCGGCGGCGCTCTTGCCCATCAGCATGTCGAACAGCTTCAGCGCCGCGTGCATTTCGTCGGGTGTGGCGAGCACCGGAAGGACGCGCCGGGTGGCCGGGTCCATGGCGGTTTCACGAAGCTGGGACGGGTTCATCTCGCCCAACCCCTTGAAGCGACCAACCTCAATCGCCTCAGGCTTGATTCCGTCCAAAGCGAGGCGGTCCTTGATCGCCGTCAGCTCGCCGTCATCGAGGGCATATTGGCGTCGGGCCGGTTTCTTGCCCTTGGCCGGTGCGTCAACCCGGTAGAGGGGCGGCTGTGCCACATAGATGTGCCCCTGTTCGACCAGTTTCGGGAAGTGACGGAAGAAGAGGGTCAGCAGCAGGGTGGAAATGTGCGCCCCGTCGACGTCGGCATCGGTCATGATCACGACCTTGTGGTAGCGCAGGCCGCTGAGGTCCGGATTGTCGCCCAAGCGATGCCGCTCCACCCCGAGAGCGACCGCGATGTCGTGGATTTCCTTGTTGGCGTAGAGCGCGTTGGGGTCGGTTTCCCATGAGTTCATCACTTTGCCCCGCAAAGGCAGGATGGCCTGGGTTTCGCGGTCCCGTGCTTGTTTTGCACTGCCGCCGGCGGAATCCCCCTCCACGAGGAATATTTCACGAATAACCGGGTCGTCCGTTGCGGCGTCCGAAAGCTTGCCGGGCAGGACAGCGACCCCGGAGGTTTTTCTCTTCTCGGTTTTCTGGCTGGATTTGAGACGGTTCGCTGCTGCCTTGGCCGCCATCTCGGCGATGGCTTTGCCATACTCCACGTGGCCATTGAGCCAGACTTCGAAGGGATCGCGACTCATTGTCGAAACGAGCTTCACCGCCTCGCGTGAGTTGAGCTTTTCCTTTACCTGCCCCTGGAACTGGGGGTCAAGCAGCCGGGTGGAGAGAACGAAGGACATGCGCCCCGTGACATCTTCCTGGCGCAACTGCACACCGCGCGGAAGGAGAGCGTGATGTTCTGCAAATGACTTCACCGCATCGAAGACGCCGGCGCGCAGACCGGCCTCATGGGTGCCGCCCTGCAGGGTCGGAATGAGGTTGACGTAGGATTCAGTGAAGCTGCCGGATTCCGCCCAGGTCACCGCCCATGCCGCGCCTTCTCCTTTGGCAAACCCATCGGATCCGTCCGCGTAGGCCTCGCCAGCGAAGACAGGAACCAAGGCTTCGTCAGGGGGGACCTGTTCGGACAGGTAGTCGACCAGCCCGCCTTGGTAGCAATAGACTTGCTCATCCACAGCGTCGCCACGTTCGATCTCCAGCCGGAAGGTGACGCCTGGCAGCAGTACGGCCTTGGCGCGCAGCAGACGAGCGAGTTCACGCTCGGGGATTTTGGCCGAGTCGAAGAAGACCGGGTCGGGCCAGACATGAATCGTTGTGCCCGTATCTTTCTTGGCGCACTTGCCGATGACAGCGAGCTTCTTGCTGACCCTTCCTCCATCCGCAAACACGACTTCGTTGATCTGGCCGTCTCGTTTCACCGTCACGGTTAACCGGGTGGCGAGGGCATTGGTCACAGAGACGCCAACACCGTGCAGCCCCCCGGAGAAAGCGTAAGCCCCTTCGCCGGAGGTTTTATCGAACTTGCCCCCGGCGTGCAGACGGGTCAGCACCACCACGACCGTGGGCTCTTTTTCTTGAGGATGGAGGTCTACAGGGATGCCTCGTCCATCATCGCTGACCCTGACAGAGCCATCCACACACAATCGGACACCGATCTGGGTGGCATGCCCCGCTAAAGCTTCGTCTGCTGAATTATCGATAACCTCCTGGATGACATGAAGTGGACTGTCGGTCCGTGTGTACATGCCGGGGCGAGCCCTGACGGGCTCAAGTCCTTTGAGAACCTTGATCGAATCTGCGTTGTAATCCTTAGCCATTCTTTGCTTATCTCATGAATCAAAAGGTTGCAGTAACTCACCTCAATGAAAATCACGGTGACTAGAAACACATGCTCACGAGATCGTCTGCTGGCTGCACCCCATGTGCGCGGGTCATTTGCATGGCTGGGCGTTATGCCGACCATGTGACGGGGCCATTTAGCTCATTTGCGCAACGCGGCCCCTTTAGCGACCGTGTACCGCGTCGTTAACATCCAACTCAGCCATAGGCACAATGCTTTTCATTGAATTGTTGCACGAACGTCGTGCGGGGCAATACTTGATGGCGTGCTGTAGGTTTTCATATATCAAGACATTTTTCCCACAGAGCTGAAAATGTATTTCCGCAATTCGTGAAAGTGCGGCCACACAAAGAATTCAGGAAAACTGGCGAGCCGTAACTGACCAATGGCCAAAAGCGAAAGCACAGATCATGTATGCCCACCGTCTCCTGTTCGGCCTAAGCTGCCAGTGGCGTCATGCTCTAATCAGGTCTGCTTTGCCTCGTACACCAGCCTGACCAGTCATCCAGCTGTATGACTACTTACGAACGTTCGCTGCTCATTGCTTCACCGACCGTTTTGGAACATAGGGGAGACAGCCGCACGAACCACAAGAATTCCAGCTGATCGCCTGAAGCTCTTTCAGGATTGCATAGTTGCATGGTTGCATAGTTGCATTAGAATGCAACTATGCATTCAATAAATATTAAACCACAGGAAATCTTTCAAGCCCTCGCGGACCCGACAAGGATCCGAATTGCCCGTCTTCTGGCCGACACAGGGGAGGAAGCGTGCCTTTGCGAGTTGGTAGACAGCCTCCTGGAGCCCCAGTACAAGCTCTCGCGCCACGTCAAGGTGCTGCGGCAGGCAGGTTTGTTGTCTGCGGTAAAGGAAGGTCGGTGGGTCTATCATCGGCTGGTTGAGGGCATCCCCTATCTCGACCGCCTATATGAAGCACTCCAGTCGCTGCCGGACGCCGACGGGGACTTCGCTCGCGATGTTGAGCGCTTCCGTCAGCGAATGTGCCTACGGGAAGACGGCCGCTGCCGCATCGGCATCCAGACGTCTGAGCTGGCGGCGGGAGGCGAGTGATGGCCTGTTCGTGTTCCGCGTCTTTGTCCGCGCCTGGGGTGGCAATGCCGCCGCCGTGGAAAAACCCGCAGGTCGTGACCTCGTCTGCTTCCGGGGTTTTGCTTGCGCTGGGCTTTGCCGGGGGCTACCTGGGGTTGCCGCACACCGCCGCGGTCCTGTTGTATGTGGCTGCGATCATCATCGGCGGCTATTACTTCGGCCGGGAGGCAATCGAGGAACTGATCAAGGAGCGCGAGATCGGCATCGAATTGCTGATGTCCGTCGCAGCCCTCGTTGCCGGTGTGATGGGGCAGTGGCTGGAGGCTGCCACGCTGGTATTCCTTTATTCCATTTCCGAGGCGGCGGAAGGCTACACCGCCGAGCGCACGCGGCACGCCGTCCGCGCGCTGATGGATCTGGCGCCGAAAACCGCGCTGGTGCGCCGGGACGGCCAGGAGTCGCGCATTCCCGTCGAGCAGTTGCGGGTGGAA
The DNA here is from genome assembly GCF_055378705.1 of Thiobacillus thiophilus. Taxonomy (NCBI): domain Bacteria; kingdom Pseudomonadati; phylum Pseudomonadota; class Betaproteobacteria; order Nitrosomonadales; family Thiobacillaceae; genus Thiobacillus; species Thiobacillus thiophilus. The sequence continues at coordinate 164,258 of NZ_AP042404.1, read as the reverse complement.
GATGTCTTCATCGTCCTGCCCGGGGAGTCGGTTGCCACCGATGGCGACGTGATCGACGGCCATTCCGCGGTAAACCAGGCGCCGGTAACGGGGGAATCGGTTCCGGTGGAGAAATCCCCCGGTGGCAAGGTATTCGCGGCCAGCATCAATGGGGAAGGCGCGCTGACGGTGCGTGCGACCAAGGCCTTCGCGGACAACACCCTGTCGCGCATCATCCACCTGGTGGAAGCGGCGCAGGCCAGCAAAGGACGCAGCCAGCGCTTCATCGAGCGCTTCGGCAAGCGCTACAGCCCCGCCGTGCTGGCGGTCGGCGTGCTCGTCGCCCTGCTGCCGCCGCTCTTCGGCCAACCCTGGGCGGAATGGCTGACCCGCGCCACCGTGTTCGTCGTGGCCGCGGCGCCCTGCGCCCTGGTGATCTCGATCCCCATCACCCTGGTCGCGGCCCTGGGCACGGCCGGCCGCAACGGCCTGCTCATCAAGGGCGGCGTCCACCTGGAGAACCTGGCCCGGGTGAAAGTCGTCGCGCTCGACAAGACAGGCACCCTCACGATCGGCCGCCCCGAGGTCACGGACGTGCTGGTGTTCTGGGGTCACGGCGAGCGTGAGGTGCTGGAGGCGGCCGCGGCCCTGGAATCCCGCTCGCAGCATCCGCTGGCCCAGGCTATCGTGCGCCGCGCCCGGGCAGCCGGCCTCGAACCCGCCCCCGCCGAGGATTTCCGCTCGCGTACCGGCGCGGGCGCGCAGGGGCTGGTGGATGGCCGGCAGCTCTACATCGGCAGCCCCAAACTGTTCGCCGACCTGGCTGTTCCGGTTGCCGAAGTGATGGATAAGGTTCAACACCTGCAAAGTCAGGGCAAGACCGTGGTGATGCTCGGGACCGATTCTTCGATCCAGGCCTTGTTCGCCATCAGCGACCCGTTGCGCCCCGAAGCGGCGGATGCCATCGCTGAACTGAAGCGCGCCGGGATCGAACGGGTGGTCATGCTGACCGGTGACAATCCCCTGGCCGCCGCCGCCATCGCCGAACAGGTGGGAGTCGACGAGGTGCATGCCGAGCTGTCGCCCGAGGACAAGACGCGCAAGGTCGCCGAACTGGAAGCCCGCTACGGCAAGGTGTTGATGGTGGGCGATGGTGTGAACGACGCACCGGCGCTCGCCGCCGCCCACGTCGGTGTCGCCATGGGCGCCGCAGGCACCGATGTCGCCCTGGAAACGGCCGATGTGGCGCTCATGAGCGACAACCTGTCGCGCCTGCCCTATCTCATCCGCTTCAGCCGGCGCACCTGGGGTGTGGTGCAGCAAAACCTGGCGCTTTCCGTGGTGGTGATCGGCTCGCTCATCGCAGGGGCGGTGACGGGTTACTTCACGCTTCCCATCGCCGTCATCGCGCACGAGATCAGCGAGTTCGTGGTGATCGCAAGCGGCCTGCGCATGCTCAGGACATGACAATTCCATTACCCAACGAAGGAGAGCACCCGGTACGGTTTTGGCAAAACGGTAGCGTCATCTTTCGACGCGGCGATCGAGAAGGTTATCCAGGAACTGCAAAAGGAAGGCTTTGGCGTCCTGACGGACATCGACGTGGCGGCCACCCTGAAGATGAAACTCATCAGGACATGCCGCCCTACCGCATCCTCGGCGCGTGCAATCCGTCCTTGGCGCACCGCGCCCTGGAAAGCGAACCATCCATCGGCTTACTCCTCCCCTGCAATGTAGTGGTGCGGCAGGACGAAGCTGGCACAGTTCATGTGGAATTCATGGACCCGAATGCGGTATTGGAACTGGTGGGCAGCCGGAAATCAGTCAGTTGGTCAGTGAGGTTCGGCAAAAGCCGGAGAGTGTATTGAGGGCTCTGTAGGTATTTCCGCGAGGCAAGCATTTCTTCTGATACGTATGGCAACGGAGATGAATCATGGGAAAAAGCAAAACTGTTTCAAACGTGGCTGCCGGCGCAGCGGTTGCAATTTGTCTGTCCACTGCTCAGGTGGCCAAGGCTGACGAAAATCCATTCGAGATGCAGACTTTTCAGAAGGGTGGTGCAGCTGGCCAGAAATTGGCGCAAGGCATGTGCGGTGGCCGATGGGGTGGCATGATGGAAGGGCGATGCGGCGGCATGACGGAAGGCATGATGATGGGAGGAGTGATGCCGCGCGGCGTGGATCCGGCGCAATTGCCGGAACCCCAGTCGGCAGGGGCGCGACTGGTCAATCAGTACTGTACGCAGTGCCATGGCCTTCCCACTCCTGCTCTGCACAGTACCCCCGGATGGTCGCCGGTGGTAGGGCGCATGAACGCGCGCATGCAATGGATGAGGCAAAACAGCGGCATGGCAATTGCCGCGCCGACTCCAGAGGAGTTGACAGCAATCCTCGCTTATATGCAGACGCATGCCACCAAATAGGAAAGACGCCGCACGGTAGCGGTTTCATTGTGGCAGGCGCGTATTTGCACAACGGCCAGACTGGAGGAGAACGGAATGTGGATGGATTTTGAAGGCTACGGCATGGGCTGGCATTGGTTGGGGTGGCTAGGTATGGCGTTTTTCTGGCTGATTCCGATATTGCTGGTGCTCGCGGTGGTGAAGTACTTGATGGATGGTCGCCGCTCGAATGCCCCGGATGGTGAAAGAAAACCGGAGGCACTGGCCGTCCTGGAGGAACGATATGCTCGGGGAGAAATTAATCGCGAAGAGTACTTACAAAAACGCGATGACTTGAAGCGGGGTTGAAGAACTCGATCGACATGAGTTTTTGTTTGATTCAATCATCAAAGGAGATGGAAATGAAGAAGATTCTATTACTCGCGATGTTGGCCATTCCGGTTTCAACGCCAACTTTTGCCGGTGACGCGCAGACTGGTAAAAAGGCTGCCCAGGTTCAGCCGTCAGACCAGGATTTCGACAAGAGAGTGGCCCAAATGCAGGAGCAGATAAAGCAGATGCAATCGCAAATGGATAAGATCCGCCAGACTCAGAATCCCCAGGAGCGCCAGAAATTGTTGCAGGAGCATTGGACTACCATGCAAAACGCGCGGGGGATGATGCACGGCATGCAGGGGCCCGGCATGATGGGTTGCTGCATGGGCGGTCCCATGATGGGTGGGCATATGATGAGCGGCCCGATGATGTGGAGCGATTACCAGCGCCTGACCCCGGAGCAGTTGAAACAACGCCAGTACATGATGGATCAGTACATGGGCATGCAACAGCAAATGATGGACCAGATGATGGAGCATCAGGGCTATATGTGGATGCATTGAAGCTGGACTCCACGCCGGACCTCCGGCGTGGCTGCGCTTCGACAAGATGCCCTTTGAAGACAAGACATGAATAGATTGATTCGTCGGATCGTTTACCTGCTCGTGATCACGCTCGTGATCAGCGTTGGCGGCTGGACGTTCAACAAAGAAGCTGTGGCTGACATGTGGTTCGACGAGCAACAGAGCGTGGCTTCAGATAGGGATCAGTCTTTAACGAAATCCGATGCAGCCAAAGTTGATTTGGCGCAAAACCCATGCAACCACTGGTGCCATGCTATTGGTCATTTCATGGGGCTACCCAGCCATTGGGCTCCAACTTTTGCAGAATTTACAAACGGCCAAATACCCTATACATCATTAGTCATTGGCCTCTCATCTCCGGATAGCCGTTTCCGGCCGCCGCGACTCATCTCCTAGTTTCCAATCGCATTGAAATTTTTGTGTTGCGAGGACGCGCCACGCCTTCGGCTGGGTGTCGTGTTCGCCTTGGATAGGAATGAGCATGAAGTTTTCATTTTTGCGCCGCAGCCCCCAGAGTGGGTTGCGGCCGGCGCGCCGCGCAGCGGTGGCGTCATGGTTGTGGTTTTTGTTGTCCCCGGCGTTCGCGGGCCCACCAGCGTTGACCTTGGAAGATGCCTGGCGGCAGGCCGAATTGGCCAATCCGGCATTGCGTGCTGCCCAGGCCGCCGTCCCCGCAGTCGAAGGCGAGCTACAGGATGCACGTGCGCCGTTGTGGAACAACCCGCAGGTTTTAGTGGAAGGGATCCGCAGGGATATCCCTCAGATATCGGCCCCCACCCAGGTTAACCGGGAGTGGGGCCTGGGAATCGCCCAGACCTTCGAAGTCGCGGGCCAGCAAGGTGACCGGCGGACCGCAGCCGAGCAATCGCTGGCCGCGACCCGGCAGGTGATCACGGAAACCCGGCGGCAGGTGCGCGCCGAGGTGGAGAGCAGTTTCGTACGAGTATTAAGTTTGCAGTCGCGTATCCAGACCGAGGAAGCCACGCTCAATCTCATCGAAGATGCCGCCAAAGCCGTCGGCAAGCGGGTCGCGGCGGGAGAAGACAGCCGACTGGACGGCAACCTCGCCAAGGTGGAGGCGGAGCGCGCGCAAAACCAGGTGTCTCTGTTACGCGAGCAGCTGATACAGGCAAGGGCGGAGTTGGCGGCCTTGCTGCAACTGCCACCTGACGAACTCCCGCAGGTGCAGGGTGTCCTCGATCCCGTATCCGTCCCCTACTCCCTGGAAGACCTGCTGAACTCTGCCGCCGAGCGGCCCGTCCTGCAGGCGCTGGGCCATCGGGAACAGGTTGCGAAGAGCCGCCTCGAGCTTGAGCGCGCGGCGCGCTACCCGGATGTCACGGTAGGGCTCGGCACCGGACGGGAGGGATCGAACGATGCCCGCGAAAAAATCGTCGGATTGAGCATTTCCCTGCCGCTTCCCCTATTCCGCCAGAACGCGGGCGGCATCGGGCGGGCGACCACGGAATTCACCCAGACTCAAATCGAGCGCGAGGCCACCGGCCGTGACGTCCGCGCACAGGTGGTCGCCCTGTGGGAACGCTTCTCCAACCTCAAGGCACGGGTGCAGCGGCTCAATGAATCGGTGCTGCCCAGCCTGCAGGAAAACCAGCGCCTCTCCTCCATTTCCTTTCGCGCAGGCGAGATCGGCCTGCTGCAACTGCTGCTGGTCAACCGTCAAGTGCTCGACGGGCAGCGGGATCTGCTCGACGCCCGCACCGACTTGCGCCTGAGCCAAGTCGCGCTGGAAGCGGCGGCGGGCTGGCAGTCCACGCCCGACCTGCGCTGAACAAGACATTCAAAAATTCAGGAACTCACGACATGAAAAACTCACACCACCAACAAAAACCTGACCTGAAACGACTGGCCTCGCTGCTCCTGGCCGGCAGCTTGTCTGCCATCGTTCTCGCAGGGTGCGGCGATAAACAGGCGACGGAGAAAGACGCAAAGCAATCCGAGCAAACGGAACCTGCAAGCAAAGGCGCGGCAACACCGCTACAGGAAAAACCGGAAGAGCAAGGTGCCGAGAAGTTGCTCGCCTTGACTGCCGAAGAGGCCCAACGAGCGGGCATCAAGATACAGAAACTTGAGCTTCAGGAAAAAACGGAACAGATCACGGTCACCGCCACCATCCAGGCCAACCAGGACAAACTTGCGCATGTCGCACCGCGGGTACCGGGCCGCATCGTCAAGGTCAGCGCCAATCTCGGCGACAAGGTGAAGCCGGGCCAGACACTGGCTTTGCTCGACAGCATCGAACTGGGCGAAGCCCGTTCGACTTATCTGCAAGCGGCGAGCGAGGCGGAGGTGGCCCAGGCCAACTTCGCACGCGCCCAGCGGCTGAATGCCGACAGCATCATCCCCGAGAAGGATTATCTGCGCGCCCGCGCCGAGCATGAAAAAGCCCGCGCCGCGTTGCGCGCCGCCGCCGACAGGCTGCGCATGATGGGGGTGAATCCCGGGAATCTGACGGGCTCGACCTTTCCGCTCACCACGCCGTTCGCGGGCACGGTCATTGAGAAGAACGCGGTGCTGGGAGAGCTCGCTACGCCCGATCAGTCCCTGTTTACTGTCGCCGATCTGTCCACCCTGTGGATCGAAAGCGATCTGTTCGAGAAGGACCTTGGCAAGGTCAAGGTCGGCGCCCAGGCCAGTGTCGCGGTTGCCGCTTATCCGGGCGAAGTGTTCAAGGGAAAGCTCACTTATATCAGCAGCGTGATGAACAAGGAAACCCGCACCGCCAAGGCGCGGGTGGAAGTGCCGAACCCAGACGGCCGGCTGAAACCGGAGATGTTCGCCACGGCGGCCATCAACACGGGTTCGAGCACGAAAGCATTGCTGCTTCCGGAAGATGCCGTGTTGCTGGTGCAGGGACAGCCAACCGTGTTCGTGGCTGAAAAAGGCGGGTTCGAATCGCGCGCGGTGCAAGTGGGCGACCGCACGCAGGGGCGGGTCGTGATCAAGTCCGGCGTCGAGGCCGGGGAGGCGGTAGTGGTGAGTGGCGCCTACGCCCTCAAGGCGCGCTTGCTCAAGTCGCAAATCGGCGACGCGGATTGAGGGGGCAACCATGTTGAATAAAATTGTCGATCTCTCCCTGCGCTACAAGGTGCTGGTGCTGGTGGCCTTTCTGCTGGTGGTGATGCTGGGGGTGAAGGCCTGGCGCGAAGTGCCCGTGGATGCCTTTCCCGACGTGACGCCGGTGCAGGTGAACATCTATACCGAGGCGCCGGGGCTTGCGGCCGAGGATGTGGAAAAGCTGCTTACCTTTCCGGTGGAAGGTGTCATGGCCGGCCTGCCGGGGGTGGAGCAGATACGCTCGGTGTCCCTGTTCGGGCTGTCCTATGTCAGCGTCTATTTCAAGGATGACGTGGACATCTACTTCGCCCGCCGCCTGGTGAGCGAAAAGCTGCAGGAGGCCAAGGACCGCATCCCGGAGGGCTACGGCGAGCCGTCGCTGGGGCCAAACAGTTCGGGCCTCGGGCAGGTGTTCTGGTACACCATCGAATCCGCCGACAAGAAACTGTCCGGGATGGATCTGCGCACCCTGCAGGACTGGACGGTACGGCTCGTATTGCGCACCGCGCCCGGCGTGGACGACATCATGTCCTGGGGCGGCGACGAGAAGCAGTATCAGGTGCTGATCGACCCGCGGGGCCTGATCAAGTACGGGCTGACCTTCAAGGAAGTGATGGAGGCCCTGACCGCCAACAACCGTCAGGTGGGCGGGCAATACGTCAACCTGGGACGGGAGCAGTATCTGGTGCGGGGACTGGGGCTGGTGTCGAACACGCAGGACATCGGCGGCGTCGTCATTGCCGAGCGGGAAGGCACACCGATCTTCGTACGTGATGTGGCGGACGTCAAAGAAGGTCCTTCGTTGCGCAGCGGCGCGGTCACCAAGGACGGCGAGGAGGTGGTGCTGGGGATGGCCTTGCAGCGCATCGGCGAGAACGCCAAGAACGTAGTGGACGCCGTCAAGGAAAAGCTGAAAACGGTGCAGCAGGCTTTGCCCGCGGGCGTAACGATCAAGCCCATCTACGACCGCACTGAACTGGTGGAAAAAGCGGTCAGGACCGCAGAGAGCGCGCTGATCGAAGGTTCGATCCTGGTGGCGATCATCCTGTTCCTGTTCCTGGGCGAGGTGCGTTCCGCGATCGTGGTGATCCTGGCGCTGCCGCTGGCCATGCTGATCAGTTTCATCCTCATGCAGCAATGGGGGCTTTCGGCCAACCTGATGTCGCTCGCCGGTCTCGCCGTGGGCATCGGCATGATGGTCGACGGCGCGGTGGTGATGGTGGAGAACGGTTTCCGCCTGCTCAGCCACAAGGTGGGCCAGACGGTCAACCAGACCCACGTGATCCTGGAGGCGGCACGGGAGGTGATCAATCCGACCGCGTTCGCGATCCTCATCATCATCGTGGTGTTCCTGCCGCTGTTCTCCCTCACAGGTCTGGAGGGCAAGCTGTTCAAGCCCATGGCGCTCACCATCACCTTCGCCATGGTCGGTTCCCTGGTGCTGACCATGACCCTGGTGCCCGTGCTTTCCGCGCTGATCCTCAAGCCCAAGGAGGAGAAGGACACCTTCGTGGTGCGCTGGGCCAAGCAGCTTTATCTGCCGTTGCTGGACTGGGCGCTGGAGAACAAACGCAAGGTCATCGGCGGCGCGGTGGCCCTGTTGATCGGCACCCTCGCGCTGTTTCCCTTCCTCGGCAAGGAGTTCATGCCGACCCTGCAGGAAGGCGGCATCATGTTCCGCGTCACCAGCATTCCCTCCACCTCGCTGGAGGAGTCGATCCGCATCTCCGAGGGCATCGAAACCGCGCTCAAGCGCTTCCCGCAGGTGAAGTCGTCGATCGCCATGATCGGGCGTGCGGAGAAAGGTGAAACGGCGGACGTCAACTACATGGAAATCCTGGTGGATCTCAAGCCCCACGACGAATGGCCGGAGCCGCTTTCCTTTCCGGAATTGACGCGGGAGATGCAGGAGGCGCTGGAGAAACAGGCCCCCACTTCTGTCATCGCCGCCACGCAGCCGATCCAAATGCGCGTCGAGGAACTGATTTCCGGGGTGCGCGCCACGCTTGCGCTAAAGCTCTATGGTGAGGACCTGGCCACGCTGGACCGTCTCACCGGTCAGCTCAAGGCCACCCTGGAGAAAGTGCCCGGCGTCGCTGATCTTTCCCTGGAGGCCAACAAGGGCAAGCCGCAACTGGTGGTCAAAGTAAATCGCGAAGCCGCTTCGCGCCTGGGCCTGAACGCCGACGACATCCTGGAGGTAGTCGAGGCCGGCATCGGCGGCAAGGCGGTCTCCACCCTGATCGACGGGGTGAAGCGCTTCGACATCCAGGTCTGGCTCGCGCCCGATTTCCGCAACAGCGTGGAAGCCATCGGCAACATTCCGATCCGCACCCGCGCGGGCGCGCTGGTGCCGTTGTCCGCAGTGTCCACGGTGGAACTGGACGAAGGCTATTCCTTCGTGCGGCGCGAGCAATTGCAGCGTTACGCGGTGATCCAGATGGACGTGAAAGGCCGCGACGTCGACAGCTTCGTCAAGGAAGCGGCAGCCAGGATCAAGAGCGGGGTCAAGCTGCCCGCTGGCTACTGGATCGAGTGGGGCGGCGCCTTCGAGAACCAGCAGCGCGCCATGGCCAAGCTCGCGCTGATCGTGCCGCTCACCATCGGGCTGATCTTCATCCTGCTCTACACCGCGTTCAACTCGCTGACCCACGCCACGCTGATCATTGCCAACGTGCCCTTCGCCACCATCGGCGGCGTGATCGGTTTGTTCATCACCGGGCAGTATCTGTCGGTGCCCTCGGCGATCGGCTTCATCGCCGTGTTCGGCGTGGCGATGCTCAATGGAATAGTCTTGGTGTCCTTCCTCAACGATCAGCGGCAGCAGGGGCTGTCGATCCGAGAGGCGGTCAAGCAGGGCGCTGCGCTGCGGCTGCGACCGGTGTTGATGACGGCCTCCATCGCCATCTTCGGCCTGGTGCCAATGCTGCTCTCCAGCGGCGTCGGCGCCGAAACCCAGCGGCCGCTGGCGACGGTCGTCGTGGGCGGGCTGTTCACCTCCACCGCGCTGACATTGCTGCTGTTGCCATTGATGTATGAATGGGTGGAACAACGCCGCGAACGCAAACAAGCGAAGTAAACCGGAAGCGTGCGGCCTGAAGAGGCCGCACACAATCACCAGACAGGAGAAACCGCATGAAAGAAATCAAGGCCTATATCCACAACCACCGCATCGCCGACGTGATTCGCGCCCTCAAGGACTCGGGGCAATGCAACGCGAACGTCGGCTGCCGCAATCTTACCGTCATCCCGGTGCAAAGCCTGCTGAAGGCGGTGGACGCGAGGGAGCAGCACTATTCCATCGAACTGGCCGAAGAGGTCATTTACGAATCCAAGCTGGAACTGATCTGTGAAGACCATCAGGTGGACGAACTGGTGGGCATCATCGCGCGCACCGCCCGCACCGGCCAAGCCGAGGCGGGGTGGATTTACGTGGCAGACATCGTCGAGGCGATCCCTGTCCAGGGAACGCACGAATAAGCGCGGCTTCACTGATCCGCGAATGACCGGTCAAGCCCATAGCAGATGTACTTGCCTTGCTGGGCGTAAGACCGCTTAGGCCGAGGATGCGACGGTCGACTACCCAGCTACGACCGGCAGGACGTCGGCCAAAGGCGTCATAGATGATATGGAGCATGAACGGCAGCAGCACTTCGTATTGCAGCCGTTCGTTCACTTCTGGCGGAAAAGTTGGGCCGACGAATCCGAGCGGCCGCATATCGAAAACCGCTACTCACCCTTTTGACCCGTAGAAGTCGTTGGATTCCACAATCCCACAGGCGACTTACGCCTCCAAGCAGTCATCTGGAAACTGTGCACCCTGTTATTTATTCTGTTGCCGGCTTTATGCTGCAGACGCCGCGATCCGCGCCCTGCAGCTGACGCCCGAATGAATTCGGGCGCCTCGGGCAAACTAAAGCAGAAGCAGCAGCATCAGCAGTAACGCCCACGCAACGAGCCCGGCCCCGATTACAGTCTGCACGATCCCCGCCGCCGAAACATCTTCGCGCGAGTGTGTCAGTCCCTCGATACCGTGGTAGACAAGGCTGCAGGAAAGGCCAAGCCCGACGAGGGCAAGCACGACGCTGAAGCCCAAGCTCGGCATGAGCAACCCTAACGCGGACAGCCACATCGGAATTGGCGCGATCGCAGCGATCACATAGGCATCGTGGTAGTCAATGCGCAGGCCGTTGCCGTCCGCCACTTGGCGGATGAACCAGCCCATGAAGGCCAGCGTGGCCATTTCGGCGACGAAGAAAACGACCGCGATTGCCCCCCAGTCCTTGCCGGCCAATTGGGGGGGGAAAATTTCGGGCTGCACGCTGCCCGCGTAGTACAGCATGATCGGCGGCAGCAGCGACAAGGGGAGTGCGACGAGTGCGAACAACTTCACTAGCCGTGGATGCAGACGCTCGATCTCGGGCCAGCCTTGGTCGTTGGAAAATGGCAAGTGGAAAAGTGTGCTCAGTTTCATGATTAGCCTCCAAGGAAGATAGGATAGTTGGACATACTTAAACATATCACAACGTGATATAAACCTAGGCCATGGAATCTACGACGTCAAGCAAGAATTCACCTGCCCCTCTCGGCAAACCGGATTATGAGCGCCTGTCGAACTTCCGCTATAGCCTGCGGCATTTCCTGCGGGCCAGCGAGGAAATCTGCCGACGGCAGGGGCTCACCCCCCTGCAATATCAGCTGCTGCTGCATGTGCGAGGATTCCAGGGGCGGGACTGGGCAAGCATCGGTGAGTTGGCGGAGCGCCTGCAGGCAAAGCACCATGGGGTAGTTTCGCTGATCGATCGCTGCGCGAAGTTGCAGTGGGTCACGCGCAGGCCCGGACGCCTCGACCGGCGTGTAGTGGAAATCCATTTGCTGCCGGCGGGAGAAGCGCTGGTTGAACGTGTCGCGCAGTCGCACCGGAATGAACTGCACAGGTTGCTAGAGGTGCTGTCGTGCGCGCAATCAGGCAGCGCGGAAAGCGGTTTTGATGCCCCTCCCCCTCAATGCCCCGAACCGTCCAAACCGTGACGGGAATAACAGGGGACACATCAGTCTGTTCCTTGTTGTTAAGGTAGGGAAAGATAGGTGATCTCGACGTGGCATGGTCCTCGCCCAAAGATCAACCAGATTGGACATCTTGATGAACCGAGGTCTTTGATTGTTCAGTTGCACGGGGAGAGAGAAAAACGCGGAACAAGGCGCCACGCCGGCATGCTGCCGGAGTGGCGAACGGCTCAATGGATGGGCTTTGCGTGCCTGAAGCCGAAGCGCAAGAACGCTATGTAGAACGCGGCGATGTTCATCAGAGCCCAGATGACGTGGCCCAGGGGGTAGCCGCCGAGCAGGTGCTTGCTGGCGGCCAGAGTGATCAGCTATTCAATGTGCGGCCGGGCCTATGGAGTCAAGTCAACGGCAGCAACGTTTGGAACGCCGAATGTTTCGAGGGTACTTATTCAGCGAAGCCTCTAATGCCTCCCGGCACGGTGGAGGCGCCGAACCGCCCCAGCCCCATTTCCACCAGCCCTTCGAGACGGCGCAGCAGAAACAGTGCTTCCAGCCCCATGCGCTGTGCCAGGCCCAAGCCTTCTCCAGGGCCGGCCACCAGCAATGCGGTGGCCCAGGCGTCCGCGTGCATGCAGGTGCGCGCCAGCACCGTGACCGATGCGACGGCATTGTTCACGGGCGCAGCGCGGCGCGCGTCCATGGTGTGTGCGAGGCGCGCATCACCCACCTGTAGATAGCGCCGGTAGTCGCCTGATGTGGCCACGGCCAGGTCCTGCAGTTCGATGACTCCGTGCACCGCGCGACGCCCAACCTCGGGTTGCTCCAGCGCCACGGCCCAGGGCGCACCGCTGGCCTGGCTGCCCACTGCGCGCAGCTCACCATCAAGCGCCACCAGCGCATGCTGCACCCCGTGCTGCTGCAACACGGCGGCCATGCGGTCTACCGCGTAGCCCTTGGCAATGCCGCACAGGTCGAGCTGCAAGGGGGCGCGCTTGCGGGCGCGGCCTGCGGGGCGGTCGAACTCCAAGCACTCGTGCGTAGGGTGCGGCGCGAGTTGGCGTGCGGTGCGGATCGCCCCAGCGTCGGGCGCATCGCGCACCGCACCAAAGCCCCAGGCATCGACCAGCGCGCCGACGCCTGGATCAAATGCGCCGGCACTGAGGCGGTGGATATCGAGCGCGCAGGCCAGCACCTCCAGCATTTCGGTGGGCAGTTCGACCCAGGCGTCCACGCGCGCACGGTTCAGGCGCATGAGGTCGCTATCAGGCTTCCAGGGAGACATCTGCTCGTCCACCTGCTGCACTGCGGCGGCGAGGTCCCGACGCAGGGCCGCCAAGTCCAGGCTGGCGTCGGCATCCACACTGGCGGACCAGCGCGTGCCCATGGTCGGGCCGTGCAGGGTGGTCCGCTTGCAGACCACAGCAGGTTCAGAAGACGTCTTCGGCATAGCGTTCCTTCGCTTTGAGCTGCGATATGCTCAACTGCAGCGGCGCCAGCACGGCGTCCAACGTCTCGGCCACGTCGCGCGCCATAGCGCGGCTGCCGCAGACACGCACGATGGCGCCTTGGGCCACCAAGTCGCGCAGGCGCTCGGCGTCGCGGCGCAAAACATCCTGCACATAGCCACCCCCCTCCGGTATGCGCGAGAACACCGTCTGCACACTGGCCAGGCGTCCTTCGCCGAGCCAGTGCTGGATCTCGGGGCCGAAGTAAAAATCCCGCTCAGGGTTGCGCCCACCAAAGTACAGGTGCATAGGGGTGTGCCGGTCGTTGCGGCGGATGAAGCCTGCCAAGGGCGCCACCCCCGTGCCCGCCCCGATCAGCAACACGGGCCGCCGCGTGCGCGGCAGCGCAAAGCCGGGGTTGGATCGGATGAAGGCGGCGATATGGTCGCCCGGCTTCAGGCCATGCAGGTGCGTTGAGCACAGGCCGCCGGGCATCTGGCGCACGCAGATTTCCAAAAACCCGTCCTCCCGGCCCGATGCCAGGGAATAGTAGCGCGGCACGGCCGAGCCCGGTGGCACGATGCCCACGAGGTCGCCCGCCGCAAAGTGCGCCAGACCGTGCCCGCGCAGGCGTTCCAGCCAAGCTTGTGCAGGCCACGCAAAGCGCAGGATCACCGTGGGCTCGCCGACGCCCCCCGGGTAGTCCTGGCGCGTCATGAGCGTGAGCGCAGTGGTGGGCGGCATGCGCGGCACATGCTCCAGCACCAGGGGTTCGCCGAGCGCCTGCGCCAGGGCCTGGCCCCAGCGAGCGAACTGCTGGCTTGATTGCTGGTGGATGCATTCCAGCGGCAGAAGCGCGGGCCAGCCCTGTGCACGCAGGGTTTTCTCCAGCGCCTCGGCAAAGGCGCAGAACGCCGGGAACTGTCGGTCGCCAAAGCCCAGTACCGTCACCGGCACGGTGTTGGTGCTGAGCTTTGCCATGCGCTCCAGGGCGTGGCTGGCGTGGGCCGGGGCCTGGCCCTCGCCATAGGTTGCGGCGAGCACAAACACCTGCCGCGTGGCGGCCGTGGTCTGGAAAAGCTCCAGTGCGCCGGTGTACACGCGGTGACCGTTGTGGCCCAGCGCATCGTGCAACGCTTGGGCAAAGCCCCACGTGCTGCCACCTTCGCTGGCAACGAAGATGAGCACGTCGGCCTGTGCCAGCGGGTTGTTGCCCGTGATGTGCGGCGCCTGGCGGCGTGCCTGCCACCAGATGTAGACGCCCGACAGCCAGAACAACAGCACGCTGGCGCCCACGAGCGCGAGCACCACGGCCCAGGGCCAAGCTCCTTCACCCGTGTGCAGCACCAGAGCCCAGTCGTAGATGCGCTGCGCCAGGGTGACGTCCTGCCAGGCCAGTGTTTTCCCTGAGTAGCGGTCGATCCAGCCTTCGCCCTGACTGGTGGCCACCTTCCAGGTGTCTTCAGGATCGGCAGCGTAGGGGAAATTCAGCTTGCGCAAGTCCTGCACGGAGAGGTTTTGCAGCATGGAAAGCTGCCCCACGGGCAGAGCCGTCTGGCCGGTGGCCACGGAGACCACGTCGGGCTCGGTCCCGGCGTCCAGCGCCACCAGTCCCAGGGTCGAGGCGCTCATGGTCAGCGCCGTGAGCGACGTCAGGCACAGCACCGCCAGCACCACCCGGCCCGTGACCACGTGGATGCGCTGCGCCAGCGAGCCACGCACCCTTGCCGCCAGCCGCCGCCAGCCGCCCATGCGGCGCAGCAGCAGTACGAGGGCCGAGACGCACAACACCCCTATGGCCAGCGCAATGCCCGCCGCACCCCAACGCCCGGCGTCGCCCAGGAGCAGCGAGCGGTGCAGGTTCTTCACCCAGCGCGGCAGCGCCGAAGGCTGCCAAGCGCCCAGCACGCGACCATCGGCCGGGTCCACGTAGGACGCCTGCGCCTGGTCGCCGACAAAGCCGAACACCACGATGGCGCCCGAGGGCAGGTGGCGGATTTCCTCAGCGCCCGGGACGGTGCGTGTCACGCGCTCCACCAGCGTGGCCACCGACAGGTCGTCCGGCGCGGCGGGTGCCTGCCACGCCTGTTGCACCGGATCGAACGCCAAGATGGCGCCGGTAATGCCCAGCACCACGGCCAGGGTGCCTATCGTCAGGCCCAGCCAGCGGTGGATTGACTTCCATCCCATGTGCGCGTCCTTTACCGCAGTTGGAAGGTCAGCGCCTGGATGTACTGCTTGCCGGCCTGCGGCTTGCCGGCGTTGCCGGTGGACAGCGGCACGCGCACTTCCGACGGGCTGTCGCGCATGTCTTCCACGGCCGCGTCGATGCGGATTTCGTAGCCTGCGTCAATCAGTGCATCTGCCAGGTCGGCCGTGACCTTGAGCGTGCGCCCCGCGCCCACACTGGCGCCGGTCACGCCATTCAAACGCTTGGCGTCACCGGCGGACAGCCGATTCCAGTTCGACAGGTGTTTGTAGTACTTGGCCTTGCCGCCGGCCACCCACAGCGTACGCACATAGGCGCCCTTGGCGTCGGTCAGGTACGCGGCCAGGTAGGCGCCGTCGCCGCCGTAATTCTTGAACTGGGCGGTCAGCGTGAGCTGGCGGCTGTGCGCCAGGGCGGGAATGGCCAGCGCGCAGGCGGCGGCCAAAGTGGTCAAAAGTAGTTTGGACATGGTGATACTCCAGTGGGGGATTAATCGATCTGGCCGCGCGGTGCGGTGCCAGGGGTGAATGGGGACGATGGTGCGGCGGCGCCGTCTGGTTGCGACGCGGCGTGCTCACGGTCGCGCTCTCGGGAACGCTGGCGGTCCCCTTGCTTCATCTTCAATACCTTCAGGGTTTCCGGATCGATTTTGGCCTTGAAGATGCGGCCCTGTGAGTCTGTGCCGCGAATTTCGTAGCAGCCGTCGTCGATTTTCAGCCGCTGGATTTGCCAGCCCTGTTGGGCTGCCATCTGCCGCACAGCCTCGCGTGACTGCCAGCGCTCTACCGGCGCATCGCAATCGTCATCGGCCAATGCGGGCAGGGCGGTCAGGCCCAGTGACAGGGCCAGCAAGCCACGGCGCAGGGAGGGATGTATGACAAACGATTTGCGGTGCTGGTGTTTCATGGAAAGCTCCTCTTCAGTACGTTAGCGCTTCTGTCTGCTTACGGGCACCACGTCGAACTCACACAATAGGCCAGAAGCGGTAACAATTAAGAAGGTCCGCCCCAAGCGGTCAACTTTTGGCATTAGAGGCGTGCCCCGGATTGCCAAGGCATGTCCTCTCGATGGAAAGGCTAGTCGGCGCCGGTTGCCTTGAACACCAGGGAGGGAGCTTTCCCGTGACCGTAGAAATAGTCTCCACTAGCAGCCTGTCGGACTTGGAGCCCCGCACGGCAGCAATTTCCCCGCCGGGACGGTATTTGCACAATATTTAGGCATTTTTAGTCGTTCATCGCCGCATCGGTATCAAATTTGAACGGGTTTCTGCTCTTTTCAGGCGCTTGGGACGGATTTCTGGCGCAACACGGCCATGCGTTTCAAATTCCACGCCAGACATACCAGCGTCCACTCGCCCTTCGCCTTCTCCAAACCACGCAGCAAGAACTGCCTGAACCCCATCACCGATTTGATGATGCCAAACACCGGTTCCACGCTCTGCTTCCTCAGCGCATACAGCATCCGCCCCAGTTTGGTCTTGAGTTTATGCGCCATCTTTTGCATCGGCGTGGCGTCCGCTTCCAACTGCGGCGGCTCGGTGAAACGCTCGCGCCAGCCGGGATGGTGATCTTCGCGGGCGACGGCAATGTAAGGTTCAACTCCAGCTTCTTCGCAAGCGGTGATGTTGTTCGCGCTGCAATAGCCCGTGTCAGCCAGCAGGGCATCGACTGTGCCCAGGCTGGCGGGTAGCGCACCGAGCTTGTCCAGCATCGGCTGAACCTGCTGTTTGTCGTTGCCCGCATTCGTGAGTGATGCCGCCACTACCAGCATCGTCGGCGCATCGACCGCCGCCTGAGCGTTGTAGCACTGCTCAAAGCCGCCGCCGGCAATCTTCATGATGCGGGATTCCTCGTCGGTGAGATTGATCTGGTCTTCCGGACGGGGTTCCGGCGTCGGCGGCTGGGGCGGCTTGCCGCTGGGCTTCTTGCCTGATTCCGCTGCGCGTGCGGCTCGCTGGGCGAGCTTCGTTTCATAAGCCGCTTGTTCCGCTTCGAAGCGGGCTCGGGCACGCGCTTCGATCTTGGCTTTGGCGGCGGCCATGACGGCCAGCCGGTCTTCACGGCGTTTGATTTCTGCGGGCAGATTCACGCCATCCGGGATGTCGGCCTGGTCAGCGGCTTCGGCTGTCGCCAGCAGGTCTTGTACTTCGGCCTTGAGTTGGGTTTCGAGCTTGACGATGTGGCCGTGCGAGAGCGCACTGTGGCGGGAGGCGTTGGCGTGAACCTTGGTGCCGTCGAGGCTGACTGTCCCCAGCTTCAGGAGCTTCATCTCGCTCGCCAGTTCGAGCACTTGCAGGAACACGCCGGCGAGTTCTTCAAGAAAGCGGCGGCGGAAGCTGGCGAGCGTGTCGTGATCGGGGTGGCTGCCTGCGGCGAGGTAGCGGAAGGCGACGGAATCGTAGGTGGCGCGTTCGATGCGGCGGCTGGAGAAGGTGGCGGTGGCGTAGCCGTAAACCAGCAGGCTGAGCAGGACTTCAGGGTGGTAGGCGGCGCTGCCGCGCCCGGCATAGACGCGGGTCAGTTCGGTGAGGTCGAGTTGTTCGATGGCTTCGACGATGAAACGCGCCAGGTGGTCTTGGGGAAGCCAGTCTTCGACCGAGGGCGGCAGCAGGTAGGCAGTCTTGCGGTCGATCGGGCGGAAGCGGCTCATGCGATGGAGGGGCTCGGATTCGATAGCGGGATTATCGCGGATTGGAAGACGAATTGGGGGTTCAAGTCCGACAGGCTGCTAGGGCTGATCGCGACTGCCCTGCCTTTGCGTGCATCGACAAAGTAGTGCCAGCCATAGCCCGGCTGCCCGATCGTTGAGTCATTGGAGACAGCTTGCATGCCTGAATTGATCCGATGACTGTCTCCTGCATCCTTGCGAGGATCGTCTGCATGCGAAGGCATGCTCATCATGGTTGCTGCGACGCTCAGCACCACGGCAATAATGCTTGGCTTCATGATTCTTCCTTTCGATCGAGTCCAGTCGACGCTGACTGTTCATGTACTCTGAACTTCAAAACTTAATACAGTCTTAACGCACTTCTGGGGTTTCATGGGGCGATAAGGTTCTTCCAGAAGCCGTAGGTCAAGTGGTAATCCCCCATTTTTAGCAGTCGCCGGAAGTGGAGTTAAGTGGCGCGGATTGTCAGATGGCTGGTTTCATTACATCAACGGACGGTCGATGAGTACGCCGTGACCAGCCGCTTCGGGTCGGAAGTACGCATTCGCGGAAATCTGAAGTGGACACTCGGCGTTACTGATTTGCGAATGACCGGTCAGAAGCCCATAGCGGAAATAGTCGGCCCAAATCTCCAGCGACTGCTTCGGCCGAGGAGCAGAAGTCCACGGCAAACTGGCGAACGGCGGCTCCACCACAAATTACTGACCTTGATGGCACCGAAGGCCGAACGGCCCGGGTCGATTTGAGACCATAAAACACTACAAAATTCGACACATGCTGTAAGGCCATGTCTTCTACATTTCAAGCGCCTCCGCCTTAAGAAGGCTTACCACAAAACAAAAAACACTTCAGCAATCAATCAAAAAAACTTTGTTTGAATTAACTGCTGCATAGCCAAGGCCGAGTCCATAGCATCACGGGCATTTCACTACTCGTGCAAAGAGTGCCCGTGTCTTCCATAGAAGAACCCAACAATCAGGATCATCCTGTCACGCTCTTCGCACACATTGCGGCACGATTCGAACAAATCGAACTGTCCCACTGGACGGTCGTTGTGTTTGCATGGCTTGCCCGTTATGACGGGATCGATCGATGCTATTTTGAAGACGAAGAGGAATCCCCAGCCCATGAGGTGCTTCATTGCATCTCCGAACTGGAGCATGGGACTACAGACGACGAAGTAGCCCACGCGCTATCTCATCTTGAATTCCTTACTTGGCGTGTCCGCCATCCCGAAACCGCGGAGCGCTGGGATCCGCTCTCACTATCCCTCAGTGATTTCATCGGCGGGGACTTATCGCCCAATTGCTGGAAATGGGAAGGGACTTTCCCGTCTTCACCCGTAATTGCCTCATGGCTCATCGAACAGCTCCCACACCGCTGATGTCCGGTGATTGGCTGCTCATTGCCGCTGGAGCCTTGGGAGTAGGCGGCGTATGGGTCGTTTGGCGGATTGCCCGCCACACCGACCACGCGGCGTCCGACCATTCAACTCCATCCGGTAGCGATTCAAGGGCAGCCAACCATATTAAGGTTCTCCCTGGCAAAGCCGTCCTGGATCAACTCAACCTTCAAGCCCTGGTCGACGGATGTCGTGACCGCATGGGCTTCGACTACACCCTGTTCAACCAAGACTGCATGCCCGTCATCGAGCGGGCTGCGGAATGGACTCAACTGCTACCAGCCTCGGAATCGCACCATCACGCGCAGCCCGGTGGCCTCATGACCCATATGATGGAGTCGGCAGCACACGCGCTACGCTTCCGGCAGGGCTATCTGCTTCCGGTCGGAGCAGCCCCCGAGGAAATCCCGGCTCGCAAGCACCGCTGGACTTACGCGGTGTTCCTTGCCGCGTTACTGCATGACATTGGAAGGCCTATGGCCGATATCAACGTCCAAGTTCTCCGATCGAGAAAACCCTGTGGCAAGTGGCAGCCTCTTGCGGGCTCGATGCTGGATCAGGGGTTGACGCATTACACGTTGAATTTCGAGATCACGCGGGATTACGACCTGCACAAGAAACTGCCCATCGTGCTGTTCCAGCGGCTCGTTCCTTCCCATGTTCTCGCTTGGCTTGCCGATGACGTACAGCTCATGGGCGATTTGACGAGCTACCTTTCGGGGGACGACCAAGACAAGGGGGTGCTGCGAGAAATCGTCACACGCGCCGACTCCGAGTCGGTCAAGAACAACCTGATGCAGGGACCGCGCACCCGCTTTGCTTCCGCCCGGTCGGTGCCACTAATCGAACGCCTGATGCAAGCCTTGCGCCTGATGCTGGAAGAAGGGCGACTGAGCCTGAATAGGGCGGGCTCCCATGGCTGGGTTTACGATGGAAAAATCTGGTTCGTGTCCAAGCGGCTGGCCGACGAGGTACGCCAGTTCCTGACTGAACGCGAAAGCGGGGAGGGCATACCTGGCAAGGATAAGAACGATCGCCTTTTCGATACCTGGCAAGAGTACGGCGCCTTGATCCCCACCAGTGAGAACCGTGCTGTGTGGCAGGTCATGGTCAGTCTCGATGAAGGGTGGGAACAAAAGCTGACCGTGCTGTGCTTCTCGCTCGACAAACTGTTCCAGTCCCCGGTTCTTTACCCGGAAATCATGAGAGGCAAGATCATTGCCGGAAAACAGGATGCCTCATATATCCAACCGCTCGATTCGGAACCCGAGCTAACTATTGGTTCCATGAGTGATTCTGGCGTTGAGCCAGCCACCAACCCATTAGAGGATCCGGCCAACCAGCTGTCGCTCGTCATACCGCAGCCAGATACTACCCCCTCACCGAACTCCGAAGACCAGCCGAAGCGAGCCAGCACGGCTCTCCCTCCCATTCGCCCGCCGGCACAGCCCAGAGCGGCCGCTCTATCTGAACCTGGGGGCGCGGCTGAGGACGCAGGCTTTCTCGATGAAGATGACGCCGCGATCAAACATTCACCAAAACCCAAGCCTCCTACTGCAGCAGCATTGAAGCCGGTTGCACCTGCAGGGCAGACAGCGGCCAGGCCCAAGCCTGGCTCGAAAAAGAAGGAACCCTCTGGTGCAGCCATGCGGTTCATGCGCTGGGTTCAGGAAGGGCTCTCGGAAGGCAGCATGCCATACAACCGCGCGGACGCCATGATTCACTTCGTTGACGAAGGAATGATGCTGGTTTCCCCGGTGATCTTTCGCAAGTTCGCCGAACTGTTCGGGGAGGAGGGCGATGGCACGCCATCGGATCGAGCGGGGAGCAAGCTGGGGACCGGCATCCAGCGCCAAGTTACCAATGCTGGCTGGAATCTGGTTACCGGAGAGAAGAAGAGCAACATCCAGCGTTACATGGTGATCGGCGCCGATGGCGAGGGCAAGAAACTGATCTCTGGCGTGGTCATACTGGATCCTGTTCGATTCGTGAATCCACTTCCGCCTAATAATCCCTGCATTGTCAGGTTCGACAAACCCATCGAACACGTCTGACATGAGCTATCCCATCGAAAATCTATTCAGGCCCGCGGTCGAATACGTGCCGGTCTTTGCCTCATTGTCCGGTGCCATTCTCCTGATGAGCGCGCACGAGTGGTTTTTCCTGCCAAAGGAGCTGATCGTGACAGCCGCTGCCGGCATGGTCCTGCATGCCGGCGTGCGACTGAGACAGGGTATTCGGGTATCCCGATTTCAGCGCAACCTTACTAGGCTGCCTAAGTACGTCATTCCTACCAGCGAAATTCCCGTATCGAAAAGCCGCCTTTTCCTCGGCCTTGGGTTCAAGTGGGATCAACGCCATACCCAGCGCCTGGCGCTGGCGCGTGATCCCAAGAACCGTCGCTACATCACTCAATCCGGCCTGTATACCTGGGCGCGTCGCTTCGAATTCCGCCACGAAGGGCGCGGCGGCGCCTCGGGCTGGATGGCGCGACAGACCAGGAAGGAAGCCTGGTGGAATCCGGTTACGCCATTGCCGCCTGTCGGCGGCGATCCGATCATTCACGGCCTGGAGCCGGACGAAACGGAAATCAGCATGGATCTGGTCGAGCGGCCCGGTCACATGGTTGTGCTGGGCACCACACGGGTCGGCAAATCACGCCTCGCCGAGGTGCTCATCACACAGGACATTCGGCGAGGCGACGTGGTGATCGTATTCGACCCCAAGGGCGATGCCGGTCTGATGACCCGCTGCTACATCGAGGCGGCCATGGCCGGGCGCGAGTTCTTCATGTTTCACTTGGGCTACCCCGACCAGTCTGCACGTTATAACCCGATTGGAAATTTTGCCCGAACCACCGAGGTCAGCACCCGTATCGCTGGCCAGCTCCCGTGCGAAGGACAGTCTGCCGCGTTCAAGGAATTTGTCTGGCGCTTCGTGAACGTGATCGCACGCGCGCGCACCACCCTCGGTTACCGTCCGGATTACCGCATGATTTATGAGGATGCGGTCAATATCGATGCCTTGGCGCTGGAATACTTACGCTTCTGGCTTGACCGGGAACAGCCCGGCTGGAATGAGGCGGTTGATGCCATCGAGATGGATAAGACCCAGATTCAGCAGGCAATGAAATCGGGGCGGACGATGGATGCCATGAAAATCCTGCTGTTCGTCCGCGAGAATAATCTGCATGATCCGATAGCGGACGGCCTGGCATCCATCCTGTCGAACGACCGCAGCTATTTCGAGAAACTGGTGTCCAGTCTCTATCCCTTGCTGGAAAAACTTACCACCGGCAAAACCGCGCAGATACTGTCTCCTCAGTACGACGACCCGACTGATCCAAGGCCGATCTTCGACTGGATGAGCGTCATCGAACGCGGCGCGGTGGTCTACGTCGGGCTCGATTCGCTCTCTGATTACGAAGTGGCTGGCGCAGTGGGCAACGCCATGTTCGCCGACCTAACCTCGATCGCCGGCCAGACCTACAAGTTCGAGCAAGGCTACGGGCTGTCCACGGCCATCCCCAAGCGCAAACTGTCCATCCATGCAGACGAGTTCAACGAGTTGATCGGCGACGAATTCATCCCGCTGCTGAACAAGGCCGGTGGTGCGGGATTCCAAGTTGCGGTCTATACCCAGACCTGGGCCGACGTGGAGGCCCGCATTGGTAACAAGGCGAAGGCATCCCAGATTGGCGGCAACCTCAATACCCTGGTCATGCTAAGGGTCAAGAACAAGGAAACCGCCGAAATTCTCACCGACCAGCTCCCTGATGTGCAACTGGTCACCTCGATTCAGGCCAGTGCTGCCACGGACAGTTCAGATGATCGTGAGGTGTTGTCTTTCACCACACGGAACGAAGATCGGATCAGCACCCAGGAAGCCCCCATGTTGTCGCCTGCTGATCTGGTGCAGTTGCCCAAGGGGCAGGCTTTTGCGCTTATCGAAGGCGGCCAGCTCTACAAAATCAGACTTCCTCTGTTCGACCCCGACGAAGCGCACCCCATTCCTGCATCGTTGGAAGATATTGCCGCGAGCATGCGTCAGAAATACGACACGCACGGCACCGAGACGGAAAATCTGGTCGTTGAAGGGAAGGGCAGTGGCTTCTAGGAATTCCGGTCTCTATGACAGCAATGTGGCAGTCGCCTTTCTGTGGCCATTGAAATGGCTTTTTGGGGCGCTCTTGCTATATGTCATGCTTGGGCTGATCGCCCTCACCGCGGCTTTCCTGTTTGCCAAATATCAATGGCTGGATCCTGTGCAAGCTGCCGACGCTTTGTTCCAGTCGGAAACCGCACGCGTCAAAGAGCTTGTACGGCCAGGAAGCCACGCCGCCGGCCTTTCCACACTTACCGAGCAGACCCAACAGTGGACTTACTGGCTTTTTTTCAAGGCGACATCACTCCATGAAGCCACCTATGCCTATTTCTACGGGTATCCGGTCAACGAGGTTGACCGGATGTACCTCAGCCAGTTCGTTGCGCGCAATGCGCGGGAAATCTACCTGGCTATGAACGTGATTCAGGTGTACGGGATCAGGATTGGCTTCGTGCTGGCTGCGATCCCTTTGTTTTTCCTGTTGTATGTCTTGGCTGGTGTAGACGGCCTGACCGAGCGTTATATCCGCCGCGCGTGCGCAGGACGCGAATCGGCGGACCTTCACAAAATTGGACGCCTCGCGAAGCTGATGTTTTTTGCATCCGGGGTCACGCTGTATCTCTGCCTGCCGGTCGCAATGAGTCCGTTCTGGGTCATTGCACCGCTGGCGCTGGTTTTTACTGTGGCTACACGGGTTCAGTGGCAGTTTTACAAGAAGTATTTTTAGGTGAAAACCGGCTCCCAAACCCGCCACCTGTGCGAGACGGTTTGGGTGGCGCCAGATGGGCGCTTACCTTTTATTCCATTACAGGTATAATGCGTCCATGGCAGCACAAGACAAATCGCTCGTCTGGGTCGGGGGGTGCAAAAAAGACTTGATGGCCCTTCCTGCCGATGTGCGGAAATTCTTCGGTCACGCCCTTGACTTCGCGCAGCGCGGTGACCAGCACGACGCGGCGAAGGTGATGAAGGGATTCGGCGGGGCCGGCGTCCTGGAAGTGGTCGAAAACGACATCGGCGGCACGTACCGCGCTGTCTATACCGTGAAGTTCGAGGAGGCAGTGTTTGTCCTGCATTGCTTCCAGAAGAAGAGCAAGAGCGGGATCGCCACACCGAAAGAGGACATGGACATCATCCGCGCCAGGCTAAAGGTAGCCGAGGTGCTTGCGAAGGAGTTACGAAATGGCAAAACGAATCATTGATGGAATTGAGGTCGAAATGGGCTCGGGGAATGTCTTTGCCGATCTAGGTCTACCCAACGCCGACAAACTCAAAATCAAATCCGGTTTGGTGATTGAGATCACCAAAGCTGTGCACAAACTCGGGCTCACACAAGATGAGGCGGCTCGTCGCATGGGCATCACACAGCCGAAAGTGTCCGGCATGCTGCGTGGCGACTTTTCAAATCTGTCCGAACGCAAGTTAATGGACTGCTTGAATCGGTTGGGCTATGACATTGAAATCAAGGTGAAGCCTGCCGCTGAACCCCTTGGACATTTGGTGCTTGCTGTCGCTTGACCGCTGTACTGGCGATCTCCAGTAAAGCCTGTGGAGCTTGCCGAACGATTTGATTTCGAGTTCGTATGTACGCGGAGATATTGACAAATTGAAAGAATTTAGGTTTGATGGAGGCCTAGTAGGGTCAGGGATGTGGCCAGACGAGTCTACTTGAGCAGCGCGAACGCCCCTTTGGGGCTTTATCAAGACCCGATAATATGCACATAATGTATATTATGTTAAATCTAGCACGCGCTGGGTCAGATGAACTCAGGCCTGGCTGATGATCTCTGCCCTCGCGGGCTGGACTCAGATAAACAGGCAAATATCCGTTTCGCCCGCGAATTCAAAGAAGGTCGCTGCGCCGCCGTATTCGATGTTGTCGATGAAGTCGGACTGCTCAAAGCCGAATAATTCGACGGTCATCTGGCAGGCAATCATCTTGACGTCGGCTTCCTGGCAGAGTTCTCGCAAGTCCGGAATCGAAGCAACGCCGGTGTTGCTGATCGTCTGCTTCATCAACGAGGTAGCGAGGTTTTCGTACCCCGGCACCAAGGACTGCACCACATTCGGGATGTTCCAGCTGATTTCTTTGAACCATTTGGGGCCGAACGGCATTTTCATGGGCATGCCGGGGTTGCCGAGCGGGCTGACCTTGAGTCCTGACAAGTTTCTTTTCAGCAGTTGCAGGCCATAGAAGGTGAAGAATATCTGCACCTCGTAGCCCAGTGCGGCTGCGGTGGACGCCAGGATGAAGGGCGGATAGGCCCAGTCCAGCGTGCCCTTGGTGGCGATGAGCGCCATTTTTTTGGTTTCCATGAGATTTCTCCTTTTTCTGGTTGAAAACGGCTCAGTGCTTGCGCATCAGGAAGATGAACTCACCGCCGCTTTCGGCGGTGGACAGGAGTTCGTTGCCGGTCTGCTTGGCAAAGGCCTGCATGTCCTTTACCGAGCCCGGGTCGGTTGAGCTCACCTTCAATATCTGGCCGCTTTGCAGTTCGCCCAGCGATTTTTTGGTGCGCAGGATGGGCAGCGGACAGTTGAGGCCGCGCGCGTCGAGTTCTTTGTCGAAGTTCATGCTGTTCTCCTAAAAAATCGGCTGATTTTCTTACGCGCCCAGCCGTGAATTGCGCGTTCGTCACAGGCCAGCGGTCAGTCCGTCCATGCGCGGCCGGCGAACATGTCGTCGACCGGGGTGTGAAACATGTGGTTGGCGTAATTGCTCAGGGTTTTCACTGCAATCGCCAGCACGACTTCCAGGATTTGGCGTTCGCTGTAACCCGCGGCGAGAAAGGCGCTCACGTCCGCCTTGTCGGGCAGTCCGCGCTTTACCACCATGGTGCGGGTGAAATCATGCAGGGCGGCCAGCCTGGCATCCGGGATCGGCCGGCCATCGCGAATGGCGTCGGTGACGGCTGCAGGAACCCCGGACATCTTGTCGGCGATGAAACTGTGCGCGGCGACGCAGTAGGTGCAGCCGTTTTCGCGGCTGACCGCCAGCAGCACCACCTCCTGCTCGGCCGGGGTGAAGCCGGACAAGGTCCGAAATCGCTCGTAACCGTGTACATAGGTATCGAGCAGGCCGGGCGAGTTGGCCATCACGCCATACATGCTGGGCACGAAGCCGAAGCCGGCCTGCGCAGCGCGCATCCGCCCGGCGGCGAGGGTGTCGGCATTGGCTTCGGTGAGGGGTGGGAGGGTGAGCTTGTATTCCGCTTGCATGGCGATTCCTTAATTAGTGGACCGTTCGGTCCATTATTGGTTGCAAAAAAAGTACGAATCCTTACTGCAATGCCTTCAAGGTCAGCTCGATGATGCCGCGCAAGGTGTCCTCCCCTGCCCCGGCTTTGCTCATGGTCTTCAGACCGCTCATGCTGCTGACCAGATAACTGGCCAGCATGGCCGCATTGCGCCCCGGCGGGATCTCGCTCTCTTGCTGGGCGCGTTCAACCGCAGCCAGCAACACGCCGTGAAAGCGGTCCAGGCCCTGCGACACCGCCTCGGCGATGCGCGGATTGCGGCGGGCGAATTCATTGGCCGTATTCAGGACCAGGCATCCGCGCGCCTCGCTCACCCCGCGCGCCTCATCCAGCACGCTTTCCAGAAACTGCCGGATAAAACCCAAGCCGCTGGGCGAGGCCTGCAGTGCAGCGCGCAAGGCCCCGATCATCTCGTCGCCGTAACGCGCCATGCTGCGCTCGAACAGGGCCTGCTTGCCGCCAAACGCCTGGTACAGGCTGCTTTTGGAGATCTGCATGGTGTCGAGCAGATCCTGCATCGAGGTGTTTTCATAACCCTTGCGCCAGAAAACCTGCATCGCTGCATCGAGTGCGGCGTCAGGATCGAATTCAAGCGGTCGACCGAGTGATGGCTTCATGATCCTATTTATGGACCAGTTGGTTCACAATGTCAAACGCAAGGCCACGATCCCTCACCTGGACAAGCATGAACCCTGTCCAAAGGCCTGTTCGAATACGACGCGCCGCGCATCCTGACCCTTTGCTGCCAGGCAGGCCTCTACCGCAGCGCCCACTATGGGCTCGCGGCTTCCCTGACCAGGGTGTCCAGTGTGCCGCTCAGGCGCTTGAGCGCCGCTTCACAATCGGGATCCGCCGGCTTCATTGCATAAGCGGCCGGATCCTTGTAGCCAAGCCAGCGTTTGCCTTGGATGTCTTCCCAGGCCAGCACCCTCATTGGCAGTTCGATGCCGTAGCTTTGGCTGCATTGCAGCAAGGGGGTGCCGCCTTTGGGATGCCCGAAAATAAGCAGTTCGGTTGGCCGCAACGCCTGGCCGATACTTCGCGCACCCGCTGCGTGATCGATACGCGCAAAAACTTTCAGATCGCGCGCCTTGGCGATCGCCTCCAGCCTGTCCATCGAGGATTTGGCGGTGTGCATGCTCGGCACGGCAATCATTCCGTCCATGGCGTAGGCAGGCGGAACCAGCAAGGCAAGCATCAGTGTCGTTATGGCAAGGCGTGTCATAAGTTTCTCCTGTTATGACAATCTGGTTTGTCGATCCGGCAAGCCGACCCCGTCAGCCAAGCCATCGGCATTTTCCGGCATGCCTCTGAGCCTTTTTTGCGGCGGCAAGCCATCCACTTGGACTTTAGTATAAGCATCATGAAAGCAGGTAAAAACCACCCTCCCCCATGCGTTGACGCTGTAGAAAAACCCCTTTTCAGCCAAATTGGCGACGTAAAAAACGGCGTGGAATTTCCACGCCGTTTTCAATTCATGATTTGCAACTTACCGAACCGATTCGGTGGGATGTTCCGATCAGTCATGGCAGCATCTGATTGACGTAGTGCGGGCTGCCCGCCCCGTCCCTACTGCGCATACCCGTGATGCGCCAGCTTCTCGATGTTGTGCACCAGGCAGTAGAGCTTCCACTGCGCATCCACTTTCTTCTGCCCCCGCAAGGTGAAGCGGTTGAGCTGTTTGTTGTGCCGCAAGTTGCCGAACACCGGTTCCACCGTGGCGAAGCGTCGTCCGTATCGCGCCTGTCCTTCCGGGCAATCGATACGGACTTTCATCTTGTCGGTGAAGGACTCCGTGCCGTCAGCCTTGCCCTGAAAGAAACTCACTTGCCGGGTCTTGGTCCTGGTCGGCGTGCGTAGACACTTATCCCGTTGTGCGCACGGTACGCAGTCCTGCTGCGCGCCCTGAAATTTGACGGCAACGAAACCATTGATGATGCAATGGCTGCCGTTGCCGTAGAGTGTCTTGCCCGCAGGGCAAACGCAGGTCTGCGCGTCCATGTCATAGCGAAAGTCTGCGGGGCGATAAACAGCAGTCGGCTTCTTCTCTTTCTTCTGGCCGGATTTGTCGTGCAGAGGATCGGGGGCCTGCTTGTGTTTGTCCTGATCCTTGAAGCGTGGATCGCGTTGCCGCATACCGTTGTCGGCAATCAAGGCGTCCACTTCCAGTTCAGTAAGTTGCTTAAGGTTGGCTTCTGAGTGGTAACCCGCGTCCGCTGTGATGAGGCTGGCCGGGGTGATGAGTGGAGCATCATTCAATGCGACCTGGATGGCTTTGACCACCGGTACCAGCAGTTCCTGTTCGCTGCCGGTACCGTGGGCCTGCGCGTCCACGATGATCTGGTGACGGGCATCGACGGCGGCCACACCCGTATAACCCTGGATGACGCCTTTGCTGGTCGCCATCTTGGCGGATTCGTTGTCGGTGCGGTTGCTCTTCCGTATCGTGCCTTTGCTGCCCTTGCGATCATCGGGATGAGCGGTGAGCCATTGACGCAGTTGGGCGGCATCGGTTTGCAGGCGGCTGATGCGCTGGACTTCTTTCTGTCTGAGGTCGGCCTCGACCGGTTTGCTGTCCTCTTCCCGATGCCGTTCGAGCATGACGCGGGCAGCGGCTTCGAGCTTGGTGGCCTGGTGCTCGAAGTCGGCACGGGTGCCGCTCTTCTGTTTGCTGGCGTTGCTGGGCAGCTTGACGCCGTCGATGGCAAACATCTCGCGTCCGATCAAACCCTGCCGGTCGCACAGGTAGAGGATTTGGGTGAAGACGCGGGCGATGTCGTCGGCAAGCTTCGAGACAAATCCGGCAATCGTGGTGAAGTGGGGCTGGGTGTCGCCTGACAGGGCGATGAAGGTGACGTGGTCACGGCAGACTGCTTCAATGTTGCGACTGGAAATAATGCCCTGGCTGTAGGCAAACAGCACGACCTTGAGCAGCATGGCAGGCGGATAAGCCGCCGCACCGGTCGCGTCGTTGTTGAAGCGGGCATCGAAGCTGGACAGGTCCAGCTCGTGGTCGATGAGGTGATTGAGCGCGTGCTCGAAAGTACCGGGAAGCAGTTGCCGTTGCAGGTCGACGGCAAGGAAACGGGGGCTGGTGTCGATATGCTTGTAGCGCGCCATGCGGTCTGTGCCATCACAAAATCAATGCAGCGATGTTGATGCAGGCGGGAGGCTGGGGCAAGATGCGGGAATGATTATTTTTAGGGGCTTTTTATACAGCCTCGTTATTCCGGCATGAGAATGAGCGCGAACTTGCCACTCGGGCTCATGAGGGACACGCCTTGCAGTGGTGTGCAAACCATCCGTCCACAAAGAGCCGGCCAGGCCTGTGCACCGCCAGCATCACGAGCATGACGTTGTAATGTCGCCTCCTTGGCTTAAGTCTGTTGTGGACAGGAACTCGATGCCCCCAAAATTTGGTTTGGCGGCTTTCCCAGCGGCGGTTCATGGCCGGTCGTTCTGGTCGAATTGCTCGCGCAGGCTGTCCAGAGCCCCCTGCTCGCTGCGGACGTGGAAGAACGCACCCTCTTCGTCGGCGCGCTCCTCCAGCACCTCGCAGCGCGCGAATATTTCCCCGCGCAGCTGCTGCGCCGACCAGGGCAGAAAAAGCTCGGCCTCGACGAGATTCTGCTGGAAAAATGCAACGATCGCCCGGTGCAGTTTCGCAACGTCAGCGGGGCGGCGCGCGCTCATCACGATGCAATCGGGATAGCCGGCGCGCAACGCGGCTTCGCGTTCGACCTGCACCGCGGCGTCACCGGTGTGGTCGATCTTGTTGAAAACGCGCAAACGCGGCACGTCCTGCGCACCGATCTCCTTCAGGACTTCTTCGGTGGTTTCGATCTGCCGCTCGAAGCCGGGATCGCTGGCATCGATGACATGGAGCAGCAGCGACGCATCAAGCGCCTCTTCCAGCGTTGATTTGAACGACGCGACCAGCCCGTGGGGCAGATTCTTGATGAAGCCGACCGTGTCACTGACCAGTACGCGTGGGATGCTCTCGGGATGCAGGCTGCGCACGGTGGTGTCGAGCGTCGCGAACAGTTTGTTGGCGACCAGCACCGCGCTTCCCGTGAGTGCGCGCATCAGGGTGGATTTGCCCGCGTTGGTGTAGCCGACCAGCGCCACGCTGGCGAGTCCCTGGTGCGCTTGCCGCCGTGCGCGTTGCGTCTTGCGCTCGACGTCCATCGCAGCAATCTCCTTCTGCAGTTCGGCGATGCGGTCGCGGATCTTGCGCTTGTCGAGTTCGGTGTGCGATTCGCCGGCGCCGCGTCCGCCGACGCCGCTGCGCTGCCGCCCCTGCGGCCCCGCGAGTTTCGCCGCCTCGCGCAGGCGCGGCGCCAGGTAGGCCAGGCGCGCGATCTCCACCTGCGCGCGCGCAGCGGGAGAGCGTGCGTTGCGGTGGAAGATTTCGAGGATGACCATGGTGCGATCCATCACCTGGCAGCCGACCTCGTTTTCGAGGTGGCGTGCCTGCGATGGCGAAATCTCGTGGTCGACGAAGACGATGTCGATCGGGTCGGGCGAGACCATGGCCTCATCATTCGCCGTCTCGGCAAGCGGCAATCGATACAAAGGGTTCTGTGGCGCGCGCTCGGGCTCGATCTCGTCGCCGCTCCCGCCGTGAACGAAGTGGCGTATCTCCTGCCGCTTGCCGACGCCCAGATACGCCGTCGCGTCGAAGCCGGAGCGTTTTTGCGTGAAAGTGCGGGTGACGGTGAACCCCAGCGTCTTTGCGAGCTCGCGCAGCTCGGCGAGCGACGCCTCGAACTCGACGTCGCTCACGCCCGGCAACTGCACCGCCGCCACGACGGCATACTGGGGTTTTTCTTTGGCGTCTCTTTGCATTCGGCTTTGCTTCTGTTGAGTGGGCGAGGCCGGATTATCCGCCAATGCAATCGCCGCCGGTATCGAGTGTGCACCGGCCTCGGGCCGAATGCTGGGGTGACGCGGCACCGGCACTCACGACAAGGACGCCGCCTCCGCAACTTCAAACCGCCTGCTCCACGCCATACAGCTGTCTACTTTTTTCTGGTTCCTGCCGTGGCTTTGTCAAAAAAACCGCCACCAAATCGCTGCGCTCATTTTTCGCGAATCAGCAGGACAGGTGTGGTCGCCACGCGCGCGACGCCCTCGGCAACACTGCCGAGGAACAGGCGGCGCAGCCCGCGCCGGCCGTGCGTGCCGATCACGATGAGGTCGGCCGGCCAGGCTTCCGCATCGTTGGCGATGGTCTCGGAAATGTTGTGCTGATTCTGGGTGTCGATCCTGACGAGATTCGTTTCGACCGCAAGCCCTGCGGCCGCAGCGGTCGCTTCCGCGCCGCGCAGAATTTCCTGCCCATCCTTGAGGATTTCTTCAGCCACCTTGGACGTCTCGGGCTGCGTGGGAAACTCAGGGATCATGTTGACGTTCGTCATATCGACCGCGTGCACGATCCGCAGCCGGGCCTGCATTTCCGCGGCAAGCCCGATTGCCGTCTGCAGCGCCAGTTCGCCGGTTTGACTGGCGTCCACCGCTACCAGAATTCGCTTGAACATGTTGCCTCCTTGAGATGGGTTGGCGACCATGCCGCGTTTGCGGCAATCGCGCGTTCCCCTGAAATATAGGCACGATTACAGCCCTCGGTATGAAACGCGGCCGCCTGCCGGGGCGGGCGCCGCATTTCGGTGACTCAGATTTCCGAAGCGGGCGGGTCCATCCTTGCCTCCCCCTGTGGCCTGAACCTGCCGAAAATCGGCCCGACATGGAATTCGGGTAGAGTATCAACAAGAGTTCGTTTCTTGTTGATACTTAATAATATTTAAGGGGACTCAGAGGCTGATGTGCCGCAGGCGCAGCGCATTGGTGATCACCGACACCGAACTGAAGCTCATGGCCGCCGCGGCGATCATGGGCGAGAGCAGCAGGCCGAAGAATGGATACAGCACCCCGGCGGCGAGCGGAATCCCGAGCGAGTTGTAGATGAAGGCGAAGAACAGGTTTTGCCGGATGTTACGCAGGGTGGCTTGCGAGAGCTTGCGGGCGCGCACGATGCCGCGCAGGTCGCCCTTGACCAGGGTCACGCCGGCGCTTTCCATGGCGATGTCGGTGCCGGTGCCCATGGCGATTCCGACCTGGGCCTGGGCCAGGGCGGGGGCATCGTTGATACCGTCGCCCGCCATGGCGACGATACGGCCTTCGGCCTGCAGCTGTTTGACTACACTGGCTTTCTGGTCTGGCAGGACTTCCGCCTGCACCTGATCGATGCCCAGTCTGGCGGCCACCGCCTCGGCGGTCACGCGGCTGTCGCCGGTGAGCATGACGATGCGGATGCCCTCTTCATGCAGCGCACGGATCGCCTCCAGCGTGGTCGGCTTGATCGGGTCGGCCACGCCGATGAGGCCGGCGGCGCGGCCGTCGACGCCGAGGAACATCACCGTCTGGCCCTCGCCGCGCAGGGCATCAGCCTGCGCCGGCAGCTCGCCCGCGTCGATGCCGAGGTCCTGCAGCAACGCGAGATTGCCGAGGGCGATCCGGCGCCCGCCCACCGTGCCGGTGACGCCTTTGCCGGTGATCGACTGGAAATCCGCCACAGATACCCGTTCGACCGCGCGTTTTTTCGCGCCGCGAACGATGGCAGCAGCCAGGGGATGCTCGCTGGCCTGCTCGATGCCGGCGGCGAGTCGCACGATCTCTGTTTCATCGAAGCCCACGGCCGGGGTGACGCTCACCAGCTCTGGATGTCCTTCGGTGAGAGTGCCGGTCTTGTCCACCACCAGGGTGTCCACCTTGCGCATCACCTCCAGCGCCTCGGCGTTCCTGAACAGCACCCCCATCATGGCGCCACGTCCAGTGCCCACCATGATCGAAACCGGCGTGGCGAGCCCGAGGGCGCAGGGACAGGCGATGATCAGCACCGCGACGGCATTGATTACCGCATGCGCCAGTCGCGGCTCCGGCCCCAGCAGGTACCACACCACGAACGTCGCCACGGCGATGAGCACCACCGCCGGGACGAAATAGCCCGCGACCACGTCCGCCAGCTTCTGGATCGGGGCGCGCGAGCGCTGCGCCTCTGCCACCATCTGGACGATCTGCGCCAGCAGGGTTTCGCTACCGACCTTCTCCGCCGTCATCAGCAGGCTGCCGGTGCCGTTCACCGTGGCGCCGATGAGCTTGGTGCCGGCGCGCTTTTCCACCGGTACCGGTTCGCCGGTGACCATGGATTCGTCGACATAGCTGACGCCGTCGGTGACCGTGCCGTCCACCGGGACCTTCTCGCCGGGGCGGACGCGCAGGCGGTCGCCGGGCTGAACCTGCTCCAGCGGGATGTCCGCTTCACTGTCGTCGTCGCGCACGATGCGCGCCGTCTTCGGCGCCAGGCCCAGCAGCAGCTTGATGGCGGCGTTGGTCTGGCTGCGGGCGCGCAGCTCCAGCACCTGTCCCAGCAGCACCAGTGCGGTGATCACCGCCGCGGCCTCGAAATAGACCGGCACCACGCCCATGTGGAACACTGGGCGCGGAAAGATTCCAGGCGCCAAAACGGCGACCATACTGTAGCCCCAGGCCACCCCCACGCCAAGCGCGATGAGGGTGAACATGTTGAGATTGCGCGTGAGCAACGAACGCCAACCCCTTACAAAGAAAGGCCAACCGCCCCACAGCACAACCGGGGTAGCCAGCAGAAGTTCGAGCCATTGCCGCGACCGCGGCGCAATGATTTCACCGACGGCTTCGGGCCAGAACTCGGCGCCCATGGCGCTAAACAGGATCGGGAGGGCGAGCACGACGCTGACCCGGAAGCGCCGGCTCATGTCGTCTAACTCGGCATTGTCCTCTTCCGCCGCGACGGTGCGGGGCTCCAGCGCCATGCCGCACTTGGGACAGGCGCCGGGGTGATCCTGCACCACTTCCGGGTGCATCGGGCAGGTGTATTCGGTTTTCGGCACCGCTGCGGGCGGGTTGACCGGCTCCAGCGCCATGCCGCATTTGGGGCAGGCGCCCGGTCCCTGCTGTCGGATTTCCGGATGCATGGGGCAGGTGTAGATCCCCTTGGCAGCCAGGGCCGGTGCGGGGGGCGCTGCCGAGTCCGGCTTCAGATACCGATGCGGGTGGTCGCGGAACATGTGCAGGCAATGCTCGCTGCAGAACCGATAGGTGACGTCCTCGAAACGGTGCTGCAGGGGCGCATCCTCGGCCACCTTCATGCCGCAGACGGGATCAATGGCCATGGCGCATCTTCCCGATCTTCATGACAGGGCGCGTTGCCGGTTATGGCGCCACAGCCGCCCGTGGTTGCGCCAGGCATGGGCCATTTGCCGGCGCTGCAGATCGAACACGGTCCGCGGGGCAGCGCGAATCGCGTCCCAGTCCCGTTCTTCACTGGCGTAAAGCTGGTTCAGGCGAGCCTGCGCCGCCCGGCGCTGCTGCATCAAGTCGAGATTGCGCCGGGTCAGCTCAGCCTGCAGCGGGTCGATTTTTTCGATCTGCTCCGGCGTGAGGTCGGTTAGCAGCCGGCGCATCATGGCGTAATCCCCGCCATGCCCCCACACCCCGAATCCCATCATCCCGCGCCCCATGCCATACCACGCATGCGGGTCGTCGCCGCGATCCATTTTCCAGGCGCCCATGTGGCTCCAGCCATGCCAGCCCGTGCCCATCGGGCCGTGAGCCCATGCCAGCCATCCTGTCACGACGACAAGTGTCAGCCACAGGGCGATCCAGAACCCACGCTTCCGATTCATGGCTGTTCCTTTCTTTCCCGGCGGCTAACAGATGCCGGAATACACGGCTACTGGATCAGATCGTGCTTCTTCTTCTGGAATTCCTGTTCGTCGATCTCGCCCCGCGCATAGCGTTCCCTGAGGATGTTCAGCGCCTTGCCCGCGCCGCCGCTGCGCCCGTCCGCGGCGGAGGGTGCGCTCATCCATTTCACCAGCACGGCAATGCCAACGATGATGAGCATCCCCCACAGGATCATGAATATCCAGCCGAATCCGAAGCCGCCTGTCATGCCGTAGCCGCCCATCATGTCGCTCGCTCCTTACGCGGGTCAGTTACCCCACATGCTGCGGCCGAAGCCGCGGCGCATTTGCGACTGCTGCTCCTTGGTCAGCACGGCAGCCATCTTGTTTTCCGCGTCGATGTGGGCTTCTAGCGCCTGGCGCTGCAGGTCCGCGAGCCTGCCGTAGGCCTTGCCGACCGCCGCCGGGTCGGGTTTCTCCGTCTTCGTCAGATTCCAAAGCTGTTTCTTTTCGTCCCATATCCGGCGCATGAGCGGACGCTGCGCCTTCATAAACTCGGCCTGGATCTTCTGCACCTGGGCGGTCTGCGCATCGCTCAGATCGAGCATGGCCATCGGCCCCATGCCCATCATGCCCGGGCCGAATCCGCCCATGCCACCGCCCATCCCAGGGCCGAATCCGCCCATCATGCCCATCCCGGGGCCCATGCCGCCCATCGCTCCCATCCCCATTCCATAGCCCGTGCCGCCCATCGTTCCGTAGCCGGGGCAGCCCATGACGCCCTCTTTCGCGTCCTGCATCATTCCCGCACGTGGCATGGTGTTCTCTTCGGCTGTAGCCGCCCCTGGCATCCCTGCCAGTACGCCGGCAAGCATGGACAGAACGGCCAAGGTGTTGATTGGCTTATTCATCTGAATCTCCTTTGCTGTTGGGTAAGCGACGCTGCCCGTACATGCGGCAGCGTTGCGGAAGACGTTCGCCAGACCACCGTATCGGGCAGGCGATGCAAATTCATTTATAGACGGTATTTTCCAAGTTCAATCTGGCGGGCTGTTGCTGCAGTTTTTGATCGGGCCGCGGACGACTCCCCGATCAACCGGCGCACCGCATCAAGGCTTGCACTGCGGCCAGGTCCACGCGGCAGCGTCGGGCTGGTCCACACCGAATTCATGGGCGTAATTGATGCATTCGATCTGCATGTCCCGGAGCGTTCCCTTGGCGTGTGCCCCGGTCACCAGCAACCCGTGCACCCGATTGATGACATCGATGGCCAGTGAGAAGCGGTCGATCTCGTTCTGGATGGCCAGTTCCAGCGGCGTGTTGATGCTGTCCTTCTCCTTGTAGCCGCGCACGTGCAGATTGCGATGATTGGTGCGTCGGTAGGCGAGGCGGTGGATGAGCCAGGGATAGCCGTGGAAGTTGAAGATGATGGGCTTGTCCTGGGTGAAGAGGCTGTCGAAGTCGCGGTCGTTCAAGCCGTGCGGATGCTCGCTCGCCGGCGTCACGCGATAAAGGTCCACCACGTTGATGAAGCGGATTTTCAGCGCCGGGAAATGCGCGCGCAGCAGGCATACCGCCGCCAGGGCTTCCTGGGTCGGGACGTCGCCGCAGGCGGCCATCACCACGTCGGGTTCCGCGCCGGCGTCGTTGCTGGCCCAGTCCCAGATGCCGATGCCCTTGGTGCAGTGGCGGATGGCGGCATCCATGTCCAGGTATTGCAGGTGCGCCTGCTTGTCCGCCACGATGACGTTGACGTCGTCGGTGGATCTCAGACAGTGGTCGGTTACCGAAAGCAGACAGTTGGCGTCGGGCGGCAGGTAGATGCGGGTGATGCTGGGGCTCTTGTTCACCACCACGTCGAGGAAGCCCGGGTCCTGGTGGGTGAAGCCGTTGTGGTCCTGACGCCAGACGGTTGAACTGATGAGCAGATTGAGGCTGGCCACCGGCGCACGCCAGGCAATGTCCTCGGCGATGTCCAGCCACTTGGCATGCTGGTTGAACATGGAATCGATGATGTGAACGAAGGCTTCATAGGTGGCGAAGAGGCCGTGTCGTCCGGTGAGCAGGTAGCCTTCCAGCCAGCCTTCCAGGGTGTGCTCGGAGAGCAGTTCCATGACCCGCCCGTCGGGCGCGAGTTCACCACCGTCGGCATCCTCGGGCAGCATTGCGGCCAGCCAGGTCTTCTTGCTCGCCTCGAATACCGCGTTCAGGCGGTTCGAGCGGGTTTCGTCGGGGCCGAAGATGCGGAAGTTGTCCGGATTGCGGCGCAGGATGTCGCGCAGGAATTCGCCCAATGGACGAGTGTTGCCCACCCGCGTTTCGCCCGGCCCCGCCACCGCGGTGGCATAGTCGCGAAAGTCCGGCAGGCGCAGCGCGCGGCACAACAGGCCGCCGTTGGCGTGGGGGTTGGCGCTCATGCGTCGGGTGCCGGTCGGGGCCAAGGCCCTGAGTTCGGGGATCAGGCGGCCGCGCTCGTCGAACAGCGCCTCCGGCTGGTAGCTGCGCAGCCATTCCTCCAGTTGCCGCAGATGCTCCGGGTTCTCTCGCACCCCTGCCAGCGGAACCTGGTGGGCGCGCCAGGAGCCTTCCACCTTGTGGCCGTCGACCTCCTTCGGTCCGGTCCAGCCCTTGGGCGTGCGCAGCACGATCATCGGCCAGTGCGGCCGGAATGGCTCGCCCGATTCACGTGCCTGGCGCTGGATTTCGCGAATCTCCAGCACGCAGTTCTCCAGCGTGACGGCCATGGCCTGGTGCATGTTCATCGGGTCGTCGCCCTCGACGAAGCGGGGCGACCAGCCGTAGCCCTCGAACAGGCTCTTCAGCTCATCGTGGGGGATGCGGGCGAGCACCGTCGGGTTGTCGATCTTGTAGCCATTGAGGTTGAGGATGGGCAATACCGCGCCGTCCCTGATCGGGTTCAGGAACTTGTTCGAGTGCCAGGCGGCGGCGAGCGGCCCGGTCTCCGCCTCGCCGTCGCCCACCATCACCGCGACCAGCAGGTCCGGGTTGTCGAAGGCGGCGCCGAAAGCGTGCGAGATCGAATAGCCCAGCTCGCCGCCCTCGTGGATGGAGCCCGGAGTCTCGGGCGTGCAGTGGGAACCGACGCCGCCGGGGAAAGAGAAGGTCTTGAAGAAGCGCTGCATACCTTCCTCGTCTTCACTCTTGTTCGGATAGACCTCCGAATAGGTGCCTTCCAGATAGCACGGGGCCAGCACGCCCGGCGCGCCATGGCCGGGGCCGGCGATAAAGATGGCGTCGAGGTCGTGCTTGACGATCATCCGGTTGAGATGGACGTAGGCGAAGGACAGCGCCGGACTGGCCCCCCAGTGGCCGAGGAGACGCCGCTTGATGTGCTCGGGCTTGAGGGGCTGGCGCAGCAGCGGATTGTCCTGCAGATAAATCACGCCTGCCGCCAGGTAGTTGCAGGCCTGCCACCAGGCATGCATGTGCGCCAGTTCCCTGTCTTCGAGCGGTACAGCGGCTCGGGTTTTGTCGTTTATGTCGTCGTCCTCATTTTTATTTCTGGTTCGTGACACTAGACCTGACAGTCTAGGAAAGAAATATGACGGCCCGGCTGCACGCGGCCATTTTGCCCGGCATACGGCTGCGAGGCGGGAAGCCTGAAGGGCCGGCAGGGCATGCGACCCATATGCTATGTTGAACGGAGAGGTGCCTTGACATGCAAAATGGAAATCCCATTCTCAAAACACTGCGGGCGGCGTTCGAGCGCGAGCCGCGCATCAACCTGCATCGCTGGCCCGTTCAGATCGACCTGACCGAGGACGGCGTCGTGGTCCTGGAAGGCGATGTCGAGAGCGTCGCCGCAAAAAAGCTCGCCCTCGAACTCGCGGGGGCGACGCCATCGGTGCGCGGGGTAGTCGACCGGCTGCACGTGGCGCCGCCGGAGCCCAGGGGCGACGGCGCGATTCTGGACGCCCTCACGACATTGTTGCTGGATGTGCGCGAACTGAAGAACTGTACGCTGCGCGTGATCAGGAAGGGCGAGACGCTCATCCTGCAGGAAGCCGGCGGGGAGGATGCCAGCGGCGACATCCTGGTTTCGGTAAAGGACGGCGTTGGGACGCTGGACGGCTGGGTCATCAGCCTTTCCCACAAGCGTATGGCGGGGGTGCTGGCGTGGTGGACGCCGGGCTGCCGCGACGTGGTGAACGCATTGGAAGTGCGGCCGCCGGAACAGGACAACGACGACGAGGTCAGCGATGCCCTCTCGCTGGTGCTGGAGATGGACCCGCTGATTCCCGATCCCGGGCAGATCCGCGTCCACACCCGCAATTACGTGGTCACCCTGGATGGACTGGTCGCCACCCAGGCCGAGAAAGAGCGGGCCGAACAGAACGCCTGGTGCCTGTTCGCCGTGGACAACGTGATCAACCAGTTGGCCGTGGGCGGGTAAACGCGGTCCTGGAAGCCGCCCGCTCCGCGCTGCGATTAGTGCTGGATCGCCCCGACGATGTTTCCGCAGGAGACGTGAATCTGCATTTCGGCCGCGCTCTTGTGGACGTTGATCGCCGACTTGTCTTTCAGGATAACATCCAGCGGTACGGGAACCACGGTGACGGAGCGTCCGTCCCTGATATCTTCCAGGCGCCACTTCGGCGCCTTGCTCAGCTTGCCGCAGCGCCCAAGGTAGACGTATGCGGGTTGGGAAGCGCCGGCAGGCATGGTGGGGATCTCGATCGCAACACGGGTGGTATCCCCTTCCGGGGTCAGGCTTGCGATGCCGTTTTGACCCGAGTTGTTCTGCGCTTCGAGCTTGACCGACACGGCATCGTTCAAGGCCAGTGCGTGACTGGCAAACAGGCCCGCCAGCAGTATCACGATCGATTTACGCATCATCAGCAGCGGCAAATCATCACAGGCCGACGACTTGTGCATGCAGGCCGCGTTCCTTGAAGCTGTGGAGCAGGCTGGACGCATGAGTGGAATCCGAATCGTAGACCACCATGAGGATGTGGGGCTTTTCCGGGTTGTGACCCACGGAAACCACCCCCGCATCCTGGCGAACCCCGTCTTCGAGACGGCGTAAAGTGTCTTCGTCAAGAATTTCATCGATATGTACAATAACTTCATTAAGTCGTGTATTCATCATGATCTCCTTAAGTGCCGGATATGACGACAGGCCGTCGCAGGTAGCAATGGTCTTACCGCTCATATTCTGAGCCACTCGATCTCGAATGGTTCGCATTCATTTTAGTCTCTTTCACCGTTATTTATGCGCCACGCCATCCGGAACAGGCCTTCCCGGCCGCTCCTCAGGAACAGGATAAAACTGCCGAATACAATTCCACAAAGCCCTTTCATCACTCAAGGCTGAGTGCAGTACTGACACAAGTCGTTATTTTGGCCTATACAGTGTGTGCATATTTCCCGGTATTGGGGGCAATCCCCAGGCGCTCCTCCTCCTGCCACACCGGGTTTTTTCGCGGCGTCTTCCGGCGCCGCTTTTATTTTGTTCGCGTCCTGATGGCGCAAGCAACGCAAAGACCTCAGTCAGCCATCGCTTTCGGACCAGCCGATTGACGAGCTTCCAGCAACGCGCGGGCCGCCCTTTCCTTTTTACTCTCGCCGGCAAAAGCTTTTATATCGGATGATTTTCGGGCTTCCATCAGCGCCTTGGCCGCTCTCTCCCGGCCCGCCTGTTCATCCCGGACGCGCTGCGCTGCCAGGGCCGCCTGGCGTTCATGTTCAGCCCGCTGTGCGGCCTCCCGGCTGGCCTGTGCCTGGGCGGCGGCTCTGGCCTGACGCAGCTTGAGTTCCTTGTTCGCGGCCTCCTCAGCCGCGTCCTTCATGGCCTGCTGACGCGCCCGCTCCGCTTCCCGCTTGCGCTCCGCTTCCTGAATGGCCTTGTTGGCTTCCAGGCGCGCGCGCGCATTCTTGATATCCTCGCGCATCTGCTCCCCCGTCTGGCGGATGCGCTCGGCTATCGCCGCCAGATCCTCGCCAGAAGCAGCAGGGTTTTCAGAGGCGGCCTGATCGTGCCCCGTTTCGGCCGAAAGCGCGCAGACTGGCAACAGGCTGATCAGCGCCACAATGGTGATACGCGATGCGTGGTTGGGGTTCATGTGTTCCTTCCATCTTGACGAATGTGCAACAGGCGCTGTATTCCGCGTGTTTCCTGGCTTACATGGGCATGAAGCCGGAAACATCCTCAGTAACGGCTGAATACGTACCTGTCGCCGTACTCGTTTTACGGCCACGCATACAAAATCTTTACGGCTTTACGCTGGAACCGCCTCCTCGAATCCCAGGCAAACCTTGTCGCTGGCGTCGATATCGATGGTCACCCGCCCGCCATGCGCCAGCTTGCCGAACAGCAGCTCGTCGGCCAGTGCCTTGCGGATGGTGTCCTGGATCAGACGCGCCATCGGCCGCGCACCCATCAGCGGGTCGAAACCATGCTTGGCGAGGTGGGCCTTCAGTGCGTCGGTAAATACCGCCTCGACCTTCTTCTCGTGCAACTGGTCTTCCAGCTGCATCAGGAATTTGTCCACCACCTGCAGGATGACCGGCTCGGAAAGCGACGCAAAGGGAATGATCGCGTCCAGTCGGTTACGGAATTCCGGGGTGAACATGCGTTTGATTTCGCCCATTTCATCGCCGCTTTCGCGCGCGTTGGAAAAGCCGATGTTCGCCTTGTTGAGCATTTCCGCACCCGCATTGGTCGTCATGATGAGCACCACGTTGCGGAAGTCGGCCTTGCGCCCGTTCGCATCGGTCAGCGTGCCGTGGTCCATCACCTGTAACAGAACATTGAAAATATCCGGATGGGCCTTCTCAATCTCATCAAGCAAAACAATGGCATACGGATGCTTGTTGACAGATTCCGTTAACAGTCCGCCCTGATCGAATCCGACATAGCCGGGCGGCGCGCCGATCAGCCGCGACACCGCATGGCGCTCCATGTATTCCGACATGTCGAAGCGGATCAGCTCGACCCCCAGCACATAGGCCAGCTGGCGGGCAACCTCGGTCTTGCCGACCCCGGTGGGGCCGGAGAACAGGAAGTTACCGATCGGTTTCTGGGGATTGCCAAGGCCGCTGCGCGACATCTTGATCGCGGTGGCCAGCGCATCGATGGCCGCATCCTGGCCGAACACCACCGCCTTCAGGTCGCGGTCCAGCGTCTTCAGCGAGCTCTTGTCGTCGGACGACACGGTCTTCGGCGGGATGCGCGCAATCCTGGCGATGATGTCCTCGATCTCGCGCGGGGTAATCGTCCGCTTCTGCCTGGATTTCGGCAGGATGCGCTGCGCCGCGCCCGCCTCGTCGATCACGTCGATCGCCTTGTCCGGCAGATGGCGGTCGTTGATATAGCGTGCCGATAGCTGCGCCGCCGTGGTCAGCGCGGCCGCCGTGTATTTGACGCCATGGTGATCTTCGAAACGCGATTTCAGGCCGCGCAGGATTGCCACGGTTTCGTCGACCGAGGGCTCGGGCACATCGATTTTCTGGAAACGCCGCGATAAAGCGTGATCTTTCTCGAAAATGCCGCGATATTCGGTGTACGTGGTCGCACCAATGCAGCGCAGGTTGCCCGACGACAGCGCCGGCTTCAGCAGGTTGGATGCGTCGAGCGTGCCGCCGGATGCCGCCCCGGCGCCGACCAAGGTGTGGATTTCGTCGATGAACAGGATTGCTTTGGGATTTTCGGTCAACTGCTTCAACACGCCCTTCAGGCGCTGCTCGAAATCGCCGCGGTATTTGGTGCCGGCAAGCAGGGCGCCCATGTCCAGCGCATACACCGTGCTTTGCGCCAGGATGTCGGGCACCGAGCCTTCAACGATACGGCGCGCCAGGCCTTCGGCAATGGCGGTCTTGCCCACGCCGGCCTCGCCCACCAGCAGGGGATTGTTCTTGCGTCGGCGGCACAGGGTCTGGATCACGCGCACGAGCTCCTGGTCGCGTCCGATCAACGGGTCGATCCTGCCGGCCAGCGCCTGCGTGTTCAGGTTCTGCGCAAAGCTGTCTAGCGGCGAAGCGGCAGGCGCTTCGGAACTGGTTTCGGAAGGCTCATCCGAGCGCGGCAACGGTTCGCCCTGCGGGGTCTTGGTGATACCGTGGGAGATGAAGTTGACGATATCGAGCCGCGTCACCCCCTGCTGGGTCAGGAAATACACCGCGTGCGAATCCTTCTCGCCGAACACCGCCACCAGCACGTTGGCGCCGGTCACTTCCTTCTTGCCGGACGACTGCACATGCAGAATGGCGCGCTGGATCACGCGCTGGAAACCGAGCGTGGGCTGGGTATCGACCTCGCCCTCGCCCACCACCTTGGGGGTGTGTTCCTCGATAAAGGCGCCAAGCTGTTCGCGCATGGCCTCGATATTGGCGCCACAGGCGCGCAACAC
This sequence comes from Thiobacillus thiophilus, assembly GCF_055378705.1. Taxonomy (NCBI): domain Bacteria; kingdom Pseudomonadati; phylum Pseudomonadota; class Betaproteobacteria; order Nitrosomonadales; family Thiobacillaceae; genus Thiobacillus; species Thiobacillus thiophilus. The sequence goes on along the minus strand of NZ_AP042404.1, from coordinate 120,718 downwards.
CTCCACCCCGGACGGATTGTCCAGCATCGCCATCAGCAGGTGCTCCACCGAAATGAATTCGTGGCGTTTCTGCCGGGCATCCATGAAGGCCATATGCAGTGTGACTTCGAGTTCCTGGGCAATCATCTAACTTTCCTCCATCGTACATTGCAGCGGATGCTGATGCTGCCGCGCAAAATCCACAACCTGCTCAACCTTGGTATGCGCAATATCCTTCGTAAAAACCCCGCACACTCCTACGCCTTCAGTATGGACTTTGAGCATTATTTGTGTTGCCTGTTCCTGGCCGATACCAAAAAACTTCTTCAGGACATGCACCACGAATTCCATCGGGGTGTAGTCGTCGTTCAGCAGCAGCACCTTGTACAGAGGGGGCGGCTTCACTCTTGTCGCAGTCGGTTCCAGTAGGGTACTGCTTTCTCGCTTGGTTGCCATAGCAGGATTAAGCCTCAATTACTGGCTTTATTTTGATGTGATGTGAAGATTTTTCAAGCCCGCTGGAAGTAGGGCCAGCGTATCATGAGGGGAACTTCGAGCGAATTGAGTCGCTATTACCCGACCCACTCCGCAAACAGATGCCTGAAGATAGAGCGAAAACAGGGGAGACAACGCCGCCAAAATGCCACCGGTGGCAATATCGCCGGAAAGTCGAACAGTTCTGTGAGGCCTGATTCCCCCGGGGCCAAGTAATCAATAAAAAATTTATACCGCTGAACCATTTTCAGTTTTTCCTTGCCCGCATTGCGGGCGTGATCATGGCTGTGCCATCAGCACACGCCATTCCTGCAAATGCTCGCAGTGCCATTGCCAGGCCCCGCTCACGGCAGGTACGCTGTTTCATTCCACCGACGTGCCCCCCTTACCAAGGGGTTCTGCGCAATCTACCTGATTGCCTCGGACAAGGGGGGAATCTCTGCCGCGCGTCTTTCCAAACAGATTGCCGTGTCCTGGCTCACCGCCAGCCGGATGCTGCGCAAGATCCACATTGCGATGGGCCACCGGGCAGCATCTATCGGCTGCATGACCTCGTCGAGATCGATGATGCGCTGGTGGGTGGTCGGCGCAGCGATCAGCGCGTACTGCCGGAACAGTACAAACAGGTTGTACGCATTCGCCGCAAACTGGCCGCACGGCATGCACTGCATGCCAAAGCCGAGTTTGCGTTCCTTGATGCCGTTCTCCGACACGTCGCCGCGCTGGCGATACCAGATCAACGTCGCTTCGGTTGACTCGCGCCGGTTGCTGGCGATGACGTGGTAACGGGGCGCGTCGTCTTCGACCCCGGCCTCAAGCAGTTCAGCCTGCTGCGCCCGCTTGACGACGATCAGGCGGAACGCTTTGCGGGGGCCATTCATGCTGTGCGCGGTCTCAGCCACCATGCTGTCCGCGCAGGGCTTCCAGGCGGATTCGGGGATCGCAGCAATGGCCGCACGGGTTGGGGCATCCAGGCGCGCGCCGATGGCGAAGCTTTGTCCGTGGTCTTCGCAGTGGTTGAAGAGGTCTGCCTGGCAGCCCGCCGAATCAATGCGTACATGCGCAATACGGCGTCCCCTGGGCCGCCGTGCTTCGCACGCACGGATGAATTCGCGGTTCTGCGTGGCGGGGGCAACCTTGCCTTCGCGAAAGTCATCGTGGATGACAACCCCTGCTTCAGCCAAATGGCCGACCATGGGTATGTAGCCCACCTCGCCTTTGCAGGCGAAGTGCGCGGCTTCTTTCTCGGCAACGATCCGGGGGGCATCAATGTCCAGCGGGTGCGCGGTCGTACCGGTCTGGCGGATACGGGTGGCAGGCTGCTATTCTGCAAACACGGTCGCGCGCCCGACGAAAGCGTGCGGCGCTGACAGGCCAGGCTGACGCCGCGCTGGCAGAAGATCGCTGGCGGCTACCATCTCGACCACGACATTCCGGCGCTGCTGGAGGTGGCCGGATTCCGCTGCGACGCACTGCAGACGCGATACCTGCCCGGGCCGCGGCCGCTGACCCTCAACTACTGGAGCGAGGCCGTCGCAGCGCCCACCAAACCTGCTTGACCGGGCGGCAGGCAGGCCGATAGCGTGACCGCCCACACGAGAGACGACAGCCATGATCCGATTGCCCACATCACTGAACGCCTGGGGAACGCCCGAATTCAAGGACGTCATCCGCCAGGAAATTGCGCAGATGGATGCCACCGAACTCCCCCTGCAGCAGGGACTGACCCACAGCAGCCACGTCACGGAGCGGCCTTTCCAGGCGATGCTTCTTAGCGCCACCGAAGACGCCGGTCTGCTCCGGGTGAAGGCGGGGATTTTCTATACGGGGATCATCGCCGGCTGCAGCTGCGCGGACGACCCCACGCCAATCGACGAACTGAACGAATACTGCGTAGTGCGGTTCGACATCGACATGAAGACGGCCGCAACCACGGTGACGCTGCTGGAGGAGTAGGCAGGCCGATGCCCGTGCGCCGGATCAAGGCAGAAGCAGGCAGAAAACCGCGCCCTGGTCGTTGTGCAAACGCAGTTCGCCCGCCGCCCCCGATTGTCGTGGTTCACGCCTGAATCTAGCGCCATGAAAAATGGCCCCCTGCACGCCGTCAGATGGGCTGGGAGCCTGCCGGCGGGATTTCCAGCTCTTCCGCATAGGGTCGGCTCGGATACTGGAAGGCAACCGGTCCGTCCGGCTTGGCGTGAACGAACTGGTGGACGAAGGGGTCGCTCGAATCAGCCATTTCGGCGGCATTGCCTTCGGCCACCACCACGCCGTCGTGGATGAAGTAGACATAGTCGGCGACCTTCAGCGATTCCGACACGTCGTAGGTCACCACGATCGATGTCAGTCCCAGCGCATCGTTGAGGCGGCGGATCAGGTTGGCAATGGTGTTGAGCGAGATCGGATCGAGACCGGCGAAGGGCTCGTCGTACATGATCAGCATGGGGTCGAGTGCGATCGCCCGTGCGAGCGCCACGCGGCGCTCCATGCCGCCCGACAGCTCGCTGGTGCGCAGGGCGTGGGCGCCACGCAGGCCGACGGCGTGGAGCTTCATCAGCACCAGGTCGTGGATGACGTCTTCCGGCAGGTCGGTGTGCTCGCGCATCGGATAGGCGATGTTGTCGAACACCGACAGGTCGGTGAACAGCCCGCTGATCTGGAACATCATTCCCATCTTGCGCCGCATCGCGTAAAGCTCGGTGCTGTTCAGCTTGTGGACTACCTGGCCGTCAAATTTTACCTGGCCGCGCGACGGCCTCAACTGGCCGCCGATATGCCGCAGCAGCGTGGTCTTGCCGCAGCCGCTGACGCCGAGGATGCCGACCACCTTGCCGCGCGGGATAGCGAGATTGATGCCCCTGAGCACCTGGTTCTGCTCGAACGCGAAATGCAGATCGCTGATCTCGACCAGATTTTCAGCGGGCTGTTCCAGGGATTGTTGTTGCGATGCCGGCATGCTCAGGTTTCCTCCAACAGGATTTCGGGTGCTTCCAGAATCGTCTTTAGCGCAACCAGAAACTGCACCGCGTCGCGGCCGTCGATCAACCGGTGATCGTAGGTCAGCGCCACGTACATCATCGGACGGATCACTACCTGGCCATGTTCGGCGACCGGGCGCTCCTGAATGGTGTGCATGCCGAGGATGGCCGACTGCGGCGGGTTGAGGATGGGTGTGGACAGGAGCGAGCCGAACACACCGCCGTTGGTGATGGAGAAGGTGCCGCCGGACAGGTCCTCCAGCGTGAGCTTGGCATCGCGCGCGCGGCGGGCGAAGTCGGCGATGGCTGCCTCGATTTCGACCGGCGACAGCGCCTGCGCATGGCGCAGGATCGGCACCACCAGCCCACGCGGGCTGGAGATGGCGATACCGATGTCGATGTCGCCGTGCCACACGATATCGTTGCCGTCGATGGCGGCGTTGACGACGGGAAACTGCTGCATCGCGGCGCACACCGCGCGCACGAAAAACGACATGTAGCCCAGCTTGACGCCGTGCCTGACCTCGAACTCGGCCTTGAAGCGCTGGCGCAGTTCGTTCAGCGGCTGCATGTTCACCTCGTTGAAGGTGGTGAGCATGGCGGCAGTGTGCTGCGCCGCGACCAGGCGTTCGGCGACGCGGCTGCGCAGCCGCGACATCGGCTCGCGTCGCGTTTCGCCCTGCGCGACGACCGGCGCGACAGGCGTGGCGGGCAGCGGTACGCTGGGCTTTTTCTCCTGTGCCGGCGCGCTCACGGCAGCCGGCATGACGGGCGCTGTCGGCGCCGGCTTTTCGGCAGACGCGGCCGCAGCGGCCCCCTCCCCGGTCTCGATCACCGCCACCACTTCGTCGGCTTTGACCACGGCGCCCTCGGGCTGACGAACTTCAATCAGGGTTCCCGAAGCGGGCGCGGGAATTTCCAGGATCACCTTGTCGGTTTCCAGGTCGATCAGGGTTTCGTCGCGCGCGACCGTCTCGCCGACCTGCTTGCGCCACGGCAACAGGGTGCCGCTGGCCACCGAATCGGACAGCGCCGGTATGCGCACTTCAATTTTCACAGAGGGTCTCCAGCGCATCGTTCAGCAGCGCTTCCAGTTCCGCGCGGTGGCGCGACAGGTAGCCCGAAGCCGGCGCGGCGGCAACGGGGCGTCCGGCGTAATGGAAGCGTTTGCCGCCGGGCGCGCAATGGTTGAGGTGGTGCAGGGTCTGATGCCAGGCGCCCTGGTTCATCGGTTCCTCCTGCGCCCAGACAAGGGTGGCGACCTGCGGATAGGCAGCCAGCACCGCGCGGAATGCCTCTTCGGGAAAGGGGTAGAGCTGCTCGACCCGGATCAACGCAACATCGTCCAGGCTGCGGGCCGCACGTGCCGCTTCGAGGTCGAACCACACCCGGCCGCTGCATGCCACCACGCGTTTCGCCTGGCGCGGGGTACGCGGATCGTCGATCACCGGCATGAATGCGCCGCTTGCAAGATCCGCCAGCGACGAGGTGGAAGCAGGATGGCGTAGCAGGCTCTTCGGGCTCAGGATCACCAGCGGTTTTCTCAACCGGCGCACGATCTGCCGGCGCAGCAGGTGAAACATCTGCGCCGGCAGGGTCGGTACGCAGACCTGGATGTTGTCCTGCGCGCACAGCTGCAGGAAGCGCTCGAGTCGGGCCGAGGAATGCTCCGGCCCCTGTCCCTCGAATCCGTGCGGCAGCATCAGCGTGAGTCCGCACAGTCGCCCCCATTTGGTTTCGCCGCTGGCGATGAACTGGTCGATCACCACCTGCGCGCCGTTGGCGAAATCGCCGAACTGCGCCTCCCACACCACCAGGGTGTCGGGGTCGGCGGTGGCGTAGCCGTACTCGAACGCCAGCACTGCCTCTTCCGACAGCAGCGAATCGATGATGGTGAAGTTGCCCTGGCGTTCGTGGATGTGTTCGAGCGGAATATAGACGCCGCTCTGGCGGCGTTCGCGCTTCTGGTCGTGCCACACCGCATGGCGGTGGAAGAAGGTGCCGCGCGCCGAGTCCTGGCCCGACACCCGCACGTTGTGGCCGGCGTCGAGCAGGCTGGCGTAGGCCAGGTTCTCGGCGTAGCCCCAGTCCATCGGCCGTTCGCCCGCACGCATCCTGCGGCGGTCGTCCAGCACCTTCTGCACCCGCGAATGGAGTTCGATTTCGTGCTGCAGCGTGGTGATGCGCTCGCCGAGGAAATCGAGGCGACTGGCCGGCACCGCGGTCGGCACTTCCGGGGCCTGGGCGCCCTTGAAGCGGCCCCAGTCCATGCTGAAGGTTTCCTTGAAATCGGATGAGGCCGGCGGGCTCAGCGATTCGCCATGCTCCAGCCGCTCGCGGCATTCGTCGACCAGACCATCGGCCTGCGCCTGCGATAGCGCGCCTTCGTCGACCAGCCGCTGCGCATACAGCGTACGTGTGCTGGGGTGCGCCTGGATGCGGCGGTACATCAACGGCTGGGTGACGAGCGGCTCGTCCTGCTCGTTGTGGCCATGGCGGCGATAGCACACCAGGTCGATGAAGCAGTTCTTGTGGAAAGTGTAGCGGTAGTCGACCGCCGTCTGCACCGCAAAGGCCACCGCCTCGGGGTCGTCGCCATTGACGTGCAGCACCGGCGACTCGACCATTTTCGCCACGTCGGTGCAATACAGCGTCGAGCGCACGTCGCGCGGGTCGGAGGTGGTGAAACCGATCTGGTTGTTGATGACGATGTGAATCGCGCCGTGGTTGCGGAAGCCGCGCGTTTGCGACATGTTGAGGCTTTCCATCACCACGCCCTGCCCCGACAGCGCGGCATCGCCGTGCAGGATCACCGGCACCACTTCGTAGCCGAGCACGTCGCCGCGCCGATCCTGGCGCGCGCGCACCGAGCCGCGCACCACCGGATGCACGATCTCGAGATGCGAGGGATTGAACGCCAGCGCCACGTGCACCGGGCCGAAATCCGTCGCGAAGTCGGTGGAAAAGCCCTGGTGGTACTTGACGTCGCCCGACAGCGGCGAATCGGGACAGCTGTTTTTTGGCTCCTCGAACAGGCTCTCGATCGTGCGTCCCATGATGTTGGCCAGCACGTTGATGCGTCCACGATGCGCCATGCCGATCACGATTTCCCTGGCACCGTGGCGGACGCAGCGCGCGATCACCTGGTCGAGCAGCGGGATCAGGCTCTCGGCACCCTCGAGCGAGAAACGTTTCTGCCCGACATGGCGCGTGTGGAGGTATTTCTCCAGCGTCTCGGCGTCGGTCAGTCGCTTCAGCAGCTTCTTTTTCAGGTCGACGGACACCTTGAAGCGTCCTTGCGCCGATTCGATGCGCTCCTGCAGCCAGCGCTTGCGCGCGACGTCGGTGATGTGCATGTATTCGACGCCGATATGGCCGCAATACGCTGCGTCAAGCCGCTGCAGGATGTCAGCCAGGGTGGTGCGCGCCACCCCGAACAGCGAACCGGTCTCGAATTCGCGCGTCAGGTCCGCCTCGGTCAGCCCGTAGTGCTCGGGATCGAGTTCGGGGGTGGGCGGCGGCTCGAAGCGCCGCAGGGGGTCGAGTTCGGCGCGGCGCACCCCCAGATAGCGGTAGGCGTTGATCAGCCGCAACACCGCGACCTGCGCAGCATCCGATGTCGGCGTCGCGCCCGGCAGGGGCTGCGCCAGCCAGGGCGCCAGGGCGGCGTCGCCGAACTGCTCCAGGTACGCCGCATTGCCGGCATACAGCGGGGAAGTCAGCTGCCAGTCAGGTGCGCTCATGCGAGACGGAAATCGTTAGCCGATTCCGCGCTGGTCCAGCGGCACGAACTCGCGCCGCGCCGGACCGATGTAGAGCTGGCGCGGACGGCCGATCTTGTGTGCGGGGTCGGACAGCATTTCGTGCCACTGCGCGACCCAGCCCGCGGTGCGCGCGAGCGCGAAGATCGCGGTGAACATACTGGTGGGGATGCCCATGGCGCGGAAGATGATGCCGGAATAGAAGTCGACGTTGGGATAGAGCTTCTTCTCGATGAAATACTCGTCCTCCAGCGCGATACGTTCGAGCTCGAGCGCGATCTTGAACTGCGGATCGTCGCGCAGGCCGAGCTCATCCAGCACCTCGTAACAGGTCTGGCGGATGATCGCGGCGCGCGGGTCCATGTTCTTGTAGATGCGGTGGCCGAACCCCATCAGGCGGAACGGATCGGACCTGTCCTTGGCGCGCTTGATGAATCCCGGGATCTTCGAGACATCGCCTATCTCCTCCAGCATGTTCAGCACTGCCTCGTTGGCGCCGCCATGCAGCGGCCCCCACAGCGAGGCCATACCGCTGGCGATGCAGGCATACGGATTGGCGCCGCTGGAGCCGGCCAGGCGCACGGTCGAGGTCGAGGCATTCTGCTCGTGATCGGCGTGCAGGATGAAAATGCGGTCGAGTGCGCGCGCCAGCACCGGATTCGGCTCGTAGGGCTCGCAGGGGCTGGAAAACATCATGTGCATGAAGTTTTCGGCATACGAGAGCCGGTTCTGCGGATAGACGAAGGGCTGGCCCTCGTTGAACTTGTAGGCCCAAGCCGCCACCGTGGGAATCTTGGCGATCAGCCGATGGGCGACGATGGCGCGATGCTGCGGATTGAAGTTGTCCAGTCCCTTGTGGTAGAAGGCCGACATCGCACCGGTCACGCCGATCATCACCGCCATCGGGTGAGCGCTGCGGCGAAAGCCGCGGAACACGTTCTCCATCTGGTCGTGCAGCAGGGTGTGGTGGCGGATCGACTGCACGAACGCCATTTTCTGCGCCGCCGTCGGCAGTTCGCCGTGCAGCAGCAGGTAGCTGACTTCCATGAAATCCGACTGGTAGGCCAGCGCCTCGATCGGATAGCCGCGGTAGTACAGCAGGCCTTCGTCGCCGTCGATATAGGTGATGGCCGAGGTGCAGCTGGAGGTGGCGGTAAAGCCGGGATCATGGGTGAAATAGCCGTGCGCGTCGAGTGTACGAATATCGATCACCGGCTTGCCGTAAGTGCCCTGCTCGATCGGCAGTTCGATCGAAGGGCTGCCGTCGCTGAAGGTGAGGGTGACGGTTTTTGTCATTGTGATTCCAAAAATATTACTGCTCGATAATATTGCAGACGTTGAACCAGAATTTCCAGCCCGACATCGCCCGCAGACGACCGGCCGTGCAGCCGGTCGAGGATCTCCATGTCCGACAGGCCCAGCAGGCGCTCCAGCGCCGCCGTCTCGCAAGGCTGAAGTGTAGCGCGGTGCGCCGCCCAAAAGCCACCCAGCCAGAGATCCAGCTCCAGCAACCCGCGCCGGCAGCGCCAGGCCACTCGATCAGACACGACGTTTCACCAGCAGCGACTTGATGCGCCCGATCGCTTCCATCGGGTTCAGGCCCTTGGGGCAGGCATCGACGCAGTTCATGATGCCGCGGCAGCGGTACAGCCGGTACGGGTCCTCCAGATTGTCGAGCCGCGCCGCAGTCGCCTCGTCGCGCGAGTCGGCGATGAAGCGCCAGGCCTGCAGGAGGCCCGCCGGACCGACGAAGGTGTCCGGGTTCCACCAGAACGAGGGACACGAGGTGGTGCAGCAGGCGCACAGGATGCACTCGTAGGCGCCGTCGAGCTGTGTGCGGTCGGCCGGGCTTTGCAGGCGCTCGACCTCGGGTTCCGGCTCGTCGTTGATCAGCCAGGGCTTGATCGAACGGTACTGCCTGAAGAACGGCTCCATGTCGACGATCAGGTCGCGGATCACCGGCAACCCCGGCAGCGGGCGCACCTCGATGGGTTCTTTCAGTTCGGACAGGGGCGTGATGCACGCCAGCCGGTTCCTGCCGTTGACGTTCACCGCGTCCGACCCGCACACGCCCTCGCGGCAGGAGCGGCGCAGGCTCAGGGTTTCGTCCTGCGCCTTGATCGCCAAAAGCGCGTCGAGCAGCATCTTGCCGGCGGGATCGATGTCCAGCTCGACATCCTGCATGAAGGGCTTTTCGCCGGACTCGGGAAGGTAGCGGTAGAGGCGGAATTTCATCAATACACCCGCTCCTGCGGCCGGATGGTCTCCACCGTCAGCGGCTTCAAGCGCACCGGCTTGGCATCCACCTGGTCCCCCTCGCGCGAATACAGCGTGTGCTTGAGCCAAAGCGCGTCGTCGCGCGCTGGGAAATCGTCCCGCGTATGCGCGCCGCGGCTCTCGGTGCGGTGAATCGCCGACACCAGCGTCGCGCGCGCCACGCCGATCAGGTTTTCCAGTTCCAGCGCCTCGATGCGCGCGGTGTTGAAGACGCGGCTGGTGTCCTGCAAACCGGCGTGCGCCAGACGATTTTCCAGAACGTCCAGTTTATCCAGCCCCGCGCGCAACACCGCATCGGTGCGGAATACACCGGCATGCACCTGCATCGTGCGCCTGAGGTCGTCGGTAATCGCCGCCACGCGTTCGCTGCCGGGGCGGTCCCAACGATTCAAGCGCGCCAGGCTGGCCTCGGCCGCATTGTCGGGCAAGGCCCGGGGGTAAGGGTTGTCGCGCAAATACTCCAGCATGTGCAGGCCGGCGGCACGGCCGAACACGATCAGGTCGAGCAGCGAGTTGCCGCCCAGCCGGTTGGCGCCGTGCACCGACACGCAGGCGCATTCGCCGACGGCATACAGGCCCGGCACCGGCTCCTCGGGACCGAAACGCGCCGGCGCGACGACCTGGCCATACAGGTTGGTGGGGATGCCGCCCATCATGTAGTGTGCGGTGGGGGCAACCGGAATCGGCGCCTTGGCCGGATCGACACCGGCAAAGCGGACCGCCAGTTCGCGGATGCCGGGCAGCTTTTCGGCGATGAGCGTTTCGCCCAGGTGGTCGAGCTTGAGATCGACGTGATCCCCACGTGCACCACAGCCGCGGCCCTCGGCAATCTCGATGGCAATGGCGCGCGCCACCACGTCGCGTCCGGCCAGATCCTTGGCATGCGGCGCGTAGCGCTCCATGAAGCGCTCGCCATTCTTGTTCAGAAGATAGCCGCCCTCGCCGCGCACGCCTTCGGTAATCAGCGAACCCACGCCGGCGATGCCGGTGGGATGGAACTGCCAGAACTCCATGTCCTGCAGCGGCAGCCCGGCACGCAGCACCATGCCGAGGCCGTCTCCTGTATTGATCATGGCGTTACTGCTGTTGCCGAACACCCGCCCTGCCCCGCCGGTGGCCAGGAGCGTCGCGCGCGCCTCGATCAGCAGGGGCTCGCCGGTCTCGATGCTCATTGCAGTGACGCCAAGGCAATAGCCTTCGGCATCGCGCAGCAGGTCGAGCGCGAAGTATTCGTCGAAAAACTGCGTACGGTGGGCGATGTTCTGCTGGTACAGCGTGTGCAGCAGCGCATGGCCGGTGCGGTCGGCGGCGGCGCAGGTGCGGGTGGCCTGCTCGCCGCCGAAATGCTTCGACTGGCCGCCGAACGGCCGCTGGTAGATCTTGCCGTTGTCGAGGCGCGAGAACGGCAAACCCATGTGTTCGAGTTCGTACACCGCGCTGGCGGCCTCGCGGCACATGAACTCGATCGCATCCTGGTCGCCGAGCCAGTCGCCGCCCTTGACCGTGTCGTACATATGCCATTCCCAGCGGTCGTCGTCGACGTTGGCGAGCGCGGCGGTGATGCCGCCCTGCGCCGACACCGTATGCGACCGTGTGGGGAACACCTTGGACACTACCGCGACCTTGTAGTCCGAGCGCGCCAGCTGCAACGCAGCGCGCAGGCCGGCGCCACCACCGCCGATGATGAGGGCATCGAAGCGGCGCGTGTTCATGCCGCGCTCCACGCTGTGTCAAACAAAATCGCGGCCAGCCAGGCCACGCTGCCCGCCAGGGTAAGGATCACCGCCAGATGGAGCGTCAGCCGCAACACCGTTGGGTGGGCATAATCCATGAAGATATCGCGCATCCCCACCCAGGCATGCAGCGCCAGCGCCGATGCCGTTAGCAGCATCAGCACGCGCAGCCACAGCGGCGCGAACAGCGCCTGCCAGCCGGTGAAATCGGCCGGCAGCGCCGCCAGGAAGTAAATTGCCAGCCCCGGCAGAACCAGAGCCAGTACCACCGCCGCGGCACGCTGCAGCAGCCAGGTGCCGGTTCCGGTGCGCGAGCCGGTAGCCGATTTCATCATGCGTACAGTCTCCAGGCGGCAAGCAGCGTGACCAGGCCGGTTACCAGCAATACCGCGCTCCCCGTCTGCCGCGCATGACGCAAATCCACGCCCCAGTGCACGTCCAGCGCCAGATGGCGCAAGCCGGCCAGGAGATGATGCACAAACGCCCAGACCAGGCCGAGCAGAACCGGCCGCGCCAGCGGATGGGCAAGCCATCCGGCAATGCGCTGAAAACCGGCTTCATCCGCCAGCGACACCGACAGGGTCCACACCCCGAGCGGCAGGGCCGCGAACAGCAGCGCACCAGACACCCGGTGCAGGATCGACACCCAGCCCGGCAAAGGCAGGTGGATGCGCAACAGGTTGAGGTAAACGGGGCGCGCGATGGGCTTCACGGCACAATTCGGGTTTTTTGTTTTCCCGGTTTAACGGCGCTTGGCTGCCGCCATCCCCTTCTTCGCCGCCTTCGCCACTGCCTGCGGCACCCGCTCGGCCAAGCGCGGGTCGAACGGCTTGGGCAGGATGTAGTCCGGGCCGAATTTCAGCTTCTTCAGCTTGTAGGCCTTCAGCACCGATGCCGGCACCCGCTCGCGCGCGAGTTCCGCCAGCGCATGAACGGCTGCGATCAGCATGTCCTGGGTGATCTCTTTGGCACGGGCGTCGAGCGCACCGCGAAAGATGAACGGAAAGCCCAGTACGTTGTTGACCTGGTTTGGATAATCCGAGCGCCCGGTCGCCATGATGAGGTCGCTGCGCGCGGCACGGGCCTTTTCCGGCAGGATTTCCGGGTTGGGGTTGGCCAGCGCGAAGACCACCGGGCGGTCGGCCATGCTTTTTACCATCGCCGGGCTCACCAGATTGGCGTCCGACACGCCGACGAATACATCCGCGCCATTCATCGCATCGGCCAGCGTGCGCAATGCGGTCTTGCGCGCGAAGCCCTTCTTGAAGCTGTTGAGATCGGTGCGTTCCTTGTGCACCACGCCTTTGGAGTCGACCAGAGTGATGCTGGATTTCTTCACGCCCATCGCCAGCAGCAGCTTCATCGATGCAATGCCGGCAGCCCCGGCGCCGAGGCAGACGATCTTCGCGGTCTCCAGCGTCTTGCCCTGCACGTGCAGGGCGTTGATCAAGCCGGCGCAGATGATGGTGGCGGTGCCGTGCTGGTCGTCGTGGAACACCGGGATGTCGAGTGTCTTCTTCAGCGCCACCTCGATCTCGAAGCAGTGCGGCGCGGCGATGTCTTCGAGGTTGATGCCGCCAAAGGTCGGCGCGATCGCCTCCACCACCTTGATGAAATCCTGCGGCGTTTTGGCGTTGACCTCGATGTCGTAGACGTCGATGCCGGCGAAGTGCTTGAACAGCACGGCCTTGCCTTCCATCACCGGCTTGGCGGCGAGCGGACCGCGGTTGCCCAGCCCCAGGATCGCGGTACCGTCGGTGATCACCGCGACCAGGTTGCCCTTGTTGGTGTAGTCGTAGGCCTTCTCGGGATTTTTCGCGATTTCCAGCACCGGTTGGGCGACCCCCGGCGTGTAGGCCAGGGACAGATCCTCTTGCGTGGAACAGGGCTTGGACGATTCGACCGAGATCTTGCCGGGCTTGGGCAGGCGGTGGTAATCGAGGGCTTTTTTTCTGGCTGAGGTTTTTGTGAGGGGGGCTTGGCTCATGGCGGCAGATACGGGTTGGATAAACAAGCCGCCATTATCGCGGATTTATCCACGCTTGGCCCCGCATGGGGCCTGCTGCCTCAGTCCTTCCAGATCTTGAGCTGGACCCGCAGGCGCGCAACCGCCTGCGAATGCAGCTGGCACACGCGCGATTCGGACACGCCGAGCACCGCGCCGATTTCCTTCAGGTTCATATCCTGTTCGTAGTACATGCCCATCATGCTGCGTTCGCGCTCGGGCAGATGGTGGATCGCAGCGATCAGGCTGTCGCGGAAGCCTTCGTCTTCCAGCACGGCAAGCGGATCATTGCTGCCGCTGACCAGATAGCGCTCCAGGAAGCTGGCGCTGTCCTCGTCGGAGAAGTCTTCGTAATACAGCAGCTGCGAGCATCTCACGTCACCCAGCATGGATTGATACTGATCGATCGGGACGCCAAGTTCAGCCGATATTTCCTGCTCGGTCGGCGACTTGCCGTTGCGCTGTTGCAGCCGGCAGATGGCGGATTCGATCTGCCGCGATTTCTGCCGCACATGGCGCGGCAGCCAGTCGGCCTCGCGCAGTTCGTCGAGCATGGAGCCGCGGATACGCTGGGTGGCATAGGATTCGAACTGGGCACCCTGGTTGCCGTCGAAGCGGGATACCGCATCCATCAGGCCAATCAGGCCCACCTGGATGAGATCGTCGACTTCGACGCTGGCAGGCAGGCGCGCCATCATGTGATACGCAATGCGCTTGACCAGCGGCGCATATTTGGCGATTTGTTCGTCTTGCGACGTTGCTTGCTGTGTTGATTTAGCCGCCATGTTTCAAGGCCATACTTTCAGTGTTTTCTCTTTTATAACGTGCCGTCAGGCGCGTCTCCTCGTTCGCCATTCTAACGGCAAGTGCGGCGAATGCATCATCCTCGCGAGCGACGCTGTAAACGGCCCGGTTGAACGCGGGATCGAGAAATTTTTTGCACGCCACCTGCAGATGATCGCAGGCGGCGGCGTCCCCTAGCAGGCCAATGCTGAATGACATGCCCGAGTGAGCCAGCGTTTTGAGCAGGGTGTAGCCCTGCACGCTCGATGCGTTCGTGGGGTTCACTTCCAGGACGACGGCCTGGGCCGTACCCGGCAGCGGTATCCAGTCCGGCGCGTCAGGACGCGCATCGAATACAACGCAATCGTAGCCCCGCACAATAGCCTTCAATGCCGGTTCGTCTCCCCGTATCCCCGGCGCATACCAGCCATCGCCAAACGGCATGGGCAGTCTATGCAGCTGGCCTCGCTCGAGCTGTTGCCTGCAGTCGAACAGGCTGCGGGTCGGGGAATCGGAAAATACCCGCCCACGGGCATCGATCAGCAGTGAAGACACGCCGCGCCGGTGTAGCGCCTGCGCCAGCCGGACGACGGATCCGGCGGCGTCGAAAAAACAGTGGATGCAAGGCGGCGACTGCTGGGCGCGCCGCCGCCTGAGCCCGGCGGCCTGGTCAGGCGCCATCCATGCCCTTCAGGGTGCGGCGCTCGGCGCGTTCGGCCTCGACGCCGGCAAACAGCGGCCAGTCTTCTGCCTCCAGCGCATACGGGGTGGCGAGCTGCCCCCCCTTCAACGCGCGGTCGATGAGGTAGGCGGCGCTGGGCACGTGAAGGTCCTCCGGCACGCGCTGGCCGCCGCTGATATACGCCAGGGGCAGGCGATGACGGATCAGGCTGTCGAGCGCCGCGCCCGGCTGCGGGGTTTCGTCGAGTTTGGTGAGAATGCAGGCGGCCGCGCCCTGGCCAAAATACGTCATCGCCTGTTCGATCGCCGCCCCCTGCTGGCTGGCGGAAATGGCCAGCAAACGGCGCACACCCAGGGCATCGAGCGTCCGCCCCTCGCGGCTGCGCGGATCGGCCGGCGCAAACCCTGCGGTGTCGATCAGCACCAGTTTCTTGGTGGCGAGCCCAGGCAACAGCTGCGCCAGCCTGGCCTGGTCTTCAGCCACATGCAGCGCTACGCCCAGCAGATCGGCATATACCGTCAATTGCGCCGCTGCGCCGATGCGGTAGGCATCGGCGGCCACCAGCGCCACCTGCGCGGCGCCATGCGCGTCCACACCGCGTGCGGCGAGCTTGGCCAACGTGGTGGTCTTGCCCGAGCCGGTCGAGCCGACCAGTGCGTAGCGGCCGCCCCGCACCAGCAGGTCGGCTTCAGGTGGCAGCACCGGCAGGTTGCGGATCAGCACCTGGCGCAGCCAGCGCCGGGCGGCGTCGGTGTCGAGCCCGCGCGGCAGGCGCGCCGCCAGGGTACGGGCAAGCGCGCTGCCGAAGCCGGCGGCGAACAGCGTCTGCATCAGCGCCACCCGCGCCGGGTCGCGCCGCCGCGCCGCGCCCCAGGCAAAGCCCGCCAGCTGGTTTTGCAGCATGCCGCGCAGGCGCGACAGCTCGTTCAGGATGCGCGAGCTGCCGGCCGTATCGGGCCTCTCGCCGACGGCCGGCACCGCCAGTTCGCCGTAGGCGCTGGCCAGCAGTTCGACGCCCTGTGGGTGCGGCCGCGTGGAAAGCACCACGGCTTCGTCGCCCAGCTCGCGGCGAACGCGCGCCAGGCCTTCGCGCGCGTTCGCCGCGACAAATACCTGCACGCTCATGAGCCCTCCTCTATGCGCAGTTCCGTGCTCATCTGCACTATTTTATCGGCTGGCACCTCGGCGTAGGCAATCACCGCAAGCCGCGGCAGGTTGCGTCGCAGCAGCCGCGCCAGCATGGCGCGCAGGCCGGGCGAGATCAGCAGCACCGGTGGGTAGCCTGCGCCTTCCTGCTCGGCCAGCGCGCGCTCGGCGGCGTCGTTCAGGGCATCCAGCGTGGCGGGCGATAGCAGGGCCTCGCCCTCGTCACCCATCTCGTTCAGTAAACGGGTTTCGCTGGCGGCCGCCAGCCCGATCACCTGCAGCGTGTTGCTGCCTTCGAACAGGCGGTCGACGATACTGCGCCCCAGCGCCGCGCGCACGGTTTCCACCAGATCGTCGATCGCCTGGCTTTTCGGCGCGCGCGCGGCCAGGGTTTCGAACAGGGTGCGGGTGTCGCGGATCGAGACGTTTTCCGCGATCAGCTGCTGCAGCACCGCCTGCACGCTGGTCAGCGGTAGATGGCGCGGCGTCACGTCCTCGACCAGCCCGGGATGGCTGCGCGCCAGCGTGCCGAGCAGTTGCTGCACTTCGCTGCGCCCCAGCAGTTCCGGCGCGTGCTGGCGGAACACGGCCTCGACCTGGCGCGCAATCAGTTCGGCGGGCTCCAGCACCACGAAACCTCGCAATTCGGCTTCCTCGACCCGCCCGGCATCGATCCAGACACCGGCCAGCCCGGTCAGCGGGTCCACCCCCGGCGTGCCGTCGAGCTGCCCCAGCACGTCGCCCATGTCGACCGCCAGCACCTGGCCGGTCGGCAGCTCGCCGTGTGCGACGTCGACGCCCTTGAGGGTGATGCGATAACTGCTGGGCTTGAGGTCGAGGTTGTCGCGCACGCGAATGAGCGGCACCACCAGCCCCATGTCGGTGGCAAAGCGGCGGCGCGCCTCGGTGATCTTCGTCAGCGCCGCTCCGCCCTGGTTGCGGTCGACCAGCGGGATCAGCCGGTAACCGACTTCGAGCGCCAGCACGTCGACCGGCGGAATATCGTCCCAGGTGACATCGGCCGGCGCGATGTCCTCTTCGATCAGCGCCAGCGGCTCGATACCAAGGGCCGTGTGCTGACGCAGCATCAACCACAATCCCAGCCCGCCCAGCACCGCTGCGATGACGAGAAACGCCAGGTGCGGCGTCCCCGGGATCAGCCCCAGCGCGCCCAGCACCGCGGCGGCGACATACAGCGTCTGCGGCCGGCCGAAAATCTGGGTGGAAAACTCGCGCGACAGGTCCTGCTCGCTCGACGCGCGGCTGACCACGATGCCCGCCGCGGTTGAAACGATCAGCGCCGGAATCTGCGTCACCAGGCCGTCGCCCACCGTCAGCAGCGCGTAGTACCCGAGCGCCTCGGTCAACCCCAGGTTGTGCTGGAACAGCCCGACCAGAACGCCGCCGATCAGGTTGACCAGCAGGATGACGATGCCGGCAATGGCATCGCCGCGCACGAACTTGGAAGCGCCGTCCATCGCGCCGTAGAAGTCGGCTTCGCGGCCAATCTCGTGGCGCCGTGTGCGCGCTTCGTTTTCGTTGATGAAGCCCGCGTTGAGGTCGGCATCCACCGCCAGCTGTTTGCCCGGCATCGAGTCCAGGGTGAAACGCGCCGCCACCTCGGCGATGCGCCCGGCGCCCTTGGTAATGACGACAAAGTTGATGATGACCAGAATCAGGAACACCACGAAGCCGACGACGTAGTTGCCGCCGACCAGGAAATTGCCGAAGGACTCGATCACCTTGCCCGCCGCGTCCGGTCCGGTGTGGCCCTGCATCAGGATGATGCGGGTGGACGCGACGTTGAGCGACAGGCGCAACAGCGTCGTCAGCAGCAGCACCGTGGGGAACACCGAGAAATCCAGCGGGCGCCGCGCGTTCAGGCTCACCAGCATCACGATCATCGCCAGCGCGATGTTGAGCGTGAATAGCACGTCGAGCATAAATGTGGGCAAGGGCAATATCATCATCGCCAGGATCAGCAGCACCAGCAGCGGCACCGCCAGCCGGTTCACCGGCATGCCCATCACCATCACGCCCTGCGCGCTCATCCGATCACCTCGTCAACATGCCGGCCCTGCCCCGCCTGCTGCTGGCGACCGTGCATCCGTGCACGCATTTCCGGGTTGCCCTCGGCTTCGCGCGCCTCGGCCAGCACCTCCTGCCAGGTCATCGCATGGCGGCGCAGATAGCGCCACCAGCGCCAGCCCGCGTCCAGCGCCGCCGCCAGCGTCAGCGCCGCGGCCAGCGCCAGCACGCCACGCCCGATCCAGCCGGCCGTCTCGCCCAGCGCCACGCTCGTCACGCTGCCGGTCAGGTCTTGCAGCCCCGGCCAGCCGCTGGTCAGCGCCCACCCCACTGCAGCGGCGGCGAGCGCCAGCTTCAATAGCGCCAGCGTCCCATCGAACAGGGAATCGGCTGAAAACAGCCGCGTAAAGGGCTTGAAAGGATGGGCACGTGTCAGGTCGGCCTGGATCACCTGGGGCGCATACACCCAGCCCGAAAGTAGCATCGGCGCCACCAGCGCAGCGACAAAAATGGCAACCAGCACAGGCAGCACCGCCCACAGCGCGGACTGTGCCGCTTCAAGGAAAACCGGGGAAAGCGGCTGTGCCGCATGAGTGAACGCCGTCACGGTCAGAACCTGCAAGGCATCCAGCAGGCGCGGCGCCTGCCAGGCCAGCACGCCCAGCGCCGTCAGCAACATCACCCATGCGGTGAGTTCGGCGGAACGCGGCACATCGCCCGCGCTGCGCACCTGTTGCAGGCGCCGCGGACTTGCCGGTTCGGTACGGGAAAGATCAGTCTCCTCGGCCATGCGTGTCTCGAATTTTGGAGCAGTCTAGCAGCCTGTCGGACTTGAAGGAAATCGGCTGCAAATCCGCCTGACCGATCCATATTTCGCCGCTTTCCTGGGCAATAACTATTGCGAGATCCGGCCTGAAGTGAACGGCAGAGTATTTGAACTACAATGAAAATCGCTATTTCATTCAGGAGTCTAATATGACAGACCAAGTCCAAATCACGATCGATCAGGAAGTTTTCGACCGGTTGCAAATGCTTATAGTGCCACCCATTAGCGACGTCAACGCGGTCATTGAGGCTTTGTTGTCTCACAGTGGATCCGACAGTCCGGCCCTCGTTGCGCTAAAGGCGGACGAGCAGCACTTCACCTATGAGCAGGAACTCGAACGCTCCAGTCAGGGTTTCTATGATGGCGGGGGCGCGACTTAATCCCGACTTGCACGCTGCGCGGTTACTCGTGTCTCGGCTCCCAGCATGCAGACAGGCGTTGAGCCGCCCGGATACCGGATATAGGTCAGCCCGATTTCCCTGAATCCGGCGCACGGCGCGCCCGCTGAATTAGCTGACTTCGTCGATCCACGCCATCTGGATCGCTTCAAGGATTTTCTCGCCGGAATGTTCGGCGTCATCCTCGAATTCTGGCAGTTCCATCACCCAGCGATGCAGGTCGGTGAAGCGGATAGTGCGCGGATCGATTTCGGGGTGCGCTTCGGCGAGTTCGATCGCAATATCGAGGGTATCCGTCCACTTCATTTCAATGACCTTCCTTGACCATGTTGATGGTGTACTTGGGGATTTCGATCACCAGGTCGCTGTCGACCACGCGCGCCTGGCACGATAGCCGCGACTGCGGTTCCAGCCCCCAAGCCTTGTCGAGCAGATCATCCTCTTCTTCAGTGGACGCTTCCAGCGAATTGAAGCCTTCGCGCACGATGACGTGGCAGGTGGTGCAGGCGCAGGACTTTTCGCAGGCGTGCTCGATCTCGACGCCATTGGCGAGCAGGGTATCGCAAATGGTCTCGCCGGGTTTGGCGTCGATGACGGCGCCTTCGGGACAGAGTTCGACGTGAGGCAATACGATGAGTTGTGGCATGTCTTTTTAAATAAGGCTGAATTGGATACGGTCAGGCCACTTTGGGCTGTCGGCCGGGGAGCGTTTACACACACCGTCCCGGAAAATCTGCCGGACATCGACCCCGGCTTCGGCCACGCAGACCGGAAGGGCTTCGAGCCGCGCCCGCAGGAATTCGATGAAATCGGCATTCAATAGGGTGCGGGGCATCAGCCAAAGGTTTCCAGTTTCTGCCCGGCCATTGCGCGGCGCACGTTCTGGTCCATGCGGCGCTGGGCGAAGTCGGTGGTGGCTGCATTGAGGGCCTCGATACCGCGCTTGATGGCCAGATGATCGGTGCTGCCCATCAGCTTTTCAAGAGCGGCGATGCTGGCTTCGATCGCCGCGGTTTCGGCTTCATCGAGCAGCACGGGGTCTGCCGCCAGCGCCGCGCGGGTGGCTGCAAGCAGGCCCTGCGCGTCGACGATCTGCTCGTTCAGTGCACGCGCAAACATGTCGCCTTTGGCGTGGGTGAAGGCATCCTTCAACATGCGGGTGATATCCTCGTCGTCGAGGCCGTACGATGGCTTGACCTGCACGCTGGCTTCCACGCCGCTGCTCTGCTCGCGCGCCGACACCGACAGGAGGCCATCGGCGTCGACCTGGAAGGTGACACGGATGCGCGCCGCGCCGGCCACCATCGGCGGGATGCCGCGCAACTCGAAGCGCGCCAGCGAGCGGCAGTCCGACGCCAGTTCGCGCTCGCCCTGCAGCACATGCACGCTCATCGCGGTCTGGCCGTCCTTGAAGGTGGTGAATTCCTGTGCGCGCGCGGTGGGAATGGTGGTGTTGCGCGGGATGACCTTCTCGGTCAGCCCGCCCATGGTTTCCAGGCCCAGCGACAGCGGAATGACGTCGAGCAAGAGCCAGTCGTCGCCGGCGCGGTTGCCCGCCAGCACGTCGGCCTGCATCGCCGCGCCGAGCACGACCACCTTGTCGGGGTCGAGATTGGTCAGTGGCGTCTGTCGGAAGAAGTCGGCCACAGCCTGACGAATGCACGGCATGCGGGTGGAGCCGCCAACCATCACCACGCCCTTGACCTCGTCCACGGCAAGCCCGGAATCGCGCAGCGCCTTGCGTGTGGGCGCCAGCGTCTTGTTGACGAGGCCGGCGGTCATGGCATTGAATCCGGCTTGCGTCAGCGTCGCGTCCATCATTTCGCCGGTCGACAGCACCGCGGTGACGCGCACTTCGGTGTGTTCGGTCAGCGCTTCCTTGGCGTCGCGCGCCTTGGTCAGCAACAGCCGCATGTCGCCCGCCGATAGCGGCGCAAAACGGCCCTGCTCGACCATCCAGCAGAAGATGCGCTGGTCGAAATCGTCGCCGCCGAGCGCCGAGTCGCCGTGTGTGGCGAGCACTTCGAAAACACCTTTGGACAGCTTGAGAATGGAAATATCGAAGGTGCCACCGCCGAGGTCATAGACCGCGTAGACGCCTTCCGACGCATTGTCGAGGCCATAGGCGATCGCTGCCGCAGTCGGCTCATTCAGCAGGCGCAGCACGTTCAGGCCTGCGAGTTGCGCGGCGTCCTTGGTGGCCTGACGCTGGGCGTCGTCGAAATACGCCGGCACCGTGATCACCGCACCGACGAGTTCGCCGCCCATCGCGGCCTCGGCGCGCCGGCGCAGCACCCGGATGATTTCGGCCGAGACCTCGACCGGGCTTTTCACGCCGGCGGCAGTTTTCAGCTGCACCATGCCGGACGCATCGACGAAGCGGTACGGCAGACTGGCGATATCCTTGATGTCGGCAATTCCGCGCCCCATGAAGCGCTTGACCGATGCGATGGTGTTGTGGGGATCGTTGTTTTGCGCCGATTTCGCAGCGTAGCCCACATCGACGTTGCCGTTGGCGTGGTAACGCACCACCGAAGGCAGCAGAGAATGCGCGGATTCGTCGTCCAGCACCACGGCAAGGCCGGAGCGCACCGTGGCCACCAGCGAATTGGTCGTACCAAGATCGATCCCGACCGCCAGCCGGTGCTGGTGCGGGGCGGCGGACATGCCGGGTTCGGCGATTTGCAGCAGAGCCATCTTAACTTTCCAGTTCTTCGTAGACGTCGCCGATTTCGGCGATGAGTTTGTCCATGAATCGCAGCTGGCGCACGGCTTCGCTTGCCGCTTCATAATCGTGCACCGTGTCGATCAGCTCGGCCAGTTGCGCCTCGATGCGGCGATGCGCAGCACGCAGGTCGTCCGCCAACGAATCCAGCACCGCCATATGCTTGCCCGCACGCGCGTCCTCGATCGCCTCGCGCCACTCCATCTGCTGCATCAGGAAGACCGGTGCCATCCGGGTGTTGCTGGCATCGAATGCGTCGATGCCCTGCAACTTCAGCAGATACACACCACGATTCACCGCATGCCTGAGCGTCCGATACGCCTCGTTCACCTGCGTTGCCCACTGCATCGCCACCCGCTGCTCGGCCTCCGGCTGCGCGGCGAAACGGTCCGGATGCACCGTGTTCTGCAGATCGCGGTAGGCCGCGTCAAGCTTGTCCCGATCCAGCGCATACGATTGCGGCAGATCGAAGAGTTCGAAGTGGGTTTGGGAGAAGTCCATTAAGGGTAAGGCGTGAGGCGTGAGGCGTAAGGCGTAAGGCGAGCGTTGTTGAACGCCTCACACCTATCGCCTCACCTCTCACCGCAATCAAACGTTGAACGACTCGCCGCAGCCGCACTCGTTCTTCACGTTCGGGTTAATGAACTTGAAGCCTTCGTTCAGGCCTTCGCGGGTATAGTCGAGCTCGGTGCCGTCGAGGTAGGTCAGGCTTTTCGGGTCGACAAATACGGTCACACCGTGGCTGGTGAACACCTCGTCGCCTTCGGGCACCTCATCGGCGAACTCCAGCTTGTAGGCCATGCCGGAGCAGCCGGTGGTGCGCACGCCGAGACGGACGCCGACACCCTTGCCGCGTTTGGACAGGTAATTGGTAACGTGTTGCGCCGCGCGCTCGGACAAGGTCACAGCCATGACTTACTCCATACCCTTTTTCTGTTTGTAATCGGCGACCGCGGCCTTGATTGCATCTTCGGCCAGGATCGAGCAATGGATCTTCACCGGCGGCAGCGCGAGCTCTTCTGCAATCGCGGTGTTCTTGATTTCCATCGCCTGGTCGAGGGTCTTGCCCTTGACCCATTCGGTCACCAGCGAGCTTGATGCAATCGCCGAGCCGCAGCCGTAGGTCTTGAACTTGGCGTCTTCGATCAGGCCATCCTTGCCGACCCTGATCTGTAGCTTCATCACGTCGCCGCAGGCGGGCGCGCCGACCATACCGGTGCCGACAGCGTCGTCTTCCTTGGTGAAGGAACCGACGTTGCGGGGGTTTTCGTAATGGTCGAGTACTTTATCGCTGTATGCCATTTTGGTGCTCCTTTCAATCGCGGAAGGTCAGGATCCAGGATCCAGCCCCTAAAAAATCAGTGTGCAGCCCACTGCACGGAATCCAGATCGACGCCTTCCTTGAACATTTCCCACAGCGGGGAAAGTTCGCGCAGTTTGCCGATCTTTTCGTGCAGCAATTTAATTGCGTAATCGACTTCTTCTTCGGTGGTGAAGCGGCCGATGGAGAAGCGGATCGAGCTGTGCGCCAGTTCGTCGCTGCGGCCCAGTGCGCGCAGCACGTAGGACGGTTCCAGGCTGGCCGAGGTGCAGGCCGAACCGCTCGACACCGCCAGATCCTTGATCGCCATAATCAGCGATTCGCCCTCGACGAAGTTGAAGCTGACGTTGAGGTTGTGCGGCACGCGCTGCTCCAGGTCACCGTTCAGGTGCACTTCCTCGATGTCCTTGAGGCCGCTATAGAGGCGATCGCGCAGCATGCGGACACGCTCGTTCTCGGTCGCCATTTCTTCCTTCGCGATGCGGAAGGCTTCGCCCATGCCGACGATCTGGTGGGTCGCCAGCGTGCCCGAACGCATGCCGCGCTCGTGGCCGCCGCCGTGCATCTGCGCTTCCAGGCGAATGCGCGGCTTGCGTCGCACGTAGAGCGCGCCGATGCCCTTGGGGCCGTAGGTCTTGTGTGCCGAGAACGACATCAGATCGACCGGCAGCGTCTTCAGGTCGATCGGCATCTTGCCGGTCGCCTGCGCGGCGTCGACGTGGAAAATCACGCCCTTCTCGCGACAGATCCTGCCAATGGCGTCGAGGTCCTGAATCACGCCGATTTCGTTGTTGACCGCCATCACCGAGACCAGCACGGTGTCGGGACGGATGGCCGCGCGCAGTACGTCCATATCGAGCAGGCCATTTTCCTTGACGTTCAGGTAAGTCGCCTCGAAGCCCTGGCGCTCCATCTCGCGCACGGTATCGAGCACGGCCTTGTGTTCGGTGCGCACGGTAATGATGTGCTTGCCCTTGGTGGCCGAGTAGAAATGCCCCGCGCCCTTGATGGCGAGGTTGTTCGATTCGGTGGCGCCGGAGGTGAATACGATTTCCTTCGGGTCGGCGCCGACCAGCGCGGCCACTTGAGCACGCGCCTCTTCCACCGCCTTTTCCGCTTCCCAGCCAAACGGGTGGGAGCGCGAAGCGGGATTGCCGAAATGCTCGGTCAGATACGGAATCATCAAGGCCGCCACGCGGGGATCGACCGGGGTGGTGGCGGAATAATCGAAATACAGTGTTTTCATCGTGTTGCCCTTAACCTCAATAGCTGAATCTGGGATTGCCTGGTCCGGGATCAGGCCGCCAGCGGCGTCACCTTCAAGGCGCGGCGATCCTGCAGCACCTTTTCCTTGCATCCTTCCTGCTTGGCCACCAGGGTCGCCAGTGTCACATTATCGAGATAATCAAATATGTGCGCATTCAGGCCAACCCACAGGTCGTGGGTCATGCAGCGGTGCTCGTCCAGGCAGTTTTCCTTGCCGCCACACTGGGTCGAATCGATGGGTTCGTCCACTGCGCGTATGATGTCAGCCACGCTGACGTCGCCAAGCGGCCGGGCGAGATAATAGCCGCCGCCGGGGCCGCGTACGCTTTCGACCAGTTCGTGGCGGCGCAAACGGCTGAAAAGCTGCTCCAGATACGACAGGGATATATCCTGGCGCTCGCTGATGCCAGCCAGCGTCACCGGATTCTTGCCGCCACGCAACGCCAGATCGAGCATGGCAGTGACGGCGAAGCGGCCTTTGGTGGTCAATCTCATGACGTGTTCTCCTGAATTTCGCCCGAACTATAAAATTCCCGAGCAATTTAGTCAACTATTCCTTACCTTAGCAATTTAGTCAACTATTTTGTTCAAATAGTTCGGATCGAAATCATCGGGTTGATCCTGTCCCACAGGCATTTCCACGCCGAGTTTCTGCAACTGCGCCAGAATCAGCTCCAACCGGTGGTCGATGTGGGCCGAATGATCGACCAGGCCGTGGATCGCTTTCACCACCGGGTCGTTCATGTCGGCCGAAATGGCATAGGCCGAAAACCCGAGCTTTTCCGCCTGCTGGTTGCGCTGTATTTCGGTCACGCTATCGAGGATGCGCGCCGGGATACCCACTGCCGTCGCATTGTCCGGAACATCCCTCACTACGACGGCGTTGGAGCCGACGCGGGCATTGGCGCCGATGGTGATCGGGCCGAGAATCTTGGCGCCCGCCCCCACCACCACGCCTGGCATCAGGGTGGGATGGCGCTTGCCCTTGTTCCAGGAGGTGCCGCCGAGCGTCACGCCGTGATAGAGGGTGCAGTCGTCGCCGATCTCGGCGGTTTCGCCCACCACCACGCCCATGCCATGGTCGATGAAAACGCGGCGGCCAATGGTGGCGCCGGGGTGAATTTCGATACCGGTGAGCCAGCGCCCGATGTGCGAGGTAAAGCGCGCCAGCCACCTCCATTCCATGCGCCACAGCTTGTTCGCCAGACGGTGGATGACCATCGCATGAAAGCCGGGATACGTAGTGATGACCTCAAACGTCGTGCGCGCCGCCGGGTCACGGTCGAACACGACGGCGATGTCTTCCTTGAGTTGGCTGTACAGGTTCATGCGTTGAGGATGCTATTTCCGAGTTATTTAGTCAACTATTCGTCATCGTGGTTCCGTGCCTTGACCGCAGCCCGCTGCGCACCCTGCGCCGCGGTCAGAATTCCGCGCAGGATATTCACTTCCTCCTTCGCCAGCCGGGTGCGCGCAAACAGCCGCCGCAGTTTCAGCATCAGCTTGCTGGGTGAGCCGGGATTGAGAAATTCCAGCTCGGCCAGCGTGGCTTCCAGGTGGCCGTAGAACCGCTCCAGTTCGTCTCCGGTCGCCGCGTCCATTTCGGGCTGCGGCCAGCTCGCTGTGCCCAGCCAGGCCTGGCGGATCTCGTAGCCCAGCACCTGCACTGCCGCCGCCAGATTGAGCGAGGTGTAGTCCGGGTTGGCGGCAATCGTCACCAACCCCTGACACAGGCCCAGCTCCTCGTTCGACATCCCGCTGGTTTCGTTGCCGAACACCAGCGCCACCGGGCCGGCCTGCGCTTCGGTCAACAGACGAATGGCCGCTTCGGGCGGCGTCAGCACATCGGCCACGATATCGCGCCGGCGCGCCGACACGCCCAGTGCCAGCGTGGTGCCGGCCAGCGCCTCGGCCAGCGTGGCGCAGACCTGTGCCTGCGCCAGCAGGTCGCCCGCGCTCGCGGCCATCGCATCGGCCTGACTGTTGGGGAATACAGCCGGGTTCACCAGATAAAGCTGCGACAGCCCCATCGTCTTCATCGCCCGCGCCGCCGCGCCGATATTGCCGGGGTGGCTGGTGCGCGCCAGCACAATACGAATATTGGCGAGAAGTTTCGGGTCTGACTGTGCCATCAAGTAAAATGCTGAGCTCGTTCTTTGAATCTATTGCCAGACATCATGCATCCCATGCTCAACACAGCGGTGAAAGCCGCTCGCGAAGCGGGGCGGATTATCAATCGCGCCTCGCTCGACCTCGACCAACTCACCGTAAGGAGCAAACAGGACCGCGATTACGTCAGCGAAGTCGACCAAAACGCCGAACGCACCATCATCGAAATCCTGCTCGGCGCCTACCCAAACCATGGGATTTTAGCAGAGGAGTCTGGCGCGGCCGAAGCCAAAAATGGTGAAGACTACCAGTGGATCATCGATCCGCTCGACGGCACCACCAATTTCCTGCACGGCCTGCAGCAGTATTCGATCTCGATCGCGCTAAAGCACAAGGGCCAGATTACCCAGGCCGTCGTCTACGACCCCGCGCGCAACGAGCTCTTCACCGCCAGCCGCGGCCGCGGCGCCATGCTCAACGACCGCCGCATCCGCGCCAGCAAGCGCGCCAAGTTGAGCGAATGCCTGATCGGCACCGGCTTCCCCTTCCGCGATTTCAGTTTCGCCGATGCCTACCTCAACATGTTCCGCGACATGATGCTCGCCACCTCCGGCCTGCGCCGCCCCGGTTCCGCCGCGCTCGACCTATGCTACGTGGCGTGCGGCCGCTATGACGGTTTCTGGGAAATGCACCTGCAACCCTGGGACCTCGCCGCCGGCAGCCTGATCGCGCAGGAATCCGGCGCGCTGGTCGGCAATTTCATGGGCGACGAAGGCTTTCTGGAATCCGGCAACATCGTCGCCGCCACCCCGAAAATCTTCGCGCAGATGCTGCAGGTCATCGCCCCCCATCTGCCGCCCGAACTGAAGGTCTGATTTTGCAGGCCACCACAAGCGAATGGTGGATGAACTGGAAGACGGGGCGACCCGAAACGACGGGTCGGCCTGCCTGATGCATGCCCAATCCAGAATCCACCCGCTGGCGATCAACCTATCACCAACGCCAAACTGAACCCGCCATCATTTACACAGGTGGGTCAATTCAATTAATGCATAAGCGAATGACTCTGGTTGCTGCCAACAAACTGATTGACAGGACTCAGCTCGTAATACACGACGACCTCATTGCCGGCACCGATGTACTGCATTTCCAGGCTCAATCGCCGTACCAGCTCAATACCGCGCCCATACAGCCTGGACGGGGACGTCTGTGACCGGGCTGCCCAATCAAATCCAGGGCCACTGTCACGCACGTTGATTTTTACCATCTTCCGGTTATCACGCCGCAGGATTTCGATATCAATGTCGACAAACCCCTCCTGCAGTTCCTCCAGTGCACTCTGGCGATGAGCGGCGTAGGTGGCGAAACCATCGCTGTTTGTTTTAAGCGAAGAACCTATCCGCAGCAGTCCGTGGTCCAGCGCATTGGAAACCAGTTCAGACAGAATAAGAAAAACCTGACCGGCATGTTCTTTCGTTGCCGCGATCCGCTCGATCACGCCGGACAATGCCGGCACCACATCCAGATATCTCAGGTCCTGCGCCTCGAAATGAAACGACATGCGCAAACCATTGCTGCCATGTTCCGAATCCGTCACAGGAGCAACCGGTTGCACCATCGTACCCGGCGCCGGAACTGCCGCCATGAGCACGGTAATGTCATCCACCAGCGTACCCACCCGATGCGCATCAAGCGCCTCTATAAGCGTCTCGAAACGATGCTCCGGCCCGGTCGATTCCAGCGTTGCGCAAGCGCGCTCAGCGCCAAACTGCTCGCCTTCGGCATTTTCAGCCTCGGTCAAGCCATCCGACCACAGGAACAGCTGGCATTCCCCTTCGTAGGAATACACCTCAAGTTCCGCAGAGAACTCTTCCGGCGGCAAAATGCCAAGCGGCACATGCCTGGATTTCCAGTGCTTGACGATTTTCCCGTTGGCATCGACCAGGCGGGGATAGGGGTTGCCGCCGTTCCAGACTTCGATCGCCCCCATCGCAGGATTGATCGAAACGAGTGTCAGGGCGGCATAACGCCCCTGCGGCATCATGGTATGCATGCGGCTGTTCATCACCTCCACAATGCGCCCGATGCCATAGCCCAGCTCGGTCATGGCGTAAAAGGTATCGAACTGAGGCAGCGAGGCCATCGCTGCAGGCAAACCATGCCCCATGCCGTCGCTTAGCAGGATATGCTGGCATTTTCCGGGCGTTCGTGCAGCGGCAATCAGATCGCCGCTGAAATGCCATGCGGGGGTCACACGGTAGCGCAAGTTGGGGTCATCGAGTCCTTCGCGGTTGACCATGTACGCCATCAACCGAGCCCCAAGGCGCCGTTCATCTTCCGCCTGGCGGTAGTAGGCGGAAAGTTCTGCCGTGCGTCGGGAGAGTTCCTGCTGTAGTTCGGCGATCCGCGCAAACACCTGAATTTTGGCCTGAAACACCGGCAAAGACAGCGGTTTGGTCAAATAGTCGTCCGCCCCCGCTTGCAGCCCTTCAAGAATTTCATCCTCGCGCGTGAGCGCGGTCACCATCAAAATCGGCAGCCAGTGCGACCCTGCAGCCTGCCGGATGCGCCGCGTCGCTTCCAGGCCGCCTATCCCAGGCATCATCACATCCATCAGGATCATGTCCGGCGTCTCGGCAAGAAATTTCTCCAGCGCCTCCTCTCCCGAGCGCGCCTCGATAAAACGATGCCCCATTCTTTTAACCACCTGGCTGGCGATCGCAATGTTGTTGGCGATGTCATCCACCACCATAACCGTCATGCCAGACTGACTCATCCTTCGATCCATTTACTTGATGGTGAACAGGCGGCGGAAATTCGACAACTCGAAAACCTGGGCCACTGATCCCTTGCAATTCAGCAGCGTGATGGATTTCGAAGCGCCTTTTGCCCGCTCCTTAAGCAGCAGCAGCATGCCCATGGCGGAACTGTCGATATATTTCACCTGGTCGAAATCCAGTTCCAGTTCGTCGACACCTGCGTCTTTCAGCAGGGAATCGGTGCTCTGGTTAAACACTACATGGCTGTTGAAATCGAAACGTCCGTTCAGCAACAAGCGGGCTGTACTGCCTTCCTTCTGGGTATCTATATTCATGGTCCAGCTCCTTTTAAAAATCAATCAATCGGGTATTCGGGTCTGTATGATTCATGCATCTCATTCGGCACCCGCCTCAAACCGTTTCCGGCACGCAGCATGTACCAGGAAGCTCGATCTCGAAGCGGCTCCCCTGTCCTGGAACGCTTTCCACAGTGATATTGCCGCCCATCAAATCCACCAGATGCCGGCACAGCGCCAATCCCACGCCAATACCTGGAATACCGGAGTTTTCTGCGCCCAGACGGCTGAAATACTGGAACAATTCATCGCGCTTCTCCGGAGGAATGCCGATACCGGTATCGCTGACGGCCATGTGCATAACACCGTCGTCCGACACGTGGCAGGACACCGTCACGCGGCCGCCTTCCCGGTTGTACTTCACCGCGTTACTCAGTAAATTGAGCATCACCTGTTTGAAGCGCTTCACATCGACACGCGCCATTTGCTGGGCACATTCGCCGCTCAGATTGACGACCTCCAGGCCTTTTTCGGTGGCCTGCGCGGCGATCATCTCCAGGCATTCGCGCACCAGGTCAAACACATTGACATCCTCCGGCTTCAGTTCCAGCCGGCCAGCTTCGATACGGGACAGGTCCAGCACATCGTCGATCAGTTCGCGCAACTCCCAGCCAGAACGCAGAATGTGTTCGATGCGTTCATGCTGTTCCTCATTCAGCGGGGCGTACGGGTCGGACTCCAGCAACTGGGCGAACCCGACGATGGAATTGAGCGGTGTCCGCAGTTCATGGCCGACATGGGAAAGGAATTTCGATTTAGCCTGACTGGCCTGCTCTGCGGCCTCCTTGGCGCGCATCAGCACCGCCTCCATGATCACCTGATCGGTCACATCGCTGATCGCCGCCACAAAATGCGTTATCGCACGCCCCTCGCTGCGCACCGGCGAGACAAACACATCGCACCACACGTTGCGGCCATGACGCGACAAGCCCTCCACCACGGCATGCATCTCTTCACCCGAAATCACCGCGTCGCGCAGGAACTGCCATGCGCCAAGGCTTCCCGCAGCTTCCGCCAATGCCGGCCAGCGCTGGCCGGGCAGGTCCGCTTCCGGCAATTCGACTATGTCCGAATACGCCGCATTGGCATACTCGATTCCGAGGTCGCCGCGCCGGAAAATCACGATACCGCTTCCGCTCGCGGCAATCGCCCGGTCATGCAGGCGCAACGTATCCTCCGCTGCCTTGCGGCCCGTTACGTCGCGAACGGAAACCTGAATGCTCACAATGTTCCCGGCTTCGTCCCGGGTTGGCGCAGCGGTGGCATCCACCCAGATGTATCCGCCATTCCGGTGCCGCACCCGGACATATCCACACTCCCCCGGCTCGCCGAGCAGTGCTGGCTGATGCAGCATGCCTCGCACCCGTTCGACATCGTCCGGATGCACCAGCTCGTAGCCGTCATGCCCGGTCAGATCGGCCGGTGCATAGCCCAGCACGCGCTCGCAGGATGGGCTGACATAGGAATACCGGCCATCAGGATCGTGCAGCGAAATCACGTCCAGCGCATTCTTGGCCAGCAGCCGAAAACGCTCCTCGCTTTTCTGAAGCGCCTCATCGATCGCCAGCGCACGGGTAATGTCGGTCCGAATCGAAAAGTAACGTTCCAGCTGTCCGTTATCGTCAACGAAAGGCACGATGGTCGAGGCCACCCAGTAATAGCTCCCGTCCTTGCGCCGGTTGCGGATGTTGCCGTGCCAGATTTCCCCCTGGGAAATCGTTCCCCACAGCGTGGAGAAAAACTCGGGAGGATGAAAGCCGGAGTTGATCAGTTGGTGCGTTTTTCCGATGACCTCTTCCCGCGCGTACTGGCTGATTTCACAGAACTTGTCGTTTGCATAAACGATATTGCCTGCCGTATCCGCAGCGCTCACGATGGCGTGCGCATTGAACGCATGCAGGTGCAGCCTCAGCTCATGTTCGTGCGCGGCCAACTTCACCGCCATCCCGTCCAGTGCGTGCGCAAGTTCACTCAATTCGGTGCCATCAGCCACCCCGCTGCGTTGCGCCAGATCCCCCGCCGCATGCGCATTCGCCTGATAGATCAGGGCGCGCACCGGCGCAATCACCAGGCGCCCGGTTCCGACCCAGGCGAACAGCAGCATTCCGCCGAACACGCCCAGGACAACCAGCACGGCCAATCCCCCGGTGCGGCGCACCTGCGCCAACGCGGTGTCGGTGGGAATGCCGACGGCAACAAACGCATTTTCACTGGCCGAACTGCTTTCCAGCTTGGCAAAGGAAAACAGACGCGAGATGCCATCCATCGCATACGCCTCTGTGACGCCAGTCGCCGGATCCGGTGCGCCGATCCGTCGAATCGCCGCGCCAATAGGTTTGCCGCGCCAGATTTCCGGCTCTGGTTCGCTGTGAAGAATGACGCCGTTATGATCATAAAAAATCACCTCGGCACCCTTGGGTAATTTGTTACCGAGGTTGTTCCGATCGAACCAGGAAAGATCCACCGACACGAACAGATAGGCCAGATGCTCGCCATGTCTGCCTTTAACAGGTTTGGCAACGATCACCACGGGCTCTTTTATCAGGACGCCCAGGTGATAGTCGCCCACCACAATTTCATCATGCCCCTGGCGGATCTGGCGGAACCACAGCCGGTCGCTGAAACTGCCCTCGTGTGTTTTTGGGGCCCCCATACAGATGGCATTCCCCTCGACATCGGTCATGCCGACATTGGCGAAAATTGCGTGCTTTGCAAGCGCATCCTTGAAAACCGAACAAGCCTCTTGCCTGCGCTCGATGATTAACGGGCTGGCCGACAAGGAAAACAGTAGCTCCCGCGCCGTGTTGATATGCTCTTCCTGCTGCAGTGAAATGCCCTGCACCAAGATTTTGGTCTCTCGGTAAGCATCGTCGACGGCATGGTGGTACAGCTGCGCGCCGATGAACCAGGCGATCGTCAGCATGGGCAGCATTGCGACCAATATCAATGCGATCAGCCGGGAACGCAGGCTTTCGAATACGCGTTTCATGCTGTCCTCAATGGCCTGTCGGCGGGTGACGAGGCCCGAAAAATGGTGCCGCGCGCCACCTTGGCAGATGCGAACACCTTGCTCAGTGCAAGCCCAACATCACGCATTCTGGCGTTCATTGCAGCCGCCTCCCGCACCGCAGGTCGTGGCATGTCAGCTTGCCACCGCATATGGGTATCTCGCCGCGAATTTCGGCATCCTGTGCATAAACGCCGAATGCCTCCCGAATCGTGTCGGGCAGTGCATCATCGTCCCATGGCTTATGCAGCGCCTTGTATGCGGCTCCCTGCTCGACGGCCTCGGCCATCGCTTCCACATTACCCATGCCGGAATAAACGATGCCTACCGTTTCCGGAAACATCTGCTTGATTCGGCCCAGAAATGCGGTGCCGGTTATGCCGGGCATGTGATGTTCACACAGGACCACCTGTGCGCCATGCGTGGTCAACATGCCCAATGCTTCATCCGCGTCGCCCGCATTGAGAATGCGCCAGCCTTTCCCGCGCAGAGTGCGTGCGAGGGCATTGCGTATATCGGGTTCACTATCGACGATCAGCAAGGTAGGCGCCTGCCGTTCGATTTCAAGTTCGTCTATATCCAGGCGACGGTTGCTGTGCAGCAGGCGTTCGGCGGCTTCCTCGGGAAGGGGGCGGCTGAAGTAATACCCCTGCAGCTCGTCGCACTTCACATTGTGCAGAAAAGCGGCCTGTGCGACCTCTTCCACCCCTTCGGCCACCACCACCAAACCCAGGCTGTGCGACAGGGAGACGATTGCGCGCACGATGGCGGCATCGTCCGAATCCGTTGTCAGGTCACGCACGAAGGAGCGATCAATCTTGAGCACATCGATCGGGAACAGTTTGAGATAGGACAGCGAGGAATAGCCCGTGCCGAAATCGTCCACCGACAGCGTAACGCCCAGTTTCTTGAGCGCACGCAGCGTGCCGATCGCCACTTCGCTGTCATGCATCACGGTGCTCTCGGTGATTTCCAGTTCCAGGAATGACGGATCGAACCCTGTTTCCGCGAGCACCTGCTCCACACGGCCCACCAGGCCCGGATCGCGAAATTGTCGTGCAGAAAGATTCATCGACATGCGCACCTCGGGAAGTCCCATGTCCTGCCACTGTCGCGCTTGCCGGCAAGCCGCTTCCAGCACCCAGTCACCAAGCGGCATGATGAGGCCGGTATCCTCAGCCACGCCGATAAATCGATCCGGGCCAATCAATCCCTCGCGCGGGTGATTCCAGCGGACCAGCGCCTCAAAGCCCAGCACCACTCCGGAAATCAGGCTGACGCGCGGCTGATAGTGCAGCACCAACTCCCCGTGTTTGATAGCCATGCGAAGATCGTGCTCGATCTCGACCCGGGCGCGCATCCGCGTATCCATCTCCGACACGTAGAAACGGAAGGTGTTTCGCCCTTCCTCCTTGGCGCGGTACATGGCGATATCGGCATTACGCAGCAGGGATTCGGCATCCTCGCCATCTAATGGGCAGATTGACAGGCCAAGACTGCCCGTCATATACACTTGGTGACCATTCAACAGAAACGGCTGTACCAGCGTACCCAGAACCTTTTCGGCCACGATCGCCACATCCTCGATGTGCACGATATCCGGCAGCAGCAGAATGAACTCATCGCCACTCTGACGACCCACGGTATCGCCCTGCCGCAACGCCCCATTGATCCGCGCCGTGGCCTGGCACAGCAGTTCATCTCCCGCGGCATGCCCCAGGGTGTCGTTGATGTCCTTGAAATGATCCAGATCCAGATACGCAACCGCGAGCAATCGCTGGCCTCGCTGTGCGTGGGAAATCGCCTGCTGGAGACGGTCCAGAATGAGCGCGCGGTTTGGCAGGCCCGTCAGCACATCGTGGCGGGCCTGATGAAACAATTGATCCTCTTGATGTTTACGCTCCGAGATATCACGCGCGATCACCAGCACGGAAACAACCCGGTTGTCCATATCCCGCTCGGGCACCATGCGCACATGAAAATGGCGCAAACCCAGCTGCGGTATTTCAATATCGCATTCGATGGTCACCGCCTCACCGTGTTCGAATACCTCATGCGCACTGCGCTGCCAAGGCTCGGCTGCTTCCTGCGGCAGTCCCAGTTCACCCCAGGTCTTGCCCAGACATTCACCCTGTTCCACCCCGGTGGCCAACTCGTTCGCTGGATTGGCGTAGAGGTAACGCAGGTTGCGGTCGAAACGCGCGATCACGTCCGGCGCGTTGTCCACCAGTGCCTGAAATTCCTGCGAATGGCGACGCAGCAGGTTTTCCATTTCCTTGGTCGTGGTCGTGTCACGCATCACGACAAATATTTCACGTTTATCGTCCAGCTCGATCCGAGACAGGCTGATCGCGACTGGAATGCCCTCGCCATCCTTGTGCCGGGCGACCATGTCCAACTGAACAGCCAACGGTTCCGGTACGGGAACGGCATAACGCTCACGCTGCTCCGCATAAATGGTATGCATATTTTCCGGAAACAGCATTTCCATCGGCTGGCCGATCATCTCGTCATGGCGATAGCCCAGCATCGTTTCCGCGGCCGAATTCACCATCACGATGCATCCTTCTGCATCGAGCAGGAACAGGGCATTCGGTGCTGCGTCTAAAATCGTGCGGAAGCGTTGCTCGCTTTTTCGCGAGTTCTTCTCCGAAGCGGCCAGTTCGCGATAGGGCTGCTGCACAGCCACCACGAACACGGCGCGATAGAGAAAACCATAAGCCACGACTTTGTAGACGTGCCCGAGGAAACTGAATCCATCGTTTACCTGGCTGTAGAGCGTGAAATTCAGCTCGCTCAAGGCCATGATGCTGACCGCTGCAAACAGGTAGGGCGCAACGTCGTTGCCTGCCGTTCGATGCCTGGAAAATATAACGAGCGCCGCCGCCGCGTGCAGTCCGATAACGAAATACTCGACACCGATCTTGAACGGCGTCAGCCCTTGCGCCGGGACAAAGGTGGCCGGAAGCCATTCTGCCCGGTATATCACGATCCAATACACTGCCGCGACCCAAGCCAGCGCCGCGACGAGCGCCGCGTGGCGCAAGCCGGAATTCATCGATATCCGGGGCATGATTACCGCCGCCAGCAAGGCAACTGCCGCGGTGATGCGCGCGGCAAGCCAGAAATTGATGGCTTTTTCCGCACCCGACGGCGTAACGAAATCCGGCATGCCCGCATACGACAGCAAATGCGCGACATCCAGCAGACCCACTGCAAGAAACGCCACCGACAGCAACGTGAGAAATGTCGGCCCGTGCGCTTTCGCCGTATGCCAGCCAATGCCGAAGATCATGCCCGCCACCACCACGGCCAGGATTTCCACCATGTTATGAAAGGCGAGGTAGCCCTCGATATGCGCCAACGCCTGCGGCATCCGGGCGTGCAGGATACCCAACAGAACCGCCAGACAGGCAATCACGAAAATGGCAGCACCCATGCCATTGGAAAGGAATGATGGACGTGCCTTCATTGACGCGGCTTGGCAATCAGACACTGATTTTCAACCCCGCTTTACGCTCACGCATATTTCATGATCTCTGCCGGAATCGCCTGCAGCGATACGATGCGATCCACCCCGCCCAGCTTCACCGCCTCCTTGGGCATGCCGTAGACCACGCAGGTGGCTTCGTCCTGCGCCACGGTGGGCGCACCCGCATCGTGCATTTCCTTGAGGCCGCGCGCACCGTCATCGCCCATCCCGGTCATAATGACGCCCAGGGCATTCCTGCCCGCGAACTTGGCCACCGAGCGGAACAACACATCCACCGATGGTCGATGGCGGTTGACCACCGGGCCATCCACCACTTCAACGTGATACTGGGAACCGTTGCGCTTGAGCAGCATGTGCCTGCCGCCGGGGGCGATCAGCGCACGACCGGGCATGACGCGATCGCCGTTCTGCGCCTCGCGCACCTCGATCTGGCACAAGGTGTCGAGCCGGGCGGCGAAGGAGGCTGTGAATTTCTCGGGCATATGCTGCACGATGACGATCCCTGGCGACACGCGCGGCAACACGGTCAGCACCGCTTCCAGCGCCTGGGTGCCGCCGGTGGACGTGCCGATGGCGACGATGCGCTCGGTCGTCTGCGCCATGGCCTGGTTCGTGGCGGGCAGAATCGCGTCGGCGCTGAGTTTTGGCATCATGGCAGCGGGTGCGCCGCTGCTGACCTTCAGATTGCGGACATTGGCGTGCGCCGCGGTTTTCACGGCGCGAATCAGATCCGACCCAGCGTCTTCCAACGCCATGCGTCGGTTACCGATACCCGGCTTGGGCACGACCCCGACTGCGCCTGCCGCCAGCGCCTGCATGGCGGTTTCCGATCCCTTCTGCGAAATCGAGGAGCAGATCACCACCGGCGTCGGCCGTTCCGCCATGATCTTCCTGAGAAACGTGATGCCATCCATGCGCGGCATTTCCACGTCCAGGACAATCACGTCCGGCCACTGCTTTTTCATCTTCTCCTGAGCGAAAATGGGGTCGGCTGCAACGGCGATCACCTCGATGCCGGCATGACCGTTCAGCACTTCGGACAGCACCTGTCGCACGACCGCGGAATCGTCCACGACCAGGACTTTTATATTCGTTGACATAGATCCCTTGCTTTAGTCATCGCCCACGCACTTCGGGGCAAGCTGGCGCACCCATACATGGCCCGACCAGATATCGAATATCACCGTGCGATGGCCGGCACCGCCCAGGTCTTCCGACGCCAGGCGCAGCCCATGGTGCTTCAGCAGAGACCGCCCGGCATCGGCATTTTTGAGCCCGATATGGCGCTGCCCCACATTGACCAACCGCTGAAACATATTGCCCCCGCCAAATAATTTGACCTCATAGTCCTCAATCGCAGTACCGCTCCTGCGGATCTCTTCAAACAGGAGCCAAAGGGCCTCATCCGCGTACTTGCCATCCGCCAGCTTCGATCCCCGCGCTTGCCGGTTCGGCAGCATGTAGTGGCACATGCCGCCAATCAGCAATTTCGGATGCCAGAGCGTGATGGACACACAGGACCCCAGGATTGTCCGAATACGGATATCCCGATCGCCGAAATAGAATTCACCGGGATTCAGGAAGATTTCAATGACATGAGGCGGCTTGCGCATGGGGCGTGTTGCAGGTCTATTTTCTGTACACCGATGGCCGCACCGCAGTGAGCACATCTGTAATACCGTTGAGGCTTTCCGAGTGGCCAATGATCAGATAGCCGCCAGGCTTGAGCGTGGCGGCGATACGCTCGACCACCCGCGCCTTGGTGTCGGTATTGAAATAAATCATCACATTGCGCAGAAAAACCACATCGAACTCGCCCAGGCGCGGCAGGGTTTCGTTGAGGTTGATCTGCTGGAAACTGACGCGCGCACGCAGGCGCTTGTCCAAAAGAAAACGGCCATCCTGCGAACCCACGCCCTTGAGGCAATATTCCTGCAGGTAGCGTTGCGGGATATGACTTGCGCGTTCCATCGCATACAGCCCGCTGCGCGCGCGTTCCAGTACCCGTGTGCTGATGTCGGAAGCGACGATTTCCCACGGCGCTTCGCCAAGCTGGTCGGCCAACACCATCGCCAGCGTGAAGGGCTCCTCACCGCTCGAGCAGGCCGCGCTCCAGACACGGAACGGCGAGCCTGGTTGCCGCTCTGCGAGGATGCGCTGCTGCAGGAATTCGAAGTGTTTGGGCTCGCGAAAGAAATAGGTTTCGTTGGTGGTGAGCAGGTCCAGTGCGGTTTGCAATTCCGCCGGTTCATTGCCGCTTGTCAGCAAGCGCAAATAATCGCGGTAGGAATCGAGTGAATAATGCTTCAGCCGCTTCGCAAGACGGCCGCATACCAGCGCCTTTTTGGCCGGGGAAAGGCTGATTCCCGCAAGCCGGTAGATCAGCCGCTGGAATTCGCCGAACTCCTGATCAGTCAGTGTGGACGCTTGCATGCCCCACTCCCCTTATTCGATTCGCCCGGCATGGCAATTCCACGCATGCCATGCGCCACCGTCAGCCAGGTGCTGCGTGCGGCTTGACTGGCAGGCAGACAGAGTAGCCAGGAAAGCAGGCCGAACACCGTTCCTGTTTTTTGCGGGCAGGCGATCGGCTGGAAGGCACGGGCATTGTTTGATGTCGATCACTCCGCCACAGCCTCATCCGCAGATCCCGCGCCATGCGCATTCGCCTGCTCCAGCAACGCCAGATCGTCGATCGACAGCACGTTGTCCACGTTCAGCATGATCACGAACTTGCCGTCCACCTTGCCCATGCCGCGAATGAAGTCAGTGCGGATCTTCGCGCCAAAAGCCGGCGGCGGTTCAATCTGGTCCCCGGGTATTTCCAGCACCTCGTTCACCGCATCCACCACCACGCCCACCACCTGTTTCTCCTGATCGGATTCCACTTCGATGATGACGATACAGGTGCGGCGGGTGAGCTCGGTGCCCTTGCGGCCGAAGCGCGCGGCGAGATCCACCACCGGCACCACGCTGCCGCGCAGGTTGATCACCCCGCGAATGTAGTCCGGCATCATGGGCACCTCGGTGAGGTTGCCGTACTCGATGATTTCCTTGATGGCGAGGATGCCGATCGCGAACACCTCGCCCCCCAGCATGAAGGTCAGGTACTGCTGCTGGTCCTGTGTCGCAGCCGGCCCCGCCTGTTCTTTCAGTTTGACAAGCGCACTCATGTCGTCTCCTCAGAACTTGACGAATTCAAATTCATCGCTGGGGCCGGCCACGGATCTCGACGCGGCTTTGCTGCCGGCAGCCTTGGCGTGCGCCACCCGGGTATGCTTCTGGGGGGCTGTTTTCTTGGCGCTCGACATCGTCCCGCTGCTGCCACTCTCCAGCTGGAAGAAACTCATGGACTGTTGCAGTTGCTCGGCCTGGCTGCTCATTTCCTCCGCCGTGGCAGCCAGTTCTTCCGAGCTGGAGGCATTCTGCTGGGTGATCTGGTTCAGCTGGGACATGGCCGTGTTGATCTGCCCGACGCCGGAGGATTGCTCTTCGGAGGCAGCGGTGATTTCCTGCACCAGATCCGAGGTCTTGTTGATGGTTGGCACCATTTCGTCCAGCAGCTTGCCGGCCCGTTCCGCCATGTCCACCGAGCCGCCCGCCAGCTCGCCGATCTCCTGCGCCGCCACCTGGCTGCGTTCCGCCAGCTTGCGCACTTCCGCCGCCACCACCGCGAAGCCCTTGCCGTGCTCGCCGGCCCGCGCCGCTTCGATGGCGGCATTCAGCGCCAGCAGGTTGGTCTGGTAGGCAATGTCGTCAATGATGCCGATCTTGCCGGCGATGCTCTTCATGGCCGTGACGGTCTCTTTGACCGCCTCGCCGCCTTCGGTGGCTTCCTTCGCCGCCTTGGAGGCCATGCCATCCGTCACTTTGGCGTTCTCGGTGTTCTGGCCGATGGACGCGGACATCTGCTCGATCGAGGCGGAGGTTTCTTCCACGCTCGCCGCCTGTTCGCTGGAAGCCTGGCTCAGGGATTGCGCCGTTGCGGACACTTCTTCGGACGCGCTGGACAGATTGTCCGCCGCGCCGCGCACCTCGGTGATGATCTGCGAAAGCCGCTCCACCATGTTCTTCATCGCGCCGAGCAGCATGCCGGTCTCGTCCCTGGACTGCACGTCGATCTTCACGCCGAAATCGCCTTCGGCGAGGCTATTGGCCACGCTTACCGCCTCGCCAATTGGCTTGGTGATGGAACGGGTAACCCAGAAAGCAATACCCGCGCCAAAAATAGCCGAAATCACAGCCAGAATAATCATGAGCCGACTGCCATCATCATAGGCAGTGGCTGCTTCCTTCCCGGAGTTCTCCATAATCTGGCCCTGGAACGCAATAAGGTCGTTGATGGCTGCCATGAAGGTGTTTAGTGCGGGCACCGTATCTTGCGCCATGACACGCGATGCTTCTTCACGTTTATTTTCTTCCAGCAGCAGCTTGCTTGCCTGTGTGAATGATGCGACGTAAGGTTTGCGCGCCTCCCGAATCGCTGCGAGCATGGCCTTGCCTTCCGGCTTGTAGAGCATTGCCTCAAGCTGATCGATCTTGTCCGTGATTTTCTTTTTGTTGGAGTCCATACGCTCCAGGGTTTTGGCGATGGTGGCTTTGTCGGTTGTCAGGAACAGTTCATAGCTGGCACGTGCATTGTCGTTGGCCATGTCAACAACGTCGTTTGCAAGAACGGATTTGGTCCAATCCTGGGTGGCCATCCTGTTCGAAATCTCGTTAACCAAAGCAAGCTCTTTGATACCAATAGCAGCAACTGCAGCCATCAGAACCAGCAACAGGCCAAAGCCCAGCCCCAACCGCACCCCTATCTTCATGTTCTTAAACATTGCCACGTCTCCCTGTATATCTCTGAAAAAATAGAAACTCTAAAAAAAACCCGGCCCAATCACGCGCCATGCATGACCATCTGCTCATCCCGCGCGACCCCCAGCTGCACCAGTGCCGGCACATCCAGAATCAGCGCCACCTCGCCCGTTCCCAGAATCGTGGAACCGGAAATACCTCTCAAATGCCTGAACACACTGCCCAGCGGCTTGATGACGGTCTGAAACTCGCCCATCAACTCATCCACGACAAATCCGGCCTTCTGCCCACCGTATTGGACGACCACAATGTTTTCTCGTTTGCCTGCGACTGCATTGACTTCGAATTGATCGCGCAGACGGACAAAGGGCAGCACCTCGCCACGCAGATTGACGTAGTTGCGCGTATCTGCAGCCTTTCTGTCCGCGTCTGACAGTTCGATGCACTCCAGCACCATGTCGAGCGGCACCACGAAAGCCGATTTGCCTACGCCGACCAGAAAGCCATCGATAATGGCCAGGGTGAGCGGCAGCCGGATGCGTACCGTTGTGCCGTTTCCCTCCATGCTTTCAATGTCCACCGTGCCGCGCAGTGCCTGGATGTTGCGCTTGACCACATCCATGCCGACGCCGCGGCCGGAGAGATTGGTGACCTGGTCTGCGGTGGAGAATCCGGCCTCGAAAATCAGGTTGTAAATCTCGCTATCCGACAAGCTCTGGCCGGGACTGATGATGCCGCGCTCGATCGCCTTCTTGAGGATGCGTTCCTTCTTGAGGCCACCGCCGTCATCGGCCACTTCGATCACGATGCTGCCGGAATCGTGGTAGGCATTCAGCCGCAAGGTGCCCTTCGCCGGCTTGCTGGCCGCCATGCGCGCCTCGGCCGGCTCGATGCCGTGATCCATGGCATTACGCACCAGGTGCATGAGAGGGTCACCGATCTTTTCGACCACGGTCTTGTCCAGTTCGGTTTCTGCGCCGCCGATCTCCAGGCCGATGTCCTTGCCCAGTTCCTTGCTCACATCGCGCACGACGCGCTGGAAGCGGTTGAACGTCTCGCCGATTTCCACCATGCGCAGCTTGAGCGCGCCGTCGCGGATTTCCTCGACCAGGCCCGATACGACTGAGGTGGATTCATGCAGCGCCACGTCACCGGAACGATGAGCCAGCAAGGAAGCGCCGGCGCCGGCAATCACCAGCTCGCCGACGAGATTGATAAGCTCATCGAGTTTTTCCGCGCTCACGCGTATGAACTTGGCTTCCTGGGTTTTGTGGTCGCGAATCTGGCGCTGCTTCTCCAGCGCCACATCCACCACCTCTTTCTGCACCACGCCTTCCTTGACCAGAACTTCGCCGATGGGCGGCTTGGCGCCGCCACTAGCCGCCATCGTGCTTTCCTGGGCTGCCAGCGCATCCTCCAATTCGTTGCTGGTGAGAATGCCCGCCTCGATCAGCAACTGACCGAGCATGTCGGTATTGCCGCTCGCGTGCTCGAGTCGCTCGACGAAAGCGGCGAGATGGCTCGGCGGGGGGAAAATGCGCAGCCTGCAGTCCTCCCGTACGAACTCGAAGGTGTCCTCAATGGTTTTCTTGTCCGCCTCGCTCTTGAACTCGATCGAGAAACTCAAGTAGCAGGATTCCGGATCAATTGCGTTCAGTTCGGGCAGTTCGCTATCGTCGACCCTGAGCGAAACGATATCGCCGATGGTAGAGAGATAGCGGATGAAGGAGATAGGGTCCATGCCGTTTCTCAGCACATCGGGCCCGAAGCCGAGCGAGATGTGCCAATAGTCACCCTCGATCGGGCCGCCGCCGCTCGTATCGAGCCGGGCCTCTTGAACCGCGGGTATGGCGATATCGGAGACAGCCCCCCCCATCAGGGACCTGAGTGCAGCGGCAATCGCCTCG
Source organism: Thiobacillus thiophilus (assembly GCF_055378705.1). Lineage (NCBI taxonomy): Bacteria > Pseudomonadati > Pseudomonadota > Betaproteobacteria > Nitrosomonadales > Thiobacillaceae > Thiobacillus > Thiobacillus thiophilus. The sequence goes on along the minus strand of NZ_AP042404.1, from coordinate 77,878 downwards.
CCCGCAGCCGCCTGCTCCAAATCAAGTGTCTCTCCGGCTTCTGCCACCACCGTAATCAGCAGGCCGATGTGGTCGCAGCACTTGAGCAGCAGTTCGACCAGTTCGCCACTGATTGCCAGTGCATCCTCGCGCACCTCGTCAAGCGCGTTTTCGACCACATGGGTGAAGGCCACGATTGCATCGAGCCCGAACAAGCCCGCAGAGCCCTTGATGGTGTGCGCGGCACGAAACATGGCGTTGACCGTTTCCTCATCCTGCGGCTCGCTTTCGAGTCGCAGCAGGATGCTCTCCATTTCATCGAGCAAGCCTCGGCTTTCCTCGATATAGGTCTGTAATGCCTGATCCATGTTCACGCTACGTCTCCTTGGTATATGACGGCGGTTATTGCCGAGCGGAAATCAGCAGGGGATCGCCGAATTGAGCCGCCATGCTGTAGAGATCGATCACATCCAGCGTTGCCTGACTATGGGAGACGAAACGCACGACCTTGCCCAGTCGAATGCCTTCGCGCTTTGCTGCCAGCAGCAACTGGAATCCGGCGGTATCCATCTCGGTGATGCCGCTTAGATTGAGTTCGACCTCATTGTTGGCAGCCAGATGCTCAATCAAACCATCCCTGATTTGCTGGCCGTGATAAATGGTGAGTTCGCCTTCCATTTGCAGCGTGCAAATGCCGTTCACCTGCTGCGCATTGATGTCCATATCGCTCTCCCTGTTGTCGGCTTTAGGGCATGATCAGTTTTGATACGGCAGCCAGCATCTGTGCCGGCTGGAAGGGCTTGACCACCCAGGCCTTGGCGCCTGCCGCCTGCCCTTCCTGCTTTTTTGCCTCCTGCGATTCGGTGGTGAGCATGATGATGGGCGTGAACTTGTAATTCGCCATCTTCTTGACCTCTTTCACGAAGGTGATGCCGTCCATGTTCGGCATGTTGACGTCGCTGATGATGAGGTGAATTTTCTGTCCGGTAATCTTGGACAGGCCATCCTTGCCGTCACATGCCTCGATAACGTCGAATCCGGCGCCCTTGAGCGCGATGCTCACGACCTGGCGCAGCGAAGCCGAGTCGTCAACAACCATGATGGTTTTTGCCATAGTAATTTCCTAAAAAAAGGTGATTTCTGAACTGGCCGACTGCGTGGCGTTTGCACCGGTGTGCATCTCCCGCTGTTCGGTCGTGGTATAGGTTTTCGATAACGCGTCCAGCCATGCCTTTTCATCGATGGGCGTACATTGCCCCGCATCCAGGCAGTCGTTGACATGCGCTTCAAATTTCCGGATGTCGTCACGGACGTGTGAAAGAATCTGGCTCACGCGATCCTGAAACTGCAACGAGACCAGCACATCGGAAATTTCATCCCGAATACCCACGCTGGCCTCATTCAGGATGCGGGAAGAGTCTGTCAATCGACTCGCTGTACCATGAAAACGCTCGATCACCTGGCCGATGACCGATTCGGAATGCGTAACCGTCTCGGCATCCCGTGTCGCAGACTGCTCGGATGCAGATACGGTGGACGCGATCGCGGCATTGATCTGTTCCGCCCCTTGACTGATTCTCTTACCCGTTTCAGCGGACAGCTTGGAAAGCTTGCGCACCTCGTCGGCCACCACAGCGAAACCTCGCCCCGCCTCGCCGGCACGTGCCGCCTCGATGGCAGCGTTGAGCGCGAGCAGGTTGGTCTGCATGGCGATGCTGCCGACCTCGGCTGCCATCTCCTTCAACTCACTCATGAATAACGCCAACTGATTGACCTCTTGCAGCAGGTTTTGCTTGGAAGCGGTGGACTCGCGCAACGAATCGATAATCGAACCCAGATCCCACTGGCTTGTTTCGAGCAGATCTACCAGACCTTCCTGTCCCTGTTTCGCGTCGCTACCGCCTGCAGCCGATTGCGAGGCAGATACCGCCGCCTCCAGCTTTTCCGCCAGACCGGAAAAACGGATGGCGAGCGAGGTCACCGCATCCTCGGTCTGTACACGCCCCGTCTCCACCTGCAACGACCAGATCGGCATCACGCTTGCGCATACCCTGTCGAGATCAGGCAGGCTATTTCCCGCCGGATGGCCGCTCCGCTCAAGCGACGCGAGCCTGGCGGCGCGCCTGGATTCCAGGAATCGATGTGCGACCCATCCGCCCGCCAGCCCGCAAGCAAAAATCAATATGCCGAGCGCCGCGTTCTCCACACTGCCAATGCCGATCAAAAAATCTGTCGCCCGGCCTTCAGTTGCATTAAATTCCATACCACCTTCCACTTGTCGATACGCTTGTCATGGCGAGGAACACAGATGTGTCAGCTGTAGCGCGTCACGGTATTCAGCAACAGATCGATCTGGGCAGACAGATCGTAAAAATGATCCGCCCCTGCTTGCAGCCAGCGCTTTCTGTATACCTCCGGCGAGTAGGAACTCACCACGATCATGCATGCCGCAGGGCATGCAGACCTTGCCCGGGCAAGATCCTCAAGGCCGCCTTCATCCGGCTTCTGGACCCCCATGACCACGACTTCCGGTTGAACGCCCTGCATTGCACGGCTTGCATTTTCGAGCACGGCGATCTCCACAATCTCGACGCCGTGAAGACTGGACAGCATGGCAGCCAGGCGTTCTCGCAGAAGAATCGATGGCTCGACCAGCAATAATTTCATTATCCCCAACCCCTCGTCAGACCTGCTCCGGACGGATATGGACATACCATTCCACACAAAATAGTTATCGATAGTGAATGCCCTGAAATGAAGTCGGCACAATCTGCTTTTGGTTCAGGACTTGCTCACACCGGAGTAGGAATATTCCTATTGAGATATTGAGACGGCCAGGTAATGTTTTAAGCCGCAAAGTATTTCCACGGCATCCTGCCAACGTACCGGTGGGCTTGATCTGCTACGACTGTATGGATTTGGAGTCCCCTGACGTTTACAGGCGGGAGAATCCGGCGTATTCAAGCCAAGACCAAAGATCGACCGGATCAATTCTTGTATGCAGCCCGAAGAGCAGATGAAATGCCGCGGCGACAGTTTGACGATCGACTGGCCGGGGCAATGGCGTGGCGACGGTTGGCCCGTCGCGGGAGGAAAACTCAGCCGTCGATCAATTGATGGCGGATGGCATAGCGAACCAGGTCAGTTGATGTCTGGAGGTTCATTTTCCGCATGAGGCGGAATTTGTGTGTGCTGACCGTCTTGATGCTCAGGAACAAATCACTTGCGATCTCGCTTATCGTCCTGCCGGAGGTGAGCATGAGGAATACCTGAAGTTCCCGTTCCGACAGTTCCTCATGCGGAGCGCAGCCTTCCGGGTCATGACCAAACACGAGCGTTTCGACCAATGCGGCGTCGATGAATTTCCCCCCGCCAGAGACCTTGCGAATGGCCCCAAGGAGGATTTCCGGCTCGCTGTCCTTGGTCAGATAACCGCTAGCGCCTGCCTTGAGCGCGCGGCTGGCGATCTGCCCCTCGGCATGCATGCTCAATACCAGAATCGGCAGATTGGGATGCTCCGTACGCAGCCATTTAATCAGGTCTACGCCAGACAGGCCCGGCATGTTCATATCGAGGAGAACGATATCGCAGGCGGTTTGCACGAGCACATGCTGAAGACCCTCTCCTCCTGCCGCCTCTCCAACAACGCTGATATCGGGCGCAAGCGCAAGTATCTGTTTAAGCCCGTGACGCACAATGGCATGGTCGTCGACAATGACGAGTCGGATCATCCTGAAAACCTCAGTTGGATAAGGGGGTGGCACGGTTCATGGAGCACAGGACACGACACAAGGCTGCGGTTATGCCACAGGGACGCACACGCGAATACGTGTGCCCCGCCCCGGTTCGCTGTCCAGTTCAAATACGCCCTCCATCATCGCCACCCGCTCGCGGATGCCGACCAGGCCGAATGATTTGCGGTTCGCTACGGTATGCGGCTCGAATCCTTTTCCATTGTCACTCACCTCAAAACAGAGATGGCCATCGGTTGAAGCCACGAGGATTTCGGCCTGGGTCGCCTCGGCATGGCGCGCGATATTCGTCAGCGACTCCTGAATGATGCGGAATACTGCGGTCGCGCTAAATTCGCCCAGGGAAATGTCGCCATCGCCCAGCACAAGTTCACAGGGGATGCCCGCATACCCGATAAATTCCTCTACCAGCCACTCAAGTGCGGCAACGATACCAAGATCCAAAGCCCCCGGCCGCAAGCTCGATGTAACATGCCGTGCGGTCTTGATGGTGCGGTCCACCAGTTGTGTCATGGATTGCAGGCGTGCCATGAGTTGTGGATTGGACTCGCCAAAGCTGAGACGTGCCAGCGAAACATCCATCCGCAGCGCGGTGAGCGTCTGTCCCAGTTCATCGTGGATTTCGCGTGCAATACGTTTGCGCTCTTCCTCACGCACGCTTTCGAGATGCGCAGAAAGCTCGCGCAACATGTTTTTCGAATTGACGAGTTCTTCTTCGCTGGTTTTGCTTTCGGTAATGTTGATCGCAACACCATCCCACAGGCAGACATCCTCGCCGTAGCGACGCGGGGTGGCACGCAGGTTGATCCATCTCGCCTCACCATCCGCGGTAACGATACGCCCTTCCCAATTCCAGAACGACAGCTCCTTCTGCGACTGCGCCAGGCTGTCATGGAAGGCGTGCGCATCCTCCGCGACGACGAGGCCGATGAACGCGCTGTTTTCCCGCAGGATCGCTGCCGCATCCAGGCCCAGCAGCCATTTCGCGCCATTGCTGACGTACGTGAATTGCAGTTCGCCACCCGCATGCCGGCAACACTGGAACATCATGCCCGGCACATTGGAAGTAATGCCATGAAGACGTTCCTCGCTTTCGCGCAATATCAATTCGGCGCCTTTAAGGGTGGAAATGTCGCGCGCGATGGTCAGGACCGATTCAACCCTGCCCGATACATCGTATTCCGGGACGGCTCTGGTGTGGTAATACCTGACGACACCCTCCTTCGTGGTTATTCCAAACTCGAAGACTTCCGGTTCCCCGGTGAAAAGCACCCGCCGCAGCGCATTGGTCCATATTTCTGCCTCCTTGTCCGTCATCCCAAGTTCGGTACAGGTCTTGCCCAGCAGGAATTCCTGTGACATGCCGATTGATTTCTCGACCGCGGGATTGACATAAATACGGCGTAAGTCGCTGTCGAAGCGAGAAACAATATCCGGCAGGTTCTCGGCCAGAGAATGGAATTTGCGCTCCAGATGCCGAATTTCCGCATCCGTCCGCATCCGCTCGGTAATGTCCCTGAAAACCACCACGGCCCCGGCGATGGCGCCTTTTTCGTCATGCAGCGGCAAGGCGGAGTTGCTGATGACTTTATGGCTGCCATCGAAACACTCAATGTCGATCACCTCGTCAAGGGAGGTTTCACCGTGCTTAATGGCGCGGGCAGACGCCCAGTCATCTGCGCCGATGCGCTTGCCCGTGTCATGCCACCAGCCCTTGCATTCGCCACACGGCTTGATGCCAACCTTGCATTCGCCAGTCCAGATGCCGCTGCCGGCGGGATTATTCAAGATGAAATGTCCAGATGCATCCGTTGACGCTGTAGAAAAACCCCTTTTCAGCCAAATTGGCGACGTAAAAAACGGCGTGGAATTTCCACGCCGTTTTCAATTCATGATTTGCAACTTACCGAACCGATTCGGTGGGATGTTCCGATCAGTCATGGCAGCATCTGATTGACGTAGTGCGGGCTGCCCGCCCCGTCCCTACTGCGCATACCCGTGATGCGCCAGCTTCTCGATGTTGTGCACCAGGCAGTAGAGCTTCCACTGCGCATCCACTTTCTTCTGCCCCCGCAAGGTGAAGCGGTTGAGCTGTTTGTTGTGCCGCAAGTTGCCGAACACCGGTTCCACCGTGGCGAAGCGTCGTCCGTATCGCGCCTGTCCTTCCGGGCAATCGATACGGACTTTCATCTTGTCGGTGAAGGACTCCGTGCCGTCAGCCTTGCCCTGAAAGAAACTCACTTGCCGGGTCTTGGTCCTGGTCGGCGTGCGTAGACACTTATCCCGTTGTGCGCACGGTACGCAGTCCTGCTGCGCGCCCTGAAATTTGACGGCAACGAAACCATTGATGATGCAATGGCTGCCGTTGCCGTAGAGTGTCTTGCCCGCAGGGCAAACGCAGGTCTGCGCGTCCATGTCATAGCGAAAGTCTGCGGGGCGATAAACAGCAGTCGGCTTCTTCTCTTTCTTCTGGCCGGATTTGTCGTGCAGAGGATCGGGGGCCTGCTTGTGTTTGTCCTGATCCTTGAAGCGTGGATCGCGTTGCCGCATACCGTTGTCGGCAATCAAGGCGTCCACTTCCAGTTCAGTAAGTTGCTTAAGGTTGGCTTCTGAGTGGTAACCCGCGTCCGCTGTGATGAGGCTGGCCGGGGTGATGAGTGGAGCATCATTCAATGCGACCTGGATGGCTTTGACCACCGGTACCAGCAGTTCCTGTTCGCTGCCGGTACCGTGGGCCTGCGCGTCCACGATGATCTGGTGACGGGCATCGACGGCGGCCACACCCGTATAACCCTGGATGACGCCTTTGCTGGTCGCCATCTTGGCGGATTCGTTGTCGGTGCGGTTGCTCTTCCGTATCGTGCCTTTGCTGCCCTTGCGATCATCGGGATGAGCGGTGAGCCATTGACGCAGTTGGGCGGCATCGGTTTGCAGGCGGCTGATGCGCTGGACTTCTTTCTGTCTGAGGTCGGCCTCGACCGGTTTGCTGTCCTCTTCCCGATGCCGTTCGAGCATGACGCGGGCAGCGGCTTCGAGCTTGGTGGCCTGGTGCTCGAAGTCGGCACGGGTGCCGCTCTTCTGTTTGCTGGCGTTGCTGGGCAGCTTGACGCCGTCGATGGCAAACATCTCGCGTCCGATCAAACCCTGCCGGTCGCACAGGTAGAGGATTTGGGTGAAGACGCGGGCGATGTCGTCGGCAAGCTTCGAGACAAATCCGGCAATCGTGGTGAAGTGGGGCTGGGTGTCGCCTGACAGGGCGATGAAGGTGACGTGGTCACGGCAGACTGCTTCAATGTTGCGACTGGAAATAATGCCCTGGCTGTAGGCAAACAGCACGACCTTGAGCAGCATGGCAGGCGGATAAGCCGCCGCACCGGTCGCGTCGTTGTTGAAGCGGGCATCGAAGCTGGACAGGTCCAGCTCGTGGTCGATGAGGTGATTGAGCGCGTGCTCGAAAGTACCGGGAAGCAGTTGCCGTTGCAGGTCGACGGCAAGGAAACGGGGGCTGGTGTCGATATGCTTGTAGCGCGCCATGCGGTCTGTGCCATCACAAAATCAATGCAGCGATGTTGATGCAGGCGGGAGGCTGGGGCAAGATGCGGGAATGATTATTTTTAGGGGCTTTTTATACAGCCTCGTTACCCACACCCCAACCGGCAGCACGTCCAGCACGCCGCGCAACTGCCGTCCGGTTTCGACGGCACGCCGCACGACAAACCGAACGCGCAGATAGATCAGCAACGCAGCAATGAGGCCGATGCCCGTTATGACCGTAATCGTCCGCCACACAGTGATGCGCATTGGCTGATATAGTTTTTCAGCATCAATTTTGCGCACCATGCCAAGACCCAGTTCCGCCACCGGAACGTAGGCCGCAACCACCATTTCGCCCCGGCTATCCGACGCAACAGCAACGCCGCGCTGCCCCTTCAGGGCGTACCCCATCGGGGTTTGTTCATCGCTGTGGCGCATCGGTTCCAGCTGCGGGCGCGGCATAAAAACCGAAGGAAAGCAGGCCATGTGTTCATTGCCCGCAAGTTTGCACAAGCGCGTTTCCAACCCTGCCGCCGCATCCTCCGTAAAAAGGTGCTCAAGTAGAGGCAGGGGTTCCTGAACCACGATAGTTCCTTGCCCCTGCGCGGCCGGGAAATGAACTTCCAGCAGCCATCCCCGCTTCCAGATCAGCCAGGCTGGGCGCGCATCTTCAAGGCGAAGCCGAAATTGTAAATCGTCTGCAGCTTGCCCCACATGCCGTCTTTCGGGACCGTCGACGCCCGCCAGCCAGGCGGAGCCAACCGGACCGGCCAGATCTCGCAACAGGGCTGTCGGGTCCGTGCGGGACGTCACACCATCCGCCCGTACTTGCAGCCGGTTCAATGCCGATGACACCACCAGCGAAAAAATTTCCGCCTGGTTCTGCACCGAGCTGGACAGCGCATTCTCCACCGTCACTTGCATCTGTTTGCCAAGTACAGCCACGGCCGCAGCGCTACCGAGCAGCAACGCTGCGGCAAGTCCAGTCAGACTGATTGCCAGAACTTGCCGCTCCTCGCGTGCGGCATAAAAACGGCGAAACCAGGGCGCTTCAACCATTGCCGCAAGATAACCGGAGACCAGCACACACATAGCCATCGTGATCGGCAAGTTCATGACCGCATCTCGATCGACGGTGGCCACGAACAGCAAGCCATCGAGACTGTGATTGAGAATGCCGCCAACCGCGGCAGCCAGGATGAGCCCGGGCGCGACCTGCGACAGGATCTGCCCAGGCAGCTTTCGCGATCGATCGAGGGTGGCCAGTGCCAAACCCGCGCACAGCATGGAAAATGCAGCGAGAGGGGGCATACGCCTGGGCAGGGATAATCCACGCCCGTCGACATTAAGCACAACGCGCCAGAAGCCATCGGGCGGCATCCAGGCAAAAAGATATTGCGCCATCACCACTGTGCTGATGGCTGCGATGAACCCGCCCAGCCAAGAGCGGTGCCGCGGCGAAAGCAAGGCCACGCCCGCCAGCCACAGTACGATGGAAGTATTGAGCCCTATTTCGGACAATATCGGTGCGTGCGCACACATGACATCCGGCACGGACAAGCAGCCCGCCACAATCACGCCCATGACGATGACAAGTGCCATCCCCGCTACCCGGCGGACAGCGGCGCAGGCTCGACAGGGCATGCGTTCAGTCAGGTGAAGATCCGATTTCATTCAAGAAACAACTTGATGCATTATTATCTTCACTGAAATTCAAGGAAACGAAGGAATACAAGAGGCCGCAGTACAGCAGGCTTCTGCGGAAGTGGCGGCGGCAACGAGGCTTGTTCACCGCGTCTTCTTTTCCACCAGTGGTGGAAAACACCCGCTTTAGCGGCTGTCAAGATTTTCAAGAAGATTCATAAAAGATATACAGTTTTAGATAAGGTCCAGCTTTTATGCTAAGTATACATACATAATAATAAGACAAAAGGTAGACAAAATGCACGGCGGCAAACAAATAGAACACTATCGCCACGCGTTACGGTTTTGCCTCATTTCGGTACATGGAAGCGTCACTGGTAGCCAGCGCCAAGCTATACGTGCGGCGCTGCCATTATTTTCTTGTCGAGTATTATCTGGCTATTTACTGGGAACCTCTTCCCAAGACGATTTCATCGCTACGGCTTCAACTACATTATTCCCTTGCGTCGGGTTGCCACATCCGCACAAATCTGCCATCACACGCACTCAACTTATTGTTTTGACTGGAAAATACCTTGCTTGACAAGGCAATCGAAAAACACACGCCGATGATGCAGCAGTACCTTGGCATCAAGGCGCAGCATCCCGACATGCTGCTGTTCTACCGCATGGGCGACTTTTACGAGTTGTTCTTCGACGACGCCGAAAAGGCCGCGCGGCTGCTGAACATCACGCTCACCACGCGCGGCGCCTCCGCAGGCAGCCCGATCAAGATGGCCGGGGTGCCATATCACAGCGCCGAGCAGTATCTGGCACGGCTGTTGAAGCTGGGCGAATCGGTGGTGATCGCCGAGCAGGTGGGCGACCCCGCCACCTCCAAAGGCCCGGTTGACCGGCAGGTGGCGCGCATCGTCACGCCCGGCACGCTGACCGATTCCGGTCTGCTGGACGAGACGCGCGACATCCTGATTCTCGCCATCGCGCCAGATGCTGGCGCACAGGGCGCCGAAACGGTCGGCGTGGCCTGGCTCAACCTCGCAGCCGGGCGCTTTCAGGTCACCGAGATCCATGCCACCGCCCTGCCCGCCCTGCTGGCGCGGGTACGGCCGGCGGAAATCCTCGCACCCGATGAGTTTGCCTTCAACGGCGCCAATTGCGCGGTTCGCCGGCTGGCGCCGTGGCAGTTCGATCCGGGCGGGGCGCAGACCCGGCTGGCACAGCAATTCGGTAGCCGCGATCTCGCCGGTTTCGGCGTCGCCGATCTGCGCCTGGCGATTGCTGCCGCAGGCGCCCTGCTCGATTACATCCAGACCACCCAGCGCACCGCACTGCCGCACATTCAGGCCATCCGCGCCGAGTGCGACGGCGATTATGTTCAGCTCGACGCCGCCACCCGGCGCAATCTGGAACTTACCGAAACCCTGCGCGGCGAAGCGGCACCGACGCTCTTGTCGGTGCTCGACACCACCGCCACCGGCATGGGCACGCGCCTGTTGCGCCACTGGCTGCACCATCCGCTGCGCGACCGGCTCGTGTTGACCCAGCGGCGCGATGCCATTGGCGTGCTGGCCGAGATCTCCGACGCGGCGGCGGCCATCACCCGGCTGCTGAAAAGCTGCGCCGATGTGGAACGCATCGGCGGCCGCATCGCGCTGAAGAACGCGCGTCCGCGCGACCTGTCCGGCCTGCGTGACACCCTCGCCCTGTTGCCCGATCTCGCCGCCGCCTTGCCCGACGACCACGCACGCCTTTCGGCGCTGCAAAACGCACTCGCCGCGCGTCCCGACCTGCATACACTACTGGTGCACGCCATCCAGCCCGAGCCTGCCAGCGTGCTGCGCGAAGGCGGAGTGATTGCCGACGGCTACGACGCCGATCTCGACGAGCTGCGCGCGCTGACACGCGACGCCGGGGCGTTTTTACTGGAACTGGAAGCGCGCGAACGCGCACGCTCGGGCATCGGCACCCTCAAAGTCGAATACAACAAGGTGCATGGCTTTTACATCGAGGTCAGCCGCGCGCAGTCGGAAAACGTCCCCGACGATTACCGCCGCCGCCAGACGCTGAAAAACGCCGAGCGCTACATCACGCCGGAACTCAAGGCTTTCGAAGACAAGGCCTTGTCCGCGCAGGACCGCGCGCTGGCGCGCGAGAAGGCGCTGTTCGAGGTGCTGCTGGCGACGCTGACGCCGCATGTGCCGGACCTGCTGGCGATTGCCGCCGCGCTGGCCGAAATCGACGTGCTGGCAAGCCAGGCCGAGCGCACGGGCACGCTCCAGCTCAATGCACCCGAATACGCCAGCGAACCCGGCATCGTCATCCGCGGCGGCCGCCATCCGGTGGTCGAAGCACAGGTGGCGCATTTCATCGCCAACGACGTGACACTGACCCGCAGCCGTCAGATGCTGCTGATCACCGGACCCAACATGGGTGGCAAATCGACCTATATGCGGCAGGTGGCGCTGATCACGCTCTTGGCCTGCTGCGGGTTGTGGGTGCCCGCCAGTTCGGCGAAAATCGGCGACGTCGACCAGATCTTCACCCGCATCGGCGCGTCGGATGATCTGGCCGGCGGCCGTTCCACCTTCATGGTCGAGATGACCGAAACCGCGCACATTCTGCACAACGCCAGCGCCAACAGCCTGGTGCTGCTGGACGAAATCGGGCGCGGCACCTCGACCTTCGACGGCCTTGCGCTGGCGTGGGCGGTGGCGCGGCATCTGGTCAGCGCCACCCGCGCGTTCACCCTGTTCGCCACCCACTATTTCGAGTTGACCCAACTGGCGCAGGAATTCCGTCAGCTCGTCAACGTGCATCTCGACGCCAAGGAACATGGCGCCGACCTGGTGTTCCTGCACGCGGTGGAAGAAGGCCCCGCCTCGCAAAGCTATGGCATCCAGGTTGCCCGCCTGGCCGGCGTGCCCAGCCCGGTAATTCTCGCCGCGCGGCGCCACCTGCGCGAACTTGAGGACGCGCAGCTGCAGCCCGGCCCGCAGGGCGACCTGTTCGCCGCCCACCTCCCCAACGACGATCCGCCGCCGCACCCCGCGCTCGACCAGCTGCGCGAGCTCGACCCCGACACCCTCACCCCGAAGGCCGCGCTGGACATGCTTTATGCGCTGAAAGCGCATTTATGAAGCCAGGCGCATTAAAAGCGCTTACGCATATCGCATTATGAAAACGCTTCGCCTCGACACAGCCGAACTGGGCCTCGACTTCAACGCCGCGTTGAAACTGGCGACGGCCATCGCCCGGCAGCAGCTGGACGACGATGCCATGTTGCTGAGCTGGTACGACCGCGAGCGCGATCTGGAATCGCCGGCAGGGGTGAGTGAATGCCACGAAGGCTGCGCCACCAGGGGATCGTGGGACTATGCGAAGAACCGCGGGGCGCGACTGGCGGTAACGTTCGACGACGGGCGGTTTACGTTCTGCTTCCTGTAAGTGCGGCCCTGACCGGACTGGAATTGCGGTAAGGTTCTTGTTGCCGCTCTTGACGAAAAAACACAGGCCATGCGCGGGTGGTGTGCAGCATCCCCGCATCGCGACGCTTGATCCCCCCAACCGTTCCCGGTAGTTTACCGGCACCCCGTATCGATAAGATTGTCTGATGGCCGCCCTTAATCAAAAGCTTGGCACCAAGATCGTCAACATCCTGATCTTTTTCTTTTTTGTTGCGCTCGCCGCGATCGGCATGACCCTCTATATTTCCTGGCAGCTGGAAGGCGCCGGCGCGGCGATCAACGATGCCGGCAGCGCGCGCATGCGCTCCTACCGCATGGCCTACCTGCTGTCGCAAAGCACCCACGAAAACACCGACAGCGTCGTGATCGATGCCGAAATCCTCAAGGAAATCGGCTTGTTCGAATCCACCCTGCGCACACTGGAAGAAGGCAATCAGGCGCGGCCGCTGTTCCTGCCGAAGGAGCAGGAAGTGCGACAGCAAATGAAGCTGCTGCACCAGGAATGGGAGGAACGGATAAAGCCGCTGACGCTTGAAATCATGAACAGCGAAAGGGTGGCGGGCCAATTGACGCTTATTACCGCCTACCAGCCGGCCCTGGTGAATTTCGTCAGCATGGTAAACGATCTGGTGCTGATGGTGGAGCAAAGCAATACCCGCAATACCACCCTGCTGCGCTCATTCCAGATCAGCCTGGTGGTGCTGTCGATGGTCGGCACCCTCATTCTGATCTATCTGTTCTTCGTGATGGTGATCCGGCCGGTGGCCAAGCTGCAGGACGGCATACAGCGCATGGCGGCAGCCGATTTCAGCGTGCGTCTGCCGGTGCAAAGTCAGGATGAATTCGGCGCGCTCGCCGATGGCTTCAACCAGATGGCCGACCGGCTGCAAAATCTCTATGGCACGCTGGAAGACCGGGTGCAGGAAAAAACCAGGAGCCTGGAAGACAAAAATCAGGAACTGGCGATATTGTATGACTTCGCTGCCTTCCTCAACAAACCGGCTTCGGTGGAAGACTTGTGCCGCGAGGTGCTGAAAAAACTGATGGGCGTCCTCACAGCGCAGGGTGGACTGGTGCGCCTGGCTGCGCCGAATTCGAATGCCCTGCATATCATCATCCATGAAGGCGTGTCGGAAAAATTCGCCAAAGAGGAAGAATGCCTGACGCTGGGCGAATGCCTGTGCGGCGAATCGGCTCGGGACGGCACGCCGATATCCTGGGACCTCAATATCGAAACGCCGCGACCGCTGTTGAACCGCTGCAAGCGGGACGGCTTCCAGTCTGTTTCCGCCATCCCGATCCGCTCCAAGAAGCAGGTGCTGGGCATTTTCAACCTCTTTTTCCACGAGCCGCATGTGTTCGACAGCCATGAAATCCTGCTGCTCGAAACCATCGGCCAGCACCTCGGCGTCGCAATCGAGAACCAGCGCCTGGTTTCGCGAGAAAAGGAAATGGCGGTATCGGAAGAGCGCAATCTGATCGCTCAGGAACTCCACGACAGCATCGCCCAGTCCCTCGCCTTCCTTAACATTCAGGTGCAGATGCTGGCAGACTCGCTCCGTCGCGGCAACAATACCGAGGCCATGGAAGGACTGGCGCAGATTCGCGAAGGGGTGCAGGAAAGCTATGACGTCGTGCGCGAGTTGCTGGTGCACTTCCGCACCCGTATGGAACATGCCGATCTGGCCAGCGCGATCACCAGCACACTGGAGAAATTCGAGGGCCAGACCGGGATCAAGACCCGCTTCCGGCAGCGCGGCGGCGGCGCGCCCCTGGCGCCGGAATACGTGATCCAGTTGCTGCACATCATTCAGGAAGCCTTGTCCAATGTGCGCAAACATGCCCAGGCGACACAGGTTGACGTTGAAATGGAGCAAAACGAGGGATATCGCATTATCGTCATCGACAACGGCAAGGGATTCGACTCCGGACCAAAATCCAGCATCGACGCAGAACAACATGTCGGACTCAAGATCATGAAGGAAAGAGCGCATCGTATCGGCGCGCAACTGGCAATCGCCTCTGCGCAGGGAGAAGGCACGCGCGTATCCCTGACGCTTACCAAACAACCGAAGGGAACTGCATGAACCAACCGATTCGTATATTGATCGTCGACGACCACACCCTGTTCAGGAGCGGCATCAAGGCGCTGCTGCAGCGGCAGGAGGACTTCGAGGTGGTGGGCGAAGCCGGCGACGGCCTGGAGGGACTGAAACGCGCCAAATCCCTCCAGCCCGACGTGGTGCTGCTCGACCTGCACATGCCGGGCATCGGCGGGCGTGAAGCGGTCAAGCTGCTGTCCGAGGAAGTGCCGACGTGCAACGTGCTGCTGCTGACCGTGTCGGAGGACGCCGAAGACCTGATCGAAACGATCCGCGCCGGCGCCCGCGGCTACTTGCTGAAAAACATTGAAACCGATTTTCTGCTGAATGCCATTCGCTCCGCCGCACGCGGCGAGTCGGTGGTGTCGCCGCAGATGACCGGCAAGCTGATGATGGGCGTCCGCATGGGCAAGGAAGGTGTCGCGCAGGAGGATGACAAGGAAAAGCTCAGCCCGCGCGAAAAAGAGATCATCGCCCTGCTCGCCAAGGGCGTAAGCAACAAGGAAATGGCGCACACCCTCAACGTGGCGGAAAGCACGGTCAAGATCCACGTGCAGAATATTCTCAAGAAACTTCACCTGACCAGCCGGGTGCAGGCGGCGGTCTATGCTGTGGAACACGGCTTGGTGCAAAAAGACTGAACGAGCCCCGGCACAGGCAGGTCGCATCGTAACGCCTTGCCGACCCTGCAAAAGGCCCTGACCCGCGCCTCGACCTGGCTGTCGCTCGACAATTCCCGCCAGGCATATCCCCCAAAAGAACTATCCCACCCGGCCACAAGAACTAGTCCTGGCGGCCTGATGGCGTAGCGAATCACTGTTCTTTTTTCCGCTCAAAATCCGCAGTCCTGCCTATATACCGCGGCCCGGCAAAAAACTATTCTCGTCATCAGTGCATAAACCAGACAAATGGGGGAATAGCATGGCTACGCAACAATACAAGGCATGGTCCGTGGTGACTGCAAGCACGATTGCGTTCACTGTCTGCTTCATGATCTGGATGATGTTTGCCGTGATCGGCATTCCCATCAAGAAAATGCTCGACCTCAACGAGACCCAGTTCGGTCTCCTGATCGCGATGCCGGTGCTCACCGGCTCCCTGATCCGGCTGCCGCTGGGGATGTGGACCGACAAATTCGGCGGGCGCATCGTGTTTTTCATCCTGATGCTGTCCACCGTCATCCCGATCTGGATGATTTCACGCGCCACCGAGTACTGGCATTTCCTCTTTACCAGCCTGTTCGTCGGCGTTGCGGGCGGCTCGTTTACCGTGGGCATTGCCTACTGTGCGCGCTGGTTTCCCCGTGAACGCCAAGGCCTGGCCATGGGCATTTTCGGTGCCGGCAACACCGGCGCGGCGGTGACCAAACTGGTGGCCCCTATCATTGTGGTGGGCTACGGCTGGGCGATGGTGCCTAAGGTTTATGCGGTATTGATGCTGGTTACCGCCATCCTCTTCTGGTTCTTTACCTTTTCCGACCCCGGCCACAAGGTGGGCAAGAGCGTCACCATCCGCGAGCAGCTCGCCGCCTTCAAGGATCCCAAGGTGTGGAAATTGAGCCAGTACTATTCCATCGTGTTCGGCGGCTATGTGGCGCTGGCGCTGTGGATGACCAAGTACTACGTTTCCGAATACGGCTTCGACCTCAAGACCGCCGCCCTGCTGGCCGCGGCCTTCAGTATTCCGGGCGGCGTGCTGCGTGCGATCGGCGGCCACTTCTCCGACAAGTATGGCGCCCACACCATGACCTGGTGGGTGCTGTGGATATCGCTGGTCTGCCTGTTCTTCCTGTCCTACCCGCAGACCGAGTTCACCATCCATACCGTGACCGGCCCTGCCACATTTCACGTGGGGCTCGGCCCCACCGCCTTCACCATCATCATGTTCACCCTGGGGATCGCCTTTGCGATCGGCAAGGCATCGGTCTTCAAATACATTTCCGACGATTACCCGAAAAACATCGGCGTGATCTCCGGTGTAGTGGGACTGGCGGGCGGTCTGGGCGGCTTCTTCATGCCGATCATGTTCGGCGCGCTGGTCGACCTGACGGGCATCCGCTCCTCCGCCTTCATGCTGATGTTCGGCATCGTATGGGTGTCTCTGATGTGGATGTACTGG
This sequence comes from Thiobacillus thiophilus, assembly GCF_055378705.1. Taxonomy (NCBI): domain Bacteria; kingdom Pseudomonadati; phylum Pseudomonadota; class Betaproteobacteria; order Nitrosomonadales; family Thiobacillaceae; genus Thiobacillus; species Thiobacillus thiophilus. Next base: position 61,285 of record NZ_AP042404.1, on the reverse strand, counting down.
ACCGAGGTCAGGCCGCTTGACCGGGCGCGCCATAAAAAGCCACAAGCACTGGATACGCTGGAATAAGTAGCACTTTTAAATAATCTAAGGAGGTTTGAGAAATGTCGATCAACATCAAGGAATGGGATGTGGAGAACCAGAAGTTCTGGGAGTCCACCGGCAAGAAAATTGCCAACCGCAACCTGTGGATTTCCATCCCCAGCCTTCTGATGGGCTTCGCCGTCTGGCTGATGTGGGGAATCATCACAGTGCAGATGCTGAACCTGGGCTTCCCGTTCAAGCCTGAGCAGCTGTTCACTCTGACCGCCATCGCCGGCCTGGCAGGCGCCACGCTGAGGATCCCCGCTTCGTTCTTCATCCGTATCGCCGGCGGCCGCAACACCATTTTCCTGACCACTGCGCTGCTGATGATTCCTGCCATCGGCACCGGTCTCGCCCTTCAGGACAAGGACACGCCGCTGTGGGCGTTCCAGTTGATGGCGCTGCTGTCCGGTATCGGCGGCGGCAACTTCGCCTGCTCGATGTCCAACATCAGCACCTTCTTCCCGAAACGCCTGCAGGGCACGGCGCTCGGCCTCAATGCCGGCCTCGGCAACTTCGGCGTCACCACCATGCAGGTCCTGATCCCGCTGGTGATGACCGCCGGCATCTTCGGTGCGCTGGCGGGCGAACCGATGACCCTGATCAAGGATAGCGGCTGGATTCTCGGCAAGATTCTGGCCGGCACGCCCACCTATATCCAGAACGCCGGTTTTGTCTGGCTGCTGGCGCTGGTGCCGCTGGCCTTCCTCGGCTTTTTCGGCATGAACAACCTGATGCCGATTTCACCCAACATCGGCTCGACGATTTCCGCCTTCATCAAGATCCTGTGGCTCTACGGCCTGGCTTTCGTGACTGCCGGCGTGGGCCTGTACCTGTACCTCCCGGCGCCGACCGGCCTGGGCCTGTTGAACATGTGGGTGGCCTTGCCGCTGATCATGGTCGGCACGCTGTTCGTGATGAAGCTCGCGGCGTTCGGCGAAATGAAGGCGAACATCGCCAAGCAATTCACCATCTTCAGTAACAAGCACACCTGGTCCATGACCGTGCTGTATGTGCTGACCTTCGGTTCGTTCATCGGCTTCTCGATGGCACTGCCTCTTGCCATCACGGTGATCTTCGGCTTCCAGCATGAGCTTGTAGACGGCGTAATGACCCACACCACCAAAAACCCCAACGCGGTGTCGGCACTCACCTACGCCTGGATCGGCCCCTTCGTCGGCGCGCTGATCCGCCCGGTGGGCGGCTGGATTTCCGACAAGGTGGGTGGCTCCATCGTGACCCAGCTGATTTCGGTCGTCATGGTGGTAGCCTCCGCGGCAACCGGCTACGTGATGTTCCTGGCCTACAACTCCGCCACGCCTGAACAGTATTTCATGATCTTCATGGTGCTGTTCGTGGTGCTGTTCGCCGCTTCCGGCATCGGCAACGGGTCGACCTTCCGCACCGTCGGCGTGATCTTCGACCGCGTGCAGGCTGGCCCGGTACTGGGCTGGACTTCCGCTGTCGCAGCGTACGGCGCCTTCATCGCCCCGGTCGTGATCGGCGCGCAGATCAAGGCCGGCACCCCGCAAAACGCGATGTACGGCTTCGCTATATTTTATGCCCTGTGCCTGATCCTGAACTGGTGGTTCTATCTGCGGCCAGGCTCGGAAATCAAGAACCCGTAACAGCCGTAATACCCGTGAATGAAACAACGCAATCGAATTGACACGATAGGAATCATGAAATGAGCCACTTTCTCGACCGTTTGAAGTTTTTCGAAAAAATCAAAGAGACCTTCTCCGACAACCACGGCATCGTTACCAACGAGGATCGTCAGTGGGAAGACGCCTATCGTCATCGCTGGGCGCATGACAAGGTGGTTCGCTCCACGCACGGCGTGAACTGCACCGGCGGCTGCTCGTGGAAGATTTTCGTCAAGAACGGCCTGGTTGCGTTCGAAATGCAGCAGACCGACTACCCGCGCACCCGCGAAGACCTGCCGGATCACGAGCCGCGCGGCTGCCAGCGTGGCGCCTCTTTCTCCTGGTATCTGTATAGCCCGCAGCGCATCAAATACCCGCTGATCCGCGGCCGCCTGCTGGACTTGTACCGCACCGAGCGCAAGTCCGGCAAGGATCCGGTCGAGGCCTGGGCCGCCATTCAGGCTGACGAAAACAAGCGCAAAAAATACACAGCCGTACGCGGCCTGGGTGGTTTCGTGCGTGCCGACTGGCAGGAAGTGAAAGAAATCGTCGCTGCTGCCAACGTCTATACCATCAAAAAATACGGCCCTGACCGGATTTTCGGTTTCTCGCCCATTCCGGCGATGTCGCAGATTTCCTATGCATCCGGTGCGCGCTATCTGTCGCTGATCGGCGGCGCCTGCGGTTCCTTCTACGACTGGTATTGCGACCTGCCGGCCGCATCTCCGCAGACCTGGGGTGAGCAGACCGACGTGCCGGAATCGGCCGACTGGTACAACTCCACCTACATCATCGTCTGCGGCTCCAGCCTGCCGACCACGCGTACGCCGGATGCCCACTTCGTCTCCGAAGTACGCTACAAGGGTGCCAAGGTCATCTCGATGGCGCCCGATTACGCCGAGTATTGCAAGGCCTCCGACCTGTGGATGCCGGTCAACCCGGGCACCGACACCGCCGCCTTCCTGGCGATGGGACACGTGGCACTGAAAGAGTTCTACATCGACAAGCAGGACCCCTACTTCTCGGAATACGCCCGTAAATACACCGACCTGCCGATTCTGGTGATGCTGCGCCAGCATGGCGAAGGCTATGTATCCGACCGCTGCCTGCGTGCATCCGATCTGGACGGCGCACTGGGCGAGACCAACAATCCCGACTGGAAAACCATCGTCTTTGACGAGATGTCCAAGTCCCTCGTCGTGCCCAATGGCTCGATCGGCTTCCGCTGGGGCGAAGAAGGCAAGTGGAATCTATTGCCCAAGAACGCTGCCAGCCAGCAGGAAATTCTGGCCGAGCTGTCATGTATCGACAGCAAGGATGCGGTGGCTTCAGTTGGCTTCCCGCACTTCGAGCCGGGTGAAGGCGATTTGTTGTGGCGCAATGTGCCCGTGCGCAAGATCAAGCTGGCCAACGGTGAAGAAGCGCTGGTTACTTCCGTGTTTGACATGCAGATTGCACAGTACGGTATTGACCGTGGTCTGGGCGGCGCCAACGTGGCCAGGGATTACCAGGATGCCGCCGTGGCCTATACCCCGGCCTGGGCTGAAAAAGTCACCGGCGTGAAAGCTGCCGACATCGAGCGCACCGGTCGCGAGTTTGCGTACAACGCCTCCAAGACTCACGGCAAATCCATGGTGATCATGGGTGCTGCGATCAACCACTGGTACCACAACGACATGATGTACCGCGGCGTGATGAACCTGCTGCACATCTGCGGTTGCGTGGGTCAATCGGGCGGCGGCTGGGCGCACTACGTGGGCCAGGAAAAACTGCGTCCGCAGGCCGGTTGGGCGCCGATCGCCTTCGCCACCGACTGGCAACGTCCGTCGCGCCAAATGAACTCCACCTCCTACTGGTATTTCCACACCGACCAGTGGCGCTATGAAACGCTACGTGGCGACGACCTCACCTCGCCCGCCGGAAAGGGCAAGTACAAGGGCTACTCGCTGGCCGACTACAACGTCGCAGCGGTTCGCATGGGCTGGCTGCCGTCGGCACCGCACTGGAACGCCAACCCGCTCGACCTGGTTAGCGAAGCCGAGAAGGCCGGCGCCACCGACGAGGCCGGCATCGCCCGGCACGTGATCGGCAAGCTCAAGGACGGCTCGCTGGATGTGGCATTCGCCGACCCGGATAATCCTGTCAACTGGCCGCGCAATCTGTTCGTCTGGCGCGCCAACCTGATCGGCTCGTCCGCCAAGGGCCACGAGTACTTCCTCAAGCACCTGCTCGGTGCACAGAACGGCGTGCTGCAGGAATCCGGTGCCGGATCCGAAAACAAACTGGTCAAATGGCACGATGAAGCGCCTATCGGCAAGCTGGACCTGATGGTCGACATCAACTTCCGTCTGAATTCCACCGGTTCGTACTCCGATATCGTTCTGCCGACGGCCACCTGGTATGAGAAGAACGACCTCAATACCACCGACATGCACCCCTTCATGCATCCGTTGTCGGAAGCCGTGTCACCTGGCTGGCAGTCCAAGTCCGACTGGCAGATTTTCAAGAACATCGCAGAAACCTTCTCGACCCTGGCCGAAAAGCACCTCGGCATGCGCAAGGACATCGTTGCCCTGCCGATGCAGCATGACTCGCCATTCGAAATGGCTCAGCCCTTCGGTGAGGTCAAGGACTGGAGCAAAGGCGAGTGCGATCCGATTCCCGGCAAGACCATGCCGCTGCTCAAAGTGGTCGAGCGCAACTTTGCCGACACCTACAAGAAGTACATCGCCATCGGCCCATTGATGGTCAAGATCGGCAACAACGTCAAGGGCATCGACTGGAATACCGAGATGGAATATGACCAGCTCAAGGTGATGAACGGCACGGTGAAAGTGCCGGGCGTGTCCTTTGGCATGCCTTCACTCGAGGAAGACATCAAGGTATGCGATTCGGTGTTGCGCATGGCACCGGAAACCTGCGGTGAAGTCGCGCACAAGTCCTGGACTGCACTGTCGAAGAAAACCGGTATCGACCACCATCACCTGTACTCGGCCCGTCACGAAGACAAGATTACCTTCGCCGACATCCAGGTACAGCCGCGCAAGATCATTACCGCGCCGACCTGGTCGGGGATCGAGTCCGAAACGGTGTCCTACACCTCGTGCTACACCAATATTCACGAGCACATTCCGTTCCGCACCCTGACCGGCCGCGCGCATTTCTATCAGGATCACGAGTGGATGCTGGACTTCGGCGAAGGCTTCTGCGTGCACAAGCCGCCGCAGGACATGAAGTCGTTTACCAAACTTTCGCCGAGCATCCTGGCCGAGAAGCATATCAAGCTGAAATGGATTACGCCGCACTCCAAGTGGGGCATCCATTCGACCTATCAGGACAACCTGCGCATGCTGACGTTGTTCCGCGGCGGCCCTTACGTGTGGATTTCCGAGGTCGACGCCAAGGCGGCCGGGATCGAGGACAACGACTGGGTCGAGGCGATCAACCATAACGGTGCGACGGTTGCACGAGCGGTTGTCTCGCAGCGCGTGTCGCGCGGCGTGGCCATGATGTATCACGCCCAGGAAAAAATCGTGAACGTGCCCGGATCGAATACCACCGGCAAACGCGGCGGCATTCTGAACTCGGTGACACGCGTCGTCATGAAGCCGACCAACATGATCGGTGGCTACGTGCAACTGGCCTACGCCTTCAACTACTACGGCACCGTGGGCAGTAACCGCGATACCGAGATCATCATGCGCAAGGTGGCTGACAAGGATATCGACTGGCTGGAACGCCCGCTTACTCCGGAACGCGAAGCACAGCTCAACCCGCCCGGAATCGGCAAGCGTTGATCGTCGCGTGAACAGGATAAATTAGGAGAAACCCAATGAAAGTACGTGCACAATTCGCATTTGTCTTCAACCTGGACAAATGCATCGGTTGCCACACCTGCTCGGTGACATGCAAGAACACCTGGACCAATCGCAAGGGCGTGGAATACGTCTGGTTCAACAACGTCGAGTCCAAGCCCGGCGTCGGCTACCCCAAGCAGTGGGAGAACCAGGAGAAATGGAAAGGCGGCTGGATGCTCAATGGCGGCAAGCTGGAGTTGAAATCCGGCGGGCGCATGTCGAAGCTCCTGAACATCTTCGCCAACCCGGATCTGCCGCAAATCGACGATTACTACGAGCCGTTCACCTACAATTACGCGCGCCTGCAGAACGCGCCACTGTCCGAGGCGGCGCCGACCGCACGCCCGCTGTCGATGATTACCGGCGACCCGATGGAAAAAATCACCTGGGGCCCGAACTGGGAAGACGATCTGGCCGGCGAGTTTTCCAAGCGCAGCGTGGACAAAAACCTGGACAACATCCAGAAGGATATGCTCGGCCAGTTCGAGAACACCTTCAACATGTATCTGCCGCGCATCTGCAACCACTGCCTGAATCCGGCCTGCGTCGCGGCCTGCCCGTCCGGCTCGCTCTACAAGCGCGAAGAAGACGGCATCGTGCTGGTCGACCAGGACAAGTGCCGTGGCTGGCGTTTCTGCATGAGCGCATGCCCTTACAAAAAGGTGTACTACAACTGGGAATCCGGCAAGGCCGAGAAGTGCATCGCCTGCTACCCGCGCGTCGAATCCGGCATGCCGACAATCTGCTCGGAATCCTGCGTCGGCCGCATCCGCTACAACGGCATCATGCTGTATGACGCCGACAAGATCGAAGCCATGGCCAGCACCAGCAACGAGCAGGACCTGTACGAAGCGCAGTGCAGTATCTTCCTCGACCCCAACGACCCGGCCGTGATTGCCGCAGCACGGGCCGAAGGCATCAACGAAGACTGGATCATCGCCGCGCAGAAATCGCCGATCTACAAAATGGCGATCGACTGGAAAATTGCCTTCCCGCTGCACCCGGAATTCCGCACCCTGCCGATGGTGTGGTACGTGCCGCCGCTCTCTCCGGTGCAATCGCAGATCGACCAGGGCAACCTGCCGGTCGGCCCGGACGGCGCCATTCCCCTGGCCAGCGCGATGCGCACGCCGACCAAGTACCTGGCCAACCTGTTCACCGCAGGCAAGGAAGAGCCGATTCGCAACTCTCTTAACCGCCTGATCGCCATGCGCAGCTACCAGCGCTCGGTGCACGTGGAAGGCGTCGCGGACACGCGCGCCCTGAATGCCGCCGGGATCACCGAAGACCAAGCCAAGGAGATGTACCGTTACCTGGCGATTGCCAACTACGAAGATCGCTACGTCATTCCCACCGGCCATGAGGAAGAACGGATGGAGGATGCCTACGGCTTCCAGGGCCAGAACGGCTTCACCTTCGGCAACAACTCTTCGGCAGGCATCAGCAAGATCACCCTGTTCCCGCGTCGCCGCAAGGAAACGCTGGAACCCGCCGAACTGGCTCCGTCCGCAGACAAAAGCTGAGAGGAAACATCATGTCCATCTACAAAATACTGTCGGCATTGCTGGATTATCCGGATCGGGAGTTGATCGACCATCTGCCGGAAATCCGCGATGAAATCGGGAAAAGCCAAAATATCGACATGGCGGAAAAGGTATCCATGCGGAAGCTGCTCGATCGCCTGGCCAATACGCCGCTGATCGATCTGCAGGAAGACTATGTGAAGACGTTCGATCTGACGCCGGAGCACAGTCTGCACCTGACCCACCATCTGTTCGGCGACGACAACGACAGGAATCGCGGCCCGGCACTGATCGACCTCGGCGAGCTGTACAAGGATTACGGCATCACGGTGGCGAGCAACGAGCTGCCCGACTTCCTGCCGCTGGTCCTTGAATTCGCCGCCATGCTGGAAGACAACGAGGCAACGACCTTCCTGTCCGACGCCAACAAGGTGCTGACGGTGCTGACCGACAACCTGACCAAGGCCGGAACCCCCTATGCGCCCCTGCTTTCCATCGTTAAAAGCCGCGCCACGCTCACCCGACTGGCCGCTTAAGGAGGTATGAAATGAACGAATCTATGTATAGCTGGAACAACCTGATTTTTGGTATTTATCCTTACATCTGCCTGAGCGTATTCGTGATCGGCAGCTGGATCCGCTTCGACCGCGAGCAATACGGCTGGACGAGCGCGTCCAGCCAGTTGCTCTCCACGGCGGGCATGCGCCTGTCCAGCAACCTGTTCCACATCGGCGTCATCGGCATCTTCTTCGGCCACCTGGTCGGCCTGCTGGCGCCCTACGCCATCTGGGGCACCATCGGTCTGTCCTCGCTCGGCAAGCAGAACATCGCCATGTATGGCGGCGGCTTTCTCGGCATCCTGTGCCTGATCGGCGGCGCGATGCTGATATGGCGTCGCCTGACCAATCCGCGTGTGCGGGCAACCAGCCGTTCGTCGGATATCTTCATCCTGGCCTGGGTACTGGTCACCCTGCTGTTCGGTCTGGCCACCACCTTCACCACCGCGCACCACGCCGCACAGGGCAGTGCCGACACCATGATGGCGCTGGCGCAGTGGGCGAAGAGCATCGTGCTGTTCAGCCCGAAGCCGGAACTGGTAGGCAGTGTCGAAATGGTGTTCCGTCTCCACCTGTTCTTCGGCCTGTCGCTGTTCCTGCTGTTCCCGTTCACCCGTCTGGTGCACATCTGGAGCTTCCCGATCGGTTATCTGACGCGTTCCTACCAGATCGTGCGCACCAAGCGCCGTATCGCGTAATCATCTATTGCTGAACCGGGCGCTGCCACCCCTTCGGGTGGCAGCGCCCTCCCACTTTTGTCGTATCGCCATGACCGATCCCCGCACCCGTGAAGACCTCACCCGGGTCCAAAAAGGGAGCCCGCATGTTACGTAAGCTCAGCTGGCTCATCCTGGTGGTCGCAGTCGGCATCGGCGTGCACTTCGCGTTGCAGAACATCATCCAAAGCGGCGATCCGGAAAAGCGGCGAGGTCCGGACCTGGCCAAAGTGGAACGACTGGAAGCCGCCGACCCCATTCACGGCGCCAAGGTACGTGCCGGTATGGTCAAGTATGAATCCATCTGCCGCCTGTGCCATCACCGCACCGGCCAGGGAGGCAAGTTCACGCCGCCCATTGCCGGCCTGACTGCAGAACGGGTCGAATTGATGCTGAAGCTGTACCGCAGCGGCACTCACGTGGGGCCAATGACCAATCTGATGGCGCCGTGGGCAGCCGAACTGACCGACGAAGATATCGGCAACCTGGCAGCGTACGTAGAAACCTTGTAAGGAAAATATTATGCCGAACATCTCACGTAGAGATTTCCTGGTCCGCAGCGTAATCCTGTTCGCAGCGTCTGTCGTTCCGACACAGCCTGCCCGGGCCACCGCCATCACCAATTCCAACGAGGCCATCAACAAGGCTGGTCGCTTGCGCATGTTGTCGCAGCGTATGGCCAAGGCCTATTGTCAGATTGGCCTGGACATCCTAACCGACAAGTCACGCCACATCCTGGAGGTGTCCGTCAATCTCTACCAGGAACACCTGAACGAACTCAAGGCCTTTGCCCCGTCGGCAGATATAAAAGCCACCTACGCGGATCTGGATGCCAACTGGAAACTCTACCGCCAGCTCCTGATCGGAACGCCCAGCCTGAAAAACGCGCGACTCATCGCCCAAATCAACGAGGATGCTTTGAGTGTAGCCCACTTGGGCACGACACAATTCGAACTTTCATCCCCTACCAGCGTGGGTCGCCTGATCAATATCTCCGGCCGACAGCGCATGCTGTCGCAACGCCTGGCCAAGTTTTACATGTTCCGACAGTGGGGGATCAGCACTCCGAACATGAACGCCGAGATGCAGCTCGCCAAACGCGAATTCGTTAGCGCCCTGAATGCATTGGATCATGCTCCCGAAAATACCGGCAAGATCAGTAGCGAATTGAGTATGGCCCGTACCCAATGGATTTTCTTCGAGAACTCCCTGCAAGAACAAAATGTCGGCAACAAGAATCCTCATGATGCCGTCAATGTGGCCACCACCAGCGAACGCATTCTCGAAATGATGGATCGTGTTACCGAGCTTTATGGACAGCTGCCCGCGTCAGCCCCTGTCGCAGCGCCTGCCACCCGGCCGGCACGGCGCTGATCCTGGGACAGGAAGAAATAGGCGTGGGTGTACCAATGCACGACCTTAAACGAATCCCATGACGATAGCGGCGTCGCGGCGCGAACAGCTGATCGAAGCGCAGGGGCGCCCCGTAAACTGCAGCCTCTCCCCAGTTGTTCGTACCCGAGGCTGGAAGCTCAACCTGCCACGGTCAAAATATTCCGCCCAAGGCACCGCACCGTCTGGTTCGCCCGTATTTTCGCCGTCTTGCGACTTTCGGGCTGGCCGTCAACGGTGACTTCGCCGTTGGCGATCATCAGCTTGCCCTGCCCGCCGCTGTCCGCGACGCCGGTGAGTTTGAGAAGGTCGCAGAGGGCGACGTACTCGCCGCGCAGTTTGAATTCAATGGTGTCCATTCTTGATTCCGCTGGTTGATGCCTGGGTGGATTCATTGCGACGGATAAACGCAGACATGTGGAGTATCCGGTCCTACATCAACACATTCACATTCCTCCCTACCCGCCGCGCCGCCGCCACAGATAACGGTAGACAAAGCCCGGATAGGCAAGCACCACGAACAGCGCAGTGTTGACTGCGTAGAACTCCCAATTCTGCTTGTGGACGTCGCCCCCCCTGCTTTCCAGCAGCAGCGCGATACCGCCCATCACGAAAAACATCACGATCAATTCCAGCAAGCGCCAGGCGAAATTCTTGCTGCCGGCCCTGGGCCGGATGACGAAGAAAATCCGCTCGACGAGGAACGGCAGGTTGGCGGCGACGAACGCCAGAACCAGCAGCAGGGTGGTGGAGAAATTCACGTTGAATTTGAAAAGCCGGGTAACGCCGGAGCAGGTCTGCTCCGGCGGAAATAACTCAGAAGGACGCGCCGATGGCGTGCACGCACACCGCCATCAGCGGCTGCGGCATGATGCCGAGCGCCAGCACCGCGAGGCCGTTGGCTGACATGATGACGCGGCTGTCAGGACTGGCAACGATCGGCGCCGTGTCGTGGGCCGTGTCGAAGTACATCAGCTTGACGATGCGCAGGTAGTAAAAAGCGCCGATCAGCGAGAACATCACCGCCGCCACCGCCAGCCAGACGTAATCGATCCCGATCACAGCCTGAAGCACCGACAGTTTGGCATAAAAGCCCACGGTAGGCGGTATGCCGGCCATCGAGAACATCAGCAGCAGCATCATGAAGGCAAGCCACGGGCTGCGGCGATTCAGGCCCTTGAAGTCGTCCAGCCGGTCGGCTTCGAATCCGGCCCGCGACAAGAGCAGGATCATGCCGAATGCGCCCAGGCTCATCAGTGCATACACCAGCACATAGAACATCGCACTGCCGTAGCCGTTCTGCGAGCCGGCGAGAATACCCAGCAGCATGAAACCCATGTGTGAAATAGTCGAGTAGGCAAGCATGCGTTTCAGGTTGGCTTGCGCAATGGCTGCGATATTTCCAAGCGCCATCGACAGCACGGACAGGATCACCAACATGTCGCGCCAATCGACCATCTGCGATTCCAGTCCTTGCCCCAGGATACGAATCACAAAGGCAAATGCGGCGATTTTTGGGGCAGAACCGATAAACAGCGTCATCGCGGTCGGCGCACCTTCGTAGACGTCCGGCAGCCACATATGGAACGGCACTGCACCAAGTTTAAAAGCGAGGCCGGCGACGATGAAGACGATGCCGAACACCAAGGGAATGCGCAGGTCGGTGCCATCGGACAGGTTCTGTGCGATGTCGGCCAGCGCCAGCGAGCCGGTGACGCCATAGACCATCGACATGCCGTAGAGCAGCATGCCCGACGCCAGCGCACCCAGCACGAAGTATTTCATCGCCGCCTCGGACGCCACGCCGGAATCGCGCTGCAATGCGACCATGGCATACAGGGACAGCGACAACAGTTCGAGGCCGAGATACAGCGTGAGGAAATGGCTGGCCGACACCATCACCATCATGCCCAGCAGCGCAAACAGTGCCAGCACAAAGAATTCGCCCTTGTAGAGCCCACGTACCCGCAGATAGTCGCGCGAGTACACCAGCACCACCGCGACCGTCAGATAGAGGCACAGCTTCAGCACGTCGGACAGCGGGTCGTCGATGAAGAGGCCGCCGAGTGCCAGTACCGGCATGGTAGAGAAATCGTTCGCGGTGAGGAAAGCCGCGCCGGCCAGCGTGGCCAGCGACAGCACATAAGCGACATAGCGCTTGCTGTCGTCGACCGCGGCGTCGATCACCAGGATCAGCGAGACCATCGCCAGCACGAAAATCTCGGACAGCGCGGGGGCGAATTGGGTAAGGAAGTCGCTCATCTTGGAACCTTAAGGCAGTTTACTTTGGGCGACGTGCGCCAACAGGTCGACCACCGATACATGCATGACGTCGGTAAACGGCTTGGGATACAGCCCCATGCCGAGCACCAGGACGGCAAGCACGCCGAGCAACAGGATTTCGCGCGCATTGACGTCAGTCATTTCTTCGACATGCGGATTGGTGACGGCGCCGAATACCACCCGCTTGTACATCCACAAGGTATAGGACGCGCCAGTGATCAGCGTTGTAGCGATAACGAAGGCAAACCAGAAATTGACCTGGCTTGATGCCATGATGACCATGAATTCGCCAACGAAACCGCTGGTGGCCGGCAGGCCCACATTGGCCATGGCAAACAGCATGAAGAAGGCGGCAAATACCGGCATCCTGCTGGCCAGTCCGCCGTAATCCTTGATCTGGCGCGAATGCAGGCGGTCATACATGACACCGATACAGAGGAACAGCGCGGCAGAGACAAAACCATGCGAAATCATCTGCACCAGCCCGCCTTCTGCACCCAGCGTATTGAACATGAAAAAGCCGAGGGTGACGAAACCCATGTGCGCGACCGACGAATAGGCAATGAGTTTTTTCATGTCGGACTGCACCAGCGCGACGAGTCCTATGTAGACAACGGCGATCAGCGACAGCGTGATGACGAGCCAGGCGAGTTCATGGCTCGCATCCGGCAGGATCGGCAGAATGAAGCGCAGGAAACCGTAGGCACCGACCTTGAGCGTGATCGCCGCCAGCACGACCGAGCCGCCGGTAGGTGCTTCGACGTGGGCATCGGGCAGCCAGGTGTGCACCGGCCACATCGGCACCTTGACCCCGAAGGCCAGCAGGAAGGCGAAGAACATCAGCGTCTGCGCCGTCATGCCGAGCGTGGTGGTGTGCCAGGTCTGGATGTCGAAGCTGCCGCCCGACTGGAAATACAGATAGATCATCGACACCAGCATCAGGAACGAGCCGAGCAGGGTGTAGAGGAAGAACTTCAATGCAGCATAGACACGGTTCGGTCCACCCCACACGCCGATAATCAGATAGAGCGGGATCAGCATGGCCTCGAAGAAGACGTAGAACAGGATGCCGTCGAGCGCCGCGAATACTCCGTTGATGAGGCCGGACATGATGAGGAAGGCGGCCATGTACTGCGCCACCTTGTCCTGGATCACCTGCCAGCCGGCAATTATCACCAGCACAGTGATGAAACTGTTCAGCAGGATCAGTGGCATCGAAATGCCGTCGATACCGACGTGATAGTGAATGTTGAAGGTCGGTATCCAGGCGGTTTTCTCGACAAACTGCATCGCCGAGGTGGTGGTGTCGAATCCGGTAGCCAGCGGAAGCGCGACGATGAGTCCCAGCAGCGCGCCGAACAAAGCCAGCCAGCGGGCAAGTGCCGCGTTGCGATCGGACCCGGTGGCGAGCACGACTACCCCGGCCAGTATGGGCACCCAGATAACGAGGGAAAGGATGTTGTTCAGCATGGATCAGTTCAAACGTGCGAACCAGGTCACCAGGGCGAACACCCCGATCAGCATGGCGAAGGCGTAGTGGTAGATGTAGCCCGACTGGAAGGCCTTGAGCAGGCGCGAAAAGCGTTCGACCATATGCGCCGTGCCGTTTATGAAGAAGCCGTCGATCACGTTCTGATCGCCACGCCGCCACAGGCCGGCGCCCAGCACGCGCGCGCCCTTGGCAAACAGCCAGCCATAGAGTTCGTCGAACCAGTATTTGTTGAGCAGCATCTGATGCAGAAACCTGAAGCGTTGCGCGATGGCCGCCGGGATATCCGGACGCTTGAGATAGAAGAACGCCGACAGCCCCACGCCTGCAGCAGCCAGCCAGAAAGGCAACGTCATCACCGCGTGCAGGCCCATCGCCGCCGCGCCGAGGAAATGCAGGTTGAGTTCGTGCATCACCGGATGGCGATCGGCGACGTAGATCGCGCTGCCGAAAAAATCGCCGAACAGCATCGGCTCGATGGTCATGTAGCCGATCGCCAGCGAGGGCAACGCCAGCGCCAGCAAGGGCCCGGTCACCACCCACGGCGTTTCGTGGGGCGTGCCGCCATGGCCGTGGTGCGCGTCCGGCTCGTTGCCGTGGGCGTGCCTCTGATGGAAACGCTCCTTGCCGTGGAACACCAGGAAATACATGCGGAAGGAATAGAAGGCGGTGACGAACACCCCGAGCAGCACCGCAACATAGGCGAATTCCGAGCCGGGCAAGTGTGACAACTTGACCGCCTCGATGATGGTTTCCTTGGAATAGAAGCCCGACAGAAACGGGGTGCCGATCAGGGCCAGCGAGCCGATCAGCGAGGTGACCCAGGTGATCGGCATGTACTTCTTCAGGCCGCCCATGTAGCGGATGTCCTGGTTGTGGTGCATGGCGATGATGACCGAACCGGCGGCGAGGAACAGCAGCGCCTTGAAGAAGGCGTGCGTCATCAGGTGGAACACCGCGACCGAATAGGCCGAGGCGCCCAGCGCCACCGTCATGTAGCCCAGCTGCGACAGCGTCGAATAGGCAATCACGCGCTTGATATCGTTCTGCACCATGCCGAGGAAGCCCATGAACAGCGCGGTGATCGCACCGATTACCATGATGAAGCTCAGCGCCGCATCGGACAGTTCGAACAGCGGCGACATGCGCGCGACCATGAAGATGCCGGCGGTCACCATCGTCGCCGCGTGGATCAACGCGGAAATCGGCGTCGGGCCTTCCATCGAGTCGGGCAGCCAGACGTGCAGCGGAAACTGCGCCGACTTGCCCATCGCGCCGATGAACAGGAGGATACCGATCACCGTCATCAGCATCCACGGGGTGCCGGGCCACAGGGTGATGGTCTCCCTGGCCAGCGAAGGCGCCTTGGCGAACACGGTGGCGTAGTCGAGCGAACCGAAATAGGCCAGCACCAGCCCGATGCCGAGGATGAAACCGAAGTCGCCGACGCGGTTGACCAGGAAGGCCTTGAGGCTGGCGTAGACCGCCGTCTCTTTCGTGTACCAGAAGCCGATCAGTAGATATGACACCAGTCCGACCGCCTCCCAGCCGAAGAACAACTGCAGGAAGTTGTTGCTCATCACCAGCATCAGCATCGAAAAGGTGAACAGCGAGATGTAGCTGAAAAAGCGCTGGTAGCCGGGGTCGTCGTGCATATAGCCGATGGTGTAGATGTGCACCATCAGCGAGACGAAAGTGACGACCAGCATCATCATCGCGGTCAGCGCATCGATCAGGAAGCCGACCTCGAAGCGCAGGTCGCCCAGCACCATCCAGGTGTAGACGGTGCCGTTGTAGGTATGGCCGGCGAGCACGTCCTGGAACACCAGCACCGATGCGATAAGCGAAGCCGCCACGCCGGCGATGGCGACGACATGGGCGCCGGTACGTCCGATCAGCTTGCCGAACAGACCTGCGGCGATCGCGCCGAGAAGCGGCGCCAGCGGCACGATCAGATAGAGCGTCTGCATGTCCATCGTCATCAGCCTTTCAGATGATCGAGGTCATCGACATTGATTGTGTGCAGGTTGCGGAATAGCACTATCAGGATCGCCAGGCCGATGGCCGATTCGGCCGCAGCGACTGTCAGGATGAAAAAGACGAATATCTGGCCGTGAATGTCGCCCAGGTAATGCGAAAACGCGATGAAATTCATGTTCACCGCCAGCAGCATCAGTTCGATCGCCATCAAGAGAATGATCACATTCTTGCGATTGAGGAAGATGCCCAGCACTGCAATCGAAAACAGGATGCCGCCCAGCACCAGATAATGCGACAAGGAAATCATGCGCTCGTCTCCCCTGAATCCTGACCCTCGACCCCTGGTCTTTTTTCCGTTTTCATTTTCACGATGCGCAGGCGGTCCCTGGCTTTGACCCTTACCTGCACGGAAGGATCGATGAACTTGCTGTCCTTGCGGTGGCGCAGCGTCAGTGCGATGGCCGCCACGATAGCCACCAGCAGGATCACCGCGGCGAGTTCGAATGCGTAGACATAATCGGTATACAGCAGCCGCCCGAGTTCCTTGGTGTTGCTGTAATCGGCGGCATGCGGTGCCGGTGTGCCCATCACCTCGAGGCCGAAGTGACGACTGCCGAGGATCAGGGCCATCTCGATCACCAGCAGTACCGCGACAAAACCCGCAAGCGGCAGGTAATTCCAGAAGCCCTCGCGCATTTTTTCCAGGTTGATGTCGAGCATCATCACCACGAACAGGAACAGCACCATCACTGCGCCCACGTAGACGAGCACCAGCGTGATGGCGAGGAACTCGGCTTCCAGCAGCATCCACAGTCCGGCCGCGGTGAAGAACGCCAGCACCAGGTACAAGGCCGCGTGAACCGGGTTGCGCGCGGTGATCACGCGCAACCCGGCTAATACCAGGATGGCGGCGAAAACATAAAAGATCGCAGTCGTATAGGTCATGTCGTTTTTTAGCGGTACTTTGCGTCGGCTGCGCGGTCTTTCGCAATCTGCTCCTCATGCTGGTCGCCAATTGCGAGCAGCATGGACTTGGTGTAGATGAGGTCACCACGTTTCTCGCCGTGGTATTCGAGGATGCGCGTCTCGACGATGGAATCCACCGGGCAGGATTCCTCGCAGAAGCCGCAGAAAATGCACTTGGTCAGATCGATGTCGTAGCGCGTGGTGCGGCGGGTGCCGTCTTCGCGCATTTCCGATTCGATGGTGATGGCCAGCGCCGGACACACCGCCTCGCACAATTTGCAGGCGATGCAGCGTTCCTCGCCGTTGGGATAGCGGCGCAATGCATGCAGGCCGCGAAAGCGCGGTGACTGCGGAGTTTTCTCCTCGGGGAATTGCACCGTGATCTTGCGTGCGAACAGATTGCGCCCGGTGAGCATCATGCCGCGCAGAAGCTCGATCAGGAGCAGGCTACCGAAGAAGTCAGTGATCCGTCTCATGGCGCGCTCAGTGGAAAAGATAAGCATACGGCGTCTGCATCATGCCGCCCACCACCACGATCCAGACGATGGTGATGGGAATAAACACCTTCCAGCCCAGACGCATGATCTGGTCGTAGCGATAGCGCGGGAAGGTGGCGCGGAACCACAGGAACAGGAACAGTACGAAGCCGGTCTTTGCCAGCCACCAGACGATACCGTCGGGCAGGAAGGTCAACGGCGACAGCCAGCCACCGAGGAACATCAGTGTGGTGAGCGCCGAGACCAGGATCATGTTGGCGTATTCGGCGAGGAAGAACACGGCGAACGCCATGCCCGAATACTCGACGTGGAAGCCGGCAACGATTTCGGATTCGCCCTCGGCGACGTCGAACGGCAAGCGATTGGTTTCGGCCACGCCGGCAACCAGGTACACCACGAACAGCGGAAACAGCGGCCAGATATACCACTGATGCAATCCGCCGGACTGGCCGTGCACGATGTCGGTAAGATTGAGTGACTGCGCCGCCATCAGTACGCCCACCAGCGCGAAGCCCATGGCAATTTCATACGAGATGATCTGCGCCGCCGATCGCATCGCACCGATGAAGGCGTATTTTGAATTGGACGCCCAGCCCGCGATGATGACGCCATAGACACCCATCGAGGTGATCGCCATCACATACAGCAGGCCGGCGTTGATGTTGGCAAGCACCAGCGTATCGGTGAACGGGATCACCGCCCAGGCCGCCAGCGCAGGCGCGATGACAAGAATCGGGCCAAGGATGAACAATCCCCGGCTGGCACCGGAAGGAATGATAATTTCCTTCATCAACAGCTTCACTGCGTCGGCGATCGGCTGCAGTAAACCCTGGAAGCCCACACGGTTGGGGCCAATGCGTACCTGCATCCAGCCAATGATCTTGCGCTCGGCGTAGGTGAGATACGCCACACCCAGCATCAGCGGCACGACCAGCGCCAGAATCTTGATCAGCGTCCAGACGACGGTTTGAACAGCAATCCAGTCCACGCCCTGCATCAGTCCCGTCTCCATCAGACCGGTTCCGCCGTGATCGGACCAAACATCGGGCCCAGCCCGGCCGTCAACGGATGGCCACTGGGAATGCGTATGCAGTTGTCGGGCAGCAGCTCGTCGCGGTGCACTCTAAGGGTCAGCGCACTCGCGGTCTGGCGCACCGAGACACGGCCATTTTCCTGCAGCCCGAGCCTGGCGATCAGACGGCTGTTCATGCGTGCCACCGGCAGAGCCGCATCCTGCGTCATCTGCAGCGATGGCGAACGGCGCACCACGGCGTCGGTCTGATAGATCGGAACCTCGGCGACACGTTCCAGCCCGCCCTCAGCCGAGGGCGGCGTCACCCTCACACCACTGACTTCGTTGGACAGGAAAGCCTGCACCGAACCGGTTGGCGTATCGCCCAAGGCATCGCGCAGGACTTCCCTGGAATCGTTGTGATCGAATCCGCTCAGGCCCAGCAGGTTGCCCAGCACGCGCAGGACTTTCCACGCCGGACGCGTTTCGCCCAGCGGCTTCACCACGGCACCGAAACTCTGCACGCGTCCTTCGGTGTTGATGAAGGTGCCCGAGGTTTCGGTCCAAGGAGCGATCGGCAGCAGCACGTCGGCGTAGTCGAGCGACTTGCCCTTGTAGGGCGACATCACCACGACGAACTCCGCCGCATTGAGGCTGGCCATCGCAGCCACGGGATCGTGGGTATCGAGTTCGGCCTCCACGCTTAGTAACAGATAGGCACGCAACGGCTGGGTGAGCATCTGCTGTGCATTCAGGCCATTGACGGCAGGCTGGCCAAGCGCACCGCACCGGGGAATCGCACCCACCGCCACGGCGCCCACACTATTGGCCGCTTCGCCCAACACGCCGAAACTGGCACCGGCAAGCCGGGCCACCGCCTGCGCCAGCGCGTGAATCTGTGAATAATCAGGATGATGCTGCGCCATGTTGCCGAGGAATACCGCGCGGGTTTCGCCCCCCGAAATACTTTCGGCCATCTTGCGCGCGGTGTCGTCAACCGTGCCGTGTGTGGCGATATCCGGCACGGGAAGATCTTTCAATTCGGCCAGCGCCCGACATACGCCCGCCAGGGTCACGGCCAGCCGTGAAGGCGCCACAATGCGCTTGGCGTGCACCTTGCCGAGGAATTCGTCTTCGTGCGCGTTGATCATGTTGAGCTGGCCATGCCAGCGAACCGACTCACGGATACGATGCGCCATCAGCGGATGATCCTTGCGTAAGCTGGAGCCCACCACCAGCATGCGGTTGAGGCGCGACATATAGGTCACCGGCATGCCCAGCCAGAAACCACCGTTTGCCTTATCGTCGAGCGAAAAATCCGATTGCCGCAGGCGATGGTCGACGTTGCCGCAGCCCATGCCGCGCATCAGTTTCTGCAGAAGGAAGAGTTCCTCCGCCGGACGATACGGCGTCGACAGCGCACCGATCTGCTCGGCGGGAATGGCCTTCAGCTTGTCCGCGACAAATTCGAGTGCCGTCTGCCAGGTGGTTTCCATCCACTGGCCGTTCTCCTTGACCATCGGCCGGGTCAGACGCTCGGCCGTATCGAGACCATCGTAGGAAAAGCGGTCACGGTCGGCCAGCCAGCATTCGTTGACGTCTTCGTTCTCACGCGGCAGCACGCGCATCACCTTGTTGTTCTTGACCTGCACTTCGAGGTTCGAGCCCAGGCTGTCATGCGGACTGATCGAGTGACGGCGCGACAGTTCCCAGTTGCGGGCGGTGTAGCGGAACGGTTTGCTGGTCAGCGCGCCGACCGGGCACAGATCGATGACGTTGCCCGACAGCTCCGACGTCATCTGGCTTTCCAGGAACGGCATCACCTCGGCATGTTCGCCACGACCGGCCATGCCGAGTTCCATCACCCCGCCGATTTCCTGACCGAAACGTATGCAGCGGGTGCAGTGGATGCAGCGCGTCATGTCGGTGGCGATCAGCGGGCCAAGATTTTTTTCAATCACGACCCGCTTGATTTCCTGATAACGCGACGACGAAGCGCCGTAGCCCACGGCGAGATCCTGCAGCGTGCACTCGCCACCCTGGTCGCAGATCGGGCAATCGAGCGGATGATTGATCAGCAGGAACTCCATCACGCTCTTCTGCGCATTGATCGCATAATCCGAACGCGTGTAGACCTTCATGCCGTCGGTCACCGGCGTGGCGCAAGCGGGCAGTGGCTTGTGTGCTTTATCCACTTGCACCAGGCACATGCGGCAGTTGCCCGCTATGGACAGCTTCTTGTGGTAGCAGAAATGCGGAATCGCGATGCCGGCCTGGTTGGCCGCATCCATGATGGTGTCGCCGCTTTCGACCTGCAGCGCGCGTCCGTCAATTTCGATATTGAGCGTAGCCATCTTTATGTTCCGTTCAGACCATACAGCGCTTGTGTTCGATGTGATGCTCGAACTCATGGCCGAAATGCTTGAGGAAGCTTTGCACCGGCATCGCCGCGGCGTCGCCCAGCGCGCAGATGGTATGGCCGAGGATATTTCCCGCCACGCTGTTCAGCAGGTCCATATCCTCGGGCCGGCCCTGCCCATGTTCGATGCGATGGATGACCCGATACATCCATCCGGTTCCCTCGCGACATGGTGTGCACTGGCCGCACGACTCCTCGAAATAGAAATATGAAAGCCGCTCCAGTGCGCGCACCATGCACACCGTTTCGTCCATCACGATGACTGCGCCTGAACCCAGCATGGAACCCGCCTTGGCGATGGAATCGAAGTCCATCGTGCAGTCCATCATGGTACCGGCCGGCAACACGGGAGCGGACGAACCGCCGGGAATGACCGCCTTCAATTTGTGCCCGTTGCGCATGCCACCCGCCATCTCCAGCAATTCGGGAAACGGGGTACCGAGTGGCACCTCGTAGTTACCGGGCTTGTTGACATGGCCCGACACCGAAAACAGCTTGGGTCCGCCGTTGTTGGGCTTGCCCAGTTCGAGGAAGGCCTGTCCGCCATGCTGCACGATCCACGGCACCGAAGCCAGCGTCTCGGTGTTGTTGATGGTCGTCGGCTTGCCATATAGACCGAAGCTGGCAGGGAAAGGCGGTTTGAAGCGCGGCTGACCCTTCTTTCCTTCGATCGACTCCAGCAATGCGGTTTCCTCGCCACAGATGTAGGCACCGTAACCGTGGTGCGCATGGATCTGAAAAGAGAAATCAGTGCCGAACAGATTGTCGCCGAGATAACCGGCTTCGTTCGCCTCCTTCAGCGCGCGCTCGAAGAGGTCATAAATCTCGAAGATCTCACCGTGGATGTAGTTGTAGCCCACGCGCGCGCCGAGCACGTAGCCCGCGATCGCCATGCCCTCGATCAACTGGTGCGGGTTGTAGCGCAGAATGTCGCGATCCTTGAAGGTGCCCGGCTCGCCCTCGTCGCTGTTGCAAACGATGTACTTGTCGCCTGGGAAAGCGCGCGGCATGAAGCTCCACTTCAATCCGGTAGGGAAACCGGCGCCGCCACGTCCGCGCAGCGCACTGGTCTTGAGCTCGGCAATGATGGTGTCGCTCGAAATCTGCCCGGTCGCCACGCGTCGCAGGGCCTGATAGCCACCCTGCGCGGCATAAGTCGCGAGCGACGCAGGGTCGTCGAATGCCTGTGTCCAGCTGCAGACCTTGTGATCGGGGGTCAGCAAACTCATTTCAGCTTGTCCAGCAGTTCGTCCACCTTCTCGGGCGTAAGGTGAGTGTGCATGGCATGGTTATTGTGCAGGCACATCGGCGCATCGCCGCAGGCACCCATGCACTCGCCTTCCTTCAGGGTGAAACGGCCGTCCTCGGTGGTTTCGCCAAATCCGATGCCCAGTCTGTTTTTCAGATGCTCGGCCAGTTCGCCTGCCCCCATCAGCGTACAGGGCAGATTGGTACACAAGGTGATTTTGTGCCGGCCCGCAGGCTGCGTGTCGTACATGTTGTAGAACGTCGCGACTTCATAGGCGGCAATTGCCGGCATCTCCAGATACTCAGCGACATACTCGATCAAATCGGGTTTTAGCCAGCCTTTTTCCACCTGCGCGATACGCAGCGCGCCCATCACCGCCGACTGTTTCTGGTCGGATGGATATTTGGCGACTTCAATATCAATCAACGCGAGCGATTCAGAAGACAACATCAGCGGTCGACCTCCCCGAAAACAATATCCTGCGTGCCGATGATGGCAACGACGTCGGCGATCATGTGGCCGCGGCTCATTTCGTCGAGCGCCGCCAGATGCGCATAGCCTGGCGCGCGGATTTTCAGACGATAGGGTTTGTTGGCGCCGTCCGACACCAGATAAATGCCGAACTCGCCCTTGGGATGTTCCACCGCGGCATAGGCTTCGCCCGCCGGCACGTGCATGCCTTCGGTGAAGAGCTTGAAGTGGTGGATCAGCTCTTCCATATTCAGCTTCATGTCGCCCCGCGCCGGCGGCGCGACCTTGTAGTTTTCCACAATCACCGGTCCCGGGTTCTTGCGCAGCCAGTCGATGCACTGCCTGACGATGCGGTTGGACTGGCGCATTTCCTCGATCCGCACCAGGTAGCGGTCGTAGCAGTCGCCCTGGGTGCCGACCGGAATGTCGAAATCCATGCGGTCGTAGACTTCGTAGGGCTGTTTCTTGCGCAGGTCCCACTCGACGCCGGAGCCGCGCAGCATGGGGCCGGTGAATCCCAGCGCCATGGCGCGCTCGGGCGACACCACGCCGATGCCGACGGTACGCTGTTTCCAGATACGGTTATCGGTCAGCAGGGTCTCGTACTCGTCGACACAAGTCGGGAAGCGGCGAGTGAAATCCTCGATGAAGTCAAGCAACGAACCCTGACGGTTGGCGTTCATCGACTTCATTGTCGCCTCGTTGCGGGTGTGCTGCGCCGCGTACTGCGGCATGCTGTCCGGCAGGTCACGATAAACGCCGCCGGGACGGTAGTAGGACGCGTGCAGACGTGCGCCGGAGACCGCCTCGTAGCAGTCCATCAGGTCCTCACGCTCGCGGAAGGCATACAGAAAAACCGTCATCGCGCCGATGTCGAGCGCGTGGGCGCCCAGCCACAGCAGATGATTCAGTACGCGGGTGATCTCGTCGAACATCACGCGGATATATTGCGCGCGCTCCGGCACCTTGACCTGCAGCAGCTTCTCGATCGCCATCACGTAGGCGTGCTCGTTGACCATCATCGACACGTAGTCGAGACGATCCATATAGGGCACCGACTGGAGGAAGGTCTTGTGTTCGGCCAGCTTCTCGGTGGCACGGTGCAACAGGCCGATATGCGGATCGGCGCGCTGGATCACTTCGCCGTCGAGCTCGAGCACCAGGCGCAGCACGCCATGCGCGGCCGGATGCTGTGGCCCGAAGTTCATCGTGTAATTGCGGATTTCAGCCATTAACGCCCTGCCCCGTAGCTTTCGTCGCGCACGATGCGTGGTGTGATTTCGCGCGGCTCGATCGACACCGGCTGGTAGATCACCCGTCGCTGGATCGGGTCGTAACGCATTTCGACGTTGCCCGACAACGGGAAATCCTTGCGGAACGGATGGCCGATAAAGCCATAATCGGTGAGGATGCGGCGCAGATCGGGATGGCCCTCAAATACGATGCCATACAGGTCGAAGGCTTCGCGCTCAAACCAGTTGGCCGCCGGCCAGATATCGACCATCGACACCACCAGCGGCATATCGTCGTCGGGGCAAAATACACGCACGCGCACGCGCTGATTGCTCGACACCGACAGCAGATGCGTCACCACGGCAAAGCGGGCGCCATCCCACGATCCGTCACTGTCACCATCGCTCCCATAGCCCGAATAATCCACGCCGCACAGGTCGATCAACTGCTCGAAGCGGCAATCGGGATGGTCGCGCAGGGTGCGCATCGCCGCCGCGTAATGCTGCGCCTTGACGATCAGCGTCAGTTCGTCAAGGCGGACGAACGACAGCGCCAGCGCGTCGCCGAGCGCGGCCTCAAGGGACAAAGAAAGAGCTTCCACAGTCTGGGGCATGGGCTATCAGCGTGCGATGGTGTTGGTGCGGCGGATCTTGTTCTGCAGCTGGATGATGCCGAACAGCAGCGCCTCGGCCGTGGGCGGGCAGCCGGGAACATAGATGTCGACCGGCACGATGCGGTCGCACCCACGTACGACCGAGTACGAATAATGGTAATAACCGCCGCCGTTGGCGCACGAACCCATCGAGATCACCCAGCGCGGCTCGGCCATCTGGTCGTACACCTTGCGCAGAGCGGGCGCCATCTTGTTGCACAGCGTACCTGCGACGATCATCACGTCGGACTGGCGCGGGCTTGGACGGAACACGATGCCGAAACGGTCGAGATCGTAGCGCGCGGCGCCGGCGTGCATCATCTCCACTGCGCAGCATGCCAGACCAAAGGTCATCGGCCACATCGAGCCGGTACGCATGTAGTTGATCAGCTGGTCGGCCTTGGCGGTGACAAAACCCTGTTCGAGTACGCCTTCGATACTCATGGCCTGGCCCTCTCAATGTCGCGGGCAGACCTTTTCGCCGGATCGATCCCCACGCTGCGCATGGAGGTCCTCGGCCAAGGGCTCAAAAACCTTACTCCCATTCCAGCGCCCCCTTCATCCATTCATAGATGAAGCCGATCACAAGGATTCCGAGGAACACCATCATGGCGACAAAACCGGCCAGACCGATTTCCTCGAGCACGATGGCCCATGGAAAGAGGAAGGCGATTTCCAGGTCGAACAGGATGAACAGGATGGCAATCAGGTAGTAGCGCACGTCGAATTTCATGCGCGCATCCTCGAACGCCTCGAAACCGCATTCGTAGGGCGAGAGTTTTTCGCTGTCAGGGCGATGCGGTGCCAGCAGGCCACCTGCAATGATGGGGCCAACGCCAAAGGCCAGCCCGACCAGAATGAACAGCAGAATGGGGAGGTAGTTCTCCAGCACCGGGGTCCTCCGTCTATGCCCATGTCAGGCTGTTGAGTAAGTAAGGCCCGAGTGTATTAGTGCAGGGCGTCGACTGTCAAGCCGAAAAATATGTATTTTTTCCTTAAAAATAAAAAGCTTATTCGATACCAAGTGCTAATGAACAATTCAGGAAATTCGATGGTGCCCACGGGGAGACTCGAACTCCCACGACCTAAGTCACTACCCCCTCAAGATAGCGTGTCTACCAATTCCACCACATGGGCCAAAGGGCATACGCCCTTCAAATTCCGGTTGAACGGGAGCGTTCAACCGAGGTAAATTTTACTGCGGAATGTCCCTCGCTTTCGAGCCGCCACTCTCGCCCGGAACCTGCGCAGGTGCAGTAGCAGGTGCAGCAGGCTGCGTCGTGGTCGCCGGTACCGTTGCACGATCCAGCACACTGGTCGGCTTGTGTTGCTGGAGCCCGAAATAGGCCAGGCCCAGACTG
The DNA here is from genome assembly GCF_055378705.1 of Thiobacillus thiophilus. NCBI lineage: Bacteria > Pseudomonadati > Pseudomonadota > Betaproteobacteria > Nitrosomonadales > Thiobacillaceae > Thiobacillus > Thiobacillus thiophilus. The sequence continues at coordinate 35,901 of NZ_AP042404.1, read as the reverse complement.
GTCAGGAAAAACAAGGTCGCCACGATGGAAGTGCTGCGGCTGAGAAAATTGGCCGAACCCGTGGCGCCGAACAGGCTGCCGGACGACCCGCTGCCAAATGCCGCGCCCATGTCCGCCCCCTTGCCGTGCTGCAACAACACCAGCGCGATGACCGTGATGGCAACAATAACGTGAAGGACCCAGAACAATGTTTCCATATTTGACTCTTACTTGGCTGCTGCCCGGCAAACCGCGACGAATTCGTCGGCGACCAGTGAAGCGCCGCCAATCAGGCCACCATCGATATCGGGCTGAACCATCAATTCTGCCGCATTCGCGGCTTTTACGCTACCCCCATACTGGATGACAAGCTGGTCTGCCACACTCGCATCGAGTGCGGCGACCCTGCCACGAATGAAGGTGTGTACCGCTTGTGCCTGTTCCGGCGAGGCGGTTTTACCGGTACCGATCGCCCATACCGGCTCATATGCGATCACGGCCTTGGCCAGTGAAGCCACCCCTGCCGCGTCAATCACGGCATCGAGCTGACGCGAGACGACCGCTTCGGTCACGCCCGACTCGCGCTCGGCCAGCGATTCGCCGACGCACAGGATGGGCGTCAAACCGGCCGCCTGGGCTGCCATGTATTTCTTCGCCACCAGCGCGTCGGACTCGCCGTACAGGCTGCGCCGCTCGGAATGACCGACGATTACATACGTGCAGCCAAAATCGAGCAGCATGGATGCCGACACTTCGCCGGTGAACGCGCCCTTGGCTTGCTCGGACACGTTTTGCGCGCCCCAGGCGATCGACGACCCGGTGAGTTCGGCCTGCGCCTGTGCCAGGTACGGAAAAGGCACGCAAACCACGGCCTCGATACCGGCCAGGGCAGGCTTGAGAGCGGACAGCAGCGCGGCATTTTCGGCCAGGCTGCCATGCATTTTCCAGTTACCGGCTACGAGCTTCTTGCGCATGGGATTCCGCCAGACAAAAGTGCGCGATGGTAAGCGCAACGCGCCCCGCGGTCAACCGCCCAAGCGTCGCGCGCGCCGGGAGATTAGCCGAATCGGCCGGTAATGTAGTCCTCGGTCTGCTTCTTGACCGGCTGCATGAAGATCGTGCCGGTTTCGTTGAATTCGATGAGCTCACCCAGATACATGAACGCCGTGAAGTCGGAAACTCGCGCGGCCTGCTGCATGTTGTGAGTGACGATGGCGATGGTGTATTCGCTCTTCAGCTCGTTGATGAGTTCTTCGATCTTGGCGGTAGAAATCGGATCCAGTGCCGAGGTCGGCTCGTCCAGCAGCACGATGTCGGGCTTGACCGCGACTGCACGCGCGATGCACAAGCGCTGTTGCTGGCCGCCAGAAAGCGACAGGCCGTTCTGCTGCAACTTGTCCTTCACTTCACCCCACAGCGCGGCCTTCTTGAGCGCCCATTCGACACGATCGTCCATTGCGCTTTTCGACATTCGCTTATACAGGCGCACGCCAAAAGCAATATTTTCATAGATCGTCATGGGAAACGGCGTTGGCTTCTGGAACACCATGCCGATCTTGGCGCGTACAAGGTTCACGTCCTGGCTCTTGTCGAGCAGATTCTTGCCATGAAAAACAATCTGCCCTTCGGCGCGCTGTCCCGGGTACAGGTCATACATGCGATTGAAGGTGCGCAGCAAGGTGGATTTGCCGCAACCGGAGGGTCCGATGAAGGCTGTCACCTTCTTGTTGGCGACATCCAGATTGACGTTGTTGAGGCCTTTAAAATCACCGTAAAAAAAATTCAGATTGCGGACCTGCAGAGCAATATTTTCGTCGGGCGGCATGGCTTGATCGGACATGGGGTGATTGAACACAGCGTAGCTCCAGAGAAATTAACGTTTGACCTTATTGCGGAAAACGATGCGCACACCGATGTTGACCGCCAACACCAGAAGGGCAATCAACAGCGCCCCGCCCCAGGCCAGGTTGACCCAGTTGTCATACGGGCTCAACGCGAACTGAAAAATCACCACCGGCAAATTGCCCATCGGTTCGGACATATTGGTGCTGAAGAACTGGTTATTCAGCGCGGTAAACAACAGCGGCGCGGTTTCTCCGGTAATGCGCGCCATCGCCAGCAGCACACCGGTCACCACCCCGGATTTGACCGCGCGCAAGGTGATCTTGAGCGAAACCTGCCAACGTGGCGCGCCCACCGCAAAGGCTGCTTCGCGCAGGCTGGTCGGCACCAGCTTCAGCATGTTTTCGGTGGTGCGCACCACCACCGGAATGGCGATCAACGCCAGCGCCAGCGACCCCGCCCAGCCGGAAAATCCGCCGGTGGTCACCACGAACAGCGCGTACACGAACAGGCCGATGACGATGGAGGGGGCCGACAGCATGATGTCGGTCATGAAGCGGGTGAACGATGCAAATCTGGAGACGCGCCCGTACTCGGCCAGATAAATCCCGGCCAGAATGCCGATCGGTGTCGAGATCAGCATGGAAAAAAACAGGATCAGACCGCTGCCGACGATGGCATTGCGCAGGCCGCCTCCCTCGGTGCCTGGCGAAGGGGTGTCCTGGGTGAACAAATCCCAGCTCAGGGCGGCAAACCCCCTGGAAAACAGCGTCCACAAAATCCATAGCAACGCAATCAACCCAAGGCTCATCGCCAGCATGGACAGGGTGATGCCGATGCGGTTGATCCAGATGCGGCGGGTGTACAAGCTCATCATGATCTACAGTCCCTCCGAGCCCATGCTGCGACTAATCAGCCAGCGCGAAATCGCCAGCACGACAAAGGTGATGATGAACAGCACGAGGCCCAGCTCATACAGGGAAGCGATATGCAGACCGGGATCGGCCTCGCCGAACTCGTTCGCCAAGGTAGCGGTAATCGAGGTGCCCGGTGCAAACAGGCTGCCGTTGATGCGGTTGGCGTTGCCGATCACGAAGGTGACCGCCATGGTCTCGCCCAGCGCCCGCCCCAGTCCCAGCATGATGCCGCCGATGACGCCGACGCGGGTGTAAGGCAGCACGACACTGCGCGCCACCTCCCAGGTGGTGCAGCCCAAGCCATAGGCTGACTCCTTCAGCACGTGCGGCACAGTTTCGAACACGTCGCGCATGACCGAAGCGATAAAGGGGATCACCATCAGCGACAGCACAATGCTCGCCGTCAGGATGCCGACGCCGATGGGTGGACCGGAAAACCAGCCGCCGATCACCGGCACATCGCCCAGCAGCGCCTGCAGAGGGGGCTGGATATGGTCGGCAAACAGCGGCGCAAACACGAACAGGCCCCAGATGCCGTAAACGATCGAGGGGATGCCTGCCAGCAGTTCGATCGCGGTTCCCAGGGGGCGGCGCAACCACACCGGGCAGGTTTCTGTCAGGAACAGGGCAATCCCGAAACTGATCGGCACCGCAATCAACAAAGCCAGCACGGACGTCATGACGGTACCGTAAATGGCCGCCAGTGCGCCGTACTCGTCATCCGGCACGCTCCAGATATCGGTCCACAGGAAGGATGGCCCGAATTCCTTGATGCTGGGCCAGGCTTCGTAGGTGAGCGACACCAGAATTCCCACCAATGCCGCCAGGACGACAAAGGCGAATAGCTGGGTGGTGTGATGAAAAAATCTGTCCTGCAAGCGGAATGTCCTGACCTGCCTTGCATGCAGATCGATTCCGGCGGATACGCTGGGCTCACTCACGGCGGGGTGCCTATCGGTTTCTGGGTTTAATTGTTGTCTGCGGGAGCACCCGCCGGAACAGACAGGCGCTTTCGCAGAAAGCCGAAAGCGGCAGCCGCCCCCGGCATCGATCAATTCGGCTCGTCAAAGCCTTACTTGATGTTTTTCATCTCGGTTTCGACCATCTTCACGACGTTGGGCGGCAACGCCACAAAGCCGAGGTCGGCAGCCATTCCCTGCCCTCTGTTCAAGGACCAGGTAAAGAAATCCACGATCCCTTTTTGCTTGGCAGCATCGGCGCCCTTTTCATACGCCAGGATGTAGGTGGCGCTGGTGATGGGCCAGGCGTTATTGTGCGACTGGTCCAGCAGGTCGGGCGCCATGCCCTTGACCTTGAAGTTGGCGCCGGCAGCCGCGTCGGCAACCGCCTGCTGGCTCGGCACAATGTAGTTGCCGGCGCGGTTCTTCAGTGCAACGTAATTCATCCTGTTCTTCATCGCATCGGCAATATCCACATAACCGATCGTGCCCTTGATCTTCTGCACGTTGGCGGCGACCCCCGCGTTGCCCTTGCCGCCTACCGCGTTGGACGGCCAGTTGACCGTGTTGCCTGCGCCGACCTCGCGCAGGAAAGCCGCCGACTGCCTGGCCAGATAGTGGGTGAATGCGTAGGTGGTGCCCGAACCGTCCGAACGATGCGTCACGGTAATGGCCATATTCGGCAGGGTAACGCCGGGGTTCAGCCGAGCGATGGCGGGGGCGTTCCACCGGGTGATGGCGCCGCGGAAGATATCGGCGGCAGTGACGCCGTCCAGCTTCAACTTTCCCGAGGCGATACCGGGAACGTTCATGACGAGAGTCACGCCACCCATCACGGATGGAAACTGCACCAGACCCGCCGCATCCAGGACTGATTGCTTGAGCGGTGCATCGGTACCGCCAAAATCGACGGTCCTGGCCTTGATCTGCTTGGCGCCGCCCGACGAGCCGATGGCCTGGTAGTTGACCTTGTTGCCGGTCGCAGCCTGGTAGGCTTCGGCCCACTTGGCGTAAACGGCGTAAGGGAAGGTTGCGCCTGCGCCCGTGATGTCGGCGGCCAGCGCGCTGACCGAGAAGGCCAGGCCAAGGATCGTGGCTATCGCACCTTGAGCCAGTTTTTTGCGTGTATGCATGCAAATCTCCGGTAGTAGTTGACGTTGCCGCATGGGCGACGTCGCCATACTAACGGGCGAATATTACATTTATATTTCAGGACGGGAAATCACCCGGCCGCGGCTGCAGTCTTTACAGCAGCGGCTATTGTTTCAGCCGTGTGTCGGACCTGATCCGCATCGCGTCCCTCCACCATCACGCGGATCAGCGGCTCGGTACCGGACGCGCGCAGAACAACTCGCCCGTTGCCGTTCAAGGCCGCCTCGGCCTCGGTAACCGAAGCGCCGACCGCCGGCACCGCCCCCAGTTTGAAGCCCTTTGCCACCCGGACATTGATCATGACCTGGGGATAAATGGCCAGATCGGCGGTCATCATTTCCAGGTCTTCTCCGGACTCACGCAAGGCGCGCAGCACCTGCAGGGCTGACACGATCCCGTCACCGGTAGTGTGCTTGTCGAGGCACAGGATATGCCCGGAGGACTCGCCCCCGAGCATCCAGCCGTTGGCATGGAGCCGCTCGAGCACATAACGGTCGCCCACCTTGGCGCGCTCGAACGGGATATTGATCCGCCCCAATGCGTGCTCCATGCCGAGATTGGTCATCAGGGTGCCGACCACGCCGCCCTTCATGTAGCCGTTCTGGATGCGATGGCGTGCAATGACGTAGACCAGCTGGTCGCCGTCGTAAATCCGCCCCTCGGCGTCGGCCATCATCAGGCGGTCGCCGTCGCCGTCGAGTGCGATGCCCAGATCCGCGCGATGAGCGTGTACCGCGTCCGACAACGCCTGGGTGTGCGTCGCGCCGCATTCATCGTTGATATTGAAGCCATTCGGCTCGTTGCCGATGGCAATCACCTCGGCCCCCAGCTCGTGCAGGACGTGCGGGGCGATGTGGTAGGTCGCGCCGTGCGCGCAGTCGACCACGATCCGCATGCCGCGCAGGTCGAGATGATTGGGGAAAGTGCTCTTGCAAAACTCGATGTAGCGCGCCGCGGCATCCTCGATGCGGCGGGCACGCCCCAGCTGGCGCGCCTCGACCGTCACGATCGGATGATCCAGCCGCGCCTCGATGGCTTCCTCCACGCTGTCGGGCAATTTTTGTCCGTCGGCCGAGAAAAACTTGATGCCATTGTCTTCAAATGGATTGTGCGAGGCCGAGATTACCACCCCCGCCTGCAGGCGCAAGGCGCGCGTCAGATACGCCACTGCCGGCGTCGGCATCGGACCGGTCATCAGAACGTTCACCCCGGCGGCAGTGAAGCCCGCTTCCAGCGCGGCTTCCAGCATGTAGCCGGAGATGCGGGTATCCTTGCCGATCAACACGGTCGGGTGCTGGTTCGGGAGCAGGCTGCCGCGATCGGCCACCAGCACCTGGCCGGCAGCGTAGCCCAGATGCATGACAAATTCAGGGGTAATGGGGGACTCGCCCACCCTGCCGCGCACACCGTCGGTACCGAAATACTTACGTCCCATCCTGTTGCTCCTCCACTGCATTCCAGATGGCCAGCGCATCGCGCATGGCCGCTACATTGTGTACCCTGACCAGCCGTGCACCACGCGCCACGGCAGCCAGTTGCGCCGCCACCCCGGCGAATTCGCGTGCCCCGACATCGCGTCCGGTCAGCGTGCCCAGCATGGACTTGCGCGACAGGCCGGCAAGCACCGGCACGCCCAGTTCAGCCAGGCGATTCAAATGCCTGAGCAAGGCCAGATTGTGTTCCAGCGTCTTGCCGAAGCCGAAACCCGGGTCGATCACCAGCCGCTCGCGGCCGATTCCTGCCGCCTCGCAGGCAGCAACGCGATCCTGCAGAAACTCTTTTACCTCTTCCACCACATCGGTATAAAAGGGCGCTTGCTGCATGCGCTGCGGCTCGCCCTGCATGTGCATCAGGCACACTGCCGCAGTGGACGCCGCTACAGTTTCCAGCGCACCGGGCGCGCGCAGGGCCATCACATCGTTCACCATGGCCGCGCCGGCACCGAGTGCCGCCCGCATCACCTCGGGCTTCATCGTGTCGACCGACACCGCGCAGCCGCGGCCGGCAAGCGCCTCGATTACCGGCAGCACACGGCGGATTTCCTCGTCGACCGCCACGGCCACAGCGCCGGGGCGAGTGGACTCCCCTCCGACGTCGAGGATATCGGCGCCTTCTTCCAGCAACTTCAGCGCATGCCGGATCGCCGCCCGTGAATCGTCCAGACGGCCCTCATCCGAAAACGAATCGGGCGTGACGTTGACGATGCCCATGACGAGGGGCCTTGCCAGGGAGAAGCGGTGCGAACCGGCGTGGAGACAGGACATAAAAACAGAGGGGCCTAAGCCCCTCTATTGTAGTGCGTTAACCCGAACCCCCGTTCAGGCTTCCTGCACGGGCTGCGTGGTCGGCGCCGGTGCACTCGGCTTGTCGCCGTCTGCCGGCGGCTGCGGGGTGACGAGAGGCTTGGACGGACGCACCGGACGCCCTGCCATGATGTCGCCGATCTGATCGGCATCGATGGTTTCGTATTCCAGCAGGGCCGCTGTCATCGCCTCGACCTTGTCGCGGTTATCGGTGAGGATTTTCTTCGCCACGGCGTATTGTGCGTCCAGGATGTGGCGAATTTCGGCGTCGATCTTCTGCATGGTGGCCTCGCTCACATTCTTGTGCGTGGTCACCGAACGCCCCAGGAACACCTCGCCCTCGTTTTCGCCGTATACCATGGGGCCCAGGGCTTCCGACATGCCGTAGCGCGTCACCATGTCGTGTGCGATGCTGGTGGCGCGCTCGAAGTCGTTCGATGCACCCGTCGAGATACTGCCGACAAAAATCTCCTCGGCCACCCGGCCGCCGAACAGCATGCTGATCTGTTCCAGCAACTGATCCTTGTACAAACTGTAGCGATCCAGCTCAGGCAGCGACATGGTCACGCCCAAGGCGCGCCCGCGCGGAATGACGGTCACCTTGTGCACGGGATCGCAGCTAGGCAGGGACATGCCGACCACGGCATGGCCTGACTCATGGTAAGCGGTTTTTTTCTTGTCCTCGGGCGTGATGACCATGGACTTGCGCTCGGCACCCATCAGGATTTTATCCTTGGCCTTCTCGAAATCGTCCATGTCGACCAGGCGCTTGTTGCCGCGGGCGGCAAACAGGGCGGCTTCGTTGATCAGGTTGGCAAGATCGGCGCCGGACATGCCGGGCGTGCCGCGCGCCAGAATGTCTGCGCGCACATCAGGGGCGACCGGCACCTTGCGCATATGTACCAGCAAAATCTGTTCGCGGCCGCGGATGTCGGGCAGGCCCACGAATACCTGGCGATCGAAACGGCCCGGGCGCAGCAGTGCCGGGTCGAGCACGTCGGGACGGTTGGTCGCGGCGATGACGATGACGCCGGCGGCCGCCTCGAAGCCGTCCATTTCCACCAGCAACTGGTTCAGGGTCTGCTCGCGCTCGTCGTTACCGCCGCCCAGGCCTGCGCCACGCTGGCGGCCGACTGCGTCCAGTTCGTCGATGAAGATGATGCAGGGCGAGCTCTTCTTCGCCTGCTCGAACATGTCGCGCACCCGTGCGGCGCCGACGCCGACGAACATTTCGACGAAATCCGACCCTGAGATGCTGAAGAACGGCACCTTGGCTTCGCCTGAAATCGAGCGCGCCAGCAGCGTTTTACCCGTGCCCGGAGGGCCCACCATCAACACGCCGCGTGGAATACGGCCGCCCAATTTCTGGAATCGGGTCGGATCTTTCAAGAAATCCACCAACTCGGCCACGTCTTCCTTGGCCTCGTCGCAACCCGCCACGTCGGCAAAGGTCACCGGGTTGGTATTCTCGTCAAGCAGGCGTGCCCGGCTCTTGCCGAACGAGAACGCGCCACCCTTCCCGCCCCCCTGCATCTGGCGCATGAAAAAGATCCAGACGCCGATCAGCAGCAGCATGGGGAACCACGAAATCAGCATGCTCACCAGAAACGATGGCTGCTCTTCCGGCTTGGCCTCGACCGACACGTTGTTCTTCAGCAGGTCGGACACCATCCACGGATCGCTCGGCGCGTAGCTGGTGAAGCGCTGGCCATCGCTGCGCTCGCCCTTCAGCACGTTACCCTCGATCACCACCTTGGTGATCTGCTGCTGGCGCACCTCCTCGATGAACTGCGAGTAGGGCATCTGCGTCTGCGTGGTGCGCTGCGCGCCGAACTGATTGAAGACCGTCATCAGGACGACGGCGATGATCAGCCAGACAGCGATGTTTTTGGACAAATTATTCACACTTACTCCTTGGTGCAGCACATATGATTCAAGCGCAGCACGTTTAAACTCGGCACAGCACGTCTGGATTCATTCTAGTCCGACTCTTGCTGGCTTGTCACGGCAGTTTCATCTTCTGCAGCCCTTGCCGCAACGGGTCGGCGCCCCAAAAGATAAATCTCGGCACTACGATTACGCGAGGCCTCGGGCTTACGGATCAGCACCTGTTCGAATGCCTGCCGCATCCGCACCCGAAAATCCTCAAAACCGACGCCTTGAAATACTTTGACGAGAAAAGTGCCGTCAGGTTTCAGCCAGTTCACGGAAAAATCAAGCGCCAACTCGCACAGCTCATACTGTCGTGCCTGATCGGACAGCATCACCCCGCTGATATTGGGTGCCATATCGCTTAAAACAAGGTCAACCCGCCCGGCCTGCAACTTTTTTTCCAGCCAGGCCAGGGCCGCCGGCTCGGTGAAGTCGCCTTCCAGGCTATCTACGCCGGGGATGGGCGCCAACGGTAGCAGGTCGATCGCCAGCACCCTGCCCTGCTGTTTCATCTTCTGCATCGCCACCTGGCACCAGCTGCCGGGCGCCGCCCCCAGATCCACCACCGTCATGCCAGGGCGCAACAGGTGGTCGCGCTTGTCGATTTCCAGCAATTTATACGCGGCGCGCGAGCGATAGCTGTCCTGCTGCGCCTTTTTGACGTAGGGATCGGTCACATGCTCGCGCATCCAGGCACTGCCCGATTTGGTTCGCTTCGGTTTCTGCGCCATGTCGTCTATCGGCTACAATCCGCGCTCGAATTTAAGGAAGAAGCATGAAATCACTCACGCCTGCACAACGGCAATTCCTGAAGGGGCTGGCCCACGCGCGCCAGCCGGTGGTTATGATCGGCAACCAGGGTTTGACGGCTGCCGTTTTGAAGGAGATCGACCAGGCGTTGAGCGCACACGAGCTGATCAAGATCAAGGCTGCCAGCAACGAGCCCGACACGCGCCGCGCCTGGCTGGAGGAAATCTGCACCACCACCGGCGCAGCGCCGGTGCAGCAAATCGGCAAGGTACTGGTGATTTATCGCGCCGCCGCCAAACCCGTCATCGCCCTGCCAGGCTGATTGCCGCCTGGCGGCGCTTATCGCGCCAGCCCTGAACGCCACACCAGCAGCAAGCCCAGCGCGCTCTGGAGCAGGTAGAGAATGCTGGATATGCCGTGCCAGCGCGCAAAGCGGTCGGCAAACACGCTTTGCATCACGGCATGCGGCATGGCCTGGTCCTTCAGGCTCTGCATGATGGGCTGGATGCCGAACTGGCCGGTCAGGATCAGCACCAGCATCACCGCCACCGCCCAGAAAAACAGCGTTTTCAGCGCGCCGCCACCGTCGCGCGCGACGCGGTAAACCAGTAGATAAATCGCGGCAGCGATGCCGATCCACGCCATCACCTCGAACAGCTTGCCGGCCAGTATTCCGGCCAGCTGCTTGTCGCCCAGGCTGGCAAACAGCAGCGGTGCGGCGACATAGCCGATCGCCCAGATACCGCCGATCCACAGCACCAGCATTGTCCCGGCGAGGCCGTCCCAGAAACGCCGCATTATCCTAGAAACCGCAGTTGGACGCGCTCGATGGTGCGTCTGGGCGGGTGTATGCCGCGAAGTGGAGCAGACTCACCCTGCAGGTGGGCGTGGTCAAAGGTAGAAAAACCAATATCCATGCTGCATTCCTCAGAGTTAGGCGCGGTCAACTGCGGTTTTTAGGATTATTTGTATTGGACGTCCAGCACTTCGTAGTGGCGCACGCCGCCCGGCGCCTGCACCTCGGCACTGTCGCCGGCATATTTACCGATCAGCGCGCGTGCGATCGGCGACGACACGGAAATCATGCCCTGCTTGATGTCGGCCTCGTCGTCGCCGACGATCTGATAGATGACGGTATCGCCCGACTCGGCCTCTTCCAGTTCAACCGTCGCGCCAAAAACAATGCGGTCATCCGCATCCAGCGTCTTGGGATCAATGATCTGGGCGTTGGAAAGCTTGCCCTCAAGGTCGGCGATACGGCCCTCGATGAAACCCTGTTTTTCCTTGGCCGCGTCATATTCGGCGTTTTCCGACAGGTCGCCCTGCGCGCGCGCCTCGGCAATCGCCTGGATCACGGCGGGACGCTCCACGCTTTTCAGCTGCTGCAACTCGGCACGCATCTTTTCTGCGCCCACGACAGTGATGGGGAATTTGTTCACAAGCTTGCCTTTCTGGTCAGTGCAGGCGCTGATGCAGCGCCTGCAGGGAATACACTTCGATCCCGTTGCCATGCCGCATGCCCATGCAGGCGGCGTGCGCGCCGGCCAGGGTGGTGAAGTACACGACCCGGCGCGCCAGTGCTTCGGCGCGGATGGCGTAGGAATCCTTTACTGCTTTCTTGTCTTCGACCACGTTGACGATGAAGTCGATATCGCCGTTCTTGATCATGTCGACGATGTGCGGGCGACCTTCCTTGACCTTGTTGACGATGGCAACCGGGATCCCCGCCGACTCGATCGCCTGTGCGGTGCCGCGCGTGGCGACCAGGCTGAAGCCGAGATCTCGCAGTGCCTGCGCCACCTCGACGATGGCGTCACGGTCGCCCGAACGCACGCTGACAAAGGCGCGTCCGCCCGGTTTCGGCAGTTCGGAACTCGCCGCCAGCTGCGACTTGACGAAGGCCTCGCCGAAACTATCGCCCACGCCCATGACTTCACCGGTCGATTTCATTTCCGGGCCGAGAATGGTGTCCACCCCGGGGAACTTGCGGAATGGGAACACTGCCTCTTTCACCGAGAAATATGGCGGGATGATCTCTTTTTCGAATGCCTGAGATTTCAGCGAAATGCCCGCCATCGCGCGCGCGGCGATCTTCGCCAGCGGCGCGCCGATGGCCTTGGACACGAAGGGCACGGTGCGCGACGCGCGCGGGTTTACTTCCAGCACGTATACGGTGTCGCCCTGGATCGCAAACTGCACGTTCATCAGGCCGACCACTTTGAGCGCCTTTGCCATCGCTACCGTCTGGCGGCGCATCTCGTCCAGCACCTCCTGCGACAGGCTGTAGGACGGCAGCGAACACGCCGAATCGCCCGAATGCACGCCGGCCTGCTCGATGTGCTGCATGATGCCGCCGATCACCACCTGTTCGCCGTCGGACAGCGCGTCGACGTCGACTTCGATGGCGTCGTTGAGGAAGCGGTCGAGCAGTACCGGCGACTTGTTCGACACCTTGACCGCCTCGGTCATGTAGCGGCGCAGGTCGGCTTCCTCGCGCACGATTTCCATCGCGCGGCCGCCCAGCACATAGCTTGGGCGCACCACCAGCGGGTAGCCGATTTCCTCGGCCATGCGGATGGCGCTCTCCGGGTTGCGCGCAGTGCGGTTGGGCGGCTGCTTGAGGCCCAGGTCGTGCAGCATCTGCTGGAAGCGCTCGCGGTCTTCCGCGGCGTCGATCATGTCGGGGCTGGTGCCGATGATGGGCACGCCGTTTCGTTCCAGATCGCGCGCCAGCTTCAGTGGGGTCTGCCCGCCGTACTGCACGATCACGCCGACGGGCTTCTCGATGCGCACGATCTCCAGCACGTCTTCCAGCGTCAGCGGCTCGAAGTACAAGCGGTCGGAAGTGTCGTAGTCGGTCGACACGGTCTCCGGATTGCAGTTGACCATGATGGTCTCGAAGCCGTTCTCGCGCAGCGCCAGTGCCGCATGCACGCAACAGTAGTCGAACTCGATGCCCTGGCCGATGCGGTTCGGTCCGCCGCCCAGCACCATGATTTTCTTGGCGTCGGTCGGATGCGCCTCGCACTCTTCCTCATAGGTCGAGTACATGTAGGCGGTCTGCGTGGAAAACTCGGCCGCGCAGGTATCGACCCGCTTGTAGACCGGGTGCAGCGCCAGCTCGGTGCGGCGCGCGCGCACCGCATGCTGGTCGGTCTCCAGCAAGCTGGCCAGTCGGCGGTCGGAGAAACCGGCACGCTTGAGCCGACGCAGTTCGTCGCGCCCCAAGTCGACCAGGGCGCGTCCGGCCAGCGAGGTTTCAAGCTCGATCAGCTGCTCGATCTGATCAAGGAACCACGGGTCGATTTTCGACAGCGCGTGGATTTCATCCAGGCTCATGCCGACCCGGAATGCATCGCCTACAAACCAGATCCGCTCGGGGCCAGGCGATATCAGCTCGGCTTCGATCTCTTCCTGGTCGGTGGTCTTGGGGTCGAAACCGTCGGCGCCGACTTCCAGCCCGCGCAGGGCTTTCTGCAGCGATTCCTGGAAGCTGCGGCCGATCGCCATCACCTCGCCCACCGATTTCATCTGCGTGGTCAGGCGGTCGTCGGCCTGCGGGAACTTCTCGAAGGCGAAGCGCGGGATTTTGGTGACCACGTAATCGATCGACGGCTCGAACGAGGCCGGGGTCGCGCCGCCGGTGATGTCATTCTGCAACTCGTCGAGGGTGTAGCCGACCGCCAGCTTGGCCGCCACCTTGGCGATCGGAAAACCGGTCGCCTTCGATGCCAGCGCGCTTGAGCGGGACACCCGCGGGTTCATCTCGATCACCACCATGCGCCCGTCCTCGGGATTGATGGAGAACTGCACGTTGGAGCCGCCGGTTTCGACGCCGATCTCGCGCAGCACCGCGAGGCTGGCGTTGCGCATGATCTGGTATTCCTTGTCGGTCAGCGTCTGCGCCGGCGCCACCGTGATGGAATCGCCGGTGTGCACGCCCATCGGGTCGAAGTTCTCGATCGAACAGATGATGATGCAGTTATCCTTGCGGTCGCGCACCACCTCCATCTCATATTCTTTCCAGCCGAGCAGCGATTCCTCGATCAACAGCTCGTGGGTTGGCGAAGCCTCCAGGCCGCGTTCGCAGATGGCGACGAACTCGTCGCGGTTGTAGGCGATGCCGCCGCCCGAGCCGCCCATGGTGAACGAGGGCCGGATGATCGACGGGAAACCCAGCGCAGCCTGTACCTGCAGGGCCTCTTCCAGGCTGTGGGCAATCGACGAACGCGCTGAAGCAAGACCGATCCTGGTCATTGCGACCTTGAATTTTTCGCGATCTTCCGCCTTGTCGATGGCCTCTTTCGAGGCGCCGATCATCTCGACGCCGTATTTTTCCAGCACGCCGTGCCTGGCCAGATCGAGTGCGCAGTTCAACGCAGTCTGCCCGCCCATGGTCGGCAGCAGCGCATCGGGGCGCTCGACCTCGATGATCTTCTCGACCACCTGCCAGGTGATCGGCTCAATGTAGGTAACGTCGGCCATGTCCGGGTCGGTCATGATCGTCGCCGGATTGCTGTTGACGAGGATGACCTTGTAGCCCTCCTCGCGCAGCGCCTTGCAGGCCTGCGCGCCGGAATAGTCGAACTCGCACGCCTGCCCGATGACGATGGGACCGGCGCCAATGATGAGAATGCTTTTCAGGTCGGTGCGCTTGGGCATGATCAGTGTGCTCCGGCGCGATCGGCCATCAGCTTGATAAATCGGTCGAACAAATAGCTTACGTCATGCGAGCCGGGGCTGGCTTCCGGATGACCCTGGAAGCTGAATGCGGGAGCATCGGTGCGTGCGATGCCCTGCAACGAGCCGTCGAACAGCGAGACGTGGGTGCTGCGCAGATTGGCGGGCAGGGTCGCCGGGTCCACCGCAAAACCGTGATTCTGACTGGTGATCGCCACCCGGCCGCTGTCGAGGTCCTTGACTGGGTGGTTGGCGCCGTGGTGGCCGAACTTCATCTTGACGGTCCTGGCGCCCGAAGCAAGCGCCAGCAACTGGTGGCCAAGACAGATGCCGAAGGTCGGCACGCCTGTGGCGACCAGTTCGGCAATCGCCTGGATCGCGTAATCGCACGGCTCCGGATCGCCGGGGCCGCTGGAGAGGAAAATACCGTCCGGCTTCAGCGCCATCGCCTCGGCCGCGGTGGCGGTGGCCGGCAGCACGGTCAGCCGACAGCCGCGCTCGGCCAGCATGCGCAGGATGTTGCGCTTGACGCCGTAGTCGAAGGCCACCACACGGAAGCGCGGCTCGGTTTGCTGGCCATAGCCGGCGCCAAGCTTCCACTCGGTCTCGCTCCACTCGTAGGACGCCGGCGCGCTCACCACCTTGGCGAGGTCCATGCCGGCCAGACCCGGAAACGCGCGCGCGGCCTCGAGCGCCTTTGTCTCGTCCAGCGTGCCCGCCATGATGCAGCCGCTCTGCGCGCCCTTTTCCCGCAGGATGCGCGTCAGCCGCCGCGTGTCGATATCGGCGATCGCCACGACGTTCTGGCGCTTGAGATAGTCGGGCAGCGAAGATTCGGCACGGAAGTTGGAATACCGGCGCGGCACGTCGCGCACCACCAGGCCGGCAGCATGAATCCGGTCAGCCTCGACGTCTTCGACGTTGATTCCGGTGTTGCCGATGTGGGGATAGGTCAGCGTCACGATCTGACGGGAATACGAGGGATCGGTGAGGATTTCCTGGTAACCGGTCATTGATGTATTGAACACCACCTCACCGGCGGAGACACCGTCGGCACCGATGGACAGGCCGCGAAAAACCGAACCGTCAGCTAAAACAAGGATGGCGGGCTGGGCACGTAACAAGGAGGACTCCGCAAAACAGTAGGCGTGGCGCAGGTGACAAAATTCAGGCGGGCTGCTTGCGCAAACCCGCCTGAACTTGAATTTTGCAATTGTAGCCGAACTGGCGCCCGGCTTCAATGCCCGGCGACGCTTGAGCGGGCTTTACTCCCCGTCCGGATCAGGGCTGGAGGTGATCCAGCGCGCCGTCCATGTCGAGCTCGGTCAGTTCGGTGAAACCGCCGATGCAGGTGCCGTCGACGACGATCTGCGGCACCGTGCGCGCACCGCGGGTGACGACGGCGAATTCCTTCATCGCCTCGCGGTCGAGATCGATGCGCACCTCGTCGTAGCCGATACCGCGCTTGTCGAGAAAGGCCTTGGCCTTGACGCAGATAGGGCAGGTACCGGTGCTGTAGACCTTGACGGCGTTCATGTTCGTTTCCTGTGAGTGCGATTAATTCAGATTCAGCACGTCGCGCATGTCGTACAGGCCCGGCGCACGGCCCTGCAGCCACTTGGCTGCGCGCAGCGCGCCCTGAGCGAAGGTGGCGCGGCTGCTGGCCTTGTGGGTGAGCTCGACGCGCTCGCCGACGCCGGCGAACAGCAGCGTGTGGTCGCCGACGATGTCGCCGCCGCGCACGGTGGCGAAACCGATTGTGTTGGGATCGCGCTCACCGGTGACGCCCTCGCGCCCGTACACGGCGCAGCTGGCGAGATCGCGGTCGATGGCGCGGGCAACGGCCTGCCCCAGCCCGAGCGCGGTGCCGGAAGGCGCATCGACCTTGTGGCGGTGGTGCGCCTCGATGATCTCAATGTCGTAGCCGTCGGCGAGCACCCGTGCGGCGAGTTCGGCCAGTTTCATCAAGAGATTCACGCCCACGCTCATGTTGGGCGCGAACACGATGGGGATCAGCTGCGCCGCCGCCGCAATGCGTGCGCGGCCGGTCTCGTCGAAACCGGTGGTGCCGATCACCAGCGGAACCCCGGCCGCTTTGCAGATGTCGAGATAAGCGAAGGTGGCTTCGGGGCGGGTGAAGTCGATCAAGGCCTGCGCGCCCCGCAGGGCGGCAACCGGCTGATCGGTGACCTTCACCCCGCTGGTCGCGCCCCAAGCGGCGCCGGCGTCCTGCCCCACCAGCGGGCTGCCGGAGCGGTCAATGGCGGCATGCAGCGCGCAACCGGCATCGGCCGCCACCGCTTCGAGCAACGCGCGCCCCATGCGGCCGGATACGCCGGCAATGGCGGTCTGCACGGTCATGGCTGAACGTCTTGTGGTGTCGACTCAGGCGACGAAATTGCAGCCGGCGGCACATCGCCTTCCATGCGGGCCAGCGTATCGCCATCGAAGTACAGCGTAATGCGCTTTTGCTCGGCAAGCCGGCCCGCCTTGTAATACAGATACACGTAATCCCAGCGATCGGGGTGGAAGGGATCGACCACCAACGGCGTTCCCAGCAGAAAACGGACCTGGGAACGGTTGAGGCCGGGCTTCAGGCGGGCGACGTTTTCCTGGTCGAGCGCATTGCCCTGCTGCACATCGATGCGGTGGGGACCGACATTGACGCTGGAACACCCGGCGACCAAGCTAAAGAACAATACAGAAATCAGGAAATGACGCATAGCCAGGAAACCGGAAGGGTTGGAGTTGGAACAGATGGAAAAAAACGTATCATAACGTATTCGAGTTCCCGTTCCGGTGACCCCATTGAGCCATCCGTCCGATCTCAAGAACATCGGCCTCAAAGCCACCCTGCCGCGCCTGAGGATCCTCGATTTGTTCGAGCAGAGCGACAAGCGCCACCTGTCCGCCGAGGAGGTGTATCGGCTGCTGTCCGACGAAGGCCAGGATATCGGCCTGGCCACGGTCTACCGCGTGCTCACCCAGTTCGAGCAGGCCGGGCTTTTGATTCGCCACCACTTCGACAGCGACAAGGCAGTATTCGAACTGGACCAGGGCGATCACCACGACCATCTGGTCTGCCTGCAGTGCGGCAAAGTCGAAGAGTTCTACGACAGCGAAATCGAAAAACGCCAGACCCGCATCGCCAGGGAACGGGGCTTCGCCATCCGCGACCATTCGCTGCAGCTCTACGCCGACTGCATCAAGGAAAACTGTCCAGGCCGCAAGCCGATCGGCTCGCGTCAACGGTAAGGCGTCACCCCCGCGCAGAGTTCGGTCACACCCTCGATAAGACGCGGCGTGGGCCGATGCAGCAAGTCCGCATCGACCCGCACAAACGCATTGTTTTTCACCGCCGGCAGGCTGGCAAAACGCTGCCACTGGCGGCGCGCGTCGGGCGCGTCGCTGCCGCTCACGATCAGTTCAGGCGCGCGCCGCAGCACCGCTTCGCGCGACACCACCGACGAGGCGACGCGCAGGTCGGCAAATACATTGCGCGCCCCGCACAGCGCCAGCGCATCACTGATCCAGTGGCTGCCGCCCACCGTCATCAACGGACGATCCCATACCTGATAAAACACGCTGATCGACGGTTTTTGCGTCGACCGCACCTGCAACGCGGCCAGCCGCGCGGAATACTCCCGCGCCGCCGCTTCCCCTTCCCCGGCATGTCCGCTCGCCTGCCCGATCAGACGCAGCAGACGTGCCACATCGTCGAGCCGGGTGGCCTGGGTGTGCAGCACCGGCAGGCCAAGTTTTTTCAGGCCGTGGATGTCCGCCGCGCGGTTGCCGCCCACCCAGACGATGACCAGGTCCGGTTTCAGCGCCAGGATGCGCTCGAAGTTGACGCGGCTGTAGTCGCCCACGCGCGGCAGCGCCTGCGCCGCGTGCGGGTAGTCGCTGGCGCTGTCCGCGCCCACCAGTTGCGCCCCGGCGCCGACGACAAACAGCAATTCGGTGAGATGCGGTGTCAGCGAAACGATACGCTGCGGCGGCTGGGTGAGTTCGAGGGTCTGCCCGGCGTCGTCAACCACGCGGATGGCGGCCGCCTGCGCCGGCAATATCAGCAGCAGGCCCAGCCACAAAAGGATGCGGCGGATCACCGAGCGGCGCGCGGGCCGCGGTGGAAGACCGGGCTCGCGCAGCCGACCGGCTCGCCACAACGAAGCCGGTCCAGCGTGGTCACGCCAGCAGCACCAGGTTGTCGCGATGGATCAGCTCCGGCTCGTCCATGTAGCCGAGTGCCGCCTCGATCGCGCTGCTCGGCCTGCCGGCGATGCGACGCGCCTCGCTTGCGCTGTAGTTGATGAGGCCGCGGGCGATTTCGCAGCCGTCGGCATCGACCACGGCGACCACTTCGCCGCGCGCAAATTCCCCGGTAACGCCCTTGACGCCGACCGGCAGCAGGCTCTTGCCGTCTTCGCGCAGCGCGCGCACCGCACCATCGTCGAGCATCACAGCGCCGCGCAGCTGCAGGTGGTCGGCCAGCCATTGCCTGCGTGCGGCAAGTGGCGCCTGGCGCGCCACCAACTGGCTGCCGATGACCTCGCCTGCGGCCAATCGCAGCAGCACATTCTCCTCGTTCCCACTACAAATCACAGTGTGGGCGCCGCTCCTGGCCGCGCGCTTGGCCGCCAGGATCTTGGTCAACATGCCGCCGGTGCCGACGCTGCTGCCCGCCCCGCTCGCCATGCGTTCGAGATCGGGATCGCCGGCATGGGCGTCCATCACCAGCGTGGCGTCAGGGTCCTTGCGCGGGTCGGCGGTATACAGGCCGGGCTGGTCGGTGAGGATGATCAGGCAGTCGGCCTCGATCAGGTTGGTCACCAGCGCGCCCAGCGTGTCGTTGTCGCCGAGGCGGATTTCGTCGGTGGCAACCGTATCGTTTTCGTTGATGATCGGCACTACGCGCAGCTCCAGCAGCGTGCGCAGGGTGGTGCGCGCGTTCAGATAGCGGGTGCGGTCGGCCAGATCCTCGTGGGTGAGCAGGACCTGTGCGGCATGCAGACCATGGGCACGGAAAATCGATTCATACGCCTGCACCAGCCCCATCTGGCCGACGGCGGCGGCGGCCTGCAGTTCGTTGACCGCTTTCGGGCGCTTTTTCCAGCCCAGCCGGGCGATGCCCTCGGCAATCGCGCCGGAAGACACCAGCACCACCTCCTTGTCCTGTGCGGTCAGCGCCGCGATCTGCCCGGCCCAGCGCGACAGTGCGGCATGGTCGAGCCCACGCCCCTCGGCGGTGACCAGGCTGGAGCCGACCTTGACGACGATGCGCCGGGCGTGGCTCACCACGGAACGCATCAGCGCGCCCCCTGCCGCAGGCTGCTCACGGCCTCGTTGGCATTGCGGACGTTGATGCCATCGGGGCAGAAATGGTCCTCGTACAAAGCTTTGTGATATGACAGCGGCGAGCGGAACTTGATGCCTTCCCATCTGGCGTTGCGCGCCTTCGACCAGCTGCCGTCGGGCTGGCCGTAGGCGTACAGGCGGCGCTCGCCAGTGGCGCAGCGCAGGCCCTCGAAGGAGACGTTCTTCGCCCCGCTGGCGGCTTCGATGACCACGCTGTAGCGCACCACCTTGTCCTCGCCGACGCTGATCGATGCTGTGTCGACGAAATACGTGTTCTGCGTAGTCGGCGACACGTCAAATCCAACAAGGTTTTCAGGCTTGGGCGGCGGCGGCAACTGTGCGGACAGTTCCACCCAGGGCTTCTCGTTCTCGAACTCGAAATCAAACTGGCCCCATTCGGCGTACGCGGTCAGGGGCAGGATCAGCAGCAGGGCAGGAAGGATTTTCATGCGCGACATTTTATGGGTTCATGTATGGGATGTCTTCAGGAATATGCAGGCAGCGCGCAACCGCCATGGCTGTGGACATCGACGCATTGATGCCCGAACACCCGCGTTTGGCGGAGAACAGGCAGGCCCTGGGCTACAATCGAAACCCCTTCATGAATCCTCACGACGCATCGACATGCTGCCTGCCTCCCTCAAACGCTATGCCTGGCTCTCCATCGCAGCGGCTCTGGCCACCATCCTGCTCAAGGGCTGGGCCTGGTGGATCACCGGCTCGGTTGGCATGCTCTCCGACGCGCTCGAATCCTTCGTCAACCTGGCGGGGGCGATCATGGCGCTGGCCATGCTGACGCTGGCGGCGATGCCTGCGGATGACAACCACGCACACGGCCACGGCAAGGCGGAATATTTCTCCAGCGCATTCGAAGGCTTCCTCATTATCATCGCCGCCGTCGCCATCAGCTACGCTGCGATCGATCGCCTGCTCAACCCGCAGCCGCTCGAGGCAGTGGGCATCGGGCTGGCCGTGTCGGTGGTCGCCTCGGTCATCAACCTGGCCACCTCGCGCGTCCTCATGGCGGTGGGGAAAAAACACAAATCCATCACCCTGGAAGCCGACGCCCATCATCTGCTCACCGATGTCTGGACTTCCGCCGGCGTCATTGTCGGCGTCGGCCTGGTGTGGCTGACCGGCTGGCTCTGGCTCGACCCGGTGGTCGCCCTGCTGGTGGCAATGAATATTGTGTGGACCGGCTGGCAGCTACTGCATCGTTCCGCCGCAGGCCTGATGGATGTGTCCATCCCGGAGGAGGACCTCATGGCAATCGAAAGCGTGCTGGACAGCTATCGCCGGCAGGGTCTCGATTTCCATGCCTTGCGTACGCGGCAGGCCGGTACCCGTGCCTTCATTTCCCTGCACGTGCTGGTGCCCGGGAAATGGACCGTAAAGTTGGGGCACGACTGGTCGGAACGCATCGAGACCGACATCCGCCAGGCCGTGGTCTACGCCCACATCACCACCCATCTGGAACCGAAGGAAGATCCCGTCTCGCTGGCGGATCAGGCGCTGGATCGGCCGGCCGATTGACTCGTCAGGGATTGAGTCCCACGGTTCTTTACATGGCCGCCTCGCGGCATCAGAGCGGCCACACCCAAAGCAGCATCGGAATGCTGACAGCGATCACCAGCACTTCAAGCGGCAGCCCGAGGCGCCAGTAATCGCCAAAGCGAAATCCGCCGGGGCCGAGGATCAGCGTGTTGTTCTGGTGTCCGATCGGGGTCAGGAAGGCGCAGGAAGCGCCGATGGCCACCGCCATCAGGAACGAGTCGACATTCACGTCCAGCACCCCGGCGGTGCCGATGGCAATCGGGCACATCACGGCCGCGGTGGCGGCGTTATTTATCAAGTCGGACAGGAACATCGTGACCACCAGAATGAGCGCAAGCGCCACGACGGCATGCCCCTGCGCAACGCTATCGAGCAGAACGCGCGCGATCAGGTCGGCGGTGCCGGTGGACGCCATCGCCCCGGCCACCGGAATGAGCGCGCCGAGCAGAACGACCACCGGCCAGTCGATCGCGTCATAGACCGCGCGTGGCGGGATGGTGCGCAGCGCCATCGAGGCCAGCACGCCGAGGGCAAACGAGATCGCCGCCGGCAGCAGGCCGAAGGCCGCCCCGCCGACCGCGACAGCCATGATGCCGCCGGCTGTCAGCGCCTTGCGCTTGTTCGGAATACGTAACTCGCGCTCGGCCAGCGGCACGCTGCCGGAATCGGCCGCAAACTGGGCCAGCACATCGGGGGGACCCTGCATCAGCAGCAGATCGCCGGGTTGGATCTTCAGGGTCCGCAGCCGCGTCTTCGAGCGCGTGCCTTCGCGTGACACAGCCAGCAGGTTGATCCCATAACGGGAGCGCAGCAGCATGTCGCTGGCCGAGCGGCCGGCAATCGATGCCCCAGGCCGAACCACCAGTTCCATCAGCACAATCTCGTCGGAGGGCGGGGCCTTTTTTGCCGCGTCGGCTTCCCCGGCGCCGGGCTCGGGTTCAATGGCCTTGCTGTTGTCGCGCCGCAGGATTTCGTGGGTCTCGTCCTCACTGGTTTCACTTTGAGCATCCGGCGAACCGGCTTCTTCCAGCGTCAGGCCAAGACTGGACAGCACGCTTGCCAGGGCCTCGACCTCGGCCTCGATGATCAGGATGTCGCCGGCGAGCACCTTGCGTCCGGCTTGCGGTGCGTTCATGCGCACCTCATTGCGCACCAGACCCACGACCTGAGCGTCGGCCTCGTCGAGTGCGCGCTCGATCTCGCGCAGGGTCATGCCGGCGGCTTTGCTGTCATCGGTCACGCGAACTTCGGTGGTATACGCCCCGGTCTCGAAGCCCTCGGTGCCGGCCTGCTTGCGTGCCGGCACCAGTCGCCAGCCAAGCAGGACCACAAAGGCCACCCCGGCCACAGCCACGGTCAGACCGACTGGCGTGAAGTCGAACATGGCGAAGCC
Organism: Thiobacillus thiophilus; assembly: GCF_055378705.1. Lineage (NCBI taxonomy): Bacteria > Pseudomonadati > Pseudomonadota > Betaproteobacteria > Nitrosomonadales > Thiobacillaceae > Thiobacillus > Thiobacillus thiophilus. The sequence goes on along the minus strand of NZ_AP042404.1, from coordinate 13,085 downwards.
GCTGGCGCCGTTCTGGGCGCGAAAGCCCGACACGATCAGGTTGGGCGGCGTGCCGACCATGGTCGTCATGCCGCCGAGGATGGTGCCGAAGGCAAGCGGCATCAGCACCCGCCCGGGCGGCAAGTTGAGACGTGCGGCAAACTGGATAGCCACCGGCATCAAGAGTGCCATCGCGCCCACATTGTTCATGAAGCCGGACAGCACCGCACCCAGTCCGACCAGTGCAGCCAGACTCAGCGTCGGGCCGGCATTCTTCGGCAGGGTATGGTGGGTGAGCACATCGACCGCGCCGGACGTCTGCAAACCCCGGCTCAGCACCAGCACGCAGGCGACCGTGATCACCGCCGGATGACCGAATCCGGCGAATGCGTCTGCCGGAGCCACCAGGCCGGCCAGTACGCAGACCAGCAGCGCGCCCACCGCCACCATATCGTGGCGCCAGCGGCCCCACACGAACATGGCCACCGTTGCCACCAGCACTGCAATGATTGCGGCTTGTTCATCCGCCATAAAATTCACCCGCGTTCAGCACTATCTAGTGTTGCGGTGCCGTGGCAAGGCGATGGAAATACCTTGAAACTGGCCCACCTCATGGCCGGGCGCGATGATCCGCAAACAGTTGACCTGGCCGGATTATGCCTCCCCAGGCGCCGCGCAACTCACTCGCCGCGATAAATGAAATCCCGTTTGAATGGATAGTTTGGCTGGCTGCCGTCGACGGCCTTGCCCGCCAGCACCTGCCACAGTTCCATCCAGCCATGGTCGAAGGCATGGGCGGAGCCCGCCATGTAGATGCGCCAGATGCGGTATTTCTGCTCGCCGATCAGGCGGCGCGCCTCGTCGGCATGCGCCTCCAGCCGGGTGACCCAGTGCCACAGGGTCTTGCCGTAGTGCGGGCGCAGGTTTTCGGCGTCCAGGCATTCGAGTCCGCTGCCCGCGGCGGCGCGCAGCACGTCGGAGGCGTGCACCAGTTCGCCACCGGGGAACACGTAGTCCTCGATAAATTCGGCGATGCCGCTGCCGAGGCCGCTGGCGTCGGGTTCGGCCGTGGTGATGCCGTGGTTGAGCACCAGCCCGCCAGGCTTCAATAGTGCAGCAATCTTGTCGAAATAGATACGAAGATGGGGACGGCCGACGTGTTCGAACATGCCGACACTGGCGATCTTGTCGTAGCCGCCGTGCTCGGGCACGTCGCGGTAATCCATCCTGCGCACATCGACCTGACCGGTTAATCCGCGCGCCTCGATTTGCTGGCTGACATACGTGTACTGGTCATCCGACAGGGTGATGCCGACCGCATGCACGCCGTAGCGTTGCGCCGCATGCAGGATCAGTCCGCCCCAACCGCAGCCGATATCGAGAAACCGATCCTCCGGCTTGAGATCGAGCTTGCGGCAAATATGGTCGAGCTTGGCTTCCTGCGCGGCATCCAGGCTCATGTCCGGGGTCTTGAAATAGGCGCAGGAATAGACCCGCCTCGCATCCAGCCATAGGCCGTAAAAATCGTTTGAAACGTCGTAGTGGTACTGAATGTTCCTGCGGTCCTTGGTGCGGGTATGGCGCCACCATTTCCAGCCATCCGATCCGGTTTTCGGTGAGTAATCACCCGCGTTGCACAGGCGATCGCCCAGCGACAGAATGTCGTGGACGTTGCCTACGAGATCGAGATTCCCTTCGACATAGGCCCGCGCCAGCGCACCCAGACTGGGATCGGCCATGGCCTTGAGACTACTCGCCTGATGCAGCCGTACCCGCACAGCGGCATCGGCTGCGTTGCCCACCAACTCGCCATTCCACAATTCGACGACGAACGGCAGCCCGGAGGCCTCCACGCGTCGCCGTACCTGACGAACCAACAGTTGATCCAGCATCATCGCCCCCTCTCAAGCAGGCGGTGCGCGGTTGTGTTACTTTTTTGCCGCCTGATTTTAACTTTAGGACAAATCGAGGACGAGCGCGACGCGGATATTTTCCGCCAGCGTTATCGGTTCAACCCTGTAGGCTTCGTGATCGATTCCCATACGGATCGGACTGCCTGCGCTGGCGGCCGCAATTGAGCTTGCATCGAGCTCGAAGCGCAGGAAATGCACTGCCGAGGTCTTTTCCTCGTTCTCGCGTTCCATATCTTCGTCGGCAATCGCAAAAGCTTTCGCTTGATCGGCCACCTGAACCCACACGCGTTCCTCGATTCCCTTCAGCTTCGCCAGCGCAAGCTTGCGCTCGTCGGGGTCGGAATACTGGATCATCATGGTGGCTTTCCAGTTGCTGCCGTCCGGAACCAGCGGGTTGTAGGCATCGAGTTCGTCCTGGATACCGGATTCCTCGAAGGTGCGCTCGGCGCGCAGCATTTCCTGAATCTGGTAACGCATGGTTTTTTCGTCTTCGAAAATCAGCGTGACGTGGTCGCCCAGTTCGACCATACGGTTCTTCTTGTGCGCCATGACTTCGGCACGCATCTCGGGGCGGACCTTGGCGTAGCCCTCCAGGGTCAACAGGCTGTCACGGGTAATCTGCGGCATGTTGTTCTCCTTGCATAATGTCAGTTGATTTAGAACCCTTCACCACAGAGGCACAGAGAAATCCAACAGACATCGCACTCGCTGCCTGCCGCATATTTTGTTCTTTTTCTCTGTGGTTCAACATGTTTCATTCCAAGCCATAGGCGATGCGCAGCAGCGTGATCGGATGCTGCTTCTGCGCGGTGGATTCGCCCATGCCCTGCAAGATGTGACGCGCGGCAATCGCGCAGTCGGAACTCACGTAGTCCGCTCGTGGCTCGGCCATCTGGCGGAACACCGGCTTGCCGATCTTCATCGACTTGTCGAAGAATTCGCTTTTCACGCCCCAGGTGCCGTCGTGGCCGGAACAGCGCTCGACCATCGTCACGTCGGCGCCGGCGAGCTGCAACGCGTCGCGCGTCTTGTTGCCGATGTTCTGCACCCGCTGGTGGCAGGGCACGTGGTAGGCCACCTTGCCGAGCGGGCTGTTGAAATCGGTCTTCAGCAAGCCGTCGGCATTGCGCGCCATGAGGTATTCGAACGGGTCCCACATCGCGTCCTTCACCGCCTGCACGTCGGCGTCGTGGGGGAACATCAGCGGCAGCTCCTGCTTGTACATCAGGGTGCATGAAGGTACCGGCGTGAGGATCGCGTAGCCTTCGTGCGCCAGCTTCGCCAGATGCGGAATGTTGGTTTCCTTGAGTTTGGCCACGGCATCGAGGTCGCCCAATTCGAGTTTCGGCATGCCGCAACAGGCCTCCTTCTCTACCAGCACAGCGGGGATTTCGTTGTGTGCCAACAGCTTCAGCAGGTCGTGGCCGATGCCGGGCTCGTTGTAGTTCACGTAGCAGGTGGCGTAGATCGCCACCTTGCCGGGGGTTTTCCCGCCGGCCTTCACCGCAAAATCACTGCGTGGCTTCGCGGTGGAACGGAACTTGGCACTATCGTATTCGGGCAGGACGCGGTCGGGGTGAATGTGCAGCACGCTGTCGACCATCTTGCGCACCGGCTTGCTCTTCAGGCTGGCGTTGACCGCCTGAACCACCACCGGGATCGAGGCGAGCTTGCCCATCGCGTCGGTGCTGGACAGCAGTTTGTCGCGCACGCTGGTGCCGCCCTGCTTGAACTTGACCGCCTTGGCACGCAGCATGATGTGCGGGAAGTCGAGGTTCCACGGATGCGGCGGCACGTAGGGGCATTTGGTCATGTAGCAGAGATCACACAGGTAGCACTCGTCGACCACCTTCCGGTAGTCGGCCTTGGCGACGCCATCCACCTCCATCGTCGGCGATTCGTCCACCAGGTCGAACAGGGTGGGAAACGCGGTGCACAGCGACAGGCAGCGGCGACAGCCGTGGCAGATGTCGAAAACACGCTCCAGTTCGTGGTTGAGCTTGTCTTCGCTGTAGAAATCGGGGTTTTTCCAGTCGAGCGGGTGGCGAGTGGGGGCTTCGAGGCTGCCTTCGCGTGTGCTCATACGAACTCCATGGGTGGGTGTGATCACTGGTTATTAAAATCTTTCACCACAGAGGCACAGAGGCACAGAGAAAAACCAAAATGGGCACTTCGATATATGTGTACTGTCCGGTGGATAAACCACAGGCAAGCGAATAATCCACTTTTAATCGATTTTCTCTGTGCCTCTGTACCTCTGTGATGCGGGGTCTTACAACAGAAATATAGCGGGCCGAATCGGCCCGCTATTTATCTGGGCCGGATTACGCACCCAGAGTGTCCAGGGTCTTCTGGAACTTGTTGGCGTGCGAACGCTCAGCCTTGGCCAGGGTCTCGAACCAGTCGGCGATTTCGTCGAAGCCTTCGGCACGTGCATCCTTGGCCATGCCGGGATACATATCGGTGTACTCGTGGGTTTCACCCGCAACCGCGGTCTTCAGGTTGTCGGCGGTGGGGCCGAAAGGCATGCCGGTAGCGGGGTCACCGCATTTTTCCAGATATTCCAGGTGACCGTGCGCATGGCCGGTTTCACCTTCGGCGGTGGAACGGAATACTGCGGCAACGTCGTTGTAACCTTCCACATCGGCCTTTGCTGCGAAGTAGAGGTAACGGCGGTTGGCCTGCGATTCGCCAGCGAATGCGGCTTTCAGATGTTCTTCGGTTTTCGAACCCTTGAGTTGCATAACCTGATCTCCTTGATTTACCTATGATTTACATAGACATGCCTTGCGGCGTTGACAATCCATCCCTCTCCTGCTCGCCCAGCCATTTGTTTATAGCAGGCATGCTTGGGGATGAAATAAAATATTTAGACTTAGTCTAATATCTATATGAAGGTTAAACTACTTGTAGTGACGATGTCAACCTTGAACACGATTCAGAATCGATAGGGCCTTATGCGTTTTGACAAAACCAGAACCGATGCCGAATGGCGCGCAGAACTGTCCCCCGAGCAGTACCGTATCCTACGCGAGCACGGCACTGAGCAGGCGTTTACCGGACAATACTGGGACCATCACGAAGCTGGCGAATACTGCTGTGCGGCCTGTGGCACACCGCTATTTTTGTCCACTACAAAATTTGATTCCGGCTCCGGCTGGCCAAGCTTTTATCAGGCGCTGGATAGCAATGCGGTGGCGGAGGAAACCGACAGCCGTCACGGCTTGGTGCGCATCGAGGCGCTGTGCCGCCGTTGTGGCTCTCATCTGGGCCACGTCTTCCCCGACGGCCCTGCCCCTTCCGGAATGCGCTACTGTATCAACTCGGCTGCGCTGACTTTCCGGAAGAAACAGGACTGAATCTTGCACATCTTTGACGCGCAGATCTCGGCGATTACTCCCGCCACGCCCAGCATCCATGCCTTGCGCCTCACCATACCCGATGCCGGCTTTCGGTTCCTGCCGGGACAATGGGTGGACCTCAGCATCGAGGCCGGCGGTGCGACGCACACCGCCGGCTATTCCATCACCACCTCGCCCGTCCATCGGGGCGAGATCGAGCTGGCGATCAAGTCGAGCGGGCATCATCCGGTAGCGCGCTGGATGCACGAGCAGGCACGGGTAGGCGACGCCATTCGCGTATCGCAGGGCCAGGGGCCGTTTGTTTACCTGCCCGAGATGAGCGACAACGTGGTGCTGATCGGCGGCGGGGTCGGCGTCACGCCGCTGCTGTCCATCTTCCGTCACGTGCGCGACACCCGGTTATCGACCCGTGTCCATCTGGTGTACAGCGCGTCGGACAGCCACGAAATTCTGTTCCGTGACGAACTCGATGCCGCCGCCCGCACTCACGACAACCTGCACGTGAGCATTACCGTCACCCAGCCCGACATCCACTGGCACGGCCTCACCGGCCGCATCGATCCAGTCAAGCTGCATGCGCTCGACGTGCCGGACGACACGCTGTATTACCTGTGCGGCCCCAAGGGCATGGTCGAGGACATGAGCGTTCTGCTGCACGACCTGGGCGTGCCGATGAGCCGCATCATTTTCGAGAAGTGGTGGTAGCGCTATCCGGCGTTCGCGGCGACTGCGGAACGCAGCCGCTGTGAACCGCCTCAGTCCCCCAGACGGGTAACGCTGGCCGCCCGCCCCGGACGCCATTCCCCGTCGAGGCTGACCCATTCGACGCGGTTGCCCATCATGCGTATGACGCCGGGGCGGCGGTTGTCGCCGGTGTCGGAAAACTCGAAGCGGTAATCGCGCAGGAACTGCAACTGGCCGCTGCCGTTGCGCGCAAAACGGGTCCGGCTCAAGGCCACGCTCTCGTCCAGGAACTGCAAGCCGGCGTCGGCACACGTACGGCGACCGACTGCAACGGCCTGCTCACGCACCTGCATGCCGGCGTACCAGTACCAGCCGACTGCACCGAACAGCCCCAGCAGCAGGATTTCCCAGCTCACTGGTCGGCGGAATCGGATTTGACCGGGCTGCGGAATAGTGCCGCCACCTGCCTTTGGGGTCGTGGCCGCACCAGTGCCGGCGGCTCTTCGGCACGCGTCGCTACGCTCGCCTCATACGGCGCATCGAACAACGTATCGCGCGATGCCGCCGGTTTGGCGCGCGGCGCCCGACGCTCGACCGAGCGCTCAACAGGGCGCTCAGCCCGCGGCGGGCGCGGCTGGTACGCGGGCACATCGGCTGCGCCCGGTTCGAAACCGGGAAGGATCACCACCTCGATGGGATTGCCAATCAGTTTCTCGATGTCCTTGAGGTAGCGCGTTTCCGATTCGCTCACCAGCGAAATGGCCTCGCCACTGGCGCCTGCACGGCCGGTGCGGCCGATGCGGTGCACGTAATCCTCGGCATTGTGCGGCAGGTCGTAATTGACGACGAAGGGCAGCGCCTCGATGTCGATGCCGCGCGCGGCGACGTCGGTAGCGACCAGCACGCGCATGGTGCCGGCCTTGAAGGCTTCGAGCGCCTTGATGCGTTCCTGCTGGGTCTTGTCGCCGTGGATGGCATCGGCGTGGATCCCCAGCTTGTTGAGTTCGTTGGCAAGCCGGTTGCAGCCCAGCTTGGTGCCGGTAAATACCAGCACCTGCCGCAGGTCGCGGCTCTTGATCAGATGCGCGAGCAGCTGCCGCTTGCGTTCGTGGTGCACCGGGTGCACCACCTGGGTGACGTTCATCGCGGTTTCATTGCGCGCCACCTCGATGAAGGTCGGGTGGTTGAGAATGCTGTCGGCGAGCTTGCGGATTTCTTCCGGGAAGGTGGCCGAGAACATCATGTTCACCCGCTGCGCCGGCAGCAGCGCAACGATGCGCTTCAGGTCGGGCATGAAGCCCATGTCGAGCATGCGGTCGGCCTCGTCGAGCACCAGTGTGTTGACCTGGTTCAGCATCAGCGTCTTGTTCTGCACATGGTCGAGCAGGCGGCCGGGGGTCGCCACCAGGATTTCGACGCCGGCTTTCAGGATGGGAATCTGCGTGTTGATGCTGACCCCGCCATATACCACCAGTGAGCGCAGCGGCACATGCTTGGTGTAGGCCTGCACGGCCTCCTCGACCTGGATCGCGAGTTCACGCGTGGGGGTGAGGATCAACGCACGGATCGGATGCTTGGCCGGCGAGGTGCCGGTGTTGGCGAACGGCAGCAGGCGCTGGATCAGCGGCAGCGCGAATGCGGCGGTTTTTCCGGTGCCGGTCTGCGCCGCGCCGAGGATGTCGGCACCCTGCAGCGCCAGCGGAATCACCTGCTCCTGGATCGGCGTCGGCGTGACGTAGCCCATTTCGTCGAGGGCACGCAGGATGTCGGGGGCAAGCCCGAGTTCAGCAAAAGTCGTCAATGTCTGTCCAGTTAAATCTCAGGTCCGATTAAATTTCCAGCTGCTCAAATCCGGATCCAGTCAAATCCCGTGGTCTGGCAGGCCACGCGCACCTCATCGTCTGCGCAGTTCAACACCTGGGCCAGCGCGCGCCGCGCCAGGGCGGCCGTATTGTTCTTGCGCGAAACATGCGCCGCCATCACGCATTGCAGCTTGTCGTGCTTCAGCCTGTCCAGCAAGGCCGCCGACTGGCCGTTTTCCAGGTGGCCGAAATACCCGCCCACACGCCGTTTGAGACCCGTCGGGTAGGGGCCGTTTTCCAGCATCGCCGCATCGTGGTTGCATTCCAGAACCAGCGCATCGACGCCGGTCAACATGGCCTCGATGTGCGGCGTGTCGCTGCCGGTATCGGTCAATACGCCGAGGCGGCGGTTGCCGTCGCCAAACACATACTGCACCGGCTCGCGCGCATCGTGCGGCACCGGAAACGGCTGGATTTCCAGTTCGTCCACCGCAAACGCCGCGTGGCCGTCGATCACCTGAACCGCCACCCCGGCAAGGTCCTGCGCCATCGCCAGCGTGCCGGCGGTCAGCCACACCGGCAGCCCGTGCCTGCGTGCCAACCGCCCCACCCCGCCGATATGGTCGCTGTGCTCGTGGGTCACCACGATGCCGGCCAGATCGCTGGCCTGCAAGCCCAGCCGGGCCAGCCGGGCCACGCTGTCGGCCAGGCCGAAGCCGCAGTCCATCAAAACACGGGTGCCTCCGGCCTCGATCACCAGGCCGTTTCCCCCGCTGCCGCTACCGAGGCTGGCAAACCGCATCAGGCGGATTCCCGCATCACTTCAGTTCTTTGTGCAGCAGGTTGAGGATACGGGTCCGCGTAGTGGCGTCGGCCGGCTTGCCTTCCGCACCGCTGACGCTGACCCGGCTCTTCTCGCCGGCCTCGCTCACCACGATCTGCAGTTGCGGCGAAGACTGATCCTTCTTGCTGCGCCAGAAGGCCAACTTGGCCAGCATGCCGTCATCGCGCTTGCTGGCGTTGTCGACGCCGGGATCGATATAGCGCACGAAATACGTGCCTTTGGAGCGGTCACGGTCTTCCACCGCAAAGCCTACGCGGTCGAGCGCAAGGCCGACACGGCGCCAGGCGCGGTCGAAATTCTCGTCCATTTCCAACACCGGTGCACCGGCTTCCTGAAGAATGCGTGCCTGTTCCGGCGTTGCCTGTTTGGCCAGCAGGGTCTCCGCGCGACTCTCTTCCACGCCGAAGCGCAGCATCAAGCGGCGCAGCATTTCGGCCTCGAGTTCAGGGTCGGCCGGGCGCGGCTGCCACACGGTCCGGTCCTGGTTCGCGGAATCATAGACTTCGACCATGCCGCGGTGGCTGAGGTAAATTTCGGTGCCGCCGTCCTTACCCGCTTCGATACGGGTGCGGAATTTGTCGCGCTCGGCGGTGGAATACAGGCCGTCGAGCACCTTGCCGAGCGTGCGGCGAATCACGTCCTGCGGGATGTTGGCGCGGTTTTCCGCCCAGTCGGTTTCGATCAGGCCGGTTTCGGGCGATTCCAGATTGACGATGAAACCGGTCTCCTGCCAGAAATCCTTGATCACCGGCCACACCTCCTGCGGCGTTGCCTGTACCACCAGCCAGCGCTGGGTGCCGGCGCGCTCGATGCGCACCTTGTCCTGCGCCGGCAGCAGCGTGGTCGACGCGGCCGGCGGCGCCTGGCGCTCCTGGCTGTAGGTCGACAGGGTGGCGGCGCCGCTGCCCTGCGCATCGGGAATGGCGTAGCGGTTGTCTGCCGCCGGCGCGGTGAGGTCGGGCGGTATTTCCAGCGTCGGCAATTTGCCGGCCGCTTTGTAGTCGATCTTTTTCGATTCGATCATGCCGCAACCCGACATGGTCAGGCTCAGCATCAAAAACAGGGGCAGCAAACGCATAAAGGTGTCCTAAATAAAACGTGGATCAAACCGGCGTGGCGCATTGCATTAAATTAAAAATAGCCGCAGCGCAGCGCTGGATTAAATTAACCGGATCAAATTAAATTGGCGTGGCGCAGCGCGCCGCGCAGGGTGTCGTGCAGTTCGGCCGACAAGGGGGTCAGCGGCAGCCGCAGGCCTGCGGGAATCAATCCCAGTTCGGCACACGCCCATTTGACCGGTATCGGGTTGGCCTCGACAAACAGCTTGCTGTGCAAAGGCAGCAACGCATTATTGAGTGCGCGCGCGCGCGCCAGGTTCCCGTCGAACGCGGCCACGCACATCTCGTGCATCAACTTCGGCGCGACGTTGGCGGTGACCGAAATCACGCCGTGACCGCCCAGCAGCATGAAGGGCATCGCCGAGGCATCGTCGCCGCTGTAAAGCGCAAAGTCCTTCGGCGCGCGGCGCAGCAGGTCGGCGGCGCGCTCCATGCTGCCGGTGGCATCCTTCAGCCCGACGATGCCGGGCACGCCGACCAGGCGCAGCACCGTGTCGTTCGACAGGTCGGCCACCGTGCGCCCCGGCACGTTGTAGAGGATGAGCGGCAGGTCGACTGCTTCGGCGATTTTTCTGTAGTGCTGGAACAGACCTTCCTGGGTCGGCTTGTTGTAGTACGGCACCACTGACAGCCCGGCCTGGGCGCCCGCTGCCTTCGCGCATTCGGTCAGCTCGATCGCTTCGGAAGTCGAGTTCGCGCCGGTTCCCGCAATCACCGGCACCCGCCCGGCGGCCTGTTCGACCGTGGTGCGGATCAGCAGACAATGCTCGTCGTAACTGACCGTGGGCGATTCGCCGGTAGTGCCGACGATGACGATGCCGCCGGTTCCCTCTGCGATGTGCCAGTCGACCAGGCGGCGCAGCGCGTCGAGATCGAGCGCGCCGTCGTCCGACATGGGGGTGACGACCGCAACCAGGCTTCCTCTGACCGTATTTATTTCTGCCATGTTGTTTCCGCTGCTCTTGTCGTTGCCGACGATATGACGATAAACCTCGCATTCTAATCTATCTGGTCGTGCCGGGTTTCTCTTAAATTCCGATTTGCGACACCAGTCCTGCTAGCCCTGGGGCGGGCGCGGGTTATGCCAACGTCCGCCGGCAAGCAGCAGATCGGCCTCGGCCGGGCCCCACGTGCCGGGTTCATAAGCATAAGCCGGATCGCGGCGCGAAAGCACAGGTTCCACCACACGCCATGCCGCTTCCACCGCATCCTGGCGCGCGAACAGCATGGCCTCGCCGTCCATGGCGTCACCCAGCAGACGCTCGTAGGCGCTCATCTCTTCCGGATAATTGTTGCAAACATAGAGTTCCACCGGCCGCCCGACCATGCGATCGCCCGCATTCTTGGTACGAGCGCCCAGCGCGATGGATACGGTAGGCGACAGGCGCATACGCAGATAATTGGGCGCCAGCGGCCCGGTCTCGGACAGCGCGAATACGCGCTGCGGCGGAACCTGAAACTCGGCACGAATCTCGGTGGTGGTGAGCGGCAGGTGCTTGCCTGTGCGCACGATGAAGGGCACCCCCGCCCAGCGCCAGGTATCGACGAAGAAACGCACGGCAGCAAAGGTTTCCGTGTCCGAACCGTGCGCGACGCCTTCCTCATTGCGATAGCCTTCGTACTGCCCCCGAATCAGGTCGCCAGGTGCCAGCGGGCGGATGGCCTTGAGCAGTTTGGCCTGTTCATCGCGAACCGCCTCGGCACTGGTGCCGAGCGGCGGCTCCATCGCCAGCAGGGCGAGGATCTGCAACAGATGGTTCTGCAGCACGTCGCGGATGGCCCCGACCGAATCGTAAAAGCGCCCCCGCCCGGCCACGCCGAAATTCTCCGACATGGTGATCTGGATCTGCCGGATATGGTTGCGGTTCCAGATCGGTTCGAGAAAAGAGTTGGCAAAACGGAAATACAGAATGTTCTGCACCGCCTCCTTGCCTAAATAATGATCGATGCGGAAGATTCCGGATTCGGGCAGCGCCTCATACAGCGTTGCATTGAGCGATTGCGCCGATTCCAGGTCGCGCCCGAAGGGTTTCTCCACCACCACGCGCGCGCCCTCGCTGCAGCCGGCTGCAACCAGCCCGCGCACCACCACGGGAAACATGGCCGGCGGTATGGCAAAATAATGCAACGGGTGCTGCCGGTTCTCCAGCGCGCGGCGCAGCGCCACGTACGTCGCCGGGTCTTCGTAGTCGCCGTTGATATAGGTCAGCAAGCTGGCGAGATTGCGGAACACCGTCTCATCCGCCCCGCCGCCAAACTCGTCGATGCCATCATGGGCGTGGGCGCGCAAGCGCTCAAGATCCCACCCCGGAGAGTTCGCCACGCAGACAATGGGCGGCAGCGTGCGGCCATGCCGCAGCATGTCGTGCAGCGCAGGAAATATCTTGCGACGGGCAAGGTCGCCGGTGGCGCCAAACAAAACCAGTGCATCTGAAATCGGGTTCACGATCACGGCATTAAGGTTCCAAATTGGTTTCAGATTGACGTTATAACAGTCACGCATGGCATGCCTGGGATTGACAATACAACATCATTTCTTGATAGCGATGCTTATCTGAGCCGGCCCAGCCAGCTCGCCAGCTGCTCGATGCCCAGGCCGACGCCGTGGGCGACCAGCGGCACCGCCCACACCCAGGCGGCCACCAGTCCCAGTGCGGCAATCCCCAGCCCGGCCGAGAACATATCCAGTCCCGGCGTGGTACGCGCCACGATGCCGAATGCCAGTTGGATCAGCAGCGCCAGCGCCAGCAGCGGCAGCGCCAGCTGCACCCCGGTGGCGAACAGCCAGCTGGCGGCTTCGGCCAGCTGGCGCAAGTCGGTGGTAGCGGGCAGGACGGCAACCGGCATGACGGCAAAACTGTCGCGCAGCGCGTCGACGATCAGCAGATGGCCGCTGGCGGCGAGAAATGCCATGGCCGCCAGCCATCCCGCCAGCGCGCGCCAGGCGGCATCTGCGGGCGCCGCCTGCTCGGCGGTCAGTGTCAGCAGGCCGCCGCTCGCGGTGTGGCCGGTCCATACCAGAATGGCCTCGACCGCAGCAAAAACCAGCCGCACGCAAAGCGCCAGCGCCGCGCCCCACACGCCTTCCAGGCCCAGTGCCAGCATGCCCTGCACGCTTGACGGGTTGACGGCATCGATCGCCAGACCCGGCGCCAGCACGGCCGCCAGCACGGCGGCGATGAACAGGCGCAGCGGCAGCGGCAGGCGGCCGGTCAGCGGATCGAACAGCGCCCACCCGGCGAGGCGGGCGAAGGCAAACAGCCAGACCGCCAGGCTCGCTTCTGTCAGCGGCATGGATGGCTCATTCGACAAGCGCCGGGAAATCGGTCAGCAAGGTGCGCGCAAAGTCGACCAGCTGTCCGCCCATCCAGCTGCCCAGCACC